>NZ_CP119785.1 GCF_029338235.1 Haloarcula rara
CATCCCCGGTGACGGTATCGGGCAGGAAGTCACGCCCGCCGCCGTGGACGTACTGGCGGCGATTGACTCGGTCGACTTCGACTTCGTCGAGGCCGACGCCGGTGACGCAGTCAAAGCCGAGACCGGCGAGGCGCTCCCCCAGGAGACTCGCGATATCGCCGCCGACGCCGACGCGACGCTGTTCGGCGCGGCCGGCGAGACCGCCGCCGACGTCATCCTCCCGCTGCGAGAGGTCGTCGGCTCCTTTGCCAACGTCCGGCCCGCCCGCTCCTACCCGGGCCTGGACGCCGTCCAGCCCGACACAGACATCGTCTTCATCCGCGAGAACACGGAGGGCGTCTACTCGGGCATCGAGAGTGAGATAACCGAGGGCGTGACGACGCTGACCCGCGTCATCACCGAAGACGCCTCGGCGAAGATAGCCGAGTTCGGCTTCGACTACGCGAGACAGAACGACTTCGACGACGTGACCATCGCCCACAAGGCCAACGTCATGCGCGAGACGGACGGCCTGTTCCTCGATGCGGCGAGCGCGGTCGGCGAGGACCGTGGCGCGGACTACGACACCGCGCTGATGGACGCGCTGGCGATGCACCTGGTCATGACGCCCGAGGAGTACGACGTCATCATCTGTCCGAACCTCGCCGGCGACGTGCTCTCGGACCTGGCGGCCGGACTGGTCGGCGGACTGGGCCTGCTTCCGTCGGCGAACGTCGGCGAAGAGAACGCCCTGTTCGAGCCCGTCCACGGCTCCGCGCCGGACATCGCCGGCGAGGGCATCGCGAACCCCTCGGCGATGATTCTCTCCGCCGCAATGTTGCTCGACCACCTGGGTTACGACGAGGAGGGCGACCGGGTCCGGGCCGCCGTCGAGTCGGTACCGAGTCCGGCCCGAAGACGCCGGACCTTGGCGGCGACGCCGGCACTGATGAAGTCGCGGCCGCTGTGGTGGACGCGCTGTAAGCGAGTCCGAGCGCCACGGGCGACCTTTCGAGCAGAAACGAACAGAATCGGACGGAACTGCTAAGTTCGAGGCGGCCCAATGTTTGGGCAGATGCTCCCCGCCGAGCGAAAACGCACCATCGTCCAGCTTGTGACCGAACAGGACGGCTGTTCGGTCGCGACGCTGGCCGACGAACTTGAGTTCTCGAAAGCAACTATCCGCCGTGACCTCCAGGACTTAGCGGCCGAGGGGCGAATCGAGCGGTCCCACGGTGGCGCGGTCCCCGTCTCGTCGGCGGGGCGCGAGCGGTCCTACGACCAGCGCGAGGTCGACCATCTGGAGGCCAAACAGGCTATCGCGGCCCGCGCGAGCGAAGAGATACGCGACGGCCACGTGGTCTGTTTCGACGCAGGGACCACGACGACGGAGGTCGCACGAGCCGCGCCCGACAGCGGCTACGTCGGCGTGACGAATATGCCCGAACTGGGCCTGGAACTGGCAGACAGAGACGTCGACGTGAAGCTGACCGGCGGGACCGTCCGCCCGCGCAGTCACGCCTGTGTGGGGCCAGCCGCCGAGTCCTTTCTCGACCAGCGCAACTTCGATATCCTCTTTCTGGGGGCCAACGGGGTGACCGCCGACACGGGGCTGTCGACCCCCGACGAGGACGAGGCTGCGGTCAAGCGCGCCATGGTGGCAAACGCCCGGCGCGTCGTGCTGGTGGCCGACAGCTCGAAGTTCGGCGAGCGCAGTTTCGTCACCGTCGCCGACCCCGACGAGATCGACCTGCTGGTCACCGACGAGGCGCTCCCGGGCGAACTCGCGGACGCGTTCGCCGAGGCAGACGTCGTCGTCACAGGGGGCAACTGATGCACCTCACCGTGACGTTCAATCCGGCAGTCGACCAGACGCTGCAGTTCGACGAGCCGATGGCCCACGACCGGGTTATGCGCGCCGATTCGGCCCGCTTTGACGCCGCCGGGAAGGGCGTCAACGTGGCACAGTTCCTCACCGCGCTAGATACCGACGCCGTGGCTACGGGCGTCCTCGGTGGGTTCACGGGCCAGTTCATCCGCGAGCGTCTGGCCGCCGACGGCGTGTCGACCGCGTTCGTCGAGGCGGACGGGCCGACCCGGCTGAACACGACCGCGGTCGCCGACGGGGCCGAGTACAAGCTCAACCACGACGGACCGGCCGTCGACGGAGAGACGGTCACGGCAGTGGTCGAGACAGTCCGTGAGCGCGACCCGGACACCGTCGTGGTCAGTGGGAGCCTCCCGCCGGGTGTGACGACCGACGCAGTCGACGCCGTCGCGTCGGCCGGCGGCTGGGACACCGTCGTCGACATGGATGGCGACGCGCTCCGGGCACTCGACGAACGGTACGCGCTCTGTAAACCCAACCGCGAGGAGCTGGCCCGGGCGACAGATGCCGACGTCTCGACGGTCGAGGGCTGTGCGCGGGCCGCGTCCGAGTTCCGGGCGAGGGGTTCGACCGCGTGCTGGCTTCGCTGGGCGGTGACGGCGCGTGCTGGCGACGGACTCGACGACGCTGCACGCCGGCGCCATCGACGTGGACGTGGCTGATACGGTCGGGGCCGGCGACGCGTTGCTCTCCGGGACACTCGCCGCGTGGGCCGACGGCGCGGACGACGCGACTGCGCTGCGAACCGGCGTCGCCGTCGCGACCCGTCTGGTCGAACGGCCCGGCACGTCGCCGCCGGCGTTCGACGGTCTCGACACCCGCCGCGAGGCGGTCTCCGTTCGGGAGCTATCTGTCTGAGGGCCCCCGCGGCCGAACAGCCTTTATATTCATATACCATTGTGTGGATATCGATGGGAGCGCGTAGCCTCGGCGGTGACCGTGGGATGTCCGAGTCTATCGGCATCGGACTGCTCGTCGGAATGACCGTCGTCGTGACGGCGGTGGTCGGCGTGAACGTGCTCGTCGTCGGTGAGGGCAGCGGTGACGGGATTCCACAGGCGAACTTCACCTACGATTACTCCGACGAAAACGGGCTCTTGCTCGTCACCCACAGCCGCGGCGACCCGATTCAGGCCGGCCGGCTGGAGTTCGAGGGACCGCGGGGCGAGCCGAAGGCAAACTGGTCCCAGCTGGCGAATACGAATCAGACGGAGATGGTAGACGAGGGCTCTATCGTCCAGCTCGGCGAGGGGGGCGCCTGGGGGCAGCGCGTCGGCTCCAGTGACACCATCACAATCTACTACAACGGCAGCGGGAACCGGACAGAACTCGATCGGTGGGACGGCGCCGAGAACACTGGTTTATAACGGTTCGTCTCAGTCCGCCGGAATGACGCTCTCCCCGTCAGCCACTGCGGGGCGACCGTACCAGTGGTCGAACGAGAGCGGCCCGGCGCCGAGCGTGAAGACGGCAGAGACCATCCCGAAGAGCGTGACGTGGGCCAGCACCGGGTCGTCGGGCAGGCCAAAGAGGGTCAGCGTAAACAGGATGAACGCCGTGGCGGCCCATGCCGCGGGTAAAGAAGCCCGCGATGAGCGCGATACCGACCGCTATCTCTGTGATGCCAGCGCCGACGACCCACAGGCCGGGGTCTACGGGGACAACGGCCGTGAGATTGTATTTTTCGACGACTTCCAGGACACTGGAGGGCTGGGAGAGCTTCTGGATAAGCCCCAGGTAAATGAAGGCTGCGCCCATGCCGACGCGGAGGATGACCGGGACGTAGGCGCGGAGCGGTCGCGTCCGCCCATCCAGGTAGGCCTTCAGGTGGTGAATCGGGTCGATACGCCCGTATATACTCCCGTCGGTGCTCGCGACCTCGAGCAGCATATCGTCGGCGCTGGGCCGCCCGCCGCCGAGGACGAACAGCGCGAGAAAGAGCGGGACGTACTCGATAGCCAGAAAGACGCTCGGCTCGGTCGAAAGCGCCCAGGCGTAGGTCACCAGTCCGAGCGTTGCAACGATACGGGTCGCGAGCCCGAACAGCGTGAAAAAGCCAAGCGCGATAAAGAGGACGCGCAGTAACGGGTTCGCACCGACGTTGAACGTCACCGTCGGAGCGAATATGTACCCCTGGAACCCGGCCCCGATGAGCGGCATCCCGACGGCGAGTCGGAGCATCCACGGGATGAGGTCGCCGTAACTTGCGAGTTTGTCCCGCAGGACGACGATATCCGTGATGGTCGGTCGCACGTAGAGGTACGCGGCGATACCGACGACCGTTACCAGCCCACTCCCGAGAAACAGCGCCGCGTTGAACGGGTCAGACAGTACGCCGACGGTAAAGGTCACTGCGTCTCTCGTCTCGCCGGCTCGGTCACGTAATCGACATGGGCCCTGACCGGCCGGCTGACGATAGCCGCCAGGAAAACTACTGTTGCAGCAATCGCTGGACGCGCAGTCATTACAGCCCCTAGACGGGCCAGAAACCTAATTCTGTTCCTCTCTGGAGCAAACGATTTTCGATAGTGTCCCAGTCACAGGGACTCGAGTACTGTCCTGCTACGGGGCAGGCGGCACGCTCGCGGTGGCGAAACCAGGCTCGACACGGCGGCTGCGACCAGTCAGCCATGATTTCTCAGCACTTTGACAGTGACTGACACAACTCGGCGAACGCTGGGCGGTGGAATTATGTTTGGGCCAGTTGTACCTACTCCCCAGTGAGCGTCAACATCGAGACAACGGTCGTCGACCGGGGCAGCGACGAGTACGTCGACGCAGCGTGGCAGCTCAAGGAGGATATCCGCCGCTCCGAGGGTGTACTCCGTCAGCGACGCGGCTTCTTCCGCAGCGCCTATCGCCGTTCGACGGTCTATCTCTACCTCGACCGCGCGGCCGACGCCCTCATCGGCTTCGCCGCGGTCCGCAGAGATGGCTACATCCTCTTTCTCGCCGTCGACGCCGACTACCGCGGCCACGGCTTCGGCAAACGTCTCATCGCCCGCGTCAGCGAGGACTACGGCTCTGTCACCTGCCACGCCCGGTCGACAAACGAGGAGGCGCTGGAGTTCTACCAGCACATCGGCTTCGAAGTACGTCGCCGCATCGACAACTACTACGAGGACGGCGGGGACGCCTTCTATCTGAAACTCGGCGACGATTCGATCACCGAGAAGCTCTCGAAGCTGTTGCGGGGCTAGGGCTCGCTGTTCCTTCGGTGACAACTATAGACGGTTCTGGCTGTCGAGAGTGTGGTACCGGATAAACGGCGGTCTGTCCGATAACACCAATTCACCCTACTCCTGCAGCCCCTGACGAGAACCCTTTTGAACCGCTCTGTCCAACCACTGCCCGATGGACGAGCGGACCCGCGAGTACCTGCGCGGTCGCTTCGGTGACCACTACCGACGGTCGTCGATAACGCCGCCGCCGGCCGCGAACGAACGCGAGTGGGGCTTCATCCCGTGGACGGAGGGCCCCGGTGAGACGATGGTCCGCCACCGGTCGCTGCTGGATCTGGGCAACATCGAAGACTTCCTGGCGCGCAAGAAGCCTCGCCACATCTACTTCTCTGCGGGCCGGTACGACGACCCGAGCGCCTCGACGATGGGCGACAAGGGGTGGCGCAACTCCGACCTTGTCTTCGACCTGGACGCCGACCACCTCCGTCGGTCGTGCTGGGCGAGGACACCTACGGGGAGATGCTCGAAAAATGCAAAGACGCACTCATGCGGCTTCTGGACTTCCTGGACGACGATTTCGGGTTCGAGGACACGACGGTCGTCTTCTCCGGCGGGCGCGGGTATCACGTCCACGTCCGGGACGAGCGGATTCGCGGCCTGGAGCGGGACGCCCGACGTGAAATCGTCGACTACGTGCGGGGCATCGGCCTGGAGTTCGAAGAGCTCGTCGAGGTGGAGACGGTCGCCGGGACGGCCGGTCGGTCCAGCCCGGCCGAGAAGCGCACCCTGCCCACGGACGGCGGCTGGGGCGCTCGCGCCCATCGGCATATCCTCTCGCAGTTCGACGAGTGGCTCGCGATGGACGAAGCGGAGGCCATCGAGGCCCTCCAGCGGTACGACCGCATCGGCGAGGGGAAGGCCACGGCCGCGCTCAACGCGGCCCGGAACAACTACGAGGGTCTCGAAGCGGGCAACATCGACGTTCACTCGGCGGTGTACCAGATAGCACAGGTGCTCGCCCAGGAGGTCGTCGCGGCGGACAACGCGCCCATCGACGAGCCGGTGACGACCGACACGAACCGACTCATCCGGCTGCCGGGCAGCCTCCACGGCGGTAGCGGGCTGGCGGTCCAGCGCCTGGAGCGCGAGGAACTCGCCGATTTCGACCCGCTCTCCGATGCCGTCCCGGAGACGTTCAGGGGCCACGAGATAGCCGTCGAAGTGACCGAAGGCGGGCTGGTTGAACTGGACACGGCAGAACACGCTGGGGATAGTTTTACGGTGGAGGCGGGTAATCAGACAGTACCAGAGCACGTGGGCGTGTTCCTCATGGCCCGCGGGCGTGCACGGAAGGCACAAGAATGAAACTCGACGAACTCCAGTCGGTCCAATCCCGCGAGCGCCAGACTGACCAGCTCCAGCAGCTGCGAGCGACGTTTTACGAGGAGGCCGGTAAGTTCGTCGCCCAGCTGCGCGAGGAGCGCGACCGCGCCGCCGAGCGGGCCGACGACCCCTTCGACGCGCCGGAGGTCAACCGTCTCACGGACGACATCAAGACGGCCGAACAGACCGTCGAGGCCATCTACGAACGCCGGGTCGGGAAAATCGTCAAGATGGCCTCGCTGGCGGCAGCCGATATGCCCACAGAGGACGGCGGGCTCACACAGGAGGAGCGGGAGCTCTTCGAGACGATGGTCGAAGCCATCCAAGGGAACCGTCGGCACGTACTCGACGTCATCGCCGGCGAGTCGCCGGCTGGCGCCGTCGGCGACGACGACACGGAGACGACGTCGCCAGCAGCGACTGACGCCACACCGACACCGGCGCCCGACGACGGCGAACCGAGTCCGGCGAAGCCGGCCGACCCCACTCAGGCCGACGACAGTGAACCCGCAGTCGACGCGGCCGACATCATGGGCGGTGGCGACGGCTCCGCGACGCGGAGTGGGGATGCCGGCCCGACTGAACCGGTGTCCCGGGACGGGGGCCGACAGAAATGGCCGGTACTCCACCCGGCGAACCGACCGCCACGCCGGCGGAGTCGGCCGAACGGCCTGCCGCGGAAGCGCGCTCGGCGGTCGACGGCGGACACGAGGTCAGCGGAGTCGAGGACCGCGAGGAGCCAACTGGGGCCGACACCGACGTGGACCGCAAGACCGTCCGTATCACCGACGACGTGGGCGAGATATTCGGCGTCGATCAGCGCTCCTACGACCTCTCCACGGACGACGTGGTGACGCTGCCGGCCGACAACGCCGACCCGCTCGTCGAGCGCGACGCCGCCGAGCCACTGGAGTAGGCTCCGCAGTTTTCTTGTCGTCCGACCGATGACCGTCAGGTATGTCCACTGCTGGGACCACCGACTGGACAGACCCGGGCTACGTCGCCACAGTCGTCGGTGTCCTCGCTGTCGGCGCGCTGGTGTTTTACGCAGAACTCGTCAGTTCGACGCTAACTGCTCAGACTGTCGTTTTCGTCGTCCTCTGGGTGACGCTGCCGATGACCGTCGCGCGCGTCGTTGCACGCCGGTGGCTGTGAGTGGCGACGGTAACTATTCCCCGTGAGCGGTGCAACTGGCCTGTATGACGACTGCCGTGTCACTCGACCGCGACGATATTCCGGGCGTCCTCGCCGCCGTCGTCCTCGTCAACCTCGTCGGCAGCGCCCCCGCTGCACTGGGCGGGCCCGGCTCGGCGTGGTTCCAGTCGCTCGCGAAGCCTGCCATCTACCCGCCCCCGTGGCTGTTCGGCGTGGTCTGGCCGCTGCTGTTCACGCTGCTTGGCGTCGCGCTGTATTTCGTCTGGCGGGCGGACCACCCCGGTCGACGGTTCGCGCTGGGGCTGTTCGTCGCGCAGATGGCGTTCAACGTGGCCTGGACGCCCGTCTTCTTCCGGGCACAGAACCTCGCGCTGGCCCTCGCCGTCATCGGCGGACTGCTGTTGCTTGCCGTCCCGACCGCGGTGGCCTTCGGCCGTATTCGACGGACTGCGGGACTACTCGTCGTGCCGTATCTGCTCTGGGTGGCCTTCGCCGCGGTGTTGAACTACCGGTTTCTCGCGCTCAACTGAGTGTTACCGCGGTTCGGGCCGCGTCCCGAGCGTAATCTCGACCGTCTGTCTGCCGCCGTCCCGCTGGACCGTGACCGAAAGCGTGTCGCCGGGGCTCGTCTCCAGGGCGAGATACGCCGCCAGGTCTTGCCGGGTCGGGGTCGGTGTGTCGTCGAGGCGCCGAACCACGTCCCCGCCGGTGCCGACCTCCACGCCGTCGACCCTCGCCGTACCGGTGCTCCCTTCCAGCACGCCGTCGGAGGGGCCGTCGGACCGGACGGAGTTGATGTAGACACCCGAGGCCTGTTCGAGGTCGTTGGCCTCGGCGATTACCGGGGAGACGTTCGACAGGCCGACGCCCATGTAGGGGTGGTCGTACGAACCGTCCTCGATGAGCGCGGGAATGACTCGCTGGGCCAGCTGCGCGGAGATGGCGAAGCCGACGTTGTCGCCGCCGCCTGAGTTGATGACCCCGACGACGTTACCGTCGAGGTCGACCAGCGGGCCGCCGCTGTTGCCGGGGTTGACGGCCGCGTCGGTCTGGATGCCGGCGGCGATGGAGAAGTTGTTCGCCCCACGGAGCGTCCGGTCGACGCCGCTGACGATGCCCTCGGACACCGACCCGGAGAGGCCGAAGGGGTTGCCTATGGCAACGACGCGGGTCCCGATAGCCGGCCGGCTGTTCACCCAGGTGAGGGGGTCGGAGGCGTCCGGTGTATTCTCGACGTCGATGACTGCCAGATCGCTGTAGACGTCCGTGCCGGCGACGCTGACCTCGCGCCAGTCGGTGCCGACGTAGCGGACGTAGACGGTGTCGCCGGCGTCGACGACGTGTTCGTTAGTGACGATGTAGTTACCGTCGATGAGGAAGCCGCTGCCGGAGGAGGGTCTGGTGGTGTCGTCGTACACCTCAATCGAGACCACGCCGTCGGCCACGTTGTCGTAGACCTCGGTGTAGACGCTGCCCTCGCCCTCGTGGTCCACACCGGCGCCTGTCTCGCTCGGTCTGTCCGGCGACGGGGCCCGAGACGCGTCGGTGTCGGTCCCATTGGACTGGTTCGTGGACGTCGTCAGCGACTGACAGCCGGCCGTCCCGGCCGCTCCGAGTCCGACTGCGGCCAGCAGGCGCCGGCGTGACAGCCCATCTGGATCCATGTCCCGACGTAGGGAAAGCGGGTGAATAAACCCACGGCCTGTCCGGCGACAATCGCTAAGTAGCCGGCTAACAAACGTGGGCTATGGCCGACGGAACGTCAGGCAACTCGCTCCCCTCACCTGGGTTTATTCTCCCCGGAATTCGAACCGCGGTGGAGATGGCGCTCGTGGCGACGATAATCGCGCTCTTTGGACTGCCGACGGAGGACCCGCTCGTGCTCGCGGTCGTCATGTTGTCGGCACTGGTCGGGATGGTCGTGACCCTGTTCTGGGCGCTGAACCGCCACATGCGCCGGTGGATTCGCTACGCACAGGGCAAGCCCACGACGCTGACTGCGTTCGACTGACCGAGTTCGCCCGACCCGCTATCGGTGTAGCGATTAAGTGGCCGCGCCGAGTAGTAGCGGCCGAATCATGCAGCTTACTTGGCATGGCCACTCTACCTGGCACGTCACAGTCGACGGCACCGACCTCCTCATCGACCCGTTCTTCGGTAATCCCAAGACGGACACAGACCCGGGAGAACTGGACCCGGACTACGTCCTGTTGACACACGGCCACGACGACCACGTCGCCGACGCCGGCGAGTTCCCGGACGCGACGGTCGTCGGGACGCCGGAGGTGACCGGCTACACCGTGCGTGAACACGGCATCGACGAGGACAACGTGGTCGGGATGAATCTCGGCGGGACCGTCGAATGCGGAGACGCGTTTGTCACGATGCACCGGGCCGATCACACGAACGGCGTAGGCGAAGGGTTCGAGACGCCCGGGGCGGGAATGCCCGCTGGCTACGTCATCTCCGACACGAAGCCGACACAGGTCAGCGACGCCGAATCGACGACGTTCTACCACGCCGGCGACACCGGGTTGATGACCGAGATGCGGGAGGTGATCGGGCCGTACCTCGAACCCGACGCTGCCGCGCTGCCGGCCGGCGACCACTTCACCATGGGGCCGATGCAGGCCGCCATCGCCGCCGACTGGCTGGACGTCGACTACGCGCTCCCGATGCACTACGACACGTTCCCGCCAATCGAGATCGACACGGACGACTTCGTCCGCGAGGTCAAAGCCACCGGCAGCACCGTCGAACCTGTGATTCTGGACGGCGACGAGACGTTCGAACTGTAGCTACTCCTCGCGAACCTCGACGCCCGCCGTTTCTTCGAGCGGCTTGATGACCGCCGTCATGTCCTCGCCGCCGTAGCCGCGGGCGCGGGCGGCGCTGAACGCCTCGCGAGCGGCGGCCGTCTGTGAGAGCGGCGCGCCGACCTCGCCGGCCCTGTCCAGTGCCAGCGAGAGGTCCTTGAACTGGTAGTCGACGGGGAAGCGAGGCGCGAAGTCGCCCTCGCCAACGGTGGCGCCCTTGATATCGAACAGCGGGCAGTCGAGCGCGCCGTTTTCGACGACGGCCCTCATTGCTTCGACATCGAGTCCGTTGGCTCGCCCGAAGACGAGCGCCTCGGCGAAGGCGGCCATCGCATCGCCCAGCAGGAGGTTGATGAACAGCTTCATGTTCGTCCCCTGGCCCACCTCGCCGCAGTGGACCACCGGCTCGCACATCGCCTCGAGAATCGGGCGAATCGCCTCGACGACCGACTCGTCACCGCCGGCCAATCCGACCAGCGTCCCCTCCTCGGCTGGGCCGACGGTTCCCGACACCGGAGCGTCGACGAACGCCGCACCGTTCTCGGCCACCAGGTCCGCGGCGGCCATCGTCTCCGCGTAGCCGATGGTGCTCATCTGGACGAAGACGGTCTCGTCGTCGAGTCCCTCGAGGACGCCGAGGTCGCGTTCGAGCACCTCGGCCACCGCGTCGCCGTCGCTGACGATACAGCAGACCACGTCGGCCCGCTCGGTCAGGTGTTTCGGCGAGTCGGCCACGGAGACGCCCGCCGCCGCGAACGGTTGCTCGCGGTCGGTCGTCCGGTTGTAGACGACGAGATCGAAGCCAGCGTCGTCGAGGTTCCACGCCATCGGTGCACCCATCGCGCCCAGGCCGATGAAGCCGACAGTCGTCATGTGTGTCCCTACTGCCGGAACGGTCTTGAATCCCGGGCGAACACAGGGTCGAGCACGTATCAGTCAAATTTATACGCTGGAGACCCACCGGCCGTACGTCATGGCAGATATCGAAGTCACCAGCACGTGCGAGGAAGGGTACACAGTCGAGAGCGTCATCAACGGCGAGTGGGAGCTCATCGTCGACGCCCTGAACAACGACGGCCCGAACCCCAACGAGGTCCTGGCGGCCGACTACGCGTCCTGTTACATCCCGGCGCTGCGCGTCGCCGCGGGCAAGTACAACTACGACGACATCGGCGAGGTCGAAATCGAGGTTGGGGCGGACCTCGACGAGGACGACGACCTCGAGAACATCGCGTTCGACGTCACAGTTGAGGAGTCCCTGGGCGAGGAGGAACAGGACATCGTCGAGCTCGCGGAGGACATCTGTCACGTCCACTCCGCGCTAACCGAAGCGCTACACGCCGAGATTACGATCGAGTCGGGCGTCTGAGAGCGCGCTCGGACGCGGAAACCCTCTAAAGTGTGGCCGCCAATAGACAGGTATGAGCGACGACTGGACCGGCCGTATCGCCGGCGAGCGGATGACCGTCGACAGGCAGTTCACGGACCGCATCGAGGCCTCCTCCTTCTCCAACCAGCAGTGGGGCCTCGTGATGACTGCCGTCGAGTTCGACATCGAGGGGGCCGACGAGCCCGAGACGGCGACACTCGTCGCTGACACGTCGAAGCTCCCGTCTATCATGCCGGAACTCGACAAGGTCGGCCAGGGCGGTCCGATGGGTGGCGTCCCCAGCGGCAGCGACTCCCGGGACAGCTCCGGGAGCGGCGGCTTCCTGTCGGGCGTGAAAGCGGCGCTCGGACTGGCCGGCGGTGGCGGCGACGACGACCGAACCGAGGAAGCCGAACAGCTCGCCCAGGCCTACGCCGACGAGTTACAGCAGAAGCTGGAGTCCAACGGGCGCTGGGAGAGCGTCTGCGAGCAGGCCGCCAAGTGAACTCGCCACCGAGACGAGACACGCACCGACCACGTGGTCGGGCGTTCTGTGGGTTCCGGTGCCTACTTAGTACTCGTCGCCGCCGTGGAACAGCGTCAGCTCCTCGGCCTCGTAGATGTTGATGAGCTCGGTGACGAGTTCGTCGTATGACTCGTCCTCTTCGCGGAGGCCGTCGAGGCGTCGAACCGTCTCTTCGTCTAGTTCAACTGTCGGCATGGGAGGACGTTGACTCCCCAGCTACATAACCCCGATGGACCGGACAGAAACGAACACGAACGCGAGTAAAAACACAGAACCGAAATCTGTTAATGTGCCTTCTGGGTAGTTCATTCCCATGCGACCTCTTGGAGACTCACCGCTCGTTCGTAACGACAAGACGCTTGTGCTGGCACACGATCACGGGATGGAGCACGGTCCCAAGCAGTTCTCGGGCGTCGAGGAACGCCTCGACCCGAACCAGATCTTCGAGATGGCCACACACGACGCCGTCACGGCGCTTGCAGTGGGGAAGGGGCTGACCGAGACGTACTACCCGAGCTACAAGGACGACGTGAATCTCCTCGCCAAGCTCAACGGCGGCTCGGACCTCTGGATGGGCGACCCCTACTCCGCGCACAACTGGACGGTCGATTACGCCGCCGAGCTGGACGTCGACGCCATCGGCTACACTATCTACCCCGGCGTCAACAAGGAGCCGGAGATGTTCGAGGACTTCCGCCCGGTCCAGGAGTCCGCCCGCGACCACGACCTCCCCATCGCCCTGTGGGCCTACCCGCGCGGCCAGGCCGTCAAGGAACACCGCAGCAAGGAGATAATCGCCTACGCCGCCCGCCTGGGGCTCGAGCTGGGCTCGGACTTCACGAAGGTGAAGTACCCCCGAAGCAAGGAGAACATGGAGTACGCGGTCAATTCGGCCGCTGACAACCGCGTCCTGCTCTCCGGAGGGTCGAAATCGTCTGACCGCGAGTTCCTCGAACTCGTCGAGGAGTGCATGGACGTCGGCGTCGCCGGCCTCGCCGTCGGTCGCAACGTCTGGCAGCGAGAGAACCCCTACGAGATGCTCGATATGCTCGAGCAGGTCGTCTTCGAGGGCGCGAGCGCAGACGACGTCCTGTAGATGGACGACGAGACGCGGCGAGCCGTCGAGACCGCTCGCAGGCAACTGCCCGACGACATCGACCCGCGTCGTGTCGTGTTCGGCTTCGACGGCTACCTCGACCGCGTCCGCGAAGTCGTCGCCGACCGCACCGACCCGACCAGCTACGAGCGGCTGCCACGGCTCTCGGACTTTCGCGACCGGCTCGACCGTTCGGTCGAGGCGGGTAGCTCGCTGTCCTACGAGTGGCTCGAAGACGGTCGGCGCACCGGCGGCCACACCTGTCACCTGTCGCGTGCCTTTGGCACCTGGGCGTTCTCGCCGACGCTCGTCGGGATGTACGGCGACCCGGTCCACGAGACCTTCGAGCGGGAGTTCGGCGAGTACGACCTCCACTCGATAGGAGAGCCCGGCGTCACCGACGCCGTCGAGTTCGACGACGGCAAGCTGATGCTGACCGAAATCGGCGATACGATGACCCTTGACTGGGCCGGGCTTGACGACCGCTTCGGCCACGACCGCCTCGTCGAGCGCCTCGGCGGTGCAGCGCTGCTGGGCGTGGGCTACTGGTCAGAAACGCCACGCCTCCCGAGCGTCCTGTCGGGGCTCAGAGAGCGCTGGGCCGACATCGAGGACCCCCCGGAGACGGTGCTGGTCGACCCCGGCGACGTCAGGAAACTCGACGCCGACCGACTCCGGTCTGGCCGGGAGGCAATCGGCGAACTTGGCGACGTCACCGACGTGGTCGTCTCGGCCAACCGCGCCGAGACGGACGTGCTGGCCGACGCCTACGACGGCGAGGCCGACCGCGACTTCGCGGCCGCCGCCGCGACCGTCTTCGACGCGGTCGACCGACCTGGTTCGTCGGCCACGGCGTCGACCGTTCGGTCGTCGTCACCGCCGACGACACCCACAGCGTCGCAGTGCCGGCCGTCGAGGAGCCCGAGCTGACGACCAGCTCCGGCGACCACTTCAACGCCGGGCTCGCGCTGGCCGCCATCACGGGGCTCGACCCCGCCGCGGCGGTCGTCGTGGGCAACGCCGTCGCCGGCCACTTCGTCCGCACCGCCGACCAGCCCTCGCTCGACGAGGTCCGGGCGTTCGTCGAGGAGTACATGGCGAAGTTCTGAGGCGGGCAGGGACAACACCACGTGCTCCGCTACTCGGCCAGCAAAGGCGCTCGTAGCCGATTTAGCAGTCAAACGGGGGGACTGAAAGGGGCGAGCGGCTGGACGAAGGCGGACGATGTAAGCACTGGACTGAGCGAGCGTAGTGAGCGAAGGAAGCGCGCAGCGAGTCCTCCGAGTTCAGCCGCTCGGGGCTTTCTGGTTGTTGCTGACAGTCTCTCCGAGAGCATTCAATCGTGCGTTGATTGCTAGCCGGCGAGGGGAAAACACATATCCGTCCGCCCCGCACCCGGTTGTATGATCGACGAGACGGTCGCAGAGATAGAGGAGATGCAGACACACAGTTCCTCTGTCGTCGCGATCAAGGCAGCGACGGCGCTGCGGGAGCTGACCGACCGGGAGTTCCCGACTGTCGAAGAGTACGTGCGCACGCTGGAGCGCAACAGCCGCGCTCTGCGGCGTGCCAACCGGTCGCACGCCTCGTTGCACACCACCCAGCAGGAAATCGTCGATACGGTCGCGGACGCCGACCCCGACGACGTCTCGACGGCCAAGGGACTGACAGTGGAGGCCATCGACCGCGTGGTCGGCGACGTCGAGGCGGCCAAGGACCGTGCGGCCCAGCGTGGGGCCGACGCGCTGGCCGACGAGGACGTGCTGTTCACGCACGACTTCTCCTCGACAGTGCTTGCAGCTATCGAGGCGGCCGTCGACGACGGCGCCATCTTCGAGGTGTACGTCTCCGAGTCCCGGCCGCGGTACCTGGGTCGCAAGATGGCGCGAAGACTGGGAGCCATAGACGGTGTCGAGGTGACACTGCTGGTTGATGCGGCGTCGGGGTACTACCTCTCCGAGGCCGACCGGGTCGTCGTCGGGATGGACTGCATCGTCGACGAGACGCTGTACAATCGCATCGGCACGTATCCGCTGGCGACGGCAGCGGCCCAGGAAGACGTCCCGATGACGGTCATCGGCGCCGACTCGAAGTTCGTCGACGGCGCCTTCGCCTTCGAGACCGAGATTCGCTCACCCTCGGAGGTCCATCGCGAACCGGCCGACGAGTTCACCGTCGGCAACCCGGCCTACGACGCGACGCCGCTGTCGCTCCTTGACTCGATTGTCACCGACAAAGAAACGCGCGACCTGCGTTAGTTTCCGGGACGGCTGCTGATAACAGTGTGACACCAGGGGCACCGAAAGGCCTGCCCCTCGTCGGTCTGTTCTACGTCCCAGTCGCCGGTGACCGGGCTCTCGTGGCCACAGGAGGGACAGAACAGCGAGGTCTTCTGTCGGCTCTCGGGAGGCGGTGCAGTCGCGGTCGCGTTCGCGGGGACGGACTTGGTGGAGGTCATTGTTGGACACCACGGCCTGGACAGTGAAATATGTGTTGGGGAATTGTTTGATTATTCACGCAGAACCGCTACGTCTTCCAGAAATAATCGGTATACTTTGTATGATACCTGTACTCACGGGACAGACAGTGTATCACGTACGGAGTAGACGGTCGGTCACATATACATCCGGTCGTCAGGCATCGCGGTCTCGTCGGCCGATTCGATGCGTTCGGCCAGCGCGCGGTACTGGGCCTCGACGGTGGCGGCGAACGCCTCCAGCGGACCCGTATCGACGTCGATTTCGTGCGTCTCCGTCAGTGCCTCCAGCAATCGGATGGCAGCGGCCGCGTCGGGGGCCTGGGGATGGGCCGGCGTGGTGAACACACCGACTGGAAGGTCGTCGTCGATACCGCTGGCTACGAGCTCGGCTGTGACGCCGTCGAGGAAGCCGGTCCCCATCGGTCGGACGTCGCTGTCGGCGAGATAGCGCTCGCGGTAGTCCTCGGTCGCGATGTAGAACGGGACGTGGTCGTCCGGCCCGTGGGCGACCGGGACGCCAGAGAGGACACTGAGACTCTCAGAACCGAGTCGGTCTGTGAGCGCCAAGACGGCGTCTGCGACCCCCGGGACCGCCTCGACCGGGACCATGCGTTCCCCGACGACGACACCGAGAGAGCGCTCTTCGTCGACATACAGGCGCGTGTGATGGCGCGGCACGCCGCCTTCGAAGGGCGTGATGTGGGGCGGGCCGGCGGCCTCGAGATGGCCCGCCTGCCGCATATCGAGCTGGTCCGAGAGATAGTCGACGGCGGTCAGGCCGGCCAGACCGTACTCCGTGAACCCGACGACGAGCGTGTCGATATCGCCGGCGTCATCTGTCACCGCGAACTGCGGTGCCGAGCTGTCGGCACTGGGCATGGCCCCATCTTCGACAGCCCGCGGCTTGCCTTTTTCGAGGGGGAACGCTTTTCTCGCCGTATCCACCACTGTGTTCCATGCATCCCGGTCACGTCTTGCTGTTGCTGCAATCGTCGAGTGCAGCACCAAACGGGACCGGACAGGCGTCAGACCTGACCCAGGCGATACTCTCGTGGCTACCCTTTGCTGTCGACCTGTGGGTCGCCCGCGTACTCTCGACTGTCATCATCGTCGTGCTGACCTTGGCGGTCTCGCGGCTCGTCGTCCGGCTGTTCGGTCGGCGCATCGCCCAGTGGTTCCGTCGGCCGAGCCTCACACGGACGGCGCTGCGAGGCACTCGCATGAGTATCTATCTGCTTGGTCTCCTTTCGATACTGGGCGTCTGGGGTATCAGACTCGGCGATATCACCCTCTCTGTCGCGGTCTTCTCTGCAGTGGTCGGTGTCGTCGTTGCCCCCATCGTCGGGAGCTTCATCTCCGGCATCTTCCTGCTTGCCGACCAGCCCTACGAAATCGGCGACATGATAGAACTGGCCGACCGGGACCAGCGCGGCTTCGTCGAAGACATCACGCTCCGACACACGAAGATTTTCACCCTCGATAACTCCTTTCTGGTCATCCCGAACGGGTCGATGCGGGACCGTGACGTCGTCAACTACTCCGCCGAAGACCCTCGTATGCGGCTCTCACTCGACGTGCTGGTCACCTACGAGAGCGACATCGAGGAGGCCCGGACCATCATCGAACGGGCGGCCCGCCAGGTCGACAACGTCATCGGCGGCGGCCCGGACATCCGCGTCGGTGCGGCCCGCTACCCCGCGTCGCCGACCTGCTACATCAACGAGTACGGGGACCACGGCGTCCTGTTGACCCTTCGCTACTGGGTGAGCGAACCGTACAAGCTGCTTGCGGCCCGTTCGAATGTCCAGACCAACCTCGCGGCCCTCGTCGACGACGCCGACGTGGAGTTCGCGTACCCCCACTCACATCTGCACTTCGACGAGACGAGCGGTGCGATGGAGGTGTCGATGGCCGAGCAGCGAGGGCGGGAGATTGGTGTCCCCACCGACGGGGGCGAGCCGGGGCCGTCCGCCCCTCAGCCCACTGAGGCCGACGGGGAGTGACGCGGCGCCCCGTTCGAGGAGACGGTGACGATATCGCAGTCGAGTTCCTCCCGCAGGAAGCGTTCGATGTCGGGGTCGTCGACCAGCCGGCGAACCATCTTCCGCCAGCGGCTGGCCTGTTTCGAGCCGATGACGACGATATCCGCGTCGTTCGCGGCGACCTCGTCGAGAATCGTCTCCTCGACGAGCATCCCCGACCGGACGATATACCGACTCCGGGGGACGTGGCCGAAGGCCTCCTCGACGGCTCGTTTCAGTTCGGCCCGCGAGACGCGGGTGCTCTTCTGGTAGAGGTTGACGTGGAGGACGGTGAGGTCTGCGTCTTCCCCCTCGGCGATTTTGATTGCCTCGGCAAGCGTCCGTCTGGAGTCTTTCGTCAGCGGATAGCGGACCGGGACCACGACCTGTGGCATTGAAATCACCAACGCTGTCGGGGGGTAAAACCCTAGCGTCCCAGCTATCAGTCCCTGGTATGGCGAGTGGACCGGCCGCCTGGGGCCGGCTCCGCCCGACGCACCACGACCGTGGGGACCGCCTGACCAGTGAGACCGGCGTTCCGTCAGTTCCATGGCCGCCCGTCTCGCAGGGCCGGTATGGAACTGGCCCGGGCGCTGCGTGCCGAGGCCCAGCGAACGAACGAACGGCGGGTGCTCGTGCTGGCCGGCGACCCCCAACTGACCCGCGAGCGAGCGGCCACGGCGCTGGCTGGGACCGATATCCCGGTCGAGGAGACGACTGTCCTCGGTCCCGAACCGTTCGTCGACTGCGAGCGCCACGAGCAGCGCCGGGCGGCCGAACTCCTCGGGCGGACCCAGTCGGCCGTCGTCGTGGACGGCCACGAGGCGTGCCGCCCGAACGCGCTCGGGACCGCCGTCGGCGCCGTCGACGGCGGCGGATTGCTCCTCCTGTTGACACCGCCCCTCGAGGACTGGCCGGCGCGCCGGGACGCGTTCGACGACTCGCTCGCGGTGCCGCCCTTCCACCGTGACCAGGTGACCGGCCACTTCCGCCGTCGGCTGGTCGAGACTATCCGAGCACACCGCGGTATCGGCGTCGTCGCCGTCGACGGCGATGGCGACACCGTCGAGCAATCCGGGCTGACCGACCCGCCGCCGCGTCGACGCCAGCGGGCGCCCGACCCGCCGGCAGACCACACCTTCGCCGGGGCGACCTACGGGGCCTGTCACAGTGCCGACCAGCGCGACGCGGTCCAGGCCCTCGAAGCGCTCGCCGAGCCCGGCCACGCCGTCGTCGTCGAAGCTGACCGCGGTCGCGGGAAATCCAGCGCCGCGGGGCTGGCCGCCGCGAACCTCGCCCGAGACGGGCTGGACGTGCTCGTGACCGCCCCGCAGTACCGGAGCGCCGGGGAGCTGTTCGCCCGCGCCGAGGCGCTGCTAGAGACGCTGGAGGTGTCGGTCGAGGGCGACCAGGATGCCGCCCCCAGCGATTGACCGTCAGAACGGCGACCGGCGACGAGGGATGCATCCGTTTCGAGCCGCCGTCACGGGCGGTCGACCTGCCCGGCGAGCCCGACGTCGTGCTCGTCGACGAGGCCGCTGCGTTGCCGGTCCGACGGCTCGAAGCGCTGCTTTCGGCCCCCTCAGCGGCCTTCACCACGACCGTCCACGGCTACGAGGGGGCCGGCCGGGGGTTCTCGGTCCGCTTTCGCGACCGGCTCGACGACGCCGACCACGCAGTCGCCGAGGTCTCGATGACCGAACCGATACGGTACGCCGACGCAGACCCCGTGGAGGTGTGGGCGTTCCGGGCGCTCATGCTTGACGCCCGGCCGCCGGTCGCACAAGTCGTCGAGGACGCGACTCCCGAGACGGCCACCTACCGCTGTCTCACGTCGGCGGACCTGCTTTCCGACGAGCACCTGCTCCGGGAGACGTTCGGGCTGCTCGTGCTGGCCCACTACCGGACGGAGCCGACCGACCTCGCGCGGCTCCTGGACGCCCCGAATCTCACCGTGCGGGCACTGACCGAGCGTGGCCACGTCGTCGCCGTGGCACTGCTGGCCCAGGAGGGCGCCCTCGACGCCGAGACGCGCGAGCGGATGTACGAGGGCGGCCGAATCCGTGGCAACATGATTCCGGACGTACTGACGACACAGCTCCGGGACCGGGACGCCGGCGTACCCGTCGGCCAGCGCGTCCTCCGCATCGCCACACACGGCGCCGTCCGTTCGCGTGGGCTGGGTTCGACGCTGCTCTCGGAGATACGACGGGAGTTCGCCGAGGAGATGGACTGGCTGGGCGTCGGGTTCGGGGCCACGCCCGAACTCCTGGATTTCTGGCGGGCGAACGGCTACCGGACGCTGCACCTCTCGACCTCGCGCAACGACCGCAGCGGGGAGTACTCGGCCGTGATGATGGATCCCTGCAGCGACGCCGGCCGCGAGCTTTCGGCCCGTCACAGCGGCTGGTTCTGTGACCGCATCGGCGCCACGCTGACTGACGCGCTCGACGACGCCGAGCCCGACGTGGTCCGAGGCGCGCTCGCGGCCGCCGAGGCCGAGCCTGGTCTCGACCTCTCGGCGTGGGAGTGGCGCTCGTCGCCGGCCTCCCGACTGGCGCGTCCATCCTCGATACGAACCCGGCCCCGTTCCGCCGGCTCACACTCCGGCACCTCGTGGCCCTGGCCGAGCCTGACGCCCTGTCGGCCCGCGAGGAGCGACTGCTCGTCCGGAAGGTGTTACAAGCCCGCCCGTGGGGCGATGTCGCCGACGGGATGGACTTCGTCTCCGAGCGCGAGTGCAAGCGGGCCGTCGGCGGAGCGGTCGAAACGTTGACACGCCTCTACCCCGAACAGTAGTCACCTGATGTTTCTCACCATCGACACCGGGCTGGTGGTCCTCGCGTTCCTCTTGCTCGTGGCCGGGGTCGTCGGCAGTCTGGTCCCGCAGGTCCCGGGCGCCCTGCTCTCCCTCGTCGGCGTCTTCACCTACTGGTACGCGACCGGCGAGCCCGGGCTCGGGCTGCTGGTCGCGCTCGTCCTCGTCGGCGTCCTGACCTGGGTCGTGGACTGGTTTGGCGGGGCTATCGCGGCCCGCGCCGGCGGGGCCTCGAACACGACGGCACTGCTCGCGGGCGTGGTCGCGCTGGTGCTGTTCTTCCTGACCGGCCCGCTGGGCATCATTCTCGGCGTCGCCGCGACGGTCTTTGCCGTCGAGTTCTACCGGCAGCAGGACGCCCGGCAGGGACTGAAAGCCGCCCTCGTCACGACCGCCGGGATGCTGGCCTCGAGCGTCGCGCAGGCGCTGCTGACCGGCTCGATACTGCTCGCGATGTTGGGCGTCGCGCTGCTATGACGACCTGCGACGCAGACGGCTGTGAGCGAACCGCGGCGGTGCGACTCCGGATTCCGTGGACCGACGACCGGCTGGTCTGTCCGGCCCACGCACGCGGTCCCGCGACCGAGGACGGCGTGGTCCCGGAGCCGCTGTCGGGCCGCGAGGGCGAGTGGCCTCACAGTAGCCATTGAAATCCAATGCACACCCGATCGCACGACGGTAGTGCGATCGGTGTGTAAATCGTTTCAATTGTTACTGTGGAGCTCGCGGGCCAACATCACCTCGTCGGCGTACTCGTCGCCGAGTTTGTAGTGATCCGCCCGGACCGCTTCGGTCTCCCAGCCGTGGGCCTCCAGGAACTCGATTGCCGCTTCGTTCGTCGAGGGAACGGAGTTGTAGAGCTTCTCAGTGCCCCGCTGGGCCGCCCACTCCGTGCCACGCTCTAGCAACCGACTGCCGATGCCCTGGCCGCGGTACTGGGCGAGGACGCCCACCGTGAGTTCGGCCGTGTGGCTGAGCTTCGTCGTTTCGGGCCGTTCCAGATGGACCCAGCCCACCACGTCCCCGCCCACGGTGGCGACGAAGAAGATGCGCGACTCCACGTCGTTGTGGCGCATGATGACGCCCTCGCTGTCGACGATGTCCGCGACCGTCTCGGCGTCGACGTACTCCCCGCTCCCGATGGCCGCTCGAATCGCCCCGACCAGTCCGTCGAGGTCTTCCTGCCGGGCCTGCCGGATGGTGAACTCCGCTTGCGCCGTCTCGTAGGAGTGGGTCTCCGTGTCCTCGTAGGCGATACGCAGCTCGTCCGCCTCGCGTGTCACCATCCCCTTGCGCCTGAGAATGACGAGGTGGTGGCCGAAGGGATGCTGTTCCATGCCCAGCGCCCGGCGAACCTGCTCGGCATCGACAGTTCCGCGTGACTCGACGTACTCGTATATCTCCCGCCTGTCCGGGTGGTCGAACCGCAGTGGCTCGGTGAGTTCCATGCTCCACGGTACCACGCCCCAATACGTCAAAGGTTATCGCGGACACCGTGCGAGGTTGTTCCCAGGTGGCTCCCCCGCTATCGGTCCGGGACGCCGGTGAGTACCGCGGCCACGTCTCCGATATCGCGGGTGTCGACCAGCAGCTCCGCGGCGGTTCGGACCGGATACGTCCCATCGAGGTCGACGCCGTAGCAGGCGCCGTACAGCGAGAGCCATCGGTCAAGCGCCGTTTCGAGTCGCTCGAACTCTGCCTCGTCGAAGCGGTGCCAGGCGTCGCCAGTGCGGGCCTCACAGTAGAGGGCGACCGTCGGGCCGACGCCCCGCCGGAGGAGCTCCTCGGCGCGGGCCTCGTCGGGCGGGTCCGGGTCGAAGCCGTCGTCGGTCCGTTCCGCCCGGCGGTCCAGTTGTCGAACCCGGACCGAAATTGCCTTGCTCACGCCTGCTCACCCCTGGTCGAAGTCCACGCCCTTTCCGCCGGCGGGGTGTTCCCACTCGGTGTCGGCGACGACGGCGCAGGTGCCACACTCGACGCAGGGCTGGGTGTCGAGGCTGACGAGGTGTTCCTCGTGACCGTTGGTCCGGACCCGCTCGTCGCGGTAGCAGCCGCCGCCGAACTCCTTGGCGCTGACCGGGCAGGCGGTGACGGCCGTCCCCGAGGCCCCGAAGGAGTTGTCGACCAGCCGGATGTGTGGCTCGCCCACGTCGTAGGTCAACTCGCCGATGCGCTCGTCCAGTTCGGGCGGGTCGACGCGGCTCTCGGCATCGACGGCCTCACCCAGCTCCTCGCCGATGACGGTCGGGAGCATCACGTAGGGCAGTCCGGTATCGGGAACCATCGCGACGAGCCGGGGGAGTTGTAGGCGCGTTCGAGGAGCCCGGGCGCGCCCGCAGACCGAGCCGTCCCAGCGCGGAGTCGGCGACGGCGGTGGCGACCCTGTCCACGGCGTCTATCTCGCTGAGGCGACCGACCAGGTCGTAGCTACGGGGCCGCAGCTTCGCCATGACGCCCTCCTCGCGGAGTTTCCGCTCGTAGAACTCCCCTGCGCGGTGCGGGTCGCCCCGCGAGCGGGCGTCCGCGAACGCTTCGGCGGCGAGCGCCCCCGCCGAGACGGCGTGGTTCATCCCCTTGATGATGGGGCCCTGGGCCTGCATCTGGCCGGCCGCGTCACCCACCAGGACGAGTCGGTCATCGTGGGGCGATTCGTGGGCCACCTTCTTCGAGTCCGGCACGAGCTTGGCGCTGTACTCGCGCTCGCGGTACTCCTCGCCGAGCCACTGGGCCAGCAGGGGATGAGTGAGCAGTGCGTCCAGCAGTTCCTGCGGTTCTGCGCGCTCGTCGGCCAGCGAGTCGAGGTGGAAGACGGTCCCGATAGAGAGCGACTCCCGGTTGGTGTAGAGGAACCCCCCGCCCCGCACGCCGTCGAAGAGGTCGCCCGAGAACAGGTGGGCCTCGCCCTCGTCGGGGTCGATGTCGAAGCGGTCGTCGAGGACCGCGGGGTCCATGTCGACGACGGCTTTCACGCCCTGGAACCACTCCGCGGGGTCGTCCCAGTCCATCAGGCCGGCGTCCCGGGCCAGCTCCGAGTTGACGCCGTCGGCGGCGACGATAAGGTCCGCTTCGATGGGCGCTAACTCCTCGGTCCGGACGCCGACGATTTCGCCGTTCTCTCGCAGGAGCCCAGTGACGTGTATCTCGGTCAGCAGCCCGCCGCCGGTCTCGCGGGTGCGCTCGTGGACGCGCTCGGCCAGCCACGAGTCCATCGGCCGCCGGAGCACTGAGTCGGCCCAGGCGGTGTCGTGGTGGTGCAACTCGCCGATGTCGAACGTCTTCACCCGGTCGCCGGCGACGTTATGGATGTAGTTGTCAGTGACCGGCCGCTCGGTGGCCTGCTCGCGGAAGCCGGGGAAGAGGCTCTCGATGGTGTAGGGCGCGCTCTCCTCGGCGTAGATAACACCGCCCGAGACGTTCTTCGAACCGGCGTCGACACCGCGCTCCAGCACGAGCGTCTCGACGCCGTTTCGGGCCAGCGCGGCGGCCGCGGCGGCGCCGCCGGGCCCACAGCCGACGACGACGGCCTCGTATCGCTCGTGCTCAGTCATCGCTGGCCTCCATGACCGGGGCCAGTCGCCCCGCTTCGACGGCCTCGGTGAGTCTGGGCAACACCTCGAAGAGGTCGCCCTCGATTACGTAGTCCGAGAAGTCCCGGATGTCCGCGTCGGGGTCGGTGTTGACCGCGATGATGGTGTCTGCCTCGTCACAGCCCACTTTGTGCTGGATGGCCCCCGAGATACCGGCGGCAATGTAGATATCGGGCTCGACGACCTGGCCGGACTCGCCTATCTGGCGCTCCTCGGTGACGTAGTCCTCGACGTGGCTCTCGAAGGCGTACGAGGAGGTGATGACGCCACGGGAGAGCCCGAGGTCGGCGTCGTCGAAGGCGTCCACGAGGTCCAGCGCGAGTTCGACACCCCGCGTCGGGTCGTCCGCGATGCCCCGGCCGACAGCGACGACGACGTCGTTGCCCGCGAGGTCGACGCCACCCGTCAGCCGCTCGACGTCGGTCACGTCGACGGTGAACCAGCCGTCGTCCAGTGCCATCTCGTACTCGACGACCTCGGCTTCGCGGTCGGGGTCGGGGTCTGGAACCGGGAAACTCCCCGGGATGACGCTCGCGCCCTGCGGGTGGAAGTCCCGGTCCGGTTTGTCGATACACAGAATCGTCGAGTACTCGAATCCGGAGAAGTCCGGTCGCTTCATATGTAGTACCCGGTCGAACTCCTTCTTCTCGCCCGCCTGACCGACTTTCGCCGGGTTGGATATCACTTCGCTCTCGATGTACAGCCCGGAGCAGTCCGACGCCAGCCCGGAGTCCAGCGCCCCCTGAACCAGCGCCGAGAGGTCCCGGCCGTTGTTGGTCGCCGGGAACAGCGTGTACCGGGGTTCGTGGTAGTCCTTCCAGCCGACGGTCTCGTGGCCCTCGCTGGCCAGCTCCCCGCCGGCACGCATCATATCGACCACGATTTCGGTGTATGGCGTGTGTCGGAACCGCTCCAATCGACTGTCTTCGTGATAGACCACTAGGTCCGCGCCGCAGGCGATTACCTCGTCGACGTAGTCGCTCGCGTCGGCGCCGACGAGGACCGCCACGACCCGCTCAGAGCTGTTGTATCTCTCGTTGTAGTCGTCCATCAGCTCGCGGGCCTTCCCCAGCATCTCGCTGGAGACCTCGGCGAGGGCGCCGGCCTGCGTCTCACAGTACACCCACATATCGCGGTAGTCGCCGCCGATGGTCCCCTCGACCCACTGCTTCTCGTTGGTCGGGTGGTCGAGTTCGGGATACTTCTCCTCGGGCGGGACGGTATCGACGGGTTCCTCGTGTGCTTCGCTGCCTTCGAGGGAGTCGATACGGCCCTCAATTTGGGTGATTGCACTGGCGCGGTCTGGGCCCGACAGCTCCCGTTCGAGGATATCGCGCAACACGTCCGCGTCGTCTATGCTCCTGACCATGTTGGCGACGTCCGCGACCGAGCGTTCGGCGAGGTCGACGGTCTCGGGATCCAGGTCCTCGTCATCGTCCCCGGATACCTTCTCGATTCGGTCCTCGATGAGCGTCTCGACCGGCGGCCGACCGTCGCCCTCCCGTTCGAGTTCGAGCATCGCCCGGAGTTCGTCGGGGTCCTCGATTTCCTTCAGCTTCGGTCCCAGGTCGGCTATCTCGTACTCGCGTGGGTCCAGTTCGGGCATCGTCAGTCACCCGCCGCGTACGGCGTGAGTTCGGAAAGGACCGGTTCGAGCTCGCTCGGCCGCGAGCCGTCGACCACCGTGGCGTCGCGCTCGGCGGGCGCCTTCGGGATAGGGTCCACCCCGGCGACGATGGTGGGCGAGCCGTCCAGCCCGATGTAGTCCGGGTCGAGGTTCAGGTCCTCGTGGTCCCACACCGTCAGGTGGTCTTCCAGGTTCCGGGCCCGCTGCTGTGTCGCATCCCGGAGGTCCTTGTGAGCCAGCCGATGGCTGGCCGTTCGATAGGTCGGCTCGAACTCCGGGTCGGCGACGACGAAACACGGGAGCGGCGCCTCGACGGTCTCCACTTCGCTCGCGTCGCCGTCGACGAGTCGCTCCGCCCGGAGCCGACCGGCCGCTGCATCGACGTCGAGCGAGGTGACGTGGGTCACCAGCGGCCAGCCCAGACAGTAGGCGGTCTGGGGCCCGGTGTGGCCCGTCTCCCCGTCGGCGGTCTTGAACCCCGCGACGACGAGGTCAGGTGAGTCAGCGAGCCGCTGGAGGCCCGTGGCGACGGTCATCGCCGTCGCCCAGGTGTCCGCCGCGCCCATCTCCCGGTCCGAGAGGAGATAGCAATCGTCGGCGTAGACGTCTTCCATCCCCTCCCGCAGCACGTCCTCGTACCCCGGCGGTCCCATGCTCATGAGCGAGACTGTCCCGCCCGTTCGCACCTTCGCCTGCAGCGCCGCCCGCAAGGCGGGCCTGTCGTTCGGGTTCATCACCGTCGGCGTCTTGCCGCGTTCGAGGTGGCCGTCCTCGTCGAAGGAGACCTGCTCCTCGCGGAAGTCGGGGACCCCTTTGGTCAGCACTACTGTGTTCATTGGTATCACAACCCTCGGTAATGGGTATTACCGGGAGATGGCAATAAGCCTACATTCGAATTACGTACCGAGAAGTAATGCGGACAATCGTGGTAGCCGAGCGGTTAAAATCTCCACTGAGTGCAGTGGACTGACTGTGTGCTCTATCCCTGGCTCCTCAAAAACTGGTGGTAGAGCTTTGTTCTTTAAATCCGATTAAACAAAGGTTTATTTAATCACGAAATGGGTTCTATCTGTGATGAGCAGGCTATCGTATCTCTCCCGACGAGAAGTGCTCGCTTTGATGGGGGCGAGTACACTGACGCCGCTCGGTCGAGCTCAAAGTACAGGGACGGACAGCGATCGGTCGATAGGGTGGCCACAGCACCGAGGTGGGTCGAGACGATTACAGACCGTCGGAGGGACTTCGGCACCGATACGGGATCTCGAAACAGGCTGGTCGTATCCCCTCACCGAGGAGGAGAACGTACCGCACAATCGGGTTTCCGGATCTCTCGATTCGTCGACCCTGACGGCGCCAGCGGTGACGGACGAGGAAGTGTACGTCCAGCGACCCGACGGCATCGCCGTGTATGACCTCCTGACTGCGTCCGAGAAGTGGTACAAGACCGACCTCGGGACAGTCGAACACACGCCCACTGTCGGCGACGACCACGTGTATGTCTATGGGGACGAGTTGTACGCCCTCTCGCGAGACGACGGGAGCATCGTCTGGTCGAAAACAGTCACCGAGGTGGCCGAATACGATGAGAACTCCCGCGGAGCTGAACCGAAATTCGGGAGTTATCCGACGGTCTACGGTGATCGGGTTTACGTAACGGTAGAGTATATCGTTGGAAACCCAGGTGGAGAGGTAATCGCCCTCGATACTGACGGGACGGTCCAATGGCGAGAGGACAGCCTATACAACCCCTACAGTATAGCAGTAAGCGACGACACGGTGGCGGTCCATTGGTGGATGAGCAAAGGGACTTTGAGCGAAGTCGGGACTGACACTGGGGACGCCTTCGAGCGTTCGTGGGCAGAGCTCATAATGGACCTCGGTCACACGATTAGCCTTTTTCAGGGGTCAGTCTTCCTTTCGAGCGACGATAAATGGTCCGCAGTGTCGAAGTCTGACGGGACTGTACTCGCCAACAACCACGACGAGTCTACCTGGGGTTACACAGGAAACATCCACAGTGACATATCTTCGCCTGTTTTTCTGAACGACAACATGTATCTACTGTTTTATGGTGATGATAAGGACGACTTTTATCTCGAAGCGTGGGACCTGTCGGCTCGTGAGGGCGGCCAGCTGGCGTTTAGCGCCGACCTTCCCCTGCCGGCGGAAAACGGGGTCACTGAGGCGCGGTTGAGCGCGGCGAACGGCGTTATCTACGCGCAGTTCCTGACCGACGACATCTCCACCTACGATAACGAAAACGGGTGGGTGTTTACGCTCGACCCGACCGACGGGACGGTCCAGGAGAAGTGGGAAAGCAGGGAGTTCATGAGTCGAGCCATCCCAGCCAGCCCGGGTCGACTCACGTTCCTCGAGAGTCACGGGACCGTCGGCGAGGACACCTCTCCTGTGCGACTCACGGTGCTCTCGGGGACACAGTCCTCGACCGACGACCCCCTCTCCGAGGAGGTGGTACAGGAACACTACTGCGATGCCGTTCGAACGCTACGAACCTTCGAGCGCGACACCGACGTGAGTTCGTCGACCGTGGCCGACCTGAGCGAGGCCCTGAAGAGCTATCGGGACGACCCCGGGATACCGAACACGGAGCGGCGGGAGCTACTGGATCGGTCGAAGTGGGCGATGGAATCGTATCTCCACGGCCGTTCGCTCATCGGGGACCCGCCGCTGGACGGCGACATTACCGCGCCGGAGGGGTGCTCCGGTGGCGCTATCGAACTGCCACACTCGGAGTTCAACGTTCTGAAGACGACGCTGGAACTGCTGGTGGCGATCGTGTTACAGACCAAGCTGATCGAAAAGATTACCGATAACATCTCGGCCGGCCTCGGGAAACGCATCGACGACCGACTCAACGATGTCGTAACCAGATCTCATGATGCTATAAAAGAGGTGTCGGAACCGCTCGCCGAGGAGTTATCTGGCGGGCTGGTCAGCTACACGCAAATCTTATACGAGGCTCTGGTCGATATCGCCAACGGCGAAGACATCGACGACCAGGGAGAGGTCGAGAACACGCTGCAAGGGGACGCAGCGGACAAGTTCGATTCGATCGTGGCCCAGTTCGCCGGGGACCTGATGGAGACGGCCGCGTTCACCGAAATCATGAACAACGCCGACGAGAAACTGGAGGAAATCCGGACGTCACTGTCGCCCGAAACTGTCGGTGGTTTGGATGGGGGGTACACCGGGGCCGGGCTCGGCTACCAACACGCCCGCGACGAGATGGTCGAGATAGCCACTACGGTCCACGAGCAGCTCGAGGTTATCAAAGAGACGCTTACTGATCTGGACTTCTTCGGTTCGATACTGGCGATTCTGGACTTCCTCAACGACGACGAGGACATTCAAATCGAAGACATCGCTGGACTGATCGAGCCGATTTATTCGGCCCATTTCGCGTACGCACAGCGCGTACTGGCGCGTTCAGGCTTCGAACTCGGTGTTGCCGGTGTGCTTGACATCGCAGAGTACAGTCAGAGCGGTCTGGATAGTGCTATAGCCGGAACCCCACTGCCAAACCAATGAGTGAAATCACCACACTGCTAGACGAGTTCGTATCTGCTGTCGAAGACGACGACGTCGAGGCGGCGTCGACCGCCGTCTCGGATATCACCTCGACGTACGAGGACAGCGCGCTGAGTGAGCGAGCCGCAGCGGCTCGGCATCGGACCAAGCGACAGACGGAGCCAGTCGCGAAACGGACCCGAACTGAGTGGATCGAACAGGACGTCCGGGACCGACGAGACAAGCTACAGGCGTTCCAGGACCCACACGCCGGTATCAGCGTCGCCCGGTCGGCCTTCCTCGGACAGGCGGAGATATACACGGAGACGGACGGTGCCGTCGGGCGGGAAAGCGCGAAGACGATAGCCGAGGACCTCCGCGAGCTCGAATCGGAGGCACAGACGGCCCGGGAAGAGGCCGATTCGGCGGCTACCGACGTCGCCGTTCCACCCACCGTTCGTGTCATGACTCCCGAGACGGGAGAGCTGTCAGTCGGCGAAACCACGGTAGCGGTGCCGGTGAC
Organism: Haloarcula rara; assembly: GCF_029338235.1. Taxonomy (GTDB): domain Archaea; phylum Halobacteriota; class Halobacteria; order Halobacteriales; family Haloarculaceae; genus Haloarcula; species Haloarcula rara. The sequence goes on from NZ_CP119785.1 coordinate 29,978, forward strand.
GAACGCGGGCGATCAGAGCGCCTCGCCTTCGCTCACGGCGAGTGTCGAAAGTTCGGGGTTGTCCGTCTCGGCCCCAGAGGCAGTCGGACCGCTGTCGACCGAGGAGACGACGACGATTTCGCTGTCAGCTACTGCAGAGTCCGCCGGAAGCTACACTGCTCGCTTCGAGTTCGATTACGAAGACGACCGTGTCACCACTGACGCTATCGTACTGACCGTCGTGGGCGAAGCGAGTGGCGAGAGAGCCCAGCAAACGGAACGGGCGACGGGAACGCAAGCGACCGAAAACGGCGGTTCAGATGACCTCCCGACTACGGAGGTACTCGTCGGAACCGGCGTCGCGACGGCCGCCGGTCTCGCGGCGTATCTCAAAAAATCCGGGGACGAGGGCTAGAGCCGACCCGCTCGACCGGGGTCGACGTCGATGGCGTCGACGGGACAGACGTCCACACACAGCATACAATCGATACACTGGTTCTCGTGAGCCGGGTCGGCCTTTATCTCGCTCTCGGGGTGGTCGGGGGTGTCCACCCACTCGAAGACGTCGACGGGACAGTCCTCCAGACAGGCGCCGTCGGCGATACAGATGTCGAAATCAACGGCGACGTGTGTGCCGTGAATACCGAGCGTCTCCGGTTCCTCGACGGGACCCCAGACGTCGTGACCCTCGTGCTGTTCGACGATGTCACGACTGGTTTCGAACTCCGGGTCGATAGCCATACCGTTCGTTCGACCTGGCACGTACTTAACTCTTCGATAGGACCCATCCGGGGGCGTTCGGATCGGCCGACCAGAGTTTTAGTTACAACTATTTATCACATGATATATTTTAATACCAGTTACAAATTTTTAAGACCGGAACTTTTTAATCTACCTGAGATTACTATTATATCGTTCGAGTGGGTGTGAAAAATGGGGCAAGTAAACCTGACAAGTTGTACTGAGTGTGGTGGGGACATCCAATCCAGTAAGAACGAGCAAATCTGTACCGAGTGTGGGCTCGTCTGCAGCGAGGACAATATAGACCGTGGGCCGGAATGGCGGTCGACGGGGGAGGAGTCGGAGAAACGCCGAACTGGCGCCCCCCTGACGCGGTCCCGACACGACCGCGGCCTCTCGACAGAGATCGGGTTCGGGACCGGCACTGAGGTGTCGGGCTCACGGCAACGCCAGCTCGTCAGGATGCGCCGACAGCACAATCAGGCGCGCCTCTCATCGAAGAGCGAGCGAAACAAGATGTACGCCTACACCGAGATTCGTCGACTCGTCTCGTCGCTCTCCCTGCCGGATTCGGTGCGGGACCAGTCCTGTGCGCTCTTTGACTCCGCACAGAACGAGGAGCTGCTCTGTGGTCGCTCGCTGGAAGGGTTCGCCGCGGCCGCCGTCTACGCGACCTGCCGGTCCTTGTCTATCTCCCGGACGATGGAGGAGATAACCGAGGTCTCACGAGCCAAACGGACGGAGCTGAAAGCCGCCTACGACGCGCTCAACCGGGATCTGGGCCTGCCCGTCGGCCCCATCAAACCGACGGAGTATCTCCCGCGGTACGCCTCCGAGCTGGACCTAGAAAGCGGCGTGGAGAGCCTGGCCCGCGAATACGCGGTCATCCTCTCAGAGAACGGTAAAGTCGGCGGTAAAAACCCAAGCGGCGTAGCCGCCGCCTGCCTGTACAAAGCGGCCTTCGAAGAGAACGTCGACCTCACCCAGAGCGCTGCCGCCGACCTCGCGAACGTCTCCCGGATGACGATTCGCTCGACGGTGAAAGACCTGAAACCTCTCGTTTGAAGCGGCCGACGCGCCGAGTATACCAGCGCTATCGTCTGTCCCGCCCAGCCTTCGGACGGATAGCGGTAGTCCTTCCGTCTCGGAGCCGAAACGAGGGACCGACAGCCCGTCTCGTACTGCCGACTGTAACAAACTGACGTAATTCGTCACCCTGCGGTGTGAATATCTTCACGAACACACAGCCGGCAGTATCAGTCGCCGATGATTTGCTGTGTCGAGAGGTCGAGCACTATCGATTCCGACGGCGCTCGCTCACGGCGGGACTTTGGAATCATGAGCCGGTGGTCGACGGCGTCGGTCTCCGTGGAGACTTCGAGGTCGAACACCACGTCCGCGAAGTACTCTGTCGTGCCACGGTTGTTGGTCTTCTCCGGCCGGTCCAGACAGTGAAGCATCGCAATGCCGTCCGTCTCCTGCATCACCTCGGTTACGGTGTTGAGGAACTCGTTGTACCGCTGGGGCTGTTGCTGTTCGAGCAACCACATCGAGTCGATGATGAGGTTCGCTCCCTCTGGCAGCTGTTCGACGAGTTGCGTCGCCTCCGCCAGCGGATCCCCCGCGTCGAGCGCCCTGATAGTCGGCTTCCCCGCCGACGCGATAGTGGAGTCGATGGCGTGCTGGACGACGGACTCAGAGCGCTCCGTCGTGAGATACAGCGTCCCACGCGTGGTCGTCAGCTCGTAGAGCAGGAACTCAGAATGCCCGTCCGGGTCGGCGGTCAGCGCGACGACGGTTCCCGGAAGCAGCCCGCCGTCGAGTGAGCTGTCGATGGCCTCGACGCCGGTCGGCAGCCGCTCGACGGTCTGGTCGCCGGTGTCCCAGGCCTCGTCGCCATCCGTGGTCTTGATTCGCCCGACGAGGTCGTCGTAGGCATGTTGTACGTCAGACGATTGCAGCGGCCGGCTCCGGTCCGGAACCATCCCGAGTACCGGGACGTCCAGGGACGCCTCGACTTCGTCCGGAACCGCCTCACAGCGGTTCAACAGAACACCCACGACCGGTACGTCCAGACGACGGGCGATGTCGATGGTCGTCTTGGCGGCACTCACACTCCGGTTCGTGCCGTCCGTGACGACGAGAATCTCGTCGGCAACCGACAGGGGCTCGACCACGTCGGGTCCGGCGCCCGACGGGCAGTCGACGACCAGCTGCGGTTTTGCGTGTTTGAGCGTCTCCAGTGTCGACTGGAGATCGACGCTCTGGGACGACCGCGGCGCCGGAAGCACCATCGCGTCCTCCGCACGGACGCTCGTCTGTGCGACGTCGGTCGGCGAATCGTGATTCTCGACGGCGGCGATCGTCGGTTCCGGCTCCAGTCCGGCGGTCACGTGCAGGTCGGGCAGCTGACGGTCGGCGTCCACTGCCAGCGTCGGTGTCCCGCCTCGTGCGAACGCTTCGGTGATGCCAAGCGCAGCGGTGGTCTTTCCACAACCCCCCTTCGCACCGGCGATAGCAATCATACTGAGAGTCGCCGCCTCTTCCTTTTTGAACCTACACACTGTATCCGGAGGTCATCCACCGGTCGCTGGCCGTTCGGACAGACAACTGTGGTCCGGAGAAATGACAGCGCCTGGGTCTCAGCGTCCGGTGTTGCCAATCGAGTTTCGCGCGCCACCGCCACGCTGTTCGCACTCCTGTATCGTGCGTGCCAGCTCAGTGTATCGTTCAAGCGCCTCGGCGTCCGGGTCAGCCTGACGTACTGGCATGCCGGTCTCCTGTGCCGCCGCCACGGCCTCGCTCTCCGGGATTCCGGTCGTCGGAACGCCGAATTCGTCTTCCAGTCGGTCAGGCATCTCGCTTTCGGGTCCGGCCTTGTTGAGCGCGATGGCCGCCACCGGCGTATCGAGGTCCAGTGAGAGTTCGCGGGTCTGGAGCGCGTTCAGCAACGCCGGCTTCTTCGGCGTCGTGACCAGCAGGACAACGTCGGCGCTTGCCACTGGGACGCCGACGTCACGCGCCAACCCGGCCGGCGTGTCCACGACGACGTGTTTGTATTTCCGGTCGAGGAGGTCGAGCGTGCGGGGCAACTCGTCGAGTTCGGCGGCCCGAGCCCCCTCGAGTGTCCGCCCACAGGAGAGGACCCGGACCGAGCCGAGCCACTCGACCGCGTCCATCGGTGCGGCGCGACCGGCCAGAACGTCGTGGATATCCGGCCCTCGACCCCGCGGGAGGTCCGAGGTCGCAAGGTCCGCGTCGACCGCGACGCCGTCCAGTTCGCGGGCCAGGTTGAGCGTGGTCGTAGACTTGCCGACGCCGCCTTTCCCGCCGGTGACTGTGATTATCATTGCTCTTCGACCATGATGTCGGACGGAGGTGACCACTCGTCCAGTTCCGCCAGCACTGCCTCCTCACGTGTGGCTGTGCCGGCATCTTCCTGTCTGGTCACCGAGACAAGTTTCGTCATCGAATCGGTCGGTTCGACCGGCGTCGCAAAGCCCATACCGCGGGTCTGTCCGGGCAGTATCGTCGTCTCCCACGTCTCTTCCCCCCATTCGGGCGACCGGCCGCTTCCGGACCGAGGCTCCCACATCGGCCCGTCCACGTTGGCACGCATCCTGACCGTCTGTGGCGTCGACCGCGTGTTCGTGACCTGTGCGGTCACGAAGGTCACGCCGGCCCGCCGGTCGGTAGACGTTTCGACTCTAACCATACGGTATCTCGCTTCGCCTTCCGATAAAAAGGTCAACACGCCCGTGACGGTGGCCGCCGTCGGTCAGTCGTCGCCGACGGCCTCTACTTGCTCTGCCGACTCGTCGACCATCCGGCGGGCACGTTCCCTGTCCGCTTCGTACTGGTCGAGCCGGGCGATATCGGCGGGCGTCCCGATGACGTACGCGACGTCGCCCGCCTGCAGCGTCTCACGCTCGGCCGGGAACGGGATGGCGGTCCCCGCGCGGTCGATGACTGGGACACTGACGGGCAACCAGCCCGCGAACTCGCCTTCGAGCGGGCCGCCGGCCTCGACTATCACTCGCGTCATCGTCTCCTCTACGTCCCGGATGACGGGGATGAACTCCGCCAGGTCGCTGGACGTGTCCGGGTGTGTCACCAGGCGATACTCCTCACTCTGGTCGAGCTTGGCCACGTCGCCCTCGTCGACGAGCAGCGTCGTCGTCTCGCCGTCCGTCGAACGGAACTCGCCTTTGGTGACGAACTGCTCGGTCTCGCCAGTCGTCCAGACCTCGACCGGATCGCCGACACCGGCCTCAGGGAGCGGCGTCGCGCGGACGGCGACACCGGCCGTGTTCGGCGGCAGCGAGGCGCCCAGCCCGGAGGGTTTCACACCGACGCTGACCCGTTCGACGGTCCCGTCCTCGGCGAGGGAGACATCGACGTAATCGAGGTCAAAATCCTGTTGAATGCGGGTCTCGAACCGCGTTTCGAGGTCCTCGACATCGAGCCGCCGCGGGAAGCGGAACCGACGGCCCGCGAGTTCGGCCTTCAGGTCGTCGTCGGCCGACAGGTAGCCGTCCGCGTCCGCTATCTGGGTCGGTGCCCGGAGTTCGACAACGAGCCGAGCAGACTGGAGCAGGTCGACAGCGTCCGTCTGTGCATCGAGATGCGTGATGTCGAAGACGTCACAGCCGATACGGTCACCGATTCGGCGACCGAACTCGGCGGCGCCGGCGCTGACGACGAACGTCCCGAGCAGGAAGGCACCGGTCCCGTAGTGGGCCAGCCCGGTGTCACCGACGAGGGTCCCCGTCAGCGCGCTGTCGACGGCGAGCCAGACGGCGATAAACGAGACGCCCAGCAACATCCCGGCACCGGCGGGGAGCTGTCTGGTGGTGTACTGCCGGAAGACGAACGACAGCGCTGACGCGGTGACCAGGGCGAGCAGCCCGAATCCGAGGATACTCAGTATCGCCGTCTGTGTCCAGCTGGTGACTATCTGGAGCACGACGAGCCCGGTCATTGACCCACCCCCACGGTCTCCTCGCCGGAGACGATTCTGTCGAGGACCGGTCCATCGCCGAGGACGAACGCGGCGTCGCCGTTCAGGTGGCCCGGCGAGAACGTCCAGTTGCTGTCGGCAGCGCCGCCGTCGTCCGCCGCACGGAGCGCGAGCACCTCGATCGGTTCGTCGGTGGCCTGGAGTTGCTTCCGGGTCCGGTCGTCCAGCAGTACCTTCCGGATAGAGTGGCCAGCCCGCACCAGCAGCGAGAACGCGCGGAACTCCTCGCGGGCACCGGCCGGTTTCACCGAGAGTGTCAGCTCCTCGGACTCGAGCAGCGTGCTCGCGTCGATAGTCGGGACGGCCACGGTCGCCAGCCCCCGACCGCCAGTCGACGGCGTCTGCGCCGTGGCACCGTCCCACTGGTCGTCGGCCACCTCGTCGGTCGTGCCCAGGACGACGCCGTCGACCGTCTCCTCACCGGCCGTGACGGTCACCTCGTCGCCGACCGACAGTCCGGTCGGCAGCAGCGTCTCGACTGACACCGCTCGCCAGCCGTCCGGGATGCTCCCCGCGAGGTTCCTGGACGGCGGTGCGGCGGCGATGGTCGCGGTCCCCCTGGCGTCGACGGACACGTCGACCGCCGGCAGGTCGTACGTGCTCCGGAGCCGGTCCTCCAGCCGGGCCTCCATCTCGACGATGGGGATGTCGGCCGGTAACTGCCAGCTCTGGTCTGCCAGTTCCGCGCGAAGGTCCGCCTGCAGCGGGGAGTACCCGTCGACGTCGCGAACGTCGCCGACGGCCGAGATAGTTACGTGACCCTTGCCGTCGACGGCCTCAAGCGCTGCCGGCGCCAGCGGCCGCTCCCGACTCGTCGGCTGGGAACGGTCGCGTGGCAGGCGCTCGGCCAGCTTCGACGCCTGGCTGTTGGCGTACATCGAGACCAGTCCGATGACGAGCGCGGCGGTCAGCAGTCGCGGGAGCACGGCCACGGGCTCCGCCGCGACCGTCGGCAGGTTGATAAGTCCCGTGACGATACCGCCGGCAAAGCCGAGTGGAAGCGCACAGACGACGACCAGTGGCGGGGCGAGTTCCGTGCCCTCTACGTACTGGAACGCGAACGCGATCGCTCCGACGCCGACCACTGGCACGAGGCTCATCAGGAGTCCGTGCGAGATGCCAAGCAGGACCTCGACCGGGAGCGGTGCCACTGTCACCGCCCCCCTGTGCGTGGTCGCTGCCAGGGGGCGCTTACAGGTGACGAGATAGTAACCGGTTGCATGCCGACCTTGGACTCCCCATCGGATTTAAACATTGGCGGCAGGGCGGGGAACACCACACTACCACCGAGTCTCTCGGGCCAGCCGCGACCGCTCAGTTCTCGTCTTCTTTCACTTCCAGCCCCCGAATCTCGTCGACCTCCAGTCGCCACGCGGTTATCTCCTCGATACCCTCCGCACGCTCGAAGTCCGTCGAGAACCAGGCGTTGTCGTCCAGCGTCTCGACGGCGTGGTCCCACTCGCCGCTGTCCCGGGAGAGCGCCCGCGCGGTCCCGGTGACGGCGATGGACTGCCAGTCGAATCGCCCGCCGATATCTGTCACGAGCAGGCGGGCCCGCTGGCCGTCGTCGACAAAGTCGAACTTGGTGTTCTCCGGGCTGTCTCTGATGAGCGCGAGGAAGACGTCGTCGCCGTCGTACCCGAAGGAGACGGGGATGCTGTACGGTTCGTCGCCCTCGGCCAGCGAGAGGACGCCCCAGCCGCTGTCGGTCAGCAGTCGGTCGATGTCGCGGCTGTCCATCGGCGTGCCCATCCACTGGCCGTATGTCTCAGTCGGCATAGCAATGACTACTACCTGAAGTGACATAATTCATCGCCGACCAGCGAAGCCGAAACCGAGCGGAGTCAGCGCATACCCGGCGGCGGCCCGTCGTCGCCGAAGTCCTCGTCGTCGTACTCCTCTTCCAGGTCGATGCCGGCTTCCTGTCGGCGGCGGCGTACCTCCTGGAGCTGACGCCAGTAGTACACCGTGCCGACGCTCCCGACGACGATGGCGACGAGCGCGAGGCCACCGAAGACGTAGAGGTCACGCTCGAGGTAGAAGCGGACCCGTATCGCGCGGGACTCGACCGGCTCCGACCAGGTGACGGTCATCCGGTCGGTCGTCGCGTTGGTGTCAGTCTCGTAGTTCCCCGGCGTGACCTGCGACAGCAGCGGGATACCGACCCGTCGACCCGGCGGGAGCGTCACCGCGTAGGTGTACCCCTCGGTGTACACCGGCGTGGTAAACGATTTGCCCTGACGCGGCGCGGTGTAGGCGACCTGGCCGCTGCTGTCGTTCGGGAGTTCGATGACGGTCGAGCGCCCCGTCTGTCGGGCCGTCAGCGAGGAGTTCGCGGGGCTGATGACCGTTCCGTTATCGAAGCGAAAGCGCAACGCACTGACGGGGACGCTCTCCTCGCGCCCGAGGTCGTCCCGGTTGTGGATGGTGTACGATGAGTTGTTCGGGATGTCATAGACCGCCTGGTAGGAGGTGCGGTTTAGGGTTATCGAGGCGTTGGTCTCCGTCTCCCAGTCGTAGGTGGCGTTCTCGTTCAGTTTCCCCTCGTCTACCTCTTCGGGGCCGAAGAGACCGGTACAGCCGGCCAGAGCGACCAGCGCGAGCACGGACAGGAGGGCGAGGTGGCGACGTTGCATGACTCAGGGGACGACAGCGAGTAGTTCCGACGGCATGAATCGACCGATGTCGGAAAGCAGCCCCGGTGCGTCGGTGTCCGGGTTACAGATGATACTCATCTCCAGCAGACCGAGCCGCTCGACGGTGACGATGTCCTGGGCGTGACCCGACTTGTTGACAGTCGCGCGGACCTCAGAGCGGGTGGCGCTGTTGGTGTTGACGCGGCCGTTGCCGTGGTCGCCGCCGCGTTTCCAGTCGTACAGTCGGTCGACCTCCTCGTCGGCCAGTCGGGGTTCGGAACCGGCGACAAAGCGGAGCGGGAGGTGCTGGACCAGCCCGAACCGCTTGCGAATCTGGTGTGGCGTCCCCTGCCCGAGTTCGAGGTTCTCGGCGGGAATCTGCACGTCACCGGCGGGCCCGGCGTCCAGCACGAAGCCGTCGTCGTCCCACGAATCGAGGGTGCCGACGTACGTCTCACCGGCCTCGTGGGTGGGGACGACCTCGCCGAACTCCTCGCGCAAAACGTTTCGCGCGACGACTTCGTCGGGGCCTGTCACCGTGACCACTGGGAAGTCGTCCTCGCGGTGGCCGATATCGAACTCGACGTCGAGGTCGCCAAAGCGGTCGGTCACCAGCCCGCGCAGACCGTCGAGTGCACGCTCCCGGGCGTCGCCCGTCACGTACACTTTAGAACCTAGGACGACCATCAGGCCTCGGCGTCCACGTTCAGTTCCGACCGCAGCTCGTCGATGCGGCTCTCCATCGCCGTCACGAGGCGGGTGTTCTCCATCGCTTCGACCTGGTTGCCACACTCGGGACACTCGAAGCCGAACTCCATCGCTTCGCCGAACTCGAAGCGGATACCACAGTGCTCACAGAGGTAGAACTCGTTGTTGCGCTCGTACTCCCGGCGCTCTTCGAGCCCCTCCAGCAGCCGGTACATCTCCTCTTCCAGTTGCTCGGGAATCTCCTCGTACTGGAACGTCCAGAGGTAGGTGAGCCAGCCGGAGTCCTCGTCGCGAAGCCGCCGGTAGGCCGCCAGGTCGTTCTCGTAGAGAATAAAGAGCGCGCGGCGCACGTCGTTCAGTTCGAGGCCCAGCTCCTCGGCCAGCTCCTCGTCGGTCACTTCGCCGTCCGGCGGCGCGGCGGCGACCGGCATCCCTTTCGGTCCGACCAGCTCGTGGAGGTACTTCTGTATGACGGGGTCCTCCAGCAGATCCTCAAAAGCCATTACCTGGTCTTCGGGGGGTCACGTGGTTAAAACCATCGGAGCGCTCGTTAACACTCGCGCTCCGTGATTCGCAAACGCTGCGCGTTTGCTCACCTCCGCTCCGTTCGCTTCGGCCCACGGAGGGTGATTCGCGAACAAACCGCGTTCGCTCATCATCGGGTCACGCCCTTGCGGGCACGCCCCGTGGCTCGCAAACGCTGCGCGTTCGCTCACCATCGGAGTGCTCGTTGACACTCCTACTCCGCCCAGGGCCCGACACCGGCGAACCGACCCAGCAGCCAGCCGATGGCGAAGGGCGCGACGATGGCGAGACAGGCGAGTCCGACCCAGCGGGCTGGCGGGGGCTGGCTGGCCAGATAGACGAGATAGACCGTGCCAAGGATTGGTACGAGCCGCGACGACGAGAGGAAATCGAGCAGTGACATCTACCGGCTCACCGGACTCGCTCAGACATCCTCGACGTCCTCCGGGTCGACGACCTTCTTGCCGGTCTCCATGGGGACGACGACCTGGTCGGGGTCGTCCCACTCGCGGTCGAGTTCCGCGCCCTCGAAAAGCCGGTCCAGAAAGACCGCCAGCGAGGCGATCTCCGAGTGTGGCTGGTTCGTGACGCCGACGTTGTAGTCGGCCCGCTCGTACACTTCGAAGGGGACCTTCTCGGCACCGACGACGACCAGCAGCGGCTCTGTCTCGTGGTCGGTCCGGATGTCGCCCTCGACGTCCTGGATCGACTCGCCGTACATCGTCAGGTGGACCACGGTGCCCGAAAAGTCGCGGATGCGGCGCTTTGGCTCGTCGGTGGTCGCCACGTCGAACGGGCCGCCAAAGCGGTCGGTGATATCGACGACGGTGTCGGCCCGGCTGCTGGCGGCGCCGGCCAGGACGACCCTGTCGGCACCCAGCGCCCGCGCGGTCAGTCCGACGTGTGTCGTGATACGTTCGTCTCTCCCCGGGCGGTGACCGAGGCGTAGGACCGTCACGTCGGGGCTGTCTCTCATCCCGACCTCGCGGCTTCGATGGCGTCTCTGACTGGTTCGTAGGCGATCTCTTGCCACTCGACCTGGCTACCGTCGACGAACACCGTCGGCGTCCCGGAGACGCCGCGGTCCTCCCCGGCCTGCTTGTCGGCGCGGACAGTCGGGTCGTATTCCCTCTCGGTCGCGGCCTGTCGGACGAGGTCGCCGTCGACGCCGACCTCGTCGGCCAACGAAGCGTACCGCTCGGAGCCGAGATTTGACTGGTCGCGAAAGAGTGCCTCGCTGTACTCGTAGAACGCCTGCGTGCCGGCCTCGGCCTGGACCGCGCGGGCGGCGCTGGCGGCCTGCCACGAGACCGTCTGGTCGACCGGAATGGGGAAATCGCGGAACTCGTAGCGGACGGTCCCCGATTCGAGGTACTCACTCGCCAGTTTCGGGAACACCTCGACCGAGTAGGTCGCACAGTGCGGGCAGGCGTAGTCCGAGTAGGCAGCGACGGTCACGTCGGCATCGGGGTCACCGGCAACTGGCGTCGGGAGCGGCTGCTCGTCCGACGGGGTGGCCGTCTCGGCGATAGAGTCGTACTCAGTGGACTCTGTCGTCTCCCCGCCCCCGCTCGAAGAACAGCCTGCGCTTGCGGCCGCGACCGCGACACCACTGGCGATGAACGCGCGTCGACTCAACCGTGTCATAATTTAGCGTTACCGGTGACCCTATATAACGGCGTTGTCAGCGACCCACCGCTGAAGCGGTGGGCTTCCGCGCTGTTACCGCTGTGATTACGGTATCGCAACGATTTTTGAGGTCGGTACTGCAGTCACCCTATGCATATAGAGGACAAGCGAATCGTCGTCACCGGGGGCGCCGGCTTCATCGGTTCGCACCTGGTCGACCGGCTGGTAGCAGACAACGACCTGCTGGTCGTCGACGACGGGTCCAACGGCGAGCGCGAGTGGGTACACGACGACGCCGAGTTTCTCGGCGGGGACCTCACCGACGAGGCGGTCGTGGCCGACGCCATCACAGCAGAGACCGACCTGGTGGTCCATCTGGCCGCGTCGAAACTCGTGGATACGGACATGCCACGCCGACAGTTCACAGACAACAGCGAGATAACGTACAACGTCCTCGAACGGATGGACGAGGTCGGCGTCGAGAAGCTCGTCTTCACCTCCTCTTCGACGGTGTACGGCGAGGCTCCCCGCCCGACGCCCGAGGACTACGCGCCGCTTGAACCTATCAGCGTCTACGGCGCGACCAAGCTCGCCGAGGAGTCGCTCATCTCGACGTACGCCCACAGCCACGACCTCCAGTCGTGGGTGTTCCGCTTTGCCAACATCGTCGGCCCGCGGCTTCGCGGGGCGGTGATTCCGGACTTCGTGGAGAAGCTCCGTGAGGACCCAGAGTCGCTGACGATTCTGGGCGACGGCCGCCAGGAGAAATCGTACATGCACGTTTCGGAGTGTCTCGACGCGATGGTCTACGCCGTCGAACACGCCGACGCCGACCACAACGTGTTCAACCTCGGGACGCGGACCACGACCTCCGTCGACCGCATCGCCGACATCGTCGCCGACGAGATGGGGCTCGACCCGGCGTACGAACACACCGGCGGCGACCGCGGCTGGACCGGCGACGTCCCGCGGATGCGCCTCTCCATCGAGAAGCTGGCCGGGCTGGGCTGGGAACCCGACCAGTCCAGCGACGACGCGGTCCGCCAGTCGGCCCGCGAGCTCATCGAGGAACTCTGAACGGGCAACTCCACTGACCACCGACCGGTGGCTATTATACGGGCGGTACCACAGGGAGTGACATGGATATACGTTCACGACTCTCCGCTATCGAGACCGAACGGGCGCTCTTTGCCGTCAGTGCCATCGTCACCGGCGTGCTGACGGTGCTCGTCTTTCGCAGTGGGTACGAGGACCAGGGGGCCCTCTTTGCCGCCTTCTCCATCTATCTCGGCGGCGCCGCAACTCCCCTTGTCAGAGACAACGTGACACAGTACAAGCGAACCGGCGCGATAGCCCTGGGCGGGGTCGGTATCGTCGCTATCATTATGGGCATCAGCTCCGGGCTCCCCTACCTCTTCATCATCGGCGCTATCGCCGCGATGTTCAACCTGTTCTAGTCGGCCGGATAAGTCCCGGTCAGCTCCGCTTTCCCGACCATGTGGCCGCTTGCCGCGTCGTAGAGGTCGTCTTTCGTCGCGTCCGGCCCCAGGTCCAGGTCCGTGTCCAGCGCGTACAGCAGGAACCGGTAGGTGTGTTCCCGGTCCGGCGGGTTCGGCCCGCCCCAGCCCGTCTCGCCGTAGTCGTTCTGTCCCTCGATTGCGCCCTCGGGGGTCGTCCCCGCCGGAATCGACTCCGTCTCCGGGGGTATCGACCAGCACAGCCAGTGGTTCCACACTCTACCGGCCGGCTCCTTCGCGTCTGGGTCGTCGACGACGAGCAGCAGTGACTCGGCCGCCGACGGCACGTCGTGTATCTCCAGTGGCGGGTTGGTGTTGTCCTCGGTGTAGCCGTACTCGGTGGGGATTCGCTCGCCGTTGTCGAACGCCGGACTCGTCAGGTCGAGGTCGGCCATGGTAGCACTTCGCAGGCCACGGCCAAAAGCTCCGTCCCGGTACCCATTTGCCCGTCGACCGCCAACGCCAGCGCGTGCAAGTCGTCGGCTATCGCGCCCGGGTCGAGAACCACGCTGCCCTCCTGCTTTCCGAGGACGGCACGGTCACCGTCGAGCGGCTGGACCCGGGAACGTCGCTCTCCTATCGCCTCGGGGAGCGCCACTGTGCCGGCGCCGTCGAGCGCGTCGATACCGGGGGGTCGCCCGTCCACCACGGCTGTGACGCCGCCGCCGCGCCCTACTGCGCCGAACACACCAGCCGGTGGCCCTGTGCGCGCTGTACCGGCGACTGCGGGAAACCCATCGAGGCCTGCGACGAGGAACACGGCGTCTATCTGGCCGCCTTTGCGCCCGAGACGGTGAAGGTGGGCGTCACTCGCTCGTGGCGACTGGAGACGCGGCTCCGGGAACAGGGGGCCGACCGGGCGGCCCACCTCCGGACCGTCGCCGACGGCCGCATCGCCCGGCAGGTCGAGGCCGACATCGCCGCCGACCTCGGTGACCGCGTGCGCGTGCCGACGAAGATAGCCGGCCTCGCCGACAGCGTCGACGAAGCGTTCTGGACGACTCTCTGTGCCGAGTACGACCCGCTTTCGACCTACGACTTCGACTACGGGCTGACTATCGCCGACCGACCCATCGCCGAGACGCTCGCGACCGGTACTGTGGTCGGGACCAAGGGTCGCGTCGCCGTCCTGGAGAACGGCGGCAGCGTCTACGCCGTCGACCTGCGGGATCTCGTAGGGTACGAACTGCACGAGGGGGCCAGCGACCGCGACCTCCAGTCGAGTCTCGGCGCCTTCGGCTGAGCGGGCCATCCACGGTCGCAGCCGTCGGTGGTCACTCCGCCCGTTCGACGAACAGGCCCCTATCGTCGGGCTGTTCATCGCTCGGACCCGCTGGAGCCCGAAAAGCGACACACAGCGGCAAGCCGTTCTCAGCTGCTGGGAACTGCCCCGATTTCCTTTACTAGTAAAGGTCCTATATTCTAGTTGATGCCGCTGATAGAATGGGACGAACGGCGGTACAGCACGGGTATCGACCGATACGACAACCAGCACAAGCGGCTGTTCGAAGTGCTGAACCAACTCCACGATGCGATGGAGGAAGGCCATGCCGAAGAAGAACTCGGAGACGTGTTGCGTGAGCTAGAGCGCTATACCGAGTACCACTTCACCGACGAAGAAGAGTTCATGGAGGGCTGTGGATTCGCCGACGACTGCTCGGAGTGTTTCTTCGGTCACCAGGAGATGCACGAGGAGTTTGCCCAGAAAGTGACCGAACTCCGGAAAAAGCACGAAGAGGGGGAGTACATCACGATGGAGGTACTGGAGTTCGCCCGCGACTGGCTCGACTCCCACATCGCTGGCGGGGAGCAAGACCAGAGTTACGGCGAGTATTTCGCCTCCGAGGTCGACGACTACGACTTCTCTTCGCACCACATAGACGAATCGACGTTCCAGTAACCAGACCGATACTCCCCGAGTGCCGTGACCAAACACCACTACATCAATTCCAATGGGCTCGCAACAGACGCAAGAACCGCCGAGTGAGGACGCTTTGCTAGAACAGGTCGATGCCGAAGCGGCAGTCGACGAGATGGAGCTTACCCCCGAGAATATTCAGACGCGGAAGGAGTTCGTCGGGTTCGATGACGGGGATGTAAAGCGCCTGCAGGCGCTCGGGCCGGCGGTTCAGACGGCCGAGGACGACCTCGTCGAGAAGTTCCGCGCGACTCTGACAGCCGATGACGGTGCCGAAGATGCGGTCAGTAGCTCACCGACCGACATCGGGGAGTTGGCGGCCGTCCAGCGAGCACATCTGGATGCGGTCGTGAACGGCGAATACGGGGAGTCGTATTTCACCAGCCGAGCGGGTGTCGGAGCGTTTTTTGATGAGTTCGGGATTCCACTCCGGTACCATATCGGCCAGCTGAGCGTTCAGTTCGAGATACTCTCCCAGGCGGCCACGGAACAGGTAGAAACAGAGGTGGAGCAGATACTTTCGGAGGCGGGCGTTTCGGATGCGACCATTCAGGCAGTACACGAGGAGATACAGCACAACAACGAGACGTTGCTGTCGGCAGTACGGCTGTTAACTCTCGACTGCCAGACTGTCGTGGAATCGGCGCTCAGTAGTCGTGAAACGACCTACGAAGCAGAACTGGAACGGCGACAAGAGATCGCCGAAGACTCACGTGAGGCGGTCACCGAACTCAAGAGTTTAGCCGGGGAGGTGACGACTGGGAGTAACGAAATCGCGGACCTCACGGCTGAAGAAGCGGAGAACGTATCAGACATACAGGACGAGATGGCGACGCTCAGCGCGACAATCGAGGAGATCGCGGCGACCGCAGACCGTGTCGAATCGGTCAGTGGCCGTGCGGCAGAGGCTGCAACTGCGGGCCAGGATTCAGCACAGGACTCGGTAGAGATACTGGAGGCGATCGAAGCGGAAGGCGAGGCAATCAAGGACAGCATCACCGAGCTACAGACCCAGGCCGAACAGATTGGCGAAGTCGCCGACGTAATCAACGACATCGCCGACGAGACGAATCTCCTGGCGCTGAACGCCGAGATCGAGGCTGCCAGGGCAGGTGAAGCAGGGGCCGGGTTCAAAGTAGTCGCAGACGAAGTGAAGGGGCTTGCCGAGGAGTCACAGAAGCAGGCGACGGAAATTGAGGCCAAGATAGCCGAAATCCAGCGCGTCATCGACGAGACGACTGCGAACGCCGAGACGACGGTCGAATCGATCGACACCGGCATCGACCGTGTCGAGCAGGCGATGAATCAACTCGACGAAATCGCGGAGATCGTCGACGAGACTGCACACGGGACCCAGGAAGTGTCCGAAGCGACGGACGAGCAGGCCCGCTCAGCGGAAGAAGTGGCAGCGAAAATCGATGAGACCGCCGAGAGGGTCACGGCGATAGACGACGAAATTCAGGATATCGCGAAATCGAGCGAACAGCAGTCTGCAAAAGTGTTCCAGATAACGTCCGATCTGAAGCAACTCTCGGAATCGTTCTCGAAGTGATACCGGTGTCGTCGCGTCCCGGTATCCGGTGACGCTCGGCCGGAAGAGCACCGGCACATAGCGACACCGGTCCGTTCGACACGACAACCCTTTTCCGCCGGCCAGTCGAATCCGGATTCATGGCAGACGACGAATCTGAGAACGCAGACGAGTCGGCCGAATCGAGCGAGAACGGCGACGAGGAGAAGTCCTTCCGCGAGCGCGTCGAGGAGATTCGACAGAAGCGCGCCGAAGAAGGCGAAGGTGACGGCGAGGGGATGAGCCGCGAAGAACGCATGGAAGAGATGATGGGCGGCGGTGGCGGCCCCGGCGGCATGGGCGGCGGCGGCAACCCCTTCGCCCAGATGATGGGCGGTATGATGGGCGGCGGCCCCGGCGGCATGGGCGGCGGTCCCGGCGCCGGGCCCGGGCAGGCACAGGAAGGCGGCAGCGACAACGAGGAGATGGTCCGTGAGATGCGGAAGCTCCGCGACGAGGTCCACGATATGCGACGGACGCTGGACCGTATCGCCGACGCGCTCGAAAACTGATACTGCCGGCGCTTCCGTTTTCTACGGCTTCGAGAGCGAGAAGCGACAGTGACGGACAGTCAGTCCTGGTAGGCCAGCGTCATGACCCACTGAGAGAAGGTGTCGTCGTGTGGGTCGACCTCCTCGTCGCCGATAAAGGGGGAGAGCTGGTCGCCGGCCATCAGCAAGGAGAAATCGAGGTCCCTGGCCGCGGGCGTGAGGAAGTAGGTGTTGTGGCCCTCGTAGACGGTGTCCTCGCGCTGGATGAGTCCCTTATCGAAGAGGGACTCGACGATACGACTGCCCTTCCGGGAGGAGACGTCCAGTTCCTTCCAGAAGTCGCTCTGATGGATGCCGCCGGACTCGCGGATGAGTTCCAATCCGGCCCGCTCGTCCTCAGAGAGGTCCGCCTCCGACGTTGCCGAACTCATATACTACAACGTCCGCCGGTGGGCCGCTTAAATCTGGCCTTCCACTGCACGATAGTCGGTCTTGCAGGGCGGCCCGTCGGCGAACTCGTAT
Organism: Haloarcula rara; assembly: GCF_029338235.1. Taxonomy (GTDB): domain Archaea; phylum Halobacteriota; class Halobacteria; order Halobacteriales; family Haloarculaceae; genus Haloarcula; species Haloarcula rara. The sequence continues at coordinate 47,234 of NZ_CP119785.1, forward strand.
CGGGAGCTCTCACCGAGCGTGACGAGCGAAGAGGACCGAGTCCCGAAACCGTCGCCGTGGACACAGACCCCGTAGTCGTGGTCGGCGATGGTCTCGCCCGCCCGGTCGAGCCACGAGTCGACGCCCTCGCCGGGTTCGACCTGCATGGCTTCCCGCAGCTTGTCGGCGTTGTTCGCCTGCCCCTCGGCGGCCTCGGCGCGGACCTGCGGAATCCGGTAGTCGCCGTCGGCCCCGACGTTGACCACGACGTGGACGCCGGGCTGGAGGTTCCGGACCGCCAACTGGCCGTCCCACTCCAGCAGGACGGCGGCGTTCTCGTCGGCCAGTAGGAGGTTGAAGCCGTCGTACTCGGCCTCCCGAACCGCGCCCTCGACGGCGCGGGCGGCGTCCTCGGCGCGCTCGTGGCTCAGGCAGTCCCGGACGAGCAACCCCGGGACCGCTCGCCGGCGAGGTCGGCGTCGACCCAGCGGTTGGTGACGGCGACGAGCAGGCCGTGTTCGTTGTACCCTTCCCAGGTCCCCTCGGCCTCCCCGTCGGCGGGCGCGACGACCTCCGCGCCCCACTGGCGTCGTTCCGGTGGCGCCGACGGTCGGTCGAGCAGTTCGTCACGGTTGGCCGCGAACGCGACCGGCGTGGCTTCGAACACCTGCCAGGCGAGGACGATGGTACACACGGGCGGTCGTACGCCCCCGGGGCAAAAACGGCTTTCCTGCCCGGACTACGACTGTAGCAGCCGCTGGACAGCGTCCCGGTCGACCGTCCCCGAAGGCGTCCGGGGCAGCGAATCTACCACCCGAACCGTCTTGGGGACCTCGTAGGTGGCGAGGTCCGACCGGCAGTGAGCCAGCACGGCGTCGTCGCCGACATCGCCGACGACCAGCGCCGCGACCCGCTGGCCCCACTCCTCGTCCGGCTGACCGACCACGGCGGCGTCCTCGACGCCGGGGCAGTCCCGAATGGTCGACGCGACGGCGGCGGCGTCGACGTTCTCGCCGCCGGTGACGATGCGGTCGTCGACCCGCCCGACGACCCAGAGTCGGCCGTCCTCGTCGCGGTAGCCGCGGTCGCCCGTGTGGAAACCGAACTCGCCGAACGCGTCGTCGGTCGCCCGGTCGTCGAGATACCCCGGCGTGACGGTCGGCCCCGAAACCACGAGTTCGCCGCGGTCGCCGGGGTCGGCTGGCTCGCCGTCTACGAGGACGGTCACCGTCGTGTTGACGAGCGACTGGCCGACGGTGTCGCGGGACTGGCCCGCAGTGGCTGGCAGGGCCGTCGCTATCTGGGAGGCCGCCTCGGTCATCCCGTAGGTCGGACAGACCGGGATGTCCCTGGCGAGACAGCGCTCGACGAGCTCGGGGTCAGCCGGGCCCCCGCCCAGCAGGACAGACCGGAGCGCGTCGCCGGGCACCCAGCCGGTATCGACGAGGCGCTTGCACATCGTCGGGACGAGCGAGACACCGGTGACCCCGTGGTCGTCCATCACGCGGGCCGTCTCGCCCGGCTCGAACTGCCGCTGGACGACGACCGCCGTTCCGTACAGCGCCGACCGGATAAACGGCGCCAGCCCGCCCATGTGGTAGGTCGGGAGACAGACCAGCCAGCGGTCCTCCGGGACGACGCCCAGCCGGAACGCCGAGGCGGTCGCGCTCGCGACGAGGTTCCCCAGCGTCAGGCGGACGCCCTTTGGCTCGCTCGTCGTTCCCGAGGTGAACAGAATCAGGGCAGTCTGGTCTTTCGATAGCTCGGCCGGTGTCACGTCCGGCGTCGGCGCCACATCAGCCAGCGCGTTGACAGCCGCTGCGTCGGCCTCGTCGACCGAGACGACGGGGGAATCTGCGACTTCGGCCGCCAGCGATTCCGTCTCGCGCTCACAGACCAGCAGGTCGGCCTCGAGCGCGTCGAGCTGGGTCCGGAGCGTCTCTGGCGCGAGTTCGACGTTCAGCGGCACGAACGTCCGCCCGGTCCGCATCGCGCCGTAGAGCAACTCGGCGACCGCCGGTCGGGTGTCGACCAGTGCGGCGACGCGGCCGCCGTCAGACGCACAGGCGGCGTCGAACGCGGCCGCGACCGAATCGACGGCGGCGTCGAGTTCGCGGTAGGTCCGCTCCTCGCCGCGGTCGGCGTCCACGATAGCGGTTCGCTCGGGCGTCGTCCCGGCGCGGTGGGCCACCAGGTCCCGGGTCGGCCACTCGACCGGCTCACGCATCCGGCCCCACCTCGTCGGGGTCGAGTCCGAGTCCGTCACGCTGGGGGACCGTCATCTCGCCGTCGGCGACCGTCGTCGGGTCCGGCGCGAGGTCACGCGCCAGGCGGTCGCCCGTGGCCAGCCCGCAGGCACCGATATCGGGGACGGCGGCGGCGACGTGCAGCGCCGCCAGCCGGGCGAGGACCCCGTCGATGGTGGTCGTCACGACCGGCTCGATGCCCTGCTCGCGGGCCCGCAACGCCAGCGTGTGCGTTGCCCGGCCCGCCCAGTACCATCGGTTTCAGTATCAGCACGTCCGCGGCGTCGGCCGAGAGGACGGTGTCGGCCCGCTCGCGGACGAGGGACTCGTCCAACGCGACACCGACGGAACCGCCCCGCAGGTCGGCATGTCCCGCAAGGTCGTCGGCCGGGAGCGGCTGTTCGACGTACTCGACATCGAGGCCGGCGAAGGCGTCGTAGGCCCGTTTCGCCTGCTCGCGGTTCCACGCGCCGTTGGCGTCGGCTCGCAGCTTGACGCCGTCACCCACGCGCTCGCGGACCGCGCGAACCCGCTCGAGGTCAGCCGCGACGCTCCGGGCTCCGACCTTCAGCTTGCAGCAGTCAAAGCCCTGCTCGACCGCGCGAACGGCCGCGTCGGCCGTTTCTCCCGGGTCGGCGTCGCCGACGGTCGCGTTGACCGGGACGGCGTCACAGTGGCGGTCGGCGTCGAACCACCGATAGAGCGGGACGCCGTCGGCGCGGGCGTCGGCGTCGAGCAGCGCGGTCGCGAAGCCGTGGCGCGCCGCGGGGACACTGTCGGCCGCGAGTTCGAGCATCGCAGCGGTGTGGCCGCCCCGGGTTTCGGCGTCGGCGGCGGTCTCGAGGGCGGCGCGGCAGTCAGTCGAGGATTCGGTCCACCCCGGCAGCGGCGTGGCCTCGCCGATACCGGTCTCCTCGCGGTGGTCGTACCGGACCAGGAACCCCTCGCGGGTCTCGATAGTCCCGCTGGCCGTCGCGAGCGGGCTGGACAGCGGGAGCGAGAACGGCGTCGTCTTCATAGCAACTGTGGGAGTGCCAGCCCGGCGGCAAAGAGCAGCGAGTGGGCAAAGAGCGTCTGTCCGACCCGTTCCAGCGTCGGGTTCAGCGCCTCACCGTCGGTGTGGGTCAGGACGGTCCGGCTTATCCCAACGGCCAGTGGGAGCGTCAGCAGCGGTGCGAGGGCCGGGAGTCCGTAGGCCGGGTCAAGCGCGAACAGGACTGGGACGACGTAGGCCATGCCGACGAGGGCGAGGAACTCGACGCGACTCGGGCCGTAGCCCAGATACACCGCGAGGGTCTTCTTGCCCGCGGCCATATCCGTCTCGCGGTCGCGGACGTTGTTGACGACGAGGATGGCCGTCGAGAGCCCCGCAGCCGGGAGGCTCGCGACCACGGCGTGTATCGGGACAGTGCCCGGCGGCAGCGTGGTCGGGAACATCCCGATTGCGGGGTTGCTGGCCACGGCCTGCACGTAGTAGGTGCCGGTGACGGCGACCAGTCCGAAGTAGACGAACACGAAGAGGTCACCCAGGCCGCGGTAGCCGTACGGGAGGGGGCCACCAGTGTAGAGGATACCAGCGGCGATGCCCGAGAGGCCGACGACGACGATTGGCACGCCGCCGACGGCGACGAGCGCCACGCCGACGACGACCGCCAGCGCGTAAGTCAGTAGCATCGCCCGCTTGACCGCCGCCGGTTCGATGAGACCGCCGGCGGTGACGCGGGTAAAGCCCTCGCGTTCGTCCGTGTCGGCGCCCTTGACGGCGTCGTAGTAGTCGTTCGCGAAATTCGTCCCGACCTGGATGAGCAACGCCCCGACCAGCGCCGCCAGCGCCACGAGCGGTTCGAACACGCCCGCGTGGACGGCCAGTCCCGCACCGACGACGACCGGTGCGGCACCGGCGGGCAGCGTCTGTGGCCTGGCGGCCATGAGCCAGGCCCTGCGTTTCGAGACCGTCACGGTACTCATTGGCCGGAATTAGGTTCCGTGCCTCAAATCGACTGTGGTTCAGCCCCGGTGCGTGCAGTCCGCACGGCCCGAATAAATTCAGCGGGAGAAATCATAATATAAGAACTACACTTTTGTCGTATCCTGCGAAAGGGGTTGGTATGAGTTTGCGCGAGGGGCCCCGAATCTCGTCGGGTCTCGCCGGCCTGGACGCGATTCTCCAGGGTGGGTTCATCGACGAACGGACATACACAATCAGAGGCGACTCAGGGACTGGGAAGACGATTCTCGGCTATCACTTCCTGACTGCCGGCACCGACACCGGCGAGACGGCGCTGTACTTCGCGTTCGAGGAGACGGCAAAAGACATCACGGCCAACGCGGCGGGCCTGGGATTTGACCTCGAAGACGTCATTATCGAGGACATGAGCCCGTCTGCCACGCAGTTCATGGACGACGGCAACTACACTGTGTTCGGGCCCGGCGAGGTGGAGGCGACCGATATCGTCTCCCGAATCAGCGACGCCATCGAGAGCCACGAACCCGACCGGGTGTTCATCGACCCCCTGACGCTCCTGCGTCATCTCACACCCGACGAGTACCAGTTCAAGCGCACCGCCGCGTCGCTGATGAGCTACCTGAAAGAACGCGGGGTAACGACGCTGTTTACCACCCAGTCGACCGCCGAGCAGTCCGACGAGGACCTGCAGTATCTCGCCGACGGCTCGATTACGATGCGGCGGACCGAGCGGGGCCGTGAACTCGAGGTCGAGAAGTTCCGCGGGTCGGGCTTTCACAGCGGCTCTCACGGCATCCGAATCGACGCCGGGCGGGGCATCACCGTGTTCCCGAGCCTGGTCCCTGGAGACCACGAGCAGTCGTTCCACTACGAGACGCTCTCGACCGACATCGACCCGCTCGATGGCCTGCTCGGGGGCGGTATCGAGCGGGGGAGTATCACGCTCATCAGCGGACCGAGCGGGGTCGGCAAGTCGACGACTGGGACGGCCTTGGCCCGGGCGAGCGCCAGCCGAGGGGAGAAGGCAGCGGCGTATCTGTTCGAGGAATCGGACCACAGTTTCAGTCACCGGTCGGACGCCATCGGCCTGGGCGTCAGTGAGCTACGGGACGAGGGAGCCTTCGAGGTCCACGAGGTCGAACCGCTGAGCGTCTCGGCCGACGAGTTCGCCCATCGAGTCCGGGAGGGCGTCGAAGAGCGGGGCGTCGAGTTCGTCCTGCTCGACGGGACGGCGGGCTACCGGCTCGCACTGCAGAACCCGGAGGGGGAGCTCCGGCGGGAACTCCACAAGCTCTGTCGCTATCTGCGGAACATGGGCGTGACCGTGGTCCTGACAGACGAGATTGCGTCGGTCACCGGGACGTTCCAGGCCTCGGACTCCCAAGTCAGCTACCTCGCGGACAACGTGGTGTTCATCCGCTACATCGAGGTCGGCGGCGAGATACGGAAGGCCATCGGCGTGCTGAAAAAGCGATTCGGGGATTTCGAATCGACGCTCCGGGCGTTCGCAATCGAGCGCGACGGGGTTCACATCGGCGAGGCGCTCTCGGACCTGCGCGGTGTCCTGACGGGAACACCGAGCCGAAAGACAGAGTAACCCATGTTCAACACGTCGTTCCAGGAGACTGACCGATTCCTCAGCAGATCGATGCGAGTCCTGCTGAGTATCGCGAACCCCCGCGACCGGGAGCTGCTGGCCGAGCAACTGCGCTCGACGGACATAGAGGTCGTCGCCACCGACGGGTCCGAGCCGCTCCCTCAGTTTGACCTCTGTGTCGCGGACACGACCTCGTTCCCGTCGATAGCCGATCACTTAGAGGAGCGACGCAGCGAACTGGGTTCGGTTCGACTTCCAGTCCTCCTGGTACTGGGTCCGAGCGACTCCGAACAGGCCGCACGGCCCTACTGGAACAACATCGACGACGTGCTCGCAGTCCCCACCTCGAAGCAGATATTCCGCCACCGCGTCTCGACGTTGCTCCAGTCTCGTACGCAGTCCGAACAGCTGGCCCTGTTCGCGCGCGCGATGGACGACGCGAAGACTGGCATCACTATCGCCGACGCCGACGGCGACCAGGAGCTCCGCTACGTCAACGACGCCTTTCTGGAGATAACGGACTACGACCGCTCCGAGGTGCTCGGGCGGAACTGCCGGTTCCTGCAGGGACCCGGTACCGAAGACGAGCCCGTCCGGGAGATACGGCGGGCCATCGACGAGGAACGGCCCGTGGCTGTCCTGCTACGGAACTACCGCGAGAACGGCGAGATGTTCTGGAACGCCCTGGAGATTTCGCCGGTGTACGGCGAGGACGAGGTGACCCACTTCGTCGGGTTTCAGGAGGACGTCACCGAGCGCGTCGAACGAACGCAGACGCTCCAGCGCTACGAGGAGATCGTCACCGCCGCCGGAGACCCCATCTACGCGCTCGACAGCGACCTCCAGTTCACGCTGGTGAACGAGGCGGTCACGGCGTTCAGCCGACAGACGGAAGCCGAGATGCTGGGCAGTCACGTGGAGACGGTGTTCGGCGAGGACCACGCCGAAGTGCTCGGTGCCGCGGTGCTGAATCTCGCGGAGTCCGGCGGTGAAGAGATGACCATCGGCACCGTGGTCGAGGACGAGGACGGCCGCCACCGGCGCTTCCAGACCACGGTGGCGGTGCTGCCGACGGCCGAGTTCGAGGGTGTCGTCTGCGTGAGCCGTGACATCACCGAAGACCGGGAGCGCGAGTCGCGTCTCTCCGTGCTCGACCGCGTCCTGCGACACAACCTCCGAAACAAGCTGATGGTGATGCTGGCACAGGTCGACCGGATAGCCGAGCGGAGCGAGGACGGGGAAATCGTCGACGCAGCGACGACCATCGAGCGAGCCGGCGAGGAGCTGCTCGAACTGGCCGAGACGGCCCGCGGGTTCAAGCGGACGATAGACCCGGCCGAGGACGATGCCGTCGGCCCAGTCGACGTTGGCGAGGAGACCGGGCACGCAATCGAAGAGGTCCGAATGGAACACGACGGCGTCCGCATCGTCGCTGACGTCCCCGAGTCCCTGTGGGCGAGAGCCCACGACTCGTACGAGCTGGCGATGGGCGAACTGCTGGAGCGGGCCGCGACAGCCGGGACCGACGTCAAGGTGGCTGTCGAGATAGCCGCCAATCCCGAGGACGGCACCGTCAGTATCTGTGTCTGCCACGACGGCGACGGGCTGGATGCGGTGGAGCTGGACGCGCTCAACTCGGGTATCGAAGACGAGCTCCAGCACACACAGGGACTCGGACTCTGGTTCGTCCGGTGGATGGCGACAAACAGCGGCGGGACGTTCAGTATCAGCGAGACCGACCGCGGGACGGAAGTCGAACTGACGCTGCCGCTCGTAGCGGCCCCGGTGGGGTAGTCGCGATGTCCGGGACCGTGCCGGTAACAGACAAAGAGGTTATATAATGATTATTCGTATTTCTTCACGCAATGGAGAAGCCACTGCTCGTGACGGATTTTCTCGACCGTGCGCGACGATACTACGGCGACCAGGAGGCCATCGTCGCGACGACCGGTAACCGGTACACGTACGACGAGTTCGGTGCCCGCGCTGACGGGTTCGCCGCGGCGCTCGCGGACCGCGGTATCGAGAAGGGGGACCGGGTGGCCGTTTTGGACCCGAACACACATTATCACCTCGAAGCTGCCTACGGCATCATGCAACTCGGAGCGGTCCACACGCCGCTGAACTACCGCCTCGTTCCGGACGACTTCGCGTACATCCTCGAAGACGCCGGCGTGGACGCCATCTACGCCGACTACGAACACGCCGAGAAGATAGAGGCCGTGCGCGCGGACGTCCCAACGGAGACGTTCGTCACGAACGACACCGACGCCGTCGACGGCGACTGGGAGTCGTTCGACGAGTTCGTCGACACCGACGCGACGGTCGAGCGCCCGGCGATGGACGAGAACGACGTCATCACTATCAACTACACCTCCGGGACGACGGGCGACCCCAAAGGCGTCTGTCGGACCCACCGCACCGAGACGCTCCACGCCTACATCGTGAGCCTCCACCAGGAGATACGCGACGACGACGTCTACCTCTGGACGCTCCCGATGTTCCACGTCAACGGCTGGGGCCACATCTACGCGATAACCGGAATGGGCGCGACACACGTCTGTACGCGGGGGGTCGACGCCGGCGGCATCTTCGAGGCCATCCGCGAGGAGGACGTCTCCTACCTCTGTGGCGCGCCGACGGTGCTCAACATGCTGGTGGACTACTACGAGAGCCACGACGTGGCGACGACCGGCGACCGCGACGTCCGTATCGCTACCGCCGGCAGCGCCCCGCCCGAGGCGGTCATCCGCGCTGTCGAGGACGACTTCGGCTGGTATCTCAAACACGTCTACGGGGCGACAGAGACGGGCCCGCTGATCACGACCTCGGACGCGCGTCGGTTCTTCGAAGACGGGAGCGATGCCCGCTTTGCCGTCAAGAAGCGCCAGGGGCTGGGCTATCTGGGCACGGAAGTTCGGGTCGTCGACGAGGACGGAAACGACGTTCCCGAAGACGACGCGACGCTCGGCGAGGTCGTCGTCCGGGGCAATCAGGTGATGGACCGCTACTGGAACAAGCCAGAGGCGACCGAGACAGCCTTCAGCGACCGCATCGAGGGGTACTACCACACCGGCGACCTCGCGACGGTCGACGAGAACGGGATGATAGCCATCAGGGACCGCAAGAAGGATATCATCATCTCCGGCGGCGAGAACATCTCCAGTATCGAACTGGAGGACACGCTGTACGACCACGACGCTGTCGCCGACGTCGCGGTCATCCCGGCCCCCAGCAGCGAGTGGGGCGAGACGCCGAAAGCGTTCGTCGTCCCGACCTCGGGCGACCCCGACGAGCCGGGGACGGACGTGGACGAACTCGTCGCGTTCACTCGTGACCATCTGGCGACCTACAAGGCCGTCAGCAAGGTCGAGTTCGTCGAGTCGCTCCCGACGACGGCGACCGGAAAGGTCCAGAAGTACGAGCTGCGCCAGCGCGAGTGGGACGAGGAAGACCGGATGATAGGCGAGGGATGAGCTACATCAGGGCCTGCCCTGACCCATTGGCAGGAATCGGCGCCTGAATATAAAACGCAGGAATATTGTCAGGTGTTCCCAAGTCCCCCATCGACCAATATCGATTCACCGTTGACGTAAGAACTCAGGTCACTGGCGAGAAACAGCGCCACATCGGCGATCTCTTCGGGTTGGCCGAAGCGACCGGCTGGTGTCGCACCGAGCATCGCCTCCTGGAGTCGGTTTCCGGCTTCGCCGTCGCCCATTCCCCCCTGGGCTAACATCTGTGTCTCGGTGAAACTCGGTTTGATCGCGTTGACGCGAACCCCGTGGCCACCGAAGTAGTCAGCCAGAGCGTAGGTCAGTGATTTCACGGCCCCTTTCGAAGCACTGTATGTCGTCTGGTACGACGCCCCACTATCTGCCGCGAGGCTCGCCATGTTGATGATAGTCCCGCCCTCGTCGTTTTCGATAAGGCGTTTGCCGGCGACCTGGGCCCCGAAAAAGACGCCTTTCAGGTTGACATCCATGAGCTGGTCGTACTCCGCTTCCGTCACCTCGAGGAACGGGGTCTCACTGTGGATGCCTGCGTTGTTGACCATGATATCGAGGCCGCCGAGCTCGTCGGCAGCGTCGGCGGCGGCTTCCAGATCCGCTCGCTTGGTCACATCGCACTCGACGAAGACCGCCGTCTGGTCGGTCTCAGTCCTAATCTGCTCGTGTGTCGGCTCGCCACCTTCTCGTGGCGCTTCGCGGACATCGGCGACGACGACGTCGGCGCCGTGTTCGGCAAACGTCAACGCGATTCTGCGGCCGATGCCACTTGCCCCGCCCGTCACGATTGCCGTCTCGTCTGTGAGTAGTTGACTCATTGTCCGCCCGCAGTTGCTTGTGTGCTGGTGTCGGTCATTTGTGTCACAGTAGCACGACGCAGTGTGAGGGAAATAAATGCCATAGTTTTTCACGAAATAACGCTCCAGGGAGGCAGTTACAGTCAAGCGGGTCTGGAATCGTCCACGCCCGGGCCACTAATCTGAGCTCAATATCCCCACATAGGTACAGCCAGCAGTATCAGTAGTGCCAGGGTTCGTCGCTGAAATCCGGCTCCCGTCCCTCGTTGAACGCGTCCCGGCCTTCCTGGGCCTCCTCGGTCATGTAGGCGAGTCGGGTCGCCTCTCCGGCGAAGACCTGCTGGCCGACCATCCCGTCCGAATCGAGGTTGAAGGCGTACTTCAGCATCCGCATCGCCGTGGGCGATTTCTCCATCATCCGCTCGGCCCACTCGATGGCCGTCGCTTCGAGTTCCTCGTGGGGGACGACCTCGTTGACCATCCCCATGTCCGCGGCCTCCTCGGCAGAGTAGGTCTTCCCGAGGAAGAACACCTCGCGGGCCTTCTTCTGGCCGATTTGCCTGGCGAGATACGCCGAGCCGAAGCCGCCGTCGAAACTGCCCACGTCGGGGTCCGTCTGGAGGAACTTCGCGTGCTCCTCGCTGGCCAAGGTCAAGTCACAGACCACGTGCAGCGAGTGGCCGCCGCCGACGGCCCAGCCCGGGACGACGGCGACAACGAGTTTGGGAATGTGGCGAATCTGGCGCTGGACTTCCAGGATGTGGAGGCGGCCGACGTTCTCGGGAGCGTCCTCGCGAGCAGCGTCGAGCGAGGGCTCGTCGGGAGCGTCGCTTCCGACGGCGTCGGGGTCGCCAATCTCCTCGTCAGCTTCATACTCGTACCCGCTTTCCCCTCGAATTGACTGGTCGCCGCCCGAACAGAAGGCCCAGCCGCCGTCCTTCTCGGAGGGGCCGTTGCCGGTGATGATGACACACCCCACGTCGGTGAGCCGCTTGGCGTGGTCCAGTGCTGTCGAGAGTTCGTCGACCGTCTCAGGGCGGAACGCGTTGCGCTTCTCGGACCGGTCGAAGGCGATTCGCACCGCGCCCGTCTCGGTTGAGCGGTGGTAGGTGATGTCGGTGAAGTCGAACCGGTCGACTGCGTCCCAGCGCTCCGGGTCGAAAATCTCTGAGACCATACTGTCGTTGCGGGGTGAAAGTGGCAAAAGCGTCCCGGTGGGTCCCGAAAAACTTTCCAGTCGGTCAGGTGTCGATAAACCTGTATGTCCTCCACGCACAAGCCGATACTCATCGTCGCCCTCGCCGTCATCTCGCTGCTGGTGCTGCTGTACAGCCTGGTGATCTACCAGGACGTGCTGCTCGGCATCGCAGTCGTCGTCGCTATCTGGACGGTCTACGTCCTCTATACGCTCGTGGGCATCCTGGGTCGTATCGCCGACGCGCTGGAACGGCTGGCCGGAGAGCGCGGAGCGGAGCGGGCCGTCGAGTACGAGAACTGAGAACAGGTCGCAAGGATTTAACCCAGATGTTGTCGACTACGTACCAACGCTGCTCGTCATGACAGAGACGTTCTACGACGTGCTCGGCGTCGCCGAGGACGCGACGACCGACGAGATAGAGTCCGCCTACCGGGAGCGGCTCAAAGAGACTCATCCCGATGTGAGCGACGACGAGGACGCGGGTCAGGCCACGAAGAGGCTCATCGAGGCCCGCGACGTACTCGTCGACGAGGACGAGCGGGCGCGCTACGACCGCCTGGGCCACGACGCCTACGTCGGGGACGGCGCGCCCGCCGAGCGCGACGCGACAGCCGAGACGAGCGGGCACGACACTGACAGCGACGCCGGGTCGAACGGCACCGGGACCAGCGCGAGCCAGAGTCGCGCTCGACGGGAGCAGCGAGCCAGCGAACGCGTCCGGCGGGAGCGTCGCCGGGCCCGAGAGGCACGACAGCGGCGTCGAGATGCCGCCCGGGAGGAGCGGACCGGGACCGACGACACCGACACCTCGACGGCGTCCACGTCGACGAGCGCGACCGGGACTGCCAGAAATCGCGAGACGACGCCGACCGGAGGCCCTCGAGCAGCAGCCACCGACACGACCAGCGCAACAGCGACTGGCAGCACCTACAGTGTCCGCGAGAACGTCGCCACGCCGACCAGCCACGGACCACTGTTGCCCAGGGGTCGGCAACTCACGCTGCTTGGCATCTTCTTCGCACTCTACCCGGTGCTGTTGTTCTCGGCACTGCTGCCCGCGTTCCCGCCGTTCGTCAACGTGATACTCAGCGCCTGTACGCTGCTGACGATAATGTACCTCCAGTCGATGCCACGCGTGGCGCTGTTGCTCTTTGGCGGCTGGAGCGCCATCAGCGTCGTGGGACTGGGGCTGTTCGGCGTCGGCTACGTCTCGCCAGTCGGACTCATCGTCCTGTTAGGCACCATCATCCCCTTTGGCTTCTCGATACTGACGGCCGCGGCCCTGCGGTACTAGAGCGCGTCGACGAGTCGGTCCTGGAGCGCGTCACGTCGGGCGTGGCTGTCCGCCGCGTCGAAAGCGACCGACAGCACCTGAGTCCCATCGCTGGCCACGGAGCGGTCGAACGCGTCGACGAACGCTCCGCGACTCTCGAGACGTTCGAACGCCAGCCCGTAGAGCTCGCCAGTGGGTCCGAAGTCCAGGCCATGTGGCGTCTTGAACTGCGATTCGAAGGTATCGTGGTCCTTAATGGGCAGCATGTGGAAGATGCCGCCCCCGTCGTTGTCGACGAGGACGATAGTGGCGTCCACGCCACAGCGGGCGAGCGCGAGCAGCCCGTTCATGTCGTGGTAGTACGCCAGGTCTCCCGTGACCAGCACGAGCGGGTCCTCGGTGGCACTGCCCGCCCCCAGCGCCGTCGAGGTGATGCCGTCGATACCGCTCGCGCCCCGGTTCCCCAGCACCGTGTGGTCGGCCGTCCGCGGCTCGCCAAAGCGGTCCAGGTCACGGACGGGCATACTGTTCGAGACGAACAGCGTCGCCGGGTCGGGGGCCAGCCGCGTCACGTCGGCCAGCACGCCGCCCTCCCAGTAGGTACCCTCCAGTGCGTCCGTGACTGTGTCCCAGTGGGCCTGTTCGGCACGCCGGAAGCGGTCGGCCCACGCGGCGTCACCCGGTCCCTCGACCCGTTCCGCGACAGCGCTCCCGACGCCGTCGGGGTCGCCGACCAGCAGGTCACTGGCGGTGAATGTTGCCTCCGTCCAGCGTCCGCTGGGGGCGACGACGAACTGGCGACAGTCGGCGTCCCGGAGGTAGTGGCGCAGGGGCTTCGAGGTCGGCGAGGCACCGAACCGAAGCACCACCTCGGGGTCGGGCCAGTCAGCGACAGCGTCGGTTCCAAGATACGCGTCGTAGCCACCGATGACGGGCCGGTCGGCGACGTGGGAGCCGAATCGGAGATTCGAGAGGGGGTCCGCGAGGACGGGGAACCCCGTCGCGTCGGCCAGCTCCCCCAGCGCGTCGGGCCCGAGCCCGCAGTCCGCCGGCCCCGCGACGACGAGCCCGCGGTCGGCGGCCTCGACCGCCGACACGACGCGTGAGAGAGCGGCGTCGTCGAGTCGGCTGGCCCCCTGCGCGGTCGCGACGAACGGGCCCGCACGACCCTCTGCAGCGAGTCGGTCGCCGCCGGCCCAGTTCTCGGGGACGGCCTCGGGGTGGTCGTCGGGTACCGGCGTCGGTTCCAGCGGTTTGCGGAACCGACAGTTCAGATGGACCGGGCCGGGGTCGTTGCCAGTGCTGTTCGCGAGCGCCCGCGCGACGGTCGTTCGCAGCATTCGCACCGTGCGCGGCTCGGCCGCCGGCTCGGGCATATCGCGGTACCAGCGGACGGCGTCGCCGTACAGTTTCTCCTGGTCGATAGTCTGGTTGGCCCCGCTATCAGTGAGTTCCGGCGGGCGGTCAGCGGTCAGTACGAGCATCGGCACCTCGGACTGGCTGGCCTCGATGACCGCGGGGTGGTAGTTCGCCGCCGCCGTGCCGGAGGTACAGACCAGCGGCGTCGGTTCGCCGGTCCGTTTCGCCCGCCCCAGCGCGAAGAAGGCCGAGGAGCGTTCGTCGAGGTGTGAATAGACCCGCAGGTCGGGGTGTTCGGCACAGGCAACGGTGAGCGGCGTCGAGCGACTGCCCGGCGAGGCACACACCGCCTCGACGCCGCCGGCGACCAGTTCGGCGACCAGCGTCTCGGCCCAGAGGGTGTTGACGTTCGGGTACGTCATTCGAGTTCGTCCAGCATCGGCCGATATTTCAGTTGCACTTCGTCCCACTCGCGGTCGGGGTCGCTGTCGGCGACGATGCCGGCGCCGGCAAAGAGCGTCGCCGTCCGTCCGGTGGCCACCGCAGAGCGGATACCGACGGCGAAGGTCCCGTTGCCGGCGGCGTCGAGCCAGCCGATTGGTGCGGCGTACCAGCCCCGGTCGAACGCCTCCGTCTCGCGGATGGTCCGCAGCGCCTCGTCGGGCGGCAGGCCGCCGACGGCGGGGGTCGGGTGCAGCGCGTCCACGAGCGAGAGGACGTGCTCGTCGTCGGCGAGTTCTGCCGTTATCGAGGTCCGCAGATGCTGGACCGTCGCCAGCCGGCGGACGGTGCGGTCGCCGATGCGGACCGAGGCGGCAAAGGGTTCCAGCTGGTCGCGGATGGCCTCCGCGACGATCTCGTGTTCGTGGATGTCCTTCGTACTGTCGAGCAGCTCCGAAGCCAGCCACTCGTCCTCTGCGGGCGTGTCTCCCCGACCGGTCGAGCCGGCGAGGGCTTCCGTCCTGACGGTCCGGCCCCGAAGGGAGACGAGCCGCTCGGGCGTGGCCCCGTAGAAGGTGGCACCGTCGGTCGGGGAGAACATGAACCGGTAGCAGTCCGGGTAGGTATCGGCCAGCCGGGCGAAGACGTCCGGCACCGAGAGCTCGGACCGGAGACTGGCACGGAGCGCCTGCGCGAGGACGACCTTCTTGAGTGTCCCCGCCTCGACGCTTTCGAGCGCCCGGCCGACCTGGTCCCGCCAGGCCCCCTGTGAGGGTTCTCGCTCGCGGGCGGCGATACCGGGCCGGCGTTTGGCGTTGACCGCCGGCTCGTCGGCCAGGCGCTCTTTCCACGTGGCGAGGCGAGCCTCGGCGCGGTCGGCCGCGTCGTCGCCGGTGGCCGCGGTCGTGAGCCAGCGGCTACCGTCGCCGGCGGTCACCTGGACCTCCGGGAGGAAGAAGGCCGCACCGGGGAACTCGTCCCACGGCGACTCGTCGCCGTCGTGGTCCCCGTCGTGGAACGCGAACCCGCCGTACAGCCGCGGCCGGGCCACGCTCGGGAGCCCGCCGGTGGGCGTCTCACAGCTGTCAAAGAGCGCCGCGGCCGCCCCGCGAACGTCGTCGAACCGCGAGGGGCCCTCGGCGGCCACGGTCGCGGCGGCACCGGCGGCCGCTATCGACTCCGTCGGTGTCGCCCAGCCGAAGCGTGGTCGTCTCTCGGCTTCCAGGACAGTCCGGACCGCGCCCGAACCGAGTCGGCACGCGCGCGTGACGACCGTCGTCTCACCGACCGTCGACTGCGCACCACGCAGTGGTTCCATCACGTCGCCTTTAGGAGTGGGCCCCTTTGAGCCTGACTATCAGTGTCGTTGTAGGTCACCTGGAGACAGTGCCGGAGTCGATGTCGACAGTGCTCCCGAACCCGAGACAACAGCCGGTATGAACGCTCTCAGCCGGGGTGGACGCCAGGGGCAGGCTCGGCACCCGTCGGAGTAGTCGAGACTTTCGGTGTAGGTCGGCCAGGCAGGCCGAATCTACCGTGCAAACGACCACCGCCTACCCCCGCCAGGTTTAAATATACCTTGCTCAAAGGTGCCAACGTTGCGATGCCAAAGGTAGAGATCAACATCCCTGAGCACCTCGAAATGCAGATCGCTCAGCTGGTCGAGCAGGGCGAGTTCCTCAATCGTGAGGAGGCCATCGAGGACCTCCTGGCGACCGGTCTGAAGGCGTACAAGACCTCCGGACCGACGGACGAAGACGAAGAACCGGGCTTCGAAGAAGAAGACGGGATGATGGGCCACGACGACGAGTACGTGTTCTGAAACAGGAGCGCACGGAGTGAGCTCCCTCGAATCGCGAGCGGAGCGGGACAGGCAGTCGGGCGCCGCCCGACGACAGCGTAGCCGCGAACAGCACTCCGACTTGTCAGTCTGGTACACCGTCTCGGGCAATTCTTATACGGGTCGGACCGAATAGCTTGCACAACAATGCACAAAGACGAGCTGCTCGAGTTACACGAACAGATGGTGACCATCATGGAGTTCTTCCGTGACGAGATGGACACCGTCGACCCGGAGCTGTTCGACCCCTACGGCGAACTCGACGTGCGTCCCTCGGACGTCCACAAATCGAAGAGCGAGCACAAACACGCGGTCTTCGTCCTCGGCAACGCGCTGGCGACGGCGATGAGCGAAGACGAGTTCTCGGACGCGGGCCGGGTCGGCAAGCGCATGAAGGAGCTGGCCGAGGACGCCGAGAGCAAGCTGTAAATCTGTCGAGTTCTCCCGGTCGCTCAGCCGCCCAGTGGCGACGCTACTGGCCCGAGAAGTCAGGTTCGCGTTGCTCGATGAACGCCGCCGTCCCCTCCGCGTGGTCGTCGGTGGTCATGGCCAGCCCCTGGGCGGCCGCTTCGCGCTCCATAGCGGCTTCGAGGGTCGACGTCGCGCCGCGGTCGATGAGCTGTTTGGCCCGCGAGAGCGCCACGGTCGGCCCCTCGGCGATGGTCTCGACGAGGTTCTCGACGCCCGCGTCGAAGGCGTCGCGCTCGAACAGTCGGGTGAACACGCCCAGTTCGCGGGCCGTGTCGGCGTCGAGCAGTTCACCGGTGAACACGAGCTCCTTGGCTTTGTTCGGACCGACGACTCTGGGCAGGAAGTAGGAGATTCCGGCATCGAGCGGGAGGCCGAGTCGACGGGACCCGAAGCCGATTTTCGCGTCGGGACTTGCGAGCTGGATATCACACGAAAGCACCAGCCCCGCGCCGGCGCCAAATGCCGGCCCGTCGATGGCGGCGACGACCGGGAGCCGGCAGTCGTGGACCGCTTCGACGGCTGCGTTGATGGCCTCGATGGTTCCCACGCGCTCGGTCGGCGGGCGGTCGCTGTCCACGCCCTCGACCATCGCGGCCACGTCGCCGCCCGCACAGAACGCCGAGCCGGCCCCGCGGACGAGGGCACAGCGGGCGTCGCTGTCGGCGACGGCCTCGAATCGCTCGACGAGCCGCGCGGCCGTCGGTTCGGCCAGAACGTTGCGCTCGTCCGGGCGATTTAGCGTGACGGTAGCCACCCCGTCGTCGACAGTCAGCAGTACCGCGTCGTCGGTCATACCACCGAGGTCTGCCCGCGCGACCAAAACGTTGCTGACGCCGTTGGGTACGTCTTTTTCAGCGCCGAGTCCCAGGAACCGATATGTATCTGCACTGGCACCGGCGAGACCTCCGGGCGGCGGACAACGCGGGGCTGGCCCGCGCGAGCGCCGACGACCCCGTGCTCCCGGTGTTCGTCTTCGACAGCGACGTGCTCGCCCACGCCGGCCCGCCGCGGGTCGCGTTCATGCTCGACGCCCTCGCACAGTTGCGAGCGTGGTACCGCGAGCACAATAGCGACCTGCTCGTCGCCGAGGGCGACCCGCGGGAGGTCCTGCCCGACCTGGCGACCGAACACGGCGCAGACCGTGTCACCTGGGGCAAGGACTACTCTGGACTGGCTCGCGAGCGCGACGCCGCCGTTCGGCGGGCGCTGGACGAGGCCGACGTAGCCCGCGAGGCGGTACAGAACGCCGTCTGCCACGAGCCGGGTGAGATTACGACCAACGACGGCGACCCCTACAGCGTCTTCACCTACTTCGGCCGGAAGTGGCAGGACCGCGAGAAGCAGGCTCCCTACGACCCGCCTGCCGCCGGCGCGCTCGTCGAGTTCCAAGACGACAGCGACCTGCCCACGCTGGACGAGCTAGGGTTCGACGACCCCGAGGCCGATATCCCCCCGGCCGGGACCGAACCCGCTCGCGAACTCCTCGATGCGTTTCTCGAGGACGATATCTACCGGTACGACGACCGCCGGGACTACCCGGCCGAGGCGTGCACCTCGCGCCTGTCGGCTCACCTCAAGTACGGCACCATCGGTATCCGGGAGGTGTACGCGGAAACTGCCGAAGCCCGCGACGTCGTCGAGCCCGGCAGCGAGCGCGACGACTCCGTCGCGGAGTTCCAGTCCCAGCTCGCCTGGCGGGAGTTCTACACCCAGGTCCTCTTTGCGAACCCGAACGTCGTCTCCGAGAACTACAAGGACTACGAGCGACCGATCCAGTGGAACGACGACCCCGAAGCGCTCCAGGCCTGGAAGGACGGAGAGACCGGCTACCCAATCGTCGACGCCGGGATGCGCCAGCTCCGCGAGGAGGCGTTCATGCACAACCGCGTGCGGATGATTGTCGCCTCGTTCCTCACGAAGGACCTTCTCATCGACTGGCGGGAGGGGTACGACTGGTTCCGCCAGAAGCTGGTCGACCACGACACCGGAAACGACAACGGCGGCTGGCAGTGGGCCGCCTCCACCGGGACCGACGCACAGCCGTACTTCCGCATCTTCAACCCGATGACACAGGGCGAGCGCTACGACCCCGACGCCGAGTACATCAAGCGCTACGTCCCCGAACTCCGGGATGCCGGCGCCGAGATAATCCACGAGTGGCACGAGGCCTCGCTCACCCAGCGGCGGAGTGCGGCGCCGGAGTATCCGGACCCAATCGTCGACCACAGCCAGCGCCGGGAGACGGCAATCGAGATGTTCGAGGTGGCGAGGGGTGATGGGTGAGCGGTAGCGAACGATACAGTCACCGTAGCGACGACGGCGCGGCAGCGACGGAACAGTCGAGGGGTGCCGGAGTGAGGCGCGAACTGACACCGCTCCGTCACATTCGGAATACTTAATTGTTCCAACTTGATTTGTCAGGATATAGTGTGAGCATCGAACCGTTCCTGATAGCGCTCTTCGTGTCCGTCTTTGTCGTCGTCCTCGTCACCGTTTTCTTTTACCGGAACCGGTCGATTCCAGGTGTGAAGCCGCTACTGGTCGCCTCGGTCGCGGAGATGTGGTGGCTGCTGTGTTACGCCGGGGAACTGTTCAGTCCGTCGCCGGCACAGGCGGTACTGTTCGACAAATTGGAGTGGGCCGGGGCCGTCGTGATTCCGCTTGCCTGGCTGATTTTCGTCCTGGAATACACGGGCCGCGGCCAGTATCTCAGCAGGAACCGGTTGGTGGCGCTGGCAGTCCCTCCGGTGGCCACACTCGTCGCCGTCGCCGTGGCCTTCGAACCCCTGGTCGGACCAAACCCCATGATTCTCCGGTCCGAGGGGGTTCACGTCGTGGTCACCGACACTGGTGTGGTCTACTGGCTCTCCGCCGTCTACTCGTGGCTCCTCATCACGAGCAGTCTCGTCCTCCTCGTGGAGTTCGTCGTCGACCGCCGCGAACTCTATCAGGGACAGGCCGTCGCACTCACCGGTGCTGGCGCCGTCCCGCTGGCCGCCAACATCGTCGCCACGACGGGGACAGTCGATCTCGACCCGTTCACCCTGACACCGTTGACGTTCGCACTCTCGAGCGGTCTCGTGGCCCTCGCAATACTGGAGTTCGACGCCTTCAGAACGGTCCCGATTCCACACCACCTGGCGACCGACACGGCTCTCTCGGCGGTGGACGATCCTATCGTCGTGTTCGACGGCGAAGGGACTGTCGTGGACTGCAACAGGGCGGCCTGCTCGACGCTGAACCGCGACCGTCAGACCCTCGTCGGTGCCCAGCGGGAGTCGCTCACGCCGCTCGCAGACGTCGACTCGGAGAGCGCGGGCTCGACCGTGACCGTCGAGCACGACGGTGAACCGACCCACTACGACGTCCAGACGGCAGCGATAGATGCAGGCGGGGACAGCGTGCTCGGGACGGTCGTCACGATGCGGGACGTGACCGAACGCCGGGAGCGCAAACAGCGACTGAACACGCTGAACGAGGTGTTGCGCGCGACGATTCAGGAGGAGATGACGACGGTACAGCAGGTCGTCGACGACGGTGACAGCGAAGAAATACTCGACCGGGCGTCGATGGCCCTCGGCGTGAGCGACCGGGCCGGGGACCTGGCGTCGATGATGGACTCCCACGCAGCCTCGCCGGCCGACATCGTCCCGATAATCCACGAGGAGATCGAGGCGGCCCGGGAGTGGAAGCCCGAGGTGTCGTTCGTTCTCGATGCGACGCTGGGCGAATGGGCCTACTGCAGTGGCCTCTTCGAACCCGTGTTTCGCGTCTCGCTGCGCCACGCCGCCGAGCGGTCCCTCCAGGAGGTCCCAGAACCCGTCGTCGGTATCTCGGTCGACGCCGGCCCGGAGTCAGTCACCGTCTCCGTCAGCGATATCGGGCAGCCGCTGTCGGACCACGAACGGGCCGTGCTCCGTGGGGAGGCCCGGCCGCAACCGTCGGACCAGGCCGATATGAGCCGGTGGCTGGTCAACTGGGGGGTAGAGCAGGCAAACGGCACCATCCGAATCGGAAGAGACGGGGAACACACATCGCTGGAACTCACGTTCCCGCGAACGGACGACGAGTGATGGAACCGCTGGACCGGGACACCGCGGTCGCCATCTGACACATCGAGTACCTATCGGTCCGATCACTTCCCTTCGAGACGCGAAGCGGTGAAACCGCCCGCCGGCCCGTACTGCGTGTGTACTGCTACCATACGGCTTCTAAACGTTTAAAAGGCATCCGCCCGACAATTACCTTGGAGGAGATTTCATATGTCCGAACACTCCGAACCTGAACTGCCACCGCTCCCGTACGACTACGACGCCCTGGAGCCTCACATCTCCGAGCAGGTGCTCACCTGGCACCACGACACCCACCATCAGGGGTACGTAAACGGGCTCGAGTCGGCGGAAGCGACGCTGGCCGAGAACCGCGAGTCGGGGGACTTCGGTTCGTCCGCCGGTGCGATGGGCAACGTCACCCACAACGGCTGTGGCCACTATCTCCACACGCTGTTCTGGAACAACATGGACCCCAACGGTGGCGGTGAGCCCGAGGGCGAACTCGCAGACCGCATCGAGGAGGACTTCGGTTCCTACGAAGGCTGGAAGGGCGAGTTCGAGGCTGCCGCGTCCGCTGCCGGCGGCTGGGCGCTTCTGGTCTACGACCCGGTCGCAAAGCAGCTCCGCAACGTCCCGGTCGACAAGCACGACCAGGGCGCGCTCTGGGGTTCCCACCCCATCCTGGCCCTCGACGTCTGGGAGCACTCGTACTACTACGACTACGGTCCGGCCCGCGGCGACTTCATCGACGCCTTCTTCGAGGTCGTCGACTGGGACGAGGTCGCCGAGGAGTACAGCACCGCAGTCGGTCACTTCGAGTAACTCCCGAATACGCACTTTTTTGCGCGCTGCCCGCCGACCAGCGACTGCACCGACTTCGAGAGGTTTACACGCTCGGTCGGCAAACCGTCGCCTATGCCTGCACCCAAAGCGGAGTTCGACGACGTCCGCTCGTTCGACCTCTACGAGCCCGCAGACGTGCTCGACCCGGAGCTGCTGTACACGATTCCCGAACTTGCCCGGCTACTGCAGGGCCTCCCGGCCGACGCCGAACTATCAGATTTCAACGAGTCGGTGTTCATCGACTGGGCCATCCCGTGGATGATATACAACCAGGACGACCTCGTCTTCGCCGAACCGGACGACGACGAGGTGGTCGGGCTCTACGGACTCGCCGACGAATGAAGCTGCTCGTGGCCGGTGGCGACCGGGTCGACGCCGGCAAGACGACCTTCTCCGTTGGCCTGCTTTCCCACACCGGCGCCCGCGGATTCAAGCCCCGGGCCGGTAACAACTACTGGTTCGACCACGACGACTACCAGCAAGCGACCGAGGAGGGACGGCTCTACGGCAAGGACGCCCGTCGGCTGGCCGAGGCCTCGCCCGGTGACGTGACTCCCGAAGCTATCAACGCCGTCCACCGGCTCTGGCACCCGTCGCCGGGCCCCTCGAAGGGGCTGCTCGGCCAGACGGCCAGACAGTTCGTCGTCGACCGCGTGGGGGTGAAAGACGGCGTCGGCGAGTTCGTCGTCAACGGCACCGTCGACGTCCCCGACTCGGCGACCGAGCGGCTCCCGCTGGAGGCGGCGCCGCGGGTCACGTCGCTGCCTGATTTCAACGACCTGATGGGCGTGATGCACGCCGATGCGCTCGCCGAGTTACGCGAGGAAATCCTCGCGACCGACCGCGCCGTCGTCGAGTCCTACGGCGACATCGCGAGGCCCCTGGACGGGTTCGAACCGGACGCCGTCGCCGTCGTCGAGCCCGGCAGAGCGCGCTTCTACGACGGTCGCCGCTACGCGAAGGCCTGCGAGATAGCCACCGGGGGTCCCGAGGAGGGCCAACTGGAGGAACGCGTCGCAAACGTCGTCGACCTCATCGACCGGGCCGGCGCGGTCCGGTTGCCGGCGCTGGACAGCGAGACACAGAAAGAGCCACAGGCGATCGCGGACGCCTACGACCACGCCTACGACGCCCTGCTGGCGACGGCGTTCGACTGAGTCGGGTCGCCGACTGCAAGCCGTTACTCCCGCTGGAGTTCGATGACGAAGACGGCGCCAGTCGGGTCGTTGTCGTCGGCCGGCGGCCGACTGCCTGCGGAACTGCGTTCTCTGTCTTCGACCCAGACGTGGCCGCCGTACTGGTCGACGAGCGTCTCGACCAGATACAGGCCGATGCCGGTCCCGTCACTCGACATCCCGCGTTCGCCCCGGCCGAAGATACTCTCTTTCCGGTCGTCGGGGATGCCGGGGCCGTTGTCGGCGACCTTGACCCGGACGACCGTCTCGTCGGCCTCGACGGTGACGGTCACCGTGGGGTCCGGCTCGCGGTTGTGCTGGACAGCGTTCTTGAGAACGTTCCGGAACACCGACCCCAGCATCTCGTCGGCCAGGACGGTCACGTCCGGTATCTCGCCGTCGACGGTTATCGTCGCGTCCGTCGCCGTCTCTGTGACTCTCGTGAGCTGGTCTTCCAGACTCTCTCTGAGCGAAACCGGGCAGGGCTCGGTCTCGGTGCGGAGCATCGCCTCGACGAGCTCCTGTGCGCTGGTAGTCAGCTCCACCGCTGCGGCCGTGTTCCGCCGTATCTTCTCGACGTACTCCTGCTGGGTCCCGTCGACGTTCTCGCCGAGTATCTCGGCGATGGCGCCGACCACCTGGAGGTCGTTGCGGATGTCGTGGCTCATCATCCGGGTGAGCAGTTCGAGGTTGTCCCGCTGCTGGGCCAGGAGGCTCTCGGTGGTGACCTGGTCCAGAGCGACCGTCGCGTTCGCGGCCAGGAGTTTCGCCAGCGTGACGTCGGTGTCGGTGAACTCGTCGGTCGTCTGGGCCGCGACGATGAACACGCCGTACTCGCCGAGGGGAACGAGTAATTCGCTCCGGAACGGCGTCTCGGCGTCGAAGACGCCGGCTGCGGCCCGCACGTCGGGATAGACGCCGGCGTCGCCAGACTGATAGGCCTCCCAGGCGAGGCCGCTGTCCAGTGCGGGCGCCTTCCCCAGCACGTCGTAACACGCCGGCGACTGCACGACGGGGCGTAACGCATCGGTCGCTTCGTCGTAGTAGTGGACCGCGTTGAGCGGGAGTCCGAGAATCTCGACCGCCGCACTGCTGACCAGGTCGGCGACCGCTTCGGGCGACCTGGCAAGCAGCATCCGTCGGGTCGCCTCGTGGAGTCGGCCGAGCGTCTCCTCGTGACTGCGCCGGTCCGTCGTCTCCGTGACGACGATGGTCAGCCCGTCGTCGTCCGGATAGAACCGGACGAGCCAGCTGGAGCCCCGTTCCGGGCCGACCCACTCACAGGACTGTTCGGTCCCTGTCTCGACGGCCCGTTCGAGGGGCGGGCGAAACACGGCCGACGCACCATCGGCAAGCGAGTCCCACACCGGACGCCCGAGGAGCGCGTCCCGGTCGGCGGAAAGCAGTTCCACAGCACGGTCGTTGAGGTAGGTGAATTGCAGGTTGTCGTTCAGCGCGACGACACCGTCCGAGATACGGTCGAGTATCGCTGCGTGGAGGGTGTCCGTCGACGGCGCGTCTCGACTCACACTCGTTGGTATGGACGAACCGATAAATGTCTTTGCGGGGGCCTAGAACCGCGCCGCCTGCCAGGCGAGCTCGATGTCGTGGTACGGTCGGTCCTCGACGCTGGGGCCGTGACCGGTGTGCATCGCCGCGAGGTCCTCTGGAACCGTCTCCAGTACGCGGTCGATGCTCTCGACCAGCTGGTCGCGGTCGCCCTCTTCGAGGTCCGTCCGGCCGAAGCTCCCGTTGGCGAAGACCAGGTCGCCCGCGAACAGCACACTCGCCGCCGCGGAGAACAGACAGAGGTGGTCGTTCTTGTGACCCGGCGTGTGGAGTGCGGTGTACTCGTGGTCGCCCAGCCGGACGGTGTCGCCGTCTTCGATTGCGTGATCGGTGCCATCCTGAGTCGTGTCGTATCCCCAGACGTCGACGTCGAAGGCCTCGACGACCGCGGGGAGGTTCTCGACGTGGTCGTAGTGGGTATGTGTCAGGACGACGGCGTCTATATCGTCGACGTGCTCTCGAGCGGCGCTGACGACGTCGAACTCGTTGCCGACGTCGACGAGCACGCGACGGTCGCCGGTGACGAGAAAGACGTTACTGGTAAAGGCGTCAGTTCGCCGAGCCAGGTTCCGAATCATACACTCGCTTCGACCGGGCCGGCCATGTCGGTGTCGCTCCCGGCGGCGGAGTGCCCCCCGGATATGTCAGACGTAACCACGGTGTACGGCCAAACACCCACAGGGCTATGTAGGAGGATACAGAAACTGTGGTAGTAAGGAATAGCATGTCTGAGTCGGACCCACCTGTCGTACTTATTGTGGAGGATGAACCGGACGTCGCCGAGACGTACAAACTGTGGCTACAGGGTGATTACGAGGTCCGAATGGGGCAAAACGGGGACGAAGGCCTCGAGCTACTGGACGAAGACGTCGACGTGGTCCTGCTCGACCGGATGATGCCGGGACTGTCGGGTGACGAAGTTCTCAGCGAGATTCGAAAGCGCGACCTGGGCTGTCGGGTCGCGATGGTCACCGCCGTCGAACCGGACTTCGACATTCTGGAGATGGGCTTTGACGCCTACCTCTCGAAGCCGATTCGGAGCGAACAGCTTCATGACACCGTGACGAACCTCCTGGAGCGTTCGGAGTACGATTCGATGCTGCAGGAGTACTACGCGCTGGTCGAGAAGCAGGCCACACTGGAGGCGACGAAATCCAGCGCGGAACTGGCCGAGAGCGACCAGTACTCCGACCTGACCGAAGAGATAGCCGAGATGCGCGAGGGGCTCGACGATACGCTTGGGGGTATCGAAGACGACGACGACTTCATCGCAACGCTGCGTGGACTGAGCAACGGTGACGAAGAGTGAGGGGGTGAAAGGTATGTACGATCTGTCATCAGTTCTCGATTTCGACGCACTGGCCGAGGTCCGGCCCGGGTCCAGTATCCTCGTCTCGGGACCCGCGATGACCGGGAAAGAGAAACTCGTCTACGATATCCTGGCCGACGGGGCCAGAGACGGCGACGGCGCCGTGGTCGTCACCACGAGCGACAAGGCGGCCAGCGTCGTCGAGGAGTTTCGCGACCGCGTACCGGACCTCCAGGGGGCCCAGCTCGGCGTCGTGGACTGCCGCGGCGAGGGCGGGGCCGACCCCGAACTAATCGACGGAGTGTCCGTCCACCAGGTCTCCTCGCCGGGCGACCTGACCGGTATCGGTATCGGCATCACCAAAGCGCTGGAGGGGCTCCACGACTCCGGGCGCGAGCGGGGTCGTCTGGCGCTTGTCTCGCTGTCGACGATGCTGACCTACACCGACAAGAAGACCGTCTTCAAGTTCTGTCACGTCCTGTCGTCCCGGCTCGACGCCGCCGGCTACATCGGTGTGTTCACCATCGACTCGGGGGCACACGACCAGCAGACTATCCAGGTCATCAAGCAGGCCTTCGACGGGCTCATCGACATCCGCGACGCCGACGGAGGCGGCCGCGAGGCCCGCGTCTTGGGGCTGGCTACCGAACCCACCGACTGGAAGCGAATCTGAACTCCGGCGTCGGAAGGAAGTATTTTCACCTTCCGGGTGTCCCACCCCGTATGGAAGTCACGCTGCTCGAAGCCACCGAGGACCCGGAGGAACTCATCTGCAAGGGGGCACGCAACGATTACAGCGACGAGTTCGTCGGCGGCCAATCCTTCGAGGCGACGATGGAGACGGTCGAGGGCGACACGCTGGAAGCAAAGAAGGAGACGCTCATCGGGCACCTGCTGGACCACGGTCACTTCGGTCCGTTCGAGCACCCCCAGATAACCTTCGCCGTCGAGGGGGTCTCCCGCTCGTGTATGGCACAGATAACTCGCCACCGACACGTCTCCTTCGACGTCCAGTCGATGCGATACGTCGCCTTCGACGACGTAGACCCCGCCGACGTCCGCGAGGGCGAGATGGTCGTCATCCCGCCATCGGCGACGGACCCGGACTGGGTCGGTCGCAACCAGCAGAGCGTCCAGGTCGACGAGGAGACCGTCGAGGAACGCGCCGAAATATTCAGAGACACCATCGAGGACGCCGTCGAGTCTTATCAGCAGCTACTCGACCTCGGGATGCCACCGGAAGACGCCCGCTTCGTCCTCCCTATCGGGACGAAGGTGAACATGGTGATGTCGATGAACGCTCGCATGCTGATGCACGTCGCCGACATGCGCGCCGCCGCGGACGCCCAGTGGGAGATTCGCGGGCTGACCGAGGACCTGCTGGACATCGCCGCCGACTGGTGTCCCATCACGTTCGACCACTACGAACGCGAGATGAAAAACCGGAAGAACCGCCTCGCGCCGTAGCGTTCCCGAACCGCCTGATACGGACCGTTGTAGATTATTTCCGGCAAACGTCGACCCCGGGGTCGACTCTGACCGGTAAATTGCTACAACGGTCCGTATGACTATCTCTGTTCAGAACCGAGCGACCCCGCGAGCCATGGGTGCGCCAGCTTAACGTGGGGGCGGCCCAGACCCTGAGCCATGGGCGCTACCGAGGGGGACACGAACGACGACCCTGCCGGCGACCAGCGGGCCGACTACGACTATCAGGGCGGGAGGGTCGCCCGACCGGCGATGGTCGCGGAACTCCGCGAGCGCGTCGAGGGCGATATCCGCTTCGACGAGTACTCCCGGCAACTGTACGCTACCGACGCCAGCGCGTACGAGGTGACGCCGGTCGGCGTCGTCTATCCCGCATCGACTGCCGACGTGGCCGCCGTGATGAACTACTGCGCGAGACGCGAGATACCGGTCCTCCCCCGCGGGGGCGGGACCAGCCTCGCTGGCCAATCGGTCAACGAGGCCGTCGTCCTCGATTTCACCCGTCACATGGACGAGCTGCTGTCGGTCAGCCCCGAGGACCGGCGGGCGACGGCCCAGGTCGGGACGACGCTCGGGGACCTGAACGCTGCGCTCGCTCCCGAGGGACTGAAGTTCGCGCCGGACCCGGCGTGGGGCGACAAATCGGCGCTGGGCGGGGCCATCGGGAACAACTCCACCGGCGCCCACTCGCTGCAGTACGGCAAGACCGACCACTATATCGAATCCTGCGAGGTTGTCCTCGCGGATGGGACGGTGACCACGTTCGGCGAGACCACGGTCGAACAGCTACGGGCCGCCGGCGACCCCGACGGCGACCTGGAAGCCCGCATCTACGACGCCGTGGTCCGGCTCCTCGAGGACGCTGCCGAGGCCATCGAGGCGTCGTACCCGCGGCTCAAACGGAACGTCTCGGGGTACAACCTCGACCGGCTGCTGGCGGAGGCCCGCGGCGAGTACGGCGAGGCGGGCACCGTCAACCTCGCGCGACTACTGGCCGGCAGCGAGGGGACCCTGGCCATCGTCACGGAGGCGACCGTGGCTCTGGAGCCGGTCCCAGAGACGAAGGCGCTCGCGCTGTTGACCTACGACGACCTCGTGACCGCAATGTGTGACGTCGAGCCGATACTCGCACACGACCCCGCCGCGGTCGAGGTACTCGACGACGTCCTGCTCGACCTGGCCGCCGAGACCGAGGATTTCGGCGCGCTCGTCGACGAAATCGTCCCCGGCGGGACGGGGGCGATACTGCTGGTGGAGTTCTACGCCGGGGACGACGAGTCCGGGAAAGAGAAAGTCGCGGACCTGCTTGCCGACCGCATCGGCGACGTCGATACGGCCGTCACGCCGAGTGCCGACGCCGCGACGGTGACCGACGCACCGACCCACGCGTTCCTCGGCCGTGAGGCCCACAGCGACGACGAGCGCAAGCGCTTCTGGAAACTTCGGAAATCCGGCCTGCCTATCTTGCTGGGTCGGACCAGCGACGCCAAACATATCAGCTTCATCGAGGACACGGCGGTCCCGCCGGAGAACCTCCCCGAGTACGTCGCGGAGTTCCGGCAGCTTCTCGAGGAACAGGGCACCTTCGCCTCCTTCTACGCCCACGCAGGGCCGGGCTGTCTGCACATCCGCCCGCTCGTGGACACCAAGACCGTCGACGGAGTAGAGCGCATGGAGGCCATCGCCGACGGCGCGACGGACCTCGTCCAGAAGTACGGCGGGAGCGTCTCCGGCGAGCACGGCGACGGCCGCGCTCGGACCCAGTGGAATCACAAGCTGTACGGTGACGACGTCTGGGAGCTGTTTCAGGACCTCAAGCGGACATTCGACCCCGACTGGCTGCTGAACCCGGGCCAGGTCGTAGGCGCTGGCGAAACCGCCGTCGCCGCCGGCGACGCACCGCCCCGTGCCCGGACTGTCGATATGACCGAGAACCTCCGCTTTTCGCCGGAGTACGACTTCGAGATGGGCTTTTCCCCCGCGCTGGACTGGCCCAACGAGAACGGGATGGCCGGGATGGTCGAACTCTGTCACGGCTGTGGCGGCTGTCGCGGCCCCCAGGAGACAACCGGCGGCGTGATGTGTCCGACCTACCGGGCGGCCGACGAGGAGAGCACCGCGACACGCGGCCGAGCGAACATGCTGCGCCAGGCCATGAGCGGCGACCTGCCCGACGACCCCACCGACGACGAATTCGTCTCGGAAGTGATGGACCTCTGTATCGGCTGCAAGGGCTGTGCGAAAGACTGCCCGAGCGAGGTCGACATGGCGAAGCTCAAAGCCGAAGTCGAACACGCCCACCACGAGGAACACGGCGCGAGCCTTCGGGACCGAATCTTCGCGAACGTCGAGACTATTTCATGGGTCGGGAGTACGCTCGCGCCGGTGTCGAACTGGGCCGCGAAACTGCCCGGCAGCGGGTATCTGGGCGAGAAACTGCTCGGCATCGCCCGCGAGCGAGACCTCCCGACCTTCCAGAGCGAGTCGTTCGAAGCGTGGTGGGCCGACCGCGGCCCCGCCGTCCACGAAGACGAGGCCACCCGTCGGGCACTCCTGTTCCCGGACACGTACAACAACTACAGCCACCCAGAGGTGCTCCGGGCCGCCGTCGAGGTGCTCGAGGCCGCTGGCGTCCACGTCCGGGTGCCCGACGACGTCGGGCCCTCAGGCCGGGCCGCCCACTCGAAGGGGTTTCTCGACCTGGCCCGCGAACGAGCGGCGGCGAACGTCGACGCGCTTGCCCCGCGCATCGCCGATGGCTGGGACGTGGTGGTCGTCGAACCCTCCGACGCTGTAATGGCCCAGTCGGACTATCTGGACCTGCTCGGGCACGACCACGACGACGCGACCACACTCGCGAGCGGGACCTTCGGCGTCTGTGAGTATCTCGACCGGTTCGCGCTCGACAGCAACGTCGACTGGGAGACGACTGACGCGTCGCTGACCTACCACGGCCACTGTCACCAGAAGGCAGTGACGAAGGACCACCACGCGGTCGGCGTCCTCCGCCGGGCCGGCTACGACGTCGACCCGCTCGACTCGGGCTGCTGTGGGATGGCCGGCTCCTTTGGCTACGAAGCCGAACACTACTCGATGAGCCAGCATATCGCGGAGATACTCTTCGACCAGGTCCGGTCGAGCGACGGGGAAGAAGTCGTCGCGCCCGGGGCCTCCTGCCGGACACAGCTCGGCGACGGTCCGACCGACGGCGGGGTTCCCCATCCGGTCCAGAAACTGGCAGACGTAGTCCGGATAGCCGACGAGTAGGGGGTCCATTCACAGTGTTTTTATGCTGTCCTCGGGTCTTACGATGTAGATGTCACGCGCGGTCGTCGCCATACTCGCCGCTCTCTTGCTGGTTGGGAGCTTCGCCGCCTCACCGGCAGTGGCCGAAACGAGTGTCGACCGATTGCAGACGCCGGACCAGTTCGACACGACGACGTTCCGCGTCACGCTCTACGAGAACGGGTCGGCCACCTGGGCGATAGAACACTACCAGCCCCTGGAGGATAACGAGACCGAGCAGTTCCGGGCCTACGCGTCGGAGTTCGAGGACAACGAAACGTCCCTCTACCGGAATTTCGTCGAGGACGCCGAGGCGCTCACGCGGCTTGGGACGAACGAAACCGGCCGGCAGATGGACGCCCGGAACTTCCAGCGGTCTGCCGGTATCGAGACGAGACCGGGACAGGACAGAGGGACGGTCCGGATGTCGTTCATGTGGGCGAACTTCGCCCAGACGTACGACGAGCGGATAGTCGTCAGTGACGTATTCGAGGACGGCTTCTACCTCGGTTCCGGACAGCGGATGGTGTTCGAACACGAGACGTCGATGGTGTTTACTAGCGCCGAACCGGGGCCGGACTCCCGGAGTGACCCACACTCGCTGGCAGACAGCCAGTCGATAACGTACGTCGGCGAGCGGCCGTTCAACGACAACCGGCCGTACGTCGAGCTGGGTCCACCGTCGTCAGCGCGGGGCACGCCGACCGAGAACGAGACCACCGTCGCTGCAAGCACCGGCGAGAGCATGTGGCAGTTCGCCATCGTACTGGCAGTCCTCGCGCTTGGGGCGGTAGCCGCCGCGGCCTGGCGGTCCGGAGCCGCAGGAGTCGTCCTCGGAGGTGGGGACGAAGACGGCGGGACCACGACGGAGTCGGCGAGCGAGTCGACACCGGACACCGCCGTCGAGGAGCCGGAACTGCTCAACGACGACGACCGCGTCATCAAGCTGCTGGAGGAGAACGGGGGTCGGATGAAACAGGTCGATATCGTCGAGACGACCGAGTGGTCCAAATCCAAGGTCAGTATGCTCCTCTCGGACATGGAAGAGGAGGGCGACATCAGCAAACTCCGGGTAGGCCGTGAGAACATCATCAGCCTCGCCGGCGAGGAGCCCGACGCGGCCGGCTCCCCGTTCGACGAGGAGTGAGAAACCCACACAGGGCGCTTCCGAAACGGAATCATTATAGGTACCTCTACCCTTGAACTCAGTGTACGCTCTGGTGGTGTAGTCCGGCCAATCATATCACCCTCTCACGGTGATGACCAGGGTTCAAATCCCTGCCGGAGCATTTCTGCGACGAGCAACTCGTGAGTCGCTGACATCGACAGGAGAGATTTGAATCCTATCAGTCGCGCGGAGCGAACATAGTGAGCGAGCACGTCTGATTCCGGTTCAAATCCCTGCCAGAGCATTACTGCGACGAACAACTCGTGAGTCGCTGACATCGACTGAAGGATTTGAACCCTATCAGTCGCGCGGAGCGAACATAGTGAGCGAGCACGTCTGATTCCGGTTCAAATCCCTGCCAGAGCATTACTGCGACGAACAACTCGTGAGTCGCTGACATCGACTGAAGGATTTGAACCCTATCAGTCGCGCACAGCGAACAGAGTGAGCGAGCACGTCTGATTCCGGTTCAAATCCCTGCCGGAGCATTTCTGCGACGAGCAACTCGTGAGTCGCTGACATCGACAGGAGAGATTTGAATCCTATCAGTCGCGCGGAGCGAACATAGTGAGCGAGCACGTCTGATTCCGGTTCAAATTCCGAGAGACTCGCAAAGCGAGTCTCTCGACGTTCGCGAACGCTACGCGTTCGCTCACTCCCTGCCGGACCATTCTTCAGCAGTAACCTATCGAGCGACAGCGATGGCCCGGTTCTTTGACCCCACTTCCTGATGGGACTGGTATGTCTGTTCCGCTCGCGCCGACGCTCGTCGCCATCGTCACCCTGCTCGGGTGTAGCGCCTTCTTCTCCAGCAGCGAGACGGCGCTGTTCTCGCTCTCGCGGGAGTGGCTGGCCGATGCCGCTGTGACCGACCAGCGGGCGGCCGCCGTCGCGGACGTGCTCGAGGACCCACACAGGCTGCTGGTCACGCTGCTGGTCGGGAACAACGTCGTCAACATCACGCTGTCGAGTCTCCTGACCGCGGTGCTGGTCGACCGGCTCGACCCGGGGCTTGCCGTCCTCGCTACGACGGTCGTCGCCAGTACGGTCATCCTGATTGCCGGGGAGATCATCCCCAAGTCCTACGGCCTGGGCCACGCCCAGACGTTCGCGCTACGGGTCGTCCGGCCGCTGCGGTACGTCAGCCTCCTGCTGTATCCGGTCGTCGTCGTCTTCGACCTGCTCACCAGAACCGTCTCGGACACCGTCGGGGGTCAGCAGTCCATCGAGCAAGCCTACGACGAAGTAAAGTGAGACTTCGGGCTTTCTGTCCGCGGAGTTCCCGAGTTCGACCGCACTGAGACAGCCGATAGGAGAAGAGAGAAAGAGCGACCCGTCGTCAGGCACCGCCCCACGACTCGCGACAGTCCTCGTCACAGAAATGGGCCGTCTCGACGCCGTCCTCCTCTACCCACGTTATCACGCGGTGTGTCACCTCGTTGGCTATGACGGCGTCACACACCGCGCAGTTCGGGGCATCCTCCTCGTCGATATCTTCGTGGTGATCCGATGTTGGGTCGACCATCTTACCGATGCGTGGTCGTCGCCCTACTTAATCTCACATACTCGTCGGCGAGAAGCCGTCAACCTCGCTACTGCTTTAGGAACGTTGTGTCGGGTCGGGTCGTCCCTCCGTTCGGTGTCGCTACCGGTCTCTGGTGACACTCTCTCCGGGCGTCGTCGTCGCGCCCGCCGAGAGCACGACACCGGCATCGAGACTGGTGTTGATGGCGGTCCGGACGCCATCGCCGGCGACGACACCGAACTTCCGGCGGTCGGTCGAGACGCGGTCGCCTTTGACCGTTATCTTCACCGGCTCGCCGTCGTGGCGGAGGTTCGCGACCTGGGTGCTCGCGCCGAGGTTCACGTCGGTGCCGAGCACGCTGTCGCCGACGTAGGAGACGTGTGGGACGTTCGAGTCGGCCATGACGACGCTGTTCTTGATTTCGACGCCGTGGCCGACGTGGGTGTCCTCGCCGAGGACCGTGGCGCCGCGGACGTACGCGTTCGGGCCGACAGTCGAACCAGCGCGGACCAGTGCCGGGCCCTCGATGACGACACCGGGCTCGACGACGGCGCCCTCCTCTATGACCACGTCACCCCGCAGGTCGGCGTCACCGCGGACCTCACCGTCGATACGGCGGTCAAGCTCGCCGACTTTCCACTCGTTGGCTTCCAGCAGCTCCCAGGGCCGGCCCACGTCGAGCCAGCGGTCGACCTCGACGGCAGTGACGTCGTAGGCCTCGATGACCTGCGTGACGACGTCCGTTATCTCTCGTTCGCCCCGCTCGCTCATCTCGACGTCGAGCCACTCGCGGGCCTCGGCCGGGAAGACGTACGCGCCGGCGTTTGCCAGTTGCGTCGGCGGGTCGGCGGGCTTCTCGATAATGGCGGTGACCCGGTCGCCCTCTGTCGAGAGGACGCCGTAGTTCGACGGGTCCGGGACCTGGTAGGCGGCGATGGACGGCGCCGCGTCGAAGAGGGCAGAGAGGCTCGCCTCGTCGTAGAGATTGTCCCCGTTCAGCACGGCGAAGGGGCCGTCCAGATACTCGCGGGCGGCGTCGACGGCGTCTGCAGTGCCGAGTTGCTCCTCCTGGACGGCGAACTCGACCGGAACGCCGCCGTAGCTGTCGCCGAAGAACTCACGCACCGCGTCGGCCTCGTAGCCGACGACGAAGATGAGCTCCTCAGCACCGGCTTCGATTGCCGTGTCGGCGGTATGTGCCACCAGTGGGCGGTCCGCCACGGGGAGCATCGGTTTCGGCGTGTTCTTTGTCAGCGGACGCATCCGTGTCCCTTCGCCGGCGGCGAGTACGACTGCTTGCATACGTTGTTGGACTCACGGCCCCCGAAAATAGCTACCGCTGTGCCATTGTTTCTCATGTTCTTCCGAGCGCTAAAGGGGTGAAAGAAGTTCAGCAGTCGCTCACGAGTTTGTTCGCGACAGCAATGTGCTCGGTCAGGGATTTGAACCCTGGTCCTCGGCTCGAAAGGCCAAGATGATTGGCCGGACTACACCAACCGAGCGTACTTCCGGATTTCGGGTACACCAATTTAACCCCATCGAAATCTCCACTACCTGTGGCGCGGTGACACGGCACCCGATGGCCGTGCCGTGGGCGGGTCAGCCGGGGGGTCGCGGCGTTACTTGCCCTCGAACTCGGGGTCGCGGTCCTCGGTGAAGGCGGTCAGGCCCTCCATCAGGTCCTCCGTCGCGAACAGGTGGCCAAAGGCCTGTGACTCGACCTCGAGACCGGCCTCCTCGTCGACGCGGCCGGCGTGCATCGCGCGCTTCGTGAAGTCCATCGCGATAGGCGGGCCGGCGGCGAGGTCACGGGCCAGCTCTGTGGCTGCGTCCAGCAGCTCGTCGCTGCTGGTGACCTCGTTGATGAATCCGTAGTCGGCCATCTCCGCGGCCTCGTAGCGCTCGGCGGTGAAGATTATCTCTTTGGCACGTCCCTCGCCGACGATGTTCGCGAGTCGCTGCGTGCCGCCCCACCCGGGCAGCAGGCCGAGGTTGTGTTCGGGCTGGCCGAACTGGGAGCTCTCGGAGGCGACGCGCATGTCGGCGGCGGTGGCCAGTTCCATCCCGCCCCCGAGCGTGTAGCCGTCGATGCCGGCGACGACGGGCATCGGAGACTCCTCGAACTTGCCGAAGGTCTCCTGACCCTGTTTCGAGAGTTCGACGCCGTCGAGCGTGGTCGCGTTGGTCGCGGCCGACTGGACGTCCGCGCCCGCGGAGAACGCTCGGTCGCCCGCGCCTGTCAGCAGGATCGAGCGGACGTCGTCGTCCTCGTCGAGCTGGTCGATGGCGTCGGCGAGTTCGTCCAGCATCTCCGCGCTGACCGTGTTCATCCGGTGTGGTCGGTCGAGCTCGATGTGGCCCACGTGGCCGTCGAGCACGTCGACGTTGATGGTGTCGTAGCTGACTTCGCTCTCGTCGTCACCCCCGTAGAAGCCGCCCTGGGCGGCCGCGTTGGCCAGCCCGCCCGAAACCTCGTAGCGCTCCTCGTCGGTCTGGTCGTGCACATCGCCGAGCGTCTCGACGAGCGTCTCCAGACCGGCGTTGTCGGCCATCTTCGCGGGGCCGTCGGGGAAGCCGCCACCGAGCATCACGGCCTCGTCGATGTCGCCGACCGGGGCCACATCGTTCTCGACGAGCTTGCCGGTCTCGTTTGCCATCACGGCGAGCAGGCGGTGTTTGACGTCCTCGCTAGCCTGGTCCCGTGGGATGTCCGCGCCGCCGTCCTCGTAGTCGTAGAATCCCTCGCCGGTCTTCTTGCCGAGCTTCTCGTCTTCGACCTTCGCTTCGAGCAGCGGGCAAGGGTCGTAGGCCTCGCCGAGCGTCTCGTGCATGTACTCCAGGACGTGGAGGCCGACGTCGTTACCGACCTGGTCCGAGAGTTCGAGCGCGCCCATCGGGAGCCCGATGTCGAACTTCGTCGTCGAGTCGACCTCGGCGATGGTGGCCACGTCGTCGTGGACGAGCCAGCAGGCCTCGTTCATCAGCGGGACGAGGATGCGGTTGACGATGAACCCCGGCGAGTCCTTCCGGACGCGGACCGGGCTCTTGCCGAAGTCCTCGGCCAGTTCCTCGATAGCGTCGAGGGTCTCGTCGCTGGTGTGAGCGCCCGTGATGACCTCGACGAGCTGCATCCGCACCGGGGGATTGAAGAAGTGCATCCCGCAAAACTGCTCGGGGCGTTCGGTCACCTCCGAGAGTTCGGTGATAGAGAGGCTGGAGGTGTTGGTGGCGAAGATGGCCTCCTCGGGGGCGTGTTCCTCGACGTCGGTGTAGACGTCCTTCTTTATGTCCATCTTCTCTGGGACGGCCTCGATGACGACGTCGGCATCGCCCACCGCGTCCTCGACGTCGACGAGCGGAGTGATGCGGTCGAGTGCGCCGTCTGCTTCGTCCTGCGTGAGCTGGTCCTTCTCGGCGAGTTTGTTCAGCGACCACTCGATGTTGTCGTACCCGTCCTGGACGAACTCCTCTTTGATGTCGCGCATCCTGACCTCGTATCCCGAAAGTGCGGCGACCTCGGCGATGCCGTGGCCCATGTTGCCCGCGCCGAGCACCGCGACCGTCTCGATGTCCTCGAAATCCATGACATGTGTCCCCACTGGCGGCCGACGTTTCAACGTTTCTCTCCCTGAAAAACCGCCCCCGAGTTTATCAGGGCCTCACCGTCGCGACGGCGCCGGGAGCGAGTGAAAAAGACCATCTTACCGCGCCGAATGCCGTGGGTGCCCGTCTCGCTCGCTCACGTACTCAGTGGCTAACTAAGCGCGACGGCGTCCACGCTCCACTATGGACCGACAGTCCCCACTCGACAGTATGGAATCGTGGTTCGAACAGATGAGCAAGCAATTCGAGACCGCCGCGGACCGCTGGGGCACCGGTCTCGAACCGTGGTCGGAGGGGATGAGCCAGCCGCGAATCGACATGGCAGAGGACGACGAGCAGTACACAGTCGTGGCCGATATGCCCGGCTTCGGCAAAGATGACATCCAGGTGTACGTCACCGATAACACGCTCGCTATCGAGGCCGAACAGCGCGAAGAGATGGTGACCGAGGAGGCGAACTACATCCAGCAGGAGCGGGCACACCAGTCGCTGTCCCGACGCATCACACTCCCCAGCGACGCCGACACGGAGAACATCGCCGCGTCGATGGACGACGGCGTGTTGACCATCACCGTCGCCAGGGTCGAACCGCTCGACAGCGGTCACCAGATAGATATCGAGTAGCTCTCGGCGGTATTGCGTTCCCGCTGTTTTTAAGCCCGTTCGGCGGTGAGATACTCATATGAACGGTGGGTGTCATCTCTCGCCGGTTCGAATCGACAGTCAGCGACGCCGCGCGGAGTCGCGTCGCTGTTGTTGCGGGTCGATCTTTTCCCGATAGCACAGCTGTCGATTGCCCCCACCGACGCTACAATGTTCGAAACACTCAGGGACGACGTCCGCACGGCACTGGCCAAGGACCCCGCAGCGAGCAGTGCCACGGCCGTCGCCCTCACGTACCCCGGCCTGCACGCCATCTGGCTGTACCGCCTCGCTCACGCGCTGTGGGCGAGCGACCACGACTTTGCCGCCCGGCTCGTCTCACATCTGAGCCGCCTCCTGACCGGCGTCGAGATACACCCAGGCGCCGAGGTCGGCAACCGACTGTTCATCGACCACGGGATGGCGACCGTCATCGGCGAGACGGCCGTCGTCGGCGACGACGTGTTGCTGTATCACGGTGTGACACTGGGCGGCAAGTCCATGCGTCGCGAGAAGCGCCACCCCACGCTCGAAGACGGTGTCACGATAGGCGCCAACGCTACGCTCATCGGGCC
Organism: Haloarcula rara; assembly: GCF_029338235.1. Taxonomy (GTDB): domain Archaea; phylum Halobacteriota; class Halobacteria; order Halobacteriales; family Haloarculaceae; genus Haloarcula; species Haloarcula rara. The sequence continues at coordinate 85,144 of NZ_CP119785.1, forward strand.
CGTCACCATCGGGGAAAACGCCACGGTCGGTGCGGGCGCCGTCGTCGTCGACGACGTCTCCCCGGAGACGACGGTCGTCGGGAACCCCGCCCGCCCCATCGACCGTGAAAACGGCGACGTCGACGAAGAGCACTCGCCCGCGGTCACCGACGGGAGTGGCAGCGAGCAATAGGTTCATCACCCGCTACTCGTTACGACCGGGCGATGACGGATTCGCCGCACGAATTTCTCCGTGAAGACCCCGATATCGGCCCGCTCGTCGACGCCCACGGCGAACTGACGCTCGACCCCGCCGAGGACCTCTTCCAGCGACTGGTGGTCTCTATCTGTCGCCAGCAAGTGTCGATGGCGTCGGCCGCGGCCACGCGCGACCGGCTGTTCGACGTCGTCGAGATGACGCCGGCCGGCGTCCTGGCAGCAGACGACACGCTCCTCAAAGAGGCCGGCCTCTCGCGCCAGAAGACGCGCTACGTGAACGAGGTGGCGGCGGCCTTCGAGGAACAGGGCTACTCGGTCGAGTACTTCGAGGGGCTGGCCGACGACGCCGTCCGGGACGAACTCACGGGCATCACTGGCGTCGGTGCGTGGACAGCCAATATGCAACTCCTGTTCTCGCTGGGTCGCGAGGACGTGTTCCCCGTCGGTGACCTGGGGGTGCGCAAGGGATTCACGAACGTCGTGGGCGACGGCTACAGCCGCCCGGAGATGGTCGAGTACGCAAAACAGTGGGCGCCGTATCGGAGCTACGCGACGCTGTATCTGTGGCGGGCGGAGGAGGATATCGCAGAGAGTATCACAGAAGTGACAGACGAGAGGTGACAGGACAGGCACTCGGTGGCGTGACTCACTCTCGTCGGTACTTTCCTACTCCTCCGAGAACTCTTCTTCCTCGGTGTCGGTTTCGCGCTCGGCGTCGGCGCGGTGATTGACGTCCACCTGGTAGTGCTTGAGGATGTCCCGGCCCAACAGCACTTGATAGTCCATGTGAGCGCGGTCCTCGACGCTGGCGGTGACGGTGTGTTGGGTGCCACCCAGGCCGACGACCAGGTCGACGACCGGCCGCGAGCGGCCCGACTTGAGGCTGCCCGACTTTATCTTCACGATGTCGAGGATGGGACCAGTGCCGATTTCGGCGGCGAGCTCGGCGTCGATACTCGTCCTGGTCGCGCCGGTGTCGGACTTGGCCAGGACGGTCTTGTTCCCTCGCGTACCGGAGACGACGACCTCCTCGATGTAGCCGACGACGACGTTCTCGGCGCGCTTTTGTTTCGGTCTCGAGGGCATCGCCGCGGGCCGGGAGTCGTCGAGCCGGTCGGCGAGACGCTCGACCTCGCTGTCGGGGACGCTCCCACCGGCCCGTTCGATGGCACGCTGGGCGATGTACGGCGCGGGTGAGACACCGCTGGCTTCGAACAGTCCTCGGAAGCCCGCCGTCGGATTGACTTCGAGGACGTAGTACCCGTCCTCGCCCTGGACGATGTCCACGCCAGCGTAGTCGAGCCCGATGGCATCGACTGATTCGAGTGCCATCCGTCGCACCTGCTCGGGCAGCCGCCCGGTCATGTCCTCGACGTCGCCGCCCAGCGCGACGTTGGTCCGCCACTCGCCCTCGGGCGCGTAGCGGTTCATCGCGGCCACGACGCGGTCGCCGACAACGTACACGCGGAGGTCGTGGTGGCGTCCCTCATCGTGGTCCAAAAACTCCTGCAGGAACGCGTGGCGGTCGCCGACCTGCGCGTTGACGGGGTCGTCGAGTTCGACCATCCAGGTGCCCCCGCCGTGGGTGCCGATGGCCGTCTTGTACACCGCGCGGTCGCCGAACTGGGCGCGCTCTTCGTTGAGCCGCTCGTTCGAGAGTGCGAGGACGGCATCGGGTATCGGGACGCCGGCTTCGGCCAGCGCCGCGGCGCTTGCGAACTTATGCAGCGCTGTGGTCGCCGCCATCGGCTCGTTCAACATCGGCGCGAGGTTAGAGAGCGTCAGCGCCAGGCCGACGCCCTCCATCGGGTGTTCGTCGTTCGAGAGGAGGAGTCGGTTGGCGATGATGTCTACGTGCGGTTCAAGTGTCATGTCCCCTGCGGCGGCTCGCACAGTCAGGTTCTCCTCGCGCAGCCACGCCGTGTCGTATCCCATCTCGTCTGCGGCGTTGAGAATCGCCTTGGTCTCCTTGCTCGAATGGAGACTCAGGACGCCAACGGTGATGTCCTCACTCATTGCTGGCTAGTTCCGGGGGTGTCCGCAAAGGTCTGGCGGGTTCCTGTCCGGAGGTTTATATAGAGTGTATCACACTTGTTGCTGCATGGACGAGGCCGAGCCGTTCACGTACGACGGGGGGCGAGTGGACCCAGGCGAGACACAAAACGTCCGGTACACCGTCAGCGAGACGTATCTCGGGGACCCGGTTCGGATGCCCGTGACCATCATCAACGGGGAGCGACCGGGACCGACTGGCTTCCTCTCGGCGGCGGCCCACGGCGACGAACTCAACGGTATCGAGGTGGTTCGCGAGGTCGCCCACGAGTGGGACCTCGGCGAACTGGCGGGCACGCTCGTCTGTCTCCCCGTGCTGAACGTGCCGGCCTTTCTGGCACAGGAGCGGTATCTGCCTATCTACGACCGCGACCTCAACCGCTCGTTCCCGGGCGACCCCGAATCGACGAGCGCCAAGCGGATGGCCCACCGCATCTTCCGAAACTTCGTCGACCCCTGTGACTTCGGACTCGACTTCCACACCTCCACGCGCGGGCGGACCAACACCTTGCACGTCCGGGCCGACGTGGACGACGAGCCCGTCGCGCGGGTCGCGAAGGCCTTTGCCTCGAACGTCATCATCTCATCTGAGGGACCGTCGGGCTCGCTCCGGCGGGAGGCCAGCGAGGCGGGAACGCCCACTATCACCATCGAGATGGGGGAAGCCCACCGGTTCCAGCGACCGCTCATCGACAGCGCGCTGGACAGCGTCCGGTCTGTCCTGGCGGAGTTCGAGATGTTAGACTCCGAGGTCGTGCGCTGGCCCGGCTGGCGCACCGTCATCGAGAACACGGACGAGAAGACCTGGATTCGAGCCGACGCTGGCGGCCTCGTCGATATGCACCACGAGCGAGGCGGGCTGGTCTACGAGGACGAAATCATCTGTACCATCGCGAACCCGTTCAAAACCGACAGCACCACTGTCAGAGCCCCCTTCACCGGGTTACTCGTCGGGGTACTGGAGAACCCGCTGGTCTATCCCGGCAATCCGCTTTGTCACCTCGTCCACCTGGACGAGCGCACGCTTCGCGCGCTCGAACGGAGCCGGGAAGAACCGGTGTTCAGTGCCAACCCCGAACACCCCCCGTGACGCTGAACAGACGGCCGATTTCGTGGCCGATTATGTTCCATGCAAACAACCTGACGGGGCCGGTAGCCCTGATTCCGGCGAAAGGCGGGTGCGGTAGTAACTACTATCTGTCCCCGGACTAAGCCACCTGTATGAGTCAGTCTTACAATCGTGGCACCGTCGAGGACTTCGGGCGGTGGCGGGAGTTCTCGGCCGGGATGTGGGCCTGGATCTTCCACAAGTTCACCGGCTGGGTGCTCGTGGGCTACCTGTTTACCCACATCGCCGTCCTGAGTACCTCTCTGGGGGGCGCCGAGCTGTACACGAACACGCTCCAGGGTCTCGAAGCCCTGCTCGTCGTCCGGTTCCTCGAAGTCGGACTGCTGGCCGTCGCGGTCTTTCACATTCTGAACGGCGTTCGCCTGCTGATGGTCGACCTGGGCGTCGGGCTGGAGGCACAGGACAAAAGCTTCTACGCGTCGATGGTGCTGACCGGCGCTATCACCGTCGCGAGCATTCCGACTTTCCTCGGGGGGCCGCTGGCATAATGGCGGAACACTACTCTTCCTTCGAACGGGGCGGTCGCCGCTGGCTGCTCCAGCGGCTGACAGCGGTGTTCCTCATCGGCGTGCTGGCCTTCCACTTCCTCCTGTTGCACTTCGCGAACCACGCCGCCGACATCACCTTCGCTGGCACACAGGCGCGGATGAGTCAGGTCGGCTACTTCGCGACGATGTGGCTGTTCCTCGTGACAGCGACGTTCCACGGCGTCAACGGCGTCTACAACGCGCTCGTCAACCAGGGAATCGAGGGCACCCAGAAGACCGCTGTCAAGTGGGTGCTGGTCGTCGCCAGCCTGCTACTGGTCGCACAGGGCACGCGAGTCGCACTTGCCATGAACGGGTTCCTATAATGAGTACACAGATAGAACAACAGGAGACGGAGACCGAACAGGAGGAACAGGAGGCCGAAATCGAATCGCCCGGAGAGCGGCGTCGCGCGGAAAAGCGTGAACGCGAGGCCGAGCGAGAAGCACAGCGCGAGACCGAAGAGGCGACGCTTGACGACGAGGAGACCGTCCTCCTCAAAGTGTTCCGCTACGACCCCGAGGTCGAGGGCAAGCAGGAGCCGCGCTTCGACGACTTCCGCGTCCCGTTCCACAAGGGGATGACCGTCCTCGACGCGCTCATCTACGCCCGGGACGAGTACGACTCCTCGCTGACCTTCCGACACTCCTGCCGGCAGGCAGTGTGTGGGTCAGACGCGCTGTTTGTCAACGGGCGGCAGATGCTGGGTTGCAAGACACAGCTCGCCGAACTGGAGTCGCCGGTGCGCATCGAACCGCTCCCCCACCAGGAGGTCGTCAAGGACCTCGTCGTGGATATGGAACACTTCTACGACCAGATGCACGCCGTCGAGCCGTACTTCGACGCCGACGACCTCCCCGAAGACGAGCTCGAGGAACAGCGCCAGTCCCGGGAGAACCGCGAGAAGGTGAAGATGTCCACGCGGTGTATCTGGTGTGGCGCCTGTATGTCTTCCTGTAACATCGCCGCCGGCGACAACGAGTATCTCGGCCCCGCGGCCATCAACAAGGCCTACCGGTTCGCGATGGACGAACGCGAAGGCGCCGACCGCAAGCAGGAGCGCCTGCGCATCATCGAACAGGAACACGGCGTCTGGCGCTGTCAGACCCAGTTCTCCTGTACCGAGGTGTGCCCGAAGGACATCCCGCTGACCGAGCACATCCAGGAGCTGAAACGCGAAGCAGTCAAGAACAACCTCAAGTTCTGGTAGTCCCAAGGACCGCCAGACAACCTTTACCATACAATGTACGAACACGACGTTATCGTGGTCGGCGCGGGCGGCGCCGGCCTCCGAGCGGCCATCGCAGCGGACGAGGAGGGCGCCGACGTGGCCCTCGTGACCAAACTGCACCCGGTGCGCAGCCACACCGGCGCAGCGGAGGGCGGTATCAACGCCGCGCTCCGGGACGGCGACTCCTGGGACCTCCACGCCTACGACACGATGAAGGGGTCGGACTATCTGGCCGATGCGCCGGCAGTCGACACCTTCGCCAAGTCAGCACCCGAGGAGGTCATTCAGATCGAGCACTGGGGGATGCCCTTCTCCCGCGAGGACGACGGCCGCGTCTCCCAGCGCCCCTTCGGCGGGATGTCGTTCCCGCGGACCACCTACGCTGGCGCCGAGACCGGCCACCACCTGCTACACACGATGTACGAGCAGGCGGTCAAGCGCGGCATCGAGGTGTACGACGAGTGGTACGTCACAAACCTCGCCGTGACCGACCACGAGGACCCCGAGGACCGCGAGTGTCACGGCTGTGTCGCCTACGACATCAAGTCCGGCGAGATTCACGGGTTCAAAGCGAACAACGGCGTCATCCTCGCCACCGGCGGGCTCGGGCAGGCCTTCGACCACACCACCAACGCCGTCGCAAACACCGGCGACGGCTGTGCAATGGCCTACCGCGCGGGCGCGCCGATGGAAGACATGGAGATGATTCAGTTCCACCCGACCACGCTCCCCTCGACGGGCGTGCTCATCTCCGAGGGTGTCCGCGGTGAGGGCGGCATCCTCTACAACGGCGAGGAAGAGCGGTTCATGTTCGAGTACGGCTACGCGAACAACGACGGCGAACTCGCCTCCCGCGACGTGGTCTCGCGAGCGGAACTGACCGAAATCAACGAGGGCCGCGGTATCGAGGAGGAGTACGTCGACCTCGATATGCGCCACCTCGGTGAGGAGCGCATCCTCGACCGTCTGGAGAACATCCTCCACCTCGCGGAGGACTTCGAGGGTGTCGACGGGCTAGACGAGCCGATGCCGGTCAAGCCCGGCCAGCACTACGCCATGGGCGGCGTCGAGTGCGACGAGAACGGCGAGACCTGTATCTCCGGCCTCTACGCCGCCGGCGAGACCGCGTGTGTTTCCCTGCACGGCGCGAACCGGCTGGGCGGCAACGCACTGCCCGAGCTGCTCGTCTTCGGCGCTCGCGCCGGCTGGCACGCCGCCGGCAAGGACATGAAGACCGCCGAAATCGGCACCGGCCCCTCCGCGAAGAGCGAGGACGGCGCCGTCGAGCCGCCGGTCGAGCCGGGCGCCATCGACGCCAGCAGCGAGGACGTCGTCGCGGACGGTGCCGCGGTCGAACCGACCGCCGTCATCGAGAACGCCGTCGAGAACGAGCGCGAACGCGTCGAGACCCTGCTCGAAGAGGACGGTATCAACCACGCGAACGTCCGCGCGGACGTCCAGGAGACGATGACCCAGAACGTCAACGTCTTCCGCGAAGAAGAGAGTCTCAAGGACGCGCTGCGGGACATCCGCGAGGCCCGCAAAGAGTACGAGAACGTCGCGGTGTCTGACCCCTCGCGCACCTACAACACCGACCTCATCCACACCATCGAGACCCGCAACATCTTAGACGTGGCCGAGGCCATCACGCTCGGCGCGCTCGCCCGAGAGGAGTTCCGCGGCGCTCACTGGCGCGCGGAACACCAAGAGCGCAAAGACGACGAGTGGATCAAACACACGATGCTGGCCTGGTCGGACGGCACGCCGGAGCTGTACTACAAGCCGGTCGAGCTCGAGGGCGACGAAGAGACCTACGAGCCGAAAGAACGCAGCTACTGAGTCGCCGACTTTTCCGCGATTCTACGGCGCACCAACGAGCACGAACAGGCTCTCCTGGTCGCCGTTTCGAATCTGTCGCCGTGCGTCTGGGTCGACTCTGAGCGCGTCGCCCGCCTCCAACTCGACTGGCTCACCGTCCACGTCGACGGTCGCCGCCCCCTCGACCAGTACGTACACTTCTTCGTGTTCCTTGCCGCCGTGGTCGTGTTCCTTGCCGGTCCAGCCCGGCTCACACTCGACGACGGTGACGCCGAGATTCGAACACGCAAGCGGGTCCCGCATGAAGTGCATCGCGCCTCCGACCGGTTCGACGTCCTCGTAGTTGACTCGGGTGTAGCTCACGACGAAACTGTTCACACGGTGTGAATAAATGTGTGTCGGGCACTCAACATAACTGTGCTGTCCGTTCGCCGCCCGCCATGAGTGGCCAACCCCGTCACATATTTGACCGACCCGTCCTAACGGATATCCGTTCGGAAGGGTGGCTCAGTGGTAGAGCGCTGCCGGCCAGAATGCCAGAAAACGGCCTGGTAGTTTCCCTCGCAGGGCTCCGCGTGGTTCGAATCCCGCCCCTTCCATTTTGCGAGGAGCGGACGCGACGAGCAAATGGAAACGAGGGATTCGAATACGCCAGTCGCGCGGAGCGAAGCGAGCACGTCTGGCTTCTGTTCGAATCCCGAGAGACGCCATCGGGCTCTCTCGACCCTCGCGAAACCTCCGGTTTCGCTCGGTCCCGCCCCTTCCATTTTGCGAGGAGCGGACGCGATATGAAAAGGAATTCCGTCCCCTCGACACCGATTAGCCGGCGCTCAGCGAACTGATACAGGGCTCCGCGTGCTGGCCGCTCGTCAGTGAACAGTACGGAAAGTGGGGGTGGGGGTGGGGGGGTAGTGGCACCAGAACGGTGCCATATTACAATTATTGGACGCATAGTTAAAAATAGTTATGGCCCAATTATCACGTCTTGAATTCAGGATGGGTGAGAACAACCGCTGAGGAGTTGTTCATCATGTGTGGGACCGGATTCGAACCGGATGAAGACTCGCTACGCTCGTCTTCCAGGGTTCGAATCGCTCCGTTCGATTTACAGAGCGCTCACGCCCGTTCGCGCTCAGTAGAAATGCGTGGGACCGGATTCGAACCGCCTGAACTTCGCTCGCGCCGCTCGCTCGTTCCGTGCTTCGAATCCGCTGAACGAATTTGCCACTCGCGGTTTCGCTCGTGGCAAAAATGCGTGGGACCGGATTCGAACCGGCGGACCCCTACGGGACAGCGCCCTCAACGCTGCGCCGTTGGCCTGGCTTGGCTACCCACGCTCGCTGCGTCTTGCTGCAATAAATCGTATCCCGCGGTCGGATAAAAGGGCTTTCGTTTGCGTCCCGCACCGAGAGAGTGTGCCATCCCATCGAACCGGATGTTTCAAATATGACGAAACCGCTACCGGGGGCATGGCCAAATACTCGACCGGCAGCGGGGGCAACAGCGCCGGCGGGAGCTGCGAACTCTGTGGCGCCACCGGCGACACACAGACCGAAAGCGTCGCCGGAGCGACGCTGGAGCTCTGTCGGGACTGTGCACAGAACCACGGCGAGAGCGGCGGGGGCCCGTCGAGCGGCGACTCACCGGACGAACGGGACCGAAAGCGTCGAGCGGCCCAGAACACCGCGAAGATGCAAGACTCCCAGTCGGCCGACGCCTCCCACTGGGAGGACGGCGCCGACTACGACGCCGACCAGCTCCCATATCTGGTCAGTGACTACGGCGCCCGCGTCACCGAAGCCCGCCAGGAGGAAGGGCTCCAGACGGGCGAACTCGCCGACGAACTGGAGCTCTCCGAGGACGACGTGCTGGCCGTCGAGCAGGGCCGGGCCGTTCAGGCCAACGTCAAGGGCTCGACTATCCTTGCCCTCGAGAAGTTCCTGGATATCGAACTCGCAGACTCACGGTAACTCTCCCAGACCTACCGAGTTTCCTCGTCGAAGTGCATTTGCCAGCCGACGGCTTACACTCGACTGTGACCCACGACGCTGTCGTCTACGACCTCGACGGCACGCTGGTCGACCTCGCCGTCGACTGGGGTGTCGTCGCCCGCGACGTCGCCGCCGTCCTCAGAGAGCACGACGTAGAGCCCGATACGGCGAGCCTCTGGGGAATGCTGGAACTGTCCGAGACGACCGGCCACCGCGACGTCGTGGAGGCGACTATCACCGAATACGAGCGGACAGGCGCCCGAGAGTCGACACGGCTGTCGCTGGCCGACGGCCTGCCCCACGACGTTCCCGTTGGGGTCTGTTCACTCAACGCCGAGACGGCCTGTCGACTGGCGCTCGAGGTCCACGAGATAGCCCACGCCGTCGGCCCGGTCGTCGGCCGTGACTCGGTGGGCTCGGAGAAGCCCGACCCGGAGGGGTTACTGACGGTCGTCGACGACCTCGACGCCGGTCCCGAATCCACGGTGTTCGTGGGGGATTCGGAGCGGGACGCCGAGACGGCGCGCCGAGCTGGCACCGAATTCGCGTGGGCGAGCGAGTTCGATCAGCGCCGATACCGCGCGTAGAGGTAGACCGCAGTCGCTGTCAGTATCCAGATGACCGCACCGACCCGAACGGCGAACATTGCCCGGCTGGTCCAGGTCGGGAGCCGCGTCCCCAGCGAGGCCGCGGCGACGACGGGCGACCCGAGGAGGATTGTCGTGACGAAGGTGACCTGCATCACCCACCCGAAGTCGACGCCGTCCGGGTCCGTTTGCTCGACTGCTGGCACAGGCGACGCTTCCGAGCGATACGGCAAGGCGGTTGCGGTTCTCGGCGACCGTCCCTTATTTCACTACCCGTCGCAAACCGGCCGCTATGACAGCCGAGGAGGATATGCCGGAGATACCGGTCGTCTGTACGGCCTGCGAGACGCGGACACAGGTGCCGTTCGAGGATGTCGAAGGTGCCGTGGCCAGACACAACGAACAGCTCCACGACGGCGAGGCCGTCGCTGAGGTCGACCCCGACGTGCTGGACGCCCTGACCGACCAGCTCGGCCGAGACATGGGGCTGTTCGACGCCGACCCGAACACGTAATATCCCGGAGCGCCCGGCCACGCACATGACCACCGTTCGGGACCTGCAGGCGATGGCCGGTGACGAACCGATAACGATGCTGACGGCCTACGACGCCGTGACGGCGGCGCTCGTCGAGGCCGCTGGGGTGGACGTCGTCCTCGTCGGCGACAGCATGGGCAACGCCGTGCTGGGTCACGAGGACACCCTTCCCGTGACCGTCGACGAGATGGCCTCCCGCGTCGGTGCCGTGGCCAGGGGGACCGACGACGCCCTGGTCGTCGCCGATATGCCCTTCCTCTCCTTTGGCACAGAGGAAAGCGAGAGCCTCAAGAACTGCGGCCGGATGCTCAAAGAGGAGGGCGCAAACGCGGTCAAGCTGGAGTCGGGCCCCCACACCGTCGAGCTGACCGAACGGCTTGCCGACCTCGGCATCCCCGTTATGGCGCATCTGGGACTGACGCCACAGAGCGTCAATCAGACTGGCTACACCCAGCAGGCCAGCGACCGCGAGGAAGCGAAGGAGATACTCGAGCTGGCGCGGGCCCACGCGGACGCGGGCGCGTTCGCGCTCGTGCTCGAACACGTGCCTGCGAACCTCGCGGCCCAGGTGACCGAGGCGCTGGATATTCCGACTATCGGCATCGGCGCGGGCGGCGACTGCGACGGACAGGTGCTCGTGTTCACCGACGTGGTCGGCCTCGCGGAGTCCTCGCCACCCTTCGCCGAACAGTTCGGCGACGTTCGCGGGGAGGTCGAATCCGCCGTCGGCGACTACGTCGAGGCCGTCGAGTCCGGCGAGTTCCCCGGCCAGCAACACGCCGATACGGCCGACGAGTTAGACGACATCTACTGAAGGCCTGTCGGCCACCCGAATCTTTATCGGGCCGTCAACAGACATTCGACTTGTGGTTTACGAGACGGGCAACAGAACGGTCGACGAGGCAGTGAACCGCGTACTGGACGGAGAGCGACTCGACCGGCGGGACGGGCTGGCACTGATAGCCCAGCCCGTCGACGCACTCGCCGCGGGCGCGGACGTCGTCCGCTCCGAGCTGGGCGACGGCACTGTCGACGCCTGCTCCATCGTCAACGCGAAGGCCGGCAACTGCGCCGAGGACTGTGGCTTCTGTGCTCAGTCGGTCCATTTCGACACCGGCATCGACAACTACGGCTTCCTGGGGCCGGAGAAGATTCTCGAGGCCGCAAAGCGAGCCGAACGGGACGGCTCCCAGCGGTTCGGTATCGTCCTCGCCGAGAAGGGCGTCTCGAAGGAGCAACGGCCCGAAGAGTGGGAAGAAGTACTGGAAGCCATCCGACTGGTGCGTGACGAGACGGACGTGGAAGTCGACGCCTCCCTGGGTATCCTCACCGAGGAGGAGGCCGCGATTCTGGCCGAGGAGGGACTCAATCACTACAACCACAACATCGAGACCTCCCCGCGCTACTTCCCCGAAATCGTCCAGACCCACAGCTTCGAGGACCGCGTCGAGACGCTGGAGATCGCCAAGGAGGCCGGCATGGACCTCTGTGCCGGCGTCATCCTCGGCATGGGCGAGTCCCCGACCGACCGCGTCGACGCCGCGATGGCACTGCAGGACATCGGCGTCTCCTCGCTCCCCGTCAACATCCTCAACCCCGTCGAGGGGACGCCGCTGGCCGAACGGGGCCTCCCTGATATCACGACCGAGGAAGTCATCAAAACCATCGCCGTCTACCGGCTGCTCCACCCCGAGGCCCGGGTGCGTCTGACCGGTGGTCGCGAGGTCAACCTCGACACGGAGGGGCAGGTCGCTGCCCTGGAGGCGGGTGCGGACGGCATCCTCACCGGCGACTACCTGACGACGGAAGGTCAGTCACCCGCCGACGACATCGAAATTGTCGAGCAAGCGGGGCTGGAACCCAACCGGGAGACAAACGAGTTCGACCCCGAGGCTGTCAAAGCGCGCGAGGCCGACGAGAGCGCCCCTGAAACCGCGGCCGGCAGCGCAAAGAGCAAGTCCGAACTGCAGTCAGACGATTGACGGCAGTCTTATTGTCCAGATATGTGAGCTTCGGGTATGACGGTCGATATCGACGAACTACAGGCGTTCTGTGAATTCGGCCCGGACCGCGTCTACCTCCTCGTAGCTATCGCCAGGGCGAAGGAGAACCCGGAGACCGACGAACGCGACCGGCCGACGATTCGCGAAGTCGTCACGGACACCGGGGACCTTCCCGAGACGGTCGCCCAGCTGGCCCACGCCACGAGCAGGTTCGACGCCACCTACCGGCTCTATCTCACCGTCAACGCCCGCGACGCGCTGACAGCGACGTTCGACCTGCGCCGGCGAACGGACGACTGGCTAGAGATGCGCCTGCACGGCAACGAGGAAATCACGGCGAAGTTCACGCGGGTCGACAGCGAGTACAAATCGGTGTTGCAGTCGGACGGCTGTGCGGACGACTCGTATTTCATCTTCGACCTCGACGACGCCACACGGGCTGAGGCCGACCGCCTCGAATCCGCGCTGTCGACAGAAACGACCGTGGGACTCGTCAGGGAGACGCCGAACGGCTACCACGTCGTCACCGAGCCGTTCGACTACACGGCCTTCGAGACCGACGTGGCATACGAACTGAAGACTGACGGCTTACTCTTTTGCTCGTACGTCGGCGGCGCTGACTGAGAACGCGGGCGAAATCGGCGGGCGCACAAAGGGAACAAGTCGGGGACTTGTGTCCCCGAGCGTGTGACACTACGGAGCCGGAGAGGCTCCACCTAGGGTGAGTGCGTCAGACAATAAAAAAGCTGAGGTGGGTTTCGACTGGAGATATCGACAGATAGACTGTCTCTGCTCCGCTCACAACGGCTGGAACCGCAACGGAAACCGGGGCTACTCCGAGAGCCGGAGCAGCGAGTGGACGTCGACGCCGTCGCCGAGCAGCTCCTGCATCCGCGTGACCGTCTCGGCGTCACGGGTGCGTCCGGAGTGGAGCACGTCTTCCACGCGGTCGATGGTCGTCCGGGTGTCGGACTGGACCAGCAGGATGGGGACGTTCTCCTTCTCGGCCCGACCGAGGACGGCGCTGGCCGGCCGGAAGCCGCCGGTCAAAAGGAGCGCCTTGATACCCGACGCTTCGAGGGCAGCGGTCTGGACCTCCGAGCGGTCCCCGCCGCTGACCATCACGGCGTCGCGGGTGCGGCGGAACTGGTCTAGGGCCTTGTTGCCGCCCATCGCGCCCACGGTGAACCGCTCGACGTGGACGTCGGTCGACGCCTCGTTTGTGAGCACGTCCGCACCGAGGCTACGGGCGAGGTCGCCAACAGTGATGCCGGCCAGGTCCTGCACCCGCGGGAGCGCACCGAACACCGACACGCTACGCCCCTCGAGGAACGGGATGACGTCGTCGTCGAGTTCGTCCATCGCCGATTCGGTGACGCCGTTGAACAGCACGCCGGCGAGCCGGTCGCCCAGCTGGTCGGCCGCGGCAAGGACCTCGTCGGCGTCACCGGGTTCGGTGTAAGAAGAGACCAGCAGGACGCGGGCGTCTATCGCTTCGGCGATGTCCGCGTCGGTGAGGTCTACGATGCCGCCCGTCTCCAGGCTGTCGCTCCCCTCGACGAGCATCGTGTCGCGGTCCTCGGCCAGCGCCTCGAAGTTCTCGACGACGCGCTCGCGGAGTTCGTCCGTGTCCTCGCGACCGCGGATGGCCTCCTTTATGAACGTCGGCGAGTAGACGATGGGCTCCATCTCGTGCATCTCGGCGTCGAAATCCAGCAGCTCGCGGGCGAGCATGGGGTCCTCGTCGCGGGTCTTGCCGACGGCGCTCTGGAGCCGCGTCCCCTTCGGTTTCATGTAGCCGACGTCCTCGCCGGCCTCCTGTGCGGCCTTCGCGAGCGCGATGGTGATTGCTGTCTTGCCGATTCCTTCTTCGGTTGAGGTTACGAGTAGCGTGTCGGTCATAGTTCCTCCTGGTCGAGGGTGAGCCGCAGGTCGACCGCCGTGACGCCATCTGGCGTCGCGACGAGCGGGTTGATGTCCAGTTCCACGATGGCCGGAAAGTCCGTGACGAGCTGTGAGAGCCGCTGGACCGTCTCGACGAGCCCCGCCCGGTCGACCGGCTCGCGGCCGCGGGCGCCCTGTAGCAGCGGTGCGGATTCGATGTCGTCGAGCATTGCACTGGCTTCGGGTTCGCTCACCGGCGCGACCCTGACAGTGGTGTCTTCGAGCACCTCCACGAAAATACCACCGAGGCCAAAGAGCAAGAGCGGGCCAAACTGCGGGTCCCGGTTCATCCCGAGAATGGTCTCTGTCCCGGTCTCGAGGTCGACCATCTCCTGGACCTGCACGCCCAGGATGGTCGCATCAGACTGGTAATTGCGCGCGCGAACGACCAGGTCCTCGTAGGTGTCCCGAACGTCTTCGGGGGCGACACCGACCTCGACGCCGCCGATGTCGGACTTGTGGAGGATGTCCGGGCTGACGATCTTCATGACCACGTCCTCGCCAATCTCCTCGGCGATGGCTTCGGCGTCAGCCGGCGAGTCGACGACGTCGCCCTGCGGGGTCGGGATTCCGTAGGCCTCGAGCAGCTCCATCGCCTCGACGCCGAGCCGGTTGGTGTCCCGTCGGGTCGCGCCCTGGAGGATCTCCCGGGCGCGCTCGCGGTCCACGTCGAAGGTCTCGGGCGCCTCGAACTCCCGTTCCGAGATGTTCCGGTATTCAGTCAAGGCGTCCAGGCTGCCGACGGCGCGGGCAGGGTCGAAGTACTGCGGGATACCAGCTTCCGCGAGAATCTCCTGTCCGGCGCCGACGGATTTGCCCCCCATCAGCGTCGTCGCGACGGGCAGGCCGCTCTGCTGTTGTTGTTCGACGACGACCTCGGCCAGTTCCTCGAAGGAGAGCACGGCGGTCGGACAGGCGACGACGACGGCCATCGAGACGTTCTCGTCCGCGAGGACGGTCTCCAGGGCCGATTCGAACCGCTCGGCGGGCGCGTCGCCGATGATGTCGACCGGGTTGTAGATGTTGGCCGCCTCGGGCATCGTCTCCCGGAGTTCCTCGAAGGTCTCGTCGGTGAATTCAGCCAGCGAGAGGTCCGAGTCCCCCACGGCGTCGGTCGTCATCACGCCGGGACCGCCGGCGTTGGTGACGATGGCGATCTCCTCGCCGTCGGGCAGGGGCTGGCCCGACAGAATCTGTGCGTAGTCGAACAGCTCCTGGACCGATTCCACCCGTAACGTCCCGGCCTGTTCGAGGCCGGCCTCGTAGGCCCGCTCGGATCCCGCCATGGCCCCGGTGTGTGAGGCGGCGGCCGAGGCCCCGGCGTCGGTCCGGCCGGACTTGACGAGGACGATGGGCGTATCCTGTGTCACTTCACGGGCGGTGCGGATGAACTCCTCACCGTTGTCTATGTCCTCCAGATAGCCCAGAATGACGTCGGTGTCGGGGTCTTCCCCCCACTCCGCGACGAAGTCGCCCTCGTCGAGGATAGCCTTGTTCCCAAGGGAGACGATGTCCTTGAACCCGACGTCCCGCTCGGCGGCCCAGTCAAGCACCGCGGTGACGAACGCGCCGGACTGGCTCATGAAGGAGACGTCCCCCTCGGTCGCCATCTCGTTGCCGAAGGTGGCGTTGAGCCCCTTCGGCGTGGACATCACGCCGAGGCTGTTGGGGCCCACGAGGTTGAGGTCGTACTCCTCGGCGACCTCCCGGAGCTCGCGTTCACGGGCGGCCCCGTCGCTGCCGGTCTCACCGAAGCCGGCGGTGATGACAACGACGTTCTCGATGCCGACCTCGCCGGACTGGCGGATGGCGTCCACGGCGATATGTGGCGGCACGACGACGACGGCCACGTCGACGGTCCCCGGCGAGTCGACGTCCTCGATACCGTCGTAACAGGTGAGCCCGAGGACCTCGTCGGCGTTCGGATTGACCGCCAGGACCTCGCCCTCGTACGATGCAAGCAGGTTCTCCGTGATAGCGCGGCCGACAGAACCCTCCGATTCTGACGCGCCAATCACGGCGACCCGTTCCGGCCCAAACAGTGTAGATAATCGTCCCATTCCTCTCGTCTGAAATTGCGATTCCGCGTGGAAATAGCTGCCGAAGCACAGGGATTGACAGGCTTAATCGGGTATAATAGCGGCGTGTCATGAGCAGGGGCTATGTGTCCGGGTCGCGAACCCGGTCGCATGACAGACGACGACCTCCTCGCGCCCTTTGACCTGGCAGTGATACGGACGACCGCCCAGCACAACGATATCGAAGAAGGGGCGTTACGGGACGCGCTCGCCGGCCACCAGCGGACGATGCGGGCGAACCCCGGCGTCAAGGACCTGGTCTACGAGTGGCGCAAGCAGTACGACGACCCGGTCCTCGTCCGCACGCCGGACGTGTTCATCCTCGCGCTCCCGCCGACTGTCTGGGAGGAGTACGCCGACTACCTCGAGTTCGAGGACGAGACGCTGGCTGCCGTCACCGCCGTCCACCAGGAACAGACCATCCGGACGGACGCCGTCGAGTTTGCCTCGATACCCGAGGGCCACGTCGCGCTCGTCGCCGGGCGACCCTGAGTGCGGTGACCTCGGATACTGACGGAAAAAGTAGCCAGATCGGAAATCGAATTTTTACTTTCGCAAAATAGTTTTCCAGCAAGCCAAGTTTTAAGTGTGCGCCGCGAGTACGAGTAAACGACAATGGCTACACAAGAACACGTCAGTCGCGAGTTCGGAACCGTCGAGGAGAACGACCTTCGGCTCGACGTAGAGAAGTCCGAGCAGATTATCGACGCCCTGAACCAGGACCTCGCGAACGTCTACGTCCTCTACCACCAGGTCAAGAAGCACCACTGGAACGTAGAGGGCGCGGAGTTCCGCGACCTCCACCTGTTCCTCGGCGACGCGGCGATGAACCTCGAAGAGGCGGCCGACGAATTGGCCGAGCGCGCACAGGCGCTGGGCGGCACGCCCATCTCCGGGCCGGCCGCACAGGAGGAACACGCGTCCGTCGATTACGAGGGCCAGGACGTCTACAACATCCGTACCTCGCTGGAACACGACCTCGAGGTCTACGGCGACATCATCGAGGCGACGCGGGACCACATCGAACTGGCAGAGAACCTCGGTGACCACGCGACGGCCCAGATTCTGCGCGAACTGCTGGTCCAGACCGAGGAAGACGCCCACCACATCGAGCACTACCTCGCGGGCGACACGCTCGTCCAGGGCTGAGAGCGCGACTCCGGTAATTTACCGGAATTTCGAGAAGACGTACAGCGACTGCAGACCGTCGACAGAACGAGATGTTAGCGCCAGAGTTCGACGGTGAGGTCGGTGGCAATCCACCCTTCTTTGTTACCGCTCTCCGTGAAAACGGTCCGTTCGGTGTGACTCTTGTGGGCAGTCACTGTCGGACACTCGTCTGTCTCTGCCTCGGGGGCCCGTAGTTCCTCGGCCTTCGTTGCCATTACCAATGATTAGGCAGACCTAAAGCTAAAAGGGTTTTGGTCTGCCTAATCTTCGCGGCGGGCTTTTGTGTTCGACAACCCAAGTGAGCGTATGAGCGATCCCGAAGAAGATATTTCCACCCTGCTCTCGGAACTCGTCAAAACGCTACAGGACCTCCAGCGGGAGGTGGAACCCCGAACCGAGCGTGGCCGCCCGCGCCCACCGACGCCGGAGGAACTGCTCCGCTTTACCAGCGACGTGACGATTCCGGCCGCCATCCTCGTGCTGAAGACGAACATCGAGGCGCTGAAGCTCCTGCGCCGGGCGCTCCGCCTCGCCGAAGGCCGACCGGCGACAGCGACGAGCGGCGGAGGCGTTCAGGAGCGCGCGACGCAGTTGAGCCGGGCGACGCTCGCGCGGCTGGACGAGGCGCTCTCGGACCTCCAGGGCGCAGTCGAGGGGCGGCCGCCGGACGCCGAAGCCAGAGAGCTGCTGACCGAGGCCCGAAAGCTCCGGGCGTCACTGGCCGAGCAGCTGGCCGAGAGCGAGTCGGTCGACGGTGACTTCGACAGTGTCGAAGCCACCGATGTCCCGGTCGACGTCGACGCCGAGCTCCGGTCTATCAAGGACGATATCGACGACGTGAGCGACGGGAACGGCGAGGACGGCAACTGACGTGTGTGGGACGTAAACATAACCCAATAAACATAATGTTTTATTATTGTAGAGGTGTTCCATCCGGTACCGATGCCGAACACAGAGTGTCCACAGACCCGTCGCGCGGAGCTGTTCGTCAGAGCTGAGCTGCCGACACCCTCGGAGCACCGACGAGTTACCGTCGAGAACCGTCTGCAGGAGCTGCAGTGTGCGGGAGTTATCGATGCGTTCGAGACCACGGTCTGGAAGAAACGCGTCCCGGTCGCGGACGAGGACTGCCCCGAGCGGACCCAGTACGAGGAATTCCGCGACTGGGCGACCGAGGCGGGCGCGTCGCTTTCGCCCTTCTTCGACACGCGGCTCTGTTACAGCTGGAAGACCGCCGAGAAGCGCACCGAACTGGTCATGCCCGCACTGTGTCTCGCCTGCTACGAAGACGACGAACTGGTCCAGGTCGCTCCGTTCGCCCGCGGGGGCACACCCCACTCCATCGAGGAGTGTCTCGACGACCTCGAATCGGGCCGGGCACCGATGCCGGCCGGGACAGTCACCGTCACCACCGCGGACTGATACCGTCTGACATGGACGCCGATACGGCTAATACCGGTCTCGTCGTAGGACACTTATCGGGTGGACAGTATCATGAGTCACAACAGACAGGTAGCGGTGTATCTACGCCGGCCGGTCGCTGACAGGACCGAACGGCGCCAGACCAGTGTTCTCGGCCGGGTCGACTCGCTCCGCCAGCAGGGGCTCGTCGACGACGTCGTCGTCACGTACTGGAACCGACTCTCGACGGGTGTGGACCCCCGCGAGACATCGGATATCGAGGCGTTGGAGCAGTGGGCGACCGATAGCGGCTGCTCGCTCGTCCCGGCGTTCGACCGGCGGGACCGACACAGCGCGTTCACGGGTGAGGACTCCGTCGTCACGTTGCCGGTCGCCTGCGTGACCTACTGGGAGGACGACGACCTCGTCGGCGTCTACCCCCACGCGGGACCGTGTGGTCACTGCACTGTCGCCGACGGACTGGACAGAATCGAAGCCGCAGTAGGGAGCGGGGAATCCCTCTCTCACACCGACTACCAGCAGTAGCGGCCCGAGGACCGAGTTAGATGAGGGCAGCGGTCACTGGCCGACCAGAGACTCAAACCGGGTCCCAGCGGTAGCCGTCCCAGTCCTGACTCTCCGGATTCGCGCTCTTGAGTCCCACGTCGGGGTCGCGCAGTTCCTCGACGTACACCGGTTCGACGACGTCGCCGGTCTCGACGTCCTCGGTCGTCACCTGACCCAGCGCCCGGACGAACGTGTCTTCGAGGTCCAGATGCGAGATGTCGAACTCGACGATTGCCATGGTGTTGGGTTCCCGGACACCCGGGGGCGTCGCGGTCGATTTCGTCCACGTGACGACCTCAGCCCGTTCCTCTGAGAGGTCCGTGGTCTCCTCTTGCTCTTGCCCACAGTCCGGACAGCGCGGATGCGTAGGGTACGATACGTGACCGTTCGGACAGATACCGGCTTCCAGCGTCATTTGCCTGCCTCCATGATAGTGGTGATGACACAGTTCCCAAAGCCGCCGACGTTACACGCCAGGGCGGTCTCGGCCTCGACCTGTCGCGGCCCGGCCTCGCCGACGAGCTGTTCGTATATTTCGACGCCCTGAGCGACACCGCTTGCGCCCAGCGGGTGTCCCTTTGATTTGAGTCCGCCCGAGGTGTTGATGGGCAGGTCGCCGTCCTTCTGAGTCGTGCCGTCCATCGCGAGCTCCCAGGCCGTGCCCTGGTCGGCGACGCCGATACCCTCCAGCTGGAGGAACTCGAGGATGGTGAACATATCGTGCAGTTCCGCGACGTCGAGGTCGTCGGGACCGATCCCGGCCATCTCGTAGGCCTCATCGCTGGACTCGACGACCCCGCGCATAATCGTCGGGTCGTCGCGCTCGTGGACGACGTGGGTGTCGGTGGCCCCGCCGATGCCGGAGACGACGGCGTACTCGTCGGTGAGCTCCTTTGCGCGTTCCTCCGTGGTGAACATCATCGCGGCGCTGCCGTCCGTGATTGGACAGAAGTCATAGAGACGCAGCGGGTCAGCGATGATGGGCGATTCCAGCGCTTTCTCCGTCGTGATCTCCTTCTGGAACTGCGCGTTGGGGTTGTCGACGCCGTTCTTGTGGTTCTTGACCGCGACGCGGGCCAGCGACTCCCGCGGGGCGTCGAAGCGCTCCAGATAGTGCCGGGCGGTCAGCCCGGCGAAGGAGGGGAGGGTAATACCGTGTTTGTACTCGGCCGGATGCGTGATGGAGGCGATGATATCCGTCGCCTGGCCGGTGGTCTTGTGGGTCATCTTCTCGCCGCCGACGAGCAGGGTCATCTCGCTAGCCCCTGAGGCGACCGACTGCCAGGCCTCGTAGATGCCCGCCCCGCCCGACGAGGAGGTCTGGTCGACCCGTTCGCTGTACGCCGGCAGGACCCCGAGGTCGTGGGCCAGCAGGTTCATCACGCCCGTCTGGCCCTCGAACTCGCCACTTGCCATGTTGGAGACGTACAGGTGCTCTACCTCGTTCGGGCTGACGCCGGCATCGTCCAGACACTCCTCGCCCGCCTGCGAGAGGAGCTCTTGGAGCCAAGCGTCGCGCTGCCCGAACTTCGTCATCGACGCGCCGATTACTGCGACTCCCATATGTCGGTCGTCTCAGGGGTGTCGTGTATTCGTTACGGTCCACCAGTTCCCCCGAGGGAAATTTTAACCAGTTGATTCAGCGACAGAAAGGGCGGCAGCGGGCGCATCACCCGTCGTGGTGACGCGGAACGCCCACCCGCTCGCTGTCCGGGTCGCGTCCGTGATGTGCGGCGCCACCGCAGTCCGGCGGAGCAACTCGACGACGACGGGCAAGACCGGGCAGCGGTCGGTCGAGAGCGACGGCCGATACCCGTCGAGTCTGACACGCAGGACGCGCCGACCCGGGCCGCCTGGTGTCGATTTGAGGACGTAATCCGCCAGCAGTCCGGTGGTCCGGAGCGTCTGGAGCGCGTCGGCGAGGGGGTCCTCGTCTCCGTCTCGTGTCGGCAGGCGATCCGCCGTCGCCAGCAGGACCGAGGCCTGTTCGGTGGTGGACAACTGGGCATCGAGGGCCTCGGCGGCGCGTTCCAGCATCGTCAGGCAGAGCCGTTCCCGGTCGCTCGTGCGCTCTACCGCCTCGAGATACGCGTCCATGACCGTCCGCTCGACCGGTCCGTGCCGGTCCGATAGCGTCTCGAACAGCGCCCCGACGACGGCGTGGCAGTATTCGGGGACCGTCCGTGGTGGTGCAGGGCTCGTGGCACCCAGCGTCGTCGCCTCCGTGACAACGAGGTCGTGGACGGTGACGCGCGGGTCGTACCGGCGGAGCGCACGCCGGTACGCCGAGGCGACGGTCGCCGCCTCGGCCGCCATCGCCCGGTCCGGGAACTGTAGCCCGGTCACCGGGAACGGCCCGTCACCTGTCTTGGCGCTGACGACCCGGAACGGTCCGACGGCGACAGAGAGGTCCTCCAGGCGGGCTCTGATGTCCGATAGGGTGCGGCCGACCATTGTCACACCGCCGTGAGCTCACTCGCCATCGCCCGTCGTCTCATACTCGTTTTAGGCCGGCCTAATACAGAAAACCTTCCTATTTTTAGACAAGCCTAATCAGAGGTTGCTAATGCGGGTCGACACAAGACATATAATTGTTCCATTGTCACACAGAGACATGCAGGAGGCCTGGCTCCAACTGCGCTGTCCCGATTGTACCAAACACTGGGAAGCGACGCCGACGGACCTCCCCAGCCCAGAGACACAGTTTACCTGTGACGGCTGCGGTGCGGAGCGGCCGCTCGCTGAGTTCATGAAGACCGCCCGCGACCTCGAACTACTGCGGGAGTTCCACGCGTAGCCCGTATAGACGGGTTGCTGTAGCGGAAATCACCGCGACACTACGTCTCAGTCCCAGTGTGACGGGCGATGGTTGTCGTAGAACGACACCGAGAACGCCGTCCTGAACGGGGTCATTATAACGGTCGTGAGGAACGAGTACGCGACAATACCCCCGATCACCATCGGCCCAAACCCGGTCTCACCCGTCGTCCCGGTCGTACTGGAGATACCGCTGGCACCGGCAGTGCTTGCACCAGGGGCTCCTGGACCAGCGGCACTGGCGCCGCTAAACGGACCCAGGCCGAGGAACGCGGCCACGGCGAGGAGGATTCCCGGCGATAGGAGCAACAGGGACAGCAGGAGGTTCACTATACCAAAACCCAGCGTCTGGATGATATTGCGTTTCACGAGCCCGACGCTACGACGGTAGCCCCCCACGGCACCGACGTTGTCGACGACGATGGCCGGGGCGTAAAACTGCAGGAAAAACTGGACAAGCAGGTAGACGAGCACCAATCCGGCAACGGCTACGACAAATGTGACGCCGAAGGCGGCTATTCCGGAGTCTGAACTCGTTGTTGTGATTCCGATCCCGAGGACGAAAACCAACGCAAGCAACACGAAAAACGATACGATGCCGAAGATGATGCCGAGGGCGACCTGAATCAGGTTCGCGCCCAGCAAGGAGAGATACTTGGATTTCCCTATTTTGACGAACGTCCCGATACCCGTAGACCTGACTCGCCCCTCGTACACCATCCCCAGCAGTCCGGCGAGGACGAATGGCGTGATGAAGAAGGTGAGTGCCTGAAGTGCTTGCGGAAGCAGCGGGATTTCCATCAGCGAGAGCGCCGTCTGCGGGAGGAGGATGACCGCGTACACCAGCCCCGCCAGGAACACCACGGGGTTACGTTTCAATACGCCGAACGACTCCGTCAACGAGCGGATTGTTGCCATAGCCGTTGCTATCTGAAATATTATCCAAAAGAGTGTTGAATTAAATCGGGTAGTCAGGGTCCGACAGTCAGTACCGCGCCCGCGCGGCCGCCTTCCACTCCTCGCCTCGTTCGACGTTGCGGGGCCGGCGCTTCTTGCCGAACCGGCCCAGCCGGCCGGCCATCGTCCACTCGTCGACGTAGTCGGGTGAGTCGCTCGCGGCCGCTGCCGCCGCGGCGGCGCGCTGTCGGTCGGTGATGTGTGCGCTGACCGCCACCGAGATAGCCGCTGCCTCTGCTTCGGTCGCATCGTCCGGAATCGACACCGTGAGGTTCGTCTCGGCGGCAGTTTCTTCCACCGTCTCCCCCGTGTCGGTCCCGTCTTCGGGCGTTTCAAGTGATGACATTACAGTGGGATGTTGCCGTGGTCTTTCGGCGGGCTGTCCTCGCGCTTGCGGGAAAGCAGGTCCAGGTCGTCGATGAGCCGCTTGCGCGTGTCCTTCGGTTCGATGACGTCGTCGAGGTAGCCCCGTTTTGCGGGGCCGTAGGGGTGGGCGAACTCCTCGCGGAAGTCGTCCATCAGCTCCTGCCGTTTGGCGTCGGGGTCGTCGGCGTCGGCGATCTCGTTTCGGTAGAGGATGTTGACGGCCCCCCGCGGACCCAGCACGGCCATCTCCGAGCCAGGCCAGGCGTAGTTGACGTCGCTGCCCAGGAACTTCGAAGACATGACGATGTAGGCGCCACCGTACGCTTTCCGGACCACCACCGAGAGCAACGGCACCGTGGCCTCGGCGTAGGCGTAGATGAGCTTCGCGCCCCGGCGGATGATGCCGTTGTGCTCCTGGTCGGTGCCGGGCATGAAGCCGGGCACGTCCACGAACGTGAGGATTGGGATGTTAAAGGAGTCACAGAAGCGGACGAACCGAGCGGCCTTCTCGGCGGCGTCGATGTCCAGTGTCCCCGCGCTCACGCGGGGCTGGTTCGCGACCACGCCCACGCTCTGTCCGTCCATCCGGGCGAAGCCGGTGATGACGTTGCGCGCCCAGTTCTTGTGCACCTCGAAGAACGACTCCTCGTCGACGATGCGGCCGACGACCTTCGACATATCGTAGGGTTTGCGCGGCGCCGACGGGACGATATCCGTTACCTCCGGCACTTCCCTGTCCGGTTCGTCCCACGGCTTGACTCGCGGGGGGTCCTCCATGTTGTTCTGGGGCAGATAGGAGAGCAGGCGGCGGATGTTCTCCAGGGCCTCCTCCTCGGAGGGATAGGAGAAGTGGGCAACGCCCGACTTCGTGGAGTGCGAGCTGGCCCCGCCGAGTTCCTCCTTCGAGACCTGCTCGCCCGTGACCGTCTCGATGACGTTCGGCCCGGTGATGAACATGTGGCTGGTGTCCTGCACCATGAACGTGAAGTCCGTCAGCGCGGGCGAGTACGTCGCACCGCCGGCACAGGGCCCCATGATGGCCGAAATCTGTGGGATGAGTCCGCTGGCTTTCGTGTTGCGCTCGAATATCTTGGCGAAGCCGACCAGCGAGTCGACGCCCTCCTGGATGCGGGCCCCGCCGGAGTCGTTCAGCCCGATGACGGGAACGCCGTTCTCGATGGCCTTGTCCATCACCTTGCATATCTTGTCGGCGACGACCTCGCCCACGGAGCCGCCGAGGACGGTGAAGTCGTGGGCGAAGAGGAACACCTTGCGGCCGTCGACCTCGCCGTAGCCGGTGACGACGGCGTCCCCTGGGAACTTCTTGTCCTCCATCCCGAAGTTCGTCGAGCGGTGCTCGACGAAGGGGTCGACTTCGGTGAAGGAGTCCTCGTCGACGAGGAAGTCGATGCGCTCGCGGGCCGTCATCTTCCCTTTCTCGTGCTGGGACTCGATGCGGGACTCGCCCCCGCCGAGTTCGGCCTCGCGGCGCTTCGCCCGGAGCTCTTCTATCGGGTCGTCGGGCGTCTCGTCTTCTTCCTGTTTGCTCATCTTACCACTCCATCCCGCCGTTGACGCCGAGCACCTGTCCGGTCATGTAGCTCGATTCCTCGCTGGCGACGAAGCGGACGATGCCCGCGATGTCCTGGACCGTGGCAAAGCGGTCCAGCGGGATATTCCGGAGTATCTTCTCCTGGACCCGCTCGGGCACCTCCTCCAGCATATCCGTCTCGACGAAGCCCGGCGCCACGCAGTTCGCTGTCGCGCCCGTGTGTGCGAGTTCGAGTGCGAGCGTTCGGGTGAAGCCGAACAGCCCCGACTTGGTGGTCGCGTAGTTGGCCTGCCCGATGTTGCCCTGCTGACCCACGACACTGGAGATGTTGATGAGGCGCCCGTGGTCCGCGCGCTTGAGGTCCTCGTAGAAGGCGTCGGTGCAGTTGAACACGCCGCCGAGGTTGACGTTCATCACTGTGTCCCAGTCTTCCCGGGTCATGTTCTCGAACTTCTTGTCGATGGTGATGCCCGCGTTGTTGACGAGGACGTCGACGTTGCCGAACTCGTCGTTGACCGCCTCGCGCATCGCCTGTACCTCCTCGCCTTTGGCCACGTCGGCCTGTGCGGCCATGGCGTCGCCACCGCTCTCGCGAATCTCCGCTACTACCGCCTGGGCCTCCGCCTCCGAGGAGCGGTAGTTGACCACGACGTTGGCCCCGTGGTCGCCGAGGTCGGTCGCGATGCCGCGACCGATGCCTCGAGAGGAGCCAGTGACCACGCAGGTCTGGTTTTCGAGGTTCATCCCGTAGGACGACCCCCGTCGATTCCTGTAGTCATTGCTCGACTAGTGACCCAAAGCACAGCCAGATAATAGTTCGCCTTAAACGAGGGTAAACACCGACACGAGAATATTATCACCGCGCTATCCTTTCACAAACGAGTGTGTGTGATTACTCACGTAGGAAATTGGTTGGGATATTCAACCAGGCCCCAGATTGTTTGGCCAGCCTAAAACAGAACGCTTTTTAGGCATGCCTAAAGACTTCGCACCATGACAGAGCAGGACATCTGCGTGATGGTTCCGACGATACGGAACCCCGAGTGTATGCGCGAATACTTCCAAAACGCCCGCGAGCACGGGTTCAACCTGGATAGGTTGTTCGTGGTCCTCATCACCGAGGACTTCTGTGACAGCGAGTCCATGCAGGCGATACTCGACGAGGAGGGCGTCGACGGGACGGTCTTCGACGGCGAAGCGCGAGCGGAGTGGTACGACGAGCAGGGCATTTCGGAGTTCTCGCATCTCGTTCCCGCAGCGAGTCACGCCCAGACCTCCTTCGGCCTGCTGTATCTCTGGGCCCACGACTACGACTACGGCGTCTTCATCGACGACGACACCGCGCCCCACGAGGCCGTCGACTTCTTCGGCACCCACATGGATAACCTCGCCTTCGAGGGCGAAATCGAGCGGGTCCAGTCCGACGAGAACTGGGTGAACGTCCTCTACCAGAACGAGGACAACCACGGCCTCTACCCGCGTGGCTACCCCTACGCGGCGATGGACGAGACCGTCGAGACCGACACCGCCGACGTCGAGCGCGTCGTCGCCTCGCAGGGCCTCTGGACGAACGTCCCGGACCTGGACGCCGTCCGTATCCTGATGGACGGCGACTTGGAGGGCCAGGCCCAGACCCGCACCTCGGCGGCGGACTTCGACGGCGACTTCGTCGCCGCCGACGGGCACTACCTCACCGTCTGCTCGATGAACCTGGCCTTCCGTCGGGAGGTCGTCCCCGCGTTCTACCAGCTCCCGATGGACGACAACGAGTGGGGCGTGGGCCGGTTCGACGACATCTGGTCGGGCCTGTTCCTCAAACGCGCCTGCGACGTGCTGGGCGGGAAGATATACAACGGCGACCCGCTGTGTGAGCACAACAAGGCCCCGCGGTCGACGTTTTCGGACCTCACGAACGAGGTTCACGGGCTCGAACTCAACGAACACGTCTGGGAAGAGGTCGACGCCGTGGGCGACGACGCCGACTCCTACCGCGAGGTCTTCCAGGCGATGGCCGACCGGCTCGCCGAAGGGGACTACGAGGACTGGGAGAACGGCGCCTTCCTCAACCACTGCGGCGAGTACATGCGCGACTGGCTCGACTGCCTGACCGCGCTGGAGACAGCGACCCCAGAAGCCCCCGAGCCGGCACCCCCGGCGGCCGACGACTAGAAAACGCAAACCATTTAGGCAAACCTAAAACATACTCAACCAACCATGACTGACTCAAACCACGGTTCCTCCCGACGACGGTTCCTCGCATTGGGCGGGGCGACCGCTGCCGGCTCGCTCGCCGGCTGTTTCGGCCTGTTCAGCGACGACAGCAACCAGGTGGGCGTCTCGCTCTCGGACTTCCGGGGCTCGGGCCCGCTGGTCGAATCCCGCGGTGAACCGGGCGGAACTTCCATCGAGGACCTCCCGCCGCTCGAAGGAGAAATCACCGTCTATCTTGGCGGTGGCGAGGGCGGTCTCTACGTCGACCTCTTCGACCTGTTCGAGCAGGCCTACGACGACTTCTCCGTGAACCACCGACTCGATGCCTCGTCCAGCCTCGCAAACCAGATAATCGAGGAGAACGACGCCGGCGCGACGCAGGCCGACGTGTTCATGTCCGTCGACGCTGGCTCGCTCGGCGCCGTCGCCAAAGCCGGCGCGACCCAGTCCCTGCCCAGCGAGGCACTGGACGCGGTTCCCGGGAGCTTCCAGGACGGCGACGGCCGCTGGGTCGGCTTCGCCGGCCGCGCCCGAGCGATTCCGTACAACTCGGACCAGCTCTCCGAGTCCGATATCCCAGATAAGGTAAGCGAGTTCCCGGACACCGGGGCGCTGGAGGGGACGATGGGATGGGCACCCACCTACGGTGCCTTCCAGTCCTTTATTACCGCGATGCGGCTCAACAGGGACGACGACGCCGCCCGCTCGTGGCTGGAATCGATGCAGGACCACGGCGTCACCGAGTACGACAACGAGTTCGCCGTCTCGAACAACACCGCGGACGGCGAACTGGCCGCCGGCTTTGCGAACCACTACTACGCACTGCGGGTCCGCTCTGGTCGTTCGAACGCCCCCCTCGACCTGTACTTCACCGAGGGTGACGCGGGCGCGCTGGTCAACGTCTCTGGCATGTCGATTCTCGACGGGACCCAGAAGGCCGAACTCGCCGAGAACCTCGCCCGGCACGTCCTCTCAGCGGAAGCACAGGAGTTCTTCGCCACCCGGACGTTCGCCTATCCGATGATATCGGGTGTGTCGCCGGTCGGAGACCTCCCCTCTATCGACGACCTGAATCCGCCGGATATCGACCTCACAGAACTCGCTGACGTGCAGGGGACAGTCGACCTGATGGAAGAGGCCGGCGTCCTCTGAAATGGGCGCAAGCGACCGCTGGGACCGAATTCGGAGGATAGCGAGTGTCGCAGACCGCGACGCCGACGAGCCGACGGTCCTGGCCGTCGTCGTGTTGGCCATTTCGCTCCTCTTGCTCTCACCAGTCGCCTGGGTGCTCATTCACGCAGGCGAGATGGAGACCGGCCGGATAATCGACCTGCTCGCACGTGAGACCACGACGGCGGTGACGGTCAACACGCTCGTCCTCGTTGCTGCCGTCACTGCGCTGTCAGTCGCAATCGGCGTCCCGCTAGCGCTGCTTACGGTCCAGACTGACCTCCCGTTCAAGCGGTTCTGGACCGTCACCGCCGCGCTCCCGCTCGTGGTGCCCAGTTACATCGGCGCGTTCGCGTTCGTCTCGGCTTTTGGCCCACGCGGCGAGCTGGCGGACCTGCTCGCGCCGCTCGGTATCGAGTCGATACCGACTATCTACGGGCTCCCTGGTGCAGTCCTCGTGTTGACGCTGTTTACCTACCCCTATGTCTTCCTGACGACGCGAGCGTCACTCATCTCTTTCGACGGGACGGTCGTCGAGGCTGCTCGCACCCTGAACGCGAGCCGCTGGGACGCGTTCAAGCGCGTCACACTCCCCCAGATTCTGCCGGGTATCGCCGCCGGCGCACTGCTGGTCGCGCTGTATACGCTCTCCGATTTCGGGACACCTGCGATCATGCGGTACGACGTGTTCACGCGCATGATTTTTATCGAAGAGCAGTCCCGGAATATCGACGCTGCCGCCGTCCTCTCACTGCTCTTGCTCGTCATGGCGATGGCCATCCTCGCCGTCGAGTCTCGCATCGGCGCCAGCCGCGACGGCGCGTACGTCTCCAGCGGGGACCGCCGGGCCGGCGAGATACAACTGGGCTACTGGAAACTGCCCGCGATGGGCTTCTGTGCTCTCATCGCCACGCTCTGTCTGGCGCTGCCAATCGGCATCCTCGGACTCTGGCTGGTCCGGTCGACAGGGGCGGCGCCGGAGGGGTTCGTCTTCGAGGCCCAGCACGTCACGAACTCGGTCACGCTCGCGGCCGGCGCGGCCGCGCTCTGTGTCGTCCTCGCGCTCCCCATCGCCTACCTCTCGGCCCGGGGCGACGGGACGCTCTCCTCGCTGCCCGAGCGGGTGTCCTACGTCGGCTACGCCGTCCCCGGCGTCGTCATCGGGCTCTCGCTCATCTACCTCTCGCTACGTTTCGTCCCGTTCCTCTATCAGAGCCTCTTCGTGCTCGTGTTCGCCTACGTCGTCCGCTTTCTCCCGCAGGCCGTCGGCACGACCGAGTCCTCGGTGCTGCAGGTCGACCCCAGCTACATCGAGGCGGCCCGCTCGCTGGGCTACGGGCCGATAACGTCGTTCCGGAAGGTCGTCCTGCCGCTGGTCGCGCCCGGTATCGCCGCCGGCGCCGCGCTCGTCTTCCTGACGACGATGAAAGAGCTGCCGGCGACGCTAATGTTACGCCCTATCGGCTTCGAGACCATCGTAACGTACATCTGGCTGGTCCGCGGAGCAGCATATCAAGGACAGGCGGCCGTCCCGGCGCTGATTCTCGTCGGCGTCTCGGGACTCTCGATGCTCATCATCCTCAGACAGGAGGCCTAACATGGGAACACAGAAACCATCACAGCGGATTTCCGAGTTCGAAACGGTAGAGACGGCGGTCGACGACCCGGAGCGGACCGTCCTCTCTATCGACGGCGTGTCGAAGGATTACGGCCGTGAGACCGCCGTCGAGGAGCTCTCCCTGTCGGTCAAGGACGGGGAGCTACTGACCCTTCTGGGGCCCTCCGGCTGTGGGAAGACGACCACGCTCCGGATGATTGCCGGGCTCGAAGAACCGTCTGCGGGCTCTATCACCATCGCCGGGGAGACAGTGACCGCCGACGCGGACGGCCCCTACAAAAAGCCCGAAGAGCGCGACGTGGGCATCGTCTTCCAGGACTACGCCCTCTTTCCGCATCTCACCGTCGGCGAGAACATCGCCTTCGGACTCGACGAACTCGAAAGCGACGAGACAGACGCCAGGGTCGCCGAGCTGCTGGAACTCGTCGATCTCGAGGCACACGAGGAGAAGATGCCCAGCCAGCTCTCGGGCGGCCAGCAACAGCGGGTCGCGCTGGCCCGGTCGCTGGCCCCCGAGCCGGACGTCCTCCTGCTCGACGAGCCGTTCTCCAACCTCGACGTCCGCCTGCGCGTCGAGATGCGCGAGGAGGTCCGACGCATCCTCAAGCGGGCCGGCGTCACCGCCATCTCCGTGACCCACGACCAGGAGGAGGCCCTCTCTATCAGCGACCGCGTCGCAATCATGAACGACGGCGACATCGCCCAGGTGGGCAACCCCGGCGAGGTGTTCGAGAACCCCGAGAGTCGCTTCGTCGCGAGCTTCCTCGGGCAGGCGAGTTTCCTCTCGGCACGGGTCACCGACAGGCTCGAGACCGGGCTGGGCAGTTTCGGTCTCGAACTACTCAACGGCCCAATCGAGGCATACGACGGCGCGATGATAGACGTGCTGGTGCGCCCGGACGACCTGCAGGCGATGCCGACCAGCGAGCCGAAAGCCGACGGCTACGTCGTCCACCGCCAGTACAACGGCCCCAACTTCATCTACCGGGTCGAGCTGCACAGCGGCGACGTGGTCCACTGTATGCACAACCACGTCGAGACGTTCGAGGCCGGCCAGCCGGTCGAGGTCGACCTCGTCGCCGACCACGAACTGGCCTGGTATCCCGCCGAATGACTCGCCTGCGGCGACCCCGTGTACAGGCGGCGCTCGTCGCGCTCCTCGGCGGGGTCGTCGTCTACACACTCGCACACGTCGTTTTTCCGTACCACACGAGCAACCACGACGAAGCGGTCTACCTCCAGCAGGCCGCGATGTTGCTTGAAGGGCAGCTCTATCTCAGACCGCCCGTCGACGGCCCGTTCCGGCCGTGGTTCTTCGTCGAGAGCGGGCAGGGTCTGTACTCGAAGTACACCCCACCGACGGCGGCGATGTTCGCCGTCGGGAAGCTGCTGGGCGGGTATCGAATCGCGCTCGGCCTCATCGCGACCGGGGCGCTGGTCGGGACCTACCACACCGTCCGGGAGGCCTTCGACGCACGGACCGGCGTCCTCGCGACGGTACTGATGCTCGCCTCCCCGCTGTTCGTCGTTGAAGCCTCGATATTCCTCTCGTACGTGCCGGCGCTGTTCTGGAATCTCACCTTCGCGGCGTCGTACCTCCACGCCGACCGGACCGGGAGCCGCCGGACCGCGACACTCGCGGGGCTGGCCGTCGGTATCGCTTTCTTCACGCGGCCGTACACGGCGGTGCTGTTTGCGACGCCGTTTATATTGCACGCGCTCTGGACGCTCCGCGAGCAGGGGCGAGCGGTCCTCGACCGGGTCGGGCTGACCGCGCTGTTCGGCCTGGTCGGCGTCGCGGTCACGCTGGGATACAACGCCGTCCTGACCGGCCACCCGACCGTCTTCCCCTACCAGGCGTTTGCGCCGCTTGACGGGCTGGGATTTGGCTACCGTGAGATTGCGGGCTATTCGCGGACCTTCACGCCACAGCTGTCGTTGCGGGCCAACGCGGAGGTGCTGTGGCTGTTCGCGACGGAGTGGGTCGTCGCCGGTCCGCTCGGGATACTCGCCGCACTGGTGGGACTCCGGACGGTCCGCAGGCGTGGATTCGACGACCGCCAGCTCGCGCTCGCCGGCGTCGGACTGAGCGTCCCCCTGGGGAACCTACTCTTCTGGGGGAACCTGAACATCCTCGGTGCGCTCGCGGACCCCTCGGACGGACTCGTCTCCTCCTTCGGGCCCTACTACCACACCGACCTGCTCGTCCCGGTCGTCGCCTTCGGCGCCGTCGGCCTGCTTGCCGCCGTCGCGTGGGCCCGCGAGACGCTGCCGAACCAAGTGAGCGCCGACCGGGCGAGGCCGGCCGTGACCGCGCTGTTGCTCGTTGGCGCGGCACTCGCTGGCAGCGTCGCCGTCGCCGCCGTCGCTGCGCCGGTCGAGGAGAACTACGACGTGACCCGGCAGTACGAACAGACCTACGAGCCCTTCGACGGCCGGGAGCTGGACGACAGCGTCGTCTTCCTCCCGCGGACCTACGGCAACTGGCTCAATCACCCGTTTCAAATGCTTCGCAACGACCCCGAGTTCGACGGCGAGACGGTGTATGCCATGCAGCGCCAGCAGTTCGCCGTCGTCGACAGCTATCCCGACCGGAGCTACTACCGCTACGTCTACCGGGGCCAGTGGGCGCCGTTCCTGGGCCAGTCGGTCGAGCCGCGGCTCCAGCGGGTCCGGGTCACGAGCGGAGAGGCTGTGACCACGGAGATAACTGCCACAGTGCCCGAAGCCGCGGAGTCGGTCACCGTCCAGATACACAACGGGACGGCAAACACCAGCGCGAACGAGTACACCACCACGCCCGACGTGACGCGACTCTCCTTGCGGCTTGACACCGATGCGAACCGGAGCCGGCTCAGCGGTGACGCCATCGAGGACAGTATCGGCGTCCCGACACCGGAGCGGGGCACTGTGACGGTCGTCGCCTTCGTGGATTACGGCGCAGACAGAGCGGTAAAGTACCGCTGGGCCCTGCCGGTAAACGAGACGGCCACGGGCGTGCGAGCACTGACGCCACGGATGGAGGTGTGCTGGTCCGAGCGGCTCTGTGGCGGGCAGGCCGCCTACGTACCCGGAAGCCACGGCGACGAAATCACACTCGACGCAGAGGTGAGACAAGGATGAAAGAACTCGACAGACGCGACGTGTTGACAGCGCTCGGCGCGGCCGGCATCACCGTCGGCGGCGGCGCGGCGCTGCTCGAATGGGCTGGCAACGACGAGGAGGGCGAGCCGCTCGTGACCGGCCACGACCGGGCCACGTTACACGCGGTCGCGAGGACCGTCTACCCCAGCGAGGTCAGCGGCGTAGCATCGTTCGTCGACGGCTATATGTCCCGGCGGTTGCGGGCCGACACGGACCGCGCCGACCGCGTCCTCGACGCGCTGTCGGAGCTGAACAGCTACGCGCTGGAGTGGGAAGACGCCAGCTTTCCCGACCTCGAGCCGGTGAAACGGGACGCGACGCTCCGGGCGATGGGCGTCGCCGAGGCCGACCCGATTCCCGACGGCGCGCCCCGGGAACGCGTGCGCTACTATCTGGTCAACGAACTGGTGTACGGGCTCTATAGCTCGCCCACCGGCGGGGAGCTCGTCGGTATCGAGAACCCGCAGGGCCACCCCGGCGGGACCGAGAGCTACCAGCAGCCGCCCGAGTGACGAATCCGTCGCCGCTGTGGCCCTCAGGGCTCCGCGAAGTCTTTAAAGAGCAGGAGGTCGGCTTTGATGCTGATATCCGCTCGCCCGCTCAGGGAGCGCGCGTCCGCCGGGGGCTCGTCTGTGTGCACCAACAGTTCGTCGCTCTCGGAGAACCCGACGTACAGTGTGTCGCCGGGCGAGAGCGACGTCAGCAGGGCCCCGTTCTTCCTGGCCTGATCGTCTTCGAGTTCGACCGTCGCATCGGCGGGCACCATCCCGTTTTTCATCGACAGGACGAAGACGGCGCCATCGGACCGAACCGACGCTTCGAACTGCACACCGTCGGACCGGGCTGTCTCGAGCCACGTGGGTACGGAGAGGTCTGTCTCGCCGACGTCGGACAACGTGGTCGTCATCGACTGGTCGGTCGACTCCCCGGACTCCCCTTCAGTGACATCGAAGGTGAACTCACGGATGTAGCCCTCTTCTGTGACGGTGAGCGTCGCGTCGTAGCTACTGATCGTGTTGGAGATCCTCTCATCCCCCGTGTCTACTTCGTCGGACTCGTATCTGACCGCCGGGCCGTCGTCCGTCTCGACGACCGTCTCGGCGGGGCCCCAGACGGTCTCCAGGAAAACGAAGGTATCGCCCAGAGTGGCGACTCCGCCAGTCCCGCCGACCGGGTCCTCTATTCGGTAGGCCGTCTGGTCGCCTTTCTCTACTCGGACGTACTCGACATCCTCGTCGGCTGGGACCCAGCTCTGCTGTGTCACCAGCTGACCGCGATACTCTGAGAAGAGATTACCCTCGTCGTCGAACTTTTCGACATCCGTTGTGGCCAAACTCCCGTGCGTGCTCTCGGTCGTCCGGGTGGCCGAGCCGGCTGCCTCCACTTTCTCTTGGTGAGCAAACCGCAACGTCTCGTTCTCGACGCCTGACTCGCTCGTCCCGGAGGGGTAGTCGAATTCGACCGCCCCGGAACCATCCACCGTATCGCTCCCTGGGCTGTCCGTGGGTTGCTGCTCGGCGTCGGTTCCGGGTGCTGTCTCGGTGGGTGCGCCGTCGCCGCCACAGCCGGCCAGCGCGGCACAGGCCCCCGCGCCCACCGTCAGTAGTGCGCGTCGAGTGAATATTGCTTGTTTACTCATGTAAATTTATCTGAGTATATAGCCTTGATAAATGTTCTGCATGCCGCGAGGGAATCCCCGTTCACGGATTCGAGAGTGACCCGGCGTCACCCAGTATGGCGTCACCGCAGCCGCTCTTCGAACGCGACTTTCAGGATGGACTTGGCGATTGCCGCACCGCCCTCGAAGGGGTCCAGTTTCGTCTCGCCTTTCCGCTCGTCGTACTCGATGGGGCGCTCGCGCACGTCGTAGCCCCGCATCAGCGGCCGCATCAGCAGCTCGGCGGAGAGGCCGGTGTTCTCCGTCCAGCGAATCTTGTGGAGGAGGTCACGACGGTAGGCCCGCATCCCGGTGGTCGTGTCGTGGACGCGCTCGCCCATCGCGACGGAGGCAAGCAGCGCGAACAGCTCGTTACCGAGCTTGTTCAGCCCCGGCATCTCCTCGGCCCCGTAGTAGAGTCGGTCACCGCTGACGACGTCGGCGCCGTCGTTTATCTCCGCGAGGAAGTCGGGCAGGCGCTCCATCGGGTAGGTGTCGTCGCAGTCCGTGGTGACGACGACCGGTCGGTCGGGCGCCAGGACGGCCGCACGGACGGCGACGCCGTACCCCTGTGGCTCCTGTTCGATGACCGTCGCGCCGTGCTCGCGGGCGATCTCGGGCGTGCGGTCGCTGGAGCCGTCGACACAGACCACTTCCGCTCGGCCGTCGGTGACCGAGTCGATGTCCTCGAGGACAGTGGCGATAGCGTCTTCCTCGTTGTACGTGCCCATCACGACTGCGAGGTCGTCGAACGTGTACTCCGAATCGGTCTCGGTGGACTGCTGTGGACTCA
The DNA here is from genome assembly GCF_029338235.1 of Haloarcula rara. Classification (GTDB taxonomy): domain Archaea; phylum Halobacteriota; class Halobacteria; order Halobacteriales; family Haloarculaceae; genus Haloarcula; species Haloarcula rara. The sequence goes on from NZ_CP119785.1 coordinate 120,660, forward strand.
TTACGCTACCTCTCTCGCGGGGGTTTTAGTATTTTTAGGTTCGCCAAAAATCCCGACAGGAAGCCGACAGGACGCCGCCACTCACCCCGACGGCGGGGCGTCTCTGCCGACCCGTATCTCGTAGGCCTCGATGTCCTCGTAGGCGGCGACCTGTCCGCCGACGTCGACCGGCCCGTCCTCGGTCATGACGACAAGCGTCGCCACCTCGCGGTTCGGTCCGAACGAGACCTCCTCGACACGGCCCTCGACGACCCAGCTCTCGCCCGACTCGACCTCGCGGCCCTCGATCGTGGCGTAGAACTCCCCGTCGAGTGCTGCCAGGTCGGAGATACACCGTCGGATGGTACCGTAACGGCGCGGGAAGTGAAGCTCCGAATCGTCGCTTGCTAGCTCGTCGGCCGTCGTCCAGAGGACGGTGTTGAGGAAGGCCGAGACCAGAAAGCCCAGTTCCGAGCGGTTGAAGATGACGCCGTAGCGGTCGGCCGCGCCACGGACCGACTCCCGGGTCGCGTACATCGAGTACTCCCCGTCGGCGACGGCCACCACGGGGGTCGTGATGCCCCGGCGCCCCTTCACCCTGGTCGCGACGGCGTCGTAATCGAAGTCGGCCGGGTCAGGAGCGTCTGCGGTCGGCGACAGCAGAATCTCGGTGGCGATGCCCGCCTCCCGCCGGCCCCGGAGCGTGCTCTCGAAGCGCTCCAGTAGCGACGGCGTCAGCGAGAGCATGAGTTCGTACTCGGCGGCGTCGATGATGTCCGCCAGATAGCGCAAGATAGTGGGCCTTGACTTGACCAGGGAGACGGCTTCGGGCTCGCGGGCCGGCGCAGTGTAGCGAGCGGAGAGGTCAGAGACGAGTTCGTCAAGCGAGTTCTGGATGTCGCCGAAGGACTCGCGCGGGTCGATGGCGAGCACCTTCATCGGCCGGGACTCCTTGAGTTCGACCAGCCCGACCTCCCCGAGACTCCGGACGGTATCGTACACCCGGGGCTGGGGGATATCCGTCCGCTCGGCTATCTCCGAGGCGGTCAGCTCCCCGTGCTGGAGCACCGCCAGATACGCGGTAATCTCGTATTCGCCGAGGTTGAACCGCGAGATGACCTCGTCGAGTGCCGCCTCAAGGTCGTCGGTTGGCATACGGGCGTGAGTTGGCCGGAGCGCTACAAAGAAGTTCGGAACACCATGGTCAGTGCCCGTACCCTTACAGTCGAAAACCGGGACCAGCCGGCAGGACAACTGTCGCTGGGACGTCCTACAGCGTGTCGAACTCGACGACGCCCTTTATCTGGTCGTCGTCGTCCTCGAAGGCCGCTGGGACGTTCTCGGGTGTCGCCACCGTCGTCACGAGGTCATCGAGCAACCAGTCGGGCATCGCCGCGAGGGTGTCGACGGCGGCCTCGAAGTGCTTGACGTGGGAGTTGACCGTGCCGATGAGACACTTGTTATGCAGGACGATTTCCTTGTGGAGGGCCCCGCCGTCGATTTCGAACTCCCAGGGGCCGGGGATACCGAGCAGGGCGCCGACGCCGTTGGGCGCGAGGGCGTGGACGGTCTGGACGGCGTGGGGCGCGTACCCGGTGGCCTCGAAGACGTAGTCGACGGCCTCGTGGGCGTCGGGAATATCCTCGACGCTGGTCTCGCGGGAGTCGACGTAGGTCGCGCCGAGTTCGTCGATGACGTCGACGGTCGGGTCGGGGCGGTCCCTGCGCCCGACACAGTAGGTGCGGTCGAACTCACGGCCGAGCATCCACAGCGTCAGCAGGCCGAGCGTGCCGTTACCGAGGACACAGGCCGATTCTGGCCGCCATTCGAAGGGCGCCCGGGTCGAGAACGCGTGGTCGTTTGCCTTCTCGGCGATGGAGATGGGTTCGACCAGCATCCCGTACTCCGCCAGTTCCTCGGGAATCGGCACGAGGGTGTCGGCCGGCGAGGTGAAATACTCCGCCATGAAGCCGTGGTCGCCGACGATACCGCGCTCGACGTACTCGCCGTCGGGCGCCATATCGGGCTCGCCGCGCCGGAAGTACTCGTTTGTCTCCCCGTTTGGTTTCCGCCGGACGGTCGGCACGACGACCTGCCCCGCTTCGAGCCCGGAGCCGTTGCCGTCTTCGACGACGCCGACGGCCTCGTGGCCCAGAATCATGTGGTCCGAGTCCTCGGGGTAGCCGCCGTGTGAGCCGGCGAGGACCTCGTGGTCGGTGCCGTCGACACCGACGCGGAGGGTTCTTACAAGTGCCTCTCCCTCGGCCGGTTCCGGCCGCGCTACGTCGAGTCGCTCCACACCCTCGCCCTCGCGAGTGACACCGATTGCCTTCATACCTGAACCTCCGTCGAAGCATGGTTAAAATTGTCCATGGTGGTTACAATGAGACGGCCTGGCCGTCCTCACTGGAGCGGTAGATGGCGTCCAGCACCCGCTGGACGGTCAGTGCCTGCTCGACGGTGTTCGTGCCTGGCGGTTCGCCAGCCGCGACGCTCTCGACGAAGCGTTCCAACTCGATGCCGTGTGCGTCGTCGGTCGCGGTCTCGACCTGAGAGGTCCGGTGGTGGTCCACGCCGGTCGAGACGGTCTCGTACAGCTCCATCTCGTCGCTGCTCAGGTCGAGTTTGGCACCGGCGTCGGAGCCGCGGACGACGTACTCCTGGCTGTTGGGGCGGTTGGACGCCCACGCCACCTCCAGGGCGATAGTCGAGCCGTCGGCACACCGGATAAAGGCAGAGGCCGAGTCGTCGACGTCGAACCCCGAGGAGCCGTGGTCCTCGCCCCACATGTCCACATAGGCGTACTCCGAGCGGCTGCCGAATGTCGCCCGGGTCTGGCCGGTGACCTCGACGACCTCCGGGAAGTCGAGCAGAAACAGCGAGAGGTCGATAGCGTGGACGCCGATGTCGATGAGGGCGCCGCCGCCGGCCAGCGCCTTGCGCGTGAACCACGACCCGCGGCCGGGGACGCCGCGTCGACGCAGGTAGTTGGCTTCGATGTGGTCGAGCTCGCCCATCGTCCCGTCGTCGCGGTAGCCAAGCAGGGCCTGGACCGGGTTCCGAAAGCGGTTGTGGAACCCGACCATGCAGAACCCCTCGGCCGCCTGCGCGGCCTCGGCGATTCGCTCTGCGCTGCCGACGGTGTGGGCCAGCGGTTTCTCCACGAACACGTCCAGGCCCGCTTCGAGCGCGCCGACGACGTACTCCTCGTGGAACTTGTTGGGTGTCGTCACCAGCACTGCGTCGACGTCCGCGTAGAGGTCGGCCTGTCGTTCGTAGACGGTCGCGTCGTACTGCGCGGCAAAGCGCCCACGCGCATCCGGGTCGACGTCCAGTCCGGCAGCGATGACGTCGCCGTAGCCGGCCTTCTGGAGGCGGTCACAGTGCAGTCGGGCGATGTTTCCGAGACCGATAACGCCCAGCTTGATTGTATGTTCCTCGTTCATTATGTTAGGAAAGGAACCGGAGACTGATATTACTCCGGTTAGTACAGCTGTTGTTCGCGCTCGTCACGTTCCTGCTCGCGTTCCGCTTTGGCTTTCTCGGCCCGTCGACCGCGTCGATATCGGACGATACCGGGGATAATCTTGTTCTTCAGGTCCAGCGCGAACGACGCGATGCCGTACGCCCAGAAGAAAAACAGGGCCAGCATCCCGCCCCAGTAGACCGTGGCGATGAGTGTCGATTCCATGATTAGTCGTCCGATTCGGCCTCGCTCTCGGTCACGCCCTCGCTGTTCCAGGCCGCCTCGAGCGAGTGGGTGATAGCCTCACCCGTCGCGGTGTCGAACAGGTGGACCTTGCTCCGGTCGATGACTACCTGGAGTTGCTCGTCCTCGTCGATGTCGGAGTCGGGGTCGATGCTCATCAGCAACTGGTCGTTGGTGGCCTGCTCCTGTGACATCGAGGTCTCGCCCTCGCCCAGCAGCATGTAGGCGAATATCTCGTCGCCCATGGGCTCGAGGATATCCGTCCGGGCGTCGATGAGCTCAGAGGGATCGGAAACCTCGTCGCGCAGTGCGCTGGGATAGATGTCCTCCGGCCGGATGCCGATGGTCACCTCGTCGCCGGCGGCGATGCCGTCGGCGGTCGAGGGGTCGTAGTCCAGCGAGAAGTTCTTGGTCACGATGCTGTCTCCCTCGACGGTCCCCTCGACGAAGTTCATCGACGGCGAGCCGATGAAGCCAGCGACGAAGAGGTTGTCCGGCTCGTTGTAACAGGTCAGCGGCGGGGCTATCTGCTGGAGGCTGCCGCTGTTGAGGACGGCGATGCGGTCGGAGAGGGTCATCGCCTCCTCCTGGTCGTGGGTGACGTAGATGATGGTGGTGTCCAGTTCCTTGTGCAGGCGCTGGAGTTCGGTCCGCATGTGGACCTTGAGCTTGGCGTCTAAGTTTGCCAGGGGCTCGTCCATCAGGAAGACGTCAGGCTCGCGCACGATGGCGCGGGCGATGGCGACGCGCTGGCGCTGGCCGCCCGACATCTCCTCGGGCATCCGCCCGAGCATCCCCTCTAGCTGGACGATGTCGGCCGCGTGCTCGACGCGGCGGTCGATCTCGTCGGTTGGGTAGTCCCGGAGCCGCAGCCCGAAGGAGATGTTGTCGTAGACGTCCATGTGCGGAAACAGCGCGATGTTCTGGAACACCATCGCGATGCCGCGGTCCTTCGGGGGGAGGTTGGTGACGTCGCGGTCGCCGATGTGTATCGTCCCCTCGGTGGGGATGGTCAGTCCGGCGATGGTCTCCATGGTGGTCGACTTCCCACAGCCGGAGGGGCCGACAAAGCAGATGAACTCCCCGTGGTCGATATCGAGGTTCATGTCGTCGACCGCGGTGACTACATCGCCCTGGTCGTCGTAGCGTTTCGTGACGTTATCGAGTTTGAGTTTTGCCATTGTTATTCTTTGAGTGCGCCCGAGGTCAGTCCGCTGACGATGCGCTCTTGAGCGACGATGACGAGTATCACGACCGGCAGGACGCCGACGATACTTGCGGCCGCCATGAGGTTGAACTGCGTGGTGTACTGGGTCTGGTAGCTGAGTATACCACCGACGATGGGCGACCACCTGGCCGCCTCGGTCGAGGTCGCCATAATCGAACTGAAGAAGTACTCGTTGTAGACGGCGATGAAGGTCAAGACGGCGGCCGTCGCCACACCGGGGGCCGAAAGCGGCATGATGACCCGGAACAGCGCGCCCAGGCGGGTCGTCCCCTCGACGCGAGCGGCGTCCTCTAAGCCGTCTGGAATCTGGCCGTAGAACGTCGTGAGGATGAAGATAGACAACGGCATGAACAGCGCGCTAAACGGCAACACCATCGACCCGGGCGTGTTCAGCAGGCGCGGCGGGGTAAACAGCGGAATCTCGGTGAACGGCAGCGTTATCGGCGCGTTCCCGGCGAAGGCCTGGAACAGCGGGATGACGAAGGCTGCGGGCGGGAAGTAGCTGACCGCCAGGATGCCGAGCATCAGGAACGCCCGGCCGGGGAAGCGCAGTCGGCCGAAGACGTAGCCCGCCAGACTCGCCACGACGATGACGATGACCGTCGTCGTCACGGCCAGCGCGAAGCTGTTCAGCATGTACAGGTGGAACGGGACCTGCTCGAAGACGGTGATGAACGCCTGCGGGTTGAACCCTTTGGGTACCGGCAGCGGGAACGTCGTGCTGACGCCGAAGAGGTTTATTTCCGGCAGGAAGCTCCCAGCCAGCAGGTTCCCCGATGGGGTCACCGCGAGGACGAGCAGCCAGTAGAACGGGAACAGCGTCGTCACGAGGAAGAATGCCATTGCGACGTAGAACAGCGCTCGGTACACCTTCTCCGGGTTCTGGATAGCGGATTGCGTCCACCGTGCCAGCGGTCCCTCGCTACTGTTATGGTCTGTTGTCGTAGCCATTTTAGATCGCGTCCTCCCCTTGCCACAGGATGAGCCCCATCACGGCGGCACCGATGATGGCGGCCGTGACGAAGGCGATAGCGGCGGCAGTTCCCTCTCGAGTGTTGAACGTCGCGACGACCATGCAGGACAGCGACGGGACGACCGAACAGCTCGACACGGTGTCGATGATGCCGTAGACCCGCATGGCCTGCACGGAGCGGAACAACACGGCGACCCCGATGGTCGGCAGGATGAGCGGGAACGTGATGAGTCGGAACTGCTGCCACTTGCTCGCGCCCGCGACCTTCGCCACGTCGTAGAGGCCGCGGTCGATGCTCTGGAGCCCGGCGAGGATGAGCAGCGCCATGAACGCCGAGGTCTTCCAGATGTCGGCGACGATGATGATGAACGTCGCGCTCGCGGTGTCGTTCAGCGTGTTCGTCGGCGCCAGCAATCCGAGGTCGGCAAGCGGCGGCGTCGCAAAGCCGACGTTGGAGTTGAACATCAGGAAGAATATCATCCCCTGGATGACGATGGGCACAGCCCACGGGATGATGATGGCCGCACGGACCCATTTTCGTCCAGTGAAGTCCTGGTCGAGGATGAGCGCCTGTCCGAGTCCGATCACCGTCTCGAAGGCGACGCTCACCACGGCGAAGATAATCGTCACGACCAGCGCGCTGTTGAGCAGGGCAGTCAGTGACAGCGACGACGGGATGAACGTCGTTCCACCGGGAAGGAAGCGGTTTTTCCCGCCGGTGAAAAGCTGGACGTAGTTGTCGATACCGACGAAACTCCTGCCGGCCAGGTCGAGCGACGACGCGTACAGCGACAGTTCGAAAGTCCGGAGGAGCGGGTACAGCGCGACGACACCGAGTAGGATGAACACGGGAACGAGGAGCAGATACGCGTACTGCGTATCGCTCAAGTTCTCCATCCACCGCATGGCGTCGACGAGTACGCCCGAGCGGCGCGACTCGCGGCCCGTCTCGGTGCTCATCTACGTGCTCCTCCGTATCTAGCCGTTACCATAATAATTAATTGTGGGTTTTACGTTTCAATCTATAGACGCTTACTGGGACTCAGTGTTTTCGAGGGAGCTCTGCAGGGTCGCCATCGCGTCGGCGGAGGAGGCGTCCTGTCCGACGGCGCGGTTGGCCTGCTGGGCGATCTTGCTCGACTGGTCGCTCCAGACAGCGGTGACCGGACGGGCCATCGTGTTGTTCCCGGCGACCTGCAGCGTGTCCATGTACCGGCCGACGACGTCGACGTCCTGGGCTTCGCTGGAGCTGAACAGCTCGGGTCGGGGCGGGAGCCATCCCTGGACGGAAAGCAGCGTCAACTGGAAGTCAGGTTCCATCGCGGCGCGGACGACCTCGACGACGTCTTCCTGGTTGTTGATGTTCGGGTTGACGGTCATGTGCCAGCCACCGAGGGCGGCCGTAGAGCCGCCGGTGCCTGGCTGGGCCGCCTCGCTCTCGGGGACCGCATACGGCATCGGCATCGCGCCGAGGTCCTCGCCCAGTGCGGGCTCGTCGGTCTCGTCCGGGTTCCGGCCGGTGAGCGCGAGCGAGTAGGGCCAGTTGCGGTGGAAGACGGAGTTACCCTCCGCAAAGGGCGTTCGGGAGTCCTCTTCGATCCAGCCGAGGATGTCGGTCGGAGTGAATCCGCCACCGTAGCTCTCGAACCGGCTCTCTACGTCTTCGTCGTGGACGAACTTCCGCATCATGTTCAGCGAGTTGATGACCTCCTCGGAGTCGACCGTGATAGGCCGGTCGCCGATGGGGCCAAAGAGGTTGTCTGGCCCGCCGAAGTAGGCACCGCCCCACGAGGACATGACCTCGTTGAACGTACAGCAGGCGGTCCCCTCGTAGATGTCCCACTGGGTCGTGAAGCCGTACTCCGTGTCGGCGTTGTCCTGGACGTCTTCCGCGATGTTGGACCACTCTTCCCATGTCATCGGCTCCGTGGCCCAGTTGTTCGATTCGGGACTGTAGCCGGCATCCTCGACGAGGTCTTTGCGGTACTGCATCGTCGGGAAGTCCGGGAATACCGGCACGCCGAAGAGGTCACCGCTGTCCGGGTCCCGCGCCGTGTCGGTGAACGCGCTGAAGTAGTTGTCCGAGACATCACTGACCAGTTCCTCGGGGAGCGCCTCCGAGAGGTTCTGAAGCTGGCCGCGCTGGATGAAGACGTTCGTCCAGCCGTTGTCCATCAGGAACATATCGGGGTCCGTCTCGCCAGCGCTCAGCAGTCGGTTGTAGTTCGACCGGGCCGCACCGGTGTCCTGGTCCCGTGGGACGAACTCCACCGTGATGTCCTCCGAGAGCCCGTTGTCGTAGAGGGCCTCCTTGATCGCGTCGCCGTTGTTCTGGACCGCAACTGGGTCGAAACCCCAGGTGACTGTCCGGCCGCCACCGCCGCCGCCGCCGCCACCGATGAGGTCCGCACAGCCGGCCAGCCCGGCTGTCAGTCCCGAAACTCCGGCGGCCTGAACGAACCGCCGTCGCGATACTCCTGACGAGCGAACGCCGCGCGTGTCATCCTGCGACATATCTGTTCAGTTCTGTTGTTGGGTGGTACTTAACTATTGCCCATAATTAACCACAGTCGTTGTTAACGAGTCCGCTGTCGGCGGGCAACAACTATTGTTACTGATAAATACTGACTGAAGCTAACAATCATTATATAAACAACCCAGAACGGTGTGACCGCCACGGCGGCTACGAACTATTAAACGCGAAAACAGTTCTGTCATTTTTTCTCGCGCGCGGTTCGGGCGACACACAGTGACTGACGCGCGATATAGTGGTGGATAAGCCTCGTCCTGGTCGAAAAACTATGTCGCGGGAGCAGCGTCCAGTGCCGGACGCTGACCGACTAGTCGTAGCGGACGTCGGTTATCGTGATTTCGGTGGCTTCGATAGTCTCGAGGACGGCGCCCCAGCCGCCGATGTCGTACGCTTCGCCGTCGGCCTCGAGGGTGAGACTGATGCGACCGGCCAGCTGGGCCAGCGGGACCGGCTCCTGGCGGCCCATGGAACTCCCGGTGTAATCGATGTCGACGACCCGACCAGTCAGGTCGACCGGCTCCTTTGTATCGGTCTCGTATCCCTGGACGCGCGCTTCGACGGTCGCGCCCTTCGACAGTATCGGTTCCAGGTCGCGGACCGCATGGCGCAGGTCCACGTAGGTCGTCGGCGTCTCCGGCGTCCTGACGGTGTACACCGTCTCCCATATCTCCCAGAGGCAAGTGAGGAAAAACCAGTGGAACAGGTACGTGTGTGTACGGTCGTTGACGAGGACCCCGTACTCGTTGACCGACTGTTGATGGGGCGCAAAGCAGGTCCAGCGGCGGTCGACCAGCACCAGGAACGGGGAGGGAATGTCCCGATGGCGGGCCTCGGTGCAGGTGCCCTCTATCTCCGCGCCGTCGGGGATGTCGTCGTCAGGGCTGGTACAGATACTGAGCTTGATATTGACGCCCCGGTCGTGGGCCGCGGCCAGTTCCGACCGGAGCGCGCGGAACTGCTCGGTGTCGACGCCGAGCTGTATCTGCTGGTCCGCCGACGAGATGAGTTCTTTGGCCCGCTTGAGCACCGTGTCGAACCGTTTGACGATACTGACCTCGTGGTCGGTCATCTCCGGTTCGTTCCACCGCTCCTCGATGTCCGACGCGGCGTCGAGATACTTGCTCGACTGCGACCGGAGGTTCTCGAGGACACCCTGGGGGTCGTGGGCCCGCGCCGTAAGCGAGTCCTGCTGGAAGGTCTCGATGTATCCCTTCGATTCGAGGTCCCGCAACACGTCGTAAATGCGCGGGTCCGGCACCTCGGAGGCGTCGGCGATATCCGTCGCAGAGGCCGTCCCAAGCCCCAGTAACGCGACGTAGGCCTCCGCCTGATAGGGGGAGAGGCCGGCGTCCTCCAGTACCTCAGTCAGTTCGTCGTCGTCCATTCGTGTCCCTGCTCGGTTGTCGATTGATATCTGTCTCTTGATTCCATCTTTCACACCCCTCGCGGTTATTTTTCAGACGTGATTGTGGATACTTCCATACTTCGGTACGCCACAGGCGGTCGTCGCGGTGGTAATCCGTGCGATTCAATAACAATGCACGTTGTAAAATACTAACGCATGAACCGTCACGGTATGTGGCAGACGGCAGGAGCGACACGACGGGCGGGTGCCGACCGATGAAGTGGAACGATATCCGCCGCTCGGAGTACACCGGTGCGAACAGATGCTGGGCCTGTACGTCGGTGAATCTGGGCCTCGTCGGACTGTTCGCGCTCTGGCTCTACCACCGGGACCGGCGGGTCGGGGCCCTGGCGGCTGCTGCCATCGGTGTCGCCGCCGTTGCAGTCCGGGGGTACGTGGTCCCGTACACGCCCCAGTTCGCGCCGCGGCTCGTCGAAACGGTCCCGCTTCCGGGGGATCCCTTCGGCAAAGGCCCCGGGCGAGATATCCCCGAGAGTGCGTCCCTCACGGGGACGGACGTCGACGGGACGGCGGTGCTGCAGGAGCTCGCTGCTGCCGGCGCCGTCGAGGCGGACGGTGACCTGATACGCCCGACGGCGGCGGTCGACAGCGACTGGCGCGAGCAGATGGACCGACTGGCGGCCGAACCGCTCGAGGCGCTCGCCCGTGAGGCAGCCGAGACGGTGCCCACCGCGGACGAACTCGAGACCTACGTCGACGAGACCGGCGAGTGGCTCGTCGTCGACAGTGGACTGGTCGCTCGGCCCGTCGTCGTCGCGGAGCTTTCGGCGTACCTGGCGCTCGCCGGGACGGTCGAGGACCGGCGGGTCCGGCTCGCAGGCGCTCGCGCCTTCCGGATGTTCCTCGATAGCTGTCCCGACTGCGCCACGGCGCTGGTCGAGTCGTCGGCCGTCTCCTGCTGTGGCGGCTACACCGACCCCCATACCAGACCGGAGGACGTGCTGGTCTGTCCGAACTGCGAACAGCGCCTGTTCACGATACCGAACTGAGAGGGCGCCCACCGGCCGCGTCGACCCGGCGGCGTCCGGCCGTGAACGCGGCACAAAGGCGTTGCCTATTAAGCCCCACCGGACAGAAGGCAACGTATGAAGAACATCGACGACCTCGTCGAGAGCGCAGCGGAGCTCGCCGAGCGGGGGCTCTCCAAGGGTGAAATCGCCGACGAACTGAACGTCTCCCGGGAGACGGCGAGCTGGCTGGTCGAGCGCAGCGGCACCGGCGCGGCGCCGAAGGAGGTCCCAAAGAGCGGGCCCCACGACATCCACGTCGACTGGTCCGCACTGGGCCGGGACAGCAGCCGCCTCCACCACATCGGCTGTGCGATGGCCGACCTGCTCTCGAAGCAGGGCGAGGACGTCGACCTCACCATCGGTATCGAGAAGGCCGGTGCGCCGCTGGCGACGACAGTCGCGCGGGAACTGGACACCGACCTCGGGACCTACGCCCCCTCGAAACACCAGTGGGACGACGACGAGAGCGACACGTCCGACGGCTCCTTTTCCCGCAACTTCGCCCAGATTCGCGACCGGGACTGCTACGTCGTCGACGACACCATCACCAGCGGCAACACGATGTCCGAGACCGTCGAGGCCATCCAGCAACAGGGCGGCAACCCCGTTGCCTGCGTCGTGCTGGCCGACAAACGCGGCATCGAGGACATCCACGGCGTCCCGGTGTACTCGCTGTTGCAGGTAATCCGGGTGGGCAGCGAGGAATCCTCGAACTGAGCCGGGACGTTGACCGAGCGGTCCGTTACTGATTTTCGGTGACTACTCCAGCCGGTAGATGCGGGCCTCGTAGGGCTCGTGGTCTCTGGTGGGCCCAATCGTGTCTCGGTCGTAGTTCGACAGTAGCAGGTCGGCGTCCTCGATAGTCGTCGAGAGGTCCACCGTCGCTGTCTTGTCCGAGAAGTTAAGCACCGAGAGCATCCGCTCGCTGACGCGGCCGTCGGGGTGTTCGAGGGTCTGTGTGTAGGCGGCGAGGCGCTCGTGGTGAGGATGGAGGTCGCTGTAGGTGCCGTAGACGAACGCGTCGTACTCGTTGCGCAGGTCGATGAGCGACTGGTAGTACTTCGTGACGGAGTCGCCCTCCCGGGCGTCGGCGACGTTGACCTGCTCGTAGTTGGTGTTGACCTGGAGCCACGGGTCCCCCTCCGTGAAGCCGGCGTGTTCGCTGTCGTCCCACTGCATCGGCGTCCGGGCGTTGTCCCGCGAGCGATAGCCCACGATATCGGCGATCTCCTCGAAGGTGTCGTACTGCTCGGAGTCGAGCAACTCCCGTGCCGTGCGTCGCGCATCGACGTCGGCCAGGCTCTCCCTGTCCTCCCACTGGGCGTTCGTCATGCCGAGCTCCTGGCCCTGATACACGTAGGGCGTCCCGGAGCGAGTCAGAATATAGGTTCCAAGCAGCGTCGCAGACTCCCGGCGGTACGCCTCCGGGTCGCCGTAGCGCGAGACGACCCGGGGCTGGTCGTGGTTCTCCCAGTACAGCGCGTTCCAGCCCTCGTCGTCGAGGCCGTCGTGCCACCGCCTCGCAATCTCCTTGAGCTCCGGCAGGTCCCAGTCGCCGACGCTCCAGCGCTTTTGCCCGTCGTAGTCGAGTTTGGTGTGCTGGAAGTGAAAGGCCATATCCAGGGGCCCGTCCTCGCCGGCGTACTCGCGGGCCCGCTCGACGGTCAGTTGCGGCATCTCGCCGACCGTCAAGATGTCGTAGTTCGAGAGGACCTGCTCGTCCATCGCCTCCAGATAGTCGAGTATCCGCGGGCCGTCGACGAAGTGTTCGGCGCCGACCCACTCGCTGTCGGGGTCGCCGTCGGGGAGCCCCGGTGCCTTCGAGAGCAGGTTGATGACGTCCATCCGGAAGCCGTCGATGCCCTTCTCCAGCCACCACTCCATCGTGTCGAAGATGTCCCGACGTACCGCCGGATTCCGCCAGTTCAGGTCGGGCTGGGACTCGTCGTAGAGATGGAGGTAGTACTCGCCCCGCTCCTCGTCGTAGGTCCAGGCGGACCCGCCGAAGAAAGACTCCCAGTTGTTCGGCGGCCCGTCGCCATCCCCCTCGCGCCAGATGTAGTAGTCCTCGTATTCGGGGTCACCGCGACGGGACCGCTGGAACCACTCGTGGTCGACGGAGGTGTGATTGACCACGAGGTCCATCACGAGTCGCATATCTCGGTCGTGGACCTGTGCGAGCAGTTCCTCCCAGTCGGCCATCGTCCCGTACTCGTGGTGGATAGAGCGGTAATCGCTGATGTCGTAGCCGTTGTCCCGCTGTGGCGACTCGTACACCGGGTTCAGCCAGATGACGTCGACACCCAGGTCCGCGACGTGGTCCAGCCGCTCGATGATGCCGGGGATGTCACCGATACCGTCGCCGTCGCTGTCCGCGAAGCTCCGCGGATATATCTGGTAGACGACCGACTCCTTCCACCACGTGCGCTCCTCCGGCGGGACTGGGTGGCTCGTCTGTTGTGGTGTGTCGGTCATGCTTCCTCCAGTTGGTAAACGCGGGCCTCGTAGGGGCGCAGCGTCAGCGCGGCGCCGGTATCGCTCGGCGGGCCGTAGTTCGAACACAGCAGTTCCTCGGTCCGGGCGGCGTCGTCGAGCGTCACCGAGGTCTCGGTATCGTCGACGTTCAGGGCCACCAGGACGGCGTCGTCTTCGGTCTCCATCCGGTAGGCCCACACCGACTCGTGGTCCGGAAGCAGAAGGTTATACGCACCGTATACCAGGACCTCGTGGTCCCCCCGCAGCGCCACGAGGTCGCGATAGTAGTGGAGCACCGAATCCGGGTCGGCCTCGGCGGCCGCCACGTTGATGCGCTCGTAGTTGGGGTTGACCGGGAGCCACGGCTCGCCGTCGGTGAAACCGGCGTGTTCGCTGTCGTCCCACTGCATCGGCGTCCGGGCGTTGTCCCGTGACTTGTCACGGACCGCCTGTTTGACCTCCTCGAACCCGTCTATCTCGCCCGCCTCGACGGCGGCCTCGACCTTGCCGATGGACTGGAGGTCGTCGAGTTCGTCCAGGCTCGACCACGGATAGTTCGTCATCCCCAGTTCCTGACCCTGGTAGACGTAGGGCGTCCCAGAGAGCGTAAACAGGAGCGTGCCCAGGAGTTTGGCCGACTCGCGGCGGTACTCGCCGTCGTCGCCGAAACGGGAGACGATACGGGGCTGGTCGTGGTTGGTCAGATACAGCGAGTTCCACCCGTCGAGGTCGGTCTGCCACTTCGACATGACGGCTTTGAGGTCGGTGAGGTCCCACTCCGAGGGCGAGAGCCACTGGCCGTCGCTGTCGACGGACATATGTTCGAAGTGAAAGAGCATATCCATCGGCCCCTCGGCGCTGACGTAGTCGCTCGCGGTGTCCGGGTCGACGTTGACACACTCCCCGACGGTCATCGCCTCGTAGTCGTCGTAGGTCGCCGCGGCCATCTCGCTCAGGTACTTGACCGCGTCGGGACCGTTGGTGAAGTGTTCGATACCGACCCAGTCTTTCTCTGGGTCCCCATCGGGCAGCCCCTCGGGTTTGGAGACCATGTTGATGACGTCCATACGGAAACCGTCGATGCCCTGCTCTAACCACCAGTTCATCATCTCGTAGACGTCCTCGCGGACGGCCTCACTGTCCCAGTTCAGGTCCGCCTGCGTCTCGTCGAACAGGTGGAGATACTGGGCCCCGACCTCGTCGTCGTAGGACCAGGCCGAACCGCCGAAGCCGCTCGTCCAGTTGTTCGGCGGCTCCTCGCCCTCGTGCCAGAGGTAGTACTCGCGGTACCCGTCCTCGTCACGCCGGGACCGCTGGAACCACTCGTGGTCGGTCGACGTGTGGTTGACCACGAGGTCCATGATGAGCTTCATGTCCCGGGCGTGGACTTCCGACAGGAGCCGCTCCCAGTCTTCCATCGTCCCGTAGGCCTCGTGGATGGCCCGGTAGTCGCTGATGTCGTAGCCGTTGTCGTGCTGTGGCGACTCGTACACCGGATTCAGCCAGATGACGTCGACGCCCAGCGAGGCGACGTAGTCCAGCCGGTCGATGACGCCCTGGAGGTCGCCGAGGCCATCGCCGTCGCTGTCGGCGAAACTCTTCGGATATATCTGGTAGACGACTGCTTCCTTCCACCAGGCTCGCTGTTCGTCCATGTACGTACTGCTACTGCGAAGCCGAACTTAAAACTAGTTCAAGACTAACAATGGGTGTTGTAAATAATCTGGACCGCGGGAGCCGACACCGGTTACCGCTCGAGGACGGTATGCCGCTCGACGGCGGTGTCGTAACCGACGGCCTCGACCCGCTCGGTCGGCCACTCGCCCGTTGCAGAGAGCAGTTCGATGCCGTCGGTCGTGACTAGATAGGTGTCCTCGCTCTTGGCACCCTGGACGGTCGGATTCCAGGCGTACCCCTGCGGGAGCACGACGCGCTCGTCGCTCTCTGGTGTCGCAATCCACTCCCGGCCCGCGTAGCCCGCCGCGCCGCCCTGGTGGTGGTTGCGCCACTCACCGTCCCAGCTGACGGCGTCGTAGGCCCGCTGGATGGCCCCGAACACGTCGCCGGCGGTGCCCCCGCCGCGGCCGACGGCCCGCGTCGCGGCCAGTGCGGTGGCTTCGACCCGCATCGCCGCCTCAGTCCGCTCGCGGAGCCAGTCGGGGGCGTCGAACGCTATCGTCCGGGTACAGCTGGTGTAGAGGCCGTCGCGCTCGGCGGTCACCGAGAGGAGCGCGTAGTCGCCCAGCGGCTCGCGTTTCGGCGTGTAGTGACGGTACCGCTGGGCTCGCTCAGCTCCGCCGACGAGGGCAACCGGCGAGTCGATGCCGGCCCCCGCGAGTTCCGCCCGGAGTGCCGACGCGACGACCCGTTCGGTAGCCGACCGATCGGCCCGCCGGGCGACCGTCTCGACCGCGGCCGCGACCTCGGCACTCAGCTCCCGGTAGCGCTCCTGCTGGCGCTCGGTCAAGGGCTGTCGGAGCGCCCACACGTCCAGAGTCTCGAAGCCCGGTACGTCGAAGTCAGCGGCGGCCGGCGAGGGGCTCGCGTCGGTGACGGCCGAGGGAAGGTCGCCATCGTACCAGGTGTAGGTCTCGACATCGACGCAGTCGGCGAGTTCCTCCTCGCGGAGCCGCTGCCCTTCGATACTGTCCGTGACGACCGTGACCCCCTCGCCGTCGTAGCCCGCCGCCGCGACGCCGACGTCTCCTCCCCGGTCGACGACGTTGTCGGCCGGGCGGCCGGCACTGTCGTCGGGGCCGCCCGCACAGTCAACCCCGCCGGTCAACCAGGCGAAGTTGTTCGGTCGCGCGAACCAGACGGCGGCGAGGCCACGGCGCTCCAGAAACGCGTCGAGTCGGGCGGTGAGTGTCATACCGGCCCAACGGGCGGCCGCCGATTAAAACCGCGCGGTGCGGACGGCGCGGGCCGACCGGTTCAGCGCACCGACACCCGCTCGCCGCGCTCGTCGCTGCGCTCGACGGCGTCGAGCACCCGCTGGACCGCCAGTCCGTCAGCGAAGCTCGGCTCGTAGGCCCCGCCCTCGGCGACCGCCGAGAGGAACTCGTAGTTCTCGTGGACGAAGGTGTGCTCCCAGCCGATGACGTGGCCCGGGGGCCACCAGTGGTCGACGTAGGGGTCGTCGGCGTCGGTGACCAGAATCGTCTCGTACCCCCGCGAGTCCTCGCGGAGCAGTTCCAGTTCGTTCAGTCGCTCCAGCGAGAACCGCAGGCTCCCCTTCGAGCCCTCAATCTCGATGGTGTGGTCGTTCTTGCGGCCGTTGGCGAACCGGGAGGCCTCCAGCGTGCCCATCACGCCGTTCTCGAAGTCGACCTGTGCGCTGTAGGCGTCGTCGACGGTGACGGGGCGAGTCTCCTCCTCGCTCTCGGCGGCTTCGCCGCCTTCGTTTTCCCGAGACTCCTCCGGAGTCTCGCTACCCTCTACTGGCCGCTCATCGACGAACGTCCGGAGGTGGCCGGACACCTCGGCGATGTCGCCAACGAGGAACCGCGCGAGGTCGATAGTGTGGGCGCCGAGGTCGCCAAGCGCTCCGCTGCCGGCCATCTCGGCGTCGTTACGCCACGACCACGGCGCTTCGGGGTCGACGAGCCAGTCCTGGAGGTAGCGCCCGCGGAAGTGGTGTAGCTCCCCGAGTTCGCCCGCCTCGATGAGGTTCTTCGCGTACTGGATGGCCGGGACGAACCGGTAGTTGAACGCGACGCCCGCGGGGACGGACGCGTCGCTGGCCGCGTCGGCCATCGCCTGGGCGTCGTCGAGTGTCGGCGCGAGCGGTTTCTCGCAGAACGTCGGCGTGCCGGCTTCGAGCGCCGCAATAGAGGGCTCGGCGTGGACGTGGTTCGGCCCGAGGTTGTAGAAGACGTCCACCTCGTCGACGACGTCGCGCCAGTCGGTCGCGGTGCGAGCAAAGCCCAGCCGGTCGGCCGCATCGGCCAGCGCGTCCTCGTCCCGACCGACGACGACCTCGCGGTTCACTTCGGGTGCGTCCTCGAAGAACATCGGGAGCCGCGCGAAGGCGTTCGCGTGGGCTTTGCCCATGAAGCGATACCCCAAGACGCCGATGTCGAGTGGTGTGTCTGTCATGGATTACTCCGCCCAGTAGGCGTCACCCGGCTCCGTCTCGAAGACGGCGCGGTCCAGGACGTCCACGGCCTTCTCCAGGCCCTCGCGGGCGCTGGTCAGGGAGTCCTCGTGCTCGATGGAGAGGGCGCCGTCGTAGCCGACCATCCGCAGGGTGGAGACGACGTCCTTCCAGTGGCCCTCGCCGTGGCCGTAGCCGATGGAGCGAAAGAGCCACGACCGGTCGGGCTCGTGGGTGTAGGGCGTCGTATCGAGGACGCCCTTCTCGCGGGCCCGGTCCTCGTACACCTTGGTGTCCTTGGCGTGGAAGTGGTGGATGGCACCGTGTTCGCCGAGCAGCCTGATGGCCGCGGTCACGTCGATGCCCTGCCAGTACAGGTGGGAGGGGTCGAAGTTCGCGCCGACGTACTCGTTGGTGGCGTCGCGCAGTTCCAGCATCCCGTGGGGCTCGTAGACGAGCATGTTCGGGTGCATCTCGATGGCTACGTCGACGCCGTGGTCGGCGGCGTGCTCGGCCAGCTCGCGCCAGTACTCGGTGGCGACCTCCCACTGATACTCGTGGGCGTCGGCGTGTTCCTGGGGCCAGGGCGCGGTGACCCAGTTGGGCACCTCGTCGTTCGGACCGCCGGCGGGCAGCCCCGAGAAGCACGTGACGGTGTTCACGTCCAGCTGGTCGGCCAGCGTGATGGCCTCCCGAAGCTCGGTGTCGGCCGTCTCTGCCCGTTCGTCGTCGGGGTGGAGCGGGTTGTTGTGCGTCGCGAGCGCGCTCACTCGCAGGTTGTACTCGTCGAGCAGGTCGTGCAGCTCCGCCTGTGCGGCCTCGTCGTCGAGCAGTTCCCCGCGGTCGAGGTGGTCCGACCCCGGGTAGCCGCCACAGCCGATTTCGACAGCGTCGACGCCGATGCCGTCGAGGTACGAGAGTGTGTCCTCGAGGGACTGGTCACCGAGGGGGACTGTCAGCACACCGATATCCATACACGGAGGTACAACAGGTGCTGTGATAAATTTCCGGGCGGGGGCAGGGACCGCCGCCTGCTGACGGGTGTAACGGGTGGTCGACAGCTCGGAATTCGGGCGAATCACGGCTACAGGTCGCATTCCTCTAGGTTTTTGTGATGGGGCAAGCAAGCCACTCGCATGGGAAAAGCGAACGATATCGACTACGCCGACCTTCACGACCCCAACGCGGAGTACACGATGCGCGAGCTGTCCGCGGAGACGATGGGGGTCACGGCAAAGCGAGGCGGCGGTCGGGACGTGGAGATAACCGACGTCCAGACGACGATGGTCGACGGGAACTTCCCGTGGACGCTGGTCCGCATCTACACCGACGCCGGTATCGTCGGCACCGGCGAGGCCTACTGGGGCGCGGGCGTCCCCGAACTCATCGAGCGGATGAAGCCCTTCGTCATCGGCGAGAACCCACTCGATATCGACCGGCTCTACGAACACCTCGTCCAGAAGATGTCGGGCGAGGGGAGCGTCGAGGGCGTCACTGTCACCGCCATCTCGGGTATCGAAATCGCGCTGCACGACCTCGCCGGCAAGATTCTGGAGGTGCCCGCCTACCAGCTGCTGGGCGGGAAGTACCGCGACGAGATGCGGGTCTACTGTGACTGTCACACCGAGGAGGAGGCCGATCCCGACGCCTGTGCTGCCGAAGCCCGTCGGGTCGTCGACGAACTGGGCTACGACGCGCTGAAGTTCGACCTCGACGTCCCGAGCGGACTGGAGAAAGACCGCGCGAACCGCCACCTCCGCCCGGGCGAGATCCGCCACAAGGCCGAAATCGTCGAGAAAGTCACCGAGGAAGTCAAAGACGAGGCCGACGTGGCCTTCGACTGCCACTGGACCTTCTCCGGTGGCTCCGCGAAGCGACTGGCCGAGGCCATCGAGGACTACGACGTCTGGTGGCTGGAAGACCCCGTCCCGCCGGAGAACCTCGAGGTCCAGGAGGAAGTCACCAAGTCCACGACGACGCCTATCACGGTGGGCGAGAACCGCTACCGCGTGACCGAAGAGCGCCGACTCATCGAGAACCAGGCCGTCGACATGGTCGCGCCCGACCTCCCGAAGGTCGGCGGGATGCGCGAGACTCGCAAAATCGCCGACGTGGCGAACCAGTACTACGTCCCGGTCGCGATGCACAACGTCGCCTCGCCGGTCGCGACGATGGCCAGCGCACAGGTCGGCGCCGCCGTGCCGAACTCCGTGGCCGTCGAGTACCACTCCTACGAACTGGGCTGGTGGTCGGACCTGGTCGAGGAGACCGTGATCGAGGACGGCTACATCGAGATTCCCGAGGAACCGGGCCTGGGCGTCACCCTCGATATGGACGCCGTCGAAGAACACATGGTCGACGGGGATACCCTCTTCGACGAAGACTGAACGGTCCAGATCCGGTCAGTCAGCGCCCCGGAAATCCCTGTTACTGCCGTGCTACGTTGTCCTCTCGCGCTCAGTTGAGCGTATCACATACGATAACCAACCAGTTATCTTCTTATAATATGATAGTTGAGGGTTAAGAGATGTCTCACCCCTCGCAAGCGCCTGGCGGCCAACTACGCATTACTGCGACGGAGCGGGCCACTGTCGATGGCTCGTCGCTCACGGAGCGTATCGGTCTCGACCGTCAGGAGATTCAGTGGCGAAAGGATTTCACCGGGTTCGACGGGCGTGACACCGCTCGGTTGACCGACCTTGAGGGACAGATTACGGCCCGGAAAGCGGGAATCGTCGACGAGTTCTACGACCACCTCGAAACGTTCGACGAGACCGTCGAGATATTCGGCCGCTCCTCGAAGTCCGTCGACCAGCTCAAACAATCTCAGGCGAGGTATCTGGCCGACCTCGTCGGCGGGGACTACGACAAGCAGTACTTCGAGAACCGGGCCAGAATCGGGAAGATACACGACATGCTCGAACTGGGTCCGAAGATCTATCTCGGAGCGTACAGCATCTACTTCGAGCATTTCCTCACAGCTATCACCGATAATTTACTCGACGAGGTCGACGCAGACGAGGCGGTCCTCGATGAGTTCGCCGAGAGGGCGCTGTCCGTGTTCAAACTCATCAACCTGGACCAGCAGGTCGCGATGGACACGTACATCGACTCCTACAGCCAGCGACTGGAGGACGCCATCGAGAAACAGGAACAGCTCATGGCACAGGTCCAGCAGGGGCTCCAGGAGCCCGTCGAGGAACTGAGCGACTCCGCGAGCGACGTCGACCAGACCAGCCAGCGGATGAGTGCCCAGGCGGACGAACAGGCGTCGTCCATGGGCGAGGTCGCCGGCGAGGTGGCCGATATGAGTGCGACGATAGAGGAGATCGCCTCGACGGCCGAGGAGGTGGCCAGCACGAGCACTACGGCCGAGGACCTCGCGGCCGACGGTCAGGAGGCCGCCGAGGAGGCCGCGGACGTGATGAGCGAGGTGGACCACGCCGTCGACGACGCATCGGAGAGTATCGGCGGCCTACAGGAGAAGGCCGACGACATCGGGGATATCGTGGATATCATCGACAGAATAGCCGACCAGACGAACATCCTCGCACTCAACGCATCCATCGAGGCGGCCCGAGCGGGTGAAGCGGGAGACGGCTTTGCCGTCGTCGCCGACGAGATAAAGTCACTCGCCGGCGATTCACAGTCACACGCGAACCGTATCGAGGCGACTATCGCCGAGATGCAGGCGGAGACGACGGAGACGGTTTCTGACCTCCAGACGGTGACAGACCGGGTCGACGAGGGCGTCGAGGAGGTCCAGACCGCGATGACCAAACTCGAGCACATCGTCTCGGCTATCAACGAGACCGCCCAGGGCATCAAAGAGGTCTCGAGCGCGACCGACGACCAGGCTGCCTCGACCGAAGAGGTCGCGAGCATGGTCGACGAGGTGACCAAGAGCCTCGACGAGATGGCCACCGACATCGAGTCCCTGGCCGAGACCAACGAGCGACAGACAGCGAAGGTCGAGTCGATCGCCGCGACGGCCAGGCAGCTCGACACCGACGAGGCGTCGACCGGGGGAAGCGCCAACCCTACCGGACAGCCCGGTACCGACGGCGCAGCGAGCGGGCCGGACCGCCTGGAGCCAGATGACTTCTGACTCGACGGAGGCCTGCCTCCGGGAGCAGTTCGCGACCACGTTCGGACAGGCTACGTTCCCCCTCCGGGATCCGTTCGAACTGCTGCCGCTGCTACCCGACGGGCCGGCGACCGAGTTCGAGGCCGGCTCCGTCGTCGTTCCCGCTATCGACCTCGGGATGGTCTACGGGACATACCAGACCTATCCGTACGACTCGGTGGACGCGCTCGTGGACGACCTGATACACGGACTCAAGCAGGAAGGGGTTCTGTAACGCCGGGCTCGACAGTCGTGATGGCGATCTAGGCCGCTATTTTACTGGTTTACAACTCCCGTTGTGGTTCTTTGAAAACCTCTTTACCGCAGTGTGCCCTGGTAGCTGGTATACGAGGGACCGGAGAGTCCGGTCAAGATACCGTATGCCAACGTACACAACGCTCTCAGAGGAGGTCGAAGGGCTAGTCCAGTTCCAGCGGGAGACGCTTGAGGCGCACGACGACCGCTTCGAGGCCGCGAATGTACTGACGACGCGTCTCGGTGCCCACTGGCGTGACGGCCACGCCGAGTTCGGCTTCTGGACGCCCCAGCTCGTGGGGGAGGTCCCAGCGTCGGCGGTCCGTCTGGAACTGCTGACACCGACCGAGGACGTAGATTTGGCCACAGACGAGGAGACGGTCGAGTTCGACCGGCAGTTCGTCGAGACCCGCCGCGAGGGCGAGTTCACGTGGGCCGCCGTCGAGGGGGTCCGGCCGGGGACTCGCGACCAGCTGGGAACCCTCTATCGGCTCGGCTACACCGTCGGGGGCGAGCGCGAGACGATTACGGACCCCTTCGCGGACTCGCTGCCCTTCGGCGCGTACGGGCCGCCGGAGCTCTACGACATGAGCCGACTTGACGAGGAGCGCGAGGACCGCGAGTACTTCCAGCGCCTCGAACGGGACGGCGTCGAGCCGGCCGCGAGCGAGGACGACGGGCTCCCCAGGTTCGAGCCGGCGACGAGCATGCTGGAGATTCACCCCGGCACCGCGACCGAGTCGGGAACCCTGGCGGGACTCACCCGCCAGTTCGAGCGTATCGGGGAGAAGCAAGCCGCCGGGGAGGCGCTTTCACCCGCCGAGCGGAACGTCGTCGGGTACGACGCGGTCCAGCTGATGCCGCTTGCCCCCATCACCCAGAACGAGGACGAACTGGGCTACTGGCTCCCGCAGACAATCGAGGACGGGAGCCTCCAGGCGACGGTCCGCCGACCGGACATGGTCAACTGGGGGTACGACATCGTCATCTCCGGGTTCGGGACCGTGAATCCGGCCATCCTCGAGACGCGCCGCCCCGACGAGCTGGTGGATTTCATCGCGACCATGCACACGCTGCCCGAGTCGGTGAAAGTGGTCTTCGACATCGCGCTTGGCCACGCCGACAACGGGGCCCTGCCGCTGCTGAACGACGAGTGGCTCGCCGGGCCCGGGATGTATGGTCAGGAACTGGACTACACCCAGCCCGTCGTCCGTGCGGGGCTGCTGGAACTCCAGCGTCGGAAGATGGACTTCGGGGCGGACGGCATCCGCGTCGACGGCGCCCAGGACTTCACCAACTGGGACCCCGAGGCCGAGGAAGAGTGGCACGACGACGAGTTTCTGGCGGAGATGGACCGAGTCACCCAGGAGGTCGCCGGCGTCGAGTACCGCCCGTGGATGATTTTCGAGGACGGTCGCCCCTGGCCGCGTTCGGACTGGGAACTGGCCTCCACCTACCGGACGCTCATCGACCAGCATCCCCACGCCTACCAGTGGGGGCCGGTCACCTTCGCCCACAACACCCCCGCACTCCAGACGTTCTGGGCGACAAAGTGGTGGCGAGTCCGGGAGGTCGCCGACATGGGCGAGAACTGGATTTCCGGCGTCGCCAACCACGACACCATCCGCCGGGGCACCCAGCTCGAACCGGAGCCGCCTTTCAGCCAGCCCCAGATAAATCGCTATCTGGGCGATAGCGAACCGGAGAAGCTCGACCGCGCGTACAACAACCCGGCCTCGACGGTCCTCTTTCACGGGTTCTTGCCGGGCTGTCCCATGGACTTCACCCACGCCAATATGCGGGCCCCCTGGGGGTTCATGCGGGACACCGACGCGGTCTGGAATCTGAAGGTCCTCGCCGAGGAGGAGAACTTCCCCGAGTGGCAGATTCGACCCGAGCAGTTCCGCGACGACGCCCACTTCCAGCGGCTCAAAGAGTGGGGCTTTTCGGGACGTGACGAGCTGAGCGAGTTCTGCTCCCTGCTCGCCCGGGCCGTCGAGATGACCGACTACGACAAGGACGACGTCACGACGCTGCTGAACACCATGGGAACGCCAATCGGCGACGAGTTGACCGTCTCGGAGCTCGAGGCGCTCGGCCGTGACTGGATGCGCGACGTGGGCGAGTTCGCGAACCTCACTCACTGGCACGACCAGCAGAACGACGAGCGCACCGCGTTCGACCTCGACGTCCGGCAGTTCCGCCACGACCACGACTGGGTGGTCGGTGACCTGGGCGAGGACGACACGTTGGAGTACGTCTACCCGACCGACGGCACCGTCCTCTACTACGGCCACAGAACGGCGCCCGACGACAGCGAGGCGCTGCTGTTCGTCGCCAACATGGAGGGGGTCGCCGAGACCGTGACGCCGACGGCGCTGGCCGGTGTCGACGGCGATGGCTGGGAGCTCGCGCTCGCCTCGCCGGGGCTCGACGTCGACGCGGCCGACGAGCCAGTCGAACTGACCGACAGCGACGTCGCGCTGTTCGTCCGGTCGCTGGACTAGCCCTCGCCGAACCGCTCTCTGATGGCCTGCCGGTCGACTTTCTCCGGGCCAGCGGTTGGCATCTCGTCGACGAAGGCGACGTCGTTCGGAATCTTGTACCGCGCAAGCCGGCCCTCACAGTACGCCTCGATATCGGCGAGCGTGAGCGAGTCGTCGCCCTCGACGACGGCCCGACCGACCTCGCCCCACTGGTCGTCGGCGACCGGCACGACGACCACCTCCTCGATGCGGTCGTGGGCCGAGAGCACCGATTCGACCTCCGCCGGGTAGACGTTCTCGCCGCCGCTGACGAACATGTCCTTCTTGCGGCCCTCGATGCGGTAGTACCCCTCGGCGTCGACGCTCGCGAGGTCGCCCGTTGACACCCACCCACCGCCGAACGTCGCCTCGCTCTCGGTCTCGTTCTCGAGATAGCCCGACGCGGCGTGTGGCGAACGCAACTGGAGTTCCCCGACAGCGCCGGTCTCGACGGGCTCGCCGTCCTCGACGACGCGGGCGTCGACGTGCATCGCGGGTTTCCCGACCGTCTGGGCTTTCTCGCGTGGCCAGCCGTCAGGCATCGCGAAGTTGTTGGGCCCACATTCCGTGAGGCCGTACCCCTGTGAGAGGTCGATACCACGAGCCCACCAGGCTTCCATAACTGACTGGCGGCAGGGGCCACCGCCGGACTTGACGACCCGAAGCGTCGAGACGGTGGTGTCGTCCCAGTCGTCGTGGTCGGTGAGCAGCCGCAAGACTGCGGGGACCGCGACCAGCACCGTCGCCCCCGCACGTTCGACGGTCGCGAGTAACTGCCCGGGGTCGAGCTCGCGGGCCAGCACGACGGTGCCGCCCATGTGCCAGACGGGGAGCGTCACGACGTTCCAGCCGCCGGTGTGGAACATGGGGAAGGTTAGCGGCGTCACGTCGTCGTCCCGCAGCCCCCACGACGCGACGGTGTTCAGGGAGTTCCAGACGAGTGCCCGGTGGCTGAGGACTGTCTCTTTGGGGGTCCCGGTGGAGCCGCCGGTGTGCAACAGCAGATGCGTGTCGTCGGGTGCGAGCGTCGGTGACTCGATGGGGGTGTCGTCGTCGGGTAGCTCGGTAGTGTACGTGGGGGTATCCGCGAGGACGCCTTCCTCCCCGTCGGCCGCGGCGGCCAGGACCGTCGGTGCTGTCTCCGCGTCGGCCAGCGCCGCTCGCGTCTCGTCCAGAAACGGCGCCTCCACTACCAGCAGGGCCGGGTCGACCCGGTCGAGGAGCTCGGCGAGCTCGGGCGGTGCGAGACGGTGCGAGAGCGGCGCGAGGACGCTCCCGGTCTTGGCGGTCGCCAGGAACAGGTCGACCTGTTCCGGACGGTTGCGCGAGACGACGGCGACCCGGTCGCCGCGCTCGACGCCGTGGCTCCGGAGCAGGCGACTCGCCCGGTTCGCTCGGCGGTCAAGTGTCGCGTAGGTGTACCGCTCGCCGGTGCTCGCGTCGACCAGCCCCACCCGGTCGGGCGTCAGTTGCGCTCGCTTCTCGCTCCAGGCACCGACCCAGGCCTGCGGGCCGTGTATAAACTCAGACATCAGTGAGGAATCCCCGGAGCGCGTCGTTGACCGCGTCTGCGCGTTCGATGAAACAGAGGTGGGGCGCGCCGTCGAGTTCGCGGTACTCGACGTCTCCCAGCGCGTCGGCGAGCAAGCGCCCGTTCTCGACCGGGACGACCCCGTCTGCCGTCCCGTGAACGACGAGCGCCGGCACGTCTATCTCGCCCAGGCGGTCGTGGACGTCGAAGCTCTCGACAGCCTCGGCCTGCCAGGCAAGCGCCCGGTCGCTCGCGTCGCTCTCGATTCGCCAGTCGATGATTCGCTCGATAAGGTCGTCGTTGGCTTCCATGTACGATGCCGTCATCGCGGGGGTCATCTTGTACCGGCGCCGCTCGCGCTCGTCGTATTCCTCGGGCACGTCGAAGATGCGTTCCTGTGTCTCTTCGGGCGTCGGGATCGCCTCGGGCCCGCCCGGGGTCGTACACAGCAGCGCCAGTGAGTCCGCCCGCCCGTGGTCTAGCGCGAACTGCTGGGCTATCATCCCGCCCATGCTGGCCCCGACGACGTGGGCCGATTCGACGCCGGCGTCGTCTATGACGGCTGCGAGGTCCCCGGCCATCTCCCCGATGCTGTAGGGGCCCTCGGGCGTCTCGGAGTCGCCGGTGCCGCGGTTGTCCCAGCGGATAGTGTCGTACTCGGCCAGGCCCCGCTGTTGCCAGCGCCACATCCAGCGGCCGTAGCCCAGGCCCTCGACGAACACGACTGTCTCGGCCTCGGGCGGCCCGTCGCGTTCGTACGACAGTCGGACGCCGTCGTTGGTCGCAGTCGGCATGGGCCCGACTACGTGACCGGCCCGTTTCAATGTGTGTCGGCGCGCGCTGGCCGGCCGACCTGGGTAGTCTGTCACAAACTCACTCGCGGCCGAAAATTCAACCCCACAGACAGGTTCAGAATAGGTTCTATCACGAACGAACACGGGGAACAGCGACGCAGTACCTCCCTGATTCAATAATGTTTTAGGTATCGGATTTGGAGAGACTGGTATGACTTTGCACGCCAGAGAGATAAACCAAGACGTGCGGGAGCTTGGTGAGCTCTTGGGCGACGTTCTCGAGGCGCAATCGTCGACCGAAGCGTTCGAAATCGTCGAACGCACACGAGTTTCCTCTATCGAGTACCGGCGTGGCGACGCCGAGACCCGGGAGGAGGTCGGTCGCACCCTCGACCGTCTCAACCCCGAGATGCAGGACATCGTGGCCCGGGCCTTCACGACCTACTTCGAACTCATCAACCTCGCGGAGGAGCGCGAGCGAGTCCGGGAGACCCGCGAGGGGAGCCAGGAGGGAATCCTCGCCGACAGCGTCGAGGAGGCAGTCCACGAGCTCGCCGACCGCGGCGCCGACGCCGAGGAACTGGAGTCGGTCCTCGACGACGTGCTCATCCAGCCGACCTTTACCGCCCACCCGACGGAAGCCCGCCGCAAGACTGTCAAGGCGAAGCTCCGGTCGGTCGCCCGGGACTTGGAGATGCTCGACGAGCGCCGCCTCACCGACCGCGAGGAAGCCCGCGTCGAGCGTGACCTCGCCGCAGAGGTCACGAGCCTCTGGCAGACCCCGCAAGTGCGGGACCGCCGGCCCGAGGTGACCGACGAGGCTCTGAACGTCCAGTGGTACCTCGAGAACGTCCTCTTCGAGGTCATCGACGAGGTGTACGACGGGCTGGAACGCGCCATCGACGAGCGCTACGACGAGGATATCGACGTCCCCAAGCTCTACGAGTTCCGCTCGTGGGCCGGCTCGGACCGCGACGGCAACCCCTTCGTCACGCCCGAGGTGACCGAGGAGACCCTGGAGCGCCAGCGCGACACCATCCTCCCGCTGTACCGCAACAAGCTCAAGGAGCTCTCCGGCGTGCTCAGCCAGGACGCCTCGAACATCACGACCGACGACACCTTCGACGAGCGCCTCTCCGAACACAAGGAGCGGCTCCCCGGTGTCGCGAGCGAGGCCGAGGAGCGTTACCCCGACGAGCCCTACCGGCAGAAGCTCAAGCTGATGCGCGAGTCCGTCCTCCGGGTCAGCGACGTGCGCCAGGGCGGCTACGAGGGGCCGGAGGACCTGTTGAAGGACCTGCGGGCCATCGCCGCCAGCCTGCGTGACAATAACGCCGAAGTGGTCGCCGAGTCCCACGTCGACCCACTGATTCGGAAGGTCGACACGTTCGGCTTCGCACTGGCCTCGCTCGACCTCCGAGACCACCGCAAGATGCACACGGACGCCATCGCCGAGGCGGTCGAACGCCAGGGCATCGACTACGCGGGGATGGACGAGGACGAACGCGTCGAGTTCCTCACCGAGGCCATAACGCAGGACGGCCCGGTCATCGACATGGAGGACACGACGGGACTCTCGGACGACGCGGCACGCGTGCTCCGTCGGTTCCGCAAGACCGCAGACTGGCAAAACGAGTTCGGCGTCGACGCCATCGACACCTACGCCATCTCCTGGTGTGAGGAGCCGAGCCACGTGCTTGAAGTACTCTTCCTCGCCGATCAGGTCGGCATCGTCGACCTGCCGGGCTACTGTGGGCTGGACATCGTCCCGCTGCTCGAGTCCGAATACGCCCTCTCGGGCGCCCGGCGCATCATGGGGACGCTGTTCGAGAACGAGGCCTACGAGATGGCCCTCGAAGCCCGCAACGGCGTCCAGGAGATCATGCTCGGGTACTCGGACTCCAACAAGGAGAACGGGTTCCTGGCCGCGAACTGGTCGCTGTACAACAACCAGAAGCGCCTCGCCGACATCACCTCAGACTTCGACGTCGAGATGCGCCTGTTCCACGGTCGCGGCGGCTCCATCTCCCGTGGGGGCGGCCCGATGAACGACGCGATGCTGGCCCTGCCAAACGAGACGGTCACCGGCCAGATCAAGTTCACCGAACAGGGCGAGGCCATCGCCGAGAAGTACGCCAACCACGACATCGCTGAGCGTAACTTAGAACAGATGCTCAACGCCCAGGTACGGGCCCGCCACAACGCGATGGAAGACCCCGTCGAGGAGATTCCAGAGGCCTGGCGCGAGGCCATGGAGAAGTCGGCCCCGGCGGCCCGGGAAGAGTACCAGGACCTCCTCCAGACCGACGGCTTCGTCGACTACTTCGAGCAGGCCACGCCCATCACGGTCATCGAGAACCTCAACATGGGCTCGCGGCCGGCCTCCCGCAGCGAGGACCGTAGCGTCGAGGACCTCCGGGCCATCCCGTGGGTGTTCTCCTGGACCCAGGCCCGCTGTATCATCCCCGGCTGGTACTCCATCGCCACCGGGCTGAACGCCTACCTCGAGGACGGCGGCGACATCGAGACGCTCCAGGAGATGTACGAGGAGTGGCCGTTCTTCCAGACGAAAGTCGACAACGCCTCGCTCGCGCTCGCCCGGACCGATTTCGACATCGCCGAGGAGTACGCCGACCTCGCCGACGGCGACCTGCGAGAGCGTATCTTCCCGCGGCTCAAAGACGAGTACGACGAGACCGTCGACCTCGTCCTCGATATCACCCAGCGCGACAGCCTCCTCTCGCGAGAGTGGTTAGAGGAGAACCTCGAACGCCGCAACCCCTACGTCGACCCGCTGAACCTGCTGCAGGTCCGACTGCTCGCCCAGTCACACCTCACGGAGACCGAAAAGCGGACGCTGCGCCTGACGGTGCAGGGTATCGCGGCCGGGATGAAGAACACCGGATAACTCTCGTCGAAATTCTTTACAACGGCTGTTGTTTTTACCGAAGCATTTAGGCATCGGTAGGTAGCATACCTGATATGGCACTCGAAACGGTCCTTCTGGCGGTCGGGCCGAACGACGCGAACCGCATCGACGAACTGGCGCGTACGGTCATCGACATCGCCGGTCCGGCCGGGGCCGACGTCGTCGTCGCACACGTGTTCACAGACGACGAGTACGAGACGGCCGTCGAACGGCTCGAGTTCGAGGCCGTCGCCGAGGCGGACCCCGACGAGGTGGCCGAGCGCCACGCGACGGTCCGGGAGCTGCGCGAGTTGCTGGTCGAGGCCGACATCCCGACCAGCGTCCGCGGTTCCGTCGGGGACCACGGCGAGGAAATCGTCTCGATTGCCGGGATGACCCGGTCCGACCTCGTCGTCGTCGGCGGCCGCAAGCGCTCGCCGACAGGCAAGGCCGTCTTCGGCTCGGTCGCCCAAGAGGTCATGCTGGAGGCCCCCTGTCCCGTGACCTTCGTCCGCGGCGACGAGTAGCCGACCGGCCACCAAGACCCCCGGTGTCGCACAGGCGACACCGAGCTGTGTTCTCCCCTTTCGCACACGCTACTGAGAGCGCCGCAGCGGCAAATCGAGTGCAACCACTTGCGTGCGGTCCGCCCTGTCCGTTATTGAGTTGTGGCTGTGGCAGTCGCTGGGCCAGTGGTAAAGCGGCGAAAAGGGTCGGCCGAGCAGTTACTCGACGATCGCGGCTTCGAGCAGCTCCAGCGGGTGGCGAATCTCGTAGCCGGTACCGTGTTCCATCTGCATCGCGCAGGTCGGACACTCGGTCATGCCGACCTCTCCCTCGGCGTGTTCCATGTGTTCGAACATCTCCTCGCCGATGTCCATGGACTTCGCGTACTTCTCTTCTTTCCAGCCGTAGGTACCGGAAATACCGGAACAGGACTCGCCGACGTCCTCGATACCGGCACCCTCCAGGTCACGGAACAGCTCGACGGACTGGCGTTCCAGCCCCTGGTTGCGGGCGTGACACGGGGCGTGGTAGGCGAACTCCTCTGCCAGCTCGCCCGAGACCTGTGCCTCCTGGACGTCTTCCTTGACGTCCTCGTGGATGCGCAGGTACTCGACAGCCTCGAAGGTGTTCGAGGACACCTTCTCGATGCCGTCGATGTCGAAAAGCTCCGGGTACTCCTGGCGCAGCGCCATCGAACAGGAGGTACACGACGCGATGGCGTCGTACCCCTGGTCGACGAGGTCGGACATCGAGGAGACGTTGACCTCGGCATGGCGGCGGGCGTCCTTGAGCATCCCGTTTGCGAACATCGGCGTCCCGGAGCACTTCTGCTCGGGGGCGACGACTTCGTAGCCATAGTGCTCGTAGACGCGGACCATCGCCTTGGCGACGTCGACGGTGTTGTAGTTGGAGTAACAGCCGTGGAAGTACGCCACCTTCTTGTCGGCGTCGCGGTCAAGCCCCAGTTCCTCACGGCGCTGCTGGGCGTTCCGCCGGGAGGCGTCGGCGCCGCCGCGTTCGGCCCACCACTCGCGGAACGTCTGGGTGGCAAACTCCGGGAAGTCACGCTCTTTGGTGACGCCCATCGTCTTCTCCATGAGCCAGCGGGCCGGCCCGAAGTTCATGCCCCAGGTCGCGAGCCGGGGCACCTTGCTGGCGATTGAGGCCGACAGCCGGTAGTTCGAGAGGATGCGGTTGCGCCAGTACTCCAGATCCGTCTTGGACATCTGGTTCTCGACGTACTCCCCGCGGGCCGTGTTGTGCATCTGGCTGAGGGGCACGCCCGACGGACAGGCGTTGTCACAGCGCATGCAGTTCGAACACGACATCACCGAGTCGTCGATCTCGTAGTCGTCGTCGGTCTGTTTGAGCCGCCACTGCTCGGGGCCCTGGAACTTCGGTCCGGGGAAGTCGTCGTCGACCTCGGCGACCGGACAGTTGGTGTCACACACCGAGCACTTGAAACAGGAGTCGGCGCCGGGTCGCAGGTCGAAGTCGTTGCTGTCTGGGAAGACGTCGACGGGCTCGAAGTCCTCGCCCGTGTTCGGTTCAACTGGGTCGAAGTCTGTTGGGGATTGTGCGTCGCTCATCGTGCCTCCGCTGCTGCGTTCTCGCCCGCTACGTAGCCTGTTGCAATCGACACTCCGCTACCGGATTTCTCTGCGGCGAAGTCGTACCCACCCAGTACCGACCCCGCGGCCCGCAGGTTCTCGAACTCGACCGAATCTGAAGCCGTCAGCGGCCGCAGCGTCTCGTCGGTCTCGACGCCGAAGCTGGCGAAGGGGTGGTCACCGAAGGCGTCGCCGTCGAACCACTCGTAGCGGTCCTCGCCGTGCTCGATGTGGCAGTCGAAGATCGGCTCGTGGACGCTCTCGCGGTCTGACTCGATGCCCTTGCCGACGAGTCCGCCCGTCGCGAGGACGTACTGGTCGGCGCTGTTGGGAATCCGGGCGCCGTTTTTCTCGATGTACACCGTCTCGATGCGGTCGCCGTCGGCGTCGAAGTCGACGACCGGGTTGCCGGTCTCGAAGCTCGCGCCGGCCTCGTCGAGCGCCTCGAAGAGGCGGTCTTCCAGCCGGAGCCCCGGCAGCGACGGCGGGCCCATCGGGACCTCGAAGACGTCGGCGCCGATTTTCTCCTCCAGGGCCGCCCGCACCGCGTCCGTGTGGTCGTCGCCGAGGATGGCCGGGAAGCCGACCCGTTCCTCTTTCTCCCTGACGGTGTTGACCCGTTCGGCCAGCGCGTCGCGGGCGCCTTTTTTTCGGCCCCGCACCGCAACCTCGCCGTTGGTGTCGAGCAGTTTGGCGTACCGGGTTATCTTCGCGTCGGCCTGCAGGTCGCCCGGGAACCGGATCGTCTCGCCGCGGACGTCGAAGGGGACCCCCGCGGCTTCGAGGTGGGCGGCGGCGTGTGGCGCGTCGAAGTCGACCATCGATTCGAGCCCCACCAGCAACACGTCGCGGTCGTCGCTCGCCAACCCAGCAGCCGCGCCCGTCGGGTAGCGGGCCGTGGGTTTGACCGTGCCGCCGTGGGTCGGGACCAGGGCGTTGGTGTCGGTGTGGTCGCCCCGGTAGTCGGTCACGTCGTCGAACAGATCCATGGCCTCCCGGACCGTCTCGACGCCGACCGTCTGGTAGGGGTGAGCGTCGTGGAGGTCGCCCATGGCCGCGTAGGGGTCCGTCACCGGCCCCTCGCCGTCGGGTGTGTATCCGAGCAGGTCGACCAGCCCGGAGGCGTGGCGCAGCGAGCTCTGCTTGTAGGAGACCAGGCGTACGTCCGCGCCCTCGCGTGCGGCCTTTAGCGCACTCGTCAACCCGGCGAGGCCGCCACCGATGACCAGTACGTCGGAGTTAATTGCCATTCCGTGTCCCTCCGTCGGCAGCGACGTCTGCAGTCCCCGAGGCCTCGCCGGCGCTCACGCCGCTGTCGAAGGCGGCGAAGTCGACCGGCTCCCCGTCGGCCGGGTCGTTGTCGCGGTTCTGCGTGGTCGAGTGCAGGGCGTAGTTCAGCGCGGCCTGTGAGAGCTGTTCGCCCCACAGGGCGTGGCGTTGCCCCTTCCAGCGCTCCTGGAGCAGTTCATCCCACGCCTCACGGGCGATGGTCTCGTCGTACTCGCCGTGGAGCTCGCTGGCCAGCCGGCTACAGCAGAAGCCGCCCTGACAGTTCCCCATCGACGCGCGGGTCCGGATGCGGACCGCGTTGAGGTCCGACCCGGACTGTTCGATAGCGTCCTGCACCTCGGCACGGGTGACGCCTTCGCAGTGACAGACGGTCGGGTTGGGGTCGCTGGTCTTGAGCACGTCGTCGGCCCGAGAGCCCAGGCGCTCGACGCTCCGGCGCCCGATGGGCGACCGAAGGCCGAACTCGTCCATGTAATCGCGCAGTACAGAGAAGTCCTCGCTTCCCGGCAGCGGTTCGTCGGCGGTGCGACACTCGGCGTCGATGCCGAACTTCGCACAGACGTGGTCGGAGATTTCCTCGCCCATCATCCGGTAGGTGG
The DNA here is from genome assembly GCF_029338235.1 of Haloarcula rara. Classification (GTDB taxonomy): domain Archaea; phylum Halobacteriota; class Halobacteria; order Halobacteriales; family Haloarculaceae; genus Haloarcula; species Haloarcula rara. The sequence goes on from NZ_CP119785.1 coordinate 154,234, forward strand.
TGAACTTCCCGCCGACGATTGAGGTCATCCCCTGCAGGTCGTCCCGTTCGTCGTGGTCGAGCAGGAAGTAGTCCCGGGTAATGTCCGTCGGGTCGTCGCTGCCCACGTCCGGGGGCTCGTACAGCGGGCGGACGCCCCAGAACGAGCGGATTGTTCGGGCCTCTTCGAGCATCGGTACGAGCTCTTTGAGGGTGTCTATCATCATGTCGACCTCCCAGCCCTCCTCGGGGTAGTCCTCCGGGTCCTCGACCTCTTCGTCGGTGGTCCCGAGGATGGCGGTGGTCTCGTGGGGCACGACGATGTCGGCGTCGCCCTTGGGCCGGCAGCGGTTGATGACCGTGTCGACCTGCCGGATGTTCATGATGGTCATCACGCCCTTCGAGGGGCGAACCGCGATGTCGACGCCGGCCATGTCGCCGATTCGTCCGGCCCACGCGCCCGTCGCGTTGACGACGTAGTCCGCGCGAATCTCCTCGGTGCCGCCCTCTTTGCCGTGGATGCGCTTGCCCTCGCCGGAGGCGTGTTCCACTTCCAGACCGACGACCTCGTCGTTCTCGATGATGAGGTCGGTCACCTTGGAGTGGGTCTCTATGCGTGCGCCGTGTTCCTCGGCGCTCGCGGCGTTGGCGACCACGAGCCGGAAGGGATCGATGGCCCCGTCAGGTACCGAAATCGCCTTGTCGACGTCCTTCGCGAGGTGGGGCTCCATGGCCCGGGCCTCCTCACCGGAGATGACCTCCGCGGGGATGCCACACTCCTTGCAGCCCTCGAGTTTCTTCTGGAAGTACTCCTCGTCGTCCTCGGGCCGTTTGACGAACAGGCCACCGGTCATCTCGACGCAGTGGCTCGCGATATCCCGGAGGACGCGGTTCTCCTCGATACACTCGGTCGCGCTGGCCTGGTCCGAGACCGCGTATCGACCACCGCTATGGAGGAGTCCGTGCATTCGGCCGGTCGTTCCATGTGTCAGGTTGCCTTGCTCGACCAGCGTGACATCCAGACCTCGCATAGCGAGGTCACGGGCGATGCCGATACCGGTCGAACCGCCGCCGATGACGGCGATGTGTGGTGTCTGTCCCATCTGTTATACCTCGGCTTTGGACCACATACACTTTATTTTACCGCTAAACAGGGGTCCGCCAGTAAATTTTATTGGTAATCATGAATGTTATGGTGGACCACGGGGACAACATCGCTGGGGCGGGAACTGCAAGTTCGTCCAGACAGGACGGTTCGCCGGACCACTCACGTCGACGCCTATTCGGTCACCCGGTGGGACCCCCGTGAGTAAAGAACCAATCGGGCACACTCGATACAGAGTACCACCAGTAAATAGAACAGTTGTTTATCGACGACCCCCGAGGCCCGGACTCGTAATCCTCGCTGGTCGGGCAGCGACTCGCACGTCCGTCGTGGCACCGATTCGTGTGCCGGCCGCCGGTGGTAATTCGAATTATTCTGCGCGCACGCGCGCTGTGATGTCCGCTGGAATCGACCAGCTCGTCCGCTATCGGAACCGGTGAGACTGTCGTACTGCCCGGTCCGAACAGTTGATTCGCGACATCGCGAAAGAGCGACTGGAGTCAGTCACGTCGTACTCGGCGCTTCGGACGGCTCTCTCGGTGGGAACGGCCAGCCACCGTGAGCCACATCGAGCTGGACGGTCACCGGAGCTGTCGCTCACGCGCGGGCCGGCCATGACTGGGAGAGCAGGGGCAGTACGTCCAGCAGAGGTGTTCAAAAATGGCGCCGTACACTGTACAATATAGAGCTCTCTTTGGGAAATCCCCCACAGTATACTCATGTTTATCGGAAGAACACGGTCTATCATATATTTTACTGGCCCTATGCCACTCACAGCGGTGTGAGGCAATTTTAACCGCAATACCTGCCGTTTCAGCCGTCTCGGCCACGTTCGAGCCCCCACCGTGCGTAGAGAAATAGTTCAATAGGCGGACAAAAGCCCGTAATAATCTCTGTTAGGGAGCTTCAAATCTCCCGAAATCGGTCGTAAGAAGACTTCATACACAGTTTTTACTATTTTTTACTACCTCTCCGACGGCAGCAGTAATCTTTATAATGATTCACTATATTGTTTACTCTCAAGGCGGGGTCTTGGATAAACAAGGTCCGCCCAACGGAGAACACACACAATGGCAGACACATACGTCGGTGCGATAGACCAGGGGACGACTGGGACCCGCTTTATGGTATTCGACCACAGCGGGCAGGTCGTCGCGAACGCATACGAGAAACACGAGCAGATTTATCCGGAGCCCGGCTGGGTCGAGCACGACCCGATGGAGATCTGGGAGAACACCAAGGACGTCGTGACCACCGGTCTCGACGAAGCCGACCTCGACGCCGAGCAGCTCGAGGCTATCGGGATTACCAACCAGCGTGAGACCACGATCGTGTGGGACAAGGAGACCGGCAAGCCGGTCCACAACGCGCTCGTCTGGCAGGACCGTCGGACGACGGACCGCGTCGAGGAGATTCAGGAAGAGGGCAAGGTCGAGTGGATCCGCGAGAAGACGGGTCTCGAATGTGACGCGTACTTCTCGGCGACGAAGACCGAGTGGATTCTCGACAACGCAGAGCCCCTGAAGATGGAAGCCTCCCGCGGCGAGGACGTTCGCAAGCGAGCCGAGCAGGGCGAACTCCTCATGGGGACCATCGACACGTGGGTCATCTACAACCTCACCGGCAACCACATCACCGACGTCTCGAACGCGTCGCGGACGATGCTGTACAACATCCGCGAGCTGGAGTGGGACGACGAGCTCCTCGAAGAGTTCAACGTCCCCAAGGAGATGGTTCCGGAAGTCCGACCGTCCTCGGACGAGAACACCTACGGTTCCACGGACGCCGACGGCTTCCTCGGCGCCGAAGTACCCGTCGCCGGCGCGCTGGGTGACCAGCAGGCCGCGATGTTCGGCCAGACCTGTTTCGACGAGGGTGACGCGAAGAACACCTACGGGACCGGTTCGTTCTACCTGATGAACACCGGCACCGACGCCGTCGAGTCCGACCACGGTCTGCTGACCACCATCGGCTTCCAGATGTCCGGTGAGCCGGTCCAGTACGCCCTCGAGGGTGCCATCTTCATTACCGGCGCCGCTATCGAGTGGCTCGAGGACGTCGACCTCATCAACAACGCCGCCCAGACCGCGGAACTGGCCCGCTCCGTGGACTCCACGGACGGCGTCTACATGGTCCCGGCCTTCACCGGCCTGGGCGCCCCGCACTGGGACGGCCGCGCCCGCGGTACCATCGTCGGCATGACGCGTGGTACCCGCAAAGAGCACATCGTGCGTGCCACCCTCGAATCCATCGCGTACCAGACCCGCGACGTTGCGGAAGCGATGGAAGCCGACTCCGGCGTCGACACCACGACCCTGCGTGTCGACGGTGGTGCAGTCAAGAACAACTTCCTCTGCCAGCTCCAGTCCGACATCATCCAGACGGACATCGCGCGACCCGAGGTCGACGAGACCACGGCGCTCGGTTCCGCCTACGCGGCCGGCCTCGCCGTCGGCTACTGGGACACCGTCGACGAGCTGCGCGACAACTGGCAGATCGACCGCGAGTTCAGCCCCGAGAAGAGCTCCGAAGAGGTCGACAAGCTCTACGACCGATGGGACGACGCAGTCGAGAAATCCCTCGACTGGGCACGGGAGGAATAAAACATGGTGGACCCAGTACTACTGCAGATTGACGCTCTCGGTGGCCGAACCGCCGTGGAGTTCGTCTACTGGCTCATCGCCGCGTTCGCCGGTGGCTGCTTCGGTGCCGCCATCGGTGCACTCCCGGCGTTCTGTTTCACCGGCTTCGCGGTCATCGCCGGGGAAGCGGCGAACTTGGTCGGCGTTGAGGTCGGTGAAGGCGTCGCCGGCGGCGTGACCGGCCTGGTCGGCTTCGGTCCGGTGTTCGGCCCGCACATCGCCTTCGCCGGCGGTGCGGCCGCGGCTGCCTACGCCGCGAAGAAGGAGGGCGCCATGCCGCCCCAGGAAGACGGTGGCTACCACCCCGGCAAGGACATCGCCTACGCGCTCGGGACCCGACCCGACGTGCTGGCGGTCGGTGGTATCTTCGGTATCTTCGGTGCCATCAGCAACACGCTGCTGGGCAGTCTCGTCGCCACGGCCGTGGCCTTTGACACCATCGCCTTTACGGTGTTCTTCTCTGCCCTGCTGCACCGCATCGTCCTCGGCTACTCGCTGTTCGGCTCGCCCGGCGGCAGCGGCTACTTCGACATGACTCCCTTCGAGAACGGCGAAGAAGTCGCCGCCGACGGCGGCAGCGAAGTCATGCGCCCGGCCGTCGAACCGTGGCTCCCCCACCAGTACAAGTGGGGCAACGTCGCGTTCATCGGCCTCATCGCCGGCCTGCTCGGTGGCTTCCTCGTCATCTCGACGAACAGCATGTTCCTGGGCTTCGGTATCTCGGCGGCGTCCCTGACGTTCCTGAACCTGGGCGTCGAGAAGATTCCGGTGACCCACCACATGACCCTGCCCGGCAGCGCCGGCGCAGCCGCGTTCGTCGCAGACCCGACTGGGACGTCCCAGATTGTCGCCCTGCTGCTGGGCGGCGCCTTCGGTGTGCTCGGTGCGCTCGTCGGTGAGGCCGGCCAGCGTATCTTCTACGCACACGGTGACACGCACGTGGACCCGCCGGCGTTCGCTATCTTCGTCTGCACGATCCTCATCGGCATCCTGTCGGTCGCCGGTGTCACGCAGCGGGGACTGTTCGCCGTCTTCTAAACGTCCGGCCAACGTCGGATTTTCATTTTTGTACGAACCTCGTAGTCCGAGCACACACTAGCAATGGATATAGAAGCCAGAATCAAGCGACGGCAGCGACACGACGGCGAGCCGCGCCTGGTTCAGGACTACGAGACGCTGTCGCCGGTGACCCACATCGACGAGCCGGCAGACAGGGGTCCGCTGCTCGAGCGGTTGCTCGACCACCTGGACCCGGTTTTCGATGGGAAGCTTCCCGCCAACGCGTACCTGTACGGTCCGAGCGGGGTCGGCAAGAGCGCCGTGGTTACGGCGCTTTTCAGCCAGCTGAACCGGCTGCCGACCGAGACACGGACGGTTATTCATACGACAACGCGGGCCCAGTCGCTGACCTCGCCCTCCTTTGTCTATCTGGACAGCAGACAGACCACGAGCGAGTTCGCCTTCTACCACGCGGTACTGGACTCCCTGGTCGAGGAGTCGGTCCCAGAACACGGTATCGGGACGGAGACGTTGCGGGCCCGCCTGCACGAGGAGCTTGACGGTTCGCGGACTGGCGTCGTCGTCGCCGTCGACCACGTCGGGGAACCCCGGAGCGCTTCCGAGAGCGACCTGGTCGACCTGTTCGCGGGACTGCCCAGTAACGTGAGCTGGCTGGCGATAGGCCGGAAACGTCCGGCCGAGACCGAACTCACCGAGTACACCGCCGAGGCCATCCGCGTCGACCCGTACCAGCAACAGATGCTCGTCGACGTATTGATGACACGGGCCTCGATCGGACTCTCACAACAGGCGATCGAACACGACCTCGCCGACGAAATCGCCGAGTGGGCGAACGGGAACGCACACGACGCCCTGGCCGCGCTGTTCATCGCGACCCACCACGCCGAACAGGCCGGTCGGTCGGAACTGATTCGGGCCGACGTCGAGGCGGCGATCGAGGAGATACCGATACCCTGTGTCTCACTGGGTATCGTTCTCGCCCTGCCGGCGAACAGGCAGGCCGTGTTGCGGGAGCTGGTCGACCTGGACGAGGAGGAACGGTCCTCCGTCACGGCGACCACTGCGGCCATCGGCGGGTCGGAGAACGTCGACCTCTCGCCGGGCACTGTCAAGCGGTTTCTGTACGAGATGGCAGAAGCCGGGGTCGTCGAACGCGTCCAGGCCGCGACGCAGGGCGGGCAGGGCAGACCGCCCAGCCGCGTCGAACCGCGGTTCCCGCCGACGGTGTTCCGGCGCCTCTACGACCTCGGTTAACGCACTGCCGTCGAGTCGCCGGTACCGCCGGTCAGCGCCGAGGCGAGCGCCCCGCGGACCACGACGTCGTCACCGTGTGTGGTCAGCTGGAGGTCTGGGATGTTGGCCATCACCATGTCGTCGAGCCGGTCCCTGATAGGGTCCAGTATCTGGTCGGGATTGTTGATGGCGACGGCGCCACCGATGGAGACGACCAGCGGCGCGAAGGCGTGGACCATGTTGGCGACACCGATAGCGTTCCAGTGTGAGATCTGGTCGAGGACGTGGGTGGCAAACTCGTCCTCGCCGGCGTACTCGAAAACGTCGGCCGCGGTAAAGCCCTCCGTGTCGATGGGGAGGGCGGTCTCGACGGGGTCTTCGCGGTGGAGGCGGGTGGCATAGCGGGGGATGTTCTCGCCCGAGCAGTACGCTTCCCAGTGACCGTCGTGCCCACAGCCACAGGTCATGAAGCCGTGTGGATCGATGGTCATGTGGCCGACCTCACCGGCGTTGCCGTCCCACCCTCGCAGGACGTTCCCGTCGACCGAGACGCCGGCCCCGATTCCCGAGGAGATGGTGAGATACACCATATCGTCGGGGTTCCGGTCGGCGTAGTAGCGCTCGCCGATGAGCCCCGCGTTGGCGTCGTTGTGGAGGTACACCCGGTCGGTGTCGAAGAGGTTCTGTACGGGCCCGACGAGCGGGATGCGGTCGATGGAGTCCGGGAGGTTCGCGGGGTTCTCGACCGCGCCGCCGGCCAGGTCCAGCGGGCCAAACGAACCGATACCGGCCGCGACGACCTCCGACGGTGCGACGTCGGCCGCCTCGCACGCGCCCCGAAGGGCGTCGAGGACGGCCTCGGTCACGGCGATACCAGTCGGCCCGCGTGGGGTGTCTCGCTTGTGAGAGGCGATGACCGCCCCGTCAGCGTCGCCGATGACAGCCCTGATATGCGTCGCACCGAGGTCGGCCCCAGCGTATGCGCCCATTTGGTCAGACGGTGGCTCTTTGAGTACTTAATTGCACAGATTCGCGGTAGCTTTACCGGTCGGGGAGCTGTTCCCGGCCGGCGGCCTCCTCGTAGACGACACCGCGTTCGGCATCGAGCGTGAGGATGTCGTCGTTCTCGATGCGGTCGGGCAGCGTCGCGTCGGAGACCATCGGCACCGACAGCTCGCGGGCGACGATGGCGGCGTAACTCGTGACGCCCTCGTGGGCGTCGACGATGCCGCCGATGTGCTCGGTCTCACCGGTGAACTCCCCGTCGAAGGAGCTGGGAACCACGAGAATCGCACCGTCGGGGGCGTCGGAGATATCGCCGTCGTCGACGTGATAGACCGGTCCGGTCGCGAGTCCGTCGACGACCGACCGGCCGCTGACGACCGTCTCGGCGGCGACGTGGACCTTCAGCATGTTCGCGGTGTTCATCCCCTCCAGTTCGGTCATCATCCCCGAGAGGACCACGACGGTGTCACCGCCCTCGGCGGCCTCCGTGTCGAGGGCGGCCTGGACGGCGCTCTGGATGACGGCGTCGGCACCGTCGTTGGTGTACTCTGTCGTCACAGGGATGATGCCCCACGAGAGTGCGAGCTTGCGACGGACCCGATCGCTCGGCGTCGAGGCGACGATGGGAATCGAGGGGCGGTACTTCGCGGCCTTGAGCGCGGTGTAGCCGGATTCGGAGGCGGCGACGACGGCGTCGGCGTCGATGTCACGCGCGAGAAAGCGCGCCGACCGGGCCAGCGCGTCGGTCCGGGTGTCACCGGCGTTGGGGATGCGCTGTTCGCGGGACTCGGCGTACTCCTCGCTGCCCTCGACGTCGCGGACGATACGGTCCATCGTCTCGACGACGCGGGTCGGGTGGTCACCGATGGCCGTCTCGCCCGAGAGCATCACGGCGTCGGTGCCGTCGAGCACGGCGTTGGCCACGTCGGAGGCCTCCGCGCGGGTCGGTCGCCGGGAGTGAATCATCGAATCGAGCATCTCCGTCGCCGTGATGACAGGAACACCGGCCTGGTGACACTTCCGGATGATGCGTTTCTGGAAGATTGGGACGTCTTCGAGGGGCGTCTCGACGCCGAGGTCACCACGGGCGACCATGATACCGTAGGCGGCCTCGATGATGCTATCGATGTTCTCGACGGCGCCCGCTCGCTCTATCTTCGCGATGATGGGGATGTCGACGCCCTTCTCTTCGAGGGCTTCGTTTATCTCGTAGATGGCGTCGCCGTCGCGGACGAACGAGGCGGCGACGAAATCCGGTTCCTTCTCGGCTGCGACCTCGATTTCGCGCCGGTCGTTCTCCGTTATCGTGGCCAGGTCCAGGTCGACACCGGGGACGTTGACGCCTTTCCGGGCACCCAGCGTGCCGCCGTTCTCCACGTGGGCGACGACGGTATCGCCGTCGACACTCTCGACGGTGGTCTCGATGCGGCCGTCGTCGAGCAACACGCGGTCGCCCGTGCTTGCACTGCCGATAGACTGAGAGAGCCCGACCTCCTCGGGAGTGGCGTCGTCGCCGACGGCGAAGCGGACCGTCGACCCCTTTTCGAGCTCGATGGGCTCGTCGATAGGCGCGGTCCGGACCTCTGGGCCCGGCATATCCAGCAACGAGGCGACCGGCGTGTCGACCCGCTCGTCGACCTCCTTGATGCGGTCGATCATCGTTCGGCGGTGTTCGGGCGACCCGTGGCTGGCGTTGAGCCGTGCGACGGACATACCGGCCTCTGCCAGTGACTCTATCTGTTCGACCGATTCGCTGGCCGGACCGAGTGTACAGACGATTTTCGCGCTACGCATCGGCGGCTCCCCCTACAAAACGGAGTGTCGGCGACGTCGGTAGTTGAATCATACTCCCCCGTACCGAGCCAGGGGATAAGAAGCTTATCAGACACTGCAGTTTTCGCGGGCCGGCGCGGGACTACCGGGACAGCGACTCCGTCGTCCCGCCGATGACCTCGCGGACCTCCCCCGGAGTGACGGTCGCTATATCACCGGGGATGGACCGTTTCAGCGCAGCGGTCGCGGCGCCCCAGGAAAGGGCCTCCTGGACCGACTCGCCCTCGAGATACTGCGAGAGAAAGCCCCCGACAAAGGAGTCGCCAGTCCCGACAGGGTAGGCGTCCGGCGCCTCGTAGGTCGGCTGCGTGAACGCCTCCCCCTCCGAGAGCGCGAGTGCTCCATCGCTGCCACGGGTGACGAGGACGACCTCGAACCCGTACTCGTCGTCGAGCTCTCTGGCGATGGCCTCGGCGTCGCCGTCCGCCTCGAGGACGTCGCGGGCGTCGCGCTCGGCGACGACCAGGATATCGATAGCCGGGAACTGATCGGTAAGCACTTCCTTCGCCTCGGTCGGCGTCCAGAGGTTCGAGCGGAAGTTGACGTCGAAGCTCGTCAGCGCCCCGGCCGACCCCGCCCGTTCGAGCAACTCGGCGGTCGTCGTCGCCAGCGTCTCCGACAGCGCGGGGGTGATACCGGTCGTGTGGAAACAGGACGTATCCGAAAGCACCCTGGTCGGTAGCTCGTCGGCGGTCGCAGTGGTGACGCTCGCGTGCGCGCGGTCATATATTACTTCGCTCCCTCGCGGCGGTCGGCCCTGTTCCAGGTAGTACGTGCCCTGTCGACGCTCGGGCGAGTCGTCCCAGACGACGTCGACGGAGACACCGTGGCTCCGGAGTTCGCCGGCGACCTTCCGGCCGATAGGCGAGTCCGGGAGTTTCGAAAGCCAGATGGCGTCGAGCCCCAGGCGCTGGGCTGCGACAGCCACGTTGGACTCGGCACCCGCCACGTCGACGTCGAACTGGTCGGCGATCTCGAGACGCTCCTCGTCGGGCGGTGAGAGCCGGAGCATCGTCTCGCCGAACGTAACCAGGTCAGCCATATCCAGTCGTCGTCGCCGGGCAGACATAAATCCCGCCAAACCTCGGCCCCCGAGGCGAACAGCGAACACCCCAGGTTCGATTCCCTGAATGGACAGGGAATTCTGTGGGGTACTGGAGTTGGATTGGATATAGCGCTATACAGTTTACGAGTCGCTAGACAGCCACTGTGGCGTTATATTCAGTTGACATTTTGTTGCTGGCAATGCGGACTGTGGCCGAAAATTCACCAGTTCGAGGGGCGCGACGGAGTCCATATCAGCGTTCAGTCGGCTCCAGCCGGCAGCGAGTGGTTCACTGCGGAGGGCGAGGAGGAGAGCGACTCGCTGGCTGGAGACCGAATCTGTAGTCGGCCCTCGGAGACATCCACCGAAGGGCTCCGGTCAGACCCAGTCGCCTGTGGAGCCATAATCACGCCCCCGAGAACGGCCAATCCACGCTGTCCGGTAGCGGAGGCCACCGTTGCAGCGAGTCGAACACTTCTCGGTGCCGCACCGGGATGGCCCATATCGTAGCGCGTATAATGGTGTATCCGACACGCGAGCCACTATACTATCGTTGTCTCAGTACGAACGAACGCTACTCCACCTGGTGCCGACAGCTGTACGAACTCCAGCTGTCAGTATGAAAACGAGTCGCCGGCAGTGACCAGCGACTCAGAGAGTCGAGCTGTCGTGGTCGACTGCTAATCGACCAGAGCGACCCGCTCTGGCGGTCGCTACCCCTGGGTCGAGCGGCAGAAACGGAGCCTCGTTCTATGCCGGCTCGCAGTCCGCCACATCGCTATCGACCCATCCGAAGTCGGTCAGACGAGACGAAGGGCCCGGCTGCGAGTGGCAAGGACCGACGGGAGTGTATCGCCTCGAAGAGCCCCGGGGAGACAGCGCAAGCGCCTCTCACGGGCGCTGAGGGACACTGTGGTAGCGAGAGGGCCGGAGCTGTGTAGAAAGGTACAGCCAACCGGAAGGCCCTGCTGGGTGTCGCTGACCATCGCTCGACGAAGCCAGTCCGGTTCGATACCGGACTGGAGAGGCCACTGATCGTGGCCCACGTATCTGCATAGTCCCTGCCGGGCTACCGGGTACAGTCACCCCGACGATCTGGACAAGTGGCCCACCGACTGAGCGACGCGACCCGGCGACGACCGACGACAGTTCGTGTTCGACGAGTAGACAGCCAACAAACCCCCCAAATTTAGATTTGTGAGTCTAGACTCATTCTCTCCCAATAGTGTCAATCTAACTCCATTAACGCCGTGATTTGGCCGATATTACAGCCCTATCTGCACAAATAAGTGTCTTTATCCGTGACTGTAGCACTAGATTGAAGTGCCCGGGGAATGACCCCCAGATATGGCAGCCGATGGCGAGGAGCGCACCTCGGTCAGGACCTACGTTCCGAAATACCAGAAGGAGAACTGGCAGTCCCACGCCGACGATCTCGACATGAGCCAGAGCGAGTTCGTCCGGACGATGGTACAGGCGGGACGAAGCGGATTCGAACCGCCGGAGTCGGAAACAGCCGAGGGTTCGGCGAGCGCCGAAGAAACGGAACCCCGTTCTCCGGACGCAAACCCTGGGGGTAGCGGCCTGAAAGACCGGGTCGTCGAGGCCCTCGCTGACGGCGACCACTGCGACTGGGACGACCTGGTCGCTGCCCTGACCGACGACATCGAACAGCGACTCGACGAGACATTACAGGAACTCCAGTCAGAAGGGCGGGTCCGATACAGCGGCCGCCACGGGGGGTACGTGCTGGACGAATGAGCTCCGACACCGCGACACCCGAACCAGACGAGGACCCCATCGGGTACTTCCTAGACGACGTGACCTACCACGGCAAAAGCGAGCGCACACGGGCCTTCTACGAGCGCGTGCTCCGGGAATTCCAGACGTATCTGAGCGAGGGCAGCCACCCCACCGCAGTGGCTGCCGCCTCCCACAGGGACTGTATGGCGTACGTGCACGGACTCAGAGGCGACCACAGCGAGAGTACCGTCGCGACGTACGCCTCCTATCTGCACCGGTTTTTCGCCTACATGACGCAAGTGGGCACCTTCGAATCGAATCCGATGGCGCTGGTGATGGAGGAGATGGACGAGTCGATAAACACCGACCCGACCAGACGCGAAATCAGTGTCGAGGAGATGCGCGCCTTCGTCGGAACTATCGGCCACCCCCTGGAGCGAGCCGTCGTTCTCACCCTGTTGAAAACTGGGATGCGGGCCGGTGAGCTGTGTAATCTCGACGTTCAGGACTGCCACCTGTCAGAACCTGGACCCCGTCCCGAGGTGCCCGTGCGCGCGGCCCTCGACGGGCGCGAGGACTCCCTGTACGTCGCCGCCGAGCCGAGTCGCGGTGCAGTGACCAACGGCGAGAGACGTTCGGCGTCGAACAAGCGAAAACGCGACACGACTGTGCCTGTCGACGACGAACTCGCCCGCACACTACGGCGCTGGTTGGCGATTCGACCCGACGTTCGCTCAGACGCCGAGCCCCTGTTCGTCTCGACGAGCAGTGACTGGGGCAAGCGGCTCACCCCCGATATGGTGCATCACCTCGTCGAGCAACACGCCCGGGACTACGGCTGGTACCGCGACGGCGGCGGAACCGAGGAGAACGTCACACCGCACTACTTCCGGCACTTCTTCACGACCCATCTCCGGGACAGAACCGGGGACCGTGGGGTCGTCAAGTACCTGCGTGGCGACGTGGCACAGGACGTCATCGACACCTACACCCACGAGTGGGGGAGCCGCGTCCGGGAGAGTTACGAGGCAAATATCTACTCGCTCTTGTAAACGAGAAACTCGTTGGTGATTTCTCCCGACTGCTCCCGACCATATAAATCATATACCGCTATATCAAAGCCGGGCGCGTCGCGAGCTCATTTGCATCCCATTCTACGATGACTGGTCACCCGTTGCTACCCAGAAAATAACAACTGTACGCTTGTTATTTGTCCCCTGATTCGACTACTCGACTCGACAGCGGTGTGTCCGGCGAGCCGTCGTCCACCCAGTCCGGGCGGATTCAGCGAAAAGTAGGTACTATAAAACACAGCGATAACGACTCTAGTCAGTAATTAACTGGATTTGTCACTGTATATTTATATTTGTGCCGTTCCAGGGCGTCATGTCATGGTTGACGAATGTGCACACACCCATGGGGTGTGGGAAGCTTCGGCGCGTAGGTGGGGTAACCGATGAGCAGCGACGCAGAGGGCGAGAAACCGTCTCACGAGCACCTGCAGGACATCTTCGTCGAGGTGACCGGGACCGACATCTGCGTCGAGACACAGGAACAGGACACCGAGCCCGGTCGTGACGTCGCCCCGGAGGGCGATACCACGGCCGAGTACGTCTCGTCGATGGTGCAAGACGACGGCCTCTCCGAGACGCTGGCCGAACCGAACGCGGAGAGCCAGCGGGAGTAGACGGCCCCTCGGTCAGTCGTCGTCACCGAGCAATCGTCCCTGGGCGTCGATCTCGCCGTTCCGGATTCGCGTGCTGCTTATCCGCAGCCCGTCTTCGGCGACGACGAACGGGGACGTATGTATCTCGAGCGGGTGATACCCCCGTTGCAGTCGCTCGTCGTTGAGTTCGCGGGCCCGCTGCTGGGCCTTTCCTTCCGGCGCGACGACGAGTGCGTCGGCGTCCTCGCGAGTCGCGGCGGGGCCGAACGTGTCCGTTATCTTCACGATGTCCCACGTCGCCGGGTACGCGCCGCTGATGCGTTCCAGCGTGTCCGAAAGCGCCTCCCGGCGCTCGGAGAACGACCCGAGGAGCTCGGCGTGTGAGGGGTCGCTGCGCGTCTCCCGCGCCAGCGACTCGGCCGTGAGACCGACGACGACGTGCCCGTCCCCGTCGCCGTCGTGACTCGCGGTCTGAAACGCGCTATGGAGCAGCGCGCGGTGTCCGTTGTGCACCGGAGTGAACGTGCCGCCGAGGATAGCGATACGTGCTGACATATCCGTCGGTAGGTGGGGCACAGTGATGTAGGTGTGGGGACAGGGGTGAACAGGAGAACACGGGCTTGACGGTAGCGGTAACGACCATGATGCGGGGAGAATATAAGTTATATATAATCATGCATACTGCCGTGCACTGTTGTACCGTCGCGACCCGGCGAGGCCTCCACTGGTCCTGTCCCTCGGCCGCAGTCGCGACAGCCGGAGTTTGTTTTTCGCGTTCCAGCGTCGCCTGTCCCAGTGACAGGGAACTGCGACCGGCCCACGACCTCGCACTCGACTGGTTATCTTGGCTATCGCCGCCGGCCCCGCGTGGGCGACAGGTCTCCGTCAGGAGAGACCGACCCGACGTTCGATGGCGTCTGGTCCAGCTGTATCGGACCGAACGCGACGCGCTCACGGCAGAGATGTACTGTATACGAAACTTACCGGATACTGGTAGATGGGGCCCGTATTCGTCAGGCTGTGCCGTCGAACACGTAGGAACAGGGTTACAATACTGCTGTCGGCTGTCCGTTCAATTGCCGACGCGCGCCGGTGACGGCGTGATACTGTCGGTCGTCCGTGCGTTCGTCTCCGCCACACGCTCGCGTGTGTGTCGGAGCGGGACCCGGTACAACCGGCCGTATAAGCAGTCGGCCACCCAAACCCGGAACGGTTCACCATCCACTTGTGTCCGACATAACGGGGCGCAGTTGGCTGGCCGTTACGTGTACCCCATCCGACTCGCGTGCAGGCCGGCGGCCGGCCACCGCTCCGGACCCACCCCCTTCAGACGGATTATTGTAGTTTCTTACCGATATCGCCGACCCCGGGTCGGACGATCACCGGTAAACAGCTACAATAATCCGTATCAGTCCTGCCGGTACTCGCGAAGACGACACCGAAAAGATAGTTCCGTGTGACCCCGTCTGCCGTCAGTCGTCGTCGCGTGCTTCTGTGACCCAGTGACACGCCGAGCAGAACGCGAACGTCGCGACGACGAGTCCGAGCAGCCCCATTACGAGACCCGAGCCGAGGCCGACACCGAGCGAGAGCGCGACGATGGCGATGCCGACCCCCGAGATAGCGCCGTAGTACTGGTGCCACTGGACGCTATCGTCTTCGGCCGGGCGGTCGAGATACTCGGTCAGACAGTCCGCCTGCGGAGCCAGGGCGACGTGTCCGCGGTCCTGGTTGAAGTCGACGACCCCCATGTCGTCCATCTTCGGGAGGTGACACTGGTAGAGCCCGACGTAAACCCGCTTTCGCTGGCTGGACGTGAGCTGGTCCGTCGTCGTGTCGTTCTCGATAGCGGCGACGTGTTCGGCCAACTCGCCGAGCGAGACGCGCTCGTCGGACTCCTCGTCTCTGAGATAGTGGATGACTTCGCGCCGGCGGCTGTTTTTCAGTATCTCGAACACCAGGTCCAGCGAGAGCGGCTCCGGCTCTTGCTCGGCCTCGGTGACCCCATCGTCCTGCGGTGCCGTGCTGTCTGGCACCTCCTCTTGATTCTCGGTTCCCGTCGGTTGGTCGGAAGTGGTACGTGCGGTCTGGTCCTGGGTACTCATGTATGGTCCTCCGTGGCCCGGAATCCGGACTGTACGCAGTCCTCGGAACGGGATTGGCTCCTTGCACCCCCCGATATCCTGCAAGACCTGTGGGTTGTCCGAACCCCATGCGCCTGTCAAAACAGTCATTCGTCCCACACTTAATACTTTGTTTTGACAGATATGTTATACGTACTGTTCAGGTAGCTTCGGATACACTGCTCGATGTCAGCAGTGCAACGTCGCTTACGACCGCCCGGCACCGACGGTGTAGGTCGTAAGCGGGGTCGTCCCGAGAACGTCCCGTGCATCTACCACGACGGCATCGCCGAACGCCCCGAAGTCGAGGTCGCTGTACGCGTCGTGGTCGGTCATCACGACCACGGCGTCGTACCGGTCGGCAGTCGCCGCCACGTCGGCCATCGAGCACGCGCTGGCCGGTAGATCTGGGACGGACGGCACGTCGACGGCCGGGTCGGCCGCCCAGACGTCCGCCCCGAGTTCGTCGAGTTCGGCGACGACGGGCCGCGTGGGCGATTTACGCGTCTCGTCGACACCGGCGCGATAGGCGACGCCAAGCACCAGGACCGTGGCGTCCTCGATAGCGACACCGTGGTCCTCTAGCAGGTCGACGGCGGCGTCGGTGACGAACGACGGCATCTGGTCGTTGACCGCGCGGCCCGTCTCGACGAGCGGCAGGTCCCTGTCGACCGTGGCCGTGAGGAAGTGCGGATACAGCGGGATACAGTGGCCCCCGACGCCGGGCCCGGGGTCGTGGATATCACAGAACGGCTGGGTGTTGGCGACCTCGATGGCCCGGGTCACGTCGACGTCGAGCGGTTCGGCTACCGTCGCGAGTTCGTTGGCAAGCGCGATGTTGACGTCGCGGTAGATGCCCTCGAACACCTTCACACACTCCGCGGTGGTGGCGTCCCCCGCGTGGATGACGTCGTTGCTCGTCAGCTCGTCGTACAGCAGGCCGGCGACGCGCTCGCTCTCGTCGTCCACGCCGCCGACCACCTTCGGGTAGGCGCCCCGTATGTCCTGGATCGCACGGCCGCTCGCGGTCCGCTCGGGACAGAAGGCGACGCCGAACTCGGTGGGGTCCAGCCCGCTACGCTCGGCCAGTCTGGGCGTGACGACGTCCCGGGTCGTGCCGGGGGGGACCGTCGATTCGATTATCACCAGGTCGCCCGTGTCGAGTCCCGTACCGATGGCGTCGACGGCCGCGAGTAACATCGAGAGGTCCGGCTCCGTCCCCTCGATGAGCGTCGGGACGATGACGACGTGGACCTGCGCGTCCGTGGCCGCCTGTCCCGACTCCCTCGTCGCCGACAGGGAGCCGTCGGCGCTCGTCTCGGCGACCAGTTCCGACAGCCCGGGCTCGCCGTCGACCGGACTCTCCCCGGCAGCGACGGCCTCGACGACCGTCTCGTCGATGTCGACGCCGACGACGTTTCCGGTGACGTCAGCCAGAACCGCGGCCAGGGGCAACCCCATCTTCCCCAGGCCGTAGACGGCGACCGGAATCTCCCCGGTGGCAAAGGCCGACTGGAGCGCCGTGCCGGCGCGGTCACCGGCGTACACCGCCGCCTCAGATTGTGCTGCGGTCACCGACGCTCACCTCCTCCAGGGCGAGAGTCCGCGAGTCCGCTATCGAGCTTATCTCGTCGGCGAGCAACATGGCGTAGAGCCCGTCGCTCCCGGTGGTCCGCGGGGTCGAACCGGTTCGAACACAGTCGACGAACGAACGCAGTTCCCGCTTGAGCGGTTCGTCACTGTCCACGGCCGGGCGCTCGATGATGCTCTCCTGGCTGTAGCGTACGTCGCCGTTCTCCGTGTGATAGGACGGGTCCGAGTGTCGATAGATGCGCACCGACTGGTCCATGAAATCGACGTTGACGTGGCACTCGCGAGCGGTCACAGAGAGATCCCTGATGCGTTCCTGCGTGACACGGCTTGCCGTCAGCGAGCAAAGCGTCCCGCCGTCGAACTCTATCTGGGCGTCGGTGTAGTCGCCGTCACAGGCACCGATGGCGGTGACACCGGCCACCGCGTCGCCGAACAGCGAACAGGCGATATCGATATCGTGTATCATCAGGTCCATCACGACGTCGTCTCTGACGTCCCGCGAGACCGGTGGGCCGAGCCGGCGGGCCGACGCCGCGATGGGTTCGACGTTCGCGAGGACGTCTTCCAGCACGTCGACGACCGGGTTGAACCGCTCGATGTGACCCACCTGCAGGGTCACGCCGGCGGCTTCAGCCCGGTCTATGAGTTCGCGGCCCTTCTCGGCGTCGGTCACGAACGGTTTCTCCACCAGTACGGAGACGCCCGCATCGATGGCCGTCGAGGCGACCTCGTAGTGGTATCGCGTGGGGACGGCGATAGAGACGAGGTCGACCATCCCCAGCAGTGTCTCCAGGTCATAGACCGTAGTCCCGTAGGTCGAGGCGACCTGGGTGGCGGCCCCCTCGTCGGCGTCTGCGATACCGACGAGTTCGACCCCCTGTATCTCGTTGTAGACGCGAGCGTGATGTCGGCCCATGCTGCCGACGCCGACGACGCCGGCGGCCAGTGGTTCGGTCATCTCGAAAACTCCGTGAGCGCGTGGGTTATCTGTCGGACGTCCTCGGTGGACAGCTCCGGGTGGACCGGGATGGAGAGGACCTCCTCGGCGGCCTGCTCGGCGACCGGTAACTCGACTGTGACATCCTGGTAGGCCGGCTCTTCGTGAATCGGTCGCGGGTAGTACACCGCCGACCCGACCCCGTACTCTTCCAGATGCGCGGCCAGGGCCGCCCGGTCGTCACAGCGGACCGTGTACTGGTGGTACGCGTGGCGACAGCCCTCGGGTGCGACCGGTCGCTGTATCGGCGCGTCCGCGATGGCGTCGTCGAACTGGGCGGCGTGGTCCCGACGGGCCGCGACGAAATCGTCGAGCTTCGAGAGCTGGACACGACCGATGGCCGCACAGAGGTCCGGCATACGGAAGTTGTGCCCGACGCGCTCGTGGCCACCGTCCGGCCCGCGGCCGTGGTCGATGAAGCTGCGACAGCGCTCGGCCACGTCGTCGTCGTCGGTGACGACCATGCCGCCTTCCCCGGTTGTCATGTTCTTCGTGGGGTAGAAGCTGAAACAGCCGGCGTCGCCGAAGCTGCCGACGGGGTCGCCCCGGTAGGTCGCGCCGTGGGCCTGCGCGCAGTCCTCGACGAGGACCGCGTCGTGTCGGTCCGCGATCGCCTGTAACTCGTCGATGGGCGCGGGACAGCCATAGAGGTGGACGGCCAGAACCGCCTCGATGCCCTCGGCGTCCGCGACGGCGGCGACGTGGTCGGGGTCTATGTTGTACGTCGCTGGGTCGATGTCAGCGAACACTGGGCGTGCGCCGACGTGCCTGATAGCGTTCGCCGTCGCGATAAACGAAAATGGCGTCGTTACCACGGTGTCACCGGGGCCGATGTCGAGCGCGGCGAGGGCCGCGTGCAGGGCGGTCGTCCCGTTCGTGGTCGGGACGCCGTGTGCGACGTCGCAGTAGGTGGCAAACTCCGCCCCGAAGGCCTCGACCGCCTCACCGCCGCTGAGCCGACCGGAACCGAGGACGTCGGCTACACTGTGGAGTTCCTCCCGGCCGACAGCTGGCGAGGCTATCGAGATGGTCGGCTCCTGCAACTGCGTCTCAGTCACGGCGCGTCACCGCCATACGGTGGGAATATACCGACTCGTCCGGTCGGTGTCGATTGGACAGCGATCACGGTTTTCGGCAAGCAAAGTATCGGCATTGTTATGTGTGGCTTGCACTGAGAAACGTCGAGTTTCGTCCGAGACGGTGTCTGCATGGGACGAGAGCGGACCAGTTCCGGTCCACGTGAGTTCCGGTTCGTTTTGCCGGAGATACCCACTCTGTATCCGGTATATGTGATACGTAACAAAGGCGGGTCCACGTGTGTATCTCCCAACAGTGGCTTCGAGGCGGGGACGTCCGCATCCACATGGAGAAATAATGAGACAGGCTTCAGTCGAGACCAGTTGTCCGCTCCGGAGAACGGTGGCCACCCGGCGCACCTCCGCCGTGGATGGGTTTATATGTCACTGTACCGAAACTATATCCCAGGCCCGGACAGCGAGGCCGACCCCGCGGACGGGTGGTGTCGCTACAACGCGTCACCGGCGGGACGATACGGTCGACACACCGACGGAGTCACCGGAGCACGGGTCGCCGACCGTCCGGAAACGCCGACCGGGCAGCTGGCACTGCGAGCCCACGTCGTCTTCGCCTCGCTGTCAGTCGCACAGCTCACGGACGAACGATATCGCCGGGGGACACGACCGCCGGACCACCAACCGATGACACACACGTGCCGACGTCGGTTCGACCGACCGACCAGCGCCAGCAGGCCCAACCGAACCCTCATGGCTACAAACACACCCGACCGACCGAGCGACCGAACCGAATCTGACAGTGACTGCGACTCGTCCGACGGGAGGAGACACAGATGAGCGAGCCCGACCCGTGGGACGACATCAGTTACGTCATCAGCTCCCGCTATCGCATCGCCACGCTGCGTCGGCTCTCAGACGGGCCGGCGACGCCGTCGCTCATCGCGGACGAGACAGACCTCAGTATCGCCCACGTCTCGCGGGCGCTCCAGGAGCTTCGCGACGCCGACCTCGTGACCCTGCTCGTCTCCGAGAACCGGCGCAAAGGACGGGTCTACGGTATCACTGACGAGGGCCTCGAGGTGTGGGAGACCATAGAGGCCGAGAACATGCTGTGATTACTGCTCGATCGATTCTCCGTCCGGCAGGCTCCCTTCGGGTAACAGCTGTTCCGGGCGACGACGGTGTTTCGGCGTGTCCGCGAACTCGTTGATGCGTCGCCACTCGTCGGCCGTTAGATGACCACTCATACAGCCACAGTGATAGGGCCGAGCGGCTTGGTAATTTAGCGGCTATCGGACGTAAGTGGGGCTTGTAGCGGCCAATGACAGCGTCCCCGGAAACGCGCCTGTCGTTACAGCCCGAGGACGGTGTTCAGTGTGTCCCGGACGAACGGACGCGGGTCGTCCAGACTGAAGACGTCGAAGTTGGGCTGTTCGAGCAGGGACCCCGCCATCCCGCTGACGGTCTCGCCGACCGATGGGCGGGGGACGAAGGCGTACTCCTCTGTGAGCACGCTGTGGAGGTGGACCAGTTCACCACGAAGGAAATGCGACGCAGTGCCCGGGTGATAGGTGGGGTCGAAGGGTCCCGTCGCCCCGTTGGCCAGCTGCCAGTAATAGTGCGGGTAGTCGACGCCGGCGTGGATATCACACGGCAGCGAGGCCCAGAACCGGGGGTTTATTTCCAGCAACTTGAAGGTCCCCGTCGCTTTCTCGCGGATGAACCCGACGGACGCCGGGCCGTGCCAGTCGAGTTCGTCGAGGATAGCGAGCCCGGCCCGCTCCAGTGCCGGGATATCGACCGCCTCGTGGTAGACGCTGGGGCCCCGCGGGTATTTCATCCCGCGCCGCAGCGCCTTCTGGGTCGAGACCACCGGCTCGCCCTCGTCGTACAGCGCGCGGATAGTGTACTCCGTCCCATCGACGTACTCCTGGACGATCGGGACGTGGCCCATCTGGTCGACGAGCGCGTCGACGTCCGGTCGCTCGTCGGGTTCGATATACTCGGTCGTGCCCGCTTCGATGGCGTTCTCGGGACCGAGGTCCTCGACGTAGCGGTCGGCCAGGAAGCCGTACCGGGCCTTGACGATGCGGCGGCCGCTCCAGTCCTCGACGTCGGTCAGGAGCTCGGTATCCGGAACGGCGACCCCGGCCGTCTCGGCCGCGTCGACGAGTGCGACCCGGTCGTGGGCCTGTGCGAGCGTCTCCGCGTCCGGCCAGAGCGTCGAGACGTGCTCGGCGAACTCGTCGCGGTATTTCGAGAGGACGTAGACGTCGGGTTCGCGGACGGGCGCGATAGTCCTGACGGCTGGCCGCTCGGCCAGCTCCAGCAGTGCGTCCCGATAGGCGACGATGTCGTCGAACGGGTCCGGCAGCCGAACCGACTCGTCGCAGTACCGCGACGCGATCGCGGGCGTCCCCTCCCGGTTGGCGGCTGCGATAGTCCGGACGCCGCGACGGCCCAGCGACCGAACGATGTTCAGCGACGCCGGCGCCTGGTTGGAGACGACGACGATAGCGTCATCCGAAGTAGAGTGTGCGCCCATGCCGTCTGACTCGGGGAGCGAGTGGAAAGTTACCTGGAAAATAGCACTTGGAAAGCCAACTATTCGTGGTAGTTGCGATGGGTTCGAAAACTGTCTAGTTACGTGTTATGTAGTGCAACGAGAGGCACACATAGCCTCTCGCTGCCTCATCATGAGTGTAGCCAGTGCGATGAATATATGAGGAGCGCGTGAACTATTGCGGTCGATTTCAGACACCTTTCTGAACCGAAGTGTACCGCAATTTTCTGCCTCGAGACGAACGGTCAGTATAACAATACGTCGGTCTCCGCTAGCCGACGCTGATGACCGAACAGGTCCCGTTTACAGACGTCTACGTCGACGACGACATCGTCGACCGGGCGACGGAGGTGCTGGAGACGCGCCGATACGTCAAAGGGCCCCGCGTCGAAGCGCTGGAAGCACAGTTCGCCGACACCTGCGACGCCGACCACGCCGTCGGCGTCAGCAGCGGTACAGCGGCGCTTTACCTCGCGATGAAGGCGGCAGGCATCGGCGAGGGCGATACGGTACTCGTCCCCGGACACACCTTCTTCGCGACGGTCAGCCCGGTCGTCGAACTCGGAGCGGAGCCGGTGTTCGTCGACGTCGACCCGCAGACGTACACCATCGACGAGACGGACCTCGCCAGAAAGGCGGCGGCCCACGACGACGCGGCCGCCGTCGCGCCGGTCCACCTCTACGGCCAACCCGCGGCGATGGGGCCGATTACGACCGTCGCCGACCGGTACGACCTCGACGTGTTCGAGGACAGCTGTCAGGCCCACGGCGCCACCTATCGGGGCGACCCGGTCGGCGGGCTCGGCACCGCCGGCTGTTTCAGTTTCTACCCGTCCAAGAACATGACCGTCGCCGGCGACGGAGGGATGCTCGTCACCGACGACGCCGACCTCGCGCGCACGGCGAGAGAACTCCGCAACCACGGCCGGGACGACGAAGGGAACCACGTGCGCCTCGGCTTGAACCACCGGATGGACGAGGTGAGCGCGGCCGTCGGGCTCGAACAGCTCTCACACCTGGCCGACTGGAACGCCGACCGCGCCGCGGCCGCCGACCGCTACCGCGAGCAACTCCGTGACGTGGAGCAGGTGACACTGCCGACGGAGCGCGACAACGCGACCCACGTCTACCACCTCTTCGTCGTGCAGGTGCCAGAGCGCGAGGCCCTCCGGGCGCACCTCGACGAGCAGGGCATCGACACGGGCATCCACTACGACCCGCCCGTCCATCTTACCCCGGCGATGCGGGAGTACCTGGACGAGGTTCCCTCGCTGCCGGAGACCGAGCGACTCTGTGACCGCATCGTCTCCCTGCCGATGCACCCGCGTATCACCGACGACGAGATAGACCGGGTCGCCGAGGAAATCCGGAGGTTTTACCGATGAGATACGGCGTCGTCGGCACCGGCTACTGGGGGAAAAACCACGTCCGCGTCGCGAAGGAGCTCATGGACGACGGGGAACTCGACGAGGTGGTGCTGTGTGATACGGACGAGAGTCGCGCCTCGAACCTCGCGGAGACGTACGGCCTGCCCTACGAGACTGACGTCGCGAATCTCGACGTCGACGCGGCGACTGTCGCCACCCCGTCGACGACCCACCGGAACGTCGCGCTGTCGCTGCTGGAGCGGGACATCGACCTGCTCGTCGAGAAACCGCTGGCGCTGACCTCGGCGGACGCCTGGGACATCGTCGAGACCGCCGACGACAACGACTGTACGCTCGGCGTGGGGCATATCTTCCGCTACCACCCAGCGCTGGTCGCGCTGAAACGGCGCATCGACCGCGGGGAGCTGGGGCGAATCAAGTACCTCCAGACCCGTCGGTTCTCGTTTCGGGTGCCTCGGACGACGACGGGCGTGCTCTACTCGCTCGCGGTCCACGACGTGGACATCTACGACTACCTGCTTGGCCGACGGCCCGACACCGTCCACGGGCAGCTCGACTCGTTCGTCCGGGAGAACATCGTCGAGACGGCGACCATCACGTTACAGTACGGCGACACCAGCGGCGTCATCAACTCCTCCTGGCAGGTGCCCGTCTTCGACAAGAAGCGCGACCTCGTCGTCGTCGGCTCCAACCGGTCGGCCTACGTCGACTACCTGGAGAACACGAAACTCGAGCTGTTCGACGCCGAGGTGTTCTCGGACCCCGACGACGGACTCAAGTCCAGAAACGACGGCGCCATCTCACACAGCACGGACGACCGCGAGCCGCTGAAAGTCGAGGTGCAGTCGTTCGTCGAAGCCAGCCGGGCGGGCGAGCAGCCACGCGCCGACGGCGCTGTCGGTGCCCGCGCCGTCGAGACCCTGGAGTACGCCGAGGAGTCGGCCCGCAAGAAGAGCGTCGTGCCCGTCAAGCGGCCCGACACCGTGGCGCAGTTTTAGTCCTGCGTGGCCGCGACGGGGTCGCCTTCGACGCTGAAGTTCGGCACCGTCGCGCCCCCGAAGAGGTCGTCGTAGTTCGTCGCCGTCAGGTAGAGTCGCCGGCCGGAAAGCTCCGTGTAGGCCGGCTCGAACGGCGGGAAATCGAGCGCGCGAATCTTGTCGTACACCGCCAGCTGAGTGGACTCGTCGTCGTCGGCCAGCCGCTCGGCGGGAATCTCTTTCTCGCCGTCGAGGCTCGCCTTGGTGTAGAAGTACCGCTCGCCGTTGTACGCCGACTGCGGCGTCGCGACCCGGTGGACGGCCCCGTCCCGGAGCGTCGTGAGCTGTTCGCGGAACAGGTCGACGGAGGCCTCGGTGACGCGGTCGTACAGGGTCCGGGCCGTGTCGGTCTCCTCGATGGGGACGAACCGGCGGGCGACGATGTCGCCGGCGTCGACCTCCGGCGCCATCACGTGCAGCGTCGTCCCGTAGCGCCAGTGGTCGTCGTCGCGGGCGTTCATGATGGCATGGGAAAAGACGTTGCTCCCGCGATAGCGGGGTAGTTCGGCCTGATGGAGGTTCAGCGGCGCGACGGTCGGGTGGTCGAGCAGTTCCTCGTCGAGTATGTTGGGGTAGTAGACGCTGACGAGGTAGTCCACGTCGTAGTCGAGCACCTCGCGTTCACTGTCTCGGGTCCGGACCCGATGGCCCAGCCCCTCGGCGCGGTCGTACAGACAGCCGTCCCACCAGGTGTCCTCGTCGGGCCCGTAGGTGACGACCAGCTCGACGTCGAAGGCGTCGTGGCCGGTCAGTTCGTCCAGGCAGCGCTCACCGAGCGGATGGCTCCCGAAGAATGCGACCGATGGCATGCTGACTCCTTCCGGAACAGCCACTGTAGTTATGCAGCGCTTGACCGGTCACGGTCCGAGAGTAGACGGCCGCGACGGTCAGGTGATAAACGAGATGACCGCGCCGGGTTCGACCAGCCCGCTGGCCACGGAGAGGGTCGCCCAGACCGCCCCACCGGTGGCGATGACGGCGGCCAGCGAGAACGGTCCGGTGACGTAGGGCAACACCGACAGCACGACGCCGGCCATGACCAGCGCGACGACGGCGACCCGGGCCAGGTCGCTGGCGAGTTCGCCGAGGTTGAACTCGAGTTCGCGGTGGATGTAGTAGACGTTGACGCCGGTGTAGGCGCTGTAGGTGATGACCGTCGCGATGCCGGCCCCCAGCGCGCCCAGGGGCGGAATGAGCAACAGATTGAGGAGGACGTTCCCCGCCGCGCTCGTGGCGCGGGCGATAGCGCGTACCCGGGCCAGCCCGAGGTAGTCCAGTGCCGACCCGGTTATCTTGTGGATGGCTCTGACGATGACGAAGAAGGCGTAGAGCTGTATCAGCACGACGGCCCCGAGATACTCCTCGCCGACGACGTACGTGACGGTGGGTTCGGCCACGATGACGAGTCCGGCCGCCGCCGGTACGTACAGCAGGAGGACGTTCCGCAGCGACTCGAGGTAGATGCGGCCCGCGACACCGGGGTTCTCGGCGGCGGACTGCTCGCCCAGCGTCGGCGTGATGGTGAAGCCAAGCGACGAGGCCGGCGCGATACAGAGGTCGGCGATCTGGCGGGCCAGGGTGTAGAAGCCGACGGCGACCGGCGTCGCCAGCACGCCGACCAGGACGGTGTCGAGCTTGCTGTCGACGACGACGCTGGCCCGCGTGGCGGCGGTGGGGACGCTGTAACGGGCGATGCGGCCCCGCAGGTCGCTCTCGGGCTGGTCGGTCGGCGGAAGGGTGCAGTAGAACCGCGTGTACAGCGCTACGAGCCCGACGGCGACGGTGACCAGGAACCCGATGACGTAGCCGGCCATCGCCCCGGTGACGCCGTAGCCAGCGACGACCAGCCCCGTCGTGACCACGAGCCTCGTGGTGCTGTTTATCACGGTCACGGCGGCGCTGTAGTCGACCCGGTTGAACGCCTGGAAGACGGATTTCAGGTAGCCAAACAGCGACCGGCCGCCGATGTAGAGCCCGCCGACCGTCAACACCGGCGCGACCGCCGGGCGACCCAGTAGGCGCGCCAGTTCGGCGCCCGCCAGCGAGACGGCCAGGGAGACGGTAATGGCGACAGTCAGGATGATAGCGAGTGACCATCGGATGATGTACCGGACCTGGGTCTCGTCGCGCTCGAAGTACTCGTTGACGTAGCGAGCCGTGGCGTTCGGGACGCCGAGCGTGCCGAACAGTTCGGCGATACCGACCACAGAGATGGCGAAATACAGCAGGCCGTACTGGTCGGGTTCGAGCAGGTACCGCGTCAGAACGAGGAGCAACAGGCCGTTGGTCGCCGCGTGGATTATCCGCGCGGCCATCGTCACCTTGAAGCCGGCGGCGATGCGGTCGGCCAGGCTCATCTGCCACACTCGTCCCCGCGGACGTAGTAGAGCCGGTAGTCACCGTTGGTCTGGACGCGCGAGACGCCGGGGTTCTGCCGGAACGAGCGGAACGCCGACTCCGAGTATCTGAAGCCGTCGTAGATGCCGACTTCGCGCTGGTAGTCGCTCGACGTCAGCGGCACGTATCGACACCGGGAGTAGTACTGTGTCGTGTTGCTCCCGAAGACGGAGAAGGGTATCATCGCCTCCTTCCCGGGGAACTCTTCTCCGCCGGGCGTGACGTCGGTCCCGGTCGTCCCGTAGTAGGCGTCGACGTACCGTCGGGGCCCCCCACGCGGGCCGGCGAAGTAGACTTCGGGGTCGCGCTGGTCGAATGAGGTGGTGTACCCCTCGTAGTACGTCTCTGGGACGTGGTCTGAGTCTTTGTACATGTACGGCGACTGGTGGAGTATCATGGCCTGTGGCACCAGCAGGACGACGAGGGCGACGGCGACGGCAGCCTGCCAGTGTCTCGCCGACAGCGAGGGAGAATACGGGATACCGTCCGTGACGGCGACGGCGGTCAGCACAGTCACGAACACCATCATGAAGCCGAGATAGCGGAACGGTTGGCGGGTGACGCTCGTGACGTAGAACAGCCCGAACAGGACGAAGACGGGGACGAAGCCGAAAGTGACGTACCGCAGCAAGCTGTTTCGGTCGGGGAAGCGGTCGTCGAGCTTGCCGGTGACGGCCAGAAGCATCACTACGCCGGCCACCGCGCTCAGCACGGCGCTGACGAGGAATATCTTGACGAACAGCTCGCCGATACCGCTGCCGAGCGTCGACAGCGAGGTACCGACCGTGGATATCTCGTCGCCGGGGTTAGCGCCGTACAGCAGGCCGTTGACCACGGCGCTGACCGTCCCGGTGGCCCGGTCGAAGCGGGGAATCCAGAGGGCGAAGAAGAGTCCGACGAGCGCTGTCTGTGGTGCCAGCGACCGGTGGTCGGTCAGCCGGTCTGTCTCCCGGTACCGGCCGTAGACTCGCGCGAGCAGTTGCAGGCCGAAGCCGGCGCCGATGAGCAGCAGGACGTTCGAGCCGGACTGTGGGTGGATGAGAATCGCCGCGATACCGGCGAGAGTCAACAGGACGCCAAGCGGTGTGGCGACGTCGTAGCCCCGGACCGTGGCCAGCGTCTCCCGTTCGCCGACGTAGCGCAAGAGCAGATACAGCGCGAAGGGGGTGAAGTAGATGGCGGCGGTGGTGGGATACGGGAAGATGTAGGTGTGGATGTTGTTGATGGGCAAGAACAGCAGCGCGAAGAACGTCCCGACGGCGGCGCCTTTCGACCGGGCCCCGATCCGTGTCACACACAGCGCGGTAAAGAGGATGTACATCGTCATGAAGACGGGGATGACGAGCTGCAGCGTCCGCCGCGGTGGGAGGCCTGTAACGCGTGTCAGCACGACCGCGATGGTGTTGATACCGGGATAGAGGAAATTCGCCGGGTTCAGCGACCCCTCGGCTATCAGCCGCGTCCACCCCAGATAGGAGAGTGCATCACCGGAGCCGTTGTAGTAGTAGTCCCGGATAATCGGCAGTATCGCGACGCTGATTCCCACGAGGGAACCGAGCAGCATAGCGAGGCGGCTCCGGAGAGTCGTCGCGGACGCGCGCAATCCGACGGCGATAGCCGCCAGAAGCGCAATAGCGCTGCCGAGCCAGAACAGGACTGGCGTGGCCCGGTAGATAGACATCTCGTACCCCGTGGGCTGGGCACCAGCGGCGACGACGAGACCGACCGTGTACGTGAAATAGCCGACGAGGAGGGCGGCGACCTGGCGCCGTCGGCGCTGCGATGTTACGGCCATCTGCGCCTTGCTGGTCGGTCGTTGGACATTGTTATTGGCGGGTTGTGTGCGGTATGGGACTGTTTCGTCGTGCGGGAGATTCCTGGGGACATATCCGTCACGGTCTCACGACGTGGCCACCGACTCGTAGACCGAGAGGAGTCGCGCCCCCATCCGTTCGACGCCGATTTCGGCGGCGTGCTCGCGACCGTTCGAGCGCTCGCCGCTCCGGAGTATCTCGACCAGCCCCGCGACGAGTTCGTCGTTGTCGTCGCTGACGGTGCTGGGCTCGACCCCGTCGAGGCGCCGGGCGACGTCGCCGACGTCGGTCGCGACCACGGGGAGGTTGCAGGCGAGCGCCTCCTTGACCGTGTTTGGCGACCCCTCGCGATGGGAGGTCAACAGCAAGGCGTCGGCGGCGTTGAGGTAGTAGGACATCCGTTCGTGTGGGATGTCCGTCGCGGTCCGTAACGACACCGGCAGGTCGAGCCGGGCGGCGACGCGGTCGACGATGGCCCGAGCGCGGGGGTGGTTCTTCACCTCGCGTTTGGGCGGGTACGGGAAGAGGATGATCCGCTCGTCGGTCGGCCAGCCGACTTCCTCGCGGGCGGCGTCGCGGTCCATCGGCTCGAACATGTCCAGGTCGACGCCGTGGGGGATGACGCGGCAGTCGCCGCCGTACACGTCAGCCATTCCCTCGGACATGACGACGACCGCGTCACACAGCGGTGCGATTCGTTTCGTCACTGGGCCGTATTGCCCCATGAGGTCCGACCCCCACAGCGAGAGCACCACCGGCAGGCGCGGCTGGGCGATAGCCATCGGCGCTGTGAGGCCGTAGTTCGCGTGGACGAGGTCGTAGCCGCCCAGCGACTGGGAAAGTACCGAGGGGTAGAACCGGGCGTAGTCCCAGACCGAGCGACTCCCTTCGGTCCCCGCGTCGACCGACTGAGAGTGATTCTCGCCGGGCACCGACAGCGTCGTCATCTCGACGCCCCGGCGTTCCAGTTCGGCGACCTGGGCCCGGAAGAACTGGGACTGCTCGTTGGTGACGAGGTTGAGGACGCGCAGGTCAGTCATCGCTTCACCGCGCTGAAGGCGGTCTTGGCCAGGTTCATCGCGGGACTGTCGGTCTCGACCTCGTAGTAGGGCACCAGGTCGCCGGCGAACTTGCCCTTGTACTCACAGAGGCGCTCGGTGTTTGCGCCCATCAGGTCGTAGCCAGTGACCGAGTCGAGTTCGGGGTCGGTGAGGACGTCCTCGACGATTCGCCAGTGGAGCAGGCTGTTGACGGCCACGTTACACTCCGCCCGCGTCCCGCCTTGCCAGAAGTACGCCGCGTCGGGCCCGAACAGCGCCGTGACGCCCGAGAGGAGTTCGCCGTCGGCGTCGCGGGCCACGTAGGTCCGGGCGCGGTCGTCCAGCCCCGCGACCAGGTCGCTGACGTACCGCCAGGACAGCGGGAACCCGCGGTCCTGCTCGGCGTAGCGGTCCCTGGTGCGCTCGAACACCGTCCGGGTCGCGTCGTGGCCCTCCACCGCGACGGTCACGTCGCTCTCGCGGGCGTTCGTGACGTCCCGGCGGAGACTCTTGCTGAAGGATTTGAGGACGCTGTCGGGGTCGGTGTCTTCGAGGTCTACGACGTAGGTGTATCGCGTCGTGAGGTCGAAGTCAGCCCAGCCGAACGGTCGGGGGTCGTCGTATCCCAGCCCAGTTAGCAGCCGCACCAGTGACAGCGGGCCGTCGGTCCCGAGCTCCGCCAGGACGGCCTCGATAAACCGCTTGTTGACCGCTTCGCGCTTGCGCTGTTTCGGGCTGGTCGGCATCACGACGGGGCCCAGCCGCGGAATGTTCATCGCGGGCGGTGGCGACATGATGGTGCGACCGACGGGCCGGTCCTGTTCGACGACCGGCAGCAACCCCACCGGTTGCTCACCCTTGAAGCCGCCGTAGAGTCGCAACTCGCCGCTTGCGTGGCGTTCGATCGCCGACAGCGCCGGCGGTGTGTGAAACACCTCGTACCCCGAGTCCGGGAGGGTCTCGGCCCACTCCGAAAGTGACAGTCGTTCGACGCGCATATAGCTCAGACCACCCTCCCGCCGGTACCGGCTTGAGTATCTGGAGCTTATGCTGCGTGGGGTCCCAGTAGGTCGCTCAGTCGTCCGCGGTGACCGCCGTCGGCGCACACAGCGAGTACAGCTCGCCGGGGGGCCCGACCCAGGCGTCCCGCGCCAGTGCGGTCGTGACGAGTCGGCGATAGAGGCGCCCGTAGCCGGGATGGTCGCGGCTGAAGTGACGCGGGTGCCAGAGTGCCGTCATCACGGCCTCGTTCGCGGCGGCCTCCGCGAGCAGCGACTCGAGAGCGGCCCAGGCCCGGTCAAAATCCTCGCCGGGGTCCGGCAGGGCGCCCTCCATCACCGTCAGAGGGAAAACGACGAACTCGTCGTCGAAGGGGCGGAACGGCTGGTAGCCGTGGGCGAAACCGTACTCGTCGGGGCTCCCGAGGGTGGTGTCGTAGTCGAGCCCGATAGCCCGGTAGTGCTCCCAGGTCGCGGGCCGTTCCAGCCGGAGGTAGTGCTGGCGCCCGCCTCGGACCGGCTCGCCGAGTACCGCTTCAAGCCGGCGTTTCTCCTCGCGCAGCATCGCTCGGTCGTCGACGGCCTCATAGGAGCCGTGTAACCCGACCTCCCAGCCGCCCCGCCGCAACGTCCCGAGCAGGCCGCGAATCGGGTCGTCCTCGATGTCGTAGCGGCCGGCGTACAGCTGCCAGCCCTCGGCCGTCAGCCACTCACGTGGCGGGCGGTCGCGGAACAGCGACTGCTCGTCGAGGAGGTAAAAGGCCGACCTGACACCGTGTTTCCGCTCGAATGCCAGGAGCTCCGGAAAGGTCCAGTAGGGCCGCCGGCCGGGCGCGAGGTCGAGCAAGTGGCTCGGGTCACGGCGGGTCAGCGCGTAGAACAGCGACTGGTAGGTCTTGTAGGGCCGGTCGACGTCGTGGGTGAG
Organism: Haloarcula rara; assembly: GCF_029338235.1. Taxonomy (GTDB): domain Archaea; phylum Halobacteriota; class Halobacteria; order Halobacteriales; family Haloarculaceae; genus Haloarcula; species Haloarcula rara. The sequence continues at coordinate 185,413 of NZ_CP119785.1, forward strand.
ACAGAGGGCGAAGTCGTGGCCGTCGGGCACCCAGTCGCCGCTCATGCGGCCGCTCCGAGCGTCTCTTCGACGACCACGTCGGTCACGTCCTCGCGCTCGGCGAGCAGCTGGGACCGACGGCGGTTCCACGTGGCGGCGGTGTCGGTGTCCTCAACGAGTGTCTTCAGCTTCTCGATGGCCGCCCGTTCCTCGTTGAGGTTGTAGACGAGCCCATGGGATTCCAGCTCACGGAACGTCGAGAGGTCCTTGTTCCCGACGAAGGAGTTCGTCCGGATGGCGGGCGTCCCCAGCACGCCCGCCTCGATAGCCATCGTCTGTGAGTCTCCGATGTAGCCGTCGGCGTAGTACAGCAGGTCGTGGATGCGTTCGGGCGGCACCGGGAGCCGATGGGCCTCGAAGCCCCGGGGCAGTGGGGACTCGCTGGTGATGTATACCTGGCCCCGGTCGGAGAGGTAGTCGACGAGCTCGCGCTTGCCGGCCCTGGAGATGCCGGTCTCGCCAACGTCGTGGTGGGCCGCCCACGAGACAAAGCGGAGCACGTAGTAGGGCTCCTCGACGGCGACACCGTGTGTACGGAGCGGTTCGGGGTCGGGCTCGAACCGGTCGGGGTGGAGGTACGCGAGCTCGTGATAGCCGTCGTAGCGGCGGTGTTTCGTCCCGAAGTCCATCTCGAAACAGGCCGGCGTACAGACCCGTGAGGTGAAGGGGATAGTGAACTTCGAGAGCGAACGGGTCGCGACTTCGTCGTCGGTGAAGGTCACGTTCGGCGTCCCCGTGACCCTGGCGGCCTGGGCCGCGACCGGGTTGAGATGACTCACGACGACGTCCGAGCCGAACCGCCGGATGGACCGGATGAGCCGCAGTTCCCGGAGCGCCCACTCGAGCAGGAGCTCCGGGGTCGTCTCGGCCTGCGTCGAGAGGACCTCGTAGTCAATGTCGTATGCGTCAAGCAGCGCCGTCGTTACCTCCTTCTCGCGGGCGGTAACGAGGGTTCGATGGCCCGCCCTCTCCAGTTCACGGATAGCGTGCTTGAAGAGGTGGACGTGGGCCGGATGGCCGACCTCGAAGTGGGCCCGCATCGTCACCGGGTCGTGGGCCCCTGTCCGGGCAGCGGTGCGCGCGACGAGAGTTCGCTCATCGATGCACGTTGCCGGCCGCGAGCGGTTCCGGCAGGGGCCGGTGTTTCGCCGGCGTGCCGACCGCGAGCGTCGACGGCGGGACGTCCTCGGTGACGACGGCCCCCGCGGCGACGAACGAGCGCTCGCCGACGGTGACGCCGGGCAACACGGTGGCGTTCGCGCCGACGGTGACGTCGGCTTCGAGGGTCGGTCCCGCGAGGTCGACCCCCTGTCGGAGCGGGTAGGGGTCGTTCGTCAGGACGGCCCGCGGCCCGAGGAACACCCTGTCACCGAGAGTCGTCTCGGCGGGCACGTAGGCGCCGGTCTGGAGACTCACCTCGTCACCGAGGTCGCTCTGCCCGTCGACGACGACCTGTGAGCCGACGACGCAGTCGTGACCCACGGTGGTCTGCTCCCTGACGACGGCGTGGTGACCGGTCTGGAACCGGTTGCCCGTGACGACGTCCGGGTAGAGTACCGACCCCGCGCGGACGATGGAGTCCGACCCGATTCTCGCCGGCGACTGGCCCCCCTCCGGCGGGAGGATATCCGCCGACTCCGCGATGCGACAGCCGTCACCGAGCTGGCACTTACTCATTGGTAGGTCTCCCGGCGTGGCGCGTTCTCCGTCACTGGCCCGTTCTGGCTATGGTTCGTACCGGTCATCTGAACTCAGTCCGGGATTTCCGACAGTTCACTGCTTTGTTATACTGTTCCTGTGACGTGCGCGACTGGAGCGCGCAGGCGTAGCAATGTACTACCCGTTCCGGGCCGACATCATCGCGCGGTATAACTTAGACGGGGCGGGGTCACTCGGGAACAAATGGGAGCAGTCGTCATCTCTATCGACGCGGAGCTGGGCTGGGGGTTCCACGACTACCCGGCCGACGAACGGCCGACCGAACGCATCGCGCGCTCGCGGTGGGGGTGGGAGCGACTGGCCGAGACGCTCTCGGAGTACGATATCCCGGCCACCTGGGCGGTGGTGGGCCATCTCTTCGAACACGACTGTGCCGGCGCCCACGTCGGCCATCCCTCGCCGTCGGGCTGGTTCGCCCACGAGCGCGGCGACGACCCGATGGACGACCAGTACCGCTTCGCCCCGGACTTACTCGGAGACCTCGCCGAGAGCGACGTCGGCCACGACATCGGCTCTCACACCTACTCGCACGTCGAATTCGACGCCGACTACGCCACCGAGGCCCTCGCGCGCGCGGAGTGTGACCGAGCCGTCGAAGCAGCCGAGGCTGCAGGCGTCACGATGGACTCGTTTGTCTTCCCCCGCAACCGTATCGGCCACCGGGAGATACTGGCCGAGTCTGGCTTTCGCTGCTACCGCGGGACCGGGCCGGAGACGACCGCCGACGGCCCCTACTCGGCGCCGCTTCGCAAGCTCGCCCAGGCGACGGTCGTTCGGGACCCGCCGCCGCTCGTCGAACCGACCGTTGACGAGTACGGGCTGGTGAACATCCCCGCGTCGCTGTACCTGTTCGGGTTCGAAGGCCCCGCCCGGCGGGTGCTCTCAGCGACGGTGGGGGACCCGGTCGTCAAACAGGCCAGGCTCGGCGTCGACGCCGCGGCCGCGGGCAAGGGTATCTGTCACCTCTGGCTCCACCCAAACAACCTCACAACGGAGGCCGACATCGCGCGGTTCCGGGCTATCTGTGCCCACATCGACAGCGTGCGGGCCGACACCGACCTCACGGTCGAGACGATGCGGTCGGTCGCGGACCGCGTGGTCACGGAAGACGCCACCGCTGCGTAGCTGGGAGCCAGCCACACGCTGACTGTCGCGAAATAGACGGCGAGAAAAGCGACGCCGTTACTCGGAGGACGGGACGGACGCGACGTCCTCGACCGCAGCCTCGTCGGATTGGGCCTCCTCGGTCTGGGCCTCTTCGGTCTCACTCTGGAGGCGCTGTTCGGCCTCGTCGCGGTCCTCGGGGTACCCGATGTCGTTGCGCCAGCCGTCCATCCGGATGGCGTCGATGGTGCGCCCGGAGTGTAAGAGCAGGTCGATGGCGTCGCTTATCTCGTACTCGCCCCGGTTGGAGGGCTGGACGAGCTGGCAGGCGTGGAAGATAGCCGGCGTAAACGTGTAGAAGCCGGTCATCACGAGGTTCGACGGCGGGTCCTCCGGTTTCTCGATGACCTCCGTTATCTCACCGTACTTGTTCGTGTCACAGACGCCGTACCGTGAGGCTTCGTCCCAGGGAACTTCCTCGACGAGGAAGGCGGCGTCGGCCCGCTGCTCTTGCTGGCGGTTGACCACGTCGCTGAGGTTCGCCTGGAAGATGTTGTCCCCCAGCATCAGCATGAAGTCGTCGTCGATGTGTTCCTCGACCGTCAGCAGGGCGTGGGCCAGCCCGTTCTGTTCGCGCTGGTGCGTGTACGTTATCGGGACGCCCTGGTACTCGTCCTCGTAGTAGTTGATGATGTTCTGTTTCTTATAGCCCACGACGACGTACAGCTCCTCTGCACCGAGTTCGATGAGCTGGTCGAAACAATGGGTCAGTATCGGTTTGCCGTCCACTTCGACCATCCCCTTTGGCTTGTCGTCGGTGAGTGGGCGGAGTCGAGTCCCCTGTCCGGCCGCGAGTATCACTGCGTCCATCGTATCCGGAGCGCGACGCCCGTAAGGAAAGGTATACACCGCCTTCGGCGGTTTCGCGGCCGTTACCACCGTCCGACGGTCCCGTGACCGTTACGCTTCGACGTCGTTCCCCTCGGCGACGGCCGGGGGGATGGTCAGGCGACGGCTCGCGTCCTCGATATCGGCGAGCGACCGCAGCGACCGCTGTGCCAGCTGGGCGACCGTCCGCACGAGCTGCGCGTTGCGCTCGACCGGCGTCTCACGGTCGAAAAAGAGGTTATCTGCCATGCCGACCACGGGATGGGCGCCCATGAAGAAGGCGAGGGTCGTCAGCGGGTACTGGTTGGGCCCGGTCGCGCGGGCGAAGACGTGTGCCCCGTCGGGGACGGCGTCGAGGAGCGAAAGCAGGGACAGCGGCGTCCCGACAGCCCCGCTAGGCGCGCCCAGCAGAACCGTCACCACGGGCGGGTCGGGGAGGAGCGACTGCTCGCACAGCCGGGCGAGTTCGTGGCAGTCGGCGCCACCTGTCACGAGCACGTTCGGGGTGATGCCCCGTTCGGTCAGCGCGGCGACGAACTGCTCCGTGTCCCGGCGGCTCGTCTCCGACACCGTCCGATACCCCGTCTGTGTGGGACCCAGCCGGACAGTGGCGAGGTCGGGGACCAGGTCCCCGTCGAGCGCGTCGAGGAAATCGCCCAGCGGTGCGTCCGGTCGGGCGACGTACTCGAGCAAGACGTCGTCCCCACACAGCTCCCGGACCGCCCGACCGAAGGCGGGCAGGCGGGTCGGGTCGGGGTTGCCCTCGGCGTCACGGCCGTGGAGGTGTGCAACAGTGGCCCCCAGCGCCATCGACTCGTAGACGTGTGTCGCGACTGATTCGGGCTCGACCGGGAGGGCGTCGTTCACGTCAGTCGAGTAGCGATAGCCGGTCGGAGCGACGCCGAGAGTCACCTCGTCGCCGCGCATATACTCACGGTAAGTCATCGGAGGCCCGACGCTGGGGCGGGTTGCCTGACAGGAGGCGGGTCGCGGGGTTAGTTATCGATTTCCTACTGTTCCAGATCGGCGAGCGCGTCCTCCGCAGCGACGATGAACGCCTCCTCCAGCAGGTGTGACTCTTCGGCCGGCAGGAAGACGTACTGGTCGTTGGTCTCGGACCGGATGACAGTCAGCTCCTCTAACTCGTAGCCGAGGTTCTCGTGTGGGTCGGGGTCTTCGGGGACCTGGTCCCACTCTGTTTTCGAGAACATGGTCACCCGTGGTAGACGTTAACGTCGGCGTCACCGTCGATTTCGATACGCTCCAGCTGACCGCTGTAGAAGAACGCGTCCACGCCGTTGCGGACGTGGCCGCTTACCGTCCCCTCGCTGATATCGCCGGTCAACCACAGCGTCTCGCCGTTCCCGACGACAGTCCGCCCCTCGTCGAGTGTGAGGTCCCCGGTGACCGAGAAGTCGTAGTAGGCGCTCTCCTCGGCGTCACCGGTGCCGTCGACCTCGATGCGGTTCGGGAGGGACTCGGGGCCGGTGTCGTCACCGTCTCCACGGTCCTGGTCGTCGACGAGTTCATCGATAGTCACCGGCTCGCCGTCTCGGGTCACGCTGACCTCGTACCCCTCGGTGACCGAGAAGGCCGTGATGGTCCCCGAGACCAGATACGAGTCGAGCGCGTCGGGGTTCATCTCGACGCTGGTCGCCGTGTAGCTCCCGTCGTCGTTCTCGACGATACGGTCGGTGTCAGGCTCCGCCTCGTCGCCGTACTCTATCTCACCCGTCGCGGTAAAGGTCACGTCACAGTTGGTGTCGGGGTTGTCCGGACTCGCCTGGATGCGGAGTTCGGCGGGCTCGGAATCCGACTCCCCGACCGGCGCGGCGTCGGTCTCACTGCCGCCGCTGGACTCGCCATCGACCGGGGTCCAGACGCTGTAATCGGTGTTCGGTGCCGCTGCGCTGTCGCCGGTGACAGTCTCGAAGTGGTCCGGGACGTCGAGGTTCCCGCTACCGGTGAGGTGGATGTCCTCCCCGCTCCAGTTGCCGTCGGTCTCCCAGTCCTCCTGGATAGCGTCGCTGTCGCCGTCGTTGTAGATGCGGACGTTCCGGATGGTACCCGACCCGCCCTCCCCGCGGTAGTGGAGTCGGATTGGGTTGGCCCCGCGCGTGAAGTAGAAGTCACAGTCTTCGATGAGCGCGCCGGTACCGGCGTCGTCGACCTTGATACCCCGGAGCGTGGTGCCGCCGGTGTGGTCCGACGGCGGTTCTTCGGTCCCCTCGAAGTAACAGCCCCGGACGACGCTGTCGGTCGGCGCAAAGCGGACCATCGAGGAGTTGCTGTTTCGGAAGACGCAGTCCTCGACGACGACTTTGCCGTCTCCGCCAGTGTAGGCGTCCGAGACGTACATCGCGACGTTACCCAGCTGTTCGAAGTAACAGGCCTTGCAGTGGAGGGTCCCGGCGTGGTCCGTCCCGGCGTACAGCCCCGTCGAGTCAGACCCGTCGATGGTGCCGTCAGGGACGTTCACGTTGAAGACCTCCATCGTCGCGCCCTCCTCGGCGCCGACACGCCAGCGGGACTGGGCCTCGCCGCGTTTGCCGCGGATAGTGATGTTCTCGATTCGGACCGTCCCGTCGGTGGCCATGATGGTCGGCCGGACCTCGACTTCCGGGTCCTCCGGACGATTGAACGTGACGCCGTCGGCCGACCCGACGAGCGCACAGTTGCCTTTCTCCCCGCCCAGTCCATCGCCGGTGTAGTCGTACTCCCCGGCCGGAATCCGCACCTCGTTGCCGTCGGTGAAGTATTCCTCGAGGTAGGGGTCGATTAGGTCGCCGTTACCAAGCCCTTCCGTCCCGAGGTCGACGGTGTTCTCGGTTCCGACAGCACCGCCTGTCGAGGCTGTACCGACTGCTGTGGCCGCCGCGCCGGCGCCGACGAGACGCATGAACGTTCGTCGACTGGTAGACTGTGCTTTCTCGTTTGTCCCGTTGCCAGGGTTGCCTGCCATACCGGTCAGGATATGCCTACCAGAAAAGGGGTTCTGGCCACCTTGTCAGTAAGGTGTGCCTGGTTGTGAGAAGCTGATACCCAGCTACGTACGTGATACGTACCAGCCCATCTTTCTCTAGCACAGCAGTGTGAAAATTTAATCACGTCGCGGGAACGCGAATAAAGTGTAATTATACCATACTGTCTCTCTGGGCCTAGTGTTTACCGCGTCTGAGCCAGGTAAGTGTTAAATTACAAATCATTCTCGCCTCGGCGGTCAAACCGATGCGGACTCTGTTACTCGGACTCGACGGGGTGTCGTTACCCGTACTCGATTCGGTCAGCGACAGCGGTGTCGTGCCGACCATCGAGTCACTGGTCGACCGCAGCGCGACGGGACCGCTCACCTCACAGCTCCCGCCGTGGACGCCGAGCGCCTGGCCGTCGCTGTACACCGGCGTCAATCCGGGGAAACACGGGGTGTACGGCTTTCTCACGTTCGACGGCTACGACCACGACGTCGTCGACGCGACAGACGTCCACGCCCACGCGCTCTGGGAGCTGCTGGACCAGCGCGGCCACGGCAGTGTCGTCGTGAACGTCCCCGTCACAGCGCCGGCGCGGGCCATCGACGGGGCGATAATCCCGGGTTACATCTCGCCGGCAGACCCGCCGGGCCATCCGGCCGGGATACTAGAAGACGTTCGGGACGCGACGGGCGAGTACAGCGTCTACGGCCCGATGGACACGCCCGGAAAGGCGGCGTTACCGGTGATTCGAGACCACGCCCGTTCACGCGGGGACGCCTTCGCGTACCTGGTCGAACGGTTCGACCCCGACTTCGGCTTTCTGGAGTTCCAGCAGACCGACACCGTCTTTCACCGACGCCCCGAGGACCGGGAGGCCGTCGAGTGCGTGTTCGGTGCGGTCGACGACGCCGTCGAAACGGCGCTGTCCGCGGCCGACCCGGACACCGTCGTCGTCGTTAGCGACCACGGCATCGGGGAGTACGACGGCTACGAGGTGCGGCTCAACGAGATACTGCGCGAGTGGGGCCACGTCGCGACGACCGCCGAGGGCGAGGGGATGCCGTCCTGGGACGCCATCGCCCGAAAGCGCCTCCAGCAGGGCGAGCCCGGCGGGACGCCCGACCCCGGACTGGCCGAGCGCGGCGTCGCGTTGCTTGCGCGGCTTGGCCTGACCAGCCAGCGTATCGAACGCGTCCTCGAACCGCTGGGACTGGCCGAACCGGTGGCGAAACTGGCCCCCACCGACGCTGTTCGCGCCGGGACCGAACAGGTCGATTTCCCCGCCTCCGAAGCCTATATACGCGACCGTATCGAGCTGGGCGTCCGCCTCAATCTCGCTGGTCGGGAGCCCGAGGGCGTGGTCCCGGCCGCCGAGTACGACGCCGTCCGCGACCGGCTCGTAGCGCGGCTCCGTGAACTCACTGACCCGGACGGCCGTCCGGTGTTCGAGCGCGTCGCACCTCGGGAAGCCGTCTTCGAGGGCCCGTACACGGAGGAAGCACCCGATATCGTAGTCGTCCCGCGGGCCTTCGAGAACTTCCTCAACGGCTCCCTGCTGGGCGAGCACTTCGGGACGCCGCGGGAGCCCTGGAACCACAAGCGCGACGGTCTGGTAGCCATCAACGGACCGCAAGTCGACGCCGCGGCGTCGCTGGCCGATGCGCATCTGTTCGACGTCGCGCCCACGGTTCTTTCGACCTTTGGAGTAGCCCGTCCGGAGCGGCTAGACGGACAGCCGCTCCCGGTGGTCTCGCCGACACCGGTCGAGACGTATCCGCCGTACGAGGAGATGGACGGCGCCGCTGGTGCGGGCGAAGACGTCGCCGAACGACTCGCTCACCTGGGCTACATCTCCGAGGACCGCTAGCGGTTCTTCGGACAGGAACACGACGAGGAACTGCTCGCCGTGGACTCGAGCGAGAGGTTGTCTCGCCTGACTGAGCGCTCGCCGGTCGCGAGGGGCTGGCCCGAGACGGTGATAGCAGACCCCCGGACGGTGGTTCCGTCGGCTCCGGAGACAGCGATGCCGTCGCGTCCGTCCCCGTGCTGACAGATACAGAGGTCCGAGAGCAGGGTGTCGCTGCGCTCGGAGATGCGGACCGCCGCGCCGCTGCTTGCCGACCCGTCGATGCGAACCGACTGGATCTGAATTGGGTGGTCTCGCACGTTCGACCGGTTGCCGCTGGGCGGTTTGGCCCAGATTGCGGGGACGTCGTCGGCGTTTACGGTGATGTGGGTGTTCCGGATGGTCGCGGCCTCGAGCCATTCGGCACAGGTTATCGCCCCGTCGCTCGAGGTCACGGTGTCGAAGACGAGCCGGCTGTTCTCGACGACGACGTCGCTGCCGCCTCTGAGACGGATGCCACGCATGTTCTCGACACCGTCGCGGGCTTCGTCACAGCGGACGACCACCCCGCGAACGGTCGAGGGCCCGCTGACCCGGATATTGGCGACGCCGCTGTTGCGATACTGGCCACCGACGACGTTGACCCGGCCCTTCGCTGGGGAGGCATAGAGTCCGTTGTCGGGGAATCCGTCGAAGCGGCAGTTCTGAAAGCGGAGCTCACCGACGTGGCTCTCACCGACGTAACAGCCGGTGTTCTTGTACTCCGGGTCACCGCCGTCGGGCATGCGGAGGTTCCAGACGACGCCGTGGCCGTCTTTCTCGACGACGTCGAAGCGCATCCCGTCCTGGTCTATGTCCATCTCCCCGCGGACGGTGACGTTATCGATACGCATCCGGTCGGTGACGCGGCCGTTGATAGGGCGCGGTCCGGTGTCTTCGGGCGTCAGGTCGAAGGTGAACCCGCCGACGAAGAGGTCGGCGACCGCCCCGTCGGTGCCGAGACTGAACAGCGGCCCCGTAAACTCCTCGACGGTCGTGATGGTCGCCTCGGGCCCGTACAGCCCGAGACGCTCTGCCCCCTTTGGGCCCCAGGTGTCGTCCATGAAGTAGGTCCCCTTCGGGAACCGGACGAGCGTGTTCGAGGTGTCGATGTCCTCGAGCGTCGAGACGATGGACTCCTCACCGTCGGCGTCGGCGCCGGCTTCGGTGATGTCGACGACTGTCTCGTACGCCTCGGGTTCTGGACGGTCCCGGTCGGCCTGGGTACCGTCGGTCGTGGGGGTCCCGACAGGGGAGGGCGTATCCATGTCGGGCCCGTCGGTGCCGGGACACCCGGCGAGGGCACCGAGAAGGGCTACCCCACCGAGCCGCGAGACATACTGTCGCCGTGTCCAATCAGGGGTCACATCCGGACAAACGGCGGCCCAGTCATTGTTATAGCCAGCGTGTGCCCCCGACAGCGCGGATAGGGAACTCCTGTAGTCCCAGCGTCGGCCCGTCGGTCGGCGGTCTCTCTAGTCCTGTTCGACTGGGGTGGCGGGCGTCGACTCCGACTCGGTCGGCTCCGGCCGCTGGAGCGCCTCACGGCGCCGGTCGAGCGCGGCGTCGTGGCTCCGGTCGAGCGCCAGGGCGGCGACGAGACACAGCCCGGCAGTGAGGAGCACCACCGCAGCCCGTCCCAGTCCGCTCGTCCCCTCGCTGCGAACCGCTCGGCGGGCGGCATACAGCGCACCCGCGGCGCTGGCGGCGTAGAGCCCGACCATCGGGTGGGGGTCCGCCCGGACGTGTTTGCGCCAGAGCCGCCGGAGGAACCCCCGGAACAGCATCACCGAGACCTTCGGGACGTAGGAGCGGTAGTCGATGTGGCTCTCCTCCTCGCCGTAGTTCGCCGGGCGAGGGATATCCATCACCCGCAGGCCCGCGACGTTACACCTGACGAGCAGGTCGTTACAGTAGCCGTAGTACTCGTACATCTCTTCGATACCGGCCGTCTCCAGCGCGTGCAGGGAGATCGCGGTGTAACCGTTCTGCGGGTCGCCGATGGTCCAGTAGCCGCTGGCGATTCTGGTGAGCCACGTCAGGATGCGGTTGCCGACGTAGCGAAAGCGGGGCATCCCCTCCCGATGGTCGGCGTTCAGTAACCGATTCCCCTTGACGTAGTCTGCCTCGTCGGCCACGATGGGGTCGATGACGCCAGCGAGCAGCTCCGGCCGCATCTGTGCGTCACCGCCCATCACCGCTGTGACGTCGATTCGGTCGTCGCGGGCGGCGAGATAGCCGGTCTTGATGGCGCCGCCGACGCCCCGGTTTTCCTCGTGGCGGATGGGGACGACGCGGCGGTCGAACGCACCCTCCGACGTGGCCTCGGCGTTGATACGCCGGGCGGTCACCCGTATCTCGTCCCACGTGTCGTCGGTCGAACCGTCCTCGACCACGTACACGCGGTCGACGTAGTCGGGGACCGTCTCGATGACGCCCCCGACCAGACCGGATTCGTTGTACGCCGGAACGACCACCGCGACCGTCGCACCGTCGTAGGTCACGCCCACACCTCGTGATACAGGTTGTTGTAGCTGTGTATCGGTACTCGCCCCTCCGGTATCGTCGATACCGGGACGAGACTACAACAGTTCGTCTGAAAACAGTTGGCGGCCATGCTCGGCCGATTCGTGAATCTGTTCGAGTATTGTTATATCTATCTTTCGTGCCAGTGGAACTCTTACAGAGTGCATTTATCATTATTCCAATATTCTCGTCGTGACGAATTTCCTCGGTCTCTCGGTAGCAATCAGCTACCCCCTGACATCACGGGTATAACAATATATTCACACGCGGGGAGATGGGACGATGACACTGGAAACCGCGGTCGTCGGCGGCGGCGTGGTGTCCGATTACCACCTCTCGGGGCTCACGCAGTGTCCCGACACCGAGCTTGTCGCCATCTGCGACCTGGACGAATCACGAGCCAGGGAGAAAGCCACCGAGTACGACATCAACGCCTACGCCGATTTCGAGGGGATGTTGGCACGGGAGTCGCTGGACTGGATACACCTCTGTACGCCGGTCGGAACACACCTCGAACTGGCCCGGATGGCCATGGAGGACGGCATCCCCGTCCTGATAGAGAAACCAGTCACCGAGACCGTCGCGGAGGCCGAGGAACTGGAACGGCTCGTCGAAGAGCACGACGCCACTGTCTCGGTGGTCCACAACCACAACTTCTCGCCGGCCATGCGGAAGGCCCGCGGGCTCATCGAGGATGGCACCATCGGGCGGCTACGTTCCGTCGACCTGCTGTACGCCGGCGAGACCTTCCCCGACGACGTCCGTCGGGGGGCGTGGGCGTTCGAACTCCCCGGCGGCGAGTTCGAGGAGGGGTTACCCCACCCGATATACATGGTCCTGAACCTCGGCGGGTACCCCGAAAGCACCGACTCGATCCAGGCGAACACCTCGCTCGCGAACGAGTACACCCAGGAGTTCGCTTACGATAGCGTCCAGTTCCAGTACACCACCGACGACGGCGTCCTCTGTAGCGGGACGGTACTGGCCAGCGACGTCCCCCACAAGGTCATCCAGGTCCACGGCGACCGCGGGAGCATCGAGATAGACGTCGTCTCCCAGTCGGTGACGGTGCTGGACCGCGACTATCAGGCCTCGCCGAAGACCCGCGCGCTGGCCAACGTCGACCACATCCTCGGCCGTGTCCAGGGGACAGTCGAGAACCTCGTCGCCGTCGGTCGCCGGACCGTCGACGACGACTGGGACTCGGTCCGGAACCTGGACTCACACAGCTACCAGTTCGGCGAGGAAGTCAGGGCGATTCAGCGCGGCGAGCCGATGGCGGTCCCGGTCACCGAAGGGACGTGGACGCTCCGCATCATCGAGGCCGTTCGCGAGGCGGCGGCAGCGGCCGACGGGGAACAGACCGTCCCGCTGAGTACCGATAACACGTAGATAGTATCGGCCGAGCGGTTGCGCGTCGAGGCGACAGTTGTACCGTTCCGGAACGCTTCTGAGGCCTGTCCGGTCCACAGGTACCGCGTGTCCGCACCGACCGCCCGACTGATTCGTCACGACCGGACCGTTCCGACCAGTCCCTGCTGACCGAGCCTGTCACTCACCGCTGGCCAGTAGTGTTGCCAGTTGGGTTCCCCGCCCCGTTCGGGAAGACGTCGAGGCGCAGATACAGCACCTCGTCTGCCGTCGATTGGGAGACGGTCTCGGGCACCGAGCCGCGGTAAACGAAGTAGGTCAGTCTGAGGTCCTGGCCGGCAAACGGCGGCGTCACGGTGTGGTTCTGCGTCCAGGTCTCGTTGACGCCGACGCGCGTTTGTCCCTGCCAGACCCGCTTTCCGGACTGGACGGTCCCACCCTCGACCCGCTGGAGCCTGGTCACGACGGTGTAGTCGGCCGCCGTGTCGTGGTTATTTGTCACACGGACGACCAGCGGGACCGCGTCCCCCTGGGAGACGTTGGCCGGATAGCCACTCGCCACTGGCTCCCCGTTCTGGCCAGTGGTCAGCAGCGAGGCACTCGTGTAGGACATCGACTGGGACGGGCCGGCGATAGCGACAGAGAACGCCCCCAGGGCGACGACGACCATACAGCAGAGACCGACTGTGAGCAGCGTCGTCGTCGAATCGTCAGCGAGGGGACGGCCGGTGCCGACGCGCTGAGCGACCATCAGCAGGTCGAACCGTTCCCGCTCGGGCAGCGCGAGTCGCCGGAGCGTCCCGACGACGGCCCCGACACCGACGATACCCCAGACCGCCGCGAGTATCGACGTCGTCGTCAGCGAGACGCCGACGGCGCCGAAGCCGACGGCCACGATGGGAAGCAGGAGCACGCTCACGCCGAAGGCGAGCGCCAGCCGTTCCCTGACCAACACGCCGTCGTGTGGCCGCGCGAGCGCGAGCACGCTGGTCGGCTGGCGCTCCTCGCGCTGTCGGGGACGACCAGGGAACAGCGCCGCGACGACGGTGTACCCGGGTGCGAACAGGACCAGTCCGACGCCGATGAGAAACTGGACGGTCGACCCCTGGCCAGTCTCGACGGCCGCGGTTGCGAACGTCACGTACGCGAGGACGAGCACGAGGTCGATAGGGACGAGCGACAGTGTCGAGCTGACCACGCGACGGGCCGTCTCGGACACTGTCACTACGGTGTCACCCGGATTCCAGGCCCAGCGCTGACAACAGACATAGTACGAGTTGGGGGTATCGGGAGACGTCGTTTTGTTATGGCTATCGTACCGGGAGCCGCTTTCGGACAGGGGTGAGCGACCTGTTGGGCGGGTGTAGACGGTAAGACGACTATACTTACCGCCGGCCACAGCCAGGGTTCACCCGACAGATGCTAGTACACGAGCGCCGGATGCAGACAGCGCGGTGGCCGTAGATGGCCCTAGAGATAACCGAGCTCGCCCGCAACGAGGCGGGAAAATGGAACGACGCACTGGGACGGACGCGGGAACGGACGCCGTTCCACCGCTTCGAGGCCCTCGAGGTGTTCGCCGACCACGCCGGTGCCGACTTCCACCCGCTACTGGCCTACAAGGGTGAACAGCCGGTCGGGCTCTTTCCGTTCTTCACACTCCGGAAGGGACCGATAACGGCGGCCTTTTCCCCGCCGCCGGAGCTGAAGGTGAGCTATCTCGGCCCGGTCGTCATCGCACAGCCGGGAATGAAACCCCACAGTACGGAGAAGCGCCGGCGGCGGCTCGTCGACGGCTGTCTCGACTGGCTGGACACCGAGTACGACCCGGAGTACGTCCACGTCCGCACGTCGATGAGTACGCCCGACGTCCGCCCGTTCGGCTGGGCGACGTTCGATGAGACGCCCCGATTCACCTACGTCGTCGACCTCGACGCCGAGCCCGACAGCCTGCGTGACCGGTTCAGTCGCGACGCGCGCTCGAACGTCCGCGACGCGGCCGACGCCTGTACGGTCGAGGAATCCGGCGCTGAAACGGCGCGCCGGGTCATCACGCAGGTCCAGGACCGACACGAGGAACAGGACCTCGACTTCCCGCTTTCCGCCGACTTCGTGGGAGACCTCTACGGGGCGCTCCCAGATGGCTACCTCCGGCCGTACGCCTGCCGCGTGGCGGGTGAGTTCGTCGGCGGCTCGCTGATACTGGACGACGGCGAGCGGGTGTACAACTGGCAGGGGACGGTCAAACAGAATCTCGACTACGACGTGAACGACCTGCTACACTGGGAGGTGCTGCGGGCGGCAGCCGACCGGGGACACAGCGCCTACGACCTGGTCGGCGCGAACGACCCGCGGCTCTCCCGGTACAAGTCGAAGTTCGCCCCCACCCTCCGGACGTATCACTCGCTCGAACGGAGTTCGACGGGGCTGGGTACCGCGGCACGACTGTACCGACAGCTCTCGTGATAGCGAGCCGGGGCGACAGAACTCACAGGACAGCGAGCCGGAAACGAAGGACAGACAGTAGCTGGTCGTCACCGGCCCGTCGTATCGAGGAGCCAGTCGAGTTGCCCATCGCCGGTACACTCGACGACGTTTTGCTGCGGATCGTAGTCGACGATATCTGCCGCGTCGAGTTTCGGCAGGTGGACGTGGTGGAGAAACAGACACACGCGGTGGGCCGGATGCGCACTGAGGTCTGTTCCCTGTTCGGTCTGTGTTATCGCTGTCGCCAGCGATTCGAGCGTATGCACGTCGTCGTCGGCCGTCGCAAGCAGTTCGAGCAGCGTCTGGCGACGCTTCGAGGCCAGCAGCTCCAGTTGTTCGGGCTGTGATTGCGGTTCCGTCTCGGCCACACCGTCGGGGTCGTCGGTCACCATTGTTTGGAATACAGAGCGGCGCGTTCGGTCGTCACAACCGGAGACGCGTGATTAGTTATGCTGCGCTTTCGGCCGGTGTCAGCCCGTGCAACCGACCAGTCGGAGTACCCGCCTGTCGTGTGGAAGACCTTACCGGGACTAACCACGGAGTAACAATTATACAGGGGTCTGTGGGTCCTATCGCGGGGAGAGCACCCATCCGCACGTACTGGCCACCGGTCCATCCCTTGCCAACTCACCCACCCCACCCCCACCGAGGCCATACACGACGGCGGCCGTCGTCGTCCGGTCTGCGTTGTTGCTCTCCCCCAACTTTCCTTAGAAATCCGGTAAGATGCTTCTATCCGTCGAAAACGTCCTGTCCGTTTATCACCACTGTAGAGCCTTCGCTACACAGATGAGAGCAGACGACGCCACCGACCCGACGCTCGATGCACTGTTGCCACCGACAGACAGCGTCCTCACGGCGACTGTCTTCGTTCACTCTCTCGGCCCGGCCGAGTGCAAGTCAGACCAGGACCAGCTGGTGACGGAGGTAGCGAGTCTCGCCGAGCGAGGCGTCCTCGACGATATCGACCTGGTCGTCTGGGGCAACAGCATCTGTACGGCCAGCCCGCTCACGGAAGTCGGGAACGGCAAGCGAATCCTCGACGCTATCGGTGAGTTCTACGAGCTGGCAGCGAACAGCGAGCTCTCCATCGCCCCGTTTTTCAACGTCTCGACGGTGACGACGGAGTACAACCCAGACGCGTTCAGTCGCATCGTCCCGCCGTCACGAGCGGTCGCTATCTACGAAGAGGGTGAGCTGGCAGCCGTCTTCCCCTGTCTCCTCGATGGAACCGCCTACACGCCCGAGAACCTCGTCTCGCATCTGGCACGGGAGCGCACGGAGGGCACTGGGGCGGTTGTCCTCGACGAGTCGGCCTGACCGGCAGGTCTTCCCCGTAGAGCGCTCGCAACCTCCCGTGGTCTTTCGATGTCGCCGGCCGTCTCACGGACAGTCGGCTGCGTGTTGCGCGAGGAGCAACCCGTTGTGCGAGACGGCGAACAGCTGTGGTGTGAAAAAGGCGACCAGCGCCGCGCGGCGAAACAGGGGACGGACCGTCCGGTAGACAGCAAACAGCACCGCAAGGGCGGCAAGTTTCAGTCCGACCAGTCCGGCGTGCCCGGCGACGTCGATGAACGCTCGCGCGATCGGATTCGCTTCGGTGAAACACAGCGACAGTCCCGCGAACGTCAGCACCACGTCGCCGGCTGCGGCCGCGAGGACGAGCGCCCACAGCAGATAGTCACACCGGAGCCTGGTGTCGGCGACGTACACCGCGTCCTCGCTGAGCAACTGTTGCACGCCGACGGAGACGCCGGGCACGGTAATCGTAACCGAGTGCGTAACGGGGAGATTGGGCGGAGAACTGCACTGGCCCGGGACCTGTGTGTCGGCGCGGCCCGGGAACGTCACTCGGGCGGGGTGATTTCGATGCGACGGGACCCGGTGACGACGACTTCGAACCCGTCGATATGCATCGTCACACAGAGCTGGTCCGATCCTGACGCGACGAGACGGTCCAGCGCGTCGGGGTCGACCGAACAGTATAGCGGGTCGAGCTCCGTCGGCTCGCAGTGCCGAACGGAAGCGAGCGCCTCCATGACCGCGACGCTCGCCGACTCCGTCTCGAATATCCCGACGTACGTGTCTGTCTTCGGGTCGTACGTCGGACCGTCGTCGGTCACGCGCTCGGCCCCCTCCAAGCCGGGACTGCCACCGAGTGCGTGCCACGGGTCCAGACCACTCATTTGTACTATCGGAATGATAAATTCAGCCACTGTTAAAATTTCCGGTACTTTCGGCCGCTCCGGTCGGATCAGTGCGGTCCCGACAGCACTAGAGTCCTAACTGGCGACGAGCACGCCGTCGAGACCGACCCGACACCACGACTGCGGCCGACATCGACGCCGCTCGCGACGCTGTAACCCATCGGAGGCGACACTCCCCGGCCGGCTGTTATCCACCGTATACCTGGCCGCTAATCGGGTCTGAGAGCTGTCAAACGGGTGACTGCTGGGCACCAGGGACCCTGTCGTTCGCGACAGCAGTATAGCGTTCATTCCGGATACTATGAACTCAATTACTAACCGCCCCCCTGCAGAGCAAACCTATGATGCCAGAACACATCACTGAGAGCGAGCTCGAGCGGATGACGGAATTTGCGAACACGCCGACGTATCTACGAACGCCCGAGCAACTGTTGCCCGAAGACGCCGACTGAGACGGCCTGTTGTGGTCTGGGCCGATCCGGTCGCGATCAATCGAACCGACGCTTCACCAGCTGTATACTCTCACTCGCGGAACTCGGCTGGGGGTGACTGCTGGCGCCACTCGTACACCACGTGGACGACTGTCAGGAGTACGAACGCGGCGATGATTCCCACGGCGAGGGCGACCTGTGGGATGGCCAGCCCTGCCACCGACGCCACGACCAGGAGCGTACTCAACACCGCCAGCCCGAAGTAGTAGATGTACCAGGCCGGCTCCTGGCGCTGTTCGCCCAGCAGTGGGTCTATCTCGCTCGCTTTCGCGGCGATAGAGACGTCACCGGACTCCTCGTCGTAGTTGACGAGTCCTGACTCGGCCAGTTTCGGGAGATGCGTCTGGTACAGCGAGACGTAGACGCGCTTTCGCTGCTGGGTCGATAACTCCTCGACGGTCGTATCGTTCTCCCAGGCAGCGACGTGCTCCGCCAGGTCGGTCAGCTGAATCGGGTTCGGCTCCGTCCGCAGGAAGTAGAGCACGTACCGTCTCCGGGGACTACTGAGTATGTCGAAGATGCGATCGCGTGTGAGTTCGGTGTTGTTTTGATCCATCGCATACGTCGCCGTGGTTGCTGGTGGAGCGGTTCATCAGGCGATTGACAGCTACGTTACGAGCAAACCGAGCGCCGGGTACCCATTTGTTACAGCGTCGTTACCCGGCAGACGGCGAGAGTTACCGGCGTTGTAGGTCCCAGTAACGGAGTACTCGACTGCGCGGCGACGGAACGAGCGGCCTGTAGATACCGACAGCCAAAATAGTCGGCCACCGCTTTGCCGAGGATAACGGTCCACGGCCGCGTCGCGACCGGCCGACAGGGGCGGCCTACTTCTAGAGCGACTGGAGCGCGGTGGCTTCAGGTTCGGTGAACAGTTCTGCGACCTGTTCGGTTGCCGGGGTTCGCTCGGAACGGTTCTCTAGCAAGACGGTCTCGCTGGGGAAGAGTCGGTCGCCAAGTTCGAGGTCGTGGTCCCGGGCGGTCGAGCCGGTGACTGTGAGATAGACGCCGAGACCGGTGTCGGCGATAGCCGCCTCCTCCTCCTGCCCGTTCTCGGGGTAGGTGAAGGTGATATCGTCCAGCGCGGCCGTCCCGACGACGGCTTCGATGAGCCGTTCGTACCGCGGGGAGATACAGAGCTCACCCGCGTAGTTCCGGACGAACTCTCGGTCGAGCGGCCGGTCCTGGCTGTCGACGACGGCCGGCGTGGCAAGCAGCGTGTGGTAGACCGTATCGCCGAGCCCGGTCGCCACCCGGACGTCGGTGTCCAGCGGGTCGATGCGGTCGTTTATCTCGTCGATAGCCCGCAGGGGGTCGTCCTGCAGTTCGACGACCTCCTCCAGCACGAGGTCGGCGCTGTCAAAGCCCAGCGCGAACTCGTGGGTCCGCAGGGCCCGGAACGGCTCTTCGCGACCGACGAGTTGCACGTCGCCGCGGTCGGTCTGGACGGTGACGCTGTCGAAGACGACCCGTCGGGGCATCCCGTCGCGGTCGTCCCGCAGCAACGTGAATTCGGGTCGAGTCGGGTCCTCGATGTCGGAGTAGTCGGCGATACGAGCGTAGATATCCTCGTCGGCGGACTGGTTCCCCTTCGTCAGGTCCTTCTCGTAGCGAAGCGTCGAGATAATCTCGTCGGCCAGCTCGGTGGTCCCGGTCCGGGCTGCGAGACGCTCCAGTACGGCTTCGAGAGGCCGACCTTTGCGGGGGACGGCCACTCTGGTCGTCGTCATTACCCCACTCAATCGTCGGCGCGAATAAAACGAGTTCGGTTATACTGCCGGCTGTAAGTTCGTAAAGATATTCGCCACCGCGAATTACTTCAGTTTGTTACAGCCGGCAGTATTACTCGCCGCCGCCGATGACCGAGGAGAGCTGCTCGCGCCACTCCTTGAGCTGCACGATGTCGTCCTCGACGGTCGAGAGCCGGTCGTCCAGCTCCCCGTCGCCGAGTTCCTCCCGGACGTCCTCGATTTCGGCTTCGAGGTTGTCCAGCTCGCCCTCCACGGCGTCGACGGAGCCCTCGACGTCTTCGAGGCCATCCTCGAGCGAGTCGACGTCACCACCGAGTTCGTCTATCTCGTCAGTGGCGGCCTCGGCAGCCGATTTGGCGCTCTCTATCTCCGATTCGAAGGAGTCGAGCTGGCTCTCGAAGCTGTCGAGCCGTTCGCCGAACTCCTCGATTATCTCGTCACCGGTGCCGTTCTCGGCGAGGAACTCCTCGAGCGCGTCAGTGTAAGCGCGCAGATCCGCGATATCGTTCTGGATGCGGTTGATACGAGCCGTGTTGACACCGCCTTCGGGGTCGGTGTCCTGAGAGACAGCGTCGAGGGCCCGCTTCAGGAGTTTGACGTCCTGTGCCGAGACGTTGTTCTGTCGTATCTCGTTGGCCATCGCGGCGACCACGTTGCCCGTCGCTTGCGCCTCCCCGTCGGCGGCCGCCCCGCCGTCCTCGCCGTCTGCACTGGCCTCCCCGTCGTCGTCCGGTTCCCCCTCGCTGTTGGGGTCTTTCAGATTCAGCGTCTCGATATCCTCGTCGTCTTCCTCCTCGAGCCCGGGTACGCTGTCGGATTCGCCCGCGATGACGTCTTTGACGGCGTCGTTACCGCTGCCGACGAGGTCGTCCTCGTCCTCGTCCAGGGGCGGGTCGACGCTCTCGATCGTCGGCTCCGTGAGGAACTTCTCGACGTCGTCGGTACCAGTGGCCCGGATACCGTACACCGTGGTGTAGTCGCTGTCGGCCTCGACCTCTTTCTCGAAGGTTATCTGGTCGTCGTTGATGTCCCAGAACTCGGAGCCGTACTCGGGGTGAAAGCCCAGGTCCTCGACGGCCACGTCGCCCGGGACTGTATCGACCAGCCGGAGGTTGACGGTCTCGGAGCGTTTCGACACGACGTTGAACGCGATAGCGGGCACGGGGAACTCGTCGGCCTCGAATCGCTTGGTGACACTGACCCCATCCGAGGCGACAGTAATCGCCTCATACGCTTGCGAATCACTCATGTATGGTACTCCATACCCCTCGAGTAATAAAGGTACTCCGACGCCGTCAGATTGTGAGTGGCCACTCGAATCGACGACCGATTACAGGTCGACGCGGTCGCCGATCTCGACGATCTGTAGCGTCTCCGGGTAGTCGAAGCTCGCTGCGTGGTTGTGCAGTACCGTCGGCTCCGTAGTCATCCCCTTCCACATGTCCCAGTGGCTCGGGACCAGGGTGTCGAGCCCCAGTTCGTTGGCCGCCTCGATTATCATGTTCTCGTCGTTGTACCACTTGGTCCGTTTCGGCTCACGGGTCTCTGAGTCAGGAATCATCCCCACGGTGCCAAACGCCAGCACACCGAGGTCGATGTCGTATCGCTCCCCGACCGGCTCGAAAGCGCCGGGGCGGGAGTCGCCGCCGTGGAAGAACGTCCCCGACTCGTGCTCGAAGACGAACGAGACAGGGTGGTCGGCGTCGGGGTCGTTGGCAGGCTCGACGTGGATGGTCAGGTCACCGAGTTCGAGCGTGTCGCCCTCCTCGATCTCTTCGAGCTGGTCGTCGGTGACCGACCAGTTCCCCGTCCAGTCCTCCTCGTTGATGACCTCGTGCCCGCTATCCGTCGTGTAGTAGGTGGCGCCCGTCGCCGCGAGGATGGGCGCCTGCGAGGGGCCGTGGACGTGGTCGGTGTGTTCGTGGGTTCCCAGGACGGCGTCGGCCTCGGTCACGTCCGAGGGTTCGAACGGCACCGGCACCATCCGGACGGTCCGGGGCGGGTCGCCGATACCCAGATACGGGTCGATAAACACCGTCACGCCGCCACTCGATTTGACGATGAAGCCGTTACAGCCCAGATACCAGATAGCCAGCCCGTCGGGGTCGGCGTCTTCGACCGCGCGCAGGAGCCAATCGCCCCAGTCAGAGTCGACTGTCATACCGTGGACTGCGAAGGGCGGTGGCTAAGGCCTTACGCAACTGCGAGTCGGCCCCCTACCGTGGCCGGTGAATTTTTCAGTCGGTGTGGCGTGAAACTGGCCATGCCCTCCAGACTGTCGGTTGATGTGTTGGGGAGCGACACGTCGATACCTGTCGGTCGAATCGCTCGCTTCGCGCTGTTGGCCCTCGCCATCTTTGCAGCGGGCGAGGTCGTTGCGACCGTCGTGGGACAACTGCTCGCACAGCTCAGGTTCCTCATCGTACCGCTCAGTGAACCGCTCGGGCGGTTGTTCGCCGACGGCGTCCGGCTCCTCGAACGGGGTATCAGAGTCTTCGCGTTACTCGTCGGTGTCGGCGTCTTCCTCTCGCAGTTCGAACGGTAGGAGCATACGTCGTCCTCGCTCACCCGACGGAAGGGTCGGAGCCGACAGTTCGTCTCACGCGGGCGTCTGAGCGCGGCCCATAATCGTCAACAGGGAGAGAAACAGGATCATCGGGACGTGACAGACGATAATCGCCGTGATGACGTACCGGAGCTGTGCCCCCCACTCGAAGCGGGTCGCGAGTTCGGGGACGGCCCACCACGAGACCGCCGCGAGGACGAAGGCCAGGTCGACGAAGACTGAGTACACGTCGGTCACATCGAAAAAGAAGTTGGTGTACCGCTCGACGCCTTCGCTAATAAAAAACAGCGACGTGACCAGGACCAGCGCCACCGTGCCGACGGTCGCCAGCAGGGCGATGTTCGCGACCAGTGTGGACAGGCCCCGGTTGAGGTAGAGAAACGGGGGCAGCGACAGGAGAAGATATAGGCTAACGAACGTCGTGATGTCCCTGACCGGGTGTGCCCCCACCATGCTGTTGTAGCGTATTCTCCCCGGTGTGTAAATGCTTTATTACGAGTGGCTGGGACTCGCTACGTGCGGAGTCAGTCGCGGGCCGGACCGATTCGGACGTGACTGGCGAACGTAGCGGAGCGACGGGCCGAGTACCGTCGCCACTACCCGGCGAAAGAACGGTAGAATCAGTTGCGGCTCAGTCCTGACAGCAGCCGCCGGCCTTCTCGCCGAAGTCGACCGCCAGCTGGTCGGAGACGAGGTCGTTTATCTCCGCGAGACGAACCTCGAGTTCGTTCTGGACTTCGAGGTACTCGCTCATCGAGGCGATGTCGTGGAGCTCCTCCTGGGCCTCCTGGACCTTCCGGAGGTCCTCCTGGGTGGCCTGGCCGGTCTGGCGGGCCAGCTGGAACTCCTCGCGGAGCTGCTCGAACTCTTCGATGGCTCGCTGGGCGTCGGCGTCGTTCTCGACTTTCGCTTTCGCCTGCAGGTACTCCTGGTAGACCGGGAGCTGGGCGATGCTCTCGCCGAGTTCGGCCGCGAGCTGGTCGACGTGGTCGTCGTCGATTTCGGTGACGTTCTCGGTTTCGACGCTCATTATCACCGGATTGGGACTCGTGCGGTATAGATGTGCCGAACGGGAAGGGCGGTCCCGGTTGGAAACGCCGAGGTTATCCCACTCGAACCGATACAGGAGTGCAATGAGCCAAGACCGAACCGAGGGGGACCTTCGCAATACGGGCCTCTCGCTGAAGCACGACCGGGAGTGGGACTACGAGATAGACCGTATCGTCGAGGCTGTCGAGGAGCGCGACGCCGAGACCGTCGGACTGCAGTTCCCCGAGGGACTGAAGCGTCGGGGGCCTGCAGTGACCGACGACCTGCGCCAGCGCCTCCCCGAGGACGTCCAGGTGATGATGTCGGGCCAACCCTGTTATGGCGCCTGTGACCTCGACACCTACATGATGCGGCGTACGGACGTCTTCGTTCACTTCGGCCACTCCCCCATGAAGGAGTCGGACAAAATAATCTACGTCCCCCTGTTTTCCAACGTCGAAGTCACGCCCATCATGGAGCAGGCCTTCGATGAGGAGCTCACCGACCCGGACGAGGACCCCGACGTGGGGCTCGTGACGACGGCCCAGCACATGAACAAGTTCGGCGAGATGCGCGAGTGGCTTGAAGAGCGGGGCTACACCGTCCACACCCAGCGTGGCGACGAACGGCTCACCCACGAAGGACAGGTGCTTGGCTGTAACTACGCCAGCGCCGACGTCGACGCCGACCAGATTCTGTACGTCGGCGGCGGGAAGTTCCACCCGCTCGGACTCGCGATGGAACACCCCGATAAGAACGTCATCATCGCCGACCCGGTCAACAACAGCGTCACCATCGCGGACACGGAGAAGTTCATGAAACAGCGCTACGGCGCCGTCCACCGCGCGATGGACGCCGAGAGCTGGGGCGTCATCTTCTGTACGAAAATCGGCCAGGGCCGCTGGGACGAGGCCCAGGAGATCGTCGAGAACAACGACGACGCCTACCTCATCACGATGGACGAGGTCACCCCCGACCGGCTCACGAACTTCGGCATGGACGCCTACGTCAACACCGGCTGTCCCCGCATCACGACCGACGACGGGCCGCAGTTCAAGAACCCGATGCTCACCCCCGGCGAGTACGAGATCGCCATCGGCGAGAAGGAACTGGAGGAACTGGAGTTCGACACCTTCCACGGCACGTGGTAGCCCGACACCGACCCCCCATTTCAGTTCGTAAGAACTGCGGGGATACTGTCTTGTGACCCGTCACTGATACTCGTATATGCCCGCGGATATGGACGACAGTATCTATGCGGATATTTTCGACGTGACGCCGGAGCCGCTCATGGTTCACGACCCCGAGACCGGCCGTATACTCGACGCCAATCAGGCGGCCTGTGCGCTCGTCGGTCGGGACCGCGAGCAGCTGGTGGGAGCGACGGTCGGCGAGATAAGCACGGCGGCGTTCACGACCGATGAGGCGGTCGCCGCAATCAGGCGAGCGGCCGACGACGGCGACCACCAGGTGGCGTGGGAGGTCGTCGGGCCCGAGGGACAGCGACGCTCCGTCGAGGTCACGCTAGAGCGTCTCGACGTCGACGGAACGGTCCGAGTCGTCGCCTTCATTCGGGAGCCGGCCGACGGCCGTGAGCGCGACCGGGACCGAATCCAGTGGAACGAGCAGGTCCGGACGATGGTGAACAACCTCCCGGTCGTCGTCTTCGCGCTCGACGCGGACGGGACCTTCACCCACTCGGCCGGGAAGGGACTCAGTGCGCTGGGGCTGGAGCAGGGGGAGTTGACCGGGGCCTCTATCTTCGACCTCTACGCCGACTACCCGGAGATTATCGACGCCGCCCGGGAGGCGCTGGCGGGCGACGAGGTGCGGGTGACACAGTCGGTCGACGACCTGGTGTTCGAGACCTGGTACCAGCCCGTCTTCGAGGGCGGCGAGGTCGTCCAGGTCGTCGGTGTCTCCCGCAATATCACGGAGCTGAAACGCCGGGAAGAGCGGGTCGACGAACTCAGCGAGGCCACCAACGACCTGCTCTACACCCACACCGAAGCGGCCGTCGCAGAGCGGGTCACGGAGATAGCCGAGCGAGTCATCGACCGGCCCATCGCGGCGATGTGGGCCCACGACGACGACGATAACGTTCTCTACCCCATCGGCGCCACGGAAACAGCGATCGAGTTCGCCGGCGTCGACATCGCGAAGCACCTCCCGGACATGGAGCCGGGCTCCGACGAGAAGGCCATCTTCGACGCGGGCGAACCCGCTGTCATCGAGGACTACACCGAGCTCGACGCCCCGTCGGCGCCCGGCGTCCCCCTCGGAACGTTGCTGTGTCTGCCGCTCGACGACCACGGGCTGTTGTGTGTCGGCTCGACGACCGTCGAGCCGTTCGACGAGTCCGAGCGCCACCTCCTCGATATCCTCTCGAGTACGGCGACCGCGGCGCTCGACCGGGTCGCCCGCGAGACGGAGCTGGACGACCAGCGGGCGGAACTCGCGGCCTCGAACGAGGCGTTGCAACGTCGTCGCGACCAGATGGAGTTTTTCAACAGCATCCTGCGCCACGACATCCTCAACGGCATGAACGTCATCCGCGCCCGGGGCGACCTGCTCGCCTCGGAGCTGGACGGCGACCAGGAGGCGTACGCCGAGACCATCGTCGAGTGGAGCGACGATATCGTCGACCTCACGCGGAAGGTCCGGTCCGTGTTACAGACGCTCTCTGATGAGGCCGCCGCCGAGACCAAACCGGTCGAGCTGGCCCCGGTCGTCGAATCGGCTGCACGCAGGGCCGCCTCGATGGCACCCGGCGCGACGGTCGACGTCTCGGTCCACAGCGACGTCGCGGTGACCGCCGACGACCTCCTGCACGACGTCTTCGGCAACATCCTCACCAATGCAGTAGAACACGGGTCGACAGACAGCCACGACCCCGACGACGAGCCGGGCGTCGCGGTGGAGGTGACGTCCGGGGTCGACGCGGAGGCGGTCACCGTCAGAATCGCGGACGACGGACCGGGTATCGCCCCGGGCGTCAGGGAGCGAATCTTCGAGCGCGGCGGCAAGAGTACTGACTCCGGCGGCACCGGCTTTGGCCTCTACTTCGTCGACGCGATGATAGCGAGCTACGGCGGGCAGATACGCGTCGAGGAGAGCGACACCGGCGGTGCGGCCTTCGTCGTCGAACTCCCGCAGGCATGATAACCATCATGCATTGTAAAAAGGTTTTTACATGATTCAGGTGTATTACACCTGATGGCGACAAAAAGCGCGCTCGCACAGCAACTCGGCGTCGTCGCCGGTTTCACCGACCCGAGAGCCGACCTCGAACAGTACCGGACCCCGCCGGACCTGGCGGCACACCTGGTCCATCGAGCCGACCTGGAGGGCGACGTGCAGGACCGGACGGTGGTGGACCTGGGCTGTGGGACCGGGATGCTCGCGCTCGCAGCGGCGCTGCGCGGTCCCGAGACCGTCGTTGGCGTGGATATCGACCCTGACCCGCTGTCGACGGCTCGGAAAAACGAGCGGAAGGTCGGCTCGACGACGTCGGTGTCGTGGGTCCGCGCCGACGCGACGGCGGTCCCGCTCTGTCCGCCGGCCGCCGAGACGACGGTCGTGATGAACCCGCCTTTCGGCGCCCAGTCGGGCAACGAGCACGCCGACCGCGCGTTTCTCGCGACCGCCGCCGAGATAGCGAGCGTCTCCTACTCCCTGCACAACGCCGGCAGCAGCGAGTTCGTGGAGTCCTTTGTGGCCGACAACGGTGGCGGGGTGACCCACGCTTTCGCCGCCGAGTTCGACGTCCCCCGCCAGTTCGACTTCCACGAGGACGACCGCCGGAGCATCGACGCCGAACTCTAC
Source organism: Haloarcula rara (assembly GCF_029338235.1). Lineage (GTDB taxonomy): Archaea > Halobacteriota > Halobacteria > Halobacteriales > Haloarculaceae > Haloarcula > Haloarcula rara. The sequence continues at coordinate 212,273 of NZ_CP119785.1, forward strand.
CGTATCGAGTGGCGTTGATTCGTCGCTAGTTCCCCGCCCGCGCGACGATGAACCGCGTCCCGTTGTTGGCAGCGTACAGCTTCGAGCGGTTTCGCTCGAACGTGATGCCACCGATATCGCGACTCGACATGTTCGCCGGCACCGGACCGCGGCCGACGGTGGTGCCGTTCCAGTGGACTGAAATTTCGAAGCCGCTGCCGACCGGCTGGACGGTGAGGTTGCGCCCCGCGATACGCCCGTCGACCGTCGAGGGCGAAGACGTGTAGACGGTCCGAGACGGGCCGTTCTGTCGTGCCAGCGCCACGCTGTAGACGCTGTCGTTGCCCGCTATCGACCAGCTTTGCCGGTCGACCCGGACCGTCTCGCGCCAGTCGGCGCCGCCGACGGTGACGGTCGCATCCCCCTGGAGGGCCAGTCGCGACCGAGAGACCGCGACCGTCCATATCTCGCGGTCGGCGCTGGCGACGATGACGCCGCTCTCGGTGATATTCTGCTGGGCCGTCGGCGGCAGCGGCATACTGTCGACGTAGGCGTTGCGAACGTCCTCCTCGTAGGTGACGACGTAATCGCGGACCTGCAGTCCGTCCTCGGGGAGGTCCCCGTCGCCCAGCGAGGCCCCGTTTGCCGGTACCGACGCGAGACAGAGGGCCGCGAGGGCGACGATGAGCGCAAAGCCCGCGACCGACGGCCACCCGCCGTCGAAGTCCGGGAGCGCCCGCCGGTCGGTGTACAGCGTCGCGGCGGAGACCAGCACTGCGAGCAGGAGTACGAGTGCGGTGCCGAGCCAGCGAAACAGAGTGTACTGGCCGTTACCGACCGGGATGTACACCGCCCAGAGGCCCTGGACCACGGCGAAGACCAGCGTGGCGAAAAACACCGCCCCTGGACCCGGCCGCTCGGAGCGCGCTCGCAACAACGCCGTCCCGAGGAACACGCCGGCCAGGAGCCCGATGGCGTGGCCCTGGATAGCGATGTTGGCCCACGACGGCGTGACGTACTGGACGCTCCCGCCGACGGTCGGCTCCGGTGACAGCAGCGCACTCAAGACGAGGTCGATGATACGGCTCCCCAGGAACGCCCCGAGGAACAGGTACGGGCGCGTCACCAGCGCGAAGCCGGCCAGTGCGAACACGACGCCGGAGAAGCCGACGATCGGGCCGATCGCGAAAACCCCGGTGAACACGCCCACGAGGACCATCACAACCGGGACGACCAGGATTCGAGCGAAGGGGTTCGTCCGAACCGAACTGAACGACGCCTCGCCCCGTTTCTGAGGGTAGTGCCCCCAGGCGTACTCGACGACCGTTCCGTAGACGAGCGTTCCGAGAAGGTTGCCGGTAACGTGGCCGACGCTCGCGTGTGTGAACGGCCCCATGAGCAGCCCCAGCGGATAATAGTACGACCACGTCCGGAACGGCGTCACGAGCAGGTCCGAGTGCCAGTACGCCCCCTGGACGAATAGATAGACCGCGAGGACGCCGGTTATCGTCAGCAGCGTCCCCCACGGCACGCCGAGCAACAGGCGTCTTCGGAGCCCGGCAGTGAGCCGTTCGCCGACGAGCCGCCGGACGGCGACGGCGGTCGCGAGAACCGCGAAAACGACGACCAGCGGCCGGACGGGCACGAGGGCCAGCGACTCGACGAGCGAGGACTGGAACATTCAGGCGCACATCGGTACCGGGGGGGTTTGAAATTGGCGACAGCGGGTCAGAAGATGCCGACTGCCAGGCTGTACGGCCAGGCCGTCCCGGCGACGGCAAGCAGGGCGACGGCGCCGCCCGCCATCGCGACGTTCTTCAGGAACTGCGTCAGCTCGTCTTGCTGTTGGTCCTCGGGAACCGTCCAGAAGTCGTGCATTATAACGGCCGACCCCAGCAGGAAGGTCGCGAGCGCGCCCGCCGCGAGGACGGGATAGGCGCCGACGATGAGGAGCAGGCCACTGAACACGAGCAGGCCACCGCTCCCGTAGACGGCCCCCGCCGGCGCGGGCAGTCCCTTCGCCTCGGCGTACGGTATCATCCCCTCGGCGCTCATGAAGTGGTTCAGGCCGGTAAAGGCAAGCACCCCGCCGAAGAGGAGTCGTGCGACCAGGAAGAGTTCGGCCGCGCCGGCGGTCTCGAAGGCCATCAGGCCGACACCGCCGGACGGCGGGCTGTCGTGTGTCGATTCGTCAGTGTCCGGACGTGTGGTTTCATTACGTTACTTGGTTCGGATGCGAACCTATATATCGATTCCCGGACATAGGAGATACCAGGTCACACCGATGTCATCAGAGATCTTCGCAGACGAACAAGCGACGAACGACGACGCCTGCCCCGTCATCGAGTCGATCGAACAGGTCGGGTCGAAGTGGCGCCTCGTCGTCCTCCACGAACTCCAGAACGGGGAGCGACGATTCAACGAACTCAAACGGGCCACCGACGCCAGTTCCCGCACACTCTCCCGGGTCCTCGATGACCTCCAGGAGACCGGGTTCGTCGACCGCCGCCTGGAGGAAGACGCACCGGTCGCGACGTACTACCGACTCACCCCGAAAGGCGAGTCGCTGTGTCCGGTGTTCGACGAGATAACCGCCTGGGCCGAGGAGTGGCTCGTCACCTGCGATGGGTCAGCGGACGAGAGCGAGACGGCCGACTGAACCGCAGTGTAGTCACGTGGGCGATGCTATGCCCTGTCGAACACAGCCTTTTCCACGCTGAAGCCCCACGGTACTGACAATGGGTGTACAGCCACCGACCGACGACACCGAGGAGCCGACCGCAATCGAGTTCGGTATCGCGGCGCTGGACGCCAAACTCGGCGAGGAGACTATCGACTACCCCGCGACCGCCCGTGAGGTGCGCGAGCAGGCGGGCGACATCACTGTGCCATACGACTCCGCCGGCCACAGCATGACCGTGGGGGAAGCCCTGGAAATGGCGACGGCGACACAGTTCGACTCGGAACAGGAGCTGTTCAACGCCCTGCATCCCACGTTCGAGCGCAAGCGGGCATCGGCGTCCAACAGCCTGCTGACACAGCTGCGGGCGCTGGTTCCGTTCTGAGACGGACCGACCGGCAGTCCTACAAGTCGACGCACCACAGCCACGTCAGTTCTGCCGGTTCTCCGGCGTCGGTGGCGCGTCCGTTTCGGTGTCGGGCGGAGACTGCTGGGCGGTCTGGCGCTCGTCGTTCAGTCGATTCGCGATCTCTTCGAGTTGCTGTGTCTGTTCCCGGTTCACCGTCACGATCATATCGGAGAGGACACCGAACATCAGCAGCTGAATCCCGAGTACGACAGCGATGCCGCCGAGAGTTGCGATTATCTCGTGTGAGATACCGTTGGCAAACCAGTCATAGAGAACGTAGACGCCCAGCAGCGCACCCGCTGTGATTGCCGAGACGCCGACACTCCCGAAATAAAAGAGGGGATTGTTCGTCTTGGCCATCCGATACAGCGTCACGAGTATCAGCCCGCCGTCCCGAACGGGCCGGAGATTCGTCTCGGACTCGTCGGGCCGTGGGAGGTAGGTGATCGGGACCACGACGGTGCGGACGCCGTGTTTCACGCACTCGACAGCCATCTCGGTCTCGATGCCAAACCCCTCCGCAGACAGTGAGAGCCGCAGGAACGACTCGCGAGTGAACGCGCGGTAGCCACTGAGGATGTCGGCGTAGTCGTAGCCGTGGATGAGCGAGAACGCCCCGTTGATGAGTCGGTTGCCGATTCGGTTGAGTCGCGTCATCGCGTCGGGTTTCATGTCGGCGAAGCGGTCGCCGATGACATGCTCGGCCTGTCCCTCGAAGAGCGGCTCGAGCATCCGGTCCGCATCGCCCGCCCGATACGTCTCGTCGGCGTCAGCCATCAACACGTACGGCGCCTCGATGTATCGGTGGACCGCTTCACGGATGGCCTGCCCTTTCCCCTCACCGGACTGCTCGAAGACGCGGGCACCGGCGGCTTCGGCGAGTGCGTACGTGTCGTCCGTGCTCCCGCCGTCGACGACGAGGACGTTCTCGAACCCCTGCTCGTGAAATCCCTCGATGACGGACTCGATAGTCTCGGCCTCGTTGTAGGCGGGGAGCAGCACACAGACGTCGTCACGGTCGGCCATTGTCGACCATCTGCCACGCGCACTCAAATAAATGCGGGTCCTAGGGTGTGGACTCGTGTGTACCCGCTCGACCCGGCTAGTAACAGTTACCGACCACGGCTGGACTCACCTGTGGCACTTGGAAGCCCTCCCCCGCTCGACCCGGCTAGTAACAGTTACCGACCACGGCTGGACTCACCTGTGGCACTTGGAAGCCCTCACCCGCTCGACCCGGCTGTGCGGGATATCCTCGCTTCGCTCGGATAGGGCCCGCGCAGCCGGGTCGACCGGGTTCGCCCTTCCAGTCCACCAGGCTCTCCGCCACCAACCTGCCCTTCCCCGACTCAGCCGATGAAACGGCTTCGCGGCCGGGAGTGCGCTCTGTCGCACGACCCGGGGAAAGGCAGGCGATTCCTGGTGGACTGAAAGGGCGAGGCGGGTCGCAGGCGCTGAGGCGGCACTACCGAGCGAAGCGAGGTATCCGTCACAGCGCCTGCGAGCAGCCGAGGGCTTTCTGGGAGTGAGTGGGTGGGTAGGAGTCGAAGACAAATTGAGTCCTAGCGAGCAGCCGAGGGCTTTCTGGGAGTGAGTGGGTAGGGTAGGAGTCGAAGACAAATTGAGTCCTAGCGAGCAGCCGAGGGCTTTCTGGAGGTGGATAAGTGCGCGAGATGCTACTGCTAGCGAGTCGGCGAGACCGACAGCAGAGAGAAGATCGAGACTCTCGTCGAGGTTACTCCTCGCGGTCCTCGCTCATGTGTTCCCACACTTCGACACAGCCACAGCCGTCATCGACGTCCTGGAGGTGTGCATCGTCGCGCTCGCGGGTTTCGGATTGCTGGTTACTCACGTTGCGAGTAACTATCTTGAGCACCCAATAAATACTTTCGGGGAGTTCCCGCGCGTTTTACCTTCCGGGCGATGAAGAAGGAGTATGACCGAAGCGTCCGACGTGTTCGACCGCGTTGGGCTGACCGAGTACGAGACGACGGCCATCGAGCAGTTGCTGACGCTCGGACGAACTACCGCACCGAACCTCGCGGAGGCGACCGGTATCCCGAAAGCGCGCATCTACGGCGTGCTGGAGTCCCTGGCCGACCGCGGATTCATCAAGGTAATCCCCGGCCGACCCAAGGAGTACCAGCCCAAGGCGCCCGACGAGATACTGGACCGGGCCATCGAGAACAGCCGACAGTCCTACGAGGCGTTCACGGCCGACATCGAAGAAAACCGCGAGGCGTTCCTCTCTGAGTACGGCCCGCAGTTCGAGCGCGCCAGCGGGGACATCTCCCCGACCGCCGAGCTGTTCCACGTCGTCGACGTCGGCGAACCCAGCGAGCGCGAGACCCGCCGACTCTATGCCGACGCCGAGGAGACGCTCGGCATCATCACCAACAGCTTCGCCTACCTCGACAGCGTCGAGAGCGCCCTGGCCGACGCCGTCGAACGCGGCGTCGACGTGTCGGTGCTGTTCCTGCATCCGGACCGGCTCCCACCGGAGAAAGCCGCGGTCCAGGCGGAGATGGTCGAGCGGCTGGAAACCGAGCTCCCCGAGGTCGGTGTGCGTTTCAGCACCGAGAAGCTCCCGTGGCGCGGCACGCTCGTCGACCCGAGCATGGACTACGATGGCGGAGAAGCCATCCTGCTGGTCGAGGAACCCGACGTGCCAAACCACATGCGAAAGGCCGCATTGACCGAGAACGGCTCCTTCGTCGCGGGCATGAAGCGGTACTTCGACCTGGTGTGGGAGTACGAGGGCAAAGAAAGTCCTGACCAGTACTGAGGGGGTTGGCGGACAGGTGTGCTAGTCGGCTGCGGGTCGCTAACGAGCGGTATGTCTCAGCTCACGTCTTGCCGTAGAGAAAGCCCGAACCGACCGCACCGGTGAGCAAGAGGAGCATCGCGACCTCGCCGAGATTCCGTGTCGTCGGCCGCTTGAGACGCCGGGGAATCGAGTCACAGAGGAGGTCCTGCAGAAACGAGGACTCGTCGGACATATCATCTGCGAGTTCGGCCTTCGAGTAGCCCTGCCAGAACGCCCGTTTCAGGAGATACTCCGTCGATAGCTGGTGTGTGTCGACCTTGTGACGGACAGTAGCGTGAGGCGTGTACCAGAACTCGCCGTCGAGTCGCTCACAGAACTCCGCCTCCTCTCCCTGTAACGGTTTGTCGGTGTTCTTCCCGAGGTCCTCACGAAAGCCGCCCTTTTTTATGAAGACATCGCGGTCGAAGGAGATGTTGCACCCGAACGTGTTCCGAACCGGCTGGGGCTCGGCGACGTCGACGAAGTTGTCGTGCATCACACCCACGAGCCAGTAGAACTCGTCTGGGAGATACCCCGAATTTCCCGCCGGCCAGATCGGGACAGCTCGACCGCCCACGCCGTCTGGTTCGTGGGCCTCGTAGGTCTGGACGATATGGGACAGCCAGTCCGGTTCGGCGATGACGTCGTCGTCAGTGAAGACGACAATATCCCCCTCGGAAACCTCCGCGCCGTAGTTCCGTGCCGTGCTCAGCCCGTCGTCGTCTTCGAGTGCGACGATACGCACGTTCTCGAGTCGGCCGTACGACTCAGCAATCTCCGCTTCGAGACTCGGGGCATCCGAGACGACGACGACCACCTCCATGTCGTCGTACTCCTGGCCGAGAACACTGTCGGTGGCTTCACAGAAGCCGTCGAAATCTGTCCCCTGGTGGACATTGAGTACGACCGACGCTTTCATGCCCATGGGTTTCTCCTTGCCAGACTTAAGAATAGTCCATGGCGGCCCGACAGATGGCTATAGTCTGCGCTACCAGCCCACAGTGTCGAACATGTGCCAATTGCTCCCGGTTAGCAGTCGTCTGTGATGAAACGAGCACCCTGCCACCGTTGCGCCCGAGTTGCTGGTCACTCGCTCATCTGTATTCGGGTAAGCCAAAGAGTGGAAAGATTCCACTCGTTTGAGGGCGGTATCGGGGTCAATTACAGACAGAGCAGTTTTCCTAACGGTACTATCTATGAAGGGCCTCGTTGTACACGGACTCGGTTTCCTCATTTCTCCGACAATGACGTCGTCAAAACGGCCAGTGTAGGGCAGTTCTTCTCTTAGCTAAACGCGGATGGTTTCAGAACTATGCTGTTCTTTTTTATTGGTACTGTTAACGACTTTATAGAAATACCATGTCCGATCAAGCGTAGTTACCGTGGTCCCTCCGAATTTTATTTTCTTCGTTACTTCGATAGTTTCAGCATGTCTCAGGGTCCCAGAAGCAAGCGCATTGTCGATTCGAGCCTGTGCTCTCGGGTCAGCGTCATCGTTGGAAATCACCCAGTCGGCTCGATCACTAACAACTTCAGTGAAGTTCTCAGAGGGATGAATGTAACCTTCTTTTGATGAGATAGTGATAAATTTGTATTGTGGATCTACGCGATATGCCATCCCGCGATCGTCTCGTGACATATATATCACTTCGTCGTGCTCGATGTTTTCATCTACCCACTCTGTTGCAGGCTCCCATGTAGTCTGCATATATGTTGTCTGAACCGCTGCTACAGCACCCATCTGGGTCAAGAGAGTAAGCACTATTAACACACCAGCTACACGTTTTAAATTTACGTTGACCGGGAGGCTACGGTATCCCATTACTAATGTCAAACAAAATATTGGTGTTAGTGTTACGAAGTGTCTGTATTTAAGTGCGGTCCCACCACCTGAAGCGACTCGCTGGACGAAATATAGGAGAACGAACGTGGCAAACCAGATCCGGGCAGCGACGTTGAGGCGGTTCGTTCGAACGCCATAGACCATTACAAAAACAATTAGCAGTGGCAAAGCAAGCCATAGAATCGGCAATAACGAATGAAGACTCCCGAGTTGGTCTGTGACTGCCTGAGGAGGCTGTATACCGAGTGCACGAGGGAAAAATAGTTGGAGTTCTTTCCATGTCGGAACCAGTACGTGGATTCCGTTTACAGGTGGTTGAGTGTTGCCAACAACATCGCGTCCGGTAACTTTCGGCACGGGACTACCGGTCAACAATATGTTACGGATTGGCCACGGCAGTGACGCGAGAACTCCGGCAGCCAGTGGGGTCGCCGTTGTCCGAAGCGTTTCAGTGAGAGAATCACGACGTATCCATAATAAATGGAACAGAATAATGCCCGCTGCAAGCGGTCCGTAGGTCTTCACTGCCGAGAGCCCACCTCCGGTAATGAAAGCCGCATAAAGGTAGCGTCGATCATCACGTTCTAAATACGTGAAATACAACACCATCGTAAGCAGAAACCCGGCAGTTATTGTCGTACCAACGTACATACGCGCACTCCAGAGCACGAAAAATGGGTTGAGCGCCAATACGAGCGCCGTCGACAACCCCAGAGTTCGATTGTACCAGAGACTCACGAGTCGGTATGTGAGAACAATTGAGAAAGCACCGGAAGCTGCAGGAGCCGCGAGATACGACCCTGTCAGCTTTTTCGATACTGCTCCTAAAACGTGAAACGCTGGTGGGTAAACGTAGGACTTCTTCTGATCGAACGCGTATTCATCAAATGGGAACCATCCATGATTGAGTATCCACTGGCTGCGGATGATATGGATTGGGGCATCAGTATGCTGTGGGTATATTAAACCGAATCCAAACGTGGCAAAAAAAAAGCTCCGCCGAGTATGAGTGCCCATTTAGTCTCTACGGACCACGAATCGATCCGGTTACGCAGCGCTGTGAGACTCACCAACCGATCACCCGTGTGAGATAGTGCGGTTGTAAAATATAGGACATTGTGGAATGGATACAGATTCGACAATGATATGACTTTCGTATTTAGCTAAGACACCTTTTTGTTAGTTTACAGTGATGAGTCCCCCCACATTCCTTTGACAAAGGGTTCCGTATAAGCCGATGCTATCATTTGGACTTTCAGTCGAGTGACGACGGAGGGGCGAGCACTTTTTCTGATGTTGTCGCCGTGAGATTTCGGTTACCTTGTGAAATGACTTGATTCGTATTCCCTTCGGATGGGGAGTGATGCAGAAACGTTATAGCCTTCGTGTGGCCGTAATCACGTCAGCGCGAGCATAGCTAACGGTGGTGACGAGCAGTAGCATCAAACGAAGGGAAACTACCGTTGTGTCGGGTTCAGATCTGGACCACCCACTACCATATTCCCATTTTAGCGGACGCTGACACGCTCAGCGGTATCTGGAGATACCACGATGAACGAGCCTCGAGGCGGAAAACAACCGGAGGTGCTATTGTGACGAGAGAACGCACGGTGTTTAATCACGCTTCCAATATATTCGGACTCGTTGCCAGTGGGAACCACTACTGTGCTGTGTTGGTTGGCGACCACTATCGACCTTCCTTCGTCTCCAGATAAGGTTGCGTTCGCCACTCTATCACTTCTTGAACCGGGACGGGGCCGGTCTCAGAGGTTTTTTATTGCCGGAACGCGACTTATATCTATGACTTCCCGTCACACTACTTCAGTAGTCGTCTCCGCTATCGCTTTCGCTGTCTTGCGCTTCTGAACTCTGTTCCTGGATTTGTCCGTCGACGCCACTACGGAAGGCCTACGAATGAGCCTACCCCACGATTCACCATGAGTGATTCCGATACGAGAGAGAACACGACAGACAGCGTGGCAATCCTCCACGATCGGTTCCCCGGAATCGGGGGCGGGGAGAAGTTCGCCATTGAGGCGGCCCGGGTGCTCGACGCACCCCTCTACACGATGTACGTCTATCCCGGGACGGAAATCCCAGATGACATTGACGTCGTCCCGATCCGTCAGGACAAGTACACCGGCCAGCTCTCGAGACAGGTACTCGGCTGGAAGAACGAGGGCACAAACCCGCTAGAGACCCTCAGCGTCGCGATGGACATGACCGACGCCCACCCAGACCTGCAAGAGTACGACGTAGTCCTCTCCAGTGCCCCCCTGAGCAAGAACTATGTGCCGAGCACGGACCAGCGGATCGTACACTACCCGCACAGTCCACCGCGGTGGCTATACGACCTCTTTCAAGACCGCCTCTCCTCGTTCGACTACCCGGGCGTCCGGTTCGTTCTGAAGGCCTACGCGAAGTGTTGGCGCGCACTCGACAAGGAGGCTAACGACTACGTCGACACCTTCGTCGCCAACAGCGAACTCATCCGGGATCGCATCCGGAAGTACTACAACAGGGACGCCGAAGTCGTCTACCCGCCGATAAGCGGCGACTGGCGACACGAAGACGATGATGGGTACTTCCTCACGTGGTCGCGACTCGCACCGGAAAAGCGGATTGAACTTATTGTAGAGGCATTTACCGAACTCGACGAGCGACTTGTCGTCGCAGGCGATGGGGAGCAGCGAGAAAGACTGGAGAATATCGCCCGTGGCCACGATAACATCGAGATACGTGGATTCGTCGAGGACATCGAGTCGCTCGTCGCCCGAGCGACAGCGGTGGTCTATGCACCCAAACAGGAGGACTTCGGGATGGTAGGAGCGGAGACACTGCTGGCCGGGAAGCCGCTGATCGGTGTAAACGAGGGGTTCACGAGATATCAGGTCACAGAAGGGACGACGGGCGAGCTGTTTGAGCCGTCTGTTGTCTCACTCCGTGAGACGGTGCGGGCCTTCGACCCGGACGACTACGACCACGATGAGATCCAATCGATGGCATCGAAGTACCGGTACGAGAACTTCGAGCGGGACCTACGCCGTGTTGTCGGAATCCAGGCGGACAGGTAGCATGGCTCTCGGAGTCCGCTAGACTGGGACAGTACGGCGCAAAAATCAGGGACTCAAAACGCTTAAATTAGCTGCCATCGCTCCGTTCTCACGTGTCGTTCTCCGACTGGCTCGCGGAAAGCAGACGGAAATATTCAAACTCGGGTCACAGTATTAGCGCGAAAGGTGCCATCCAGAATCTCTAGCAAGATTTCTCAAGCGTGCGTTCTCCCGCCCCAACTGGCGGGTCTCGGTCTGGGTGCGGGATTAGGACGTGCTCGTCATCCTGGATGGCTGTCGAGACGACGAGTCGCGGTCCGTCGTCGCCAATGACGACCCGTTCCCGGACGAGGTATGACGGGTGGTCTCGACACCACGGTTGAAACTAGTGCCCTACCAGTATGCGCACGCGAACCGGAATCATACAGCCCGACCTACGAACTCGAGAAGACGACCCCGAAAAACGGGTCGGCGTCGACGATCAGCTTTCGTCGCTGGGCAGTAAGTGACACCACAGACCGTGACCGCGTCGGGGGGCTTGCGGAGGTGTTTCGGCGACCACCGTCAGAACGAAGTTCCGCGGTGGAGAGTACTACACCAGATGAAGCCGAATGTCGTCATGCTTCTGCTGGACGCGACCCGGGCAGATCATTTGTCTTGCTACGGCTACGACAGGGAAACGACGCCGTTCCTCGAGGATCTCGCGGCGGAAAGTGTCGTCTACGACAGAGCCTACGCCTCGTCCATCTGGACGCTGCCGTCATGTTCGTCTCTCTTCACCGGAAAGTACCCTTCAGAACATGGAGTTGTCGACTGGGGCAAAAAGATACGCGACACGACGTTCATGGACAACCTCCAGAAGACCGGTTACTCCACCCATACGATATCGGCGCACATCGGGGCATCCGACGGGTTCGGCATCGCGGACTCGTTCGATACCCGGACCCGGATCGAGAACCGGTCGCGCGGATTTCTCTTCGAGGACGACCCGGTGTTCGAGGAGATGGAAGAGCGGCGAAAGGCAGATACCTACGACTCGACTGTCAGCCGCTACCTTGCGGCTGCACACTTGGCGCTTTCGAAACGGTCGCTGAAGTCGATTCCGAACGCTGTTTACCACCAGTACCAGATGCTCCGCCGGCGTCGCGGCTTCTGGACCGATAACGGAGCAAGTGAAACACTATCTCGCGCGCAGAGCCTCGTTACAGAGGCGGATTCTCCGTAATTCCTGTTCCTCGACTTCCTCGAGGCTCACCAACCGTACCGGCCGCCGCGGGGATACATCGACAAGTTTCTTCCAGACGACGTCACGATAAACGAGATGAACGCCGCCGTTGACGCAAACCACGTCGGAAGAACAATAACGGGGAAGGGGTTCGACGAGCGCGAGCGACAGATCCTGCAGGGCCTGTACGACGGGACGATCAGCTATCTGGACGACCAGATCAAGTCATTCTATCGGTTCCTCGAGGCGGAAGGCGAATTGGAGAACACCGTCTTCATTGTGCTTGCAGACCACGGCGACCTCTTCGGCGAGTGGAATCTTTGGGGACATCAAGGCCGGATACACAACCGGCTCTGTCACGTCCCACTGCTGATCCGTTATCCGTGGGGCGATGGCCACCGTGAGGACGGCGTCACGGAACTCCGCCAGTTGTTCGATCACCTGACGAGACTAGGAAAAGGCGTCGACCCCGACCAGGACCCGTATATGAAACCACAGGGCGAGGCCCTGACCGAGTATTATGGACTGGACACGCAGGTTTCAATAACGCCCTGGGAGGAGTACAGCGACGCGACTAGATCGGAGTGGGGGAGCTATCAGGCGAGTCTCGTCCGAGACAACTGGCGGTTGCTCGAAGACGTCTCGACAGGACCGGCGCTGTACGACGTTGTGGCCGACCCGAGTGAAGAACGGAACGTCGTCGAGAACAACGAAGACGTCCGAACAGAGATGCGAGAGCGCATCGTGTCACTGGTCGGGCATCCGGAAGAGAACCACAAACGGTACCGGGGAGCTGAGGGGGATGAGTCGTTCGGCCTCGACCAAAAGACAGTCGAACATCTGGAAGAACTGGGGTATATGTAGCGGGGACCCGCTTTCAGCTCCCGGTCGTCGTTGGGCATCCCATACTGGAAGGCGGCTAGGTCAGAAGAATAAAGCGACGCTTGGCTGTATAGAAACCGAAGGTGCCGAAGACATGACTGATCCCCACGTCGTGGTCGCCTGCCTTGACACGGTTCGAAAAGACTTCTACGAGCGATTCGCCAGCCGACTCTCGGAGCTCGCGACCTACCGTTTCCAGGAGATGCGGGCGGCGTCCTCGTGGAGCGTTCCCAGTCACGCGGCGATGTTCGGTGGTCGGCTCCCCAGCGAGACAGATATCCACACGTACAACAGAAACTTCGAGACCCTCGGTCCCGAGAACACCTGGCTCGGCGGACTCGACGGCTACCGCACAGTCGCGGTCTCCGCGAACACGTTCGCCAGCCCCGCGTTCGGCTTCGATACGCTGTTCGACGACTGTACATCGATTTCACCGTCGTGTCGCCTACCAGAGGGTATAGATGTGAACGGGTTTATTAGGAACAACGCTGGTGAAGGGATAGTAGACTTCATCGGGGCGGCCCTGGACCACCCTAATCCACTCCACTCGGTCGCAAACGCAGTCCTGTTCAAGTGCTACGAGGCGACGCAAGGCCGCTCGATAAAACAGCCGTTCGACTTCGGCGGGGCAGCCATCGCCCGCCGGGTACGGAGCGAACTCAACGGGGCCTCAGAGCCGACCTTTGTGTTCGCGAACTTCATGGACGCACACAGCCCCCACACGCCGTTCCGGGGGATCAATGACGATCACCACGACGCACCCGCGTCATTTACATCACTCAATGTGGACGAGGAGGAAATCAACGCCGCAACGGACCTGGGCGGCGAGGAGGCGGCCGTCGAGCACATACGCGGGTTGTACGGCGGCGCAATCGCGTACCTCGACAACATAGTCGCCGACCTGGCGATCTGGTGTCAGGACCACCTCGAACGGGACACTATTCTTGTTATCACCTCCGATCATGGAGAGAACCTCGGCTTCCCCGACGACGACCACATGATCGGGCACACGAACAGCCTATCCGAGGGACTGCTGCACGTTCCGTTCGACGTTATTGGGCCTGTCGAGCCGGGCGAGACCACTGTTCGCACCTCGCTTCTGGACCTGGGCCAAATTGTCAAGCAACTCCGCGACGACGACCAACCACGACCCCCAGGTCGCGAGCTCGTGACCGCCGAGATCGCCGGCCACAGCGCAGACGGGACGAGCGAAGATCTGAGGGGCGTTCAACCCGCCCGTCGGGCGGCGTACGTCGGGGACCGGAAGGTGGTCTGGACGAGCGACGGCGACCGCACTGTCTACGATATTGGGGGGGCACCGAACGCCCAGTCCGTCCTCGACGACCGAAAAATCGATCAGGAGCGAATCGAGACGGCGTTCTCGGTATCGCTGAGCGAATTCGCCCAGACCGCACGCGAACAAGAGGAAACATTGCGAGTCGACGCCGACGTAGAGAGCCGGCTCGAACGCCTCGGCTACCGGTGAGCCAAGCGTCGAACAAGCTGAACCGGAGGACACAACTGGGCGTCGTCAGGGGAGGTCGATCGGCATCCCGACAAAGGCACTTTGGAGCGTGGTGCGCAACTGTTTTGAAATACTGAGCAACACCAACCAGTAGACGGCCGCCCCAACCCCAACGAGTATGCCGAGATCGACCCAGCTAGCGACGGTCACGAACTGCTGTGTCAGAGCGACGCCCGCCCCCATTACGACAGCCGATGCGATCTGCTGGACGACCGGTTTCGAGACCGGTGAGAAGGGGGTGACCTCCCGGTGGATGATCACTATCGCGGCGATGTAGCGTGCGAACTCGGCGAGGAACGTGGCGATGACGACCCCAACCGGGCCGTAGTAAAGCGTCAGTACGACTCCGAGCACGACGTTTCCGGCGACCGTTGTGCCCGTGATCCACATCGTGATGTCGGGGCGGTCGAGGCCGTTGAGCGCGTTGATGAGGGGCTGGCTCTGGGTAGCGACCACTCGGTAGGCAGCCAGTCCAATCAGCAGCGGCCAGGCGGAAGTGTACTCGGACCCGAACGCCGTGACGAGTACCTCGGTGTGCAGCAGCAGAAAGCCGACGAACGCTGGGACCGCCAACACCCCGGAGAACGACAACGTATTGACAATATCGGTGTTGGTGGCCTCGTCGGCCGCATCCAGCGCCGACATCTTCGACATCAGCGCCGACCCGGCTGTCTGGGCGACGAACATCACCGGCAGGGTCAGTTTCCACGCCACATCGTAGTAACCGACTGCAGTCGGCGACATTAGCGTCGCTAGTATCAGGATGTCGATCCGGTTGTACACATGGTTGAACGCCGTACTGGGAATGCTATACTTGGCGTATGACCAAAGGCTCCGGAGCAGTTCTCGACCCGGAAGGGCCGGCACGGCGCCCAGGAAATAGAGGGTCACGGGGATCAGCGCGGCCGACGCGAGCGCGAGGCCGAACACCATCCCCCCGGCGCCCCATCCGAGGAGTATCAGGCCGATCTGCAGCGGTGTCGTCAGGTACGACCGGACAGTGTCGATCCACGTTGCCAGATTGATTCGCCCGTGGCCTTTCAATAGCGACTGGAACGTGCTGAATACTCCAACGGACCCCAGTAGGGTGACGATGAACAGCGGGGCCCGCTGGAGACCGGTGTAGGACACGACCAGGTCGGCAAAGAGAAACGTTCCGAGGGCGGCTACCGAGAGCCAGGTGAGGTTGCCGAGGATCTGGGCGCCGAGTATCTGGCTGGTGTCATCGGGGTTCTCGGAGACACGCTTCTTTCCAGCCACCCCCCAGCCCGCCATCGGCTTATCGAACAGTTTGACCAGTGTGATGACGATGCCCACCCCACCGAAGGTCGTCGGTCCGAGCACGCGAGCGAACAGGACCGTCCCGACGAATCCGGCGAGTGCCATTACCACCTTCGCCAGGGTCCCCCCGAGAACCTCCCGGCCGAGGTCAAGATTCTTGATCTTGTTCATTTGTTATCGGTAGCCGAGCGCTTCTAGTTGTTCCTCAAGTGAGGCCGTCTCGGCTGACTTGTCGACCGATTCGGCCGTGTAAGTGCGTTCGTCGGTCGCCTGTGTCTCTATCCAGGGCACCTCTCGCAGTGCATCCACCCGCCCGTGGCGCGGGTGGCCGTACATCCAGCGCTCACCGAAACATTCCCCGTGATCGGCCGTGATGACGACAGATTCCGCGTCGACGTTCTCCAAGACGATCTCGACCTCGTCGAGCACCCACCGCAGGGTGTCGAGATAGTGTTCCCAGACCTCGTCGCGAGACAGTTCTCCCACGTGCATCAGGTCCCAGACGTTCTCCCGGAACAGCGACCCGTCCCCGCGGGCGCCTTCCAGGTCCAGACCGCGGTACGGGGTGTGAGGCTGCATATAATGCAGGATGAACCGGTCGGGATCGGCGTTCCTGAGGTAGTCGATACCCACGTTGGTGACTGCCTGTGGTGGAATCGTACCGAGTTCCTCGTCGAAAGCGTACTCCGAGACCGTCTCCAGCGTCTCGAAGTCGTCCGCCGAAACACCGAACTCGCCGGTCTCGAAACCGTTGGTGTGGCCGTTTGCGCTCACGTAGGCCGTTCCTTCGATTTCGTCGAGAAAGTCCGCCGTGAAGTTCTGACGGAGCCATGTCTCCGACATAGAAGCACGCGAGACGATCGACGAGATGTCGGTCGGGATGAACTCGTACTCGTCGGCGACCTCTTCGAGTGCGTCGACTCGGCAAGCGTCCAGGACGATCAGCCCGTCCCACTCCCGGTCGAAAATGTATTCGCCGCTGTTAGGCAGGACCCGCCCCAGGCGTGCCATCAGTCCCGACCGCAGCGCTATGGCGGACCCGACGGTGCCGCGACGGTATCCGTACCGTCGGATCTGCATACGTGTCCGATCGAGCCACTGTGTGAATCCCATGAAGTCACTTACGTTCGGTCGGCGTCATACGTATCCGAGCGCCTCTAGGTCTTCGAGATCAGCGTCCTCATTGACGAACCCGGCCGGAGAGAACCGGGCGTAGGCGCGGTCTAGCGGCGCCCCATCGACTGCTTCCCCGTCGTGAGTGAAGGTGCCCGCTTCAGTCCGGATGTGGGTCTCGTCGATCGCGGCTTTCCGGTCGCCGTAGGTGGCAAACGCTACGTCGCGGTCGAACGTACCTTCCTCGTGTGGCTCGCCCAGCAGCAGCGATGGTATGTCGGCAAGCGAGACGAGATCTCCTGTCTCCGGGGCGTTCCGGGTCGCAAGTGGGACGTGGAGGGTCTCCATCCTGAGTTCTCCCGGGTGCCCCCACGTGCCCTGTTCACCGAGGCACTCGCCGTGGTCAGCACAGAACACGACACGCGTCTCCTCATCGACGAACTCCCAGAGCCGAGCGAGTTCTTCGTCTAGTTCCTCGATCTCGGCTCGGTACAGGTCCCGGACCAGCTCCTTGTCATCTCGGTCGCCGTTCCCGGCGAGGACACGCCTCGAGACCGCCTGTGCCGTGGTCCTGTCGACGGGCCCGTCGCGCGGATTGTACGGGTGGTGCGGTTCCATGAAGTGCAACCAACCGAACCAGTCGTCGACCCCCTCGACGGCGCGCTGGAACTCATCAATGACATCGGCAGCAGGTCTGTACTCCCGCTCTATATCACCAGACGACAGCGCGGACCGGATTTTTTGATACGTGTTGTAGCCCGCGACGGCGACACTGTGAGGAACGCTTCCCGGCGTGAGCGCCCGCTGGACCGTCCCCTTGAGCCCCTCGTCGGACGGTGACGGAGCCGCGAAGTGGTCGAATCCGACATCGTACTCGTACCGTTCTGAAAGAAGGTGGTTGGTAGTCAGCCCCACCCGGTAGTCGTTGGGCATACGGGTCACGACCGACTTGTTAGCGATCAGACCTGCCCCGTCGGGGTAGTAGCCACCGATGATTGACTGAAAACTCCCGGCTGTAGCTGTACTCGTAGCGAACGCGTACGGTTCCGAGTCCCCCAAAAACGCAGCAGTGTTTGGCATATACTCGTAGTGATCCCGCCTGAGGGAGTCAGCCGTAACCAGGAGTGTGTTGTGAGTGGTCATTTTTCCGGTGGCTTCTGTAATATGAATCGGAGTGAGGCGTCGACATCCGATTCGAACGCGTATTCGTCTTCGGTCCCAAATAGCCGGTGGCGTAGTTGTATTTCCTTCGATCGGATCCCGCTGAAGGGTCGTTCCGGGTGGACCCAGACGTTGACCTCGCGCTCCGCAAGCGTGAATTCGAACGGTTCGTTCTCGAAGTACCACGCGAAGTTCCCGTCGGTGAAGTAGTCGACGGTCCGGTAAGTCCAAGTCGACCGGTGGGTCGGGTCCTGTTGGGAGAGCCGCGAGTCTGCGTGTGGGACGTAAATCTCAAACCTCCCCCCTGGTCGGAGGACACGGTGGACTTCGTTCAGTGTCGCGATCACCTGTTCGGACGATAGATGTTCGAGTACCTGGTCGGCGACAACCTGGTCAAACGCGTTCGCCGTGAACGGTAGCTCGGCTGCGGTCCCTTGGACGTCTGGCCGACCGTGACGTGAGATGTCAAACCTGACATCGCCGGTTGCTGACTCGCCCGCGCCTAAGTTCAGTACGCGCTTTCTCACCTCCACGCTATCGCTGCCTCCGTCTTGTAGTACGGCCATCTTTATGGATGCTTGCCGTTGTGTGTCCGTGGGGGCTCGAAGAGAGACCGATGGCCCGACCGGACGAGAGATTGCGTCGGGTCACATATACCCCAGGTCTTTCAGCCGCTCCTCGGTTGTCGCGTCGACCTCCCGGCTGCTCTCTTGGGCCATCGCTCGCTCCTTGAGCTCTGCGACGTCGCCTTTGAAGTGCTCGCTGGCCCACGATGGAACACTGACATCCTCAGCGTCGAGTTCCTGCCAGCTTGGCCGGTCCGGATCGAGGGAGTATCGATAGCTGCCGCCCTGGGAGTCCCACTCGATCTTCGTGTCGCCCCGATACGCACAGCGGATCATCCGGTCCCAGTACTCTGTGTCGTCGTTCGGTGGATCACCGACACCGCTGCCGATGACTTCCGCTGGGATCGAGTCGTGAGTGGGGACGGCGAGGTTCCCGCCCGCGAATTCAACGATTAACTCCCCTAGGTCGAGGTGAGAGACGTACTCCGAGATCTCTCGCTCTTCGTCTCCCGGAGGGTTGACGATATCGAAGGGGACGTGCAACAGAGCCTCGGTCAAACTGTTCGTGTGACCGAACAACCCGTTGTCGCCCTCGAATCCGAGGTTTTCACCGTGGTCGGCGGTGATCACGAAGGTCGTCTCGCGTTCGGTCTGCTGTTGGACCTCGTCAATGAACGCCGACACCTGGCGATCGAGATAGTCGATCGCACACGCGTACAGTTCGCGGTGGTTCTGGACGTCGGCCTCGTTGTCCTCGTCTATTCCGTCCAGGATAACCCGCCACTGCTCGAAGTCACGTGAAGACCAACCGTACGGGGCCGAGTGCATGGACTTGTCGAATCCGAGAAGGTGTTTCAGGGGAGCGTGTGCGTCCATGAAGTTGGTAAACAGGAAGAAGGGCTCGCTGTGCTCCTCGACTTTGCGGAGCGCTTCCCGCTTGACGAGTTTGGCCCCGTCGTCGGTCAGTTTCGGGAGCGGGAGTTTCAGCATGAGGTCGTCAAGCTTGAATGTGATGCCATTTGCCAGGCTCTGTAATGGGTGGTCGGTGCGCCTGGCCGCGTCTATGAATTCCCAAAATCTGAGCAGCCCCTCCCGTTCCCTGGTCTGGATGAAACGCTCCATGTCCATCCCCTCGGGGAACCGGCGGTGCTGGGCGATGTCAGAATAGTCATCGAAGACAGAGTCGAAGCCGAAAGTGGCGCTGGCGAAGACGTTCGCACTCGCACCGAGGGCGATGTGGTCGGGGAGCGACGAGAGGAACGTCTGCTCACGTGAGAGGTTGTCGAAGTACCGGTCGTGGGTATGGATGCCGTGGACGTGCGGCAGTTCCCCGGTCAGTATGCTCGCGTGGCTCGGGACGCTCCAAGAACTTGCAGCCCGTCCGTTCTCTATCGACACGTCGGCCCTGTCCCGGATTCGATGTGCGTATTTGTCGAAATAATCTTTCCTGACCGTGTCCAAGATAATCAAGACAACGTTCCGGGAGGTCATGCGGTTAGGTTGATTACAGCCTGTCGAAATAGTTTCGATTGATTCGCAACGGTCAGATTCTCTACCAGGGATCTTTGAGCAGCTCCGAGTTCACGCCGCTCCGCCGCCGGCATTGCGTAGTGGGCTTCAATCCCGTCGACGAGCCCTTCTATCGTCGGGGCCACAACCTGCGAGTCTGGCAGCAATTCCCGGACGCCGACACCGGAGGTCACGAGTGTGGGCGTCGCCGAGAGGATACCCTCCAGGGCCGCGACCGGGAAGGAGTCGCCGACCGAGGGCTGGACGTAGACGCTGGCTCGCTCGAAGTACGAGCGGAACTCCGAAAGATCGACGAAGCCGGGCGTCGAGACCGCGTCGAGGTCGGAGTAAGGTTCGTTCGGGTGGTCTGCGCCGAGAACGACCGTCTGGACTGGGAGGCCTCGGTCGACCAACTCTTCGGTCGCAGCGGCTAGCTTGTCGTAGTTGTTCGTGGGCTTGGTGGTACCCGCCGACAGCAAGAGAAACTCCTCGTCGGGTGAGTTCGGCGAGAGGTCCGACAGCAGTTCGTACTTGTCGTCGTCAATCGGTGGGTGAACCACTTCGACTGGCCGTTCCCCCAGGTACGGCTTCGACCAGTCATAGACGTCTTGGCCGACGGCGACGACCCCGTCCAACAGTCGAGCAGTGAGTGGCTTGAGAGCGTTCCAAAGCAGCGTACTTGACAGGCTCTCGAGTGCATAGAAGGTCTCGTCAGCTGCCAGGTAGAGCACGTTCGTATCCCAGTTGCCGAGCAGCCTGTAGGCCATCGCCGTCTGGATAGGTGCCGTCCCCTCGGCGACGACGATCTCGTAGTGGTCGGACAGTGACCGGGCGGTCCGGACCCGTTCGAGTTCGCTGTTGACATCCTGGTTCCTGTCGCCATCCGGGAGACGGCCAGTCTCGAAGTGTCTGTAGTCGGCACCTATCGAGTCCGCGAACACCTGGTGAGAGGGGTGGGCATGGGCGCCCTGAAACAACATACAGGCCGGGGAAAACCCCTCCGGATCAGCATCCTCAATCATCGTTTACTCGGTCACCCTGTAGGTGTTTAAATACCACTTTTTTTGTCCCCGGCGGTCAAGTCGGCAGCAACGCCGGTCACTGACGCGACGGCATCCCGGAAGGCGTCCGTCTGGGCAGACGGCGTGAACGACTGGGCCTTGTTTCGGTTCGACCGGCCGACTTCGATACGTTCCGCACGGCTCATACACGACAGGGTCTCGATCGCTGACGCCAGGCCCTCGACTGTCGGGTCAGTGACCCACTCGTCCGCGAGCAACTGCTTGGCACCGACCAGTTCGGTAACAATCGTCGGGAGACCGGCCAGCATACCCTCGAGTGCGGCAACCCCGAACCCATCGCCAATTGAGGGCTGGACGTACGCGCTTGCAGATGCGTGGTGATCAGCGAACTCGTCGATCGGAACTCGGCCCGGCGTGGAGATAAACGGTTCGTCCGCGTACGGTTTCTCCGGGTGGCCGGCCCCGACGATGGTCAATCTCATGTCAATACCCTTGTCTTTGACCAGGGACTGAACTGCCTCGACCAGCACCCGGTAGTTCTTCATGGGTCTAGCGTCGCCCACCGAGAGCAGTGTGAGTGGGTCCCCGGAGCAGGCTGGGTCAGTCGAGAGCAGGTCGGAGAACTTTTCGGGTGTCGTGGTCGGGTGGACGACACGGCAGGGGACGCCGGGCAGGAATGGCCTGAGCCACTCGGTCACGAGGTCACTGATTGATACACAGAGGTCGATCCGGTTGGTGAGCGGGGCGAGTCCGTGCCAGAGGAACCGAGTTGGCTTGTCCTGGACCTGGTAGAACGTCTCGTCGGCAGCGAGAAAGACAGTTTCGGCGCCTATGTTCGAGAGGTACCGGTAGGCGACGAGCGTCTGCAGCGCGGCGGTCCCTTCAGCGATTATCAGGTCGAACGAAGGGTCCAACGCACGGCCGGTCCGAATCCGGTCCAGTTCGCTTCCGGTGTCGTGGTTGGTCCCCGGCTCCGGGGGGCGGCCGGTCTCAAAGTGTCGGTAGACGGGGTCAAACGGTTCGAAGAACTGTCGGTGAGCGGAGTGTGGTCCCGACCCTTGGAACAGCACGCACGTCCGGTTGGACATGGTTCGACTGCGAGCCAAACTGAATTCAATCTGGCGTTCGGGAGAGGCCCAGGCTTAGAGTAGGGCAGGAGGGCGACCGGGTCTGCTGTTGCGTAGGATTCACCACCGGTACGGTGAGCACTTTCGACAATTATGCATTGAGAACAAGGCGAGGTCAAAAGGCTTATGCGGGCCTTGGCAGTGTCTCAGACCAATGAGTCACTCACGGGGGACGTCCGCCGAAAACCCCGAACCTGAGTCCACGCTGGACAGGGTCAAAACATGGTATCACGTACCAGCCCTCCTCCTCGTACTCGGGTTCATGCTATGGAACCGAGCCAAGAACTACTCGTCGTACATCGTCGACGGTGAGGTCCTCTTTAGCGGGACTGACCCGTGGTACCACTACCGCTCGACGATGTACGTTGTAGAGAACTGGCCGGCCACGATGCCCTTTGACCCGTGGACGTACTTTCCGTATGGTACCCGTACGGGCCAGTTCGGCACGCTGATGGACCAGGTGTTCGGGACTATCGCCATCATCATCGGTCTGGGCGACCCGAGCGCGCATACGGTTGCGATGGTCGCCCTCTTCGCGCCAGTTGTGATGGGGGCGGTTGCGGCGATTCCGACCTATTACATGGGTCGCCGGCTGGCCGGTCGTATCGGCGGTGTGACCGCAGCGGTTATACTCGCCCTCTCGGCAGGTCTCTTCCTCCAGCGGAGTCTGGTTGGGGTGTACGACCACCAGGTCGCCGAAGGGCTGTTGCAGGTGACCTCCGTCCTCGCCGTGATGGTCGCACTATCAGTCGGCGAACGTGACAAGCCGGTCTACGAGCAGTTTCTCGACCGCGACGTCCCGGCGCTCAGGGCGACGGTCGGCTACTCGATGCTCGCGGGCGTCGCTATATCGCTGTATCTCTGGACGTGGCCGCCAGCCGTCCTCCTACTGGGTATCCTCGGGGCCTTCTTCCTGCTCTGGCTGACCATCGAATTCGTCCGTGGAAAGAGCCCGGAACACACCGCTATCGTGGGCGCTGTGAGTATGGGAACGGTCGCCGTGTTGCAGCTGGCGGTCCTCCAGCAGCTGACCATATCGGCGACGGACCACACGCTCCTGCAGGTGCTGCTGGCTGCAGCTATCGCCGGTGGCTGTGTGTTCATGGCCTGGCTCGCTCGTTTCATCGAGGCCAACGATTACGACCGGAACCTCTACCCGGTCATCGTCGGTGGGATCCTGGCGACGCTAGCGATACTGGCTGCAGTGTTGACGCCGGACCTGTTCAACTACTTCGTCAACCAGGTCCTGCGGGTTATCGGCTTCACGTCGAGCCCGGCCGCGAAACAGACCTCCATCGGCGAAGCGACGCCGCTCAGTGAGCCGAGCCGCCTCTACCAGTACCACGGGCTCGCGCTGTTTACTGCTATTATCGGCGCCCTGCTCGTGCTGTTCAACCAGATTGTCGACCGGGACGCGAGCGCGGAGCGGTTCCTCATAGTCGTCTGGTTCGCGTTCATCCTGGCCGCATCGTTCACGCAGGTCCGATTCGGCGTCTATCTCGTCTTCCCAGTGGCCGCACTTTCCGCAATCGCCGTCGACTACGTGGTCCGCTGGACCGACTTCTCCTTCGACGATGGAGTCGAGGCCTACGAGGTCATCACCATCGCCTCTGTGGTGTTGATACTGTTCGGGACGCTCCTGCTAGTCTCGCCGACCGCAATGGACGTCGGCGATGGGGCCGCTCCCGGTCAGGAGCCGGCTGCCTGGACGGAGAGCATGGAGTGGCTCGAAGAGAACTCGCCGGAGGAAGGCGCCTACGGGACCGGCGATAACGGGACGCTCGAGTACTACGGAACCTACGCCGACCGGGACGACTACGACTACGGCGAAGGCGAGTACGGCGTGATGTCGTGGTGGGACTACGGCCACATCATCACGGTGCAGGGCGAGCGTATTCCGAACGCGAACCCGTTCCAGCAGGGAGCGGGAACTGCCGCGAACTTCCTGCTCTCGCCAACCGAGACGCAGGCTAACTCGGTGCTCAACGAGACCGACGAGGACGACGCGAAGACCCGGTACGTTGCCGTCGACTGGAAGATGGCAAACACCTACGGCGCGGCCGGCGGGAAGTTCTTCGCACCGCCCCGGTTCTACGATAAGTCGAACGTCTCCGCCGACGACTACTACGGGACGATTCGCAGTCAACAGAATCAGCAGTACTTCAACTACCGGACACAGGACTACTACGAGAGTATGGTCGTCCGGCTCTACGAGTACCACGGCAGCGCCAAGGAGCCACAGAGTGCGAGCCAGCCGTTCGTCTACGTCGTCGACTGGGAAACGGCGACCACGCAGGAGGGCCAAACCGTCCGAGCGACACCTTCGGATGGTACCCCCGCTGTAAAGCGGTTCAGGACGATGGAGGCGGCCCGTAACTACACCGATTCGGACGCGACCTCACAGATCGGTGGGTTCGGCGCCCAGCCCGGTGAGCGGGTTCCGGCCCTAGAACACTACCGGTACGTCGGTTCCAGCGAGCGAAGCGCTTACAGCTCCGACGCGCACAATCAGTTCCAGCTCATCGAGTCTGCCTTCGGTCAGCTACCCAGCCAGCAGGCCCGGGACGGTACCTGTGCAGGGAACCAGACGGTCATGCCCGTCGGCAACCAGACGTACTGTACGCCTGACCCGGTTGCTGATACCATGGACAACACCAACCCCGCGTGGACGAAGATATTCGAGCGCGTTGAGGGCGGAACCATAGAGGGCACCGCACCGGCAAACACCACTATCGAGGCGTCCGTTCCGATGCACAACAACGTCACTGGAGAGAACTTCACCTACACCCAGCGAGTCGACGTGGGTGCCGACGGGCGCTTCGAGATGACCGTGCCGTACTCGACGACCGGCTACGACGCCTGGGGCACCGACGAGGGCTACACGGACGTGAGCGTCCGAGCCGAGGGGCCATACGAGTTCAGTGTCCCCGTCAGTGTGCAGGCGACGATCCCGCTCAACGGCACCGCATCGGTCACTGAAGGGCAGGTACTCGGCGAGAACGAGTCGGCCACGACGGTCGAGCTCACCACACCGGAAAACAACCAGACGGTCGAGACTAACGAAACCAGCACGAACACGACAACAGACGGCCCGACTGACGGCTCATCGGCCGGTGAGACGTCCACGACTGCCCCGGGGAGCCTGTCGCGACCGGTAGCCAAACCGGCGCCGTAGGCACTACCGACTCGTTTTTCGCTGCGCTCCTGTCGGAAGAACCGACTGACAGAACTGTCCGCGACAACCGACGGTGCCGCAACTCGTCAGGAGTCGACCGGGTTGAACGTCCCGTTGATGTCCCACTCGTGCAGACAGTGCGGATTGCCCGACCGTTTCTCGTCGTCGACGACGGCGATTCGCCAGGTTATCTCCTCGTCGTCCCACACGTCGTGTCGTCCGCAGCGCTCGCACTCCCGTTCGCGTGGTGAGGTAATCGCTGTCATGTCTGAGCCAAGCCCGTGAACAGTTATCAGCGTGCCGGTCCACGCAGGGTTTTACCCATTGATCGAGCGGTGGGTCGCGCTAGAAGTCGGGGAGGTCGCCGGCGTCGACCTCCTGGGCCTCCCAGTCGAGGTACTCGTCGGCCAGCACGTCACAGACGACCTGTCCGAGTTCGGTCAGCCCGGCGTTTATCGACGAGACGGTCTCCCAGGATTCGATATCGGGATGTATCTCCCGCTCACGCCAGTTCTCCGGCAGTCCGGGGGCATGGTAGCCGACCCGTCCCGCAAAGGAGTCCCAGAAGAAATCGAACTCGGCGATCAGTTCGAGGTCGGTGACGATGGCCCAGGTCTCCTCGCTGATACCGGTGTCGGCTGCCCACTCGGTGAACGCGTCCGACCAGGCGCCGTTGGCCAGGGCCTCGGCGAGCTCTTCGCGTCGGTACTCGTCGCCCTGTACGTCCACGTCGTCGTACTCCGTCGCCTCGACGGCTGTCGAGAGCGTCGGCCGGTCGGGGACAGGAACGTCCAGTGTCATAGGCACCCTTCGACAGCGAGAAAGATAAACGTCATCGACTGCAGTTGCTGGCCGCCCCGGCGGTGACCAGCCCGCTGTTGTCAGGCCGCGACGTACTGTGACTCCCAGTCCTGTCTCGCGTCGAGCTCGCGTTCGCCGCGTCGGGTCAGCGTGTAGAAGTTGGTCCGCCGGTCCCGCTGGCCCTTCTCGACGAGCCCTTTCTCGACGAGTGTATCGAGGTTAGGGTAGAGCCGCCCGTGGTTGACCTCGCTCTCGTAGTACCCTTCCAGCTCCTCCTTGATCGCGAGTCCGTGCGGTTCGTCCAGTCCGGCGATTACGTACAACAGGTCACGCTGGAACCCAGTCAGGTCGTGCATGTGTCTCAGTTTATCAGTTGGTGTCCACACATATCATAGTTGCTAAAATATTGGTAAGTAACTTACCATAGGGTTAGCCGTCGCCGTATAGTGGTTACTCCTATACCGTCCTGTAATTTAGTAGTAATTTTCTGGCAACGAGGCGCAGATTGCTGGCATCTCTTTACAGTCTGTCATTACCTGGGCCGACCGAACTCCGTGGACAGACCCGACAACGGTAAAGGAAGTGACTGTGTAGCCGGGCGTGATGACCGAACACGCGGCGTCGGCGGACGACGAGTTTCCAGAGCCGAGAGGCGAGGGGTCCGTCGAAGTCGTGGGGACCGCCCACGTCTCCGAGCAGAGCGTCGAGGAAGTGGAATCGACACTCGAAGAGCGGCGTCCAGACGTCGTGGCCGTCGAACTCGACGAGGGCCGGTACCGCCAGATGCAGGGAGAGACGCCGGACGACCTCGAAGCGAGCGATCTCCTCCAGGGGAACACAGTCTTTCAGTTTCTGGCCTACTGGATGCTGTCCTACGTCCAGGCTCGACTCGGCGACCGCTTCGACGTCGAGCCCGGCGCCGACATGAAAGCCGCCATCGACACCGCCGAGGAGCTCGGCCTGGGGCTGGCCCTGGTCGACCGGGACATCCAGACCACCGTCCAGCGGTTCTGGGCCCGTTTGACGGCCCGTGAGAAGCTGACGTTGCTGGGGAGTCTGCTGGGCGAGCTGGGCCCGCCACTCACCGTCGGGCTGACCGTCGGTGCCGTCTTCGGCGGTGGGTTCGCCGTGGTGGCCGGCGCCTTCCTCGGGACCGTTCTGCTTCCCGCGGGCGGTTTCGGCGGGACGATACCGGGCGCCCTCGTCGGATTGCTCGATACGCTGCTCGTCATCGTCACGGCGAGTCTCGTCGTTGGACTCCCGCTCGCCTATCTGCTGGGACGCCTGCGCGGCGATCCCGAGACCGTCGAGGCGTTCGACATCGAGGAGATGACCGACACCGACGTCGTGAGCGCGATGATGGAGGAGTTCCGGCAGTTCTCCCCCGGCGGCGCCGAGGCCCTCATCGACGAGCGCGACGCCTTCATCGCTCACCGGCTGGTCGAACTCCGCGAAGCGGGCTATCACGTCGTCGCCATCGTTGGAGCGGGCCACCGGGAGGGTATCGAGCGCTACCTCGACCACCCCGAGGAACTCCCGCCGATGGACTCGCTGGTCGGCACCGAGAGCGGCGGCCGGTTTTCACTGTACACGCTCGTGGGCTACGCTATCGGCTTTGCCTTCCTGGTCTTTTTCGGCCTGCTCGTCCTCGGCGGTGCGAGTCAGGCCGTCTTGCTCGAGCTGTTCGTCGCGCTCGTCGTCGTCAACGCCGTCTGTGCGGGCGGCCTGGCGAAGCTGGCGGGCGCACACTGGTCGTCCGCCGCCGCGGCGGGCCTCTTTGGCTGGCTGACGAGCCTCTTCCCACTGCTTGCGGCCGGCTGGTTCGCCGGCTACGTCGAACTGCGGTACATCTCCGTCAACGTCGGTGACATCGGGAAACTCAACGAGATACTGAGCGACGAGGAGGCTCCCATCGCCGACCTGATGGCGCGGATGCGGGCCGTCCCGCTCTTCCGGCTCATCCTCATCGTCGCACTGGCCAACGTCGGGAGCGCTGTCGCCTCCTACGTGGTCTTTCCGCTCCTGTTGCCCTATCTGGCGGCTGACATCGGTGGTATCGACGGTGTGACACGGCTGCTCTGGGCCGGTATCGAGCAGGGGGCCCAGATACTCGTCGGGGTGCTGTGATGGAGCTCCGGTTCAGCCAGCGGGAGCTACGGGACCTCGCCATCGCGTGGCTCGCACTCGGGGTCGCGTTCACGCTCCTCTTAGAGCGCGAGCTCGTCGCCGCACTCGATCTGGGCGGGGATATCGGGGGGCTCGACCCCGCTGTGGTCGCCGAGACGCTCGTGATAAGCCTGCTGACAGTCGGCGTCGGGTTCCTGCTCCACGAAATCGCACACAAAGTGGTCGCGGTCCGGTTCGGCCAGGTCGCGGCGTTTCGGGCCGACTACCGGATGCTCGGGTTCGCCGTCGTCGGCGCGCTCGTCGGCTTCCTCTTTGCCGCGCCGGGGGCCGTCGTCCACCGCGGCCGTCTCACCGCGAAACAGAACGGCCTCATCGCCCTGGCGGGGCCCGTGACGAACCTCCTACTCTCGGTCGTCTTCCTGCTTCCGTTTTTCGTCGTTCTGACCACCGGGACGAGCGGCTTTCTGGCGGACCTGGCCACTCGCGGCCTCCAGATAAACCTCCTGTTGGCGGGGTTCAACATGCTTCCTTTCGGCCCGCTGGACGGTCGCAAGATTCGCGCCTGGAGCACGCTCGTCTGGGCCGTCGTCGCGATTCCGTCGCTCGTCCTCGCGGTGGGCGCACTGTTCGTGCTCTAGACAGCGCGTGAGTGGGACTTTCGAGACAGCCGTCGGCTCTCGGCGCTGGTCGAAGCGAACGTGGACGCCACCGCACCGGGGGAACGATGCTCTTTTGCCCGCCCCACGCACCGTCTTCGGTATGACCGAGGACAACGCGAACCCGGACGAAGCGGGCGACGAGGAGGAGGGGCTGACCTACGCGGAGACGGGTGTCGACATCGACGCGAGCGAGGCGGCTACGAAGGCGCTCATCGGCGCAGCGGGCGAGTTCGAGGGCGACTACGCTGGCCTCGTGGACATCGGTGACCAGTATCTGGCGCTGGCCACCGACGGCGTCGGCACCAAACTGCTGGTGGCCGAAGCCATCGACGACTACTCCACTATCGGCATCGACTGCATGGCGATGAACGCCAACGACCTGCTGGCCGCTGGTGTCGAACCCGTCGCATTCGTCGACTATCTCGCCGTCGAGACACCGGACGAGGAGACGAGCGAGGACATCGGTGCTGGCCTACGCGAGGGCGCCAAGCGCGCAGGCGTCGCACTCGTCGGCGGGGAGACGGCCGTGATGCCCGACGTCATCAAGGGGCTAGACATCGCCGGTACCTGTGCCGGGCTGGCGCCCAAGGACGCCGTCTTCCCCGGCGAAGCCGAGCCCGGCGACGCCATCGTCGGCTGGTCCTCTTCGGGTATCCACTCGAACGGGCTGACCCTTGCCCGGGAAGCGGTGACCAGAAATCACGACTACACCGACCCGTTCCCGCCCGAACCCGAGCAGTCCATCGCCGAGGCGCTGCTGACCCCGACGCGAATCTACAGCGAGGTGTTGGCGCCGCTCCGTGACGCCGAGACCCACGCCGCCGCCCACGTCACCGGCGGCGGGTGGACGAACCTCACGCGGATGGGCGCAGTCCACTACGAGATTACCGACGCGTTCGACCCCCAGCCCGTCTTCGAGTTCGTCCAGGAGGAGGGCAACGTCGACGACGAGGAGATGCATCGGACGTTCAACATGGGGACCGGGTTCGTCGCGGCGCTTCCGGAAGCTGACGCCGAGGCAGTCGTCGAAGCGAGCGAAGACGCCCGGGTTATCGGACACGTCGAGGACGGCGAAGAAGCGGTCTCGATTCGCGGGCTGGAACTTCGGTGCTGAAGCTGAGAACTCGCGAAGTAGACGGGATGGATGGGTCGTTCAGTGACAGTCGGCCCGTCTCAGCGAGTGTCTGGAGCCGTCTCTTCGGCGATTCGCAACTGGAGAGCCGCTCGGATGTGATAGCGTGCCGAGTCGTCCTCCGCTTCCCGGAGGGCGGCCTTTAGATGAGTATCCAGTGAACTCTCTGATATGGTCACTGATAAAATCATTCACGTATCCCCGTATTATAGTTGTGACTCGGTTTTTCGAGGTAGTAGCCGCCTAACGCACGAAGGTGAGAACTGCACACATACACCGGGTAGCTCACTCAACTGACCGTGCGGGCGATATCGGCTTCGGTGATGACGCCGACGGTTCGGCCGTCCTCGACGACCATCACCGCCGCGTTGTGGTTGAGATACGCGTCGACCTCGTCGATGGTGGCGTCGGGTTCGACGGTGGCGATGGACTCGTGCATCACCTCGGCGACGGGGAGTTCGCCGACGTTCTCCTCCGGTCGCTGGCGGATATCGGAGTTGCCGATGAGCCCCTGGGGCGAGCCGTCACGGATGACGGGCACCTGCGAGTACCCCTTCTCGTCCATCAGTTCCTTGCTCTGGTGGACCGAGTCGTCCGGCGCCACGCTCACTACAGGGGAATTCATTACGTCGCGGGCGCGGATGATTCCGCCCTCGGCCTCATCGAGGGCATTGACGATGCGCCGCAGTGTCGAGAGGCGTGGGTCCACGTCACCGCCTTCGATGCGGGCGATGAGCGGCTGTGAGACGTCGGCGTGTTCGGCCAGCTCGCTCTGAGTGAGCTCCAGTTCGTTTCGGCGCTCCCGCAGGTCCTCGGGCGTCGGCAAGTCCATAGTACGTCATAACTCGGGGTAATTAAAAAACCCTGGGTCCCCACAGCCAGACGGAGTGTTGGAATCGTTTCGGATAGCTCGACGCCCAAGTCGGCCCGTTCCGGTACCCCCCGACACCAATCCGTCTCAGGCCTCGGCTTCGGCGTCGTCGTCTTCCTCGGTCTCGAACACTTCGATGACTTTCAGAGGGACGTCTCGCAGGGCGCCGCCGACTTCGCTTTTCGCGATGCGCTGGGCGTGCTCGACGGATTCAGCGTTGAAAATGTCTATCTCCAGGACTAGCCCGACGAGGGCGGTATCGGCGGCAATAAACGCCGAGTCGAACGGCTCGCCACAGGCCGGACAGCCCGTCGCGCCGACCTCGACCTCGACGTAGTCCATATCTGACTCGTTCAGGCGCTTGCCCGCTTCGCTGACGGCGACGCCGATAGCATCGTCGATATCCTCTACGTCGCGGACCAACCAGGCGGCTTCCATCGCCACGAGATAGTTCATAACTCAGTTCAGGAAGGCTGGCTACTCGTTAGTTGCGGTTCGCGGCCGCCGCGCACGTCACCGTTACTATCGTCATAAGTTATGGGAAGTAGGGCCCAACCTTGCCGCCGAGTTACGCCCCGACCCCGACGAAGACCTGTTTCAGTTGCCCCAGCTACAACTCAGACTGAACCGCAAGACGGCGGCGCCTCTATCTCTCACGAACTATCAGACATACACCAGTACGGCCCCGAACACTTATATACTGGTTTGGCCCACGGTCGAGTGAAGCGACAATGGCTGCCCGACTGCACACCGCAACGATATTCGCACTGTACCAGCTCACCCTGCTCGCCGGCATCGTCCTGCTGCCGGTGGCGATGGTCACCGAGCGACTCGGCGTTCGCCTCCCCATCGACCGCGCCGTCAACGGGCTCAACCAGGCCTACGAACAGTCCCGGGAGTGATCGGTATACGCAGCCACGTCACCACAGTTTTATCAGCGCCCGCCTGCTACCGGGCGATAATGAACGAGCCGAACTCACCGCTTTCCCAGCCACCGACAGCCGACCGGTTCCAGACGGACCCCTACGAGCCGGAGGTCGGGTCGCTGCCCGACCGCTCCGGTCAGGACACCGAGAAAGTCAACAAGACCGGGACGACCACCATCGGCATCACGACCAGCGAGGGCGTCGTCATCGCCACCGATATGCGGGCCTCGCTGGGCGGTCGGTTCGTCTCCAACAAGAACGTCCAGAAGGTCGAACAGATCCACCCGAACGCGGCCCTGACCCTCGTCGGCAGCGTCGGCGGCGCCCAGTCCTTTATCCGCTCGCTCCGGGCCGAGGTCAACCTCTACGAGGCCCGCCGCGGCGAGGACATGAGTATGCAGGCCCTCTCGACGCTCGCGGGGAACTTCGCCCGTGGGGGTCCCTTCTTCGCTATCAATCCCATCCTCGGCGGCGTCGACGATGACGGCCACCACGTCTACTCCATCGACCCGGCTGGCGGCGTCATGCAGGACGATTACACGGTGACGGGCTCCGGTCTCACCGTCGCCTACGGGACCCTCGAGGACCGCTACGAGGACGACATGTCCAACGAGGAAGCCAAGGAGGTCGCCGCTGCCGCCATCAACGCCGCCGCCGAGCGCGACACCGGCTCCGGTAACGGCATCTACCTCGCCGACGTGACGAGCGAGGGCGTGGATATCAACGGCTACGACTTCGACGAGCTGCTACAGTAGTACCTTTTTACTGCAGGGGGTTTCCTCGGGCCTTCGGCCCTGCGGGAACCCCCGCTTGCAAAAATCTACGCTAAAAAGGCCGAACTCGCGGCTCAGCCGCGAGTTCGGTGAAACCGCTCGCCGATGGCGAGCGGTATGCTCACTGTAGACAGCCACGCCCTCCCCAGCCGACTGCGTTGCTCGGCTCGCAGGGCTCGCCTGCGCTACTCATCCCTCGCACAATGTCGTCGCGCCACAAGGGCGCGATAGCGCGCGCCGGGCTACCTGAGCCGGGAGAACTAAACACCGAGAAATCGCAATAGGGGTATGGAACTGTTCGGGACGGCCGGGATTCGCGGCGGGGTCGACGAGCGGGTCACGCCCGAGCTGGCCCTGTCGGTCGGACAAGCGGCGGGGCAGGACGGCGAGGAGTTCGTCGTGGGTCACGACGGCAGAGTCACGTCGCCGTCGCTCGCCGACGCTGTGGCCTCGGGACTGGAGAGCGCCGGGGTGCAAGTGAGCCGGGTCGGGCAGGTCCCGACGCCCGCGCTGGCGTACGCCTCGCGAGGGCGCCGAGGCGTGATGGTAACCGCGAGCCACAATC
The DNA here is from genome assembly GCF_029338235.1 of Haloarcula rara. Taxonomy (GTDB): domain Archaea; phylum Halobacteriota; class Halobacteria; order Halobacteriales; family Haloarculaceae; genus Haloarcula; species Haloarcula rara. Next base: position 245,483 of record NZ_CP119785.1, read on the forward strand.
CGCCGACCGACAACGGGCTGAAACTGTTTGTCGACGGCCAAGAGTACGACGACGAGGCCGAGTCTGCCATCGAACGGCGGGTCAAGGACGGGGCCACACCGTCGTCGTGGGATACGTGGGGCAGCTCCCTCACCGAGGACGTCCTGCCGACGTATCGGACTGCTGTGGCCGACTACGCCCGAGGGTTCGGGGCCGACCCCGACCGACTGACCGTCGCCGTCGACTGTGGCAACGGGATGGCCAGTGTCGGGACGCCGCTGGTCCTGCGAGCCCTCGGCGCGGACGTCGTCTCGACGGAGGCCAACGTCGACGGTCACTTCCCGGCCAGAGAGAGCAAACCCACGCCGGAGACGCTGGCGCAGTTCAGCCGGTTCGTGGCCGACACGACCGCCGACCTGGGGGTCGCCCACGACGGCGACGCCGACCGAATCGTCGTCCTCGACAGTGACGGCGATATCGTCCACGAAGACACCGTGCTGGCGATGTTGGCAGAACAGTACACCGCCGCAGCGACCGTCGAGGATCCCGTGGTCGTGACGACACCGAACGCCTCCGGCCGCATCGACGAGCGCGTCGAAGCCGCGGGTGGGCGCGTCGAGCGAGTCCGCCTTGGCGCACTGCACGAGGGCATCGCTCGCGTGCGAGCGGGGGCGATGAGCGACACCGTGGTCGTCTTCGCTGCCGAGCCATGGAAGCACGTCCACCCCGCCTTCGGCGGGTGGATAGACGGCGTCGCGAGCGCGGCTGTTATCACGCGGCTGGTGGCAGCCGAGGGGCTGGCAAAGCGCCGCGCCGCGATAACCGAACGGCCCTACCGGAAGGTGAGTGTCGACTGTCCCGACGCTCGCAAGCCCGCGGTGATGACTGCCCTGGAAACCGAGCTCCCCGACACGTTCCCCGATAGCGACGTCGCCACCGACCACGGCGTGCGCCTCACCTTTCCCGACGATTCGTGGGCGCTCGTCCGACCGAGCGGCACCGAGCCCTACGTCCGCATCTACGCCGAGAGCGACGCAGTAGAGACCCTCGTTGCGGACGTGCGAGCGGTCGTCGAATCTGCGGTCGAATCGGCAGGGCACTGACGACAGTTGCGGGCGGTGAGCCGAGCACAGTGAAGCGAGACTCGTCGTGGCGCAGCTCCGACGGCGGTGGGTATTTCCCCCCGCCGCGCGAGGCCGGGGTATGGACGACCTGCTGGAGGCGGCCCGCGACGCCGCCGAGGCGGCCTACGCGCCCTACTCCGAGTACCGCGTCGGCGCCGCCATCGAGACTGCCGACGGAACCGTCTACACGGGCTGTAACGTCGAGAACGCGAACTACTCGAACAGTCTCCACGCCGAGGAAGTCGCCGTCGGGACCGCGATACGCGAGGGCCACCAGTCTTTCGCCCGGCTGGCGGTCAGCTCGGCGAAACGGGACGGTGTCACGCCCTGTGGGATGTGTCGCCAGACGCTCGCGGAGTTCTGCGGCGAGGAATTCCCCATCGTCACCGAGAGTGAGGCCGGCGGCGAACCGACCGAATACACGCTGGGGGAACTGTTACCGACGACGATCACCCGGGAGCATCTGGAATGACGGGCGACAGCGAGGACCCCCACGACGAGGTGCAGTACCATCTCGAAGTCGGCCCTGGCGACGTGGCCCCCAGCGTCTTGCTACCGGGCGACCCCGAGCGCGTCGAGGCCATCGTCGACGACTGGGAGACTCACGAGATTCGCGCCAGCCACCGCGAGTACCGCACCGCGACCGGGACCCACGAGGGGACGCCCATCTCGGTCACCTCGACGGGCATCGGCTCCCCCTCTGCCGCTATCGCCGTCGAGGAGCTGGCCCGCGTCGGCGTCGACACCCTCCTCCGGGTGGGTTCCTGTGGCGCCATCGTTCCCGAGGCGAGCATCGGCGACCTCGTCATCACGACCGGCGCAGTGCGACAGGAGGGCACCAGCACGGAGTACGTCCGCGAGGACTACCCGGCGTCGGCCGACCCCCGGGTCGTCTCGGCGCTCGTCGCCGCCGCCGAGGAGCTGGACTACGACTACCACCTCGGGATTACGTGCTCGACCGACAGCTTCTACGCCGGCCAGTCACGCCCCGGCTTCGAGGGGTTCGAAGCCCGCGACAGCGAGGCGAACATCGAAGAACTACGGGAGGCCGGTGTGCTCAACTTCGAGATGGAAGCCGCCAGCATCCTCACGCTCGCGAGCATCTACGGGCTGCGAGCCGGCGCGGTCTGTACCGTCTACGCCAACCGCGAAACGGGCGAGTTCCGGACCGAAGGTGAATCACGGGCCGCGAAGTGTGCCAACCACGCTGTCACCTATCTGGAGCGGATGGACGAGGCCGTCGAAGCGTCGGATTCGGACCACTGGCACGCCGGGCTCTCTATCGAGCGGTAGATGTCACGTCTCGAACCGCACAAAACATATCTGTCGATGATATGTACGTCTCCCATGCCCCGCGATACGTTCATCTCGTGGAAGACGCTCGCCCTCTTCGTCCTCTTCCCGCCGCTCGCAATCGTCGCTATCGTCTTTTTCCCGGTGACTCTCGGGGTCATTTTCTGGTTGTACTATCGGGGCAGGAACGAAGCGAAACAGGAAGCGTACGAGCAATCGGACGGTCAGCCGGCAGATGGGTAGCTGATTACTCGGGGCCAGTCAACCTGCTGGCCGGGAGCGCCCTCTGTGGCGCAACCCGGGGAAGGGCAGGCTGACGAACGGAGCATACCGCTCGCGGTCAGTGAGCGGTTTCACTTCACGCGACCGAGCGAAGCGAGGGAGCGTGAAGGGAGTTTTTAGCGTAGATTTTTACAAGGAGTGGTGCCCGCAGCGCCGAAGGCGCGAGGACACCCGACGCAGTAAAAAGGTACTACATGTCCGGCCACGCCTTCACGGCGCGACCGACACCGGTGACGTCCTTTATCCAGCGGGCGGCGATGCCTTTCTTGAGGACCTTCGCCGGGAGCCCGCCGAAGGTGTCGATGGGCATCCCCATCACGTCGTGGGCGACAGCTTTCTCACCGACGGAGATGACCGTCCCCTTGTCCTTGTGGGTCCAGGTCTTCAGGGGCTGGTCCCGAACGGCGCGGGCGAGGTTCTCGCCGGCGACCTCGGCGGCCTGCCAGGCGGCCTGGGCGGTGGGTGGGGCCGGGTTCTCGCCGGGCTGGTCGATGAGTGCACAGTCGCCGATGGCGAAGACGCGCTCGTCCGTGGTCTGAAAGTCGCCCTCGGAGTGAATGCGGTGGTTGCGCTCGTCTTTCTCGAGGTCGACGTCACGCACGCAGTCGCGGCCGGTGATACCGCCGGTCCAGATGAGGACGTCGTAGTCGAGTTCGTCCTCGTCGCCGATGTAGACGGTCTCCTCGTCGACTTCGCCGATGAACTCGCCGGTCTCGATGTTGACGTCGCGCTCTTCGAGGCGCTTCCGGAGCGCGCCCTGAAGTTCGGGGTCGTTCCCCGGGAAAATCTCGTCCAGCCCCTCGACGAGGTGGATGTCGATGGGCGCGCGGTGGTCGTCGCGGAACTCGGCTATCTCGCCACAGGTCTGGATGCCTGACAGTCCGGCGCCGCCGACGACGACCTGCGCGGGGTCGCTCTGGGAGGCCTCGCGGGCGGCCTCCTGAACGGCGTCGTGGATGCCCAGCGCGTCGTCGAGACTCTTGAGCGTGTGGGCGTACTCCGCGAGGCCGTCGATGCCGAAGAAGGCGGTCTTCGAGCCCAGGCCGACGAGCAGGTAGTCGTACTCGACGCCGTCGCGACTGTCGAGTTCGACGACGCGGTCGTCGGTGTCGATGCCGGTGACGGTGTCCTGGATGAACTCGGTCGTCGGCTGTTTGATCTCGTGGACGGGAATCGAAATCTTGTCCTGGATAGAGGGGTCCCGGATACAGCGGTGGGACTCGTGAAGGACGAGGTGATAATCCACGTCGGCGATCCAGGTGACGTCGGCGTCACCGTTCAGTTCGTCTTCGAGGCTCTTGATGGCGCCTGCACCGGCATACCCAGCGCCGAGTACGACGACCTTGTCGGTCATACCGGAGAGTCCGGACGGGGATGATACAAAGGCTACGGATTCGCCGTTAGAGCGGTGAAAAATCGTGGGAGATGGACGACAGTGAATCGACCTCGGGAGCAGAGACTAGTGTTCGGGCTCGCCGGCCGGGGCTCGCATATCGTCTATCTTGAGAATGAGCTTGTTGCTCGTGTCGTCTTTGCCCTGCAACGTGCCGATAATCTGGAGTTTCGAGAGCGGGGTCGGCCCGACAGTGACGTCGTCGCCCTCGTGAAAGCCCGTGATGGAGCCCTGGAGCTGAATCTCGGCGCGGCACTGCTCGGGGTGGTGGACGCTGGTCAGGTCGATCTCCTCGACGTTAGCGTGTTCGACCAGTTCGCCGTTGTGGCGCAACGGGACCTCGGCGGCATGGTCCATCTCCTGAATCTGGAGCGTGTCGTAGGCGGTCGCGGTCGGCTTGTAGCCGCCCTTCGGGCCGGGAACGCCCTCGACCAGCTGGAGCGCTTTCAGGCTCTGCATCTGATTCCGGATAGTTCCCGGGTTGCGGTCTACTTTCTCGGCGATATCCTCGCCTTTGACGGCGCTTTCGCTCTCGCGGTACAGGTTTACCAGCTCCTGCAGAATGTTTTTTTGACTGGGTGTCAGCTCGATTGAAGACATAATCTTTCGTTCGGTACAGCCGCCCTTAAAAGCGACGGTGGCCCCAACCAGGAATCGGCTGGTCGTCAGCAGGGGCCAAAGCGAGAGCGACATCATTTTCACGGGTCCCCCGAGAATCCACCAGTATGAACGGAGCACGCGTGCTGGTCACCGGTGGCGGCGGGTTCATCGGGTCCAATCTGGCGAACCATCTCGCTGCCGATAACGACGTCATCGCACTGGACGATGGCTATCTCGGGACGCCGGAGAACGTAAACGCGGACGTCGAGTACGTCGACGGGAGCGTCCTGGACGAGGACCTGCCGACGGACGTGGACGTCGTCTTTCACCTGGCAGCGCTGTCCTCCTACGCGATGCACGAGGAGAACCCGACAAAAGGGGTCCGTGTCAACGTCGAGGGGTTCGTCAACGTGGTCGAACAGGCCCGCGAGGACGGCTGTGACACTGTCGTCTACGCCTCCACGTCGTCTATCTACGGCGACCGAAGCGAGCCGTCGCCCGAGGATATGCCGGTCACGGTCAACACTGGCTACGAGGCCTCGAAGCTCGCCCGTGAGCGCTACGCCGAGTACTTCCACAACCACTACGGGCTCTCGATGGCCGGGATGCGCTTCTTCTCGGTGTATCAGGGCATGGAGGAGGGCGCCGAGTCACACAAGGGCGACTACGCGAACCTCATCGCGCAGTTCGCCGACGACGTCGCTAACGGCCGCCACCCGGAGATATGGGGCGACGGGACACAGACGCGTGATTTCACACACGTCGACGACATCGTCCGCGGGCTCGAACTGGCCGCCGACCACGAACTGACCGGCATCTACAATCTCGGTACCGGCGAGCAGTACAGCCTCAACACGCTCGTCGACCGCATCAATGAGGCCCTCGGAACTGACGTCGAGCCGGTTTACGAAGACAACCCCATCCCCGAGGACGTCTACGTCCACGATACGATGGCTGATTCGACGAAGATGCGCGAAGCGACCGGCTGGGAGCCCGAAATTTCCTTCCACGAAGGCGTCGAGATGGTCTGTTCGCAGTACCAGTAGCGGGGGAGAATTTTACCCGTGCGGTGCGTAGACGGAGATATGGACGTCCGCGTGCTCGGCGTGCCGATGGACCTGGGAGCCGACCGCCGCGGTGTCGATATGGGGCCGTCGGCGATTCGGTACGCCGGCCTCGCGGCTCAGCTTGAAGCTATCGGTGCCAGCTGTACCGACGGCGGTGATATCTCGGTGCCGCGCCCCGAGGAACGCGACCCGGACGCCGCCGGGTTCGACGGCGGTCGGGCAAAGTTCCACCGTGAGACGAGAGCGGTCTGTGCCGACGTCAGAGACGCCGTCAGCCGGGCCGTCGACGGCGGCGAGACACCGCTGGTGCTGGGCGGTGACCACTCCATCGCTATCGGCTCCGTCGCGGGCGCGGCGGCGTCAGACGAGTCACTCGGCGTGGTCTGGTTCGACGCCCACGGTGATTTCAACACGCCGGCGACGACGCCGAGCGGGAACATCCACGGGATGGCACTGTCGGCCGTCCTGGGACACGCCGCCTTCGGCGGCGAGGCGTGGGGCCTCGAACCGGCCGTCAGCGAGGCGAACGTCGCGCTGGTGGGCGTTCGGGACGTCGACGACCAGGAACGGGAGTTGCTCCGGGAGAGCGACGTCGCCGTCTATACGATGTCGGATATCGACGCCCGCGGTGCACCGGCGGTCACTGCGGAGGCGCTGGAGCGAGCGACCGAGGACACCGACGGGCTGCACGTCTCACTGGACCTCGACTGGCTCGACCCCACGGAGGCCCCTGGCGTCGGTACGCCGGTCCGGGGCGGCGTCTCCTACCGGGAGGCCCACAGCGCGATGGAGGCCGTCGCCGACCACCGCGACCGGCTCCGCTCGCTCGACCTCGTCGAGGTGAACCCCGTCCTCGACGACCACAACCAGACTGCCAAACTCGCCTGTGAGCTGGCCGCCAGCGCCTTCGGAAAGCGGGTGCTCTAGGGCCCCGCGAGGAGGCCAGGGTAGTCGGCGATGATGCCGTCAGCGCCGGCCTCGATGGCGTCCCTCGCGTCCAGCCACGTCCGGACCGTCCAGGCGTTACAGTCTGCGCCGAGGTCCTCGGCGGTGGCGGCCATCTCGGGGTCGTGCTGGAGCAGCTCGACCGGCGGGTGAATCGCGTCCACGTCGTACCGCCGGGCGACGGTCTCGCCCGCCTCGGCGCAGTTCGGCGCGACCAGCGCGGCGACCCGGTCGGTCGACGGAGCGTCCTCGAGCGCGGCCAGCGCCCCCTCGCAGAACGACGAGAACAGCACGTCGTGGTCGAAGCGGTCGGTCACCGAACGCACCGACTCGACGAATGGTTCCCAGCGGCGGCGGGCCTGCCGTCGCGGGGCACCCCGAGCGCCTCCCCGGGCCGGGTATCGTCGCTCCCGGGATTTTTCAGTTCGACGTTGACGGTGACGGTCTCGGGAACGGCCGCCAGGACGTCCGCCAGCAACGGCACACGTTCGTCTGTGCCGAGCACTCGCGCAGCGGTCACCGCGGCCGTCGGTCGCTCCCAGACGACGCCGGTGCCGTCGGTGAGCGCACCCGATTCTCCGTCACCGTCCAGCCGCCGGTCGTGGAAGACGACGACATCGCCGTCCGCGGTCGGCTGGACGTCTATCTCGACGGCGTCGGCACCGTCGGCGACCGCCCCGCGGACGGCCCCGACGGTGTTCTCCGGATATTTGCCGGCGAAGCCGCGATGCGCGAAAACAGTCGGATGGGCCACAGTGTTACTGTTCGCCGGTGTCAGCAGCGTCAGTGGCCGCCGCGCCATCGCCAGCGTCGGCCGGCACCACCGTCACGCTTGCCACCGCATCGCCGTCGTCCAGTTCCATGATAGTCACACCCATCGTGTTCCGGCCGACCTGCGAGATGTCGCCAGACCGGATGCGCATGATCTGACCGCGCTCGGACATGATGACGAGGTCGTCGTCCTCGGTGACGGCCTTGGCCGTGCAGGCGCGGCCGTTGCGCTCGTCGGTCTTGATGTCGATGAGCCCCTGGCCGTAGCGGGACTGCGGGCGGTACTCCGAGAGACGGGTCCGCTTGCCGTAGCCGTTCTTCGTGACCGTCAGCAGCGACCGAGGGTCCTCGTCGGTGGTCGCGACCATCGCGGCTACCCGGTCGTCGTCCTGGAGTTTGATACCGTGGACGCCGCGTGCGGAGCGACCCATCTCGCTGACCTCGCTCTCGTCGAAGCGAATAGTCATCCCCTGCTCGGTCGCGATGACGAGGTCGCCGGTGCCGTCGGTGACGTCGACGTCGACGAGTTCGTCGCCGTCTTCGAGCTTGGCGGCCCGAATCCCCGTCGAGAGGATGTTCTCGAACTGGTCACAGCAGGTCCGCTTGACGTAGCCCTGGCGGGTGACCATCGTGATACACTCGTCGTCGTCGAAGTCGTCCGTGGAGACGACGGCTGTCAGTTCCTCGTCGGCGTCGAGGTCCAGCAGGTTGATGGCGGACTTCCCGCGGGCGGTGCGGGACATCTCCGGCACCTCGTAGGTCTTCAGTCGGTAGACCTGACCCTGGTTGGTGAAACAGAGCAGGTAGTCGTGGCTGTTCGCACGGAAGACCTTCGAGACGCGGTCGCCCTCCTTGGGGTCGGCACCGATGATGCCCTTCCCGCCGCGGTTCTGTGGGTCGAAGTTCGCGACAGGCATCCGTTTGATGTAGTCGTCCTCGGTGATGACGACGACGCAGTCTTCCTCCGGGATGAGGTCCTCGTGCGTGACCTGTCCCTCGTCCTCGATGATAGAGGTCCGGCGGTCGTCGTCGTACTCGTCTTTCATCGCCTGGAGTTCGTCGACGATGACCGAATCGAGTTTCTCGGCGCTCGCGAGGACGGATTCGAGGTAGTCGATGGTGTCCTGCACGTCCTCGTACTCGTCCTCGATTTCGGCGGCTTCCATCGAGGTGAGCGAGCCCAGTTGCATCCGGACGATGTGGGCCGCCTGCTCCTCGGAGAAGTCAAAGTGCTCGTGCAGACCGGCCCGGGCGGCGTCGCGGTCTTCGCTGTTGCGGATGAGTTCGACCACGTCCTCGACGTTTTCGAGGGCCTTCAGCCGACCTTCGAGGATGTGTGCGCGGTCCTCTGCCTCCGCTAAGTCGTGCTCGGAACGCCGACGGACGACCTCGCGGCGGTGGTCGACGTAGTGTTGCAGGGTCTCCTTCAGCGACAGCACCTTCGGCTGGCCGTCGACCAGCGAGAGATTGATGACGCCGAACGTGGACTCGAGGTGGTGGTCGAGCAGCCGGTTCTCGACCACGTCGACGTTCGCGCCCCGTTTGAGTTCGACGACGACGCGGACGCCGTTTCGGTCGGACTCGTCGCGCAGGTCCGAGATGCCCTCTATCTTGCCCTCGTTGACGTCCTCGGCGATACGCTCGACGACGCGGGCCTTGTTCTCCTGATAGGGCAGCTCGGAGATGACGATTCGCCCCTCTTCGCGGTCGACCTCGTACTCGGCGCGGACTCTGAGGCGGCCACGGCCCGTCGCGTACGCCGAGTAGATGGCGTCGCGGCCGACGATGTTCCCGCCGGTCGGGAAGTCCGGCCCCTTGACGTGTTCCATCAGGTCCTCGACGGTCGCGTCGGGGTTCTCGATGAGATGGGTCGTCGCGTCGACGAGTTCGCCGAGGTTGTGTGGCGGGATGTTCGTCGACATCCCGACGGCGATACCCGACGAGCCGTTCAGCAGGAGGCTGGGCACCTTCGCCGGGAGGACGTCCGGTTCCTGGAGGCGGTCGTCGTAGTTACTGGAGAAGTCGACGGTGTCCTTCTCGATGTCCGCGAGTAGCTCCTCGGCGATGGGGGCCATCCGGGCCTCCGTGTACCGCATGGCGGCAGCCGGGTCGCCGTCCATCGACCCGAAGTTCCCCTGGCCGTCCACGAGCGGGTAGCGCATCGAGAACTCCTGGGCCATCCGGACGAGCGTGTCGTAGATGGCGCTGTCACCGTGGGGGTGGTAGTCACCCATCGTCTCGCCGACGATGGAGGAGGACTTCCGGTGGGCGGTGTTCGAGGAGACGCCCATCTCGTGCATCGCATAGAGGATGCGCCGGTGGACGGGTTTCAGCCCGTCGCGGACGTCCGGCAGGGCCCGACCCGCGATGACCGACATCGCGTAGTCGATGTAGGACTGCTCCATCTCGTCCTCGATGCGGACGTGTTTGATTCGGTCAGCGGGCGCGTTGGGGTCGTCGGGTACGTCCGAGCTCATATGTCCACCCACTCCGCTTCAGGCGAGTGTTCCTTGATGAACTCCTTGCGCGGTTCGACGGCGTCGCCCATCAGGACGTTGAACATCTTGTCGGCGGCCGCGGCGTCCTCGATGGTAATCTGTTTGAGAATCCGGTGTTCCGGGTCCATCGTCGTCTCCCAGAGCTGCTGGGGGTTCATCTCTCCCAGCCCCTTGAACCGCTGGACCTGGGTCGGATTGCCGTCGCATTTCTCCTCGACGATGCGGTCCCGTTCTTCCTCGGTCATCGCGTCGTAGGTGTTCCCTCGATAGCGGACGCGATAGAGCGGGGGCTGGGAGGCGTAGACGTAGCCCGCCTCGATGAGCGGTTTCATGTGCCGATAGAGCAGGGTAAGCAGCAGGGTTCGGATGTGGGCGCCGTCGACGTCGGCGTCCGTCATCATGATAATCTTCTCGTAGCGCAGGTCGTCGATGTCGAACTCGTCGCCGATGCCGGTGCCAAGTGCCGTAATCAGATTGCGTATCTCGTTGTTCTCCAGAATCCGGTCCAGGCGGTGTTTCTCGACGTTCAGAATCTTCCCCTTGATGGGGAGGATAGCCTGGAACTCGGGGTTGCGGCCCTGTTTGGCGCTGCCGCCCGCGGAGTCGCCCTCGACGACGAACAGCTCGGCGTCCTCGGGGTCCCGCGTCTGGCAGTCAGCCAGTTTGCCGGGCAGCGCCGTCGAGTCGAGTGCCGACTTCCGACGGGTGAGCTCCTCGGCCTTCTTTGCGGCCTTGCGCGCCTTCGCGGCCTCGACGGCCTTGCCGACGATGGCCTCGGCGGTGTCGGGATGCTCCTCGAAAAAGGTCGAGAGCCCGTCGTGCATCGCGGACTCGACGATGCCCCGGACCTCGCTGTTGCCCAGCTTGGTCTTCGTCTGGCCCTCGAACTGCGGATCGGGGTGTTTCACCGAGATGACCGCGGTCAGCCCCTCACGGATATCGTCGCCCTTGAGGGTGTCGTCCAGGTCTTTCAGCAGGCCGTTGTCGGTCGCGTAGTCGTTGACCACGCGTGTCAGCGAAGTCTTGAAGCCGGTGAGGTGGTCACCGCCCTCGCGTGTGTTGATGTTGTTCGCGAAGGCGTGAATCGAGCCCTGCAGGTCGTCGGTGCCCTGCATGGCAATTTCGACCTGGACGACGCCCTCGGGAATCTCGGCCTCGTCCTCGAAGTAGATGACGTCGTGGTGGAGCGGCTCTTTCGTCTCGTTGAGATACTCGACGAACTCCTTGATACCGCCCTCGTACTCGAAGGTCTCGCTGTTGCCATCGCGCTCGTCTTCGAGACCGATAGCGACCCCTGAGTTGAGGAAGGCGAGTTCGCGCAGTCTGGACAGAAGCGTCGAGAAGGTGAACTCGCCGGTCTCGAATATCTCGTCGTCGGGCCAGAACCGCACTGTAGTACCCGTTTCCTCGTCCGGTTCGAGGTCACGAACCCTCTGTAAGTCGTACTCCGGCTCGCCGTGGTCGAAGCGCATCTTCCACAGCGCGCCGTCACGTTTGACCTCGACCTCGAGCCACTTCGAGAGGGCGTTTACGACGCTGACCCCGACGCCGTGTAGCCCGCCCGAGACCTGATAGGACTTGTTGTCGAACTTCCCCCCGGCGTGGAGGATGGTCATCACTACCTCGACAGCGGGGCGGCCGTGCTCTTCGTGTTCGTCCACGGGGATACCCCGGCCGTCGTCGCTGACGGAGACCGAGCCGTCGTCGTGGATAGTCACGTCGATAGTGTCACAGTACCCGGCGAGGGCCTCGTCGATAGCGTTGTCGACCACTTCGTAGACGAGATGGTGGAGACCCCGAGCGTCGGTCGATCCGATGTACATCGCCGGCCGTTTCCGGACGGCTTCTAACCCTTCCAGGGTCTGGATCGACTTTGCGCCGTACTCTTCAGACTCTCCTGACATAGGAACTGATTCCTCATAGTAGATGCGGGGTGATAAAGGTCCCGCACGCGCGTGCGCAAGCTGGAGAATCACTCTCAGTCGGCCGAAAACGGGCGCAGTCCCCGGTCCTTTTGTCCGTGCTCGGGTGGCCGGAACGAACACCGCCGTACACTGCAGTGGGGGCCGGCTGCCGGGCCGGCCACGGTTCAGTTTCACCGTGGTGGCGATTACCTTTTAACCCCGACGGCGGTACCTACCCTACGAAATGACATCGTTTCAGTCGCAACTCGGCGACGGGGAGGGCATCGCCGAGGAGCTGGCCCAGTCCCAGCGGGCCATCTCCATCGCCGAGTTCTTCGAGAAGAACAAGCACATGCTCGGCTTCGACTCGGGGGCCAGAGCGCTCGTCACCGCCGTAAAGGAGGCGGTCGACAACGCCCTGGACGCCTGCGAGGAGGCGGGTATCCTGCCCGACATCTACGTCGAGATACAGGAGGCTGGCGACTACTACCGCCTCATCGTCGAGGACAACGGACCCGGTATCACCAAGCAACAGCTCCCCAAAATCTTCGGGAAGCTCCTCTATGGCTCACGGTTCCACGCCCGCGAACAGAACCGCGGCCAGCAGGGTATCGGTATCTCCGCGGCGGTTCTGTACTCCCAGCTCACCTCCGGTAAACCCGCGAAAATCACCTCCCGTCCGAAGGGCCAGGCCGAGGCCCAGTACTTCGAGCTCATCGTCGATACCGACACGAACGAACCCGAGATAAGCGTCGACGAGACCACCGCCTGGGAACGGCCCCACGGCACCCGCATCGAACTGGAGATGGAGGCCAACATGCGGGCCCGGTCGAGCCTGCGCGAGTACATCCAGGACACCGCAGTCGTCAACCCCCACGCCCGCATCGAGTTCATGGAGCCGGGCCTCGAGGAGTCGCTGAAGTTCGAGCGCGTCGAGGGCGCCGACCTCCCGGCAGAGACCGAGGAGATTCGGCCCCACCCCCACGGCGTCGAACTCGGGACGCTCCTGAAGATGCTGGAGGCCACCGATTCGTACTCGATTTCGGGGTTCATGCAGGGCGAGTTCACCCGCGTCGGCCAGAAGACGGCCGACAGCGTCATCGCGAACTTCAACGACCGCCACTTCGGTCGCGGGATGGCCTGGTCACCGCCCGCGAGCCACGAGGACGCCGATATCGCGGCGGCCGTCGAGGACGCCGTCGCGAACAAGGGCGCGACCGCCACTGCGGCGTTCGCCGACGCAGTCACCGACGCTATCGAAGACCGGGGCCGTGTCGCCCACCACGACATCGTCGCAATCGTCGACGAGGCCGCCGACGAGGCGGAGGCCGACCACGACAAGACCTTCGGCTCCGCAGTCCGCGAGAACGCGGTCGAGGCGGCCTGGGCCGCCGTCACCGCCGAGCGGACGAGCGACCTCTACGAACTCGTCGACGCCGCCACCACGGTCCGGAAGGACGACGCGGCCGTCGAGGGACTGGCCTCGCGACTGGCCGAGAAGTTCGCGGACCCCGCGGACGCCGACGACGACGAACGCCGCCACCGCCTGACGCGCGAGCAGTTCCGCGAGTACGTCGACCGCGCCGCGGACATGACCGAAGAGCAAGACGAGGTGACCTTCGGCGAGACGGCACGCGAGAACATCGTCGACGAGCTGTGGGAGGTCGCCGGTCGCGTGCCCGACGACCCGCCCAAGGTCACCGACGTGGCGGGCGACCGCGACACGGCCAGCGAGCTGTTGACCGCGATGCGCGAGACCGACATCATCGCGCCGCCGACGGACTGCCTTGCGCCCATCACGGACGAGCTGGTGGAGTCCGGCCTCCGCAAAGAGTACGACGCAGACTTCTACGCCGCCTCCACCCGGGACGCGGCGGTCCACGGCGGCGACCCGTTCATCGTCGAGGCCGGCATCGCCTACGGCGGGGACCTCCCCGCCGAGGGGTCCGTGGAGGTACGGCGCTTCGCCAACCGGGTCCCGCTGGTCTACCAGCGCGGCGCCTGTGCGACGACGGACGTGGTCAAATCCATCAACTGGCGCAACTACAACCTGGACCAGCCCGGCGGCTCCGGTATCCCGAACGGTCCGGCCGTCATCATGGTCCACGTCGCGTCGACGAACGTCCCCTTCACCAGCGAATCCAAGGACGCCATCGCGAACGTCCCCGAGATGGAAGACGAGATAGAGCTCGCCATCCGGGAGGCCGCCCGCGAACTGAAGAGCTACCTGAACAAGCGCCAGTCGATGCAACAGCGCCGGGAGAAACAGGACAAGCTGGCGACCATCCTCCCGGAGATGGCCGAGAAGCTCACCGAGGTGACGGAAAGCGAGGAGCTGAACATCGACGACTCGCTGGCTCGCATCATGAACAACGTCCTCGTGGAACGCGAGGTAGAGGACGGAACGGTGCGACTGGTGGTCGAGAACAACGACGACACCAACGCCGAACTCGACGTGACCGACATCGTCAGCGTCGAGCCCGCAGACACCAACGGCGCACAGGTCGTCGAGATGGACGGCGAGTGGTTCGTGAAGTGGTCGCCGACGGTGGCGGCCGGCGAGAAAGCGGTACTGGAGTACAGCGTCGACGACGAGGCCGAATTCACCGTCTCGGTCGACGGCATCGAGGACGAGAAACTGACGGTGGACGCCTGACTATGAGTTCAGAGACAAAGACACAGGAGGAGGAGGCCCGCGAGAAGCTCATCGGCCTCGCCGAGGAGTTCTACGACCAGTTCGCCGAGGGGGACGTGCCGACGATGTCTATCCCGACGCGGACCAAATCGAACATCGAGTACGACGAGGACATGAACGTCTGGGTGTACGGGGACCGCAAGTCGACCCGCTCGGCCAAGACCGTCTCCGGCGCCGAGAAACTCCTCAAAGCCACCTACGCCATCGATTTCCTCGCCCAGCAACTGGAGGAGGACCGCTCCTCGACCCTGCGTGAACTGTACTACCTCTCGGAGTCGTGGGACCTCGAAGAGGCGCAGTTCAACAGCCAGGACGAGTCAAACGACCTCATCGAGGACTTAGAAATCGTCTCCGACGTCACCCGCGAGGACTTCCACATGCGCCCGGAGGAGTCCGGCGCGACCATCATGGGCCCGCTGAAACTCCGCGAGCAGACCCGCCGCGGTGAGCGGGAGATTCACTGCCAGAAGGACGTGGGCGAAGGCGGCTACCAGATTCCCAACAACCCGGACACCATCGAGTTCCTGGAGAACGACGCCGACTTCGTCCTCTGCGTGGAGACCGGTGGGATGCGCGACCGGCTCGTCGAGAACGGGTTCGACGAGGAGTACAACGTCATTGTCGTCCACCTCAAGGGCCAGCCCGCCCGGGCGACCCGACGCATCACCAAGCGGCTCCACGACGAACTGGACCTGCCGGTCACGGTCTTCACTGACGGGGACCCCTGGTCGTACCGTATCTACGGCTCGGTCGCCTACGGCTCCATCAAGTCGGCCCACCTCTCGGAGCACCTGGCGACGCCGGAAGCGCAGTTCATCGGCATCCGACCGGCCGACATCGTGGAGTACGACCTCCCGACAGACCCGCTGTCGGATTCGGACATCAACGCCCTGGAATCGGAGCTCGAGGACCCCCGCTTCCAGACGGAGTTCTGGAAAGAGCAGATAGAGCTCCAGCTCGACATCGGGAAGAAGGCCGAACAGCAGGCACTGGCCTCGCGAGGCCTGGACTTCGTCACCGAGACGTACCTTCCGGAGCGGCTCACTGAGATGGGAATCATCGAATAGTATCTGACGGCCAATTTCGGCGGCTCCGAATGCATTTTAGCGGCCGTTCCCGTACGTTCGAGTATGCCAGTCATGTCGAGTGACGATTTCTCGCTGCACCGCGAGGACTGCGGTGAGTTCGACGACGGGATGCCTATATCCTCGTTCCCCGACGAGGTCTCTTCTATCGAGGACTTAGACTGTGAGTGCTGGAGCGAGTTCGGGTCACTCACAGAGGTGTCGTGAGGGTGCTGTCCGTTGTCCCAGCCCAGGTCCGATAGAGGCGCTCAACAGCGGTTTGCGAGCATGCTGTCACGTTCCTCCTGTAGCAGGCCATCTATCGACAGGGCCGTCGGTTCGCCCACGTCGTACCGCACGCGTCTCGAGTCATAGGTGACGAGGCCGGCCGTTTCGAGTTTCGGGAGATGCGTGTGATAGAGCGACAGTTTCACGTCCTCGACAGCGGGTGGACTGGAGTCGGCCGGTGAATCACCCACCTCCCAGGCTGTGAGACGCTCCGCCAGCGAGTCCATCGACACGTCGCCATCTGTCTCGTCGAGGATACCGAGAACGAAGCGGCGACGAGGGTGACTGAGCAGTTCGAGGAGCCCGGAGAGAGTGAGTTCGTCGGCGACTGGCATTACGATGATTTCGGACAGCAGACATAATAGTCTTGCTCTCATGAATGTCCGATAATTTGGGCTATACCAAAATTACCTAGCTATTTATGCTGTTTTCTGCGCTAGAGTTGTATATATAGGCCAGATTGCCGTGTAGATTAACAAATATAGACACTCTTTGCTGTGTCACGTTCCGGGCGCGACAGAGACAGCGCTGTTCGGGGAGCAGCGCAACTCGAACACTGTCATCTCGACAGGGATGGCTACTGCTCGTCCAGTACGACCGGTACGCCCCGTCTCGCCACGTCCTCGGCGAACGCGCCCGAATCGGCCTCGAGCGCTTCGAACGTGTTGTAGTGAATCGGGAGGACGAGGTCGGGGTCCATCGCCTCGGCGAGGCCGGCGGCGTCGTGGCGGTCCATCGTGAAGCTGCTCGCGATGGAGGGACAGAACAGCGAGACGTCCAGTTCCGCGTGGCCGTCGAGCACGTCAGTGTCGCCGGGCCAGAACACCCGGGTGTCGTCCAGAGCGAGGAGGAACCCACAGCCGATACCCTTCGGGTGGATTGGGCTACCGTCGGCGCGAACGTTCGGCCCGTCCTCGCGATTGTACGCCGGCATCGTCCAGATAGGGACGTCGTCGACGAGCAGCTCGTCTTCCATCGACACCGTTCGGACCTCGTAGTCGAGGTCCGCGAACCGGTCGAGGTCGCGGTCAGTTGCGTGGACGTTGATGCCGTCGAACGCGACGACCGTGGCGTCCTCGCTTGCCACACGGCGGATGCCGTCCGGGTCGTAGTGGTGGACGTGGGTCACACAGACGATGTCGCCGTCCTGGGGGGCGTAGTCCCGTGCCGGCGGATGCCCGACGCCAGGAGTGTCCGGCCCCCACTCGCCGGTGAGCACGCCGTAACGGCCGGGGTCGAGGTAGACGACGGTGTCGTCGCTCGCCAGGCGAAGCGTCGCGTAGCCGAGCCACTCTGCAGTGATGCCGTCGTGACGGATGGTCATATCCACCGTTGTGCCAGCGCCGAGTTACGACTGTCGGTACCGACGACCCGACGAGCCCATCGGGTGTCGCAGGGCCGGCACCAGCGCCGGTATCGGAGTCCGACCGATATATCAGTGCCAGCACTGAGTGGACCCTATGGGCCTCGTCGCCGAGTTCGATATCGCCTGCGAAGCACTTCCGCTGGTCGGCGTCGCAGCCGCGAGATCGACGGCGACGCTCGTGCTGGAACTGCAGTACAATCACGGGAACCGACCACGGTTTCTCGTCACGGTCACCGGCGACCCAAACGGGTCGGTCGAATCGGCTTTCGAGAGCGCTCACGACGTCGACCGCTGGGCCCTCGTCGGCCGGGCCGGCGACACACGCCACTACCAGCTCCGTCCCGCACTGAGTTTCGAGGACCAGCTGGGCGACCACCTCGGGGACCTCGACGGGCTGGAACAGCTCGCGACGGCCGACGCTATCGTCGAGCGAATCGAGGTGACTCCCGACGGCTGGCGACAGACCGGCTGGTTCGCCGACCGGGCGGCGTTCGACCGGTTCAGGGCGTTCTGGCAGCAGGAAGACCGGTTTACGCTCCGCCGACTCACCGAGGACGGCGACCCGGAACCACCGGGCGAGGGGCTGACCGACCGCCAGCGCGAGGCGCTTCGAACGGCCTACGAGATGGGCTACTTCGACATCCCCCGTGACGCGTCGCTGGCGACGGTCGCCGCGGAACTGTCGCTGTCACCGTCGGCGCTGTCCGAACGCATCCGGCGTGCCCAGACGGAGCTCATCGAGGAGACAGTCGCGCGGACGTGGTCGCCGTTGCCCGCTGGGGACAGTACTTAAACAGCCGGAGTATTACGAGTCAGGGCCTTTCCCCGTGGTCACGGACCAGTAGGTCCCGGAATGCAGACAGTGACATCGACAGACGGTACCAGTATCGCATACGAAGACCACGGCGACGGCCACCCGCTCGTCCTCCTCCACGGCGGGTCGGTGACACGTCGTGCCTGGGAGCCGCTTCGCCGCGCGCTCGGTCCCGAGTTCAGGTTCGTCGTCCCCGACCGCCGTGGCCGGGGCGACAGCGGCGACGCCGCGGCGTACAGTCTGGCCCGCGAAGTGGCCGACCTGCGTGCGGTCCTCGACGACATCGACGGCGACGTGTCCGTCTTCGGTCACTCCTACGGTGCCGTCGTCGCCCTGGAGACGGCCCGGAAAACCGATATCGAGCGCTTGGTGCTGTACGAACCGCCCGTACAGGTCGGTGACCGTGACACCGGTGACCTGACGGCACGGCTACGCGAGCGCTGTGTAGCAGGTGAACGGACAGTCGCGATGAAACTGTTCTACCAGGAAGAAGTCGGTATCCCCGACCCCGAACGGCTCCCGGTCTGGCCGGACGGCGTCGACTTCAGGCTCGCGGACACGGTCCTCCGTGAGCAGGCCGCCCTCGACGGGTACGAGCTCCCCGAGGCGTCCGACATCGATGCCCCGGTGACACTGCTGACAGGCGAGCACAGCGCGCCGCATCTCCGTGCTGGCGCCCGAGAACTCGACACGCGCCTCGAGGACAGTCGCCTCGTGGAGGTCGACGCCGGCCACGTGGGGATTCAGTCGGCTCCGGACTCGGTCGCCCCGGCCCTCTCCAACATCGGGCAGTAATCGGTCCTCGGTCCGCTCTCTCCCCGCTGACGCCCTCTTTCGGCCGACACTACCCCTCGCTCCCTTCGGGTAACTCCACGGTTATGGAGACGAACTCGCTCTGTCCGGCCGCGGGATAGGGCTCGTCGGTCTCACCCGGGTTCTCGAAGTCGTAGTCCAGTTGCTGGTTCTCGTTCGTGTCCTGATGGGCGACCAGCACCAGCGGCTGCCGGTCGGGCGGTTGTTCATCGAGCGTGATCACCACGTCCTTGTGCGAGCCCGGTTCGAGGTACCCCGAGGTGCCCAGGACTGTGCCCTCGGCGTCCTGGGCGTGGACCACGACGAAGCCGCCGCTGGACATCGACGCCGAGTCGACGGTGAGCTGGCCGCCCTCGACGTTGGGGTTCTCGACGGTCATCGAGGCAACCGGCGAGGAGAGCAGGACGAAGGCGACGTAGGCAATACCCAGCAGGACGGCGGCGTGTGTGGCCCCGTCTTTGAGGCTCCCTTCGCCGAGCTGGCCACCGATGAACCCGGTCAGAACGGCCTGAATGAGCGCGATATGGAAGAACACGAGCGTGTAGGCGGCCTTGTCCACCTGGCCGAGGCGGGCGAACTGGTCGGTGTTGACGGCGAGACGATTCGTGTTCTCGGGCGTGGGAACCGACGACGGGAGCGCCGGGACGAGCACCTCCTGGACGGCGACGATGATGACGAGGAAGACGAAAAACGAGATGTAGATGACCACGAGATACGTCAGCATCTGCTGGCGCCGGCGGTTGCGCAGGCGGTGGTCGGCCCGAGCCTGCGTAGCCGCGATTCGCAACACCGGCCCCAGCTGTCCCGAGGCGTGCATCGCCTTCGTCAGCAACGTGACGACGCGGGAGATGGCGGTCGTCCGGATGCGGCGGCCGAAGCGGACGAGCGCGTCGTCGACGTTCGCGCCCATTCTGATATCGGCCCAGATGCGCTCGACCTCCGGGCTGAGCACGCCCACGTCGCTCCCACGGACCCGCCGGACGCTCTCGACGAGTGTCATTCCGGCCTCGTTGAGGCTGGCGAGCCGTTCCAGGAGTTCGGGGGTCGCCGCCTCGATGCGGCTGACCCGCCGAGTGTAGATGGTCCGGACGACCGCAAAGGAGCCAAGCACCAGGAGCAGCGACTGGACGACCAGGTCGTCCAGAATCCGGACGTTGACAGAGCTGGTCTGGAACGCCGACGGGAGGCGGACGGCAAACAGCACGAGTGCGACGGGAACCGCGATATAGAGCACGTGCGTCGGGTTCCAGACGAGCGTTCGAGCGGGCGAGCGCAGGGCTGCCTTGAGAGAGCCCAGCCGGTCGTGGAATCGCAGCCGCGCCCAGTTGGGGTTCCCATCGCGCACGGTGCCACCGTCCGTCAGCCCGGTCGCGCCACTGGCGTCCGACGGTCGCCCGAGCGTGGCAGTCCTGACACGTTCCAGCGCCCTCGTCGTGCCGGTCTCGCCGATGCCCAGCGCGGAGAGCTTCTGGTTGAGATACACCATGAACCCGACGTTCGCGAGCGGAATCGCGAGATAGCCAAGCAGCTGGAGGAACGGGAGGGTGTCCGTCGTCGTCAGCCCGAACACCATCAGGATAGTGATGAGAAAGAGGACGCCGGCGACGAAGATGGTGACGTACGCCTCGGCGACGGTCGCAAGCGACTCCAGCAGGTCCGCCTGGCGCTCTTCGGCCTCCTCCTGGTGGCGCTCGTACTGGTTGTGCAGGAACGACGAGAGCGACTGGCCGCTCTGGAGGACTGACGAGAGGTTCTCTGAGAAGGTCTTGAACCGCTCGCTGGGCGTCCGCCGGTTCATCCGTTTGATGGCCGATAGCATGTCCTGGCCGAACAGGTCCATCTCGCGGACGGCGACGCCGAACTCCCGGGCGTTCTCGCCGTATATCTCCTCGTTTTTCGCAAGGACCGTCATCACCTCCGGGAAGGACATCCCACCTCGGGAGAGGGCGTACATGAACGCGATGGTCCGGGCCATCCCCGCGTCGATGTTCCGCTGGCGCACGTCTGCCCTGCTTTTGGGCATCTCCCAGCGCATCACGTAGGTCAAAAGCGCCGTGACGCCGCCGAAGACGACGCCGCTCGTGATGAGGATGGCCAGTGTCTGGGTCTCAGAGAGGACGAGTTCGAACCCCCGGATGCCGAGCACGTTGACCATCGTCCGCGGCAGCCCCATCATGAGGTCGACGATGGTGGGGACAAGCAGGAGGAACCCGCCGACTGCGTAGGCGCCGGCGATGGCGCCCCCGATGGCTGCCAGCCCGGTGTAAAAGTAGGTCCGCGTGGCGTAGGTCCGGTAGGACTGGCCGACGTAGGCGGCCTCGAGCTGGCGCTCGCGCTCCGGCGAGTCGCTGACGTACCGACCGAAGAGCCGTCGGGCGATACGCGTCAGCCGGCGTTCGACGGCATCGCTGGCCGAGGAGAGGAAGACGAGAGCGAGAACCCCCACGACGACCAGAAGCGGTGCCAGTCCCAGCGGGTTCAGCGCCATCTTACGCTGACTCTGTGGAGCCGATTCGCTCCATCACTTGGGCTTTGTCCGCGTAGTACTTGTTGACCATCGCGGTGAAGCGACGGTAGTCGGTGACACCGCGCTCTTGGAGGAAAGTGAGGAAGCGCTTGCGGTCGTTTATCTCGGTGAGCAGTTCGGACTGGCTCCAGCCCCGTTCCTCGCGTATCTCGTCGACGAGCTCGCTGTTGCGTTCCTGGAAGGAGTCCCGCGTCGCTTCCCACGCGTAGGTCGTCGAGTAGTCCAGTTCGCCGGTCCGCTGGTCGATGCCCTCAATCTCCGCGAGCGTCTTCGCCCGGCGGACCCGCTCGTCGCCCGAACGGGCCAGCACCTGCACACAGAGGATATCGAGGCTCTGGACCATCGGCCGCGGGACGTTGATGGGCTCGTTCTCCAGGCGGTTGATTACCGTCTGGACGGAGTCTGCGTGCATCGTCGAGAAGGTCGTGTGGCCGGTGTTCATCGCCTGGAACAGCGTGATGGCCTCCTCGCCTCGGACCTCCCCGACGATGATGTACTCCGGCCGGTGGCGCAGGGCGGAGCGAAGCAGGTCGTACATCGTGATATCGGAGTCGTCCAACCGTTCCCGCGTGACCGAGGAGAGCCAGTTGTCGTGGTACAGCGAGAGCTCGCGGGTGTCCTCGATGGTCAGCACCTTCGAGCGGGGCGGAATGAACATCGCCAGCGCGTTCATCGAGGTGGTCTTGCCGGCCGCGGTCCCGCCGGCGAAGATGAGCGACTTGTTGGACTCGATGGCCAGCCAGAGGTAGGCGAGCATCTCCAGGGAGAAGGTGCCGAAGTTCAGCAGGTCGATGGGCGTAAAGGGTTCGTCGGCGTACTTCCGGATGGTAAAGGCCGACCCGCGCGGGGTGACCTCCTCGCCCAGTGCCAGTTCGATACGGGAACCGTCCGGCAGCGTCGTCGAGACGACGGGGTCAGAGATGGAGACGTGCCGGCCCGACCGCTGGGCGAGCTGGATGACAAAGTTGTTCAGCTCCTGTTCCTCGAAGGCGATGTTCGTCTCGATGTCGGTGTACTCGTCGTGGTAGACGAAGATGGGGAGGTCCGAGCCGTCACAGGAGATGTCCTCGATGGCCGGGTCGTGCATCAGCGGGTCGATGAGGCCATAGCCCTGGAACGAGCGATAGAGGTAATAAAAGAGCCGGTAGAAGGTCTCGGCCTCGATGACGACGCCGTACTCTTCCAGCCGGTCGTACAGCTCCTCGCGAAGCGCGTGTTCGGGGTCGTCGTCGACGCCGTCGCGGTAGATGAGCGGCCCGCGGATGTCCTCGTACAGTCGGTCGAGCAGTTCGGACTCGAAATCAGACAACGACGGCTCGACGACGTGGTATCGCTTCTCGTCGGTCTCGGGGTCGCGGTTGATGGAGACGAAGGCGAACGGGGCGTTGAGCCAGTAGCGTTCGAGTTCCTCCCACCCCTCCAGGCCCGAAAAGCGAGTCAGCGTCCCGTGGCGGGCCGGGTCGTAGTTCGATTCCGGCACCGCCGTCCCAGACAGGATGGTGGCGGTCCGGGAGAGCCACGCCTGTAGCTGGCCCAGGGGGTTCTGGACGCTGTCGCCGGGGTCGGGTGTCTCAGGGTTAGACATCGGTAAAGAGGTAGGTGCCGTGGATGTAGACTGGGTTTGGTTGCCAGCTACTTAAATTCGCTCGCCGACTCGGCAACTGTGTTCAGACCTGAGAACTGGTCGGCCGGGGCTAGGTCAGGTCGGCAGTGAGCAGGACGGCGGCGAGCACCGGCGCGACCAGCGCGCCGACGGGAATCGTCGTCCCGAGGAATCCGCCCTCGAGGTTCAGCAAGACCGTCGCGACCAGCACGAGCAGGCCGCCGACGCCGAGCAAGCCACCGAAGAGTCGAACCGGGTGGAGCGGGAGCAGGTCGGTGAACTCCATCTCGCGATGGTAGTAGTAGGCGCTGGCGCCGACGGCGACGGCCAGCACAGCCAGTGCGAGCGTCCAGAGGACGGCCGCACGGCCGATGTTGTCCGGGAACTCCATCACCCGCCAGGCCCAGACGAAGTTCAGTTCGTTCGGGATGGAGACGCCGTACAGATACTGGATTCTGAAGGGGAGAAACCGAAACACGACGCCCGTTATCTGCCCGTTCCCGAAGACGGAGACCGACCAGGGCGCGACGGCCACTAGCCACGTCGACAGCACTGCCAGTTCACCGGCGTACTCGGATTTGACCCACGCCATGCTGTTTGCAGGGCCACCGTCGACCGTGTAAAAGCTACCGGTCACACCGCCGGCTGTAACAAACTGAGATACGCCGCCACCCGGAGTGGGCGATATTCTTTACGAACACACAGCCGGCAGTGTCAGCCACGGGATAGCGCGCCGATACGTTCTTTGGGACGGCCATCCAAGCTACCCTATCCGAATGAGGCGCGACTACTTCACCATCGACTTCCGGCCGGAACCGGGCGACGACGGTATCCCCACGATAGCGATAGAGTACACCGGCCCGTCTGGCGGGCTTCGGGACCGCCTCACCGAAACAGCGGAGGCGACGCTAGACTCCAGCGAATTAGACGTGGCGTTCCGTCACCAGGCCGACTCCGACGACGGTGTCCTCTCGCTGACTGACCGGCTGACCGGGGAGTTCATCTTCGAGGTGGCCGCTCCCGTCGAAGCGGTGGATGCACTCGTCTCGGCGGCCCAGCGACACGACGGGGACGGTGAGTACGAGGTGCGGCTGACCGACAGCAACGGGAAGTCGCTGGTCTACGAGAAATCGATCCTGCTGGTGTACGACCAGGAAGGGGACCTCCTGCGCAACCGCAGCCTCATTCCGGGCAGCGTCGAACTCTAGAGCCGGTCGCACAGTGCCGGCAGCACGGTCGTCACGTCCTCGCGAAACACATAGTCAGCCGCCTCGTCGTGGGACGTGGCGTCGAAGTTCACGACGGCGAGCGTCGCGCCCGCCTCCAGGGCGATTCTGGGCAACAGCGCGGCGGGCCGGACCGACAGCGACGACCCCACGGCCAGGAACACGTCGCTCTCGCGGGCCAGCCGCTGGGCCTCCGCCAGCGCCGCATCGGCGAGTGACTCGCCGAACAGCACCACGTCGGGCCGGTAGATGCCACCACAGTCACAGCGGGGCGGGAGCGAGGCGTCTGTGCCCGCACTCGCCGCGTCGGCCGCCCGGTCGAACACCGGCTCGGCCGGTTCGGTCGTCCCGCAGTCGTCACAGCGTACCCGTCGGTTCGTCCCGTGGAGTTCGACGACGTGAGCGCTCCCGGCGGCCGTGTGGAGCCCGTCGACGTTCTGTGTGAGTACCGCCTCGAGGTGGCCGTCGCCTTCCATCGCCGCGAGCGCGTCGTGTGCGGCATTTGGCTCGGGGTCGCCCCCGACCAGCTCCGCGCGAAGCTCGATACGGTCGGCCCAGAACCCGGCCGGGTCGGCGTCGAGGCGCCGGCGATGGAACGCCTTCGGGTCCCACTCGGCCCAGATACCGTCCTCACCCCGGAACGACGGAATGCCAGAGGCCGTCGAGACGCCCGCGCCCGACAGCGCGACAGTGGTGTCGGCGGTGCGGACCGCGGCCCCGAGCGAATCGAGTGCGTCGTCGTTCATAGGTCCAGGAGCGAACCCGACCGCCAAAACAGCGTCGCACGACAGCGCCACTGTCACCGTAATCTACGCTCGCTGGACCGTGGGAAAATTGGAGTTATAAGGTTATATATCCTACATTACGACGGCCAGATGAACCCCTCCAGTCGCGATATATCGGCGTTGACGAACGGCTCGACGAGCGACGGACCGCGGTACGGCGAGATAACCGAGTGTGAACTGTGCGAGAACGAACGACACTGCACCGACCGCTGTGGGATGCTCACCTGTCCCGCCTGTCAGGCCGATTTCTTGCCCTGAACAGACAGGGTTTCGTGCGAGGATTTAGGCGTCTCCGGCCCAAGTTTCGTGTATGTGCTTCGACCGTCTCGCCGACGAGGAGACGCTGGAGGCCAGTCTCCCGGCGTTGCTCGCCGCGGAGTGGCGCTGTGCGGTACGAAACGGTGCGATGGCAGCCGCGATGGTACTCGTCGTCTTGCTGGTCCAGGGCGCGCCGGTCTGGGTCGTCGGCGTGAGCGTCGCCGGGGCCATCGCCCTCGGGACGGCCCTCCATCAGGCCGTGTTGCTCACCGGCACGGGCGTCCTGCGGGCCAGGGCTCGCTGGCGGGAAAGTCGGCACGGGTCGGCCACGTAACTCCACGGCAGTACCGACAGCGGGCCAGGTAGCTACCGGAACGTTCGATTCTACGGGGAATTTCTGTACGAATCTGCCGCCGAGACACCCGGCGGCACCGTCCGCGAAAGACGGATTTAAACCGCCCCGCCCCGCCCATCAGTATGACATGCGATTGCATGAATACCAGGCGAAACAGGTCTTCGCCGATGCGGGCGTCCCGACACCTGCGTCCACGTTGGCCGAGACAGTCGACGAGGCCGTCGATGCGGCCGAAGAGATCGGCTATCCGGTCGCTATCAAGGCACAGGTACACGTCGGCGGCCGCGGGAAGGCCGGTGGCATCAAACTCGTCGATGACGCCGAGGAGGCCCGCGAGGCGGCCGATGCCATCCTCGGGATGGACCTCAAGGGCTTTCACGTCTCGAAGGTGCTCGTCGAGGAAGCCGTCGACTTCGTCAACGAACTGTACGTCGGCGTGACGATGGACCGCGGCGAGGGCCGTCCCGTCGCCATGGTCTCGACGAAAGGCGGCGTCGACATCGAGTCGGTCGCCGAGGAGACCCCCGAGGCTATCGCCCGCGAACACGTCGACCCTGCCTTCGGGATGCACCCGTTCCAGGCGCGCAAGGCTGTGTACGATGCCGGCGTCGACCGCGAGGTCGCAAACGACGTCGCGCGCGTCCTGACGACGCTGTATCAGCTCTGGGACGACCGCGACGGCGCGGACGTCGAGGTCAACCCGCTGATGATAACCAGTGACGGTGACGTGGTGGCGGCCGACGCCGTCATGAACATCGACGGGGACGCCCTCTTCCGCCAGCCCGAGCTGCAGGAGATGGGCGAGGAAGCCGCCGACGGCGACGAACTCGAACAGAAGGCCGACGAGTACGGCTTCGACTACGTCCGACTCGACGGCAACGTCGGTATCATCGGTAACGGCGCCGGTCTCGTGATGACGACGCTCGACCTCGTGGACTACTACGGCGGCGAGCCCGCGAACTTCCTCGACGTCGGCGGCGGCGCGAAGGCCGACCGCATCGCCAACGCGCTGGATATGGTATTTTCGGACGACAACGTGGATTCGGTCGTCTTCAACATCTTCGGCGGTATCACCCGCGGTGACGAGGTGGCAAACGGTATCAACCAGGCCTTAGAGCAGTTCGAGGAGATTCCCAAGCCCGTCACCGTCCGACTGGCCGGGACCAACGCCACCGAGGGCATGGAGATTCTGAACGAGGACCTCGTCACGGTCGAACACACGCTGGAGGACGCCGTCCAGCGAGCGGTTAGTTACGCGGAGGAGGAAGAAGAATGAGCGTTCTAGTCGACGAAGACACGCGCGTCGTTGTACAGGGTATCACGGGCGGCGAGGGCAAGTTCCACACCGAGCAGATGCTGGAATACGGCACCAACGTCGTCGCGGGCGCGGTGCCCGGCCGAGGCGGCCAGGAGGTCGCCGGCGTCCCGGTGTACGACACCGTCCACCAGGCCGTCCGCGAGGAGGACGCCAACGCGTCAGTCGTGTTCGTCCCGCCGGCCTTCGCCGGTGACGCCTGCTTCGAGGCGCTCGACGCCGCCGGACTCGACCTCGTCGTCGCCATCACCGAGGGCATCCCGACCCAGGACATGGCTCGCGTCTACCGCAAGCTAGAGGAGACCGACACGCACCTCGTCGGGCCGAACTGTCCCGGGCTCATCACACCCGGCGTCGCCAAGCTCGGCATCCTGCCCGGCAACATCTTCTCGTCCGGTAACGTCGGCCTTGTGTCACGCTCTGGCACGCTTACGTACCAGGTCGTCGACAACCTCACCGAGCGCGGGCTGGGCCAGTCGACTGCCATCGGCATCGGCGGCGACCCCATCATCGGGACGGACTTCATCGACGCCCTCGAACTGTTCGAGGCCGACCCCGACACCCACGTCGTCGCCATGTGTGGCGAAATCGGCGGTGAGGACGAGGAGGAAGCCGCCCGCTACATCGGAGAGCACATGGACACGCCCGTCGTCGGCTTTATCGCCGGCCGAACCGCCCCACCGGGCAAGCGGATGGGCCACGCCGGTGCCATCGTCTCCGGCTCCGGGACCGGCACCGCCGAGTCCAAAATCAACGCGCTGGAGAACAACGGTGTCGCCGTCGGCGACACGCCGAACGAAGTAGCCGAACACGTAGAAGACCTCCTATAGGTCTGCGGCGTCCGCTGGCCGGTTTTATCCGGCCGACCAGCAGAGCCGCAGACGAATTGGTATGACTCTGCGGCGCCCGTCGATAGGGATTCGGCGGACGGGGCTCAGAAACCCCGGATTCCTGCTCTGCGCGGCCGACGCCTTCTTTACCTAGGTTTGCAAACACCTACTGAATGAGCGAGTGGGCAGCCGAACGGACGATCGTGGTCACAGGTGCGAAATCGGGGGGAATCGATAGGCTACCGACGGTACTGGCCGAACGGAGTCATCTCACCGTCGTGGCTGCGGGCGAAGACGAGCTGGCGGGCGAACTGGCCGATGGGGACGCGCTCGTCGTCGTCGACGACCCGCCGGCGGCAGACGGCGTGGCAACGTTTCGACGTGTCCGTCGAGACGATTGGGCGCTCCCGGTCGTGCTGGTCAGCGAGGCCGTCGACCCAGACCGGGTCCAGACAGCACTCTCGACCGGTGTCACCGAATATCTCACGGGGTGGTCGGACGACCGGGCCGGCGAACTGGCAGCACGTATCGAGGCCCACGTCAGGACGCCGTCGCTGGACGGCATCGTCCAGGCCGAGCGCTGGAAGACCATCGTCGGGGCGCTCGCCCACGACGCCAAGAACCCGTTGAACGTCGTCACCGGTCGACTCGAACTGCTCGACGTCGAGGACACACACACCGACGCTATAGAACGCTCCGTCGGGCGGGTCCAGTCGCTGCTTTCAGAGCTCTCGACGGTCGCGAGCGTGGCCGGCCCCATCGAGGGCACCGAACCGGTCGACCTCGGCGAGATGGCCGAGCGGGTATGGCGGGACAGCGGCGGCTCGACCGAGCAGCTCCGCGTCGAGACCACGGCGACGGTGCAGGCAGACCCCAACTGTCTCGGACTCATTCTCGAACGGCTCTTCGAGAACGCCGTCGTCCACGGCGACGACCCCACCGTCACCGTCGGCGACACCGAGTCGGGGTTCTACGTCGCCGACGACGGCCCTGGCATCCCCGCCGAGGACCGGCAACGCGTCTTCGAACAGGGATACGGGACGGCCCGCGAGGGGGAAGGGTACGGCCTGTTCGTCGCCGAGAGCATCGCGACGTCGCACGGATGGGACATCGACGCGGCCGAGAGCGATGCCGGCGGCGCCAGGTTCGAGGTCCGGGCCCGCTAGAGACGGACTCTCATGCCGGTATCGTCGCCCCGGTTAGACGGCACCACGACAATCCAGAGGTAGGGTCATCGAACCGTGTGACACGGGGCCGATAGCGGCGGGCCGAACTTGTCGGTATTGTCGGAAAACCGTCCAGAACAGGGCGTTTCTGCCGGTCCGTGAGCGCGTTGTGAACGTTCCGGTGTAGCTATAAGGGCGGAATATGAACATTCGGATATGCCCCACACCTGCCGGAACTGCAAGCGGACATTCGGGACCGAGCTCGAACTCGAACTCCACCTGGACACCTGCTCCGCCGGGCAGCTGTACTGCGACGAGTGTGGCGGTCGGTTCACCGAGCGAGCGGCGACGGAGGACGGATGGCACTATCGCTGTCCGAACGAGGACTGTGACGGCAGCGGAATCGACGAGGACATTCACCAGGTATCTGACGCGCGCGTAGCGAAACAGTAGTTCTCCACGGCCACGTCCGGCTTTTTCCACACTCCAATCCGGCCTTCGAGTCACGGTACTCCCGAGTCTCGCCACGGACGGCGGCGATAGGGATAACGGCTGGTTGGCACAGCCAGCGGTTCACCTGTTCGACCGTAGTGAGGGCTGTCTCGCCCCACGAGAACAAGTCCTGAACCGCGAACCATAATATCCCAACGGCGGTCGGGAATCCTCGCCCTTCAGGGCGGGGAGGATGTCAACAGAACGGATAGAACGGTACCAAAGTATAGGTTAGTCCGGGCATAACCGCTTGCCAGATGATAGACGCCCGTGACCTTCGGAAGGAGTACGGCGATTTCGTCGCCGTCGAGGGGAGCACGTTCTCGGTGGACCGGGGAGAGGTGTTCGGAGTCATCGGGCCCAACGGGGCCGGGAAGACGACCACCCTGAAGATGCTCGCCGGCCTGCTCGAGCCGACGGCTGGGACCGCCGAGATAGCCGGCCTGGACACCGAGACGACGGAGATGCGCCAGCAGCTGGGCTTTCTCCCGGAGGAGTCGCCACTGTACGAGGAGATGACGCCTATCTCCTATCTGCAGTTCTTCGCGGACCTCTACGATGTCCCCGGCGACGTGGCCAAGCAACGGATGCACGAGACACTGGACGAGCTACAGCTCGAACACAAGGAGCGCAAGCTGGGCGATATGTCCAAGGGGATGAAACGCAAGGTGGCAATCGCACGCTCGCTCATCAACGACCCGGACGTGCTCATCTACGACGAGCCCGCCTCTGGGCTGGACCCGCTGACGACGAACTACGTCATCGAGTTCACCGAGCAGCTCGCAAAGGACGGCAAGACCATCGTCTTCTCTGCGCACAACCTCTTTCACGTCGAGTCTATCTGTGACCGAGTCGCCATTATGAACGAGGGGCAGATCGTCGCCAGAGGCGACCTCGAGGAACTCCAGGCGGAGTACGGCGAGACGCGCTATCACGTCTACACTACCGTCGAGGTGCCCGACGCGGTCCGGGAGAACGGCAACTTCCGGACGGAAGTCGAGAGCATGGACGCCGTCGAGGAAACCCGGACCGCCGCGGAAGACGCCGGCGGGCAGGTGGTCGACATCCGCACCGAGGAGTCCAGCCTGGAAGAGGTGTTCCTCAACGTCGCCGAAGCCGGCACTCGGGGCACACGCTACGTCGGGGAGGACGGCGAGTAGATGCGACCCGCGAAGCTGCTGCGGGTCGCGAAGTGGGAGGTGACCAAAAACGCCGGCGGTGTCGACAGGAAGACAGTCGTCGTGATGGTACTGGCCGTCCTCGCGATGGGGTCTGTCGCGGCTGTCGCGGCGAGCGGGAGCGGTCCCGGACTGAACGCGGACATCTACCGCGTCGGGGTCGAGGAGTCGAACCCGTACTACGATGTCGTCGAAGACGACCCGAGCTTCAGAGCTCAGGCGCCCGACCGCGAGGCGTTCGAACGCGGTGAGCAGGACCTGACGTTCTACGGGCCGAACCGGCTCAGCCGCCCACAGACCGAAAAGCAGGCGGCGGCACTGGAGGCGCTCCGGACCAGTACGGAGTCGTACAACGACCGAACGATGGCCCGAGAGAGCAATCAGACCGCGGCGTTCCCGGTCTCGGTGACACTGGTCTATCAGGAACAGGGCGGGAGCAGTGCGCTCGACACCCGGACCGACGGGAGCGCTAACGGGAGCGGTGACGCGACCGCCGGCGATCGAAACGACAGCGACGGCACCGCCAGTGGGAACGGGACCGCGACCGACGACGGTGCCACGCCGGCCGGAGGAAGCGGTGGCGACGGTGGCGGCGGTGGCGACGGTGGCGACGGTGGCGGCGGTGACGCCGGCGAGAGTACCGGCGACGGAGAAACCGCTGGCGGTGGCGGCGGAGCGAACCTGGGTGGTATCGGCGCCCGGCTCACCGGCGACGTCGATAGCGGGACCCCAAGCGACATCTCGCCGCCCTTCCCGTTCGAGTCGCTCGTGCTCGCCTTCCTCTACATCGTCCCGATGAACTTCGTCATCCAGGCCTACGGCTCCTCGATGCTCTCAGAGCGGCTGAACCGCCGGGGCGAGCTCCTGCTCGTGACGCCGGCCTCGCGCGTGGACATCATCGGCGGGAAGACGCTCCCGTACTTCCTCGGCGCGATGGGGGTCGCGACGGCTATCACCGCCCTGTTGCGGTTCTCGGGTATCGCGCCGAGCGGGAGCCTCATCGCGGTGGCCGCGGTCCTGCCCATCGCCATGCTCTTCCTGGCGGCGACGTTCTGTGGCGCGATGTTCGCGCGATCGTTCAAGGAACTGACCTTCGTCACGGTCACTGTCACGGTGACGTTGACCTCCTACGCGTTCGTACCGGCCATCTTCACCGACGTGACGCCCATCGCGCTCATCTCGCCGCTCACCCTGGTCGTGATGGACCTCACCGGCCGGTCGATAGCGCTGGGTGAGTTCGCGTTCTCGACGCTCCCACCGCTGTTCACCGCGCTCGTCCTCTTCGGCCTCGGCGCGGGGCTCTACCGCGAGGAGGACATGTTCACCCAGCGCTCGATTCCGCTCAAGGTACTGGACGCGCTGGCGGGCCAGATCAAGGGCCGCAAGAGCGCGCTGAAGATGAGCGCTATCCTCATCCCCTTCGTCATCGTCGCCGAACTGGGCGCCGTCGCGTTCCTGTTCGTCCTCGATTCGGTGTCGCTGAACGTCTTCGGGACGAACCAGTCGCTTGGCATCGTGCTCGTACTGGGCGTCGTCGCTCTCGTCGAGGAACTGGGCAAGAGCCTCCACCTCTATGCCGGCTACGCCAACGCTCGCTACGAGCGGGGGCTCCGGTCGGCCATCGGGCTGGGCGCGCTCTCGGGCCTTGGCTTTTTCATCGCCGAGAAGGGGCTGCTCATCGTCCGACTCTCGGACCTGGAGAGCCTGCCGATCGGCGACGCCGCCGTCCAGGGGGCGACGCCGCCCGCCGGCGTCCCGCTCTGGGCCGTCGCGTTACTGTTCCTCTTTGCGCCGCTGGCCTTGCACGCGGTGACGGCAGCCATCTCCTCGGTCGGCGCCCAGCGGGGCCGGTTGGCGTACGTCGCCGGCGTCGGGGTGGCCGTCGTCGTTCACTTCGCCTACAACCTCACGGTGGTGAGTAGCCTTGCCTGACGACCGCCCCTGGTATCGGGACCCACGAATCGTGGTCGCCCGCCGGGACGTGCGCTCGCTCTCCCGCGAGAAGACCATCGTGCTGGCCCTGCTCATCCAGCTGTTCGTGGCCGGCTTCTCGTCGTTCCTCGTCGTGGGGCTCACCTCGCTGTACGACCCCGGCTCCGTCTCGACCGGCGAGGTCGAGATGGCGGTCACCGGCGACGCCCAGGACGAACTGGAGCAAGCCGCAGCCGAACACGACAGCGTGGAGACGCAGGCGTTCAACAGCAGCAGGGACGCACAGCTGGCCTTCGAAGAGCGCCGCGTGGACGCCCTGTTGAACGCCAGTTACGTCGAGTCGAGCGACGGGCCCGGGACAGAGATATCAGTCACGGCTCGCATCCCCGAGGGGTCGATTCGCTCGACGCTCATCGTCGTCAACGTCCGCCGAGTGTTGGAGACCCTGGAGCGCCAGGAGCGGTTCGACCGGGCCGGCTCACTGGAGGAGAATCCGGTTCCCCTGCCACCGGAGGTCAGTGCCAGCCCCTACTTCGGCTTTACCTACACTGTCTTGATTCCGCTACTGCTCTTCCTCCCCGCGTTCATCAGCGGGTCGGTGGCCGTCGACACCATCACCGAGGAGATGGAACGCGGGACCCTGGAACTGCTCCGCGTCGCGCCCGTCTCCTTGCTCGACATCGTCGACGGGAAGGCCCTGGGGATGGCGCTGCTGGCGCCCGCCCAGTCGCTGCTGTGGATTCTGCTGCTTTCGGTCAACGGCATCCGAGTGGCGAACGTGGCCGTCATCCTCCTGTTCGTCGCGGCCGTCGCGGCGGTGGTCGTCACCATCGGTGTCGTGCTGGGCGTCGCGACCGGGAAACGACGGCCCGCGCAGCTGCTGTACTCGGTGCTGACGCTTGTCGTCTTCGGGGCCGCCGTGGTGTTGCCCGAACACCCGGCGACGACGGTTGCGAAGCTCGCCGTCGACAGCCCGACGCTGTCGACTTACGCGACGGTCTTCGGGACGCTTGCGGTCGCGCTCGCAGGCTACGCCGCGGCACGGAAGTACGTCGACAGCGTCGACGCCAGCGCGTTCTGACCGCCGAGCAGCGAGGTCTTCTCCCTCGCCGGCAGGCATCCGTCAGAGCGATTATCCCTCGCTCAGCAGTACGTCCCAGCATGAACGACCGCTCGCGTCGAACCGCCTACTATCTCCTCGCGGTCGCCGTCACGACGGTGGTGTTCACCCTCGTCTACAACTACGGGATGGCGACCCTCGAAAACCGGCCCCAACCGCTCTACCGGTCGCTCGAGGTCGTCTTCCAGACGTTCACGACGACCGGCTACGGCGAGGACGCGGGGTGGGACACGCTCTGGATGAATTTGCTGGTGATACTGATGCAACTCACCGGTATCGGGCTCATCCTCGCCGCGGTGGACGTCTTCGTCGTGCCGTGGCTCCGACGGTCGCTCGCCCCCTCGGCGCCCGAGCGACGCGCGGGACTCAGTGGCCACGTCGTCGTCTGTGGCCACACCGCCAGGACAGACGCGTTCATCTCGGAGCTCGACGCACGCGGCCGGGAGTACGTGCTCGTCGTCGCCGACGAGGACGACGCGACAGACCTCCAGACGGCGGGGTATCAGGTGCTGCTCGGCGACCCAGAGGCCACTGCCACGCTGCGAAACGCGTCCATCGACGACGCCGTCGCCGTGGTCGCCGACGGGGCCGACGACACGAACGCCAGTATCGCGCTCTCGGCGCGGGACGTCTGTCCCGACGTCCGGGTGGTGACGCTCGTCGAGGACGCGTCGCTCGCCCGGTACCACCGCGCCGCCGGCGCCGACGAGGTTCTCTCGCCCCGACAGCTGCTCGGTGAGAGCCTCTCTCGGCAGGTGCCCACCACCGTCACGGCAGACATCAGGGAGGGCGTACCGATAGACGAGGACCTCCAGCTGGCCGAGCTGACTATCGCCCCAGACAGCGGCTTCGCGGGGGAGACCTTCGGCGAGGCGCAGTTGCGCGAGCGGTTCGGCGTGAACGTCATCGGCGCCTGGTTCGACGGCGATTTCGAGACGCCGGTCGAGGCCGACGACGTCCTGACCGGCGGGACGCGGCTCCTGGTCGCCGGTGAGCCGACACAGGTGACCAGCCTGCAGGAGGCGACCACGTCCAGAGTCCGTGAGTTCGGACCACAGCGAATCCTGCTGGCGGGGTACGGGGACTCCGGGCAGGCGGCCTACGACCTGCTCGACGGGACCGGCTCTCAGCTTACGGTCCTCGACCTCGAGGACCACGAGAACGTCGACGTCACCGGCGACGCGAGCGACCCGGACGTACTGGAGGCGGCGGGCATCGCAGACGCCACTGCGCTGTTGCTGACAGTCGGCGACGATACGACGGCGATTTTCACGACGCTCATCGCCCGCGAGCTGAACCCGGACCTCCACATCGTCGTGCGCGCCAACGACCACGCCGACGTCCAGAAGCTGTACCGCGCCGGTGCGGACTACGTCCA
Source organism: Haloarcula rara (assembly GCF_029338235.1). Classification (GTDB taxonomy): domain Archaea; phylum Halobacteriota; class Halobacteria; order Halobacteriales; family Haloarculaceae; genus Haloarcula; species Haloarcula rara. Next base: position 280,544 of record NZ_CP119785.1, read on the forward strand.
GTCGCTGGCGACTGTGAGCGGGCGGATGCTGGCCTCGACGGTGTTCGAGGACGAGACGATGCTGGCGTACGACCGCCAGTTCAGCGTGGTACGCCTCCCAGCGGACGGACTGGTCGGAACCACCATCGTCGACGAGTCGGTCCGGACGGAGACGGGCTGTACCGTCGTCGGGATACTCCGAGACGGCGAGACGATAACCGACTTCGACCCGGCGGCGTTCACTTTCGAGGCCGGTGACGAGGTCATCGTCGCCGGGACCGACGAGGCCATCACGCGGTTCGAGCAGCGGTTCGTCGACTGACAGAGCGGTCCTGTTGCCGGTCCCCGGCGGCTACGGCTCGGGGTCCTCGCCGGAGGGGGACCGACCCCGGTTCCAGACCAGCTTGTGGAGTTCGATAGCGACTGCGACACCGAGTGCGACGCCCGACAGCAGGAGCCACCGGCCCGGCTGGACCGGGGCCGTTTCCAGGACCGCCTGTGCCGGCGGGACGTACATCGCCAGCAGGTGGACGAGGAAAGCCACGGCAGTGCCCGCGAGCAGTATCGGGCTGTCCCACGGTGCGAGTCGGGTCAGCGAGACGGTCTCAGAGCGGGCGTTGCCGATGTTGACAATCTCGAACAGCACCATCAGCAGGAGGACCTGATTTCTGACGGCCGTCTCGGAGAGGCCGCTGTCGAGCAACCACACGAACACGCCAAAGCCGAGCGCCCCCATGACCGCAGCCGCGACGGCCGTCCGCTCGGTCATGAGCCGGTTGAAAATGCGTTCGGTGGGTGACCGTGGCGGCCGGTCCAGCACGTCGCGTTCCTTCGGTTCGAACGCGAGCGCGACGTCCTGGATGCCGTTCGTGACGAGGTTCAACCAGAGAATCTGGACCGGCGTCAGCGGGAGCGGTAACCCCGCGGCCAGCGCCAGCAGTACCAGCACCACCTCTGCCGCGCCGGTCGAGACGAGCAGGTAGATTATTTTCCGGATGTTGTCGTAGGCGACCCGCCCCTGTTCGATACCGGCGACGATGGTCGCGAAGTTGTCGTCGCTGAGGACCAGGTCGGCCGCGTCGCGGGCGACGTCGGTGCCCATCTCGCCCATCGCGATACCGATATTCGCCTGCCGGAGCGCCGGCGCGTCGTTGACCCCGTCACCGGTCACGGCGACGTAGTGGCCGGCGCTGCGAGCGGCCTTGACGATGTCGAGCTTCTGCTCGGGAGAGACGCGGGCGAATACTCGCGTGTCCTCGATGCGGGCGGCGAGCGCAGACTCGGACAGCCCCGCGAGTTCGGCACCGGTCGTCACGTCCGCCGGCGTCGACGCCAGTCCCAGGTCGCGGGCGATAGCGAGCGCGGTCTCCGGGTGGTCCCCGGTTATCATCGTGACCGTGATGCCCGCCTCGCCGGCCGTCGCTACCGCCTCCCGGACGCCCGACCGGAGCGGGTCGACCAGACCGAGAAGGCCCAGAAACGTCAGTCCCGACGGCTCCGGTGGCGGATCTGACGGGTCGAGTCCGTCTTCGACGCGCCCCGCGGCGACGGCGAGGACGCGATACCCGTCGCGGGCCATCTCGGTCGCGTCGTCGGAAAGCGCCGCCGTGTTCACCCCGTCACACAGCGCCAGGACCCGCTCGGGGGCGCCCTTGAGGTACACTTTCGTCCCGTCGGCCCCGCGGTGGAACGACGCGGCGAAGCGCTGCTCGGACTCGAAGGGTATCTGGGCTATCTGGGGATACTCGTCCAGTGCGCGCTCCTGCGTCCAGTCGAGTTTCCGCCCGAACGTCAGCAGCGCCACGTCCGTCGGGTCGCCCCGCCAGGTCCACTCGCCGTTCCGGCTCGAGAGGGTCCCCTCGTTACAGAGGACCGCGGCCCGTGCGAGCCGGTCCAGTTCGTCGGCCGCCGCCGTATCCGGCGCCTGCCCGTCTCGGCGCACCGCCCCCGACGGGTCGTACCCCTGGCCCGTCACCGCGTAGACGCCGCCGTCGGGGAGCCTGACCTGCCGAACGGTCAGCTCGTTGGCCGTGAGCGTACCCGTCTTGTCGGAGGCTATCATCGTACAGCTCCCCAGCCCCTCGACGGCGACGAGGCGTCGGACGATGACGCCCACCTCGGCCAGGCGGCGACTCGCGACCCCGAGTGCGACCGTCATGCCGACGGGTAATCCCTCCGGAATCGCCGAGACCGCCAGCGCGACCGCGAAGAGAAACATCTCCACGGGGTCGTACTGGTGGACGAGCACGCCGAGCAGGGCCGTGGCCGCTGCCGCGAGGAGGACGGCGACGCTAATCGTGCGAGTGAACCGCTCCATTCGGGTCAGCAGCGGCGGCTGCCCGCCATCGACAACCGTCAGGTCCTCGGCGAGGCGGCCGACGACGGTGTCGGACCCGGTTTCCACCACGACACCCCGACCCCGGCCGCGACTGACAGTCGTTCCGGCGTAAGCCATATTTCGCCTGTCGCCGAGGGGGACCGCCTCGCTCTCCGTCCACCCCTCGTCTTTTACCACCGGTTCTGATTCCCCCGTGAGGGCGGACTCGTCGACGGTGAGTTCCTGGCTGTCCGTGAGACGGACGTCAGCCGGCACCCTGGCGCCCGATTCCAGCACCAGCACGTCCCCGGGGACGACGTCATCGCTGTCTACGTCGCGGAGTTCGCCGTCGCGTCGCACTGTCGCCGTTGTCTCGATGAGTTCCTGTAGCGCGCGGCTGCTCTGCTCGGCTTGCCACTCCTGAACCCCACCGACGACAGCGTTAACGAGGAGCACCGCTCCGATGAAGGCGGCGTCGGTCCCCTCGCCGATGGCCAGCGAGACGACCGCGGCGACGATGAGGATGTAGATGAGCGGGTCCTTGAACTGGCGGAGCAGAATCTGCCAGACGGTGACCGGCGCCGCCCTCGGGAGCCGGTTTGGTCCCTGCTCCGCGAGCCGGCGCCGGGCCTCGTCGTCGCTGAGCCCCTCGGGGTCGCTCTCGAGGGAGTCGAGCACTGTTTCGACCGCCGCAGTGTACCAGTCAGACCGGTCCATCCGTGCCAGCTCGGCTGCCGTAGCCGTCTCTCCGCACGGGTAGTGTAATTTCCTCCTTACCCGGCGACACCGACCGACTACTGTCCCACCAGGAGCGGTCCGGTCGGGACGAGGGGGTATCTGCCGTGAGCATCAACCGTCCATGGACTGTAGGGCCGGCGACTCGACGTGACGGCGTTCTCAATCGGCGCTGCCCTGACCGCTTGAGGGGACCCCATATCGTCGGTGCCCCGAACGTCAGTCACCTCGAGGCGCAGCGGGGGACGGAGTGAGCCACGAGCCAGAAGCGGCCTGTCACCGGAAGGTGGCTACCAGCCGAAGCTACCGGCAAATTGTGGCCCGCTCCTGTCAATTGGAATCAATACGTCGGCCGTCATATACGGCGCATGTACGAAGTCCCGTTCGAGACAGATATCGACTCGAAGTCGGCCGACAGCGTCATCAGCGCCGCCCGGGAGAGTCTCGGTGATACCCTCCGGAGCGTCGTCTACTTCACACCCTCGGGGATGGACCTCCTCTACGTCCGACAGGACCCTACGAATCGCGCCAGCGGGCCGTCGAGGCCAAGTCCATGCTCGTCGAGTACGAGCGTGTCGGCTTTGCCGAAGCGCCCGTTCGGACCGCGCTAGCGGCGCCCCAGACCCGCGAGAGCATCGGGCCGTACGACTTCACCGTCCGGGTTCACGATGACGGGTTCGTCGTCAGGTTCCTCGACGGGGAGAACGGGGTCATCCTGACAACCGACGGCATGGACGTCGAGGCGTTCGACGACGCCGGCGTGGCGATTACGACGCTCCTCCGCGAGCCGTAGTCACGGAATCCGTCCCCCCGCACTCCCTGGCTGGTCGGTGCCGGTCTGCTCGTGGGTGTGGTGGAAAAAGCGGATGAGCGGCGTCCCGTCCTCGCTACCCGGCTGGAAGCAGACCCGCTGATAGCGATCGTTGTCGCGCATGTTCACCATCAGCCCCTCGTCGTGGACCGACACCGTCTCGAAGTCGGCCCCACAGACCGGGCAGATGACCGGGCCCTGAGAGTCCGTCTCGTCGCCGTCGCTCCCGCTCACGCCTGCACCTCCGACGCGATTCGCTCCAGTCGCTGGAACTCGTCGTCGTCGTAGGCGATGAGTTCGACGTCCGAGAGCGAATCGGGCTCGAAGGCAGAAATTTCCTCGCAGATGATGCGAACCCCGTCACCGAAGTCGAACCCGGCGATGCCACAGCCCAGCGCCGGCATGACGAGGGACGCACAGTCCAGCGCGTCGGCCTCGGCCAGCGCGTTCCTGGTCGCGTCGCGGATGCTCTCGGTCGTCGCCTGCCCGCCGGCGGGCATCGCCGCGGCGTGGATGACGTAGTCGGCGTCAGCTGGTAGGCGTCCGTCGTCGCGACGCCACCGAGCGCGACCGGTCCCTTGGCGACGGCCTCGTCGTCGATACCTGACCCCGCTGCCCGCTTGAGCGCGCCGGCGACGCCGGACCCCATCCGGAGGCTGGTGTTTGCCGCGTTGACCAGCGCGTCGGCCGACTGGGCCGCGATGTCGCCCTGAATGACGTCGAACTCCATACCCGACGATGGGGCCGTCGAACCCATAGGCTTACTGGCGTGTGGTGGCACTCCTCACATCAGTTCGATACCCCTCGGGCCCCAAAAGCCGGTATGGACCTCCTGGGAATGACGTGGCGGGACGTGGGCTTCCTGCACTGGCCGGTCGAGCCGAGCGTCGTCGCGGCGACGCTGCCCGACGGCCTGACCGTCGATAGCAAGGACGGCCAGGCCTGGCTCGGCGTCGTCCCCTTCGAGATGGCCGACATCCGGCCCCGCGGGAGCCCCATCGGCCGTTCCTTCGGCGAGTTGAACCTCCGGACCTACGTCACCGACGGGGAGACCCCGGGCGTCTACTTCTACAATCTCGACGCCGACGACCGCCTCAGCGTCGCCATCGCCAGGCGGCTGTTCGAGCTGCCCTACTACCGCGCGTCGATGCAGGTGGGCCGGAACGGCGACGGGGTCCGGTTCCGGAGTCGGCGGACCGACGACCGCGCGCCGTCGGCCGACTTCGACGCCACCTACGGCCCCGCTGACGGTGGTGAGGCCCACGAGACGACGCCGCGTTCGCTGGAGGCGTTTCTCGTCTCCCGCTACCGATTCTACGTCGCCGACGACGCGGGGACCATCTACTACGCCGACATAGACCACGACCCGTGGCCGCTGCAGGAGGGGGTCGTCGAGGTCCGGGCGAACGACCTCTTCGAGGCGAACGGGTTCGACCACCCCGAGGGCGACCCGGTGGTGTACTACAGCCCTGGTATCGACGTGACGGCCGGGCGGCTGCGTCGGCTGTGAACAGAGTGCAGGTAGTGTTTCGTTCCGGCCCACGGCGGACGAACAGCTGTCTCAGGCGGAACGCTCGATGACGGACATATTGTCGAAATCGTGCTGCATACAAAGCGCATAGTCACCACACCAGATGGTCGGTCAGTATGACATAGCCCACGACCAGCTCGAGAGTTTCGAGTGTCCGTAGTGTGGTCAGACGGTCGATGAGTATCTGTCTCCGTCAGATGAGATTCGGCGTGAGTGGGTAGTGGTAGATTTCGCCTTCGCTCGCCCGTAGCGTCCCGATGATTCTAATCACGAGCCCGCCCGGGATGAGTACCAGCAAGAACAGAAACCCGATGAGAACAAACGCCAACACGAAGGAGATCAGTATAGCAATAAAAAATACGATCTCGAAGTTGAGCGAACTCTTCGCGTTTTCCTCAACGAGCGTATCGCCGTCGTCTGCGATTAGCAAAATGAGCAGTGGTCCGAGGAAGGGCGCAAACAGCGAAGAGGCATGTGCGAGCGCAGCTAGCGTCGTATCTCCGTCAGTGCGGTTTGTCATATTGCCCGATAGTCAGGGGTGCGGGATAAAATCCGAGCCTATCATTCACGTGTGTGAAATTTATTAATTTGAATTGTTGATTTCTGGACTCACTGGTCAGCTGATTCAGTGAGAGCGGGGTAAAAGAAATGGGAGTGCTGTGCTGACTATAGCCTCTGTATTCAGCACGCTGTTCCTGTCACGCATCGCGGGCGCGGCGGAGCTGAACGGCCAGACGGCCGTTCCTGCGACCAACGGCGATAGCGCCCGGCACTACACTCAAGACGCCCGAGTCCCGAGAGCGGATATGTCGAGGAAGCCGCTCACGGTCCAGGTCGCGGACGTCTGTTTCTGTCACTGGCCGGTCGACCCCGACGCGCTGGAGCGGACACTCCCCGACTGGCTCACAGTCGAGCGAGCGGCCGACGACGCCTGGATTACGGCCATCCATCACACCGTCACCGGCGTCTCGGCGTTCGGCGTCGACCTGGGGAATCCGGCCCAGTCGGTCACGGTCCGGACGTACGTCACGGGTCCCGACGGCCAGCGGGGGCTGTACTTCTTCGCCGCCTTCACCACGGACCCGATAGCCAGCGCCGCCAGCCCACTCCTCCGGCTGAACTACCGCGACGGTGAGGTAACTCGACGGGACGCCGACAGCGACAACCGGACCGAGCGGACGCTTTCCGTCGACGGTCGGCGTGCGCTCACGGTCCGGTACACGCCGGGCGATGAGTCCGCGACGACGGCGCCGCCGGACTCTCTCCCGGCCTTCTTCGTCGAGCGGTTCCGCGTCTTCGGCGACGGGCCCCTCGGGGCGAAGTTCGTGGGTCACGTCGGCCACGACCCCTGGGAGCTGGGGCCGGTCGAGGCGAGCGTCGACGGCGACCCGCTGTCGGTACTGTCCCTCCCCGAGCCGGTCGGGGACCCGCTGGTCCACTACAGCCCCGGCAACGAAATGGGCGTCTCGCCGTTCAAACCGCTCTGGCTCGACTGATACTGGTGGCTGTAACAAACTGACGTAATTCGCCACCGCGAATATCTTTGCGAACGTACAGCCACCAGTATGAGGCTCCCCGAAGGTTACAACAGGCGCCCCCTCGTTTTCGGCGCCAATGGACGAACTGACGCGAGGGGGGCGTCTCGCCGGCGTGGTCGCTGTCCTCGTCGCTGCGGTCGGTATCGCCGGCGCGATACTGGCGTCACCGGCCTTCACAATCGCCGGGAACGCCCTCTCTGACCTCGGGCAGCCGGGCAACCCGGTCGCGACGCCGGTGACGACGCTGCTGTTCGACGGCGGCCTGGTCCTCGCCGGCGTGGTCGGGCTCCCCTTCGCCGTTGTGCTGTGGCGGCGAAGCGAGACCCGACTCGGACAGGCGGCCGTCGTCCCCTTCACCATCGCACTGCTCGGGATGGTCGGCGTCGGCCTCTTTCCGGCCGGGCGGGCGCTCCACGTCCCGGCCGCGCTGACGCTGTATCTCGCCTCGATGGTCGCCATGGGGCTCGACGGTATCGGTGACGTGCTATCCGGACAGCGACGGCGCGGCGCAGGTACGTGCTCGCTCGTGGCTGTCCACGTCGCCGGCTGGTGGTGGTGGGCCGCCAGTGGCCCAGTGCTGCGGCCCGGACTGGTTATCCCGGAGCTGCTCGGCGCGGGCATCTTCGCCGCGTGGGTCTTGCTGACCGCGCTGGGGCAAGCGCCCGGTTGGCCCGAAAGCTGACGCGAGTATCAAATACGGCAACCGGGCCGAACGAATAAAGGGGCGAGTGGCTGGTACTCTCGAGGTATGGTAGCTATCGAGACGACGGACCTGACGCGCCGCTTCGGCGAGGTAACGGCGCTGTCAGAACTCTCCCTCTCCGTCGACGACGGCGCCCTCTTCGGGCTTCTGGGACCCAACGGCTCCGGGAAGACGACGACCATCGAACTGCTGACCGGGCAGCGCGAGCCGTCCAGCGGGACGGCCACCGTCGTCGGCCACGACCCGGTCACGAAGCCGATGGCAGTCAAGCGCGCTATCGGCATCCTGCCCGAGCGCGAGGACCCGCCGAGCTTTCTCTCTCCCAGGGAGTATCTCACCTTCGTCGGCGAGGTGCGAGACGTGCCCGACGTGGACGACCGCATCGAGACGTGGGCCGAGCGCCTGGAGTTTGCGGGCGTGCTGGACGCCCTGTCGACGGGACTGTCGGAGGGGGAGCGCCAGCGGGTGATGCTCGCCGCCGCCTTCCTGCACGACCCCGACCTGGTGTTCATCGACGAGCCGCTCGTGAACCTGGACCCAATCATGCAAGAGCAGGTCAAAGCAGTCCTCGCTGACTACTGCGAGCGGGGGAACACGCTCTTTCTCTCGACACATTACGTCGACGTGGCCGCCGAGCTCTGTACGCACGTCGGCATCGTCGAGAGCGGCGAACTCGTCGCCGAGTGTGACCCCAGCGAGATGAGCGAGGACGAGCTGCTGGAGTACTTCATCGCCGAGGTCGGCGGGGAGCGCCACGGCGGCGGGGTGGAGGTGCGGGCGTGACGGGGACGCTGTTCCGGTGGATGGTCCGCGAGGAGTGGCGTCTCCACAGCCACCTCTTCGGGGGGGCGCGCTTCGCGGCGTTTCCCCTGCTCGTGGCCGCACTAACAGCGGTCGGCACGTGGCTGTTGCCGATGACGGGGACCCCCATGGACACCGTCGCGGGCGGGCTGGTCGCGCTCGTGGCCTTCTTCGGGCTGCAGGTCGGGACCATCGGCCTGGTCGGCCGGGACGCGCTGCGGGACGTGCTGGGCGAGATGACGTTGCTGGTCTTCTCGGCGCGCACCCTCCCGCTGTCCTTTCGGCGCCTGCTCGCGACGTTCCTGTTAAAGGACGTCTGCTACTACACCGGGTTCGTGCTCACGCCGGCGGTGCTGGGCTACGGTGCCGTGGCCATCGCGTCGGGGACAGCCCCGGCGAGTGTCGCCCTGCTGTGGCTCGCCGTCGTCGCGGCCTTCGCCTTCGGCGCGTCGCTATCGCTCGCACTCGTCGCCGTGGCGACCCGGAGCCGGCCGGCGTTCGTGGGCGGGCTCGCCGCCGGAACGCTTTCGGTCCTCGCGCTGGGCGTCGACCCCGTCGCGTACACGCCCTACGCCCTGTACGCCGACCCGTCGGTGGCCACGGCCGTTCGCGGCGTCGCGCCGACGCTCGCGCTCGCGGCGGTCGGTGTCGCGCTCTTCGAGCCGGTCGACGACACCGGCTCGGCTCGTCACCGGGCGACCGAACGGCTCTTTACGGGCGTCTCGGACCCGCTGACCAGACAGTCGCTCCTGTCGGTCGCGCGCTCCTCTGGCTCGGTCGGCAAGGTCGTCTTCTCGATGGGCGTACTCTTTGCCGTCACGGCGTTGTTGCTGGACCGGATTACCGCTGCGACCGGTATTCGACCGCAAGCCGGCGTCGCGTTCGGGACGCTGCTGGGACTGGGTGCCTTCACGACCTACAGCTGGGTCACGCAGTTCGATTCCCCCCGGTCGTATCTCCGCTATCCGGTGGCCTACGCCGACGTCTTCGCAGGGACCCTGCGGGCGTATCTGGTGCTCTCGCTGTCGGCAGCGGCGCTCTATCTGACCGTGGCGACGCTGTGGTATCCACCCGCGGCCGTCGCGGTCGGTGCCCTCGTTGTCCCCGGGGTGGCCGTCTACGTCTTCGGCGTGGCGGCGTATCTCACCGGGCTGTCGCCCAACGAGTTGCTGTTCGATACCGCGCTGTTTGCCGTCTTCGGGGCCGCGCTGGCCGCGCTGGCAGTCCCACTACTGGTCGCCGCGCTCGTAGTCTCTGTGGCGCCCCTGGCCGCCGTCGGCGGTGCGGTGGGACTGGCCGGGCTGGCCGGCGCCGTCGGCTGGTGGCTGATAGGTCGTGCCGGTCCACGCTGGGAGGGGCGACTCAGGAGACAATGACAGTACAGGGACAGCTTTCCGTAGGTACAAGTGCAAAAACGTGTTCGAGTATGGTATACGAGTAGATTACATGGCCGAGGGTACTATCAGAACGCTGGTGGTCGACGACAGCGAGTTCTTCGCAGATATGACTGCGGAGACGTTGACCCAGGAACACGACATGGACGCTGTCTCGGTCCACAGCGGCACCGCCGCCGCCGAGCGGCTGGCCGAGGAGGAGTTCGACTGCGTCGTCAGCGACTACGAGATGCCCGAGATGGACGGGCTGGAGTTGCTGTCGACAGTCCGGAGCGAGGACCCGTCGCTGCCCTTTATTCTCCTCACGGGCCGGGGCGACGAGGAGACGGCGAGCAAGGCGATACGGGCCGGCGTGGCCGACTACCTGCTGAAACTCGAGGTCGTCGAGGACAAGCAGTACGGTCGGCTGGCCAACCGCATCGAGAGCGTCGTCGCACAGGACCGGACCAGAAAGAAGTTCGAGTCACTGGTCGCGAACTCGCCGGACGGTATCGCACACATCACTGCGAAGGGGGTCCTGCTGTCGGCCAACCCCTCGCTGGCCGACCGGCTCGGGACGACCCCCGAGGCGCTGGCCGGCGAGCGCCTCATCGACGTGATGGACACCGAAACCGCTCGCCGGCGGGTCGCCGCTGTGCGTGAGGCAATCGACGAGGGCGAGACGGTCGAGACGACGGACTCGCTCGACGGGCGCCACTACCAGAACCAGTTCGTCCCCGTCGAGAGCCACCGCGAGCGGGCCACGGCCCAGCTTGTCTCCCGGGACGTCACGGAACGGGTCGAGCGCGAACGGGAGCTCGAACGGCAGAACGAGCGGCTAGAGGAATTCGCAAGCGTCGTCAGCCACGACCTCAGAAACCCGTTGAACGTCGCCGCCAGCGCCCTGGAACTGCTCGACGTCGAGGACGACAACGAGATGGTGGCCAAGATAGACCGGTCGCTCGACCGGATGAGCGACATCATCGAGGACGTCCTGACGCTGGCTCGCGAGGGGCGGGCCGTCCACGAGCCCGAGTGGGTCGCAATTGATTCGCTGGCCGAGGAGGCCTGGGCCGACGTCGCGACAGATGGCGCGACACTCTCGGTGACAGTGACGGGCGAGATAGAGGCCGACCCCACACGGGCCCGTGACCTCTTCGCGAACCTCTTTCGCAACGCCGTCGAGCACAACGACGGCCCCGTGACAGTGACCGTCGGCCCCCGCGACGACGGAATCTACGTCGCCGACGACGGGACCGGTATCGACGAGGAGAGCGACGTGTTCGAGATGGGCCACTCGACGGCCGACGACGGGACCGGTATCGGGCTGGCCATCGTCGCCCAGATCGCCGACGCCCACGGGTGGGGGCTCGACCTGACCGAGAGCGAGGACGGCGGCGCCCGCTTCGATGTGACCGACGTGGCCAGCCGCGAATGAGGGGCTTTTCACCCCTGGCGCCATACCGGCACCCATGACTGTCCGGGGCGTCCTGCTGGACCTCGACGGAACGGTGTATCACCACGACGACCCCCTGCCCGGGGCACCCGAAGCGGTCGACCGCCTTCGCGAGAGCGGCCGCTCGTTACTGTTCTTCTCGAACAACCCCCTCCACGGCGGAACGGAGTACGTCGAGCGCCTGCAGTCGCTGGGAATCGACGCTCGCCCCGGCGAGGCCTGCTCCTCGGCCGTGGTCACGCGGGAGTACATCGACGAGCACCACGCAAGCGACGACGTGTTCGTCATCGGCTCGGCCGCGATTCGCGAGCGTATCGCCCGCGGGCGGGCCGACGTGGTCGCTGAACCGGGCGAGGCCGACGTGCTGCTGGCTTCCTGGACCGACGAGTTTCACTACGAGGACATGACCGACGCGCTCCGCGTGCTCGACACCGGCACCGTCTATCTGGGCACGGACCCCGACCCGACCTTCCCGGGACCCGGCGGCGACCCGGTGCCCGGCTCGGGCGCGATCCTCCGGGCTATCACGGGCGTCACGGAACGCGAGCCCGACCGGGTCCTGGGCAAGCCATCCGAGGTCGCCATCGAGGCGGCGCTCGACCGGCTGCGCCACGACGCCGAGGACATCCTCGTCGTCGGCGACCGCCTGGGGACCGACATCCTGCTCGGCGAGCGCGCCGGGATGGAGACGGCGCTCGTGATGACAGGCGTCACCGACGACGCGACGCTCGCCGCCAGTGACGTGAAACCCGACCACGTGCTGGACTCGCTCGCGGATATCGACAGTATTCTCTCGTAGCCTCGGCGGGTCGAACATCCTGAACCGTCGGATAAACTCCCAACAACGGGAACGTGTCCCACTGTCGAACCCTTTATTGGCCGGGTTGTGCAACTGATATGATAACCGATGGTCGACAAAGCCGAACTCCGCGAGCAGTTCACTGAAGCGTTCCAGGACGCAGACTACCCCATCTCCAGCCCGATGGACCTCGTGCCAGCGCTACCCGCCGGTCCGGCGACGAAGTTCGAGTCCGGCGAGTTCTCGATGACGGCGATGGAACTGAACACCAAACTCGACGGGGAGTTCCCCTACGAGAGCGTCGACGACTTCGTCGACGACGTGATGGCGTCGCTGGAATCGCAGGACCTCATCTAGGGGCGACCGCGAGGACCGCAACCGTGAGCGCGATACCGAGCCCCAGCAGCGCGTAGTTCGCCAGCGTGTTGTCCGCTCGACAGACGCCGAGCGTGTAGTGCCGGTCAGAGACCGGCCAGAAGGGCGTGATGCCCATGGGCGTGATGGCGTCCGCGAGCAGGTGCGAGACGACGGCAGTCGTGCCGACCGCGAACCCGACAGCGGCGAGCTCGACCGGCGTTCCGACGCCGGCGTCCCGGCCGAGCAGCCAGCCGAGCACGCCGAGGGCACCACCGACCGCGACCGCAAATCCCAGGGTGTGGGTGACGCCCCGATGGGCGACGCCGGGCAGGCGCTGGTCGACGTCTGGCAGGGACGCGAGCGCGACCGAGCCGGCGCCACCGACGATAGCGAGGGTCGGCCGGCCCAGCAGTAACAGCGCCAGCCCCAGCGGCGCGTACACGACGAGTGCGGCCCCCTGATGGCCCAGCCGGTACATACCAGTCAGTTTGTCCCCGATAGCTTCTAAACTGTCGGTCCGCCTCCGTGGCGAGGCTTATGTGGCCGGCGGGGCAAGTAAGGCCATGTTACTGCCGGCGGTCGTCGAGACGCTGATTGCGACCTTTGGCCCGTTTCTCATCCCGGCGACGCTGTTCGTGCTGGGTGCCATCGGCTACCTGTTTCTCTATCTGGTGACTCGGGCCCGCCGTGAGACGTACACTGACGACCAGTCGTGACAGACCAGGCCGGCCGTGACACGCACCTGTGGACGGATATGAACCGACCCAATTTTTGTTTTGAAACACTACGCTTTTCAGTTAGACGCGTCTAAATCACCCCATGTTGAGCGCGAAGATGGAGGACTATCTGAAGGCTATCTACCGGCTCGAACGGGAGGGCGAACCCCCCGTGGCGACCTCGACTATCGCTGAGACGCTGGAGGTGACGCCGCCGACCGCGACGAGCATGGTCGAGACGCTCGCCGACCGCGACCTCGTCGAACGCGAGAAGTACAAGGGCGTCACTCTCTCTCCGGAGGGCGAGACGGTCGCACTGGAGGTCATCCGTCACCACCGGCTGCTGGAGACCTTTCTCACCGAGGAGCTGGGCTACGACTGGGCGGAGGTCCACGAGGAAGCCGAGATTCTGGAACACCACATCAGCGAGGAGTTCGAGCGCCGCGTCGCCGCCGCACTGGACGACCCCGAGGTCGACCCCCACGGCGACCCGATTCCCAGCGACACGCTGGACCCTATCGACGACATCCCGGCCTCCGCGCTGGCCGACCACGGCGAGGGGACCCGACTGCTGGTCGCTCGTGTGCGAGACCGCGACCCGGAAGAGCTGACGTATCTCGACGGGGCGGGCATCCGGCCGGGCGTCGAACTCGTCGTCGAGGAAGTCGCCCCCATCGGGATGGTGACGGTCCGACTGGACAGCGGTGAGACGGTGGCGCTGCCAGACCACATCGCCGACGCCATCCAGGTCCGCAACCCCGACGAGGCCGCCGAAGAGGTGACCGAGGTGTGAGCGAGGTCACCTGGCTCGGCGTCGTCGCTATCGCCGCCGGCGCACAGCTGACCGTCCTCCCCGGTGAGAAGGTCCAGTTCATCATCGCGGGGCTCTCGACCCGGTACCACCCGGCGATGGTCGTCGCCGCGGCCGGCACCGCCTTTGCCGGTTGGACGGCCCTGGAGGTATGGCTCGGCAGCGCCGTCACCGAACTCCTCCCCGGAATCTACCTCGACGCGATGACGGCGGCGCTGTTCGTCCTCTTTGCCTACCTACTGGTCCGGACCGCCCCCGACAAAGACGCTCCGGACAGGGAGGCCGCTACAGGCCTGCTGACCGACGGCGGCGAACTGGACGTCACCGTCCCCTACCTCGGCTGGCAGGTCCCGAACAAACTCGGGGGCTTCCTGCCCATCTTCGCGATGATGGCCTTCGGCGAGTTCGGCGACAAGACCCAGCTCATCACCATCTCGCTGGCCGCCCAGTACCCCGCGTTCGGGACCGCCATCTGGACCGGCGAGATGCTGGCTATCATTCCGGTGAGCATCGCCAACGCCCTGTTCTTCCACAAGTTCTCCCATCACTTCGACCTCCGGAAGGCCCACTTCGTCGGCGCCGGCCTGTTCCTCTTTTTCGCCGTCGACTTCGCGGTGAAGGTCACCGTTGGCTTCTCGCTGTGGGAGACCGTCGTCACCGCGGCGGCGAACGCGCTACCGTTCTGACGTTCTTATCGAATTTTCTTGCGGCATCTCGCTTTCTATTCGAAGGTATAGTTCCGTTAGAACCTTACAATCACAGTGACAAACCGCATCAACGGGGAGGTCCTACTAGTACCAAAGATGACGGACCGCACCATACGCCTGGAACTGACGGGGATGAGCTGTGCGAACTGCTCGGGGACCATCGAAGACCGTGTCGGCGAACTCGAGGGCGTCTCGTCGGTCGACGCCAACTACGCCACCGACGAGGGGAGCGTCACCTACGACCCCGACCAGGTGTCCCTTTCCGACATCGTCGACGCCGTCCACGACGCCGGCTACGGCGTCGACACCGAGACGGCGACCATCGGTATCACGGACATGACCTGTTCGAACTGCGCCCAGACGAACACCGAGGCACTCGTTGGGGTCGCGGGCGTCGTCTCCGCGGACGTCAACTACGCCACCGACGAGGCACAGGTCACCTATCTCCCGTCGGTCACCTCTCTGTCGGAACTCTACGACGCCGTCGAGGCGGCCGGCTACTCGCCGGTCCGTGAGGGAGGCGGCGACAGTGACGACGGCCAGTCGTCAGAGGACCGCCGCGACGCCGCCCGGAACGCGGAGGTCCGAAAGCAGCGCCGGTTGACGCTGTTCGGCGCGGCGCTCTCGCTCCCGCTGCTGGTGTTCATGACCGACCACCTCCTCTCGCTGGGGCTGTTCGAGGCGACGCTGTTTGGGGTACCCCTTGGCTGGGTGCAGTTCGCGCTCGCGACGCCGGTCCAGATTGCGCTGGGCAAGCCGTTCTACGAGAACGCGTACAAGGCGCTGGTGAAGAACCGCCGGGCGAACATGGACGTGCTCATCGCGCTGGGCTCGACGACGGCCTACGGCTACTCGGTCATCGCCCTGCTGGGACTCATCGCCAGCACGGGGCTGTACTTCGACACGGCCGCCTTCATCCTCGTGTTCATCACGCTGGGTAACTTCCTGGAGGCCCGCTCGAAGTCCCAGGCCGGCGCGGCCATCCGCGAGTTGCTGGAGATGGAGGCCGACACCGCGACGGTCGTCCGCGAGGACGGGACCGAAGCGGAGATACCCCTCGACGAGGTCGCCGTCGGCGACCGGCTGAAGGTCCGCCCCGGCGAGAAGATTCCGACTGACGGCGTGGTTCGGGACGGCGGCAGCGCCGTCGACGAGTCGATGGTCACGGGCGAGTCGGTCCCAGTCGAGAAAGGCGAGGGCGACGAGGTCATCGGCGCGACGGTCAACCAGAACGGCGTCCTCGAGATAGAGGCGACGAAGGTCGGCTCGGAGACGGCGCTCCAGCAGATCGTCGAGCGCGTGAAAACCGCCCAGTCGCGCCAGCCGGACATCCAGAACGTCGCCGACCGCATCTCCGCGTACTTCGTCCCGGCGGTCATCGCCAACGCCGTCCTGTGGGCAGCCGTCTGGGCGCTGTTCCCCGACGCCCTCGCGAGCTTCGTCGCGGCGCTGCCAATCTGGGGGCTCGCAGCGGGTGGCCCCGCCGCCGTCGGCGTCACCGAGTTCGCCGTCGTCGTCTTCGCCTCGGCGGTGCTCATCGCCTGTCCCTGTGCGCTGGGGCTGGCGACGCCCGCCGCGACGATGGTCGGGACCACCATCGGCGCGCGCAACGGCGTCCTGTTCAAGGGCGGCGACGTGCTGGAGACGGTCCGGGACATCGACACCGTCGTCTTCGACAAGACCGGGACGCTGACCGAGGGGGCGATGGAGCTGACCGACGTCGAGGTCGTCGGGCCGGCCGCCGACGGGAGCGGCCCCGACGCTGCTGCCGATGGGGGGGCCCTCGAAGAACGCCCCGAACTCACCGAGGCGTTCGTCCTCGAACTCGCCGCCAGCGCCGAGAGCGGGAGCGAACACCCACTCGCCGAGGCAATCGTCGAGGGGGCCCGCGAGCGTGGCGTCGACTTTGCCGACGCCGAGGAGTTCGAGAACGTCCCCGGCCAGGGGGTGCGAGCGACCACCGACCACGGCGAGGTGCTGGTCGGGAACCGCAAGCTGCTCGCGGACAACGGCGTCGACACCGACCCCGCCGAGGAGCGGATGGACGCCCTGGAGCGAGAGGGGAAGACGGCGATGCTAGTCGCACTGGCGGAACCTGAGACCGATACCTTCCGCCTCGTCGGCGTCGTCGCCGACGCGGACACGGTCAAAGACAGCGCCAAGCGCGCCGTCTCGGACCTCCGCGAGCGCGGGCTCGACGTGTGGATGATTACGGGCGACAACGACCGGACCGCCCGCGCGGTCGCCGAGCAGGTCGGTATCGACCCCGACAACGTCCAGGCCGAGGTCCTCCCCGAGGAGAAGGCCGCCGCAGTCGAGGAAATTCAGCGCGACGGGAGCCGGGCGATGATGGTCGGCGACGGCGTCAACGACGCCCCCGCGCTCGCGACGGCCACCGTGGGCTGTGCCATCGGCTCGGGCACCGACGTGGCCATCGAGGCCGCCGACGTGACCCTCCTCAGAGACGACCCCGCCGACGTGCTGAAGACCATCCGCGTCTCCGAGGCCAGCCTCCGGAAGATAAAGCAGAATCTCTTCTGGGCGCTGGGGTACAACACGGTGATGATTCCGCTGGCCTCGCTGGGGCTGCTCCAGCCCGCGCTGGCCGCCGGAGCGATGGCCGCCTCGTCGGTGTCGGTGCTGGCAAACAGCCTCGCCTTCCGCCGGTATACGCCCGACGAGGACTACGAACTGCTGGGACGACTGCGGCCCTGAGCATCCAGTACGTTCATACGAACAGAGCCCCGAGCCACGCCCAGTGAGCGAGTCGCAGCCGGCCGAGCGGAGCCAGCCGTCCCAGCGTCGCCAGCCGTCCCAGCGTCGCCAGCCGTCCCAGCGTCGCCAGCCGTCCCAGCGTCGCCAGCCGTCGGGCCTGGGGGTCCGCCTGCGTGCCCTCTGGCGCGCCCTCGTCGTCGCCTGGCAGTTCGTCCCCTTCCTGTGGGCGTGGGCCAGAGACCGCAAGCGGTTCCTGCTTTTCGGCCGGTCTCGCGACGTCACGAGCGAGCAGCGCGTCCAGCGGGCCCGCCGGCTGAAGACGACCTTCGTCGAGCTCGGGCCAGCCTTCATCAAGCTCGGGCAGATGCTGTCGACGCGACCCGACGCCCTGCCAGCGGAGTACATCGAGGTCCTCTCTGAGCTCCAGGACAGGGTGCCGCCGGAACCGTGGGCCGACATCGAGCCGCTACTGGAAACGGAGCTGGGCGCTCCCGTCGACGAGCGATTCGACGAGTTCGACACCGACCCCATCAGCGGCGCGTCGCTGGGACAGGTCTACGGGGCGAGCGTCGACGGCCAGCGCGTCGCGGTGAAGGTACTGCGACCTGGGATTCGCGAGCGTGTCGAGTCCGACCTGCGAGTGCTTTCGACGCTGACGCCACTGCTGGCCCGCGGCGCGGAGCCGGCCCAGGCCTATACCCTCGAGAACCTGAGCGAGGAGTTCGCGGCCACCATCCGCGAGGAGATGGACTACGCCCACGAAGCGCGGATGTTACGGGATATCGGTGCGAGCTTCGCCGACCGCGACGACGTGGCTATCCCAGAGGTCGTCGAGAGCCACTCGACGGACCGGGTGGTGACGATGACGTATCTCGACGGGGTGAAGATAGACGACGTGGCCAGCATCGACGAAATGGGCGTCGACCGCGGCGAGCTGGTCCAGCGGCTCGAAGAGGTGTACATCCAGATGATAGTCGAGGACGGTCGCTTCCACGCCGACCCCCATCCCGGGAACCTCGCGGTGCAGGCAGACGGGACGCTGGTCTTCTACGACTTCGGGATGACCGGGCGGCTGGGCCCCCGCACCCGCGAGCAGCTGATGGAGTTCTACGTCGGGCTGGCGGCCGACGACGTCGACCGGGTGATGGACGCCTTCGTCGCGATGGGCGCGCTGGACCCCGCGGCGAACCGCGAGGTGATGGCCGAAGCGTTCGAAATCGTCATCGAGCAGTTCCGCGGCGAGGACATCAGCGACTATCGCGTCGAGCAGCTCGTGGGCCAGTTCGAGAGCCAGCTCTACGAGTTCCCGATGCGCCTGCCACAGGACCTGGCGCTCGTGGTCCGCGTGACCACGGTGCTTGAGGGGGTCTGTCGCACGCTCGACCCCGAGTTCGACTTCATCGAGATAATCACCGACTACGTGATGGAACAGGGCGGGGCTGACGCCGGCGAGGCGATTCGCGAGGAGATACAGGAGACCGTCACCCAGGGCGCCCGCTCGCTCGTGACGACGGCGCCACGGGCCGAGCGGGCCCTCGACATCGCCGAGCGCGGGGAGCTGACACTGGAGACCGTCCTCAGGGACGGCGACGGCCTCGCCCGGCAGATGGCAAAGCGGCTGCTGCTTGGCTTTGTCGCGGCCGCCGGGATTCCGGTCGCGGCCCTCTTCTACGTCGACGCGACGCTCCCGTCGATGGCGCTGGCACTGGGAGTCACGGGACTCTCACTCGCCGCGCTGGTGTGGTCGTTCCGCCGGTCGCGGGGTAGCAGCCTCGGCTCGCCGCAGTTCACGCGCCACGAGATGCGTCGCCGCGAAGACCAGGGGTAGCTCACAGCTCCCCCTGTTCGGCCAGATTGCGTATCTCGTTGGCTCGGTCGCGAATCTTGGCCCACTCCTCGTCGTCCTTGTTGTCCACGTGGCTGTACATCAGTCCCATACGGTGGTTCGACCGCAGCGAGTCTTCGTTGCGGTCCAGGAAGTCCCAGTACAGGGCGTTGAACGGACAGGCCCCCTCGCCGGTTGTCTTTGTCTTGTAGTAGGGACAGCCCGAACAGTAGTCGCTCATCTTGTCAACGTAGTTGGCCGAGGCGGCGTACGGTTTCGTCGCGAAGACGCCGGCGCCGTACAGCCCCATCTCGACGACGTTGGGCGTTGTCACCCAGTGGAAGGCGTCGACGTAGCCCGCGTGAAACCAACGATTGAGCTGTGCGGGCTCGACGCCGTAGACGAGCCCGAAGTTCGCCAGAATCATCAGCCGCTCGATGTGGTGGGAGTAGCCCCGCTCCCGGACCCCGTCGACCACGTCCGAGAGACAGGCCATGTCGGTGTCGCCGGTCCAGTACAGCTCCGGCAACGGCTCATCGGCGCCGAGTTGATTGGCTCTCACCAGGTCGGGCATCTCCCGGCGGTAGACCTGGCGCATGAACTCCCGCCAGCCCAGTACCTGCCTGACGAATCCCTCCACACTGTTGAGCGGTGCTTCGCCGTCCTCGTAGGCCTCTATAGCACGCTGAATGACCTCCTCGGGCAGGAGCAACCCGAGATTCAGCGACGTCGACAGCACACTGTGGCTCATCGCCCACTCCTCGCCTCGCATCGCGTCCTGGTACGGGCCGAAGTCGGCGAGCCGGAGAGTGACGAAGTGGTCCAGGGCTTGTACCGCCTGTCGGCGCGTCACCGGCCAGCGGAACGGCTCGGGGTCAGCCCAATCGCCGCCGTAGGGCGGGTCCTCGTAGCCGCCAGCGAAGGTCTCCTCGACCCACGCCGCTGTCTCGTGGACGATATCGTCGTAGTCGAAGCTGGGCGGGTCAGCCGGCTCCCAGTCGTCGGGCGGCGTCTCGCGGTTCTGGTCGTCGTAGTTCCACTCGCCGCCGACGGGGTCGCCACCGTGCATGAGATACCCTGTCTCGCGGCGCATGAACCGGTAGAAATCCTCGTGGCGATACCGGCCGTCGCTCGCCCACTCGTCGAACTGCTCGGCCGAGCAAAGGAACCGCTCGTCGGGAACGAACGCCACCTCGCCGCCCGCAGCCGAGACCAGCGACTCGATGCGTTCGCGCGCGCCGTCGGCCTGTGGCTCGGTCGTCACCAGCCGGTCGTCGGGATGGGCCTCGAAGTGGGCGGCCAGTCCCTCGGCGAACGTGTCGACCCGCCTGTAGTCGACGGTCCGGCCCGCCTCGCGCAGCTCGTCCCGGAACCGACGCATCGCCGCAAACACCAGAGTCAGCTTCTGCGGGTGGTAGGGCAGCTTTCGGGCGAACGATTCGGCCTCGACGAGCAGGACACGCTCGTCGGGCTGTCGTGCCAATGGCCCCCGATGGCGGACCAGGTGGTCACCCCGGAGCCACACCGTCACGGCTGACACCTCGCATACCTCTCACTTTCGGTGCCAGCGGCATCAATCCACGTCCGCACTACGGCGGCATCGACCGCGAGACTCGTTTGGCTCGTCGGCACTCCGTACGGGCGTGGCGGGAGTGAGTGAAGCCGAAGGCTTTTCGAACATCGAGAGACGCCGCCGGCGTCTCTCGGGATTCGAACCGGAGCAAGACGGTCGCTCACTTCGTTCGCACTGCGACTTGCAGGGTTCGAACTCCGTGTCCGTCGGCTCCTCACGTCCGTTCGTCGCACGACGGGCGTGGCGGGATTCGAACCCGAGGCGAGACTCGCTTCGCTCGTCTCGCGTGATTCGAATCCCGCCATGCCGGTTCGAGGCCGACTCGCTTCGCTCGTCGGCACTCTGCACGGGCGTGGCGGGATTCGAACCCGCGCTCTAGGGGTTAGGAACCCCTCACCCTCGTCCACTAGGCCACACGCCCTCGGCGGGAATGAAAAAGGCCCGAAAACCCTGTTAGTTGCTGCTGGATTCGGTCGTCTTCTCTTCGGTCGTCTCGCTCGTGGTCTCGGTCGCCGAGTCGCCTGCAGCCTCGGTCGCCGAGTCGCTCGCGGTAGCACCCTCGCGCATCTCTTCGAGTTCCTGCTCGACTTCTTCGCGGCCTTTCTGGAACTCGCCCATGGCCTCACCGGTCGAGCGAGCGAGCTTCGGAATCTTGTTGGCGCCGAACAGGAGCACGGCGATCAGGAGGATAACTAGCAGCTCCACCCCACCGGGCACCCCGGGAAACAGGGGAATCTCAAACATTGTGATGGGAAATTACGTGGTTGCTATTATAGTCTTTTTGTCTGTCCACGGATTCCTGAACGGGTTTTAAACGGTGTGAAATCGCTAATATCGCCATTTCGGTCGACAGTCAGGGACGCCGATATCAACCTTTTGCTGGCACTGTCATAGACAGACGGTGCCACGGCGACAGTGTAGCGCTTACTGCTGGACGAGCCGCGCGCTGACGTCGTCGAGCCACTCGGGGACGTCGAGGTCGGCGAGCGCGCCGTCGCGCCAGGTCGTCACGACTTCGGTCTCGCCGCCGCGCGTGAGGTCTATCTGCCACTTGCGGCCGTCTTCGGCGGTGATGTTGAACCGGGCGCCGCCGTTTGCCAGCGTCGAGACGTGTTCGACCGTCACCTCGATACCGGTGTAGACCTCCATCGTGTCGGGCATATCTGTCCCTATGTGCCGGCTGCTATTTAAACAACCCCGCACGTGGGGCCGGACCATCGGACTCATTTGTCTCGCACTCTGAGCCAGCGATATGATTTCAGTCGGCGACGAAGCGCCCGATTTCACCGCACCGCTCGCGAACGGCGACGTAGCCGAGATTTCCCTCTCCGACGCCGTCGCGGACGGACCGGTCGTGCTCGCCTTCTTCCCGGGCGCGTTCACGAGTGTCTGCAGCCACGAGATGGAGACCTTCGACGACCGACTCGAAGAGTTCGCCGACGCGGGCGTCACTGTCTACGGCGTCAGCATCGACACGCCGTTCGCTCAGAACGCCTTCCGCGAGGAGATCGGGCTTGGCTTTGCCCTCATCAGCGACAGCAACCGCGACATCGTCGACGCCTACGACATCGCGATGGATTTCACCGCGCTGGGTGTCCACAACCTCGCCAAGCGAGCGGTGTTCGTCGTCGACGAGGACCGCACCGTCACGTACGCGTGGGTCAGCGACGACCCCGGCGTCGAACCCGACTACGACGAGGTCGTCGCGGCCGTCCGGGACGACTGAACGCCCGGCTTTTTCTCGCTGGCCACACGTGCTAGACCCATGAGTGAGAGCGACGACGAGGCGGGCGGCCGCATCTACGACCCCGACGCCGACCACGCGTTCCCCGACGAACGGGTCAACGACGTCCTCGCCATGCTGGCCGCCGACGAGGAAGTGCAGGCGTATCTCGAAGCCCAGAACGTCAATCCCGTGGCTCGAAAACGCTACAACGACCACGGGACCAAACACATCAGCATCGTCCGGAACCGGGCGCTCTGTCTCTATGACCTGCTCAAACGGGGTGGCGTCGAGTTCAACGGCGCAACCGAGCAGGGCCTCGAAGAAGCAGACGAGGCGGTCATCATCGGACTCGCCGCGACGCTGCACGACATCGGCCACGTCGTCCACCGCGACGAGCATCCTTACTACTCGATTCCCCTCGCCGCCGACCTACTGGACCGCCTGCTCGAACCGTACTACGACATCGCTGCCCGCGTCCGCATGAAAGGCGAGGTGTTACACGCCATCCTCTGTCACCACACCGAGGAGGAACCGCTCACACTGGAGGCGGGCGTGGTCCGGGTCGCCGACGCCCTGGACATGGAGCGGGGCCGTTCGCGCATCCCCTACGAACGCGGCGGGCGCGGTATCAACACGGTCTCCAGTCAGGCCATCGAGACGGTGACGCTCACGAGCGGCGACGACTACCCCGTCCTTGTGGAGATAGAGATGAACAACGCCGCCGGTGTCTATCAGGTCGACAACCTTCTGAAGGCGAAGCTGACCGACTCCGGTCTCGAAGGGAGCATACGTATCGTGGCGCTCAACAGCCACGAAAACGGCGACCGAATCGTCGAGCGGATCGAGCTCTGAGCGACGGAACCTGAAAGCGACATAACTGTTTAGTACCGGCGAGCCCAACCTTTGTGCATGAGTCTCATACCCCTCGACGAGCCGCGGGGTGACGGGCCGGACCCCGGCGGAGACGGCCCGAAAGACGCCTCTCTCGCCGATCGCTTCCTGTCCGGAGTGAGGGCAGTCCTGCTCGCGCTCCCCGGCGTCTCGGCGCTTTCGAGCAGTCGGGCCAGCGACCGGAGCGAGGCGTCCGTCGACACCAGCGGCGACGACACCTCGCCCGAGCGGAACGCACCGGCCGCACTCCCCGGCGGGCCAGCGAGTGGCCAGGTCGAGGTGGTCAGCACCGAGACCGACGACACCCTCACCGTCGAAGCCGTCGACAACCCCGACGCGACGATCAGTTCGGATACCTGGGAACCCGTCAGGCGGTAGCTTGATTTCTCTCGGATTGCAGTCGCTACGCTGCGCGCGGCTGATAGGCTTCAAATCCCTCCGCGAATACACTCGACGCTCGCGAAGTTGCTCGCGTTGAGAAGTGCGGCGGCCGGGATTTGAACCCGGGCCATGAGCTTGGAAGGCTCAGGTCCTACCACTAGACCACCGCCGCATGCTCGCTTTGCTCGCATGCGGCGAGGTTCGCGAATCCGCCGGATTCGCTCACCACCGCCGCTCACTTGTCACGGCCCAGGTTTGGGAAGGTTTCAGGGCCGCGACGCGAGCGTATTACGCCATAGAGCCAAGGAGATTAAGGACCTTTCCCTTCGGACCGAACGACGGCGTAGCAGTTGCCGCTAGATATCTCGAACGACTCGGTCGCCAGGCCGCTCTCGTCCAGCTCCCGCTCGAACTCCGCCGGGGCGTAGATGTAGTAGAAGCGAGGCACCGTCTCGCCGCCGGGGAGGGTCCAGTCGACGGTGGTGTCAAAGCCCGTCTCGGCGTCGGCGGGGGCGTCGAAGCGGTCGTGGGCCGTACTCCAGACGCTGACGAGGGCACGGCCCCCGGGCGCGAGAACGCGGGCGAGTTCGTCCAGGCTCGCGCGGCGGTCGGCGGCCGAGGGGAGGTGATGCAGCGTGGCGACATAGACCGCCAGGTCGACACAGTCGTCACCAATCGGCAGGCGGGCGGCATCGCCGAGCAGCAGCGAGACGCGGCTCCCGACCCGTTCTTCCGCGGCGTCGAGCAGCGAGCGGCTGGCGTCCAGCCCGACGACGCGGTCGGCCACGTCGGCGAGCAAGGCGGCGTGGCGGCCGTTGCCACAGCCGATATCGAGCGCCGTCTCGCAGGCGGGGGCGTCGTCGACGAACGACTCGACCTCGGGCCAGGCGTACTCGCGGGTCTTCGAGAAGTGGGCGCCGATGCGCTCGTAGGTGCGACGGACGCCGGCCCGTGAACGGTCCTCCATGCGGAGTGGTGGTAGCGGCGGCCGCTTACTCCTTTCCACTCTTAGAGCCGCGCGACCGCCGACCGGACGGGGTCGATGTCGGGTGCGACGGCAGTGTCACTGTCGGGCTCGGGGTCGGCCCACGAGAACTGGACCCGGCAGCGACGGTCGACGAGGAAGGCAGCCCGTCGCGTCGAGCCGTCGGGTCGCTGGACGCCGAACTGCCCGTCGACGCCGGGGTGGTCGACAAGCAGCGGGAACGGCAACTCGAGGTCTGTGGCGAACTGCCGGTGGTCGTCCATGCTGCCGGGCGCGACGCCGAAAACGGCGATGGCGTCGGTCAGCCCGGCCCAGTCCGTGTCCTGGAGCGTTTCGAGATACGCCCGGCAGCGGGGCTCGAAATCCGCCGTGTAGAACGCGACGAGCACAGGCGCCTGCCCGGCCGCCGCGGAGAGGCGGTAGGCTCCAGTCCGCTCGCCGTCAGTGCCGTCCAGGTCGAAATCGGGCGCAGGGTCCCCCGCCTCGAGCATACCTAACGGTGCAGACGCAGGGGGAAAAAGAGTCCGTCAGTCAGCCGTCGTCTCGGCGGCCGTGGCCTGTCCCTCCGCCTCTTCGGGGGTCGCGACCGCGTAGAGGCCGTACAGTCCCAGCACGGCCAGTCCGGCCAGCACGAGCCCGGTCCGGAGAACCGGGTCGACCGCCGGGGTCGCGATGACCGTGCCGGCCTCGTTCGTCAGTGGCGCCGCGCCGTAGGGCTTGCCAGCGAGCATCTCGACGATGCCCAGGCCAGCAGTGCCCAGGATCATCAGTCCGCCGCCCAGTGCCATCGCCGCCTTCTGGATAGTGTCAGTCATTGTTGTCACCCCATGATGTACCGGAGTTTCGGGTGCGCTTTCACGAACGCCGTCTGTTCGAGGATGCCGTCGAGGCCGTAGTACCGGCCGGCGCCGACGACCAGCACCGTCGCGAACAGCAACAGGCCCATGAAGTCGGCGTTGACCAGCCCGTGACCGAACTCGGCGTTGCCGAGCCAGAACAGGGTCATGAAGATGACCCCGCCCACAGCGGCCAGCCGGGTCAGCGCGCCGACTATCAGCGCCAGTCCGATGAGCGTCTCGAACAGTGGCACCCCGGGCTCGATGAGCCAGGCCAGGTTCTCGCCCATCCAGACCGGGATGGGACCCAGCGCAGTCCCGGTCATCCCCTCCATGTACATCGGCCCGTACGTGAAGGCCAGCCCGTCCTCGATGAGCTTGGTCACCCCGGCGTGGAAGAACCACCAGCCGGTCACGAACCGCAGGAACGCCAGCCAGTAGGCGGTCCACGGTCCGTCCAGTTCGAATTCGACGGTGTCGGTCAGGGGAGCAGTTTGGTAGTTCATCGGTGCCTCACAGGTGAACATCTGACGGCGAACGACATATAAGCGGATACGGGTTCCCACGCACTGAGAACGTTTCTACGCCCCTGAGAAACGCCCAGCGTTCGAATCCGGCTTCAGGGAGAGACGGGCTCGCTGACGGCTGCGACAGCGGTCACCGCTTGGCGGGTGGCCCCCTCACCGTGAAGTTCAAACCGTCGTCCGGATTACCTCCGATAAGATGCCTATCGAGATGGAGGGCGCCCACACCACGGCGCGCGTGATGGTCGACGACGAGTCGCTGGTAGAGGAGGGGTGTATGGAGCAGATACAGACCCTCATCGACCACCCCGCCTTCACCGAACCGGTTCGTATCATGCCAGATACGCACTGGGGGGCGGGCGCGCCTATCGGCTTCACGATGCCGCTTGCCGACCGCGTCGTCCCGAACATCGTCGGGGTGGACGTGGGCTGTGGGATGGCGGTGACGAACCTCGGTAACGAGTTCCCGCTCGAAGACGCCGAACGGGAGCGACGGGTCCGCGAGGCCGTCCCGATGGGCCGGTCGGTCCACGACTACGGCGACGCCCCACACCTCGTCGAGGAGTTCCCCTTCGACCGGGCCAACGAGGTCTTCGAGCGCTTCGACGAGGCCTTCGCCGAGCGCTTCGGCGAACACATCGACCCCATCGAGTTCGATTTCGACGGCTACGACGGCGACTACTTCGAAGCGCTCTGTGACCGCGTCCTGGCCGACCAGCGCCAGGGCGTCGACCACGTCATCAAGAGCGCCGGAACGCTGGGCGGGGGCAACCACTTCGTGGAGTTCGCGAAAGGACGCGAGTCGGGTGACTACTGGCTCGTCGTCCACAGCGGCTCCCGGTATCTGGGGATGTCCGTCGCCCAGTACTGGCAGTCGACGGCGACGGACCGGCGGGCTATCGGCGATATCCGCGCGGAAATTCCCGACGAGTACACCGAGTACCTGAAGTTCGACCCCGACACGGTCGAGTCTCGGGACCTCTACACCTGGGTGACCGGCGGGATGGGCGAGTCCTACATCGACAAAGAACACCTGCGACGGGAGCTGGACGGCAGCGACATCGAGGACGCCTTCGACACGCTGGGTCGGCTTCAGGAGGCGGTCCGGGACGACCTCGGCGAGGACGACCGGAACACCGACCTCGACTGGCTGGAAGGGCGGGAGGCCCACGGCTACTACGTCGACATGCTGTTCGCCCAGCAGTACGCCCGCTGGAACCGGGAGCTGATGAGCGACGCCATCTGTGCGGCACTCGGCGTCGAGCCGGTCGAGCGCTTCCAGTCCATTCACAATTACATCGACTTCAGGGATATGACAGTTCGGAAGGGCGCGACGCCGGCCCGTGAGGGCCAGCGCCTCATCGTCCCCTTCAATATGGCCGAGGGGTCGATTCTGGCCCGCGGGAAGGGCAACAACGAGTGGCACCAGACCGCGCCCCACGGCGCCGGCCGGGTGATGAGCCGCCGGCGGGCCCACGACGTAGTCGACATGGACGCGTTCGCCGACGCGATGGCCGGCGTCTACTCCGAGTCGGTGGTCGAGGGCGTCCGCGACGAGGCCCCGATGGCCTACAAGGACGCCGAGCGTATCGCCGCGGCACTTTCCCCGACCGCCGAGGTGGTCGAGTGGCTCGACCCGGTTCACAACCTGAAATCGACGGACTGAGTGATTTTCGGCTGGCTGTCGGGCGTGTGACGAACAGCCATAGCTGGACAGCGCTGCCCGGTGACGGGAGGTGGCGTGTCAGTCCTCGATGTCGGGAGCGAACTGGCCAGTCGCCCGATACACGCCGGCAAGAAGGACGCCCAGTGCGACCAGTGGGATGACCGCGCAGGCGACGTATATCGGCCGGAAGCCGACGATATCGGCGAGCGGAAGGGCGACGACAGGGGCACTGGCGCCGCCGATGTCCCCGAAGAGATTGCTCGTCCCGGACGCACGCCCCATCTGCTGGTCCGGCACGAGGTCGGCAAGCAGCGCCGTCAGCGGCCCGATAATCCCGCCCTGTCCGACGCCGATAGCGGCGCAGGCAGCAGTCAGGAGCACCATCGAATCGGTCGACGCGAGCAGCGCGTACCCGACCGAGGAGACGAGCAGGAAGCAACTCAGCGTCGGCACGCGGGACCCGTTCCGGTCACTCAGCGCGCCGGCGACGTACATCGAACCGCCGGCTGCGATGACGCTCAACCCCATGAACAGCCCCGACGTCCCCTGTGGACCGAACCCGAAGACGCTGAGTTCGGCGGCGTCGAGGAAGACGACGAGCGTCACGAACAGGACCCCGAAGTAGACGAAGTACACGGAGAAATTAACGACACCGACCGAGAGCGCCGGGACGCCGGTGTTTATCTCCCACGGTTTCGAGCGGGGCTCTTCGGACTCCGTGACGTGGGTCTCGGGCACTGTCAGGTACGCGAGACCACTGGCAATAAAGGCAAAGCCCGTAGCGACCGTGAAGGCCACAATCGGGCCGGCGAGTTCGCTGAGAAGGCCACCGAGGACCACTCCCGTCGGGAAGCCGAAAATCACTCCGCCGCGGATGAGCCCCATGCTCTTGCCCCGAGAGGCCTCGTCACTGATGTCGGCGGCGATAGTCTGTCCCGCGGCGAAGACGAACGCGCTCCCGACGCCCCAGACGATTCGTGCGCCCATAAACAGGGCTTCCGGAACGGCGACCAGCATCGCGACCACGTATCCCGCCGTCGCGACGCCCTGTATGGCCACCCCGAGGACAAAGGGTGTCCGCGTGCCGATTCTGTCGACGAACCCGCCGGCCGGAGCGTGTGCGACCAGCCGCGAGACGCGGTTTGCGCTCATGATGACCGCGACGATAAACGGCGAGATACCCAGTATCGAACCGAGATTCGGGAGAATCGGATAGATAACGCCCCCGCCGAACCCGATGAAGAAGGTGCTGGTAATCACCCCAATCATGACGATAGTCCGCTCGTCCATGTCGACGACGAGGGACTCCCGTATCTGCTCCTCGAAACGCGATAGGACACGCTGTGGCGAACTCATTATAGGCTCTCACATTGTCGGGACGCGTTCACTCGTCCGGGCCCCCACCCAGAGACAGAGAGACCCGTGCAACGGGCGATTCATTTGTGACCGGCCGTGTACACACCCGTTTTCGCGGCGGTTACGTAAAAATATCGTAATCAATGAGACAAAAAAGGAGCGCGCGTATCTCGGACCCGGTCCGGCGAGGGGTCGACGGCGGGGGACACAGCGACGGCCGACCCACCCGACGGGCGACCGCTCGATAACAGCATCGGGTGTGTAAAAATCGGCTCTGTACGACAGGCCCGATAGAACTAAGTGACAGTGTAAAGTACACTTTACTGTAAAGCGTACTTTACACATGACCGCAGCTGAATCCCCCGCGACCACGACGCTCTCCAGGCGACGGACGTATCGGCGATTGATGTTCGGTTCGGTGTACGGCGGTGTCGCCGTCGGGCTCGTCCTCCGATATCTCGACTATCCGGTCGTCGGCGAAGCGGCCTACTGGGTCGGTATCCTGGCCTTCGTCGCCATCTGGAAGGGCTCGGACGTACAGTTGATGGACGAACGCGACTGGGCGCTCGAACGCCGCGCCAGCCTGAGCGCCCTGCAGCTAGTCGGTGCCGTCCTGGTCCTTGGCGCCTCGGCGTCAAGACTGGTGACCTGGCTCACCGATTACACCGTCCCCACCCTCGTGTGGGGCGCGCTGTACGGCTACATCGGACTGTTTATCGCCTTCGGCGTGTCCTATCTCTGGCACCGCTCCCGTCTATGAAAAACGAACTCGACACGTACCGCAGCCGCGACGGGCTGAGCCAGGGCGACCTCGCCGAGGCCGTCGGCGTCAGCCGCCAGACCATCAACGCAATCGAGCGCGAGCGCTACGACCCGTCGCTGGAACTCGCGTTCAAACTCGCAACCCAGTTCGACTGTACGGTCGAGGAACTGTTCGACCCGGATATCGACGGGAGCGAATAGTTGTTAGATAAGCAATAATTGTGTTCGGCCCGTAGCGCTGGTATGACCATCCTGGTCGCAGTCGCCGACGACGAGGCCGCCAGTCGCGTCATCGATACGGCCGTCACGCTCGGCGCGGCGCTTTCCACGCCGCTGTACGTCGTCCATCTCGTCGACGACGCGGACGCGGACCGGACGGCCGAACGGATGCGTGATTCGCTGAAAGACCGCCTCGAGGACGAGCCAGTCAAGTCGCGGGTCGCCCTGGAGTACGTGGGTCGGCACAGCCGGCGGCCAGGCGCTCGCATCGCACGCGAGCTCCTCGAAATCGCGGCGGACGTCGACATTACCCACATCGTGATGGGCCACGAACCGAAAGGACTGCGCGGTCGGCTGCGCAGCGGGGACGTTGCCCTCGCCGTGGTCAACGAGACGACGGTACCGGTCACCGTCGTCCCACGGGTAGACGAGTAACTACAACCCGAGCTCCCGGCCCAGTACCAGCCGCTGAATCTCGCTGGTCCCTTCGCCGATCTCCATCAGCTTCGCGTCGCGGTAGAACCGCTGTGGGGCGTACTCGGAGAGGTAGCCATAGCCCCCGAGGACCTGCACGGCCGCCTCGCCGACTTCGCGGGCCGTCTCGCTGGCGTCGAGCTTGGCCAGCGAGGCGATTCTGGTCACATCTTGACCGTCGTCGTACATCGTCGCCGCCTTCTGGGTCAGCAACCGCGAGCGCTCTATCTTGCGGTCCATCTCGACTAGCTTGTCCCGGACCGCATCAATTTTCGAGATGGGGCGGTCGAACTGCTCGCGCTCGATGGCGTAGGACTTCGCAGCCTCGAAGGCCCCCTGTGCCAGTCCCACCGACAGTGCCGCAATGGAGATGCGCCCGCCGTCGAGTGTCTGTTTCGTCTGTGTCCAGCCGTCGCCTTCCTCGCCCAGTAGCCGGTCGGCCGGCACCCGGCAGTCGTCTAACTGCAGTTCACAGGTCGGCGAGGCGTTCAGTCCCATCTTGTCCTACTCCGTCGTCACCGTCCAGCCGTTGTCACCCGGTGAGACGATGAACGTCGAGATGCCGTCGTAGCCGGCTCCGGGGTCGGTGACAGCTTTCACGAGCAGGCTCCCGGCGACCGACGCGTTCGTGATGAACTGTTTGATGCCGTCGATGACGTACTCGTCACCGTCGCGCATGGCGGTCGTGTCCATGTCGCTGGCGTCGCTCCCGCTCCCGGGTTCGGTCAGCGCCCACGCGCCCAGCCGGTCGCCGGTCGCCAGCGGCTCCAGCCAGCGCTCCCGCTGGGCGTCCGTGCCGAACGTTTCGATGGGCTTGCTTCCCAGCGAGGTGTGGGCGGCGTAGGAGAGCCCGACCGCACCGGAGACCCGACCCAGCTCCTCGCAGACGACGGCGTACAGCTACTGGTCGCCGCCCAGCCCGCCCCAGCGCTCGTCGATAGGGACCCCCATCACGTCGAGTTCGCCGAGCTGGTCGAATATCTCGGCCGGGAAGCGCTCCTCGTCCTCTATATCCTGGGCGATGGGCGCGATTTCGTCCTCGGCGAACTCCCGTACGGCCGTCCGGACGTGGCGGTGTTCGGCCGGGAGCGTGAACTCCATAGCGCACGTATGGCCCCTGTCGACAAATACCATGTGGGACATAACATCTATCAGTCGGCCTCGCCTCTGCTACCCCGTGGCGTTCCGACGGCTCCTCCGAGGCACGGTCCCGTGGTCGCAACTGGTTGGGGTCGCCCGGGCCGTCCTCGACCGGTACGACGAGCCCGCCGGCCGCGTTCGCTTTCTGGAGGCCGACAACTGGCTCTCGACGCCGATGGTCGTCGAGGACCGCTGGTTCGTGAAGGTCATCACCCCACAGAACTCGCTGGTCCACGCGCTCCTTACCACGGGCCGCAACATCGGTGCCTTCTCCTCGGGAACGACCGGGTTCTTCGAACACTTCGGGACGCCCTACGAGATGGCGGAACACGAGCTCGCGGCGACCGAGCGGATGCGCGAACTCGGCGTGAACGCCCCCGAGCCTATCGAGGCGTTCGAATACGAGGGACTCGGCGTCATCGTCCTCGAGTATCTCGAAGAGTTCCGGACGCTCGACGAACTCCCGTCGGAGAGCGTCGCCGCCCACGCCGACACGGTCTTCGAGTTCCTCCACCGGATGCACGACGCCGGCCTGGCTCACGGCGACTTCCGCTCGGAGAACGTCCTGGTCGCCGAGGACCGGCTCTACTTCATCGACGCCACGAGCGTCCGCGAGGCGGCTATCGCCGACGCCAGAGCCTACGACGTGGCCTGTGCGCTCGGTGCGCTGGAGCCCCTCGTCGGCGCCCACGCCGCCGTGAGCGCGGCCAGGGAGTACTACACGACCGAAGAGCTACTGGCCGCCGAGGAGTTCCTCGATTTCGTCAACATCCGCCCGGACCACGACTTCGAGGCGACGATTCTGCGGGGCGCTATCGAGCGGTCGGCGGACTGAGCGCGGTTCTCGCCGAGCGCGAGAACCGCGTCATGGCGAACAGAGAGCGATAGCGAGCCGTGAGCGGCGCGGACCCGTGCCGACTTACTCCGCGTCGGCCGGCGTGTCGAAGTCGTGGAAGTGCTCGCCCTCCTCCTTCGAGAGGATGTCGAGCGCCGCGGCGCCGCCGTCGCCGGCGGAGATGATGGCCTGCCACTCCTGGTCCCGGACCATCGCACCGGTGGCGTAGGCGTCCGCGACGCTGGTCTCCATCGAGAGGGTCACGTCGACGAGGTCGCCGTCGAAGTCACAGCCGAGCGTCTCCGCCAGCGAGCGGTCGGCGCCGGTTGCCAGCACCAGATAGGTCGCCTCGGCCTCGCCCTCGGCCGTCGTGACGAGGAATCCGTCGTCGCGCTGTTCGATATCCGTGACCTCGCTCTCCGTGATGTCGACACCGAACTCCACGACCTGCTCGCGGGAAACGTCCATGTACTCCGAGCCGTCCATCGAGTCGATGCCGAGGTAGTTGAACAGGTGGGCCTTGTGCATCCACGTCTCGTCCGTGTCGTAGACGACCGTGTCGAGGCCGTTTTTCTCCGTGAACAGTGCCGCGCTGAGGCCGGCGGGACCGCCGCCGACGACGACTACGTCTGTCATGCACTTGTCGTTCGCCGTCGACACTGAAATGGCTGTTCGAGCCCGCAGTATTCCCGCCCAAAATCAGGCTTCCAGCAGGTCCTTCGTCTTCCGGTGGCGGAACCGAAACATCGGCTCCATCCCGACGAAGCCAAGCGGTCCAGCGAGTTCGCCCAGCCGCCCGCCGGGCAGCTCGTAGGCCACGCGGTCGTGGACGATGGTCGCCAGGTCGCCGGCCGCCCGGAACTGGTGGGTGTGTTCCCACTCCGGGAACGGCCCCTCGGTCATGACGTCCCGGAACATCGCCTCGTGGTCGCCCTCCTCCCGGGCGACGATTTCGGAGACCCACTCCTGGCGCGGCCCGATACCGAAGGGCTGAATGGATGAGACGACGACCGACCCCGTCGTCAGCTCGTCGGGGTCGGCCTCCCCGTCGGGCCCGCGGGTCTCATCCACCCGGAGGTGCATCCAGTCGGGGGTCAGGGCCACGAGGCCGTCGGCCGTCGCGTGGAACTCCCAGACGTCAGCAAGCGGCGCCGACACGCGTACCTCGCGCTCGAAAACGGGCATGGTATCGTCTAGGGGCGAGCGGAACAAAACTCCAGCGGTCGGCTAGGGAGTAATCGACTCGAGTGTTTCTGGAGTTAACCTGCGTGCCAACAGCCAGAAAGTCCCCGCGCTCTGGACTCCCGCGGCTCGTTGCGCTCCTCGGCCTCCGGCCTGTGGTGCTTACGTCGCCGAGGTTCGTCCAGAGCGCGGCCCCTTTTCAGTCCCGCCCGTAGCCGGTTGGCCGGCCGTCAGAGGTGGGACTGAAAGGGGCGGCTGCGTGGCGGCTTCGCCGCCACGACTAACGAGGTCGGCAAAGCCGACCTCGCTTGCTACACGAAGGCGGACGACGCAAGCACTGTCGTCCGAGAGGGCGGAGCCCTCTCGTGATCACGAAAGACGCGGAGCGTCTTTCGAACGACACTGAGCGAACGTAGTGAGCGAGGGAAGCGCGCAGCGAGTTCTCCGAAAATCGAAGATTTTCGGGATGAGTGTGGGACCGAGGATCCCACGAACCTGCGAACGGGCGCGAAGCGCCCGTGAGCAGATGACGAGAGACGCCATTGGCGTCTCTCGAACCATCCCCGAGTGTAGCAAGCCGGGGCTTTCTGGCTCTCAAAACTGTTTGTCGAAGAGTCGACTGTTATTGCTAGGGCCAGATACCGCCCTCCTCGGCGGCGTCGACGACGCGCTCGATGGCGACGACGTACATCGCCGTCCGGAAGCTCGGCGCGTCGGTCCGCTCGTAGGTGTCGACGAGATTGTCGAAGGCATCCGTGATGATGGTCTCGAGTTCGTCGTTGACGCGCTCCTCGGACCAGTAGAAACGCTGGCGGTTCTGGACCCACTCGAAGTACGACACCGTGACGCCGCCGGCGTTTGCGAGAATGTCGGGGAAAACGGCCACGTCGCGGTCGGTCAGCACGTCGTCGGCCCGGGGAGTGAGCGGGCCGTTGGCGGCCTCCACGATGATGTCGGCCTCGACGCTCTGGGCCAGGTCCCCGTCGATGGCGTTCTCCAGTGCGGCGGGGACCAGCAGGTCGACGTCCATGGTGAGCAGGGCCTCGTTCGACCGCTCCTCGGTCGCCCCCTCGAAGCCCGAAAGCGAGCCGGTCTCGCGCTTGTGGTCCTTCGCCGCGCGGGCGTCGAAGCCGTCGGGGTTGACGACAGCACCGGAGGAGTCGGAGGCAGCGACGATGTCGGCCCCGAGGTCGTCGATGAGCTTCGCCGCGACGGAGCCGGCGTTGCCATAGCCCTGGATTGCGACGGTGGCGTCCTCGATGTCCTTCCCGAGGTAGTCGAAGGCCTCTCGCGTAGTGAGCATCACCGACCGGCCGGTCGCCTCGACGCGGCCCGCGCTCCCGCCCGATTCGGGCGCTTTCCCCGTGATGACGCCCGGCTCCGTGGTGTCCTCCAGGGTCTCGTAGGTGTCCTTTATCCAGTTCATCTCCCGCTGGCCGGTGTTGACGTCGGGGGCGGGGATGTCCTTGTCCTCGCCGATGAACGGACGCAGCTCCTTCGCGAAGGAGCGGGTGATGCGCTCGATTTCGCTCGCGGAGTAGCGCCGCGGGTCGATGCGGATGCCCCCTTTGCCGCCGCCGTAGGGGATGCCGACGGCGGCGCACTTGTACACCATCCAGCCCGAGAGGGCCTTCACTTCGTCGCGGGAGACCTGGGGGTGATAGCGGATGCCGCCCTTGTAGGGGCCGCGGTCGCCGTTGAACTGCGAGCGGAAGGCTTTGAACACCTCGACGGAACCGTCGTCCATCTCCACCGAGAGCGTCGTCTCCAGCACCCGCTCGGGGTGTTTCAGCCGCTCCAAAACGTCAGTTGGATATTCGAGGTAGGCGGCGGCGTCGTCGATCTGCTCCTGCAGACTCTCGAACGGATTCACCTCGTCAGACATACCCGACAAATCAGTGAGCGCGGACAAAAGGATGCCGCCGAACATGGACGATTTCGCCCCACGTCAGCGTCGTGTCCGGTG
The DNA here is from genome assembly GCF_029338235.1 of Haloarcula rara. Lineage (GTDB taxonomy): Archaea > Halobacteriota > Halobacteria > Halobacteriales > Haloarculaceae > Haloarcula > Haloarcula rara. The sequence goes on from NZ_CP119785.1 coordinate 316,234, forward strand.
CCCGTCTGGGGGCATCGTCGTGATAGAGGCCGGTAATCGTACGGCGGCGTCACTCACCGAATGTCGGTACGGACCCTTCGCCCCGAGTTCTGGCGTAGAAATACGACGTGACCAGCAGTATCACGCCGAGAACGATAAAGGAGAGAATACGGGGAATCGGGTCGAGCCCGGCCGTGTCGTAGATGAAGACCTTTACTGAGGTTATTCCGAGCAGGCCGATGCCGTTGATGCGGAACATCCTGATGGCCGACACCGTCCCGACAGCGATCAGCGTGAACCCGAGGACGCTCCAGACGACCGAGAGCGCGACGCCGGACCAGACGATGTCACAGGCGAGCGTCAGCAGTACTGTCGCCCCCCAGGCGTAGAGATTGGCGACCGGCGTCTCAGTGCCCGGAACGGTCCGAGACGGACGCAACTCAGTCCAACGCGAGAGCACGTACACCGCGGTGAAGACACTCGCGAGGGCGAGGAGCATCACGGCGTTCGCCGCCTGGGTCGCGACTGGCACCACCGACGTGTCCCCGCCGAGATAGGCGATACGCACCGCGTCGAGACAGAGCAGTCCCGAGGCCGCGTGCGTCGCGCTCCCCAGCCAGCGGCTCCGCAGCCGCGGTGCCACGACAGACGCCGCGAGTATCACAGCTGCGAGACAGCCCACGCGGATGATATCGTCCGTGAGGACGGCCAGCCCGGCGGCGGCCGTGACGTAGCCGAGGAACGGCTCGGCGATAGCCGCCCTGGAGCGGCGTTCGGTCTCGACGTAGTACTGCACGCACAGAACGCCACTCATCAAGAGCAACAACCCACCAGTGAGGGATTCACCCACCGGCTCTATCAAGAGTGCGAGCAGCGGGAGAGCGATGAACACGTTAAGCACGGGAATGACGAAGCTCCCTGAGTTGTCCGTTTCCCCCAGTTCCGGTCCCGCCCGTCGCGTAGCAGCCGTGACGACGGCAAAGACGGAGAAAAGCAGCGTCAACAATCCCGCCTCGATAGTCGCGCCGTTTTGCAGGTCAGCCATGTTGACCCAGAGCGACGTGAGTGCGTACGCTGGAAGGACCGAGACTATCGGCGGCAGTGTCCAGTCGCGCACCCCCGAGACGGCGACGACAGTCGCGACCGCCGCGAGGATCGTCGCCCCGAACGCGGTGGTCCCCACGGAGTAGTCCGCGACGACGACGGGCGTTGTCCACAGCAGCATCGTCGCCTCTGTCGCGAGTAACGGGTCGCGCTGGGAGACGGTGTCACCGAGAAACCCCGCGACGAGGACCGAAATCAACAGGAGCGGGACCCAGGCGGGCGTTCCAATCGCGTCCCGGTAGGGAGCGTATCCGTGCGAAGCATAGAGCGCAACGTACGCGATGACGGCACCGGCCCCGACGACGATCGCGCCCCATCGCCTGATATCCCTGGTCCGCGAGGCGTAGCGCCCGCCGAGCATCATACCGACGCCGACTCCCGTCGCAAGGAGGACCCGACCGAGCGGCCCGATATACCCCCGTTGGATGGCCAGTTGCAACAGGAACAGCGCCGCGACGATGAGCGCGACACCACCGGTCACCCCGATGAGGCGTACCCCGACGATGGATTCGATATCCGGAACGTACGTCCGGGGGTCACGGCTCACCGACGACCCGGACTCGCTATCGTCGCTCCCGGTGGGGAGGATTGCCGAACTGCCCTGTGTCGTCTCGCCAGCGGGACTGTCGCCCGCCGTCGTTTCCAGGGCCGTTTCGAGTTCGTCAACCCGCGCCTGGAGGTCCGCAACCTCCTCGGAGAGCGTCGCGACCTGCGCTTCTAGCTCTCTGTCGTCACCGTCCCCGGCGTCGGTCATTGCTTTCGTTCCTCCCTGGTGAAATTAAATTCTTTCTGAGTGAACTGCCCTCCCAAATCGGCTACGCTCGACCGATACCGAGCGGCCGGCGGTCAGTTCTCGCCGGCCCGTTCCAGCACCCGCTCGGCCTGGCGAATCTGGGGCGCGTCTATCATCTCGCCGTCGAGGACGAAGACGCCGCCGTCGGCGTCCTCGCGAGCGCCCAGCAGCCGCGTTGCCCACTGAACGCGTTCTGGGCCCGGGGTGAACACGTCGTTGATGACTCTCACTTGCCCCGGGTGAACGGCGAGTTTGCCGTCGTAGCCCAGTTCGACGGCGCGTACTGCCTCGGCTCGGAGCCCCGCGTCGTCGGTGTAGTTCGGGTAATGCGTGTCGATGGGCACGACGCCGGCCGCTCGCGCCGCGAGGACGACGTGCTGGCGAGCGTGGGTCAGCTCCCCGCCCTCGGCGGTGCGGGTCGCACCGACGTCGCCAGCGAGGTCCTCCGCGCCGAAGACGAGCGCGTCGGTCGAGTCGTGAGCAGCGATTTCCTCGGCGTGGAGGACGCCGGCGGCGGACTCGACCAGCGCGAGTATCGGACAGTCGACGCCGGCCTCGGAGAGCAGTGTCGCGAGCCGTGTGACGTCCTCGGCGCCACTGGTCTTCGGGAGCAGGACCGAATCGGGGGCGACACCGGAGAGCGCGACGGCCACATCGTCGGCCGCGCCCCGACCCACCGGGTTGACGCGGACACAGACCTCGGCGTCGGCCGGTACGACCTCGACAAGCGCGTCACGCACGGTCTCGCGAGCAGCCGGCTTCGCGCTCGGGACGACGGCGTCTTCGAGGTCGAAGACCACGACGTCGGTCTCGAAACTGACCGCCTTCCGTAGCTTCTGGGGGTCGTCGCCGGGCGAGAAGAGGACGCTTCGGCGGGCCATGGTGTGGCTTGGGCGCCCACCGTGGTAAGTGATGTGTGCCCACACGGCTAAGGGTCAGGCCGGTGTTGGTCCGGTATGAGCGGGCTGTACTACGAGGGGTTCACCGAGGGCGAGACCATCGAGCACGACCGCCGACGGACGGTCAGCGAGAGCGACAACCAGCGCTTTTGTGACCTCACGATGAACCAGCAGCCGCTGCATCTGGACGCCGACTTCGCCGCCGAGACGAGCTTCGGCGAGCGGGTGGTCAACGGGCTCTACACGATGGCGCTGGCCGTCGGGCTGACGATTCCCGACACCACGGACGGGACTATCCTCGCAAACCTCGGCTACGACGCCGTCGAACACCCCAGTCCGGTGTTCCACGGCGACACCGTCCGGGCGGAGACCACAGTACTGGAAAAACGACTCACGAGCGACGGCGACCGGGGCGTCGTCACGATGCAGGTCGACGCCTACACCGGCGAGGACACGCTGGTCTGTACGTTCGAGCGGACCGCCCTGGTCGAGCGCGCCGAAGCCTGACGCGGCCGTTCAGCGTCCGAGCAACAGCGTGCCGTTGATACAGACGGCGACCACCCACGGGACGGCCAGCCCGAGCGGAATCGTCGGTGCCTGACGGGCCGGTACCAGCTCGCGGACGGCGCCGGCCAGCCCCACGACCCCAAATTTGAGCGCGGCCAGTGCACCGATACCGAACTGCCCGATAAGGTGCCGAACGAGTGGGTTCCCCTCGCGGAGCCCGTACTGGAGTCCGAGCTGTGTCAGATAGACGTCTGCGAGCAGGGCCACGGCGACGACGACCCATAGCTCTCGCTCGAGGTCCGCGAGCATGTCGAGCGCTCGGCGCCCCCACCGGTCGATGGTCCCGTGACGGACCGTGCGGTCAGATAGCCACATCTTGCACCCCCGGAGCGCCCCATAATATTTCGTCACCGCTCCGTTAATTCACATCTATGATAGTAGCGAAATAACTGTTCCGGTCGGCCCCGACACCGCCTTTCCGCTGGGGGCCGTATCGGGAGCCGTGATTCCACCACTCCGGCGACGCTGTCCGCAGTGTGGCCACCGGGACTGGACGACCCGCTTCGAAACAGTTCGGGAAGACGGCGCCCGGTTCGTCGTCTGTCCGGCCTGTGCACAGCAGTTCGAGCCGGTCGAGACGCCCTGGCTCAACTGAGTGCCGGCGTCACAGAATCGTCCCGTGTTTCTTCTCCGGACGGTCTTTCTCGACGGTCGCGTACAGTTCGAAGCGAGCGGCCAGTTCGGCCCGCAAGTCGCCCGGGGGGACGATTTCGTCGATGACGACTTCGCTGGCCATCCGGTAGGCGTCGATGTCTTCTCGGTACTGCTCGCGGAGGTCCCGCTCGCGTTCGGCCCGCTCTTCGGGGTCGTCGATGTCGTCCAGTTTGTTGGCGTAGACGGCGTTGATAGCCGCTTCGGGCCCCATGATGGCAATCTCGCCGCTGGGTAGTGCCAGCGTCGCCTCCGGGTCGTAGGCCGGCCCGGACATGGCGTAGATGCCGGCGCCGTAGGCCTTCCGGACGACGACACACTGTTTGGGCACCGTCGCCTCGCTCGTGGCGTATATCATCTTCTTGCCCACCTCCAGGATGCCCTCCTTCTCGACGCCCGAGCCGGCCATGAACCCCGGCGTATCACAGAGGTACAGCAGCGGGACGTTGAACGCGTCGCACTTCCAGACGAACTCGGCGGCTTTGCGGGCCGAGTCCGGGAAGATGGCCCCGGCGCGGTGGGCGGGCTGGTTTGCGACCACTCCGACCGTGCGGCCGTCGATGCGGGCGAACCCGATGAGTATCTCCCGCCCGTACTCGGGCTGGAGCTCGAAGAAGGAGCCGCCGTCGACGACGCGCTCGATGACCCGATGCATGTCGTATCCTTTGTTCGGTTCCGGCGGAATGACGCTGTCGAGGCCCGCCGGGGAGCGTGCGGGCTCGACCGGGTCGGCCGACGGTGGCTCGTCCTCGCAGCTGTCCGGGAGATAGCTGACGAGCTGAGCGACGAGTTCCCGGGCCTCGGCCTCGTCGTCGGCAACCAGGTCAGCGCTGCCGGAGTGACGCGCGTGGACGTCCGGCCCCCCGAGTTCCGCGAGGTCGATGTCCTCGCCCGTGACCATCCTCACCATCCGCGGCGAGGCGATAGCCAGCGTGCTCATCCCGCGGACCATCACGGTGAAATCCGAGAAGACAGGCGTGTACGCCGCGCCGGCGATACAGGGGCCATAGAGGACGCATATCTGTGGGACGACGCCGGAGATGCGGGAGTGGTTGAAGTAGAACTTCCCGATTCCCTCGCGATTCGCGAAAAAGCCCAACTACTGGTCGATGCGCCCGCCCGAGGAGTCCACGAGATACAGCGCCGGTCGCCCGGTCTTCAACGCGCGCTCCTGCAGCCGGATGAACTTCTCGACGCCGTGTTTCGCCACCGAGCCGGCCTTCACGGTGAAGTCGTTGGCACCGACGTGGAGTTTGCGCCCGTCCAGCGTGCCGGCGCCGGTGACGAGCCCGTCGGCCGGGAGCCGCGTGTCGGGGTCGTACTCCTCGACGTCAGGGCCCTCGGGACTCCAGCTGTCGAAGTTCGCGAACCGACCGTCCTCGAAGTCGAGGCCGTCCGCGCCGAACCACAGTTCCCGTCGGTCACGGACGAACAGCTTCCCCTGGTCTTCGAGCCGTTCGCGGTACTTCTCGGGGCCACCGCGTTCGATATCGGCTATCTCCTCTCGGAGGCGGCGTTCCCAGTCGGTCGGGCCGGACTCGGTCGCTCGGCCACCCGAGTCGCCCTCGTCCGCCCCGTCGGTCCCGGCCATCTCCCGGACCAGCGTCGGTTCGTCGCTATCACCGACGTACACCTCGACAGTCTCACCGACGTGTTCGGCCACGGCCGCGGCGATAGCGGCGGCCTCGTCCCGAGTGACCGACGCGGCTATACGCACCTTCATACCATACCACACGGTCCGAGGGGCCATACAGATTTGTGTAGAGTACGTCCGATAGCAGCGACCCAGCGTCGGTGCCCGGGACAGTCCGACAGCCGGCGGTCTCACGTGCGTTTGCTCCGGCTGAAGTGATTATCATCGGTTGTAATAGTGCCGGGTCATTGATGTTCAGGGCCGCGTAACTGGCACGTATGCGAGGGGTCAGATTGGAGCGCGCGACGACCGCGCGAGGAGTTCGCGCCGGCGGCTGGCTCCTCGTCTCGCTGTGCCTGCTTGCGGTTTTCCTCGCGGTCACTGGGTCGGCGACGGCGACCGGGACACAGCCACTGGGGGAGGAAAACGACACCGAACCCCCCACGTGGGAGAACGCGACGAAGGCGGGCCCCGAAGAGGTAGAGCTTATTTTCACTGATAACAGCACCATCGACCAGCAGACGATAGCGGCCTCCGACTTCGCCCTCAGTTCGGGGAACGTCTCCAACGTCTCTGTCGAATCGACCGACGGGGGAGTGTCCGTGATGTTGCTTCTCGAGGACCGGCTGGACGTGAACAACGTCACGGTACGCATCGCGGAGTCAGGCGGCATAGCCGACGTGGAGGGCAACGAGCTGAGGAACGGCACGAAGACGGTCACCGGGATGGACACGTCCGTCCCCGACTTTCGCAGCTTCGACCTGACACGCGTAAACGACTCGACCGCCGAGATACAGGTCGAAGCCAGCGAGCCGCTCACCGAGCTGGCAGTCGACGTGACGGGCCCGACGAACGACCGGCTCACGATAGCGGACTTCACCGCCGTCGACGACGCGAACACGACCTTCGAGACCCGCTACACCGTCCCCGAGTTCGGGGCCTACAGCTTCGTCTGGGAGCGTGCCATCGACCGCTACGACAACCGACGAGTGATGTCGCGGATGCGGCAGTTCCGGTACGAGGATTCGGCGCCGGAAATCGTCTTCGACGGGCCGGCCAGGACGACGGTCGACACGTCGGTGAACTTCAGCGCCACCGAGACGGTCGACGAGGACGGTATCGACAGCTACCAGTGGCGCATCGACGGCGGGACCGTGCTCTCCGGGCCGTCTATTCAGGTTGCCTTCGCGGCCGCCGGGCGCCACGATATCACGCTCGAGGTGACCGACAGCAAGGGGTACACGGCGGTCGAGACCCGAGAGATTCAGGTCGAACAGAGCTCGGACAGTCCGGTGTCGGTCACGGTCCACAACGGGACCCACGCGAACGCGACCGTCGAGGGCGCCGGGCTCGTCCAGCAGGTCCGGGCCGAGAAGGACACGCTCGTTGGGACTGACAACGTCACCCTCGAACGACTCAGTGCCGCCTTCCCGGCCAACACGTCGGTGTCGCTCGGCTTCCGGGCCAGCGATAGTGGCCCGGCCTCACTCGACGGCCAGTCGTTCGGCCTGTTCGACATCGACCACGACCAGCCAGCCAACCGCGTGAGCATCAGGTTCAGCGTCGATAGAGAGCGCCTGAATCGGACCGATGTGGACCCCGAATCCGTCGCGCTGTACCGGGACGCCGACGGCTGGACGCCGCTGTCGACGTCGGTCGTCAGCCGACCAGACGACCGAGTGGTCTACCAGGCCACGGCCCCGGGACTCTCACAGTTCGCTGTCGGAACCGCACCGGACCCGACTGAACCGACGGGAGCCGAGACGAACGAGACGACTGACGCGTCGAACGACACCAAGTCTCCGACTAGCAACTCGACGGCGGCCACCGAACCGGACGCCCGCGCAGATATCACCATCACGAACGTGACCGTCAACGAGACGTCGCCGAGCGTGGGCGAGACAGTCGTCATCAACGTCACCGCGACGAATCGGGGCGAAGCTGGGGGTACCTACCCGTTCAGCGTCCGGCTCAACGGCACCAGCGTCGCCACCCACGAGCTGTCGGTCCCGGCAGGAGACACGGTGACGCGGAGTTACGAGCAGAACCTCACAGCCGAGGGGGAGCTGTCGGTCGCCGGAACACCGGTCGCGAACGTGAGTGCCGAGAGCGGCGGGTCGCTCCTGCCCGCGTCGGTCGCCGGCTTGCTGTCTGGGCTGCCGAACCCACTGGCGCTGTGGCCCGGCGGCATCGTCGGCACGGTTCTGGGCGCGCTCGTCGGGCTCGTGGTCGTGGTCTACAGCGTTCTCAAGGCGCTGGCGATATACCTCGGATACTAGAAGGTCGACAGCGCGTTAGCGCTCGACAGCGGATTCGATGCGGTCGATGAGTTCGTCGTTCCCGAGATACAGCGGCGTCCGCTCGTGGAGGTCGTCGGGTTCGGCCGAAAGCAGTGAGCCGTCGCCGTTCGAGGAACTCCCGCCGGCCGATTCGACGATGTAGGCCATGGGGTGGCCTTCGAACTGGAGACGGAGTTTGCCCTCCGGCCGCGATTCCAGCGCGGGGTAGGCGAAGACGCCGCCGTAGGTGAGGACCTGGTTGATGTCTGCCACCATCGCGCCGCCGTAGCGCAGTTTCAGCTCCTCGCGAATCTCCTCGGCGACCGGCTCGAACTCGTCGGTCCAGGAGTCGACGCCGCCGCCGAAGCCAAAGACCGTTGGGTCTTCGGGGACGGTGACCTCGTTGTCGACGAGCTGCTTCTCGCCGTCCTCGAGGAGGTATTCGCGGACGCGGTCGTCGCGGGCCACCAGCATCGAGGTGACCGGGCCGTAGATGACGAAGCCGGCGGCGACGAGGTTCCGCCCGCTGGTCGGCGGGCGCTCGGTGTAGACGGCGAAGATGGTCCCCATCCCGCTGTTCGGTTCGAGGTTCGAGGAGCCATCGAGCGGGTCGACGGCGACGTGGAGCCGGCCGGTCGAGGTGGTCACGTCCTCGCGTTCCTCGCTGGCGTAGCTGGCCACGCCGTCGATGGCGAGGAGGCGCTGCTCGAATATCTCGTCCGCTCGGAGGTCCGCAGCCAGCTGCTCGTCGCCGGTCGGGTTCACCGAGTCGCTATGGCCCCGTTCCGTGAAGATTGCCGTCCGCACGTCGGCGGTGGTTTCCGCGATGGTGTCGATGACCTGTGCGACCGTGGCGTCGGCGTTCGTGGCCGAAGCGTCGAGTGATTCGCTCATTGATGGGGTAGGTGTAGTGCCCTGACAGGTCGGGCAGTGGTCTGGGATGCGTCGTATATTCGTTCAGGCGCCCCCCATAAGTATCTTTAGGCTGACAGTTACTACAAATCGAGTAAATATCTTCACACCGGCACCATCTGTGGGTTAGATATGCCAGTTGAATCGTACATCAGCTAATAGTCAGAATTAGTATATATCGTATCCCGGCGGCACGCTTACCCACCGGCCGGCCCAACTGACCCCTATGGAACGCGACGATATCGACACCGTCGGCGTCGTCGGCGCGGGCACGATGGGCAGCGGTATCGCGCAGGTGGCCGCGGTCAACGGCTACCGCGTGGTCATGCGCGACGTCGAGGAGCGGTTCGTCGACAGCGGAGTCGACGCTATCGAGAAAAGCCTCGACCGATTCGTCTCCCGGGGCGAGCTGAACCAGTCGGCGGCCGAGAGCGCCCGAGAGCGTATCGAGGGAACAACCGACCTCACCGCCCTGGGCGAGGCCGACCTCGTGGTCGAGGCGGTGACCGAGGCGCTCTCGGTCAAACAGTCAGTGTTCGCAGACCTGGCCGACGTCTGTGACCCCGAGACGGTGCTCGCGACGAACACGAGCACGCTCTCGATAACGAGTATCGCGAGCGCCGTCGACCGCCCGGAGCGGGTCGTCGGGCTGCACTTCATGAACCCGGTCCCGGTGATGGCCGGGGTCGAAGTGGTCGTCGGCGAGCAGACGAGTCGGTCGACGGCCGACCTCGCCCACGCGTTCGCCGCCGAGCTGGAGAAGGAGACCTGGGAGGCCGACGACAGACCCGGCTTCGTCGTCAACCGCGTCCTCATGCCCTGGATAAACGAGGGCATCCGGGCCTACGACGAGGGCGTCGCGGCAAAGGGCGACGTGGACCGGGGCCTGCGCCTGGGGACCAACGTCCCGATGGGGCCCCTGGAGCTGGCCGACCACATCGGACTGGACGTGGTCTTCGAGTCCAGCGAGACGCTCCACGACGAGCTCGGTGACCGCTACAAACCGGCGTATCTGCTGAAGCGGAAGGTCGAGGCCGGTGACCTCGGCAAGAAGACCGGCTCGGGCTTCTACGAGTACGATTGAGCGGCGGGCCGACCGAGCCACTCACGCCTCGCCCAGGCTCTCGCGCATCCACTCGAACTGCTCGCGGAGCCGGGCCTCGCCCGCTTCAGTCAGCGAGTATTTGTCTGCGATACCGTCGGTCCGCTGTGTGACGAACCCGCCGTCGACCATCGCCTCCAGGGCCCCGTAGAAGCTCTTGGGGTCGATGCGCGTGTCGTAGCGGGATTCGAGGCGCGTCTTCAGCCGCTGGCCGGTCAGTTCGCCGTCCTCGGCCGCCGCGAGCAGGATACAGATGTCGCGTCGCCGACCGCTCTGGAGCCATTTCGCCATACGACCACCACGACCGGCCCCGTCTCGGGCCTTTCGACTCATCTCTCCCCACACCGATAGCTGCCCAGACGCTCGCGCTCGACCGACTCCGGCCCGTCGAGGTCCGTCCGTTCGGACAGATACCACAGCTGTACGTCCGTCATCTCGCTGTCGTGGGTCCGATTCCAGCGCGTACAGAGGTGTCTGGCCAGCGACTCGCGAAGTCGGGGCTCCACTCTCGCGTCGGCGAAGAACTTGCGCCATCGCTCGTTTCGGTGCATCGCGGCGACCTCCGTCGGCCGCGAGGCGTCGAACGGCTCACCGGTGATGGCGTTGACCCGCTCGCCCGATGTGAGGTTCGCCGGCGCGAGGGCCCACCACGTCGCACGCGGCGGCGACGGTGCGAACATATCCCAGGAGCGCTCCGTGACCTGGTCCGGTGTCCCCGCCGGCGCCCCGACCGCGCTGAGGCCGACGGCGTTGACGACGACCAGCGCGGCGAGACAGAGCGCGGCGAGCGTTCGAGCGGCCGCGGTCAGGGCCGGGAGCCGTCTGGCGAGCGGGGTCCGGGGAGCCGCGGGAGCTGCCGGGGGACGGGCAGCCGCGCCTCGACGCGGTCCCAGACCCACCCCGGGAGCAGCGGAACCAGGCCGGCAAGCGACACCAGCGGGAAGACGCCAAGCTGCATGGTCACCAGCATTCCGGCGTGTATCGCGGCGAAGGCCCCCACGAGCGTCGCCCTTGCGCGGCCGGTCAGGACGACAAGCAGCGGCGAGCCGACGAGCAGGGCGAGCCAGACCCAGGCAGCGAGCTGTACTGCGGGCGTCCAGCCCGCGATGACGTCGCCCAGTAGCACGGTGAAGTGGTCGAGCTGGAAGGCGTACCTGACCGCGTCGCCCCGCAACCAGACGTCGGCTCGGAGCTTCACGACCGCGTTCGTCAGGTAGACGACGACCACCTGCGCGAGGAGCCCGGCTGTGGCGATACCGACGACGCGGTCGGTGGGACCGGGAGCCTCGCCGAGGTCAGCGCTGTCGACCGCCCACCGGCTCCCAAGCGGGAGGAACGCGCTCCAGAACAGCAGGCGCCGCAAGAGTACGTCCCCGCTGTTGAGGACCAGTGGATTGCGCAGCTGGAGAGAGACGAGCAAGACGAGCGAGACGACGGTCGCCAGCCGCGTCCGATAGCCGACCAGCAGCGCCAGCGCGGCGACCGCGGCGAGAGCGAACAGGGCAAACTGGACGACCAGCCCACCGGAGAGAGCGTGCAGCGAGACGGCGCCGTAGCCGGGATACAGGGTCGAAAGCAGCGACCGGGGGAGGACGCCGGCGTCGGTGTAGAAGGCCCGTACGTCGGGGAGGCGCCGCGCGAGGTCGGCGAGCACGACGAGCGCCAGGGCGACGCGAAACGCCGCGAGCGCCCGGCGGTCGATTGCCAGTCGCCGGGTGATGGCCGCCCACACGGTGGCGCGTTCGGTCACGATATCGGAGCCACAGCGGTGGCGGACATAAATCTTCCACCGCGGACCGACAGCTTTCAAGCGGTACAGTCCTAACGCCCGGCAATGACAGCGACCGAAGCGACGGCCGACGGCATCACGGCCCGGTATACCGAGACCGAGGCGGAGCGACTGCTCACCTTCGAGGGCGAGACGGGCACCGCCGCCATCGCCCAGAACGTCGAGGGCTACGCGATGCTGAAGGTCCGGCCGACCGCCGACGGGGACGAGCTCGAACGCTACTACGGGTTCGACATGGCGCTTGACCACGTCGCCGAGTTGCTCGGAGTGGCTGCCCACGCGCTGCCGGTGCCCGAGGCCGCCGACGACATGGGGATGTAGTCGGCTGGCGAACTACCGCGTGCCAGTTCCGGTAATCGCTCTTTTCCTCGGGCAGCCACTGGTACGTATCCGGCGGCACCTCGGCTGTACCGGTTCTAAAGGCGTGACAACGGTATTCTATAGACTCGACCTTCTACCGGTATGACTGGCCTGAACAGTCCTTCTGACCGGTGTGACCTGTCGAGTGACGAACTGTTTTCGGTCCTCGCACATCCTATCCGCCGAACAGTCCTGTTCCACCTCCGTCAGCATCGGGCCGCGACGGTCGCCGAACTCGTCGAAGTCGCCGTCGAACTCGATGCGGCGGACGCCACAGCTCCCGGTCGGGTGCGGGGCTCGCTCCACCACGTCCACCTTCCCGTACTGACGGCGAGCGGACTCGTGACCTACGACACGGCGACGGGTGTCGTCGAATCGGTCGCTGTCCACGACGAGCTCGGCGAGTGGCTCGACCTCGCCGTCCGTCGGGAGATTCAGCTCGGCGACGGCGTGGCCGCGTCCGAATCGGCCGCCGACGGTGACGGTATTCGCGTCCTCCTGACCGACGACGAACCCGGTCTGCCGGAGACCATCGCGGGACACATCGAGCGCGACCACCCCGACATATCCGTCACGACTGCGGCGAGCGCTCTGGAGGCCGTCTCCGCCGTCAGAGAGGCTCCCTTCGATTGCATCGTGAGTGACTATCAGATGCCGGCGATAAGCGGCCTGGACTTCCTGACGGCCGTCCGCGAGGAGGACGCGACCATCCCGTTTATCGTGTTCACCGCGAAGGGGAGCGAAGAGATCGCGAGCAGGGCCATCGCGACCGGCGTCACCGATTACGTCCAGAAGACGTCAGCCACGGACCAGTACCGGACGCTGGTCGACCGGATTCGGCGTGCCGTCGACGCCAAGGGGGACGATTGAACGGCCGGAGCACGGCCAATGTCCGAGCGAGAACGGGCGACCGACGACACGACGACAGGAGCCAGTGCAGCCCCGATACGAGTCCTCTGTGTCGGCCCGGACGGAGAGCGTCTCGACCGAACCGCTGACGGGCTTGTGAGGGGCGCCACTCGGTTGTCGACGAGCACGGCAACCGATTTCGAGGGTGTCTCTGAGGCGCTGGAGACCGGCCGCGTCGACTGTGTGGTCAGCGACCACAGGCGACCCGAGTTCGACGGCGTGGCGTTGCTGGAGCGGGTCCGGAGTATCGACGAGTCACTCCCTGTGGTGTTGTTTACAGCGCACGGGGACGAGACCACCGCCAGTGCCGTAAACGCCGGGAACGTGAGCGGCTACGTCAGCGAAACGGGCGAATCTAGCCAGTACGCGGCCCTCTCGGACCGCATCGAGAACGTCGTCGACAAGCACCGCCGGGGGTTACGGCTGAGCGAGCGGAAATCGGGGTTCGAACTCGCCGAGACGCTATTCAACAACACGCAGGACGCGTTGTTCATCGTCGACGTGAGCGACGAACCGTTCCGGTTGGAGCGGGTCAACCCGACATACGAGTGCCTCTCCGGGCTCTCGAACGAGGAACTCCGTGGTCGCACCCTGACCGACGCGGTCGGTGAGCAGGATGGCGGAGCGATTCTCGAACGCTACCACGCCTGTGTCGAGGCGCGCGAGCCGCTTGAATACGAGGAAGAAGTGTCGCTTCCGTCCTCCGGGCCCTACTGGGAGACACGAATCTCGCCAGTTATCGTGGACGACCGGGTCGAGAAACTCGTCGGGGCCACGCGAAACATCACCGAGCGCAAGCGAGAACAGCAAGAGCTGGAGCGCACCGGCGAGTTCCTCTCCCAGATTCAACGGGTCGCGGGCATCGGCGGGTGGGAACTGGACGAGCGGACGGAGACGGTCCGGTGGACGGCGGAACTGCACAGGATTCACGGACTCCCACCGGAGTACGAACCGACAGTGGCGGAGGCTATCGACTTCTGCCACCCGGCGGACAGGGAGCGAGTCCAGACGGCCTACGAACGGTTGTCGAGCGAGGGCGACCCGTTCGACCTCGAACTCCGACTGAAAACCGATGACGGTGAACGCCGCTGGGTCCGCTCCCGTGGGGAGCCGTGGCACGACGGCGGCGACCGTGTCGGCGCTCGCGGGACAGTACAGGATATCACGGAGCGGAAAGAGCGCGAGGCGGCGCTCGAACGCACCAACGACAGGCTAGACGAGTTCGCCTCGGTCGTGAGCCACGACCTGCGGAACCCTCTCGTGGTCGCACAGGGGTCACTGTCCCTGTATCACGAGAGCGGTGCGGAGGCGGACTTCGAGCGGGTCGTGGCGGCCCACGAACGTATCGAAGCGCTCATCAACGACCTGCTGTCACTCGCCCGCGAGGGGCAGCAGGTCACCGAGCGGACCACGGTCGCACTCGGGCAACAGGTGGCGTCTGCCTTCGGCCTCGTCCCCGGTGACGACGCGACACTGGATATCGCCGTCGGCGAGTACACGCTCCGGGCCGACAAAGCGCGCCTGGGCCAGATGCTCGATAACCTGCTCGGCAACGCCGTCAGACACGGGGGCGCGGACGTGACGGTTCGCGTCGGGCTGCTGGACGACGACGCCGGGTTCTACGTCGCCGACGACGGTCCGGGAATTCCGCCACCCTTGCGTGACCAGGTGTTCGAGCACGGCTACTCGACCGGGACCGAGGGGACCGGTCTCGGCCTCGCCATCGTCAGGGGCATCGCGGCGGCACATGGGTGGCAGGTCGGGGTCACGGACAGCACCCTCGGCGGGGCCAGATTCGAAGTGCGTACTGAGTGACGGCGCGGACTGGGGGCAAGAACCAAACCCGATGACGTGGTAGCTGTTGGCATGAGCGTAGAGCAGCAGGACGAGCGGACAATCCGCTGTCTGGTCGCGAAAGTCGGTCTAGACGGCCACGACCGGGGGGCCCACGTCATCGCCCGCGCGCTGCGGGATGCGGGCTTTGAGGTCATCTACTCCGGGCTCCACCGGTCGCCCGACGAGGTGGTACAGGCCGCCGTCCAGGAGGACGTCGACGTCGTCGGCATCTCCATCCTCTCGGGGGCCCACAAGACGCTGGTCCCCAGGATTCTCGACGGACTCCGGGAGTACGACGCCTTCGACGACCGACTGGTGCTCGTGGGCGGCATCGTCCCCGACGACGACCAGCCGGAGTTGCGCGACCTCGGCGTCGACGAGATTTTCGGGCCCGGCGCGTCGATGGAAGAGATGATACGGTACATCCGCGAGCAGGCTCCCGAGCGATGAGCGACCTCGTCGACGACTTGCTCGCAGGCAAACACAGCGCGCTGGCACGGGTCATCACGAAGATAGAGAACCGCTCGCCAGGCTACCGCGAGGTCGTCTCCGCGCTGCACGAACACACCGGCCACGCCGAGGTCATCGGCGTCACCGGCAGCCCTGGGGCGGGGAAATCAACACTCGTGGACAAGGTGGCCGCCCGGCTCCGCGAGGACGGCGACACCGTCGGCGTCATCGCCATCGACCCCTCCTCGCCGTACTCGGGCGGCGCGGTACTCGGGGACCGCATCCGGATGGCCTCGAACGCCGGTGACATGGACGTCTTCTTCCGCTCGATGTCCGCGCGGGGCTCGCTGGGCGGGCTCTCGACCGCGACGACGGACGCCGTCACCGCGCTCGATGCCTTCGGGAAGGACTACGTCATCGTCGAGACCGTCGGCGCCGGCCAGAACGAGGTCGACATCGTCCGAACTGCGGATACTGTCGCCGTCCTCGTTCCGCCGGGCAGCGGCGACGACGTGCAGATGCTGAAAGCGGGTATCCTCGAAATCGGCGACGTCTTCGTCGTCAACAAGGCCGACCTGGACGGCGCCGACCGAACCGTCCAGCAACTGCGCGAGATGCTACAGGGCCGCTCGACGGCGGGCCACCACGGCGCGTCCGGGGCCGAGATGGCCGAGGTCGCCGGGACCGCAGACGACGGCGGCGACGCGGGCGAGGAGACCGACGCCTGGGAGCCACCCATTGTCGAGACGGTCGCAAACCGGGGCGAGGGGGTCGAGGACTTCCTCGCGGCACTCGACGACCACGGCGACTATCTGGACCGGACCGGCGGGCGCGAACAGCAGGCCCGGGACCGGTTCGCCGCCGAGATTCGGACGCTGCTGCGCGAGGATGCCAACAGCCTGCTGGCCGCCGAACTCGACCGACAGGGCGGTATCGAGTCTGCGGTCGACGACGTGCTGGCCCGCGAGACGGACCCCTACACCGTCGTCGACGAGGTGCTGGCGCCCCTCCGGGACAGTCTGGACGACCCGTCTGACCCGCGCGAGTGAGCGTCGCTCGCCCCCACGTATAAACACGTTCCCGCTCCTACGGGTGTGTATGAAACTCCGCAACGCGCTCGGCGCCGCAGTCGGTGCGGTCGGCACGATGGCGATTGCAGACCGGGTCCTCCAGTCCCGGGCCGGCGAGTTCGAACCGTTCCTCGACGGCGACCAGCGGACCTACCGCTGGCGGGGGTTCGACGTGGCCTACACCGAGGCCGGCGACCCGGACGACCCCGACCTCGTCCTGCTGCACGGCATCAACGCCGCTGCCTCGAACCACGAGTTCCACGCCGTCTTCGACGCGCTGGCCGAGGACTACCACGTCCTCGCGCCGGACCTTCCCGGCTTCGGCCAGACCGACCGGCCGCCGCTGCTGTACTCCGCATCGCTCATGACGACGTTCGTCCGTGACTTCCTCGCCGACGAGAGCGAGGACGCGACGGTCGTGGGCTCCTCGCTGACGGGCGCCTACGCCGCGCTGGCCGCCCGCGAGGTGGCTATCTCCGAGCTGATTCTGATCTGTCCCACGGACACCTCGATGGGCGACCGGTCGGTCCCGCGACGGTCCCTCGTCCGGGCCCCCGTCGTCGGGCAGGCCATCTACAACCTCGTCGGCTCGAAGGCCTCGATTCGCCACTTCCACGCCGACCACGGCTACTACGACATGGACAAGCTCACCGACGCTGTCGTCGACTACGAGTGGACCAGCGCCCACCAGCCCGGGGCCCGGTTCGCGCCGGCCTCGTTCGTCTCGGGCTTTCTCGACCCCGAGAAAGACCTGGGCGACGTGCTCGACGGCCTCGACGTGCCGATAACCCTGGTCTGGGGCGAGGATGCCGACATCACGCCACTGGCCGACGGGCGCGTGCTCGCCGACCAGGCCGACGCGACGCTCGTCGTCTTCGGTGAGTCGCTGTTGCTCCCCCACGTCGAACACCCCGAGCAGTTCGTCGACGTGGTGCGGGGCGAGACGGCTACTGTCGACGTCACCGAGTAGCTACCGCGGTCGGAAGACGACGGCGCGCTCGCCGGTGGTCTCGCGCTCGCCGACCTCGATACCGACCACGTCTTCCATCGAAACGTCTTCCGGGTCGACGCCCCGGACCAGCCCGGTAATCGAGACGGGGCCGAAGTCCGCGATAGCGGTGACGTAGGGCGCGTCGTCCTCGAACTGCGGCGTGGCGACGGTAATCGTGGTGTGCGTGACTATCTCGCCGCTGTCGGGCAGGGGCTCGTCGTGGAGCTCCCGGGAACCACAGTCCGGACAGACCCGCCGGGGCGGAAGCCAGCCGTGACCTTCGTCACACTCGACGTAGTACCCCTCGCCGTCTTCGATGCTGTCGAGCCACTCGTCGAACTCACCGTTGAGCGGAGTTTCAGTCATTCTTGCACCTCCAGGACGTGGACGGTCGTGGACGCGACGGTCCCGCCGGCGTTGTGGGCGACGCCGACGGTGCCGTCCGGGACCGCATCGGCCCGCGGGTGGGTGCCATCGAGTACCCACGCGATGGTGGCCAGCTGGGCGACGCCGGTCGCACCGACGGGGTGGCCCTTGGCCTTCAGGCCGCCCGATAGGTTGACCGGCATCTCGCCGTGCCGGCTCGTGGTCCCCTCGGTCGCGGCGTGGATTCCCTCTCCGGGTTCGAACAGTCCCAGCGACTCGATGGCCAGCACTTCGGCGATGGTGAAACAGTCGTGGACCTCCGCGACGTCGACGTCGTCCGCGTCGATGCCGGCATCGGCGTAAGCCTCCTCGGCGGCCTTGTCCGCCGCGGGCGTCCGGGCGAGGTGCGGGCGGTCCTGCAGGGCGAGGTTGTCGCCGCCCTGGCCGGTGCCGCTGATAGCGACCGGCGCGTCGAGGCCGTGTTCCTCGGCGTACTCGTCGGTCGTCAGCACCGCCGCAGCGGCGCCGTCAGTGATGGGACAGGAGTCATACAGGCCAAGCGGCGCGGCGATTGTCGGTGCCTCCATGGCGTCCTCGACGGTGATCTCCTTCTGAATCTGGGCGTGCTCGTTGACCAGCGCGTGCTCGTGGTTCTTGACGGCGACGTGGGCGAGGTCCTCGTGGGAGCCGCCGTACGCCTCGAAGTAGGCCCGCGCCATCAGCGCGTAGGCGCCGGGGAAGGTCATCCCGGCGCGCACCTCGAAGAGGTCGTCGGCCGCGATGGCCAGGGCGTCCGTCGCCGCCGCGGTACCGATGTTGGTCATCCGCTCGGCGCCACCGACGACGACCACGTCAGCTTCACCGTTCCGCAGCGTCTTCACGGCCTCACGCACCGCGGCCCCCGCGGAGGCACAGGCGGCCTCCAGGCGCGTGGCGGGCGCGTCGACGCCGATGGCCTCTGCCATCAGCGGGCCCTGGTGGCCCTGGTGCTCGGCGAGTTCCCCCATGAAGTTCCCGTAGTACAGTGCGTCGACGTCGTCGGGGTCGACACCCGACTGGTCGAGCGCTTCGAGTCCGGCGTCGGCAAAGAGGTCGCGACCGGTGCGCTCGGGGTGCTTCCCGAACTGTGTGACACCGGCCCCCGCGATACGTGGGTCTGTCATTACATCGGGGTGCGTTCTGAGTACTTAAATGCTTGCCGCCACTGTGAGTTTTTGCCACGATTACTCGACGGAAAAACCGCAATACAGCGGCGCATTAGTTTAGTATGTTATATTTTCCGTCGTGAGAACCGATACCTTCGTGGGATTTTTTAGTCCACTATCTCCGCGATGCGGCGCGGTTCGCCCGACAGCGACGGGTCGGGTTCGACGAGTTGGAGCACTTCGTGGTCGGTCACGTCGGGGTAGGACTTCTGGGTGGCGTCTTCGATGAGTGACTTCTCCAGTCTGAACTCCGTACCGTCGTAGACGACGTCGACTCCCTGGTCGTCGAACGAGAGAACAGTCATGCGCGAGCGTAGGCGATGTGCGGGTAAAAACGTACTCGCTTTCCGGGGACACCACCCGTTCGGACGTGAACGTCCCACGTTCGACACCGCTCCACAGACAGGCGTCAGACGCTCGTCAGACGCCCGTCGTGCACGCCCTCAGGCTTTAAGTCGGTCGAACCGCGTATTGGACGTGTGCAATTCGGCTCCGACCCGCTCTCCGAACTCTCGATTCCCGACGGGACGACTGTCGAGGAACACGACCTCGTGACTGACGGAGACGTGGTGGTCGGCGGCCAGAGCACGGTGGAGTTCGGCGTTCGCGGTCGGTCGGTCATCGCGGACGAACGCGTCCGCTTCGGTGGCCACATCGAGGCCGACGGCGACTGCCGGCTCGATATGTGGTGTGACGTCGCGGAGAACGTCCTCGTCGCCGAGGACGCCTACATCGGCGAGCGGGTCCACATCGGCGGCGAACTGCGCGTCGCGGGCGACCTGGACATCGGCGACGACGTCGACATAGAGGACGGCTTCGAGGCCAACGGCTGGATCGTCATCCGCAACCCGATGCCGACCATCGTCTTCCTCTTTGTCTACCTCTCGCAGCTGCTGCGTATCGGCGAGGACGAAGCCGCCGAGGAGGTGCTGTCGGAGATGCTGGGCGAGGACGACGAGTACGAACCACTCCTTATTCCCCGCGGTGCGAGCGTCTCGGACGACGCCTGGCGCGTGTCGACGCCGGCGGTCATCGGCGACGACTGCCGGCTGCACGGCAACATCCGCGCGGAGTCCCTGGTTGTCGGCCGGGACAACGTCGTCTTCGGCAGCCTCCGGGCCCGTGAGAACATCGTCCTCGGCAGGGGTAGCGAGATAAAGGGCGACGTGACGACCCGCGACGGCGACGTCCGCATCGGCCCCGGTGTGAAGGTGTGGGGCGACATCTCCGCGAACACGGTCGATCTCCACGAGAACGCCACTATCGACGGGAAGATTCGCGCGAGCGGGGAGATGCGGATGCACACCGACGAAGTGCTCGACAGGCCCGACGAGGACGCCGCGGCGATGGCCGAGATGGCCGAAGAACTCGAAGACGGCGGGACAACGGAACAAGCTGACACTGACACTACGGAGACGGACCACGCAGACGACGATGCGACGGCCGACCCGACCGGAGACGACGGGTCTGCCGCGAACCGGGCGGAGTGAGGTCACAGCGACCAGCGGATTTTTCATATCGAGCCTTATAATTACGGCCGATGGACCGACGTACCGTGCTCGCCACAGTTACGACCGCCACGCTGGGTGGCTGTCTGAACCTCCGTTCCGGTGAATCGACACCCACGTCGGGTCGTGACAACTCGACGGAGACAGTGGACGAGACGACATCGAAATCGACGCCGACGGTCGGGGCCATCGACAACGAACTATCACTGGAATCGTCCTGGGCACGATCGTTTCCCTCAGAACGGTATCTGTTCGTCGACGGCGACCGACTGTACACACCAGTGCGGGGGTCGGGGGACAGGGCCGACGGAATCAGAGCAGTCGCCCTCGAGTCCGGGGCGACGCTCTGGACAGCCGCGCTCGGGACGTCCCCGAATTTCATGTACGCGACAGTCGCCAACAATCGGCTCTACTTAACGGCGAATCAAACGCTGTACGCAGTCGAGACGACTGACGGACGCATCGCAGAGCAGCGTTCCCTCGGAAACACCCGAGGGCCACCGGCCGTTGTCGACGGGACGGTCGTCGTCGGGACGACGTTCGAGGAGAAGAACACGCTGTATGGGCTCGACGCGGAAACGTTCGCCGAACGCTGGCGTGTCGGAAACCGGCTCGAACTCGGTGACGGCAGGTACGTTCCATCCGGGTTCGACGGGGCGGTCGCCGCGGGCGGCCGCGTCGTCGCGGCCTACTGGAACGGTCGCCTCTCTGCGTACGACCCGACGAACGGCACGGAGCTGTGGCGGACGCAATTCGTGACGGCCGGGCCGAAGTACGGTCCGTTCCCCGACGGCGTCGGTCGCGTCCTCGCGATACAGTCGGAGCAACTGGTGGTCGCTAGCCTGGACCCGGCGACCGGCGACCGCCGCTGGGAGTTCGAGTTCGAGACGCGGACCGGGGATTTACCGCCGGTTGCCCGGCCGGCCGTCGTCGACGGAACGGGGTGGCTCGGGGTCGAACGAAACCTGTTCTGTTTCGACATCGAGACCGGCGACATCCGCTGGCGTGTCGACCTATCGGACCCGGTCTCGGACGGGCGAGTCGGTCTGACCGCGGAGACAGTGTGGGTCGTCACCGGCGACGAACAGGCGACATGGCATGGGTACGACCGGACCGACGGTACGCTGCGCTACCAGAACCCCGACCCGCCGCTGTCGGCACACATCCTCGGTGACGGGACGGGACTGGTCGCGAGCGGGCGGGCAGCGCTCGAACGCTTCGCCGTCGGGGAGGCAGAATGACCGAGCGCCGCCGACAGTCCCGTCGCGGGCTGCTCGCCGCCGTGGCAGTGACCGCTACCGCGGGCTGTCTCCGGTCAAACGTCGGTCAGTCGTCCGAGGCCCGGAGCGCAGGCACGGCGACCCGGACGGGCGACACAGACACGGACGACCGAACAGGAGACACCGACGGAGTGACGTCGGGATGGCCCGCCTTTGGCGCGGACCGGACCGGCCGCGGGACCGCAGACGTGACCCCTCCCGGGACGCCCCTGGCCGCCGAGTGGTCGGTCGCCCTCGACGCCGAGGCGGGCGACCCGGCCGTGTCTGATGGCACCGTCTACGTCGTCGGTCGGACCAGCATCACCGCTCTGGACGCGGCGACCGGTTCGGAAGAGTGGGTGTACGATGTCGGCCTCGCCAACGGCGGGCCGGCGCCGACGGTGGTCGGCGACACCGTCTACGCCACTCCCGGCGATGGCTACGCGTACGCGCTCTCGACGGAGGGCGAATTCCAGTGGTCGGAGCAGTTGACCGCCGGGAACGGGACGAGCCGGATAGGGCCGCGTCCGGTTGCAGACACGGTCGTCGTCGCCGACCAGCGACAGATAGCCGGGCTGGCGGCCGACACCGGCGAGCGCGAGTGGGCGCGGACGGTTCCCGGAAACGGCATCACGGGTATCGTCACGGACGGGAAGCGTGTCTACGTCGGTTCGTTCACGTCGACGATAGACGAACCAACCGTACTCGCACTTGACGGGGCGTCCGGCGAGACGGTGTGGCGACAGGACGGCCAGTTCAACGGGGCACACGCGCCCGCCGTCGTCGACGGGACCGTCTATGCCGGGGGGTTCAGGAAGGGGACACCGCTGTTCGCCCTGGACGCGGAAACCGGGGACACGATGTGGACACAGACCGTCAGCGCCGAAATCCACACGTCGCCAGCGGTGGGCGAATCGACGGTGTACGTGTCGGACCTGCGCGGGACGCTACACGCAGTCGAGCGTGAGACCGGCACGCGTCGCTGGCAGACAGACCTGCGGGAGGAGACAGTCGAAACCGACCCCGTCAACAGCTCCGCCCCGGCGCTCGTCGACGGACAGGTCTACCTCGGCACGCAAAGCGGCCAGATGGTCGTCATCGACACAGAGGACGGTTCGGTCCTGTCATCGGTGACGGTCGGCGAGACAGTCCTGGCTTCGCCCGCCGTCGCTGACGGGCGAGTCATCGTGGGAAGCACCGACGGGACCCTGTCCGCCTACGTGACCAACTAAACTCGCGGGACCGAAACGACCTTTCACCAGGGCGCGATACTGGGTGACATGCTCTCTATCGCGCTGGCCGGCAAACCGAACGCCGGGAAGTCTACGTTCTACAAGGCCGCGACCATGGCCGACGTCGACGTCGGTAACTACCCCTTCACGACCATCGACGCCAACCGCGGCGTGAGTCACGTCCGTACCGACTGTCCCTGTCTCGACCGGGACGAGCGCTGCGGGGGCGACAACTGCCGCGACGGGAAGCGCTACGTCCCCGTCGAGCTCATCGACGTGGCCGGGCTGGTCCCGGGCGCCCACGAGGGCCGCGGGCTCGGCAACCAGTTCCTCGACGAGCTCACGAACGCCGATGTCATCCTGAACGTCGTCGACGCTTCCGGGGGGACTGACGCCGAGGGCGAACCCGTCGAGGTCGGCGAACACGACCCCGTCGAGGACGTCGACTTCGTCGAGACGGAGATGGACCTCTGGCTCGCAAGCATCGTGAACCGCAACTGGGAGTCAATCGAACGCCAGTCCCGGTCGCCCGATTTCGCCCTGGACGAGGCACTCGTCGACCTGCTGGCCGGTGTCGGCGCGAGCGAACTCGACGTGGCCCGGACGCTGCGGGAACTGGAGTACCCCGAGGATCCTATCGCCTGGACCGACGAGGACCGCGAGGCGCTGGCCCGCGAGATACGCGAGCGGACGAAACCAATCGTCGTCGTGGCCAACAAGGCAGATATCGCGCCCGACGGGAACATCGAGCGACTGCGCGAGGCCGCCGATATCGTGGTCCCCGCGACCGCCGACGGCGAGCTCGCACTCCGCAACGCGGCCAAAGCCGGCGTCGTGGACTACGACCCAGGAGACAGCGACTTCGATATCGTCGGTGACGTGAGCGACCAGCAACAACAGGGCCTGGAGAGGATTCGCGACGTGATGGCCGAGTTCGGGGGCACGGGGGTCCAGGGGGCCATGGACACCGCCGTCTACGACCTGCTCGACCACATCACCGCCTACCCCGTCCAGAACGACACGAAGTGGACCGACGGCCAGGGAAACGTCCTCCCGGACGCGCACCTGCTCCCCCGCGGCTCGACGCCGAAGGACCTCGCCTACGCCGTCCACTCGGATATCGGCGACGGCTACACCCACGCCGTCGACGCCCGCAAGGAGATGCGCGTCAGCGACGAGACGGAACTGGAAGAGGGCGCCGTCATCAAGATAATCTCCGACGGGTAGCTACTACTAGTGTGCGTTGCCTGGGTGAACAACCAGCTAGCCCAACCGATAGCGCTCGCTCCAGGGATAGAGACGACAGTAGGCGACACTGGTCGACGATATTACCTGTCCGGGCTCCCGCGACGCCGGTACTCAGTGGAGCATGTCGAGCAGGAAGATGGCGAGAAAGCCAACAAAAAAGAGCGTCGTCGACACCGGCGTCTCGGGGACTTTCGCGGCCTTCACGAGCAGTTCCTCGGTGACGAGGTACAGCAGAGCGGCGGAACCGAAGGCGAGAATAATCGCGATGGGAGCGCCCGTCACGCCCTCTAGCACGAGCACACCACCGGTCACGCCCGTCGCGAGCAAGAGTCCGAACGCCGCCGGGACGGCGAGCTTCCGAGCCATACCCAGCTCCCGTGGCAGCGCGACGACGCCGGCGACCCCGAGAAAGAGCACCTCGATGGCCAGCGCCACGGCGATGATGATTCCGGTGTCGGGGTTGTCGAGGAAGGTGACGCCAATCAGGACCCCGTCGATGAGCATGTCTATTCCGATGGTGATGAGCAACCCGGCCGCACCGGCGAACTGTCCACCGATTTCACGCTTCTCGATGGTCTTGCTCAGGCGGTGGATACCCAGCATCGTCACGACGCCGATGGCGAAACCGAGGACGACGACCTGGGGTGCCCGTTCGTGAACGTCCGGGAGCAGTTCGGCGGCGACGGCAGCGATGACGACCCCGGCCGCGAAGTGCTGGACGTTGCTCTCCATCTGTGGGCTCGGCGGGCGGTAGACGGCGATGACCCCACCGACGAGGGCGGCCACGACAGCGAGTGCTGTATACGACAGCGCCTGCGTAAGTACCATGCACAGTCGTGATAACCGAACCCCCAAGACTCTTAATTAAGCAGTCTCCGCTCCCTGAACGAGTAGTGCCTCACGGATACGTGCGCAGACGCTTTGCAGCAGCGCCGTTTCGAACCACTCTGAAGCAGTCAATAGCGCCGTGACGACCAGTCAGAGCCGCCTGACGTCAAGCCCAGCCTCGTGCCAGGACTCGTCGGTCAGCCCGCGGGCGTCAACGACGACGTTGTCGTCCATCCGCTCGGCGACGACTTCGGGGTCCAGTTCGGTGAACTCGTCGTGGTCGGTCATGAACACCAGCGCGTCGGCCCCGTCGAGGGCGGCCGATTCACTCCAGAGGTCGACCCCGGCTTCGCTGACGTGGGGGTCGTGGACGCGCACGTCGACCGACGCCTCGCCGCCGTCGGTGGCGACCAGCTCCGGCGTCTCGCCGAGCGTCTCGACGAACCGCGTCGCCGGGCTGTTTCGGGTGTCCGCGACGTTGCCCTTGTAGGCCAGCCCGAAGACGGCGACGCGCTTCTCGGCGAGCGAGCCCAGGCCCTCTTCGAGGAGGTCCCGGACGTAGTAGACCATCCCGTCGTTGACCGCCCGGGCGTGTTCGATGAGGGCGACGTGGTCGGAGTGCTGTCCCAGATACAGCGGGTCGACCGGGAGGCAGTGGCCGCCGACGCCCGGCCCCGGGTGGAGCAGGTCGACCCGCGGGTGTTCGTTGGCGAGGTCGAACGCCGGACGGGGAACGACGCCGTGGTCGCGGGCCACCTTCGCGAGTTCGTTGGCGATGGCGATGTTCGCGTCGCGATGGGTGTTCTGGGCCAGCTTGGCGAACTCCGCCGTCGCGGCGTCTGGTGCGGTGTGGATGTCGCCGTCGACCACGCCCGCAAAGAGGTCGCGGGCGGCGGCCGTGGCCTCGTCGTCGATGCCACCGACGATACGGTCGTTGCCCCGGAGCTCCTCGAGTATCGAGCCAGGCAGGACCGTCTCGGGACAGAACGCGAGGTTGAACGTCTCTCGCAGGAGGTCGCCGTTGCGTTCGAGCGTTTCGCCGACCACGTTCGCGGTCGTCCCCGGCGGCACCGTCGATTCGACGACGACGGTGTCGCCCGGCCGGAGCGCCGGGGCGATGCCCTCGGCGGCGGCCCTGACATAGGAGAGGTCGGCGGCCTCGCGGTCGTGGTCGAACGGCGTCGGCACGCATATCAGGTGGTAGTCGCTCTCGGTGGGGTGCTCACGCAGGTGCAGCGCGTCCGTCCCGAGCACGCGGTCGACGTAGTCGTTGAGGTCTGCCTCCCGGAAGTCGGCGCCCTCGGTCCGGAGCCGTTCGAGTTTGTCGGGCTGGGTGTCGATGCCGTAGACGGTGTAGCCGTTGTTGGCAAACAGCGCCGCTGTCGGCAGACCCACGTAGCCGAGCCCGTGGACGGAGACGGTGGCAGTACCGTCTCCGCCGTGGACGGAGTCGGTGGCAGTACCGTCTCCGCCGTGCCCGGAACCGTCCGTCATACCAGGACCTCCCCGGACACGGCCGGCACGTCGACCCCGAGCGTCTCGAGGATGCGTTCGGCCGCGTGGCCGTCCCCGAAGGGGGGTTCCCAGTCGTTGCGCCCCCGTCGCACCTCCTCGGCGGCGTCGACGATGCTCTCCGGGGTCGGCTGCGCGAGCACGTTCGAGCCCACGGTCAGCGTTTCGGGCCGCTCGGTGCTCTCGCGGACGGTGACACAGGGCGTCCCGAGGACGCAGGTCTCCTCCTGGACGCCGCCCGAGTCGGTGAAGACGACCGCCGCCTCGCTCTCCAGCCGGAGGAAATCGAGGAAGTTCAGCGGTTCGATACACGCGATGGCGTCGGGGACGTCGAGGTCGAACGCGTCGAGTTTCTCGCGGGAGCGCGGGTGGACGGGGTAGACGACCGGGAGGTCCCGCTCGTGGGCGTACTGGCCGACGCCGTCGAGCAGGCCCTGGAACCGCTCGGGGTCGTCGACGTTGCCCGGCCGGTGGGCCGTCAGGAGGGCAAAGGGCGCCTCGCCGAGGTCCAGTTCCGCGAGCACGTCGCTTTTCTCCCGGGCCAGCTGTTCGTGCTGGCGCACCGCGTCGACGACGGTGTTGCCGGTTACCTCGATGCGACGGTCGGGAATCGCCTCCGTCCGGAGCTGGTCGGCGGCCTCGCCGGTGGGAGCGAACAGGTGCTCGGCAGCGTGGTCGATGAGCACCCGGTTGAGCTCCTCGGGCATCTCCCGGTTGAAGCTCCGGAGGCCGGCTTCGACGTGGGCAAGTTTCGCGTCGCGCTTGCTCGCGACGATGCCGCCCGCAAAGGCGGAGTTGGTGTCGCCCTGGACGACGACGACGTCGGGAGACTCCCGCTCTAGCACCTCGCCCAGGCGAGCCACCATCTCGCTCGTCTGGGCCGCGTGGTCGCCCGACCCGACTTCGAGGTTGTACTCGGGCGCGGGCAGTTCCAGGTCGTCGAAGAAGACCCCGTCGAGGCGCTCGGAGTAGTGCTGGCCCGTGTGGACCACGCTGTAGTCGACCGCGGCGCGGTCACAGGCTCTGATTATCGGCGCGAGTTTGACGATCTCGGGACGCGTTCCGAGCACGAAGACGATTCGGGGCGTCATGGGAGAACCAACCTGCCCTTGTTCTATTTGTAATACAGTCTATAGCAGGACGCCGTCACGTCCGAGTAGAGAACAGTCACGTTCGGGCCAGAGTAAACACCGACTTCTATCTTTCACTGACAGTGTAGGTGTGTTATTGAGAGCTACGTTTGCGAGATTTCACACGAGCGATCGTCGAACACCTACCACGTACACACCAGTGGCCACACCGTGGCGGACGAGGAACAGTGTGACGTCGTTCACTCACTGGACGGCGTCAACCGGCCGATAGCCAGGGCGGCCCCGAGCAGCCCGCTGCCGGTCAGGACCAACACTGCGACCAGCACCGGGACGACAGCCAAAGTGAGCCCGGTGAGCGAGACGCTCGTGAGCAGGACACCCAGGACGAGACAGATCGAGCCGGGAACGCCGAGCACTCGACCCGGTCGGTCCGAGAGGGCGCGACCGACGATGTTGGAGACGAGGACGCTCCCGTGGACGACGGGGTTGTGGGTGTTAGCTTCTGCGACGTTGTAGGTCACGTCGACGGGCGTCTCGGTGAAGGTGAACTCCTCGTCGGCGGCGTGAAACAGGATATCGAGGCTGGCGTCCATCCCGTCGCTCAGGTCGGCCCGACAGGCGAGCAGTTCGATGGCTTCGGCGTTGTACGCCCGGAAGCCGCTCTGGGTGTCTGCGACGCGCTCGGCCGAGTAGCCGAGGCGCAACGCGGCGCCGGTGAGCCCGTTGATGACACCGAGACCGGCGCGTCGGTACAGCGGCATATCGGTCTGTGACCCCTCGACGAACCGGCTCCCGATGACGATGTCGCCGCCGGTGGACCGCTGGGTCTCGACGAGCTCTAGGGCCTCGGTGGGGTCGTGCTGTCCGTCG
The DNA here is from genome assembly GCF_029338235.1 of Haloarcula rara. Taxonomy (GTDB): domain Archaea; phylum Halobacteriota; class Halobacteria; order Halobacteriales; family Haloarculaceae; genus Haloarcula; species Haloarcula rara. The sequence continues at coordinate 344,677 of NZ_CP119785.1, forward strand.
GCGTCGACGACGACGAGGTGGTCCACACTGTTCTCGTGGGCAACCGAAAACAGTGTGCCGAGTGCGGCGCCGTAGCCGCGGTTGTCCCCGTGCTGGAGCACAGTGGCGCCGGCGTCGGCAGCCACCGCCGCTGTGCTGTCGTCACTCCCGTCGTCGACCACCACCACGTCCACGCTCGGGTCGGACGCTGCGCGGACGACGTCGCCGACAGTGTCGGCCTCGTTGTACGCGGGGATACCGATTACCACGTCGCTCGTGAGCCGGCGTTCGGTCGAATTGGAGGCTATCGTACTCATGGCAATTTCGTAGCGACCGACGGCACGGCCGTGAGTGACCTGACATCTCAGTAAGACATTGTTACGGGCTTCCTGCGAACTTGCTGTCCCTACGTGAGGAATATCCGGCACAGCGACGGGGCTGACTAACGGAATTAGCAACCTGCATACTGTGAGCGCCGTGGTCGTTTCCAGTGAGAAACCCTAAGCGTCCGCCACGCGGTAGATTGCAGTTCCGGGACGAATTGGCCGAAAAATGTTATTACTCTGATGACAAATGGGTCCTCGGGCCCGTTCAGATGCGGTCGTCCGCGGGCTGGTCGAACCGGCCGTCACCGCCGTCTTCGGCCAGATAGCGCACGAGTCCGCGCGCCATCCCGGCAACGGCCACGAGCTGACCGAGCGTCCGGAGCGCCGTCGCCGTGGCTGTAGGGCCGGTGTAGTGGCTCGGGACGAGGACGAAGCGGGCCATTCGCCGGGGCAGGTTCTCGCCTCGAATCGCGTAGTAGGGGACGGCCTCGCGGCCGTGTCGGTACTGCTTCTCCAGATAGCCACCCAGCGAGTCGGCGAAGGGGTGGTCGACGACCAGATCGGGACAGTACCAGACGTCGTAGGCGTCACAGAGGCGGTCGATAAGCTCCGTCTCCTCGTGGCCGTACGGGAGTCGCTCGTCGAAACCACCGATGTCCTCGAGGACCGCACGGCGCATCGCCATGTTACAGCCGACGACCGTCTCCGTGACGTGGCCCGACTCGCCCTGGTCGTAGTCACTCGAGGAGACCGGGCGGATGAACCGCGACCCCGTGTCACGAATCCGACCGGTCACCGCCGGGTGGTCGTCGAGGAGCGCCGAGACGCGCTGGAAGTAGTCGCCCCGGGGGTCGGAGTCGTCGTCGAGAAAGACGAGTTTGTCCGCGCTGGCCGCCCGAATCCCCGCGTTGCGGGCAGCCGAGGCGCTGCCTTCGTCTCTGACGAGCAGTTCGGCCTCTACGGGCGAGGCCCGGAGCTTCGACTCCCACCCGAAGGTCCGGTCGGCGTCGGGCGTCGGGACGATTACCGAGATGTCTGGCATGGATACCAGAAACGTGTGTTTCTCTTTGGTTACTCACCGTCTACTGCCGGGACCCCCGAGGCGGTTACGTCTGCCGTCGGTTGCGCAGCACCAGCCAGCCGACGGTGGCCAGCGCCCCAAGGAGGGCCGCGGGACCACCGACCCCCAGCCCGGACTGGTCAGGACGGCCTGTCCCATCCGTCCTGTTCTCTCCCGGCTTGACAGCGATAGTCACACCGTTCGAACCGTCCGGGTCGAACGTCGCCCCCGTGGCGTCGCTGAACCGCGTCTCCTGGGTGCGGACCGACAGGTCGCCCCGTTGCCCGGCGGTGCCGATAACCTGAACTGAGAGTTCGACGAGCGCCGCGTCCGTGGTCTCTCCCGAGCGAATCTGGTTGAACACCACCGACCCGTTCGCGTTGTCGACAGTCGCGACCGGCTCGGCGAAGTCCTCGGTGCCGGTGAGCGTCTTCACCTGCAGGACGCTCGGGTCGTACGACAGCGCCGACTGGTAGCCACTCACGTTCGTTGCGTTCACCCGAACGGCCACGGTGACTGTCTCCCAGCGCTGGACGGAGACTGTCCCGTCGGGATCCGTCGTGACTATCGTGGTGTCGTTCGCGGCCTGGGTCGCGGTCGCACCGTCGGTCGTTGCTTGCGTCGCCGCGGCTGTGGCCGGCGTCGCAGCGATGGAGACGGCGACGACCAGGGCGGCGAGGAACCACACGTGCCAGTGGCCCCCCATCAGTATCCCCGCCCCTTGTTCCGAATGCGAACCGCGTCGCCGATGTCGACGTCACCGTCGTCGTCGATATCGGCCGCATCGGTGTCGACATCCGCGTCCTCGTCAGCGAGCCGCCGCTGGACGAGCTCGCTGTCCTCCGTGTCGATGTCGCCGTCTCCGTCGGCGTCCCCCGAACAGTCAGTATCGAACGCCGACGCCCCGAACCGCGTGTCGAAGTCCACGTCGAAGGCGAACTCGCTGTTGTCGTCAGTCATGTACTCGTCCAGCACCGGGGAGTAGGTCCGGACCTGGATACGGTCAGGCGCGTTTGCCCCCTCCCCGGGCCGGAACTCGATGCGGCGGAGGTATCCCTCCCCGCGTTCGTCCTCTCCCTGGTAGTTCGCGAGCAGCTCGTAGACCGAGCCACAGGCCTCGTTCTGTGACACCTGGTGGTATTCTCCGTCTCGCCGCCAGGAGTGACCACAGAGGACCATGAAAATCTGGGCGTTCGGGCTGACGAGCGAATTCCAGATGGCCTCGCCGCTGTTCCCGTCACCGTTGACTTCGTCGACGTCGGTCGACCGTCCGGCCGCCCGCACGTCGAGATACGAGTGGGTCGTGAGAATCGTCGGCCGGTCGGGGTACTGGTCGAGGACCGTCTGTGCCCAGCCCAGCGGCGTCGATGCGTCCGTTACGCTCCCGGGTGCCGGCCACTCAAGGGCCAGGTGGAGGAAGTCGTATCCGCCGGCGGAGAACAGCTGGTAGGTGCTCAGGTTCCCCCCGCCGTCCGAGGGCCCCGAACCACCGTACCAGTCCCTGGACCGGTATCTCTCCGGCCCGAAGTGTTCCCTGTACCGCCGTATCGAGGAACTGCGGTCGTCCGGTGTCATATAGTCGTGGTCCCCGGGTATGGTCGCGTAGGGGACCGCCCCGTCGAGCGTCGACATGGCGCGGTCCATGTACTCCCACTCGACCGGTCGGTCGGGGTTCTGGACTACGTCGCCCACGTGAGAGACGAACGCGATGTGTTCCTCGGTCAGGTTGTCCCCTATCCACTGGGTCTGGGCGCGCACGTATCGCTCGTCTCGCGCACTGTACTGCGTGTCCGGGAGCGCGACCACCGTCCAGTAGTCCTCGGCGGCGCCCGCTATCGAGCCGACCGTCGCCACGCCGGCGCCGGCGGCGAGTGTCCCCAGGACCGTTCGGCGACTGACCGACCGCGAGCTGTCGGAGCTCGACGCCGTGGGCTCAGTCATCGTGTGCCACCCCGACAGCCTGCTGGTCGGAGCCCGGGGAACTGCTGACGTCGCTGGTGTGTGCCGCGAGTAGAATATCGAACAGTCATTGGGGCTATCCTGTCGGGAGAATTCCAGTTCGCACCATTAGTTATAGAGCGTTAAATGCAGGTGCCGAGAACGCAGCCCGCTCCCGGGCATCAGCTGCTATGCAAACGGAGATGCGGGAGGCATCCTACGATACGGTCGGCAATCGACGAGCCGACAGACGAGGGAATCTCCCGTCCGGACGGTCACCTCACCTGGAGAACTGGATACCACTCCGAAGTGAAGGGGAAAGCGACGGGTCCGTAGTAAGTGTATACTAATGCACAGAAACTGAGTGAATCTACGAGAAGATGGGATACGACATCGGATTTATCGGCACAGGGGCGGATCCGGACGACCCGGACCAGGACGGGTTCGCGATGGCGTACCGGCACGCGGCGGGCTACGAAACGCTCGACAGCTGCCAGTTGACGGCGTGTGCGGACATCGTCCGCGAGAACGCCGAGCGGTTCGCCGCCGAGTACGGCATCGAACACGTCTACGAACAGTACGAGCGGATGCTCGCCGAGACCCAGCCGGACATCGTGAGCGTCTGTGTCCCGCCGGGCATCCACGCGGATATCGTCGTCGGCTGTGCCGAGACGGGTGTGCCCGACGCCATCCACTGCGAGAAGCCGATGGCCAAGACCTGGGGCGACTGCCGTGAGATGGTCGAGGCCTGCGAGGCCGAGGGCATCCAGCTGAGTTTCAACCACCAGAAGCGCTTTGGGGGCCCCGTCCGCGAGGCCAAGCGGCTGCTCGATGACGGCGCAATCGGCGAGCTCGAACGCCTGGAGTTCAGCGAGGAACACCTCTACGACACTGGCACCCACGTCTTCGATATCTGCTCGTACATGACCGACGGCGAGCCCGTCGAGTGGGTGATGGGGCAGGTGGATTACCGGGAGGAGAACGTCTGGTTCGGCGCGCACAACGAGAACCACGGCCTGACGACGTGGGCCTACGCGGACGGGACCCGAGGGCTGGCAATGACCGGCGAGGGGAGCGACTACGTCGACTGTTATCTCCGTCTGCGCGGGAGCGAGGGCTGTCTCGAAATCGGTTCGACCGAGGGCCCGCCGCTGCGACTCCGCCGGGGTAACGGGTGGACGCGAGTGGACACGAACCGCGAAGGCATCCACAGCACGTCGCCGAGCCGACTCGGGCGAGTGCGGAATCTCCTGGTCGAGGGGCTCCCCTTTGTCTCCACCGACAGCGGTCCCAGTGCGACCTACACCGAGCGTGCCATCGCAGAAGTCGTCGAGGCGCTCGAGGCGGGGCGGCCGCCGGAAATCGGTGGCCGGACTGCGTTGCGGTCGACCGAGCTCATCTTCGCGAGCTGGGAGTCAGCGCGGCGTCGCGCCCGCATCGACCTGCCGCTGGACATCGACGACAACCCGCTAGAGAGCATGGTCGAAGCGGGCGAACTCAACCCGCGACCGGCCGACTGACGACCCGGAGTAGCACTCCCTTACCACCCAGCGACCTGTCGAGCTGGTATCTGGTAACTACTCGCCCGAAGCTGCGCCGTAGCTGGGATGGTCCGTACCTGTCAACGAAACCTGCCGTATTGGTAACTAACTGTATGTATTGTTGGAGTATCCGGTGTTGACTCATGGATTTCTGGCAGTGAAAGGCTCGTATAGAGCCGGTAGCTGGTAATAATTGTTAATTAAGACTGTACTAACCGTGGGTTTGCGAATGGACGATAACAGCGAACGAAAGAAGACGGGTCTTACCGGTCTGTTTGAGCGGGGTAATCGATTCATAACCCGCGACAGCAGTTCGAGTTCGGAACAGGACGGATTAGTACTGGACCGTCGGTCGTACCTTGCGGCTGCCGGTCTCACGACCGCGGCACTTGCGGGCTGTGCTGACCTCGGCGGCGATGAGACGGTCCGCCCGGTGTCGGCCTATGGCTACGGCGGGTCGGCGGCACTACAGCAGACGTCCTCACTCACGGTCTCCGAATCGGAGCCGAACGACCGTGAGAGCAGCGCCGACGCGGTCAGTCTGGGAGCGACGGTCGACGCCACACTCACTGCAAACGACAGCGACTGGTACGTGGTCGAACTGGCGGCTGGCGACGATATGGTCGTCGAGTTCTCTCGTGAGGCACCGGACGGCGTCACCGCCGTGATACTGTACGACCCAGACGGGACGTACAGCAATCTCAGATACGTCTCGACGGACGACCCGGTCACCGTCGCCCAGACGGCAGAGACCAGTGGGACGTACTACATCCAGGTCGTCGACACACAGGAGAGCGACGGCGACTACACGATGACCGTCGGCGACGGGACGACGGCCACGCCGACACCGACCGAGACCGAGACCGAGACTGCGACACCGACCGCGACCGAGACCGCCACACCTGTCGAAGACGAGTACGGCGAGCAGGGCTACGGCGAGTACGGCTACGGCGGCATTGCGGCCTAATATATACCAATGACAGACAGATACACCACACCGGACGAAGGAACGCTTGACTGGCACGTCCCGCTGAACGAGAACTTCGAACAGCTCGGTCGTGACGTCGAACGACGGGACGAGGAAGCGAACATCGAACAGTACGACCCGGTCGCCGGCGCGAAGTTCTTCGCGACCGACTCGGGTGCCATATACAGCGGTGACGGCTCCGACTGGACGCTCGTCGGCTACGCGACGCGAGCCGTCGGCGGCGACATCGGCCACTACGTCAACTACACCGACGGGCTGGTCGACGAACCCGTCAACGACTTCCTGTTCAGCGATAGCGAGACACTCGAAGTGACGCGACTCGCCTTCCCGGTAAAGGGAGTTCCGAACGACGAGCCCGTCGCCGACGCGGCACTTCGCGTCTACGAGGGCGAGGACCTCCTCGTCGAAATCGAGGGGAACACGTTCCAGACGGCCGCCGAAGCCGACTCGGCGCCGTGGGTGGCGGACAACGGCCCCGTAACCGTCACAGTCACTAACGAGTCGGGCTCCGCCATCGCGGGGATTCCGAAAGTGTGGGCCAACATCAGGAGATAACCAATGGCCACACTCAACGTCGAAGACTACGGTGCAGAAGGCGACGGCGAAACCGACGACACGGCCGCGATCAACGACGCCATCGCCGACGCGGGGACGGGCGACACCGTCCTGATACCGGCGACGGCCGACCACTACCTCGTCAGTTCGGGGAACCGGGCGGCGGTCGATTTCACCGGCGTCGCCGACGACGTGACCATCACCGGCGAGGGACCGGGTTCGCGCCTCAAGATGGACGACGTGACCGATGGCAAAAACCAGTGGGTCCTCGGCGCAGAGGCCGACGCCGGCTCGCTGTCGGGCGTCACCATCAAGCGGCTCACGCTCGACGGGAGCCGCGAGGTCAACGGGGATAAGTCCACCAGCGGTTTCAACCTCTATCCGGGCGGCGGCGGTCACGACATCCGCATCGAGGACGTCGTCGCCGAGAACTGCGCCGGGACCGGGATGAGCTTCAGCGGCGTCGGCTCGGTGACGCTGCGCCGCATCACCTCACGGGACAACGGCCAGCACGGGTTCGACCTCTCCGGCGACGACGAGGACCCCGACTTCGACGCGCGGTCGCTGAAGTCCGTCGACAACGACGGGACCGGCGTCGACTTCCACAACGGCAACCACGTCGTCGAGGACCTCTACTGTGACAGCAACCGCAGCGGGACGAAGATGGGGTACACCGGCGGTGACGCCGACAGCGTCGTCCTCCGGAACGCCAACCTCCGGAACGCCCGGGAGAACAGCGGCTTCCGCGAGACGATGCGCGACGGCGCCGGCACCGACGTCACGCTCGACAACGTCCAGGTAATCGACGCCGCACTCCACGGCTTTCGCCTCTCGAACTCCGCGAACTACACCATCACGGAGATACTCACCGACGGAACGGGGTATGAGCCCCAGAACCGGGCGCCGATCTACGTCACCGACTCGGCGTCCATCGACGCCGACGTCGTCCGGTCACAGAACGCGAGATACGGCCCGGGCGTCCGGGACGACTCGCCGGAATCGAGTTCCATCGGCGAGTACTACCACTACAACAACCCCGACGGCGCCGTCGACGGCGATATCGACGTCGGGAGCCAGTACAACGAGGAGTCGGCGGAACTCGACGTCCCGGGGCCGAACGACGTGGGCGCGTTCACCTCGTCGTCGGAGCCGGACGAAGAAGAGGAGACGGAGCCGACCGACGAGACTGGGACCTACCGGACGAACTTCTCGACCTACGAGACGGGGACGGTTCCGGAGGACTGGACGCCGGAACACGCCTCGGGCGAGGACGACTGGGCGGTCGTCGACGAGCAGTCCCCGGCCGGCAGTTCGGTGTTACAGTTCGATTCCGAGACGAGTGCGCGACACGCGCTGTCGTACGACGCGGTCGGCACCGCCTCGGACGTCGAACTGCTGGGCCTGTTCCGCGTGAGCGACCTCTCACAGAGCCCGACGGCCGGCGGGCGGCTCTTCCTGCGCGGGTCGGGGAGCTCGGACGACGAGAGCGGCTACCTCTTCAACGTCCGTGACAGCCAGTTCGGCGTCTGGAAGTACGACGGCGGGAGCTCCGACCAGCTCGTCGAGTGGGGCGACCCCTCGGACGGCCAGTGGTACTTCGCCCGGTTCCGAGCTGTGGGTGACCGACTACGGGCCCGCATCTGGCCCGCGGACGCCGACGAACCGAGCGACTGGGACGCAGACGTCACCGACACTTCGCTCACCTCGGGCTGGGTGGGCGTCGGCTCTTACAGCGAGTTCGCCGACGACTGGGGGTACCTCTCGGCAGGTGTCGGCGGGGAATCGGCCCCGATGCCCGACACGTCGAGGACAGATTCCAACCGCAGTGCCGTCATCCAGACCATCGACGGGACCATCCAGACCGGCTAACCGCCGACTGAGTCTCTCAGTTCGACTGCCCGCTGAACGCGCCGACCGACGCCGCACCGGGCGTCCCGAAGATGTTGCGCCCGGGGTCCACGTTCTCTATTTTCTCGAAGTTGAGCACGCCCGACTCGGCGATAAAGGCACCCTCCTCGTTCTCGAAGTGGTCGAACGTCCCGACGTTCATGACGGCGTCGCTGCCGACGTAGACGCCCCCGCCGTTGTCGGTCCCGACGACGACGATGTGGCCCTCCGTCTGCTCGCCGGTGTGGGCGTCACGGGAGAGCACGATGCCGGCCCGAGAGTTTCGCACCGCCGTCTGTCTGACCTCGACGTTGTCGAAGTCACAGGCGATCTCCGTGTTGTCACCGGAGACGCGGATGCCGCTTATCTGGGGTTGCTCGACGAGGACGTTCCTGAAGACGACGTGCTGGGTGTCGGGTACGTCGTCGGTGCCCGTGTGGTTCGACCGCCAGCCGCGGTTTCGGTCCCGGAAAGAGTGGTGGTTGCGGACCTCGAGGCGTCTGACGTGGTGTTTCCACTTGTTGCCCGAGCGGTTGTTCTCGGTGTAGAGGTTCTCCAGCCGGGCCGTCCCGCGGCGGTGGTCGATACCCGTCCCGCCGTTGTCGACCGACCTGATGGATTTCCCGACGAATCCCGGGTCGGCCTCGGTGTCGCCGGCCACCGGATTGAAGCCGTGGCGGCCGGCCCGACGAGCCGTGACGTTACGACAGATGACGCCGCTCTCCTCGAACCGCAGCGCCGATGCCGAGCAGTCCTGGACGACGCAGTTCTCGAAGGCGATGTCGTGGCCGCCACCGGCGTCGCCGCGGCGCAAGAGCACGCCGGTTACGGACTCCTCGCCGTCGAGGGCGGCGGCGCCGTCGTCGGGCGGGCGGCCGCCGTCGATGGTAAGGTTGCGAAACAGGAGGCCCTCGAAGACACGCGTGGCCTCTAGTTTCAGCACCCAGTTCGACGTGTCGGCGTCGTAGGACCCCGGTTCGACCTGGAGCGTCTGGGCCCCGGGCGCGGCCCGCTCCCCCAGGACGGTGATATCGGATAGGTCCGACTCCGTCCCGAGATGGAGCGCCGCCTCCTCCCCGGTCCCGTCGAACGACAGGAGGTACGAGTCGGCCGTCTCCGGCAGGAAGACCGTCTCGCCCGGTTCAGCGGCTCGAATCGCCGACATTATCGCGTCCGAGTCGTCGGTGGCCCCGTCGCCGACGGCCCCGAACTCGCGGACGTCGACCACGTCCTCGCGGTCGGCGAACGCCTCCGTCCGTTCGACCTGTCCCGGCGTGGCGGTCCGCGGGCCATCACCGAGTGACTGTGTGTCGTCCGGCCCGTCGTCGCGGGAGAGGAGATACCCCAGAAATCCGACGGACCCGACCCCCGAAGCCGTCGCTATGAGTTGCCGTCGCGTTACCATTACTGTCTGTGTCCGCGACGGCACCGAGTATAATTATGCTCCGACTACGGCCGAGCTAACCGTTCGGCGGCGTTAATTTTTCTCGACTGTCGGGAGTGTCGCGGCGCCACGGACCAGCGGGCCTGGCTGGTTCCGGCCCGTACCCCGGAGCCGTCACCCGGTGAAACAGCCCGGAAACGACGGTAGTTGGACCGTAGCGGGAGTGTGAATCGAGACCGTGTTACAATCGCCCACGGTGCGTGTAGAAACAGCATAACAAGGGAAGAAGTTCCGCTTCGGATAATCGATGGAGTTCACAACCGCAGTGGGGCGTTGTGCGTCGGAGGTGGGCAGATGAGCGACCGACTGGACCGACTGCTCGAACGGGCAGTCCCGTCCGGGTCAGTGCTGCAACGAGCGGTCAAGAGCGGTATCTGGGTCTCGCTGACGAAAGTCGCGATGCGTTCGTCACAGCTGCTGATGCTCGTCGTCCTCGCCCGACTGCTGTCGCCGGCGCAGTTCGGCCTGATGGGCATCAGCCTGCTGATGCTGTCGGCGACGCGGAAGTTCACCCGGTTCGGGCTCGACGCGGCGCTCATCCAGAAGAAGGAGTCGAACGTCGACAGCTATCTCAACACGACCTGGTGTCTGGAGATCGGACGGGGCCTGCTCCTCTTCGGTATCCTCTTTGCCGCGGGGCCGTTCGCCGCGACGCTGTTCGGGGAGCCAAGCGCGGCGCCGCTCGTCCGCACGCTCGGGCTCGTGCCGCTGGTCCACGGGCTTCGGAACCCCGCAGTCGTCTACTTCGAGAAGGACCTCGCCTTCCACAAGAGCTTCCTGTACAAGGCAAGCGGGGGGCTCGCACAGGTCGTCGTCGGCGTCGGCTACGCGCTTTACTCGCCGACGGTGTGGGCGCTCGTGTTCGCGTCGCTGGCGAAGCCGGCGACCAGAACGACTGTCTCGTACTTCCTCGATGACTTCCGGCCGCGACCGTTCCCCGAGCTCGGGGCCGCGAAGGAACTCATCCAGTTCGGGAAGTGGATGACCGGCAGCTCGATACTGGGCTTCATCTACAGCGAGGGCGACGACGCCTTCGTCGGCTGGTTCCTCTCTGCGACGGCGCTTGGCTTCTACCAGTACGCCTACCGGATGGCCGACATGCCGGCGACGCAGCTCTCGGGAGTCCTTTCGCAGGTGACTTTTCCCACCTATTCGGCACTCCAGGAAGACATCGGTGAGGTCCGCTCGGCCGTGCTACAGACGACGCGCCTGACAGCGTTTTTCGCCTTCCCGACGGCCTTCGGCATCGCGCTGGTCGCGCCGAGTTTCGTCCCGGTCGTCCTGGGCGAGCAGTGGATACCGATGGTCGTCTCTATGCAGATACTGGCGTTCTACGGTCTCTTCCACGCTATCACCCGCAACTTCGGCGAGCTGTGGAAATCGCAGGGACGGCCGGACCTGCAGGTGAAGCTCGGACTGGTCCGGATCGGCTGTCTGGCCGTCGCGGTCTGGCCCGCAGCAGCGGCGTGGGGCATCGAAGGCGTGGCGCTTGCCGTCACCGGAATCTACCTGTTCCCGATGGTCCCGCTTGACGTCTACATCACGGCGAACATGCTCGAGACCACGTCCGCCAAGTTCTATCGCGAGTTCGTCTATCCGCTTGTCGCCGCCGCGACGATGTTCGGCAGCCTCTGGTACGTCCGGACGGTGACGGAGTGGTCGTCGCTGGTCGAGCTCGTGGTCCTCGTCCCGGCCGGCGCAGCCGTCTACGCCGCAGCCTCACTGCTGCTGGAGGAGCAATTCGAGTGGGGCATCAGGCGGATTTTCGGCATGGTCATCCAGGGAATCAAGTGAGCTCGGGCTACGCGACCGACCGACAGCCCGGGACGTCAGGGTGGTCGGCGATTGCGGACTCGCTCGTCCGGTAGCGGGCGTGTTTTCGCTTCTCTTGCCACTGTTCGTGTCTGGCGAACACGCGGACTGGAATCGAATCAAGCCCCAGGAGTTTCGCGATAGCAAGCCGATGCCGGCCGTTAAAGTTGAACAGAAGTTCGCCCGAACGGCCGATGTTGACGTCGACCTCGTAGTGTTCCGGGACCGGCAGCGGCCGACTGTACAGCGGGACGTCTTCACAGTCGCGGAGCTCGCGCTGGGTCCGGTACTGTCCCGAGCGGATATGTTCATACAGCGTGTCGACCTGCGCCAGGCGTTCTCGCATCCGCTCCTCGTCCGGGTACTGCCCGACGACGCCCGGATGGTCTCGAATCCACTGGTACCAGTCAGTGTCCCGCCAGGCAACGCCCCCGGAAAAGTGCGCTTCCATGGCGCGATACAGCGCGTGGTCCTCGAACCGGGCCCGGACGGGCTCCGCAAAGCCGCGGGTGTACCAGACGTCGTCGTACACCCTATGGCGGTCCCACTCGCCGTCGAGGAGGTGTGAGCCGTACGTCGAGAGGTCGAACTGGGCTTGCAGCGACGGGAGCGTACAGTACTCGATTCTCGCCGGGTCGACGTGGATGAGATCGTAGGGCCGTGGTGCCAGTCGGCCGTAGGCCGTCGCGTATCGCAGGTGGCGGAGTGCAGTACCGGTGGTCTGTCGGGCGAGTCGAAATCCCTGGCGTGACTTTTCCAGGAGGGACGTTGGCATATATAGTCGGTATCACGGAACGGCCGGAATAGTATAGACTAAATATACTATATACCGACCGCGCAAAGACTGTTTTCGACCCGGAGCGGGTACGCGCGAGGACATCTCGGACGGCCGCCGAGCAGTTGCGCTCGGGAACGCGAAATCCTCGACGGCTGAGGCCGAAAAAACGGTCCTGTTCCGGAGTCGCTACCGCACAGCAGTCAGGACTCGCCGGCCCGCGAGCGGTACTGGTCGCCTTCGACGAAGACGTGGTTGTCGTAGCGCAGGAAGTAGACCCCCGACTCGTACTCGGCGGGGGCTGAGACGGCCTCGCCGAGCGCGTCGCGAATCAGCAGGTCGAGCTCGTTGACGCCAGCCTCGACCGTGAGACACGCCGTCGACGAGAACCGCGGGTTTATCTCGATAGTGTAGGGCGTCCCGTCCTCGGCGACAATCTGCTGGACGTTCATCGGCCCGGCCGGCGAGAGCGTCGAGGCGATGTCGCGGCAGGCCCTGCGCACGGCCGGCTGCGTCCGAGTGACGCCTTTGACCGTCGACCCGGCCTTCTCCATCGCCTCTTTGGGGACGACACTCAGCAGTCGGTCCTCGGCCGTCGAGACGACGCTCGTAGTGAACTCCGTCCCCTCGACGAACTCCTGGAGGAGCAGTTCCTCGGCCGACCGCCCGGCCGCCTCGATCGAGCGCGCTGTGTCGGCGGGCGTCTCGACCCGTTCGATACCCCGACTCCCGCGACCCCGCCGTGGCTTCCGGATGAGCGGGTAGGCCGATTCTGGAATCTCGGCCGCCTCGCTCGCGAGCCAGGTCCGTGGAACGGTGTGGCCGGCGGCCTCGAGCGCCCGGTAGGTCGTGTACTTGTCGAGCGCGATGTCGATAACGCCAGGTCGCGGGGCGACGACGGGCAGGTCCTCGGGGAGGGCGTCGAGTTCGGACAGCTCCTCGTCGACGGTCGGGACGACGACGTCCACGTCGTGGTCGTCGACGACGTCCCTGAGTGCAGGCCCCCACTCGTCGGCGTGGGCGGGCGGTATCGCTCGCCCGGCGTCGGCGAGATACAGCCCCGCCGCGTCGGGGTTCATATCCACCCCCACGATGTCGTGTGGCGTGGTCTCACGGAGCGCTCTGACAGCGCCGATACCACTCGCACCGCCGACACCGGTGACGAGAACGGTCGCCATGTGAAATCGTCCGGGGAGCGGTCCTTTAGCTATGTATCTACTTCGGCCACTCGCCGGCCGCTCGCGAGCGACTAGCAGGCGCTTACTTTTCAATCGGGTGCACGTTCAGTACCGTGTGCGTCGCAGTTCGGTCCGGGCCGTCTGTTTCGACCTCGACGGCACGCTGTTCGACGACCGCCAGTACGCCAGGGCCGGCCTGGTCAGCGCCGCCGCGGAGCTGCGGCGCCGCACCGGCGTCGACCTCACCGAGGAGCTGCTTTCGGCCTATTTCAGGGAGGGCCACCGCGAGGCGACGTTCGACGTCGTGCTCTCGGCGGCCGGACTCGCCGACGACCACGTCCCGGCGCTCGTCAGTGCCTACCACGACAACGACGCGTCGCTCGTGCCGTATGCGGACGCCGCGGCGACGCTCGAACGGCTGGAGTCGGACTACCCTATCGGGGTCATCACCGGCGGCACGAACGGCCGCGAGAAGCTCGCTCGACTGGGCCTCGACGACCAGGTCGCAGCGGTCATCGTCACCGCGGAGCGGGAGGACTCGAAGCGGGCGCCGGCGCCGTTCGTCGAGATGGCCGACCGCTTCGACGTTCCCCACGAGTCGATGGCGTTCGTCGGCGACCGACCGGGGCTGGATTTCCCCCAGCCGAACCGGCTCGGTATGTCGACGATTCGGGTCATGCGGGGGCGCTACGCGGACGCCGTCGCCCGGAACGCGGCCGCGCCCGACACTGCCGTCGAGTCGCTGGCGGCGGTCCCGGAGGTACTCGCGCGGTTCGACGAGCGCACAGAGCAGCTGTGAGCGGTCGCGTGTGAGCCACCGTCAGTGACCGTGCGAACGCTGATCTCCGGTCAGTGGTGGTCGTAGAAGTTCGACTTGTACATGTTGTTGATGCGGATGACCTGAAACGCCTCGGCGTACGTCGAGTTGGCCTGGCGGCCGCGGAACCGCGCCAGTCCCTTCATCGCCTCCGCCTCGAGGTACTTCTTCTCCTGCTGGGACTCGTGGGAGCGGATGGCCTCTATCTTGCCCTCGATGACGCCCTCGGGGACGGAGTTGTAGTACTGGGGCGCAAAGGAAGACCGTGTCGAGGGGGCCTCGAACGCGAGTACCTGGTTGACGTTTCGCGACGCCGTGATAGAGGCCTTCGCGGCCCGGCGGTGGTCTTGGTGGGTGTCCTCTTCGGCGTGGATGTACACCCGGTCCGGGTCAATCTCCGAGAGCGCCGCCTCCAGTTCGTCCACCGACTCCTGGTTGTACGGCACCTTCGTGTCCTCGTAGCCCAGGAAGTGGACGTCGTCGACGTTCAGTATCTCCGCCGCTCGCTCGGCCTCTGCGCGTCGCTGGTCGCGCTCGGCGACCTTGCCACCTTTCGTCAGGATGATGAACCGAACAGTGTCACCGCGGTTCCGGTGGACGGCAATCGACGCGCCGGCACCGATTTCGATGTCATCGGGATGTGCCCCAATTGCAGCAACCTTCATCGAGTGTAATTGCTGGGTAAGCAGACCTTGTTATTGTTTAATTACTAATAGTAACGTTTGGCTGTCAGAAACTAACAATGAACTAATATTTACGTGTCGTTCAGTCACTGGAACGATACCGGGGGAGTAACGAAACAGCGCGGACCGGCGAGTGGACGACTCAATCCCCAGCAACGGCCTGGATGTACGACTCGTACCTGTCGGCGCCGGCGGCCATCGAGAAGTGCGTTGCGCGTTCACGGCTCCGTTCGGGTGGCGTCGGGTCCGCAAGCGCCTCACAGAGCGTCTCTGCCATCTGCTCGGGGTCGCCGACCGGCGTGAGCCGGCCGTACCGACCGTCCTCGAGGATCTCCCGCGGTCCGTACTGGCAGTCCGTCGAGACGATGGTACAGCCACACGCGAGCGCCTCGACGAGCACCGTCGGCAACCCTTCGACCTTCGAGGACATCGCGAACACCGATGCCCGGGCCATGTACGCGTAGGGGTTGTCCGTGTAGCCGGTGAACGCCACCGAGTCGGCGACGCCCAGCCGGTCGGCCAGCGCCTCCAGGCGGTCGCGCTCGGTCCCCTTGCCGACGATGACGAGGCGCGTCGCGGGACGGCGCTCACGTAGCGTCGCGAACGCCCGCAACAGGGTGCCAAAGTCCTTCGCGGGTTTCAGTCGACCGACGGCGACGACAGGCTCTACCGCCGGGTCGTCCAGCCACTCGTGGTCGACCGGTTCCTCGGCCCCCGACCGGATGTCCGCGATGTCGACCGGGTTGTTGAGTACGGTCGTCCCGTCCCGATCGCGACCGGTGTGCTGGACGACCGTCTCGGCGACGCCCTCAGAGACGCCGATGACGTCGTCGGCGTACGGATAGAGACGGGCCGCGAGCGCCGCCGTGACCCGGTCTTTCCGCGTCGGCTGGTGGGTGAAGGGGCTGTGTTCCGTGACCGCGACGTGGACGTCCGCGTCCGTCAGCCGACCCGCGGCGACGGCTGCGAGGTTGGTGTGGGTTCGGCTGGCAAACAACACCTCGGGCCGATGTTCGTCGAGATACGACACCAGCCGCGGGACCGCGGCGAGGATACCCGCGGCCGGGACCTGCGGGACGTCCAGTTCGACGGTGTTGACCGCGTCCCCGATGAGCGAGACGAACTCGCCTTCGAGGTGGCCCGCGACGAGGTCCACCTCGTGTCCCCGGTCCGCGAGGCTGTTGGCGATGTTCACCGTCACCCGCTGTGCGCCCCCGAAATCCGGTGCCGGCGTAAAGAAGGCGACCCGTCGGTCCGGGTCCGCTACCGAGGTCGCCTCGTCAGTCGCTGTCGTCGTCTCGGCGCTGCCAGTCATCTGTTGCGCTCCCTCGCCGTCTGACGGTACCTGGTCCGGGGTGGGAACCACCCACCCACTCGACACTCGTGTCCCTGGCCACTCGTGTGCATACATGGTCACTGGGCGGGTACGCGGCCAAAGTTACACAGCTACTAACCCCACAGACGGCAACTGGGTCGAAAGTACACGGCCACAAACTGAGCGTGCAACTGCGCGTAACAAAGGCAGTCGTGAGAGACCGACCGATATGCCGAATCTGTCTCGCGCCACGCGACGGCCGACCACGGACGAGGGCGCCGCGGCGGCAGTACCGGTCGAAGGGGCAACACTGAGTGCGTTCTCGGGGGTACGGCCATGACCCGTGAGATACTCGCTATCGGCCCGCGGTCGCCGCCAATCACCGGCCCCGGGCTGAAAAACAGGTACATCCAGGCGGGGCTCGAGGGCCACGGGCTCGACGTCCACTGGGTGAACACGCTCGAGACCCGCCCGAAGACCGTCGCTGAGCTCCTGTCGAAGACGCTGTCCTACGACGCGTATATCCTGAGCGCGTCGACGAAGGTCCGTCTGGGGGTCGCCCCCCTGCTCGCGACGAAACTCCGGTCGCCGGACGTCCACGGCGCGCTGTTCCCGGCGGGCGGCGAGTTCGCAAACGAGCTGCGGGCGCTTCCGGGTCCAGTCCGTCGGTTCTACCGCCGGACGTTCTCCGCGTTCGACGGGGTCTACCCCCAGACCGACGAGCTGAGCCGCGACCTCAGCGGGCTGCTCGATGACTCGGTCCAGGTCCGGACCGTGCCGAATCTCCGGCCGTTGCCGGCGTCGACGGACTCGACCACCGAGGGAGCGAGCGGCGCCCTTCGACTCGCGTACGTCGGCCGCATCAAGGAATCGAAGGGCATCGACGACCTGCTCGAGGCTTACGAGCGGGCCAGCGACGCCGGGGCTGACGTCGTCCTCGACGTCTACGGTCACTTCCTGCCAGACGACCCGTACGAGGACCACTTCCTCGACCGGTGCAGTCGGCTGCCGGGCGCCCGATTTCACGGCAAGCTCCCGAACGAGGCGGTCATCCCGACCCTGCAGGACGCCGACGCCTTCGTGTTCCCGACGGTGTACGACGGGGAGGGGTTCCCCGGCGCGCTCGTGGAGGCCTTCGCCGCCGGCTGTCCCGTGCTTGCCACCGACTGGAACTTCAACGCGGACATCGTGACCGACGGCGTCGACGGGCGGCTGTTCGAGCCCCGCGACGTGGCGGCGCTTTCGGCCCACATCAGAGAGCTGGCCGACGACCGGGCCGCACTCGCCGAGCTGCAGGCGAACGCGCGAGAGACGGGCCGGCAGTACAGCGTCGAGCGCGTCACCGGCACTATCGTCGAGTATCTCGGCGAGAGCGGCTGGGACCTCCCGGGAGCGACCGTCGAACGGTCCGAAGCCGTCCTGACCAAGCGTTGAGAACGGTCAGCCCCGGAGGCCTCGGACCGTCCGACCGAGTTCGTGGGTCCGTTCGCCCCCGAGGGAAGCGAGGAGATACGTCGCGAACTGCGGTTCGAGCGGGTACTGGCGGACGGCGCTGTACAGCAACTCGCGAGCGCGGTCGTACCGCCCGTCGTGGAACGCGCTCTTGCCGGCCCGAAAGGCCGCCCAGGCCCGGAACTCCCGGCGGAAGCGGTCGCCGTAGTCGGCCGCCAGCGGCTCGAACTCCTCGAGGAACAGCTCGTAGCCCCGCTGGACCTTCTCGAAGTCCCCGGTCAACCGGCCCGGCGAGTCACACTCGTACACCACGAGCGGTTCCGGAACGCGGGCAAAGTCAGTCTCCCGCGAGAGGTTGACGAACCACTCCAGGTCGGCCCAGCAGGGAAAGCGCTCGTCAAGCGGGACCCGCTCGGCGACGTCGGTCTCGACCAGCGCGACGGACATCGAGCCGACGACGTTCGCACACAGCAGCGCCTTCGTCATGTCGTCGTCGACGGCCCGCGGAATCTCGATGCGCTCCTCGTCGGGCAACACGCGCCTGATGCCACAGTAGGCGACGCCGGCGTCCTCGTCGGCTTCGACGGCGTGGACCTGCCGGGCGAGCTTCTTGGGCAGCCACTGGTCGTCGTCGTCGAGGAAGGCGACGTACTCGCCGTCCGCCGCGCCGATACCGGTGTTTCGGGCGGCGTTGGCCCCGCGGTTCGTCTCGTGGCGGACCACGCGGTGTGCGGTAAGCGAGTCGAGGTCGACGTCGCCAAGCACCTCCCGTGCCGGCGTCTCCGAGTGGTCGTCCACGACGACCAGTTCGACCCCGTCGTAGGTCTGCTCGCGGACGCTCTCGACGGCGGCTCGGAGATGGTCGGGCCGGTCGTAAGTCGTGACGACGGCCGTCACGAGCGGGCCACTCACGCGTGTGCCCCCCGTCGACTGCCTCGCCTGTCGGCCCTGTCACTCACCGTCTGGTCCCCGGGTGTCCGGGGGCGAGAGATAGTCCCCATCGGCCGTATCCAGCCGCCTGTACCCCTTAAGTATCCGACGGCTACGCCGAGGCCGGCAGGCTGGCCGTGATACGGAGGTAGACGATGTACGACAGTACCGCGAAGCCGACCCACGTGAGCGCGTTGACCACTCGCCACCACCGCCCGGTGGCCCCTCGCGGGGCGAACAGCACACGGTTACACAGCAGGCCGATGAACGATACCAGGAAGTACAGGCGCGCGGACAGCAGGGTCAGTGCGAAAAGCACTGCCAGCGTGACCGCCATCCAGAGGGCCTGTCCGTAGACGAGCAACGTCGGGTCGCCCGCGTCGCGGTCCCCCCCGGAGCCGTACGCGCCGAAGGGGTCGTCGGACGGTGATTGCCGTTCGGCTCCACTCTCCTCGCCGGCCACAGACCGGGCGACCGTTACACAGCGCTCCCAGAAGGTGGTCACGTAGGTGACTGCGCTCACGGCCACCCCGCTCCCGTCGGATATGCTAGTGCTCCCATCATCCGACTTCTCGCGCGGTCGGTACTCAGTTAGTTACGTACTACTCACGCTGTGGGAGACCGAACCCCAGCGCCGGCAAATCGGCGGGCGGGGGACCCAGAGCGGTTCAGGAGCGGCGTAACAAACTACCAGTGGACGTATCCCCACGACTATGGGTGAACTGTGTCCAGCCCCCACGTCGTCGACCCGGTCGCGGGCGGCGCACGTGGCGGCGGGCGGTGACCGGCAGGCGGACCGACCGGACGGAACCACGCGAGCGGGACCGAAGCGAGCCGGCGGCGACGGAGGCCCCGACCGATGAGCGGCGGCCAGTCCCGTCTCTCGCAGCTCGCAGACACTGAGACCGCACCGCTCCTGTACGAGACAGTGCGTAACATGGAGCGCGAGCAACTGCTGGGCGTCGCCGACCGGACGCTCCGGCAACTGGTGGTCCCCTCACTGCCGCTCGACGCCGACCAGTGGTACGAGCGCCAGGTCCCGAGCGGGCTGGCGATACGCCCCGAGAGTATCCGGGGCAACACCACGACGCTCCGTCGGTGCCTCGATTCGGCGAGCCGCGAGAACTACCGCGAGCGGGCCGACGAGACCGCCTCCGGAACGGTGACGCTCCTGGAGCGGTCGCTGTCGGTGACCGGCGAGGACGGTGTCGGCTGGCTCGACGACGCGGTGCTGGACTCGCCCGCGATGTGGGCGCTGCAGTTCCACGGCTTCGAGTTCCTGTCGTGGGCGACGCTTGGCTACGACGGCCCGGGAGCGTGTCCGGACGTCGTCGAGACGCTCGCAGACTGGCTCGCCGACTGGGACGACGCCGAGGCGACGGCCATCGGCGCGCCGGGCTACCTCCGGCGTGCCTGGACGCCCCACGCCGTCTCGCTTCGAGTCCTGCACCTCGCTCGCTTTTGCGCGTGGGTCCGTGACGACACGGCCGTCGAGGCGCTCGCGGCCCGCCTGGTCTACCGGAACGCGGCCTTCCTGTCGAACCACGTCGAACACGACGTGGGCGGTAACCACCTGATAGAGAACGGCGCCGCGCTGGTGATGGCGGGCGCCCTCTTCGACGGCGAGGGGGAGGCGTGGCTCCAGCAGGGGGTCGACGTGCTACGGGAAGCACGCGACCAGTTCCTCGCCGACGGCGGCCACTTCGAGCGCAGCCCGATGTACCACAGCATCGCGCTCGTTCGGTATCTGACGGCTGTGGACCTGCTTCGCCGACAGGGGCGGTCGGTGCCGACCGAGCTCCGCGAGGTGGCCCTCGAGGCCACGGCGTTCCTCCAGCGACTGCGCCCGCCCGACGACCGGATACCCCTCCTGAACGACGCGGTGTTCGGGGAGGCCCCGCCGCTTTCCGCCGTGTGCCGGTACGCCGACGCCGTCGGCGTGGACGCGACGGCGACGCCGGGGAGTCACTGCCGTCGTCGGGCTACTACTGGCTCGGCGACGGCGACGACCGACTGCTCGTCGACGGCGGCCAGCCCGGGCCGGCCCACCTGCCGGGACACACCCACAACGACGGGCTCTCGGTGGCGTTCTGGGCCGACGGGAAACGGCTGCTGACCGACACCGGGACCCGCGGGTACGCGCCGACAAACCAGCGCGAGTACGCCAGAAGCGTCGCCGCCCACAACACCGTCCAGTACGGCGACGTGGAGCCGATGCCGGTCGGCGGCAGCTACCTGCTCGGTCGGCGGGTCGAGCCCTCGGCCACGGTGACCCGGCGCGAGGGGTCGAGCTGTTCGACGGGCGCTACAGCCGCGAGGCCACACCCCGCTACACCCACCGGCGCCGTATCTACCACGACGAGGGCTGGTGGCTCGTCTGGGACACGGTCGACGCCGACGACGAGGCGACGGTGACGAGCCGGCTCCACGCCGCGCCCGATATCGACGTCGACCACGCCGGCGACGGCGGCCAACCGCGGTTCGACCTCCGCGCGGACGGCTCGGCGCTGGCGTCGGTCGTCCCGCTGGGCGTCGAGCGAGCGACCGTCGCGACCAGTCAGTACTTCCCCGAGTTCGGGCGGGCCGAGAGTCGGGCGAAGCTTTCGCTCCAGTCTGCCGGGAGCGCGGTCCACAGTGGCTTTCTCCTCTCGACGGGCGCGCCGAGCTCGGTCGCCGTCGACCACGACGGGACCAGCGTCGCCGGGCTCTCCATCGACGACGAGTACCGTTCGCTCCCGCCCTCGGAGTGACCGGCCTCATGTCGGACGGTCGGTCCCGGGCCGCTCTGAGTAGCGGTTGGTAACAACCCAGAAACCAAGCGGTAGGCGGCGTTTTCTTATACTGCTATAGCCGGCAGAGGTATCCAATGGCTCGTGGCCGAAGTTGGGGGACCGGAGTGGTATCGACACTCAGCGACCTGGCCGTCGTCTGTGGCATCACGCTGGTAACGTACGCGGTCTGGCTGCTCCCGGGGAATCCCCTGGGCCCGCTTCGCGTCCTGATAGGGGGTTCGTTCGTCCTCCTGGCGCCGGGATACGCGCTGACGGCAGCGCTGTTCCCCCACGGGGAGTCAGCCGTGTCCGTGACCGGCGACCGAGTGACCCTGTCCGGGCTCGAACGGGTCGTCTACGCGGTCGGTCTCAGCATCGTCACCGTGCCGTTGCTCGCCCTGTTCCTGAACTACACCAGCTGGGGTATCACCCCGTCGTCGGTCGTTCTGACGCTGGTGTGGTTCGTCCTGGGCGCAACGGTGGTAGCCGCCGTCCGGCGACTGCGCGTTCCGGCGGCCGAGCGCTACCGGCTTCCGGTGGGAGACGCCCTCACCAGGCTCACCGGCGCGGGGCCGGCGACGGCCGTCATCGGGGTGTTGTTCGTCCTGTCACTGGCCGTCGCCGGGACGGCGCTCGCGACGACGGACGGCGGCCAGCGCTACACCGAGTTCTACCTCATGGGCGAGGACGACGAGACCGGCGAACTCGTCGCCGACGACTACCCGGACGAGATTGCCCCGGGCAACAGCGCGCCCGTCTACGTCGGTATCGAGAACCGCGAGCGGCGGCAGATGACCTACACCGTCCTCGTGGAGTTCCACCGGGTCAGCGCTGTCGACGGCGAGCGGAGAGTGACCGCCCGCTGGCAGGAGGCCCGTTACGAGACACGGCTCCGGGACGGCGCCACCAACGGGACCAGAGTGGACGTCTCGCCGCCAGAATCAGCCGCGGGTGACCGGCTCCGCTTGACAGTCATGCTCTACAGGGGGTCGGCCGGCGAGAACCCCGAAATCGCCGACGCCTACCGAACAGTCCACGTCTGGGTCGACGTGCCGTCCGGGGGAGGGGAGCCCTAGATGTCGGGCGCCGTCGACTGGACCGACGACCGCTGGCTGGCGGCCGGCGGGTTCGCGCTCGTGTTCGTCCTCACGGTCGTCATCGCGCTGACCCCGGAGGCAGGCGGTTACGAGCCTTCCATCTACGGGGCCTACCCGTGGTACTTCTGGGCGCTCACCGTCGTCGCCCTGCTCGTCGGGAACGTGGTCATCGTCAAAAGCGCACGGTCGGGGACGAACGACTGGCTCTACGGCCTCCTTCTCGTCCTGACCGTCGTCGGGCTGCTCGTCTTCCTGCCGTACTTCCGCGGGTACGCGATGTTCGGCCGGGCGGACGTGCTCTCACACGTCGGGTTCATCAGGGACATCCAGCAGACGGGCCGGGTCAGCACCGGAAACATCTACCCGAACTTCCACCTGCTGGTACTGAGCCTCGCGTACGCCACCGGCCTCGAACCACAGACGATGCTGATGGGGCTTGCAGGTATCGGCTCGCTGTTCAGCGTCATCTCCTTCGTGGCGCTCGTCAGCGCCGTCTTCGACCGGCGTCGGGCGCTGCTTGCGCTCCCGTTCGCGACGGTGCTGGTCGCCGGCCAGTCGGTCCCGTACGTGTTCAGCGTCCTGCTGGTCCCCTTCGTCCTCTACCTGTTCGTCATGGAGCGGCGGACGCGGGCGCTCCGCGTCCGCGCCGCGCTAGGCGCCACGCTGTTCGGAGTGGTCATCTATCACCCCATCACCGTCCTGTTCTTGTTGCTGGTCCTCGGCGTGTACGGGGTCGCCCGGGCGCTGCACCGTCGCGGCGTGCTTCAGAGCGCCGAGCAGGTGCCCGGTCCAGTGGGTGCGATGCCGTACTCACAGCTGCTCGTCGCCGTCTTCGCGGTGTGGTATCTGGACTTCCCCAAGATCGTCGAACGGGTCGGTATCGTCTTCGAGACGCTCGCCTCGCCCGGTGGCGTCGGGTCCTCGGCCGCCTCGTACGGCGAAACGGTGGCCCAGTACACCCCGTCGCTGGTCGACATCGGCCGCATCGCCGCGCTCAGATACGGCGTGTCGGCGATACTGCTCACCCTCGGGGGCTGCTACGCGCTCGCGGTCCTCGTCGGAACCCTCCGCTCGCGTTCGAGTGGCACCGTCTTCCGGTCGACGTTTGTCGGCGGGCTCGGGCTCTTTACCGTCCTCTCGGCGCTCTTTTTCGTCGTCGACCTGCTCGTTGGCTTCGGCCGCCCGCTGGTGTACGCGGAGCTGTTCGGGGCGTTGCTTTCCGGCGCGTTCGTCTACTTCCTGGCCGAGCGGACCGGGGCCCGGAAAACCGTCTACGGGCTTCTGTACGTCACCGTCGCAGTGCTGGTGGCCACCAGCACGATGGGGCTGTACATCTCACCGCTTACCGTCGGCCAGAACCAGCAGGTCACCGACGCGGAGCTCGAGGGGTCCGAGTGGTACGTCGAGAACCGCGACACCCGGGACGACCTCACCGAGTTCGGCGTCGAGACCCACCGGTTCCGGGACGCCGTCTTCGGTCGGGAGACCTACACCGACGACCAGGTGGTGACCAGCAACACCGACCGGATACCGCGCCACTTCGGCTACGCCGAGAACGACACTCTCGGCGCCAGCTACGATGGCGAGAAGTATCTCGTCCTGACGGCGGCCGGGCGCACCTTCTACGAGAGCGTCTACCCTGGCTACGAGGAGTTCTGGAAGTACGAGCGCTCGGACTTCGACCGTCTCAAGCGGGACCCGACAGTGTCGTCGGTGTACGACAACGGCGAGTACGACGTCTACCGCGTGAACGGGACTCGGTGAGGGCAGGCGTGCTTCCAGTCGGCTTGCGCAGTTTTATCGACAATCCGACCGACTCGAAAGCCAGAAAATAGAGCTCTCGTTGGCGTTGGACTAGACCTGGCTACTGACGCTTCATTGGGTGTGGTTCACTCGTCGTCGAGGCGCACACTGGTCCCGGCCTCGGCCGACCGATAGATGCCATCGATGACGCGCTGGACGGTGAGCGCCCGCTTGAGGGTATTCTCTACGGGCGGCTCACCGCTGACGACCGCGTCGAGGAACCGCTCGTCGCTGCCCTTCCAGCCAGTCGTATCGAGGGAGCCCTGAGTCAGCTCCGACTGCATGACGTGGTCGGTGCCCTGCTGGCCGGACTCGAGCAGGTGCAGTTCCTCGCCACCCAAATCGAGGCGCGCGCCGCCGTCGGTCCCGCGGACGATGAACTCCTGGGTCTCGGCCTGGTTGGCCGCCCAGGCGACCTCCAGTGAGATCGTCCGGTCGTCCGCACAGCGGACCATCGCCGTCGCGGAGTCCTCGACATCGAAGACGGCCGCCTCGGTCGCGTCGTACCAGTCTCCGGGGTCGGCGTAGTCCGCCCGGTTACCGAACTCCGTTCGGGTGACGGCGAATACCTCCTCGACCCGGGGGAAGTCCATCAGGTAGAGCGCGAAGTCGATGGCGTGGACACCGATGTCGACGACTGCGCCACCACCCGAAATTTCTCTGTTCGTAAACCACGAGCCGACGCCGGGGATACCCCGTGAGCGGACGTAGTTCGCCTGGACGTGGGTCACGTCGCCAAAGCGCCCCGCCTCGCGGTAGCCCGTGAACACCGCCGCGGCCGTGGCGACCCGGTTGTGAAAGTTCACCGCGAGGAACCCTTCGGCGTCTCGAGCGGTCTCAGCAATACGCTCCGCCGCGGCGAGGTCGTCGGCGAGCGGTTTCTCGCAGAGCACGTTGTAGCCGTGTTCGAGCGCACCGACGACCGCGTGCTCGTGGAAGGCGTTCGGCGTCGAGACGACGACAGCGTCCAGATCCTCGGCGGCGTACATCTCGGCAGCGTCCTCGTAGGTCGCCGTGCCGTACGTCTCGGCGAACTCGTCGCGGCTGTCGGCGTCTACGTCGGTGCCGGCGACGACTTCGTGGCCGAGTTCGGTAGCGTTCGAGGCGTGGGTCTGTCCCATGAAGCCGAGTCCGACAATACCGAGTCGGACGGCGTCGCGGTGTTCACTCATCATCACGCTTTCGTTGACGAAGCCCAGATACTTCAAATGGTTTTTACTTTTGGACAGGTGATAGGTTTTCTCCGCCTTGTCGCCCGGCTGATTTCGTGTCAGTATATTCCGTGTGCGGTACGCAAACACACTGTGCGGTTAATTCACCAGGTCGTGGCTTCCAGGGACTCCGCTTGAATTACGGGATAAAACACTGGAAAGTTACGCGAACCCGTCGGCAGTCGCGAGTGCCGTCCGGAGGTCGCTGACGAGCGCCTCATTTTGCAGTGTCACGTTGTCGGCGATACGCTGTGAGAGCCCCGCCCCCTCCTCGAGCGCGTCCTCGGTGACCGCTTCGAGCGTCTCGGCGGTCGCCTCGTCCCACGGAAGCGCGTAGTCGGGGATATCCAGCGTTCGAAACGTGCCGGGCATCTTCGGGCCCCACTCGGGTCGGTACACGCCGACAGTGGGCGTCCCGACCGAGAGGGCGAAGATGGCCGCGTGCAGGCGCATCGTCACGAGCAGGTCCATCTCGGCGTAGTGGGCCCGGAGCTCGTCGGGGTCGTAGCTCTCGTAGTAGCCGACGCCGACGTCGTCGAGGCGGTCGCGGTGACGGTCGGCCCACGCCTCGTCGATTTCGGTCTGTACCGTCAGCGTCACCTCGTGTCCGGCGTCGACGAGCCGTTCCAGGTACGTCAGGAAGGCTCCTTCCATCCGGACCCCGGCCTCGTCCAGCTCCCCGGTATCGCCCAGCGTCGAGAACCGCGGTACGACGGCGATACGGCTCGACTCGCCGTCGGACGGCTCGCTCGCCGACGGAGTGCCGTTGAGGAAGGCGGTGTCGACGCCGTTGATGAGCTGTGTCGAGAGGCCGAACTCCGAGAGGTAGTCGAAGGTGGTCGCGTCCCGCGTCATGACGAAGGCGGCGTCGTCCAGAATCGGGCGGACGAGCCGTTCGGCGACCCCCTCCAGCGCGAACGTCGTCTGGGGGAGCAGTCCGTAGGGGACGTCGTTGCGGCGTGCGACCTGCAACGGGTACAGCATCGCGAGGAGATAGGGAAGATTCCCGTGGCTCGGCGAGTGATGGATGGCGTTGCCGCCGTTGAACAGCAGCGCGTCCCCGTCGGTTATCCGGTCGTACAGCGCCGAGTGGACCGACTGCCCCTCGGCGACGCCGGCCAGGTCGACGCCGTACTGGAGGCCGTTGTGCGCCAGCGCGGCGAACTGGGCCGGCCGGGACTGGCGCTCCGGGTCGTACGTTATCGGGCCGCCCACGAGCGTGAGCTCGTCGTCGAGTTCGTCGGCCATCCGCTGGAACTCCGGTGACTCGGCGGCGAACCGCGAGACTGCGGTCACGTCGGCCTCCGGGGCGGCCCGGGAAAGGAGCGCGAGCGCCCCCTCGTTGATAGCGAAATCCCCCGCGTTGCGACAGCCGTAGGCGTAGGCCAGCGTCAGTGAATCCAGGTCCATCGTATGCGAGAGAGCGTTGACAGTCCAGCCAGTTTAGTAGCCAATCGATAACGGAGTGAGCACAGTCCCCGGGCCAGTTTGTTTCCCGTCTGCCAGCTCGCGTATAGGACGCATACTAACGTGGATATCGTCGGTGCGTTTCGACGTCCAATGGCAAGTGTGATTTCCGCGGCCGACCGCCGGACAGCGGCTGCCTGTCCAACGGGTGACAGCCGACGAGTACCGGTCCTCGTGGGGGCGTCGAGGTGACGATGGCCGAGCCAAACAGCTACGTCTTCGTCTCCCAGCGATACCCACCGGAGAAAGGCGGGAACGCCTCGCGCATCCGCGACCTCGCCGTCAACGTCGCCGACGGGGCGAGCGTGACCGTACTGGCGCCGCCGACGTCGTACCCGCCGGGGAACTTCGAGCGGAGCTGGGAGCGCAGCGAGACCGAGCGCGTGGACGGGGTCGTCGTCCGCCGCCTGTGGTCGTGGCAACCACAGGTCGAGAACCCGGGACTGGCCCGCCGGCTCCCGTACTACCTGCTTTTCGCGCTCCACGCGACCCTCTGGCTCGTCTGGAATCACCGGTCCTACGACGCGGTACTCACGTCCACGCCGCCCATCACGACGGGTATCCCGGGGCTGGCAGCCGCCCTCCTCGGGACCCCGTGGGTGGTCGACGTGCGCGACCTCTGGATAGACAACTCCGTGGCGCTTGGCTACGTCGACGCCGACAGCCCGCTGGTCGGGGCGAGCCGGTGGTTCCAGGGACTCGTCTTGCGGACGGCGGACCGCATCACGGTCACGACCGAGTCACTGGGGACCGCCATCACCGAGAAGTACGGCGACCAGCTGGCCGACCGGATTCGACACGTCCCCAACGGCGTCGACACAGAGATGTTCGCGCCGCGTGCGGAGCGGGGCGAGGGGGCGCAAAGCGAGAGCAAAAGCGACGACGGGGCCCGGCCGGTCATCGTCTACACCGGCAACCTCGGGAGCGCACAGCCCCTGGAGCCGTGTATCCGTGCGATGGACGAGCTGTCCAACGACGACGCGGTCCTCCGGCTCGTCGGGGACGGCGACGAGCGCTCCCGTCTGGAGGCCCTGACCGAGCGCCTCGGCCTCGAGGACCGTGTCGAGTTCGTCGGCCTGGTCGACCGCGAGGCGGTGCCGGCCCACATCAACGACGCCGCCGTCGGGCTGGCGCCGATAAAGGACGCGGCCGAACTGGCCTACGCGATGCCGACAAAGAGCTACGAGTACCTCGCCTGTGCGGTCCCGGTCGTGGTCACCGGTCGCGGCGAAGTGCGTCGGTTCGTCGACGATTCGGGCGGGGGCCGCCACGCCGAGGTCGACCCGGCGGCCATCGCGGAGGCCCTCGATGCCATGCTCGACTCACCGGAACGCCGCAAACGGCTGGGCGCGGCCGGCCGCGAACACGTGGTCGAACAGTACGACCGCGCTGGTATCGCCGACCGGCTCGAGGACCTGCTGTCGAGACTCGTCGGTTCGGACGACGCGGCCCCGCCGCCCAAGCACTCGACTGTCCAGTCTTGAGAGTCCCGCCCGGCACTGGCGTGGCAGTCACTCGATTTTGCCGCTCTTGACGCGTGTGAGGTAGCGCCCGAGGCCCGCTACACCCGGGAATCCGTCGGCGCCCCAAAGGGCCACGACGAGAACGAGAAGCGCCAGTCGGTCGGGACTCGTCAGCAGGGACGCTACCGGTTCGGCGGCCACCTCCGCGAAGTTCGCCACCACTGGGTCCGCCCCGTCGTAGTCCGGGAGCGGCAAGAGCGGCCACAGGAGGAAGGTGAGCGAGTCGAACTCGCCGGCCGGGAGCTTCGGGAGGGCGTCGCCGGCGAGGTGGCTGCCGTAGCCCACGACGAACGCGAGTGCCGGGTCGGCGCGGTCACGCCGACCGGCAACGTAGAGCACGACGGCCGAAACCACCGCGGCGGTGACCACCGAGTGTGCCAGGCTCCGCCCGGCGGGCAGGACGCCGAAAGCCCACGCCAGCGGTTTGTCGACGAGGTCCGGGAACTGCGTCCCCAGCGCCGCGGCGACAGCCACCGCGCCGTCGACCCGACGGGCACGGAGCCGCCACAGGAGCGAGACGAGCAGATAGCCGAATCCGAGATGCGTCCACGGCCACATCAGCGTCGCTCCTGGCGATACCCAGTGGTCGACGCGGCTGCTCGATGGACGGCCCATAGCTGCTTGCAGGGCATGGTCTGAGGAAACGACCCGGACGGTTTGTTACGATGTCCGGAACCGTCCGCCTTGACAGTCCCGCGCCGACTCGAGGGTCGGCACCAGGGCCCGACACAGCGGCCGGCTCGCCCCACAAATGTGGCAGTTAGCAGGTGATTACTCATGACCCACCTGAGCAAAGCCCGGGACACAGCATATGAGTGGATTTACGCATCAGCGGATAGACGAGCGGCCACCCTGTACGAAACTCGGGTTCTGCCTCACCACGGACCTGACTGGCAACGGCCGCGACGACGTCATCGTCGGCGGGGCCGGCGAGGGGTTCCCCGGTAAGGGTCTCGTCTGGAAAGCCGAACAGTACGGCGTCCCCACAGGTTCGCTCCGGTCGGCGATAGGTATCGGTGAATCCAACCTCTTCTGGTACGAGAATCCCGGCTTCGAGCGCCACGAGATATCGTTCACGCCGGCGCTTGACGTCGGCGGTGCCGTCGGCGACATCACCGGGACCGGCGGGCCGAACATCGTGGCCGGCCAGGGAATCAACAACACCGACCTGTACTGGTTCGAGCCGGGAGCGGACCCACGGGAGCCCTGGGCGCGCTACCGCATCACCGACCGCTTCGAGAAGTACCACGACGTCACCGTCGCCGACGTCGACGACGACGGCGAGCCCGAAGTCGTCGGGCTCTCACAGGAGTCCGAGACCGTCTTCTACTACGACGTCCCGGCCGCGCCACGGCAGACGCCCTGGGGAGAGGACAACCTCCACGTCGTCGACGAGGGCCGCGAACTGGAGGGCGTCGCTGTCGTCGACATCGACGGCGACGGCCGGACGGAGCTGGTCGCCGGGCCGAACGTCTACCACCGGGACCCCGACGCCGAGACCGGCTGGCGACGGGAGGCGATCGTCGACGGGTGGGACAACACCCGGGTCGCCGTCGCCGACGTCGACGACGACGGCGACCTCGAAGTCGTCCTCTCGGAGGGAGACTCGCCACATCTGGGCACCCACCCCGGACGGGTCGCCTGGTTCGACCCGCCCGACTGGGACCAGCATCTCATCGCGGACGGGCTGTTCTGTCCCCACTCGCTCGAGGTCGAGGACTTCACCGGCGACGGCCTGCCGGACATCTACGTCGCGGAGATGGGCCTGGGAAAGCACAGCGACCCGCGTCACTTCGTCTTCTACAATCGCGGCGGGGAGTTCGAGCGCGAGACGGTCGCGACGGGCATCGAGACCCACGAGGCGAAAGTCGTCGACCTGACCGGCAGCGGCCGACCGGACGTCGTCGGGAAGTCCTACGGTCCCGACCACCACGTCGACGTCTGGTTCAACAGGTCCTAGTAACCGCTTGAGTGTATTTGGATACCGAACTGTCTGTAGCCCGATTTAAACACTATCTAACAAGGTGTAGGTGTCTGTTCTCTCCACGCAAGTGGTCACTATGGAACCAACGTCCAACTCACAGCCCCGGGAGTCAACCGGTGTATCAGATAGCGCCGACCCAGACCATATCTGCCGAGTCTGTCACCAGCCGGTTCCCCGGCAGACCGACCAGCGGCGCGAATCGCTGGTACACCGGGCCTGTCTCGCGGAGCTGCGGTGCGGTGTCACCCTAGGCGGGCCGACAGACGAGCAGATACGCGAGCGGGACACCATCTGAACCGCTCGCGAACGCCCGCTACGCCAGCGGCCGGAACCACACCGCGGCCACCAGCACGGCGAGAAAGAGATACGAGCCCCGTATCAACAGCATCGTCGCGAGTTCTGCCTCGGCCCGGTAGGCAAGCGCCAGGACGGCGCCGAAGACGACGGCCCCGCCCGCCGCAGTCGGCGGGATCCCGGGCAGCGCTATCGCGAGCGCGACGACGCCGACCATCGCGAGGGCAAAGAGTCCGAGCGCGAGCTGTCTGGACCGCCGGGGGCCGAGCACGACCGCGACCGTCCGTTTGTCGATGGAGCTGTCGTAGTCGAAGTCCGTCTCGTCGTCGATTATCTTGATACCGGTAAGCAACAGCAGGAAGACTGTGGCCAGCCCCAGCACCTGCGGGCCGAAGTGGGTCGTCTGGGCGTAGTAACCACCCAGCAGGGAAAGTGCAATACCACTGGGGTACCCCATCGTCGCGCCGACGGGGTTGAGGTCCAGTTGCGGGGCGTGGGTGTAGCCGATGAGCCAGGTCGGCGCCGTCACCAGCGCCGCGACCGGAGAGACGAGCAGCCAGATCCCGGCAGTACAGGCCAGGAATCCGACGGCTGCGGTGACCAGTGCCCCCCGGCAGCCGCCGACGGTCAGTGGGTGGTCGTCGTCCTCGCCGCGGACGTGGAAGTCGACGTAGCCGTCCTTGACGTGGGCCGTGTAGACGGCGAAGAACATCGCCAGCGCGTGTAGCCCGGCTACCCGGAGGTCCACGGTGCCGGCGAGGACGGCGCCAAACAGCGATGTCGCCAGCGGCGGCAACATGAACACCGGGTGGACCTGGGAGGCGAGCGCCTTGCCGGCACCGACGACGCCGGCCTCGTGTCTGGCGACTGCCATACCGGAGCGAGGGACGGGAGCGTCAAAAAGTCTCGTACGTCGGAGTACCGCGGCGGGCAGCCGGTCGTGCGAACGACTGTGTGCACAGAACTACTGGGTTCGGCGCATCGATGAACGGAGCGAGTACGAGGCGAGTGCTGTCGTCTATAGTAGCAATTGAAACGATTTACACACCGATCACACCGTAGTCGTGCGATCGGGTGTGCATTGATTTTCAATGGCTACTATAGTTCAGACGGGATGCCACAGCGGCCGGAGCACTACATTTTTGAATCAGTTACTCGATACCGGAATTATATGGGCCATCAGTCACCGCTGAAATTCGACGGTGACGACGAGAGGACGCTTTTCGACCTCTTCAAATCGCTGTTCCTCCTGTTTCTCGCTCTGGGGACGCTGCGGGTCTTCAACAGGAGTATGCTCTTCCGGGCCTGGAGCGCTGTCCGGTCGACGCCCGATTCGGTACTGACCGGGACGGCGGTGTACGCAGGGACAGGTCTGGTGATACTCTGTGTGGTAGTCGTACTGTGGCGAGCGCGACGGCCCGCTGAGCAGCGAGTCCAGCGCGGGACACTCATCCGATACGGTGGTGTGGCGACCGTGAGTCTGGTCGTCGCCGCGTACCTGCTGCACCGGAATCTGACACTCCCCGTTTTTCCGAGAGAGCTGCTCATCGCAGTGTCGAACGGACTGGTCGTGATGGGACTGTTCGCGGTCCGCTACACCAGAGCCCGCGACATCGACCTGCCGCTATCGAAGCCAGACCGGACCGGCTGGGCCACGGCCATGGGAACGTCCCTTCTGGCCGCTATCGTCGGGCTCGGCGGGAGGTACCGCTCCATGCGGACCGTCGAGACAATTCCACAGATGCCGTTCGACAGAGCCGGGATGGGCGGGGTCTGGCCCGTAGAACTCGTGCTGTCCGGCGTGTTTCTCGGATTCGGCTGGGGGCTGCTGTTTCACGGCGCCGTACAGACGGCGCTTCGTGACCGACTGGGCACCGCCGCCGGCGTCACCGCCACTGCGGCACTGTCGGGCTCCCCGCTCGTTGTAAGCAGCGCTCTGGACGTCTCGGTCTGGGAGCTGAACGCGCTCCCGAGGGCGGCATTCTTGACAGCGGATAACTTCATGCTGGTGGTGATGACACTCGCGCTCGTTCAGGGAATCTGGTTCCTCTCCCGACAGTTCGGCATCGATTGCACGCCTGTTCTGGCCGTGGTCGCCGTCGTCCTCGTGGTTGCACTTGTCAGTCTCGCCATCGAAGAGTCCCCGTTCGTCCCGCTGACGGTCAGCTTCGCGTTCGTCGCTGCACTCGCTACCGTCGGCTATGAACGGTCCGGGTCGGTATGGGTGCCCGTAGCCGCCTATGTCAGTTACCAGATATTCTCGACCATGGAGGCCGTCCGATTTCTGGTAGGGGTACCAGTCTGAGGGGGGTCGGCCACAGCGGCGCAGGGACTGTAGCGCTGGATAGGAGGGCAAAAATCTCGTCCGACGACGGCGCGTTACTGCCAGTTGCCTCGGTCGAGGACGAACGGCGAGATGTGCGAGGCCAGGTCTCGCGCCGCGCGCTCGGTCGGGGTGTGAAGCTCGCCGGAGACGGCGCCAGCCTCACCGCCGACCCCCTCCGTCTCGGAAACGGGGTCGGACGCGTCGGGACTGGTCTCGTAGCCGCGCCGCGAGCGGACCCGGTCACGGAGCTGCTGGAGCGTTCGCTGTGAGAGCTGGACGTCGAGATGCTGGAGGTCGTATCTGACAATGTAGCCGCGGGCGGCCGTCCGGATGGCGATGACCGGCTGGCCGCGGTCGCTACAGCGGTCCCAGAGACGTTGCTGTTCGGCCGTCGTCGCGTACACCGGCACGTTCGACGGTGCGAGGTGGTCCATTGGGACAGCTAACGGATGCAGCATTATCCGTGCTTCGCTCGTCCCAGTGACGGCACGCAAAGACGGTTCCTACCGAAGCGTCGTATACGACAATGCAGCGATAGCGACGAACTGCAGGCCCCGCAGTATCAGAACGACTTTCTGGACGCCGGGGTCGCCGCTGTAGAAGCTGGCCATCGAGAAAAAGAAGTAGATAGCCATCGCGTTCTCGGCGAGCATGGCGACGGCAAAGAGGACGAGGCCGCCGACGAGGCCGGTCCCGAAGGTGCTGTAGTTGCGGACCCACACGCCCACGAGCGGGAGCAAGAGGAGCGTGTTCAGGCCCGCGATGACCACGGCGGCCGTGATGAGTGTCCCCATCGCCATCAGTGACCGCCCCCGCGCCGGTCCGTCCTGTCAGTGTGTCCGGTCATGTGTCCATCTGCTCCGTGATATCCTCGAACGTATCGCGGTACGTGTCGAACCGGTCGGTGAGGAAGTAGAGTTTCGCGTACGATTCCTCGCCCGACTCGACGATGTCGTGGTCCTCGAGTTGCTCCATATGGTGACGGATTGTCTTGTACCCGACGTCTAGCTCCTCGGCCAGCTCGTTGGCGTTTTTCGGCCGCTCGCTGAGAGCGTCGATGATACGCGCCCGGTTGGCGCCGCCACGCGTCGCCGTCAGCAGATACCAGAGCGCTTTCTCCATCCTGCTCCTCTCTGTGGTCCCGGTGCCCGTAGTAAATAGTTGGCCCTCACAATCTCTCTGGTATGTCTCGCGTCGGTCGCTGTCATGGACGGTGACCACGGCTCGTTCGTCCGTGGCGACGCGAGGCGACCACAAAACCCTTCTTCGAACTCTCTTCCAAATTCGTTCCTAGTTCAGTGCAGCGGTCGCATCGGCCATGATATCGATTGCCTCACGGAGCGTCTCGGTGTCCGTGGCATAGGAGATGCGGGCGTAGCCAGCACCGTTCTCGCCGAACGCGTCGCCCGGAACGACGACGACGCCCCGGTCGATGACCTCGTCGACCCATCCCTCGGGGACCTTCGGCATCGCGTAGAAGGCGCCCTTCGGCGTGGGACACGCAAGCCCCATCTCGTCGAAGCCCGAAAGCAGGATGTCACGGCGCTCCTGGAAGGCCTCACGCATCTCCGAGACGGGGTCCTGGGGTCCTGTCAGAGCGGCCTCGGCGGCGTACTGTGCGGGTGCGGAGGCACAGGCCTGGGCGTACTGGTGGACCCGGAGCATCCGCTCTACGCGGTCGGTCGCACCGGTGACCCAGCCCAGCCGCCAGCCGGTCATCGAGTAGGCCTTCGAGCAGGCGTTGACGACGACGACGTTGCCCGACTCGTCGAACTCCGCGGGCGAGCGGTGCTCGCCCTCGAACACCTGGTGTTCGTACACCTCATCGGAGATACAGAGCACGTCGTGTTCCTCGGCGATGCGGGCGAACTCGCGCATATCCTCGGGGGACTGGACGGCCCCGGTCGGGTTGGCCGGCGAGTTCACGACGAACGCCGCGGTGTCGTCGGTGATGGCGTCCTCGACGGCCTCGGGAGCCATCGTCAGGTCCTCTCGCAGACCGACCGGGTTCGGCGTCCCGCCGGCCAGATGGGTCAAGGCGTCGTAGGAGACGAAACCGGGGTCGGGGAAGACGACCTCCTGTCCCGCGTCGACGTGGGCCTCCAGCACGATGTGCAGCGCCTCGCTCCCGCCGGAGGTGGCGATGATATCCGCTGGGTCAACGTCGAGGTCGTTGTCCCGGTCGTGCTTTGCGGCGATGGCCTCGCGGAGTTCACGCGTCCCCTTGTTCGACGTATATGCGTCGACCGCCCCCGACTGGATGGCCTCGATTGCGGCCTCGCGGGCGTGGTCGGGCGTCGGGAAGTCCGGTTGCCCCAGTCCCAGGTTGATAGCGTCCTCGCCGGCGGCTTCGAACACTTCGCGGATACCCGAGATGGAGACGGCTTCGACGCGACTGGAGAATCCTGTCATACTGGTTGGGAGCGGCCCGGGGAGATAATAGTTCAGGAATTCCACGACACTCACTCGTCGTGGCGCTCCAGTGCGGACCTGGCGGCGTCCTGCAATGAGGTAGCGCCCGTAGAATCCGCCGGCTCGTCGGCCGCATCGTCGCTCGGCTGCGTCGTGGCTGATGACTCGGAGGTGGATGCCGACGCCCCCTCACTGTCTGAGGAACCAGTCGACTTGGTTCCCGCGTCAGGAGCCGCCTGGTCGACGGTCCTCTCGTAGCTGACGACCTCGACGTTCGAGAGCGCCTTCGCCGCGGCGTCTCTGACGCCCTCGTCGTCGTCTTCATAGCGCTCCTGAAGCTCCGCCACTGCCGAGTCGACGGCCTCGGGGTACTCCCGACCGACACCGTCGAGGGCAGTCACCGCGTGCCGGCGAACCTCGGCCAGGTCGTCAGTCAGTCGCCGCTCGAACAGGTCCGTGTACGGCCGGGCCGTCGCCGGGAAATTGAGAGCGACGTTCGCCAGTGCGTACCCGGCACCGTTGCGGGCGCCCGGTTCCTCGTCGTCGAACAGCAGGGCCAGGTCTTCGACGAACGGCTTCACCGCAGACGGCTCCGCAGCGGAAACCACGCCGTGGGCGAGTGCCGCGCCAGTGCGGGCGCGGTCTATCCGGTCGGTGAACAGCGCTGCGAGTTCGCCGAGTGCAGGCGCCACTGTGTCGGGGAATTCCGGTGCCAGCCGGTGCAGCGCGTCGGCTGCGTAGGCGCGGGTCTGGGGGTCGTCGTGGGCGAGCCGCGACCGGAGCTGCTGGGCGGCCGGCCGGACAGCGGCAGGATAGTCGATGGCGACCCCGTTGAGACACTTTGTGGCATGCCGGACGATTTCGGGGGCGCTGTGTCGCAGTGCCCCTCGAACACTGTCGACGTGTGGGTGGACTGCCTCGGGATGGTCTGCTGCGATGTTCGCAAGCGCCTTTATCGCGGCCAATACGGTCTCGTCGGCGGCATCGTCGAGTCGCGCCGCCAGCGTCGCCGTCGCTCCGCGCAGCGCGGCCGGGTCGACGATGGAGATGCGCATCACGGAGCCGGTTGCGAGCTCCCGCACGTCCGGGTCTCTGTCGCGCATCCGCTCGACCAGCGCATCGGTCGCCGGTCGGATTTCCGACGGCAAGCCGTCACCGACGTGCATGAACAGCATCACCGCGTTCATGCGTATCTCGGGGTGCTCGTCGAAGAGGAGGTCGTAGGCCGGTTCCAGACAGTCGGTCACCGCATCCGGGAGGTCGTGGGCGACGTTCGCGAGCGCCCAGACCGCTTGACAGCGTGCGCCGGGGTCGCGGGCGTCGAGCAGGGACACCATCTCGTCGGTTTCCGAGACCATCATGGCGGGCTCCGCCCCCGCACGCTCGCGGAGCTCGACTGCCCGCGCTACCTCGTCCATCCTCTCCACCCTAGCGGGGACGATATACCGCGTGAGACCGTCGTGACGGCATCGCATCCGACTGCCATCGGAGATATATTATCCATGTACAGTTGTTGAGTTAAATCGTAATAAATTTACATATTCAGATGTCACGGTAGGTATGTTACCTATCGGGACGCATCTGGCGGCAACAGTCGCGCTGGTCCTCGCCGCCGTCGCCTCAACGTTGCTCGGTCGGATGCGACGGAACGGATGGGACGAGCTGCTGTTGCTCGGCGCCGGTATCGCCGCGGTCGCCGGCTTCCTCTCGACGTTCGACTACCGCTTTCTCGTCGCCGGCGCAGTCGGGCCAGTGAGCTTCGTCGCGCTCTCGGAAAGCGACACGATGGCCGACAGCGACGACGAAGAGGACGACCACAGCATCGACGAGGACGCTGTTCTCCACCAACCCAACCGGGACTTCGACGACGTGGGCGGGATGGACGACCTGAAGGCGAAGCTACGCGAGCGGGTCATCATGCCGCTGCGTCGGCCGTCGCGCTACGAGGACTACGGTCTCGGCGCCACGGACGGCGTGCTCCTGCACGGGCCGCCCGGCTGTGGGAAGACGTTTATCGCAGGTGCGCTCGCCGGCGAACTCGGTTACAACTACGTGAACCTAACGCCGGCGGACCTCTCGAGCAAGTGGCTCGGCGAAGGGACCGAGAACATCGCGAAGGTGTTCGATGTCGCCGAGGAGAACCAACCGTGTATCCTGTTCATCGACGAAATCGACGCGATCGCCAGCAGCCGTGACGACGGGAGCAATATGCACAACGACCGGAAGATGATGGTGAATCAGCTGCTGACGGAGCTACAGAACGTCCCCGACGGTGTCGTGGTGGTCGCCGCTACGAACTACGTCGACGACATCGACGGCGCCATCCTGCGCTCGGGCCGGTTCGACGAGCGAATCGAAGTCCCGCCGCCGGACCCGGTCGCCCGGGGAGAAATTCTCTCCCTGTACCTGCCCGATGCCAAGACCGAGCCCAACGTCTCGATTGACGCGACGGTGGACGTGACGGGCGGGTACGCGTCGAGCGACATCGAACTCGTCGCGGAGCTTGCCGCTCGCCACGCGATGGCGAACAGCGAGAAAATCTCGGCGGACCACCTCGCGGCCGCCGTCGCCGAGACGTCGACCAGCATCGCCGACTGGTTACACCGGTACGACGGGCTGGACAGTGGCGAGAGCGGGACGGTCGTCACACAGCCCGAGAGCACCAACCTCCCTGCGGCAGAGCTGCTAGATACGTCTCCCCCGTCCTTCGACGATGTCACCGGACTGGCCGACCGGAAACGCGAGGTCGTCGAGCGGCTCATCAAGCCACTGGCGAACGCCGACCAGTACGAGTCCCTCGGCGTCAACACCGTCGACGGTGTGCTCCTGTACGGCCCACAGGGATGTGACAGATCCGCCCTCGGCTCGGCAATAGCCGGCGAACTCGGCCTGCCGCTGCTGTCGTTGACACACGACTCACTGCTCGACCACGAGGAGGCAGACCTGACCGATTTCGTCGACAGTGTCTTCGCTATCGCACGGGCCAACACGCCCTGCGTGCTGTTCATAGAGGAACTCGCAGCACTGACTCCCAGGGACCCGCAGTCCGAGGAAAACGCCGCCTTCGCTCGGTACCTGGCGACGAAGCTCCGAGCCATCGAGGAGCACAACGTGGTCGTCGTGGGGACCGCGACGTCGCCCGACGCCGTCGCCGAGGGAGTGCTGTTCTCTGGCTGTTTCGACGAACACGTCGTCGTGCCCGAGCCAACAGAGGCGACTCGAGAGGCGTTGCTTCGAGAGACGCTCGAC
Source organism: Haloarcula rara (assembly GCF_029338235.1). Lineage (GTDB taxonomy): Archaea > Halobacteriota > Halobacteria > Halobacteriales > Haloarculaceae > Haloarcula > Haloarcula rara. The sequence continues at coordinate 383,494 of NZ_CP119785.1, forward strand.
GAGCAGATACTCGCAGACGGGTTCGACTGGACTGTGGCCACATCGGCCGTCGAGGGCTACAGCAGCGTGGACGTGCGAACCATCGCCGAGCGCGTCGCACGGGGGGCAGTCCGCGACGACTCCGAGGTGACGGCGTCGACCATCGCAGCCGAGGCCGACGAAACCGACTCCAGCCTCGAGGAGTGGGACGACACCGCGGCCCAGAGCGACCGGGGCCTCAGCTACATCAACTGAGACGGACCGGTGTCGATTCGTCCGTGTGCGTACCATCCGCGGGTCGGTAAACGCCGGCTCGTCGCGATGCTATTCCGGAGGCTCGCCATCACGCGGCCGGCGACACGAGGAGGTAGCCGACTCGGCGGGGAGCCGTCGCTCGGCGCGCTACAGCGACTCCTTGACCGAGACGAGCGTGACGGCCCCGTTCCGGTCGATGGTGACGCGGTAACCGCCGTAGGAAAACGAGATAGACATCTGGGCCGCCGCCGACGGGGGCGTCCTGAAAAGCGTCTCCACGACGTGTTCGACCTCGTTGTACAGCGCCGGGAGGTCCTCTATCTCACATCCATCGACTTCGGCGAGTATCTCGAGCAAGTCGTACTCGGCGGTTTCCGGGTCCGGCGGTATCTGCCGACGTATCATCCCGAAATCGTCGGATTCTCTACCCTCCTCCTTTTCGGGCTGAAAATCTGCCATTGTACTGCGTAGCCAATCGGCGGTTACAAGCGTAGTGTCGGATTGTATACCAGCTTGATAGGCGTGGTCGACAGACAACTGCACCCACCAGCGCCGCCGGGCGGGCTCACCGCGTCAACGACAGCGCGCCCCCGCCGCCGACTTCCATCGCGTCGCCGCCGGGCGGGCTCACCGCGTCAACGACAGCGCCAGCGCGCCCCCGCCGCCGACTTCCATCCCGTCGCCGCCGGGCGGACTCACCGCGTCAACGACAGCGCCAGCGCGCCCCCGCCGCCGACGCTCATCGCCACGACGCCTCTATCCAGGTCCTCGTGTTCCATCGCGTACAGCAGCGTGGTCGTGAGAATGCCGCCGCTGGCGCCGATAGGGTGGCCAAGCGCCACGGCCCCACCCAGCGGGTTGTGTTTCTCCGGGGGGATGTCGAGTTCGTCGGCGACATACACCATCTGGGCGGCGAAGGCCTCGTTGAGCTCGAAGTGGTCGACGTCGGCGACGCCGATGTCCGCCCGCTCGAAGAGGGCCTCCAGGGCGTCACAGACTGCCAGGGAGAACTCGGCGGGGTCGCGGTAGGCGACCGCGTACTCCTCTACGTGGGCCATCGGGCCGACGCCGGCGGCGTTGGCGGCCTCGGCGTCGGCCAGCAGGACCGCGCCCGCGCCGTCCGAGAGCTTCGAGGCGTTGCCCGCGGTGATGGTCCCGTCCTCACTGAAGGCGGGCGGCAGCGCCGCGAGGTCCTCCGCGGTCGTCTCGGGTCGTGGTCCCTCGTCCTCGGTGACGAGGTGGTCACTGACGGCTACCGGAACGATTTCCTGTTCGAACGCGCCCGACTCGATGGCCTCCCCGGCCCGCTGATTGCTCCGCTGGGCGTACTCGTCCTGTTGGGCCCGGCTGATGTCGAACTCCTCGGCGATGCGGTCGGTGAGCGTCCCCATGTGGGCGTCGTAGTTCACGTCCCACAGCGCGTCGTAAATCATCGAATCCACGAGCGTCGTGTCGCCATGGCGCCGGCCGCCACGCATCTCGCGGACCAGATAGGGTGCGTTCGACATCGACTCCATCCCGCCGGCGATGGCGACGTCGACCCGACCCGCTTCGATGCGGTCGATAGCGTTCGTGATCGCCCGCAGGCCCGACCCGGAGGCCTCGTTCGTGGTGGTCGCCGGACAGCTATCGGGGAGGTCGGTGTCGGCGACGACCTGCCTGGCAGGTACCTGGCCGACACCGGCCTGAACGCAATTGCCCAGACAGACCCACTCGACCAGGTCGGGGCCGATGCCGCTCCGCTCCAGGAGCCCCTCCGTGACTGTGCGGCCGAGGTCGGCCGCCGTCTTCCCGGCGAGCGACCCCAGTAGTTCCCCGTGTGCGGTTCTCGCGCCGTCGACGACGACCACGTCGGTCATACGCGAAGATGTCGCCGTAGCTACAAATACTGTCGGGCGGTAGCGGGGGCTTATTCGGTCGCCCTTTCGGCCGTCCGCAGTTGCTCGATGGCGGTCTCGAGCCGGCGCAGCGTCGCGTCGGCGTCGGTGTACCCGCGGTCGTACTCCTCGTAGGCCGAGTCGGCCTCGGAGAGAAACGTTTCGACGGCGGCTTCCAGGTCGTCTGTGTCGCTCATAGCCGACCAGACGGACTCGCCGCACAAAACCGTCGTCACTTGGCGACGTCGTAGCTGACCGACGCGTCCGTCAGCGCGTCGGTGACCCGTCCGATGGTATCCTGCGTGGCGACGACGACAGCGTCCAGACCGCGTGAGGCGGCGTCGGCGGCCACCTCGCCGGGCGCGAAGTAGGTCGTCGGTTCGACGCCGGCGTCACGGAGCGCCGAGACGGCCTCGACGCCGGCGGCGGTGACGATGGGCACGCCCTCGCAGGTCGCTGCGATGTCCGCCCCGGAGCCGTCGGCGTCGGTGCGGACCGTCGGCACCTGGACCACACTGACGTGGCCGGGCTCAGGTCGATGACGCCCTCGAAGCCGGTGACGCCGACCACCTCGCCAGCGGCCGCGTCGGTCGTCGTCACGCCCGTTGCGCCGCCGGCTTCCCGCGGGCCCGCGTGGAGCAGTCCCGCCTCCAGCGACAGTGACACCGTCTCGCCGGCCTCGAAATCGGCGTCGGCGATGGCGGCGTCCTCCTGGACGCTGCCCAGCACGTCGTCGGTGACGTGGTCGACGAACCGGCGCATATCTGTGGCCGACTGGAACACCCAGTCGACGCCCTCCTTCGTCACACGATAGCGCGAGCGCCCCTCCTTCTCGACAAAGTCTTCTTCGACCAGGTCGCGGACGTACTCGCTGACGGCCTGACTCGTCACGCCGACGGCCTCCGCGATCTCCCCCTGGCTCACTGCCGGCTGCCGGTCCGCTATCTCGACGAGAATGCGGAACCGCGTCGCGGAGCGTTTGTTCTCGAGGACGTCGACCATACCCGTGTCTCCGGATTCCTGCCACTAAAAGACCGCCGCCTAGCAAACGTGTGATAGGTGGTCGTTGGGTCGCTGAGTTGAATTGCACTCACTATTGTGGCCGAGTACAGCCAGAAAGCCCCCGAGTGTAGGAGGCCGGGGCTTTCTGGGTGTTCCCATTCCGGACGATACCATCAGCTTCCCTTGCTAGGTGCGTCATCGGTATGTAGCCCGAGCCCGGACACCACCGCAATGGAACTGACGTACGACGGCCGGGGGCTCGTACTCGGGGACACGCTGGTCGTCGCGGACTGCCACGTCGGCCGGGGGACCGGCGGGGAGCTGGAGTTCCCCGTCGGTTCGGGGGCCGACATGGTCGAGCGGTTCCGCGACCTGGTCGAGCGCCACGACCCCGCGGACGTGGTGCTAGCCGGGGACCTGCTACACTCCTTCCAGACAGTGCCACGGACCGTCGAAACCACCGTCGCGGGGCTGCAGTCGGCCTGCCGCGACGCGGGCGCCCGCCTCATCGTCACGCCGGGAAACCACGACACGATGCTTTCGTCGGTGTGGGACGGCCCCACCGAACAGGAGTACTGCGTCGGCGACACCGTCGTTCTGCACGGCCACGAGGCCCCCGAAGTTGATGCGGACCGCTACGTCGTGGGTCACGACCACCCGACCATCGAAATCGAGGGCCAGCGCCGTCCCTGCTATCTGGTCGGTGCGGACCAGTACTGCGGCAGCGACGTGGTGATGGTCCCCTCGTTCAACAAACTGAACGCCGGCGTCAGGGTCAACACGATGTCGGCCGGTGATTTCCAGTCGCCGCTCGTGACCGACGTCGACCGGCTTTCACCGGTCGTGTGGGACGAACATGCCCGTGAGACGAAAGAGTTCCCGCCGCTGGGCGAGTTCCGGCGGATGTTGTAGCGGTAGGTATTTGGGCTATCGCGGTGGAACAGCGAGTATGATTCAGACCGGACCGGCACTCGCGCTCATCGCGACGACACTCATCTGTATCGTGTTGCTCTACTTCGCGACCATCAAGTACGTCTCGGACGTCCTGGTAGGGGACGAACACGACGACCACGGCGACGGCGACCACGCCGCCTGAAACACCCGTTTTACCGCAGTATCTCGGCAGCCACACGCCCACTTTCCAGCGCGCCCTGAATCGACGACCAGCGGGTGTAATCCCCGGCCAGCGCGACCGGTCCCTCGGGGGCGTCGGGCGCGGGCAGCGACTCGCGGAAGCCGGGCGGCTGGGCGAACTGCGCCAGCGGGACCCGGTCGGTCCGCAGGAGTTCCAGCGCGTCGAACCCGGCCGACGGATACCACGAGGTCAGCGCGTTGTAGACGTCGGCGGCCAGGTCCTCGTCGTCGGCGGCTTGCTCCCCGAGGAACGTCGCGCTGTACAGCTCCATCCCCTCGGGGGCGTACTCGGGAGCGACCGTCGACAGCGGCGCGACGGTGTTGGGCCGGTCGTCGGCCGCGTTGAGCACGATGCGTTTGCCCATGCTGGGGGCCTTGCTCGTCGGCAGAGCGAAATACTGCGTGACACAGCCGAGTGTCTCCGTCGGAATCGTATCGACACCGGTCAGCTCTGCTGCTGTCCGGGGGCCAGTGGCGACGACGCAGGCATCGGCCTCGAGGGTCTCCGAGGCCGTCTCGACGGTTACCGCGTCCTCGGACGCGTCGACGGCCTCGACAGTCGCCTCCGTCTCGATGGTCGCGCCTGCTGCGGTCGCCCGGTCGGCGAGTTGCTCGGGCATGGCCTGCATGCCGTCGGCCGGGACGAATATCTCGCCCTCGGAGAGCATCTTGTAGGTGTACTCGAAGATGGCGCTGTCGGTGCCCAGCGACCGATCGAGCGTGATACCGCCGTAGAACGGGGCGGCAAAGCGCTCAACGAACCGCTTCGAGAACCCCCGCCGCGCCAGGTACTCGGCGATTGGCTCGCCGCCGCCGTCGAGCAGCGTCTCCGGGTCTTTGGCGGCGAGGTCGCGCTGCAGTTTGAACACGCGCAGCTTATCGGCCGTCCGGACGTCGCGGTTGAAGATGGTCTGGGGGGCCGCCGTCGGATTGCGAAGCGGGTCCGACAGCACCGAGCGGTGGTTCGGCCGAGCGATGGTCGCGCCGGGCGTGAACGGCCGCGGCGAGAGGGCCTCGACGTCGAGTTCACGCTTGACTGCTGGGTAGGCCGAGAACAGCACCTGGAACCCCCGGTCGAAGGTGTAGCCGTCCTCGTGGGCCGTCCGGACGCGGCCGCCGACGCCGTCGCTCGCTTCCAATAGCGTCACGTCCTGTCCCGACTCGGCGAGATGGCGAGCCGCGACCAGTCCGGCGAGGCCACCACCGACGACAACGGCGTCTGTCATGGCCGTCCGTTCGGACGCGGGCTAAAAGAGCGTGCTGGAGTGGACCGGACGACACTTGGGGGCGGCGTCCCGAGACCCGTGTATGCAGACGACAGCGGCAGTCCGTGGTCTCTCCTGTACGGCGTGTGGCGAGTCGGCCGAACTCTCGGCGCGGCGCTGTCCCGACTGCGGGGGCGTCCTGGTCGTCGACTTCGACGCCGATCGAATCGACTCGGCCGCCGACGTCCACCCATTTCCGACCGGGTCGACCGTCTCCATCGACGAGGGGGCCACACCCCTCGTGGCCGTTCCCGAACTGGCCGACGAACTCGGTGTCGACAGCGTCGCAATCAAAGACGAGGGCCGGAATCCGACGGGGTCGCTCGCCGACCGGAAGGTCGCCCTGGCCGTCACGGCCGCCGCCCAGGCGGGTGCCGACCGCGTCGGGACTCCCTCGACCGGCAACGGCGCCCAGTCGGCGGCGGCCTACGCCGCCCGCGCCGGCATCGACTCGAAGGGCGTCGTCCCGACCCGTTGTCCGTTCCTCAACAAGGCGATGGTGAACGTCCACGGCGGCGATATGTACGTCGTCGAGGGCCGTTACGAGGACGCCGTCGACGCGTTTGGCGAGGGAGACGAGCCGCTCACTCCCGTCGCGCCGGGCCATCCGTTCCGCATCGCCGGTGGGACGGCCCTGGCCCTGGAGCTGGTCGCCGACCGCGAGGCCGCCCCCGACGCTGTCGTCCACCCGACAGGCCACGGGGAGACCGTCGTGGGGCTCCAGCGCGGGTTCGCGCTCGCGGTGGACGCCGGCGTCGCCGACGCCGTCCCGCGAATCTACGCTGCCCAGCCCGACGCCTGTGCACCCATCGCAGCGGCAGTCACCGACGGTGCGGCAGAACCGGTGCCGGTCGAGCATCCCGACACCATCGTCGGCCCGCTTGAAGTGCCAGACCCCGTCACCGGGGCCGCCGCTATCGACGCCATCGACGCGAGCGGCGGCGACGGCGTCGCGGTCGATGACAAGGAAATTCTCCAGGCGGCCGTCGACGGCTGCGAGATGGGGCCCGAAATCGGGGCCACCGGCGGCACCGCCGTCGCCGGCGTGCGAGCGCTGGCCGACCGAGGGGTCTTCGACGCGACCGACGAGGTCGTCCTCGTCAACCCCGTCGCCGGCAGCAAGGAGGCAGACCTCCTTCGCTCCCATCTGATGAGCCAGGGGATGTGAGCGAGTCCGTCCCTAGCTCGCGTGCTGTTTCGCGAGCGTGTAGGCCTCCCGCACGCGCTTGAACTCCTCTTCGTCGCCGCCGTGGTCCGGGTGGACCTGCTTCACCCGGGCCCGATAGGCGGACTTCACCTCGTCGACGGAGGCCGTCTCTCGCAGTCCCAGCTCGGCGAATGCCTGCCGGGTGGGGTCGACAGGTGACTGTGGCCCGGGTCCGGGCTCGGGCCCGACGGAGACGTCTGGCGTCTCGAAGGGGAGACGCTTGCCAAGTGCGGCGCCCGGCATCTCGTGTTCGACCAGCACCGGAACGGTCGGCGAGCGCTCGAGACGGTAGAACGCCCTGGCGTCGAAAGTGATGGCGACGTCGCGGGTGGGGAGATAGAAGGCGACCTCCCCGCCGGCCAGCGGGTGGTTCTCGGCGAACTGCTCGTCGATGGCCGTCAGGTACTCGCGAATCTCGGCCCGACGGCGCTCCTCGCCGCCCTCTCGAACCCCCCGGACCTGCCGCTTCGCGGGGAAGAGTTTCCCGGCGACGACAAACAGCGCGGCGACGACGAGACTCCCGGCTACCCCCAGAAGTAGTCCGAACACCAGCCACGCGGGGAGGCCGCCCGGGTCTGCCTGCACGGTCTCGCGTTAGGTCCCGACGCCTAAGAAATGTCCGCTTTCACCGTGTCGTAGCGCTGGCTCACCCGATGTAGCGCAGGTCCTCGTCGGCCGGCGACGGAGCCGACTGCTCTTCCATCTGCTGTATCTTCCGCACGACCTCCTCCATCTCGTCGGCGCGCTCTTCGAGCGGGTCGAAGGGCACCTCGAACCCGACGACGTCCTGGAGAATCTCCAGGACCGCCTGCGCGCTCTTGGGGTCGACCAGATAGCCCGACGTCTCGCCCATCAGACAGGCGGCGGGGCGGTCCCGTCGCTCGCTCAGTCCCAGCAGGAGGCCGGAGACGCCGACGATGCCGCCGGCGGGTTCGTCCTCCCGGAACTCGACGCCGGCATCCTCCAGGCGGTCGCCGAAGTCGTCGGTCGTCGACGCGCCGAGCACGTCGTACTCCTCGATCAGTTCGCCTGTCGGGACCCCGCCCAGCGCGTACACTTCCTCGACGCCGAACGCCTCACCGATATCGAGAAAGGTCGACGTGAGGCCGTAGTGGCCCTCGTTGTCCTGGGCCTGGTGGTCGCCGGTGAGCACGAGCATGTCCTGCCCGTCCTCGGGAGTGACCGCGTGAAACTCGGCACAGGCAAGCTGGGTGCGTCCGTCCTCGACACTGACCTGTGGCGGGAAATGCGTCGAATAGACCCGCCGGACGAGCTCGCTGTCGAGTTCTTCGAGCAGGTGCTCGGCGGCGAGTTTGCCGACGTGGCCCACGCCGGGCAGCCCCCTCGACGAGCACCGGCTCGTCGAGCTCCGGGTCGGCGATATCGTCGATATCGAATTCGTCCATACCCCCTACTGCCGGCGTCGGCGCTTAAGTGAACGTCGATACTCGCCGTGGGGGTCCGCCGGGTCGAAGGGGGCCGGGGCGCTGTTTACGGCCTCGGCGCCCGCAGTCGGGACAGGTCAGAGAAAGGGTGTACACCGGGCAGTCGTGTTCGGCCCGCCAGGCCGAACACACCCGGATGTCCGACTTCATTCGTCGTCTTCGGTTCTCTCGCGGTGGAACTCGGCGCTACCGCCCTCGGCCTCGACGACCGAGCGGGCGCGGGCGGCGCTCTCCTCGAGCTGGCCCTCGGCGGTCTTGTAGTCGGGCGCCTGCACCTGGATGCGGTACTCGGGCGAGCCGACGTAGGTGACCTCGAGTTCGATTTCCTCGGGCACCTCACCGTTGCCCTCGGCGGCCTCGAGCGCGTCCTTGATGACGTCGACGCCCGCGCTGTCCGGGCAGGTCAGGTCGACGTAGCCCGTGACGTTGACGTAGGGCACCGAGACGTTCGAGCGGGCCGTCTCGACGAGAGACTCGATGTCCTCGTCGTCGAGGTCGGTGTCTTCGAGGGTCGACTCACCGTGGATGGCGGCGGCCTCGAAGCCGTCGTACAGTGAGCCAAACTCACTGAGCAGGGCGTTGGCGATGGCGCTGTATTCCTCGTCGGCGATATTCTCGCCGAAGGCCAGCTCCATCCAGTTGTCGGCCTTCTGCTCGTTTTTCCACTCCTGTATCTTCTCCTTGCGCTGGTGGTCGTTGACGTCCTTGATGGAGAGGTCAATCTGCTGGGCGTCCTCGTCCACGTCGAGCACCTTGGCGACGACCGTCTGCCCGGTGTTGACGTGGTCGCGGACGTTCTTTATCCAGCCACTCGCGACCTCGGAGATGTGACAGAGGCCACGCTTGCCCTCGTACTCCTCGAGGTCGACGAAGACACCGAAGTCCTCGATCTCGTCGACCTTGCCGACGACGAGTTCGCCCGGTTCTGGCCAGCCGCTGTATTTCATGTTACCGTGCCTCGGCGACGTCGGTCACTTCGCCTTCGATGGTGGCCTTTCCACCGGTCGGGGTGGCGAGCGTGTGGCCACAGACGGCACACGCGACCTCGCTTGCGGCCTTCTCGAAGAGCGTCTGTTCGTTCTCGCAATCCGGACAGGCGACGGTGACGAAACTACCTGCCATGGTTACTCCTGGAACTCCAGTCGACCGGCGCGCCATCCCTCTCGGAGGTGGGCCTTCCCACAGTCCGAGCAGATGTACTTCAGGTCGGTCTTCTTCGTGGGCTTGTCCCCACCGGGGACCTTCGAGAACTTACCTTTGTTCCCGATACCGGACCCGCGCCGCTTTCGCTGGCGGTCGTTGACCTTCTTCATACCGGACGAGCGGCCCGAGCGGACCTTCTCGACCTCGTGTTCGTTGTGCTCGTTACAGTGCGGACAGTACGTGTTGAAACGTCGCGGCATCTCCATAGATATCGACCTTACAGGTCGGTTTGGCATGACCGCTTAAAACCCCGACGGTTCGAGTTCCCCGCCGAGTGCCCGGTCGCGCTCCTGCGATACGTGACCCGTCTCTCGGCCGAGTACACAGCAGTGGCTCAGAGGTGTTAGAGAGACGGGATAGGTCAGTCAGCGGTGACCCAGGTGTTGGACACGTGGGCTGAAAGGTGCTGTCAGACCGTGCCGTCTACGTACTTCTCTCGCCCCGCGACGTAAAGCCCCTCCGGTCGGCGCGGCGCCCGGAAGCCGACGGCCAGGGGCTCCTTCGAAGTGAATAAGTACGCCGTTTGCCAACTGTGGGGTATGAAGAAGCTCATCATCCGCGGCGACCCCGGCCTCCGGAAGGGCGGCCGCATCGAGTACGACGGCGAGGAGTACGAGGTCTTTGCGGTCGCTCGGCAGGGCGACTGGCACGGCCCCGACCGGGTCCAGCTGTGGTGTACTATCGGTAGCGAGGACGAGCAGGAGACCTTCTCGAAACAGGACTACATCCCGATGCATCTCGAGACCGACAACGTCGACGCCGAGGCCGTCACCGTCCTGCGCGAGCGAGCCGAGGCCTGACGTTCTGTCGCCGCAGTGGAGCCGACGATTCTACCAGTGCAGTCTGGTTGACGTGGGAGCTACGATTCTGCTAACGCAGTCTGGTTGACGCGGTAGATGACGACCTCGCCAGAGCGGTGGACTTCCGTCACGCCCTCCAGTCTGTTGACCGTGATGGCGCCGTAGCGGGCGCGTTCGGCCGGCCCGTTGTAGACGTACTCGACGGCGTATTTCTGGAGCAGCTCGCGCTGTCGGTCGGGATCGCCCCGATAGATAGCGCCGACGTCGTCGACACGGGCGTTGTAGACACTGGCGTTGCGGTACTGTATCTCGTGGTTCCAGCCGGCAACCGTCGGAATCCCGGTCAGGCTCGACGGGGCGCTTGCGCCTTTCCCGTCCTCGGGTTCCCAGTAGTAGCCGGACGGGGCCGCAGTGACGATGGTCGGACGGCCGTCTATCTCGCGGTCCAGCCAGCGGATGGCTTCGGCCTCACCCGGATGGGAGTCATTGAGATACGCCCGCCCGTCGAGGGTGGGCTCGTCGGCGCGGCCGACGTGGTTCGGCAGCGCGATGGCGGCGTACACCGACGTCGAACAGATGAGGACGACGACGAACACCGTCGTCCCGTTTCTGACGAGCTCTCGGGTCGTCTCGCTGTCCGGGCGCCAGCGCGTCAGCAACCACGCGAGTATCGGCCCGACCGCAGCGGCCCACAGCACCCACACCTGCATATACGTCTTGAACACCGTGTTCATCCGCCCGACGTTCTCCTTGATGAAGACGAACTCCACGAGGATGACCAGCCCGGCGCCGGCGACCAGCAACACCGTCTCGAAGCCGACCGAGCGCTCGCCGCCGTCGGCCAGCGCCGGCAGCGGGCCCTCGGTCGACTGGCCGGTCGGCGACCGGGCGAACAGCCACGCGCCGACGAGCAGTGGGAGGACGAGCCCGATAGCGGCCAGGTCGATGAGCGCGCCGACCGCGACCGTCGCGAGAAAGCCGAGCCCGACGTACCGGGTCTGTCTGGTGTCGAGCGACCGGCCGACCTGGGCGTACAGATACAGGGCAAACGGTGCGACGAAGAGTCCGTGAATGCCTATCAGCTCCGCGATGGAGCTGCGGTCGGGGAGATACGTCACTTCGCGGCCGCTGCCGACCCCAAACCAGAAGGGAAGCGACCAGAGCAGGCCCAGTCCGACCACGCCCACGGCGACGGCGACTGCGAGGCCGATGCGAGACCCCTCACCGGCCGCCCCCTTCCGGGGGATTGGGTCACGGAGCGCGGCCGGTAGGAGCGACCGCGGGCTGGCCGGCGCCATGGCGACGGTCACCATCGCGAGCCCGGCGATAGAGGGGAACGACCAGGTGTTCGTCACTGCCATCAGTCCGGCGACCGCCGGCAGCGCCCCGAAGAGGAGCGCCAGGCGGCGTCGGCGCTCCTCGGCAGGCGTCTGGTAGTAGCTGAAACACAGCGCCGCCGCCAGGACGAGAAAGCCCGTGCTCATCATGTGGGCGTGGAGGTCGCCGTTGAGCCAGGCAAAGAGCGGGAACTCGTTGACGCTGTACCCTCGCGCGGGCGTGTACGTGGCGAAGTCTGCGGGGTCGTCTTTGATCACGCGACTGGCGTCCCAGAAGTAGAACTCGTCGGGCCCGTTCGCGAGGCCGCTCAGTTCGTAGCCGACAGCGCCGGCCAGCGCGCTGGCGACGCCGTCGGGCAGCAGCCAGAGCAGCCCGCGGGCCGGCGTGGTGAGGTTGGACGCGATGCCGACAAAAAACGCCGAGAGGCCGGCGGCGAGACGGCGAGGGACGTCCCGGGCGGCGGCGACGGCTCCCGCCAGCCCGTAGACGCCCGTCACCAGCGTCGCGTAGAAGCCGGCCAGCGCGAGGTTGTAGGCGTACTGCCCGGCCGTCCCCGTCAGCGTGGTGAGAATCGCCGTCAACAAGTGGCCGCCGTAGTAGTAGGCGACGGGTTCGCCGGCGAACCACATGTCCTCCGGTGGGAGGGTGTCGGCCCGAAGCAGCGACTGGACCAGCCCGAAATCGAGGAACTTCTCGCCGGCCAGCGGCGAGATGGCCGGGTCGAGCGCGCGAATCCAGACGACGAACAGAAAGGCGACGGTGAAGACGGCGGCGACCTCGCCAAAGGAACGGAGGTCGACCGGCTCACGGCGAGAGGCGACCGCGACGGCGCCGGCGACGAGGGCCACCACGCCGAGCCAGATGCCGGCCGTTATCGAGACGCGACCGAGGAAATACGTGGACAGCCAGAGCACCACCAGTGCGACCGGCAATCCGAACGCGATGCCACGTTCGGCAAAGCGGGGGAACAGCACCGAGGCGATGGTCGCCCCGACATAGGTCAACAGGAGATAGAGAGCGAGCCAGATGACAACGAGACCGTACTCCATCAACGGAACAGAGTTGGGGGAACCCCTATACGTTTTTTGTTTTATTCGGCCAGAGCCCGACCGAACGGTTTTTACTCACAGACCGTACAGGGTGATACTATGTCGACGACCGTCGGTGTAGTGATTCCCGCATTCCGCCCCGATATCGCGGAACTGCGGCGGTACGTCACGGCGATCGAGGAGACGCTGGCACCGGAGACGGTCGTCATCGAACTCGACTCGCCCAGAGACGGTGTCGCGGCAGAACTCGACGACCTCCCGGCCGCCGTCGAGACCGTCCCATACCGGCGCGGCAAGGGAGCCGCTATCACCGCCGGCTTCGAATATCTCGAGACGGACGTGCTGGTGTTTGCCGACGCCGACGGGTCGACGCCGGCCGACTCGCTGGCTGCCGTCGTCGACCCCGTCACCGACGGCGAGGCCGACCTCTCCGTCGGCTCCCGTCGCCACCCGGAGTCGGAGGTCGGGAGCCACCAGACGTTCGCCCGGCGGTTCCTGGGTGACGGGTTCGCGTGGCTCGCCGGCACCTTGCTTACAGTCTCGCTGTACGACTACCAGTGCGGAGCGAAGGCCATCACGGCCGACGGGTGGGGACAGGTCCGCTCGCACCTGTATGAACCCGGCTTCGCGTGGGACGTCGAACTCGCCGCCATGGCAGGGGCGCTCGACCTCCGCGTCGCCGAGGTGCCGATTCACTGGGAGGACCGCCCCGGCTCGACGGTTTCGCCGGTCCGGGACTCGCTGGCGCTGTTCCGGGCGCTGCTGTCGGCCAGACACCGCGCGAAACAGCTGAGTGACGACCGGCTGCACACGGCCATCGCAGCCCGGCGCGAACAGCCCACCGCACTTATCGAACGGGACCGATGAACGTCGGCGACCGGCTCCGCCGGGTAGTCCCCGACCGCTTCGAGTCGCTCGTCTCCGGCGTCCGGTTCGGTCAGTTTCTCTCGGTCGGTATCGTCGGAGCCATCAGCGACAACGCCACGCTCGCAGTGCTGGGCCTGGCCTTTGGCGTCCCCGAGCTCTGGGCGAAGGCCGCCGGTATCGAGACTGCTATCCTCGTCATGTTTCTGGTCAACGAACACTGGACCTTCTCAGAGGACGGCAAGGCCGGCCTGCGGCCGTTTCTTCGGCGGCTTGGGAAATCCCATCTGGTCCGAACCGGTGGCGTCACCGTCCAGCTGGTCGTCTACTGGGTGCTGACCCAGCAGCTGACCGTCGAGCTCGTCGTCGCCGGCCGGGACCTGTGGTTCATCGCCGCGAGCCCCATCGCCATCGCCGCCGCGATGTCGGTCAACTACGTCTTCGAGAGCCTCTTTACCTGGCAGGTCCACCGCGACGACACGCCGTAGCGCGACAAGAATTCACGGACGGCAGTCGAATCACAAGTCTTAATGAGGGCACTCGGGTATGAACAGGTAGCGGGATGGGATAGCCAGGAGATTCCGGCGGGCTCATAACCCGCAGATCGGTAGTTCAAATCTACCTCCCGCTATACTTTTGCTGCGAGCAAATTCGCGAGCAGCAAATATCGCCGAGTAGATTTGAACGAGAGAGTGCCGAGCGAAGCGAGGTACTCGCGTAGTTCAAATCTACCTCCCGCTACTCTCGATTTCGGTACCGATACCTGCCTGAGAACCGCCGTGAGTATGTTCGAAATTCAGTGCGACCCTGAGCGAAGCGGCGAGGCAAATCCGGTACCGGATATTGCCTACCGGTTGAGTGGGAAAAAACACTGACCAGAGCCGGGACCGCCCTACCCGTCGCCGTTCTCGTCCGTAATCACCACGTCGCCGTCCTCGACGACGACGTTGATGAGCGTCTTGGCGTCGTAGCCCGCCTCGGCGAGCTTGTTCTTCCCGTCGTCTTTCTTGATGACACAGACGATGTCACAGATGTCCGCGCCGATGTCCTCCAGGGCGCCGGTCAGGGCCGCCAGCGTGCCGCCGGTCGAGAGGACGTCGTCGAGGACGAGTACGCGGTCGCCGTCGTAGACGTCGTTGACGTACATCTCGTTCTCGGAGTAGCCGGTGACCTGCGAGAGCGCGACCTCGCCCTCCAAGCCGTACTGGCGCTTGCGCACCACCACGAGCGGGATGTCGGTCATCAGCGACACCGCCGTCGAGAGGTGGATACCCATCGCCGCGGGTGTGACTATCTTGTCGACGTCGTCGAGTTCGGCCTTGCGGATAATCTTGATGACGATCTCGCGCAGGAGTTCGGGTCGCAGCATCGGCACGCCGTCGCTGATGGGGTGGACGAAGTAGTGGTACCCCTCCTTCTCGATGATTGGCGCGTCGAGCAGCGACTCTTTCAGCTTTTCCATAGCCGTGCTTCTGGGACGGCGTACTAAAGTTCGTCGTCAGGCGTCGCTGATCGGCTGATAAATCGACAGGTGAATCGGACGGGCCAAATTGCGGAGCGCCTGCCTAGCACTCGGCGATTATCTGGGAGCCGCTACCATCTGGATTGTTCCATCGAATCTCCTCGTCGCCGTCGATTGCCGGGGTCCCCGAGACAGTGGAGCCGTTTACCAGCTCATCACCAGCAGTGTAGGTGCCGCTGTCAATCGACTTGGAACTGCTGCCGGCGTTGAGCACGTCCAGCTGGTCACCCTCGACGTTGTCGCCACCTTCGTGCGTGATGACGTCGTCCGCGGCGTTACACTCGATACTGACCTGCGGTGCCACGTTCCCCGTCGAGTCGTCCAGCCCGAGCACGAAACTCCCGGCGACCGCAGCGAGGATGACCGTGATTGCAACCATCAGAATGACCCCGACAACCGGCGAGACCCCAGCATCGTCCTCGAATATTTGTTTCCCCACCATATGAGTAATATTTTTCCTGATATTATTTAAATCTGTACGTTCGGTTGGTAGCAACTGACCGCTCCGGACGACGACGATGCAGTGGCAGTGTTCTCACAGTGATGTCACTGGTCAGCTGATAAATTGGAAAAGGAATCGAGCGGACCGACTAGTTAGCGGGCGTTAGCACTCCGCGATGATGGAGGAGCTACCACCGTCGGGGTTATCCCAGCGGACTTCCTCGTCGCCGGAAACGTCAATATTATCATCGCTGTTGTTTGCGAGGTCCACTCCAGAGGTATAGGTCCCGTCAGGGATATCGTAGTCACCGCTGTTGTTTATCAGTGTGAGTTCGTCTCCTTCGACGTTATCACCACCGGCATGTGTGATGTTGTTATTCGCTGCGTCACACTCGATACTGAGCTGCGGTGCGGCATCCCCTGCTGAGTCGCCGAGCCCGAGAACGAAGCTCGCGATAACAGCCGCGAGGATAACTGTGATAGCGACCATCAGGATGACCCCGATGACCGGCGACACTGCGTCGTCGTCGTGGATGAGTTGTTTGATGTCCATAGTTTGCCCTTTGTTGTGAATGACACATCGCGTGTCTCCGACTGCCACCCCAACCTGGGGGAGTCCCGCGAGTGTGCTGTCTGGGGCCCATGCGCTATCCGACCTTATATTCACCCTATCCTTCATTGATTCAGCACTGGCTTGAATCCGGTCAAGGGCGACTGTCCAGGTGGAATCGGCTTTGAGAGCGGGCGCGTCGAGTCTTGCGATTTGCACTATCTGACCTGACTGTGCGAGACGACAAAACGCAGTAATCGAGGTAACAAATGTCATGGAGAATAGTCACACGGGGCAGTGTCGTGCTCTGCCGCGCCACCTGCCCGTCTTCACTGTCGGTAGCGGCCAGTCGACTGGCGAGGCGCGCGCTGGTTCGATATCGGCGTTGCCACTACGGGACTATCGGTCAAAAAACGAAAATCGGTTAGTGACTGTCCGTTAGCACTCGGCGATAATCGAGGAGCTGCCACCGTCTGGGTTGTCCCATCTCAACTGATCGCCGTCGTCAACGTCATCAGCGATGGTATCGCCAGCCGTGAAATTCGAAGCGGAGCCATCGACAGTACCGTTACCGACAATTTCAATATTCGATGGGTCAAGTTCGTCACCGCCATCGTGATCCATCGTCGTCGGGGTGCTTCCGAGGTCACACGAGACACTGACCTGCGGTGCTGCGTCTCCGGCTGAGTCACCGAGACCGAGCACGAAGCTCGCGATGACTGCTGCGAGAATAACTGTGATAGCGACCATCAGAATGACCCCGATGACCGGTGAAACTGCGTCGTCGTCGTGGATTAGTTGTTTGATATCCATGTGTTGTGTCCTCCAACACACCGCGTGTGTCCGGGCAGGCACCTCCAACCCATGAGATGGACCCCGAGGGTGTGTTATCTACTCCCCATGTGGGGTCCAAGCTTATACCCAGCCCATGTTTCACGCGTTCAGCACCGCCTTGAAATCGGCTTCTAAAGACTAATAATGCCAGATTTTGAGTTGAGAGGAGAAGTTGTTTGTCGGAGTGAACGTTCCGTCCAGACTCCGCCGTAACGGTGCCTGCGTGAAACGCAACCAGTCTGTCTCGTCGAACAGGTCGCTATTGGGAGCGGTCTCACCAGAACTCGTCTGTCGGCGTTGCCACTGCAGGACGAGCGGTCAAAAAAACGAAAATCGGTTAGCGACTGTCCGTTAGCACTCAGCGATGACCGAGGTGCTGCCACCGTCGGGGTTTTCCCAGATGAGCTGGGAGTCTTCACTGACGTCCTTGGCGATTGTGTCGCCAGCACTATAGTTACTACCCTGGAGATCTCCCCCGTTTTTGATATCGAGAGTGCTGTTGTCCAGATTGTCACCACCAGTGTGATTCATATACGTGTCACTGCCACCGAGGTTACAATCGACACTGACCGATGGTGCGGCGTCTCCGGCCGAGTCGCCGAGTCCGAGTACGAAACTCGCGATGACTGCTGCGAGGATAACTGTAATCGCGACCATCAGAATGACCCCGATGACCGGTGAGACTGCGTCGTCGTCGTGGAGTAGTTGTTTGATATCCATGTGTTGTGTCCTCCAACACACCGCGTGTGTTTGGGCAGGCACCTCTAACCCGTGAGGTGGACCCCGAGGGTGTGCTATCTACTTCCCATGTGCGGTCCAACCTTATACCCACCCCACGTTTCACGCGTTCAGCACCGCCTTGAACGCCATCAAGAGCCACCTGTACTGCCGGAATTCGGTTTCAGGAAAGACAACAGTCTGTCACGATTCTGCACCATGAATTATCATCGTTGATTGCCGAGGACTCAGGCGTCGTCGCGGTCGCCGTCGTCGGCGAACTCGGTCAGCGTCATCTCACGGGCGACCATCGTGTGATACAGCGCCGAGATAGTGAGTACGACCGCAAACAGCGTCGCCCACACCAGTGGAGGAATGAGCGAAAAGGGGTAGACGCCGACCCACAGCACCGTCACGACGGCCAGGCTGATTGCGCCAAAGGAGAGGTAGTACTCGCGCCAGGGGAACTCCCCCTCGGGGACGATTTCCAGGTAGACCGTCAGCTCCTCTGTCTGGTCGGTCGTGCTGATGACGCCCTCGTCGCTGTCGTACTCGACGATACCCACCTCGTCCATCTGGGGGAGGTGAGACTGCTGGAGGGTGGTGTAGACGCGCTTGCGCTGGGCGCTCGTGACTTCCTCGCAGTTGCAGTCGTACTCCGCGGCGGCGACGTGGTCGGCAAGGTCACCGAGCGAGACCGGCCCGCCGTGCCGGCGGAGATACTGCAGGACGTGCCGACGGCGCTCGTTCTGGAGCACGTCGAAAATCTCCTCGTTCGACAGCCCCTCCTCGGATTCCGCGCGTCGAAGCTGCTGACTCATCTGCGACGCTCACCTTGACCCCACGGCAGTGGCATTCTATCACGCAGTGAGAGACAGGAGCTAATAATGTTGATGGTCGATTGGAATAATTAAAGTTCAGCTGACGTGTTAGTCCGTCCAGGCGTCAGATTCCCGCTGTCAGCGGCTGGATTAGGCCGAATCCCCGTCCCAGGTCGCAACCGTGGTCGAACTGCCGTCCGTGGCGTGGACGAGCCTGACCGTCGCGCCGGCGTCGACGGTGACAGTCACGCTCGAGCCGGCCGTCACCTCCCCGCTCCAGCCGAGCGCGCTCTCGCCGGCCGTCCCGCCGGGCTGGGCCCTGACCTCCAGGTCCGACGCGTCCATCGTGTCACCGCCCGCGTGAGCGATGGTCAGCGCCCCGGAGTTACCGCTGTCAGTGAGGTCAGCGCTCCCGGTGGTACCGGCGTCGTAGGTGAACTCGAACGACGCCTGCGGGGACGTCGAGACGAGCGCGTTATCACCAGCGACCACGACACCCGCCGTGACGGCTGCGAGCGTGATACTGATGGCAAAGAGCAGGACGACACCGACGACTGGTGAGACCGCATCGTCGGCCGGCCTGAGCGCACTGACACCCATATTCCTGTTCACGGACCGAATAATTGTATTTAGTTCCGCGATTATATGACTGTTAGGAACTGATTGGAATCTTATATTCCCCGTGTCGCCACTGTGCGTGTAAGTGAAAGATAGCGGCCAAAAAGTGGCCGTAGAGGCGGTCGAATCAGCCCGTCAGCAGGGGGCAGATCGGAGCGTCGCCGAGCTGCCGTCCGCCTCCCAGGTCAGCGGGGCCCGGGATTCGTTGAACTTGGTTGCAACCGTGTCCCCAGCTGTGACTGAATCCGGACCGTACGTACTCAGTGAGTCTGTGTTGTTCGCCAGGTACAGATTATCGCCATCAAGTTCGTCACCGCCGTCGTGCACCAAGTCGCCAGCGTCGTTACACGTGAAACTGGCCTGTGGCGCCTGATTACTGAGCGAGTCACCCAGACCGAGCACGAACGTCGCGATAACGGCCGCGAGGATGACCGTGATTGCGACCATCAGGATGACCCCGATGACCGGCGAGACTGCTTTATCGTCGTTGTGGAATAGCTGTTTGAGTTCCATTGGAATATGAAGTAGGTTTCTGGTCAGATTCAGCTAGTCAGACTATGCACAGGTACTACTTCGGAGGGTAGCCGAACTCCCATCAGACCTCCATGTGAGGGGAGACTGGTCATCTCCGAAGGGGCTGACAATCGTGTCGCCAGCGGAGTACGAGTCTCCGAGCGAGTTGTCACTGTTGTTTGCCAGGTACAGGTTGTCTCCGTTTAGTTCGTCACCACCGTCGTGGACTAGCGCGTCTCCATCACACGTGAAACTCGCCTGTGGTGACTGGTCGCTCAGCGAGTCACCGAGTCCGAGCACGAACGTCGCGATAACGGCCGCGAGAATAACTGTAATCGCGACCATCAGGATGACGCCGATGACCGGCGAAACCGCGTCGTCGTCTTGAATGAGTGTTTTCAGATCCATTGTTGTGTCCGACACGTTCTGAGAAGCTGGTTTCACACCGCTACCAGTTTCGTCCCAGTCGTGTCCCTACCCCCAGAACTATCGCAGATACGTATAAAGGTACAGCACCGATTATCCGCTGTGAAAACACCCTGTATATTCAGGGCAAGAGAAGTAGCACGACTGTCACGAAAACGGCGAGTACGAGGATGCTGACGCCGATACCGGCCCGGAGTGGGTTCGAGTGGTCACCCTCGACTACCTCCTCGTAGACGGTATCAGGATTTGTAACTGAGTTGACGACGGTGCTCGCCCCGGCGACGGCCGCCCGGTCGACGGCAGCATAGAGGTCGGTGAGGCCGACGACCAGTCCGCGGGTCCCGTAGAACACGGCCGGGTTGGTGAGACTATCTATGTCGGGGACTCGACCGAGTTTCGAGAGCGGTTTCTTCGCGAGCGCGAAGCCGACGAGGCCGATGAGTCCCAGGATAACGCCCTCGACGACGTGGACGACGGTGTAGGTCGTGTACACCTTCTCGACGGCGGCCTTGCTGGTGACGTCGAAGGGGAGCAAAGAGAAGAGCGCCCCGTCGAACAGCCCATAGAACACACAGAGGGCGGCGATACCGACCATCGCAACGCTCTGGCCGCGGTTGGCGTCCTCGACGTCGCCGTCGTACTCGCCGTGGAAGAAGGCGTAGTAGCCGAACTTGATGAACGACATGAACGTACCGACCCCACCCAGCAGGAGGAGCCACTCCAGGGTCGTCCACTCGTACACCGGCACCGGACCATCCACGAACGTGTAGTGAGCACCGTCGATGACGATACCTTTGCTGACGAAGCCGTTGAAACCGGGGAAGCCGGCGATAGAGAGCGCCGCCACGGTGAACGCACCGGCCGTAATCGGCATCTTTCGTGCCAGCCCGCCCAGTTTCTTCAGGTTCTCCTCGCCGGTTCGATAGACGACGACGCCGGCGGTCATGAACAGCAGCCCCTTGTAGAGGATGTGGTTGAACACGTGGGCGAAGGCGCCGGCCTGCGAGAGCGCCGACCCGATGCCGACGCCGGCTATCATGTAGCCGACCTGGGACTGGATGTGATAGGAGAGCAGCCGTCGCATGTCGTTCTGGAAGAGGGCGAAGGTGGCGCCGAAAACGGCCATCCCGCCGCCCATGTAGGCGATAGCGACGTGGCCGTCGGGGAACGCCCGGTACATCCCGTAGACGCCGGTCTTCGTCGTGAACACGCAGAGGAAGACGCTAGCGGCAATGTGTGGCCGGGGGTAGGTGTCGGGCAGCCAGGCGTGCAGGCCGATGAAGCCGACGTTAACGCCGATACCCACCGCGGCGAGGGCCGCTGGCAGACCCGCGGCGATACCCATCGTCTCGGGCCCACCGGGAACCGAGCCAAAGAGGAAGGTCCCCTTGATGGCGTAGTTCTGGAGGATTGCAGCCATCAGGAGGGTCCCGCCGATACCGTGGAAGATGGCGTACCGGTAGCCGGCACGGACCGCCTTCCCGCGGTAGTGCCACACGAGCAGCGTGCTGGTGACGGCCATCAGCTCCCAGAAGAAGAGGAGCGTCAGCCAGTCACCGGCGAAGACCGCGCCGTAGCTGGTGGCGACGTAGGAGTACGCGAAGGCGGTCTGGACGCTCTCGGCCTCGCTGGCGTACGAATAGAGGACCGCCGCGACCCCGATGATGCCGAAGATGACGCCCATCAGCCGGGAGAAGTCGTCGACGTTCAGCAGCACGGCGTCGAACCCGAGGAACGTCGTCCGGAGGAAGGCCCCGGAGGGGACGGCCCACGCCCAGGCGAGTGCCGCCCCTGAGGCGACGATACCGAGTGCGTGGCCGGCTCGCCGGGGCAAAGCGGCGATAGCTATCGCGACGGCGAGCAGGACGACCACGGGCGGAACGGTAGTCAGCGGGCCCGCCATCAGCCCATCACCCCCGGCAGTCCGCCGACGATACTCTCGACGATACGCAGGAACACCGCCAGTCGCGGCGCGATACCGAGTGCCAGCGACAGCGTCGCCGCGGTCAGAATCGGGCCGAGCATGAACCAGGTGCTCTCCTGACCCTGCCAGCCCCGGCGGTCCCAGCCGCCCTCGGGCGGGCCGCCGTGGTGTTCCTCGTCCTCGTGGAACTTCCCGAGGTGGTCGACGTGAGCCGGGTCGGGCACCGACTCGTCAGCCTCGGAATCCGGTTCGTCGCCAGCGCCGGGGTGGTCGGCGTCTTCGGCTGGCTCTTCCCGGGTCAGGTCTGGCGAGCCCGACTGGCTTGCCTCGGCGCCGTCAGACTGTGAGTCCGACGAGGAGCGGGGACTGTCGGTCCCCTCGCCGCCGTCGGAGCGAACGGCCTCGCTCCCCCCGAAGACGGCGCTGACAAGCGGTTTCTCGTCGTGGTGTTCGGGCGTCTCGAAGTACGCCTGGTAGACGATGGGCCAGAAGTACGCGATGTTCAGCACCCCGGAGACCAGCAGGGCGGCGGCGAAAATCGACTGGCTGCCCTCCAGCGCCCCGATGACGAGATACCACTTGCTGACAAAGCCCGCAACGAGGGGAATGCCGGCCATCCCCGCCGCGGCGACAGCGAAGGCGGCCATCGTCAGGGGCATCCGTGTGCCGATACCGGCCATGTCGCTGATGTCGTCGGTGTGGGTCTCGACGTGGATGGCGCCCGCACAGAAGAACAGGGTGAGCTTCATGAAGGCGTGTGCGGGGATGTGGAGCAGGCCGCCTATCAGGGCGTTCCCCTCGAGGAGCGCGAGCCCCAGGACGATGTAAGAGAGCTGGCTGATAGTGGAGTAGGCCAGCCGGCGCTTGAGGTTGTCCTGGCGCAGGGCGATGACACTCGATGCGAGCAGGGTGAAGGCGGCGACCGCGGCGAGGGGCAGTGCGACCCCGAGGTCGGCCATGAGGTCGGTCCCGAAGACGTCCAGCACGACCCGGGCGATGCCGAAGACGCCGCTCTTGACGACCGCGACGGCGTGGAGCAGCCCAGAGACGGGCGTCGGCGCGACCATCGCGTCGGGCAGCCAGGAGTGAGCGGGCATCAGCGCCGCTTTCACGCCGAAGCCGGCCGCGAGCAGGGCGAAGGCGGCCTTCGCGAGCGTGGGGTCGGCCGTCGCCAGCGCCTCGATACCGCCGGGCGTGAACGCGGTCGTTCCGGTCAGGAAGTAGACCAGCAGCGTTCCGCCGAGGACGGCGACACCGCCGCCGAAGGTGTAGGTGAGGTACTTCCGGCCGGCGGCGCGGGCCTCGTCGGTCTCGTCGTGGGTGACCAGCGGGTACGTCGACACCGTCAGCAGTTCGTAGAAGACAAAGAGAGTCAGCAGGTTCGCACCGAAGGCCACGCCGATGGCTGTGGCGACGCTGGCCGCAAAGGAAGCGAAGTATCTGGTCTGGGCGTGTTCGCTCAGCCCGCGCATGTAGCCGATGGAGTAGAAGCTGGTGACGACCCACAGCAGGCTCGCGAGCAGGCCAAAGAGGATACCGAGCGCGTCGGCCTGGAGCGCGAATACGAGCCCGTTGCCCAGGTCGACCACCTCGGTAACGTACGTGGTCCCCGACAGCACACCGGGGACCATGCTGGCGACGATGGCGAGTTTCGACCCGGCCACGAGGAGGGTGACGCCCTCGCGGACGTCGGGTCGCGAGTCCAGCGAGAGAATCACGGGGATAGCTAGCGCTGAGACGAGCACGGCGGCCAGTGGTCTGAGGGATGCGACGTCTGTCATTGTATGAGTGGCGGCAGTGTCTCTGTCAGGAGCTGTTCGAGCGCCGGGACGGCAGCCGTCAGCGCGACGGCGAGGACGGCGGCGACGACGAGCACAGCGAGCATCCCGGTGGAGACAGCGTTCTCACCATCGTCCCCGTCACCGCCCTCAGAACGGGGTTCTGACGAACTTCGCGACCCTTCGGCTCGCTCACCCCCGTCGGACCCCTCTCCCCCGTCGGCGATGGCCCCCTCTTCGCGGATGGTCGGCTCGGCGAAGTAGAGCCGCTCACCGAGCCGGGCGAAGTAGGCAAGGGTCAACAGCGTGCTCGCGAGCAACACGGCGACGACCGGCCATAGCTCGGCCTCGACGGCGCCGACGAGGATGTACCACTTGCCGACGAAGCCGATAGCTGGCGGGACGCCGACCATGCCCAGCGCGAGAACGGTAAAGGCGCCGGCGGCCAGCGGCGTCCGCCCGCCCATCCCGGCGTAGCCGCCGATTGTCGTGGTGCCCGTCTCGCGCTCAATGATGCCGGTCGCGGCGAAGAGCCCGCCTTTCATTACGGCGTGGCCGACGAGATGGACGGTCGCGCCGACCACCGCGATGGGCGTCGCGACGGCGAAGCCGGCGATGACGAGCCCGAACTGCGACACGGAGGAGTATGCCAGCATCCGCTGGACGCTGGCCTGCGAGACGGCTAGCGCCGACCCGGCGACGATGCTCACCGACGCGACGACGATGAGCGCCCAGCGCGCTGCGGGTACCGCGGTCAGGAAGTCGACGGTAAAGACCGAGAACAGCAGGCGCGCGAGCGCGTACGCCGAGACCGTCGAGACCAGTGCCGAGATAAAGGCGCTGACGCTGTCGGGGGAGTTCGCGTAGGCGTCGGGCTGCCAGGTGTGTAGCGGGAACAGCGCGACTTTCACCGAGAGGCCGCCGACCATCAACCCGAAGGCGGTCAGGACCAGCGTCGAGTCGTAGCCGACCGCGGCGAGTTTCCCGCTCATATCGGCCATGTTGAGCGTGCCCGTCACGGCGAGTGCGTAACCGACGCCCAGCAGATACAGCGAGGCGCCGACGGTCCCGATGATGAGGTACTTCAGCGCCGCGACGGCCGCGCTGGCCTCGCGACCGCTGGCGACGAGCCCGTAGGCCGCGAGCCCGGTGATTTCGAGGAAGACATAGAGGTTGAATACGTCGCCGGTCACCGTCATCCCCGTGAGCCCGGTGACAAGCAGGAGCAGCTGGCTGTAGAACGTGTTCTCGTGGGGCCCGGCGTGTCTCGCGTACGCGAGCACGCCAAGCGTGATGGCGCTGATGAGAAGCACCACGGCAAGCGAGAGCCCGTCGACGACCAATTCGATGCCGTATGGCAGTGCGAACCCGCCGACGGCGTAGCTGACGACGGTGTCGGGCCAGACCTGCTGGGCGAGCAGACCCGCGAGCGCGGCATAGGCGAGCATCGTGAGGACGGCGATTGACCAGCCGATCCGATCGGTGTACAGACTCGCAACCAGCGGCACCGAGGCGCCGATAATTGGCAGAACGACCAGCAGGACGGGGAGATGTTCAATCATAGTAGAGTTCCTCCAGGGTGTCTTCGTCGAGCGTGCCGTACTCCGAGTAGATACGGACGATGAGCGCGAGGGCGACCGCAGTGAGGGCCACCCCGACGACGATGGCAGTCAGGATGAGGACGTGTGGCAGCGGGCTCGCGTATGGACCCCCTCCCTTCGTCACAATCGGCGGGTTCCCGCCGGTCCGGTAGGCCAGCGTGACGAAAAACAGGAAGATACCCGTCTGGAAGATGTTCATCCCGATGACCTTCTTCACGAGGTTGGGCGACTCGATGAGGGTGTACAGCCCGATACCCAGCAATAGCATGACCGCGTAGTAGTTGTACCGGCTCGTCAGCAAGTCGAGCTGGAGGGGGTCGGCCGTCATCGCTCACCCTCCCCCGTGACGTGACCGAAGCCGGCCGCAATCAGGAAAAAGAGCCCGATGGCGACGCTGGCGACGATACCGCCGATACCGAGCTCGACCAGCTCGATACCGTACTTGCTGGCCTCGTAGTAGTACGGTTCGTAGACGTTGTACTGGAGGAAGTTCCCACCGAGCGCCATCGCCCCCAGCCCGATACCGGCGAAAACGAGGACGCCGCCGGAGGCCAGCGCCGCGACGACGCGCACGTCGACCCACTGGCGCGTCGAGTCGATGCCGTAGGCGAAGGCGAGCATCATCACGACCGAGCCGGCGATGACGCCGCCCTGGAACCCGCCCCCGGGCGTGTCCGCACCGTGGAACATGATAAAGAGGGCGAAGGTCAGCACGAAGGGGGCGACGACCCGGACCGTCGTCATGATGATGGTGGACTCGACGTACAGCCCCGGCCCGTCGTCGGCGCTCATGCGAACACCTCCCGACGGAGCACGGAGAGGGCGACGACGCCGGCCGAGAAGACCACGACGGCCTCCCCGAGGGTGTCGAAGCCACGGTAGGCCGCAAGCACCGCTGTCACCGCGTTTTTCACCTGCGTCTCCTTCTTGGCGTTTTCCAGGTAGTACTGGGTGACCTCGCCGCCGACGACGGGCGCGGTCGGGTCGCCGATGGCCGGCAGCGACGGCACCGTCGCGGCCATCACGAGCACGAACCCGCCGACGAAGAAGACCGTCCGCCAGCGGACCGACTCGAAGAGCGTGTCTACCTCCGGCGTGACCGTGTTGGCCAGTGCCAGCAGGAACAGGATGGTCATGATACCAGCGCCGACGGCGGCCTCGGTCAGCCCCACGTCGGGGGCCTGGAGGACGAGCCAGATGATGGAGATACCCAGGCTGTAGGCGGCGAAGGCGATGACTGCCGCCAGCGTGTCCTTCAGTAGCGCCGTGCCCAGCGCACAGGCCAGTACGAAGAGTAGCAACGCCCCTTCGAGCAGGGTCAGACTCATTGTTCGTCCTCCGTCGTCCACGGTTCGATACCCTGGTCCTCCGCGGCCCGGGCGATTGCGTGGGCCGCCGTCGGGTTCGTGAGGAACATGAAGATGACCAGGAAGACGGCCTTGACTGTCGAGAGACTCGATTCGAGAGCCAGGGCGACCGCGGCGATGGTGAGCACCGCACCGAGCGTGTCACTCTTCGATGCCGCGTGTGCGCGCGTGTATATGTCGGGCATACGAATGATACCGATGGCGGCGACGGCACCGAAGAAAGCGCCAAGCAGCGCCAGCGCGACGATGGCCCACTCGACTGGCGTCATAGCACACCCCCGTGCTCGACGTTGAACTTCGAGAAGGCTATCGAGAGCAGGAAGTTCAGCAGTGCGTAGACGAGCGCGACGTCCAGAAACGCCGACTCCTCGAAGGCCGCGGCGACCAGCGCGATGGCTATCACGGTGTTGGTGCCGGCGACGTTGACGGCGATGACCCTGTCGTGGATGGTCGGGCCGACGAACACCCGATAGAGGGCGACGACGGCGAAGAGGACGAAAGCCGCGGCGATAGCTAGCAGCGATGTCGAGAACTCAACCATCGCTGTGCCCCCCGTCGTCCCCGCGTTCACGCGGGGTCGCGATGGCCGCAGCCTCCCTGCCGTAGAAGACGAACCGAACGGCGCGTTCCAGCCCGCCGTCGAAGAGGTCCGCCCGCGAGCCGGCGGTCAGCGAGTGGATGGCGAAGGCCCGGTCGGTGACGCTTACCGTCAGCGTCCCCGGGGTGAGCGTGATGCTGTTTGCCAGCGTCGTCACCGCGGTGTCGCCCCAGACGGCCGCCTTGAGCTCGACCACTTCGGGGTCGATAGGCAGGTCTGGGTGGAGGACCACGTAGGCTATCTGGAGGTTCGCGACGGCGATCTCCTTGAACAGATAGGGCGTGTAGATTGCCATCCTGACGGTCTGTTTAGCCACGCGGGTGAAAGAGGGCTGGTCGCTGAACGCGACCGGGGCGAGCAGGACGGCGACAAGCGTCGCCGTGAGAAAGCCGGTGAAAACGTCGATGGGTTTCCACGCCGAGAGCAACATGTAGAACAGGTAGGAGGCGCCGAAGACGGCGAGGTACTTCGGGAGCGAGGCCGCCCGGGTGAGCACTGTCCGTTCCGTCCGGCGCTCGACGGGCGCTTCCTCTATTGCCACGTCGCCGCGGGCCAGCTCGATTGTCAGGGGCCGCAGCATGGGACCTGCGCCTCCGGGGCTGTATTCGGGGTCCAGAACGATTCGGTCGATAGCCTGTTCGTCGGCGTAGGAAAGCAAGACGTCGGCGTAGTCGCCGGGACTGAACAAGTACTGGTCGGCGCCGAGAACCTCGGTGACCAGCGAGAGATTCGACGGGCGCTCCCCGCCCGTGTCCTCGTCCACCCAGGCCTCGACCCGGTCGAGCAGGTCGCTGGCGGCGGCCAGTTCCGCCGGCGCGTCCGGGTCGACCGCGCGGGTCGAGGCGACGTCGACGACGTGGAGTTCGACGGGCCGGTCCGCGGCCGCCTCGGTGGCCACGTCGACCGCGTACGCGACGGTGTTTCGCACCGTCACGGAGTCGGCGACGGGCACCAGCAAGCGGAAGGCGTCGGAAGTAGTCACGGTAGGTTATGAGAATCCTGAATCTGTGTCTCTGAGAGGCGCTACAGTCGTTACCGGAAGCGAGCGTCGGGATACGCAAAACTATTTCGCAATCACTCGGCCACGGACGATTGTTCGCCCACTTTTTCGGCCAGTTTCTTGGCGACAGCGACGCCAAGCCCCTGTTTGTCACCGGTGTACTCGGCGTGGCCCTCGCCCTCGACGAGCAGGGCTCTGGTCCCCGCTTCGCCCATCACACCGGCGTCGTTCGCGACGACGAAGGCGAGGTCGACCCGTTCGATGAGGTCACGGGCGCGGGCGAGCAACCCCTCGTCCCCGCCCGTCGACTCGACCTTGAACCCGACGATGGGCAGGTCTGGATGGTCGGCCCGGACGGTGTCGATGAGCTTGGGCGTCGGTTCGAGCTCGAGGGTCAGTCGCTCCTGGCCGCTGCGTATCTTCTCGGCGGCGGCGTCGACGGTGTAGTCCGAGATGGCGGCGGCCGAGACGAGCGCGTCGGCCTCGTCGGCGACCTCGGCGACGGCGGCGGTCATCTCGGCGGCCGATTCGACGCGTTCGACGGTCGCGTAGGGGACCTCCATGCCATCCTGAACCAGCGTCACCTCGGCCCCGAGAACGTGACAGGCCCGGGCGACCGCTCGGCCGGTCCGGCCCGAGGCGCGGTTCGAGAGGGTCCGCACCGGGTCGATTGCCTCCGTGGTCGCGCCAGCGGTGACGACGACGTGCCGACCCGTGAGGGGTCGGGCGCCCGCCGCCCGCGCGACCGCCGTGACGATGGCCTCCGCCGTCGCGATTTTCGCCTTCCCCTCTTCGATGCGGGGGTTCACAAAATCGACGCCCCAGGACTTGACCCGGGAGATGGCGTCGAGCACGCCGGGATGGTCGTACATCGGCTCGTGCATCGCCGGGGCCACGACGACGGGCAGACCCGCACCGAGCGCCGTCGTCGCCGTCGTCGTCACTGGCGTGTCGTCGACGGCGGCGGCGACCTTCCCCACCGTGTTCGCGGTCGCCGGCGCGAGCAGGAGGACGTCGCCCCACCCGTCGACGCCACAGAGCTCGACGTGTTCGACCCGGCCCGTGAGGCCGGTCACGACGTCGTTCTCCGTCGCAAACTCGACGGCCCAGGGGTGGACGATACCCGTCGCGCTGTCGGTCATGACCGCCCGGACCGCGGCCCCCTGGCGGCGAAGCTCGTGGGCCAGTTCCACGGTCTTGACCGCCGCGATGGAGCCCGAAACACCGAGAACGACGTTGACTCCCTCCAACATACCCCTCCCTTAGCCGTCGCGGCCTAAAAGTTCGACCGTCCCGGCGACTCGCTCGGCGGCTAGTCTTCGTCGACGAGACTCGGGTGCATTGTCGGTTCTTCGGGGTGTGGCTCCGCGAAGGCCTCCCGCATCCGCTCAATCGACTCTGCCTCGCGCCGCTCGCGCGCCGCCTCGTCTATCTCCGTACATCCCGGCGGGACATCGCGGCCCCGCTCGGTGAAGTAGCCCTCCGGGACCGTCCAGTCGTGGTAGAAGTCGACGTCGCTGTCCTCGACGACCGCGAGACCGACCTGTGCGCCGTGGCCGGCGGCGACGACGGTCTGGTGGTGTTGCTCGGACAGGCGGCCCGCCACGTACAGGCCCTCGACCGTCGTCGAGCCGAAGTCGTCGACGCCGACGAACGTCTTCGAGCCGCGGTCGAGGAAGTCCACGTCGAGGCCCTCCAGATACGTCGCGTCGGACCACGAGGCCGCGACGACGTAGTCGGCCTCGTAGCTGTCGCCGTCGGCGGCCAGCAGTTCGAACCCGTCACCCTCGCGGGTCACACGCTGGATACGCCCGTCTGCGAACGTGGCGCCCGCGTCTTCGACCTGTTCCTCCAGCAAGTCCAGCAGAAGCCGGGGGTTGACCCCGGCCGGGAAGCCCGGGTAGTTCTCGAGGTGGGCGTTGCGCCGCAGGATTGATTCGCCGGTCGAGACGACGGTCGTCTGGAGCCCCGCCCGGCCAGTATAGAGGGCCGCCGAGAGCCCCGCGACGCCGCCACCGACCACGACCACCGAAGTGTCCGATGTTGCCATACGAGACGTTGCCCACGACCGGAAAGAAAACTGCCGGTTCACCCACCATCCGAGTGAGTGCCGTCTTCGGGGTCCTCCGGGTCGCTACTGCCGGTATCGGTATCTGGCACTACCCGAAGCCTCTTAATGATTCACCCACTAGTAGGGCCATAATGACCGACACCGTCGACGAGGTGGACCTGCCCTACGACGAGGGCGCCTCCATGCAAAAGAAGATCGAGGCGCTGCAGGAGCGTCTGGAGGTGCTCGAATCCCAGAACGAGGAGATGCGGGACAAGCTGCTTGACGCCAACGCCGAGAACAACAAGTACCAGCAGAAGCTGGAGCGACTCACTCACGAGAACAAGAAGCTCAAGCAGTCGCCGCTGTTCGTCGCCACGGTCCAGGAGCTCAACGACGACGGTGCTATCATCAAACAGCACGGCAACAACCAGGAGGCCCTGACCGAGGTCACCGACGAGATGCGCGAGGACCTCGCGCCGGACGACCGCGTCGCCGTCAACAACTCCTTATCAATTGTCAAACAGCTCAACGACGAGACGGACGTCCGCGCTCGCGTGATGCAGGTCGACCAGTCGCCCGATGTCACCTTCGCCGACATCGGCGGCATCGAAGAGCAGATGGAGGAGGTCCGCGAGACCGTCGAGATGCCGCTTATCAACCCGGGGATGTTCGAGGAGGTCGGCATCGAGCCGCCAAGCGGTGTCCTACTGCACGGGCCGCCCGGCACCGGCAAGACGATGCTCGCGAAAGCCGTCGCCAACGAGACCGACGCCACCTTCATCAAGATGGCCGGCTCAGAACTGGTCCACAAGTTCATCGGCGAGGGCGCAAAACTCGTCCGTGACCTGTTCGAACTCGCCCGCCAGGAGGAGCCCGCCGTCGTCTTCATCGACGAGATAGACGCCATCGCGGCCAAGCGGACCGACTCGAAGACCTCCGGCGACGCCGAGGTCCAGCGGACGATGATGCAGCTGCTCTCGGAGATGGACGGCTTCGACGACCGCGGCGACATCCGCATCATCGCCGCGACCAACCGCTTCGATATGCTCGACCGCGCTATCCTCCGTCCGGGCCGGTTCGACCGCCTCATCGAGGTGCCCAACCCCGACGTCGAGGGTCGCGAGCAGATCTTCCAGATTCACACCCGCAGCATGAACGTCGCCGACGACGTGGACTTCGGCGAGCTCGCCGCCGAAATCGAGGACGCCTCCGGTGCCGACGTGAAGGCAATCTGTACGGAGGCCGGGATGTTCGCCATCCGCGACGACCGCACCGAGGTCCGGATGGAAGACTTCCACGACGCCTGGGTGAAGATTCAGCAGGACGAAGAAGAGGACGAGGACGTCTCGAAGACGTTCGCCTGAGCGGCGCCCGAGGCCGGCTCCGTTCCAGAACACGGAAACCCCTCGAATTCTCAGTTCCGGTATGGCCGTCGCAGACAGACTCCAGTCGCAGGCGAGAGCCTCCCCGCGCCGTGTCACCGCCGTGTTATCGCTCGTCGGCTACATCCTCGTCTTCGGGACGTTCGGCGGGGTCTTCCCGTTCCCATCCATCAGCAACGAGACCGTCATCCTGCTGTCCGACGCTATCGCGGTCGTCAACACCGCAGCGCTGACAGCCATCGTCGCCGGCGTCTACTTCATCCGGACCGACCAGGTCCGCAAGCACCGGGCGGCGATGCTTTCCGCGTTCGGACTCATCCTCGCCTTCCTCGTGCTGTACCTCCTGAAGGTCGGCGGCGGCTTCGAGAAGTCGATTCTGGTCGAGGGACCGGTCTACTACGCCTATCTGATTATGCTTGCCATCCACATTCTCCTTTCCGCCGTCTCGGTGCCGGTCGTCGTCCACGCCGTCGTCCTGGGACTGTCACACACGCCCGAGGAACTCCGACAGACCGCCCACGCAAAGGTCGGGCGCATCGCGGTCGCCGCGTGGGGGCTCTCGCTGTTTCTCGGCATCGTTACCTACGTCATGCTGAACCACATCTACGGCTGGGTGCCACGCGGTGAGGACGCCGCCCTGTTGCTGGCCATCGTCGGGCCGAGACTACGGCGATAGGGCACCGCTCGTCGGACCGGCCAATCGAATCAGCTAACTTGTTGGTGTGTGGACATATACCATGGGCGCGAGCACTATCAGTTCACCACTCGACGACGTCGAGTACCTCTCGCGGTCCCACCACCGCGTGGCCGCACTCGATGCGATGGCAGAGCGTCCCCGAAGTCGGGCCGAACTCCTGTCGGTTACTGCCGTCTCAGACTCCACCCTCAGGCGTACGCTACGGGCGTTCGAGGAGCGACGCTGGGTCCGACGTCGGGACGGGCAGTACGAGGCGACGGAGCTCGGGACGTTCGTCGCAACCGGGATGACGGAGTTCCTCGACCGGCTGGAAACCGAACAGGCACTGCGTGACGTGTGGGGACTGCTACCGACCGGTACGAGCGGGTTCACCGTCTGGATGTGGTCGGACGCGGTCGTGACGACCGCGGTGTCTGCAGACCCCTACCGCCCGGTGAACAGATTCGAGTCGTTGCTCGAGTCGACCAGTGAGGCCCGGGTTGTCGGGGCTGGCCTCGCCGTACTCGAACCGTGCATGGACGAGCTCTGTCGGCTGGCGACCGACGGCACCGTCGAGATAGTCGATACGCCGACCGTCGTCGAACAGCTCCACAGGACCCACGCCGAGCAAGTATCCCGAATCACAGACAGTGAACAAGTCGCGGTTCGAACCCACGAGGACCTGCCGCCTCACGGGTTCGCCGTCTTCGACGGCCGCGTGGCCGTCACCGGGTGCGACCCCGAGAGCGGGACAGTGCGCGTGATTATCGATGCCGACGCCCCCACGGCACGGGAGTGGGTGGCGTCACGCTGTGACGCCTACCGGGGAACGCACCCACCGCTTGCGTCCGGTCCAGCCGGTGGTCGGTAACGCCGGGCCAGCCACTGCCCGGCGGGCAGCGACTGACAGTCGTGCAGTCGCTGCCGTCGTATCAGTCGATAGCTACCTCACGCACGCTCTCGTCAGTTCAATAGAGTGAGAGAGAATGACAGACGCACATCGACTCGACTGTGAGACACAGGCCAACGACTGCCGGTTCATCGTCCAATCGGAAGACGAGTCCGAGGCCATCAGCCTGGCACAGAACCACATGCGAGACGAACACGGAAAGGAGTTCACCGACGAGGAACTCCGCGAGGAACACCTACAGACAGTGTGAGACGAGCTATGGAATCCACAGAACAGACGGTCACAGGAACCGAAGTCGAGCGCAGTTCGAAGCTCCAGCAGGGGTCCATCCTGATGACGCTCGCAGGCGTCGCGTTCGTCGGCTACGGCGTCGTCTTCCTGGCGCTGAATTTCCTGGGAAGCGGCTTCGAACTCGGCGTGAGCACGCTCGGCGGGCTGACGCCGGCGGAGCTGAACCCGGCCGTCGCCTACTACATCAGCCACCTGCACGTCGCCACGGCGGCCTTTATCATCTCGACGGGTATCGCGGTGACTGCGCTCTCGTGGTACGGTATCCAGCAGCGCCTCAGATGGGCGTGGGCAACGGCGGTCGTCGCCGCGGTCGTCGCCCTCGCTCTGGCGCTCCCGATGCACTGGACGGGCGGGGCGTTCGCCCACGACTGGCTGACGCATCTCGGTCCCATCTACCTCGCCACGGCAGTGTTCGTGGTCGGGGCGGTCCTCGCCTACCAGGGGATAGCCGAGTCGTGAGGATCACCGCGGTATTTTTCGACGGGGAGAACACGCGCACCCCGACGGCTCAGTCCGTTCGAGGCAACAGCCACGCGCCGACAGCGAACGATACGACGGCACAGACCACAAGCACTGCCAGCGGCACCACTATCTCGCCGTTTCCGGTGCTGACCGCTCGCACCCCCCGGGAGAAGTAGGTGAGCGGCGAGAGCCACGTGGGGAACCACGCCGGAAGCAACTCCGGCGGGACGAACGTCTCCGAGAGGAAGAGCAAGGGCAGCGCGATACCGTTGCTCGCCGAGATGACGCCGTCCTGGGAGCTCGCGAGACTGCCCAGCATGGCGCCGACGCCACAGAACAGCGCGACGCCGAGCACGACGAAGGGCAGGAGGAGCGGCGAGAACACGATGTCGGCGCCGGTCAGCACGACCATCAGGCCGAGCAGGAGCAGTCCCGCCAGCCCGATGATGACCGTGTTCACGAGCGTCTGTGCCAGCAGCCACTCGGGCCGGGTCAGCGGTGTGGTCGCCAGCTTCTCGAAGCGGTTGCCGTCGCGGTGGCGCGCGACCTCGCTGCCGACCCGCGAGAGCGGCGTGAAGAGGACGACCACTGCGAGATAGCCCGGCACGTAGTAGGCCGGTTCACGGGTGAACAGCCCCCCGCCGCCGGGTCGCGTCTGGACCAGCACGCCGAAGATGACGACGATGATGAGCGGGAAAAAGAAGGTGAAGAAGACGGCTGTCCGGCGTCGCAGGAACGCGCGGCTGGCCGCGCGGGATTCGGACCGGAGCCGACCGAGGCGGCTCATCTGGCCCCTCCCGCGGCCGCGGAGGCGGTCTCTCTCGGCTCGCCCGACCGGCCGACGCCGGTACCGGTCAGTTCCAGATAGACGTCCTCGAGGTCCGGCTGTTTCCACGTCAGGCTGTCATAGCCCAGTCCGGCCGCGTCGAGCGCGTCGACGACGCCCCCGATGGACTCCGGACGGACGCCGTAGACGACCAGCCGGCCGTTCCGGAGCGTCGTCTGTGCCGGGTAGTCGATAGCATCGGCGGCCCCCGCATTGAACTCCCCGTCGACGAGGAGCTGGCTGTCGCCGCCGTGGTCGGCCACCAGCGCCTCGGGGGCGTCGAGCGCGACGAGCCGCCCGTCGGCCAGCAGCCCCACGCGGTCGGCGAGCCGCTGGGCCTCTTCCATGTAGTGGGTCGTCACGAGGATGGTGACGCCCCTGTCGGCCAGCCCCTCAAGTAGGTCCCACAGCGCCTGCCGGCCGGCCGGGTCGATGCCGGTCGTGGGCTCGTCCAGCACGAGCAAGTCGGGGTCGTTGATGAGCGCCGTCGCCACACAGGTCCGGCGCTGCTGACCGCCCGAGAGGTTCTCGTAGTGGGTGTCGGCGGTGTCGGCCAGCCCGACGTCGTCCAGGACGGCGTCGACGTCCCGGGTCTCGTCGTACAGCCCGGCGTAGTAGCTGACCAGTTCGCGTGCCGTCAGTCGTTCGTGGGGGGTAAAGGACTGCGGGAGCAGGCCGATGCGGTCGCGGTCGACCGCCGTCGGTGCCGCCCCGAACAGTTCGACGCGCCCCTCGGCGTCCGTGGTCCCGGTCAGCGCGCGAACGAGCGTCGTCTTGCCGGCCCCGTTCGGGCCGACCAGCGCAAGCACCTCGCCCGCCGTCGCCGACAGCGATACCCCGTCGAGTGCGACGGTGTCGCCGTAGCTTCGGCGGACCTCCTCCGCGACGAGTACCTCGGTCATACCCGTGGGTCAGAATCGATGGCCGAAAGCCGTTCCGTTCTCGGGGCGGCTACAACCGGTCCCGGACCTGCCGGACGATACCGTCGATGTCGTAGTCGTCCTCGCTTTTCTCGTAGACCGCCTCGCCGTCGACGGTGACGCGGAAGACGCCGTGGTCGCCCGTCACCAGGCTCACGCGGTCGAGCTCGGTCTCCAGCGCGTTCAAAACCGCGCGCTGTACGTCCAGTGCTCGGTCGCGAAAGCCACAGGGAACGCAGTATTCTATTTCGACAGCCGTCATATCCGTTGAGAGCAACGCCGCGGGTAAATGTCTGTGGCTGTTCGACCGGCGTCAGTCGAGCACGTTCGCGCGGAGCCAGCTGGCGACGGTGATGTCGAACCGGTGGACGGCGTACAGCAGCCCGACCGAGACGAGAAAGACAGCCGTCGAGAGCCCGTAGGACTGGCTCATCGCGACCTGGTACAGCGCCCCGCCGGCGCCGATGGCCCCGCCGACGACGGACGCGACGATGGGAAGCACACAGCTCACACACGAGAAGAGGCCGACCACGCCGCCGGCGAGCCCGCCGCTGGCGTCGACGACGGTGACGTAGACGAGATACGACAGGGCCAGATAGCCCGCCACTTTCCACGGCGTGAATACGACCGCGAGGGTCGTCCCGCTGTAGACGAACGACGGAGCAAAGCCTGGCGGCGCCGCGAGCACGACGCGGAGTCCCGTACCCGCGCCGCCTGTGCCGAAGACGCCGCCGACGTAGCCAAGCAGGAGGCCGTAACCGACGGCGACGGCCGCGGCGAGGTATCGGCGGCGGTCAGCGGCGGGCGCGGGTCGCACTCGCAGGAGCACCCAGGCGGCGACGTTGAGCCAGATAAAGGGGAAGGCGAGCAAGAACGCGTCCGTCGCGGCCCCGGGGAGCAAGAGGAGATACAGCAGCACCAGCAAGAGCTCCGTGTTGATGACGACGGCCCAGAGCGCGAGCGAGCGCCCCTCGGGTACCAGCCCGCGCCAGTCGTTCTCGAGCGTGCTCATAGGGCGAGTGAGTCGACGACGATGGCCACCAGGAGCAGGCCCAGATAGGCGTTCGAAGCGTGGAACGCCCGGAACGCGGCGCCCTCGGTCTGCTCGCGATGCAGCCGGATGACCGCCCAGAGGAAGACGGCCCCCACGCTCGCTGAGGTCAGGGCGTACAACCAGCCCAGCGAGGTCATCGCTGCCAGGACGCCCGACCCCACCAGCGTCGCGCCCAGGTAGTAGACGATGTGTTTACGTGTCTCCGTCTCGCCGCGGACGACCGGCATCATCGGGAAGCCGCCGGCCTCGTAGTCGTCCTTGTACGCCAGCGCGAGGTTGTAGAAGTGGGCGGGCGTCCACAGGAAGATAACGCCGGCCAGCGCGATGCCGGGCAGACCGAGGCTCCCCTCGACGGCGACCCAGCCGATGAGCGCCGGTAGCGCCCCCGCGGCCCCACCAATGACCGTGTTCTGGACGGTGTTCGGTTTCAGCACGAGCGTGTAGATGACGCTGTAGAACAGGATTGCGGTGAGTCCCAGCGCCGCCGCCAGCACGTTGACCTGCCAGAACAGGACGAGGGCTGCGGCCGCGAGCGCGACACCGAAGGCCATCGCGTTAGCCACCGGAATCCGGTGAGTCGCGATGGGTCGGTCCGAGGTACGGTCCATCCGCTTGTCGATATCGCGCTCAAGCACGTGATTGAACGTCCCGGAGGCGCCGATAGAGAGCACACCGCCGCCCAGCGTCAAAAGGACGGTCCGGGTCGTCAGCGCGGGTCCGGCCGCAAGCGCCATGCCGGCGGCGGCGACCAGACACAGCAGCCACATCAGTCGCGGTTTCATCAGCCGGAAGTACGCGCCCAGGGTCCCCAGCACGCGCTCTTTCCTCGAGAGTGCACCGACCGGGGGCGGCGAGTCCGTCTCCTCGTCGTCGGGCATCGGCGCCGGCGAGAGGTCCTCGACCGGGGTCTCGTCCGCATCGCCCGTCTCGAACTCCAGCTGCCACGCGAGCGCGAGCACGAACGAGACGAAGATAGCCATCCCGACGCCGAGGTGGGCGCCGGGGAGGGCTGCCGGGCCGGCAGTGGCGACGAACGCACCCAGCGCAATCTGGACGGGATACAGCGCGATACCGACGAGCAGTGCGACCGTGACACGCCGACGCGTCGCCGTCCGGAGGCCCAGCGAGACCGTCCCGAGCGCGAGTGTACCGACGACCGCCGCAAGCAAGCGGTGCCCACGCGCTATCAACAGGTCGGGCTCGGCGAGCGTCACCGGCCCCTGGCACAGCGGCCAGGAGGTACAGGCGGCGACGGCGTCAGTGATGGTCGCCGTCGCACCGGCGATGACCAGCAGATAGACACCGACTGCCGTCGCGGCCAACAACCCGGTGAAGGTCCGACTCTCTGCCATTACTACCTTCCTTTGACGGCGCACACTTAGACTCCTCGCTTTTTCTCGTGTCCTGGGAGAACCACGCAGTGTCCGCTGGTGGCGCCTGGGCCGATTCTACGACAACGACCAGTTCCCCGGGTCGAGACAGCAGTTATTTATCCCCGAAATCCTAAGCCGCGCACATGACTCGGAGACGCGCCGGTCTGGTCGCACTCCTCGGCGCTGCGCTGCTCGCGTTCGCCGCCGAGCCGGTCGCCGCACAGCCATCGGCCTCTACGTCCGTAGAGCAGATATGGAACCTCAACAATAATCTGCTCTACGTGGCCATCCCCATTACCGTACTGGTCGAGGGGATTCTCATCTACACCGTCTGGCGGTTCCGCAACCGCGAAGAGCCCCTGCCGACGATGGAGAACCGCCGGCTAGAGATCACGTGGACGGTCGCGACGGCCGTCATCCTCCTGTTCGTCGGTATAGCGTCCTATCAGGTGATGGCCAGTCCCTTCGTGACGGCCGAATCGACCAATCAGGCTGATCTCCAGACCGAAGAGGTCGAGCACATCGAGGTCGAAGCGTACCGCTACGGCTGGACGTTCTACTACAATGGGTCGAGCTTCGATCAGGGGACCGACGTCACCTCGACCGAGACGCTCCGGCTACCGGCCAACCAGGAAGTGAACTTGCGGGTCACGTCCACTGACTGGCTCCACGCGTTCCACGTGCCCAGCCTCGGGCTAAAGGCCGACGCCTTCCCCGGTCAGTACAACCAGCTCCGAACCGTCCCGACGGAGACGGGTTCCTACCAGCTGTACTGTGCGGAGTACTGTGGCTCGGGCCACTCCGAGATGCTCGGGACCGTCGAGGTGATGCCACAGGATGAGTACGACCAGTGGATACAGGACCAGCAGTCCTCGAGCAGCGGAAACGAGACCAGCGACAACAGCACGGCCGACAACAGTACGTCGGGCAACGCGACGGCGACCCCGACCCCCACCCCGGCCTGAGCGCTCTGTTTTTCCGGTACCGTTAGGCCGCGACCGGCCCTTGTGCCCGTATGAACTATTTCGAGGGGCTTGCCGTCGGAGACACCGACAGTTTCGGCGAGTGCGAGGTCACAGCCGAGGCGGTCACGGACTTCGCGGGTCAGTACGACCCACAGCCGATACACACCGACCCGGAGGCCGCAGCGTCGTCGATGTTCGGCGGGCTGGTCGCCAGCGGCTGGCACACGGCGGCGATGACGATGCGGCTCCTGGTCGACGGCTGGCTGACCGACTCCCGAGCGCTGGGGGCACTGGGTGTCGATTCGCTCCGGTGGCCCGAGCCGGTCCGCCCCGGCGACAGGCTCTCGGTCAGCACGGAGATACGCGAGAAAGAGCCGTTCGACGAGGACCGCGGTCGGGTCGCCATCGAGGTGGCGACGACGACACAGCACGGTGACACCGTCCTCTCGATGGTGGCACAGGTCCTGTGGGAACGTCGGTGACATCCGCCGCACTGTGAACGGAGAGAGAGAGCGGCTCCCTCAGGCCGACGACGCCGGAATCCTCTCGCTGTTAGCAGCCTAGCCGGAGGTGTCAACAGAGGTTGACGGTCGCGTAGACGGCTCCGGAGTTCGTGACGGTGACGCCGACGCCGATACGGTCGGCGTTCTGGTAGGTCAGCCGGTCACGGAAAATCGAGGTCGACAGCCAGTCCTCGGTCAAGCTGTTGGCGACCGCCGTGTCGTTCTCGTTGAACTGCTGGGTCCCGTTTTCGGGGTACTGCTGGCCGGCGTAGGTCTGCCCGATGACTTCGAGGTCGTTGTCCTTGGCGTTCTCGATATAGCTCTCGACCTGGAACTGACAGGAGTCATAGAGGCCGTATTGCTCGTATCGGTCGGCGCTGGCGACCTCGTCGATAGTGTGACCGGCCCGACCGGCATCTGCCATAGCGGCGCTGTGACTGTCGGCCATCCGTTCTACGTCCGCTGCCGTACCACCACTTGTCGACAGTGAGTCTAACCCCTCGCTCTCTCGGGCGTCGTTGATGTTCGCGACGATAGTGGTACTGATGTTGCGTTCGTTGAACTCCCGCGCCGGAATCGGCTCGCGCTGGACGATCTCTTCGTCATCGGTGTCATTGCCGTCCGACGGTTCCGTCGTCGAGTCGGACCCGGAGGGCGTCGTAGTGGCCTGTGTGTCGGTTTTCTGTGGGCTCGTCTCCGAGGCTGCTGGGCTGTCAGGCCCCTCCTCAGAGAGTCCGCCGACCTGCATCCCGACGAAGACCCCTGTGCCGAACACGGCAAACAGCACGACTGCTGCGAGACTGAGGAAGGCTTTGTTGACCATCTGGGGCCCAGTTGTATGTACAATCATGTAAGTGTATACCTTCCCCGGGACCGTCGGAAAAACACATAAGTCAGGGGTGGCGACTGTCGGGCATGGTCGAGAACGTCATCTGGCCGGTCGCGTTCGACGCGGAGCGCTCGCGCAGCGAGGGGCGCCGCGTCCCAAGCGACCTGGCGGTGACAGAGCCGACAGTCGACGAGATAGCGAAGGCGGTCCAGCAGGTGGGCTACGACGCCGTCATCGAACGGGACAAGACGTACCCCCGCGAGCGCGAACAGCGGGGTCGCGTTATCGTCAAAGACGCCGACGACGCCACGAAGACCGACCTGCTGGGCGCCGTCGCCGCCTACGTCCAGGTACTGCGCGAATGAGACGCGTGGGCTCGGTCGAGTGGCTGGCACAGGGGCTCGCCGTGGTCCGGGCCACCGACGAGAGCTACACCGATATCGGGACGCGAGTCGTGGACGACGAGCTCACGTCGGTCGGCGAGGTGGTCGACGTGTTCGGACCGGTCGAGCGGCCCTACATGGCCGTCTCGCCGACCAGTGGGGTCCACCTCCCGGCGCTGCTTGGGACACCGTTGTACGCGCGATGACGGCAGGCCGCGCAGCTGGGCCCCCTCAGAGCAGTCCGTAACGCTGAAATCCGGGCCTGTGCGACGGATGGCATGGACAGACGCTGGCGCGCCGTCGCCGGGTGTACGCTCATCGGTCTCATCTTCCTGTTCGTCCAGGTGGGCGCGCTCGCCTTGGTCGAGCCGTTCGAGACGGCCGGCTACCAGGCCGTCGAGGACCCGTCGGACCCGACCAACAGCATCGTCTACGTCGTGGCCATCTTGGTGGCCACGGGCGGGATGTTGCTCGCGTTCAGGTACGACGCCGACCAGCTCATCCGCGGACTCATCGTCTTCTCCAGCGCGTGGCTCTCGCTGTACATCTTCCGCCTGGTCGCGCCGCCGGTGTACGTCGGTGGCTTCAACGTCGTCGCCCTCGCCCTGGCGACGCTGCTGGGGGTCGCCTTGCTCGTGTATCCGGAGTGGTACGTCATCGATACCGCCGGCGCGGTGATGGGCGCGGCCGCGGCCGGCCTCTTTGGCATCAGCTTCGGTATCCTCCCCGCCCTGCTGTTGCTGTCGGTCCTCGCCGTCTACGACGCTATCAGCGTGTACGGCACTGAGCACATGCTGACACTCGCCTCGGGGGTGATGGACCTCAGAGTCCCCGTTGTACTCGTGATTCCGCTGTCGCTGTCGTACTCCTTCCTCGATGCGACGACACCGGACCCGGCGGACGAAGACGAGAGAGACGGGGAGACGACTGAATCGGACGACGACGGAGCGGCCGAGACTGGGGACGACGAAGCGGACGAGGCGGAGGCCGACGACGCGGCGCCGGCGACAGACGCGGAACCGGCCGACGACGAGATGGACCAGGGGCCACTGGAGCGGGACGCGCTCTTTATCGGCCTCGGCGACGCCATCATCCCGGCCATCCTCGTCGCCAGTGCCGCCTTCTTCGCGCCCGCAGACGTGCAGACAGTGGTCGGTGTGCCGCTCCCGGCGGTCACGGCCATGGTCGGGACCTTCCTCGGGCTCGCGGTGTTGCTGTGGCTGGTGCTCAAGGGTCGCGCGCACGCGGGACTGCCGCTCCTGAACGGCGGCACTATCGCTGGGTACCTGCTGGGGGCGCTGGTTGCCGGCATCGGTCTCGTCGAGGCGCTCGGACTGGGGCCGTACGTCTAGCGGCCCCTCGACTAACAGTGGATTCAGCTATCAGTGATTACGAGAGCCGGAGATGTTTCGCGTCGCTGGACGCTTCTCCGATAGGGAACTCAGTTACTACCCATCGCCTCGCTCGCGGGCGCGAAGTCGATCTCCTCGCCGACGCCCGCCTCGACGGCGCGGTCGTACAGCATCCTGGCGGCCGCCACGGTCTCGATGGCCGTCCCGCCCGAGTCAAAGACCGTGATATCGTCGGGCGACTCCCGTCCCGGCGCATCACCCACGAGCACCTCGCCGAGTTCGGCGTGGACGTGGTCCTCGTCGACGACCCCCTCTTCTACGGCGTGGATGAACGACCCCGCGTCCCGTGTGACGCGAGCACGGAGGTCAGGGACGTAGGTCGCCCGCTCGATGGTTGTCGTGTCGAGTTCGCGCTTTCCCGGGTGATACTGCCCCATCGCCGTGACGTGGGTCCCCGGCTCCAGCATCTCGCCGTCGAAGACGGGCTCGTCGGCATTGGTCGCGGTAATAACGACGTCTGCGCCCTCAACGGCGGCAGCCGAGGAGGCGACCGCGGCCACGGTAGCGTCTAACTCCTCGTTCATCTCGGCGGCGAACTCCTGACGGTGTGATTGGGTGGGCGAGTACACCTCGACACGGTCGAACGCCCGCACCGTCGCGGTCGC
Organism: Haloarcula rara; assembly: GCF_029338235.1. Lineage (GTDB taxonomy): Archaea > Halobacteriota > Halobacteria > Halobacteriales > Haloarculaceae > Haloarcula > Haloarcula rara. Next base: position 426,266 of record NZ_CP119785.1, read on the forward strand.
CCGGAGCTGGCCGCGGGCCTGGGTGCCGCTCCCGATGACCGCCAGGTCCGAGGCGTCGACCGGGGCCAGAGCGTCGACACCGACGGCACCGGCCGCACCCGTCTTGTGGGGGTTCATGCTCGCGCCGTCGAGCAGGGAAAGCGGCGTACCGGAGTCGGGGTCGAAGATAGGCAGCGCGAAGTGGGCGTCCCGGTCGTCAAAGCCGGCGGCGTACGTGTACCCGCCCATAGCCCCCGTCTCCGGGAGGATAGCCAGATAGCCAGTCAGCATCCCCGCCGGGGCGTCCGAAAACAGCGTCGTCCGGGGCTCAGCCGGGGCGCCGTGGCCGCGTTCTCGGTAGCCCGCACGGACCGGGTCGACGTACTCATCGGGACGAGCGAGCTCTGCGATTTCGGCGCTCGACAGAAACAGGGCGGTCGACATAGTCGATAGTAGGTCCGTCAGCGACTTAACGGCGATGGGCGAGCGGAAAGAACGAGAGACGAGAAGCGAAAGGGACGGGGTCAGTCTGCGGTCTGGACCGGGTCGGACTGAACGGTCTCGGTCGGGACGGGGTCGACCGGTGCGTTCACGAACATGGCGTGGCCGATGAGGGCGACAGCGACGACCGACGCCAGCGGAATCGCCGTCGTCAGCGCGAAGCCAGCCAGGACGAGGACGCCAGTGATTCCGGCCATAGCAAGTGGGATAAGTCCGAGAACAATGTCGTAATAACCCATCATGATTGTAAATTATAGTATGGGAGAGGGGTACATAAGAGTTTCGCGTAAATCTTGCATAGGATTTTTTGTAGGCACCGAATACTTCTTTCGATTAATATTGCTACTATTCTCATAAGTTATGGGGATATGGAGAAACGATTGTCTCTGGACCGCTGACATCGATAGTGCCGATATATGGGTGTAGAACCTCTCGTAGTCGAATTTCGCTTTGGAGCTACTGTCGTCGGCCCGGGTCCCACTCCGAGACGGCCGCATCGTCCGGGCGGCAACCCACCTGTCAGCGTCCGCCCTGCGCCCCGTTTTCAGAAGGTGAAATCGGTCATCCCTCCTTTTGATTCGGGAGCGGGCGTTATTTTATCGAATGATAACTGGGTCCGAGTGCTTATAATCGGTAACGAGGTAACAAGCATCGGAGGGAGTTCCCGGGGTCTGCCCCGGCGAAACCAATGAGTACGAACGCCACGGACGATACGAACGACGCCCGAAGCGAGGAACCGGCACGGCGATACGCCGAGTTGAACATCGGTGACGAGGAGTTCGTCATCTACGACCGGGAGAACCACCAGGCGTGGATCCAGTCGTCGACCTCTCTCGACGTAGCCGACCTCCGGTAACTGTCGCCCCCGCGGGCGGACCACCGCTGCCGAATCTATCAGTTCTACGGTCGCTTATCTCGCGAGTGTCACCGTCGCGGCGACGCGCCACAGCGTGAGCAACAGCCCGCCCACGAGCACCGAGACGATAGCGAACGTGAGCGCAGCACCACCGTGGAAGACGCTCGTGGCCCGGAGCCCCTGGGCGATGGCAACGGCGCCGATCCAGCTGAGCAGCGTCACGAGCGTCGCGTTCGCGAGCGTCCCCGGTGCGTCACTGGCGTACAGGCCCGCGGCGCCAGCCACCAGCAGCCACCCGATGAGGAAGGGGGCGAACGTCCCCGCGACCCGTCCCACGTCCACGAGCGGGTTGTAGCCGTGGGTGTACTCGCCGACGGCGACAAAGAGGAGGATGGCACCCAGGTCACCGGCCGCCAGCAGGGCCGTCTTCGAGGAGAACTCAACGTGGCTCCGGTCGGCCGTCGCAACGCTCATATCCGGGTTTGGTACTCCTCGTACTTCGGTTCCCCGTTTTCCGCCACGCTCGCGGGCCGCCGTGACACATCGAGCGCCGTGCCGTGGGCGGGAACTACATGACAGGCGGTGGTAGCGGGCCCATGGAGTTCGCGCTGTGTGGCTGGCCCGACGACGAGCATCCCCTCCGGCTGGACTACCGGGAGTTCGCCTACGCCGGCAAGTTCGTCATGACCTCGACCGGCAAGGCCGTCGCGGGCGACGACGGCGTCGTGGCCGCCGCGGCGTTCGACGAAGACCGGACCGACAGGGACACCCTGTGTATCCGCTACGTCACCGTCCGACGGGACCGCCAGGGAGAGGGGGTCGGACCGCGGCTGTTACGGTTCGTCCGGGAGCGAGCGAGCGAGCGGGGCTACGAGCGTGTCACCATCGGCGCGAACAACCCCTTCTCCTACGAGGCGGCCTACCGGGCGGGGTTCTGTTTCACCGGTTCGGAAGCCGGACTCGCGGAGCTCACCCTCGAATGGCCCGGCGACCGGAGCACCGAGCGGTACCAGTCGGGGCTGGCGCTGTTCCGCCAGCGCGACCTCTCCGAGGCCGAAGAGGCGTTTCTGGCGGCGAAACTGGACGCCGAGCCGCCGGCCGTGGTCGAGGTGCGCGCCGAAGCGAGACCCGGATGATTCAAATCGCTGTCCCCCGAACGCCCGCCCAATGGGAAACGCTGACCTCCGTTCACTTGCGGCCATCGAAGACGTGGCCTTCGAGGACTTAGACGGCGGCGTCGTCGCCGTCGACGCGCACAACTGGCTCTACCGGTATCTCACGACCACGGTCAAGTTCACGAGTGACCACAAGTACACCACCGACGACGGCGAAGAAGTGGCCAACCTCATCGGCGTCGTCCAGGGGCTGCCGAAGTTCTTCGAGCACGACCTCACCCCAGTCTTCGTCTTCGACGGCGCCGTGACCGAACTCAAGGACGACGAGGTCGAGAAACGGCGCGAACAGCGCGAAAAGTACGAGGCCGAACTCGAAGACGCCCGTGAAGCCGGTGATTCGGTCCGGGTGGCCAAGCTCGACTCGAGAACGCAGCGGCTGACCAAAACCATCGTCGAGACGACCCGAGAGCTGCTGGCACTGCTCGACGTCCCCGTCGTCGACGCCCCCGCCGAGGGCGAGGGGCAGGCCGCCTACATGGCCCGCCAGGGCGACGTGGACTACGTCGGTACCGAGGACTACGACGCCTTGCTGTTCGGCGCGCCCTACACGCTGCGCCAGCTGACCTCCAGCGGTGAGCCCGAACTGATGGACTTCGAGGGGACGCTCGACTCGACGGGACTGACGTGGGAGCAGCTGGTCGACGCGGCCATCCTGATGGGGACGGACTTCAACGAGGGCATCTCAGGTATCGGCCCGAAGACGGCAGTCAAACTGCTTGACGAACACGGCGATCTCTTTGCAGTCCTGGAGGAACGGGGCGAGCACATCGACCACGCCGACCGCATCCGCTCGCTGTTTCTGGACCCGGCGGTGAGCGACGACTACGAAGTTCCGACGGAGCTGGACCCGGACCTGGAGGCCGCCCGCGCCTTTGTCACCGAGGAGTGGGAGGTCGACGCGGAAGAGGTCCGCCGCGGGTTCGAACGCATCGACGAGTCGGTCGTCCAGACCGGGCTGGACCGCTGGACGTAGCGGGACGCCGACTGGCAGTTCGTATCGCGGTCTCAGAGTTCGTCGATCTCTGCGTCCTCGTCGGCGGCGAGGCGGAACTGGTCGACCAGTTCGAACACCTCTTCGCTCATGACGTTGAGGTCCTGAGAGCGCCCGGCAACCTGGTCCATGGCGCTGGCCTGCTCGTCCAGCCCGGCCGATATCTGCTGGACTGAGGCGGTAATCTCCTCGGAGAGCGCCGAACTATCCTCCACGACGGCGGCGACCGATTCGGCGTTCTCGGCCTGGGTCTCGACGGCGTCGGTTATCTCGGCGACGCCGTCGCTGGTTTGTGCGACGCGCGACTGTATCCCGTCGAGATGGTCACCGACGGTTTCGACGGCGTCAGCCCCCTCCTCGACCTCGCGATTGGCGGCCTGGATACTGTCGACGACCTCGTCGGTCTGGGTCTGGAGCTCCTCGATGATGGATGCGACGTCGTCTGCCGACTCCTGGGAGTCCTCTGCGAGACCCTTCACCTCGTTGGCGACGACGGCGAAGCCCTCGCCGGCGTCACCGGCACGGGCCGCCTCGATGTTGGCGTTCAGCGCGAGCATGTTGGTCTGCTCGGCGATGTCGCTTATCATCTCGACGATATTCTCGACCTCCTCCATCTTCGCGTCCAGCGAGTCGATATCGCTCGCGACCCCGCTCGTGGCGTCGGTCGCCGAGCGTATCTGCGTGACGGCCGTGTCGACTTCCGTGACGCCCTCGGCGGCCAGTTCCTCGGCCTCGGCCGACCGGGCGTCTATCTGCTGGATGGAGGCAGTTATCTCTTCTATCGACGCCGAGAGGTCATCGACGTTCCGGTTGGCCCGCTGGGTCTGTTCGGCAAGGTCTTCGGAGCCGCCGGCCAGCTCGGTCGAGGAGGCGTCGATTTGCTGTATCGAAGCTGTCACCTCCTCGGCCGAGGCCGAGAGGTCCTCACCCGTCGCTGCCAGGTCGTCGGACTGTTCGGTCAGCGACTCAACGACCCCGCGGATGTTGTAGACGGCCAACCCGAGATTCGAGTTCATCGCCTCGAACTCGTCGTGGACGGCCCGGAGGGCCTCGAAGTCGGCGTCGGGCTCGGGGACCGTCGGGTCGATAGTCAGGTCGCCCTCGGCCAGTCGTTCGAGCTTGTCCTGGAGGTCCTCCAGCGCCCGGCGCTGGTACTGCTCCAGTCGCTCTGTGCGCCGTTGCTCGGTCCGGCGCTCGCTGATGTCTCTGAGGACGGCCATCGTTCCGGTACAGCTACCGTCGTCGTCGTACAGCACCGAGACCGTCTGGCTGACCGGCGTCGTCTCTCCGTCGACCGTCAGCGTCCCCTCTCGGTCCTGCAGGTCCCGCTGCTCGTCAAGCGCCGTCGCCACGAGGTCGCCGACACCGTCGTTCAGGTCCGCGACTGACGCCTCCCTGGCAGCCGGTCGCGTGGTCTCGAACCGTTCGGCCGCTTGCTGATTGATATGTGTGACCGTGCCACACTCATCCGTCACGACGGTCGGTTCGGTGAGCCCGTCGATGACGCTGCGGAGCATCGCCTGAGCTTCGTCTGCCCGGTCCCTTCCGGAGTCCATCCCGGTCGACTCCGCCTGTATCTCGCCCGGCTCGAGTCGAGTCGGCCCGTCCCCATCGGCGCCATCATCAGTCTCGTCGTCGTCGTGGTCGCCGACGACTGATGCGAGTAGGTGGAACATCTGTGTGGTACTGGCCGCCATACCGGTATAGCACCTCTGCCAACTCGTGTAGGCCGTCGTCAGGGCGGCCCTACACACATAGGGCCTCAGCTATCAGCGGCGAGATTGGACTACAAGGGGTCGATATCACCCCGTTCGATAGCCCGCCCGACGAGTTTCGCCTCGGCGCGACGGAGGTGTTCCAGAAACGTCGGCGCAGCGATATCGAGTGACGCTGCGATATCTTCTCCGGTACTCTCGCGGGGCCAATCGTAGAAGCCGCGCTCATGGGCCACGGCCAGGGCCTCGCGCTGGCGGTCAGTGAGTTCGTCTGTGAGCTGGTCCTGACTCGGTTCCCCGTGTTCCCGACGGGCCAGCAGTTCGACGTCCTCGTACTGGGACGTAAGCAGGCGGGTGAACTCGCTGACCCGTTTGGTCGAGGGGACGGTGACGACCAGGCGGCCCCGGTCCGCCCCGACGTGGAGCGCTTCGAACATCCCGCCGTGATCGGCGACAGGTCCGGCGAGACAGGGGCCGGTGACGTGGAGTTCGAAGCGCACGCCGTCCTCGACCGCTGTCGCCTGCAGGACGGCGAAATCGTGACTCTCCCGACCGCAGGCCTCGACCGTCGTCGTCGAGACCCCCTCGGCGACGCCATAGACGAGCGAGCCCCCATCCGACCGCGGGACGACACGATGAACCGTCACCGGCACCGACAGCGCCCGGGCGAACTGAAACAGCGTGGTCGGCTGGGCCGCCATATCGAAGGCGAGCTGGACCTGCTGGTCGCCAAGCAGCGCCTGCCGCTGCTCGACCGCTGCGAGACTGTGGGCGACCGTTCCAGCGAAGTCGGCGAGCAGCTCGCAGGTCTCCTCGTCGAACGCGCCCGCGTCCGTCGCGTACATCGAGAGCGCGCCGTAGGGCACGTTGTTGTGTCGGAGCGGGAAGCTGGCCACCGCCCGGTAGTCCCGGTTCAGCGCCGCGCGCTGCCACTCGCCGTCGCGGAGCCCCGCAGCGACGGTGTTGTAGACGACCGGCGCCGAGCCCGTCGCCGCGCCGACGGTCGGCTCCGGTCCGTCGGCCGACGGGGCGAGCGACACCGTATCGAGATAGCCAGTACTCGCCCCGGCCGTCGCGTCGACCGTCACCCGACCGTCGATGTGGTCGAACTCGCCAACACAGACGAATCTGTAGCTGTCGATCTCCGCCAACCCCTCACAGACGATAGTCTCGATTTCGTCCCGCGTAGTGGCGCCCACGAGGTCGTGTGCGACTCGTCTGAGACGTTCGTTGACCGCGTCGAGGCGTTCCAGCCGGCGGTTTTGCTCGCGCAGTTCCCGCTCGCGACGCTGGATGCGCCGGTCGCGTTCCATCCGGTCGTAGGCCGCCTGGGCGCTGGCCGCGAGGAGGTCGGCCAGCTCCGCGGTCCGCTGGTCGTAGGCCGCTGTCTCCACCGCCCCACAGAGGAGCAAGCCGTGGTCCCCGATCGGCAACAGCAGCTCCGACCGAATCTCGGTGTCGGGGTTATACACGTCGGGGTCAGCGGTCACGTCGTCGTAGATGCGGCGCTCGCCGGTCATGAACGTCTGCCACGCGATACCTTCGCCCGGACCGAAGGTCGGCGGCTCACCGACGACCGCTTCGGTGGCCTCGGGGACGGCTTCCGGATAGAGACGGTTCTCCGTCTCGTCGAACCGATACACGCCGACGGCTTCGATATCGAGTATCTCGTCGGCCGCCGCCGCGATGATGTCACTCACCTCGGTCGAGCTCTCGGCCCCGAGCAGCGTACGGCTCGCGTCGTGGAGCTCCGTCAGCGTCCGCTCGTGGGCCCGGCGGTCGCTGATGTCCCGCGTGACCATGGCGGTCCCCCGATGGCGCCCGTCCTCGATAACGGGCGCGATGCGGCTCTCCGCCGGGAACGTCGTCCCGTCCCGTCGCTCTACAGTGACCGTCACCGTCATCACCTCCGCGTCCCCGCACCGGAGCACGTCCGCGATACACCGCTGCGTGCGTTCGACGTCCTCGGGGGAGAGCAGGCGGTCCAGTCCCGCACCCAGCAGCGCCTCGCGGTCGTAGCCGGTCATCGAACAGACGGCGTCGTTGACCATCTCGAAGCGGTCCTCGGTGTCGAGCCGGTAGATGCTGTCCGCCGCTGTCTCCAGTGCCGCCTCGTAGCCAAGCAGCTCCTGTTCTCGCTCCTTGCGCTCGGTGATGTCCCGCTGGAAGCCGACGAAGTTGGTCACCTCGCCGTCCACCGTAACAGGCTGAATCTGGACGCGGTTCCAGAACGCCGTCCCGTCTCTCCGGTAGTTACACAGCTCCGCAGTCACGCTCTCGCCGGCGTCGATAGCCGCCCGAATACGCCGGACAGCGTCCGAATCGGTGTTCTCGCCCTGCAAGAACCGACAGTTCCGGCCGACGACGTACTCGGGGCTGTACCCCGTGACGCGCTCGAACCCGTCGTTGGCGTAGACGACCGGGTTATCGGGCAGGGACGGGTCAGAGATGGTAATGCCGATTTCGGCCCCGTCCATCACCCGGTTCTTCAGCCGGAGTTCGGACTGGCTCTCTCGCTGTGACAGCTCGTACCGAACCCACTGGGTCAGGAGCTTGACGAAGCTCCGCTCCTCTGCGCTGAAAGAGCCCGCTCGGGTGTCCTCGTCGGCGAAACAGATAGTGCCGTACTGCTCGCCCAGGTCGATGCGGCCGCCGAGATAGCAGGCCAGCCCGAACCGCTCGTAGGCGCCGTCGTCCACCCAGTCGGCGTCGCGGAGGTCACCGAATCCGACCACGTCGTCGTTCTGTACGGTGTACTCGCAGTAGGCGGCCGACAGCGGCGCGCTGGAGCCGGCCTGTAGCTGGTCGTGGTCGCCGACGGCGGCGATAACGTGCTGGGTATCACCGTCGATGCTGGTGACGAAACCGTAGGGGAGCCCGAGCCGCCGACAACCGATGGTGACGACGCCCTCTAACCACTGCTCGACCGGTGCGGTGTCGTCCAGTTCGTACAGCGACTCTAGCGCGTCGATGGTCGCCGCTGAAAGCGCCGATTCCCGGCCGCCGCCGATGGTCCGCTGGACGACATCGGCGACGCGGTCGGGGTCCCCCGGGGACAGACGGCGCAGACGCCGGCGGCGTCGGCGGCCCGTGACGGGACGCCGTCGCCGACGACCACGGCCGGCACGCCATGTCGCTCCCGGGCCACGAGCGCGAGCTCGATACCGGTGAAGCTGCCGGCCGCTGTGCCGACCACGAGACAGCTGACGGAGTGGTCCGCGAGAACGGACAGCGCTTCCTCGCCGTCGCTGACGGCAGTTACGGTCATCGGTACGGCAGCGAGCGTATCGGTAACCGACGCCGCGAGCCCGACGGCGAGGACCTCCGGACGCGACCGACGTGTATCGGACATTGTAGCGGGTGACTTACCTGGAGTAGACGAACAGCGCGGGAAAGCCTACGGGTGAAAATATCACCGGTGATAACCTACAGGTGGCGCGCTGGGGCCGGACGCGGGCGCCGTCGGTCGTCGAACAAGCAGCACCTGCACCGGGTCGGGACAGTCGACAATACTGGCGAGGACGGCGGGGACCGGTGGGTTTTACGCCGCGGCGTTCGACCCCCGAAATATGAGCGACGAGTTCAGAACCGAACAGGACAGCCTCGGGGAGATGCAGGTGCCGGCCGACGCTTACTGGGGAGCCCAGACACAGCGGGCGATTCAAAACTTCCCCATCAGCGACGTGACCTTCGGGCGGCGGTTCGTCCGCGCGCTCGGCATCGTCAAGAAGGCTGCCGCACAGGCCAACCGGGACCTCGGACTTGTCGAGGAAGAGAAGGCCGACTGCATCGTCGAGGCCGCAGACGAGGTCATCGCGGGCGAGCACGACGACCAGTTCCCCGTCGACGTGTTCCAGACCGGCTCGGGGACCTCCTCGAATATGAACGCAAACGAGGTCATCTCGAATCGCGCCACCGAGATATACGGCGGGGAGATCGGGACCCGCGAGATTCACCCCAACGACCACGTCAACTACGGCCAGTCGTCCAACGACGTCATCCCGACCGCGATGCACGTCGCCAGCCTGGAGGCCGTCGAGAAGGACGTCGTTCCCGCACTGAAGACGCTTCGGGACGCGCTGGCCGAGAAGGAAGCGGAGTTCGACACCGTCGTCAAGACCGGCCGGACCCACCTCCAGGACGCCACGCCCATCACGCTGGGCCAGGAGTTCTCGGGCTACCGCACCCAGGTCGAGAAGGGCATCTCGCGGGTTCAGGACACTCAGGGACGCCTCGCTGAACTCGCACTCGGTGGCACCGCCGTCGGGACGGGGCTGAACACCCACCCCGAGTTCCCCGCGAAAGCAGCGGAGTATATCAGCGAGGAGACCGACCTCACCTTCCGCGAGGCCGACAACCACTTCGAGGCCCAGGCCGCCCACGACGCGATGAGCGAGGCCCACGGCGCCCTGCGTACGGTCGCCGGGTCGCTGAACAAAATCGCCAACGACCTCCGGCTGCTCGCCTCCGGCCCGCGCAACGGCCTGGGCGAGATCGACCAGCCCGAGAACCAGCCCGGCTCTTCGATTATGCCCGGGAAAATCAACCCCGTCGTCGCAGAGTCTGTCAACCAGCTCCACAAGCAGGTCGTCGGCAACGACGCCGCCGTCTCGGCCGGCGCGGCGGAGGGCCAGATAGACCTGAACCTCTACAAGCCCGTGCTGGCCTCGAACTTCCTCCAGTCCGCCCGCCTCATCGCCAACGGCAGCGAGGTCTTCGCCGAGAAGTTCGTCGCCAAACTGGAAGCGGACGCCGACCACTGCGAAGAGCGCGTCGAGCAGTCGATGGCGCTGGCGACGGCGCTCAATCCGGCTATCGGCTACGACAAAGCGAGCAAGGTCGCGAAGAAGGCCCTCGCGGAGGACAAGACGATTCGGGAGGTCGTGCTCGACGAGGGGTACCTCGACGAGGACGAGGTCGACGAGGTGCTGGACCCGGCGAAGATGACGGAGCGGGGGATTCTGGGCGACGAGTAGGGACTGGGCAGCTTGCGACGGAGCCGTGCGATTGCCGGGACCCGAAGGGAGCGTTTTTTGGCCCCCGGTCCCGCAGACGACGATAATGACTGACGCCGATTTCGACTACGAGGACCTTGGACTCGTAGCCGGCCTGGAGATCCACCAGCAGCTCGATACGGCCACCAAGCTGTTCTGTGCCTGTCCGACCGAGCTGCGCGAGCCCGAGGCTGCCGACCACACCTTCACCAGATACCTCCACCCGACCAAGAGCGAGCTCGGCGAGATAGACGACGCCGCCCTGGAGGAGAGTATGGTCGACCGCGAGTTCGAGTATCTCGCCTACGACACAACCTGTCTCGTCGAGGAAGACGACGAGCCACCCCACCGGGTCGACCGGGAAGCCATGGAGACGGCTATGGAAATCGGCCGGCTGATGGACATGAACGTCGTCGACCAGGTGAACGTGATGCGCAAAATCGTCGTCGACGGCTCGAACACGACGGGGTTCCAGCGCTCGATGCTCGTCGCCAACGACGGCGAGATAGCGACGAGCGACGGCCCGGTCGGCATCGAGGACATGTTGCTGGAAGAGGAGTCCTGCCAGCGCGTCGAGGAGACAGACGACGGGGTGCGGTTCTCGCTTGACCGGCTGGGTATCCCGCTGGTCGAAATCGGGACCAAGCCCGACATCAGCTCCCCCGAACAGGCCCGCGAGGCAGCCCAGCGTATCGGGATGTTGCTTCGCTCGACCGGGAAGGTCAAACGCGGCCTGGGGACCATCCGCCAGGACGTCAACGTCTCCATCGCCGAGGGCGCCCGCATCGAACTCAAGGGCGTCCAGAGCTTAGAGGACATCGACGACCTCGTTCGCAACGAGGTCCGCCGACAGGTCGAACTCGTCGACATCGCCGACGAACTGGGCGAGCGCGACGCCGCGGTCGGCGAGCCACAGGACGTGACGGCCGTCTTCGAGGACACGGACTCGGGGGTCATCGGCGGCGCACTCGACAGTGGCGGTGCAGTGCAGGCCGTCCGCCTGCAGGGGTTCGACGGCCTCGTCGGCCGGGAGATACAGCCCGACCGCCGGCTGGGGACCGAGTTCTCGGACCACGCAAAGCGCCACGGCGCCGGCGGCATCTTCCACACGGACGAGCTGCCTGCCTACGGCGTCACCGAGGACGAGGTCGAGCGCCTTCGCGAGGCCGTCGACGCCGGTCCCGAGGACGCTGTCGCCCTCGTGGCGGACGATCCCCAGACGGCCGAACTGGCCATCGAGGCGGTCGTCGAACGGGCCGAGACCGCCCTCGAGGGCGTGCCCGAGGAGACCCGCGACGCCCTGCAGGACGGGACCTCCCGGTATCTCCGACCGCTGCCCGGCGCGGCGCGGATGTACCCCGAGACGGACGTGCCGCCCGTCGAACCCGACCCGAGCGAGGTCGAGACCCCGGAACTGCTGACCGAGAAAGTCGCCCGCTACGAGTCCGATCACGGCCTCGACTCGGGGCTGGCCGAGCAGGTGGCCTACGGCCAGCGGTGGCCGCTGTTCGAGTCGGTCGTCGCCGAGGGCGTCGACGCGACGCTCGCGGCGGGCGTCCTCGAATCGACGCTGACAGAACTCCGACGGGACGACGTGCCGGTCGAGCGACTGTCCGATACGCACCTCCGGGAGACGCTCGCGCTCGTCGACGGCGGCGACGTGCCCCGCGAGGGGGTCGAGGACCTGCTCACGGCCCTGGCCGAAGAGCCCGACCTCACCGCCGAGGAAGCCGTCGACCGCGAGGACCTGGGCGGGGTCAGCGACGACGAGGTGCGCGAGGCCGTCGCGGAGGTCGTCGAGCGCAACGCAGACCAGGTGACCGAGGAGGGGATGGGCGCGTTCTCCGGGCTGATGGGCGAGTGTATGGGGGCGCTGCGCGGGAAGGCCGACGGTGACACCGTCAGCTCCGTGCTGCGAGAAGAGATACAGAAGCGGGCCTAAGTAGTTCGCTCGTCAACAATTTCGGCGATAGACTTCTAATCCACCCGTTCCTAAGGCCGCTATGTTTACTGTTGGGTCGTTGCTACCGGTCGAGGGTGTTCCACCCGGCTCGACGCTGCTTATCGTCGGCCCACCGATGACCGGCAAGCGGGGACTCGCGATGGAGCTGCTGGCCGCGGGGTTCCAAGCGGAAGCGGCCGCCGTGGTCTCGACGGACAGCAGCGCCGCCGACGTTCGGGACTCGATGACCCGGTACGCCGATACGCCGGCCGACCAGGTGCCGCTTGGTGTCGTCGACTGTGTGGGTGATTCCCACGGGTCGGCGTCGCTGGGCCCCCTAGACAGCCGCGTCAGCTCGCCGGCCGACCTCACCGGTATCGGCATGGAGCTGACGACGCTGATGGAGCGACTCTACGGCGAGTACTCCCCACGTCTCCGCGTCGGGCTGCTCTCGCTGACGACGATGTCGATGTACGCCGCGCCCGAACAGGTGGTCCGCTTTCTCCACGTCGTCACCAACCGTATCAGGGAGGCCGACGGCGTCGGGTTCGTCGTCGCCCACGCCGATACGATGGACGAAGCGCACCTCCAGCGACTGCGCTCGTTCGTCGACGGTGTCGTCGAGGTCCGCGAACACGACGAGGAGACACAGCTCCGTGTGCTCGGCTTGCCCGAAGGCAACACCGAGTGGACGGGCGTCCAGGCTGAGACCCGACCGGCCGCTGTCGAGGCGACGGCCGAGCCAGCGGTCACGGCGGCCGATAGCGACGCCAGCGGATCGGCCCCGGCTGACGCCGAGCCCGGTACCGCACCGGCGACAACGGCCGACGGGTCGCTCCGGGAGATATTCGACGCGGTGAAAGACGAGGCACCGACCCTGACAGTTGCCAACTACAGCGGCCCGCCCGAGGAACTGGCGGTCGTCGAGCGGTACTTCGACCGCCACGGGGTCGACGTCCGAGAGGCCTCGATGGACGTCGACCAGCCACGGTCCGTGGCGCTGTTACACCGGGGTGACGACCTACTGGCCAGTGAGTCCGTGCCCGCGGTACGGGGGGCCATCGACATCGATGCGGGGACGACCGACACCTTCGAAGAGCGCCATACAAGTGACCTCCTGACGAACCTAGAGCGGTCTGTGTACGGCGCCTCCGCCGCCGACAAGGGGTTGCTCATCGACGTGAGCCACAACATCGAGTTGCTGGCCAACCGGACTGGCTCGGGACGACTCCACGCCGGCTTCCAGTCTCTGTCGAACCTGGTCGGGGACGCACAGGCCGCCCGCATCTACGAGCGACTCGCCGCAAGCGGTGTCGAGGTCCACGTCTACGGCGTCCCCGATACGGAGACGACGGTGCCGGGTGTGACCGTCCACGAGGAAGACACCGAGGAGATGGCCGACTCGTGGTTCGTCGTCTACGACGGGGACGGCGACCCCGAGCGACAGGCGGCGCTGCTGGCCCACGAACTCGATACCGACAACGTCTACGACGGGTTCTGGACGTACAAGAGCGACATCGTCACCAGAATCGACGACTACCTGACCGCGACGTATCTCGACGGCGCCGCCACCGTTGGCGGGCGCTCCGACTGAGGTTCATCCGTATCAGTCGTCGTTTTCAGCCCGTTCGACTCGCCCGCTTGCGCGGCGGAACACACCTCTGAGCGTCTTCGTCTCGCGGCCGGTCGGATGGGCACGGCCCACGAGCCGACGGAAGAGCCGACGGACGCGGTGGCGTTTTTCCTCTGGGTGGTCGATTGTGTCCAGGAACGCCGCGAACTCCTCGTGGAGCCCCTCGACGGCGGCCTCGTCGGCTCTGGCGTGGATATCCTCGGGGTGCTGGTCGCGCTCGACGGTCAGGTCGCGCAGTTCGTAGAGGACGATAGTCGCGGCCTGTCCGAGGTTCAGGACGGGGTAGTCGGCGCTGGCCGGAATCGAGCAGATCTCGTCTAAGCGTTCGAGTTCGTCGTTGGTCAGGCCGACCCGCTCGCGGCCGAAGACGACGCAGGTGTCTGTCTCGACGTCGGCCAGTGAGTCGGCCAGTTCTCGGGGCGTCTTCGCGGGGTAGCGGACGTGGCTGGAGTCGTCCTCGTTCGTCGTCGCGGTGCAGGCGACGGTGTGGTAGTTCTCGACGAGAGAGTCGAAGCTCACCTCTCGGGCGTTCGGGAGGATGTCCTCGCGGGCCTGCCCGGCGAAGCCGTAGGCCTCGCCGTCGGGGTCGAGTGCCGGCGGGTCCACGAGCAGCAGTTCCGAGAGACCGAAGTTCTTCATCGACCGGGCGATGGTCCCGACGTTGCCCGGCGTCTCGGCGTCGACGATGGCGACCGATATCATACGTCGAGGTCGTCGAGGTTGATGTCCATCGCGTCGAGGTCCGCCTCGTCGAGCCCATCTATCTCCTCCTCGAAGCCGGGGATTGCCTCGTTTCGCCCCGGAGCCTCCGGGAGCGAGGTCGGGTCCTCGTCGACGTGTTCGAGACCCTCGTAGTCCTCGGGGGCGCGGTTACCGTCGAGAATCCACTGGTGGAAGGCATCACGGAGTTCGAGTTCGCCGGCGAAGTCGGACCCGCCCGCCTCACGGAACCAGTAGAGAAAGTCCGGTTCGTGGGCAGAACACAGCACTACCTCCCCGCGGGGTTCGCCGTAGATGACCTCTGCGACGTTGCACTCCTCGATGCGGTTCTCGCCGTACTCCAGCCAGCAGGCGTCACAGGGGTCCACAACCCGGTCTGCGAGTACGAGGATGCGCTGGCGGTCCTCTGGCTCCATCGTCGCCAGCGGGCGCACCCGGCCGTCCTCGCCCAGCACGTCCTCGTCGAACCGCCAGCCGCGTAACCCGATGTTGACCTTGCCCATACGCGACGGTTGGGCGACTGCGAGATTAAAAGGGCACGGTGTTCGCGTCCGTCTGCCCGCCGGGCGGCCATATCTCAAGAGATGATAGGGAGGTGGAGACCAGGTGGACGGCAGGTGTGAGTAAGAGAAAGCTTATACCGGAGGCGTCAGTAGTTTGGCGTGAAAGCCGAAAGGGCACCCGGGTAGGGGTACACGGACGTGCCACTTCGGCTCAACCCGCTTTATCTGGCACCAGCCCTTCAGCGACAGCTATGGACTTTCAGACCTGGGAACCGGTGTACGAGGGGCTGCTCGCGTCGTTTGGCTACCCCCGCGACGGAGACGAACGGGCCCGAGACCGACTCGGTGCGTTGCTTTCCGACACCGAGACCTACGACCCATCGACGCTGGCCCTCGAGGGGAAGACAGTCGCTGTCGCCGGCGCCGGCCCGTCCCTGGAACGCGAGGCCGACCGGGCGGCCGAGGCGGACGCGGTGCTTGCCGCCTCGACGGCCGTCGACCGCCTGCACGAGCGGGGCGTCGCCGTCGACGCGATGGTCACCGATCTCGACAAGAACCCAGCGACGGGGCGAGAACTCACAGAGGCGGGGACCCCGGTGTTCGCCCACGCCCACGGCGACAACGTCCCCGCCGTCGAGGAACACGTCCCGACCTACGACCCCGCCTTCGTGGTGCCGACCACACAGGCCGGCCCGACCGACCGGGTCCACAACTTCGGCGGGTTCACAGACGGCGACCGGGCGGCCTTCACCGCCGACCACTTCGGCGCCGCCGAAATCCGGTTCGTCGGCTGGGACTTCGACGACCCGGACGTGTCCCCCGAGAAACGCGAGAAGCTCCGGTGGGCCGAACGGCTGCTGTACTGGCTGGAACGCCGCCGCGGAGAGCGGTTCGCCGTCCTCGACGGCCGTCGGGACGACATCGTCCCGGTAGCTGGGGCGGAGTAATCGTCTGTCAGGGCGAAAGCGCGGCCATCGTCGCCTCGATATCGGCCCGTTCGGCCGCTCTGGGGAACGAGACGTTGATGGCGTCGACGCCGTCGATACCCTCGAAGCGCTCGATGTGGTCCCGGCACTCCTCGGGGGTCCCGGCCACGGCGAGGGCGTCTAGCAGCTCGTCGTCGATAGCGGCCATTGCGGCCTCGCGGTCGCCGTCGTTCCACTGCTCGAAGACGGACGTCGCGGTGTCTTCGTACCCCTGCCGGGCGAGCGCGTCGCGGTAGTAGGTTCCCATGCCGCCGACGTAGAAGGCGACGTGCTGGCGAGTCATGGCGCGGGCGCGCTCGCGGTCTTCCAGCGCACAGCAGGGCACGGAGAACGTGACCCGCTGGCTCGCCCGGTCGCGGTCGCCGAGCTCGGCCCCGCGGTCGAAGTCCTCGAGGCGGTCGGCCATGCCCTCGACGGTAAAGAGCAGGGCGTGCCAGCCGTCGGCAAAGCGCCCCGCGAGTTCGACGGCCTTGGGCCCCAGCCCGCCGGCGTCTATCGGGGGAGTGGGGTCCGGCGGGTCACAGCGCAGCCGAAACCCCGAGAGCTCGAAGAAGTCGCCGTCGTACTCGACGCTCTCGCCCGACAGCACCTGCTTGACGACGTCGATTGTCTCCCGGGTCCGGCGCAACGGTCGCTCGAACGATTCCCCGTGCCACCCCTCGATGACGCGCGGGCCGGAGGGCCCGAGCCCGACGCGCAGGCGCCCGTCGGACGCTTCCTGGAGCGTGGCGGCAGTCTGGCCGATGAGCGCCGGCGAGCGCGAGTAAACGTTCAACAGGGAGGTACCGATGCCCACGCCGTCGGTTCCGTGGGCGATGCTGGAAAGCGTGGTCACGGCGTCCCGGCCCCAGGTCTCTGGCAGCCAGACCCGTTCGTATCCCTCTACCTCGGCCAACTGGCTCAGCCCGACCAGCGTCGAGACCGAGGGCTGGGCGGCGACGGGGAGGTAGATATCTCTGGCCGTCATCGGTCGGCTGTCTCGGGTCGCGGTCGTATCGGTCGAACGCTGGAGGCGGCTCGTGACGGTGGAGTGGGACGTATCGCCGACATACCCGTATCTCCGAACCGGCATGGTATAAAATGACAGGCACACCAGCGAAGCGTCGTTGAAACTGGTTCCAACGGGCGTCCCGTTGCCGGGCTCGAATCAGCACAGTCGGACGCCGGGCGTCCGTTTCAGTCCAGTCGAGAGCCGCTGGAGCGCCCGAGTGCGTCACGGGAGGCCGCCAGCACGCTCGCCGGTGCCAGCGTCGTCTCCGTCCACGCGGGGAGTCTGTCGTCCGGGCCCGGCGCCCGGATGCTCTCCGCGTAGGACTGTACCTGTGAGCGCTCTGCGTCGCGGTCGTAGGTGAGCCCGTTGACCGCGGCGTCGGCGCCGTACTGCCGGACGAGCGTGTCGGCCGCGTCCCGGTAGGCGTCGGGCAGGCGCTCGTAGTCGGGCTGGAGGCCGTGGTCCTCGAGGACCCGAAAGAGCGCCTCGCCGACCTCCTCGGCCATCGTCGAGAGCCCGCCACGGCCGCCGACGGGTCGGTGGTCGTGGCGATGCATCCCGAGGTCGACCTGCGCGGTGGCGGTCTCGCCGACCACGTCGTAGGCCTCCCCGAGCATCCCTATCTCCAGCCCCCAGGCCCGCTGGGCCCGAATCGAGCGGGCCGCGTCGGCGGTAACGGCGAACTCGCCGGCCAGCGGGTAGCGAAACGCCGAGAGATACGCGAGTAGCGGGTCGTCGTGGGCGCTCGAGAGCGCCCGTAGCAGTGGTGCCACGAACAGCCGCGCGAGCCGGCCGTAGAGTTGGCCGTCCTCGACACGGGCGTAGTACCCCTTGACGAACTCATAGCCCATCTCCAGCCCGGCGAGCAGGCGCGGCACGTGTCTAGGGGAGTAGGTGGAGGCGTCGGCGTCGTGGACGGCCACGTAGTCGGCCCGACTCGCGGCCAGCCCGAGCCCGAGCCAGACGTCGCGACCTTTCCCCATCGCGCCGTCGAGCCCGTGGTCGTCGAGCAGCGACGGGAGGGTGGGGGCGTTACACCACAGTGTCGTCACGTCGAGGTCGAACTCGGCGGCCCAGCGGTCGAAGGCTGCGGCGACCTCCTTGGGACCCCGCAGCGGGACCACGACCGCGTCGGGGCCGACGGTTTCGAGCGCCTCGAAGACGTGCGTGGGCGTGACGGCCGCCTCGCTCTCCCCGGCGATGGGGACGACGACCGAACTCTCGCCGTCGGGCATCGCCGG
Source organism: Haloarcula rara (assembly GCF_029338235.1). Taxonomy (GTDB): domain Archaea; phylum Halobacteriota; class Halobacteria; order Halobacteriales; family Haloarculaceae; genus Haloarcula; species Haloarcula rara. The sequence continues at coordinate 444,493 of NZ_CP119785.1, forward strand.
CACCGCGTCGGTCAGGTCGTGCAGCGTCGTGATACGCTCCTGAAGGTAGTCCATCTATGGGTCGGTACGGAGCGCCTCGACGACCGGTTCGAAAGCGGGTTTGCCGGCGAGTTCGCCGGCCGCCGCTCGGAGCGCGTCGGGTCGCCCGCCAAGCAGAACGCCGCCGTCACCGGTGGTGGCGACGAGGCCTGCCGACTCGGCGACGTCGGCCAGTTCCGCGGCGGCGCCAGGGTCGAGCCCGGAGACCTCGAAGACGCGGCTGACGTAGGCCTCGCTGTTGTCGGTCGACCCACCGAGCGTTTCGAGGTGACGTGCGACCTCGGTGGCCCGTCGGGCGTCGAGTTCAGTCACCGTCGGGCTGTCGCCGACGACAGTGGTCCGCTCGGTGAACGCCGCGCCGATTTTGGCGGCGTCGACGGTCTCTTTGACGTCGTGGGTCCGGACGATATGGGCGCCCCGTTCGACCGCCATCGCTGTCGCCGCGAGTGAGACGGGCAGGGCCTCTTCTGTCGAGCGATCGGCGATAGTTCTGAGGAAGTTCTTCCGGTTGATGGAGACCAGAATGGGGCGGCCGAAGCCGCGGAACTCACGCAGGCGCTCGAAGGTCGCGTGGTCCTCGGCGATGGTCTTTGCCTCGCTCCAGCCGCCGAAGGCCGGGTCGACGATGGTCTTCTCGGTGAGGCCGTTCTGTTTGAGCGCCTCGTACACCTTGTCGACGTAGTCGGCCGACTCGGCCCACTCGGGGGACTTGCGGGCGGCCCAGTCGGTCTCCTCGACGGCCCCGGGCCGTTCGAGGTCCGGCGGGCTCGCCATCTTCGCGACGGCCACGTCGTACTCACGGCAGATTTCGGGCATCTCCGGGTCGGCGAAGCCACAGATGTCGTTGACCATGTCGAAGCCGCCCTCGATGGCGGCCTCGGCGACCTCGGCGTAGCGGGTCTCGATGGAGAAGATAGCGTCGCCGCTGACCGACTCGATGGTCTCGATGGCGGTGTCAAGCCGGTCGAGTTCGTCCGCCGCCGACAGGACATCGAGGCGCTTGTTGGCCGACTCAAGGCCCACGTCGACGATGTCGGCGCCCTCGCCGATGAGCTCCTCGTCGACGTAGGTGGCGGCCTCGGCCGGGTCGTCGTACACCGAGGGCGAGTACGGCGACTCCTTGCTGACGTTCAGCACGCCCATGATGCGTGGGGGGTGGTCGTCACCGATCGAAAGCCCTGCCGCGTCGACCGTTTGCATAGCCGTCACCAGGGACTGGGGACGGTAAGCGTTGGCGTTTCCGGCACCGCCGTCGGGCTCGACTGGTCGAGTCGGGCGGGTCCCGTTGACCTGTCAGGCGGTCCCCTCGGCCGGGTCGAGCGGCGCTTCGTTGACGTACTCGATAACGTCGAAGTCGTCGTACTCGTGGCGCTCGGTCACCGCCCAGTTCGTCCCCAGGTAGGGGAACACGCGGCTCCCGGTCTTTGTCTCGGGCAGTTCCGATACGTAGGCGCGGTCGGCGTACGGGAGAAACATCGCGTAGACGGACTGGCCGCCGATGACGTAGCCGGTGTCGCGCTGGGCTTCGACGGCTTCGAGGGCGTCTGGGACGGTCGAGACGAAGGTTGCGCCGTCTTCCTCGTACTCGTCGGGCGTGCTGGTGAGGACGACCGGGTGAGTCCCGCGGACCCGCGTCATCCCCATGTGGGTCTTGCGCCCGACGATTACGGGGTGGTCGGCGACGCGCTCTTTGTACTGCTGTTCGTCCTCGTCGTAGTGCCAGGGAATCGTCTCCCCGTCGCCGATGGCACCCGTCCGAGCCACTCCGGCGACGAGTCTGAGTTCGACCATGGCCGGTGTTGGGGTGGGCCCCCTAAGCGAGTGTCGCCGGCAGATACCTACCGCCCCATACTTATCACGCCAGCGTGCGTAGTGTTACCATGGTAGGTATCACGTACGAAGACTTCCTCGACCTGGACCACGACCCCGACGGGACGGAGCTCGTCTGTGCGTTCTACGTCGAACCCGCCGCCGACCAGTCCCCGGAGTCGGCGGCCAGCCGCGTCGCGAGTGAGTCCTCGAACGGCACCTGGGCCGAGCTGCAGGTCGAGGGGTCGGTGACTGACCTCTCGGCGACGGCCTGTGGTATCGAGGAAACGGCGGTGGCCGGGCGGGCCGACCGCGAGGGCTACCGCGTCCGCGTCTCCTACCCCGACGCGCTCTTCGAGCCGGGGAACATGCCTCAGGTGCTCTCTTGCATCGCGGGCAACATCATCGGGATGAAAGCCGTCGACCGCATCCGGCTGCAGGACTGCGAGTGGCCCGAACCGCTGACGACATCGTTCCCCGGCCCACAGTTCGGCACCGGCGTCCGAACCAAAATCTTCGACGCTGGCGACCGGCCCATCACGGCAACGGTCCCGAAACCGAAGGTCGGCCTCTCGACGGACCAGCACGCCCAGATAGGGTACGAGGCCTGGACCGGCGGGCTCGATCTCCTGAAAGACGACGAGAACCTCACCGACCAGGCGTTCAACCCCTTCGAGGACCGCCTGACCGAGTCGCTGGCGATGCGCGATACGGCCGAAGACGAGACCGGCGAGAAAAAGTCCTATCTGCTGAACGTCACCGGAACCGGCCACGAGATGCTCGAGCGGGTTGACCTGGCCGCCGAGCACGGCTGTGAGTACGTCATGGTCGACGTGGTGACCTGTGGGTGGGCCGCCCTCCAGCAGGTCCGGGAGCGCTGTGGGCACCACGGGCTGGCCATCCACGCCCACCGGGCGATGCACGCCGCCTTCGACCGCCTGCCGGACCACGGCGTCTCGATGCGGGTCATCGCCCAGATAGCCCGACTCTGTGGCGTCGACCAGATTCACACCGGGACCGCGGACCTGGGCAAACTCGCCAACGAGGACACGGTGGGGATCAACGAGTGGCTCTACTCGGAACTCCACGGACTCACCGACGTGTTGCCGATGGCGTCGGGCGGCCTGCATCCGGGGCTGGTCCCGGAACTTGTCGACCGCTGTGGAACGGATATCGGCGTCCAGGCCGGCGGCGGCGTCCACGGCCACCCGGACGGCACCCACGCCGGCGCGAAAGCGCTGCGTGCGGCTGTCGACGCCGTGGCCGCCGGTCGTGACATCGAGACGGCCGCCGAGGAGACGCCCGAACTGGCGACGGCACTGGCAAAGTGGGGAACCGAAACGCCGCGATAGCACCGCAGCGGATTCAACGGTCGGCTCTCATACTGGTGGCTGTAACAAACTACGGAACTCGCTACCCTGAGGTGGCGATTATCTGTACGAACGTACAGCCACCAGTATTAGTCCGGGCTGTATCGCTGTGCGCCACAGACGCGACAGGCCCACAGTCGTCGCTCGGGCTGGTCCGGCGTGTCCGCCTGCGGGTCCGAAGCGTCGTGTTCGGTCACAGCACCACAGTCGACACAGTAGAGCGGGTTGCCAAAGGCGTCGGGTTCCTCGGGCAGCGAGTATCGCTTGACGATACCGGGTACGACCCAGTACTGTACGTCGGCGGTATCAATAACCGCCGCCAGCGTCTCGACATCCTCGCCGTCGGCCACAGTCGCGCCGTCCTCGCAATAGATAGTCGGGTCTGTCGGCTCGGGCGACTCGCACCGAGCGGTCGCCGTCTCGAAGAGCGACTGCCCGGCCGCGGACCTAACCGGGACGGCACTTGGGAGGGGTGGCCAGCCCTCGGTCGGCTCACTCGGCAGCGACGTCTCGAACGCGGCCCGCAAGGTCACCTCGCCGTGGGAGACGTCCGGCCCGCTCACGATTGTCCGGCCTCGGGCGAAGGCGATGGCAGCCGACGCCCTGGCCGCACGGGCCCCGTCGGCGGGGACGACAGCGAGGACGACGCGGTCGTACGACCACGGCTCCGCGTCGTCCCGGCAGTCCCCGTCCGGCGTGACACAGTGTGGGCACCGAACACTGCCCGGCGGAATCTCTTGCCAGCAGGTCGCACAGGTGCTTGTCTTTGACTGGTCAGCCGCTGTCGGCTCGTCCGTCGGCGCCGCTGATTGCTCTGTGTCCGCTGTCTCGTCATCACTACCGTTGCCGGACCCTCCCACGGGACCTGGCCCACCCTCGTTCCCCATTCACTCGCTTTAAAGGTTACACGACTGATAAATCTTCCTCTCTTTTCAGTCGGAGAAAACGCGGCAGCCCCGGACGTGTCGGGACGGCGGTACCGTTCGCCCGGTCTGCTCGGCTCGGTCCCCCACGGCGGACGGACACTGACAGTTTTATTTAGCCAACCCTCTTAGCCGCTCGCAGTGTCGACGCCGGAAGACGACATCCGTGCTGTCCTCGACGAGTCGGGGCCGGACTACAACGGATTCACGTTCGAGACCCCTGGCGGCGGTCACCAGAGTGATGTCTATATGGTGACGCTCAACCACGGCGGCGAGGAGTACGAGGTCGTGGTGAAGTTCAAGCCGGACGGTGACATCCCGTTCGACATCGAGCCCAAACTCCACGAGTACGTCGCCAACCGGACCGACGTGCCCGTCCCGCGCATTCTGGTGTTCAAACAGCAGCCGACGGTCGACGTGCGACCGTACTTCGTCACCGAGCGGGTCCACGGGGAGAATCTCTCACAGGAGTTCGCGACGCTCTCAGCCGAGGACCGCCTGCGCGTCATGCAACAGGCCGGCCATATCCTCGGCGACCTCCACTCCGAGATCGGCTTCGAGGCCTTCGGCCGGCTGGACCTCCACAACGGCCGGCTCATCGTCCGGGACTGGATGGGGAGCTGGCGAGAGTACTTCGAGCAACTCACGCGTGGGCACCTCTCCCGACTCGACGACACGCCGTTCGCTGACGTGAAAGGCCGCGCGCTGGAGAAGATAGAGCCGGCCCTCGAATTCGTCCCCGAAGACGGCGTCCCCCGGCTGGTCCACGACGACTTCCGGCCGGCGAACCTCCTCTTCGAGGCCGGGACCGAGCGACCGATCACGGCCGTGCTGGACTGGCAGGACGTGCTCGCGGCCCTGCCCGAGTACAACCTCGCCCAGACCGAGTTCCTCTTTATCGACTCCTCGTTTACCGACCCCGACGTGCGCGAGAGTCTGCGCACGGAGTTCCACGAGGGGTACACCGAACACCGGCCGATGGACTTCGAGGACGGCTACGCCGACCGCCGGCCGCTCTACCAGCTCTCGACGCTGCTGTGGCGGATGGCCGGTTTCGAGGCCGTCTTCGACGACGACTCCGGGCTCGTCCAGGCCCGCGCCGAGGCCCAGTACCGCCAGCAGTTCGAGCGGCTTCTCGACGCGATGCCGGAGTAGCGGTTTCTCATACTGGTGGCTGTACGTTCGTGAAGCTATTCGCCACGCCGGAGTGGCGAATTACGTCAGTTTGTTACAGCCACCAGTATCACCTCTCGCTTGGCCCGATGTCCAGCAGCGCCTGGACGTCCCGCCACTCGACCTGGACCCGGGCGCCGGGTGTCCGCGCCGCCAGCGCTCCGCAGGCGTTGCCGACCGCGAGCGCCCGCTCCAGGTCGTCCCCACGAGCGACCAGAAAGCCCGCGGCGAAGGCGTCGCCGGCACCCGTGGTGTCCACCGGGTCGACGGCAAACCCGGGATGGTACACCTCCCGGCCACCGTCGAACACCGTTGCACCGCCCGACCCCTGTTTGATGACCAGCGTCGAAACCGCGTCGGCGAACCCATCCTCGCGGAGGACGGTCGCCTCGCGCTCGTTACAGAACAGCAGGTCGGTCCGACAGATGGTCTCGGCGAAGTCCCGGTCAGCGAGCCGCCGGCCGGGGTCGAAGCTCACTGATAGGCCCGCCTCCTCGGCAGTGTGGGCCAGTTCGGCGGCCGTCTCGGGCCGCTGGCTCGTCAGGTGCAGGTGGTCGGCGGCGGTGAGCTGGCGCTTCGAGAGGTCGGCGGCGGCGTAGGCTTCGTTTGCCCCGTCGTTGCCGAACATCAGCAGCTCGCCCGAGTCATCGACCACGAGATACTTCACGGCCGTCTCGCCGTCGGTCTCGACCAGCGCCGTCTCGACGCCGGCGTCCTCGAGTTCACGGCGGACGAGCCAGCCGTTCTCGTCTCGACCGACACTGCCAAGCAGCAGCGGGCTGGCGTCGAGTCCCGCCAGCGCGACGGCGACGTTCGAGGCGCTACCGCCGCCGGACTGGTACTGGTCGGCGATACAGGCCTCGCCGTCCGGCTCGGGGAGCCGGTCGACCCGCAGCGTCACGTCCCAGTTGACGTGGCCGGCACAGATGACCCGCAACGGCGCGCCCTCCTCTCCCTTCATCATCCCTCCTGCCACGGTTCAGTCGGACCCTCGCCGAAGAGCTCGCGCATCAGCGTGACGACGCTCTCGGGCGGGAACTGGCCGCGCTCGGTGACGATGGCGTCGATGTACCGGGGCGGCGTCACGTCGAAGGCCGGGTTCTCGACGGTGACGTCACCGGTGTTCTCCCGGTCGGTCTCAGCGAGGACTTCCGACTCGTCACGCATCTCTATCTCGACGGCGTTGCCGGTCATCGTTGCGGGGTCGAGCTTCAGCGTCCCGGCGGCGACGACGGTGGGCGTCCCGCGTTCCCGGGCGACCACCGCCAGCCCAGAGGTACCGACCTTGTTCACCACGCTCCCGTCGGCGGCGATAGCGTCCGCCCCGACGATGACGTGGTCCACGTCGTCAAGATACCGTCGCGCGGCGCTGTCGACAACCAGGGTCACGTCGACGCCGAGTTCGCGCAGTTCGCGGGCGGTGATGTGGCCCTGCTGGCGCGGCCGCGTCTCCTTGACGATGGCCGACAGTGTCTTCCCGTCGTCGACGGCCGCCTCGACGCAGGCCAGCACATCGGTCGAGTGGCAATGGGTCATGATAGTGTCGCCGTCGCGCAGTCGGTTGGCGCCGACCCGTCCGAGGTCGTCCTGTGCGGTCTCCAGCCTGTCCCGGAACTCCGCGGCGCTCTCGACGGCGTTCGCGCGAACCGTCTCGACGGCCTCACCCGTCGCCCGGCGCAGGACGTATCGGCAGGCGTTCGGGAGGCTGACCGCGGTCGGGCGGGTCGAAAGCAGAAATCGAGCGGCGGCCCGAAGCTCCGCCAGCAGTTCCGGGGCCGTCTCCGCGTCGCTCTCGACGGCCTGTGTCTCGAGTGCATCGGCGGTCGCAGCGGCGATGTTCGCCGCCCCTCGCGTCTCCATCGTCTCGATGGCCCCGGCCACGTCGTGTACGCGCGGCTGGAGTGCTCCCCGGTCCATGGTACCTACTACCACAGTGTATGCCTAAAGTACAGCGGTCGATGGCCGACTAGGTCCAGCGGATGGTCGGCTCGATACGCCCGAACGACTACGGCAGCGCTTCGACGCCCGCCTCGAGCCACGGCTCGGTGCGGTCGACAGTGACGGTGTCGAACTGGGCCAGCCACGCCTCGTCGCCACGCTCGAAGGCGTCCAGCGCATCGCCGACCGTGTAGACGTGGTCGCCGTCCGCACAGGGGAAGACGGACTGCAGGCGCTTCTCGTCGTAGATAGCCAGCGAGACCACGGGGAAGACGACGACCTCGTCGACCTGGTCCATGCCCACGTAGGTGCGCGTGCGGTGCTCGAAGGCCGGCTCCAGCGACGACCCGTTGCGGTCGGCCCAGTCGGCGAACTCCTCGTAGGTCGCCAGCGCCCCCGAACGGGTGTCCTCGGCCATCGTCCGGATGCGCTGCCACTCGCCGGTCACCATCGACTCGGTGAAGACGCCGTTTGCCTCCAGTCGGTTGACCCGGTTCAACACCTGCTGCTGAGCGTCGAATGTCCCGTACGTGTCACCGCGAAGATACAGTTCCGCTCGGAGGTGTGTTTCGTCGGTCATCGGTTATCTCGTCTGGGATATCTGTCGAGTATAACTAAACTCTTTCCCAGCGACAATAGTTGACATACGTATATTTGCCCACAAAGGTAATACGACAAAACAAGTTTTTGAGACCCTCTAAACACGTTTCTGTGAAAGAATTGTTGGTTGGATTTGACTTAGAATCTATAACTTAATTTTTGCGCTGGTCGATTCAATGTTCGTCTATCGTCGAATATCGAGCAGTGATTACTGGACGGTCCTGTCGGTCATCATCTCGAAACGATAGTTCCTACGTGAGAAATATTTCCGCATCGTTCGACTGTTCGAGAACGCGTCGCCCGCTCGCTACAACGGAGGATAAACACGCTGCTCGCGGGTCGCTTTGCTCGCGCGACCTCGCTGCTCGCGGATGAAACCGCTCGCCGGTTCAATCGTTTCGCGGGTCGCTTCGCTCGCGGTTACACCGCTCGCCATCGAGGCACTTCGTGCCCCCCACTCTCGACTAAACATTCGAGGTCGCTACGCGACCGCTCTGCGCGCGGCTCACTACGTTCACCGCACGCAACAACGTGGTTCTCGCTACGTCGTCGGGCGGCTTCGCCGCCCGACTGCCCGAGGGACCGCTGGTCCCTCGCTGCTCGAACCACGCTAGTCATCCGCTGCCCGGATAACTGACTACTCGCGGATGAAACCGCTCGAACTGTCAGTCATCCGCTGCCCGGATAACTGACTACTCGCGGATGAAACCGCTCGAACTGTCAGTCATCCGCGCTCGCTTCCGCACCACTGTCCGCGACGACTTCGATTTCGCCGGCGTCGAGCTCCTGTTCGACCTCGCGGGCGGCCTGCACCATGTTCTCCATCTTGCCGCGAGCGATCTCGCGGGGCAGGAGCTTCACGCCGCAGTCCGGCGAGACGGTCAGGCGCTCCGGCGGAACGACTTCCAGACCCTTCTTGATATTCTCCTTGATCTCCTCGACGGACTCGACCTCCGCGGTGTGGGCGTCCAGCACGCCCATGGCGAAGTCCTTGGTGAACTCGTGGTCTTTGAACACGTCGAGCTGTTCGTAGTTGCCGTTGGCCAGTTCCAGGTCGTACTCGTGGACCGGGTAGTCCAGAATCTCGGGGTAAATACGGGAGTAGTCGCCGTAGCAGACGTGCAGGCCCAGGCGCACGTCGTCGGGAATCTCGTCGACGATGCGTTCGAGACACTCGCCGACGATGGCGTGGTCGTCCGGCGTCGTCGCGAGGGCGGGCTCGTCTATCTGGATGTAACGGGCGCCCGCTTCGACCAGCGCCTCTATCTCCTCGTTGACGAGGTCGGCCAGTTCGTAGGCCAGCTGCTCCTCGCTGTCGTAGACCTCGTTGAACGACCAGTTCGCGAGCGTGTACGGCCCCGTGATGGGAACCTTGACGGGCCGTTCGGCGACCTCGTCGGTGAACTCGAACTCCTCGACGAGCCACTGCTCGCCGTACTCGACCTCGTCGGCGACGGAGGGCTTGTCGAAGTAGTTGTGGCCCCACACCTTCACGCGGCCGTTGAACTCGTAGCCGTCGATGCGGTGGGCGAAGTACTCGACCATCTCGTTGCGGCGCATCTCGCCGTCACAGACGACGTCGATGCCACAGCGCTCGTGCTCGTGAGTGATGAGCCGCGAGGCGTCGTCTTTCGACTCTTCCCACTCCTCCTCGCCGAAGTCGGCCGTCTCGTCCTCGAACAGCTCGCGGGCGCGGTCGTGCCACTTGGGCTTTGGGTAGGAGCCGACGACGGTCGTCAGCAGGAAGTGCTCGTTCTCGTGGTCCTCCGGTCGGAACTGCTCTCGTGGTCCTGTCATTGGTCTGCCTCCGTAGCCTCCAGTGCTGCCGCGTTCGCGAGGGACTGAATCTTGTCCTCGAACTTGTTAACCGGCAGGTAGAAAGTCTCGGTGTTCGTGGTCGCGTAGACGGTGTCGTAGGCGGTGTTGGTCTGCTGTTCGAACCAGTCGACGCGGTCCCGAATCGTCTCGGGCGACTCGACGCGGGTGTTCTGTCCGTCTACCACGCCCAGCGCGACGGCGTCCTTGGTGCCGTACTCCTGGACGTTGTAGACGTTCTTCTCGTGGTCAGAGACGAGGTCGAAGCCGATGGCGTCGACGTCGGCGTCCATCAGATGCGCGTAGGTCTTCTCCTCGATCGGGCCCCAGTAGGTGTGGGTGACGACCTCGGCGTCGACGGCGTTCGCGACGGCGTCGATGGCCTCGCTAGCGCGCTCGTCCGCGCCGTCCTCGGGCGGGCTCTCGACGAGCGACGGCTCAAGCAGGAACAGCGTCTCGACGTCGGGGAACTGCTCGACCTCGCCGACGAGGAAGTCAGCGACGGCGTCGAGGAACGCGGCCTCGTCGCCGTAGTGCTCGTCGGTCGCCAGGTCCGCGAGCGAGTACGGTCCGGGGAGGACGGCCTGCAGGCCCGAGTCGACCAGCTCGGCGGCGGCGTCGAGCTCCGCGGCGACGTCGCCGTCGGCGGTCAGGTCGTCCGTGACAACCGGCTCTCGGTAGAAGTTGTTGTTGTCGTAGTAGCGGACGATGCCGCGGGTCTCGACGCTGTCGTGGACCGCCAGCGGGTGCGCGAGCATGTCGTCCCAGCGCAGCTGCCCCTCGCTGATGCGGTCGAGACCGGCGTCGCTCTGGAGGGAGACGACCTCATCGCGGGCGCGCTCGTAGGCGTCGGTAATCTCGTCGCCCTCGTCGCCGCTGATTAGGTCCGTCTTCTGGTGTCCTTTCAGGTCGGACAGCTCGTCCTTGGCCCAGTCCGGTAACGGAAACAGGCCGGGTGTCGTCGCAACAATTTCTGGCATTAGACGAGGCTATGAAATGACGAGCTTTAATATTTCCTATTCCAGAAAATGCCCTCTAGTAATTATAATTCGGAGAACCGCAGGACGACGAGCTCCTCGTAGGGGTGTTTCTCGTTAGCAAGCACCTCGCTTTGGAACCCCCTCTTGCGAGCGTATGCCCGGACAGCGTCGGGGCCTGTGAGACTACTGACGAGCAGCAGTGCCTCGCCGCCAGGTGCGAGCACCCGACCCACAGATTCCAGGAAGGGGTCGACGAGCCGGCGGCCGTCCTCGCCGCCCGACAGCGCGTGTTCCATCCAGTCGTCCCACTCCGCGTCCTCGGGCGTCGGCAGGTAGGGCGGATTGAACGAGACGAGGTCGAAACTGTCCGCGCGAAACGGCGCGACGAGGTCGCCGCGGACGACCCGAACGCCGTTCTCGGCCGCCTCGCGGCAGGCCAGCGGGCTGAGGTCGACGCCGACTGCCTCGGCACCTGCCTCGGCCAGCGTCGCGGCGACGTAGCCCGACCCGGTTCCCACGTCGAGTACTCGGTCGCCCGACGTGACCCGCTCGGCGGCCGCCCGGGCGAGCAGGTCCGAGTCCGCTGCGGGCTGGTACACCGTCTCGACGCCGCGCTGGTCGGCTAGGGCGGGGCGACCGCTGTCAGTGCCCTCACCGGCACTCTCTTCAGTCATCGTCGTCGGGCTCGCCGACCTCGTAGGAAAGCGTCGCCAGGCCAGCGAAGTCGGCCGGTGTGAGTTTGCCCGCGCGGGCACTCATGAGCGCCTCGTCGGCCGCGTCGACGACGGCGTCGGGGTCGGAGAGTCCGGAGATATGGGCCGTGTTTCGGACCGCGTTGCGCATCGTCTTCCGACGCTGTGTGAACACCGCCTTCAGGAAGTCCATGAAAAAGTCGTCGCTCGGAACCGAGTAGTCCGGCTCGCGTGGCGTCGTCCGGACGAGCGCGCTCGTGACGCGGGGCTGTGGGTCGAACGCCTGCTTCGGCACGGTCTCGACGATTTCGGCGTCGGCGTAGTGACCCGCCGTCACCGACAGCCGGCCGTAGTCGTCGGTTGCGGGCTCGGCGATCATCCGCTCGGCGAACTCCTGCTGGAACATGAGAACCATCGGCTTCCCCTCGGGGAGCAGGCGGAACGCGATTTCGGAGGACGCGCCGTAGGGGAGATTCGAGACACTGGCGGTAAACTTCGGCAGATCGACGTCGAGTGCGTCGCCCTCGAGAACGGTCAGCCGGTCTGCCGCGATGGCGTCTGCGAACTCCTGGCGCAGGTGCGCCGCGAAGTCCGGGTCGCGCTCGACGACGGTCACCCGGTCGGCCACCGCGAGCAGTCGGTCCGTCAGTGCCCCCGGCCCGCCGCCGATTTCGAGGACGTGCGAGCGGTCCATCTCCTCGGCGTAGGTCGGAATTCGGTCCAGCACGCGGTCGTCGACCAGGAAGTGCTGGTCCTGTCGCGTGTCGGCCCGCTTGCCCGCCCGCCGGACCAGCGCGTCCGGGTCGCGGTTCCCATACTCGGTCATTACCGTCCGTAGACGGTCGGTGAGTGAAAAAGGCCGCTACTCGCGCGTGGGGTCGGGAGGACTACTCGCCCTGTTCTGCGGTTCGCTACCGCTCACCGCTTCACCACGAGGATGGGTGACCGAAGGGAACCCATCCTCGCCCTGTTCCACGGCTCCCTACAGTCGCCGTTCCACTTCGAGGGTGAGTTCGCTACGCTCACTCACCCTCGCCCTGTTCACTGCGCCGCACGAAAATCCGATACTTCAGGTCGTCGTCCCGCAGTTCCTCCTGGATACGCTCGACGAGTACCTCCCTTGGGTTGTGGAGCCCGCTGACGCGCTCTTCGAGGTCTTCGAAGCTCTCGAAGGGCTTGCGCTTGCGCTCGTCGAGGATAGTGTTGCGCAGCTTCTTCCCGATACCCGGCAGCAGGTTCAGCTGGTGGAGCCGCAGCGTGATGGGCTGGGCGTCGTTATAGAAGTCGACAAACCGCCGTTCGTCGGCGTCGACGATCTCCTCGACGGCGTACTCCAGTTCCTGTCGGGCGCCGCTTGGCAGGTCCTCGAAGTCGACCTCCGTCAACCGACCGAACGCCGTCAGGTCGATGCGGTCGCCGAAGGCGATGTCGTCATCCTCGTCGAGCGAGAGCTCGTAGATGTGGAACTCGTCGACCCCGAGGGCGTACGCGAGCGGCTCTTTCTGGTGCTGGGGGCGGTCGTCGTCGCTCCGGCCGTGCGGAAGCACGTCGAGCACTGCCGCCACCAGATCCTCACCACCGCTCTCGGTGCTGCTCATGGGCAACTGTATGACGAGAGTACACTTAATGCATTGGATGACCGCAGGGCAGACCGGTGACACCGGGACCGACGGCTCCACCGGCTACTTCATCGAGAAGTGTTTGGCACCGGTCGGTGCCGAAAAGCGACACGGAGAGAGAATTACGCGTACTGCTTGACGACGGCGAGGATGTCGTCGAGTTCCTCGCCCGACAGCGAGTACCGCTCCTGGGCGTAGATGGCGCGCAACTCGTCGCGGTCGAGCGGGCGCAGGTTCGCAATCTTGTAGGCGGTCGCCTCGTCGACCTTCTCCAGTTCCTGGAGCTGGTCGACGAACTCCAGGGACTCCTCGGGGTCCAGCATCGCGAAGTGGTTGACGTGCTCGATGGAGCGTTTCAGCTCGTAGCGCATCTCGCGGTCCTCGTCGGCCGCTCGCTCCATCTCCAGGTCAGCCAGTATCTCCTTGGTCTCGGCGGTCGTGAGATACTCCTCGGAGACCTTCTCCTTGAATATCGTCATCGCTCAGTTCTCTTGGCGGCGCATGTGGGCCGGCTTCACGATGACCGTCTTGGTTTTGCCACCGTCGACAATCTCGACCTTGTAGGCCGTCCCCTGCTCGCCGATGACGGTACCGGTCTGGCCGTCAAAGCGCGGGTGGAACCGGCCTTCGGGGACCGAGGGGTCGATTTTCAGGTGGACCTTCTCGTCGGCCTCGTACTGCTCGACGGCGCGCTGGGGCGGCGAGGTACCGCGGTCGCGGGGCTTGTTCTTCAGTTTGTTTCGTGTTCCTTCGAGGGGGCCGTTTGAACTAGGCATTCTTGCTCATCGGTTATCCACTCGTCCATATAAAACGTGCGTTCCGGGTCCGCCAGCCGAGAAACGGAGTGTTCACCGAATGGCATGGGCTGCGGGACTGGGCCCCAGCCGTCGAACACAGTATCGACGTGCTGGGAAACGTATCCAGCCTCCTGAACCCAGCACCTGAGGAGCAAAATATAAAAATTATATCAGTCAATATGCGCATCGATGCCCAGTGAACGAGCTGCCAAATGGGCCCAATGGGCACCATATGCCGTTATTTGCGGCTCGCTTGTGGTCGGTATCTCTGCGACCATCATTAGCACCAACGTGACACACCCATTGATTAACTCCACGTCTGGGTACCTGCTGTCTGCGGTTGGTGCCTCTGTGTACTCACTCACCATGTTGTACACACATGGATTTATGCTACTGTACCCGGACGAAGCCGTCGAACACGAAATAGACCCCCCGACTCCAGGGTTCGGCACTGGCCCGCGTAGCGGCACTCCCGAGACGGCAGGCGAAGCAAAGGAAAGCGGAGTAGTGATGATGGTACTGTTCAGTCTGACACTACTGGGCGGTATCGTCGCGACAGGAGTACTGACACTCAAGCTGCTATCGTGATGTCCCTGTCTGTACCGCTCGGACTCCAGTACGCCGTATTAGAGTCGGCCGACAGTGTCGACGTCGACAGATTCGACGCCGTCGACGTCGGCGAAGGCGTCCTCGACGGCGTCGGTGCCGCCGGCCTCGTCGGGGATGATGACCGTCGGGAACAGCGCGACCAGGCCGAAGGCCACGTCGTCACGCTCGAATCCCTTGATTTTCGCTCCTTCGGGAAGTGCACCTTCGAGACGCTCCTGGAGCGCGTCGAGGTCAACTTCCGGGCTCTGCGGCATGATCTTGATCTTGGCTGCTACTTTTCCCATTGTTATGGTCCCGTGAATCCGCAGTCGGGGCACTTGTAGAGGTTGCTCTGCTTGCGACACTTCGAACAGCGGTAAATCTGCTGTCCGCAGTCCGGACACTTGAACGCGGCCGCGTTCGTCGTGGCGATGTTGATGCCACACGAGACGCATTTCTGCGCTCGCTTCTGCTGGCTCTCGCTCATACCACCCCGTACCCGACCGGCGCTTTTAACGGTTGTCAAACGCCGCCAGCGCCACGTCACACGGTGGCACGACGCATCGAGGCAGCTCCCGGTGGTCGCTTCCTCGCTAGTGCTCGCGGCTCCCTTCGGTCACCGCTCGCCTTGTCCGAGGTCCCTCCCGATGGTCGGGACCTCGCTAGCTTCCAGGCAGGATATCGCCCAGCGCCGCCCCGATGGCCATCGGGACAAAGGCGACGGCACAGATACACAGCGATTCCCAGACGAGCGCGGGGTCACTCGACCACTCCACCAGCCCCCACCCGGTCAGCAGGGCGACCGAGGTACCAAGCGCCGTCAGCGTCACACCCGCCAGCCGCCGGGGGACGACACCGAAGATGCGGTGGGCGACGCGTACGTCCTGGAAGTCGGCGACATAGAGGATACCCACGACCATCGCGACCGCGGTCGCGACCGTCCCGAGGAAGTAAAGCGGGTGCTGGGCGATGTGGCGGCCGGCGTCGACAGTGCCGCCCTCGACGGCCATCGGAATGCCAAAGAGCAGCGACCCGAGCACCGCTTCGGCGAAGTCCTCGCGGTCGAACCCCCAGATGACACGGCCGAAGACGGCCGGGTCGTCGTCCTGTGCGTCGGCGGCGGCCCGCATCGCCTCACGGACCTGCTTGCGTTCTTCGTCGCTGTCGACGATGTCCGCCAGTTCCTCCAGTTCGTCGAACAGCTCGCCGATGCCCTCCGTCTCGGGTGGCCGCTCGCTCATCGGCCGCCCAACCCGTACTGTGCCGGTTTCACGGGAGTAGCCAGCGCCTTCCACACCCTTGGGGGACCCCGCTCGCGGTTCGAGAGAATGTCGCGCGCGCTGTCACGTGCTCGGTCGACAGCGACAGTGGGCCACCTGAGCGACCTCATGTATTCAGATAACTGCACACGCCCGGGGGTTAAGGCTTTGTTCGCCCCCCTGCGAGCGCGATGTAGGCGGGACGTACGCTCGGTACCCACCCATTTCTCCCAAACATTTATACGTAATTAGCTGTTCTCCGTAAAAGAACACATGGAACGGCCGACGCGCCAGCGGGACACGGAACAGGAGGAGGCTGAGCAGTCGTCCGAGAGCACGGGCCAGCAGACCTGCCCCGAGTGTGAGTCGGAGTCAATCACCAGCGATGGTGGTGGCGAACTCGTCTGTGAGGACTGCGGACTGGTCATCGAAGACGAGAACATCGACCGCGGGCCGGAGTGGCGCGCGTTCAACCACTCCGAACGACAGTCGAAATCCCGTGTCGGGGCCCCCACGACACAGACGATGCACGACAAGGGGTTGACGACACAGATCGACTGGAAGGACAAGGACGCCTACGGCCGCTCACTCTCCTCAGAGAAACGCTCACAGATGCACCGCCTGCGCAAGTGGCAGGAGCGCATTCGCACGAAGGACGCCGGCGAACGCAACCTGCAGTTCGCGCTGTCTGAGATAGACCGCATGGCCTCCGCACTGGGTGTCCCGCGCTCGGTGCGGGAGGTCGCCTCGGTCATCTATCGGCGCGCCCTCAACGAGGACCTCATCCGCGGGCGTTCCATCGAGGGTGTCGCCACCGCCTGCCTGTACGCCGCCTGTCGGCAGGAAGGCATCCCCCGCAGCCTGGAGGAAGTGTCGGACGTCTCCCGCGTCGAACAGAAGGAGATCGGCCGCACCTACCGCTACGTCGCCCAGGAACTCGAACTGAAGAT
This sequence comes from Haloarcula rara, assembly GCF_029338235.1. GTDB lineage: Archaea > Halobacteriota > Halobacteria > Halobacteriales > Haloarculaceae > Haloarcula > Haloarcula rara. The sequence continues at coordinate 461,045 of NZ_CP119785.1, forward strand.
GGAGCCGGTCGACCCCAAGCAGTACGTCCCGCGCTTTGCCTCGGAACTGGACCTCTCGGAGGAGGTCCAGTCGAAGGCCAACGAAATCATCGACACCACCGCAGAACAGGGGCTGCTCTCGGGCAAATCGCCAACCGGCTACGCCGCCGCCGCGATTTACGCCGCCTCGCTGCTCTGTAACGAGAAGAAGACCCAGCGCGAGGTCGCCGACGTGGCCCAGGTGACGGAAGTCACCATCCGGAACCGGTACCAGGAACAGATCGAAGCGATGGGCATCCACTGACAGAAACTGGGAGAGTGCCGTACCGTATGTGCCGACCCGGGTCGGTGCCAGCCGAAGAGAATCCACGCCGTTCCTCGTAACTATTTCTCCGTCTCAGTCGGCCGTGAGTGCAGTCCCGTCTGCGACAGTCACACTGTCCATCGTCATCCAGGCGTGTAAGGCGATGAGGCCGAAGCCGACCTTCGTCACGACGTCAAGATAGACGATGACCAGCGACGCCGTCTCGACGTCCATCAGGCCGATGCCGGACGCACCGAGCAGCCAGACGACGGGGTAGACCGACCAGAGGACGACGACGAAGTTCCTGAGTGTGCGGTAGAGGCTGGCCTCCACGTCCGAGAGCGAGGCGACGGCCGCACCGGCCACGTCGTAGTACAGCAGGTAGACGACGCCGGCGAACGCGGCCGAGCCGAGTGCGAACAGTGCGTATGCGAGCGCCCCGCTGGTCACTGCGCCGGCGAAGCCAAAGACGATGGTGAGCGCCTGGAGACCGACCAGTTTGCCGATGGTCTCGCGGTTCGCGTTGGCGAGCAGCCCCAGATAGAGGACGTTTATCGGCGTCGTCAGCAGCCAGTCGACGTACCGGACCACGTAGACAGTGTGGCCGCCGCCGTCGATGGCGCCGACATCCAGAACCAACAGGAGATACGCGAAGATGGCGATACCAGGAATCGCGACCAGCAACAGATACCGTTTCCGCGTCGCTTCGGGGACCAGCGTGTACCCGTAGGCCAGCAGCGCGGTCCCGAGCAGTTCGCCGAGCAGTCCCAGCGTGAACCAGGTCGTTATCGTGGTCATGTTCAGTCGTCCCCCGTCGCGGCCGCCTCGGTCGTATCGTCCAGCCCGTCCTCGTCGACATCGAACTGGTCGAGGACCGATTCGAGGTCCTCTGCGCGGGCGCGCAGTTCCTGGGCGGAGTCGGTCACCGTCTCGATGGAGGCCGCCTGGTCGTCGGCCGCGCCGGCGACGGTGTCGGCCTCAGCCGCCGTCTGCTGGGAGATACTGCTCAGTTCGTCGATGGTCGTCTGTACGTCCTGTGCGGTTCGGGCCTGCTCCTCCGTCGCGCGGTCTATCTCCTGGATGCCGGTGTCGACCTCCTCGGTGTACTCGACGATGGTCTCCAGGGCATCGACGGTCTCCTCGACGGTCTCGACCCCCTCTGAGATGCGCTCGCTCGTCGACTCGATGGTGTCGACGGTGTCACCCGCCTGGGACTGGATGCGCTCGATACGGTCCTCGATGTCCGCGGCGGCGGCTTTCGTCTCCTCGGCGAGTCCCTTTATCTCGTCGGCGACGACGGCGAACCCGTCGCCGTCCTTGTCGGCGTGTGCGGCCTCGATAGAGGCGTTCAGCGCCAGCATGTTCGTCTGCTCGACGATGTTCGTGATGACGCTCACGATGTCGCCGATCTCCTCCAGGTCGGCCTCCAGCGCGTTTATTTCGCTCACCGTCTCGGCGGTCTCCTCGTCGATGGCGCTCATCTCCTGGATGGCGTCCTGGGCGGCTTCGCGGCCGTCCTCACCGACATCAGCGGCCGACTGGGACGTGCTCGCTACCTCCTGGGCCGAGGCAGCCACCTCTTCGGCGGTCGCCGAGAGGTTGTCCATCTCGGCCGACCCCTCCTGGAGGCGCTCGCTCTGCTCGCTCGCGCCCTCGAATATCTCCTCGATGGACTGTGAGACCTGCTGGCTCGCCATTCCGACGCGCTCGGCGTTGGTCTCGACCCGGTCGCTGGCCCCCATCACGTTGTCGGCGAACTCCTGCATATCCGTGATAGTGCCAGCGAGCGCGTCGAGGGTCGCGTTTATCTCGCGGCCGACGTCGGCCATGGCATCGCTCATGCTATCGATGTCGACGCGAGCGGTGAGGTCGCCGTCGGCGGCCGATTCCAGCGTGGTGGAGTACTCCTCTGCTTTCAGTTCGAGGTGACTCGAGAGGGCCTGCATCTCGTTGCGCTCGGCCTCGACCTCTGTCTGTGCTTGCTCGGCCTCCCGTTTGGCCGACTCCGCCTCCTCGCGGGCGGCTTCCGCGTCGGATATCTTCGACCGGAGGTTCGTCCGCATGTTGTCGAACGCACCGTACAGCGTGCCGAACTCGTCCGACCGAGCGGTCTCGAGGTCGACGTCGAGGTCTCCGCCGGCCATCGCCTCTGCCTTCGAGGAGAGCCGGCGCAGCGATGCGATGGTGCTGCCGCCGATGGTCACCCCGACCAGCCCGAGGTTGATGACCGCAAGCAGGATGAGCCCCACGAGGTCCGAGTTAATCTGGTCTGCGAGGGCGTAGGCCTGGGTCCGGTCGGCGTGGACCATCACCGACCAGTCGTGGCTCTCGAGCCGAGAGATTCCCATCAGCGTCTCGTCGGTCTCGACGAACGTGCTCTGGCCGCTGTCGAGTGAGCTCACCGGGTTGTCCGCACCCGACGCGACCGGTGCGCTCGAACCGATACGCGAGGTGTTCGGGTGGGCGATGAACTCACCGTCCCCGTTGACGACAGTGGTGTAAGACCCCTCGCGCTGGTTCGATATCGACTCGGCCCGAGCCTCGAGGTCTGTCATGTAGACGATGGAGCGGTTCTCTGCCCCGGCCACCGGCGAGACGACGGCGATTATCGGATGGTCGACGACGGACACCGAGAACGGGTCGGTGACGTGGGTGTCGTCGGGCCCGCTGAACTCGGGCGGGTCAGTCGCGAAGGCCGCGCCCTGTTCGGTGGCGTTGACGCCGACGAACTGCTCGTTCGAGCTGGCGGTGATGGTCCCGTTCGAGGTGTCGACGTAGTGGACCGCCACGACGTCGGGTGGCACCTCCTCGTTCTCTACGAGGCCCGTCAGTCTGTCCTGGACGGCCGACTGCGAGCCGTCCGCGAAGACGGGCAGGCGCGAAGTCGTTCGAACGTCCCGGCGGGCCGTCGTCAGCCAGCCGTCGAGCTGTGCCGCCTGCGTATCGGACAGCGCCGTCGTGTCGCCCTCGACGTCCTCCGCGAGCGTCGACGACGCCTGGACGCTGATGACAGCGCCGAAGGCGACGACGACGATGATGGCGAACGCGAGTGCGACGCCGAGTCGCGCGGCGTAACTGTCGCCGACGAAACTCGGCAGCGGCGAATCCCGGTCTGTTGGCATCCGTTGTGTATCAGGCAATAACAAGCTAAAGCGTTCCTCCGCTATTCTCAGGGTTGAAAACTGGGGGGGGGCGCGAACGGAGTGTCAGTGACTCACCCAAACAGTGATATGTGCGGACAGCAGATGGTAGTTTTATCTGCCAATGACCTCGGAGAGAGACCCCCGTGCGCTCGTCGCCGAGGTCCTCACCGCGACCGACGTGGACCGTGACCACGTCCCGCGACTGCTCGACCTCCTCGACGCCGGTGACCGGCAGGTCCGCCTGGGTGCGGCGACGGCACTGTGTGTCGTCACTGACGAACATCCCGGTGACGTGGCCTCGCTGGTCGGGCAACTCGCGGACCGCACCGACGAGAGCCTGGCCGCCACGCTCGCACTCGAGTACGTCGCCGACCGGTATCCGACTATCGTCGAGGAGCGGCTGGACCAGTGGGAGTCGACCGTCGAACCCGCCCACGGTGTCGACCGGTCGACGCCTACGCGCGGCGGGTCCGACGGACGTGACGTCGGCCGGACCAGAATCGCCGGCGAGGGGGCCACTGACGGCCGTCAGGTGTACACCGACGACGGAGACGACGAGAAGCGACCGCACGCGACCGACGACGAGGACAACAACACCATCGGGCAGCGACCCCAGGCGGCCGACGCCGAGTGGCGCTCGCTCGTCGAGTACGAGAGTCGGTTCGACCGCCTCTCGATTTTGGCTCCGCGTGAGCGCCGCCGCTACGGCGACACCTACCGGACGCTTGGCGTGGTCGACGAGACCGAGTACGCCGTCGCCCTGCGGCTACTCGACAGCCCCGAGGGGGGCGACGCGGCCTTTGCCGCCCAGCTGGCGACCCGGCTGGAGGAGTGGGGCGCCGTCTCCGACGTTGACAACGTCGTGACGCTGTACGACTGGAAAGCCGACCCGCGGCTGTGGCTGGCGACCGAGTACACGGCTGAGACGCTGGCCGATCAGGGGCGGTTCCCGCCGGCCGAGGCTGCCTGGCACGCCGAGCGGCTCGCGGCGGCGGTCTCGACACTCCACGAGCGCGGGGTGGTCCACGCCGGCATCGACGCCGACGCGGTCGCCTACTACGGGAACGTCATCGAGGAGGGAGACAGGCAGCCGCCGCTGCTCGATGACCTCGGGCTGCTGTCGGTGTACCGCCACCAGTTCGACCCGGCGCAGTTTCTCGACCCCCGGTACGCCGCCCCGGAGTACTATCAGCGACGGTTCGGCCGTATCGACCACGCCACCGACATCTACGGGCTCGGTGCGGTCTGTTACCGACTGTTCACCGGGGAGCCACCCTACACCGGTGCGTTCGAGGCGGTCCGTGACGAGGTCCTGTCGTCGGGCCCACCGGACCCCTCCGCTGTCGCGGACGTCCCGCCCGCGGTCGACGACATCGTCGGCAAGGCGATGGCCCGGCGGAAGCTCGCCCGCTACGAGACGGCTGCCCACCTCCGGCAGGAGCTCCGGAGCCTGCGGGGTGACGATGCGTAGCATCGCCGTCGGCCTGCCGTACGCGCCGAACAACCCGAACCTGACGTTCATTTTCTTCATCGCGCTTTCGCTGCTTTCGGTGCTCGGCGTCCGGTTCAGTTACTACGCCTACCGGAACCGCCAGACGAGCGAGGTCGGAACGGGCGAGCGCCTCTGGGAGTCACTCGTCCTCGCGGGGCTGTGTTCGGTCGGCTTTGCCCTGCTGGGGCTGATCGAACTGCTGACGGTGTACGTGTTGCCGTTCAAGATGGGGCTGCTCCTGGCGGCGGTGTTCGTCCTCGCAGTCGCGCTTCGGGTGCTGTATCGCAGCGTCGTCCCGGCGAGGGCCGGGAGCGAGGCCGACTCGGAACGGGGGTTGACCCGGGCGGCCGTCGTCGGTGTCGGCGTCGTCTTCGCGGGGCTGGCACTGGTCGGTCGCCACCCGCTCTTGCTCGCGGTCATGGGCGTGAGTGCCCTCGGATTCGCGCTGGCGGGCGGGCTCTACGGCCGACGCGGGGCGGCGGAGGCGCGCGTCCAGGGCACCGTCGTCGATACGCTGTTGCGCCACCTCCTACCGGTGTTGCTGTTTGCGGCGCTGGTGCCGGCGCTCGACCTGGCCGTCCTCGTCGGCCTCGACCGTATCGTCGTCCTGCATATCCAGGTCGTCTTCGTCATCATGACCGCGACGACCCTGATGACGGCGACTATCAAACTCCGACAGAACCTGGCGAGCCTGTAACCGGCCCGCTGTCAGCGGTCGTCGTGTCTGCCGACCGGAACTTTTTGCAGGCCGGGGCCCTCGGTTCGCTCATGTCCGTCAGCTTCGATTTCGACGGTGAGGTCGCACTGGTCACCGGCGTCGGCGGGGCGCTGGGCAGTTCCGTCGCCAACGCCTTCCTGGAAGCCGGCGCCACGGTCTGTGGCGCCGATGTAGTCGCACCCGACAGCGACGACTTCCAGCTCGAGGACCCCGACCGCATCCACTTCCACCAGGGCGACTTCACCGACGAGGGAGACGTCGCCGACACAATCGAGGCCATCGTCGACGAGCACGGCCGGCTCGACTACCTCCTGAACATCGCCGGAACGTGGCGCGGCGGCGACCCCATCCACGAGACCGACGCGGACACCTTCGATTTCCTCTTCGGGGTCAACCTCAAGACGATGTTCCTGGCCTCGAAACACGCGCTCCCGCACGTCCAGGAGACCGAGGGGAGCATCGTCTCGGTCTCCGCGCGGTCCTCGCTGGAGGGCGGCGAGGGCGACGGCCTCTACCGGGCGACCAAAGCCGGGGTCCGCATCCTGACCGAGACCATCGCCGAGGAGAACCTCGGCACGGTGCGAGCAAACAGCGTCATGCCGAGCGTCATCGACACGCCGATGAACCGCGACATGATGCCCGACGCCGACTTCGACGCGTGGGTCGACCCCGAGGAAATCGCCGCCGTCATGCTGTTTCTTTGTTCGGACGCGGCGGGGGTCACGAGTGGCGCCGCCGTGCCGGTCTACGGCGAAGCATAGCGAGGGTCCGACCGCAGGGAGGACCCTCGAAGCGAACCGGAGCGGGACCGGGGGTCCCGCAGGCAGTCGGGCGGCACGGCCGCCCGACGACGGCGAGCGGAGCGAGCCGGAGAGCACTGGCGAGCCACAGACCGAGCAGAGGCAGCGCCCTGACGAGCAACGAGCCGTGCCGGTCGCCGTCCCGTCGGCGACCGAGCAGTCACTAGCTGTCGGACCCTGTGGCGACAATGGACCGAAAGGAAAACAACCACAGTTGTTAACAGCGCTGCGGGAGTAGTTCGGCACGGAAAATGGCAGAACGTGAAACGTGGGCGACCCGTCCTGGGTTTATACTGGCAGCCATCGGGAGCGCAGTCGGTCTCGGGAACCTCTGGCAGTTCCCGTTCAAGACCGCGACCAACGGCGGGGCGGCCTTTGTCGCCTTCTACCTCCTCGCCGTCGTCGCCATCGGCTTCCCGGCGATGCTCGCGGAGTTCGTGCTGGGCCGGCGGACCAACGTCAACGCCGTCGACGCCTTCGCCAGGCTGGGCCACCGGCGGTGGCGGGCCGTGGGCGCGCTGGCCGTCCTCACGGGCTTCTGGATCCTCTCGTACTACAACGTCGTCGGCGGGTGGGTGTTACGCTATATCCTGGGGAGTGCCCGGGGCGCGTACTTCGCAGACCCGGGGGGGTACTTCGGCGCGGTGTCGGCGGGTCCAGAGGCGGTGCTCGCCCAGGCGCTCTTCCTGGCACTGGTGGTCGGTATCGTCTCGCTCGGCATCGAGGACGGTATCGAGGCGGCGACGAAGCTGATGGTGCCGAGCATCCTCATCCTGATGGTCGCCCTGGCCGTCTGGGTGACGACCCTTCCCGGCGCCGGTGCTGGCTACGACTTTTTCCTCTCGCCGGACCTGTCGGCGATGGTCGCAAACGCCGGGAGCATCATCCCCTTCGCCGTCGGACAGGCCTTCTTCACGCTCTCGCTGGGGATGGCCATCATGGTGACCTACTCCTCCTACGTCGGTGGCGACGACAACCTCGTCGTCGACGGAGGGGCCATCGTCGTGACGAACACGCTCGTCGGCGTGCTCGCCGGCCTGGTCGTCTTCCCCATCCTGTTGACCATCGGTGCCGACATCACGACCCAGACCGGCGGCGCGGGCGCGCTGTTTGTCGCCACCGCCGCGGGCTTTGGCTCGGTCCCTTTCGGCCGGCTGTTCGGCGTCGTCTTCTTCGGTGTCGTCCTCATCGCGGCCCTGTCCTCGGCCATCAGCCTGCTCGAGGTGACTGTCGCCTACGCCAACGACAACTACGACGTGTCCCGGACGGTGCTCGCGCCAGCCATCGGTGTCGCGCTCTTCCTGCTGGGGCTGCCCTCGGCGTGGGACACGGACTGGCTGACCTGGTTCGATAGCGTGGCCTACCAGCTCTTCCTCCCGCTGTCGGTGCTGGCGACGACTATCTTCGTCGGGTGGGTCCTCGGGGCCGACGCCGTCGCCGAGTTGCGCGAGGGGACTGACGGGCTGGGGGCCGGCGGTGACGCGTGGCTCTGGACGCTCCGTATCGTCGTCGTGGTCGCCGTACTGGCGACGCTCGCACTGGGGGTCAACGAACTGTTCCTCGTCGAGGACGGCGCCTTCTTCGCGCCCTTCTGACACCGTGCACCCGACGCGATTTTCACCGCACACACCGAGCGGGGGACGATGACGAGAGCGACGTGGGGAACACGACTCGGGTTCGTGCTCGCGGCGGTCGGAAGTGCCGTCGGGCTCGGGAACATCTGGCGGTTCCCCTGGCTGACCGCGACCAACGGCGGGTCGGCGTTCCTCCTGTTGTACGTGCTCTTGATACTGCTCGTGGGCGTCCCGGGACTGCTCGGCGAGATGGTTATCGGCCGCCGGAGCCGGCGCAATCCCGTCGGCGCGTTCGACGCGCTCGGGGGTCGCCGCTTTCGCGCGCTGGGCGGGCTCGCGCTGGTCGCGTCAGTCGTCGTCCTCTCCTTTTACAGCGTCGTCGGTGGCTGGATACTGCGGTACACGGCCGCCAGCGTGACGGGAGCGTACTTCGAGGCCCCACAGGCGTACTTCGCCGCCGTCGACTTCGGGCCCGCCGCGGTGGGCTTTCACGCACTCTTTCTGCTGGCGACGGTCGCCGTCGTCTACGCCGGCGTCGACCGCGGCATCGAGGTCGCGACGACGGTGATGGTGCCCGGCATCGTCCTCCTCTTTGGCGTGCTCGCAGTCTGGGTGGCGACGCTGCCGGGCAGCGCCGGCGGCTACGAGTTCTACCTCTCGCTAGATCTCGCGTACCTCCGGGCGAACTTCTTCGACGTGCTCGTCGCCGCGGCCGGGCAGGCGCTCTTTACCCTCTCGGTCGGGGCCGGCGCGATGCTCACCTACGCCTCTTACATCGACGAGGACCGCTCGCTGGTCGCCGACGGGACGCTCATCGCCGTGTTGAACACCGGCATCGGCGTCCTCGCGGGGCTGGTCATCTTCCCGCTGCTGTACTCGCTGGGTGTCCCACCGGGGTCGGGCGGCCCCGGCGCGCTGTTTGTCAGCCTCGCCGGCGCGTTCGCCGACCTGCCCGCCAGCCGGCTCGTCGGCGTCGTCTTCTTCGGCGTCGTCCTGCTGGCCGCGCTGTCCTCGGCTATCAGTATCTTCGAGGTGCTCGTCGCCTATCTCGTCGACGAACACGGGCTCGGCCGCTCGCGGGCGGTCGCGGGCGTCGGCGGCCTGTTCTTCCTCACGGGCAGCGCCGCGGCGCTGTCGCCGTCGCTGTTCGCGCTGCTCGCGGACACGATAGCGAACCTCGCGCTCACCGTCACGCTGCTTGGCTTCCTGCTGTTCTGTGGCTGGGTGCTCGGCCGGGACGCGATAGCGGAGTACGAGCGCGGAGCCGGTCGGGTCGCTCGACTGACCGGCCGGCCGTGGTACTACGCCGTCGCCGTCGTCGTCCCCCTGTTCCTCGCGTTTACCCTCGCGACGGGGGTCGGAACACTGGTCGGGGCCCCTGTCTCGGCCCCGCAAGCAGCGGTCATCGCCGTCGCGGCCGTCGGCGGGACGGCCCTTGCCACTCGATTCCTGGTCGAGCCGACCTGACGCCGGCACGCGGATAGAAACCCCGATACGCGTTCAGGCCATCCACCCGGCAATGGAACGCGGAGCCATCGACGTGGCGTCGCTGCCGGGCGGTATCGACCTGCAGGCGACCGTCGAAAGCGGCCAGTCGTATCTGTGGGACCGCGAGGACGGGCAGATGTACGAGCAGACAGCCGCCAGCGGCGGCGACGCCTGGTACTGGACGACGCTGCGGGTCGACGGCGAGCCCGAGGTCGTCCGGGTGCGCCAGACCGACAGCCGGCTGGAGTGGGAAGCGACGTTCGACGCCGCCGACGCACTCCACACGCTGCTCGGACTCGAGGACGACCTGCCGGCGATTCGCGAGACGGCACCGTCAGACGCCGTCGTCGAGGAGGCCTTCGACGCCTACTGGGGGATGCGCATCGTCCGCGACCCGGCCTTCCCGACGCTCGTCTCGTTTATCTGCTCGGCCCAGATGCGCGTCGCCCGCATCCACGGGATGCAGCAGGCGCTTCGCCGGGAGTTCGGCGAGCCGGTCGCGTTCGACGGCGGGACCTACCGCGCCTTTCCGACCCCAGAGGCCCTCGCCGAGGCCAGCGAGGCCGACCTCCGGGACCTCAGCCTGGGGTATCGGGCGCTACGTCAAGCGCTCGGCGGCGCTCGTCGCCAGCGGCGAGGCCGACCCCGAGGACGCGCGGGGCCTGGCGTTCGAGGACGCCCGCGACCACCTCACCCAGTTCGTCGGCGTCGGCGACAAGGTGGCCGACTGCATCCTGCTGTTCTCGCTGGGCTACCTGGAGGCCGTCCCGCTGGACACGTGGATACAGACGACCATCGCCGAGTTCTACCCCGAGTGTGACCGGGGCAACTACGCCGACACCTCGCGGGCCATCCGCGAGGCCCTCGGCGGCGAGTACGCCGGCTACACGCAGACGTATCTGTTCCACTATCTCCGTTCCGGCGGGCGGGACCTGTAGCAACAGCTCGACGCTGCGCGCCGACCCGACAACCACCCGGCGAAACGCCACAAACACTGTCTCGACCCACGAAGATAACTACCGCCCGCGAGAATCCCGACGTATGCCACGAAAACGAGCACACGTGTACGTCTCGGGGAAGGTACAGGGCGTCTTCTTCCGGGCGACGACGCGGGACAGAGCACAGGAGACAGGCGTCGACGGCTGGGTGAAGAACCTGGACGACGGGCGGGTCGAAGCGGTGTTCGAGGGCGACCCGGACGCCGTCGACGCGATGGTGGACTTCTGTTATGAGGGCAGCGACATGGCAAGCGTCAGCACGGTCGAAGTCGAGGAGGAAGCGCCCGAGGGGATAGACGGGTTCGAGATAGCGTACTGAGCCCCCATCGTTAGGGCGGTGGCGGGCGAAGCGCCGGTATGCTCACTGGCTCCGAGATGGCCGTCGTCGACGCAAACGCCGAGGCTCTCGGCGTTCCGCGCAAGCAGTTGATGGAATCGTCCGGGAACGCCGTCGCGCGGGCGGTGCGCGACCACGTCGACCCCGGCGCGTCGGTGACTATCGTCACCGGCCGCGGGAACAACGGCGGCGACGCGCTCGTGGCGGCCCGCTTTCTGGACGACTACGACCTCCGAGTGCTGTTGCTCGGCCGGCCCGAAACCATCACCACCGATATCTCGCGGGCGAACTGGGACGCCCTGCAGTCGGCCGACTACCCGACCGAGCAGGTCCGCGATTCCTCCCAAGTCGACCTCGGCGAGCCCGACCTCGCGGTCGACGCGATGCTCGGGACCGGTATCAGCGGCGCGCTACGGGAGCCGGCCGCCACCGCCGCCGCGGCGATGAACGACTCGGACGCCACGGTCCTCTCGGTCGACGTTCCGTCGGGCCTCGACTGCGAGACCGGCGAACTCGCCGCGAACGCCGTCGACGCGGACCACGTCGTCACGTTCCACGACACCAAACCCGGCCTTGCCGACCTCGCGGCGTCGGTCACCGTCGCCGACATCGGTATCCCAGCGGCCGCCCAGCGGTTCGTCGAACGGGGCGACCTCCAGCGGCTCTCGCGGGACCCCGCGAGCCACAAGGGGGACAACGGCGAGGTGCTGGTCGTCGGCGGCGGGCCCTACACCGGCGCGCCGGCGCTGGCCGCCCAGGCGTCGCTGCGGGCGGGTGCCGACCTCGTCCGGGTCGCCGCCCCCGACGCCGTCGCCCGCGAGATACAGGGGTACAGCGAGAACCTCATCGTCCGCGCGTACGACGGCGACCGACTCGCCCCGACCCACGTCGACTGGCTGGCCGACCTCGCGGCCGACCACGACACGCTCGTCCTCGGGCCTGGGCTGGGGAACGCCGACGAGACGCTGTCGGCCGTCGAGTCCCTGCTCTCGACGTTCGCGGGCACCGCCGTCGTCGACGCCGACGCCCTGCAGGTCGTTCCTGACGTTGAGACCGACGCCGACCTCGTCTGTACGCCCCACCAGGGCGAACTCGTGGGAATGGGCGGGGAGACCAGCGACGACTGGCGCGAGCGGACCGAGCTGGTCGAGGCCTTCGCCGCCGATATCGGCCACACGCTGCTGGTGAAGGGTGCCTACGACGTTATCTCCGACGGCGAGCGGACACGGGTCAGCCGCACCGGCAACGCGGGGATGACCGTCGGCGGGACCGGCGACGTCCTGGCCGGGGTGACCGGCGCGCTTTCCTGCGTCCTCGACCCGCGTCACGCCGCCGCTGTCGGGGCCTACGCCAACGGCGCTGCTGGGGACAGTGTCGTCGAGGAACACGGTGCCGGACTCGTCGCGACCGACCTCCTGGAAGCGGTTCCGGGCGTCCTCTGGGACTGATACTGCTCTCGTGTTTAGGTAGGGATTAGAGTACGAACAGCCAGAAAGCCCCCGCGTTCTCGACTCGCGCGGCTCGCTGCGCTCCTCGCTTCGCTGCGGTGCTTGCGTCGCCGGGCTTCGTCGAGAACGCGGCCCCTTTCAACCCCACCCATGCCGGCTGGCCAACCGGCTACGGGCGGGACTGAAAGGGGCGGCTGGCTCCGGGAAGACGGCCGACGCAAGCACTGGAACGAACGCAGTGAGTGAAGCGCGTCGTTCGAAAGACGCGAAGCGTCTTTCGTGATCACGAGAGAGCTGTGCTCTCTCGGACGACAGCGAGGCCCTCAACCGGAGCCAGGGCGAGAGCAGAGCTCTCGCGGGCAATCGGACGCTTCGCGTCCGATGACAGCCGGGGCTTTCTGACTCTCAGGAGCAATCGCTGCTAAACTAAACACTGCCGATACTGCGGCTGTAACAGGCGGCTCGACCGCTCAGGCCGACGCGCCGACGAGGTCGCCCGCCTTCGACCGGGACTGCTCGACGATGGCGGGACGGGCCTCGAACTCGATGACGACCTCGTCGCCGTAGTCGACGGTCTCGACGTGGGCGTGGTCGTGTATCCAGGAGACGACGCTCATCGTCTCGTCGGTCATCGGGAGCACCAGCCGTTCGCGTTCGTAATCGGGTAGCTCGAGGTCGATTCGCTCGGCCAGCGACTCGATGTTCAACCCCTCCGCGGCGCTGACCGCGACGGGGTTCGGGGCCAGTGCGGAGAGGGCCTCGCGCTTGCGCGCTATCTCCTCGTCGTCGACTTTGTCCGTCTTGTTCAGCACCGTCACGATGGGGGCCTCGTTGCGCTCGTAGAGGGTGTCGTGGCTCGTCACCAGCTTCTCGCGTATCTCCTCGACGGACTCGGAGACGTCGACGACGAGCAAGACGAGGTCGGCCCGGTACACCGAGTCGAGCGTGGACTTGAACGACTCGACGAGCCAGTGGGGGAGGTCCTGGATGAACCCCACCGTATCGGTCACGAGCACCTCGCGCTTGCCGACCGAGGCGCGGCGGGTCGTCGTTCCGAGCGTCGTGAACAGACGGTCTTCGCTCTCGGCGGTCGTGTCGAGGTCCGGATGCAGGTCCTCGTTCTGGTCGACCTCGAGATCCTCGGCGAGGCGTCGCAGCAGCGTCGACTTCCCGGCGTTGGTGTAGCCCGCAAGCGCCACGAGGTCAAAGCCCGATTCGCGCCGTTGTTTGCGCCGGTGTCGCTCGGTCTCCTCGATGGATTCGAGCTCGTCCCGGATATTGGCTATCTGCTTTTTGATGTCCTCTTCGCGGGACTCGTCGTACTCGCCAAGCCCCATGAAACCGGGTCGCTCGTCGCGTTTCGCGAGGCTGGCTTTCGCTTCGGCGCGTGGCAGCTCGTAGCGAAGCTCGGCGAGTTCGACCTGGAGCTGTGCCTTCCGGGTTTGGGCTCGCTGGCCGAATATCTCGAGGATGAGCCGGAACCGGTCCATCACGGTCACGCCCGTGGGGAGCTCGTTCCCGATGTTGTAGGTCTGATAAGGACCCAGCTGGTTGTCGAAAATGACCGTCGTCGCCCCCTCGCGGGCGACGATGTTGGAAAGCCGCGTCACCTTCCCCTGACCGAGGTGGTAGGCCGGGTCCTCGGTGCGAGTCTGTGTTATCTCCCCGACCACGTCGTAGCCGGCCGCTCGGGCGAGGTCGCGAATCTCCGCCGTGTCGGCCTCGCCGCTGTCGACGCGTTTTGCCACGACTGCGCTGTCTGTGGTGTGTGTCGCCGTCACTCACTCGGACGTAGGCCGTCCGATTATATAATCTCCGGGGTCGGTCCGAAAACCACCGGACGTCGACCGAAGTCCCACAAAGGATATACACCGTGACGAGCAGGTACCCAGTATGGCAGGGTTAGCGTTACAGCTGGATTTCAGTCTCCAGCAAATCGGACTCGAAATGGGTACCGGTGCCGTCATCGGTGGTATCATCGGCTTCGCCGCGAAGAAGGTCGCGAAGCTCATCGCGGTCATCGTCGGCCTCGAGCTGGCGCTGTTTAAGTTCCTTGAGACCCGCGGCATCCTCGAGGTGAACTGGCAGGCCATCGGCGGCGCCGCAAAGAACACGACGAGCACCGCGACCGCCAGTCAGCCCCCGGGCTGGCTCACGTCGCTGCTGTCGGCCCTTCCCGTCTCGGCCGGCTTCTCGGGCGGCTTCCTCGTCGGCTTCAAGCAGGGGTAACTAGCGCGTCCCGATTTCGTCTTCGTCCTTGATAATTCGCGTCTCGGCCTCGCCGCTCGTGTGCTCGTTGACCACGTCGTAGAAGTCGTTTTGCATCCCCGCGGGGAAGGTAAGCACACCGACCCAGGAGCCGTCGGCCTGCCACTCCTCGCGTTCGAGTTCGCCGAAGGTCCGGATTTTGGCCTGCGCACTGCCGGCGTAGTCTGCGGGCACCTGGACGGCCACGGTTATCTCGTCGAAGCGAATCGGAATCACGGGCCGCAAGGCGTCAAGGGCGTCGTCGACCTGCGTCTCGACGGGCTCCATCGGGTCGATTCGGAAGTCCGTCTCTTCCAGGGCCGACTCGATGCGTTCGGGCGGGTGGGGCGCGTCGTCCATCTGGGGGTTGACCGCGTTGCGCGTGATGCGCTGGACGAGCTGTTTGTGTTTCTGTTCTATCATCTCGCGGCGCTGGTCGGCCGTTATCTGTATCTCCCCGCGCTTGATGACTTCGGGGATGATTGCCATCGGCTCGGTGGTCTCGAACACCTCTTCGAGCATGTTCTCCGGCGGACGGTCGCCGCGGTCGGCGTCCTCGAAGACGTCTTCGGCGGCGATGACGTCCTCCAGATCGCCGTCGAACTCGTCGCGTTTGATCGCCAGTGCCGCGTCAGGGTCGACCAGTACCTCGAATCGCTGTCCGTGGGATTCGAGGCGCGCCGTAACCGCCTCGTCCAGTGATATCATACCAGCGGGTAGCGGTGGGGCAGGTAAAGTCCTTACTGCGATTCGGGAAAGACTGATTACACAGCGTTCGGAAAAGGAATCTATCAACGGGGTCCCTATAAGGAACAACTATGACAGATGGCACCGATGACGGACGACTCTTCGAGTGGTATCGAACGTATATTGGCGAGCCGGACCGCGAGGTCGACGTCTATCTCGGGTTCGCGCTGTTCTTCGCGGGAATCGGGTTCGGTATCGCCGCGTTCGTCATCGGCGCCGTCGGCCAGTTGACGGGGGCCGGCGGCGAGTCGGCGGACTTCATCTACCGGGAGGCGGCCATCGCGACGGGGATGCTCGCCCTGCCCGCGACGCTGTCGAGTGTCGTCGTACTCCTGCCTGTCAGCAAGCGCGCGCTCTACGGTGCGGCCACTGGCTCCGCTATCTCGCTGGCCGGTCTGGGCGGGTTCATCTGGGCGTACCCGTACAGCTGGGCGGTCGGACCGGGTCCGACCTACAGCGTCCAGGTCCTGTTCGTCTACGGCGTCGGTCTGGCCGCCCTGCTGGCGGCGACCGGCGGCGCACTGGTCGCCTACCACATCGACCGGGCGAAACCCCGACCCGGCGATTTCCCCGCCGAGGGCGACGACGCGGGCGAGGAGATTACCGACGAGCAGATCGAACAAGACATCGAGTCCGCGATGGAAGACGTCGACCTCACTTGGGGCGGCGTCGAACGCAGCGAGGGCAGCGAGCTGAAGATCCGGACGAGCGAGACCGAGGCGGAGATGGACGCGACGGGCCTGGACGTCGAGGCCGAACGCGTCCATCGCAGCAGCGTGGACGAACAGGTCCAGGGCCTGGCGATGGTCAAGGGCGGCCAGAAGAAGACTGACCGCTCGACGTCGACGGTCGACGACCAGACCAACAAGCTGGCCGAGCTCCGCGAACAGAAACGGAAGGAGGCCCAACAGGAGGACGAAGAGACCGTCCTGGGCAGTCTACTGGACCGCGTTGCGACGCTGCTCGGCCGGAACTGAAACCACACGGTGGCTCCGTTCTACGGACTCTACACAGCCCCAGCCTGAAATATCATGGTTCTATTCGCGCCGTTCTAGTCAGCTAAAAACAATAACGAATCAGGTAGATACGTACATTTATGTGGGGTATACGGGAATTATTAGTGAACTACTCATGGCAAAAGGACTCGACGTTGGGACGATGAACCTTATTTCGGCACAGCAGGACGGCAACGACACGGTGTTCGTCCAGCAGCGAAACTCGTTCGTGGAGATCGAGTACAGCGACATGGCCGAGCGGATGCTATCCCGTTCGGACGTACTCCACATCCGGAAAGACGAGGACGTGTACGTGCTGGGCGACGACGCCCTGAACTTCGCAAACATCTTCAATCAGGAGACACGGCGGCCGATGTCCCAGGGGATTCTCTCCTCTGACGAGCAGTCGGCCATCCCGATGATGAAACTCATCATCGAGCAGGTCGTCGGGTCGCCGGACCACCCGAACGAGAAGCTGTACTTCTCCTCGCCGGCCGACCCCATCGACTCGGACCTGAGCACGCTGTATCACCAGAAGACCATCCAGTCGTTCCTCAACGACATGGGCTACGACGCAGAGCCAATCAACGAGGGGATGGCAGTCATCTACTCGGACCTGGCTGACAACAACTTCACCGGGCTGGGAATCAGCTTCGGCGCCGGGATGACGAACGTCTGTCTGTCCTACTACGCCGTGCCGGTAATGAAGTTCTCCGTCGCCCGCGGTGGCGACTGGATCGACGAGCAGGCCTCCACGGCGACGGGCAAGCCAGTCGACAAGGTCACCTCCATCAAGGAGGGGGACTTCGAGCTGGACTTCGAGACCGACGTCGGCGGCGTCGAAGGGGCCCTCTCGATCTACTACGAGAACCTGCTGGACTACGTCATCGAGAAGATTCAGGAGGAGGTCGACGAGGAGGACATCGAAGAGGGTCTGGATGTCCCGGTCGTCGTCACCGGCGGGACCTCCTCGCCGGACGGGTTCAAGAAGCTGTTCGAGCAGCACCTCGAAGACGCGTCGATTCCGTTCTCCATCAGCGACGTGCGCCACGCCGACGAGCCGATGTATAGCGTCGCACGCGGGTCGCTGGTCGCCGCCCGCTCCGAGGAGGAAGAGACGGGCCACAGCGGCGCTGAGGAGTCCGAAGAGGAAGAGGAAGTCGAAGCCGACGACTGAACCAGCTTCCGTCGTACCGTTTTTTCGCGCCCGAATCAGCCCCTAGCGATGCGTTCAGCGACTCACCGACTACCAGGCACAGCGACTACGACTGGTGCGTACCGCAGAAAACGTGCCCCGGGTCAGTCGATCACCGCTAAACAGCTACAACGAACCGTATCAGTGGGTCGCGTCGGCCGATTCGCCGTTTTTGCGAACGTCCGCGCTGGTCTCCTCGTCCGCGCCGGTCTCCTCGTCCGCGCCGGTCTCCTCGTCCGCGCCGGTCTCTTCGTCCGCGCTGACCTCGTCGAAGACGGGGAGGACTAGGTCGCCGCCTTCGACCAGTTCGTCGCCCATCCCGTTTATCAGTTGCTCGCCCGTCGATTCGGCGGCGGGGGGCACGTCGACCGGCAGGTCCTCCCGCCTGATTGTCGCGACCGACTGTCCCTGTTCCTCGAAGCGGTCGATGGCGTCGTCCCATGATTCCGGGGGGCCGTGTTCGGCCGTGTGGTCTATCGTCACCCCGACGTACTCACACTCCTGACAGCCGACGGTCTCCCGCTCGCCTAGCTGATAGCGCGTCAGCGTTCCCCCACACCGTGGACAGTTCATACTGCACGCTTTGCCACTCTGGGGCTTAATTCTATGGTCGGCTGCGAAAAGGAAACCGGCTATCTTGATTCAGCGAGAGAATCCCGGCCTTCAGGCCGGGCGTGAATCGCGTACGCCCTGTGGTACAGTCCACGCGGGTCTGCCGGGCCGGATATTCCACTTCCACTCCGGTCGGCAAGCCATTATGTAGCCAGCCCGTCACAGGCTATGTGTAGCGAATCAGGCATGCGCACCTACGTTGCATCCATCCGCAACCATCAGCAGGTGCGTGACGACCTCGATTCGCTCGGGTTCGCCGCCTCAAAACTCTGGAACGTCGCCCGGTGGACGTGTGACCGCATCTGGCACGAAACCGGGACGATTCCAGACCACGGCACACTCAAAGCGTACCTCAAGAACCACGAACGCTACGCGGATTTGAACGCACAATCCAGTCAGGCAATTCTCGAAGAATTGGCTGAGGCGTTCGAGTCGTGGTACGCCCACCGCGAGAACGGTAACGAGGACGCGAACCCACCCGGCTACCGCAAGCACGGCGACGACCATCCGCGCTCGACGGTCACGTTCAAAGAGGACGGCTTCAAGCACGACCCTGACCACAACAGGATTCGACTCTCGAAAGGGTCGAATCTCAAAGAGTCGTGGTCCGACTTCGTTCTCTGTGAGTACGCCGCTGACCCGGACGTGGACGTACAGAACGTCCAGCAGGTCCGGGCGGTCTGGACCGGCGACGAATGGGAGTTACACATCGTCTGTCGCGTCGAAACTGGCGACCCGGAGCCACCGGGCGACCGGATTGCAGGTATCGACCTCGGCATCTGTAATTTTGCCGCCGTTGCAGTCGGTGATGAGGCCCTACTGTACCCCGGTGGCGCACTCAAAGAGGACGACTACTACTTCCAGAAAGAGCGAGCGAAATGCGACGACAGCGACTCCTGCCAAGCACGACGACTGGACCGCAAGCGCCGGGGCAGACGTGACCACTTCTTGCACGCTGTTTCAGCGGATATAGTGGCCGAGTGTGCCACCCGCAACGTCGGGACGATTGCCGTGGGCGACCTCTCTGGTATCCGCGAGGGAACCGACTGGAGCGACCACGGCAATCTGGACCTCCACGGGTGGGCGTTCGACCGCTTCATCGAGATGCTGGAATACAAAGCCGCCGAGCGCGGCATCAGCGTCGAGCGCGTGGACGAACGCGAGACCTCGAAGTCGTGTGCGTCTTGCGGAACCACCGACGACAGCCAGCGCGTCGAGCGTGGGTTATACGTCTGCAAGGAGTGTGGGCTGGTCGCCAACGCCGACGTGAACGGGGCTGCGAACATCCGACAGAAGGTACTCCCGAATCTCGCCCGTGACGGGGGAGATAGGGATAACGGCTGGATGGCACAGCCAGCGGTGCGCCTGTTCGACAAATCAACGGGGCGAGTAGCCCCACAAGAACAGGCGAACCGCGAACCATAATATCCCAACGCTTGGGAAACCGCGCCGTTTACCGCGCGGAGGATGTCATTCCTCGTCGACGTCGTCCGCGTCCTCGGCGTCGGGGTCGGCCAGCAGGTCGGCCGCCTCCAGATGCTCGCGCTTCTCGTCGTCGGAAAGCTCGCCGAACTCTTCGGTCTCGACGTCGATGGTCGCGATGCCGATACCTTCGGGAGCGAGTCCGTCCTCGGCGACCGACGCGAGCGCTTCGAGCGCGAGGTCGACGCCCTCGGACAGTTCCATCGACTCGTCGTAATGTGCTTCGAGGTAGTCGCGGATATCACCCCGGTCGGCACCCACGGCCAACGCCTTCCACTCGTAGGGGGTCCCCGAGGGGTCCGTCTCGTAGAGACGGGGCTCGCCGTTGGCGATGCCGGCGATGATGAGCGCGACGCCGAAGGGTCGGGCCCCGCCGACCTGCGTGTACTGCTGGATGTAGTCCGTGATCTCCTTCGTGAGCGTCTCGACGCCGACGGGCTCGCCATAGCGCAGGTGGTTGACCTGGGCCTGCCGGCGAGCGAAGTCGATGAGCTGGCGGGCGTCGGCCACGTGGCCGGCGCTCGCGATACCGATGTGGTCGTCGGCCTTGTGTATCTTCTCGACGGAGGAGCGTTCCATCAGCGGCGAGCGGATGCGCTTGTCGACGGCCAGGACGACACCGTCGCTCGTCCGGATGCCGATGCTCGCCGTGCCGCGTTTGACCGCCTCGCGGGCGTACTCGACCTGGTAGAGACGCCCGTCCGGAGAGAAGATAGTGATCCCGCGGTCGTACGCCTGCTGTTGGTTTTGTCCCTGCATAGTGTTAGATGTCGAGGTCTGTCGCGCCGACGAACCCGTCGTCGGTCGCTACGTCCACCCGCCCGTCGCGGGCGACCGCACGCCGGTCTCGGGTCTCGAACACGACCTGTCTCTGTTCCGGCCCTTTTGCCGGGCCGCGTATATATTTTTCCTCACACGCGCGCACGGTGCCGCTGGTGCCGGTGACACTGAGACCCACGGGCGCGCCGTCGACGCTGTCCAGACAGGCGAGCGCCGCGCGGGCGGCCTCGGTGTGGCCGCGTCGGACCCGGACGATAGCGTGGCCGACACCGTCCTCGTGGGTAAAGCGAAGGACGGTCATGTCCGCGTCGGCGCTGCCAGTGTCGCCAAGCAGGTTCTGGGTCGCGTACCACACCTCACGCTGGAAACTTCGCCGGTTCAGGTCGGCGTCGGGCCACGTCTCGATAGCGACGGCGAGATAGCGCCAGCGGGGCTGGAGATGTTTCGGCAGATGTTTCACGGGGAAACACCCCCGCAGTCAGCGTCCATACCTCGCGTTAGCGGGCCGGAGTGAAAACGGATGTCATCGCCGTCTCGTTGCGATCACCGGAGTGTCGACCCGTGTCGACTGGCACTGTCGGACTCGTCGATGTTGGACGGTTCTATCCGCTCGACCGGACTCCGGACGAGCAGATACAGGACAGACAGAACCATCCCGAGGCTCTCGACGACAATGACGGGGTCAGCGGCCCGAAGCGCGGGGGCGCTGAGCGCGATGACGCCGAGGAAGACGGCGATAGTCATCTGTCGGGACAGGACGAACGCACTGACCAGCGCCCCGGTGACGAGTCCCAGGATAGTCCCGACCGCGAACGTCACCGGGACGGAATCCAGGACCAGAACCGAACTGAGTGACGTCGCATCGACCGACGCCAGTGCGCCCCCCAATAGGTACTTTGTGCCCACCACGCCCGCAAGCGAGGCGACCACGAGACCGCCGAACTTCGGGCTCGTGTTTGCCATATATTAGCTTTGTGGCCCTCATGGTAAATAAAGGTAGGAGGTTTCAGGAAATCATCACGAATCGTCCAGTCGGACCCCGGGCTCGACGTACGAGTCACCCATCCGCTCGCGGTTGCGGTCGGCCAGGCGGCCCCACTCGGCCAGCCCGGAGCGGATATCGTCGGGGTCGAACCCGATTGCCTCGCCCAGCGCGGCCAGCTCCCGCGGCGCGCGAAACTCCAGGTGGCTCCGCGGGTCGGCGCTGACGACGAAGGGCGCGTCGGCGTCGGCGACGAGCTCACGGAGTTTCCGGAGGCCACGCAGCCGGCGGACACGGCTGCCGCCCTCGCCCTGGATGACAGGGCGGAGAGTGAACTCGACGCGGACGTCGTTGTCGGCAGCGGCCGTGGCCAGCACGTGGTTGAAATCGCCGTCGCCCGCCATCGGGTGGGCGAGCACGTCGACGGCGGGGTTCTCGACGGCGAAGCGGTTGATCGCGCTGTCGCCGCCGTGGACGACGACGAGCGTCCGTTTCGAGCGGTAGTTACCCACGAGGCCGCTGGCCTGTGCGGGGTCGTCGGCTCGAATCTCGACGCCGTCGACCACGTCCACGTCGACCGCCTCCCGGACAGCCGCGATATTGTCGGGCTGTCCCTCGTTGCCGTGGTTCCGGACGACAACGCCGTCGAAGCCGTAGTCGGCGGCGGTCTCGACCTGTCGAGCGAGGGTGCTCGGCCCGTCAGGCCGTGCGTGGACCGCCTCGTACATCACAGTTCGGCCAGCAGGTCCCGGGCGTTCTCGACCGCGTTCTCGCGTTTGGCGGGATAGGCCTCCACCTTCGCGCGGAACGTGATACCGTCGCCCCGCCGGACCTCGCCGCCGAAGGCGGCCTGTTTGTCGAGCGTGAGGAAAAACGAGCAGTTCTCGTCGACGCGGTCGTCAAGTTCCGCCCGCACGTCGTCGATGTCATCGAGTGTCGCCACCTGCGAGAGGACGTGGCGAACCTCGTCTGCGTTCTCGACGCGGGCAGAGAGGACCACGATACGGTCGCCGTAGTGGCCCTCGCTCTCGGCGCGCTCGATGGGGTACTCCTCGGGGAGATAGGTCCGGAGCGCTGCCTCGACGCGTTTGTCGTCCTCGGTGGCGTAGCAAAACGCCCGAAGGTCGACGTAGTGGAACGGAACCGACGGCACCTTACTCCTCGCTAGCTTCGAGGTTGTCCTCGGGGACGCCCTGCTCCTGGCCGTCCTCGAAGGAGACCGTGTAGTTGGCGTCGCCGAACATCGTGTCGACGACCTGCGTGATGGTCCCAGTCTCGCCGTCGTAGTCGCTGTGCTCGTCGTGGAGAATAACCTCGTCGTCTTCTTCGAATGCCATACCCGCCGATACTCGATGGCTGCTCAAAAAGGGACTGATTCATCGGGCGGGCCTCCGGACAGCGGGAAGTCGGTGTGTCGAAGGGTTATAGTGATTCTCTCGCGTACCGCCCTCCATGATTGGTCCGTCTCGCCCCCCGCTGTCCGCGTGCGATAGCCACCACGGTCCGCTCGGAGACAGATGACCACCGTCGACGAACTGTGGTATCTCGCCGACGTGGCCAGTCAGCAGGCCGAACAGACCTACCACGAACTGGGAGAGCAGTACGACGAGTTCTTGGAGTTTACGCGCCACCGGCGAGTCAAGCGCCCCCGCTTTCGCACCGTCGCCGAGGACGCCCGGGACCACGGCGCCCCCTTCGGCGCGCACACGCTTCCCTACCGTCCCACCGGCGAGCTCCTGCTGGTGCGCCACGACGGCGTCGGTCGGTGGGTGTTGCCCGGCGGCGAACTCGATCCCGGCGAGTCGTTCAGGGAGGCCGCCCTCCGGGAGCTCGCCGAGGAGAGCGGTATCGAGGCCCGCATCGAGGGGCTGGGGATGCTCGGGCGCGTGGAGTTTTACTGCGAGAACAACAACACCTGGGGACTGCTCCCGGTGTTCGAGGCCCGCGCCGAAACGACCGAGATAGACGTCCGGGACCCGGACGGCGAGATCAGCGAGGCTCGCTGGTTCGACGAGCTCCCGGAGGATACGCGAGACCGCGAGGAGATTCTGCGCTGGCGCGAGCGGCGGTTCGACCGGGACTAGAGTGTCGAGCAGACACCCGGCGGCGCTCACTCGGTCGCGCCCAGTTTGTCGCCGGCTTTCGCCTTCGCGGACTCTTTGGCCCGCTCTACCACCGGCTCGGCGTCGGCCCACTTCTCGCCGACCATCGCACCGACCAGGGCCCCGATGCCGGCACACGTGCTCGCGAGCTTCGGGCTGAGGAGTCCGCCGACGGCGCCACCGACGGCCCCGCCGGTGGCTGCGTACTTGGCACGGCTGAGCGCGCGGTTGATTCGTTGTCGCATACCTGAAAGTTCGACGCACGGACGTAAAAAGCCACGTGGCGACTGCCGGGCCTTTAGTCCGGGCCGAAGGACTGTCCCTCGCGGGCGTCCGCACCGAGCCGGCGAACCGTCGCCCGGGCGTTGCTAGCGTCGTAGCCAAAGAGCACCGAGTGGCCGTACTCCGCGGCCACCTCGGTCGCTTTGGCGAGGTCGTCGATATCGACGTCGACGGCGTACAGCTCGATGCTGAAGGGCGTCGAGAGGCGGTCGCGGAACCCCTTCGCGAGTATCTCCAGCCAGTAGGTCGTCGAGTAGGCCATATCGTAGATGGGGACGACGAACTCGTCGACGTAGGGTTCGATGTCGTCGACGGCGACGCCGGTGCGGGCCTCGAGATGGCCCGGATACGGGTCCGGGTAGAGTGTCAGATAGAGGTCCCCGGGGACCCGCTCGCGGGCCGCCGCGACGAAGTCGGTCATGACCTGGGTCCGCCAGGCCCCCCAGTCGTCGAAGTCGCTGTCGGCGAAGCGTCGCTCGCAGCGGTCGCAGTGGCAGTACTCCTCGCGCGGGAAGCCGACGTCGTCGAGACGGACGTCGCCGTTTACCTCGGCGGCCTCCTCGACGATGTCGAGCAGCCCCTCCCGGTAGCGGTCGTGGGTCGGACAGACGTAGGTCCAGTCGAAGTAGGGTTCGTTTCGTGTCGCAGCGGTTCCCTCGTCGTCGAACGCGAGCAGTTCCTCCTCGCCCTCGACGGCGTTGTCGCCGAAACACGAAACCATGTTCACCGCCCCCTCAACGGGCTCGGTCGCCCGCCCGGTGACGTCTTTGACCTCGTAGAACGCCCGGTCGAACTCCGACCACTCCGTCTCCTCCTCGTTTCGCGTGACGACGCCGTACATGCCCACGGCTAGGCCGGTCGGTCGGGTAAGCGTTCTGAAAAGGGTGGTTGGATACGATACGACGGCAGGAGCCGCGTTACTTCTTGACGACGTACGCCGCGCCGATAGCGGCGACAACCGTGAGCAGGAGGAGTATCTTCTTTGACATCGTTTCGTCGTAGGCAACCGCCTCATAAAGAACTATCGGAGCGTTGAGTTTAACCGTCGTCCCCGACCGCACCAGGTGGTATCGACGCGCCGTCGTGCGTGCCGACCGGCGGCCGGTTCACCTCGGCGGCGGGCGAGTCGCCGGCGTCGGTGCGCTCGTCTCCCGCCGTCTCGATATCGGCCATCTCGCCGTCTTCGCGGGCGTCCTGGTCGATACGCATCGAACAGAAGTCGACGCCACACATCGAGCAAAAGCGGGCCTCCTTGTAGTTATCACCGGGGAGGGTCTGGTCGTGGTACGACTTGGCGCGCTCGGGGTCCAGCGCCAGGTCGAACTGCTCGCGCCAGTCGAAGGCGTAGCGGGCCTCCGAGAGCGCGTCGTCCCACGCGCGGGCGCCCTCGCGACCGTTCGCGACATCGGCCGAATGCGCAGCGATACGGTAGGCCGCCAGCCCGTCCCGAACGTCGTCCTGCTCGGGCAGTCCGAGATGCTCCTTGGGAGTAACGTAACAGAGCATGGCGGCGCCGGCCCGGGCGGCTTCGGTCGCCCCGATAGCGCTCGTGATGTGGTCGTATCCGGGCGCGATATCGGTCACCAGCGGCCCCAGCACGTAGAACGGCGCGCCGTCACAGACGCGCTGCTGGCGCTCGACCTGCTCGGCGACCTGGTCCATCGGGACGTGACCCGGCCCCTCGACCATCACCTGCACACCGCGGTCCCAGGCGGTCCGGGTCAGTTCCCCGAGCGTGTCGAGTTCGGCGTACTGCGCCTCGTCACCGGCATCGGCCAGCGACCCCGGCCGCAGTCCGTCGCCGAGGCTGAACGTGACGTCGTAGTCGGCGAAGATGCCGCATATCTCGTCGAACTCCGTATACAGGGGATTCTCCATCCCGTTTTCCTCAATCCACTGAGCCAGAATCGACCCGCCGCGCGAGACGATACCCGTCTTTCGGCCGTCCGTCAGCGGGAGATGTTCCATTAGAACGCCGGCGTGGATGGTCATGTAATCGACCCCCTGTCTGGCCTGCTTCTCGATGACGTCGAGCAGGAGCTCGTGGGTGATGTCGGACGGTTCCTCGACCCGCTTGACCGCTTCGTAGATGGGGACCGTCCCGATGGGGACCGGCGAGTGTTCGATGTTGGCTTCGCGGATAGCGTCGAGGTCGCTCCCGGTCGAGAGGTCCATCACGGTGTCGGCGCCGTAGTGAACCGCAGTGTGGAGCTTTGCCAGTTCGCCCTCGAGGTCGCTCGTCTCCTCGCTGTTCCCGATGTTGGCGTTGACCTTCGTGCCGAACTCCCGGCCGATAATCATCGGGTCGAGCGAGTCGTGGCCGACGTTCGCCGGGATGACCGCCTGTCCGTCGGCGACCTGCTCGCGGACGAACGCCGTCTCGACGTTCTCCCGCTCGGCCACGCGTTCCATCGCTCCGGTCACTGTTCCGTTGCGAGCCGCCTGGAGCTGTGTCATCGATAACCTAGTTATACTACTAGGTTATAAATTTCGGGGGCCCCCGCAGA
The DNA here is from genome assembly GCF_029338235.1 of Haloarcula rara. Lineage (GTDB taxonomy): Archaea > Halobacteriota > Halobacteria > Halobacteriales > Haloarculaceae > Haloarcula > Haloarcula rara. The sequence continues at coordinate 487,257 of NZ_CP119785.1, forward strand.
CGCCGCTTCTGACCGGGCTCGAAGCAACAGACAGCGTTTGGAACCGGATGACTACCGTCTCGTCGCCTACCGGGAACACAGATACCAAAGCGTCCGTCTCCGGCAGTGGTGTGGCGCCAGACTGATAGCGAGTGTGGGGCCTAACACTCCCGCTCGTGGGCCCAGAACTCCTCGTCGACGGTCACTTCTTTCTTGAACAGCGGGACCTCCTCTTTCAGTCGGTTGATACCGTCCTGGACCGCCGCGAAGGCCTCCCCGCGGTGGCCGGCCAGGACGACCACGAAGACGATATCCTCCCCGGCCTCGACGACGCCGGTCTTGTGGTGGAGCCGGACGGCGTGGACGCCGTCGCGAGCTTCCAGTTCACGCCGCAGCGTTGCCATGCGCTCCTGGGCGACCCCGTCGTAGCGCTCGAACTCCAGGAACTCCGTCGGCGGATCCTCGGGCCCGTCTCTCGCCCGCACGCGGCCGGTGAAGGTGGCGATAGCCCCCGCTCGGTCTTCGTCGGGTGAGCGCTTGACCGACTCGACGAGCGTCGAAAGCGTGACGTACGGGTCCCGCTCGTCGAGGGTCGCCAGTATGGCCTCGAGGTCCGCGACCTCGCCGCTGTCGAACCGGGAGAGCACCGGATCGGCGGCCTCGCGCTCGCCCAGGACGACCTTCGGGAGCGAGGCGTCGCTGTACCCCTCGAGGAAGGCGTAGTCGTAGTCGGGCGCCAGCGCCTCGAGCGTGTCGGTCAGCGAGCGTGACTCGCCAGTGGCGAACCACTCGCCGTCGTCGGTCAGCGCAACGGTCTGTGCGGCGCCGGCTGCCCGGTGCCGGGCAGTGTCTTTCCCTTCGGTGTCGATATCCGGCGAGTCTGTACAGTGCTTCACGGTAGCGATTCGGCCGTCACAGCGCTCGACGAGCCGTTCGACCAACGTCGTCTTCCCGCTGTCGGAGTCGCCCACAATCCCCAGGACCTGCATACGACTGTTTTGCTGGCCGTCCCACGTAGGTGTTTCCGCTCGGGAAACAACCACCACGTCGGCCACCAAGCACTTGCCCGCCTGGCCGATGTATCAGTTGTGAACCGACGACAGTATCTACAGACAGCAGGGGTCGCCACAATAGCTGGCCTGGTCGCCGGCTGTAGCGGCTCGACGAGCGGAGACAGCGAGAAGACCTACGGGACGCTCTCGACGAGCGTCACCGACCAGCCGGCTGACATCGACGACTTCGAATCCTGTGTCGTGACGCTGCAGGGCATCTGGATAAAGCCGGCCGAAGGCGGAACCGAGTCGACTGAGGAGACGCCGGAGACGACCACCGAGGACAGTACCGACGACGACGGTCGCCGCTACATCGAGTTCGAGGAGGCCCAGGAAGCCGACCTGGTGGAGCTCCAGGGGTCGAACACCCAGCTCATAGACGAGACCGAAGTCGAGACGGGCGACTACGAGTACCTGCAGCTCGACGTAAGCGGCGTCGAGGGGACGCTCACCGACGGGAGCGAGACGACAGTCGACACGCCCGGCGAAGCGCCGCTGAAGTTCAACGCGGCGTTCGAGATTCGGGAGGAGGAGACGACCAGTTTCATCGCCGACTTCACGCCGGTCAAGCGCGGCCCCAACGGCTACATCATCCAGCCGGTCGCCTCGGGCACCAAGGTGCTGTACGGTGACGACGAGTACACCGCCGAGGACGCGACTATGACCGAGACGGCGACCGAAGACGCGAGCGCGACCGAGAGCTAGGCGCTCGCCGTCGGGCTACTCGCCCAGCGCCGACTTCGTCTTCTCGACGACGCGTACGTCCTCGATAGCCGCCGTCGGGTACTGCCCGTCGCCGTCTTTCTCGCTTGCTTTCACCATGTCCCAGACGACGTTCAGCCCCGTCGTCACGCCCTCCAGGGCCTCCATCTCGCAGCCAGTCTTGCCGACCGTCTCGACGGCGACGGTGCATTCGACGGCGTCGTCCCCGACCGCAAAGTCCGTCTCGACATTCGTGATGGGAATCTGGTGGCACATCGGAATCGTCTCCCAGGTGTGCTTTACCGCCTGGATGGCGCCGATGCGAGCCGTCGTCAGCACGTCGCCTTTGCCGATGTTGTCCTCAGAAATCGCCTCGAGCGTGGCCGCCGAGAGGCGAATCTCTCCCCGGGCGACCGCCCGACGCTGTGTATCGGCCTTCTCGCCGACGTCGACCATCTGGGCGTCGCCGTCCTCGTCGACGTGTGTGAACTCTTCAGTCATGCGTCGGCCTACCGCGACCGCCCCCAAAACGCTGCGGGTTCTTACCGCCTGACGAGCCCCAGCAGGTGGCCCACAGCGGGGGCGACCAACTGCTCGCTCCCGGTGCGCGCGGCGTTCTCGCTGCCAGGCAGACAGAAGACCAGCCGGTCGGCGACGACGCCGGCGGTGGCCCGCGAGGCCATCGCCATCGGGCCGACTTCCTCGAATGAGACGTAGCGGAACAGCTCCCCGAAGCCGGGAATCTCGCGGTCGAACAGCGGGCCGACGGCGTCGACGGTCACGTCGTCGGCCGTCAACCCGGTGCCGCCGGTCGTCACCACCACGTCGGCGCCCGCCTCGAGGGCGCCCGTCACCGCGTCGGCGATGGCGACCCGGTCGTCGGTGACGAGCAGTCGGTCAGCTACGTCGTGACCGGCGTCGACGAGCGCCGTTTCGATGACGTCCCCGCCGGGGTCGTCCTCGAGCGTACGCGAGCAGGAGACGGTCACGACGGCGATGGAGACGTCGTCTTCGTCGTGTGTGTGGTGGTCGTCGGGGGCGTGGTCCTCGTGGTCGCTCATACGCCCGACAGCGGCCCCGTGGAGCAAAACTGTCGGGGATACCTGCAGGTACTACGTCGACGGCGCTGTCCGGGAGCGGTCGCTGACCGGCGTCGATACCAGAGCGCGACCGTCAGCGGAAGTAGACGAGCGGACCCCTACTCCGCGAGGATGTGGGCCGGCAGGTTATCCCGGATAATCGTCTCGCAGTACTCACACCGCACCCCGTCGTCGACGACGGCGAAACGGGACTTGACCGGTTCGTCCTCCGTCGAGATGCAGTTGTGGTTCGGACATTCGAGGACCCCTTCGACCATCGAGGGGCGCTCGACGCGGGCCTTCTCGACGACCTCGAAGTCCCGGACAATGTTGATAGAGGCTGCGGGCGCGATGAGCGAGAGGACGTCGACCTCGTTCTGGGAGAGCTCCTTGCCCTCGACTTTCACGATGTCTTTCTTCCCGAGGCGGTCGGAGGGCATGTTCATCGCGACTGAGACGGAGTCGCCGCTGGTGCCGTCGATGCCCAGAATGGCGAGGACGTTCAGCGCCTGGCCGCCCGTGATGTGGTCGATGACGGTGCCGTTGCGTATCTTCGAGACGCGGAGTTGCTGGTCGTCGTCGGTCATTCGTTTGCCTCCAGAAGCATATCGAGCAGCGCCATCCTGACGGGGACCCCGTTGTGGGCCTGCTCGAAGTAGGTCGCGTACTCGGTATCGTCGATGTCGTGGGCGATTTCGTCGACGCGGGGCAGCGGATGCATCACGGTCAGGTCGTCCTTCGCGGCCGCTAAGGTCTCGCTGTCTATCTGGTACTGCCCGGCGACCTCGCGGTACTCGCTCTCGTCGGGGAACCGCTCGCGCTGAATGCGGGTCACGTAGAGCACGTCGAGTTCCGGAAGCACCTCGTCCAGCTCGGTGTGTTCACGCACTTCGGCACCCTCCTGGTGGAGGTCGTACCGAACGGAGCGGGGCAGCTGCAGGGACTCGGGGCTGATGAAGTGCTGGTGGGCGTCGACGTTGGTCAGCGCGTGGGCCAGCGAGTGGACGGTGCGGCCGTACTTCAGGTCGCCCATGATACCGATACTGAGGTCGTCGAAGCCGGCGTTCTCCCGTATCGTGTAGAGGTCCAGGAGCGTCTGGGTGGGATGTTGGCCGGCGCCGTCGCCGGCGTTGACCAGCGGGACGTCGACGAACTCGCTGGCCATCTTCGAGGACCCTTCCATCGGGTGGCGCAGGACCAGCGCGTCGGCGTATCCCTCGACGACTCGCACCGTATCGGCCAGGGACTCACCCTTCTTGACGCTGGAGGACTCCACCGACCCCATGTCGACGATGTCCCCGCCCAGTCGCTTCATCGCCGTGGTGAAGCTCATCTTGGTGCGCGTGCTGGGTTCGAAAAAGAGCAGCCCCAGCAGTGTGCCGGCGTGCCGCTCGGCGTAGGCCTCCGGGTCCGCCGCGATGTCGGCCGCGTGGTCGAGCACCGCCTCGATGTCGGCCCGCGACAGCTGTTTGGCGCTGATGATGTGGTCGTGCCGCATCTTACTCCCACACCCGCCCCCGACGCTCTTGAATCTCTCGACACGGCGAGCGCCTGGTCATGTTCGGTTTGGCTGTGCCTTCCGCACCCGTTTAGCGAGCGGAGCGACCGGCGGCCCCTGGAACTAAAACTGCCTCCTAGCCCGACCGGAGCGTTAAAGTCCGGTTGCAGTAGTCCAACCTAGTATGACACGGTCCCCGGAGGCGACACGGTTCGTCCTGGTCGCCGGGACGACGGAGACGGCGCGACGAACGGGTATCAGCGCCGCTGGCGCTGACGCTGACCTGCTGGCGACGACGCCCGCGGCCGACGCGGAACTGCTCGCGTACGGACGGCCGGTCCGGACAGAGACGGTGCCGGTGAGTCCGAGCGGCTGTCCCACGCCGGCGCTGGTGACACGAGCGGTTCGAGAACTCCTGGACGTCGAGCTGACGGTCGTCGACGGCGGGCTTGCCGAGCCGACGGGTGCACCAACGGTCTCGGTCGGGGCGGGCGTCGGCCGGGACATCGGCGAGCAGGACCCGGTTCCGACTGCGTATGGCGCCTTCGAGGCGGCCCGGCAGTTCGGCCGTCGACTCCCGACGAACGAGCTCTGGCTGGCCGAGACCATCCCCGGCGGGACGACGACGGCACTGGGCGTGTTGCGGGCCCTGGGCGAGGACGCGATGGTCTCCTCGTCGCTGCCCGAGAACCCAATCGAGCGAAAGGAGGCGGCCGTCCGCGAGGGGCTCGAAGCGAGTTCGATGGAACCGGGCGACGCCGCGGGTGAACCCAAGCGAGCGGTTCGGCGGATGGGTGACCCGGTGCTTGCGACGCTCGCCGGACTCACGACCGGTGCCCTCGAGACCGACACGGCGGTGACACTGGCCGGCGGCACACAGCAACTCGCCGTGGCGGCCCTGGTACGGCACACCGGCTACGAGGGGCGGCTCGGACTGGCGACGACGAGCTACGTCGCCGACGACCGGACGGCGGACCTCAGGGCGAGCGCCGGCGAGCTGGCCCTCGACCTGACCGTCACCGACCCCGGCTTCGACGCGAGCGACCACGTCGCCATGGAGCGGTTCGTCGCCGGGGAGGCCAAGGAGGGCGTCGGTATGGGCGGGGCGCTGGCGATGGCCGACCGCGCCGGGATACCGATGGCCGACGTCCGCGAGCGCTTCGCAGTGGTGTACGACGACCTGCTGGGTGAGCACGCGGCCGACACGACGACCACCGGCGGTGCGTCCCGATGAAGGGAGTCGTGCTGGGCGGGACATCGTCGGGCGTCGGCAAGACCGTCGCGGCGATGGCGACCATGCGAGCACTGGACGCGGCGGGCTACGACCCCCAGCCCGCGAAGGCCGGGCCGGACTTCATCGACCCGAGCCACCACACCGCCGTCGCGGGCACCCCTTCGCGGTCGCTGGACCCCTGGCTGGCCGGCGAGGAGGGCACCCGACGGACCTACTGGCGGGGCGAAGGCGACGTCTGTGTCGTCGAGGGGATGATGGGGCTCTACGACGGGACGAAGGTCTCGACGGCCCGCGTGGCCGAGGTGCTCGACCTCCCGGTCGTCCTGGTGGTCGACGCCAAAGCGGGGATGCAGAGCGTCGGCGCGACGGCGCTTGGCTTCCAGCAGTACGCCGCCCACGCCGGCGTCGACATCGACGTCGCCGGCGTCGTCGCCCAGCGCGCCCACGGGGGCGCCACGCCGACGGCATCCGCGAGGCGCTGCCCGACGATATCACGTATCTCGGACGCGTGCCGCCCACGCCGGACCTGGAGATTCCCGACCGGCACCTCGGTCTGGAGATGGGCGCCGAGTCGCCGGTCGACGAAGCGGCCCTCGACGAGGCGGCCGAGACTATCGACGCCGATGCCATCGCCGAGCTCGCCCGCGAGCCGCCGGCAGCCTCGCCCGAGCGACCGCTCGAACCCACCGACTCCGGACGCACGCTCGCTGTCGCCAGTGACGCCGCGTTCTGTTTCCGGTATCCGAGCCTGCGGGAGCGCTTCGACGGCGCCGTCGACCCGTTCTCGCCGCTCTCCGGTGACCCGGTGCCCGACGCCGACGCCGTCTACCTCCCCGGCGGCTACCCGGAACTGCACGCCGAGACGCTGTCGGACTCCGCGACGCTCGACGAACTCGCGGCCCGGGCGGCCGACGGACTCCCGGTCTACGGGGAGTGTGGCGGGCTGATGGCGCTCTCAGAGTCGCTGACGACCGTCGAAGGAACGACCTACGGGATGGCCGGCGTCCTCCCGGCAACCGTCGAGATGCGCGAGCGCTACCAGGCGCTGGACCACGTGGAACTGCGCGCTCGCCGGGACTCGCCGGTCACACCAGCGGGGCGCCGTCGGCGGGGCCACGAGTTCCACTACTCCGCCGCGTCCGTCGACGGCGACGCCACCTTCGCCTTCGACGTCGAGCGGGGCGAGGGAATCGACGGCGAACACGACGGCCTGACCGAATACGCCACGGTCGGGACCTACTGTCACGCCCACCCGGAAAGCGGTGCCTTCGACGAACTGCTGGCCGACTAATCGGTCTGGGATCGGCCGTAATCTGTCAGACGGAACGCCGACGGACGGCTGACCGCCCATAAGGTTTTTTCCTGTTTGCCGTCGTGATACGGACAATGAACGAGTTGCGCGACCTGGTCGAGGGACTGGTCGCAGATATCGACGCCGTCTTTCTCTTCTCGCCGAGTTCGAGCAACTACGAGACGCTCAGAGAGGCCGACGGCACTGTGGTCGTGGTGGGACCGGAGAACGCCGTCGACGCCGACGAGTTCGTGCAACTCCCGATAGACTTCACGGACCTGGAGGGACGCATCCGCTTTGGCATCGAGGGCGCCCTGGAGCAGGAACTCATCGAAGAAGGCGACGAGGTGGCCTGCGTTAGCGACTTCATGAACGGGACGGCCAACGCCGTCACGCGCATCCAGACAAACGAGTTCTCGCCGTCGGGCGTCTACGACCTCTTCGTCAACTCGCGGGCCGAACCCGGCGTCGTCAGGGACGTCTTCGAGGTGGCCGTCGAGCTCGGGAAGAAAGGCCAGAAGGGCAAGCCAGTCGGCGCCCTCTTCGTCGTCGGCGACGCCGGCAAGGTGATGAACAAGTCACGGCCCCTCTCGTACAACCCCTTCGAGAAGTCCCACGTCCACGTCGGCGACCCCATCGTCAACGTGATGCTCAAGGAGTTCTCCCGGCTGGATGGCGCATTCGTCATCTCCGACGCCGGGAAGCTAGTGTCGGCCTACCGCTATCTCGAACCCTCCGCGGAGGGCGTGGACATCCCGAAGGGGCTGGGCGCCCGACACATGGCCGGTGGGGCCATCACCCGCGACACGAACGCGACGGCGATCGTCCTCTCGGAGAGTGACGGGCTGGTTCGGGCGTTCAAAGGCGGGGAACTCGTTCTGGAGATCGACCCAGAGGAGTACTGACGATGCAGTCGATTCAGGACTGGCCCGACCTCATCCGGACGCTGTTCTCGCCCCAGGGGACCTTCGTCGTCTCGCTCGTGATTCTGGGTGTCGGCCTGCTCGCCGGCTTCATCGTCTGGCGGGCCGCCCGCCAGTTCATGGCGGAACTCGGCGTCCCGGAGACCGTCGAGGGGACCCCCTTCGAGCGGACCGCCCGCAGCCTGGGCACCTCGACGGTCGGCATCATCTCGAATCTGGCCGCGCTGTTCGTCTACATCATCGCCATCACCGTCGCCCTGAACATCGCCCAGCTCGTCCAGCCCGAGGCCTACTGGACCCGCTTTACCGCCTTCCTCCCGAACCTCTTTATCGCCGTCTTCGCCATCATCATCGGCCTCATCGCAGGCGACAAGGCGAAGCTGGTCGTCTCCGAGCGCCTCCGCAGTGTCAAGCTCCCCGAGGCGGGCGTGGTCCCGGAAATCGTCAAATACAGCATCTTCTATCTCGCTGTCCTCGTCGCACTCGGCCAGCTGGGCGTCGCGACGCTCGCCTTGCTCATCCTCCTTGCCGCCTACGCCTTCGGGCTGGTCTTTCTCACCGGACTGGCGCTGAAAGACCTGCTGGCGGCCGCCGCCGCCGGGCTCTATCTGTTGCTCACCGAACCCTACAGCATCGGTGACGAGGTCGTCATCGGCGACCAGCGCGGCATCGTCCAGGAAGTGGATATGTTCGTCACGCGCGTCGAGGCCGACGGGAAAGAGCACATCATCCCGAACCAGCAAGTGATGACAGAGGGTATCGTCCGCGTACGCGAGTAATCGGTCGACCCGCTCAGCGCTCGTTTTCGTCGGTTTACTCGCCGTTCTCGTCGCCGTCACCGGCGCCCAGCGGCTCGGCCGGAACGCCGGCGACTGTCTCGCCGGCCGGCACGTCTTCGACGACCAGCGAGTTCGCGGCGACCTGGGCGTCGGCGCCGATTTCGACCCCCGGCAGGACGACAGCGCCCGCGCCAATCATCGCCCGCTCGCCGACGACGACCTCGCCGGTGCGGTACTCCGCTTGCAGGAACTCGTGACACAGCAGCGTCGCGTCGTAGCCGACGATGGCGTCGTCTTCGACGGTGATGAGCTCCGGCCAGAACACGTCCGGCGTCGATTCGAGCCCCCAGGCGACGCCCTCGCCGACGGTCATCCCGAGACGACCCAACAGGTAGTTCTTGAGCCTGAGACTCGGGGAGACCCGACAGACGAGAATGACGACGTAGTTGAGCATCACCCGCAGCCGGCCTTTCCCGTCCGGCCACGGGAACAGCGAGTTACGCGGCCCCGGCGTCGCGACGCGATGGAGTCGGTCGTGGCGCCGCTCTGTCGCTGACTCGTCCGGCTCTGTCGCGTCGCTCACGCCTGTCGCTTGGACGGCGCCCCCCTTGAACGCCTCGCTAGCAAAAGCAGGGACTGTCGTTACCGGCACCGAAACTATTGTTCCAAACAGCCAGAAAGCCCCGGGTTGCTACACTCGGGGGGCTCGTTGCGCCCTTCGCTCACTTCGTTCGCTCCAGTGCTTACATCGCCCGCCTTCGTGTAGCAACCCGCCCCTTTCAGTCCCACCCAGGCCGGCTGGTCAACCGGCTACGGGCGGGACTGAAAGGGGCCGGACGCTCAGGGAGCGAGACGATGCAAGGACCACAGCGAACGTAGTGAGCGAGGACCGCAGCGAGTCACAGCCCCTGAGCGTCCGGGGGCTTTCTGGCTGTCAGCAGTCACGCTATCGCTGGTTTGGCTTGCGTTAGTGAAAACGTCAAAAACGGAAACGACTCTTCCTAGTCCCGGATCTCGTCCATGTGGTCGATGCGCTGCTGGACGAGGTCGGGCGTGCCGATGTCGTGGCGCACGCGCAGGCCCTCGGTCCCGGCCCGCTCCAGGGCGCCCTCGGCGATGGCCTCGGCTTCGCTGATAGTGTCGGCGATACCGACGACAGCATACGAGCGAGAGGTCGTCGTGTAGATGCCGTCCTCGCGGTCGTCGACGGAAGCGTAGAACAGCAGCGCGTCGCCGGCGTTCTCGGCGTCGATAGTCACTTTCGCGCCGGCCTCGGGGTCGGTCGGATAGCCGTCGGGGACGGCGTACTTACAGACCGTCGCCTTGGGCTGGAAGGAGAGCTGGGGAATCGACCGCTCCTCGCGGGCGGCGACGAGCACGTCGAGGAAGTCCGTGTTGAGCACGGGCAGGGTGTTCATCGCTTCTGGGTCACCGAAGCGGGCGTTGAACTCCACGACGCGGGGACCAGTCTCGGTCAGCATGAACTGGCCGTACAGCACGCCCTTGTAGCCGTCCAGAGCGTCGACGGTGGCCCGAAGCACGTCGACAGCGGCGTCGTAGTCGTCCTCGGTCATGAACGGCAGCTCCAGGCTGGCGTCGGAGTAGCTGCCCATCCCACCTGTGTTTGGCCCCTCGTCGCCCTCGTAGGCGCGCTTGTGATCCTGGACGGCGGGCGTGACTCGGAGCTGGCCGTTGGCGACGAGTGCCTGAACGGTGAACTCCTCGCCGACGAGGCGCTCTTCGAGGACGACGCGGTCGTACTCCGACTCGCGGAGGTACTCCTTTGCCTCCTCGGCGGTACACTGGTCACCGATGACGCGGACGCCCTTGCCACCGGTCAGCCCGGCGGGCTTCACCGCTAAATCGCCGTCGTACTCGTCGATGTAGTCGCAGGCGGCGTCCATGTCGTCGAACGTCTCGAAGTCCGGACAGCCGGGGATGTCGTGTTCGGCCATGAACCGGCGCTGGAAGGCCTTATCCGTCTCGATGCGGGCCTCGTCGGCCTGCGGACCGAAGGCGTAGACGCCCGCTTCGTCGAGCGCGTCGGCGACGCCGGCCGCCAGCGGCGCCTCCGGGCCGACGACGGCGAGGGTCGCGCCGACGTCCTCGGCGTACTCGGTGACGGCCTGCGGGTTGGTCGTCTCCAGCGTCTCGAACCCCTCGGCGAGGTCGACGATACCGGGGTTTCGGTTGCCCGCACAGGCGTAGAGGTCGGCGTCGGAGTCTGCGAGCGCACGCGCGACGGCGTGTTCGCGGCCGCCGCCACCCACGAGCAGCACTGTCTCTGTCATACCCGATATCCCAGTCGGTACCGGCCTAAATGTTGCCTTTCGCCGGCCCCGATGACCGACTCCTTTTGAGGCCGGCCCGCCGAAGCACAGTCATGAGCGACAGCGCCGACCCCACCGAGCGGAACCGCCTCGACGAGGCCGAGAGCCCCTATCTGCGCCAGCACGCCGACAACCCAGTCAACTGGCAGCCGTGGGACGAGCAGGCCCTCCAGGCCGCGAAAGAACGGGACGTCCCCATCTTCCTCTCTATCGGCTACGCCGCCTGTCACTGGTGTCACGTCATGGAGGAGGAGAGCTTCCAGGACGAGGCCGTCGCCGAGACCCTGAACGAAAACTTCGTCCCGGTCAAGGTCGACCGCGAGGAGCGGCCCGACCTCGACAGCGTCTACATGAGCATCTGCCAGCAGGTGACCGGCGGCGGCGGATGGCCCCTCTCCGCGTGGCTCACACCCGACGGGAAGCCCTTCTACGTCGGGACGTACTTCCCGCCCGAGGAGAAACACGGCCGTCCCGGCTTTGCCCAGCTCCTGGACCGGCTCGCCAACTCCTGGTCGGACCCCGAACAGCGCAGTGAGATGGAGAACCGGGCCCAGCAGTGGACCGACGCCATCGAGAGCGACCTCGAAGCGGTCGGCGAGCCCGGCGACCCCGACGAGAACATCATCGGGACGGCCGCGACGGTCGCCCACCGCGGTGCGGACCGCGACCACGGCGGCTGGGGGTCGGGCGGGCCGAAGTTCCCCCAGACCGGTCGTCTCCACGCATTATTGCGGGCCCACGCAGACGGGGAGCGACCGAGCGGCGGCGGGCTCGCCGGACCACAGGGCGGCGACGGGCCGTCCGACGACTACCTCACGGTCGTCGAACAGACCCTCAACGCGATGGCCGACCGCGGGCTGTACGACCACGTCGGCGGCGGCTTCCACCGCTACTCGACGGACATGCAGTGGGCGGTGCCCCACTTCGAGAAGATGCTGTACGACAACGCCGAGATTCCGCGGGCCTTCCTCGCGGGGTATCAGGCCATCGGCAACGAACGCTACGCCGCCGTAGTCCGGGAGACGTTCGAGTTCGTCCAGCGGGAACTTCAGCACGAGGACGGGGGCTTCTTCAGCACGCTGGACGCAGTGAGCAGGCCACCCGTGAGCGACCAGGACGCCGACACCGAAGAGGGCGCCTTCTACGTCTGGACGCCCGAGCAGGTCCACGACGCCGTCGCGGACGAGCAGGCGGCGGATATCTTATGTGAGTACTTCGGCGTCAGCGACGGGGGCAACTTCGAAGGCGCGACCGTCCTGGGCGTGCGAAAGCCCGTCGAGGTCCTGGCCGAGGAGTACGAACTGAGCGAGGCCGAGCTGACCGAGAAGCTGGAGACGGCCCTCAACGAGGCCTTCGAGGCCCGCGAGGAGCGCCCGCGGCCCGCCCGCGACGAGAAGATACTGGCCGGCTGGAACGGGCTGATGATATCGACGCTGGCCGAGGGCGCCGTGGTGCTCGACGACGCCTACGCCGACGTGGCCGCCGACGCGCTGGCGTTCGTCCGCGAGCACCTCTGGGACGAGGGAGAGCACCGGCTCTCGCGACGCTTCAAGGACGGCGACGTGGCTATCGACGGCTATCTGGAGGACTACGCGTTCCTCGGTCGGGGCGCCGTCGACCTGTATCAGGCCACCGGCGAGGTCGACTATCTGGCGTTCGCGCTGGAGCTGGCCGACGCTATCGTCGAGGCGTTCTGGGACAGCGAGGAGGGGACGCTGTATTTCACCCCGACCGGCGGCGAGGCGCTCGTCGCCCGCCCGCAGGAGCTGACCGACCAGTCCACGCCCTCCAGCACCGGCGTCGCGGTCTCCCTGCTGCTGGAACTGTCCCACTTCGGCGAGGACGACCGCCTCGCCGACGTGGCCGAGCAGGTCATCCGGAGCCACGCCGACCGGGTCTCGGCGAACCCGCTCCAGCACGCCTCGCTCACCCTCGCGACGGACACCTACGAGCGGGGGTCGCTCGAACTGACGCTCGTCTGTGACCCGGCCGACCCGCCCGGCGAGTGGACCGAGACGCTCGCCGACCGGTACGTCCCGCGTCGACTGCTGGCCTGGCGGCCCGACGACGACGGCGCGTTCCAGTCCTGGCTCGAGGGCCTGGGCCTCGAGGAGGCACCGCCGATATGGGCCGGTCGCGACGCCGCCGACGGCGAACCGACGGTGTACGCCTGCCGGGACTTCGCCTGTTCGCCGCCCCGGCACGACCTCGATGAGGCCCTCGACTGGGGCGAGAACTAGCCCGGCGCCGCTCAGTAGTGCTTGAACAGGAGCCCTCTGACGTCGTCTTTCGTCCGGACCGTCTCCGTCGTCCCGTCCGGCAGGTCGACCTCGTACGGCGAGTCGCTCCCGCCCTCGCGCCACTTGTCCTCGTGGTCTGTCAGTAGCTGGTTAGCAGCCGAGAGGACCGCGCCCGGTCCGTCGCTGGCCGCTGCCGAGGTCGACGTGCTGCCGCCACTATCGCCGCTCTCCGTCTCCGTGCCCGTATCGGTCCCGTCGCTCTCCGTCTCCGCGCCCACGTCAGTCCCGTCTCCAGCCTCGTCACTCGCCGCCTCGTCACCCGCGTCAGCGCCCTCCTCCGCATCGCTATCGGCGTCCGTCTCCGCCGCCGACGGTGTCTCCGATGACGACTCGTCGGTCTCACCACTCTCCGTCACCTCGCTCTCGGCTGCGCTCGCCGCGTCGTCGCCCTCGACCTCGGCGAGTCGCGCCGCGAACTCCCCGACCCCCAGCGTCGAGAGCAGCTCGCCCCGCATGGTCTCGGCGTCGATGCCGCTGCCGGGGACCCCTTCGACGTCAGTCGCGACCGCCTGGAGTGCCCCGAACTCGGCTGTGGCGATTCGTTCGTGGGCGACGTCGCCCTGCTGCTCGGGGGGCGTGTACGTGTCGAGGAGATACTGGACGACATCCGTCGTCCGGATGTGGCCGTACGTGTCGATGTACGCCGCCTCTATCTCTTCCTGAATCGCCTCCAGACGCTCACGCTGTGACTCGGTGACGGTAATCTCGGGCATTAGTACCCAAGTTTCTATCGTCCAGGTTCGTGTAGTTTACCCCCGATCCAGCGGCCGGACGAGGCGTCCCAGCGTCGAGGCTATCGCGATTCGACGGCGGCTCCCGGCCCGCTCGTTCGCGCAGTGCAAGCGGTTATCACTCCCGCCCGGAGTAGGGTACGGCCATGGCCCGGGCTGAGAGGGTACGGCATGTGGAGCGGGTGTTCGAGGCGTTCAACGACCACGACGCGGACGGTATCGTCGCCGAGATGGCCGCCGAGGGGACCTTTACCGACCCGTTCCAGGACGAACCGCTCGCGAGAGACGAGTTCCACGAGATGTGTGTCGGCTTCTTCGACGTGTTCCCCGACGCCAGGTGGGAGCGCGAGCGGGTTATCGGGGGTCAGGACAGCACTGTCGCCGTGCAGGCGACGCTGTACGGGACGTTCGCGGAACCGCTGGAACACGTCCCCCCGACCGGCGAGTCGCTCGCACTGCCCGCCGTCTCGCTGTTTACGATGTCCGAGGCGGGTATCACGACGTGGCGGGACTATTGGGACCAGGCGACGTTCAGACGGCAGCTCGGCCTCTCGTTTCCGGCGGTCCTGGGACACCTGCCGCGGATGCTCCGGTGGAAACTCCGAGAGCTGTAAGCCGCGCCGCTCAGTCGTCGACGAACTCGACACCGGTAATCTCGAAACGGGCGCCCCCATCAGCACTCGTCGCCGCCCGAATCGACCAGCCGTGTGCCTCGGCCACCTGCTTGACGATGTTCAGTCCGAAGCCGGTGCCCTCGCCGCTCGTCGAGTAACCGACCCGGAAGACGCGGTCGCGTTCGGTCACGGGAATGCCCGACCCGTCGTCGGCCACGTAGAAGCCGTCGTCGAGGCGCCCGACGGTTATCGAGACGTCCTGCCCGCCGTGGTTTATCGCGTTTGCAAAGAGGTTCTCAAACAGGTGCCTGAGCCGCGATTCCTCGGCGACGATGGTGGCGTCCGTCCGCACGGAGAGTGCGTCCGACGACACGCCGGTCGTCCTGGCACACGCCCTCGCGAGGGCCGGAAGCCGGACCGGCGCTGGGTCGGATTCCGTCTCGCCGTGTCGCGCGAGGGTCACCAGATTGTCGATGAGACGCTCCATCCGAGCCACAGTGTCGTGACAGCGTTCGAGTGACTCCTCGTCGTCGGTCTCGATCAGGTCCAGTGACGCCGAAAGCGTCCGGAGCGGGTTCCGGAGGTCGTGGCTCACCACCGTCACGAACTCGTCGAGGCGGTCGTTCTGGCGCCTGAGTTCGCGTTCGCGCTCCTTCCGGGTCGAGATATCGCGGAAGTACCCCTGGTTGTAGTACTCCCCGTCGATTTCGACAGTCTGGGCGCTTATCTCTACGGGTATCTGTTCGCCGTCCGCGTCGACGACGGCGAGCTCGACCTGCTCCCCGAGCGTCTCGTCACGGCCCCCGCCGGAACCGACGTGTTCACTGAACAGCTCGGCGTACTCCTTGGCCTTCTCTGGGGGATGGAGCGCCGTCTGGTCGAGCCCGACTATCTCCTCGCGGGACCGGCCGAGCAGCCGTGTCGCCGCCTGGTTGGTCTCGCGGATTTCGCCGGACTCGGCGTCGGCGACGAAGACTGCGTCCGGGGCACCGTCGAGCAGCGTCTGATACCACTCTTTGGTCTGGGCGATATTCTGTTCCCGTTCCTTGCGCTCGGTGATGTCCCGTATCGTCCCACGGACACGCTGGCAGGCACCGTCCTCGAACTGCGGGTCGGCCCGCGTGCGCACCCACTTCTCGGTGCCGTCGGCGGCGGTGATTCGAACCTCGATATCGTACGGCTCGCCGTCCGCTAACGCCCCCGACACGGCGTCACGAACCCTATCTCGGTCGTCCGGGTGATAGAACCGCTCGATATCCCGCTCTGGCCCCGGCTCGTAGTCTGCATCGACGCCGTAGATGTCGTACACCTGGTCGGTGAAGTAGGCCGCTTCTTCCCGTGGATTGTACTCCCAGGCCCCCACGTCGGCGAGGTCCTGGGTCTTCTCTAGTAGCTCGTTTTTCCGTTCCAGTTCCCGCTCCGCGCGAAACTGCGCCACCGCCCGACTGACCCTGTTCGCGAGGAGTTCGTACTGGTCCGTCCCGGTCGCTTTCTGGAGATAATCCGTCGCTCCGAGGGTGAGCGCCTCGCTCGCGACTTCCTCGCTCCCCTTGCCGGTGAAGAGAATAAACGGGAGGTCGGGGTGGTCCTCGCGGACGGCTTCGAGGAACTCGAGGCCGTTCATCTCGGGCATCTCGTAATCGGAGACGATACAGTCGACCGCCGGCGTGAGTCGGTCCAGTCCATCGGCCCCGCTCAGGGCGGTCTCGATGGTGAGGCGGTCGTCGTCGCGCTGGAGAAATTCGGCTGTCAGGTCGGCGAAATCAGGGTCGTCGTCGACATGGAGAATACGAATCGCGTCACCCATACTCTCCATATACACGCACGTTGTATGTCATAGTTCCTCGGGTTCCTGGAGTTCGCTGGCGACCCGCTGTCCGCTGGCTCGGGCCCGACACCGTCACGAGTCGGACAACCCTAGCCTGATTCCCCAGCCCCCCGTTGCCGTCAGTATGCCGACCGTCTACATCACGGCACCACGGGACGTGGCCCCGGAGATTGCCCGCACACTTGTCGAGGAACGACTGGCGGCGTGCGTGAACCGCTTTGGCTGTGACTCCGTCTATCGCTGGGACGACGAGATTCAGACCGACGAAGAGGCGGTCCTCCTGGCGAAGACGACCGACGAGCGATACGCCGCCCTCCGTGACCGGGTCGTCGACCTCCACCCCTACGAGGTCCCGTGTATCGAACGGTTCGACGAGAGCGATATCCTCGAGGCGTTCGGGGACTGGCGCGACGAGAGCGTCGGGGAGAGGTAAGACATCTCGCGCCGAGGGGCGAGCAAGCGGTGGCGGTGCTTACTCCGTGACCTCGTCCGCGAGGGCGTCGCGGTTCACCGTCGACGGGGGCACGCCGCCGTCGTGGACGGTCCTGACGTTCGCGGCGGCCCGCTGGCTCATTCGGGCCAGCGCTTCCTCGGTGACGCCGCCGACGTGGGGGGTCAACACCACGTCGTCGCGGTCGAACAGCGGGTGGTCCTCCGCCGGTGGCTCCTCGGCGAACGTATCCAGCCCCGCGGCGCCCAGGGTGTCGGTCTCAAGCGCCTCCAAGAGCGCATCTTCGTCGACAATCGGCCCCCGGGCGGTGTTGATGAGGACGCCGCGCTCGCCCAGCGCCGCCAGTTCATCGGTCGAGATAGCGTGTCGGGTCTCCTGGGTCAGCGGCGCGTGGACGCTCACCGCGTCCGACCGGGCGAACAGCGCACCGAAATCGGTGACCCGCTCGACCCGTGCCGGGACGTCGTCGTCGGGAACGTACGGGTCGTACATGAGCACCTCCTGACCGATGCCGTGAGCCAGGTCCGAGGTCTCTCTGGCGATGGCACCGAAGCCGAACAGGCCCAGCGTGTTGCCGGTCAGTTCCCGGCCGGTGTAGGCCCCGCGGTCCCAGCCGCCGCCCCGGACGTGCCGGTCGGCGCTCCGGTGATTGCGCCGCAGCGCGAACAGGAGCGAGAGCGCGTGTTCCGCGACCGAGCGTGAGTTCGCACCGGGCGTGTTACAGACGACGATACCCCGCTCCGAGGCCGCCTCGATGTCGACGTTGTCCAGTCCCGCCCCGTGTTTGGCGATACCCTGTAATCGGTCCGCCCTGTCGATGACGGCGGCGTCGAGCTCGGCGACCCTGACGATGACGGCGTCGTAGCTGCCGATATCGTCCAGTGCGGCGTCGACGCTGTCGTACTCGTCCATCCCGGTACAGTCGGCGAAGTCGGCTATCGACTCCGGTCCGGACGGGTCTATCTGCTCCGGAACCAGCACGTCCCAAGTTTCAGCCATATAACAACTCCACACGGGGGAGAAGTAAAAGTACGTGTGCCGCTCCGGCTCCGGGGGACGTGTGCCGCCGTCGCCTCAGAGCGCGGCCTCGATTTCGTCGGCGAGGTAGACGGCGATAGGGACCCGCTCTTCCTCGACGAAGCGGACTATCTCTTCACCGTCGCGTTCGACTACGACTGTCGGGATGTACTCGATGTCGTACTCCTCGACGCCGGGACCGGTCTTCGAGCCGTCCTCGACCTTTTCGGTCGGGTAGTGGTGGATACACGACTCGGGGACCTCCGCTGCCTCCAGCGCGGCGCCGAAGTCGGGTAACTGGGCCCGACAGTCCTTGCACCAGTCGCCGCCCCAGATGTGGTAGTCCAGGTCGTGCCGGTACCGGGAGAGGACATCGACCGTGTCGGCGTAGGCGTCCTGTACCCAGACCGGGTTCGGTTCCATCGTTTCGAGGTGGCCGGTTTCGCTCATGGCCCACTGTTGGCCGGCGACTGGCTTGAACCTCCCGACTGTCAGGCCACCTCAAGCCGGGCCCGGAGCCGGTCCTGGAGGAGTGTCCGGTGACAGCGTTTGCGGTCGCCCTCGAAGCAGACGAGCACGACGTGTTCGCCATCGGCGACACGGGCTGCCAATTCTTCGAGTGCCCGCTGGGCGTCCTCGTCGTCGTCCAGATACGCCAGATACCGGGACTCGAAGTTCGTCTCGTCCCAGGCGGCGTTGTGGGCGCCCTCCTCACAGAGGCCCTGCATCTGGAGGTCCTCGGCGCGCTGTTTCGTCGCCTCGAGCAGGTCTGCCGGCGGGCCCAGCTCGGGGACGTTCTCGTCGACCGCCGCGTGAAACCATCCCGTCGACTCGCGGACCACACCCACGAGCGTCTCCGCGCCGTCGAGGTCGGCAAGGTCGTGCTGTATCGCCGCGACGTACGTCTCGGAGACGGCACCGCGCATAGGTGGCCCTTCGCCTCGCTGCCGGAAAGTACCGCCGGCATTCCTGACTCCCCCTCGGCCTTGCGGTTCCACAGGGGGTTTTAACCGGCGACGGCGTAGGCGGCGCCAATGCACGAGTCACTCAGCGACTCCATCGTCGAGACCATCGGCTCGCCGCTGGTGTCGGTTCGGGCCCCGGAGGGGGCGACAGTGGCCGCGAAGGTCGAGTCGTTCAACCCCGGCGGCTCCGCGAAGGACCGCCCGGCGCGGTTCATGATAGCACGCGCCGAGCGCGAGGGAGTCATCAGTCCCGGCGACACGCTGGTCGAACCGACCAGCGGCAACACCGGCATCGGGATGGCGATGGTCGGCGCCGCGAAGGGGTACGACGTGGTGCTGGTGATGCCGGCCTCGAAGTCGCCCGAACGCCGCCAGATTATGGAAGCCTACGGCGCCGACATCGAACTGGTCGAGGGCGACATCACGGTCGCCAAAGAGCGCGCCGACGAGCTAACCGACCGCGACGGCCACGTCCAGTTGCGCCAGTTCGAGAACCCGGCGAACCCGCAGGCCCACTACGAGACCACGGGCGAGGAGGTCATCGAGCAGGTCGGCGACCGGACCGTCGACGCGCTCGTCGCGGGCGTCGGTACCGGCGGCACGATTACCGGCACCGGCCGCCGGCTACGCGAGGCGTTCCCGGAGCTTGATATCGTCGCGGTCGAGCCGGCCGGCAACGCCGTCCTCTCTGGGATGGAGCCGGGCACCGGCGAGGACAGCTTCCAGGGGATGGGGCCGGGATTCGTCAGCGACAACCTCGACGTGGACCTGCTCGACGACGTCAAAACTGTCGAACTGGACGACGCGGAGGCCGAGTGTCGCCGTCTCGCCCGCGAGGAGGGTATCCTCGTGGGCCAGTCCTCCGGCGCGTCGAACCTCGCGGCCCGCGAAGTGGCCGCGGAGCTACTGGACGACGGCGTCGCTGACCCGCTCGTCGTCACCGTCTACTGGGACAGCGGCGAGCGGTACATGTCGACCGGGATGTTCGACTAGTACACCTGTTCGGCGTCGGCCCGGTACCGCTCGTATTCTGTCCGTGCCCACTCGTTCATCGCCTCGGTGTCGTTGTTGATGAGGCCGACGAGCCCGGTGTCGTCGTGGACGATGAGCCCGCTTATCGTCCCATCGGGGACCTCTGCGGTCCAGACGATGTAGGGTATCGGCCGGTCGGTGACGAACCCGTGTACGTCGGCTGCCGCTTCGACCCGCTTCAGCGCCGACTCGTAGGTCGTCGAGAGCGCCTCGAACGCCGCCTCGGTGTACACGAGTTCGATGTCCGTCCCGCTCTCGATGAGGTTGTCGACCGCTTCGAGATAGCGCGGCGCGACGACGGGCGAGGTCGTCCGTAACGTCTCGGCGCGCTGGACCGGGTCGACGTTGACTTCGATGGGCCCCTCCGGGGCGGCCGGCGTCGACTGGACCACCTGTGCGCCCTCGAGCGCTGCCGGGTCGACGTCGACGTCCGGCGGCAACGCCGACAGCACCGGCTGGGCCTCGGCCAGCGCGTCGAGTCGGTCGAGATACCCCTCGTAGGCTGCGAGCGACTCACGCCCAGCGTAGGTGGTCACGTAGTGGCTCCCGTCGCGTTCGACGAGGCTGGCCTCCTGGAGTTCGTCGATAGCTCTGTCGACAGTCGACCTGGACAGCGAGAGGTGGTCGACGAGCTCCGGTTTCCGCATCCCGGTCTCGAGCGCCGCGAGGACGTCCTGTCGTTTCGCGACGACACCCGCGTGGTTCTTCGCCGGCGGCATATATAACGAATAATTACCAGTGTGGAATGCATGTTCCGGTTCGGTCGCCAGGTTGTGGCCGACTGTTCAGCGGGTGGGAATTCTCCCGGCCAATCGGTATTTCACTCCAGCAATCCACAGCTGAAACGGGTGGCGACGCCGCAACGCTCGCATACACCTGTCCAGTCGTCACGGCAATGCCTCTGACACACTCGTCGTGACGAAGGGGGGCAGCGTGGCACCCGTCTTTCAGGCACCGAACTCCGACTCAGTGACGCGTACGACGAGCGTCTCGTCTACCTCGCGGAGGTCGTACTCGGGAATCGTCTCGCCGGTGCGGGTCAACAGCATGGGCTCGACGAGCGCCGGCGGGCGGTCCTGTGACGCCGCCTCGCTGTCGTCTGAACCGTCGCTATCGGCGTCCGCGACCACGCCGTAGACCATCAGGAACCGCCCGGTCTCGTCGGGTTTGACCTCGTCGTCGCGTATCGCCGTCGCGAGCTCCCGCGAGAGCCACTCGTTCTCGCTGATGGAGGGGACCTTCACGAAGGCGGCGTCGGTAAACCGGACGAGATACCAGTTCAGGTCGTTGAGCAAGGCGACCGCCGCCCCCAGACTCACCGTCTCCACTTGGAGCGTGTTCTCGAAGGGCTCGCGCAGGTCGTAGGTGACCAGTGCGTTCCGTGCGGTCTCCCGGGAGAGCAACTCGTACCGGAGGTTCACGTCGTCGCTCCCGACGAGACACACCTGAGCCATACCACGACTCACTAGCGCCCCGGAGATTTACCTTTCGATGGGGACGACCTCGCGGGCCCCGGCACAGGCCCGTGCTCGCTCGAAGAGGTCGTTCGGCTCGGCGGCCCGGAGCCGTTCGAGGTCGGCGTTCGTCTCGGGCAGCTCCGGGGCGACCCGGTTGCAGCCGGTGTCGACCGTGGCGTCCTCGAAGGTGCCGATGCGTCGGGCGAGGTTCGTGATGTCGGCCTTGTCCATCGCCAGCAGCGGCCGGTGGACCGGCAGCGAGGCCGCGGCGTCCGTCACCGCGACGTTCGCGCTGGTCTGGCTCGACTTCTGGCCGATCGCCTCGCCGGTCACGACACCGACGGCCTGCTCGGACTCGGCGACGGCTTCGGCCGCCACGAGCATGTATCGTCGCAGCGCGAGCATCCGCAGGTCGCCCATCTCGGCTTCCAGGTCGGCCACGACGTCGCCGGCGTCGACGACGTGCATCGCCATCGATTCGCCCGGCGCGTAGCTCGCCAGGGTCTCGACGGTCGCTCGCGCTCGCGCCCGGTGGTCCGGCCCGCCGTAGTCCCCCAGGTCGACATAGAGTGGAATCACGGGACAGCCGCGAGCCATCAGTTTCCAGGCGGCGACCGGCGAGTCGATACCGCCGCTGACAAGCGCGACCACCGGCCGCTGGGTGCCAAGCGGGAGCCCGCCCGGTCCCGCGCGCTTCTCCAGGAAGACGTAGGCTCGGTCTGGCCGACACTCGACGTAGAGGGTGAAATCGGGGTCGTCGAGGTCGACCTCGGGGTCGCCACTCAGCGACTCGATTGTGCCCCAGACGGCCGCGCCGCCCTCGGACTCGATGTCGGTGCTGGCGAAGGGGTGAGCGTCGCTGGGACCGGCGCGGGCGGCGTCGACGGCGAAGCTGCCGCCGTCGTAGTTCGCTTCGGTCGCTGCGACGAGGGCCGTTTCGATGGCGTCGAGCGTCGGTTCGACGGTGCGGGCCGGCGACGCCGAGACCACGCCGAACGTGTCCGCGGCGGCGTCCGCGACGGCGCCTGGCTCGTCGGTGTGGACGAACAGGCGGTTGCGCCGGCGCTCGATGTCGCCCGAGAGCCCGCGAGCGTCGAACATCGCCCGCAGGTTCTCGGCGAGCCGGTCTTCCATCTTCCGGCGGACCTGCTCGCTCTTGACGCCCAGCTCGCCGTGGCGCACGAGCACGACGTCGGCCTCGGGCGGGTGCATACCCGCAGTTGCCCGAAGGGAGATAAAGGGGTGTCGCTCGCGGTTCAGAACGTCGAGAGCTCGCCAGCGATGACCTTGCGGGTGACCTCGGTCACGTCGGCCAGTTCCGCGTCGATCGCGGCCCGTACCTCGTCCTCGATGTCCCCGACGGCGACGCCCTCGTCGGTGACGACCATCGCGTCGGCGACGTGGGGCTGGTCGATGGGCGAGCCGATCTGGGAGAGCAGGCGAATCTGAATCTGGCGGATGCCGTCGACCTCCGCGGCGACCGACTGGGCGATCTCCGTCGAGAGGAGGTTGTATATCTTCCCGATGTGGTTGACGGGGTTCTTCCCGGAGGTAGCTTCCATGCTCATCGGTCGGTTCGGCGTGATGAGTCCGTTGGCGCGGTTACCCCGACCGACGGAGCCGTCGTCGCCCTGTTCGGCGCTGGTCCCGGTCACGGTGAGATAGATGGACTCCTCCTCGTAGTCGTCGGCGGTGTTGACGTGGACGCTCACGTCGCGGTCGGTGTACTCCGTTGCCAGGTCGGCGACGTAGTGCCGGACGTCCTCGACGGCCTGCTTGTACGCCTCCAGGTCGGCGACGTGCTCGTCGACCATCGCGACGGCGACGGTCACGTCGATGTGGTCGCCCTCGCGCTTGCCCATCACCTTCACGTCCTGGCCGACGACGGGGTTCTCGGCGGCGTACTCGCCGGTGAGCTTGCGTTCAGTGTTGGCGACGATCTGCTCGGTCTCCGAGAAGGGCGCGTGGCCGACCCCGTAGCTGGTGTCGTTGGCGTTCGGGACGACCTCCTCCTCGCCGAAGACGGTCTGGAGGTCGCCGGAGCCCTCGCCGAACTCCACGTCGACGACGATGTCGGTTCCCAGGTCGAGATGCGGGAAGTTCTCGCCCAGATACTCGCGGGCGGCACGCAGCGCGATGGTCTCGGCGGGAATGCGCTCGCCGTCGTAGGTCTTGGTCGCGCGACCGACCACGAGCAGGTAGATGGGTTCGAGCACCTCGCCGCCCCCGTAGGCCGGCGCGGCGGTTCCGGCGACGAGCTGGGTCTCGTCCGTGTTGTAGTGCAGCACCTTCCCGAAGCGGTCGATATAGGTCTGTGCGAGCGCCCGCGAGACGCTCTCGGCGACCCCGTCACAGATGGAGTCGGGGTGGCCGATACCCTTTCGCTCGACGATTTCGACGTTCTGTTCCTCGACGGCCAGCCCGCTCTCGGGGGCGACGTGGATGTTCCGCTCGGTCATTGCTCGCCCCTAAACTGTGCCCGCTTCTATAACTTACGGGAACCGCTCGGCACGCAAAGATTACTACGAGGAATCTTCGAGCAACAGCCCGAGATACGACGTCCGTGTCTGCTCGTCGGGGTCCAGTCCCAGTTGGCGCAATACTTCGTAGGCGCCTTCCCGGGCTCGCTCGACGCCGTCCTCGTCGGTTTCGGTCTCGACCTCGACGAACTCGCCGACGCCCTCGACGGCGTCCAGCGTCACCGTGTAACCGTCGTAGCGGTAGAAGCGTCGGTCCTTCTCGACAGTGGCGGCCGGTGAAAAGCCCAGGTTCTCGAAGATGGCGTCGGCGGTCTCGCCGTCGTCGACGGCCGTCTCGTGTTCCTCGCGAGTCTTCGACTCGGCCTCGACCAGCGGGCCCTTGTAGGTGATTCGGGCCTCGGTGTCGCCGGCTTCGGTCTCGCGGCGCACGCGCAAC
This sequence comes from Haloarcula rara, assembly GCF_029338235.1. GTDB lineage: Archaea > Halobacteriota > Halobacteria > Halobacteriales > Haloarculaceae > Haloarcula > Haloarcula rara. Next base: position 511,435 of record NZ_CP119785.1, read on the forward strand.
GCCTCGTCCGTCTCGGCGAACTCCCGGTGGGGCGCGTCGTAGTACGTATCGACCTGTACGACGTCACCCGTCTGTGTGGCGCCCAGGTCGTCGAGGCGCTCGGCGACGGCGGCCAGGTCGGCGGCGACTTTCACTTCGACTTCGTACATGACTGCGCTGTCGGGTCGGGCGACAAAAACGGTGGCGTCCCTTGGCGAGACACGACCGGATGGAGACCACGAGTTTTACTGTCTGTGCTCCCGGGGTAGGGGTATGGACGGTCGCTACGAACCGGTCGAGTCACCCGACGACACGACCGTCTTCCCGTATCACGACCTGACGCCGCCGACGACGGCCGACGTGGCTCGGGCGCGGAAGGTCGTCTCGCGGTATCTCCCCGAGACGCCGCTGGTCCGCAGCGAGCACCTCTCGGCTGAACTCGACGCCGACGTCTACCTCAAGCGCGAGGACACGCTGCCGACGGGCGCGTTCAAGGTCCGCGGCGGCGTCAACCTGCTCGCGACACTCGACGACGAGTTCCGCGAGCGGGGCGTTATCGCCGCCAGCTCCGGGAACCACGGCCTCTCTATCGCGTGGGCGGGCCGCGAGTTCGACGTGCCCGTCACCATCGGCGTGCCCGAGGACGCAAACGGGGGGAAGGTCGCGGCCATGGAACAGCTGGGCGCCGAGGTCATCCGGCACGGGCCGGACTACGACGCGGCCCGCGAACACGTGGAGGAGCTGGCCGTCGAGACCGGCAAGCGCTACGTCCACTCGGGCAACGAGCCCAAGCTGCTCGCCGGCGTCGGCACCGCCGGGCTCGAGGTCGTCGAGGAACTGCCGGACGTAGACCGGCTCTACACTCCTATCGGCGGGGGCACGTCCGCCGTCGGCTACTCGCTCACCGTCGGCGCACTGACTGACGCCGACGTCGTGGGCGTCCAGTCCGCCGCGGCCCCGGCGATGCATCGGGCCTACCACGAGGACACGCTGGAGCCACACGACCGGATGGAGACCAGCGCCGAGGGCGTCGCCACCCGCGTCCCCTTCGCGCTCACGATGGATATCCTCCGTGACGGACTCGCGGATTTCACGCTCGTCTCGGAAGCGGCCATCGGCGACGCCGTCGCCCGGCTGTTCACCGAGGAACGAATCGTCATGGAGGGGGCCTGCGGAACGGCCGTCGCCGCCGCGCTCGACGCGGACGATATCGCGGGCGAGACCGTCGTCGTCCCGGTTTCGGGCCGGAATATCGACGCCGCGAAGCTCGACGCAATCCTCGCCGAGTATGGCGACGCCGCGTGAGTGCCAGGCCGAAACGTTGTTCTTAAGAGTGCCACGGCAGTCCTTCGGGGTATGAGCAACGACTCCGAGGCCGAGGAGACAGAGCCAGAAGCGGAAGACGCGGCCGACGAAGAGCCCGAGAGCGGATTCCAGTCCGGCGACGTCGTCAAACTCGCCTACACCGCCCGAACCGTGGACGAAGGCCAGCTCGTCGACACGACCGACGAAGAGGTCGCCGCGGACGAGGGTATCGACACCGACCAGCAAGAGTGGGGCCCGCGCACCATCGTGCTGGGGGAAGGCCACATCTTCCCGGACGTCGAGCAGGACATCTTCGGGAAGGAGGTCGGCGACGCGGGGACCGTCACCGTCGCCGCCGAAGACGCCTTCGGCGAGTACGACGAAGAACAGGTCCGCACCGTCACGAAGGACAAGATCGCCGAGGACGACCGCTACCCCGGTGCCCAGGTTCAGATCGACGGCGAGCAGGGCCGTCTCGAGACCATCATCGGCGGCCGCGCGCGCGTCGACTTCAACCACCCGCTCGCCGGTGAGGCCGTCGAGTACGAGTACGAGGTCGTCGCCGAGGTCACCGACCGCGAGGAGAAGGCCCAGGGCATCCTCTCGCTGATGCTCGACGTTGAGCTCGACGTCTGGTTCGAACAGGAGACCGTCGAGGAAGAGCAGCTCGTCGAGAGCGACGACGACGAAGACGACGAGGAAGGAGAGCCCGAGTACGAGACCGTCGAGGTCGAGAAGGACACGCTCTACATCGAGGCGACGCCGCAGCTTTCGATGAACCAGCAGTGGATGATGGGCAAACAGCAGATCGCCCAGCAGCTGACCCAGCTGCTCGGCGTCGACCGCATCATCGTCCAGGAGGAGATCGGCGGTGGCGGCATGGGTATGCCAGGCATGATGGGTGGCGGTCTGGGCGGCCTCGAAGAGCAGCTCGAGGACGCCGACGTCGACGCAGAGGAGATCGCAGAAGAACTCGAGAACGCCGGCGAATAACGCCCGACACCCAGTTTTCGGCGGTTCAGAACTCCTCGAGAAGGATCTCGTCGACACGCCGAACCTTCTGTGGGTCGTAGGTCCATGTGCCGACCCACTCGTTTGGCCCGGTCTCCAGTGAGAGAAGGGCCGCGTGTCGCGGCTCCGCAGAGGCGGGTCGGAACAGCACACACCACGACTCCCGATAGCCGCGGTGGTCGCCGGTGTGTAGAACGGTGTCGAGATTCGCCGGGAGCTCCCAGTCGTTCACGCCGTAGACGTGGACCGACAGGTCGGTGTCGGCCAGGCGGCGGTACACCTCCCGGGTGTCGTTCTCGGTCCCGAGCCGTGAGAGCTCCTGGAAGGTCGCTCGGAGGACGCCCGAGCCGTGTTCGAGCGCGTGGCCCTCGATGAACCGCGAGATGAGTATCAAGATGAGCTTCTCCATCTCCTTCTCCGCTGCGGGGAACCCCCGTAGTTCGAAGACAGTCTGGTCGAGTTCCGTGATCACCGACGAGGCGCGTGACTGCTCGAGACCGCCCGGTCCCGTCCGGTAGAGGTCGCTGTTGACGAGCAGACAGGCGTCTATCACTGACTGCAGTGACGAGGAGGCGACGACCTCGCCGTCACGGACGAGCAGTACCGTATCGTCCGCCGCGTCGGGGACATCCCCCCTCCGTGATGTCGACCGACTGTCCGTCGAACGTCGTCGCGAGCAACCGCTGAATCGGGTCGACTTCCGTTCGGTTGACGACGACGAGGGACTGCTCTGGGGCGTCTGTCTCCCGGACGAGTGTCCACAGCTGTTCCACCGCCGACGACATAGCTAGCAGGAGTCACTACAGGCAATTAAGATTGATCGGGGGCCAGTTCCGTGTCGTTCCGACCGTGAGGACGCTGCACCGCTCGGGGCGATGGGGGGCGATGGGAATGCGTGCCCGATTAAATTACGCTAGATGAAAATTAATAACTAATTGGGGTAAATTGAACAGTTGTAGGATAAATGTACGACCTCGAGAACTGCTACGACAGGGAGCGGCTACTCGAAGAGGCGGAATCGTTCGTCAGGGAGTGTTACACCGAACTAGACAAGGAAGCGGAAATCGAAGACCGGCTGGCCGAAATCAGAGCCGAAGTGCGGGAGCGGGGCCACTACGACCACACGTACGAGGAGCTCGAACACGGCGCCAAGATGGCCTGGCGCAACAGCAACCGGTGTGTGGGCCGGTTGTTCTGGGACACGCTGGAAGTCATAGACGAGCGGGACCTCGAGACGCCGACCGAGATCCACGAGGCCTGCTGTCGACACATCGAGCACGGCCGCAACGGCGGGGACATCATCCCGACGATTACGGTGTTTAAACCGATGGTGCGGGGGGAACAGCAGGTCCGAATTTGGAACTACGAGCTGCTCCGGTACGCGGGATACGAAACCGAAGACGGGGTCATCGGCGACCCCGCAGAGACTGAGTTCACGGAGTACTGCCTCTCACGGGGATGGGAGCCAGACCGGACCGACTTTGATATTCTGCCCCACGTCATCCAGGTCGGCGAGGACGAGCCCTCCGTATTCGAGGTCCCCGACTCCGTCGTCGAGGAAGTCGAACTGATCCATCCCGACTACGAGTGGTTCGCCGACCTCGGGCTGAAGTGGATCGACGTGCCGATAGTGTCCAATATGTGTCTCGAGATCGGGGGGATACGGTACACGGCGGCTCCGTTCAACGGCTGGTTCCTCTCGACAGAGATCGGTGCACGCAACCTCACTGACACGGACCGCTACGACATGCTCCCCGAGGTCGCACAGCGGCTGGGACTGGACACCAGCGAGGACCGGTCGCTGTGGAAGGACGAAGCGACCCTGGCGATACACCGCGCGGTCATCCACTCCTTCGACGAGGCGGGCGTCCGGATTACCGACCCCCACGAGGTGACAGACCAGTTCGAGCAGTTCGAACGCAACGAAGCCGCCGAGGGACGCGACATCACGGGCGACTGGTCGTGGCTGATTCCGCCGACCAACCCGGCGACGACACAGGTGTTCCACTCCAGTTACGACGAAGAGGTCAACACGCCGAACTTCTTCTACCAGCCGGACCCGGACCGGATATCCGAGTGACCGCTCCCGCAGTATGGGTCCCAGCTCACCGGGGGATAGCGGCGTCTTTCATCACGCCTCCACAGCGCCTGCACTTCAGCGTCCGACTCGGGGCTGTCGTCCGGTACGCGCAGTCAGAACACGTGAACTGTTTCTGTTCTTTGGCAAGCGGGTCTCGGCCACTCATGTGATTTGAATGGCATCTACGGCCGCATAAAACCTTCAGATTTTCAGACACGTTCCACAGAGACGACCGAGAGCGACAATAGCCAGACACCTTTCAGGCGACCGGTCTGGAAGCAGGTACACGGGTGGCAACGAGCAGTGTATGGACGTTGGATAGGACGCTACGCGATGTCCCGGCTCGTGTCGATGCTGACCTGTTCGACCAGGTCGAGCTTGATGATGTCGTTGGGCGCGCGGCCGCCGCGGAACTTGGGGATGGCGAGCTTGTTCTCCACTTCGTCACCCATCGTGCGCGTCTTGAGCTGGAAGACGACGTCGGCGAAATGCTCGGTCGTGTCTCTAAGGGGCGGGACGTCTCGGCCGTCGAGACAGTGCAAAATCGCGAGACTGCCCGTGTTGACAATGTGGTTCTGGAGGTCGTTCATGAACGCCCTGAACCGGGAGTGGGGCTCCTGGGCTTCGAGAACGTCAAGCGGGTCGACGATGAGGTTCGAGGTCTCGGGCAGCGCCGAGACGAGTTTGCCCGCGTTGTCCAGCGGCGCCTCCCCGGAGATGTGACGGACCGTCGGGTCGCCGGTGTTGGCCGGTGTCTGTTCGATACTGGCGACGACCGACTCCGCAGTGCGGTCGAGCGAGAGCCACAGCGTGCCGCGTGTGGCGGTGAGTTCGTAGAGGAACAGCTCCGCCTGGCTCGCCGGCTGTGCCGTCAGCGCGACGATGCTCCCCGCTGGGATGCCACCGTCGAGCTTCCGGTCGAGGACATCGATGCCCGTGCGTAGCCGGTTGACCATGCTATGAAGAACCTACCCAGTCCACCCGATTAAATATTCCGCTTGGTTACCGATTTCGCACACTGCAGGTGTCTCGCGGCGGATTCCTGCGTTTCGAGTGGAGGTGCCGATAGCTCCGGGACGTGGACCACTGTGGAACAGCCCAGTAACTCGCCCGGGTCGAGCCGTCCATCGCTACGTACCAGCACTACGACGACGGGCGGCGCGTCGAGCTCGCGGGCTATCGCCGCCGTCTTGGCCGCGTCACGCAGGCTCCGCTCTTGGGGCGTCGAGACGAGGACGGTCCGGTCGGCTGCCCGCAGCGGGGCCGCCGCGTCGGGACTCGCGCCTGCCGGACAGTCAAGCAAGACGGGGTCGCCGAGACGCCCGCCGTCCGCGAGCCGCTCGAACAGCGCTGCGGCGGTCGCCGTGTCGGCCCCGCCACAGGGTAGTACGTCTATCTCGGGGAACCGACCGCCCGGCTGTGCGACCGCACGCGGGTCCTCGCTGTCGAGGGCCGCGGCGATGCCCGGCTGTCGGTCGACTCCGGTGCGGTGGTGCAAATCCGGCATGTCGAGGTCCGCGTCGACCACCAGCGGCCGCGTCCCCAGCGAGGCCATCCCGCGCGCGAGCCCGACAGCTGTCGTCGTCTTCCCGCACCCTCCTTTCCCCCCGGCGATTGCGAGCATGGCGGGTCTGGGTGCGCCATCTGGTTTGAATGCTTGGCCGGAATGGCGTGACTCGCGAGCTCCGAGATATCGGCGGCCTTCGCGGGTACGGTGTCGAGCAACGATACTGCGAGGACCCAGAATTTATGCGACACCGTCTATCATAGCCGTGTATGGAAGATTTCGACGAGATTGTCTCCTCGCTGACCCCGCGCGAGGACAACGAGGCCATCAAGTCCTACCAGAACACGACGGCCGTCGCTTGCCCGGCCTGTGAGAAACCGTTCGACGACATGGTCGTCTGCAAGGACCCGCCGACGTCGCTGAACCTGGACTTCGAGATGGACCTCTGTACGGCCATCCACGACGACCGCGTGGTCATCTTCACGCACCGGTAGCGTCGCGGAACGGTTGCTTCAGTTCGCGGACGCTCAGCTTGCGGGCTGTTCGCGGAGACTCACGGCTCGCTTCGCTCCACCTTGGTCTTTTCGAGGCGTGAGACCGGATTTGCGATTCGCGAATTGGTCGTCGCAAAATGCGCCGGACCGGATTTGAACCGGAGCAAGAAATGCTCGCTTCGCTGCGCGTTCCTTGCAGGGTTCAAATCCTCGTTTCGCTCGGTTTCCAGGGTTCAAATCCGCTCGGCCGATTGCTGCTGCTCGCGGATTTGCTCGCAGCCGACTCACGGCTCGCTTCGCTCACCGTTCGTCTTTTCGAGGCGCTCACGTCGCTCGCGCCTCGCTATGCGCGGGACCGGATTTGAACCGGCGGACCCCTACGGGATAGCGTCCTAAGCGCTACGCCTTTTCCTGGCTTGGCTACCCGCCATTTCACGCCCCCTCCTCGTCTCTCCGGGGCTGACGAGTCCATATCTGGGTGGGACTTTATTAAAGATGCCACGTCGTTGCGCTACCCGCACCCGACATATTCTCTATCTCCGGAGAGAGGTCATACATAAGTCTCGCGGTTTATCAGTTAACTTACATGTCTGTCACGCTAACTCCTTCCTATGTCCTTGTCATCCAGTGGCAAGTCACTCGGTGAAGCATACGAAGCCGCCGTCGACAACTATCTCTCCGATCGCGACCACGAAACGATGATCATCTACGCGACCGAGGCGATCGACTCACTCGACGAGATTCCCGACGGATGGGATATCCGTGACTGGGAACCGGTCCTCAACCTCGGCGAGATCTACGAGCCGTTCTGTCGCTACGACTTCCAGAAGACGTCGAAGAAGACTGGCGGAACTCACGGTGGCGATTGGATCACAGACCGGATCATGGAGCTGCACGACGGAGCCTACGCTCGTCGGATGGAGAACCCGGACCAGATTGAGATGATCGTTGAGCGGCTGAAGAAGCGGATGCACGGCTCCTGCACCAACGGCCTCGTCGCCCAGGTCTTCCAACAGAAGGATCTGGAACGAGCGACTGTCCCGCGTCCCAACAACAGTAAGAATATCTCCTGTATCACGCAGCTCCACTTCCACCCGAAGAAGGAGCAACTGCACCTCCACCAGTCACTCCGGAGTCAATATCTCGACCTCAAGGGATACGGGAACCTCATTGGCGCAGCGACGATGCTCGCCAAAGTCTGTGCCGAGACAGGCTACGAACCGGGGAATGTCTACGAGCACATCGGGAACGTGACCACGTACAGACGGCGTCACATCCGAGCCATCAACAACCTATGAACGGGAAAGAGTATCGGCGTGGAGAGATCGCACGGATAGCTGACGCACTGGACCTCTCCATAGAGACGGAACGGATAGCAGCATGTCTCCTGGAAATCGGTGACGAGCTCCGGATCACAAATGGTCGACGACAGGAAGACCTCATCTGTGGTGCCATCTTCCTCGCAGCGCAACTCACGGAAGAAGTGGTCTCTCCGGACGATATCACTCGGATCGCGATCACTCGTCGACGGGACATCTTCCGAGCCTACAAAGCACTGAAGGATGGATTGAAGCTCTACCCAGAACCGACTCAACCGGAGAAGTTCGTCGAGGATTTCGTTACGCGACTTAACGAACAGTGCGACTCGAATCTCCCAGACGACGTCGTCGAGCGAGCCGAGGAACTCATCGCTCGAACGGACGTGAGTGGGCGGAGTCCGATGGCGATGGCGGCGAGTGCCATCTACGTCTCCGCAGACATCGAAGGGTGGCGAGTGACACAGGCTGAGGTCGCGAGAGTGGCGAAAGTGACAGAAGAGACGGTTCGAGAGAATGCCAAGCGCTTCGAGTCCCGGTTGCCCGAGTATAACTATTAATCAGCCGAAACTCCTTGTAACTATGAACGAAGGCTACCTACAAGAATACCTGTGGTGGATCACCGAACGACAGGAAATCTACAAACGCCGATTCATGCTAGAGGAAGATCGGCCATGGACAGACAACCAATATCTCGATGCCTACCACTTCTGCCATGCCCAACGAGAGCTGGATACCGGGACGAAATTCGCACTCGATACGATTCTCCGACAGGACAAATCGAACCAGGGGGTACTCCTCAACACGATCTTCTACCGATTCTTCAACAAGCCAGAGACGGTGAAGATGGTCGGTGGGTTCCGTGAGCCGGACGACTTCAACCCCGAAGGGTTAGTGGATGTCCTCGACGCATATGGAGAGAACAATACGCTGTTCTCGTCGGCGTATAGAGTGACGACGCAAGACTGGGCCGGTGCCGACACGAAACACGCGAATATCCTCCTCGGTGTCTTCCGAGATCACCTGTTACCGAATCTCGACGATTACAGTCGACGGATCTTCGGAGCCGGACAGATGCACGACGTCTTCGATATCCTCACGGAGATCCCCGGTGTGGGTGACTTCCTCGCGTATGAGATACTCACCGACCTCAACTATCGACACCTCCGGTTCTCCGAGAACGACTTCGTGAATATCGGTCCTGGCGCCGAAGAGGGACTGGAACGGATATTCGACGACCCGGACGAATCGAGTCTGCGATGGCTACAAGAGAATCAGGAGCAACTCTACACGAAGTACGACATCCAATATCCGTTCCTCAAAGGGAAGCAAGAGCTGACGCTCCGTGACCTGGAACACAGTGCCTGCGAAGTCCGGAAGTATTGGACTCTAGTGGAACCGGGAGCCACGTCACATCGCAAGTTCGAACCACGTGACCACAACCAAGATTCGCTGGAGAACTTCAGTTAGGTCGGTGTGCAGCGTATGGTAGTATATGGTCTACGAGGAACAACTTGAGGAACTTGAGTTTCGAGAGGTCAGAGAAGAAGAGATCCACGACGTGACCCATGTGATAGAGATGGAGGATATGGTCGTCATCGGGAGTGCGAACGACGATACCGAAGTTGTGTTCGATATCGAATACTTGGACCGAGGCTCACCTGCCAATACCATACTCACCGGGGACGCAATCATCTACGAATATCACCGTGCCACAGCCGATGTCGAAGGTAATTCTATAACCGTCAAACCTATGTTTTAAGTCCGTACGCGCCGTTATTTTCTAATACCCCCACCTTGGATAGATGGGCAGGGTAGGTTGGATATTTTCTCCAACCTCATCCGCTAAACCGCTATGCTTTAGTACAACCTCAACATGTCAGAAGAAAGGGTTAAGTCGGTAGCACCGTTAGTATTGGGTAAGTAAGCGAAACTGGTCCCTTTCTATCCAAGGTGGGGACTGGTTTTCCGTCGCATCGTGAATCCCCACATGTGCGAGTGACGGAGTATTGATGCTGGCAAGTCCTGTCCTACGGAAACCTCCGCAAGGAGTAATCGGTACTCGTCTACATGACTGGGGACGAGTTAAACGGGAAGATCCTGTGTTATGGTGTACGGTCAAAACTTGAGGTCGCGAATAGCGAGACGCCACCTAAGCATGGGAAATAACGACATCCGAGGGACCGAGGGAACGACCCGATGAAGTCTTAATTTGCCCTGGGAAACTCAAGCGGTGCAGTTGGGTTTCTTATACTCCTCTGAATCCCCAAAGGCCTGACGTAGAGATGGATGCTTACGATCAATGCTCGTTGATTAGCACTCGAAGAGGTGTGCCAAAATCCAACTGTGAGAATAGTTGGAGAATGTAATTATATTAATAACCCTCGTTGGGTGAGCCTATAATCAGTGTCTCGTCGGGGTCCCCACTCCCCCTCGCCACTAATCCGGCTGGTCTGCGCCAGTAAATGCCACTTTAGCTTCTAACAGACAGAGGGTCTCCGCGAGTGGCCCATATCATCCTGCCTTCAAGATCTCCGGGAGAGACACGATGTTCATCGCGGAGACCGACGTCACATTCATCGCGGAGACGGCTGGAAAATCAGCTCTGTATCGTCAACAGTCTTCGCGAGTTGAGCACGACCCATATTGAAGAACTCGTCAGCAGGCCCTTCGACTTTGGCGACCATCCCACTGTCTCTCGGTTCGACCATCATCGTGTCGTTATCGTGCGTAACGTCGATGTGGTCCAGTCGGCACTGGCTCTCCGTCTGTCGATCCGTGAACTCGCCGTCACTGTTCTCACACCAATCGCGGAATTCGTATTGTGGCTACACGCCGGAGCTCTACGAGATCAAAGTCATCAACACTCGTGGAGACCACAACAAATGTGGGATCTGCTTCCGGTCAGCCTAAGACGTCTGTCGTGTAGGCGACGAGCTCAACGTCATCCCACTCGGGCTCATCGACTAATGTCCCATCGGACCGACGGAAGCTCCCTGTTCCGAGGAGACGCACCCGTGCCGTCTCCGGAGACTCCACATTATAGACGCCGGGTGAGTTCACCACATCGAAGAGACCCTGCCTCCGAAGGTAGGACTCAACGTTCTCCGGGCAGACGGACTCCGCGATGAGTACTGGGTCACCACGGGTCTCTCTCATCCTGGGAATCATATTTCTTCCCGTAAATGTAGGTCAGTCGGGATTATCTCTGAGTCTGATCTTTTCCTCTGATTGTGGCCTGCTTCTCTCCATGATTTTCGTTCGATGTCTTCTGTGTCTATTCCGTTATAATTCTTGGCGAGCTCGGGGATGACAAAATATTCGGCATTTTCGACTATGGCCTCGGTGACCTCTATTGGAAACCAATCCGAGTCTCGTGGAACTAATTGACTCGAAATCGGTCCCGGGTTATCATACAGCTCAACGTTGACGATTTCCATGGGGCAGTCGATGTAGTCGATAATAGCATCTTCACGAATCGGAGCCTCGATCACGACGGGTGGACCATAGAAGGTCGCGTTGACTTCGACTCCGATGATGGGAGAGTATACTACCTCTGCATCTCGGAGTGCTTCCCGAACTGCATCCATATCACCAATCGGATTTCCATGTTGGTCTTGTGCCTTCTCGACGTTTGGTAACACCTCGAAATCTTCCTCGATTAAGGCAGTATTCTCGTTCGGGATGTCCTCGTCAGTGTACCGCCAGAAGAGGTCTAAGTCCTCCTTCTTGAAGTCGATGACGTTCTTTCCGATTTCACGTTGGGCTGGATACGCCTGTTCATCTTCACAGATAACCAGCCCTCCCTTCTTCCAGATCCTCATAGAAGCATCTCCTCCATAGACTCTTCCACTGCCCAAATCGGTTCATCGTAGGTCTTGGTGACGACGTTCTTGTGGTTAGTCGAGAAGCCAGTGGCGTCGTGACCTTCCTCACTTTCTTGGGTCATCGTGTACGCACGTCGCACGTAGAGGTCACCATCGCTGTCTTCGGTGAAGACGTAGGTCTGCGTGTACGTCCCGTCGTAGTTGTATCCGTATCCGAGTAGATCTTCTCCGTAGGCTTCGAGTTCAGGGGTGTTGATGAAGAATCGCAGCCGTTGGATATTGGCGAGGTCTTCATCATACGCCTTCTCTGCGATGCTATGGTACTGTTCCGTTACCTGTGGCAGCTTGTTTCTTGGTAGTTGCATTTTCGTTCTCCACTGCCCCCGTCGGGAGACAGCATCGCAAGGTCGGAAGGACACGTATTTAAAAGAAAATCGGAGGGCTGTGTTCAGGCCCATTCTATAAGCAACTTGTGAATTTAGAATTGTACTACTACAAGTGTATTTATGTCAGCAAAACGATACTATTAAGTCGTACCGTACCGTACCGTATAGTACGCGGTTAACACTGGTGAGTGTCAACAATGGCTATCAACGAAAAGTTACCAAAATCGATCGAAACAGCGCTCGGTCTTGTTGGTAAGATCGATGACGATGCACAGATGCCGATCAAGATGTGGGATGACGATATCCCCACGTTCGACGACCACCTCCTCATCCACCGAACGGACAAGGCAGCGCTGTTCTACACGGTGGTGCGAGAGGGGTTCGAGTTTATCTACGAGAACCGGAACGGATACGAACTCTACTACTCGGCCAACGACGAGTGCGACTTCCGGTCGAATTTCCCTCGGTCGCCGACGGGGAAAGACGATTCCAAAGTCGTCAGAGAATACAAGAAGCTGACCGGTGTAACGGACGACGAACTGCGTCCGATACTCGAACAAGTGCCGGGGATGGAATAATGCAAGACCGACTATCACGATTCGACGGGACCGAGCGAGAGTACTGGGATACGATCTCTAAAGAGCACGGTATCGTAACGGTGCTTAACGAGATGTGCCAACGGTTGAGCGAGAGCAACCACAACGGCACGTTCTCGATGGGTGGTAAGGGGATCAAACAAGTCGTCGTGGGTAATGGCGACTTCTTGAACGAGTTCCCGACGATGGATGTCCTCGCGTTGGGCATCTATACGTGTTCGTCGTACAGGACGTGGCAAGTGGTCGAGGCGATCGGTGGGATCGACGAAGACAACTTCTACTGTATGTTCAACGAGAACTTCACCAAGAGAGACGGAATTCCGATGAGGGAGTTTGCATGAACATAGACGAACCAGAAATCGACCGCGAGATGTACGAACTGATGGAAGCGCCCGAGTGTATCGTGTACGATGTAACGAGGGAAGACCCATACAACGACCAAGAACCATGGAAAACGAAGACCCTCCCTGTGAAGGTTCATGATGACGGGAGTTTGACTATCGAGGACTGGTGCGAGACCGGAGAATACGAGAGACAAGAGATCCGGGAGCGACACGACATCAGAAACGAGATGATAGAATGACTTACAGAGATTTCGAGAGACATTGGGTCCGATGTCCGGAATGTGGATACGGAGAGGAAGAAGGTGAGATGATCTACGTTCCGGCTCCAGATGTGAGGTGTGCTGAATGTCCTCGTTGTGGAGAGGAAGGAGAACTAAGACAATGACACAAATCACAGAAACAGGATTCGTAGTTGGAGAAGTCTACGATATGGAAGGGCTGGTCTGTGTAACCATACAGGCCTACGATGCAGAGACCGGCGAACCGTACCCCGAAACGCAACCTCTGGAGGAGTAAGACAATGTCAGAAGAAACCATCAGTGGCAACGCTGTAAAGCGAGATCTTGAACGAGTCGCCGACGAACTGGGTCGGGCGCCGACAACAACCGAATACAAGGAACTCGGTGAATTCCCCCTCAAAGCAGTGTACAGAATCAAAGAAAATCACTGGAGAGACCTCTGGAAACGGACTCGGTACAGTACCAAGAAACTCAATGATCCGAAAGAGCGTATCGACGGCAAAGAGGACATCAACCCAGAGCTGATCAAGCGAGCGGCAGAGATTACACCAGACCCCGAAAGAGTCGACAATCTCACGAACATAATACTCCACAAGAGATACGATGAGGACCTCTCGGGGAAGACCCAGAACGGAGTCATCGCTGGTGCGATTTTGTATGTCGTAAAAGAACTCGACATGGATGTCTCTGCAAGAGAGGTTGCCGATGTGCTCAGTTTAGGGAGAATAGATGTTTGGAGCAACTGCAAGGACTTGGAAGAAGATTGGAAGATTCCTCCAGTGGAGGAGATCAACTGATGTCGGGAACATACGACCGACCCTTCAGTCCTGGTGGGATCAACCTCAAGAACGACGAGCTGGCGAAGCAGGTCCAGAGTGAAGCCGCTCGAATTGCTGGCCTCTACGACGACGTCCACCCGAAGGATGTCTACGGAATGGCTCTGGAGTTCGTTCTGTCGTCGGAAGACACACCGGAGGACTTCCTCGAATACGTGAAGGCCCAACTCGCCGAGGTTTCGGAGGGCTAACCATGTCAGGAACAACTCATAGTGGCGATACTGACGATTCTAACTGGGAGCCAGCGTTATTCATAGAATACGTGGTACCTATGCAGATTTTGGTGGCGTGTTTTTTTGTTGTTTATTGGACTTTGCTACTGGATTGGCACGGTGTGGTGGATATTGCACTACTGACTTGGCAAGAGTTGGTGGATATTGTAATATTGTCATTTGGTTATAGCGCCATTAATTTCTATTGTTGTCACGTGGCTATGATTTCAATTACAGTGTTAAAACACAAAATCCTCGGTTAAGTCGCTTCGGCGTATAGTATAATATGGTCTCGGACACGTGTTTCCGACCATATTCTCGTGGGTGACTGTCCTAGCAGTCCACCCCAATTTTAGAACACTACGACGGATGCGTCACCAAATCACCGACTGACCCATCCGGAATCGTCTCCGGGTCGAGCTCGTCGTGATACCCGTCTTCTTTGTGAATCCGTTTATGACACCGCCGACAGACACGGACGACTTTCTCCGGCTCATACGAGATGTGGTGGTTCTCCATCCGAGCGATCGGTGACGTCTCCTCACACAGTAGACACAACTCATCCTGTGTATCGACCCCGTTCCCGATCCGGTCGAAGACGATCTCCAGGTGATGGTGTGTCTCACAGTTACTGCACGAGTAATCCGTATTGTGTGTGAACCATCCGAGATTCAGAGTCTCGTCACACCCTTGGCACGGGATTGGAAGGTCTCCCGAGCGATTGATATCCTGGTCCGCTGCCCAGACGGCGTGTTGATTGTAGAGGACGTCGAGGTGTCCGATGACTTCGAATCGGAACTCGGTATTACAGGTCGAACATGACCCGTCGTCTTCCCAGAGAAGCCATGTCGATTTCATCCTCTTGCCACATCCGGGACAGTCGAACCAGATCACGGGTTGATACCCACAGTCACTCTCCAACGTATCAGCCTCGATATCGACGACTCCCATACCTATTCATACGGGCTATATCGACTTGTAATTTCGCTTATAGGTAAGTCGAAATCGACCGTAGGCCTCGGTAATGGTAGATCCGCTGGACTGCAAGACGATGCAAGGCCCCGAAGGAGACGATCGTCTCTTCTGTAAACCCCCGAATGAGGGGTGGGCTGATGCAACAGAGGCCAACGAACTCAATCGAGACAGCTGCAATCGAGGTTGGGAGACAGAATGGGTTCCCTCCACAGTTGCCTGTATGAACTGTGGGAACATCTCGGACGAAAACAAGTGGCGAATCAAACAGAAGTTCAAGGACAAAGACAACTGGCGTCAGGCAGCCAATCAGGACGATAGCATCGACCTCGAACGAGATACTATCAGGAATCTCGAACTTCGAAGGAAGACTGGCTACTGCCGGCAAGGTAGAGATCGCACGAAGACCCAACCATCGAGTTACAACACCAGTTCTTCAGACGACGAAGACGACATCGACGAAGAGCTGCCATGGGCCTAACGAATTTTCGGTACCCAGTATGAGAGATGCTCAGGATTTTCGCTACCGGTCTGAGGACGTCGAATCGAATTTTCGGTAGGGTTCCCCGTGTTCCTGTAGGATTTTCGCTACGCCGGGCACAGGGTTTTCGGTACGGTCTCCGTGAGATATGCGAGATTTTCGGTAGCCGTCCACCGTCAAATTCGGAGGTTTTCGGTAGGAAAACTGGCGAATCTGGGAGATTTTCAGTAATCTATAACATGTAAGAAATAGTATATATGCACATGGCGATCCCCGAGCTATTAGAAGAATTCGAGGAACACGAACCTCACTTCTGTGAGAAGTATGGATTCGAACTGGGAGATCCGGTGCGAATCAAGGCCATGGTCTCTCTGGACGGGAGATCAGTATTTGTCGTCATTCGGGCGACCACGTTCGAAGGAGAAGATTGGTACTTCGGGCAATACGTTCGAGATGATGGTTGGTGTGCCTTCCAAGAAGCGGATATCACCGAGTTACAGATGGGATCGCTCGAACCACAGGAGGAACTCGATGCCTGAGCTGTCTGTTGAGGACGTCGCTGAAATTCTCCGTCATCCGGAGAGACAGGAACTGGTCGTACAGCTCGCGAACAGAGAAGAGATCCCCATCGACGATTGTGGTCCGTCTGCGTATCATAACCACATCCCGAAGCTCGTCGAGTATGGTGTCGCAGAACGGTGTGGAGGGATGATACACTCGACCGAGAAGACCGAGATGGTCTACGAGTGCTATGAAGAACTGAATGTAGTTACGCCCCCGTAACTACTTTGTCTGTCTCTGTTGGCTATCGTTCCATGGATAAGAATGGATATTTCGAGCAGTTCACCGAAGAAGAACAACAGAGAGTCCTCGATTTCGCGGAGAAGTGTGATGACTTGAACTACTTTGTGTTCAAACATCACTTCGAGTACGATGCTCCACCTCTGGATTACTATTTCCCACAGTACCGTCGAATTCTCCAACGAGAATTCCCGGATTTGATCGATGAAGTCGATACTCGGTATGCCGAATCTATATAGACCTATGTAATTTAGAGCATAATCCGCTTCATCTCTCTTTTATCCCAACTCCGGACCTGACCAGTGGCTTGCAATGCCCAACAAACATGTAAGTAAAACGATACTACTAAGTCGTACTGTACCGTACCGTATAGTACGCGCCTTTGGTGCGTGGTACCAATGAACCAAGAGCTACAGGACTCGCGAATTCGAACGATAGCACCGAAATCGGCCTTCAACGAACTCCATGCGTTCACGGAGAAGTATGATCTCGAACGTGCCGACGTCTACGGAGAAGCTATCGAGACACTTGCAGAACAGATTCGAGCAGATGAGGAAGAAGTTCTCCGAGGTGTGAAAGATGAGTAAAGCAGTCCAAGACGACATGGAACTCCGAGAGATAGCGATCGAGGAACTGAACGCTCCCGAGCGGAGCGACAAACTCCACCCGTACGAAGACGAGGACGAAGATGATTGGGAGGAATTCTGTCGGTCCATCGGTACACAACCCAACAAGCCGCTTGAGGTGACACCGAACGGGAGTGGATTCGATATCATCGACGGCGACCGTCGCTTCCGTGCTCTCAACGAGAACGATGCACAGAGCGTCCGGTGTTTCGTCGTCAAGGAGCGAGGGTCTGCGATCCCCGAGTCGGACAAGATCCTCAAGATGATCACCGCGAACGAATTCCGGAAGTCCTCGAACAAGAAACAGCGAGCTCGTCACACGGCGAGTATCTGTGCCCCGTGGCTTCTCCCTCCAGGAGAACGGAGTAATGGACTCAAACGCCAGAAGACTCACAGTGAACTCTCCGAGGAAGTCGGAAAGTCGAAGCCGACCATCGGTCGCTGGCTCACTCCTGTAAAACAGGACAATCCGATTCGGTCCAGTCTGGCAGACAAAGGGACCAGTCGGAAGCCGACGGAAGAGGAGACCGAGATGATAGACGAGATCGTCTCCCTCCTCACCAATGGAGCGACTGCCAAGGTCGTCAGTATGGGGCAGGAGAAATTCGTCTCTGAGGAGTTGTCCGATATGGAGGGTGTCTCCCTCTCGGAGATTCGGACGGCTGCGGAGAAGGGTGTCGACGAGAACTGGAACGAACGGGAGTTCCTCGAATACCTCAACGAGCACTACGCCTACGACGAGATCGTCGAAGAGGAAGGGGACGATATCGAGTTCGAGGATGGCAACGGGGACAGTGTCACGTTCGAGGACGTCGAGCGACAGGAAGACCAGTTCTCCGGGATCAACGAATCCGAACCGGAGACGTCGCCGGAGACGGAGGAAGAAGAGCAAGACTTCTCACTTCCTGATGTCGAAGTCGACTGGAGCGAGCACGTCGACGAAGACGAGCTCGATGTCTCGCTAAACGCGCTGGAAACGAGACAGATGATGCCGGCGTCGATAGAAGATGAGGCATCAGTCGCTATCCATATCGCAGCGGAGAAGTTCGATATGGACAAGCACGACGTGGTGAAGCAAATCGTCGATCCGATGATCGTCGAAGGGATGATAGACGTCTTCGCTGACGAGTAATCCGGTTTTATTCCTATTATAATACCCCGTATAAGTCCAGTTCCGGGGTAGTTTGGGTTGAGTAGCCCAAAATGAACCGAAGTGCAACCCTTGTGTTGCTCATGCTTGTCGTGGTCTCTGGAATAGCCACACCCGTGGCTGCTCAGGAGACTGACTCGACAGTTGTAGTCGCGACGGGCGACTCAACGTCGGCGTTACTCACCGCGAACGCGATCGCGGATGAACACGGCTACTCAGTTGTTCGAGCTCCGTCGTCTGGAGTCGAAGCAAGTACCGTCCAAACGCTGAAAGAACGTGACGTAGATCGAGCGATCGTCGTCGGCACCCAAACCGACACGGTCGCCGATGGTCTCGAAGACCTGGGGCTCAATGTCCAGGAGGTAGACTCAACTGACACTCCGAGTACCTCCTACATTGCGTCCATTCGGTATTGGGACTCGAGTTCTACTGCGTTCGTTGTCGCAAACAATACGACCGACCACCGGAAGGTCGGCGTCGCGCTGAGCGACGAAACAGTGTCTGCGCCGGTGCTTTCTGCCGACCTTGATGACGGAGACATCGAAGCCGTACTCGATTCACTCGGCGTGAACACAGTGTACGTCTCGCCAAACGTGGACACCTCAACACGGGATGCACTCAGTTCGTACACTGTTCAGGAAACAGTCGAAGGCGTTAACCTCAGTAACTCGCTCCAATCCGTCTCCGGTGGCTTTGCAGACGGAACCTCCGACGTTGCAGTGACGACGTCGGATCACGTCCTCGATGCCACCCAGTTCGGAGTTCAGAACGCGACTGTGTTGGTCGCGGAGAACGAGTCGGCACTGGGTTCTCCTGTACGTACGAGCCTCACTGGAACTTCCAATGCGTACGCGTTCGATGTCGACGAGTCATTGATCACTTCGGAGACCACCGCGAACGTGTCCTCGATCGAGAGTCACTATGACCTTCGGTCGAGTCTCTACGCTGCGGCGTACCCCTACCCCGTGATGGTCTCCGACGTGGAGTCGGGTGAGGAGACGAGTGTCACGATAACGAACATCGGCTTCGCTTCTGTTCCAGAGGTCGACGGATCCACTGTCACCGCGACGTGGTCCGGGATGATCATCAGTAGCGATCCTGCCGGAGTGCAGGAGGGCGACGAACACACGGTGACGTTCAACCAGAGCTTCGCTCCAGGGGCGTCGACTGTTGTTACCCTCAACGCCGAGCAGGTCGACAACGGTGGTCATCCGACGTTCGATTACTACGGGACGTCGCCGGATGGTGAGGGACTCCTGGGACTCGGATCCGAGGTTGGATTCAATCCGTTGGGTTCCGGTGCGCCAGTCTGGCAAGTCGCGTTAGTGGCGGGAGCGATCGGAATCGTCGTTATCGGAGTAATAGCATGGGCACGGAATCGGTCCTCCTCGACGACGAGGAGTGGAACGTTCAGAGCAAGTAGTGGGATCCTCCCGGTCGCTCGATCTGACCTCCGAATTGTTGCGGGGTTGATCGCACTCGGGATGATCGTCTATCCAGAGCCAATCTCCAGTCTGAGCGGTGGAGTGGCGCTGGTCACCTTGCTCCTCAGCTACGCATTCAACGATGAATAAGAGAATACTGGCGGCACTCATAGCCGTCATGGTAGTCGGGTCAGCCTTCGGTGGACTTGCTGCTGCTTCGCAGACGCAGGCCATCGACGGGCAGACTACAAGTACCGCTGATCAAGTGAACTATACGGAACTGCAGGAAGGAAGTGAAGTCGAGAATGTCACCATACGGATGACGGAGAGCCAGTCTGTGTCGGCAGATGGCTCCGTCTTCTTCTCGACGAACGTGACTCCGGCCGACGTGACGGTTAATTCATCCAGTGGGTCGGGAACAGCCTCGGTGAACGTCGTCGATGACGGGTACTACGTCAACGAGACGGGTGGCTCGTCTTCGGTGACTATCGATGCCCACGACGTTATGTTCAACGTGAGCGATAACGTCTCCACCACTGGCTCCGTCGCTGACGCGATCAACGTCTCCGATGGTGCCGGAATGGAGAATCGAACCGAGCTGGTCTCCGACGACGATGACTCGGAAGTCCACGACTTCCGAGTCCGAACGGACGACCAGAACGACCACCTCATGACGGACATCTCCGTCGATAACGGTGAGTTCAACGAGACCACTGGCGAGTACGTTCCGAACGAGACCGGGAACGCCACGTTCACCGTTGAGGTTACGCGAGATAACACCACCTACGAGAGTCTCGACTTCGAAGACCACTCGGTCATTGTCTCCTTCGATAAGTCCGGCTTCACGGATATCGACGAAACCACGAACGAGAGTGCCGGTGTCCTCGAACTGTCGAGTGACGGCGTCGGTGACTTCCTCGATGACGGTGACGAAGACAAGGGGTACAAGTACAACCTCGTGGAGGCGAACAACACGACTCGAACTCACACCCTGACCTTCACTACGACCGTCGAGAACGCCAACGAGAACAAGTCGGTCGTCGTCGAGTCCGTCCACGATCCGAAGGGCGGCGTCGAGGCTGACACGAACGTCAGCTACGCACTGAACAACGCCGGAACGGCCAACCAGCTGATCGGGATCCCGCTCTCCGGTGGCCTCCTGGTCACTCTCCTCGGTGGTCTCGTCGCCGTCCTCGCCGTCGGTGCCGTTGTAATCGGTCGCGACGGATCCTCTTCGATGGCTGGCTTCGGTGCCTACAGTGGTATGGGGATGAGTGCTCTCGTCCTCGGTGGCGGTATCGTCGGCCTGACGATGGTGGCCGACTACGTCCTCGAAGGGTTCACCTTCTGGTCGAGTATCGTGGTCGACGGACTGGGTCTCCCCGGATTCACCCCACTCGTCCTCGGAATTGTGCTCTCAATCGGTGGTGCTGCACTCACCTACAAGAAGAGCGACTCAACCGACCTGATGTAAAATGGCACTGAGAAACGCACTCCCGAACCCGCTGGAATGGCCAGGGCAACTCAGCTACGATGGGGAGAACCTTTACCAATGGTTCGCGGCAGCATCAGTGTCGTTGGGGTCGATGGGAGCGACTGCGATGTTCGCCCTCTCGATGCTAACCTTCGCTCAGCTGAGCTTCGCCAACTTCGTCTACGAGTTGACCTTCCCGTCAAGCGTGCCAGTAGTTGGTGGAGTTCTAGTCTTCCCATTCTTGACGCTGATGGGAGGGGTTGTGGCAGTGCCAATCGCCTTCGGGATGATCAACATCGCTACGGAGAAGTCGGGACTCTACGACGACGCCAACGGGATGATGGTGTTTAGCGCGTTAACCCTGATCATCGCTGGAACCCAGACCGCCTTCGACTTCTCGGAGCTCCTACTGAGTGTGCTCCTCTCGGTTGGTGTGGTCTACCTCGGACTCTACGTCGCGAGGGTCGTGAACATCGGTCGTCGAAACATCGGATCGTCCGCTAACTGAACCCCTACCTCTGAGCCGTGTCACAGCGGCCAGAGGCATCGCTACAATGAACCCTAGCCCGCCCCCGAACCAAGACTGGACGCCCGTGAGCCGGTGGTGAGACCCGAATGAAGAAGCTCGTGACCGTCGCCCTCGTACTCGCGATGGTTAGTAGTCTCGCCGTCGCTGCGACAGTGCAACAATCCTACGGTGATGGACCAGCGCACTCGACCGAGTGGTCCCAGTCCTCGTATTCCGGCGACCTCGAACAGGACGACTACAACGGAACGAAATCAGATATCGCCCTCCGGTTCAACGACGAAACGACGAGTGAGGGTGGCTTCGGTGACGTAACCAATGGTGACGGTGACCTCTCGACGGATCAGTCTTCTATTTCACTCAAGCGTGGTCCATCTTCGGGAGACCGAACTGGACTAGGGAGTGAAATCCCCGAATCACGACAGGTACCCGGTTCAGCCTATGCTGACGGGAATATGTGGTATCTGGGAGACGAGTTGTGGAAATACGAGGGCACCGGAGACCCACCAGGTTACTTCGGAAGTTGTGATATCGCGTCCAACATTCCGGGACAACCTCGTGGGCTCGCCAAGAATGATGGATTCAGTGGCGGCGAGGTGATTATCCATGGACGAGACGTCGTTGCCGAGACGAGTAATTTCTACGTATACGATTACAGCAGTTGCAGCCAAGATAACATTGCGACCTTTTCTGGTGCTGGAACTAATCGTGGAATGGCTCCCCATGAGTCCAACACTGACCATGTGTATGTGATTAATGGAAATCAGAATGAAATTGTAGAACTTGACCTTGCTAATGGCGACTACGTTTCACGTTTAGATATTCCTGGTGGCAAACAACGTGGTCTCGATATCAAGCAATGGCCTGACGGAACGGTGTGGTTCATCATCTCCTACGATGGTGGGAATGGTGAAGAAGAGATACAGATAATCGAGAAGTCGTCAAGGGACGTCGTTCGAACCTTCACCTCCGGAAATGGAGAATCATACGCGGCACTGTGGAACGATCACCCGAACGAACAGCGGATATTCACGACGGACAGCAATAATGAACTCACTGGAGTAACGCCAGTTAACCTCTGGGCTGGTGATGGTGAGGGGAAAGCTCGCTACGAACGAACGCTCACGAACGATTCCGAAATCACGAATCACGACCTGAAAGGAATCTCCTGGTCTGGTGAGGCGCCGAGTGCGTTCAAAGGGTCGAGTGGTCGTATCGAACTTCAAGCAGAGAACAAGAACGGCAAGTGGGAGACTCTCGATTCCTACGGCGCTGGCTACGGGTCGTTCTCGAATACGGTGAATCTCGGATCGGATTATGATTTCGTCGAGTCTATCGACTATCGCGTCGTCCTCACCGACAACTACAAAATCCGAGGAGGGAGTGCGAATCCGAAAGTCACCGACGTCTCTTGGGATTACGAGTACTACGACGACTCGGGAACCGTTTCCTCCACGACTGTCAATGCTGGGAGTGTTCAATCGTTCGAGAACTTGACCTTCAACGGGACGCCCGGTGGGGAAGATATCGATGTCACCGTCTTGGATAAGAACGGGAACGTCGAGTATTCCAAGACTGGTGTCAAACCGAACGCTACACTCGATCTCTCGTCGGTGAGTGCCGATTACTCGACCGAGAACGTCGAGGTTCTATTCGACCTCAGCACGGGAGGCTTTAGAACGCCAAAGCTGTCCGGGTATGACCTGAACTACCAGAGCTACGTCGAGCCACCACCGAACATCACTTCATCGTCGGCAACTGTAGCCGACCGAGAGACGACGGAGACCCAGGTCCAGACGGTCATCGGCTCGAAGGACACGTACACGATAGAGAACGTGAACCAAACGGTTGGTGAAGTTCGGTGGTACGTCGACGACACTCTCGTCAAGAACGAGTCCGTCTCCGAGTCTGGTCCCTACTCCTATACCCACACCTTCGAAAAAGCCGGAGACCACACCGTGGTCGGTGTCGTCGAGAACACGACCTCCAACACGGTCGATGACCAGCAGTGGGATGTCACCTCGAATAAGGTCGCAATCCAGGGCAAGGGGTCCTACTCCACGTCGAGCCAGTTCTTCACGACGACTCAGACGTTCAAAGCCGTCTCTGATGATTCGATAGAATACCGATTGGAATACAACGAGTCGATAGTCGAGTTGACCTCCGGGAAGGAATCGGGGACTGTCACGTCAGGTGGCTCGGTCACCTGGGATTTCTCCGTGAAGCAAGAGAACTACACGGGCCAACCGATCACCGTCGTTGCCTCCTATGGTGGCACCGAGGTCAAGAAGCCCATCACCGTCTCCAGCGTTCGGAGTAGTGGCTTCATTCTGGGTAGTGGTGATAGCCTGACCTTCTTCACTAACACGTGGTCCTCGTTCCTTCCCTTCGGTGATGATCCCGGTGTCTATATCCTCATACAGGGAATCCTCGGGACGGGTCTCTTCGCTGCACTGTGGCTACACCACCTGGGAATCGCGTGGCTGCCGGACGTCATATTCGTAAAGCGACTTTACGAATTGCCGTTCTGGACGAAGCTCCTCGTCTCGATAGACGGAGCGCTCCTCATAACCGGACTCGGACTGGTGCCGTGGGGAGTCCTGTTGGTGGGTCTCTCCGGTGTGATCTGGTGGCGATGGCTCCGTGGTGGGTTCTCGTTGACGAGGGTGGTGAGTAGTATATGATCGTCCTCGGTCTGTGTGTCCTCCTCTTCGCGCTGTTCTTCGTGGCGATGGACACACCGTTGGATGATGGCTATCACGTCCAGAAAGTCCGGTCGGCGCTTCGCTACGAAGAACGGTACATCTTCTACGGGTCGGCACTCCTCACCTTCCCGCTCGTGTGGCTCGGGAATAACATCATCGAGCCGTTCTGGGTCTTCGACTCGGTGATATTCGGAAACTTCCGGCTCACCTACGTCGTCGGAATCCTCTTCGCGATATTCCTCGGACCACTGTGGATACGAACCTTACAGAACGCGAGTGGTCGGAAGACCCAGCTCATTCGAAGTGGTGGGATCTTCCTCGCTGCAACACTGGGTATCGGACTCGGTGGTGCAACCCTCATCGGAATTCACCCGAATATGGCCGCCATCGATGAGAACTTTGGTTATTATCTCACGGTCGCGTTCTCCGGTATCCAACAACACCAAGCAGTCCTCGGTCTCTCCATCCCGATCTTGGAATCGCCATTGAGGAATCTTCGTGAGCAACTCGGTCCGGCCATCCGCTACACGTGGGACATCTACGTGAATAATGCTGAGATCACAGTCTTCGGTGGCTCTTTCGCCTTTATCGGTGGACTCGTAGGAGGACTTGGGATTCCGCTTGCGATGATTGGTGGGGTGAAGATTGGGTTGATACTCGCCGCGTATCTCGGATTGTTCCTTCGCTATGTGATTACGACGGGGAACCCGCTATTCGGACCGTTCATCGCCTTCGGAGCAGCGATCTCACTCCATACGATCCCGGAAGTATTGGCGACTGTGTCTGCCCAGACGGGGATGGGTGTAGCTGGGATGGGATCGACGAAAGGATCGGATCGAGCCTGGCTTGGGGCGAAGATTGTCCTTGTGTCAGTGGTGGGCTTCCTCGGATTCGCCTCCTTCATCGAGGTCTTCCTGAGTCCTGTGTTGGCCGAACCGTTGATTGGGTATCTCACCGTCAGCGGAGAGATCGTTCCCTACAATATGGGTCTGGGTCGCTATCTAGTGGCAGCCGGCTCGACGCTCGTCGCCTTTGTAGTGGCTGGTGAAGTCTCTATCAGGAGCGTCCGAACTACCGTAGGACTGTTGGAGGACTACGTATGAACGGTGGAGACGTCGTCTCCGGGATGGATGGGTGTTCGGGATGTGACTACCCCTATACCCCGGCACTGTGGAAGCCACCACCAATGTTCTGATTATAAATCTAGTTACGCCCCCGTAACTACATTCCAGAAATGTCAGCTAAGTAACACAAGAACCTACAATAAACTATGAAACGCACAGTGGCAACGCTGCTCGCAGGCCTGATGGTCCTCTCGGTTTTGGGGCCATTGGCGTCGATGCCTGTCGCGGCAGCAAGCACGGAAGACGCATGGAATAACTCGACTGATTGGGATAGTCTCCAAGACGAATCTGGTGTCGTTCACGAATCTGTTGGAGACCGAAGTGCCAGCAGTGTCCAGATCGGGAATCCGTCAGACGACACGGATCTCGTCTCCTACTACACCATGGACGAGGATTCGGGAACACTCACGGATACCCAAGGACTCGCTTCTGGTTCGACTGCTGGAGTGAGTTACGACGAGAACGGAGTCTACTCTACCTCGGCACTCGGTGTATCGAGTACCGATAAGAGCGAGATTAATATCACGGACGTCAACGAGCATAACTTCGGGAACTCGTCGTTCACCGTCTCTATCTGGATCAAGACGACGAACACGACCGGAAAGACGACCATCATCGAGAAGCGTGACCCCGGTGGAACGTGGAACGGCTGGTCGCTCTGGAAGAACGAAGAAGAGCAAGGTGGTCTCGTCTTCGACGTCGTCGGTACTGATTCGGCAAAATTGACTTGGGACACTGATGCCTACGCAGATGGGAATTATCACCTCCTCACCGCCGTCTACGACGACCCGAATGACGAGACTCGCCTCTACATGGACGGCGAGCTGAAGAACACCACCAGTGCAACGCCCGGTGACTTCGGCGTTAGAGAGAAGACGACTATCGGATATCGAACTGGACCGGATTATCCCAATGAGAAGGCTCAGTACTTCGATGGGAATGTCGATGAGGTCCAGTTCTACAACAAAGTGATGAATCAGCAGGAGATAGAGAACCTGTCCGACACAACTGGGGATATCACGACTCAGCCCAAGTCAACCTCACTTCTCCAGAAAGATCAAGTCGTTCTGGGAGATGTCGACGCCCAGCTCAACGGTGGAACCACGAACGTCGTCGTTGAATCCGATCCTGACAGTGACGGAACCTACGAGGAAACGAGTAATTCGATATCTCTCAACGACTCCGCCACCGAGTACCACGTCTCTGGATTCTCCCAAGCGAGTAATTCCTTCCGAGTGAGCGCCGACATGTCCGGAACGGTTTCCGAAGTCCCAGTCTTGAGTGGTGTTGGGGTGGCAAAGGAGCCGGTCTCCGGGATTCACGTTGGGGTCAAGTATAGGGTCAACAGTAACTCACCGATTGATCGATTCAACGCTATCGGAGAACAGAAAGAGATCAGTGACAACTTCTCTATCGAGACTTCCCAAGAGTCGAATCTAACGGTGCACGCCTTCGAGACGAGTAATCAGACGGTGACGAACTTCACTGTTGACCAACCGTCCGGAACGATGGAGGTGACGATAGGGGGACTGGTTGCTGGCGAAGATTACCAGATCCAACAGGACGGTGAGAACTACACGACTCTCACGGCGAACTCCACTGGTGAGATAGCTGTCACCAAAGACTCCAACTGGTCCGAACACACGTTCAAAGTAACGGCTCTGAGTGGCACGTCTGATGATGACCCAGACACTACACTACTCCCGACTGATGACCCACGATTCGAAATATTCGGTGTGGTACTCAACCCGCTCTTCGTGGTTCTGGGTACGGTGGCCGCTGTAGTTGTTGGTCTAGTCGCGATTCGGATCAGGAGGGAATAGATGAAACGAGCACTGGCACTTACGATGATCTTAGTTGCCGGGGCAATTGGTCCCGTCGGATTCGCAGAGACGGCGACAGCGCAGACGGATCCAACTAATACGACGAAAGAAGTCTTGTTGATTAGTGACCAGCACCACGGGAACGTTGGAGAGGGTGATGGAGCTGCCGATGATATCAAAGATACGACTGAATATATCAATAAACAGGACTACGACTTCATCCTGAATAACGGTGATATGACCTCAGATTCCAGTGCGAGGTCATGGGAGAACACCTTCGAGAACTATTCTAAATGGACATCGAACAACCCCGCCAAACGGGTCTATATGACTCCTGGTGGGTCACACGACGGGTTCGTCGACAAGGAAGACCGAGATAGTTTCACCGGTGGTGAAGATTACGGGTGGAACTACATGGACCAGATGCAGACCCACAACCAGACGTCGCCTCTGTATGAAGTCCAAGAAGGAAATACGGCCTTCATCTTCATGCCCGCGCTGGACGCCCCACACGGTGAGTGGGACACGCACTACGCACAAGGAGATCAGATTCGAGCACCGACAACGACCCAATCGTGGATTGATAACTGGCTCGAACCACGCGTCGAATATCACAAAGAGAACGATAACAACGTCGTTCTGCTTACTCACAACCAGCTCTACAATACCACCCAAAGAACAGAAAGTTGGTGGGGTGCGGACGAACCGAGCTCCCAAGCGATGACCGATAAGTTCCTCGATCTCTCAAAGAATGGAGGAATTGACCTCATCGTTACGAGCCACATCCATAGTGACCCAAGTGATATTCTCGATGATCCGGACAACTCGAACACCCCCACCGGGAAAGTTGTCTACGGAGATAACTTCTCGCACCTCCCCGATGGAACGACTATTATGAACACCGGGGTCGTCGCCTGGGAACACGGAAACGGTGGTGGCTCCGATAGTCTCGCCGATTATCCGGCGATACAAGAGATCTACATGGAGGCGGGTGAGAGCCATCTGAATGTCGACGCGATCGATACGTACAACGAGACCCAGAGAGCGTGGTCCTACGATAATAGCCAGACGCGACGTGCGAATATCACCGTTCCACTTGACGAACCGATTGAGTTCGACGATACGGATAGCGAATTCGATAACTACGAACAGGGATGGCTACCGACCGAGTTCGCGGATACCGGAAAAGACGACTTCCAGTGGTTCAAAGATAACGAGGGCCTCCGAGTAAATCAGACTAACCTCTGGTGGCGGTCTGCGTGGAAGCACCCCAACAAAGAAGTCGTCGTCTCCGATGTGACCACGAACAAGAGCGATATCGACCTGGACCACTCTCTCGAAGTCGGAGGACAGAGCTACGATGGGAATCAACCTGTGAAGAAGTTCTCCGTCAATTCCAGCGTGGCGTCGCTCGGTAGTCAGGTCGAGTACGTCTACGATTACAAGCCGCAATATCGACTCGTCGGTGAAGGAGTCGCGCTCTCGTACGCCAGTGGCGAGTATCAGGTGATCCCCGAGACCACAAGTGCCAGCGTCTCGGTGCGAGAACAGGCGACGTTGGAACGGAACTCTAACGTTTCGTATCGCGTTGCCAGCCAAGCCAACGCGACTGTGGGCGACCTCTCGGTGGCAGCGGATACCAGTGAAGTGACTATGAATCCGAATCCGACAACCGGCAACGAGGTGGAGAACGTCACCGTCAACGCCTCCACTGGGAACGTGGCCTTCGAGGTCTCCGGGTTGGATGACTCGACCCCCTACGAGGTGTATCGAGATGGTGAGCTGGTAGAGAACAAAACCGCGACGAACGGGACCATCGAGTTCTCCAACTCGGCGTGGTCGGAACACACCTTCACTATCGTCTCGGCTGGACAGTCCGATAACGGAGACGAACTACTGATCCCCACAGACAACGGTGGCTTCTATTGGACTTCGCTAATTACTGGAGCCCTGCTTGGGATTATTGTGGTGGGGCTAGTTTTCCTGCGTCAGACCTGAATCAAGTGGACTCTGTTATGGGTGTTCACCGACGTTCCATACACCAGATTCGGTTAAGCAGCTTAACGAATAATCTGAATGTCTGTAAAGGACGTGCAGAAGAGGTCTCCCACGCCCTCACTATCGTCTTAGTTCTCGCACTTGCCGAGGTATAGCCGTAGTGAGGTCTATTTCGCTACACCAACGGTCAGATTATAAATTTGGTTTACCTGCCACCGAAGACGTCGTCGTGGACATCCCGTAGTTGTGGGACGAGGTCACCAAGCTCGTTCTCCTCAGGATAGTATTCTCTTAGTTCACCGTCGAGTGGTTGTGTCTCCTCCTCTAAGATCGCCTCACGTTCACTGTCGATTGGTATCTCCGCGTAGAGTACCGTGATGTCGTCCTCAGAGAGATTGAAATCGACTTCGGCGTCGAAGGTCTCTCCTTGGAACTCCAGCTCGGTCTCGACAAAGAACCACCCGAGGTCGTCACCGACTGAGTCATCAACCCAGATCTCTTGGCCAATCGCTTCCTCGACTGCCGCTTCGAACTCGTCTACTGACACACGCATGGCTTCCGGAGGTTGGCATATCAATGTATATTATCGGTACAATAACAGTCTCGACCGGACTACAAGAGATAATGGGACGATGCCCGGAGTGTGGTGAGGAAGAGACGTACAATAGTGATACCTGTGATAACTGCCAGTACACTTTTCGCTACGAGGACAGAGCAGACTACAATCCCGAAGATATAGTGTTCACAGTCAAGTTCCAGTGCAAGAATTGTGGGCGAGAGTTCAAGCATGGATTCGGGAAGGGAGACGAGGTCTACGCGAAGAATTCTATGCATCCTGGCTTTGAGCTGAAACCAGTGAGTGGGCATCCCTATCTCGGGAAAGTCAACGGTGAGAGATGCAAGTTCCAGTGTCCGACGTGCGAGATAGAACACTCACTCCTCGAAATGGATCGGATTCCCGTCCGGGAAGTCTGATTGAATCCGTATAGAGAGAGTTACTCGTCTTCGAACTCCTTGTCTGCTTCTTCAAGGAACGACCGCATAATCATAGACCACATGAATCGTTCCTGGTCATAGAATCTTCGAACTTGTTCTTGATCGTGTTTGGCGTCCTCAGCTTTAGCCAAGCTGAAGATTAGGAGTTCGAGGTACGTCTGGAGTTCGGGGTCGTCCTCCTCTCGTGCCTTCCGATATATTTTGTCGTAGAAGCTGTGGGACTGATTGATCGTCACATCAATCTGGTTCCCCTTGTGGGTCATCTCATAGAACTGTCCGCTACCCAAAACCTCGATTTTCCGGTTTATTGACTCCCGGTCTAACCGGTCTTTGAGCCGTTCTATCCTACTCTGTTTTTCTTCTTCAGAAAGGTCTTCTCGGTCTTTGACCTCTTCAATTTCTTTTTCAACTTCCTTACGTTGTTCCTCTTTCTCCTCTTCCGTCGGTGTGTGACCGCTGGACTGGAGGCTTGGAAGGGTCCGATTCGCCACCTTTTCTGATGTCGATTCGTCTCCTGCTTTCTTCTTTTCCCGTTCGCTACGGGCTTTGTCCCGCTCTTCTAAGATGTCGTTGCCGAGTTCCGTCAGAACGGTCTTTACTCGATCCTCAATCTCGTCGCGAAGGTCTGGATCCAAGGAGAATCGGCTCTTATTCGTCTGTATTCCGAACTTCTCGTCAAGGGCAGGTGGGAATCGAATTTCACCTCGGAAGTAGTTGTACCTACTGTGCTTGGTGAACATGTGGAGAGAGAGTCCACCGGCGATCTGTCGGTTCTTTCGTACGATATAGAAGCCCTGTGTCTCCTTGCCAATCTCGTACTTATCTTCGAGCTCCTCCTTGACGATCGTCTGGATGGGAAGTTTGCGAATTTCGACCTCGACCTGTGGCGTCTCATCGTCTTCTCCCTCCTCTGGAAACTCAATTGGTTCAATCTCACCGTACTTCTCGGAGAGACCACACTCTTCAACCGCTGCTGATCCCTCGTGCATCATTAGCGGATCAGCAGCCTCCAGCTCTTCACCGTTCACTTCAATCGTCTTTCCGTTCCGGAGGAAAACACGCTGGAATTCTGCCAGGTCCTTCTTGATGTTTCTAGCCAGACCATCGACGGTATTGTACTGTGGGCGAATGAGATCCGCCATAATCACGACGGTTCCGCTGTCCATACCCGAATCGATGTGGAAATCGTACTTGCTCGGAAGGTCCTTACTCCGAGTGTAAGGGAGCTCGCCCCCATTGGTTTTCAGGTTATCAACGTCGATGGTGTTGAACGCGAAATCAGCACGGTCCTCATCAGACGAAATTGAGTAAAGCTCCGTACGAGACGACTGACAGAAGGCTGAGGAGGGAAGACCAAAACCGTACTTGCCGGTGGTCTCCTCGCCTTCGCGACCGGGAAGACGTCCACCAAATGATAGAACTTCCTGCATCTTGTCGAACGGGATGCCTTTCCCATCGTCTTCTACGATGAGATAGTGTCGGCCCTCACTGTCCTTTCCGACGGTGATCCACACATTTTCAGCGTTCGCATCAAAGCTATTGTCAACGAGTTCTTTGACGGCATCGAGAGTGGTTAAGCCGAAGTCTCGCATGCTCTCAATGAAACGTTCTTCTGAGATGATCTGTTGTGGTTGTTCTTCTGCCTGGCCCATAGTTACTTAATTACAGTGAGTGAGTCCCATGGTGAGTATCTGTCGGTGAAGCTCATCATTTCTGGTTTTCCACAAGGGTGAGGAGGAAGTTGACCATGCTGATAGCGTCTTGTGCCTGTTGTTTGTTCATATCGTCCAGAATCCGGTGGCTCGGTGGATTCCGGAGCGACATGTAAGCGCCCATGTAGAGGAGTTTGAATCCCTCCTTCTCGGCAGAAGCGTTACCCATGGCGAGAGGCCCACTGTCTCCATCGAATGCCTTGGACATCAGGTCTTGTCCGTGGTCTTCGTTAGAGAAATTCCCCTTGTCCCGAATTCGGTCCTCCAATACGGTGTACGCGGTCCCCACTGCGTCCTGAAAGAGACCGTATCGGAACTGTGGGGAGATCCGGGTCAGGAGTTGCTCGTCGAAACCATCGTGGAATATCTCGGAAGGGTCGGCCACCTCTCGGGCGCCAGGACGTCGCAGGCTGTCGGCGTCTCCGTCTGCCAAATCCTCTATCGTGATGTCGTCGCGAAAGACAATCCGGTGTTCAGTGTTGGCGGTTGCGAGTTTGTATTCTCCGAGACCAGCAGCATCCAGTGTAAGAAAGTAGGTCCGAACACCAGACTGTAGGTCTGGTTCTTCTACTCCATTCAGTTCGTAGTTCAGCCGGATAACCCTGAGAACCTCAGACTCAGTAATTTCATTTGGATCGGGTCGCTCCTCATCGCCTAGATACTCGGAAAACTCCGCATAGAGGTGGTCCTCCAGTAGCCCATCCAGAAAGAATGGTTCCGTGGAACCAGCAACACCCCGTTCATATGCGAGACTCACCCCCCGTTCGGTCAAGGAGTACTCGCTACTTCCCTGTTGGATGAAACCGAGGAGCTTTCCATACCTGAGGTGCTCGGCGACGAACTCGGAGTCTCCGATAGAGTCCTCTGTGAGTTCTTCCTGTGTGGCTGTTTGCCCCTTTAGATCGCCGCAGATCTTGTGGAGGCCGTCGGGTCGAGCACGGACAGGCATCTCGCTTATGTCCATTAACCGTGCTATATCGGAACGAGAACTTAGTACTTGTTTAGTCTCGGAAGGGTGTGGAGATACACAGAATTACTCGCTCGGGTGAACTGGGTCGCCACAGGATGGACACTCTGCAAAGACTCCGTCCTCGTATTCAATCAGGACCACTCCCGATGGTATCTGGGTCTCGCAGAATGGGCAATCGCCGAGTGAGGTCTCCGTGGGCATAGAGCGTGTGACAAGCTCCAATGCAACTTACGAGCTAAATTGGCAAAAGTCTACGCCGACCGTGGTGAAAGTGGTACCTCAAAGCTTCGGCAACGTCGGGTGTTTGATTACCGTATCTTCTGCGATATCGTACATGCGTTCGAAGTAGCCAGCCTCAACGAGTTCCGCTGCGAGGTGATAGCGATGACAGAATAGTCCCTGATCGTCGCGTGGAACGGGATATTTCCGGGTCCCCATCAACGCTGTCTTGGGTGATTTTCGGAATCCCTGGAATTTCCGCTCGTCTTCGTGGAGAAACATTCGGTATCTGTCACCGAACTCGTCGTGGTCAATCTCCTGTGATTCGTAGGATTCGAGCAGTTCTGCTGGAGCTCCAAGTTCTGGGTTATGTCTGTACTCAATCCCATGGACTCGTTCAAAACGAGATGCTAACTTATCGGGGTCGAAGTGACCATTTGCCGGAGAACGGACATCGACTAGAATATCTACGTTTTTCTCCCGTAACTGAGAGACGAGACCAAGGCGATCCAGCCCTTCACATCCGATAGTCACGACGGTATCCCTCTGAAAATCCTCTATATTCGCTCGGAGGTCATCCCGTGTCCAGTTTTGATCAACCATTTTCTGGGTGAACTCCGGTTGCTCCTCTTTGGGTAGTTGTAGGATGACCAGTCCCTTGCGAGCAGGGAGCTCGCCGTTCTTGAACTTCTCACAGACCGAGTCTTCGAGATCAGTCAGGAGAGAAATCTTATCTCGGACGGATTTGCTCGATAACCCAACGAGATCGCCGACCTCATCGTCGGCAAGACCAAACTCCTGTGAAAGGGTTTCACAATACTCTCCGAGCTCCTGATTACGGATGTCTCTCTTTGTTCGTTGGCTATCGAGGTACTGGGGATTGCCGAAAGATTTGACCGTGGCCTCAATTGTCTCCCATCCAAGTTCTCTGGCTGACTCCAGTTGATGCCGTCCCACTACGACTTCGTAGCCGTCGTCCATCG
Organism: Haloarcula rara; assembly: GCF_029338235.1. Classification (GTDB taxonomy): domain Archaea; phylum Halobacteriota; class Halobacteria; order Halobacteriales; family Haloarculaceae; genus Haloarcula; species Haloarcula rara. Next base: position 545,551 of record NZ_CP119785.1, read on the forward strand.
AACGGACAATAAGCGGTTCACCCTGACCCTGTTGCTCGTAGGTCTCCCGGATCCTATCAAGGATATCTGGGTCGGTCTCCGAACAAAGACAGAAGTCGGAGACGCGGATATCGTCCAGGGGAATCTGCATGTAAGTCCCCATAGCATCCACGGACATTAAATAGACATGTGACAGGCTCCAGTAGCGCTGTACGCCGGTCGAGGGCAACGGTAATACGCCGTGCCATCTAGAATATGGATATGGGTACGACGTTGGCTGGGTCTGTCAAAATAACCCTGCGGGAGAGTTGGGACGATTACCCACTCATTCCAGTCCGAAGACCCGTTCGGAGTTTCTTTCCACCTTATCAGGAACGGTTCACTTTGAGGATTGGCGAGACAGATATTCAGACCTATGTCACGGGACGGAAGACAGATACAGAAATCGTGGAGGGAGACCCAGAAGCGGGGACTCACCTTCGTACTAGAATGGGCGATATAGCCCAATCACACCCGGAGATTTCCTCAGGCGACGAAATTATTATCAAGCAACTCACCACCAGAGAGTACGAGATTATCGACTGGTGACTATCCGTTGATTATGGGTGTCCCTTCCCGTTTGAGGAGACCAGATAGGAACGTGCCCTGAACTTCGCTAAAACCCTGTGGATAGTGCTTGATATCGACTCCACCAGACTCGTTGATTTCGTCAATATCCATTGAGTAGACCGTATCCTCCCAGCCGATTCGAACCTGCCAATCGTACTTCCCCCGGTGTCGCCATGCGTCAGGTTCGAGATTCTTCCCTGCATCACATGCGGCGATGAATGGACCATCGAGTTGTCCTGGCTCGTCCTCACTTCCCCATCGATGGAGATAGAGTGTATCTCCTTCCTTCACATTGAGCGTCTCACCGGTCTTGTCGATGCGTTTCCGTTCATTTCCGAATAACCGACGAGCGTAGCACTCCTTGTCAGTCATCCAGGTTGCGATGAATTTCCAATGAGCCATGGCGCCACTTCGGAACCGTGGGTAATAATCGTCCTTGCTGGCAAGTGTACTGCATGGGCGTTGACATTGGTCGGATGGATGAGGAATACAGCCTATCCGAGCTCGGTGAGATGGGTATCGAGATCGTCAACGTCTCCGCGACCTTCGAGATAGAGGGTGAGTTCGATCGCGCCAGTCTCCATGAGGATCTACCGAACACAGAATACGACCCGGAGAAACATCGGAGCCTAATCTATCGTGGAGATGCGGCGATGGTATTGCTCCCACCGAGTGGTCGTGTGAGTATCGTTCGAGCCACGACACCGGATGAAATCCAGGCTGGTGTAGAGGAGTTTATTTCCGAGCTCCGGGAGCTCGGTATCGAGCGGAATCACTCTAATATTCAAATAGAGAACGTCGTCGGGACGGCAAATCTCAATCAAGAACTTGACCTGAGTACGGTGATGGTTTCCCTCGGATTTGAGAACGCTGAATACGAACCAGAGCAGTTTCCGGGCGTAATTTATCGGATTCCCGATGGAGCAGTGGTTCTCATTTTCTCCTCAGGGAAAATCGTGATTACAAAAGCAGAGACATATGACGACGTGGTTAACGGCTACGAGAACACCAGAGAAGTTCTTCAGACGTCGGAGATACGAGAGTAGTCGATACTGCGAGTAGATAGCCTGATACTGTTGTCATAGGCATTGTAGATCGACTTCTTCACTCGATGTCCATCTGCACCACCGACGATTTCCAGGTCGTGGAACCAGATGTGTTTCTGGACTACTTCGCTGGTTAGATCATCTTCCCCGATGAGCGTTTCATAGAGTACCTCAGCAAATCGGAGCTCGTCGAGATCTCGCATCGGTGGATTTGGATTCGTCGGAGTTGGGAACGACTGTGGGAAGACGACGATATCTGGAATCACGTCGCCGTCGTCTGTTCGAGCACCCGCTGGAGGATCGCGAATAATCATCATCGCTACGTCCTCGTCGTGATTGAATCCCCATCGGACAATTCGGTTGATGACTTCGTTCAGTCGGCTCGGAGGTGATTTCGTATTGGTCGCGTTACGTTCGCTCCAGATAGTGAGGAACTCTGTATTATTCGGTACAAGGAGGTGGCCGATACTCTGACCTTCACCACCCTTGACGTCCATCGCCCATGGTGTGCCGTTGTCGAGTCGTCCTTTGAAATCTATCCGTTCGTCATCTTTCTGGTCAGTGAATTCCAGTAGACCAGCCGAAGCCGCTGGTTCCAAGAAGACGGCCTGTACGAGATCCTCGTTATCGGCGCCATGGCCCTGACGGTAGGCGCCACCGAGTGAGAAGACCGCGTCTCTCAGTTCTCGTTGGTAATCTTGGCTGCTAATGTCGGCATCGTCGAAGATGTCGGGATACTTTTCCGGGAGATTCTGGATGAGTTCTTTGACCTTCTTGACTGTCTCCTCGCGTTCATCGGTCGCTAAGTCAGTAAATCCAAGTTCGTCAGTCCAACGGTCGTCTGTCACACTGTTTCCGAGTTGATGGAGGTTAATAAATCTCTATGACAGTAATGTAAAAAGGACTACATCTATTCGAACGCTACGATTCAAATAGGAGGACGCAAAATCCCGATGTACCGAATGCACGTCGTAGATATTTCGTCGAAGTTGGCCGCTGATTCCGTCGGCGATCTTCTTGGAGAGACAAGTGGCTATTGGGACCGAATTTATGAACACATGGATGCCAGTGAGACACTCTGGGTCTTTGCTCCAAACCACTATGAGGGGACTGAGTCGTGGTCTCCGGGGATGCAACTCGCGGACTATATTCGAGAGGAGACAGCCTTCTCTCTGAAGAATACAGTTGTCCGGCATACTGACCCAGAACCCGGCTCGGGTCTGCAATGCATCTACGAGACAATTCTCCTCTTAGTCAAGGACAAGCGGGAATATCGGTTCAACAAGGATAACATCAGAGTTGCGCACGTCTACAAGGGTAACGAGTGGGGTGACCGAGAGAAGGGGAGCAGCGCCTATCACGATACAGAGGTCCAACGCTACAATCCAGACGGCAAAGATCCGGGCAACGTCTGGTTGGACGAAGAACGAGGCGAAACGGATGACGAGACTGTCGACGACGTACACCCGCTCCCTCGGACAGAGGCTATCAAGCGATGTATTCGCGCCTCGTCAGAAGAGGGCGAGACAGTCAGTGGTCTCTGGCTCAGTGATGAATTTGTAGAGGTCATTGCAGAAGAGGGCCGTGAATACGAAGAGATGGAAGCGAATTCATCGACCACCGAATCTGATTTCCGACCATGGGTTGCCGATACGCCTCCGAAACCAGACGTTGATGATTCTGAAACGCTCAATATCGACGATTTGGACGTCTTCTTCCAGAGTAGCGAGAATATGGATGACGTGGAAGATGGGTCTGTCCAATCCGTCATTACCTCGCCTCCATATTGGAATCTGAAGGACTACGGCCACGAAGAACAGATCGGGACTGCCGACGAGTCATATGAGCACTACCACGAACGGATGAAACGAGTCTGGAAGGAGTGCTACGATGTCCTCGCCGAAGACGGGACCATGTGGGTAGTCGTCGATACGGTGATGAATAGGGGCGATCTCCGTCTCCTGCCACAACACATTGCGAACAACGCCGTGGATATCGGCTTCAACCATTTCGATCATGTCGTCTGGTACAAACCGACAGCGATCGCTGGGATGACTCCTCGAAACGTGGTGAACAAGCACGAGTACATCGTCGCTCTTTCAAAGAATCCCGACTTCCTACTGAACGGAGAACCAGAGACTGACAATGGCGCCGAGGATCCAGCCGTGTTAGAATCTGGGCCACTCGGGAACATATTCCGGCACCCAGTGAAGCGAGGTACAGCTGGACAGAACGTTCTCCACAAGGCCCCGTATCCACTCTCTCTAATCAATAGACTGGTGAGAATATCTACCGACCCAGGCGACATTGTCCTCGATCCGTTCCTCGGAAGTGGGACCACGGCCGAATCTGCAATCGACCTTGGACGTGAGTGCATCGGTTACGAAATCAACCCTGAGTTCCAAGATCTAATCCAAGAGCGGGTCGGTCAGCGTTCCCTCAGCGAATATTGAAAGTAGTTACGGGGGCGTAACTACATTTTCGCGTTAAATCGCCGGGAAGCGTAGTCGATAGTAGATGCTCCGGAGATTACTCACCGAGGCCATAGAGACATATCTCCCGTGGCTGCCGGTTGGGCTCGCGATGCTATTTGGATTCATCGTCCACCAACCATCGGAGACGTTCGAGTCGTACAAAGTCGCACACAATGTATCTCCTGGCCCGATGAGCTGGGTCTTCTGGGTCGCAGCCATTACCCTCTTCGCCGCTGGTGGAGTCGCTTTCTTCTACTTCCTCCTATCGCCGAGTATTCTCGGAGCCATCCCGAATCCCGTCTACTCGATGGTGAATGTGCTCGCGTTCGATTTCGTCGGTGAACTCCAGAAGGGTCGGCCTCGCTTGATGGTCGCCTCCGGATTCTACCTATTGACCACGGGGATCTACGCGATGGTCTCCGGGTCGATACTCGAACTCGAACGTGCCAACTACATCAGGGAGAACTCGGCCTACTTCATCTCGATGTTTGGAGATAGTTCGAAAGTCGGACTGGAAGCGTTCTCCTACGGAATTCTCGGTGATCCACAGATCGAGTTCGCCGTCCAGGTCTTGCTTCTGGTTCTCATCGCGACCTATGTGATGAGGAACTACGTGACTCTGGAAGACTTCACTGTGTTCGCCGGACTGAGTGGTATCGTCGTACTGTCGTACTTCGGTGCCCTGTTCACGGGGACCCAAGTCTTCCCGATCGATGCACGAGTCGCGTTCGTTGTCCAGCTCTTCGTTTCCTTCGGGATGCTCGTCGTCCTCGTGGGGGCTGTCTACCTGAGTACGTGGAGTATCCTCAAAACGACTCTCGGTGGAACGCGGAACTCGATTCCGGAGCGACCGACGAAAGACGAGTATGTTCTCGGTGCCGCGATTTTGATGGTCGCACTCCCGGTGTTCTCCTCTCCATTGGCGTCAGTACTCGCATGGGGATCAGTCGTCCTCTCCTGGTTGGAACCCCGTGAAGTTCTCGAATCGAATCCAGCTCCGGAGACCGACGTCGTCGCAGGTGATTAACCAATGCCAATACTCAGCCAAGCACTCAAGCTCATCGTCCTATCGCTCGCACAGCTCGTCCTGGTGCCGTTGCAGTGGCTCGGGATACGAGAAGCTCGCTACGCAGAATATTGGGTAGACCAATGGCTTCTCGGTTTCGTTCGATGGGAAGCCGGGGTAAATGAGGGATTCCGTGAAGCGACGCAATCGTTGACGGCTCCGTTCGGTGGTGTCCTCCGTCAGATCGGTAACTCACTGTTGGCAACGGAGACGGGGATCAACGGTGTTGCAGACCTCGGGTTGAGAATCGCAGGGACGCTTGATCCGGTGATTCGTGAACTTCGAGACGCGACTGAAATCAATATCTTGGGTGTGGATGTCAGTGTGCTTCCAGAGTCACTTGCTGCGTTCTTCACTATTATCGATATTCCACTCAACCTCTTCTTCGGTGGTGTCTGGCACGGATTGTTCACCATCCCAGCTGCCATCGCAGGCCACCTCTCGAACTTCTTCCACCAACTCTCACAATTCACTCCAATCGAGATGGCCTCGGGATTCCTCGGCGGAATCCTCCTCCTGATCCTCGTGGGAATCGGAGTTCCGACGCTCCTCTACGCCACCGTGAATTTCGCAGTTCAACTCCTCCTCCTCCCGATTCGAGCCTTCACTCGATTCTTCGACGAAGACAAGGCCAAACCGACGATGGGGATGGAGAAACGGATAATTGGGCCCTTCGTCAACCGAGTGATGGGGCTCATCACGATGGTCTCTCTGGTCGTGGTCTTCCTCACCTATCCGTTCTTCAACACCGTGGGCGTCCTCTTATTCGCCACCATCGGCATCGCCTTCGTGGTTCTCGGAGAACTCCAAGATCAGGCGACTCTCTACGCCTTCGGGTTGGTGATGGCTGTTCTGGGGATTCCGGCCTTCCTCCTCGAAGTCCCAAAGTTCGGAATCGTCGCGACCGTCGTGATAGGACTGGTGCTTGTCTTGTTTATTTCCCTCGGAACGGATCGACTTGAGAAGGAAGCTGCGAGTATCGTGACGGAGACAGCATGAGGAGTCGTCGATCTGCCGAGTGGGATATCGGTCTGATCATAACGAGTGCCATAGCGAGTTTCTTCGTTCCCTATATCAACGGGTTCGTCTTCAACGTCCTCACTGCCGGTGGGTTCATCGGTGGCTCGTTCTACGAGAACGCCTTCATCGCCGCGATCACCGAGCCATGGGTGAGTAAACTGTTCGGCCCAGTACTTCTTGTATTCGGTGGGCTCGTTGGTGTGATGGCCGCTCTCGCCTTCTTCATAATCGCCATTGTATTCCTTGGGAGAGGACTGGCCTCGGGGCTGACCATGTTCGCCCTTGCCACCGGGCCACTGATCCCCAGTCTAATCGTACCGACCAAGCGATTCCGCGACGTAGACCTACTCAAGAAGCGCAAGAAGGCAGGGATGATTGTTGGGTTGGTATTCGGACTCTTCGAGCTCTACTTCCGGATGCCGGGATTCACGTTCTTCTTCTGGGAGAATCCCAATTTCCATATCGGTCTCCTCGGCCCGGTGACCTTTCACCTGCTGAGTGGAAGTATCATTGTCACTGCGTTCCTGACCTCAGTCTCTCCTAAATCGAATAAGAGTGGCTGGTACACACTCGGTGCAATCGCCATCGCTTCAGCTCTCCATTGGATATGGAATACGTGGCTCGTCAACCCAGAGACCGGGACATTCTTCTGGCAATTCTTTAGAGATATCGCCCCGAGTGTTGTCTTCCCACTAATCGTCGGTGGGTACGTTGTGATATTCGCAGACATCGGCTATTCGATTGTCAGTTTAGTCGACTAAGGGGGTAGTGTAGTATGTATGAAAGTAGTCATAATGGCAATGCTCGTGGTGTTCTCCGGTGGAATTCCAGGAGCATCAGTCGCAGCGGATGTTGGTGACGGAATCGGGAACTTCGTCAACGGGATTGGTGACGGTGTCGGAAACGTGATTGAATCCAGTGGTATCGGTGGCGTCGTCGAAGGAGTCAATAAAGCCGGCAAAGCACTCGGGAACGCCATCGAGTCAGTCCGTGAATCACCTGGAGATGGACCACTCGTGGCTGGTGATGGCGATTTCACAGAAGAGAAACAACTGAGTAACGAATCGCTCAACAATATCAAGCAGAACCTCAACTCCAACGAGGACCTCTGGGTGGCCGAAGGGAAGTCGGTTCTCCGGGGGAACATCACCGAGAACAAAGTGATCAATATCGTCGTCATCGAGCCTGACGGGGACAAAGGCGTGATGATCGGGGCCAACTACACGGCCCGGATGAACTACGATAATGTCTCGGTCGAGGACGGAGAGGCGACCCTCGAAGGAGACGTGATGACGCTGGAGAACGGAACCAGCGAGAACGCCGATTTGACTGTCTATCCGAAGGTCGAGGACATCGAGTACTTCAATGAATACTACGGTGACATCGCCACCCAGAAGGCCGACGCGACCACCGGCAGCGAGCTCTGGGAACGAGTCTCCAACACGCGGGTCTCGCCCGACGAGAAAGGGAAGGCGCTCAAGCAGACCTACGAGGACGAGCTGATCAATCTGGTCATCGGTGGACTCGCGAGGTAAACGATGGGTCGCGAATACCGACACAGACAACGAGTCAAGCGGTTTAACCAAATTGTCCCACTGCTCACACTCGGTGTTCTCGTCGCCGTCGTTAGCCAACTCAACGTCTTCCAGACGGCTCGTTTCGCACTGGGCTCACTAATCGGACTGGTCCTAGTCGGAAGTGTCTCCTACTACACCTGGCGAGAAGGCGAGGGCGACCTGTTGTGGGATTACCTCCTCGGGTCGATCTCCGTCTACCTCGCAGGACTGGGCGTCGGAGGACTCCACGTATTCGACTTCATCGTAACCTCGATGGAAACGTTCGTGGTGGTCGCTGGCCTCGGTGGCCTCACTCTATTCCTGTACTTCGCTGACCAGTACTTCAAGGATCGAATCGGGATAGCGTTCGCAACGATACTGGGACTGGGAATCGGAGTGTTCGTCTTGTGACGACGGATCTACGAGAGAAGGCGTTGAGTGCGGCGCTCATCCCGATTATCATGACCACGTTCCTCGGAGGTGACCTCGGAGTGAAGATTATCCTCGACGCCATTGGCCTTCCGAATGAGGCATGGGTGAAGACGGTCTATACTATGTGGACACCCAGTGATTTCCCTGCCTATCTGTTCAAGTTCGGTGTCATCGCCTCAACCATAACCTTCCTGGCGGCGTTCGCCAAACTCCTCCTCCCGGATCAACTTATAGAGAACCTCAAACTCACGGAGGGAGTCAAATCACTCAGTCAGGCCGATGGAACCATCATCGTCACGTGGGTCCTCATCTCAATCCCCATCGCCTACATAATCGACTACCCACTCACGTTGGTTGCCGTGGCCCAACTCGTCCTATTTGTCGGAATGCAGGTGTTCTACATCAGTCTCCCAAGTATCCTTCACGATTGGTTCACCGTCCCCGACAAGACCCAGAGTGTCTTCACTTCACTGTGGATTATCGTTCTGGCGTTCACCCTCGCGTTACTGGGCACACACGCCTTCTTGTTCCCGATCCGTGTCCTGCAGTTCTATTTCTGATTTGGTATTTATTTCGACCTAACGGGTAGTGTAAGGTGTAATCGGAGTGTAGGAGGTGACAAAACATGGCTGACAAAACAAAGCGCGACTGCGAGAAGAGCGACGATCACTACTGGGTCGACGGTGAGGAGGTTTCCTCCCACTGTCGCAACAAGGGGAACTGAACGATGGACAAGCAAGAATGTCGACATCGAGGTGGTGAATGGGAACCTGCCCACGAACGACCCGATGGATCACGGAGACCGGGGACTTGTTCCCTTGAGGAATGAGTCGCCTCCGGGATTGCGAAGACAAGTGTGTAATCGAATCGGACTGCCGAAAAGAAGCGGAAGACTGCATGGAAGACTGCATCAACAATGGCTGACATGGACGAACGCGAGTGTAAGAGATCGGACGATCACTACTGGGTTGACAGTGACGAGATAGCCTCACACTGTCGAGAAAAGTAGGATGAACCTCACCAAACCGGTCTCGGCACCGTTCGAACACAGTCGACTGGACTGGGTGATTGGTGTCGGGTTGGTTTGGGTCTACCTGAGTGCAGCGGCCTTCGTGGTTCTGGACTACTCCTTCACGGCGTTGGGATTCGGAACTGCGCTTGCTCACCTCGCTATCCCGACCTTCATCGTGGTCGGTGTCATCCACGAGTTCTTCGGTCACAAAGTCGTCGCCGAGTTTCTCGGTTATGAAGCCGAATTCGTCGCGTTGAGACAGACGCTACGACTATCACTCGCGTCGATCGGCGTAGTGATCGTGATGGTTCTCGTGGATGGATTCACCAGTGTCTCGTTGCCCTCGTGGATACTCCTATTCACGGCGGCGTCTCCGGGAGCGGTGATAGTGGGTGGGAGATATGAGAAGGCATCTCCCACGATCTCATTGGTTGCACCAGTGCTCAACTTCCTCACGGGAGCTGGGCTCTGGTACGTTGGTACCACGTCACCGTCTCCGACGATGGACTTCATGACTGCGGCTCCCGGATGGGTACTCACCCTGAGTCTCCTCTTCGGGTTCATGAACTCCATCCCGCTCTGGAACTTCGACGGTGCGAAGGCCTGGCGAGGGTCGATTCTGCACAAGACGACAGTAGTGATCACACTGATCGGGTCCGGCTGGATCCTGATCTCTTAGGTGAAACAATGACAACAACCTGCAAACTGATGAAAGACGGCGACAAGGTTGCCGAAGCAGATGGCAACGCCGCCAACGGTAGCGCGGCAGTCGAGAAGAATAGTGCGGTGATGCAACTCACCAGCGACATGGATAGTGGAGCCGACTACACAATCAGGTGCGAATAGATGAGTCGACTCGAAGGTGCATCGGTTGACGACTGTGAGCGACTCCGTGATGACGTCGGTGCTATGCGATCGGAGATCCGTGAATCGGAAGACTACGATCACGAGCTTCTGGTCGCGGCGACGAAGTCACACGAATTCCTCATGAGTGCCTGTGGTCTCGGGTACTATCCAACCGAAGATGGAGAGTACACCACAGACAAACCAGAAGAAATCCACTCGACCATCGACGAGATGGAAGATAGCATCGTGGAGACGATCCCCGATGCTCTCGTTCGAGATGACATCTCCTTCAACGAGGAAGCGGCCCTCGAAAACAAGAAGCGGATCGCGGTGAGTCAGGCCGCCGATGCAAAAGAATCACTCAACGAGGTGACTGACGAAGAACTCGACACAACTGAACGGAATCCCAAGGGACCAGAGACCATCGTCTGTAAGTACTCTGACCCCGACAAGAAGCGCGAGTGTATCGAACGCCGAACGAACAACTACGACGACGTCAACTGGACTGGCGTCACCAACTAACACCATGAGCGACTACGATACCACCAAGTGGCAGAACATCAAGTGCAAAGCATCGAAGAAAGACACCGAGGCCTGTATGCAGGAGATGGAAGAGAAGAATCAGGAGTGAATTTATAACGAGCCGATTGGTCCGTTGTTCTCTTTGGGCTTACGCCTATACCCCGCGAGGTAGCCGAACCGTAGAAGCTTTCTTCCTTTCGTTGCCGACCGACTCACTGGCGTTCTGCAGGTAATCGGCAGTGGATTTGGTGGTCTTCCACTGTACAGTCGACTGTCTCCTCGAAATTCCAGGCACTTCGGGTTGGAGAGACACCGGTGAGTCCCACGGAGACCTCTTCGTCGATTTTCACCTGGTCTACGTCACCGAGATAGTACGGATCGTCATCTGGGCGACTCGGAGAATGCAGTTCACAGGAGAGGTGCTTCTTCTGCCCGAGGAAAATCGCTTTCTTGTCACACCCGATCTTGTCTACGTCCATACCGAACCATACGGGCTACGTCGAAGTAAACGATCCTTGGAATCTAGTTACGGGGGCGTAACTACTTTGGATAAGTCTAGTTGTAGCGTAGTCTTCTAGTATGAACGTGGTCGGCTACGGTCGAGTGAGCACAGACGACGATGGACAGGAAAGTAGCCTTCCCAATCAACAAGGTACAGTCAAGCAATTCTGTGATGAGACGGACGAAAAAGAATACGGTGGTACTCACGATTTCTGTGGATGGTACGAAGAAGAGGTCTCTGGATCAGTGCGACCTGTTGAACGAGACCAGTTCTCTGAGTTAGTTGAACATCTCAACGAAGACAAATCGATAGATGCGATCGTCGTCAAGAACTTCAAACGACTCGGCCGTGACCCAATTGATCAGATCACGATCAAACGAGACCTGGAACTTCATCACGTCGGTCGAGAGATAGAGATACTCCAGGCGTCTCCGTGGGAAGGAGACCGACGTTCGTTGATGGACCCGCGAACCAAGAACATCCTCAAATCGAATGATCCCCGTGGTGAGTTGAATCGGGCGATGGTTTTCATCATGAACGGAATTATGGCACAGAACGATATCATCCAATCTTCAGAAGATACACGGGAAGGATTAAAATCGAAGAAGGAACGAGGTGAACATATCGGGAATACGCCGTGGGGTATCACAACGGACAAAGTCTACTACGAAGACGAGACACAATCGAAATATCGGCTTCCCGGAGAGAAGTTCCACGTGGCGATCGAGGTACTCAATCGGCAGTCCCAATTGGGAGACCCAAATGAGAAAGGTACAGCTGATGGACTCTGGTCTTATGCCGACGGCAAAGGGATGGGATCACCGTCGTCAACGATCAAACGGATGTGGGAGAACAGAGACGACTACCGGAAGGCACTAGAAAATGCGCAACGAGACGAGTTCGCCGATGACTTCACCGTTGACGATATCGAACTCGAATTCTTTGATTGAATAGTTGGACACGGGGTTCTGTACCCTTCGTCGACGGACTTCTCAAGCTCTCTCCAGTGGGGTGTTTCGCCGGGGTATAGGGCTAACGACTTCTACACCGAATCATCTAACTTCTCATTATAAATTCGATTCTGTAGTAATGGATCCATCACCCTGGGGAAGTCACTTGATGGAGTAACGGAGTACAGGTTGGGGTTGGGGCGGTATCGCGTACCGTCGCCCCGGCGCTGGGCCCTGAAAAGTACTTCTTGACTTGAAGAAGTAGTTCAACCCCCTGATACGGGCGGTTACGGGGGTAGTAGGAGTACTTCTTCTACTTCTAAAGAGGTAGTAGAGGAGTTGAAGTACTTCTAAAGAAGTAGTTCGGGAGTTCAATGGGTTCGGAAGAGTTCGTCACTCCTTCAGGTACGCTCGTTAGTACAAATACCCACCGTACCGCATACCCCGGCCCTTCCAATCGCGCGAGAAGGGGTCGGTACTATGGACTCGGGTAAAGTTTCTCACCCTGTAGTTCGAACCGATCAGGCCAGTTCGCCTCATGTGTACTATCCTCGAAGTAGGTCTCGTTCGGTGCCATCCCCAAGACCGGGATGATTCGGACATCGGGTTCCTCGTTCGGAGAGGCTCTATCTTCCAACTTGACACCATTGAGGTCATGGTCTGCTTCGAGGCAGAACTCATGGAATTTCTTCAAGTTACGGAAGGTGGCATCAGCTGACGGCTCGTTCTGCATCCGAAGCCGATACTCTCGTAGGAAGTCTTTCCACTCCATCCCGTCAGGGTCGGTGCTGATCGGTCCCTCGATTTCGAGTTCATCCTCAATAGCCTGGACTGGATTACTCAGGTCATCGAACGTTCGAGTCTCCTCGGAAGATTGGGTCTCCGACGTCTCCTGGGTCGGAGACCCATCCTCAGTGGATTCATCGTCGGAAGACCGAGGTTCAGTCCCTTCGAGGAGATCTTCCTTCATGTAGTGGGCGAGGTGAATCAGACCACGGACAGACTTCTCTAGTTCCTCAACTTGGTTCGGATACGACATCTCCTGAGCCTGTCGCTTGGGGTTCCCTTCTATCAGCGGTTCCAGGTTAGTCGTCGTCAACGCCCATCGCTTCGCGTCGATACGATTCTGGATTATGTTCTTCTTCTTAGTGGGGTGGTATTCTTCGGGGAGGTCGTTGTCTTTGACCATGGGGGAGATGACCCACCAGTTACTCACGGAGACGAAACATTTGGAGGAGAGACTCTTCAGTACCGTCCAGAAGTCATTGAGTGAGCGTTGGAGTTCCTGAAGTTCCTCACGGATGGACTTGATGTACTCGGTCTTCTCGTCCTCGTAGAGCTCAACTCCGTACTCTTGCTCTTCTTCGAGTTCTTTGGCATACTCGAAGCGGAGATCGTAGACCTCAGTGAGAGTCTCCATAATGTCCTTGATGTACTCGAAGAGACCGATGATATCGTCCTCGTTCTTGTGACCGAACCAGTCCCTCGGATCGGTACTTGTCTGGTTGAAAGTAGTCGCCTCCCAGAGACTACGTTCACGTAACTTCTCCATCTCCCAATCGTAGACCCACTCGTGACCACCGTCGGCCATCGCTTCTGGGTTGGAGAACCGTGACTGGGTAAGTCGACGACGCTTGGGACTAGATTTCGAGGTCTCCGTGGCCCAACCCTTCTTCTCGTATGTCCGTGTCGCCTTCTTGATTGTCTCGTAGTTCTCGTTCGTCAGGTCTTCGACGTCGTCATTAGTCCAATCATCGGCACCGGGTCCGTATCCCCACTCCTTCTCTATTTCGACGAAGATACCCTGTTGCTTCGGGGAGAACTCGTTCTCGAAACTCGGGTCAATCTCCGAGTTGGATTTCTCCACCTTCTCGTCCTCACCGTTGTGAGGGACTTGGGAGAGGAACGGTTGGAAGTTATCCGGAATACTTCCATCGTAGTATGAGGAGGGACGGATCTTCTGTTCCCATGGGTTCGACTCTTGCCAGAAGTCGATGAGTATCGTGGCGAACTTGTCGTTATACGGGTAGAGCGGAGCGACCTCACTCTCATCGGGCATATCTTCCACCGTAACTGTTTGCGCCATCAGAAGTACACCTCCTTGATGCCGGGCAAGAGAACACCGAACAACGCCGGGAGTGAGAGAAAGAGGATGAGTTCCGGCCAGACACCCAGGGAGAATCGGAGTATCTCGTAACCGACGCTTAACGACCCGACGATCGTCCCCATCAGGAAAACATAGACAAGCGTATCATAGTCGTCGAACCACTCACCGAAGGACTCGTACCTGACTGTCTGGATCTCGGTCTCCGTGATCCGTTCCGGTTGAGGGTGATATTGGGCAGTCACGTACCAGTGGTCGGCTTTGTTCTGTTGTTCAGTCCGTTCGACGTCGACGATGCCTTTCTCCTTGAGCTCGTTAAGATACTTGGAGATAGCTCCTCTGTTGTTGAGGTCGTTATCGCCTTCCAAGATCTCCCGTTGAGTCGCGTACTCGCGTTCGCACAGTTCCCGCCAGAGTGCCTTCCGTGGTTTACTGTCGTTAACCAGTTGCCCGACTCGGTAGTCGGCAGATGGTTCACGCGAGCTCCGGCTCTCTCGCTTTTGTGAAGGCATTCAACCACCTCCGTTCCTGGAATCCGTCGTCGTGGTCATCGATTCGAGGGACAATCATCCGGTCTTGGTGACCGAGATGGCGTTGCTCCAACTCGTCCGGTCGGCGACGGAGTTGTGCTTCGGCTTCCATCGGAAGTTTCGTCTCGTAACGACAGTAGAACCGATGAATCCGGTCGAGAATTAGATGACTTCCGTACTCCGGTCGATCCGTTACGATGTATCCTTCTTCCACTCCGTCCGGAACGAGGTCAGCTAGGAAGAACGAGTCTCGGTTATTCCCGGATTCGACGAGGAACATCGGCGTTCCTAGTGCCCCATCGATTCGTTCACTGTAGTACTCGACACCACCACCGACGTTCTGTCTCCGCTCCGAGAGCTGACCGTCTTTCACCGTGAGTGTGCCCCTCTCCTCATAGGGTTTCGCCGGGTGTTCCATCTTCCCGACGACTCTCTGGATGTAGGAGACGTCCGGGAGCGCTCTGATGACGTAGTAGAGGTGATCGAGGATTCCGTATTGTTTGATCTGCTTACAGAGTGGACAGTCCGACGCGGTGAGGACGTTCACCTTCATTGGTTGAACAGCCCCTTGATTCGGTCGAGGAGACCTCGGTCGTTAGGGCTTCTGTGTCCCGTCCGATGGCTCTTCTCGACACGAGCTGCCTCTTGTTTCTTGTCGATGATCGGTCGAGCAATGATACCAACTATGAGTGCGACAACGACGCCAGTCCCGGTCATTCCGAGGTTACCGAGGTTCGACTGTTGAATCGTCGACTGAAGTTTCTGAGATTCCCAGCGACTGTACGCAGCGATTCCACCCTGGTCGTTGAGTTCTTCTGCGACTGCTTTCAATTCGCCCTCGGTCCGAGCTTTGAACGTGCTATTCATTCCCGGTTCGGAGTAGTGGAGATCGAATTTGTAGGTCGGAAATCCCTTTGATGTCCTCGCTTCTTGGTACGTGACTTCGCAGTACTCTTTCTCGCCGTCGTTGTTGAGGTCGAACCCTTCGGCGCCGACGGCTGCGGGATTACATCGCTGGAAGAGGATCGCGTTGTTAGACTGTAGACTCGTGTTTATCGAGTCTTCTTCGTTTCTCAGGATGAGGGTCTTCGGTTCTCCGTCTCCGGAGTCGGGGTCCTCACCCCAGATGAATCCCATCTCTTCTGCGAGGCCACGGACACTCTGTGTATTGTTGACCTCATATCGGAGAGTTGCGATTTCACCCGTGAGTTCAGTATTATTCTGTTCTAACTCGTTGTTCGACTCTTGAGCCGACTCCAGCCGATCGCAGAGGTCTTGGAGACTTGCGTTAGTAGCGTTCCCCGTACATTCGTCGGGCGTCTCCTGCGCCGCTCCAACGCCTGTGAGGAAGAGTAGGCAGGCGAGGAGTAGGAGTGCCCGTTTCATGCTGGGCCTCCGTTCTTGACCTGCTCAGGATTGTCCAGTTGCCGCTTCAGGTTCTTTGCGGCTTTGGGGAGCTCGTCATCATCGGTATTCCGGAATTCCCGGATGAAGTCGACATGGTCGTACTCGTAGTCGTCTTCGGAGAGTCGAGTATGGTCGATTTCGTCGGAGACCCAGAACTCCCGAATCTTCTCCACTTTCTCAATCCGTTCCTGCTCTTTCTCGGACTTGGCCTCTTCCTCGGTAACGTGGGTACTGGACCCATTCCCAGAGGCAAGGGCTTTCTCTGCCTCACCAACCCGGTCATCGAGTATCGCTCTCTTCTGCTTTTCTCGGTGAAGTTCTTTCCCGAGAATCTCTTTCTGGTCGTTCTGGACGTGTTGTGTATGTTCGTTTGCGGCTTGCCCTTCGAGCGCTGTCCGTTCGTTCTGTCGCGCTTGTTCGAGTCGGTTTTTGAGGTTTTTGTTTTCTTTTTTAAGTAGATCGATTTTTTGGTTGAGGTCTGTTATGTGCTCTTGTTGTTCCTCGAAGTGATGATTAAGTTGATTAAACTTTCTCTCCAGATCATTGGCTTTGTTTTTGAGGACTTGTCGTTTCTCGAATCCACTATGGTGCCCACGAAGTGGAACCGGATTCCCATTGATATCGATGCCACAATCGATACTGACTTTCACATAATCGGTATCGGGTGAAACTGTCTTCCTCCGAAGTTCCTCTGCATCACCGAGGTGACCATGAATAAGGGCATTTTTGCTTGGTTCAAATTCGGGGTGTCCCGTATGTTGGAATTCGATTTTTTGGTTAATTGCCTCGTCGGGGTTCTCCCAAGGGAAATACCCCTCAATCTTTCTGATGTCGTCAAGATCCATTTGATCGGGAACAGAACCCTTCATACTCTCAATCGTCTGCTTTTCATATCCACCAACAGGAAGTGGTATATCTCCGAGAGTGTCGTGGGCGTACCAAGTGAAACCCATCGCGTAGAACGACACATTTCCAGCTTTATCCTGGTTCTCGCAGGCTGGAATGTTAATTTCCCACACTACATCTGGATCGGCTTTACCTGAAACGGGTATTACGCTAGAGGCGTTCTGATATCCTTCGACCGTGGCTTCAAGATCTTCTATACGTTCGTCTTTCCTCTCTGCTTTACTCTTCCAGTGCTTCTTCTGACTCCGTAGATCTTCTTTTTCACTTTTGATCTTCATTTTCTCATCCCAATGCTCCTCGATTCTGTCGCTGAATCCTTCTTCAGTCATAATTTCTGTGTCATCGGTTGATACCGCAGTTTCGACAGAGAGTTCCTCTTTTGCCGAATTAGAAGGCTTAAGATCGTCGCCGTATCCCCGAGCATGGGCCGTTATCCCGATTCCAAGTTTCGAAAAGAACCATTCTACCTTTGGACCAAAGGCAGGCCCCAATGTTGGGAAATATCCCTTGAGTCGGACTTTCTTGTGGAAATTCCACCAGACAGGAATTCCACCGAGAAAACCGAGGACAGCTCCTATTCCAGTGACAATCCCAATGAATCCACCATAGAGGAAGTACTCAACTCCGGCCCCGGCGACGGTGACGAGAGACATAATAGCCAAGCCCATGACGAGTGCTCCGGTCTCACCCATCCGATAACAGAAATTACAGAAGTCACCATCAAACTCTGATGCCGGACCATAGTTGTCCGGCATTGCCTCATTGAGTTCTTCCTGTGTTTTTGCCTCGTAAATAGCCCTCTCGTCCTCCGTGAGTTCTTCACCTTTCTCTTCATACTTCTCATGAATTTCACCACGAAGGTTGACATCACAAGCTGGCATGATTAGTAGAGGTCGCTCTCTTTGACCAGAGTCGTCTCTATCCCTTTCATGATATCCAGCGCCGACTCAGGTTCTAACTGGATTCCACCGTTCCGACTCGGCGTGGTCTCGTCAACGAATGGCTGGAGCCGAATGTACTCTAACTCCTCCTGTGTTTCGTCGGTGAACTCGCCTGAAACGACGATGTATTTCTCATTCCCAGACCCACTCCGTTCTGTCCGGCCGTATTCTTTGAAACGTGACACTCCGGTAACACCAAATTAGACTACCCGGCTACCGGACTTATACGGAAACTCCAATTGGACTACGCAAGAAAGAGTGCAACGAGGATAATCTCCGAACCAGACATCGCTACAGTCACCATTCGTGCTCGGTCGTCGTCAACGGTGACACCGCCTTTGGACTGGTACTCGGACTTCGACACCGGGTAGAAGAAGGCAATACCACGACGGGAACAGAGTGCGTCTAAGAGGTAGTGTGAGGCGACTCCAATTGGGAAGTAGACAAACAACGGATAGACGACGGCTCCGATACAGAAGAACAAGAGGAGGAATCCGTTGTGGAAGGTCTTCCGATGCGTTCCAACGTGGGTATCGAGGTCTGGAAAGAGTGCACCAGCAATTCCGAGTGGGACTGCAACCAAGAGATTAAGCGGCGAAATCAGAAATGCAATTGCACCGGCGACGAGCGCTCCGTTGATAACGTGGTCAATTGGGTTCATTGAGGTGCTCTATGGCTTTGTTCCAGGTGTCGAAGTCTGCCCCACAGTCACACTGGTATGAGAACAGTTCATCCGAGAGATCCGGGTGTTCCTTGTCTTTGGACCATCGTTGGACGGCCTGTCCATTTTCATACTCCCACCGCGACTTCTGCATCACCGGTTCTCTCGCGATGATTCCGTGACGAGTCATCGGTTCTCCTTGATCTTCGCGTAGGTCTTCCGGATGCTGACGACACTGACCTCAAAGATCTCGGCCAGGTCATCCTGCGTAATCGAGTCGATTCCTAGCTTTGTTGCGACAAAGTAAACCGCTCCACCGACAACGACGAGTGGTCTCCGGCCTGTGTGTATGCCCTTCTGCTTGGCGAACTCGAGAATCCGCTCGGTGAGGGTGTGGAACTCTTGATAGTCGATACCGGCTTTGGCAATCCGTCGTCGGAGATATTTGAGTTTCGGATGGATATGGTCAACGGGATCAGGTGGCGGGACTTCCAGATTGAGCTGTCGGCGGAGGTACTTCATCGCACTGGAGAGTCGCTTTTGTTCGATACGAGAGACCTCATCGACTTGGCTGATGAGAAGGGGATTCTCACCGATACGCGAGTGGATAACCAACGCCGCCGATGCGATCCCTTCGAATGACCGGCCCTTGAGGAGGTCTTCGTCAGAGGCTCGACGACAGAGTTTCGCGGCACCCTCATGGATATGGTCGGGGACATCCAGTTCCGACGTCATCCGTTGGAGTTCACCCAACATCTGCTGGAGTCCTCGTTCCTTCGAGGACCCCATATTCACCCGGGTGTCCCATTCTTTCATCCGTTCGAGCCGTTCCTTCTTTTCGGCGCCCATATCTTTTGTAGAGATGTTGCCGATGACGGTGGAGAGTCCCTTGTCGTGTAACGTCTGGGTCGAGGCTCTACCGACACGAGACTTCGTATCCTCTTCCTGAGCGCTGTACGCTCGCCACTCGGGACCGGGATCGATCTTGTCGTCTTTCGTGACGAGACCACACTCGTCACAGTACGTCTCCGAGGATGTGTTAACAAGCGTCCCGTCGCACTCTGGGCATTCGGAAATAAGGTCGGCATCATTAGTCTCTTCGGTCGATTCAGCTGTCGCTGTCCGTTGGTTCTCTTTCATGGCTGACATCGGCGTGTTAGAAGTCGACTTGTCGGTACGCAGTCTCGGGGATGCAGTTACTCATCGCCCATCACTCCGAATTCTTCGAGAATCGCTTCACGCCAGGTCCGGTCGCCCTTGACCTCTTTCAGTCGCTGATGCTCCTCGTCTTCGAATCTCTCATTAAGCTGCTTCACTGGTTACTACCCCTACATACCTACTTAGTAGCCTACTAACTTATCCGTTTCCCTACATATCTTTCGGGCGCTTTGTTCGCTCGTATTCTAGGTTGGATTCTTTGATCTTCTTCGCCAGTTCTATCTGGTCATTTTCGACGAGAATCCCATAGGCCTGAATCGTGTGATCACGGCTACACGGCTGGATATCCTTCCAATCTGCGTTGAGTCGACCGGCGAGTGTCGGCTCCGTGTCTTCGATGGTGAAAGTGGCGCTATCGATCTCGTCGGGAGTCAGTCGAAACAGTCGGAATCCCATGCATTGTCTAGGATTCCTGTCAATTTAACAATACTGGTCAAAGTAGTTACGGGGGCGTAACTAGATTTATAATCTGCAACGTGGTGACTCGGTTCGAGTTGGGTTAGCCCTATACCCCGTGATATTTCGGGACTGCTCGGACCTGTTGAGGGAGTAGAGAAGGGTTGTGAGAAGGGGAATCTTAGTTACTCAGTCACCAGTCGACGCTCTTTGACTCCGTCACCAGTGCCGACCTCAGTAGCGAGTCCTTCTTTGTCTAATATTCGCGTCACTTTCTTGATCGTATTGTAACAACCTGATCCATCCGTGACCTCCATGACCTCGTCGTTGGTCCAGGTCTCCGCGTCTGGTCCTACTCCCCATCGGTCCTGGATGTCTTGGTAGATCTCTCGTTGATATGATTCCAGTAATCCAAGTTTCACCTTTCTGGCGGCCTCTCGGTGTTCTGGGTTCGACTCGTCTGCTCCATCGACGATCTCGATATCGTGAGGAGAAATCACTGTAGCGACTCCGTCTTCGTATTCGACACAATAGACGGGGATATCGAATACGTGACGAAGCATTTCCTCAATAGCTTCTTCTGGTGAGTCATCGTCTCGTGGAGAGACCTCTATCTCACTTCGGTAGAGCGTTTGGGACATACAATATCGAATACGGTTTAGACCGACGTAAGGCGATTATCCCATACGGTCGAGGGCCTCTCGTCGGTCTTCCACAGGAGTCTGGTCGTATTTCATCGTCGTGTGACTCGATTTGTGTCGCAACTGGCTCTGCGCTGCGGCCAATCCTTCTTCCCGAGTCATGTACGTCCCGACGGAGTGACGGATGGAGTACCAACTCATCTGGCGATTCTCCACCGGGATCCCGGCCTCACCACAGAGTCGTTTGAGGAGACGGGAGAGTGATTTGCTGGCGTAGGGATTGCCGTGTGTGGTGAGCCAGAGTGCATCCGTGTCCTCGTATCGGTCGTAGTGCTCTCGTTCGGCGAGCCAGCGATCGAGTGCGTTGGCCGTTCGGTCTGTGAGGGAGACGGTCCAGTTCTCTTTATTCTTACTCGATTCCTCCCGTGGAATCCGGAGGACTCCGTTGTTGATATCGACCCAGGTGGTCTTTGCGCGACCTACTTCGATGGGACGGAGACCAGCATCGAGTGAAGTCCAGACCATACTGGTGATCTTCCACCCGTCGACTTTCTCCCAATCCTCTCGTGATGGGTTCCGAGTATCGGTGACGCGAGCGACGTAGGATTTCCATCGTGCTCGGTCGTCGGCATCGAGGTACTCGTAGGATGGGATGGAGCCGTGGTCGAGTGCCGCTTGGCGAATCTTCCGTCGTTCGTCGACAGTGAGGAAGTCTCTCGGTGCGTTACTCCCGGAGGATTGGAAGGAGAACTCCGGCTCCCACTCACTATGTCCATACTTGTGTTGGAGCCAGCGATAATAGCGACGGAGCATCTCCTCGACTTTCCCTTTCGTCGCCTGCGCCATATCGTTGTAGGCGGTCTCCTGGAGGTACGCATCCGCGTGGTCTCTGGTGGGTGGGACAGTGTAGGTCTCCTCGGTCTCCCAGACCCATCTATCGAATGCCGCTGCGCGATAGCCGGACTCGAAGACGGTGTAGGGTGAGTAGCCTTGTGCGCTCTCCGGATCTTTCCCGAGGTGGTAGAGCCAGTTGAGGAATGACTCGCGATAGGAGCGGTAATCGACTCGTTGTTTTTCGGAGAGCTGGGCATCGTTGTCTCCTGGTATGAGAACGATGTTGCGCTCGAAATCGACACCTAAGATATTGTCGTTGCTTTCTGGGTCGGGTGGTGACATGGGCTGTGGGGCAGCCCGGAATCGCAAGACGGCAGAGGGTTTGACATGCGCGGGACCGGATTTGAACCGGCGGACCCCTACGGGATAGCGTCCTAAGCGCTACGCCTTTTCCTGGCTTGGCTACCCGCGCGCACTCCCTCGTATCCGGGAGTGGTCTAAAAACCCGTCGCTTGCGGGCGAGTGTTTACAGTCCCTGGGACCCATCTCCGGGTATGTACCGCGCGAGCGACCGAATCGAACAGGACGAGTGGCTGGGCGAGATTGAGGCCACGGCGGAGACACTGGACCTGGGGACGCAGGCGCGCTCGCACGCGGTGGACCTGTTTCTCTCTACGCTGCCCGACGAGGAGCGCTCCAAGCGAGCGTCGATGGCGGCGAGCATCTACGTCGGCGCGCTGGTCGCAGGCGAGGAGCGCTCGCAGACGGCCGTCGCCGACGCCGCCGGGGTCTCGCGGCTGACGATACAAAAGCGCTGGAAGGACCTCGTCGAACGCGTCGGGCTGGACGCGCCGGACTGGTAGCCGGTAAAACTACGTTGGCTTCTCGCGACCGTCGCGCTCGGGGGTGAGGGTGCCGTGTTCGTCGATTTCGCCGTTGACGATACGCGTCGAGGAGATGATGTCGCCGTCGTCGGCCAGCACGTGGGGAACGACTTCCAGCTCCAGCGGGTCGAGGCCGCGGTCGCGGCGGATTTCATTGATGCGTTTGCCGCCGGTCTCTGTCTCGGGCGAGACGACGAGCACGTCGAACTGCGGTTCGGTCGCGATGCCGGTCGGTTCGGCCAGTTCGCGGATGTCCCACGACCGGTTCTGGCTCTCGGCCAGCCGCTCCAGTTCGGCCGAGAGGTCGGCGCGGCGCTTTGCGAACGAGCGGACGTGGCGCTCGTCGTGTCGGGTGTTCGGCGCGAGCTCGTCGCTGGTGAGTCCCACAGTCACGTCGCCGAGTTCGAACGCGCGCTCGAACAGCGCCCGGTGTCCGTCGTGGACGGGGTCGAACGTACCCCCCAGCGCCACATTCATACCCGCGCTAAAGGCGGCGCCTGATTTAGTGGTGTCGTCTCACGCAACTCGCGGTAGCGCGTCACACGAGGCCGTCGGTGGCCGGTACTCGGCTACTCGTCGTCGTCGGTCGCGTCTTCGACCGAGATGGTGACCGGCTCGTCCGCACCCTCATCCGGTCCGACGTCCCCGAGATGTGCGTCCAGGTTGAACACCGTGTTCAGCTCGGCCTGGACGTCGCCCACGATGGTCTCGACGAGTTCGCTGGGCGCGATAGCGCTGTACTCGTAGGGGTTGTTGCCGGCGCCGTCGCTCTCGCGTTTCTCCCGGGTCACCTTCCCTTCCTCGTGGAGCGCGGCCAGGGCCTCCCGGACCGTACTGGGGTACAGTCCCGTCGCATCGGCGATCTCGTCGCTCGTGCTGCCCGGATGCTGACGGAGGCTCACGTAGATACGCGCTCGGGTCTCCGTGTCGAGTACCCAGGCGAGCATCTCCACGATGCCCTCGTCGAACTGCTCGACCGCGCGGTCGGCCTCCTCTTCCAGCCGATTCCGTACGTCCTCCGCGTCCTCGAGTGGGTCGTCGTCGTCCTTCGGGTCGTCTGCGGACATATGTTGTCTCTGTGGGGACGAAAGTGACTGGCAAATAAAAACCTTGGCTCGGACCGACCGCAGGACGTCACGTCCCCGAGCGGCGCGGCCGTTCCCGTCACCAGCATATAAATTAACTCACGCCATGCAGATTTAAATATGTAGTATTTAAACGACGGGCAAAACCCGGGTCCACTATCGCCCGTGAGAGCGACCCTCTGGTATTTTACTGTAGTACCCTCTACGAATGAGTGTCGCTTGGCGGGCTGTGAGGCCGCCTACATACGATATCCGAAGCTGGGCGCGGTCGCCGTCTGGGGGCGGCGCCGCAGTCGGTCTGAGACGACCCGCGAACGGGATACGGAAGGGGAACACCGATTAGCGGGAGGGGAGGTAGTGGCAGCCAGAGCTTTCGTCGCCGCCGTCGTGGCGGATTCGTTTCAGTACTGCAATTCCAGCGCCGCGGCGAGTGATTGTGCTCCATCGTCGCGGAGCCGCCGTTGCCGTTCGGCGCCGCTCTCGGCCGCGAGTAGCGTCCGAATCCCGTCGATATCCAGCCGGTCGCAGTCGGCCTCGACGATGTCGCCCAGCGCCAGCGCCTCCTCGCCGTCGCGCGACAGGAACGACGCCGACTGGCCGTTGCGAATCGCGCGCCACTTGTTCTCGTCGAGCAGTTCCCGTCTGAGGTCGGTCCCAGACTCGCCGTCCTCGTAGCGGGCCGCGAGGTCCTCTACGAGCGCGTGGACGTATTCGACGAAAGCGAGCACGCGGTCGGGGTCGGCCTGGCCGTCCGGCGCCCGTACCTCGACGGTGCCGTGGCCAGAGTGGGGGCGCACGTCGAACCACAGCTCGCCGCGGTCGTCGATGCTCCCGTTATCGACCATGCGGCGCTCGAACCGCTCGAAGGCCGCGTAGTCCTCGAACGCCGTCGGGATGCCGGTGTTGGGTAACGCCTCAAAAATCTTCGCCCGTGCGGACTGCAGCCCGGTGTCGAAGCCGTTCCAGTACGGCGAGTTCGCCGACAGCGCCAGCATGACGGGGACGTGCCAGCGCAGCTCGTTGGCCACCCACACCGCCTTGTCCGGGTCGTCCACGCCGACGTGGACGTGCAGCCCCGCGGTGGTGTTGCGGTGCTGTGGGTACTGGATTCGGTCCAGCTGCGCTCGATAGCGGGGTTTCTCTGCGTGTTCGAGTTCCCGCCACTTCGCAAGGGGGTGGAGCCCGGCCGCGGCGATGCCAAAGCCCTCGCTCGCGGCGTACTCGACCAGCGCCTCCCGCACCGCAAGCAGCTGCTCGCGTGCGTCCGCCGGGTCCTCGATGAGCGGCGTCTGCGTCTCGATGACACACTTGAAAAGCTCGTGGTCCAGCCGGTCCTGGAGTAACTCCGGCGGCTCGCGCTCGTAGACGAGTTCGTCCGTGCCCGACGTGGGTCGGCCGTGCGCGTCGACGACGTAACACTCCTCCTCGATACCGAGCGTGCCCATCCGGGTGAAGTTCTCGGGAGACCCCGTCTCGTCCATCGACCGGAACGTCGCAATCGACCCGGTAAAGCCTTCCGTCCGCTGGCTAGGAAACTTGGGCATAACCAGGAGTGTCGACAGCCAGTCCACCGCGACTGACAACGACGACGAGAACAGTCTGAAAGCCCCCGCGCTCTCGACTACTGCGACTCGCTGCGCCCTTCGTTCGCTCCGCTCACTCCAGTGCTTGCGTCGTCTCGAACGTCGAGAGCGCGGCCCCTTTCAGTCCCACCCGTAGCGGTTGGTCAACGAACTACACGCTGCACGGAAAGCCGCCCTCCGCCAGATGTTCTACTCCAGCGGCCGCGCGACAACACCGAGGTGGTCGTCGTGGTAGGGGTCGAGTGGCTCGGTCTCCAGTACCTCGTAGTGTTCCTCCAGTTCGGCCACCACGTCCGCGAAGACGGCCTCGGGGTCGGCGGTGACGTCCTCGCTGCGGGCCTTGACCGCGGCGAGCAGGCGGCCGTCACCGTCGAGGAACCGGCGATTCAGCGCCGCGACGCGGGCCTGTCCGCGGGTGGCGACGTCCTGGACGACGACGTCGACGGGTTCGACGACGTGGGCGTAGGTCTCGGGCTTGCGGGCGTCCTTGAGCAGCGGGAACAGGTTCTCGCGGTGGTCGGCCACGTCGAGTAAGTCCCGCGCGGGCCGGGGTGCGAACTCGACGGCGTAGGTCGGGCCGCCGAAATCCGCGACGTGGCTCACCGTCGTGCCGGCGGCGGCACCGAGGTAGAGGGTTTTCTGCCCGTTTTCCAGGCCGGTATCCATCCCCAGGGCCAGCATCGCGCCGAGCTTCGAGCGGTTCGGGTCCCACCGGCGCCACTCGCCGTCGGTCGCCTCGCCGTACTCGGGGTGGCCTCGCGTGGCGATGCTGGTCGTGCCGTCGAAGTCGTGGCGGGCGACGCCGTCGGGGAGCGCAGTCATTGGTCACCTCCGCGCGAGCGGATGCGCTCGATGCGCTCGTCGAGGTCACGCTCCAGGTCGGGCCGGCGGTCGCCGCTGTAGTGGTCGATGCGAGCGGCGATGGAGAGTTTGCCGGCGAGCGCGCGGGCAGCCGACCCCCGCTCCCCACGCCGGGTGCCGCTGACGTACTCGTGGGTGAAGATGATGCCGTGCTTGGGCGAGGGCGCACCCCCGCGGAGGTGGGCGAACAGGGCGTCCTCGGCGCCCAGCACCTGAAGGGTGCCGCTTGGCTTCTTCGCGAGCGACTCCAGCCCGCCGGCCAGCGAGACCAGCCGCGCGGCGAGTACCGGCCCGGCAAGCGCCGAGAGGTTCGGCGCGACGGCTGGCGCGGTCCGTTCGATGTACGCCCGGAGCTCGTCGGCCTCCTCGGCGACCGCCACGACGCGCTCGGCCAGCGAGCGAAGGGCCCGGTCGCCGCCCTCGTCACCCTCCCCTACGTCGCCCTCGGCGATGCGCCGAGCGTAGCCGACGCCGCTGCCGGCCTCGCCGTAGCGACTGCCGCCCCACTCGGCGACCCGCTCGGCCAGCTCGTTTGCGGTGCGCTCGCAGTCGGCCATGGCCCGCACCGCGTGGACGAGCTGCTGGTCGTCGGCCCGCTCGCGCTCGGTGACGGCCGCCTCGGTAGCCGCCGTCGTCGCCGCGTGGAGCCGCTCGTAGTACGACTCGGTGTCTTCGGCAAAGCCCGCATCGACGGCCCGGGCGGGCCAGTCGTCGGGGGACTCGGCCCGCCCACTCGCGATGCGCTCGGCCGCAGCTGCCTCGTCGTCGGGGTCCAGCCCGGCGAACCACCCGTCTGTCATACTCGCGGGTGCGCGCCCGACGCGAAAAAGCCCCGTGGTTGGCCGGGCAGGCGGTCGGGGACGACAACCGCCACCCTGCTATCACACGTCCATATCTGTTTATATCTATGCTCGTCCAATATAAGGCCGTTATGAGAGAACAGCGATACCCCTTCGACGGCATGGACCGGTTCTTCGACCAGATGCGCCGGGAGATGTTCGGCGAGTGGCGTCCACAGGGACGCCGACTCGGCGACGGGCAGTACGGCGACGGGGCCGTAGAGACCGCCCACCACGACGTGGGCGGCTGGGACGCGCGCGTCTCCGTCGAGGAGACCGACGACGGCTTCGTGGTCCTCGCTGACCTCCCGGGCTTCGACCGGGACGAGCTCTCCATTCGCCTCCACGACGACGTCCTCCACCTCAGCGGCGAACACGAGGTCGGTGAGGGCGCGAGCTACCGGAGCCGACGGGTCAGCGAGCGGATTACGCTCCCGGCCCACGTCGACCCCGAGGACGTGAGCGCGAGCTACCACAACGGCGTGCTCGAAGTGCGCTTCGTGGTGGTATCCGAAGACGATGACTCCGGCACGGAAATCCACATCGAGTAGGTCATAGACTGCTCGCTGTCCGGAACGGTTGCTATCCGGTTTTCAAACGGTTTACAACGCGTCTAGTGTTAACATCCATTACATACTTGTCCGTCCTCGGTGAACGTCCATGTAATGGGTTCGCCACCGAGCTGGTTCGAGGCGGAGGCCGCCTACAGCGACGACGTCACAGAGATGGACACGCTCGGTGAACTGTTCGCGGCGACCGCGACACGCAACGCCGAACGGGACGCCCAGCAGTACAAGGGCGGCGTCTACGACCGCTCGCTGACGGGCGAGATACTGGCGAGCCCGCCCGACGGTGCGTACGGGCGGCTCAGCTACGAGCGGATGGGCGAGCTGGTGCGGTATCTCGCCGCCGGATTCCGTGAGCTCGGCGTGACCGCCGACACCCGCGTGGGCATCTTCGCGTCGACGCGGATGGAGTGGGCGCTGACCGATTTCGCCGTGCTGTCGGCCGGCGGGGTCGTGACGACGGTGTACACCGACTCCTCGGCCCAGCAGGTCCGGTATCTGCTCGACGACCCGGACGCCGAGCTGGCGGTCGTGGGCACCGACGACCAGCTAGAGCGGGTGTTGTCGGTCGAGGACGACCTCGACCTCGAGGCCGTCGTCACGATGGACGACTGTGCGCCCGAGCGCGAGGACGTCCTGACGCTTTCCGACGTCTACGACCGGGGCGAGGCCGCCTTCGAGGCCAGCGAGTACGAGTCCTGGCTCGCCGACCGGTCGCTGGACGACCTCGCGAGCATCATCTACACCTCGGGGACCACCGGCCAACCGAAGGGCGTCGAGCTGACACACCGGAACTTCCGCTCGAACGTCAACCAGACACGGCGGCGGCTGGGCCCCCGTCCGGACAAGGCCCCGGGGCTCCCGACGGTCGCGGCCGGGAAGCGCTCTATCGCCTTCCTCCCGCTGGCCCACGTCTTCGAACGGCTTGCGGGTCACTTCTTCATGTACGCCTCCGGCGTCACCGTCTGCTACGCCGAGAGTCCGGACACACTGGCTGAGGACCTCGAACAGGTGCGCCCGCACTTTGGCGCCAGCGTCCCTCGCGTCTACGAGCGCATCTTCCGACGGATGCGCGAGCAGGCCAGCGCCTCGCCGGTCAAAGAGCGTATCTTCGAGTGGGCGCTGGGCGTCGCCAGAGAGCACGCCCGTACCGACGACCCGGGGTCGCTGTTGACGCTCCAGCACCGGCTGGCCGACCGCCTCGTCTACAGCACCGTCAGAGAGGGGCTCGGCGGCGAGGTAGAGTTCATGGTCAGTGGCGGCGGGAGCCTCTCGAAAGAGCTGTGCGAGACGTTCATCGGGATGGGTATCGACATCGTCGAGGGGTACGGGCTCACCGAGACGGCCCCGGTCATCTCCGTCAATCCGCCGGAGGACCTCCGGCCGGGGACGCTCGGCTACCCGGTCACCGAAATCGACGTCCACATCGACGAACACGTCGTCGACGAGACGGAGTCCGACGACGCCAGCGGTCGGCTGGGCGAGCTGCTCGTCGCCGGCCCCAACGTCACCGAGGGCTACTGGGGGAACCCGGGCGAGACGACCCGCGGGTTCACCGAACTGGAGGGGCGGCGCTGGTTCCGGACCGGCGACGTGGTCGAGCTGACCGACGACGGCTTTCTGGTGTATCACGACCGAATCAAACAGCTCCTGGTGCTCTCGACGGGGAAGAACGTCGCCCCACAGCCAATCGAGGACCTGTTTGCGACGGTCGACCGGGTCGACCAGATAATGGTCGTCGGCGACGACGAGAAGTTCGTCGGGGCGCTCATCGTCCCCGACTTCGAGGAGATGGAACGGCTCGCGGCCAGGGAGGGTATCGACCTGCCCGACGACCCGGCTGCCCAGTGTGCACATGATGCCGTTCGCGGCTGGATTCAGGCCGCCGTCGACGAGGCCAACGCGGAGCTAGAGCGCACCGAGCGCATCAAGGCCTTCGAGCTGGTCCCCGAGGAGTGGACTGCGCGCAACGACCTCCTCACGCCGTCGATGAAGAAGAAGCGCCGCAACATCCGTCAGGAGTTCGAGGACGCCGTCGACGCGATATACGCCGAGGAGTAGTATGATTGCTGATAACTGGCCCGCGGTGTTGAAGTAGCTACTCCGCTACAGTTAGGCAATGGCAGACGGGACTCCCCGGGTCACGACCGACGGTGGCCGGTCGCATGACACCGGTCGGCCGGACCCGCTGTTCGATGTTCTCCCCGACCCAGCGGTGCTCGTGGATTTCGGTGCAGACGAGCCGCGTGTTTGTCGCATCAACGAGGCGTTCGCCCGGACGTTCGGGCACGACGCCGAATCGGTCGTCGGGGAACCGCTCGGGGAACTGCTCGCGGCACCGTCGTCCAAGGCCGTGCGTGCGGCACTCACCGGCCCGGCAGACGGCGCCTGCGAGGTGCGACGCGAGACAGCCCACGGCCGGGAGCGCGAGTACCAGTTCCGGGGCGTCCGCACCGACGACTCGGACCGGGTGTACGGGCTCTACACCGACATCACCGAACGGACAGCTCACGAGGCAAACCTGACGGCGCTGCACGAGACGGCCCGGGAGCTGATGGTTGCCGAGTCCACCGACGAGGTGGTCGACATCGGCGTCCACGCCGCCAGGGACGTCCTGGGGTACGAAATGGCGGCAATATACCGCTACGACGAGGTGACGGGCTCGCTGGTGCCCGCGGTGACGACCGACCGCACGGCGGCAATCCTGGGCGACGTGCCGACGCTCCCCGGCGGCGAGAGCATCGCGTGGCGGGCCTTCGAGACGGGCGAGGCAGTCGTCTGTGACGACGTCCGCCAGGAACCGGACGTGTTCAACGACGCGACACCGGTCCGCTCGGAGATGTTGTTCCCGCTGGGTGACCACGGCGTGTTACTGGTGTTTGCCACCGAACCGGCCGCCTTCGACGAGACGGACCGCTCGCTGGGACAGGTGCTGGCCGCGAACATCCAGTCGGGACTCCAGCAGGCCGCTCGCGAGGAGACGCTCCGAGAACGCGAACAGGCGTTGTCCCGCCAGAACGAGCGCTTAGAGGAGTTCGCCTCCATCGTCTCACACGACCTTCGGACGCCGCTCGACCTCGCGGGCGCCCACCTCGAACTGGCCGCCGAGGGCAGCCAGGCCGGCGACCACCTCGAGAACGTCGCCGCGGCCCACCGCCGGATGTCCGAACTCATCGACGACGTGCTCACGTGGGCTCGCGAGGGCGACGCCGTCGAGTCGACCGAACCCGTGTCGCTGCCCGCGCTGCTCTCGGCGTGCTGGGCCGACCGCCAGCCCGACGGGGCGACCCTCGAGGTCACGACCGAACGCACGGTTCAGGCCGACCGAAGCCGGCTCAGACAGCTCTTCGACAACCTGCTGGACAACGCCGTCACCCACGCCGGGCCGGCGGCGACGATACGCGTCGGCGACATCGACGGCGGCGTCTACGTCGCCGACGACGGGCCCGGCATTCCGCCAGTGGAACGGGACGCCGTCTTCGACTTCGGCCACGCGCTCGCCGCCGAAAGCACCGGCTTCGGACTCGCTATCGTCGGCGAGATCGTCGAGGCCCACGGCTGGTCGATTTCCCTCACGGAGAGCGAGCACGGCGGCGCGCGCTTCGAGATACGATTCTGAGCGCGGTCGTGTCCGAACCGGCCACACGACCGCCGCACTGAAACCGCTCGCGCGGGTAGGGCGCCCATGACCGACGACTACGCCGAGGAACTCCGCCGGAATCGCGCCGAGAAAGACGACTTCTTCGCCGAGCACCCGCAGTCGCCCATCCCGCCGGAAGAACGGGCGGCGTTCGACGGGCTGTCGTACTTCGACCCCGACCCGGACTACCGCGTCGAGGCGTCGGTGACCCGCCACGCCGACCCCGAGCCCGTCGAGATGGAGACGACCGACGGCCGCGTGGTCAGGTACCTGCACGTCGTCACCTTCGAGTTCGACGTCGACGGCGAGGCCGCCACCCTCCAGGGGTACCGGCAGGCCGGGGACGACCCCGGACAGCTCTTCGTCCCGTTCCGGGACAAGACGACGGGCCAACAGACGTACAAACGGGGCCGGTACATGGAGCTGGAACACGACGGCAAACTGACCGACGGGGAAGCTATCACGCTCGATTTTAACCTCGCGTACGCCCCCTTCTGTGCCTACAGCGACACCTTCTCTTGTCCGCTCCCGCCCGAGGCGAACTGGCTGGACGTGGCCGTCGAGGCCGGCGAACGGACGGACTGACCGGCCGAGAGGGAACGGCTTTTCAGGGTGTCGTTGCTACTGAGAGGTATGTCAACCGCGTCACGCGAGCGTCCGCGCCTCCAGTCGGCCATCGCGCTGGTCTCCGCGCTGGGTCTCGGGGCCGGTGGGCTCGCCCTCGGGTTCGCGCTGCTCATCCTGACGGTCGCAGGTATCGGGCTCGTCACCGGGGCGGGACTGTCGACCTTCGGCTTCCTCGTACTCAGTCTCGTCCTCGTCCAGGGTATCGGCTGTGGCGGCGTCGCGCTGAGCTACTACAAGCTCAGACCGGTCATCGGGCCGCGTGTGCGGTCCGCGCTCGACATCGGCGGCGACGGGCCGACGTTCGGAATCCCCGTCTCGGTCCCGAGTCTGCGCCAGGTAGGTATCGTCATCGCCGGCTACGCCGCGGCCATCGTCTGGGTGATGGTCTCCGGCATCATCCTGACCGTCGTCCAAGAGATTCGCGGCCAGCCACTCAACACGGGGGAAAACGCCGCCGCGGAACTCGGGCGGACGAACCCGGAACTACTCCTGTTGCTGATTCCGGCCTCGATTCTCGTCATCGGCCCGGGCGAGGAGCTGCTCTTCCGCGGCGTCGTCCAGGCGCGCATCCGGGAGCGGTTCAGCCGCGTGCCCGGTATCGCCATCGCGAGCCTCTTCTTTGCGGCGCTGCACATCGTCGCGCTCGTGGGCGGCTCGCTGGTGGGCAACCTCGTCGTCGTGAGCATCCTCTTTGGCACCGCGACGGTCTTCGGCGTCGCCTACGAGTACGCCGAGAACATCGTCGTCCCGTCGCTGATACACGGGCTCTACAACGCGACGCTGTTTACCCTCCTCTATGTCAGCCTGACACTGAGCGAGGAACTGCCACAGCAGGGACAGGCGCTGCTGGGACTCCTCCCGTAACTACTCGCGGGCCGCCTCGACGTGGACGGTTGCCTCCTCCGGCGTCATCCCGCGGACGCCACACGCACAGGCGAGCAGCTCCGGGTCGGTCAGCTCGTCGACCTGCTCCCGGCTGGCCCGCTCCAGCGACCCGCTGTCGGGGTCGTAGTCGAAGTAGACCCGGTAGCTGACCTGCGAGACCCCCTCGATGCGGTGGGTCTCCTCGGGGTCCGGGTCGTGGATGGCCGCCTCGTGTTCGGCCTGCATCGTCTCTTTCCACTCCTGTAGGTTCGATTCCGGGTCGCTTTCGTCGGTCATGGACGGACGCTGGCGATGGGCGGACAAAAAGGGCAGTGTCGAACGCACGGGACTCACGGCAGCACACGTACTCGCTGTCTTCCCCACACGACTCGCTCACTCGCGTTCTCCGCGACGGTGTGGCCTCCGACTCGACGTAAGCGATGCCTGTGGGGAAGCCCACAGCCTGCCGGCGGTCACCGCTGTGAGTCCCGCAGAATCAACGGCTCGATAGCGAGCGTTCGCTTCGCGATGGTGACGATGCGCAGCACGTACGCGGTAAACAGCAGGAACGGGGTGAGCGTCACGGTGAAGGCGGCACCGATGAGCACCGTGATGTGTGCCACGCCGAGCGTGTTCCCGGGGAGTGTCGCGGCTTCGACAGCGATGAGCATGACGCCGGCAACGACCAGCGCTGGAATCGCCGCGTACAGAATTAGCTGCGAGAGGGTGACCAGCGCCCACTCGAAGTACAGCGTCTTCACGTGCTCTCTGGCCGGACCGAACATCGAAAGGGCCGTCTTCAGCTCCGTGAGAAGCCGCTCCTCCGGTTCGCCGAGGTCCGCCGCGTGGTCGTTTGCGATGCGCTCTACCTGGAATATCTTCCAGCCGTAATTGAAGTTCAGCGCCGCGAACAGCACGTCGAAACTGCCGAATCTCGCGCCGTCGAGTT
Organism: Haloarcula rara; assembly: GCF_029338235.1. Taxonomy (GTDB): domain Archaea; phylum Halobacteriota; class Halobacteria; order Halobacteriales; family Haloarculaceae; genus Haloarcula; species Haloarcula rara. The sequence continues at coordinate 579,101 of NZ_CP119785.1, forward strand.
GCTCCCGGACCAGCTCGGCGTTGCCGACGAGACTCTCGGTGAACGCCTGGAGTTCCCACTGGAGCTGGGCGTTTTCGACGTCGCTCAGGCCGTCCCGCACGGCCTCCGCACGCTGTTGGGCCACGCCGACGAGGCTCCGGAGAAACGCCGACGGGTCGGCCGGGCTGGGCGCACCGACGAGTTCCGCGGTGTAGTCGCGAAAGTCCATCGCGTTCTCCATGCGCTCGCGCTGGTCACCGAGCGGGCCGTTCTCCTGGGAGAGCACCAGCTGGCCGATGGTCACCACGAGCGTGACACCGGTGATTATCGCGCCAATCATCGTCGCGAACATCGTCTCGATAGTGTCGCCCGACCTGAGCTGGGGCACCACCGGGGGCGGAAGCACCGTCACGAGGGCGACAAAGAACACGAACACGGCGAGTGCCAAAACGCCGGTCACGTGCCAGCGGTTCGCGCCGAGCAACAGCCAGATTTTGAGCTGGCTCTCCCCGGCCCGCTGGCGCATGGTGTTTTCGGTGCTGACGTCGATATCGGTGTCGACGTTCGGGTTCGCCTCGCCGTCGATATCGTCGGCGCTCACGAGGCCCCGTCCCCGCCGTCGTCTGTCGACCGCGCCGCACGCTCGAACACGAGGAACTTCGTCCCACCACCGGTGTAGTCGATGGTGTCGACGAACCGCCACCCCTCGGCGGCGAGTTCGTTCAGCGCCGCTTTGGGGTCGACCGATTCCTTCCGGGTCTCGCCGCGTGGCGGTCTGCGCGTCTCGTACTCCCAACGGTCAGTCTCGGACTGTCCCATCACTGACACATCTCTGCGGAGCTGTATAACGGTGGTCGCTCCGGATGGTGGCCATCCAGTGGCCGGAACCGTACCAGCCTGGCGAACGGTCCCGTAATCGGGTGAAACGACCCTGGAGCGAGCGAGAGTCCCGCCGGTAGGAAACGAGAAATGTCGCCCGGAACACTAACGTCCGGCATCATCCTCGGCGGTGTGCCACGTCAGCCGGCAAACCCTCGTGCCGGGCGAGCGACGACGCAGTCGTCGCTAGCTGCCGAACCGGCGTCAGCCGGCTCGGAGGTCGCCCGATAGGGCGACAGTTGCCACGACGGCGATAGCCGTCGAAGCGCGCGGTTTACGGCCGCAATCGGGTAGTTTCCGACTACCAATCGAGCGGGCTACGACCGCCAGTCGGGCAGGTAACGCCTGCCACTCAGCTGTACCGCGCCCGGGTTCTCCGGACTGTCATCGTCCCGTTGGACGGGCCTCGGCCGGGGATTAAAGGCGCGCAGTGGCTCTAGCGGCCTGCCGTACCTAAGCGTGGCGCCTCTGGGGAGCCGACAGCTCAGATCGCGTAGTCGGCTTCCCGGAGCTGGACGTAGCGATCGTCGCGGTAGCCGAACTTCCCCCACTTGTACTGTGCGACGAGCTGGACGCCGTGGACCCCGCCCCTGAGCGCGGCGTCGGCCTTGATACCGCGTCTGTCCATCAGGCTGTTTGCCGTGTCGAACGCGCGGTCCCAGTCGCGCGGGCCCCAGTCCCGGACCAGGTCCGCGAACGTGACGTTCCGGAGAATCTCGTCGCCGATGGCGGCGTGCCACTCGCGATTGTAGTTCTCCAGTGACTCCTCGGCGGCCAACCGACCCGCAATCTTCCCGGTGCGGACGGCGACGTGGTCGCCGCCCTCGTGGAACGCCGAGGTGGCCCCCATCGCACCGCCGACGACGGCGATGCCGGCGCCCGCGGGCGACTCGATGGGCCGGGTCGAGGAGATGGGGTAGGTCTCGGTCCCCTTCGCCTTGCCGCGCTCCTCGACCACGGGGAAGTCCTCGAGGTCGTAGCCGGGGAACTGGCGTTCGAGCAGTCGCTCGATGTACTGGCCGCCGCGGGGAATCCCCTCGTCGTCCTCGCGCAACAGCGCCCACTCGGCGTTCTCGTAGTCGTCGATGTCCAGCCCGATAGGCATCGTCAGCCCGATGCGTGCCACGTTGTCGTCGTTCGGGAATATCCACGGGTAGGCCGTGTGGCCGGGCATCATCCCCCACCAGAACTCGATGAAGTCGGGGTCGAAAAGCTCCTCGGGCATCCGGCGGTGTTCCTGGTAAGCGATGTGGTTGGCCTCGTTGGAGGGCAGTATCTCGCCCATCGTCCGGTCCAGCAGGAACTGGTCCAGCGTCGGCCCGGTGACGGTCCGCTGTGGACCGTCCGCGAGCACGACATAGTCGGTCTGGATATCCTCGCCGTCAGCCAGGTGGACAGTGTGACGTGGCGACGCCGAGAGCGTCGTGTCGACGCCCGTAACCGAGACGCCGACGCGATAGTCGGCGCCGGCGTCTTCGGCCCGGCCGCGGAGCCAGTCGTCGAACTTCGCGCGGTGGAACGTGAAGCCGAAGCCGTCGTAGCTGGCGCCGATACCGGTCTCGGTCATCGAAAGCTCCGAGCTGGGACCGTAGAACTTCGCGCCGTCGAGTTCGCTGAGGACGATGTCCTTGGGAATCTCGTCGGGCGCGTAGTCCATGATGTCGAGCCAGTAGTCGAGCAACCCGGCGGCGTCAGTCGAATCCGGGCCCGGACCGTCCCGGTCGGCACGGGGGACCCCCTTCTCTAAGACGACCGTGTCAGCGCCGCGGGCGGCGGCCGCCTCGGCGGCCGACGACCCCGCCGGACCACCGCCGACGATGGCCACGTCTACGTCTTCCATACCCGCTACGGTGCCCCCGGCGGCTAAAACCTATTGTCTCGGCTCGCGGGCGGCCCTGTCGAACGACCCCGCCGCGAGCGGGGGCTCCCCGCCGCCCTCGCCGGCCACGGCCGGAACCGACGTCTGTGCGTCCTCGAGGGTCGGTCCGGCACACTCCAGGTGGTCGACCGTGCGCTGGTAGTTCGGGTCCCCTGCGAGTCGGTGGCGAGGGACGGCGGCCTCGACGATTCGCCGGCGCGTGTCGAGCGCCACGAGACGACGGTGTCGCGGCGGCGACGCGGCGGTGACCGCGGCCCGCTCGATTCGTTCGAGGACCGTCTCTCCCGAGACGGGCTTTCGCAGGTAGTCGTCGACGGGGATGTCGAGCAGGTCGACGTCCGGTTCGACGCTGCTTATCATCACGACCGCCGGGTCGGCCTCGCGCCGGTCCAGTTCCCGCGCGACCGCCTCGCCGTTCCGTTTCGGCATCTCCCGGTCGAGGAGGACGACGTCGACAGTTTCGTCGAACCGTCGGAGCGCCTCCGCTCCGTCAGCTGCCGTCCGAACGTCGTCGAACTCCGCCAGCCAGCACTGATACAGCGAACGCATATCGCTGTCGTCGTCGGCGACCAGCACCGTTCCGGCGGCGTCTGTCATACTACCCACCGGGGGCGTGGGAAAGATATACACCCCCCACTGTTTGAACCGTTCAAGACCGTTCAAACGGCCATTTTCGGCAGACATGATACGCCATGCGGTTACTGCGGACAGCGCTGGTCGTCACCGTTTTTGCGCCGCCGGGCGAGTGCTCAAGCGATGCCTGACATCGTCGTCCGCCGTCACAGCGTCCACGGGATGCCCGTCGACCAGTACGCGTCGGCCCTGCGCGAGCGCTGCCCCGGCCGTGAGGTCGCGGTGGCGCGGACACCGGCCGCCGAACGCGACCTCGTGGCCGACGCGACGGTCGTCACGGGCAGCGCTATCGACGAGGGACTGCTCGGCGAGGCCGAGTCGCTTCGGCTCTTTGCCAGCACCTACGCGGGGTACGACCACCTTCCCCTCGGCGCGCTGGCCGACCGCGGCGTCGCGCTGACGACCGCCTCCGGCGTCCACGGCCCGAACATCGCCGAGTACGTTATCGGGTCGTGGCTGTCGATGGCCCGGGGCTTTCTCCGTGCGCGACGCCAGCAGCGCGAGGGGGTCTGGCAGGCCTTCCAGGCGAGCGATTTCGCCGGGAGTCGCGTCTGTGTCGTCGGTATGGGCGCCATCGGCGAGGCCGTCGTCGACCGGCTGGACGGCTTCGACGTGGAGACCGTCGCGGTCCGACATTCCCCGGAGAAAAGCGCTGGGACGGACGAGGTCTACGGCTACGACGAGATTCACGAAGCGGTGGCCGACACCCGCTACGTCGCGCTCGCCTGCCCGCTGACCGATGAGACCCGGGGGCTGGTCGACCGGACGCTGCTCCGGACGATGCACCCCGACAGCGTGCTTGTGAACATCGCCCGCGGGCCCGTGGTCGACACCGAGGCGCTGGTCGAGGCCCTCCAGCGCAACCACATCGGTGGCGCCGTCCTGGACGTGACCGACCCGGAACCGCTCCCCGGGGACCACCCGCTGTGGGACTTCGAGAACGTCCTGCTCACACCGCACAACGCCGGCCACACGCCGGAGTACTACGAGCGACTCGCAGACATCGTCGCCGAGAACGTCCGGCGGGCCGAGGAGACGGGCGCGTGGGACGGGCTTCGGAATCAGATCGAGTTGTAGCTACGGCTGTCGGCTCGCCCGGTAGCCGTCGCGGGCCTCGAACGCGAGGTAACCGAGGAAGGCCACAACCACGAACGCCCAGACGACCGTCGAGAGCGACCAGCCACCGATAGTGATGGCGCTGGCGGCGTTGCCCAGTAACAGCGCGACCACGGCGAAACTGACCAGCACGACGAACCGCCATCGAGCGGCGACCGGGATATCTTCGCCGTCGCCTCGCACGGCCAGATGAGCGTGCGAGCCCGCAAACAGGAGGACGTAGCAGGCGACGACGAACAGTCCCGAAGCGAGAGCGCCCGATGTTCCAGAGCGAATCCAGAGAGTCGCCAGCGCCATCGTCGCCACGACGACGGCGAGCTGGACTTTGCTGTCGCGGGAGACCATACGGTATCACCGCGCGAGAGCCAAAAAAGGACTGCGACGGTTACAGGTAGCCGCGCTCGTGCAGCAGTTCGCCGTTCAGAATGGACGCGCCGGCGGCGCCCCGCATCGTGTTGTGGGCCAGGCAGTTGAACTGCACGCCGTCGGTCGTCTCGCGGAACCCGCCGACGGCAACGCCCATGCCGCCCTCGGTGTTCCGGTCCAGACGGGGCTGGGGTCGGTCGGGCTCCTCGAACACCTTGATGAGCCGGTCCGGCGAGGAGTGGAGGTCGACACCGGTGACCGCTTCCATCGCCTCGGCGGCCTCCTCGGCAGTGACATCCTCGGCCGTGTCGGCCCAGACGTTCTCCAGGTGGCCGTCTAGCGTGGGAATTCGGTTACAGGAAGCGGCGACATCCATGTCGTGGAGCTGGACCTCGGCGCCGTCGAAGCTCCCGAGTAGTTTCCGGGACTCGGTCTCCATCTTCTGTTCCTCCCCGCCGATGTGTGGGATGGCGTTGTCGATAATCTCCATCGAGGAGACGCCGGAGTAGCCCGCGCCCGAGACCGCTTGCAGCGTGGAGACGCGTACGTCGGTCAGTTCGAAGGCGCGGTCGAGCGCTTCCAGTGCCGGGACCATCGTGATGGTCGAGCAGTTGGGGTTCTTCAGCAGGGCGCCGTCCCAGCCCCGCTCGTCGCGCTGGACCTCGATGAGGTCGACGTGGTCGGCGTTGACCTCCGGGATAGTGAGTGGCACGTCCTCGTCCATCCGGCCGTTCGAGGAGTTCGAAGAGACGACGTAGCCCGCCTGGCAGAAGTCGGGTTCGACCTGTTTGCCGACGCTGGAGGGAAGCGAGGAGAAGATGAGGTCGACGTCGTCGGGGACGGCCTCCGGCGTCGTCGCACCGACTTCGATCTCGGCCACGTCCTGCGGGATGGGCGCGTCGACGCGCCACTTCGCGGCCTCCCGGTAGCTCTTCCCGGCGCTCGATTCGCTCGCGGTGAGTGCGGCGATTTCGAACTCCGGGTGCGGGTCGAGTAGCTGGATGAGTCGCTGTCCGACTGCCCCTGTGGCGCCGAGGACGCCTACGCGTACAGACATAGCTTGCCGTCTGATTCCGGTGTTCAAAACCGTTTGGGTATTGTCCCGCGTTGGCACGGTCGCCCGTCGGTGTCAGACCGTCGCTTCAGTGTCTTCGAACGCCCACTGGACGACGCGGGCTTCGACGACGTCGCGCTCTTCGACGTACGGGTCCTCGCGGTTTTCGAGGATACGCTCGGCCTCGGCGCGCATCTCGGCCTCCAGGTCGGAGTGGTCCGGCTCGTCGCGGATGTCGTTGAGCAGGGCCTCGAAGTCCTCCCGCAGGTCGAAAGAGGCCCGGGCGACGTTACAGCGCGACAGCGGGCTCATGCCGGTTTCGAGCACGAGGTCTCTGACCATCTCCCAGTCCGACCGGCAGAAGTAGATGGACACCTCGCCGACGATGTCCCGCCAGGCAATCGCTTCGGAGTGCTTCAGCAGCGGCACGGCCCGCGGGGGCAGGTCCAGCCGGCTGCTGGTGTCGGGGTTCCCACAGAGGCAACACGCCTTCTCCGTCTTGCCGGTGTACATACTCGACGGTAGGACTCGACGGACTTGGGTACGTCGCTCAGATAGTGCTTAGTTGAGTGACTCGGACCTCAAACAGCCAGAAAGCCCCCGCGTTCTCGACTCGCGCGGCTCGCTGCGCGCGCTTCGCGTGCTTGCGTCGCCGTGCTTCGTCGAGAACGCGGCCCCTTTCATCCCCACCCATGCCGGCTGCCCAACCGGCTACGGGTGGAATGAAAGGGGCGGCCAGCTAAACTCGGGGGTGGTTCGAAAGACGGTGGATCCGTCTTTCGTCATCACGAGAGAGCTTCGCTCTCTCGAACGACCTCGCTGCGGTCCTCACTTCGTTGCGGTCCTTTCGGCGGCCGCCTTCGTTTAGCTGGCCGGGGCTTTCTGGCTCTCAGTCTCATTGGCTGCTAAAATAAATCCGACTACCGCTCGGGACTGACAAGGTTTTAATCGCCGGCCCCGGGAGTCGAGGTATGAACACGGCCGAGCGAGTCGACCTCGTGAGCAGACACACACAGGAGGTCGTCACGGAGGAGGAACTGACGGAACTGTTCGAGGCCGGCGACCCGACGGCCTACATCGGCTACGCGCCCACGGGCGAGATGCACATCGGCCACTTCACCACGATGCGCAAGCTCGCCGACTTCCTGCGGGCCGGCATCGAGGTCACCGTCCTCATCGCCGACCTCCACGCACACTTAGACGACAACAAGAGCCCCTTTGACCTGCTCGACGCCCGCTCTGCGTACTACGAGACGGCCATCGAAGGGATGATAGAAGCGGCCGGCGCCGACCCCGAGGACGTCGAGTTCGTCCGCGGGACCGACTTCCAGTTAGACGAGGAGTACACTCTGGAGATGTACCGTATGGCCGCCGAGACGACCATCGCGCGCAGCCAGCGCGCGGCGAGCGAAGTGGTCAGAGAGTCCGAGAGTCCCAACCTCGGCGGGCTCATCTACCCGCTGATGCAGACCCTGGACGTGAAAGCGCTGGACGCCGACATCGCCTACGGCGGCGTCGACCAGCGCGGTATCTACATGCTCTCCCGCGAGGTGCTCCCCGACCACGGCGGCGAGTCGCCCGTCTGCGTGTTCGCGCCGCTGCTTTCGGGCCTGTCTGGCGGGAAGATGAGCGCCTCCGACGCGGCTTCGAAGGTGAACCTGACCGACAGCCCCGAGGAAGTCGAAGAGAAGATCGGCCAGGCGTACTGTCCCGCGGGCGAGGTCGAGGACAACGGCGTCCTCGAATATCTGGACCACCTCGTCTTCCCAGTTCTGGCCGTCGACGACGAGCCCTTCGTCGTCACCCGACCTGAGGAGTACGGCGGCGACCTGACCTACGACAGCTACGATGAGGTCGAGGCGGACTTCCTGAGCGGTGAACTGCATCCGGCGGACCTCAAGCCAGCTGTCGCAGACGCCATCTCGACGGTCATCGACCCCGTGCGCACCCGGCTGGAAGACGAACCCGAACTGCTGGCCGAGGCCTACCCCGAGAGCTACGGCGGGGAGTAACCGACTACGACTCGTCGCGAACGGTGCTGCCGATGACGAGGGCCGCGGCGATGATAACCAGATTCTTGATGATGTACTGGCCCTCGACGGTCAACGCGTACGGGAACGCGACGTAGACGACGTCAGGGAGGAGGACGAGCGGGAGGAAGGTGCCGGGAAGCTGGAGGGCCAGTAGCAGCAGCCCCACGCGGGTGAGCGGTCGATAGAGCAGGCAGATGCCGATGAGGACCTCCCAGACGCCGAGGACGGGGACGAACAGGTCGGCCGGAACGACGTACACCGTCGACGCAACGAGGTCGGCGGCCGGCGAGACGCCCAGTACTTTCAGCCCGCCGAACCAGACGAACACGATTCCGAGTGCCGCGCGCAACGCCGGGATACTCCAGCGGTCCATCAGCGACGTGAGCGTCGCGTCGACCTCGTCGAATCGTTCGCGGTAGTTTAGCCACGGCTGCTGTCGCTCTGTGTCTCGTGCGGTCATCGTACACAGAATCGTAGGGTCTCAGCGGGCTAAAGCTCTTTCAGGGCCGATTTATCGTGGACATCGACTGGCGGGAGACAGACACCGCTCCCGAAACGATACCCCAAAGGCACGCGCCCCACTGGAGAGGGATATGGGAACACAGCTGGCCAGTCGCGAGGCGCAGGCGGAGGAAGTCGTCGACCGATTACACGAGGCGTATCCCGACTCTACGATTTCGCTGAACTACACGAGCCGGCTCGAACTGCTCATCGCCGTCGTCCTCTCGGCACAGTGTACCGACGAGCGGGTCAACGACGTGACACAGGAGCTCTTCGAGACGTACCAGACCCCCGAGGACTACGCCGACGCGAGCGAGGAACAGCTGGCCGAGGACATCTACGGTATCACCTTCCACAACAACAAGGGCAGCTACCTGAAGGGCATCGGCGAGCAGATCGTCGACGAGCACGACGGCGAGGTGCCCGACACGATGACCGACCTGACCGACCTGCCGGGCGTCGGGCGCAAGACCGCCAACGTCGTGCTCCAGCACGGCCACGACATCGTGGAGGGTATCGTTGTCGACACCCACGTCCAGCGAATCTCCCGGCGGCTGGGCCTGACCGAGGAAGAGCGCCCCGAAGCCATCGAGCAGGACCTGCTCGATATCGTCCCCGAGAGCGAGTGGCAGCAGTTCACCCATCTGCTCATCGACCACGGACGGGCCGTCTGTGGCGCGCGCTCGGCAGCGTGTGAGGAGTGCGTGCTGGCCGACATCTGTCCCTCCGAGCAGGGCGACAGCGACGTCGACCTGGCGTCGGGCGAGCCCTGGTAACGGCGCTACTCCTCGCGCATCCGGACCGTCAACACGGGCTGGTCGGCCGTCCGAACGACTTTCTCGGTGACGCTGCCCAGCAGATAGCGGTCCACGCCGGTCCGCCCGTGGGTCCCCATCACGATGAGGTCGACGTCGTTGTCATCGGCGTACTCGCGGATGCGTTTGGACGGGTCCCCACTCAGGACCGCCGTCTCGACCGGGACGCCCGAGACGCTGTCGGCCACGTCCTCGACGAGCACCAGACCCTGTTCGCGCACGGTGCCGCCCTCCGCTGGCGGTTTGTTGGTCATCCCGGTCTTGCTGGCCGCCGCTCGCTCCCGCACTATCTCCTCGCCGCCGACCATCTCCGAGCGCTCGACGCCCTCGTGTTCCTTCTCGACCATCCCCGACGGACCGAAGTCGTCTTTGGCGACAAAGAGGACGTGGAGGGTCGCGTCGTATCTGTTGGCGTGTGCGACGGCGTGGTCGAGCGCGGCCTCGGCCCCGTCGCTGCCGTCTGTCGGAAAGAGAATGTTCTGGTACATCACAGCCCGAATGTTGAATCTATGACACTATCAATGTATGTGGCCAGTTACCACGACGGTCAGAGGACGTACCGGATGACGAATCGGGCCGTGCCGACGACGTAGGCGAGCATCCAGAAGATGACGTAGCCGAAGACGCCGATTCGGAGGCGAGAGCGCCAGTGGGACATCCGGTCGCCCCCGATTTCGTCCATGAGCACGTCCTCGTCGTAGTCGTTGTAGAGGTCGTGCTGTCGTTTCGCCCGGAAGATGCGGACGATACCCGTCCCACCGAACAGCAACAGGGCGTACGCCTGCAGCCCCAGATAGGCGTGGACAGCCGAGAGTCCGCCGAGCTGGTCCGGGAGCCGTGGCACCATCCAGAACAGCATCGGTATCGTCGTCAGTGCCAGCCCCGTGCCGACGAACTTCAGGTGGTGGACGAGCACGCCCCACGTGACCGGTTCGGTCTCGATGATGTAGTACGCGCCGTACAGAAAGCAGGGGAAGCTCAGACTCACCATCACGAACACGACGGCGGCTATCAGCGCGTCCGACACCATGGCCGGCGTTAGGACAGGACCCGCTAAAACGTGCCGGATGCGACCAACCTATCGTGCCGGCTCGGCCCCGCGACGCACTCGCGGCAGTTGGTCCAGGTACTACCCACCTGCGTCCAATTTTACCGAGTATATTAATCATATAACCACTATAATGACTGAAAAACCGTGCAGATATAGACTTATATCAGTAGAACCGGTACGTTTGCCCAAGCAATGATAGGAACGGCAAGTCGTCGGACTGCTGGTAGAGGTGGCATGAACCCGCCGGCGAAACGAAGCGAATACTACTACGGCGAACTCGCGACCTGTGACATCTGTGAGGTCGAACAGCAGTGTTTCGACCGCTTCGGGATGGTGACCTGCCAGGCCTGTCAGACCGAGTACCTGCCCTCCGGTGGTGGGGTCCTCTACTTCGGCTGAACCGTCTGTTTCCGCCCCGCTAACCCACGCCGGTGAGGGGGAACGACAATCGTCACGCTAACAGGCGTTCCCGACGTAGCTGTGACTGATGAGCGATTCCTCGGACGAGCAGGTGCGAGCGGGAGAGGACCCCGAGCGTCCCACGGAACCCGATTCCGAGGACGTCGAGGCGCTCCGAAAACAGGTCGAGGAGAAGTACGACTTCGACGACTTCGGCCCGGCGGACATGGCCGAGATGACCGCCGAGGAGTGGGACGTCGCCTTCGACGAGGAGACGTGGATAACCGGCGCGGACCTGCTGGACCGGGTCGAACGCGACCTGCGAAGCCGGGTGGCCACCCGCGACGTGTTCGCGCGCATCGAGCGCCATCGGGAGCCCCAGCACGTACTGGCCTACTCCGACGAGGGGTACGCCGTCGTCTACCCGGACGGCTCTGTCGAGGGGGAGGGAACGGTCCTCCGTGACGTGAAACCGACGGTCGCGCTCTGTTCGATGGACAGCTACGACGTGCCCGAGGAGGTGCCCGACAACCCGCTGCCCGAACCCGAGACCGTGCCGGAGGGCGGGGGCGAACTCGGCAACCGGATGCTGCAGGCCATCGCCGGGGTGCAACTACTCGCTGGCCTGGCGATGCTCGCCGGCGCGGTGTTTGCCCTGCTGGACGTGTTCGGGCTGGGCGGGCCGGGGGCGAACATCGAGTTCCTCGTCGTCGGCGGGCTCGCTTTCATCGGCGTCTCGCTGGTGCTGTTTTTCACCGTCGCGAACGCGCGTCTCTCCGATAAGTTCCGGGCCGAGGAGTACCGCGACCGGCTGCGCGCCGTCGGGCTGGAGGACGGCGAGCGACCGGAGTTCGTCCCCGAGCTCACGCCCGAAGACGACGGGGAGAGCGAGGCCGAATAAGGGACCACAGCAGACACAAGCGGTGACGCCGCGAGTGAAGCGGACTGGGAGCGAGGACACCGACGAACTCGGTGCGTAACGGTTCGTGCGGGTGGTATCCGGTGGGTTTATACAAACACAGTCCTCAAATCCGGATGAACATGAACAGGCGGGAATTCGTCCAGACAGCCGGGGGTGCTACGGCCGGCATGGCCACACTCGGTGCCGCCGCCGGCCCGGCCGCTGCCCAGGAGGAGGGCGGCGACGGCGAAGGCGACGGCGAGACAGCCCCGGACTACGGCGGCTACCTCGACGACGTCGGGAACTACGATGGTCCCGGAAGCATCGAGGACGCGACGGGTCAGGACACGGTGACGGTCGAGGTCGGTGTACAGGCCAACGGTGGCGCCTTCGGATTCGGCCCGCCGGCGGTTCACGTCGACAACGGAGCCACGGTCGAGTTCGAGTGGACCGGCGAGGGCGGCGGCCACAACGTCGTCTCCGACGGCGACGGGCCGCTCGACTCGGGCGGCGCGACCAGCTCTGCCGGCGTCAACTACGACTACACCTTCGACGAGGACGGTATCTACAACTACTACTGTTCCCCTCACGAGGCACAGCAAATGAAAGGTAGTATCGTCGTCGGCGAGGACTACCCGACACAGACGCTGGAGAGCGGCGGCCCCGTCGAGGTCGACCCCCACTACGCGGGCGTCCCCATCCAGCCACACTACGTCGGCTTCGGGGCGGGCCTCGCGGTCATAATCCCGCTCATCTTCACCTTCTTCCAGCTGAAGTACGGTGAGTCGCCCCACACCAGCGGAGGGAACAACTGATGGCATCTGAAGGCTCCACCTACGGCGATATCCACCGCTACGAGCCGCCACGCGAGAGCACGGCGGCGGCGGTCGGCATCGTCTTGCTTACCATCATCCAGATCGGACTGGTCGGCCTCTTTACCTACGGGATGCTCGCCGGCTGGGCGTCCGGTATCGGGACGACACTGACGGTCAGTCTCATTGATGCCAATATGTTCCTGGGCGGCGTGCTGACGGCCATCTTCATCGACCTGGCCTTCATCATGCTGCTGTATCGCAAGGAGTTCCTCCCCGACGTGATGATCGTCAAGAAGCGCCGTCGCAAGTGGGAGGACCTCTACATCCGCCAGGACGACGTCGACGGCACGTCGATGGCCGACCAGGGCGAACTCGTCGAGACTGTCAAACGCGCCATCTACCCCTACTACAAGAAATAATATGCCACTAGACGAAGACAAATATCCGGCCGAAACCGGACGACGGCGGTTCGTATCGGGTGTCGTAGGTAGTGCCGCGCTTTCGGCCGTCGGTGTCGGCGGCGCTGCGGCGGCAGACTCGCTCACCAGTTCCTCCGGCGAGGGTGGCGGTGCGACGACGTTCGTCGGCGTCGAGAACACCGACGGCCCCGCCCCGCGCGGGATGCCCATCATCCCCATCGAAATCGACGGCGGCGAGCTATCCGGTGTCTGGCCGGAGTACGACGAAGACGAAGGACTCGCCATCGCCAAGGACTTCGGCGGCAGCGGCATCGACTACTCCTCGGCGTGGTTCCAGTACTGCGGCGTCCAGAGCAAGCCGCCGGTCTACCCGCAGACCGAAGCCGACAACGCCTTCCTCAACAAGTCCGGGACGTTCGAGTGGCAGGGAGAGTACGACGATGGCGAGCCCCTGACCGTCGACATGTTCGACGACTACCAGGAGTGGGGCAACGGTATCGGGACGGACGGAATCGGCAAACCCGCGGCCGTCGACTGGCGCACGACCGAAGATGACAGCCTTCAAGTTCAGGTAATCCGGTCGAAGCGAATCGAAGAGATGGCCAACGGGAACACCGACCTCCCCGGCCCCGTCCAGGACTTCATCTCCGAAGCGACGGACCAGGGCTTTATCGCCTGGCTCAACAAGTGCACGCACTTCTGCTGTGTCCCAGGTTTCAAGACACAGGAGGGGAGCGCGAGTTTCGGTGGCGCAGACGGCATCTACTGCCAGTGCCACCAGTCGGTGTACGACCCGTTCAGTCCCGTCCAGAAACAGTTCGTGGCACTGCCACGCCCGCCACAGGGGGATTGATAGTATGAGTTTAGAACGCAAAGACGACCACGACCACAAAGGGTGGATGAAATCGCGCGAGCTGTCGCCGCTCGAGACCATCTACCTCACGACACTCATCTGGCTCGATAAGCGCCTGCGCGTCGTTGACTACCTGGAGATCCTCGAGGATCTCTACTACAAGGTCAACATGCAGATGCCAAAGAGCCACACCGAGCAGTACAACCTCGACAACAAGTTCTGGTACTGGTACCCGCTGTACGCGCTCGGGTCGTTCTCGACCATCGCGTACATCGTCGCCGCCATCTCGGGTGCCCTGCTTGGCTTTTACTATGCCCCCGCAGCGGCGGCCGCCGACGGCTCGGCGACGGTGGCCTACGACTCGGTGCTACTCATCATGGGCCAGCTCAACCTGGGTTACTTCCTGCGGTCGGTCCACCGCTGGGCCGCCCAGATTATGGTCGCCGCCGTGTTCCTACACATGCTCCGTGTCTACTTCACGGGCGCGTACAAGGAACCCCGCGAGCTCAACTGGCTCATCGGCATCATCCTCATCAGCCTGACGCTGGTCTTTGGCTACACCGGCTACCTGCTCCCGTGGAGCCAGCTCTCCTACTGGGCGGGCCAGATCGGCGTCGAGATGTCACTCTCCATCCCGCTCATCGGCGAGTGGGTCGCACAGCTGATGTTCGGCGGGTTCACCCTGTCACAGGCCACGTTGCAGCGGATGTACATCCTGCACGTGTTCTTCCTGCCGTTCATCACGACCGCCGTCATCGCTCTGCACATCGGCATCGTCTGGATGCAGGGCATCGCGGAGCCACACTAAGACAATGAGCGACAACGAATCAGACGACGACGTTCGCACGGACGGCTCGGGCTCGGGTATCGTCGCCCCGGACGACGAGACCCCCTCGTGGTCCGAGCGCAAGCAACGCACGCAGGGTCTCTCCCGGCTTACTTACGAGTACTTCGAACGCGGTCGCCGCGAGGACCAGGACCTGCGCCAGCAATCGGACTACGTCGAACGGGACGTGCTGGCGTTCCCGGCCTGGCCCCACGAGATGATGCGCAACCTGGCCCTGACGAGCTTCTTCGTCGGGATGATTCTGTTCGTGGCGGCGGCGCTCCCACCGGAGATGCCAAACCCCGCGAACTCCGGCGTCACGCCGGCTATCATCCTGCCCGACTGGTATCTCTACTGGTCGTTCGGACTGCTGAAACTCGGGCCGCTGAACCCCGACCTGGCCATCCTCGGTGGCCAGAAGATAATGGCCGACCGGACATACGGTGTGCTGGCCAACGTCGTGGTCGTGGGCTTCGTCGCCATCGTCCCCTTCCTCAACAAGGGGTCGGCGCGACGCCCCGTCGAGCAGCCGTTCTGGGCCGCCGTCGGGATGTCCGGCGTCGTCTTCAGCCTGACCATCGCCGCGCTCTCGATCAAGAACCTCATCCCGATGGACTCGCACCTGCTGTTCGACCTGACGTTCCTGGTGCCCATCGTCAGCGCGACCATCACCTACGCGGTGCTGAAGACCATGCGCGAAGGCTACATGTTTACGCTGAACCGTCGGTACTACCGGCTCCGACCGCCGAAGTAACCGCCGCTGTCTTTTCGACGATTGCGTTTCGCGCTTGTTCTGCAGGGTTATAGAGGGATCAAGACAGCCAGAAAGCCCCCGGCCCGCTACACTCCCGCGGCTCGCTGTGCGCTTCACTCGCTCACTACGTTCGCTCTGTCTCGTTCGAAAGACGCTTCGCGTCTTTCGTGATCACGAGAGGGCTCCGCCCTCTCGGACGACAGTGCTTACTTCGCCGAGGTTCGTCTAGCGGGCCGCCTCTTTCAGTCCCACCCGAAGACGGTTGGTCAAACAGCGCTGGGTGGGACTGAAAGGGGCGAGCGGCTGAACGAAGGCAGGCGACGTAAGCACTACAGCGAGCGAAGTGAGCGAAGCGCGCAACGAGCCTCCCGAGTTCGGCCGCTCGGGGCTTTCTGGCTGTTCCAATAATTTGCCCCTGTCCCAAATGCAGTCGTTTCTGCTGGCCCATCTCGCCGCAGTGAAGTAGCTGTATGCCATAGCGACACCAATGACCGAGGCCGACCAGGAGACCGAGGACCCACCCCAGATAACCAGTTCGGGCGCGGGCAAACAGCGAGAGGTCGTCGTGCCGCTCCGACTGTACAAGACCGTCACGGTGTTCTCGACGCTGTTTGCGATACTGAGCGTCGTCGGTGGGTTCATCCTCGTCGACGTGGCGACCGACCGGGCGTCGGCCCCGGCCTCGGAGATAGACATCCCGATAGCTCTCTTCGGCATCGGACTCATCCTCGCGGGGACCGTCGTGTACGCCTTTTCCACGCGCTTTCGCACCGAGGAGATGGGAAAGTCTAAAGACGACGCTGACGAACCTACTGATAATGGCTGACGAGTTCATCAAAGGGTTCGCCGCGCTGATGGTCGGCGGGCTTGGCTGGATGACCATCGCGGGCTGGTACCGAACGCCGAGCTTCGAGGGGGCACAGCTCATCGGCGAAGTCACCGTCGAGGAGCCGACGGTGTTCGACACCACCGCTTTGCTGTTGATGGACGCGTTCTTCTGGTTCGCCATCTTCGGCTGTCTGACCTTCTGGGTCGTCATCCCGCTGTTCGGCGAACTGCGCGCGTATCTCGACGAGCGGTCGGCCTGAGCGGAAACCGACGGTTCAGGACGTCTATACCGTTTAGCCGAGCGGTCTGCCAAAGATTATAACTAGCTACTGAGCGTCAGCAGTAGTGTGTGGGGTCAACTCTCGACGTTTGCGGTGTTCTATCTCGTCGCGACAACTGTCGGTGCGGTCGTCGCGTCGGGGCTCGCCGTCGTCGCCTACCGGCGCCGTGACCAGCCCGCAGCCGCCGAGTTCGCGCTGTTGAACGTCACCGTCGCCGGCTGGTGTGGGACGGCCGTCCTCGCGAGACTGGGCGTCCCGGGCGCCGACTACATCTGGCACGTCAACAACGTCTTCGTCTTCTCGCTCATCTACGTCTGGTTCGCCTTCGTCCTCGCGTACACCGGCCGGTCGGCGTGGATTCGCCGGTGGCCGCTGCTGGTTCTCTGGTCGATTCCCGGGGCCGTGGTCCTGACGGCGCTTTACCCCCCGGCACAGTCGGTACTCGTGGTGAGCGGGCCCACGGAGACAATCGAGGGGTTGACCGTCGTCACGTGGACGATGACGGACCTCGGGGTAGCAAATCTCGTGTTCGTCTTCCTGCTTGATATCGCGGCGTTCGCGCTGTTGGCGCTGTTCATGTACCGGACCCGGTCACCGTACCGGAAACAGATCGGCGCGATAATCGGCGCGCGCCTGTTCGGGCTCGGGACCGGTATCGCCTTCTACGCGGGCCTGCTTCCCTACAGCGACCTCAGCCTGGTGCCGGCGGCCTACGCCGCCCAGAGTCTTATTATCGCCTGGGCGCTGTTCCAGTACGACTTCCTCGACGTGGTCCCGCTGACGGCCGACACTATCGTTGACCAGATGGCCGACGCCGTCGTGGTGCTTGACGCCGACGACCGGGTCGTCGACTACAACCCGGCGCTGACGGAGCTGGTCGGTCGTGACGAATCGGTGATGGGCCGCCACGTGGATACCGTTCTGCCGGGGCTGCCCGGTGCGCTGGAGCGAGACGGAACGGTCGGTCTGGTTCCGGCGGGAGCAGAGACGCCACAGCGGAGCTACCAGCCACAGAGCACGCCGCTGTACGACCACCACGACGTCTACCGCGGGCGGCTCGTGGTCCTCCGTGACGTGACCCTGCAGCAGACCCGCGAGCGGACCCTAGAGGCGCTCAGGTCCGCGACCGAGCGGTTCCTCGACGCGACCGACTCCGAGACCGTCGCCGAAATTGCGACGGAGACAGCCCAGCAGGCACTCGACTGTCCGTACTCCGGGGTCGTCCGCTACGACGAGCACGACGAGCGACTCCGGCTGGCGGCGCTGACCGACGAGCTGGCGAGGCTGGTCGAGGAGAGCGGGCTGGAGGCAAACGCCGATGGGCATCCGGCGGCGTGGTTCACAGACGAGAGCGAGCTGTGGGAGGTATTCGAGTCCGGCGAGCCGAGATACGAGGTCCCCGTCTGGGTCGAGCCCGAGGGCGACGACCCGGCGCTGACGGCAGCGCTGTTCCCGCTCGGCGAACACGGCGTCTTCGGTATCGGTCGCCGGGCCAAAGCGGGGACCTTCAGCGACGAGGACCGCCGGTTCGCCCGGACGCTCGCGGACTCCACCGAGACGGCACTGGAGCGACACAAACGCGAACAGGAGCTCGAGGCCAGCCGGCAGGCGGTCGAACAGCGCACCGAGCAGCTCCAGTTTTTCAACAGCGCCCTTCGCCACGACCTGCGGAACGCGGTGATGGTCATCGACGCTAACCTGGAGTTCCTCTCCGAGCACGTGACCGACGCGGGCCGCTCGCACCTGGAGACGGTCTCGACGTGGGTCAGCGATATGACGAGCCTCATCGAGACGGTCAGTTCGCTCACCGACGCTATCACGAGCCCCGGGCACAGCGAGCGAGCGCGACAGACGGTGGACCTCTCGACCGTCCTCGAAGCGCGGGTCCACAAGATCGCCGAGAGTCACGGGCGAGCCACCGTCGAAACCGATATTCCCGACGGACTTCGCGTGACCGGCGACGAGCTCGTTGGGCAGGTCGTCGACAACGTCGTGCTGAACGCGCTCGAACACAACGACACCGACCGACCGTGGGTTCGGGTCACAGCGCGGGCAACGGCCGACGCGGTCGTCGTCCGTGTCGCCGACGACGGTCCGGGCATCCCGGAGAAGTTCCGAGGCGAGGTGTTCTCTCCGGGCATCACCGCCGACGAGAGCGGGACTATCGGCTTCGGACTCTACTTCGTGAAGGTGATGATGGAGGAGTACGGCGGGCACGTTCGCTTCGAGACGAACGACCCCCGCGGGACCGTCGCCGTGCTCACGTTTGAGCGGCCGGTCGGAGGCGACGCGGACGGGCCGGAGCACGGGGAACGTCGAGACGTCCGAAAAGGCGAGTGAGAAGCGGCCTCAGACGACGGCGGACCAGGGGTCCTTGATGAGCCAGAACAGCGCCTGGTAGCCGGCGTACATCGCGACGAGCGCCACGGCGACGATGGCGCCCTTTGGCCGTTCCAGGGGGATATCGCGGCGCGCTTCGACCTTGCGGGACTCGAACTCGAAGAAGTCGGTGATGACCGCACCGAGGACGAGCACCGACATGACCATCCCGCCGTGGTGGGCGATGGTCATGTAGAAGAAGGCGGTGACGACCAGCAGGACGTTCGCTGCGACGTGTGCCGGATGGCGGGTGATAGCCTCCGCACCGCCCTCCTCGTACTGGGCTTCGTGTCGTCGGTGGGCCAGCAGGCGCGTCCCGAAGTTCGCGAGGACGAGCACCAGCAGGACGTACTCAATGACGAGCACGCCACCGGGAGCTTCACTCCCGAAGATGGTGTCCAGCGGCCCGAAGAGGATGACGTCTGGCTGCATACCTGCTTCTCTGTACGACGGCCATTAGTGTCTTTCCAATTTCCGCAGGTCAGACGGTCGGTTCAGGATGGTGGCGAGCCTGTGGTCGGGCCGTCACGACACCAGTTCGTGTCAGCGAAAGCGAGAACAGCTCGCTTCGAAGACGGCGACCCGAACGGTCCCCGACTGCTGGAGGCTCAGGGTCTCCCCGCAGGCCACCGTCGTCGCCTCGTTGCCGTCGGCGTACAGCGCGACGGTCGCATCGTCGCGCTCGACGGAGACCGAGAGCCCGTCGAGGGAGACCACCCAGTGGTCGGGGTTCACCTGGAAGGGGGCGATGGGGGCGACTACGCCGACCGACTCGGCGGGCGCAATCACCGGCCCGCCGATGCGTCGCGCATAGCCCGGCGACCCCGCCGGCGTCGCCAGGGTCACCCCGTCGGCGCGGAACTGGCCGACGCTGTCAGTGGCCGTCTCGACGGCGTACTCGGAGATGCGCGCCGCCTCGGCGGTGACCGCCGTCACGTCGAAGACGACTGAGCCCACGTCCTCGCCGGCCACGGTCACGTCAAAGACCGGATGGCGTTCCGTGACGGCCTCGTCCAGCCCCACGACGGTGGCGGCAACGTCGTCGCGGGAGACAGAACGGACCCCGCGACCAGCCGCGACCGGCACCACCAGTGGGTCGGTGTCAGCGGCCGCGACGGCCCTGACCGCCGGCTTGCCGACGGCGACGACCCGCTCGGTCGTCGGGACGCTGTCGACGGTCCCGGTCGTCACCGTGACACCGGCCTCGCGGAGCTGGTCGGCCACCGCCGGGTCTCCCACCACGCCCACGGGGCTGTCACTCATTGGGCGAGAGTCCCCGCCGGCCGGAGAAAAAGTTGCCGCACTCGCGCTAGCAATATGTGTCCTCTCGATTGCAGCAATCACAGCGGAGTTAGAGAGCCAGAAAGCCCCCAGTCGCTCGACTTTGGCTCGCGGGCATCGCCCGCTCGCCAAGACGAGGGACCTGCGGTCCCTCGCGAACTGCGACTCGCTGCGCGCTTCCCTCACTGGGTTCGGTCCAGTGCTTGCTTCGTCTCGAACGTCGAGCGACTGGCCCCTTTCAGTCCCACCTGTGGCCTTTTTGCCAGCCGGCATGGGTGGGACTGAAAGGGCCGGGGCTTTCTGGCCGTTCGAGCTATCGTGAGAACAAGGAGCGCCTCTGTTTCCTAGCGAGACAGCCGTCGTCTGGCGAACGTCGCCAACAGGGAGAGGTCAGAGAAGTGCGTGAGTTCCAGGATGGCCCGGCGGTCGCCCCGGTTTATCTGTTCGAGCGTGTTGCTGTCGGTCCGCCGGAGGTCCTCCATCAGCTCGTCGTAGCGTTCGTTGGGGGCGAGATACAGCAGTTCGGTCATCATCAGTCGGGCGTCGTGCTTTGGGGCCACATCGCGGTGCCAGAGCTGGTCGTAGACGGAGAGCGTGTCGGCGTCCGTCTGGGGTTCGTCGGGGGTCAGCGCCGCGTCGACGGTGGCGGCGGCGGCCCGGGCCGACTTCATCCCCTTGTGGATGCCCTCGCCCCACAGCGGGTCGATGGTAGGGACGGTGTCGCCGATAGCCATGAAGCGGTCCGTGCTCATCGACTGGGGTTTCTGTATGTGGGCCGACCCGCGGTGGGCCTGCGTGCCGCTTATTTTCACGGCATCGTCGAATCTGGGGTCCGAGTCCAGCCAGTATTCGAGGTAGTCGTCGATACCCATGCCCTCTTTGGCGTACTTGTGGTGGGAGCCGTTCTGGATGTAACAGAGGCCGACTTTCGCCGTATCCTCGCCGGTGTGGAATATCCAGGAGTAGCCACCGGGAGCGAGGTCGTGGTCCAGGCGGAGCATCATCGCGTCCCGGAGGTCGGCGTAGTCGTCGTGGTTCACGGCGACGTTCTCGAACTCGTACTCGATGCCGATGGCCTGG
This sequence comes from Haloarcula rara, assembly GCF_029338235.1. GTDB lineage: Archaea > Halobacteriota > Halobacteria > Halobacteriales > Haloarculaceae > Haloarcula > Haloarcula rara. The sequence continues at coordinate 600,223 of NZ_CP119785.1, forward strand.
TGTTCCCGTTCCAGGTTACAGACGTCGAGTTCCTTCGCCAGCGGCGCGGCGGGGCCGGTCGCGTCGATGACGATGTCGGCGTAGACCTCCCTGTCTCCGTCGTATCGCACGCCCACGATTTCGCCGTCCTCCATGATGGGGGCCGACACCCGCGAGTCGAACCGGTAGGTCGCGCCCTTCTCACGGCTGTCCTCGACGAGGAAGCGCTTGAAGTCGGCGAACTCCAGCACGGCGCCGGTCTGCGTGCGAGTGTAGTGGTCGTTCGGTGATTCCAGTACCACCTTGTCGGTGTACTGCATCACGACTTCGTCTGGGATGGCGAAGGCCGTCATCGCCGACGGGAAGGTACCGGCCGTCGATTTGTTGCTCTGACGTGGGAACTCGTCTTCGGGCTCGGTCTCGAGCACCAGCACGTCGTAGTTCCGCTCGGCCAGGTCCCGGGCACACTGGCCGCCGGCGGGACCAGCCCCGGCTATCACCACGTCAAAGCGGTCGCGCATGGTCGGAAGGTACGCCGTCTGGCTAATCAGTCTTGCTTTATTGGCTGCCGGGTCCGTCTCTCGAAAGGGTAAAGAAGCCGCCAGTCACAGCAGTGTCCATACCGGGTCACGACAGATGGTTCTCAAAACAGGGGCAGCCGTTCTCGCCGAGAGACGCGGGCTGCCGACAGCGCTCCGGTCGGTGCTTGGCTACTACGCCGACACGGGCGTGTTCGACTACAGCAGCCTCTCGCTGAAATCCGAGATCGACGAGCGGACCGAGCGGATGCTCGAGGACGTCTACGACCGCATCGAAGACGCCCTCGCCGAGGAGTTCGGCCACCCCGTCGATTTCAGCTACGACACGAAGCTCATCCTGCCTGCGCGGCTGACGCTTGGCTACGTCTACCGCGCGGCCCGGCAGGACGCGGACACAGACCCCGTCGACGACAACATCGCCACCGGCGTCCCGCCGGTCGAGGACGCCGCCCTCGACGGCGAGCCCCCGACGCTCACGCCGCGCGAACAGGTCGTCCGCGCCGAGCAAATGACTCGTCTCTCCATCGAGGCGCTGGTCGACGGCGACATGCGCGATGCCATCAACGACGGGGAGTTCGAGGACTTCGATGTCAGTTTTGAGGCAGACGAAGGCGACCGGCGCCAGGTCGCAGAAGTCGCACAGGAGACCCTGCAGTCCCATCTCGACGGCCTGCTCGCCGACCTGCCCGATTCCGTGGCCGAAGCCTACCAGTGGGCAGTCGATTACTCGGAAGCGCACCAGGACCGGGACGACCACTTCCGCGAGCTGATGGAGCGTGCCGAGGCCGGCGACGAGGGGGCCATGGAGGCCATCCGTGCGGAGTACAAGTTTGCCGACTACGAGGAGCCACCGGCCACCCTGTCGTCCGACGAGCAGGCGTTGCCCTACAGCAAGACCCAGTACGCCCGTGTGGGCGTCATCTACGACGGGATGCTCGACCTCTACCGGCTCGCGGGCCTGGACATCGACGACGACTTCGCGAAGGCCATCGTGCTCGCCATCATCGGCGCGCAAGTGTGGTTAGACGACGTCGACGACTACGCCGACGACCGCGCCGAAGGACAGCTGACGCCGGTCACCGCGGAGTACCTGCTCCGGCCGGACGACCGGGCCGCCTACTACCACGTCGTCGATATCACCGAGCGGTATCTCGACCTGGCCAAGGAGTACGCCACGGCCGCCGACTCGCCGCTGACCGGGGTGGCAGTAGAGTACATCTATCGCTCCGGCGAGCCGAGTGTTTTGCCCGGGCACCGCTGACGGCCTCGAGAGCTTACTCGCGGGCCTGAGCGCAGTTCGAAGAACGTCCGATGGGACGGGAGCCCGGCTCACCGGAGCTGGTAGAACCGCCGGCCGCCCACCCAGACATCGTCGAGGTCGATAACAAGATACAGGGGCTCGACGCCGGCCTCGACTTCGAATCCGACTGCCCCCTGTTGCTCGCTGTCGGGGTCGACGGTGATGGACCCTGCCCCGTCATCGATGGTACGCAACGCGGTCTGTGAAAGGTCGTACGTCCGCCCCTCGTTGTCTTTCACCGACGTCTGGATGGCGTTGTTGAGAAAGAGCTCGTCCGAACCGGTGTTCTCGACGGTGAAATCGACGACGACGAACTCATTGCCAGGGCCCGGGCTGGCGGTATCACCGCCGGTCGACGTGCGGACTTCGGTCGCCGTAAAGCGCGTGTCCTCGTACTCGGTGGTCTCGCCCAGTTCGTGGACCGGAACCGCGAAGTCGTGGGTGAGCGTTCGGCCCGTTCCGTCCGATTCGAGGGAGATAGTCGCCGTATCAGCGCCGGCGGTTTCCGTCGTCGGCATGATATCGAGTGTCAGCCCCGTCGCGTCCACTGGCACACTCTCGAACGTGACGAAGCCGCGTGCGACTTCGCCGGGGACGAGCTCGCCGGCCTGTAACCGGGGGGTTGGACCGACGACCGTCGGGCCGTATTCCCTGGACTCGCCGTCCCGAAGCGTGAGCCCCCGGTAATAGGAGACGCTTGCGTACTCGCTTTCCTGTGTGTTCTGAACGGCCACGTCGACCACGATGTGTCCCTCGCCATCGTACGCCTCTAAGCTCTCGAAATCCGCCGACCGCCCGACACTGTAGGCGACCAGCGCGAACCGGTCGTCTTCGACGACGTCGCCCAGTGCTGGGTCCTCGGTTCCGCCCGCCGACGCAGTAGCAGTCGGCGTGGCCGCGGACGCCGAGCCAGTGGACGTGCCCGATTCGGTGGCACTGTCGCCGTCCGCGGCGCAACCGGCGAGCGACAGCGCGCCGACGGCACTGACAAGCGAGGAGAGGTACCGCCGGCGGCTCCGACCACCGGTCTGGGAGGGCATTGAATCCATCGGGAGCGTATCCGTTGCCACGGGGTACAGAACCGCTCGGTAAAATGATTGCGCCGGGGTCCCACCGGCAGCGCCGTTCAGTCGACGATGAAGGCCGAAGCGATGTCCAGGACCTCGGACCGAGACCGCGGGTCGTCGAACGCCTCTGGGAACGGAATCTGCTCGTCCAACACGCGGAGGAAGGCTGCGTGGCGGGCCTCGACGCTGTGGATGCTGAGCGCCGGCGGGACCAGCGAGTCGCCCTCGATGAAGGGCGCGGCGCCGGCGTACGCGGAGACCCCGGTGTCCTCCAGCTGGACGGCCGTCGCAATGAACTCCTCGGGCTCCTCGACGGCGGAGCCGAAGTCGAACTCCGGTTCGTCGACGGGGTCGCCGTCGAGGCTCTCGATGACCGACACGAGCGTGTCCACGTGGGTCTGTTCGTGGTCCCGTATCGTCTCGAGGTTCTCGTATGCGCTGTCCGTTACCGGGTCGCCAAACTCCGCGAGCGGGCCGTCGTCGACGAGGTCGCTCTCGCTGATGTTGTCGAGGGCCGTCTCGTAGAACGCCGCTTCGAGATACTCCAGCGTCAGCGCGTAGTTGAGGATGCCGACGTCGTCATCGAACTCGTTCTCGACGGCCTCGGGGGGAGTTTCGTCCGCCTCGTCGTCTTCGTCGTCTTGTTCGTGTGCCAGGGCCGGCGTGGCAAAGGCCCCACCGAGGGCGACACCGCCCAGAGCCCCCGCTGTCCCGGCCAGGAATCGTCGGCGCGAGTCGTCCGTTGCCGAATCTACGTTGGTATCTTCGCTTGTCACGACAGCACTTTGTGTCAATATACTATTAGTTATGCACCAGCAGGCTCGGCTTCGCTCGGGCGTTCGTCGCGGGGGTTTCGGTATGGTCTGGTGACCGAACGGGCCAGACCGGCGTCCGGGAGCGCTCTCAGCGATAAGGCCGCAGTACGCGGAGTAAGCCGCTTCTCACTCGGCTTCGACGGCTTCGACCGTCTCCGCTCCGGCCACGACCGCGCGGTCGGGGAGGTCCGTATCGGGTTTCCGGCCCAGCGTCAGCAGGCGTTCTGTGAGCGTGAGCTCCTCCGGGCTCGGGCTGGGTTTCTGGATGGGCTCGTACTCTACGGCGACGCCGTCGGGCGCCTGTGCGATGCGGACCGCCGAGAGCTGATACGAGGGGTAGAACACCGGTGGGAGGATACCGATGATGCCGTCGCGCCGGTGGAGTCGCTTGAGCCAGGTTCCGGTGTTCACCATGAGACCGCCGTCGACGGTCTGCATCGTCGGGCGGTGCGTGTGTCCATAGCAGTAGATAGCGGTCTGTGGCTCCTCGGCGAATATCTCCTTGGCGGCCGCCTCGTAGGGCGCCTCGGCGTCGACGGTGAGGCCGGTCTCGAAGATGCCAAAGCGGTTTATCGTCTGTCGGACGTCACGCCGGAGGAAGTACAGCGGGATGGCGACGAGCAACAGGATACCGGTGATGGCGACGTTGGCTGCGAGCAGAAACCAGACGGCGGTCCCGGCCGGGCCGAACTGCGCGAGAAACGTCGTCGCGACGGCTACGGGCACCGACCAGACGCCGAGGATGTCGAGCGCCGCGACCACGGCGAGGACGGCGCTGATATTAAACAGTAGGAGAAACGGGACCAGCGCGTACCGCAGTACGGGGTTCATCTCCCGGTAAAAGTACTTCGAGAGCAGCCACACCGGCATCCGCTCGGTGGGTGTCACCGCCTGAACGTCCTTCAGCCAGTTGTACCGGCCGCGGTCCGAGAGCTGGCCGGCCCGGCTCGTGACGAGCGTGTTGTAGTAGTAGCCAAGCGGTGTCGCGTTGGGGTCCCCCCAGGCCTCGATTGCGTTGTTGGGGTCGTGCTGGTGGCCGTGTTCGAAGTGGACGACCTGGTCGCCCACCACACGGGTGAGCGACTGCCCCTGAACGAGGTCGACGTTGTACTCGGCGAACCGCTCGACGTACTCGTCGTAGGCCGCCAGTTCGTGGTCGTGGTTACCCGGCAGCAGGGTGATATCGACGTTCTCCCCGGTCGTACGTAGTTGCTCGAACAGCTCCGGATAGGTGTCGACGAGGACCTCGAACTTCCCCAGTCCGTCGACCTTCGTGAACTCCCAGAGCCCGAAGGCGTCGCCGTTTATCACCAGTTCGGCGTCCTCGTCGATATCCGCCAGCCGCGCCAGGAAGTCGAGCAACTCGTCGAGGAACTCGACCTCCTCCAGTTGCTCGTCGCCGCCGATGTGGAGGTCACTGATGACGTAGTAGACGCGGTCGCCACTCTCCTCGTCCATTGCACTGGATTGGTCGGTCAACGGTATTGGTCTTTTGGCGACCCTACTGTCAACTTTCCCATCTCGTCTGCCGGTTTCGGTGGCGGTATCGACGGGGCACACACCAGCCAGGCTACCGTTTGCCCAGTGCGGTCTCGAAGACCCGCTGGGCGCGCTCGTACGCCTCGTTTCGGCCGACGATAGGGTCGGGATACTCGGGGGCGAGCGCGGCCCGCTCGTCCGCCGGGAGCGTGGGCCAGTCGACCACTTTGCCCGGTGGAACCCCCCGGAGTTCGGGAACGTACTCGGTGACGTAGTCGGCCCCGTCGTCGTACTTGCGCATCTGGGCGACCGGGTCGAAGATGCGCACGTCGACGGAGTCCGTCCCGGTCGAGGCGGTCCACTGCCAGTTGGCGGCGTTGTTCGCGGGGTCGTGGTCCAGCAGTTGCCGTTCGAAATACCGCCGCCCCTCGCGCCAGTCGACCAGCAGGTGCTTCGTGAGAAAGGAGGCGACGTTCTGACGCGGGCGGTTGTGGAGATACCCCTCCTGGTTCAGCTGGCGCATCCCCGCGTCGACGAGCGGGTAGCCGGTCTGGCCGCGTTTCCACGCGTCGAGCGCCTCGGGGTCGTTTTCCCAGGCGATAGCGTTCGGGATGGCTTTGTAGTTCTCCGACGGCAGCGTGGGGTGGTGGGCGAGCAGGGTGTAGTTCTGCTCGCGCCAGGAGAGCTCGTAGCGGTACTTCTCGACGTTGCGCAACGCGTCGCCGTCGACCGCCCGGGACCGCTCGGTCGCGTCGGCCCAGAGCTCTCGAATACCTATCATCCCCGCGGCGAGATACGGCGAGATGCGCGAGACCGCACCGACGGGGCGTTCTACGGCCGCCCGCATATCGTCACGCGTGTCGCTGTACGATTCGATGCCATCGGCCAGAAATTGCTCCCAGCGTTGCCGCGCGGCGGGTTCGCCCGCCGGGGGCAGGTCGATGTCGGCCGCGGCATCGGGAACCGGCACCTCGTCCGAGAGGTCGGTCAGCGTTCCGGTGTCGGGCGCCGGAGCCGGGTCGGGCTTCTCGTGGGTCTGCCAGTCGTCGTAGAAGCGGCTGTGGTTCTCATAGCGCGAGTCGAGGTCGGCCGGGTCGACGAGCACGAGGTCAGTGACGGCGGTGGTCGGGACGGCCTCGTCGACCGCTCGCTGGCGCTCCCGGCGGACCGGCCGGTAGTGGTCGTTGTAGAAGACCCGGTCGGCGTCGTACTCGTCGGCGACGGTCGCGAGGACCTCGGCCGGGTCGCCGACGCGGACGAGCAGGTCGCTGCCCCGCTCGCGGTAGGCGCCCTGCAGCGTCCGGAGGCCCTGCATCCAGAACGCCCACTGTCGGTCGCCCACGACGTCACGGACGGCGGGGTCGACGACGAACACCGGGACGACGGTGTCGTCGGCCGCGGCGGCCGCGAGCCCGCGGTTGTCCCGGATTCGGAGGTCCCGCTGGTGCCAGAAGACGTGCATGGGTCTGGTAGCGGCCCACAGCATAAGGGCTCGCCCCCAACCCAGTTGTGTACGCCGGCGGGCCCCGGCATAACTCACTCGCGAGCGCTGGGTACAGTTTTAGATGAGACAGCCTCGACAGAGTCGGTATGACACGAGCGGACGGCCCCTCGCGGCGGCGCTTCCTCCTCGGCACTGGCATCGCCATCGGAACGACCGGCCTCGCCGGCTGTGGCATCCCCGGTGGCGGCGGTGGCGACGAGGAGGAAGAAGACGGCGGTGGTGGGGAAGAGGGCGGTGGTGAGGGCGGCGAAGAGGAAGAAGAGGAGCTACTGCAGCCCTCGGAGGAATAGTAGCTCGCGCAGTGCGGTGGCCGGGCGCGGCCTCTGTGCCGCGCAGACGGGGAAGGGCAGGCTGTCGCAAGATATCCGCGAGCGAAGCGAGCGGTTCCCCCGGAATCGCCGCATCGCGGCGATTCCGGCCTTTTTTCATGAACGTTTTTCAAGGAGCTCTCCCGCAGCGCGCTCGGAGAGCGCGCGAGGAAGAGCGACGCAGAAAAAGGTTCAGTAGAACTCTCTGACCAGGTCCATCGCGCCCTCGGGGGCGCCGTCGGGAATCTCGGCCATCGAGCCCTCGACGCCTTCGCGCTCCTCGAAGGGAACCGAGTTCTCGTCCTGGTAGAGGACGCCCATGTACTCCTTGTCGCCTTCCAGAATCTTGTCCTTGGCCTGCTCGCGGTCGTGTCGGTCGTGGTCCGTCTCGTCTAAGTCTTCGATGGTGTCCCGGAAGTAGTCGTAGGTGTCGACGTCGTTGAACGTCACGCACGGACTGTAGACGTTGACGAAGCCGAAGCCGTCGTGTTCGATGGCCTCCTGGACGATTTCGGCGTGGCGCTGGGAGTTCGAGGAGAACGTCTGTGCGATGAAGGTCGCGCCGGAGGCAAGCGCCAGCGCCTTGGGGTTGACCGGCGGCTGGTTCGGCCCGTCGGGCGTCGTCGCCGTCTCGAAGTCCTCCCGGGAGGTCGGGGAGGCCTGGCCCTTGGTGAGGCCGTAGATGCGGTTGTCCATGACGACGTAGCTCATGTCGACGTTGCGCCGGCAGGCGTGGATGAAGTGGCCGGCACCGATGGAGTAGCCGTCACCGTCGCCACCGGAGACCATCACTTCGAGGTCGGGGTTGGCCATCTTGACGCCGATACCCACCGGCAGGGCGCGGCCGTGGACGCCGTGCAGGGCGTAACTGTGCATGTACGTCCCGATTTTGCCCGAACAGCCGATACCGGCGACGATAAACGTGTTGTCGGGGTCGTTGCCGGTCTCGGCCAGGGCTTTCATCATGCCGTTCATCGTCCCGAAGTCGCCGCAGCCGGGACACCACGTCGGTTGCTTGTCGGACTTGAAGTCCGTGAATCGAATGTCTGAGCTCATTCTGCTTGCACCTCCTGTGTGCCGGTCTCGCCGGCGATTGTCGCTTTCACTTCCGCGGCCAGCTCGTCGGCGTCGAACCGGACGCCGGTGTACTTGTTGATGCGTTCGACCCGTTCTAAGACGTCGTGTTCGATGACGTCCGCGAACTGGCCGGTGGCGTTACACTCGACGACGATGGTCGTCTCGGCGGCCTGCACTTCCTCGGTCAGGTCCGGCCGCGGGAAAATATAGGGCACAGAGATGAAGCGCACGTCGATACCGTCCTCGGAGAGGAACTCCATCCCCTCTCGCATGGCACCCTCGTTCGAGCCCCACGAGATGACGAGCGTATCGGCGTCGGGGTCGCCGAACTCGCGGTAGTCGAACTTCTCCTGTTCCTTTGCGGTCTCGACTTTCCGGTTTCGCTTGTCGACCTGTTCGACGCGGACCTCCGTGTCCTCGGTCCGGCGGCCGAGTTCGTCGTGTTCGAGGCCGGTCGTCATGTGGGCGCCGTCGGTCGTGCCAGGGAACGCCCGCGGGGAGACGCCGTCGGCGGCGGGGAAGTGCGCCTGGAAGCGGCCCTTCTCGTCGAGCCACGCGTCGATGTCGTCCTCGTCGACGACCTTCCCGCGGTCTATCTCGACCTCGTCCATATCGAAGGTGTCGGGCGAGAACGTCTGTTCGGTGACGGCCATCGCCAGGTCCGAGACGAGGAAGACCGGCGTCTGGTACTTCTCGGCGAGGTTGAACGCCTCGATAGTCTTCCAGAAACACTCCGAGATGGTAGTCGGCGCGACGACGAAGCGGGGAATCTCGCCGTGACCGCCGTACAGCGTCATGTTGAGGTCGCCCTGTTCCTGTTTGGTGGGCATCCCGGTCGATGGACCGGAGCGCATCACGTCACAGATGACCAGCGGCGTCTCGCTGGTGGCCACGAGTCCGAACGTCTCGGTCATCAGGTCGATACCCGGCCCGGAGGTGGCGGTCATCGAGCGCGCGCCGGCCCGCGCCGCGCCAAGCGCCATGTTGATGGCCGACAGCTCGTCTTCGGCCTGGACGACCTTGCCGCCGAACTGGTCGATACGCCCGGTCAGGTATTCCATCACGTCCGTCGCCGGTGTGATGGGGTAGCCGGCGTAGAACCGGCAGCCGGCGGCGATAGCGCCCATCCCGATGGCCTCGTCGCCGTTGAGCAGGACGTAGTCCTCGTCGGTGGTCTCGACGTCGTAGGGGAAGTCGTGGTCGAACTCCTCGCGGACGTACTCCTGGCCCATGCGGGCGGCCTTTTTGTTGTTCTCGACGATGGCCTCGCCCTTATCACCAAAGCGCTTCTGGAGACTCTCGTCGAGGTTCTCGATGGGGAAGTTCGTCACTTCACAGGCCGCGCCCAGCGCGACGACGTTGAGCATGATGGCGCCGCCGGCGTCCTCGGCGAGCCGTTTCAGGGGGACTTCCAGGGCGGTCGCACCGTGGGGCACCTCGACGTCCTGCATCGTCGAGCGCTCGCCGTCGTAGATGACGACGCTGTCCTCGTGTAGTTCGTCCTCGTTCTCGTGGACGGTGCGCTCGGTCAGCGCGATGAGGATGTCCAGCCGGTCGACCACGCTCTCGACGCGGTCGACAGACGTTCGAATCTTGGAGGCGGTGTAGCCGCCGCGTATCCTGGAGGCGAAGTCCTTGGAGGTGAAGACGTGTCGACCCGCCCGGGAGAGAGCCTGCGCGAAGATTTTCCCGGTAGAGTCGATTCCATCGCCGGCTTCGCCGCCGATGGCCCAGTTGAGGTCGTCTGGCATACTACCACACGAGTAGCCTGTGGTCGGTGAAAAGGCTTCTGTGTGCGGGCGCGCGCGTGCTACCGCCTCGGAGCGCCGACGACCGAAATTCCCTTGTCTCCGTGTTCCAACGGCCATGATATGGACGAACGTTCACTCACTGTGGCCGCTGTTCGGACAGTCGGCCCCGACGCCGTCGCTATCGACGTCGAGACCCCCGACGAGTTTACCGCCCAGCCCGGCCAGTTCGTCAAGCTCACGCTCTCCGTCGACGGCAAGGACGAATCTCGCTTCTACACCATCTCCTCGCCCGACGTCGACGGCGAGTTCGAGATGACGGTGGGCATCGACCCCGACGGCGAGGTCGCGCCCCATCTGGCCGACCTCGAGGCCGGTGATACGGTCCGTATCGAGGGGCCCTTCGGCTCGGACTACTACGAGGGCGAATCGAAGGCGGTGCTGCTGGCCGGTGGCCCCGGCATCGGCCCGGCCATCGGCATCGCCGAGCGCGCCGTCGCCGACGGTAACGACGCCGCTGTCGTCTACCAGGACGACGCGCCAATCCACGAGGACCGCCTCGACGCGCTCCGGGAGCAGGGCGTGCTCGTCCACGTGCTGGACGGCGACGCCGACCTGACCGACGCGGTGGCCGAGGCCGCGAGCGCGGGCGGCCAGGTGTTCATCTACGGCTTCGCCGACTTCCTCGACGACGCGACCGCGGCGCTGGAGGCTGCCGGTGTAGACACCGAAGACGCCAAAGTCGAGAACTTCGGCTAGGACGACTTCTTCCGCCGACCGGCACCGACCAGCCGCTCGCGCAGGGTGCGGTCGGTCTCCCGTTCGGCGAGTAACACCGTGGCCTCGACGTCGTCGACGACGTTCAGGTGCAGCGAGTCGGTGACCAGCCGCGAGAGGATGCCCTGTTCGGTCGCGCCGAGCATTATCATAGTGTGGTCGGCGGCCTCTCGTTCGATGGCCGCCTCGACGTCGCCCGAATCGTCGACGATTTGGGTCGCGTCCCCGAGGTCGTGGCCGTCTGCCCACTCGGCGAGGAAGGCCTCGCCCTCGTCGCGTTCGCCGCTATCGACGACGTGTAACAGCGATATCTCGGAGTCGACGACCTCGCGGAGCCCACGCGCGAGTTCGGCGCTCAGGTCGGAGGCGGGGCCACCGGCCGTCGGGACGAGGATGCGCGAGGCGTCGCCGCCGCGGTTCTTGACGACGAGGAAGTCGGTGGGGAGCTGGTTCGTGAGCTCGGCCAGCGGCTGCTCGGCGCGGGCGCTGGCCCACAGCCCGTCTTCCTCCCAGTTCATCAGCACGAGATCGGGACGGGTCCGCGTCGCTCGGTCGAACACCACCTCGAAGGACCGATGTGTGACGATGGTCGACGTCTCGAATGTTACGTCGTACTGCTCTGCCAGGCGTGTAATATCGCCGAACTGGTCCGAGGACCCCTCGACGATTCGGTCCCGCTGTTCCCGGTCGGCGACAGCGCTGCTCTGTTCGGGCGCCTGGACGACGTGAGCGACGTGGACGGTCCCCTTCTCACGGGCGCTCGCGAGCGCACACGCCAGTTCGACCAGCTCAGACTCGGTGCGTGGGTTCGCGATCGGGACCAGGATGCGGTACGACTCCGGGTCTCGAACGAAATCCTCGACGGTGTCGACGAGCGGAACGTACGAGCGGCCGGCGAGGTTGCCCAGCAACCACTCGCGGACGCTGAGTCGCCGGACGTGTTCGAAGCGGGCCGTCGCGAGCCGTTTCTCGGTCGTCTGGTAGTAGTTGACGATGGTGACCAGCACGACACCGCCGACGGTATTGCCCAGCATGACGGGAATCACGAAGTCGGTCATCGCCAGCAGGAGCCCCAGGTCACCGACGAGCATCAGATACACCGCCTCGGTGAAGGAGACGACCACGTGGAAGAGGTTCGCGAGCGGGATACAGAGGAAGGCCAGATAGACGACCACCAGCCGCGTGATGGTGTCGCGGGCCGCGAAGTTCATCCAGACGACACCGGCGACGATGAGCCCCGCGAACGCGCCCTTGAAGAACAGTTCCGTGTTGGACGTCTCGTAGACTCCCTTGGTGGCCAGGTCTGCCGCGACGGTCGCGGCCTCGGGGCTGAACACACCGCCGTAGGCGAGTACGATAGCCCCGATAGCCCCACCGGCAAAGTTACCCGCGGCGACGATGCCCCAGTGGCGCAACAGGGCCGGAATCGACGCCAACCGCTCCAGGGTGAGCGCGACCGGCGGGAGCGTGTTCTCGGTGTAGAGCTGGTAGCCGCCGATGATGATGTAGATGAACCCGATGGGGTAGAGCAGCGCCGCGAGGATGCTACTGTCGGTCTTCGGATACATCGAGGCGTAGACGAGCAGCGTGATGGTAATCGCGAACCCGCCGGCCAGCGCGCTGAAGAACAGCTCGCGGGCGCCCGACGTTATCTCGTGGTCGGCGTCGGCGACGATACGCTGGAAGACCTCGTCGGAGGAGAACTTATCGGGCACGACCTCGCCCGTGACGGGGACCTCTCCGTCCCCAGCCTCGTCGCCTGCAGGACCCGGCGGACCGTGTGAATCAACCATTATCGGCTCATTATCCAGCGGGGGCAAGAAGCTTGGTTTTTCCACCGATACCGCCGGAAACGCCGACGGTCACTCCGGGGTCGTCTCGAGCGGCTCGACCACCACGGTCGAGATGCGGGCGCCGTCGACAGTTCCGACCTCGACGCGGTAGCCGTCGGCCTCGACGCCGTCGCCCGGCGCCGGTATCTCGCCCAGCCGCGCGAGCACCAGCCCGCCGATGGTCTCGACGCCGTCGCTCTCGAAGGTCGCGCCCAGCTCCTCGTTGACGAGCGACAGCGGGACGCTCCCGTCGATGTCGTACCGCCCGCCACCCAGCTCTCGGACCGAGTGCTCGCGCTCGTCGACGTCGAACCCGTCTCGCAGGTCGCCGACGACGGCCTCGACGACGTCCTCGATGGTGACGATACCCTCGAAGGCGCCCCACTCGTCGATGACCGCCGCCATCTGCTGGTGCTCCTCGCGGAACTGCAAGAGGATGTCGTCGGCGGTTGCAGTCTCGGGGATCATGAGTAGGCTGCGGGACAGCTCCGCTGCCGTGCTCTCCCCATCCGTCTCTATGGCGCGCAACACGTCCTTGACGTCGATGAAGCCGACGACCTCGTCCTGGTCGTCAGTACCGACGACCGGGTAGCGAGTGTGGCCGGCGTCGAGTGTCGTCTCGCGAATCTCGGCCAGCGAGGCGTCGGCCGGGATGGTCACCACGTCGGGTCGCGGGACCATCACCGTCCGGACGGTGGTGTCGTCGAGGTCGAAGACGCGCTCTATCATCTCGACCTCCGCAGTGTCGACGTTACCCTGCTCGCTGGAGCGGGCCAGCACGCGGCGTATCTCCCGCTCTTCTAAGGTCTCCTCGGTTTCGGAGGCCGGCGGGATACCGATGAGTCGGGTAAAGGCGTTGGCGGTCCCGTTGAACACGACCAGGCCGGGGTAGAACATGTAGTAGAACAGCTTCATCGGCGGCGCGACCAGCAGGGAGAGCCGTTCGGCCTCGGCGATGGCGATGGTCTTGGGCGCGAGTTCGCCAAAGACCACGTGGAGGAACGTGATGAAGCTGAAGCCGATCGCAAAGGCGACCAGATGGAGCAGATTCGCCGGCAGGAGCGGACCCAGCACCGGCTCGATGAGCGAGGCGACGGCGGGCTCACCGGCCCACCCGAGCCCCAGCGAGGCCAGCGTGATACCGAGCTGGGTGACCGCCAGGTAGTCGTCGAGGTTGGCCATCACGTCCTGTAGCGTCTCCGCGCCGGCTTTCCCCTCCTCGGCCAGCTGTTCGACGGACGTCGAGCGCACCCTGACGAACGCGAACTCCGTCGCGACGAAGAAGCCGTTCAACACGACCAGTACGAGCGCGATGAGGAGCCGTCCGAGTGCGAACGCGATATCTACCATCGGTGCCTCCGGGACCCCCACAGCCGATGCCGGCGTCGAGTCATACCCGGACGTGTCGACGAGGGAACTTAAACGGTGGCAGATGGGACTGTGTGTCGTCGCCGGGTGGATGTCGGCCGTTTTTATCGGTCGAGCGCCTACAGACGCTCAATGTACACCGACGAGCAGTTCGACTACGACGTAGCGGTCGTCGGCGGTGGCCCCGCCGGATTGACGAGCGCCCTGTACACCACCCGTCTGGGAATGGACACCGTCGTCGTCAACCGCGGCGGCGGCCGGGCGGCGATGATGACAGACACGCACAACGTCATCGGCGTCACGGAAGACGTGAGCGGCAACGAGTTCCTGCAGACGGCCCGCGAACAGGTCGAGGACTACGGCGGGACCTACAAACGGGGGTTCGTGGAGTCGGTCGAACCGCTCGAAGACGACGACGGCTTCGACGTGACGACCGACGACGGCGACCTCACCGTCAAGCGCGTGGTACTGGCGACGGGCTTTGCCGACGAGCGGCCGGACCCGCCGCTGCCCCGCACCGGGAAGGGGCTGCACTGGTGTCTGCACTGTGACGCGTTCATGTTCGTCGGCGAGCCCGTCTTCGTGATGGGGACCGGTGACTCCGCCGCCTACGTCGCGATGATCATGCTGAACTACACCGACGACGTGGACATCCTGACTCGCGGCCAGGAACCCGAGTGGAGCGAGGAGACCCAGACGATGCTCGACAACCACCCGGTCGAGGTCGTCGACACCGAGCTGTCGGGCAAGCGCACCGACGAGAACGGCTGGCTGAAAGCCTACGAGTTCGAGGACGGGTCGGTCCGGGAGTACAGGGGTGGGTTCCCGATGCTCGGCTCGGACTACCACGCCGAACTCGCCGACGAACTCGGCCTCGAGTGCAACGACGACGGGACCGTCGCCGTCGACGACCACGGCGAGACGAGCGTCACAGGCGTGTACGCGGTCGGCGACCTGACGCCGGGCCACAACCAGATTCCAGTCGCGATGGGCGAGGGCGCCGACGCCGGCATCGCCATCCACAAAGACCTCCGGAAGTACCCGCGCTCGGCCGACGACATCGAGACCGAGGGCGCGGTCGAGGACGTGGAGGTGCCCGCCGTCTCGCCGGCGCTGTTCGCCACCGCGCTCGGCCACGAGGGCCATGCAGCTGGTCCGCGGTCAATCGACGATGACGAGGCGGAAGCCGCCGCGGACGACGACTGAGGACCCGAGGCGGCAATCCGTCCGCTGCCTCAGTCGGGCTTTGGAGGCAGTACAGCGACCATCATATGTCTCACAAGAACCGGTGCGTCGGTGGTATCCCAGCGTCCTGATAGCACGACAGCAGGAAGGTTATCAGCCGAGAGAACTTGCAGGAAAAGATTATATTTCTTAGATGTAGTGGCATCTACATGGCAGCACCGACCCGTGACGCGTGGCGGTCAGGCGCCGAAAACGCGCTGACGAACTCCGTTCGCGAGTTCCTGCGGTACGTTCCGAGCGGAGACACCATCCCGGACGAAACCTGGCGGAGCCGACACCGGAAGATACTGTTGTGGCTGTTCGCGCATCTCCCCTTGCTGCTCGCGCTCGGGCTCTACGAGGGGGCCGAGACGCTGGTCACCGGGGCGACAATCCCCGCGACGCCGCTCGAGCGAATCGCGCTCAACCTCGGCCTCATCACCGTCCTTGGGCTGCTGGCGCTGTCGCCGCGGTTCAGCCGGCGAGCCAGGACCGCCCTCGCCTCTGCGGGCGTGACCGTCTCCTCGACGACGCTCGTGTTCTTCTCCGGCGGATACATCGAGGCGCACTTTCACTTCTTCCTCGCGCTCGTCATTCTGGCGGTGTACGAGGACTGGCTCCCCTTTGGGGTCGGATTCGTCGGTGTCGCCATCTCCCACGTCGTGTTCGGTCTCATCGATGCGAGTCGCGTGTACAACCACGCGGCCGCGATGGAGAACCCGATGGTGTGGGGCGTCATCCACGCCCTGTTCGTCGTCGGTATCGCGGTGGGCCTGATGGCACAGTGGTACTCGACTGAACGGTCCCGCGAACAGGTCAGCCAGCAACTGGCGGAAGTCGACACCAAACGCGCTGAAATCGACGACCTCGAGGCCCAGCAGGGCGCTCTCGAGGAGGCGAAGGCGGCGGCCGAGACGGCACAGACCGAGGCCGAAGCGAAACAGCGGCAGGTCAGGGAGCTAAACGAGAGACTCGAGGCGACGGCCGACGCCTACAGCGAGTCTATTGCACGGGCCGCTGACGGTGATCTGACCGTCCGACTCGATACGTCGGTCGACAGCGAGGCGATGGGCCAGGTCGCCGAGTCGTTCAACCAGATGGCCAACGAGACGGAAGCGGCGATGGCGGAGATACAGGCCTTCGCCAGCGAGGTGACCGAGGCAAGCGAGGAAGCCGACATCGGTATCAGCGAGGTCGCCGACGCGAGCGAGGGCGTCAGCGAGTCGACCCAGCGAATCGCGGAGGGGGCCGACGAACAGCAGGAGAAACTCGATACCGTCACCGGAGAGATGACGGACCTCTCGGCGACCGTCGAGGAGGTAGCCGCCTCCGCCGAGAGCGTGGCCCAGACCTCCGGTGAGACCGCACAGGTGGCCGAGTCTAGCGAGCAGACGGCCCAGCGGACGGCCGACGACGTCCGAGAGGTCAAAACGGCACTGGACGAGACCGTCGAGAACATCCAGAGCGTGGACGACCGGATGGGGGAAATCGGCGACATCGTCGGGCTCATCGGCGACATCGCGGAGCAGACGAACATGCTGGCGCTGAACGCGAACATCGAGGCCGCCCGCGCGGGCGAGGCGGGGTCTGGCTTTGCCGTCGTGGCCGACGAGGTCAAGACACTCGCCGAGGAGACGCAGGTCTCCGCCGGCGAGATAGAGCGACTCATCACCGAGACACAGACCGAGACCGGCACGACCGTCGCAGCGGCGGAGGCCGCAGACGAGAAGATGGCCGAGGGCGTCCAGGCGGTCGAGTCGGTCGCCGAGGCGTTCGCGACCGTCTGGCAGAACGCGGCGGAGGCCGACGCCGGTATCCAGGAGATAAGCGACGCGACCGACGAGCAGGCCGCGACGGCCGAAGAGGTCGTCTCGATGACGGCCGACGCCGCCGATATCGGGCGCGAGACCACCGAGGAGACGGCCTCGGTGTCGGCGGCCGCCGAGGAGCAGGCCGCGTCGGTGGGCCAGATCAGCGGGAACACGATCGCACTCATCGAGCAGGCCGAACGGCTCCAGGAACTGCTCTCGCAGTTCGACGTCTCCCAGGCCACTGGAGCCAGCCACGACGCCGGGACGGCGGTGTACACCGACTGACCGCCGGTCGACAAAACCTATTATCGCGGCCCGCTAACTACAGGTATGCGCGAGGCAAGTCGCACGACGCGCCAGCGCATCGCCGACCGCTTGCGCGATGAGCCCATGGCCGCGGGCAGTATAGCCAACGACTTCGAGATTCCGACCAGCACCGCGCTCACACACGTCGAACACATCGCGAAGTCACTCGACGCGACCGACGAGCAGCTGCTCGTCGCGCCGCCCGAATGCAACCAGTGTGGCTTCACCGACTTCGACGACCTGACGAACCGACCGAGCCGGTGTCCCGAGTGCAAAGCCGAAAGCGTCGCGGAACCGGCCTATCGAATCGGCTAGAGCCCATCGCCCGCTCAGAACGCCTCGACGTGGGGCCCCAGGTCCAGTTCCAGCGTCCACGCCGAGCGGTCCTACTCGACGAGCATCCAGTAGGCGTCGGCGATGGCGTCGGGGTCGAGTAGCCCGCGACTCAGTTGAGTTGCACCAGGTCTGCGCGGATGAACTCCTCGTTACAGCAGTCACAGAAGTAGCCGCCGTGTTCCAGAACGATGGGGTTGTTGTCGCAGTCGGGGCAGACCGCTGACCGTGTTCGTTTTTCACGAGTCATGGTACCAAGTAGCACATATTCTGTCATAACTGTGTCTGTTACTTACTCGTACCCCGGTTACCAGCAGTCAACTTACCGCGAGCGCAGATGCGGACCGACCGCTGTTACTGGCCCGAAAAGCCGATACGGCTTCCCGAGGAGAGATCGTGGTCGCCCGAGGAGCCCTGGTTCTCGAACTCGTAGCGGTCGTCGGTCAGGTAGACCGCGCCGTCCTCGA
This sequence comes from Haloarcula rara, assembly GCF_029338235.1. Classification (GTDB taxonomy): domain Archaea; phylum Halobacteriota; class Halobacteria; order Halobacteriales; family Haloarculaceae; genus Haloarcula; species Haloarcula rara. The sequence continues at coordinate 618,157 of NZ_CP119785.1, forward strand.
CGGTGGTCTCGACCTCTTCTAGCACTGCGCCTTCACAGGGGCCGAACGTACACGACCCCGAATCGCGGTCGAAGGTCGCGCCGTGTTTCTCACACACCAGTTCGTCTTCGCGTACTGTCGCACCGCTGCCCTTGTCGAGGCGCACGTCCGTCCAGTGGGGACAGTAGTTCTCGAAGGCGACGACGCCGTCGGCGAGCGCCACGAGAATCGCTTCCGAGGTGTCGAACCCGTCACGGACGGTAAAGAGGAAGCTCCCGTCTTCCGGGACGTCATCGACGGCCGCGATACGGCTGTCCTCGTCCATCTGTGGCGGCGATACGGTTCTGGGCGGTTTCAACTCCCGGGTGGTGTCAGCTTTTGCGGCCAACCGTTTTCCACACGGCACGCGAACACCCTGTATGGGCGGCCTCCTGGTCTACGGCTCCTACGGCTATACGGGTACTCTCATCGCACAAGCGGCTGTCGAGCGAGGGCTGGAACCGGTGCTTGCGGGACGCGAGCGGCGGACACTGGAGTCACAGGCCGCCCGACTGGACTGCGAGTTCGAGGTGGTCTCGCTGGACGACCCCAGGGTACTCGATATGGTTCTCGACGACGCGGCGGCCGTGCTCAACTGCGCCGGCCCGTTCGCGCGGACCTGGGAGCCGATGGTCGAGTCCTGTCTACGCACCGGGACCCACTATCTCGACATCACCGGCGAGCTCACCGTCTTCGAGGCCATCCACGAGCAGGACGACCGGGCCGCCGACGCGGGCGTCATGCTGCTACCCGGCGTCGGTTTCGACGTGGTGCCGACGGACTGTCTGGCCGCCCACCTCGCCGAGCGCCTGCCCGACGCTGACCGGCTCGAACTGGCCTTCCGCGCCGAGAACGGCGTCTCCCGCGGGACGGCCAAGACGATGGTCGAGCACCTCGACGGCGGCGGCGCGGTCCGCCGCGACGGACGCATCGAGGACGTGCCGGTCGCTCACGAGCGTCGTACCGTGGACTTTGGCTGGGGGCTAGAGAGCCAGCACGTCGCCGCGATTCCGTGGGGCGACGTGTCGACGGCCTCCCACACCACCGGTATCCCGAACGTCACGACCTACATGGCGATGCCGGAGCGTGCCGTCAGGATGCAACGGATGGCCGGCCTCGTCGCGCCGCTGCTCTCGCTGCCGCCGGTCCGGACCGGCCTCCAGTGGCTCATCGAGCAGACCACCGAGGGGCCGGATGCCGACGAACGAGCGAGCGGGGCGAGTTACGTCTGGGGCGAGGTCCAAAACGAGAAGGGAGACCGGGCGGTCTCGCGACTGCGGGGCCCCCAGACCTACGCCCTGACCGTCGAGACGGCGCTGGCGACGGCCCGGCGGACGCTCGAAGGTGACGCGCCCGCAGGCTATCAGACGCCAGCCGGCGCCTACGGCCCGGACCTGATTCTGGACGTCGAGGGCGTCGAGCGCGAGGATGTGGTCGGACCCGTCCTCGACGAACCGGAGTGATATTCTTCATATTCTTGTGATTTTAGACACTATAGATTGAATATCAACTAATTTTCTGAGTTTTATAAGCTCATTCACATGCTTATTTATAGAATGGTCGTAAGATGTGATACATGGGTGCCGAAACTTCCGAGGCCAAGTGCAGGAACTGTGGATATACGGACGACTGTGACGACGTAACTGGGAACTCGGGCTACAAGTGCGATTACTGTGGTGGGAGCAACTGGAACACGACGGACTGTGACTGATACAGAGAGGTACCGACCGCTCGACAGCGGGCCCCGTGGAGAGCCCGACACTGGCTTCCGAACGGCCGCACATAGACTGGCTCAGTAGCAATTCGCTTCCACCCGCTCGTCGTACAGTCGCTGGAGCAGCTTCGTCATCGGACCGGCCCCGACCTCGATGCCGTCGACCGTCTCGATGGGGCGAATCTCCCACGTCGAATTCGTGAGAAACGCCTCGTCGGCGTTGCGCAGCGCTTCAAGCGAGTAGGCGCCGGTCTCGACCGGGAACTCCTCCTCGCGAGCCAGTTCGATGACGATATCGCGGGTCACACCGGGTAACAGGTCCAGCTCCGCGCTGGGCGTCCGGAGGCCGTTCTCGGTCACGAAAAAGAGGTTGCTCGTCGCGCCCTCGGCGAGGTTCCCGTCCACGTCGCGAAGCAAACACTCGTCGGCAGGGTCGCCGTCACCGGCCGACCGGCGGAGTTCCAGTCGCCCGAGGATGCCGTTCAGGTAGTTGTGGCTCTTGACGTCGGCGGGGACGGCCTCGTCTGGCACCCGGCGCGTTCGGACGGTCTGGACCGTCGCCGGGCCGTCCCAGACGCGCTCGCCGTCGCGGCCGCCACGTGGGAGCGGCTTCGTGATGACCACGACCGTCGGGTCGACCTCGGGCTCGGGCGTGAGTTTGCCGGGCTGAACCCCGCGGGAGACGGAAACCTTGCAGTACGCGTCGGTCAGGTCGTTCGCCGCGAGCGTCTCGTCGACCCGCTCGCGCAGGTCCTCGGGCACGGCGTCGGCAAAACCCAGCGTCTCGGCGGTGTGGCCGAGCCGCTCGCGGTGGGCGTCCCACTCGAAGGGGTCGCCGCCGTACACCCGGAGCGTCTCGAAGGCCGCGTCACCGTACATGAACCCGCGGTCGAGCACCGACACCGTGGCCTCGTCCTCGGGGACGAGTTCGCCGTTTACGTGGTATTGCATGACAGACAGAAGTTCTCGACCATGGTCTTCCCGTGGTCGGTGAGGATGCTTTCGGGGTGGAACTGGACGCCGACGTGGGGGGCCTCGCGGTGGCGGACGGCCATCACGATGTCCGCCTCGCTCTCCTCGACGGTGTGGGCCGTCTCCTCCAGCACGTCCGGCAGGGCGTCACGGTCGACCGCAAGCGAGTGATACCGGCCCACCTCGACCGGGTCCGGAACGCCCTCGAAGACGCCCTCGCCGTCGTGGGTCACCAGCGAGGACTTGCCGTGGACGACGGCGTCGGCGTGGCCCACCTCGGAGCCGTTTGCCGCACACAGCGCCTGATGCCCCAGACAGACACCCAGCGTGGGGTAGTCCAGTTCGGCGAAGGTCGGCATCGAGATGCCCGCCTCCTGGGGCGTTCCCGGACCGGGCGAGACGACGATGCCGTCGGGGTCGAGGTCGTGGACGTCGTCGACGGTGACGGCGTCGTTGCGCCGGACGACGACGTCGTCCTCGTCGCCGCCCAGACGCAGGACCACCTCGCCGACGTACTGGACGAGGTTGTAGGCAAAGGAGTCGTAGTTGTCGACGACGAGGATGGTGGGCGCGAGCGAGTCGTTCATCGCGCCCCCTCCACGGAGAGGTCCGCGCGCTGGCCCAACGCCTCGTCGACTGCGGTCACAAGGGCCCGACCCTTGTCCAGCGTCTCCTCGTACTCGCGGTCCGGTTCGGAGTCGTGGACGATACCGGCACCGACCCGGAGGTGGTACTCGTCGGCATAGCGCACGAGCGTTCTGATGACGATGTTCAGCGTCGCGCGACCGTCGAAGCCGAAGATACCGATGGAACCGGTGTAGGGGCCCCGACGGGTCTCCTCGACCTCGTCGATTATCTCCATCGTGCGGGGCTTGGGCGCGCCCGTTATCGTCCCGCCCGGGAACACCGCCGCGATGGCGTCGGCCAGGGTCGCTCGCGCCCGCAGTTTCCCACGGACCTCGCTGACGAGGTGCATCACCTCGGAGTAGCGGTCGACGCGGCGGTAGTCGGTCACCTCGACGCTGCCGAACTGGCTGACCTTCCCCAGGTCGTTGCGCTCCAGGTCGACGAGCATCGCGTGTTCGGCCCGCTCTTTTGCGTCGGTCCGCAGGTCCTCGGCGAGTCGTGCGTCGTCCTCGGGTGTCGACCCCCGCGGCCGGGTCCCGGCGATGGGTTCGGTCACCAGGTCGTCGCCCGCTCGATGCAAGAGCAGTTCGGGGCTCGCGCTGACGAGGTCGACACCGGGGAACTCAACCAGTGCCGAGTACGGCGCCGGGTTCACCCGCCGCAGGGCGTCGAAGGCCTCGACCGGGTGAACCGCCGCCGGGGCCGAGAGCCGCTGTGAGATGTTCGCCTGGAAGGTGTCGCCGTCGCGGATGTACTCCTGTACCGTCCGCACGCGCTCTGCGAAGGCCGCCCGCGTACAGTCGCTCTCGAAGGCGGCGCTGTCGGCCGCGACCGGCGGCTCGCCCACCGCGGGGTCGCCCTCGGTGACTTCGCGGGCCAGTTCCAGCGCGTGCTGGCGGGCGAACTCGTAGGCCACCCCCACGGAATCGTGGTCGTCGAGGCGCGGACAGGCCGTGATCGTGAGTTCGACCGGCCCCTCGCCGCGGGGTTCTTCCCACGCCGCGACGCGGTCGTAGGTCGCGAGCTGGAGGCGGGGGAGCGCGCGGTCGGCGACGGCGCTATCGGGCAGTGACTCCAGCTCGCGGACGACATCGTAGGAGAGCCAGCCGATGGCACCGCAGGGGTAGGGGACCTCGCAGTCGCCCCGGACGAGCTGGTCGCCAGTTAGGGCGTCGGCGAGGGCGGGCAGGGCCGGGCCGTCGTCGGGACCCACCCCGGTGAACGCGGCGGGCGTCGTCGCGAAGTAGCCCCAGCCCGACTGCCCGCCGGTGGTCCCCAGATAGACGCCGCCGGTCGGGTCGCGGGCCCGGCGGTAGGCGACGAAGGGGTCGTCGACGGTGACGGAGACGGCGACGGGAACCCGGGCCGTCGGCGACGCGTCCGCCGCGAGGGTCTCGAACGTCTCGCGGCTGGTCTCGACCCGTGGCATTACCGAGAGGAAGCAGCCCGGCGGATAATTCGCTTGCGGTTCGGGCAGTATCCGGTCGGCGTCTCGACCGGCCGAGGACGGCCCGCTGGCGCTGTCGCAGAATCAGTACTCGTTTGCCTGCTCGACCCAGCCGGAAACACGGCTCTCGCCGAGGTCTATCTGGTCGGCCAGCTCGGCGGAGTCGGCCCCGGCCAGTTCGCCGACGGTCTCGATGCCCGCGCCGGCCAGCCGGTCGCCGTAGGCGGGCCCGATGCCGTTCAGCTCCGTGACGGGGTCAGTGCTGCCCTCGGCGGCCGCGTCGCCCGCTGCGGCCTCGGCGTCCGGCTCCGCCGCCGCGGTCTCGTCGTCGGATTCCGGCTCGGTCGGCGGTGCCGCCTCGGCGTCGGTCGCCGCCTCCTCCGGTTCGGGTGCCGTCTCCGCCGTCTCAAGCTCTGTGTCGGTGTCGGCCGTCTCGGGCTCGACGTCGGTGTCGGCCGCCTCCGTCGTCTCCGGCTCCGCGTCGGCATCGGCCGTCTCGTCGGCCTCAGTGTCTTGCTCCGCCAGCGGCTCGAACTCGTCAGCCGACGGGTCGTCGCCCTCACCCTCGGCGGACCCCGACGTCGCCGAGTCGTCGGGTTCGACCCCACTACTCGCCGTCTCTGTTCCTTTGACAGCGTCTTCGTCCTCTGTAGAAGGCTCGCGCTCGACGGTGACGTCCACGTCGCCGGTCCGACCCGACTCCGACGACTCAGTCCCGTTGAGCCCGAGTGCAGATTTTAGCTTCTGAAGCAAACCCATACGCTTCTGTTCTGCGCCCCTGCACTAATCTTTTGCTGGTACAGTACTCCTCATACGGGCTGCTGTAGCCTCGGACCGGCGTCGCCGAGCGCCACAGCAGTCCGTTTCAGAGTCCCACCCGGAGCGCCTCGTTCATCGCACCCACCGGCGCCGACTCGCCGGTCCAGCGCTCGAACGCCTCGACGCCCTGGTACAGCAGCATCCACGCTCCGTCGACAGTGGTGGCTCCAGCCGCGCTCGCGTCCCGCAGCAGCCGCGTCTCGACAGGGGAATACACCGCATCGAGCACCGCGAGGTCGCCGTGTAGCGAGGCAGCCGGAACCGGCGTCTCGTCCTCGTCCATCCCGACGCTGGTGCAGTTGACCAGCACGTCGGCGTCGGAAAGCAGGTCCGCGAGCGCGTCGAGGCCGTGGCCGCTCGCGTTCGGTACCTCGGCGGCCAGGTCGTCGGCCTTCGAGGCAGTTCGGTTGGCTATCTCGACGGTCATCCCCTCGTCGGCCAGCCCGAAGGCGACGGCGCGGCCGGCCCCGCCCGCACCGACGACGACCGCCCGACCATCGAGCGACACGTCGTGGTGGTCGAGCGCGCGGACCGCGCCGACAGCGTCCGTGTTGTATCCCCGCGGCTCGTCGCCCGAGAAGTCGATCGTGTTGACCGCACCGATTCGCTCAGCCAGCGGGTCGGGTTCGACGGCCGCCAGTACGTCCTGTTTGAACGGAATCGTGACGTTCAGCCCCGCCACGCCGAGTCGATTCGCCGCCGCGACGGCCGCCGCTCCCTCCTCGGCCGGCGGCTCGAAGGTGACGTACCTCGCGTCGATGTCCAGCGCCTCGTAGCCCGCCTCGTGCATCGGCGGCGACAGCGAGTGTCCCACTGGATTTCCGATGAGCCCGTAGACTTGCATACTCGCGTGACCGGTGCCGTCCCTCTTGAACGCCACGCTCCTAGTTGCAGAAAGTGGTGTGAACTGCGCGACTGACAGCGAGATTCAGAACAGCCAGAAAGCCCCGGTGTGCTAAACTCGGGGGACTTGCTGTGCGCTGTCCTCGCTCACTTCGTTCGCTCGGCCAGTGCTTACTGCGTCCGCCTTCGTTTAGCACACCGCCCCTTTCAGTCCCACCCGTAGCTGTTTGACTAACCGGCATGGGTGGGGCTTTCTGGCTGTTCACGGGACTCCTGTCAGCCGTTGCTAGCGGGGCTTTCTGGCTGTACTGAGCCGTCTCATCGGAAGCGACAGTTCATCAGAAAATCACTAGTGGGCGATTCGCAACCTTTTCCACCGGACCCCTGCTGTGCTCTCCTAGTGAGCCGCCTGAGTCATCCGCTCGTCCAGGTCGGGGGCGCGGCCCTGTTGACCGTCGGCTGGGTCGCCGTACTCCTCCTCGGCCTCGACCCCGGCGTCCTGGCGACCGTCGGCGTCTCGGGGGTCGCGGTCCTTGGCGCGTCGTTCCTGCTGGCGTGGGGCGCCGAGACCGCCGAGAAGGACGTCCCGCGAGCGTTCGCCATCGCCGTGCTGGCGGTGCTCGCCGTGGCACCGGAGTACGCCGTCGACGCGCTGTACGCCTGGAACGCCGGGGCTGGCGGCGCGACGGCCGAGACCTGTAGTCAGCTGACCACCGCACAGATAGAGGCGAGCCAGACGACCCTCGCTCGGGGCTGTCACGACGCGAACCTGGCTATCGCGAACATGACCGGCGCGAACCGTATCCTCATCGGCATCGGCTGGGCCGGCATCGCCGTCTTCACCGTCTTCCGGGCCGCCTCCACGCGGGACACCGCCGTCCAGGACCGAGACGGATTCCTCAACGACGCGGTGGCGCTGGACAAAGACATCGCGACCGAGATAACGTTCCTCTTTGTGGCAACCGGCTGGGCCTTCCTCGTGCCGCTCGGCGGCGGTATCGGGCTGGTCGACACGCTGTTCCTGGTGGGGCTGTACGTCACCTACATCGGACTGGTACTGAAATCCGACATTGAGGCCTCGGACCACACCGTCGGCGTCCCAAAGTACTTCCAGACGTGGTCGCTGCCGTGGCGGCCCCTCGTCGTCCTGACGCTGTTTGCCTACTCCGGCCTGCTCATTTTCACCGCCGTCGAGCCCTTCGCTCACGGCCTGGAGGAGATCGGGCTCCAGAACGGCATCCCCGAGTTCTTCATGATTCAGTGGGTCGCACCGCTGGCAAGCGAATCGCCCGAACTCATCGTCGTCGCAGTGCTCGTGAACAAGGCCCGCTCGACGGCCGGCTTCAACGCGCTCATCTCCTCGAAGCTGAACCAGTGGACGCTGCTCATCGGGACCATCGCCGTCGTCTACTCCATCGCGCTGGGCGAGCTCGGAACGTTACCGTTCGACCAGAAGCAGGCCGCCGAAATCTGGATCACCGCTGCCCAGTCGTACTTCGCGCTAGCCATCCTGGTCAACTTCGAGATATCGATTCGGGAGGCCGTCGCCCTCTTTGGCCTCTTTATCTCGCAGGTGCTCGTCGAGTTTATCATCATCCGCGACCTCCAACTCCTGCCCTTCGACAGCTACGAACTGCTCGTCGGTTACACCGTTCTGTATCTCGTCATCGGGACCGCGCTCTTTGCCGTCCGGCGGCGGGCGCTGGCCGAGCTGTTCGGACTGGCCGGTGACGCCTTCCGGACGGCGCTGGGCCGGGAACCGGTCCACGAGGAGCTGGCAGACTGATGCTCGCTATCGTCGTCTCACGGGCAGACGAGGCCAGTGTCCACATCGGCGAGCAGCTGCTGGATATCGCGGACTGGACTGAGACCGTCGACGACAGTCGTCCCGACGTCGACGGCGGCGGGACCGTCTACCGGACCGACGGGGCACAGCTCCGGGAGTTCGAGGGGCGCCATCTCGAACTCGAAGACGTGGCCGAAGCGTTCGAGGAGCCGTCGCTGTTGGTCTTTGCCTCCAAACACGCCGGCGAGACCGGGGAGCTGCTGACCGCCCACCACACGGGGAACTTCGGCGAGGCCGAGTACGGCGGCGAGAGCGGTCGGTTCGCGCGAGCGGCGCCCAACGTCCATCGCGCGGTCGTCCACGCGCTGGTCGAACACGCCCCCGAGTCCTACGACGTGGGGATGGAGTGTACTCACCACGGCCCGACCGACGTCGGCGTCCCGTCGCTGTTCGTCGAGGTCGGCAGCGCACAGGACCAGTGGCGCGACCCCGCGGCGGCGCGGGCGGTCGCCGAAGCGATGCTCGACTGCCGGGGCGTCCCAGCGGACGCCCCCGCCGAGGACGGCCACCGCCGACAGGTCGTCGGGTTCGGGGGCGGCCACTACGTCCCGCGGTTCGAGCGGGTCGTCCGCGAGACGGACTGGGCCGTCGGCCACATCGGTGCCGACTGGTGTCTGGACGCGCTTGACGAATTCACCGGCGACGAACGCCAGCAGGAGGCCATCGTCGAGCGCGCCTTCGCGGCGAGTGGCACCGAGTACGCCCTCGTTACCGGCGACTACCCCGAACTCGTCGGCACCGTCGAGTCGCTGGGCTACCACGCCGTCGACGAGCGCTTCCTCCGCGAGACGACCGGCGTCCCGCTCGAATTCGTCGACGCGGTGGAGACGGCGGTGACGCCGGTCAGTGAGGGGCTCCGATTCGGCGAGGCGGCCCGAGAGGTCGACGAGTGGCGCGTCGTTTCCCTCCCGGAGGAACTGCTCGCCGAGGCGACCGGCATCGACGGCGAGACCGTCCGCTCGTGGTTCGAGGCGAACACGCTCGCGTTCGGGACCGAACAGCAGGGCAGCGTCGTCACTGGCCCGGCCGTCGTCGCCGAGGGGACCGAGCGCTCGGCCGTCGTGGACGCGCTGGCCGACGTCCTTCGCCAGCGCTACGACAGCGTCGAGCGCGACGGCGACGAACTGCGCGCCCGCGAACAGCGGTTCGACCCGGCCCTCGCAGATACCCTCGGAATCCCGGAAGGGCCGAAGTACGGGCAGCTTTCCGCCGGCCAGTCCGTCGAGGTCGATGGGCGAGTAATCGACCCCGAGACGGTCCACAGCGAGCGTATACGTTGCTTTACGTTGTAGGAAACTGCGGCGAGAGCCGTCGGCCACCCGTCTGACACAGGGGGAAAACTAATGAGTGTTCGTCTGCAACGGGGATTTAAATATGGACTCGATTATCGACGACGCAATCGACGAGGCCGAAGGGGAGCCCAAGGAGGGCGCCGACCCCGAAGCCAACAGCCAGCACGAACCGACCCCGGACCGAGAAGACGTATCGACGTCGGGGACGATGACAGACGACGAGCTCGCGAGCGTCGTCAAGGACCTCGAGACCAAGATCACGGTGGTCGGCTGTGGCGGCGCCGGCGGCAACACTGTCACTCGAATGATGGAAGAGGGAATCCACGGCGCGAAGCTGGTCGCAGCCAACACTGACGCCCAGCACCTCGCCGACGAGGTCGAAGCCGACACGAAGATTCTGATGGGGCGCAAGCGCACCGGTGGTCGCGGTGCCGGCTCGGTCCCGAAAATCGGCGAGGAAGCCGCCCAGGAAGACATCGAGGACATCCAGCAGTCCATCGCGGGGTCGGACATGGTGTTCGTCACTGCCGGGCTGGGCGGTGGCACGGGGACTGGGTCGGCCCCGGTCGTCGCCCAGGCCGCCCAGGAGGAGGGCGCGCTGACGATTTCTATCGTGACGATTCCCTTTACCGCGGAGGGCGAGCGCCGCCGCGCCAACGCCGACGCGGGGCTCGAACGCCTGCGCTCGGTCTCTGACACCGTCATCGTCGTCCCGAACGACCGCCTGCTGGACTACGCGCCAAGCATGCCCCTGCAGGACGCGTTCAAGATCTGTGACCGCGTGCTGATGCGCTCGGTCAAGGGGATGACGGAGCTGATTACGAAGCCCGGGCTGGTCAACGTGGACTTCGCCGACGTTCGCACTATCATGGAGAACGGCGGCGTCGCGATGATCGGCCTCGGGGAAAGCGACAGCGAGAACAAAGCCCAGGACTCCATCCGCTCGGCGCTGCGCTCGCCGCTGCTGGACGTGGAGTTCGACGGCGCCAACTCGGCGCTGGTCAACGTCGTCGGCGGTCCCGACATGAGCATCGAAGAGGCTGAGGGCGTCGTCGAGGAGATATACGACCGCATCGACCCAGACGCTCGCATCATCTGGGGCGCGTCGGTCAACAACGAGTTCGAGGGGAAGATGGAGACGATGATCGTCGTCACCGGCGTCGAGAGCCCACAGATATACGGCCAGAGCGAAGCCAAGCAGGAACGGGCCGCCCAGCAGGCCAGCGAAGACATCGACTACGTCGACTGAACGAGGGGCAGTCTGTTCCGAATCAGTTCTGTGTGACTCCAACAGGAATTCCGTCTCGAAACAAGTTCCGAGTGCGTCGCTCTTCTCGCCGTTCAGGTCAGCGAGAATTCAGCGGGCCAGTGCGGAGATTACGCCTTCACTTGCGCGCTCGTGACCCACTCGTGGGCGTGGTCCTCGGAGACCTCCGCCGCATCGGCGACCGTCGCCGTGTCGGCCTCGGCCAGGGCGCCGACGGACTGGATGCCGTTGCCACGGAGCTGGTCGGCCGCCGTCCGACCGAGCCCTTCGATGTCTTCGAGTCTCGCGTCGCCGGACTGGGCTCCGTCCTCGGTCGTCCGGACGTCCTTGGATAGCTGCTCCGCCGTGGTCTCGGCGACGGCTTCCGCCTCTTCTGTGATATCCATTGGGGCGGCTTCGGACGCGCGGACCGGCTCGGCGGTGTCCGCCTGGGCCTCACGCTGTGTCGCGAGCGCGTTTTCGAGCGTCTCGGCGACGAGGTCCTGCTGGCGCTCGCTCAGCTCGTCGAAGGTCTGGCCGAACTCCGACTCGAACCTGTTCCAGGCGCGCTGCTGGGTCCGTTCGAAGTCGTCGAACTGACTGTTGAGCGCGTCACGGAACTCGTCGTCGTCCAGCGACGACTCGACGGCGTCGAGCTGGCCGTTGAACAGCTCCTGGGTCAGTTCGGCGCCCTGCTCGAAGCTCGCGTTCATGAGCTCCTGGGTCATCTCAGCGTTCTGCTGGAACTGCCGGTCGAGCGTCGCCCGGAACTCGTCGTCGTCAAGCGAGGACTCGACTGCGTCGAGTTGGGCGTTGAACAGCCCCTGAAGGAGGTCAACGGTCTGGCGCTGAGTGGACCGCTGGGCGCTGATGCCGTTGTACATGAACGCCTCGAAGGCGTTCTGCTGGAGCTCGAGGCCCCGCTGGAAGAGGTCCTGGCTCTGCTTGATTGATTCGCGTTGCATCTCGACGACTGCATCGAACGGAGTAGTGATGTCACTCATGGGTATCTCTGGTGTTGGGCGCCGCGGTCCCGGTGAAGATGACGGGGCCAGCGCCTGATTTCGCGTCTGAACGGAGGGGGCTCAAACGGATAAGCGGCGAGCTTGCAAAACACATTCAGGTATTTATTCCGGCACAGATGCCGCGAGGTTGCATATCTGTATGGTATTTTCTAGCATTTCGGAAATTAGAGCCGTCGCTGGACCGCCAGACGCAGGCTCTCCTCCCGGCGCGGGACCCGACTGCTGTCTCCCACGAGGGGGGCGCCGGCGACCACAATATAGAAAAGCCACCGGGCGGTAAGCCCCGATATGAACGTTCCGTACGACCTCACCTCCTACGTTCGCGTGCTCAAACTGGCGAGTACGCCCGACTGGGAGGAGTTCTCCCAGATTGCAAAGATTGCCGGTGCCGGCATCCTCCTCGTTGGACTCATCGGCTTCATCATCTTCGCCCTGATGACGTTCGTCCCGGGCAGCAAGCCGGTGTAATCCGATGGGAATCTACGCAGTCAAGACCACGGCGAGCCAGGAGCGGACCGTCGCGGACATGATTATCAACCGCGAGGAACCGGACATCCACGCGGCGCTGGCGCCCGACTCGCTGACGAGCTACGTGATGGTCGAGGCCGACGACCACTCCGTCTTCGAGCGCATCCTCGATGAGATTCCCCACGCCAACGGCGTCGTGCAGGGGGAGTCCTCGATGGCGGAAGTCGAGCACTTCCTCTCGCCGAAACCCGACGTGGAGGGCATCGCGGAAGGCGACATCGTCGAACTCATCGCCGGCCCGTTCAAGGGCGAGAAGGCCCAGGTCCAGCGCATCGACGAGGGCAAGGACCAGGTCACCGTCGAGCTTTACGAGGCGACGGTTCCGATTCCGGTCACCGTGCGTGGTGACCAGATTCGCGTGCTGGACAGCGAAGAGCGGTAACTGTCCGGCGACGGAGTCGCGTCTCGATCTCCGGACGTGTAACACGTCCTGTCTTCCGAGACAGACTTGATTGTGCAACGCTGTCCCCGAGCTATCGGTCAAAATCCAGTCGAAGCGTCGAGAGGTTTTACACCACAGTGTGGTGACGGTTCAGTTACAAGATGGTAGCTATCCGAACGGACGGGTTGACGAAGCGCTTCGGCGACGTGGTCGCCGTCGACGACCTCGACCTCACCATCGAGGAGGGGGAGGTGTTTGGCTTCCTCGGGCCCAACGGTGCCGGGAAGTCGACGACCATCAACCTGCTGCTGGATTTCATCCGCCCGACAGCGGGCAGCGTCGAGGTGCTCGGGCGGGACGCACAGACGAACCCGGAGGAGATACGCGAGCGGGTCGGCGTCCTCCCGGAAGGGTACGGCTTCGACGACCCGCTGACGGGCCGGGAGTACCTGTCCTGGGCGATTCGGACGAAACGGGCCGACGACGACGACGACGAACTGCTGGACCTGGTGGGACTCGGTGATGACGGCGACCGGCTTGCCGGCGACTACTCCAAGGGAATGCAACAGCGTCTGGCCTTCGCCATCGCGCTAGTGGACGACCCGGACCTGCTGATTCTGGACGAGCCCTCGACTGGACTGGACCCCAACGGCATCCAGCAGCTACGAGAGGTCGTCCGTGAGCGGGCCGACCAGGGGACGACCGTCTTCTTCTCCAGTCACATCCTCTCGGAGGTCGAGGCGGTCAGCGACCGGGTCGGCGTGATGAACGAGGGCGAACTGGTCGCCGTCGACAGCATCGAGGGGCTGCGCGAGAGTGCGGGCGGGCACGCCACGCTCCGACTCGACTGCGCGTCGACGCCGGCGGGGCTGGGCGTGGACGCGCTCGACGGCGTCGCGGCGTCGAGGGTCGACGAGCGAACGCTGGTGGTCGACTGCACCGACCCGGCCGCGAAGGTCGACGTGGTCACCCACGTCGCCGAGCGCGCGACCGTCGAGGACATCCGCTCCGAGACCGTCTCGCTCGAGGCGCTGTTCAACGACCTGACCGGCGGCGGCCGCGACGACGCCCGGCCGGTCGAGGAGGTCCGCCAGTGAGCCTGCGCGATATCACCCGCAAGGACTTCACCGCGGCGCGGCGGTCCCGGGCGCTGTGGGCCGTGGCGACGCTGCTTGCGTTGCTGACCGCGCTCATCGCGTTCGGGTTCTCGGGATATCGACTCGGCCCCGAGGAGACGGTGATACAGCTGTTCAGGACCATGGGCGGCATGTTCGGACTTCTCCTGCCCATCGTCGCGCTGGTGGCGAGCTATATGGCGATCGCCGGCGAGCGCGAGAGCGGTGGCGTGAAGTTCCTGCTCGGGCTCCCCAACAGCCGCCGGGACGTGTTCCTCGGGAAGCTGGCGAGCCGACTGGGCGTGGTCACCGCGGGGCTCGTGTTCATGTTCGCCACGGCGACCGTGATGGCGGTCGCCCGCAACGGCGCCCTCCCGGTCGGCGTCGTCGGCGGGATGTTCGCCGTCTCGCTGCTGTACACGTCGGTGTTCGTCGCCATCGCCGTGGCGCTGTCGGCGACCGTCGCGGAGCGGAGCCGGGCCATCGCCGCCGCGGTCGGGTCGTACTTCGTCCTCGTCTTGCTGTACGTGATTCCCGGGGTCAACGTCGCGTTGCTGGTCCGGTTCGTCCACCAGACCCTGCTCGGGTTCGAGCCGAACTTCGACCTCTACAACGCCGTGCTGTTCACCAGTCCGCTCATCGCCTATCGGAAGGCTATGAATATGGTCGTCCCGAGCGATCTCGAACAGGAGGTACTCCAGCGACCCGCGGAGAGCTACACCCCGCCGGGGTATCTCGGCGACGAGATGTCGCTGCTGGTGTTTGCCGCCTGGCTGGCGGTACCACTCGCCATCGGTTACTGGCGGTTCGAGGGGGCAGACCTGTGAACGGCGAGGAGCTGGCCGACACCGCCGGCACGGTGTTGCTGGTCCTGGGTGTCACCGCCTTGTTGGGGCCGGCGCTCTTCCCGGTCCAGCAGGTGCTCTATCACGAGACGCGTGCCGGCACGATGGCCGACGGTCCGGAACTGCGGGCCGAGGGGTACACCGTCATCGAGTACGAGAACCTCTCGGAGCGGGGCAAGGAGATATACGTGGACGCGCTTCGCTCCCCGGACGGGGCGTACACGGTACCCGTCGGCCAGGGCGCATCCGAGTTCCCGTACGACGGGGGGGACGACCTCGGTGACGCGAGCGGTCGGGCGGAGTTCGAGGAGCGCCAGCGGCTGACTAGCGTCGTCATCGAGCGGCCCGACGACGCGGACCTCCCGCCGGCCGACGAGCCGGTCGAGCGTATCGACCGGGAGCGACCGCCCCCTGAGGACCCGGTGGGCGGCCGCGAGACGGCGAACCAGAACGAGACGGCGACAGAGAGCGAGCGACAGCTCGAACAGCGCCGACAGGTTGTCGCGAAGTACGACCTGGTGACCGTCGGGCAGCGGACGCCCCCGGTGACGGACTCGGGGAACCTCCTCCGGCTGGGGTCGGTGCTGCTCGGGACGGTCGCTATCGGCGTCGGCGGCTACCTCCGCTCGCGGCCCTAGCCTTCCAGCCGCTCGATGACTTCGTTCATGTCCGCTTCGGACTCAATGGACTCCTTGATGTTCTCGCGGCGCCGTACCTCCGCGGCGGAGGCGTCGTAGGCCCGGACGTACTCGGCACGGGAGTGCTCGTCGAACGCGTGTTTGATAGCGAAGTAGCCGTCCGGGACGACCGTCCCACAGACCTTGCAAGTGATGCGGTCGTGGTCGGTCGACTGGTGGACGATGAGCTCCTCGACGCGGTCGAACTGGCTGTCGTCGCCCTCGATGGCACACTCCCAGCGTGGCATTGGAGAGAGGCAGGCACCCCGATAATAAAAGCGTTCGCCACGGCGGACCGACACTTCCGCGAATAGAAACCCCTAATGGGGCGACAAGGGTAGCCTCTGCCGTGACGAGCGAGGGGTTCACAGTCGACCTGCACGTGAAGGTACTCGACGAGCAGGTCGTACAGCGAGCGAAGGCGCGGGGTCTCGACGCGCTGGTGTACGCGCCCCACTTCACCCGACTGCCGGACATCCGGGCCAGAGCACGGGCGTTCTCCGACGAGGAGCTGACGGTCTATCCCGGTCGGGAACTGTTCACCGGAACCTGGCAGCGTCGGCGCCACGTGCTTGCCATCGGCCTGGACGAGCAGGTGCCGGACTTTCTCACCCTCGACGGGACGATGGCGGAACTGCGGCGACAGGACGCGGCAGTGCTGGTCCCCCATCCGGGCTTTCTCTCGGTGAGTCTCGGCCTGGAGGAGCTACGGACCTACCGGGAGACCATCGACGCCATCGAGGTGTACAACCCCAAGTACCTGCCACACCACACCAGCCGAGCGAAGCGGTTCGCGGGGGCGACGGGGCTGTCGACGTTCGCCTCGTCGTACGCCCACTTGCCGGGGACCATCGGGGAGGCGTGGGTGGCCTTCGACGAGCCGGTCGCCGACGAGTCGGCGCTGACGGCGGCCCTACGGGATGGCACGCCGCGACAGGTGAACCACCGTGACGGGCCCCTTCACACGCTGCGTCGCGGACTGGAGTTCGCCCATCTGGGCTACGAGAACAGCTGGGAGAAGTTCGACCGCGTCATGCTGCAGGGCACCGCGCCGACACATCCGGACCACGTGGCCTACAGCGGCAAGTTCGACGACGTGAAAGTGTACTAGGCGACCGACCCGACGGCGTTTGCCAGCAGGTCCGTTGCCGCCGGGGGAAGATACTGGGGAAGGACGTGGACTAACGCGCCGACGGCTGCGAGTTCGAGTATCGTGATAGCCACGGTGACGACCTCGGCGTGCTCGGAGGAGGTCGTCACGCCGGTCGGCAACCCGTACTCCGTGTCCAGCACTGGGTAAAACAGCGCGATACCCCGCCGGGAGCCGACCATGTCGAGCACGTAGTGGGTCAGGACACCGAGCCAGACCCACTGGAGGTTGCCGCCGTGGTACACCGGATGGGCCAGGAAGATGAGCAACACCGGTAGGTTGTGGAGCGTCTTGCGGTGTTTGCCAAAGGCAGTGTCCACGTCAGGGAACAGGGCGCCAAGCACCACCGGGAGAAACACCTCGGCGATCGTCGCGAACGTCGAGACGTCCCCAGACGGGTCGAGGACGTAGCCCAGCCCGATACTCAACAGGACCGCGTTCAGAACGTGCCCACGCTTGTTCATCCAGGCGTCTCGACGACTGGCCGACCGAAAGGTCTTGCTACTGGGACCGAATCGTCTCCAGCAGGTCGGCGAGTGCTCGCCGGGCGATTTTGGCCTTTACTTCAGTTCGTGAGCCGTCGAACTCGTACTGGGCGACGGTACAGCCCGACTCGCCCGTCTCCCAGGGAGCCGCGCGGGCGACGGCGATGAACACCGTCCCGACAGGGGTCTCCGGACTCCCGCCGGTCGGCCCGGCTACACCAGTCGTCGCCACGCCCCAGTCCGTGCCAGCGGTGTCTCTGACGCCGCGGGCCATCTCGGCCGCGACCGGCTCGGAGACCGCACCGTGGTCGTCGAGTGCCTCCCGAGAGACAGCCAGGAGGTCCTGTTTGGCCCCGTAGGAGTAGGTCACCAGCGAGCGGTCGAAGTAGGTCGAGGAGCCCGAGACGTCGGTCACGAGCGAACCGACCAGCCCGCCGGTACAGGACTCCGCGAGCGCGAGGGTCTCGTCGCGCTCGTGCAACGCCGCGCCGACGCGTTGTTCGATGGGGTCGTCGTCGGTCATACAGTCTCCTTGGCCCCATTCACGAATAAGCGTTCAGCCCTGTCGAGTGAGGGTCCCCGAGTCATGACTCCATACTGGTAAGTAGCTGGGTGGTAATATACCGGATGTGACATCGACACTACTACAGTTGGAAACACCAGCACTGGACAATCCAGGCCAGTTCATCGTATCGGTGGTAATGGACATCATCGGTGGTATCGGGAGCTTCGTCCTCTCGTTGCTCACCTTCGTCATCGCGTTCGCCGTCCTGTACATCGTCGGGAAGAAATTCCTGACCGAGGCGACGCGAAAGGCACTCAACCAGCGGGATTTCTCCCCCGCCGTGGTCAGCCTCGGGGCGAGCATCGCCGGGGCAATCGCGCTGTTTGGCGCGGTCGCAATCGGTGCGTACGTCGCGGGCTTCCCGACGATTCTGGCGGCCTTCGCGACCATCACCGGTGCGCTCGCGCTCGGTGTGGCCTTCGCCGCAGGCGATATCATCGAGAACTTCGTCGCCGGTATCTTCATCCTCAAGGACAAACCCTTCGAGGTCGGCGACTACATCGAGTGGAACGGTAACGGCGGTATCGTTCGCGAGATCAATCTCCGCGTCTCGAAGCTCGACACGTGGGACAACGAGCAGCTCACGGTGCCCAACGGCGAGCTCGCCAACGCCGTCGTGAAGAACACGCAGGCTCACGAGACCCGCCGTGTCACGGTCGACATCGGTGTCGACTACGGCACCGACGTGGACAAGGCGCGAGAGATACTCCTCGAAGAGGCGGCCGCCATCGACGGTGTGCTTGAGGACCCGGAACCGGCCGCGCCGCTTACCACTCTCGATGACTCCGCCATCGTCTTCAACGCCCGTATGTGGATTAACCCACGGGAGACTGGTGCCGGCGGTGTCAAGCACAAGTTCACTGAGACGGTTATGGACCGCTTCGACGATGCTGGCATCGGGTTCCCGTACCCGCACACCGAAGTCGTCGGCTCGCTGGACGTCCAACAGACCGAAGCCAGCGCCGTCGCGGACGACTAACGAGGGGGAGCTCCCTCGGCCCACGTAAGCGGGGCGGAACGACCCCGCGAACCGCCTGATTTACGCCATTTTTTGCGCGACGCCACACCGACACACTGTCCCGAGAGCTTTCCGTCTCGGCGACAAACATACCATATGGCCTACCAGACGACAGTCGGCTGGTCACTCGTCTCCTCGGGTATCGTCACACTCCTGCTCGGCTTTCTGCCGGGGACGGACCTGTTCTGGGGGATACTCCTCCTCGTGGTCGGGCTGGTGACACTGTACATCCGACAGTAGCACACCGAAGAGCAAAGACCGTCGGCCCGCCCAGACCCGGTATGGATTACGAGACCCCGCAGTTCTACCGGGTCATGCAGTACGCCGCCCGCGCCGACCGAGACGTGGTCGATATGGTCTCGGGCAGCCCTGACTGGGACCCGCCGGCAGGGGTCCGGGCAGGCCTGCACGAGTACGCCGACGGCGACCCAGCGGACTTTCAGTACGCCCCGAGCCGGGGCCTTCGGGGGCTGCGTGAGCGAATCGCCGCCCGCCACGGCGTCGATACGGACCGAATCGTCGTCACGAACGGCGCGGGAGAGGCCAACCACCTCGCGATGACCGGCGGCCTCGAGAAGTTCGACGGCGAGGAGATACTGCTGGCCGACCCGGTCTATCCCTACTACGCCGGCCGGGCGAACGTCCTCGACGCCGAGACGACGTTCGTCCCAGTCGCCGACGATGGCCGGCTCGACCCCGACGCGGTGCGGGCGGCAGCGAGTTCGGAGACGGCGGTCGTCGTGGTCAACTCGCCCAACAACCCCACCGGCGCGGTGTACGACGGCGACGCGATGGCGGCCTTTGCCGCCGTCGCCGAGGACAACGACGCGCTGCTGGTCTCCGACGAGGTGTACGACCAGTTCGATTACTCCGGGCGGTTCGCCTCCGCGCTCGATATCGACTCGCCGAACGTCGTCGCCACGAACGCCTTCTCGAAGTCGATGGCCGTCACCGGCTTTCGGGTGGGCTACGCCGTCTTCCCGCCGACGGATGGCCCGACCGGGGAGCTCGTCGACCGGGCGACGACCCGGCATATGCTGACGAACGTCAGCGGCTCGCGGCCGGCACAGTACGCCGTCGAGCGGGCGATGGCCACCACCGGACAGACGTACTACCAGGCCGCCCGGGAGCGGCTCCGGGCCCGTATCGAGACGTTCTGTACCGCCCTCGACGCGACGGGCGCAGCCTACACCCGTCCCGACGGCGGGTTCTACGTGCTGGCCCGGTTCCCGGAGTTCCCGGGAACGTTCGAGAACGCCGAGCGGCTCGTCGACGACGCCGGTGTCGCGGGGATGCCCGGCGCGGCCTTCGGCGAGGCCCGTGCCGACTGGCTGCGGTTCTCACTGACGACCCCACGGGTCGAGACGGCGGCCGAGCGGCTGGTCGAGTACTTCGGGTAGCCGACACCGGCGAGCTACTCGCCGGCTATCGGTGTCGCTACCGCTCCGTGCTGTCGAACTCGTCGCTGTCGTGGTCCCCGGTTTCGTGCGTACCGCTGTCTGAACCGTGTTCCGACGGCGTTCGACTCGTGTCGCTTTGCCCACCACCGTCGTCGACCGGAATCGTGCGGGCCTCCTCTTCCTGGCCGGGTTCCGGTTGCATCGTCTCACGGCGGCCACCGTTGCCGACGTCGACGGGAATCCGCTCGCGGAGGTCGCTCGCGAGCGATTCGACCCGCCGGCGGACGGTCCCGGCCTGGTCCTCGAACTGCTCGACGGTGCGGTCGACCCGGTGAACCCGCCCTGTCGGTATCTGTTTCATCAGGTCGTTGCCGTTCTCGTCGGTGCCGGTGCGGACCATCCAGTGGTCGCGGGCGTACACGATCTCCTCGTTGTCGACGGTCTCCTCGATGACGCCCTCGTCGGGGTCCTCGTAGACGATTGTCGCCTGTCCGAGTTCTAGTTCGTCCATACAGTTATTTAGTTGACACTGCTGGCACTTACGTATGCCGTCGACTGGGCCGCCGAAGTGTTCATAGCCCGACCCACCCTGTAGATAACTGATGATTAGACGGCGGAGCCGTCGAACCGCGGCGCGAGTCCGTGAGCGACTCGAGTCCGCGTTCCTCGAGGACCACTCGCCGCGACAGGTGGCGGCCAGTTTCAGCGTCGGTCTGTTCATCACCGCGCTCCCGACACTGGGTACCGGACTGCTCCTGTTCGTCTTGCTCGCGACCGTGTTCAAACAGCTGAGCAAAATCGCCCTGTTCGCGTCGGTGCTGGTGCTCAACCCCCCGGTGAAGTGGGGCGTCTACGCGACCAGCTACTGGCTCGGGCAGCGACTGCTCGGCCCCGTTCCGGGGTTCACGTTCGACGGCGTCACCCTCTCGGCCGGGCCGGACGTACTGGTCCGCCTCTGGGTCGGGAACCTCGTCCTGGCGGCGGTGTTCGCCACAGTCGGCTACGCCCTCGCACTGCGACTGGTCGTCGACTTCCGTGCGCGAATGGCCTGACGGGGAAAGCCAGCGCCGACTGCCGCCGGCTCAGTTGAACACCAGCTCGACCTCCAGCGCCCGCGCCAGCAGGTCGGCGTCGTAGAACTCGCTCGTCTGTGCAGGGTGGGCCTCGTCGATGGCCCGCACCTGCAGGACGGTGTTGGCGAAGTTCTTGTAGGTGGCCTCGTCGACCATCTGCCCCTCAACGACGACGGCGCCGGTGCCTTCGCGTTTGGCGTCGTTGAACGCCTCTATCTTCGTGAGGTCCCGGTCCAGCTCGTCGGTACTGGGCATGTGGATGCGGTTGGCCTGGGCGGTCTGTTTGGGGTGGAGCGACCACGAGCCGTCGATACCGATGGTGGCTTCGTGTTCGACCTGGTCTGCGTACCCCTCGGCGTTGTAGTAGGTGACGCCGGCCCGCTCACAGAAGAGCTGGTCGAAGGGGCCACCGAGAGAGACGACGCCCGCGGCGCTGGTCTCGTTCGACAGCGCTTCGAGCAGGCCGTCCCAGCGCGGGCGCTCGCCGCCGAGCGCGCGCCCGCCCAGTTCCGCCGTGTAATCGACCGGCCCGAAGACCAGTCCGGCGAGCCGGGAGTCGGCCGCGAACGCACAGATTTCCCGCAGGTCCGAGCGGGCGGGCGCGGTTTCGAGGATGATGGCCATATCCAGCGCGCCGTCGTCGAGGCCGGCCGCGCGCTCGGCCTCGGAGAGCACCCCGGCGGCCTCGCGCACGTCCTCGACCCGTCCGACCTTCGGGAAGACGATACCGTCGAGGTGGGCGCCCACCTCGCCCGCGAGTCGGGAGACCTGTTCGGTGCCGCGCTCGCGGAACTCGGCGTCGTCGTAGGCCCACTCCACGCGGGGGAGTATCTCGCCCGCGAAATCGGGAGCGTGGTCGGGAAGCCGGTCCACGATGTTGTCGACCGCCTCGGCTTTCATCGACGGGGCGGTCCCGTCCTCGATATCGGGGACGAGCCAGTCGGGGGTCGAAAAGCCCTCGCTCGTGAGACCGGAGTCTAAGAACTTCGCGCTGTTCTCGCGGGGGACCGCGGCGGGTGCTGTCTGGAAGGTTCGGCAGAGTCGTGTCATTGGGGTCGCTGGATGAGAGCGGTTCGCCGGCCGCTGTAGACCGGGGTGCTGTGCTGGGTGAAGGCGACGTGTTCGAAGGTCACGGCGCCGGCGCGGTCCGGGCCCGCCTCGCCGTCGCAGCCGAGCACGCGGGTGAACCCGTAGACGGTGTCACCGAGCGTGACGAAGTCGTGGAACCGCTCGCTCTCGAAGCGGCGTTCGCGGTAGGTCGCCTCGTCCGACCGGGCGTGGGCCAGTGCGATAGAGCGGGTCACGTCCCCGTAGGCGACGATGTCGCCCGACGGCGAGTCAGTCATCACGTCGCGGTTGTGGTGCTGGCGAGCGGTGTTCAGCGTCGAAAGCGGGAGGCCGGCGACGAGTCGCTCGTCCATCGTCCGGCCGCGTTCGTGGCGGTAGGCGACGGCGGCGCCGTTCTCGCGGGCCCGCTCCAGGGCCACGCGGAAGTCCTCGAAGGTTCCCCCCTCCGGTGTGACGAGCGTCGACGGGAGGTCGGGGCTGGCAGCGTCGGCGGGGGAGCTGTCGTCCGCGACTGCGCCACTGCCATCAGATGCCACCGGCTCACGCCGCGGAATCATGTTCGTCCGCTCGTAGGAGACCAGGGCCTCACCGGTCTCGTGGTCCCGGCCCACCGACTCCCACGTCACGATGCCGTAGTTGGGCCGCGAGGAGGACGTTCGGGTGTCGACGACCGTGGAGGTCACGTCCAGTTCGGTTCCCGGGTACGCGGTCCGGTGGAACTCGACGTCGGTGCGCCCGAGGAAGTAGCCGCCCTTCTCCGAGAGGTCCTCGACGGTGCTGCCCATCACGCAGGCGAGCAGGTAGTCGGGGTGGGCCGGCGGCTCCGCGAACCCGCGTTCGCGGGCGTCGTCTGGCCGCCAGTAGCCCGGGTCGTGGTTCAGCGTCTGTCCCATCCACTCCTCGTTGCCGTGCTGGCTGAGCCGCAGCCCGGGGTCGTGGTGTATCTCGTCGCCCTCGTCGAAGAACTCGAAGTAGTGGCCCTTCTCGCGGGTCTCGACGCGGTCGAGTAAGCTCTGGAAGAGGGACTCGTCCGAGCAGTCGATGGCGTCGGGCGCCGACCAGTCAGTCATCGCCGGCACCTCCCGTGGACCGGGCCTCGCCGTCCCCGCCCGGCCGGTCGGTGGAGGGCCGTCCCGGAACGGCGCCGCTCGAGCGAGCGAGCGTCCGCCGCATCTCGTTAGTCACCACCATGAACCCCTCGTCGAAGCCCATTCCGGGCTTGGCGAGCACCTGCGCGGCGTCGGTCGCCAGGGCCACGTGGGCACAGGCCCGCGCGGAGGTGACCGTCTCGTTGCAGGTGCCCCCGAGATAGGCGCGTGTATCGGTTCCGTCGCAGTAGAGCACCGCTTCGGCGGACCGCTGGATGCCGCCCAGGTCCGGCGTCTTTATCTGGACCAGGTCGGCGGCGCCGGCGTCGACGAACGCCCGCACGTCCTCGAAGGTGTTGCACCACTCGTCGGCGACGATGTCGACGGCGACGCCAGCCGAGTGCAGTCCCTCGCGGAGTTCGGCCATCTGTGCTATCTGGGCCTCGCGGCTCCCGGCGTCCATCGGGCCCTCGACCTGGAGCGGGTACGGTGCGGCCGCGTCCCGGAGCGACTGGAAGTACTCGGTCACCTCGCGCCGGTCGTAGGGCGGCCCGAATAGCTCGCCGAGGATGCCGTATACGTCGACGTGGAACCGGGGGGCATACCCCTCGGAACCGAGCGCGTCGGCCAGCTCGGAGAGCCCGGAGAGATACTCGCGTAACGCCTCGCCCTCGCGGCCGACCTTCTCGACGCTGTTGAACAGACCGTGGGGAAGCACCGGAACGCCTTTCAGCAGCATCTTCTCGGCGTTGGTCCAGCGCTCGTCGCCGGACTGGCCGAACACCGGCACCGGCGTGGTTGCGGGGTCCGTGTCGTAGGCCGCCGCGAGTACGTCGGTGGGAGTGCAGCCGCGAGCGCGGGCCGCGGCGTTCAGCAGCGCCTGGGAGACGCCGTAGCGGACCGCCGTGTGCAGGCGGTCGCCGCCGGAGCGCTGGGGGGCGATGGCTTCCAGGGTCTCGGCGTTGTCCCGGAACAGCGTCGCGTCCCGGCCCCGGAGCGCGTCGGCGACGACGCCCTCCACGACGGGCCGGTACTCGCTGGCCCGAAAGAGCGGGTCCCGGCCGCCGGTCCCGGAGTACTGCACCGCGGCGCAGTCACCGGTGACCACGCTCCCGTCGGCGAGTTCGAGTTCGACGATGAGCGACTCGCCGGCCTCGCGGACACGGTCGAAGCCCGCCGTCTGTGGCGGGCTGTCGTAGGCGAACCCGCGCTGGGTGGCGCCCGCTTTGATGGCCCGCTGGTCGTCGAAGAAAAAGCCCGAGAGGCCGGGAATCGCCCGGACCGATTCAATCCGCATCGCTGGCACCTCCCCGGTGACCGGTGGGCCGCCCAATCAGCTTCCCGTCGCTGATGGCGTCGACGTCGTCGGCGACCATCCGGAACGACTGGTCCCGGCCCTCGGTCTGGGCGCGTTCGCCCAGCTTGGCTTTGTGTATCTCCTTGATATCGTCGGGCAGGGCGAGGTCGGCGAAGTTGAAGATGCGCACGCGGCCGTCGTCATCGCGGGCGGGCAGGACCGCGCCCGCCGCCGCGTCCGAGGGAGCAAAGGGGACGTCCATCTCGCCGCTGTCGAAGGCGGCGACAACGCCCCGGGCCACGTCGCCGTCGCCGGCCCGTTCGATGGCCTCGATGAGGGCCCGCGTGGCCCGCTCGATGAGCCGCTGTTCGTCGTCGATACCGCCGAGGTCGATGTCTTGCTCTATCATCATATCGATAAGCTGTCTCGTGGTGCGCAGGCCGGCGGCGTTGGCCTCCTTCGTGGGGACGCCCTGGAACTCCTGGGCGGACTTCGTGATGACCTTGTCCGGCTTCGCGACCGCCGCCGTCGCGCCGCCGAGGCTGATGACGCCGTTGGCGCGGGCCTCGTCGGGCGGGAACCCGCCCATCCACTCGTGGAAGACGGTGGTGACAGTGACGGGGTCGGGGAGGTACTCCTCGCCCAGTTTCCGCAGGGCGCGGAGGGCGGCCACGTCCTGGACGAGGTTGCCGACCTGGCCGTAGCCGAGCGTCACCGAGCGCACGCCCTGCGTGGCCGCGAGCTGGCCCTCGATGAGCATCACCGCGATAGCGATGCAGGGGGGCACGAGCGTGCCGGTCAGCGGGCCGAAGGGCTCGCGGTTGATAGTGACGCCACGCTCGGTGTAGGCGCCACAGAGCCGGTCGACGAACTGCCAGTGCTCGATGGTCGTCGCGAGGTCGTGCCGTTTGGTGTAGGGGATGTTATACGAGATGGGGCCGCCCTCGAAGGACTGGAAGCCACCGGCGAGGGTGACCATCGCCAGCAGGCGCGCGTCGGGCGTGCCGTGGCGCACCTCGATGGGCGCGTCGAGCGCCCGGACGAGCCGCCGGCAGTCCTCGACGCCGTGGTTCACGGCGGGAAAGCCGTTGAGCTCGTCGCTGTCGCTGTTTCTGGAGGCCGCGAGCCCCTCCTCCGCTTTCTCGTACTGGTTGTCCCGCGTGTACGAATCGATGGTCGTCGGCAGCAGGTCGGCGCCGCCTTCCTCCTGGAGATACCGCAGCAGGTCTATCTGGGCTTCCAGACAGGGGACGCCGGCACGCGGCTGCAAGAGGGGCGCGTCGGCCGACTCCAGCACCGGCGCGAACCGCTTGGATTTCGGCAGCGACTCGTGGAAGGCGACAGCCTCCTCGAAGTCGACGGCCCGGCCGGTGTGCCAGTCGTCGCGCAGCTCGTTTGCGGCCCGCTGTAGCTCGTCGGCGGGCACCTTTGTGTCGCGGGGCATGGTCAGCCGTCGACCCTGACCTGTTCGCCCTCTGTGGTCGTTATCTTGAGGTCACGGCGCAGGGCGGCGATGGCCTCCTCCGGGTCGGTCTCGGCGTCGAAGACCCGGTCGAAGCCCATCTCGCGGAACTGCTCGCGCGTGCTCTCGAAGTCGTCCTGCCCCACGGCGAGGTTCCCGCCGACGTAGGTGGGCACGTCGATGCCGGCCTCCGCGAGCCGGTCGTGGAACCCCTCGCAGTCCTGCCGGGCGTGCCCGTACAGGGAGGATACCAGTACCGCCTCGGCGTCGCGGGATTTGGCGGCGCTGACGAAGTCGGCCTGTGAGGTCTGGACGCCGAGGTTGACGACGTCGAAGCCTGCGGCCGACAGCGCCTGCTCGAGAATCGTGATACCGACGACGTGTGCGTCGGAGCCTATCACGCCGAGGATGACGGTACGGGGCATGTGCTTCTGTGGTGGTCCGGCCGCGACTATAAACTTAATGGTCTTTCATGATAATACGTCCTAAAGGAATTTATAATGATTTATCACCAAGATTTATGACATCGCCGTCTCTCGGTCTCCTCATGAGTGCGCTTGCCGACCTGCGGGTGCTCGACCTCACACAGGTGCTGGCCGGGCCGTACTGTACGATGTTGCTCGCGGACATGGGCGCGGACGTGGTAAAAGTCGAGCGCCCCGGCGGCGACCTCATCCGGTCGAACCCGCCGTACGTCGACGACGCCGAGTCGGAGGCCTACGGCGGCTACTTTCAGAGTGTGAACCGCGGCAAGCGCTCGCTGGAGCTCGACCTCCGGACTGATAGCGACCGCGAGGCGTTCCTCTCGCTGGTCGAACGGGCCGACGTCGTCGTCGAGAACTTCAAGGCCGGCACGATGGAGGGGTTCGACCTGGGCTACGAGACGCTTCGAGAGCGAAACCCACAGCTCGTCTACTCCTCCATCCGGGGCTTTGGGGACCCGCGCACGGGCGAAACCGAACGCCAGGGCCAGCCCTCCTTCGACCTTATCGCGCAGGCGCTGGGTGGGGTCATGGAGATAACCGGCCAGGAAGACGGGCCGCCGACCAAAGTGGGCCCGGGCGTCGGCGATATCTTCACCGCGGCGCTCAACGCCGTCGGGATTCTGGCCGCGGTCCACCACCGCGAGCGCACCGGTGCGGGCCAGTACGTCGACACCGCGATGTACGACTGCATGGTCTCGCTGGCCGAACGCGCCGTCTACCAGTACGCCTGTGACGGGGTCTCGCCCACGCGACAGGGCAACTCCCACCCCACACTCTTTCCCTACGACGCCTTCGAGGCCGGCGACGGCTACGTCGTGATTGCGGCATTCTCGGACGGCCACTGGGCGACCCTGTGTGAGGCGATGGACCGGCCCGACCTGGCGGCCGACTATCCGGACGCCGCCAGCCGGCTGGCCAATCGGCAGTCACTCCGGTCAGAGATTGCGGACTGGACCCGTGAGCACGACGCCGAGACGATTCTGGACCTGCTGGACGGCCGGGTGCCCGCCGCACCGGTCCAGACCACCGCCGACATCTTCGCGGACCCCCACGTCCGGGACCGCGAGATGCTCACCGACGTGACCCAGCCCGGCGCCGACGAGCCGATGACGATTGCGGGGAGTCCAATCAAGATGACCGAGACGATGCCCGAACCGCGTGGTCGGGCGCCCCTGCTGGACGAGCATCGCGAGGAACTGCTGGGTGAGGAGAACGCAGAGAGCGGCCGCGAGGTCGCCGAGAGCGACGATTAGTCTCGCCAGGATGGCCCGTCAGTAGCTCTCGACGTCGAGATTGGGAACACGGTCGAAATGAGCCGCGTTCCGAGTGAGCACAGGCTCGTTCTCCTGGATTGCCGTCGCGGCGATGATGCAGTCCTCTCTGTCGATACGCTCGCCCGCAGTGATGAGGCTCGCACTCAACTCGCCGGCATGTTTCATGATACCGTGGTCAGCGGGAATCACGTGTTTGGACTCGAGAACGCCCAGAACCTGCCGCTTTTCCTCGGCCGGTTTCTCCGAGCGGCCGATTCCCTCGTACAGTTCGAGTGACGTGATGGCAGCGACCTTTTCGGGTCGATTCTCGCGCTCGATGAGTTCCAGAACGTCGGTTGCATCCTCGTCGCCGTTGAAGATATCGATGAGAAAGCTGGTATCCTGAATCATTCCAGTGCGTCGTCGAAACGGGCCCGGCGCTCCCGACTGCGTTCGCGACCGTCTTCGACCGCCGCTTCGAGCCCGTCGACCTCGCCGGCCCAGACGCCGCTGACTTCCTGCCAGGACCGCTCGCCGGCCAGCCGTTTGACGACGGCACTGAAGCTCTCGCCCTCGCGCTTGTGCGCCCGCAAGCGCTCGTAGGCCTCCTCGTCTAGCGATATTGTTTTCGTGCCCATAGTACACAGTACCCTGTGTACATTTATATAGGTTCGTGCCAGTCTGCCCACTGCTCGACAGGCATTTCGACGAGCGAGGGCGGACTGACCGCCCTCAGGTGATTAAAATGATATTTCCGTCTCGTCCCGTCGGTTGGTCAGCTCGTCGATCGGATTGCCACCGCGGTCGTCGTAGAACTTGCGTCCGATGTAGTCGTCGTTGACGTTCCCGAGGACGGTCGCGAACAGTTCCTCGGCCGAGTCGTACGACTCCTGCCCGACGGCGTCGATGATGTTCGAGATAGTCTCCGTCTCGTCCGCGTCGGGGGCCTCGAGTTCGGCCGACCCGACCTGGCTGAGGACAGCGTCGTGGGACACCGAGTACGAGAGTTCGTCTTCGAGAAACGCCTGTAACTCGTCTATCTTCATAGCGAAGGGTGGTTCTCTAGCTACATAAACATATAGCTGAAATGACTATTCCTGGCCGGCCAGCTGAAACGAGCCGCCGAGACCCGTGATTTTACCCCACAGTTGGGCCTTTCACTCAGTATGTACTCCTCGCTCTCGTCGTCGATACCTGTGGGACAGCTCGCCGGGTTGGTCGACCCATCGCAGGGAACGATTACGGTTCTGGGAACGCTGGCAGTTGTGGTCCTCATCCTGTTTTCGGCCTTTTTCGCCTCCGCCGAAATCGCCATATTCTCGCTTGCGGACCACCGCATCGCCTCACTCGTCGAAGACGGGACGCCCGGCGCCACGACCCTCTCCCTGCTGAAAGAGGACCCGCGCCGGCTGCTCGTGACGATACTGGTCGGGAACAACATCGCCAACATCGGGATGTCGGCCATCACGACGGGGCTGCTGGGTTTCTACTTCACCCCGGGCGAGTCCGTCCTCGTCGCCACGTTCGGCGTCACGTCGCTGGTGTTGCTGTTTGGCGAGACTGCGCCGAAATCCTACGCCGTCGAACACAGCGAACCGTGGGCGCTCCGTATCGCCCGGCCGCTCCGGCTCGTCCAGCGGGGGCTGTATCCGCTCGTGGCGGTGTTCGACACGCTCACCAGCCTGGTCAACAGGCTCACCGGGAGCGAGGGGGACTTAGAGAGCGCGTACGTCACGAGAGCGGAGGTCCGGGAGGTCATCGAGGCCGGCCAGCGCGCGGGCGTGTTCACCGAGTCGGAACACCAGATGCTCCAGCGGCTGCTCCGATTCCGGAACCGCATCGTCAAGGAGACCATGGTCCCCCGACTCGACGTGGTCGGCGTCGAGGCCGACGCGGACCTCGAGACGGCGATAGAGACCTGTCTCGACAGCGGGTTCACCCAGCTCCCGGTGTACGAAGCAGTGCTGGACAACGTCGTCGGCGTGGTCCACATCCGCGACCTGCTCGAAGCACAGCACCGGGGCGACTCCCTCGACTCCGTCACGCGCGAGCCGGTCGTCGTCCCGGAGACGAAAGAGGTCGACGACCTGCTGACGGAGCTGCGCGCGGAGCGACGGCGGATGGCGATCGTGGTCGACGAGTTCGGCACGACGTCGGGGGTCGTGACCATCGAGGACATCGTCGAGGAGATAATCGGCGAGGTGCTCACCGCGACGGAGGCCCCGCCGATTCGATGGCTCGACGACCACACTGCACTCGTTCGCGGTGAGCTCAACGTCCACGAGGCCAACGAGGCGCTGGGGACCGAGTTCCCGGAGGGCGAGGAGTTCGAGTCCGTCGCCGGCTTCCTGATGAGCCGGACCGGACGCCTCGTCGACGAGGGCGAGACCGTGGCCCACGACGGGGTCAGCCTCACCGTCGAGACGGCCGAGAACAACCGCGTCCTGGAGGTCCGGGTGGCGCTACCCGAGGCCGTGGAGTCACCAGAGGAGTAATTCAGGGCGCCGTCCACTCGTACCGATAGACGACGTTCAGCACGCTGTCGGGCAACAGCACGGTCACCCCGTCGTCGTCTGGGACGGCCGAGACCATCGCCGGGAACCAGAGGTCGCCGCCGGCGGTCTGCCCGCCGAAGGTGCCAAACGAATCCACTGGTTGGTCGGGAATCCCGCCCTCTGGTAGCGTCTCGAATACTTTGATGGCGCGGTTCACGAGGTCCACCACGAACAGGTAGCCGTCGGCCAGTGCCAGACTCGTGGGGAGGAGGAATCGCCCGCTGTCGTCGCCGTAGCCCGCGGCCCCCACGATCTGCCAGCCGTCGCCGGCGTCGTACTGGAGGCGGTCATTGCTGCGGTCGGCGACGTAGGTGGCCTCGGGGCCGACCGCCACGTCGGAGGGGAGCCAGAACTCGCCGGCGTCGTGGCCGAAGCTGCCCCGAGTAGCGTGGTCCGCGACGGCCTCGGTTCGGCGGTCGAAGACCCACGAGGCGATTCGGCCGTTGAGCGAGTCCGCGACGTGGAGTCGGCAGCGGTCGCTATCGAGCGGTTCGACGGCCATCCCGCGGGGCAGGCGGACGTCACCGCCGAAGTAGCCCCAGCCGCCGAAGCTCGTGACGTGTTCCGGGTCGCGCCCATCCAGCCGGTAGCAGTGGAGCTGGCGGTCGTCGTCGAACGCGTCGGCGTCGGCGGTGTAGTCGGCGGCGAAGAGATACGTCTCCTCGCCGGGGTGCCACGTCGAAAGCGTCGCCGGGAACCGATTCGCCGTGAGGTCGGCCGGCGAGACCGGCGCTTCCAGCCCCGGGCCGGTGTGCTGGGCCCGCTCGTTGCCGCCGTCGCCGACCCACAGAATCGGGTCACCTGCTCGCTGAACCGCCGATCCCGAGGCGTAGTCAAACTGCCCCGGCTCGCGCCGACAGCCGTCGACCGTCGCCAGCTGTGTCTTTCGCTCGGCGACAAAGCGGAGCCGATAGGCCGAGACGGCGTGGTCGAGTGCCTCCGTGACCAGCACCCGCCCGCGGGTTGCACCGGTCGGGTCGGCGTCCGGGGCGGGCTCGTACCCGGTGACGGCCATCGGGGCACCGAACCGACGGTGTTCGACATCGGGCGCGATGACCGACGGCACTTCCCCGCGCCGGTCGCCGTCCAGCGAGTACGCATAGAGGTGGCCCCCGCCGATGTCCGGAACGACGATTCGGTCCTCGTCGGGCAGATAACTCACGGCCCTGGGGATGGCGAACTGGTCGTCCAGAACTGGGGTCCCAGTGGCCGCGAACGGGACCCCGCGACCCTCGCGGTCACAGCGGACCACGTTCGCGTAGTAGGGCGGCCGACCGTGGTCGCTCGCTTGCTGGCCGTAACCGGTGTTGGCGACGAGGAGGTTCCCGTCGGGGTCCGTGTTCAGTCCCTGTGGCCAGTAGAGCCCGATTGGGTCGTCGTACTCCCGGGAGACGGCGCGGAAGGCGCCGGTCTGGCGGCCCTCACCGTCGAAGACGACGATGCGGCTCCGGGTGTCGTCGGGGTCCTCGTGGTAGAACTCGTCGGCGACGAAGACGGTCAGTCCGTCGCCGTCCTCGGCGAGTGCGATGCCGTTGGGGTGAAAGTCGTCTGTCGCGGGCCCGAAGGTCTGCTCGACGCTCACCGGAACGCCACCGTCGTCGGGCTCGCCGTAGGCCAGTTCCTGGACGCGGCCGTTGCCCAGGTCGGTGACGAACAGCCGGGGCTCGCTCGGGTGGTGAGCCAGCCGGAATGGGAGGTCGAACTCCCCGGGTTCGGTCCCGAACGACCCGATCTGGCCGAGCACCCGCTCCAGATTCCGGTCGAAGACGAGCAAGCGGTTGTTGCCGGCGTCGGCGACCCAGACCCGCCCGGTGGGGTCCTGCACGACGCCGACCGGGGTGGAGAGTCCGATGCCTTCGGCCGGCTTCGGGAACGGCGGCGTGCGGTCCGGAGCACCCCGTCCGTAGGTTGCCTGATGTCGGGATGGCATCTTGTCCCAAAATGTAGAACAGTTGTATTAACGGTGCTGGTTACAGGAACGGTACTCGAACCCGGCGGTTCAAATACGGGGACGCCCAACCCCGGCACAATGCGGGAATCGGCTCCAGAGAGCGAGGCGTGGCGCACGTACTTCGGGTTCGAGGAGCCATACGTTAACCAGGCCGACGCCGTCGAACGAGTCATCGAGACCGGGAAGTCCCGCGGCTTTCTCGCGATGGAAGGCCCCTGTGGCACCGGCAAGACCATGGCCGCCCTGACCGCCGGCGCCCACCTCGTCCGGGACACCGACCTCTACGACCGTATCGTCGTCGTCACGCCGGTCAAACAGCAGCTCCAGCAGTTCGTCGACGACCTGCGGACGCTCAACGCCGGCATCGAAGAGCCCTTCGACGGCATCTCGCTGGTCGGCAAGCGGGACCTCTGCCCGTACGGACGCGAGGGGAAGTTCCCCGACGACGCGAGCACCCACGACCGCTGTGAGGACCTGCGGGAAGCCACGGCGAGACTCGTCGAGGACGACGGGCGCGGTGACGGAGCGGCCGTCGCGGACACGGCCATCGCAAACGAGGTCGACGAGGACGAGCAGTGGTGGGACCCACAGCTGGGCAGCAAGCTCGCCGCGGCGGCTCGTCCCGACGCCGTCTCACAGACGACGCTGGGCGAGGACACGCTCGCCACAGCGGGCGCGGCCTCGCCGTACCGGCCGAGCCAGCCCACCGCCCCCGAGTCGATGGCCGAGGGCGACGAACCCCTCTATTGCCCGTTCGAGGCCGACTGGTACGCCCGGAACAAGGGCTCGCCCGTGGATTTTTCGGCAGGTCCGAACAACGTCGTCACCATCGACGACTACCTGCCGGCGGCCGTCGAACGGGGGACCTGCCCCCACCGGGTGATGAGCGTCATGCTGGAGGAAGCCGACGTGGTCGTCGGCAACTACAACCACCTCTTCGACCCGAACTCCCGGCCGCTGCTGTCTGCGATTCTCGACGACAAGACGTTCGTCGTCGTCGACGAGGCCCACCGCCTGGAGGAGCGGGTCCGGGACCTGCTGTCGGACCGGCTGGGCAAGCAGACCATCACCCAGGCGCGCAACGACTGCGACCTGCTGGTCCAGCGCGCCCAGCAGACCGCCGACCACAAGGAACAGGTCCGCGAGGTGCTGTCGGTCCGGGAGGTCCCCCTCGAAGCGGTCGACCGGGCCCGCAAGTTCTACGCCGACCTCGAACGCTGGGTCGACGACCGCGTCGAGTCGTTCCTGGACAGCGAACACGAGGGGTGGCGCGCGGACCCCTCGACGCTCCCCGAACACGACCGCGAAATCCCGCTCAGGGACCCCGACACCGTCGAGCAAGACGAGCTGACCGAGTGGGCCGAGGAGAAGGGGTACGACGGCGGATTGTGGCGCTCGCTCGGCCAGGTCGGCGCCGCCGTCGAGGACGCCATCGACCAGCTCGGGTTGACCCGCCAGCCGGTCTGTGCCGCCGTCGGCGCCATCTGTGGGCACTGGTGGGAGCGAGACCACTCGACGTTCCTGCGCGAAATCGAGCTGGAACACTCGCCCGACGGGCGTCGGGCCACCGACGCCGACTACGAGGCCGTCTACACCCCGGGGCTGCTCTGTTACAACTGTATGCCCGCGCTGGCGCTGCGGGACGTCTTCGACGAACTCGGCGGCGGCGTGGTGATGAGCGCGACGCTCGAACCGCTAGACGTGTTCACCAAGGTGGCCGGGCTCGACGGACTGGCCGAGCAGGCCCTCGACGACGAAGACGACGACTCGCCGAACAGGCCTGTGCGCTCGGTGACCTACGACCTCCCGTTCCCACCGGCAAACCGCGCCTCCTACCTCGTCGACGCCCGCCCGTTCACGGCGCGCAATCGCGGGAACCCCGCGGAGATGAAACCGCTGGGGGAGAACTGGAATCCGACCCGCGACGAGTACGCGCAGGCCTTGCGGGCGCTGGCGCGGTCGCCGGGCAACGTGATGATTGCGATGCCCAACTACCGCGAGGCGAAGTGGGCCGGCGCCTACCTGCAGGAGGCCGTCGAGAAGCCGGTCCTGGTCGATGAGTCCTCCAGCAACGAGGCGACCGACCGGACCAAGCAGTCTTTCTTCGCGGGCGAGGGCAAGGTGCTGGTCACGTCGACCCGGGGCACGCTCACGGAGGGCGTCGACTACGACGGCGCGAAGCTGTCGACCTGTGGCGTCGTCGGCGTCCCGCTCGTCAACATCGGCTCGCCACGAATACGGGCGGTCCAGCGGGCCTACGGCGACACGTTCGGCGATGACAACGCCTTCGAGTACGCCCTGACGGTCCCCGCGGTGCGGCGGGCGCGCCAGGCCATCGGCCGGGTCATCCGCGGGGCCGACGAGGTGGGCGTCCGGGCCTTCGTCGGCCGGCGCTACACCCCCGACGGCCGCCACTCAGTCTACGACTTTCTCCCCGAGGGCGAGCGCGAAGAGTTCACGCGAATGACACCCGACTTTCTCGCCCCCCAGCTGGAGTCGTTCTGGCGAAACCACGGTTAGCGGGCAGTTGGTCGCCTGAACGCGGTTTGTAACTCCCCTCGTTGGCCGTAAACAAAAAGCATATACATCATTATTAGAGTGTTACAAGGGATGCCCGAGTGTCAGAACTGCGGCGAATTCGTAACTGAGCAGTACGTGCGGGTGTTTACACCGGAAGCCTCCGAAGCACATGGACCGAGAGTCTGCCCGAACTGCGAGGACAAACTCCGTGACGGCGCCGAGGTCCGCGAAGCACGTTCTTCGAGACAGTAGCGTTCGCTCGCGCCACCGGGCGCGCGGAGCCTCGCGCGACAGCGATGGGTCACTGTCGCGCCCTTTTCCGGGAACTACTCAAGGCCGGAACCGTAGCCTGGGGTATGAGCAATCTGGACGTCGAGGCAGTCGACGACATCGACGCACCGACCGGCGTCGACGCGCCCGAATACGTGCTGTACGGTGGGAAAGGCGGGGTGGGAAAGACCACGTGTGCCGCAGCCACCGCACTGGCGTCGGCTCGGGACGATACGGCGACGCTGGTCGTCTCGACGGACCCGGCCCACTCGCTGTCTGATACGCTGGAGACCGATATCCCCGCCGAGCCGACACGCATCCGCGAGGACATCCCGCTCTACGCCGCCGAAATCGACCCGGAGGCCGCGATGGGCGAGGGGCCCCTGGGGATGGAAGACGACGCGCTCGGCGGTCTCGGTGGGATGCTCGACGCTGGCGGTCCGATGGGCGGCGACGCCAGCGGTCCGATGGGCGGAGAGAGCGACAATCCCATCGGCGGCGAAGACGGGCTGCTGGGCGGTTCGATGCCCGGCGCGGACGAAGCGGCGGCGATGCGGCTCCTGCTTGACTACACGGACGACGACCGGTTCGACCGCGTGGTCATCGACACGGCGCCGACCGGTCACACCCTCCGACTGCTTGAACTCCCCGAGACGATGGACTCGATGGTCGGGACGATTCTGAAGCTCCGCGAGCGCTTTTCGGGCATGATGGACTCGATGAAGGGGCTGTTCGGGGGCGACGACGACGTCGACACCGAGGCCGGCATCCAGGACTTAGAGGAGCTCTCAGAGCGCATCGAGCGCCTGCGGGCTATCCTGCGAGACCCCACCCGGACCGACTTCCGCATCGTGATGGTGCCCGAGACGCTGTCGGTGATGGAGTCCGAGCGGCTGCTCGCCCAGCTCACCGACTTCGAGATTCCGGTCAGCACTATCGTCGTCAACCGGGTGATGCAAGACCCCAGCGAGGTGCTGGGCCGCGAGGTCGACATCCCCGGCCCGAACGTCGACCACTGCGAGTTCTGTGCCCGCCGCTGGGAGGTCCAGCAGGACGCCATCGCGGCGGCACAGGACCTCTTCCGGGGCCACGAGGTCAAGCGGGTCCCCCTCTTTGCTGACGAGGTCCACGGCGAACGGCTGCTGTCGGTGGTCGCGGCCTGTCTGGACTGACAGTCCCACCCGCCGGTCGCGGCCTGTCTGGACTGACAGTCCCACCCGCCGGTCGCGGCCTGTCTGGACTAGCTCGACAGCTTTCGAATCACACCGAAGGCGGCGTCGCGCCAGCGTCCCGGCAGATGCCGGGCCATGAGCATGAGCTTCGCGCCCTCGCCGACGGCGTAGCGCGGGTCGGGGTCGCTCGCGTTCGCGGCGTCCCGAATCGTCAGCGCGACCGCTTCGGGGGTGACCGAGAGGGCGTCCTGCACCCCGGCCAGCCGGGAGTCCTCGCGGGCGGTGTAGAGCCAGTCGTAGGCGCCGGTGTGGTCGTTGCTCTCCTGTTCTTCCTGGGCGCGGTCGTAGAAGTTCGTCTCGACCGGCCCCGGCTCGACGAGCACCACGTCGATATCGTACTCGCCGGCCTCGACGCGGAGCGCGTCGCTCAGCCCCTCCAGTGCGAACTTCGAGGCCGCGTAGCCGCCCTGGCCCGGCAGAGAGAGCTTGCCCGCGACACTGGAGACGTTGATGATGGCGCCCGACTCCCGGGCGCGCATGTGGGGCATGACTTCCCGAATCAGTCGGTGGGGACCATAGAGGTTCACGTCGAACTGCTTTTCTAAGTCCTCCGTCGAGACGTCCTCGACGGCGCCGAACTGGGCGTAGCCGGCGTTGTTCACCAGACAGTCGATGCGCCCGGCCGCCTCGACCACGTCCTCGACGACGCGCTCGCACTCCCGGGCGTTTGTCACGTCGAGTTCGGCTGTCTCACAGCCGGCCTCGGCGAGGGCCGCGACGTCGTCCTCGTCGCGGGCGGTCGCCCAGACCTGCCAGTCGTCGTCCAGAAACGCCTCGGCTGTCGCGCGGCCGATGCCCGAGGAGGCACCGGTTATCAGCACCGTCTTGGCCATACGAGGGCCGTCTCACCCCGGACAATTAAGATTGCCCCGTTTGCGATTCGCAACAAGCGCCTCAGATATCGGCTTTCACCGAGTCGGCGTACGAATCCGCGAGCCGCGTCGGCTCCGGGAGTTTGTAGCCCGCCGCCGTCGCCAGGACGAGGTCGGCCGCGGTCGCCGCGCTGACCCGGTGGCCCGGGCTGACGATGAGCGGGTTGATGTACTGACTCGACGAGTCGTACTGGCGAGTCTGGACGGCGTAGCCGATAATGGGTTCATCAGTAGCAGTCTCGACTTCGGCGTCGGCCTCGATGGCGACGCGGGCGCCCTCGGGGAGTTTGCGGTCCAGTGACTCGCGGGGGTGCCCACACAGCAGGTTCTTCGCGACACCGATGGTCGGCACGTCCAGAGTGACCCCGATGTGAGTCGCCAGGCCCGCCTCACGGTAGTGGATGCGGCCGCTGCCGTCCACCAAGACGATATCGGGCGCACAGGCAAGCGCCGCGAACGCCGACAGGATGGCGCCGCCCTCACGGAATGAGAGCAGCCCGGGGACATACGGAATCTCGGTCGGTTCGACCGCGTAGACACGCTCGACGACCTCGCGGCCCCGAAGGACGACGACGGCCGATATCGCGCGGTCGCCGACGAAGGCCTGGTCGACGCCGGCGACGAGTGGCCGGTCGGCACCGCCCGTCGCTGCGCCGGCGGCTCCCTCGCCGAGCGTCTGCTGGCCGGCCGGCCCGTCCAGCGAGACGGCTGCGGGGTCGAAGGTGAAGTCGTCCGAGAAGACCGCCACGTCGGCGATGTCACGTTGCAGGGCCTCCATCTCGGCCGTCGAGAGCGAGGCGTCCGGGACGAATTCGGGGCGGACGACGTCCATCAGAACGGACCGCGACCGCCGGGACCGCCCGGGCCACCCGGCCCGCCGGGACCGCCGCGGCGACCGCCGAACTGAATCTGGTTCGGGATGCGCGCCCGGTCCTTGACACGACGGCCGTACCACAGGCCGATGATGAGCCCGACCAGGTGGGCCGTGTGGGCGATGTTCCCGCCGAGCAGCCCCGCGCCCTGTGGCGACAGCGAGCCGGCGATACTGATGATGGCGTAGAAACCGGTGATGGCCCAGATAGGCACCGGCAGCAGGAAGTAGAGATAGACGGTGAGGTCCGGGTTCAGGACGGTGACGAAGCCGAGAATCGCAAGCGCCGCGCCGCTCGCGCCCAGCACGCCGTAGGCGGGCCCGCTCTGAACGAGCTGGAGACCGACCTGGCCGAGCCCGGCGAGCATCCCCGAGCCCAGGAAGAAGATGGTGAACGTCTTCGACCCCATCTGCTGTTCGGCCAGCCGGCCGAAGAAGTAGATGACGACGGCGTTCCCGAGGATGTGGAACAGGCCGCCGTGGGAGAAGATAGAGGTGATCCACGTCCAGACGAAGAAGATGTTGTCCGGGTGGAGGACAAACAGCGCCTGGAAGGCGGCCGGGCCGAAGGTAAACAGCACGACCCGCTGAGCCACAAAGGTAATCGCCATAATCGCGAGGAACACGTAGGTCATGTTCCCGCGGAAGTAGCCCATGACCCCGCCGGGGCCGGTATTGACCCCGAAGCGGTCGGTGACACCGCCGGAGCCGCCCGACGAGCCGCCGTCTACGGAGTCGTCGAAACCGCTATCGAACACCCCCTTCGGGTCGTTCCAGTTGTCCAGCCCCGGGCAGTCGTGGGCTTCGGGCAACCGGTGCTCGGCGCAGTAGGTGCCCCCGCAGTGCCCGCACTGGTAGGGCATGTTCTCTTGCTTGCCACAGACGTCACACTCCGACATTGGCGGTGCTTGGGGTGGGCGGTGCAAAGGGGTTGTGTTTGTGCAGCTTACCGGCACGAACGGGACGGCCACGATACGAGGTCACATACCCCCAGCCGACAGTATAAGACCCCCCGGGGCCAAAGAACGCAGTAGTGCAAGAGTTCGAGCGCAAACAACTGCTGGAGCGCATCGAACGGGAGGGCGCGACCGTCGGTGCCGAGATTCCCGACGAGATCACCGTCCAGGGCGAGCGCATCGACCTGCAGGCGTTCGTCTTCGAGATCAAGCGCCGGGAGACGGTGCCACGCGGCGAGCGCGAGCGGGTCACACAGGCGAAGAAGAACCTCCGCCGGGAGCGGCTCCAGCGCAAGCAGCGACTGGAGGACGGCGACCTGAGCTACGCCGAGGGCGAGGCGCTCGTCGAGGCGATAATCGGTATCGACCGGGCGCTGAACGCCCTCGAACAGCTGGGGCCGGCGAACTTAGAGAACGAGGCGAAGGCACAGGAGACGGCCGACAAGAAACGCTGGATGTCCTTCCTCCGGAAGGCGCTGGGCCACGAGGACGCCGATTCGGGTACCGGTCGGGCCAGCAGGGGGCGGCGATGAGTCGGAACGACGAGGTCGCGAGCCTGCTGGAGGAGTTCGCCGACCTCCTGGACGCCGACGGCGTCGAGTACAAGCCACGGGCCTACCGCCGGGCCGCCGAGAACATCCGCGACCACCCCGGCGATATCGAAGGGCTCGCGGCCGAGGGCGAAGACGCAGTCGGGGAGATAGACGGCGTCGGTGACGCCATCTCCTCGAAGGTCGTCGAGTACTTCCAGACGGGGGAAATCGAGGAACTGGGCGAGCTCCGCGAGGAGCTCCCCGTCGATATGGCCGCCCTGACTGCCGTCGAGGGTGTCGGCCCCAAGACCGTCGGCTCCCTGTACGAGGAACTCGGTATCACGACGCTCGACGAACTCGAAGCCGCGGCCGAGGCCGGCGAGATTCAGGATATCAAGGGGTTCGGCGCGAAGACCGAACAGAACATCCTCGACAACATCGAGTTCGCCCGCGAGGCCCACGCCCGGACGCTGCTTGGCAACGCACATCCCTACGGCGAGCAGGCCAGGCAGTACGTTGCCGACATCGACGCCGTCGAGCGCTGTGCGCTGGGCGG
Source organism: Haloarcula rara (assembly GCF_029338235.1). Classification (GTDB taxonomy): domain Archaea; phylum Halobacteriota; class Halobacteria; order Halobacteriales; family Haloarculaceae; genus Haloarcula; species Haloarcula rara. Next base: position 658,213 of record NZ_CP119785.1, read on the forward strand.
GTCGCTGCGGCGCTGGCGACCCACCATCGGCGACGTGGACGTGCTGGTCGGGAGTTCCGAGGGGGAACGCGTCGTCGACGCCTTCGTCGACTGGGACGAGGTGGAGGGCGTCATCGAGGCCGGCGAGACCAAGACCTCGGTCCGGGCCGGCGGTCTGCGGGTCGATTTGCGGGTCGTGGTGCCCGAGGAGTTCGGCGCCGCCCTGCAGTATTTCACCGGCAGCAAGGACCACAACGTCGCCGTCCGGAACCGCGCCATCGAACGGGACCTGAAAGTCAACGAGTACGGCGTCTTCGACGTATCCGGGGTCGATGACGACGAGGACCACCAGCGCGCCGGCGAGCGCGTCGCGGGCGAGACCGAGGAGGGCGTCTACGAGGCCCTGGACATGGCCTGGGTTCCCCCCGAGATACGTGAGAACCGCGGCGAAGTCGCGGCGGCCGCCGACGGCGACCTGCCGGACCTGCTGGTCGAAGCCGACGTTCGCGGCGATCTCCACACCCACAGCGAGTGGTCCGACGGGGGCAACACCATCGAAGAGATGGTCGCCGGCGCCGCCGCGTTCGGCCACGACTACATCGCGATTACGGACCACGCCACCGGCCCGGGGATGGTCGGCGGCGTCGGGGTCGACGACGAGACCCTGCGCGAGCAGATTGCCGAAGTGGAGTCGGTCGCCGCAGACGCCGACATCGACGTGTTCAGCGGCGTCGAAGCGAACATCGCCGAGGACGGCAGTATCTCGGTGGCCGACGACGTGCTGGCCGAGATGGACGTGGTGGTCGCCTCGCCCCACGCCGCGCTGGACGGCGACGGCACTGACCGGCTCGTCGCCGCTGCCGAGCACCCCGAGGTCGATATCATCGGCCACCCGACGGGGCGGTATCTGAACCGGCGAAGCGGGCTCGACGTCGATGTCGACCGACTGGCGACCGCGGCCGCCGACACCGGCACGGCTCTGGAGGTCAACGCCAGCCCCGCCCGGCTGGACCTGGACGGCTACGCGGTCAAGGCGGCCGTCGAGGCCGGCGCGGCCATCGCCATCGACACCGACGCCCACAGCCCGGGGAGCTTCGAGCAGATAACCTACGGCGTCCACACGGCCCGGCGCGGGTGGGCCGAGGCCGGCGACGTGCTCAACACCCGCTCGGCCGACGCCCTCCGGGAGTTCCTCAATGGCTGACCGCGAGCGCGATCCCCTCGTCCTGGACGCGATGCTGGGAAAGCTGGCGACCTATCTGCGGATGTGTGGGTACGACACCGCCTACGCGCTGGAGCGCAACGCCGAGACCGACGACGCCCTGCTCGCGCTGGTCGAGACCGAGGGCCGGCGGCTGGTGACCCGCGACGAGGGACTCGCCAGGCAGGTACCCGAGGCCATCCTGCTGACCGAGCGCGACGTGCCCGACCAGCTGCGGGAACTCGCCGCCGCGGGCTTTTCCCTGGAGCTTGCTGACGACCCCGTCCACTGTGGCACCTGCAACGCCCCGGTCGAGCGCGTCGACCGCACCGAGCCGACCCCCGAGTACGCGCCAGACCCGTCAGAGACCGATATCTGGCGCTGTCGGGACTGCGGCCAGCACTTCTGGCAGGGGAGCCACTGGGACGACGTGGCCGACACGCTCGCCGACCTGTAACTCGGGGAAAATGTCGTGGATATTTATAGAAAGTTCGAGGCGAAAACCCACGGCTTTAGCCGTCCCCAGAACGCTCCGCGTTCTGGTGGGCTGCACAAGAGCGTCGCTCTTGTGAACGTGGGATGAAGCCGACAACTGGGAACCAAACCACGCGACGGTAGCGGACTGACTCCCCGATATTTAAGAAAAATCAGGCCTACAAATTAGATATGGAGGTGCGGCGCACCGTCCCGGTTGCACTCGACGTGGACAGCGACGCCGCCGCACTTCTGGAAGACACCGTCGAGACGTTTCTGTGGTCGGCGCAGTACGTCGTCGACCACGCTTTCGACGGCGAGTACGTCACTACTAGCAAAACACAACTCGACGACGAAACCTACGATGACGTACGTGAAGCCACGGACGGATTCAACGGTGGGCTCGTCCAGGCCGCTCGGAACAAGGCCGCCGAAGCCTGCAAGAGCGTCGTCGCACGCTGGCAAAACGGAAAGAAAGCATCGAAACCCACCTTCACTAGCCCCCACGTCGTCTACGACCACCGAACTGCGACCTTCTACGACGACCACGTGAGCCTTGCCACCACAGAGGGCCGAATCGAAGCCGAGTACGTCTTACCCGACGAGGAGAGCAACACACCGCACTCCGAGTATTTGTTTTCCGACGAGTACGAGACGACGGGCGCGGAACTGCACTACCGCGACGGCGACTGGATGCTTCACGTCCACTGCAAAATGAATGAAGAGCCCGACACGTCGGCACAGGCAACCACCGAGAACGGAACGGTTCTCGGGGTCGACCTCGGCGTGAACAACCTCGCCGTCGCCTCGACGGGCACGTTCTGGACGGGTGACGAGTTCGACCACTGGCGACGCGAATACGAAAAACGGCGTGGTGACCTCCAGCAGTGCGGAACGCGGTGGGCACACGAGAACATCCAATCCGTCGGTCGGAAAGAGGACGGCCGGTTCACACTGATGCTGCATCGCATCAGTAACGAACTCGTCGCGGAGGCCCGCGAGAGCGGGTGTTCGGTCATCGCCTTCGAGGATTTGACCGACATCCGTGAGCGAACTGGCGCGTCGTGGGGACACAAATGGGCGTTCGACCGGCTGTACGAGTACGTCGAGTACAAAGCCGAAGAATACGGTATTGTGGTCGCACAGGTTCCCCCAGAGAACACGAGTCGGCGGTGCTCGCACTGTGGATTCACCGACTCAGACAACCGGGACGGCGAAACGTTCGAGTGTCTCGACTGTGGCTACGAGAACCACGCAGATTACAACGCCGTCGCCAGAAATCGAAGATTTCTGGCTGCCCGCCAGACGTAGTCTGGCGACCGCGAAAAACATCGGGTTACGGTATCTCCGTCGCACCCAAACTGGCGGCGACGGAGGCGCACCCTTGGGCGTGCGCTTAAACAGCGGGACGTTGAACGTGAACGGAGGCTATTCTCCTGGCTCACCTGAGGCCAGAACGGGAGTCCACGCTGAATCCCACGGCTTTAGCCGTGGGTAGCTCAACCAGGGCTTTGGCTTCGGTGACGCCGACGAAGACGACATCGAGGTCCCCGCCGAGTCTGTCGAGACCATTACCGACACCGAGCTTCGGGTCGCGAAGGACCTCTAGGTCAGTGATTTGCTGTTAGCTGCTGTTCGTCCGCACAGACAGCCACAGCTCTGGGGCAGAACAACCAGAGGGCCCCACTGCACACTTGGCGTCGTCAGCGCTTCGCGCCGACCGCCTGAGGGAACTTTCAGCCGACGGACTGCTCGTGGCGGCGGTAACTGCTCACCGACTTTCATTCGCCAGGATAATATGTGTGACAAAACACATCTGCCGGTATGGGTCTCACGTGGAAAACACTCCACGGAACAAAGGGCCGGATTGTCGGCACGATATTCGGACTAATCACCCTCCTCTTTGGAGTATACGCCATATTAGTTCCGAACGGCGTGTTTCCTTCGCTGGGAGGTGTGCTACTCGCTGTCGTGGGACTGTACGAACTCGGGAAAGTAGCACTCCAGTCGGACTACTCGATCGACATTACGCAAGGATAGGCGTACAGACGGCCCACAATCTCTCCGCCGCTACACAGTCGGTCTGTTTCTCGGCAATGGTTTCAGCACGCCCCAACAGCCATGACAGCGACGGCTGACACTTATCCCCGAAGCGCTTCGACGGGCGGCTCCCAGGCGGCCCTGTAAGCGGGATACAGGCCACCGACGAGCGCGATGAGCACGCCGAAGGCGAATGCGCCAAGCGGGACGAAGACATTGCCAGGCTGGAGGACGGCCCACAGCGGCAGCTCGGTCTGGGTGGCGACGGCGACGACAGTCAGCGTTCCCAGGAGCGCGCCGACGGCCCCGCCCACAACGCCCAGCAGCGTCGCCTCGATGAGCAGGGTGCGAAGCACCTGCTTGCGGTGGATGCCGACGGCGCGAAGCACCCCGATCTCGCCGCGGCGCTCGGCGACGGTCATCAGCATGACGTTGAAGATGCTGACGCCGGCCACGACCAGCGAGACGCCGGCGATAGCCAGCAAGAAGCCGTTCAGCAGGTTGAAAAACTCCGAGATCTGGTCGAGGACGCTGGTCAGCGAGAAGACGCTGACCCGCTGCTGGCGGCTGTTGAGCCGCTCGCGGACCCCGCTTGCGACCGCGCGAGCGTCATCGGGAGAGTCGGCGCGGACGACCACCTGTGAAACGTCGTCGCTGGCGAACTCGCTGGGCGGGAGCACCACCGCGGAGTCGGGCTGGAGCGGCGAGATGCCCTCGACCGGCGGCAGGACCCCCACGACGCGGTACTCGTTACCCTCGACCGTGATGGTGCTGCCCGGCCGGAGGTCCAGGTCCTCGGCGAGTCCCGACCCGACGAGCGCGCCCTGGCGGTGTGAGGCGGGGACGGCATCGCTGCCGTTGCCGAACAGGGCCTGCGGGTTGTCGGTACCGTATATCTGGGCGACCGACTGCCCCCCGGTCCCCCGAACCGTTCCCCCGGTCGACTGCAGCGGGACGACGGTCCCCCGACCGTCGGCGACCCGCTGTACTGCCGCCACCTCGCGGCTGTCGAGCGTCTCGCGCTCGCTCTCCTCGGCCGGGCTGACGATGACCTGATCGCCCAGCCCGCCCAGTTCCTCCTGTGCAGCCACCGACAGCGCGTTGCCCAGCAGGCCGAGCGTCACGACAGCGAAGACGCCGATGACGATACCGAGCGCCGCGAGCGCCGCCCGCAGTCGCTGACGCGAGAGGTTCCGAGTCGCGAGCGAGAGCGCCGGAAAGCGGTCAGACATCCCTTAACACCCCGTCGACGAGCTCGACGGTCCGGTCGGCGTAGTCGGTGACGAGGTCGTCGTGGGTCACGGCGACGACGCCGACGCCGGCCTCGTCGGTGATGCGGCGAATCTCCTCTAAGATATCGGTGCCGGTGTCCCGGTCGAGATTGCCCGTCGGCTCGTCGGCCAGCAACACGTCGGGCTCGTTGACCAGCGCCCGCGCGATGGCGACACGCTGTTTCTGCCCGCCCGAGAGCTCGTCGGGCGTGTGGTCGAGCCGGTCGCCCAGGCCGACGAGTTCCAGCAGCTCTCGGGCCCGGTCGGTGGCGTCGCCTGGGAGGAAAGCCGTCGGGAGCCGGACATTCTCGACGGCAGACAGCGTCGGCAGGAGGTGAAAGTCCTGGAAGACGAATCCGAGCGACTCCCGCCGGGCGTCGGTCCGTTCGGCCTCGGTGAGGCCCGCGGTCGTGTCTCCCCGAAGCTCGACGCTGCCCTCGGTCGGTTCGTCCAGCAGGCCGAGGATGTTCAGCATCGTGGACTTGCCGCTCCCGCTGGGGCCGACGACGGCGACGACCTCGCCGCTCGCGACGGTGAAATCGACGTGAGACAGCGCGGTGACCGCCCCGCCGCCGCCGCTCTCGTAGCGTTTGGTCACGTCGACCAGCGCGAGCGGCGGGGCGGTTTGCTGGAGCGGTTCGAAGCTCATCGGTAGCGGGTGACGTAGACGGTCGCGCCCGCAGCGGCGGCCAGCCCGAGGAGGACGGCGAGTGCCATCCTGGGTGAGACCGGGCCACCGCCCGCGCCGCTCTCGGCCGGCGGCAGCGGGACGGTCGCGTTCCGGGTGACCTGCTCGCCGTCGACGGCGTAGGTCACCTGGATGGGCACCTGGGTCGCGTTTTCCACGTCGGCCTGTGCGGTCAACTCGAAGGGAGCGAAGGAACTGGCGTCGACGGTGCCGACGAAGTAGTCACGCCGCGGGTAGGCCGGCTGGACGCCCTCGGCGGGCTGGACGGCGACGACGGCACTTGTCACCTCGCCGTCGCCGACGTTGGCGAGGTTCCCGTCGACGGTGACCCGGCCGCCCTCGGCGACGCTCACGTCGAGTCCGGTGAGCCTCGCCTCGCCGCGCTGGGCGCGATAGTCGTAGCGCAAAGCGGTCTCGTTGCGTCCCTCGGGTGCCTCGTAGCTCGCGACGAATCGGACGCCGTCAGTCGACTGGACTCGTGAGAGGTCGACAGTGACCGTCGTCTCCCTGCCGGGAGCGAGCGTGTCCGCGAGCGCGAACCGACCGACGGAGCCCAACCGTGTGCCCTCGCTGTCCTCGGCGGTGAGCACGACCTCGTCGACAGGTGTGTTACCGAAGTTCGTCACCGTCACGTCGACGCGGTCCCTGCTCGACTCGCCCTCCGAACCGGACTGAGACTGGAGCGCGTCGGTCCCTCCGCCCCCGCCCAGCAGCCCCGTGAGGTCTCCGGTGGCCTGCTGGGTGTCGTCGTTCTGTGCCTGCTGGGCGCGGATACCCACGTCGGTCTTGAGCGACTCGACGGTTACCGGGGCCGAGGTGACCGACTCGCGTTCGACCCCGTTGGGCGTGGTGTAGGTCGTCCGAACGTCGACCGTCCCGTCACCGGCGTCGGGGACGACGGCAGTGAGATTCACGGTCTCGGACGCCCCGGCAGCGAGCGTCGGTATCGTTCGCCGACTCTCCCCGCCGGCTACGGTCACCTCGACGCTCCGGAGCGGCGCCGTGGTCGGGTTCGAGACGGTCGTCTGCACGGTCGATTCCGCGCCGGCGACGACGCTGTCGGTCTCGACTTCGACCTGTGGGGCCCCGGGCTCGACGCCGACGGTGAGGGGCCGGGTCGCCTCGATTCGGTCCCCGTCGCTGTCGGTTCCGACCGCGACCAGCCTGAGGTCTTGCGAGCCCGACTCGTTGACGGTAAACGTGACCGGGACGTCGAGCGTCTCGCCGGGGGAGAGCCGGCCGAGGTCAGTGGCCGTTCCCAGCACCGCGTCATCCTCGTTCGGGTCGACGACCCGGACTTCCTCGACGGTCATCGACGTGTCGCTCCCGCCCGAGAGCCGGAGCGTCGTCTCGGCGGTGATCGGCGCGCCGACGGTCGGTGTCGCCGGCGTGACTGCGGTGTCGGTCAGCGTGACCCGGGCGTCGGCAGCGGCGGCCGAACCGACCGCCGCCGCCCCGAAGGCGGCGGCAGAGACGACGAGCAACAGCGAGAGAGCGACCGCGCGGAGTACGCGTGGACGAGCGGAGGGTGAGCGCATACCTAGTCGACCGAGGGGCTGAACGCTCAAGTATCTTCGCTGGCCGACTCCAGAACCCTTGTTACAGCGGTGCGACTAGGGGGAAGCGATGACCCTCTCGGAGGAGGCAACGGAGCGGCTCGCCGACATCGTCGCCAATCAGCCGACGAAAAACGGCGAGCTACAGGAACTGTGGGGCATGGACAGCGGGAGCGAGGTCCACCAGTACCTCGAATCGGAGCTCAAGGAGTACTACTACCGCAACGAGAACAGCCTCATCTGCGCCACGCCGGAGGCGACGGCGCTCATCGACGGCGAGGACTCAGAGCGCGTCCAGACGATGACCGTCTCACCGCTGCAGGGGCGTATCATCGAGGTGCTGGCCGGGCCCGACGAGGAGCCCCAGAGCGTCGTCGCGACGCTCCAGGCGGTGCGAGCGGCCGGCGAGGACCCCGAGGTCGACGACGTGCGGTCGGGGCTGCGGAGCCTCGCCGACATGGGCATCGTCGAGACGGTTCAGAAGACGGTGCCGACCTTCCGGCTGGCCGTCGCGCGCGAGGACCTGACGTCGAGGTCCGCGACGAGTAGTTACTCGAGTCCGGGCCGGCGTTCGCGTCGCCGCCGCGCCAGCAGTCGCCTGGTCGCCGCACCGGGTCCGCCCTCGATGGGCCACCCCTTCGACCGCCACGCCGGCGGCTCCGGCTCGAACGAGCCACAGCCGCCCCGACACTCCCACTGGGTCGGCGTCCGTTCTTTGGCCACACAGTACGGCGAGACGCCGGTCTCGTCGGCCCGGAGTTCGAAGTGTCGGCAGTCCGGTCGCATCGTGTCGGCGTAGCTGCGCCACCCCCGTTCGTAGGCGCGCTCGGCGATAGCCCGGCGTTTCTCGGCCTTCCAGTCGGGGTCGACGTACTCGAAACGGGCGGCGCTGTAGTCGTCGCCGGGCCGTTCAGTGATGCGGGTGCCGTACCCATCGGCGTCGAGTGAGCGGGGCTCCCAGACCGTCTCGGCGGTGCCCGTTCCGGTGTCGACAGTCAACACGCCGGCCTCGGACGGGAAGTCCGCGAGCAAGATTGGCTCGACACGCTCGCCCGTGGCCTCGGTCGCGACCCACACCTCGTCGGCCAGTCCCAGGGCCACGTCCCGCTCCAGTTGCCCCGCCAGGTCGCGGGCGGCGCTGGCGGTGAGGTCGGGCTTGTTCTCGATGGCGACAATCCGCCGGAGCCAGTCCGGATACGGCCGCCTGCGGCGAATCTCGATGCGGCGGCCCCGCTTTCGGGTGTCGAGGGCGTCCCGGTCGGCCAGCTCGTGAATCGACTCCCGGACGTAGCGCCACGGGTAGCCGGGGTCGGGGAGGGCGTCGCGATAGAACGTCCACTCGACGGGGGTGTGTTCGAGGACGTGGAGCTGGTCCGAGTCGAAGGCGTCGGGACCGAACGCGCCGCGTGCTTCGAGTCCGTCCGGGTCACACTCTAACACCAGCGTGTCCCAGCGGCGGTACTGCGTGCCCAGCTGGCGGGCGACGACCACCGCCGAGTCGTCACGCGCGGGCGACCACGCGCGCTCGGCCCACTGACAGACGCGCAGTTCGAACGCGAACTCCGAATCGGGCGACACAGGGACGGGTTCGCACCTCGCCGTTGTGAATGTGTCCGTCACCGTCGGCCGACACGACAGGGGTGACTTCCCAATCCGGCCTCGCGGTCCGACACTATCTATTTCACATCACTGACAGCCTGAAATTGGCATGTGTTCGGAGACCGGGGAGGATATCGGACAGCTATCGGGAGCGGGGAAACGGACGGGCGCGTTCATCATCGATTCGGTGGTGAGTTCGGTCGTGCTGGCGGTGCTGCTCGTCATCCCAGTGATACTGCTCGTGACGAACACGGATCCCGCCGTGTGGCTGGCCGGCTACGTGGTTTTCAACGTCGTCGCCCTCGGCTATCGCATCCTCTTCGAGGGGCTGTACGGCTACACCCCGGGAAAGAAACTGGTAGATATCGTCGTGGTGGCCGAGGACGGGAGCGATATCGGGCGGAAGGCGGCCGCCGTACGGAACCCGGTGCTCATCGCCGACAACCTCCAGGTTGCCTCCCTGCTCGGTCTCGGCCTGATACTGTACGACGAGGACGAACAGCGACTCGGTGACATGGCCGCGAACGCGTACGTCGTTCGCACCTGACCGCGCGACCGAGGCCGTAAGACTCGTCTCTCTTGTACGAAATATTTATATTCGGCGACTTAAGTTTCAAATATTGTATGGCCACAACTTCGGGAAGTCCCGGTCAGCTTGCAGGTCTCGGTAGCCGTATCGTGGCGTTCATCATCGACGCGATTCTCACGGGAATCGTCGGCACAGTCCTCATCTTCCCGCTGGTTTTCCTCGTCGGCGTCGGCGGGGACGCGGGCGGGGCAATGGCGGGCGTCGCTTTGCTCGCACAGTTTTTACTCCCGCTGGCCGTCTTTGCCTACTTCATCGTGATGGAGGGGCTGTACGGCTACACCATCGGAAAGAAACTGCTCAGCATTCGCGTCGTCGACGATAGCGGGGGCCAAATTGGGATGGGTGCGGCCGCCATCCGGAACGTCCTCCGCATCGTCGACTCGCTCCCGTTCGCGTACATCATCGGCATCGCGCTCATCGCTATCAATGACGATGAACAGCGGGTCGGGGATATGGCAGGCAGCACCTACGTCGTGAAATCGTAACGCGCTCGGACTAGCGGAATTTCGTATCCGTCCACGACGCTTGTCTCGTGCCACGGCAGCAGCGCTGTTCGCTGTGATTTCCCACACCGGGGCGGCGGTTACTCCTCGCTGTCCTCGTCCTCGCGGTCGTCGAGGAACTCGTGGGCCTGTTCCAGTATCTCGCGGGGGCCGTCCTGCGTGACGGTGTTTATCGCCTGCTCGTAGTCGCGCCACTGCAGGTCGCGGTGCTCGGTCGACAGCTCTGCCGATGCTTCGAAGGACTTCGCGACGAACAGGTGCACCGTCTTGTGGATGGTGTTGCCGTTCGCCTCGAACACGTAGTCGTAGTCCTCGCGGAACCCGTCCAAGAGCCGGAAATCGCCGATTCCGGCCTCCTCTTTCACTTCGCGTATGGCGGTCTGCTGGAGCTCCTCCTCGCCCTCGACGCCGCCCTTGGGAAACTCCCAGTCCCCGGGTCGGCTCTTGAGCAGGAGGTACTCCCGCCGGCCACGCGTATCGCGAAAGAGGATGGCTCCCGCGCTCGTGGCCTCTATCATTATCTGATTTTACATCACGGGTACTTAAGAGAATATCGGAGACGAGCGCGAGGGGAGAACGGCCGCCGAGCGGGGAGAATCGAACGGCTGTCGGTCGAATCGCCGGTCGCGGACCCCACCAGTACTCTCCGATTACGCAGCGGTATCCCGTGCATACGGCGGTGCCTCCGGTGGTTCGCGTCACCGCTAGTCGCGGACGGCGCCGTCAGGTACCGGGCGCGAAAGGCTGGGCTTTTGGTGGTCGCCACTCTCCACACTCCCAATGCCGTACGTCACGACTCTGACCCTCACGAGTGGGGACCGCCACCGTCTCGACGACGTCGTGGCGGATATCAAAGCCCGCGCCGAGCGCAAGGGCGTGGAGCTGAAAGGCCCGCGTCCGAAACAGCCACGGGACCTGCGGGTCCCGCAGTCGAAGACGCTGGGGCCCGACGGCGGCCGCTTCGACCCGTGGAACTACACTGTCTACGAGCGTACCATCGATATCGTCGGCTACGAGACGTTCGCCCGCGAGGTGACCGCCGAGACGTTCCCGCCCGAGGTCCACGTCGAAGTCGACATCGAGCAACAGACCCCGCCCGGCAGCGGGTGATAAGTTCGCCCGCCCCGTCGGCCCGGTATGGACCAGGAGCGACACGAACGGCTGGTAGCCCTGCGACGGGCGCTACACCGCCACCCCGAACCGGCCTGGTGTGAGTACTGGACGACGAGTCGCATCGTCGAAGAAGTAGAGCGTATCGGCGTCGACGAACTGCTGGTCGGCCCCGACTTGCTGGCGGCCGACGCGCGGATGGCGGTCCCGGACGAGGATACCCTCGGCGAGCGGCGCGACCGCGCGCGAGCGGCGGGCGCCCGCGAAGCCGTGCTCGAACAGTGCGCGGGCGGGTCCACGGGCGCGCTCGCGACCGTCGAGGCCGGCGACGGCCCCACGGTCGCGCTGCGGGTGGATATCGACGCCCTGCCGATTACCGAATCGACGGAGGCGGGGCACGCGCCGGCCGAGGCGGGCTTTCGCTCGGGCAACGAGGGGTACATGCATGCCTGCGGCCACGACGCCCACGCGGCCGTCGGCGTCGGCGTCCTCGAGGCCGTCGTAGAGAGCGACTTCTCGGGGACGTTCAGATGTCTCTTCCAGCCAGCCGAGGAGGTCATCGGTGGCGGGAAGGCGGTCGCCGAGGCCGGAGTACTCGACGACGTGGATCACCTGCTCGCGCTCCACGTCGGGCTGGACCACCCGACCGGCGAGGTGGTCGCCGGGGTGAACGGCTTTCTGGCGGTGCGGCAGTTCGCGGCCGAGTTCAGGGGCGAATCGGCCCACGCGGGGGCCACCCAGCGGCCGGTCGGGACGCCGTCCAGGCGCTGGCAACAGCGGTCCAGAACCTCCACGCCATCCGCCGCCACGAGGACGGTGCGACCCGCGTAAACGCCGGGGTCGTCTCGGGCGGGACCGCGAGCAACATCGTCCCCGAATCGGCGACCGTCGAGGGGGAAGTCCGGGGCGAGACGACCCGACTGATGGAGTACATGAGCGAACGAGCCGACGCAGTGGTCGAACACGCCGCCGGGATGCACGACTGCGAGTCGGAGATGGAGACGATTGCGGCGGCCCCAAGCGCCGAGAGCGACGCCGAGCTCGCTGACATCGTCTATGCGGTGGCCGAGGGTGTCGATGGGGTCGAGCGTGTGCTCCACAGCGCGCCGCTTGGCGGCAGCGAGGACGCGACCTACCTGATGGACCGCGTCCAGCGCAACGGCGGCCGGGCGAGCTACGTCGGCGTCGGCACCGACCACCCCGGCGGCCACCACACGCCGACCTTCGACGTGGACGAGCGGTCACTGGCAATCGGCGTGGACGTGCTAGCGGGCGCTATCGGGCGGCTGTGGTGACCGCCCCGCTGGCCACGGGCGGTCAGCAGTACAGGACGCCGGGCTCGGACGTGGCCGCCCCCGGGACAGGTTCAATTTCGATGATGGCGACGGCGTCGTTGTAGTCGGGATTCCCGCCCTCGTTCGGGTCTGGTGCGTTCTCGGGCTGTGCGCCCGGATTAGTCAGTTCGTACAGGACCGCGACGTCGTTGTTGTCGAGGTTCAGTGTTCCGTCGGGGCCGAGCTTGGAGCCCAGTATATCCGGCAGTGACCGCTGGTGACTCGCGGCGAGACCGTACGTCGGCACGGATTCACCGTCCTGTAGCAGTATGAGGTTACCCTCCGATGGATTCGACGAATTAACCCAGAAGCGGTCTTCTGACTGGCCCGCCGACTTCACCGGACTACCGTAGATGTTTCCGGTTCTGGTGTCGTCCGGATCCCCAGAGTAGTCCCACCTATTAGGTTTGCCCGACCGCATCTCGAGGCTGACGGAGCTATTCGGTGGGAGTTCCGACGTGGTGTAGCGAAGCGGCGGGGACCGTATCGGGCGATTAATGTTGTCCTCGAACGGGCCTTCTATGGCGTCCCGCTTGTCGCCGTCCGGCCACGGGGTCAGGTCCTTCGACCCCGATTGCCGGTTGACCACGACTCGAGCGTTGAGCGTGTCCGGTCCAATCTTGGAGGACCCAGTTTTCGCACTGGCAGCCATCCCGACGATGCTGACCGTTGCCCTGTACGGGACATCCGCCGACACCGAGTTATTCGAGACCTCGACGTTTATCTGGTCTCTGATTTTCACCTGCCTTGTCGCGAGTAGCTTCTGTGACGGGTCGTGAACGAGTCTGACGGTAAAGGAGTCTGCGGAGTTTGCGCACATACTGGTGTTCGACAGGTCGTACGTCAGGTTCTCGTTAGCGGTGACTGGACCGGACGATGGCCCCTTCAACGGGAGGTCCTCGTACGTCTGGCCACCGACGGTGAGTCTGGCCCTGACGTTCTCGCGATAGATGGTCTCGCCCCCTTGATGTCGGAAGGAGACGTACGGCGTCGGGTCCCCCGTAGTTGTGTTGAATGTGGAGTAGAAACGTTCCTCGGTAGCCACCTGAGGGGCCCGCTGCTCCGTCTCGAAATTATTTGCCATGAACAGGACCGTCGCGGCCAGCAGCACGACGATGGCAATGAGTATGACGGCGCCGACGACCGGCTGTACCCCCCTCTGTTCTCCCATTATCTGTGTTATTATCCGCCCCTATTATAAATATTTTATAGACATATTTTATAATATTTGCACCGGTACGTCTCGTACGGGGTCAAAGTGATTGCAGGTCGGGATGGGACGCAACAGCAGACCACGCCAGAGGGGACAGAGGCATCGCCGCAGCTCGTCGGTATCGGCACCGACCTTCGACGTGGACGAGCGGTCACTGGCAACCGGCGTGGACGTGCTGGCGGGCGCTATCGGGCGGCTGTGGTGAGCTAAAACGGATGGGGTCTGGCTCAGTACTTCGGCTCGGCGCCGGTAATCTCGTAGATGTCGTCCATAATCGAATCTCGCTCACGCTGCCAGGCCTCGAATCCGTCGCGGTCCTCGGGATAGGACTCGTAGTGCTCAAGGAGGCGGTCGGCGGCCTTCTTGGTCTGGTAGAGGTCCCGAATCGTCCCCCAGTGACCGAAGCTCTTAATGGCCATCTTGAGTTTGAGCCCGAGGCCGACGCTCGTCGACCCGCCGTAGAGTGCCTCGGCGAGTTTCTCGCCCGGAATCGAGGCCAGCAGCGCCATCAGGTCGTCGACGTCGTAGGCCGTGGTGAAGATGTTGTAGACGTCAAGGGCCGCGTAGCGGGCGCCGAAGTCGTTCATCACGCGGACGTTGTACTCCCAGAGGGCCGCCTCATCGTCGGTCCGGTCGTCCTCGATGGCGTCGATAGCCTGTTCGGCGGCGTACTTGCCGGCGTATGCAGCCCCGGCGATGCCGCCACCGGTCGTCGGGTTGACGTGGCCCGCGGCGTCGCCGACGGCCATGTAGCCCGGCGCGACCGCCGAGTCGTAGGGCCGGCGCGTCGGCAGGGCGGCGCCCAGTTTGTCGGTGACCTCGGCGCCCTCGAACTCGGGGCGCTCCCGGAGGTCGGCCTTCAGGTCGTCAACCAGCTCCATGGGCTCTTCGTTCATCTGGAACCCCAGCCCGGCGTTTATCTCCGTGTCCGTACGCGGGAAGTACCAGAGGTAGCCCGCCGACCGCTCGGTGGGCTTGAACACGAGGGCGTCGTCCCACTCGACGGGTTCGTCGACCTCGACGATTTCGCGATAGGCCGAGCAGAACTGCGAGTACCGGACGTTCGTATCGAAGGTCGCGTCCTCGAAGTCGGTCTTGTCCTGCAACAGGGAGAGCGCGCCGGCGGCGTCGATGACGATTTCGGCGTCGTAGGTGACCGGTTCGCCCTTGCGGATAGCTTCGAAGCCGGTGACGGTGCTGTCGTCGGCCTGACGCACGTCCTGGACGACGGTGTCGTAGTGGAACTCCGTACCCGCGTCGCCGGCGCCCTCGATGAGACAGCGACCGTACTCCCAGCGGTCGATGACGGCCAGTTCGCCCGGGACCGGAATCTCGAGCACCGTGTCCTCCTGGGGAATCTCGAAGCGGCCGTGGTCGACGTCGGTGTTGGTAAAGGCCGGGTCGAGCTGGGACTTGGGGATGGCGTCGGGGAAGTCGCTGGCCCCCTTCAGCGCGTCCCCGCAGGCGATGTGGCCCGCCTCCTCGGCGTCCTTGCGCTCGACGACGACGACGTCGTAGCCCGCGTCGGCGAGTGTCGCGGCGGCGTAACAGCCCGACGTCCCCGCCCCGACGACGGCCACGTCGTACTGGTGTGTGGTCATGCAACCTGCTCCTCCCCGGAGCGCAAAAATCGTTCCGACTATGCGTGCGTCACGCCCTGGGAAGGGAATAAAGAGTTTTGACGGGGGGCAGCAAAGCCGGAGGCATGACCGACTACACCGTCTCCTTCGTCGGGACCGGCGAGGAGATAACGGTCTCCGAGAAGGAGACCATCCTCTCGCGGTGCATCGAGGAGGGCATCGCCCAGGAGTACTCCTGTCGCGTGGGGATGTGTCTGGCCTGTTCGGCCGAGATTCTCTCGGGCGAGGTCGTCCAGCCCGCGGCGCGCGGGCTCACCGAGCAGGAGCGGGAGAACTACGCCCTGACCTGCATGGCCCGACCCGCGTCGGACCTCGAACTGGACCGCGGGAAGTACCCGCCGAGCATCGAAGCCGACGCCGAGGCGGCCGTCGCAGACGACGACTAGCGAGGCTGTGAGTGGGACGAACAGCCTCGTTACGAGCGAACGGGGAACGGAGTGACCCGTGAGCAGAGAGACTTCGAGCACCGCGAGAAGTCTCTGCCACTGTCGAGCGGTGGAACCTCGTTATACGCGAACAGCGACCACAGAGAGCCGTGAGAAGGGAAGGCCCGAACGAAGTGAGGAATCTCGCCACACGCGCTCACGCCGTCGGTCGACCCTCAGACGCCCGCACTGTGAGTGAGTGACTCACACATTGTCCAATTGATAGAATAGAAGGGCAGGTCATATAAGCACGTGGGTCGTAGTAATCGGTGACACCAGCGTCAGCGGACGGCCGTCGACGACTTGACACACTCTCCCAACCATGACCAGCCGTGTATACAGACTCCACTCGACGCTCGAACTGCCACTGGAAGACGCGTACGACTTCTTCGAGGACCCGGACCTTCCACCTGAAATCGCTGACGTAGACATCACTCGTCGGAACAACACGCTCATCGTCAGTGCTGTCGCGAAAGACGACAGCATGAGCAAGTACACGCCGACGGCCCAGCTGAAAGCCAGCGTGACCGAGAACCGCGTCTACGAGGAAGACCCCGAGGAGATGGGCCCGCCCGGCGCCGCCTCGACCGGCTCGGCCGGCGGCGGCCCGCAGTGGGGCACGCTCGAAGAGGAAGAGGAGGAAATCGAATCCGAACTCGTCGAGTACGCCTGCTTCAAGGGCGACCGCGAGACCGTGCTCCAGAACACGGCGCTGCAGTACGCCATGTTCGAGGTGCTCTGTGAGGTGGCGAAAGTCGCTGAGAAGGGCACACTGACAGCCATCGCCGCAGTCGACGGCGAGCTGGAAGCCGTCCGCATCGTGGACGGCGAAGAACACCCCGCTTCTATCAACGTCGTCGAAGACCCCGCCGACGAGGACGAGGAAGAAGGCGTCAACTGGCGGGACAACGAGTTCATCAGCTAATCCGCTGCCACACAGTCGGCCGCCTTCCTTACACAGCAACGAGTTCCTCACCAGCGACGCGTTCGGCCAGTTCGAGTGTGAGTTCGGCCTCGATGTAGGCGGCGACGACGATGAGCAGCGCTGAAACGAGAAGGAGCCACCCCGCCTCTCGCAGGTCACGCCGGGTGAGGAGCCGCGCTTCCAGCCCGCGGATGTACCGAACCGTGAGCCAGCCAAAGCGCAAGCCTACGGTCGAGGCGACGAGCAGCGCCGGAATCTCCAGGACGCCGTGGGGGGCGATGAGCATCCCGACCACGAGCGGGTCGACTTGCTGGACGGCGATGCCGACGACGGCGCCGATGAGCAGGCCGTTGAGGACGAGGCCGAGGACAGTGACGAGACCCAGCGAGACGGCCCCAAGCGACAGCGCGACCATCGCGACGAGATTGTTGACGGCGAGGTCGACAGTCGTCAGCGCCGGGAACGGACCGGTCCCCCCGCCCTCGCCCGTCGGGAGCGATTCGACCGGCACCGCGCTCCCGAGGAGGAAGCCGGCGACGGTGCTCATGCCGAGTACCAGCGCGGCCACGGGGACGTAGCGGCGCAGCCACCGGCGGTAGATAGCCCGTGTGGCGGCCAGGCGGGAACCCATAGTCGACCCAGGGGCGTCGGCGGCAAAAACAGTCGGGGCCCGTGCCAGACACCCACACGCCGGCTGCGTATCCAAAAAGTTCTTACAACCAGTAATTATATCTCATTACACGATGTCCGAAACAGCCGAGTTCCCCGACTATCTCGACGTCGACTACACCGACGGCGAGGGCGAGGAACCCGAGGAGTACCCGACCGTCAACCACAAGATAGAGAAGGCTATCGAGGTCACGAAGCAGGGCCTCGAACAGTACGAGAACCCAGTCGTCATGTGGACCGGCGGGAAGGACTCCACGCTGACGCTGTACTTCGTCAAGGAAGTCGCCGACCGCTTCGACCTCGAAGTGCCGCCGGTCGTCTTCATCGACCACTACCAGCACTTCGACGAGCTCATCGACTACGTCGAGCACTGGGCCGACGAGTGGGACCTCGAGGTCATCTGGGCCCGCAACGAGGACGTCGGCGAGTACGTCGAGGAGAACGGGCTCACCCCCGGCGACGACATCCCTATCTCGGAGCTCTCCGAGCACAACCAGCACCACGTTCGGAACATCCTCGAGTACGAGGAAGACACGTTCCCGTTCCTGCTGGACACCTACGTCGGCAACCACCTGCTGAAGACCGTCGCGCTCAACGACGCCATCGAGGAGCACGACGTCGACGGCATCCTCTCGGGTATCCGCTGGGACGAGCAGGAGTCCCGCGCCGACGAGACGTTCTTCTCACCGCGTCACGACCCCGACATCTACCCGCCCCACGACCGCGTCCAGCCGATTCTCCAGTTCGCCGAGCCCGACGTCTGGGAGGCCTTCTGGAACTTCGTCGTGCCGGACACCGTCGAGGGCTACCCCGAAGAGGGCTACGTCCCGCAGGGCCAGGACGACCTCCCCGAGGGTATCGAGAAAGAGGACGTCCCGGTTTCGCCGAAGTACTTCGCCGGCTTCCGCTCGCTGGGCAGCGAAGTCAGCACCGACAAGTCCGCCGACGAGCCCGCCTGGCTCCAGGACATGGCGAACACGACCGAACGCGCCGGCCGCGCCCAGGACAAAGAGGACCTGATGGAGCGCCTGCGCGACCTCGGCTACATGTAAAATCGGCCGGAGAGCCACCCTACCGACGCGGTTTTTCGTTTTTTCGGCCGACTAGTCGTACGTCCAGTGGTTCGCCGACCCAACCTCGATTCGGACTGCGGTGTTCTCGGGCCACTCGTCCTCGTCGGCGCCGTAGCGGTTGTGGATGCGCCGGCGTATCTCGCGGTTCTCGGTGTCGTCCTCGACGACGGACGCCGTGCCCCGGAGGGTCACGCCCCAGTTGGCCTCGCCCTCGTCGGCGTCCTGCACCGAGAGCGCGACCCTGGGATTGTGGCGGATGTTGTCGAGTTTCCTGCCGGTGGTGACGAGTTCGATAGCGCCGTCGTGGTAGTCGTACCAGACGGGCGCGACGTGGGGCCGGTCCTCGTGGCTGGTTGCGAGGTGGGCGACGTGGACGCCGCTGGTGAGCAGTTCCACGGCTTCGTCGGGAATCGCATCGGGCATACGAGACGGTAGGGTCGCACGACCGAAGAAA
This sequence comes from Haloarcula rara, assembly GCF_029338235.1. GTDB lineage: Archaea > Halobacteriota > Halobacteria > Halobacteriales > Haloarculaceae > Haloarcula > Haloarcula rara. The sequence continues at coordinate 676,956 of NZ_CP119785.1, forward strand.
GTATCACCCGACAGAACGGTGCTGGGCTGGGCTCACTCGACGGCCCGGTACTGGTCGCCGTCCTGTTCCAGTCGCCCGTTGGCCACGGCGATTTGCAGCGCGCGGTCGACCTCGCGCTTGTCGATGGTCGTCGCGCCCATCAGCGAGTCCACCTGGGCGCGCGAACACCAGCCATCCCCGTCGGCCACGTCTCGAACCGTCTCGACGACGCGGTCGGCGATGTCGCTCGGCATACCGGAGCCACGAGCGCCGGCTACTTGGGTGTCGGGGCGACATTTATTTTCTCACGCCGGTCAACACTCGACTCGTGAGTGAGCGCCGAGAGCGGGTCGTCCTCGCGGCCGTCGTCTTCGTGGTCCTGCTGGCCCAGGTGTTGCTGTATCCCGGCGTCGACACGCTGGTCGCGGCGCTGGGCGCCGAGACGACCCTCGATGCGAGCATGTGGTTCCTCGCGGCGGAGTTCGCGGCCTTCGTCGCCTTCGCTGGCGTCTGGGGGGCAATAAGCGACCGGACCGGTCGGCGGGTGCCCTACATCGTCGGCGGCGCCGTGGCCGGCAGCGTACTCTACGCGGCGCTGGCCTGGTTCCCGAGCGTCACGTCCGTCTCCTTCGGCACGGTCCTCTTGCTACGGGCGCTCCAGGGCGCGGCGACCATCGCCGCCTTCTCGCTGTCGATGACGATGCTGATGGACCTTTCCGGTGGTCACGGGAAGAACATGGGCGCGGCGGGCATCGCCATCGGCTCGGGGACCGCGCTGGGGGCGCCGCTGGGCGGCCAGCTCTACGGCGTCTCGCCGACGCTGTCGCTGTACGTCGCGAGCGGGCTCTTCCTGCTGGTCGCGTTGCTGTCGACGCTGGTGACCGACCGCGCCCCGGCGGGCGACAGTGGCCGCCTGCGCCGGGCCGTGCACCGGCTGGGCGAGACACCCGAACTCGCGATTCCCTACGCCTTCGGCTTCATCGACCGGCTGACAGCCGGGTTCTTCGCGCTCGTGGGCACCCTGTACTTCCGGGAGGCATTCGGGCTCTCGCCGGGCGAGACAGGACTCGTCCTCGCGCTGTTTTTCGCGCCCTTCGCCCTGCTGCAGTACCCCTTCGGCGTCCTGTCCGACAGCGTCGGTCGGACGACGCCCATCGTCGCCGGGTCGGCCCTGTACGGCCTGGCAGTCGTCGGCGTGGGGCTGGCACCGACCGTCGAACTGGCCGGCGTCGGCATGGTCGTCGTCGGTGTCATCGGCGCGCTGATGGCCCCGGCGACGATGGCGCTGGTCACCGACCTCGTGGGCGAACGCGGCCGGGCGACGGCGATGGCCGGCTTCAACGCCGCCGGGAGCCTGGGCTTTCTGACCGGCATCCTGGTCGGCGGCTTCGTCGCCGGGCAGTTCGGGTACCTCGCGGCCTTCCTCGTCGCGGGCGGCGGCGAAATCGTGCTGGCCCTGCTCGCGCTGCCGCGACTGCTGGCGCTCGAGCTCCCCGCCGAGGAGCGACCGACCGGATAGCGTTCCGCCCGAACAACCGTGTGAACGGCCCCCATCCCGGGAAAACACTCAAAAGACCACCGGAACAGGAGAGCATATGAGTAGCGACACAGGAAGCTACGACTGGCTGACGCTCGACCCGGACGAGGAGATTCTCTGGTCTGGGAAACCGGCCGCAGAGACGATGTACGGCGCGTATCTGACCGGAGTCCCGCTTGTCCTGCTCTTTGGGCTCGGTCTGCTGATAATCGCCGGTGCGTACCTCAATCGACAGAACACCGACTACGTGATAACCGACAAGAGCGTCTACAAGAAGACGGGCATCCTCAGTCGGTCGGTCTCCGAGGTCGAGTACGAGAAAGTCCAGAACACCTCCTTCTCGGCTGGTGTCATCGGGCGCTCGCTCGGCTTCGGAAACGTCGAAATCAGCACCGCCGGCGGCGCCGGCGTCGAGATGCGGCTCCGCGGTGTCAGCGACCCCCAGGAGGTTCAGAAGCGACTGAGCCGACGGGTCAAGGAAGTCCAGGGCGGCCGTGACCGAGGGGACGGTGAGACGAAGCCGGACGTCCTCGAAGAGATACTGGCCGAGCTCCGCGCGATTCGTATCGCAGCGGAAGGCGGGTCGAGCAGGGAGCGACCCGACAGCGGCGCTGGCGCCCCCGACCGCGGCGACAGCGGAGCAACCGACTGGGACACCGACCGACAATGAGCCTGCCCGACTGGGCGCCGGCCGCGAACGACGAGACCGTCGTCTGGCAGGGCCAGCCGCGGCGGCGCATCGTCCACCTGGGTGTCGCGGCGGGCGTCGTCCTCGCGCTCGTCGTCCTCGGCAGCGTCTCCGTGATTGTCTCGAGCGGTGCGCTCCCGACGACGCTTTCGGCCGCGGTCGGCGTGGTCCTCGCGCTGCTCGCGTTCGCGGTGCCAGCCGGCGGGGCGTGGCTCTGGCGGTGGTCGACCCGTTATGTCCTGACCGACGCCGCGCTCTACCACCGGACGGGCGTGCTCTCGCTGACGGTGACGGAGCTCCGGCTAACCAAGGTACAGAACACGAGCTACTCGCAGGGTATCTTCGGGACCATCTTCGGCCACGGGACCGTCACCGTCGACACTGCCGGAAGCGAGGGCGCGGAGCTGACCCTGCGGCAACTCGACGGGCCGAAAGCGGTCCACCAGCGCATCGCCGAGGCGGCGGGGAAGGCAAACGGCGAACGCAGGGACGGGATTCCGGGGTCGCTCGACACCTGGAAAGCGGTCCGCGCGGAAGTCCGGCGGCTCCGGGCGGCGACCACTGGCGACCGATAGCGGCCCCTTCCGGACCGCTACCGGGCGTCCTCGATTGCCTCCAGCGCCGCCGGGTTCTCGATGCTGGACATATCCCCGAGGTCCTCCCCCCGATACACCGCGCCGATGGCCCGCCGGAGTATCTTCCCGCTCTGGGTCTTCGGGAACGCGTCCACGAACAGGACCTCCCGGGGCCGGAACGGCTTGCCGAGTTCCTCGCCGACGGTCCAGGTAATGCTGTCACGCAGGTCGTCGGTCGGTTCCGTCGCCGGTTCGAGGACGGCGTACAGCACCACGGCGGTCCCAGTGGTGTCGTCGGGGACGCCGACAGCGGCGGCCTGGTTGACCGCAGGGTGGTCCATCGCCGCCCCCTCGACCTCCGCGGGCCCGACCTTCCGTCCGGCGACGTTGAGCGCGTCGTCGGCTCGACCGTGCAGGAACCAGAGCCCGTCCTCCCCTTTCTGGGCCCAGTCGCCGTGGTTCCACAGGTCCGCCCATCGGGACCAGTACTCCTCGACGTAGCGCTCGTCGCCGCGCCACAGCGATTTGCTCATCGACGGACAGGAGTCGCGGGCGACGAGATAGCCGCGTTCACCCGTGTCGGCGATGGAGTCGCCGTCCTCGTCGACGATATCGATATCCATTCCCAGCCCCGGCCCGCCGAGCGTGCAGGGTTTGAGCTCCTGGATGGGCATCGGCATGAGAAAACAGCCCATGATTTCGGTGCCGCCGGAGATGTTGATGATTGGACAGTTCCCGTTGCCCACGTTGTCGTAGAACCACTGCCAGCTCTCGGGGTCCCACGGCTCGCCGGTCGACCCCAGGAGGCGCAGCGAGGACAGATCGTGGCCTTCCAGCCACTCCTCGCCCTGCTTTCGCAGCGCGCGAATCGCCGTCGGCGAGACGCCGAAGACGGTCAGGTCGTGGCGGTCTATCATCGCCCAGAAGCGGTCCGGGTCCGGGTAGTCCGGCGCGCCCTCGTACATGAAGATAGCCCCGCCCAGCGCGTGGTTGCCAAGCAGCGTCCAGGGCCCCATCATCCAGCCGATGTCGCTGACCCAGAAAAAGCGGTCGCCCGGCTTGTGGTCGAAGCCGAAGTAGATCTCCTTGGCCGCCTGCACGAGCGCCCCCGCGTGCGTGTGGACGATGCCCTTCGGTTCGCCGGTGGTCCCCGAGGAGTACAGCAGCATCGATTCCTGGTCGCTCGGGAGGGACTTGGCCTCGTAGCTGTCGGACTGGGAGGCGATGGCCTCGTTCCACCACTCGTCGCGGTCGGTCCAGGCCAGGGACGCCGCCGGGTCGTCCCGCTCACGGCTCGCGTCGCTCTCCGCTCGCGTGTCCGAGGCACACCGTGCCTCGCTAATCCGGTCGTACACGACCGTGTGCTCGACGCCGTCGCCGACCCGCTCGCGGGCCTGCTCAATGGCCTCGTCGGCGACCTCCTTCAGCTCGACTGTCGACCCACGGCGATAGAAGCCGTCGCCGGTGAACAGCACCGAGCAGTCCGCGTCCGCGAGGCGGGTGGCCGTCGCGTCGACGCCAAAGCCCGAGAAGATGGGGACGACGATGGCCCCGGCCTTCAGACAGCCATAGAAGATGCTGGCCACCTCGGGCACCATCGGCATGTAGAGGCCGACGGTGTCGCCCGTCTCGACGCCGACCGATTCCAGGTAGTTGGCGACCCGGTTGCTCTCCTCGTGGAGGTCGTGATAGGTGACCTGGCGGACGTCGCCGGGTTCGCCCTCCCAGATGAGCGCGACCTGATTGCGCACGTCGGTGTCGGGCGCGGCGTGGCGTGAAACGGCGTTGTGGGCCGCGTTCAGCTCCCCGCCGGGATACCAGTTCGTGAACTGCGGGCCGTCGAACGTCTCCCGCTCGCCGCTCGCAGTCTCGACGGACCGCGTCTCGGTCTCCCGGACCGCGTCGTAGTCCTCGAAAAACTCGACGTGGAGGTAGTCGACGAGTTCGTCCCAGAACCAGTCGACGCCGCTCTCGGGGACGCCGTCGATATCGGTCGTCGTCCGGCGTATCAGCTCCTCGTAGTCCTCGATGCCGTACGTTTGCATGAACTGCCAGACGTTGGTCGATTCGACGAACGCCCGTGTGGGCTCGTGGACGACGCGGTCCAGCTCTTCGAGTGACTCCGGGGCCATAGTATGCGAATGCGTGACACACGACTAAGTAATTGCCCGGCTGTGGCGGCCCGAACGCACGCGCAGTCACTGCCTTCGGGCCCCGGAAACCCTTTTGCACGGGGACGGCCAAGGTCCGGTTATGTACGTCCGGGATGCGAAAAACCGAGAGGAGGTCTGGCTACTGGACCACATCGAGGAGATGGGACTGGACGAGACGAACTTCCGTTCCCGCGACTACGTCATCGCCATCGACGAGCACGACGACCGGAAGGCCGGCTTCGGACGCATCCGAATCCACAAACCCGACGATGGCGACCCCATCTGCGAACTCACGAGCATCGGCGTCCTCCCGGAGTGGCGCGACCAGGGCGTCGGTGCCCACGTCATCGAGCGCCTCGTCGAGTACGCCGCCGACGAGGGGTTCGACGTGGTGTACTCGCTGACGAGCGCCGACCGCTATCTCACACAGTTCGGGTTCGAGCCTATCGCCGTCGACGAGCTGCCGCCCCGGCTGCAGGACCGCCTCGAAGAGAAACGCGAGAACATCCAGCCCGACGCCGCCCCGCTCCGGGTGGCCCACGACGACTTTTCGGTCCCGCCCCGGTTCCGCGAGCGGTTCAAGAACGCCTCGGCCCACGAAGCCGAGCCCGAACCCGAAGACACCGCCGAGGACTTCGGTATCGACCCCGATGAGGCGACCTACAAGTACGATACAGGGCGGTGACACCGGGTCGAGCGGCCGCTATTTTCGGACGTCGATGATTTCGATGTCGAAGACGAGGGTGCGCCCGGCGAGTTCGTGGTTGAAATCGACCTCGACGGCGTCCTCACGCACCGCGGTCACGTCGCCGTGGAGTTCGTTTTTCGCCTCGACGTGGAGGCCGACCTCCGGCTCCGAGCCGACCATCTCCTCGAACGCCTCGGGGTCGTACTCGCGGACTTTCTCGTCCTCGAACTCGCCGTAGGCCTTCTCGGGCGGGACCTCGATGGTCTTCTCCTCGCCCACTTCCATCCCGACGAGGACCTCCTCGATGCCCTCGATGATGTCGCCGCGGCCGACGGTAAAGGAAAGCGGCGCGTAATCGGCCGGCTGGACGCCCTGGGCCGTGATGAGGTCCTCGTGTCGAGCAACCTCCTGTCGAGAGGTGTCAAAGAGGCTCCCGTCCTCGAACCGTCCGACGTAATGGATAGTTACCCCGTCCCCGCGTTCGATTGGCATATCAGTTGGTTCGGGCGAGGAGTGATTTAAACCCAACTCTCGGCGGCTGTGGTCATCGCGCGCCGTCGTGTCGGCCATTTAATGTTACGGCCGAGAACCTATGGACCGAACTGACGCCGACGGTCGCTCGTGTCACCCACCACTCAGTTCCGTCTGAGAAGTGTCGAAAGAACCAGTTACGAACGTATTACTGCCCATAGTTGTATCATACCTCGCTATCATCAAAAGAACAGCCATCTTACCGCTCGGCGATTGCCGTATTGTACACTATCTTTTTGTACATTCGCGGAGACTGTCAGGACGGTGTGTCAACAAAATGTCAATGGACGCCGTGGTCTATCAGGGGCCACACGAAGTAGCGGTCGAAGAAGTAGAGGAGCCGGAGATAGAACACCCGAACGACGTACTCATCGACATCACGACGTCCTGTATCTGTGGGTCCGACCTCCACATGTACGAGGGACGGACGGCCGCAGAGCCGGGCATCGTCTTCGGGCACGAGAACATGGGTATCGTCACCGAGGTCGGTGACGCCGTCACCACCCTCGAAGAGGGCGACCGCGTGGTCGCCCCGTTCAACGTCGCCTGCGGCCACTGTGAGAACTGCGAGGACGGCTACACGGGCTTCTGTACCAACGTCAACCCGGGCTTCGCTGGCGGCGCCTACGGCTACGTGGCGATGGGACCGTACAAAGGCGGGCAAGCCGAGAAGCTCCGCATCCCGTACGCGGACTTCAACGCCTTACAGCTGCCCGAGGGCGACCAACACGAGGACGCCTTCTCCCTGCTCGCGGACATCTTCCCGACGGGGTGGCACGGGACGGAACTCGCCAACTTAGAGCCCGGCGACTCCGTCGCCATCTACGGCGCGGGCCCGGTCGGCCTGATGGCCGCCTACAGCGCGAAAATCAAAGGCGCGGCCGAGATCTACACGGTCGACCGCGTTCCGAGCCGCCTCGAACTCGCCGAGGAGCACTGTGACGCGACGGCCATCAACTTCGAGGATGGCGACCCTGTCGAGCAGATTAAAGACGAACACGGCGGCGCGGTTGACAAAGGCGTCGACGCCGTCGGCTATCAGGCCATCGACCCCGAGAAGGAGGGCGACGAGGCCTACGACCCCGCCCGCGAGAATCCAGCGGTCGTCCTCAACGACCTCATCCGGACCGTCCGCCCGACTGGGGAGCTCGGAATCCCCGGCCTGTACGTCCCCGAAGACCCCGGTGCGCCCGACGAGATGGCCGCCCAGGGCCGCCTCGGCATCGACTTCGGCCTCCTGTTCGAGAAGGGCCAGAAGCTCGGCACCGGGCAGTGTAACGTCAAGTCCTACAACCGCGAGCTCCGCGACCTCATCATCGAGGGGCGAGCCGACCCGAGCTGGGTCGTCTCTCACCGCGTGGACCTCGAAGAAGCGCCAGAGATGTACGAGCAGTTCGACGAGCGCGAGGAGGGCGTCACCAAGGTTCTCCTCGAACCCTGAGAGCGCCGCCGACGGCGGGCTCTCGCCGCGGTTTCGGCGCCAGCCCTATAGTTGTCTGGCTGATACGTACGGCTATGTGTCAGTACTGTAGCTATCGGTTCCACGACGAGTGGAGCGCGCTGCTGGCCTACGACGACGTCTACCAGCAGGCGATGGGAGCCACCTCGGAGTCGACCTACGGCTTCCACGGGGAGTGGGACGAACTCCGCGAGGAAGTCGGCTACGGCGCGTGATTACCTGTCTCTCGGGAAGGGGTCCGCGTCGACCGCCGGAATTTCCTCGCCCTCGTCCACGAGACAGGCGTCTAGCTCGCCGGTGAGCGCCGGACCGTCGAGCTCGTGACCGATAACGACGAACCGCGTTTCGGGCTCGTCCGCGCCCCACTCGCCGATGGGCCCGGCCTGTACTGCCGGACCGGCCTGACTCACGCCCAGCACGGTGTCGGGGCGACTCGCGACCCAGACGAACCCCTTCGCCCGGACGACGTCGCCGTCCCAGTCGTCGAGCCACGCGTCGAAGCGGTCGGGGTGGAACGGCGCCTCGCTTCGGTAGACGACGGACTCGACGCCGTGGGCGTCGGCCGCGGACAGGTCGCGATGGTCGTGGCCATCTGCGTCATGAGCGGCCGAACCACTTTTCGCTCCCGCGAGGGTCTCTTTCCACCCCTGCCGCCGCCGGGCCGTCTCGAAGTCGAACCGCCCGGTGGCAAGCACCGTGTCGGGGTCGACCTCGCTGTAGGTCGTCCGGTGTATCCTCGCGCGCGGCTGGAGTTCGCGGATGGCCGCCTCGACGCCGTCGAGCGCCTCCTCGGGGACCATATCGCACTTGTTCAGCACCAGCACGTCACAGAACTCTATCTGGTCGACCAGCACCGCCGTCAGCGGTCGCTGTGGGTCGGGCGCGCCGTCGGGGAGCGACTCGTCTGGGTCGAACGCCTTCCAGAAGCCGTAGGCGTCCACGACGGAGACGGTCGTATCAAGCGTGAACCGCTCGGGGAGACGGGTCTCGTCGGTCCCGACGGTCAGCGTGCGGGCGATGGGTATCGGTTCGCTGATGCCCGAGGCCTCGACCACGAGATAGTCGAACGCGCGCTCCTCGGCCAGCCGGGTGATTTCGGTCACGAGGTCGTCCTGCAGTCGACAGCAGATACACCCGTTCGAGAGGTCGACGATACCGTCCTCGCTCTGGTCGGCGAGCAGCTCCGCGTCGACGTTTATCTCTCCCATATCGTTGACGACGACGGCGATGCGACGGTCCCCGGGGTCCGCCAGCAGTCGGTTGACGAGCGTCGTCTTGCCCGCGCCGAGGGGCCCGCTGACAACCGTAATCGGAACTACTTGTTCTATTGACATTTCATGACGATAGGGCGTCACGCCGTAATGAATCCTCGGAGAAAACCGGGACGGCGCGAACGCTTAAGCCCGGGCCGGCCGACACGTTTCCCATGTTCGACCCCGAGGAGCTGGACGAGATCCGCGAGGCGAAAGCCGAGTGGGAGAAAGAGGATGTCCAGCCGACCGTCGACCGGTTCGGCGAACGGGAGGAACGGTTCACGACGGACACGGAGGGGCAGGAGGTAGACCGCCTCTACACGCCCGCGGACGTGGCCGACCTGGACTACGGCGAGGACCTGGGCTTCCCCGGTCGGGAGCCCTACACTCGCGGCGTCTACTCGACCGGGTATCGCGGCCGGCTCTGGACGATGCGCCAGTACGCCGGGATGGGGACCGCGACCGAGACCAACGAGCGGTTCAACTATCTATTAGACGAGGGCCAGACCGGCCTCTCGATGGCCTTTGACCTGCCGACACAGATGGGCTATGACTCCGACGACGCGATGGCCGCGGGCGAGGTGGGCAAGACCGGCGTGGCCATCGACTCGCTCGCGGACATGGAGACCGTCTTCGAGGGCATCCCGCTTTCGGAGGTCTCGACGTCGATGACCATCAACGCGCCCGCGGCCGTCCTGCTGGCGATGTACATCGCCGTCGGCGACATCCAGGGGGTCGCCCGAGAGGAGTTGCGGGGCACTATCCAGAACGACGTGCTCAAGGAGTACATCGCCCGCAACACGTTCATATACCCGCCGGAACCGTCGATGCGTCTCATCACCGATATCTTCGAGTTCTGCGCCGCAGAGACGCCGAACTTCAACACAATCTCAATCTCGGGGTACCACATCCGCGAGGCCGGCTCGACGGCCGCCCAGGAGATCGCCTTTACCCTCGGGAACGGTATCGAGTACGTCGAGGCCGCCATCGAGGCCGGGCTGGACGTCGACGACTTCGCCCCACAGCTATCCTTTTTCTTCACCTCGTACAACAACATCTTAGAGGAGGTCGCGAAGTTCCGGGCCGCTCGTCGACTGTGGGCGAAGCTGATGGACGAGCGCTTCGACGCCGAGAATCCCAAGTCCAAACAGCTCAAGTTCCACACCCAGACAGCCGGCTCGACGCTGACCGCCCAGCAGATAGAGAACAACGTCGTCCGGGTTGCCTACCAGGCGCTCGCGGCAGTCCTCGGTGGGACCCAGAGCCTGCACACCAACGGCAAGGACGAGGCCATCGGCCTGCCGACCGAGGAGTCCGTCCGGACCGCCCTGCGGACCCAGCAGATTCTGGCCCACGAATCGGGCGCTGCCGACACCATCGACCCGCTCGCGGGCAGCTACTACGTCGAGTCCCTGACCGACGAACTGGAGGCGGAGGCCCGCGAGATAATCGAGGACGTGGACGAACGCGGCGGCATGCGCCGGGCCATCGAGAACCAGTGGGTCCAGCGCCAGATTCAGGACGTCGCCTTCGAGCGCCAGCGCGAACAAGAGGCCGGCGAGCGCATCATCGTCGGCGTCAACGAGTTCGAGGTCGAGGAGGAGGGCGAGCAGGACATCGAGGAAGTCGACGAGGCCGTCGAGGCCGCCCAGCAGGAGAGCGTCGCCGAGGTTCGCGAAGAGCGCGACGACGCGACCGTCGAGGCGGCCCTCGACGCGCTGCGGGAGGCCGCCGAGGGCGAGGAAAACCTCATGCCATACATCGTCGACGCGGTGAAGACGTACGCGACGACCGGCGAGGTGTGTGACGTGCTCCGGGACGTCTTCGGGGAGTACCAGCCCGGCTCGTCGATGTGAACGGGGGCGGGAACTAAACCCGCGCCGGGCGAACCCCCGCTATGCAGTTCGACCACGCAGGCGTCGCCACCGACGACGCCGACGGACTCGCGGCCCTGTACGAGACCGCCTTCGACGCACCGGTCGCCCACGAGGAGACGTTCGACGGTCTGCGCGTCGTCTTTCTGGACCTGGGCAACGGCTACTTCGAACTCCTCGAGCCGCTGCCCGACATCGAGGGGGCCATCCCGAGCTATCTCGACCGGCACGGACCGGGGCTGCACCACGTCGCGCTGGCGACCGACGACATCGATGGGGCACTGGCGAATGCGCGTGCGGCCGGCGTCGACCTCATCGACGAGTCGCCCCGTGCCGGCGCGTGGGGCCACGAGGTGGCGTTCTGTCACCCGAGGTCGACCGGTGGCGTCCTCGTGGAGTTCGTCGAGCACTGAGTGTCCGACGACAGCGCGTGTCATATGCCAACATACATCGTTACGCGAGTTGAACTATCCGGCCGTCGGGCCAGACCCGGCCGGAGCCATGCGAACCGGTCGAACGGGGCAACCCACCAGCCGGAGGGAAAAGAACTTGTCAGTTGCAAGTGTGGGTCGAATTATGAAGGCAATTGTCCTTGCCGGGGGATACGCAACCCGAATGTGGCCGATCACTCGACACCGACCCAAGATGTTGCTGCCGGTCGGCGAGTCGACCGTGATCGACGGCATCGTCGACGATCTGGAAGGCGACGAGCGCATCAGCGAGATATTCATCTCCACGAACGAGGCCTTCGCAGACGAGTTCGAGACACACTTCGAGGAGCGTGGCACCGACAAGATAAGCATGTCCGTCGAGGACACCAGCGACGAGGACGAGAAGTTCGGCGTCGTCGGGGCCCTGGCACAGCTCGTAGAGCGCGAAGGGCTCGGCGACGAGGACCTGCTGGTCATCGCCGGTGACAACCTCTTTGGCTTCGACATCAGCGAGTTCATCGACCACTTCAAGAGCTACGACGACCCGACGCTTGCCGCCTACGACGTCGGCGATCTGGAGAAGGCAAAGTCCTACGGTCTCATCCAGGTCGAAGACGACGAAATCGTCGACTTCCAGGAGAAGCCCGACAATCCCAAAAGTACGCTCGTCTCCATCGCCTGCTATGCTTTCCCCGCCGACGCTATCCGCTTCGACGAGTACCTCGCCGGCGACAACAACCCCGACGAGCCTGGCTGGTTCATCCAGTGGCTCGTCGACCAGGGCTCCGTGCGACCGTTCAGCTTCGAGGACGTCTGGTACGACATCGGGACGGCCGACAGTTATCTCGAAGCCGTCGAGTTTGCCCTCGAAGGCAGCCAGATAGTCGCCGACGACGCCACCGTCGAGAACTCCAAGCTCGGCGACAACGTCCACGTGCTCTCGGGCGCGACCATCAAGAACTCCACCGTCGAGAACACAGTGGTGTTCAAGGACGCGTCGATCGTCGACGCCGACGTCACCAACTCCGTCATCGACGAGGAGGCGAGCGTCCACGACAAGGACCTCGACGGCTCGCTGCTTGGCCAGAACACCCGCGTGCAGTAGTAGTACCTTTTTACTGCGGGGGGTTTCCTCGCGCGGCCCTCGGCCGCGCTGTGGGAACCCCCCTTGCAAAAATCTACGCTAAAAAGGCAGAACTCGCGCCGAGGGCGCGAGTTCTGTGAACCGGCGGCGTAGCCGCCGGATGCTCACTGCGACAGCCCTGCCCTTCCCCGTCAGCGCGGCCCGGAGGCCGCGCTCGGCCACTTCAGCTGTCCGGGCCGAACAGATGCTCGGCGAACGCACCGGCGAGTGCGACGCCGGTCTCGACGGGGAGTGGGCCGTCGCCGCGTCGGTCGTCTCGGTCCACGAGTCGTATTCGGCCTCATCCTCGAAGACGTGGATGTACGGACAGGTGCGTTCGTAGGTCTCCTCGATGGACGTACACGACGCGCAGTCGAACGAGATTCCGCCCCGCGTCGAGTATGAACTGACCGACGACGGCGCGGAGCTGTCCGAGCGGCTAAAGCCGGTTCTGGAGTGGGAGCAGGAACGACACAGCTAACGACGAAGAACCGGATTCGAGTTACTCCAGCCACGCGTCCTCGACCACGATGGTCCCCCGCGTCCCGTTCCACTCCGTCGAGTACTCCAGTTCGATGCGCTGGTTCATGTGTGGCCCGTCGACCACGAGCGTCTCGAACTCGCCACCGTACCTTTTTCCCCGCTCGGGTTCGCGCTCCGCGCGAACCTCTCGCGGCAAAAATCTACGCTAAAAAGGCCGGTCGCGCGGAGCGCGACCGGTGAACCGGCGACTCCGTCGCCGGATAGCACTCACTCCAGCCACGCGTCCTCGACCACCAGTGTCCCCCGCGTCCCGTCCCACTCCGTCGAGTACTCCAGCTCGATGCGCCGGTCCATGTGTGGCCCATCAGTGACCAGCGTCTCGAACTCGCCGCCCTCGCCGAGGAGGTGGACGCCGTACTCCTCGTTGAGCTCCTCGAGTTCGTCCAGGGCGTCGGCGTCGAGGGTGCGCCCGAGCCAGGACTCGTCGAGGCCGTAGGCCGCGACGCGGATGATGCGAATCTCGAAGCCGGCATCGAGCATCGCGTCGGCGAGGTCGCGGGGGGTCTTCCTGCCACAGCGGGGCAAAGAGATTGGCCTCCAGGCGCTCGGCCATCGCCTCGATACGGCTGGTCTGGTACTCGCTCTCGACGGCGCCGGCGGTGACGCCGGCGACGCCGACCTCGCCGTCGAGCTCGCGCAGGGCTGCCTCCAGCGGTTCGAGTTCCGCGTCGCCCTGCTCGCCCGAGTCGGGCACGTCGTCGGCGCCGAAGTCCTCGGGCTCGACCTCGACGAGGTCGATACCGATGCTCTCGGCGGCCAGCGAGGCCAGGCGCGTCGCCGGGACGTGGTACATGTAGGAGTCGCCTTCGGGGTGGACCGTCACCAGTCGCTCGACGGGGTAGTCGTTCTCGAGCGCGCGATACAGCGCCCACGATGAGTCTTTCCCGCCCGAGAACAGCGACACCCACACGCCGTCAGTCATGGGAGCGCGTAGCCGGGCCGCGTGTAAATCGCTGTCTGTTCACGGGTCACTCCGTTCCCCGTCGTCGGGCGGCACAGCCACCCGACTGCCTGCGGGACCGAAGGTCTCGCTCCATCTGGAGATTCCTCGCGTCGCTCGGACTCTCCCTATTCAACTAATTCTGCCTCGATGTCGTTCTCACTGACGTAGGCCGCGACGCGCACGCCGACGACGGCGACGAGGATGCCTGCGAGGATGAACGTCGCGAGCCGGGTCCCCAGGTCCATGGTGAAGCCGTTGACCTCGACGACGCCGAAGTCCATCGCCGGGACGCGGAAGGGACCGAACACGCCCGCCCGTTCGAGGAAATACGCCGAAAAGCCCCGCACCACCAGCCCGACCGCGACCGCGCCGAAGGGGAGGTTCACGTAGGCGCTGCGGAGGCCCTCCCGCTGGAGGAGCTCGTCGAGCAGCCGCCCCAGCGAGGCCGCAAGCGCCGCCGCGGTCAGCCAGGGGACACTCTCGAAGAGGAACTGGTTCGCGAGGATGAAGAGGCCGGTCGACCCGGGCGGCGATATCTCCAGCGCCCCGGCGAAGATACCGACGATAGAGAGCCCGCCGGCGACGACGTAGGTGACTAGGGACACCTGGCCGGAGTACAGCGCCTCGCGTATCTGGCCCGGCAGCCGGGCGAGGTAGTCGTCGATTCCCAGCCCCTTGTAGATGAGGAACACGCCCAGGGCGGCGGCGATAGCGCCCAGCGCGGTCGTCGGCGCGACGAACTGGAGGAGCAGGGGCAGAGCCAGTAGCGCGATACCGACCGGGACGAGGACGGTCCGTCGGAGCTCCTCGTCGGCGAGGAACTGCTTGAGCAAGTAGTAGGTAGACTCGATGTCGCGGGCCTGCCGGACGACGACGCGGTCGACGGCGTCGACGCGGACGCGGCTCTCGATGATGGGGACCAGCCGTTCGTCGTCGGCGCTGTCGACCACGACCACCGCCGAGTCCGGGTCGAACTGGGTGACCAGCGACTCCGTCTGGCGGGCGATTTCGCGGTCGCTCCCGACGGCGTCACCGCCGCCGCCGACGACCGCGACGACGGTGTCGTCGCCCTCCGCTTCGAGGTCGTCGGCCACCCGCAACCCCTCCAGCAGGCAGTTGATGCGGCTGTCCTCGGGGTCGACGACACCGGTCTCCGTTATCGTCGACTCGACGTCAGCCCGCCCCACGACCGGACACCTGTCTGCCACAGGACTGTCCCGGTCGATACACACCACCAGCGTTGTCACAGTGGCCCAGAGTGGCCCGGCGGATAAAAAACCCTCGCGGTCCGTGCGGGAGTTTCACGCACACGTAAGCTGCACCTACCGCCGAAAGGAGAGCCCGTCGACGTCGCCTTCGAAGGCACTCGTGAGGCCGGCCCCGAGCGCGAACGCGACGGCCTGGGCACCGGCGCGAATCTTCGACCGGAGGCCGCGCTGGGGCTCGAACTCCGTGACGGTGACTGGTTCGCCCAGCTGGGATTCGAGTCGGTCCTCGACGTCCTCGCGGGTGCCGATATCGTCGACGAGCCCCATCTCGTGGGCCTCCGAGCCGAGGAACACGCGGGCTTCGGTGTCCCGAATCGTCGCCTCGTCCAGGTCCCGTCCTTCGGCGACGGTCTCGACGAACTGGTCGTAGTAGTCGTCGATGAGCCCCTGGAGGTACTTGCGGTCGTCCTCGTCGAACTCCTTCAGCGGCGTCCCGGCGTCCTTGTACTCGCCGGCCGTCAGCTGCTCGTAGGAGACGCCCATCCGGTCGGCCAGGTCGCTGGCGTTGACCCGCGAGCCGATGACGCCGATGGAGCCGACGATGGAGCCCTCGCGGGCCCACAGCTCCTCACAGCCCGCGGCGATGTCGTAGCCGCCGCTGGCACAGACGTCCGTGGCGTAGGCGACGGTCGGCCCGTCGAACGCCTCGGCGGCCAGCCGGATGTCCTCGCTGGGGACGATCTGTCCGCCCGGCGTGTTGAGCTTCAGCAAGAGCGCGTCGGCGCCGCGGTCGTCGTCGGCCCGCTCTATCTGCTCGACGATGTCGTCCGCACCGGGGCTCGTCGGCGCGCTGGCGATACCGCCGCTACCGCCGTCTCGCGTTATCGGCCCCTCGACAGCGACCTCGGCGACGTTGTGACTCGGCGCGAGCGACCCCGCGAGGCTGGTCGCGATGCGCGCGCCGACGAGTCCCGTCACCAGCACGAGCAGAACCCCGAGCAGGTCGGTGAGGCTGGTGGGGAAGACGACGAAGACCAGCGCGCCGGCGACGACGGCAGCGGCCGTTCCCAGGAGGACGATGCCCAGCCGGACGACAGAATCGGCGTCGGCCATCACTGGAACCCCAGGGGACGCGCGCTGGTGGACTCCTCGCCGCCCTGTTGCATCTGCTGGGCCAGCTGGGCCTTCGCCTGGCGTATCTCCTCGGCCTGCTCGCCCAGCGTCTCGGTGTCGACCTCGACCCCCGCGAGCGGCTCGATTCCCGCCTCCAGCAGCGCGCCCGCTGCCTCCGGGTCCGGGAACTGCGGGTCGGCCTCGACCACGAGCCCGACGCCGGTGAGCCCGACCCGCTGGGCCTCGTGGACGAGCGCGCCGGTCGGGCCCGTTATCGCGCCGGACTCGGTGGGGGTCGGGACGTCGCCCTCGGAGAGCAGCGCCGCCCCCTCCCCCGTCGCGATGCCGTACAGCGACGGTGGGTCGTTGCGCTCGGCCGGCATCCCGCTGAGGAACACCGGCGTCACGTCGGTGGCGTCGAACCACTCGACGAGGCAACTCGAGAAGGCCTCGGCGGCCTCGGGCGACACCGGCGCGTCGCTCTGTAACACCAGCAGGTCCCGCTCCGCGTCTGCGTAGATTCGCACCGGGCTCCGGACGTCGGGGTCGTCCTCGCTATAGACGGCGATCTCCGGCAGCCCCTCACATCGGGCCGTCCCGTAGTGGACCATGTCGAAGGCGTCGACAAGATGGTCGGCCGCCAGCTTGCCGACCAGCCCGACCCCCGGCAGCCCCTCGACGAGTGTCGGCGCGTCGAGTTCGATATCGTCGCGATGTACCTCTACGTGTGCCATACGCTGATTTTGGTTGGCTGGCCGCTTCAAAGGCATGGCTGCTAGCAAATGCTGTTGTGATTGGATTCGGGAACGCGGTCGTGATTGTCTACCGCCGGAAAGCCCCGCCGGGCTGAACTCGGGGGGATCGCTGTGCGCCTCGCTCGTTCCACTCGCTCGGTGCTTGTGTCGCCCGCCTTCGTTCAGCCCGCCGCCACTTTCAGTCCCGCCCATGCCGGCTGGGCAACCAGCTACGGGCGGGACTGAAAGGGGCGACTGTCTCCGGGAAGACGGCCGACGCAAGGACCACAGGGAGCGTAGCGACCGAGGACCGCAGCGAGGCCCTCGACCGGAGACAGTCGGGGCTTTCTGGCGGTTCAGAGTGCGCGAGCACGTATCAGTAGCACTCACATCCGTTCCTAGCTTCGAAACGCACAAACACCGTCCTCGCAAACCCCAGTTCAATGCAACCACCGGAGCGGTACCGAGCCATCGTCGACGACTTCGAGGCGTTCCGGGCCGCCTGCGAGCGGCCGCTGCCGTCGGCGATTCGGGTCAACACCATCAAGGCCACGGTCGCGGACGTGCGGGCGGCCCTGGACGAGGCCGGCGTCGCGTACGAGCCGGTCGACTGGCACGATGCGCTGTTCGTGCTCCCCGAGACCTCGCCGGGGGCGAACTGGCCGTACTTCCACGGCTGGATTCACGGCCAGGAGGAGGTGTCGGCGGTGCCGGCCACCGTGCTCGCCCCAGAGCCCGGCGAGCGGGTGTGGGACGCCTGTGCCGCGCCGGGGAGCAAGGCGACCCAGCTGGCGGCGCTCATAGAGGACCGCGGCGAGGTCGTCGCGACCGACAACAACCTCGGGCGCATCTCGGCGCTGCGGACCAACACCGAACGGCTGGGCGCGACATCGATCGCAGTCACCCACGAGGACGCCAGAAACCACTCGCTGAAGCCCTTCGGCGGGGCCGAGTACGACCGGGCGCTGGTCGACGTGCCCTGCTCCTGTGAGGGGACCATCCGCAAGAACCCCGACGCCTTCGAGGAGTGGTCGATGTCCCACGTTCGGGGCATTTCGGGCGTGCAGAGGGACATCCTCGAGCGGGCCGTCCAGGCCACGAAAGCGGGCGGGACCGTCGTCTACTCCACCTGTACGTTCGCCCCGGAGGAGAACGAGGCCGTGCTGGACTACGTCCTCGAACGTGAGGACTGCGCGCTCGTGGATTTCGACCTCGCACTCGACCACCGCGAGGGCGTCACCGAGTGGCAGGACGACGAGTACGACCCGAGCGTCAGGTTGGCCAAACGCATCTACCCGCACTTCAACGACACGGGTGGCTTCTTCTGTGCGAAACTGGAGGTCGCACAATGAGCAACGACAGCACGAAATTCACCAGATTGCCGGAAAGCGACGCCGACCGCGAGGCCCCCGAGCGGGCGACCCGCGAGGAAGTGCTCGAGTTCTGGGACGACCGCTTTGGCGTCCCGCCGGAGACCTTCGCGGACTACACGTTCTGGGAGCGCGGGAAGGGGAAACTCTGGCTCTACCGGGGCGAGCCGCCGTCGCCGGTCGACGTCGAGGCCCTGGGCATGACGTTTCTCAGGACGCGCCAGGAACACTGGAAGCCGACGCTTGAGGCCGTCCAGCGCTTCGGCGAGCACGCGACCGAGTGTGTCATCCACCTCTCCGAGGGCGAGGCCGAGGCGTTCGTGGCGGGGTACGACCAGGAGCTCGACTGGGACGGCGACTGGGGGTATCTCGTCGTCACCCACGAACTGGCCGGCCGCCGGGAACCGGTCGGCGTCGGGCTGTACGTCTACGGCGAACTCCGCTCGCAGGTACCCAAGGGCCGCCGGCGGGAACTGGACAACTGAGGTCTGACCGGTCTCACCGCCCCCGGTGGATGAGGAAGGCGACCTCGACGGTAGCCTTGTACTGTGTTATCTCGCCGTCCTCGATATCGGCCGTCCAGCTCTCTACTTCGACGCCGTGGATGTCCTCGATGGTCTCGGTGGCCTCGCGAACGGCCTCCTGGGCCGCGTCTTCCCACGATTCCGTCGACGTCCCGAGAATCTTGACGATTTTGACTGCAGTCATAGCGGTTGGTCAGGGGGCCAATAGCGCCCTAACTATGCCCCGGCTATCGCGGTAGGACCTGGATATCGCGCGCGGTTGTGTCGGGTTACTCGGCCCGCTCGCGCACCGTGCCGCCGCTCAGCCCGTCCCACTCGATGCGGTAGCCCAGCCGCGAGAGGACGGCGCCGTCCTCGTCGATGCCGTACTCCTCTACGATGTCCTCGACGGCCGAAAGGGACTGACCGGCCTCGATGCGGTCGGCCAGGTCCGAGAGCACTGCGGGCCGAACCAGCGTGCGCCCGACCCGGTCGTGGTCAGGGAAGGACTTGTTCTCGATGGCGTCCTCGCTGACGCCGTAGTCGCTGGCGAGGGCAGACAGCGCCACCACGTCGGCGTCGGGCCGGAGTTCCGCGGGAAGGTCAGCGGCGCTTTCCGCGACGAGTTCGTCCTCGTACGGTCGTAACGCGTCTCGGATGTCCTTGACGCGAATCGTCCCCGAGTAGGGAATCGCGCGGTGGTCCCGGGCCTCGATCTGCTCGCCGACGCCCAGTGACTCGTCGACGGCGACGAGCATCGTCACGTCGTCGACGTCGGCCAGCCGGTCGAGCTTCTTCTGGACGTACTCGGGCGTCCAGAAGCCCATCACCTCGAAGAAGACCCGCAGTTCCGTGTCGCCGCTAGCGGTGTCGCGAACCGCGCCGTCGCCGCCCGGTCGCCAGTCGAAGGCGAAGTCGGGGATGACGACGTGTGCGCCCGCCTCGAGGGGCTCGGGCTCGCGAATCAGCGCCCAGTCCAGACCCAGCGACGCGAAGCGGGCGGCGAAGTCGGCCTCGACGCCGCTGTCGTAGGTCACGTCGGTGACGGGCTCGACACCCGGCACGGCGACGTCCGCCTCGGTGAGACGCAGTTCCCGCTCGGTCCCGCGGTCGTCGATGGTCGCCGACAGCGTCCACTCGCTCGTCCCGGCGACGGTGCGCAACAGCCGGGCAAAGCGGGTCCCGTATCGGCGCGTGTTCGAGAAGATGGCGTCGGGGCCGGTGACGACGACCTCGCGGCCCTCTGGGGTCGTCCGTATCTCGTACATCAGGCGGAGCCGCTTGACCGCCGACACGACGGCTTTGGGGTCCGACGAGCGCACACGGACCTCGGTGGCGTCGAACAGCGCCGTCTGAGCGAGCGAGAGGTTGTACTGCGCGACCAGCTCGCTCGGCGTCCAGCGAGCGTCTACCGCAATGAGAATCTGTCGGTCCTCGAGGTCGGCGTACAGCGACGATTCGAGGGCCTCGGCGTCGATACCGAGCCCGTCGGCCGCCCGGGCCAGCGCCTCGCTCCGTTCGGCCTCGGTGACCACGCCCACGGCTTCGGCGGCCTCGAACACCCGCTTGCGCGCTCGCTCGGGTGGCATCGGGGCGTGCGTCTCGACGGTCGCCTCCCGCTCGACGAGCTTCGCGAACCCCCGGACGAGCTTGAAGTCGTCGGCCTCCCGTTCGAGTTCGGTCAGCGCCCGCTGGAGTGTCGCCCGGGACTCCCCGACGTGGCCCTGGTAGACGCCAAGCACCCGGGCCGCGAGCCGCTCGTGGCCCTCGTCGGCGAACTGCGGGTGGTAGCCGCCGCCGGCCCGTGAGACCCGCAAGAGCTCTTTCGTCAACACGGGCGACAGTGGGCGACGGCGGCACAAAAAACGACCGTCAATCTTCGCTCGCCCTACGGCTCCCTGCGTCGTCGGGCGGCGCTGCCGCCCGACTGCCTGCGGGACCGACGGTCCCGCATCGGTCGCCGTTCCGCTTCGAGGGACCTCACTTCCTTCGGTCCCTCGCTACTACTCGCGGGTCACTCCGTTCCTCGCTCGTTTTTCGAGGCCTCCCGCCGGTCGGCCTCGCTAGCTCGCCGCTTCCACTCCTGTTCCTGGCGCCGTTCGGTGATGTGTCGTTCGCCGTCGGCCAGTTCCTCGCGGACCTGTCGCTCGTACCCGGTCACGTCTTCGAGGATACCGGACTCGAACGTCTCCAGGAGGTCGTAGGTCCAGCGGTCCTCGATGGCGCCGACGGGAAGCAGTTCCTCGCGTAACTGGTCGGCCAGGTCGGTGTGGCCGGCCTCGCGCAGCATCGTCTCGGCGTCGTGGAGGTGGTCCATCGCGTGTCCGGTGGCGTGGTGGACCTCGACGAGGCTGCCGTGGGCCCGCCGGAGCCACTCGACACCGAGTTCGGCCTCGTGTAGCGCCGACAGCTCCGTCTCGCCGAGCGCCGGTGTGTCGTCAGAATCTGTCATGAATCCAACTATCGGGCCACGCTGTATAGCTGTGGTGCCGGCGACAGCTGTGAGTCGGCCGTCACTGGGACACTTCACTTTCACTTCCACTCCGCGGACACGGCTGGCCTATACATATCAAGCACAGCTATCCGGCGAGTATGACACAATCGACGACACCGCCCCTCGACGCTGGGCTCGTCTTCGTCGAGCAGCCCGACCGGGCCGCGATGCAGCGGCTCGTCCGCGGCGCCGAACGCGAGGGCGAGACCCTCTGGGTCGACGCCGGCGGCGTGGCGGAGACGTACGGACTGCTGGACGAGGCGGCAAGCCGCCGGGACCTGCGCGGGATACGCGTCGCGCGGGCGTTCCAGGCCCACCAGCACCACCAGCTCGTCCGGGACCTCGTGAGCGAGGCGAGCGCGCGGACGGCGCTCGTGGTCGCGCCGAACCTCGCCGCGCTCTACGAGACAGCCGACGGCCCGGCGGCGGCGACCGAGCGGCTGTTCGACGGGTCGCTGACGCTGCTTGCCGACCTCGCCGACGCCCTCGAGGTCCCTGTGCTCGTGAGTGCGCCACACGGGACCGACGCCCACCGCGCGGCGATTCGCGAGCGCGCCGCCGACGTTATCGAGTGTCGCCGGACGAGCCAGGGCTACGCCTTCGAGACCGACGAGTTCGACACGACGGCGTACTGGCACCGGGGCTGGTGGCAGACGACTATCCCCTACTGGGTCGGCCTGTACGGCGCCGTCGACGGCGAACCGGCCGCCGCCGAGACGGTGCCGGCCACGCTCGGGGAGGTGGCCGTCGAGTAAGCATGGGCCGGACGAACCCGACCTACCGTGGCTTCCTCGACGGCTACGAGCGGGAATTCGACGACTACCGGCGCGCGCTCCGGCGGCGCCACCAGGCGGACTTCGACCGCCTGTTCGACGGCGCGCGGGCCTTCGCCGACGCCGCGGGCTACGCCAACCACCTCGACCGCGACACCCTGGTCCTGCTCTCGATGCTGCTGGCCCACGAGGAGCGGCTCCGGGAGCAGGCCAAAGAGCTGGAGCGACTCCGCGCGGCCGTCGAGGCGGGGGACGGTGCCGACGCGGCGACGGGCGCCGGCGAGGGCCGGGTGGACAGCGAGGGGAGTAGCGTGGTCTTCGCCGTCGACGTAACGGACGACGCCGTGTACGTCTGGTCCCGTGACGGGCCCGACGCCGTCGTCGCTCGCGACGAGAACTACACCCCGTCGCTGTTCGTCGCCGCCGACCGACGGCCCCGGGAGTGGCTCCGGGACCGGCTCGACAGCGACCCGAAGGTGGTCCGGACCGCGACCGTCGAACGCCGCCGGTCGCTCCGGGCCGACGGGCCAGAGCCGGTGCTCCGGGTCGACGTGGACCGCCCGTCGGAGGTGTCGACGCTGGCCCGCGAGATTCGGACGGTCCACGAGCCCGACGCGTGGGCGCCCGGCCGGCTCCGGCTGTTCAACGTCGACCTCACCCCGAAGTTCCGCTACTGCCTGGAGACGGACACGCGGCCGGTCCCGACCGAGCCGCTCCGGACGCTCGCGCTGTCCCTGTCCGAGCGGGCCGTGGCCGACGACGACCTGACCGAACTCAGGTGTGGTGGCGACCCTCTCGCCGACGACGAGACGGCCGTCCTCGAAGCGGTCGCCGCCCGGCTTCGGGAGCGCGACCCCGACGTGCTCGTGCTCTCGAGCGCCGCGCTGGTCCCCTTGCTGGCCGAGCGGGCGGCCGACCGCGGGGTCGCCCTCCAGCTTGGTCGCCGACCCGGCTACCGGCGACTGGCCGGCGACAGTACGTACGAGAGCTACGGCCGCGTTGGCCACTCGCCGGCGCGCTACGACGTGCCCGGCCGGGCCGTCGTCGACCGCTCGAACAGCTTCCTGTGGGACGAAGGTGGGCTCGCCGGCCTGCTGGACCTCGTGGACCGCTCCTGGAAACCGCTGCAGGAGACGGCGTGGGCTTCTATCGGGAGCGTCTTCACCGCGATACAGATACGCGAAGCGTTCGACCGGGGCGTGCTCGTCCCGTGGCGGGCGTGGGAGGGAGAGGCGTTCAAGCCGGCGCGGACGCTCCACGACGCCGACCGGGGCGGGTTCACCTTCGAACCCCGTGTCGGCCTCCACGAGGACGTCGTCGAGATAGACTTCGCGTCGCTGTACCCCGCCATCATGTGTGTCCACAATCTCAGTCCCGAGACCGTCCGCTGTGACTGTCACGACACTGACGACGTGCCGACGCTGGGCTACAGCGTCTGTGACGAGCCCGGCTTCGTCCCGTCGGTGCTCCAGCCTATCATCGACGACCGGGCCGACCTCAAGGCACGGATGCGCGCGACTGACGACCCCGACGAACGGGCGCGGCTGGAATCGCGAGCATCGGCGCTGAAGTGGATTCTCGTCACCTGCTTTGGCTACCAGGGCTTCTCCAACGCGAAGTTCGGCCGCATCGAGGTCCACGAGGCCATCAACGCCGTCGCCCGCGAGCTGCTGCTCGACGCCAAGGCCACGCTGGAGACCGGCGGCTGGCGGGTGCTCCACGGCATCGTCGACAGCCTGTGGGTGACGCCCGCCCGCGACGACCGCGAGCCGCTGTCGGCGCTGACAAATGCGATTTCCAGGGACCAGGGAATCCCGCTCGAACACGAGGACGACTTCGCGTGGGTCGCGTTCGTCCCGACGGCCGACGGGCGCCGGGGCGCGCTGACGAAGTACTTCGGGAAGGTCGCCGGCCGGGACGAGTACAAATTCCGGGGTATCGAGTGTCGCCAGCGCTCGACACCCGAATTCGTCGCCGACGCCCAGCGCGACCTGGTCGAGGCCCTCGACGACCATCGCGAGCCCGAACCCGTCGCCGACCGGCTCTCGGTGCAGCTCTCGACGCTCCGCCGCGGTGCGGTCGACCCCGACGCGCTGGTGGTTCGCAAGCGGGTGTCGAAGCCGCTGGCCGACTATCAGGGCCGGACGCGGACGGTCGCAGCGCTGGAGCGCTACGCCGACCACGGAATCGACCGGGCGCCGGGCCAGTCGATACGGTACGTCGTCGTCGACAACGACAAACGGAGCCGGGCGCGGGTCCGGCTCCCGTTCGAAGCCGACGGGTACGACGAGTCCTTCTACGCCGACCTGCTGTGCCGGGCGGCCGAGAGCGTCCTCTCGCCGCTGGGCTGGGACCGGGGTCGTATCGAGCGGCACCTTCGGGACACCCGCGACGCGCGGCTGTCGTCGTTCGAGTAGGGCGAGCGTGCGGCGCCTTACCGCCGCCGCCGTGCGACCCGCTCCTCTGCCGTCTCCTCGGTGACGAGCTCGTACAGCAGCGCCCGCGACCCGTCGGCTTTCGGCCGGAGAATCCGGCCCAGCCGCTGGGTGAACTCCCGCTCGGAGCCGCTGCCCGAGAGCACGACGGCGACGTTGGCGTCGGGGACGTCGACGCCCTCGTCGAGCACGTTGGCGGTGACGACCCGCGAATAGGTGCCGTCCCGGAACCGTTCCAGAATCTCGCGGCGCTCGCTGGCCCCCGTCTCGTGGGTGATAGCGGGGAGCAGGAACCGCTCGGAGAGCCGATAGACGAGGTCGGTGTAGGCGGTGAAGACGATGACGCGGTCCTCGCGGTGGGTATCGAGGATATCGGCAAGCCGCTCGACCTTCCGCTGGGCGTTCATCATCACCTCGCGGGCGCGCTGCTTGGCGAGCAGCGCCTCCCGGGCCTTCGGGTCGGTCCCCGACCGCTTGACCAGTTCCTGGTAGTCGCTGCCCGAGCGGAGCTGAATGTTCGACTGTTTGAGGTAGTCCGTGAAGGTGCCCTGGTGCGCTTCGTAGCGTTCTCGCTCGTCGTCGGTCAGGGCGACCGCGATGCGCTTGATGTCGTAGTCGGCCAGATGCTCGCCCGCCAGCTCGTCGACCGCGACGCGCTGGACCAGCGGCCCGACGAGGTCCTCGATGACCTCGTGGGCGCCGTCGGGCCGTTCGAACGTCGCGGTGAGTCCCAGCCGAGCGGGCGCCGCGAGCAGCCGGGCGATGTCGCGGTACCCCTCGCCACCGAGGTGGTGGACCTCGTCGAAGACCACGAGGCCGAAGCGGTCGCCCAGTTCGTCGGCCCGCAGATACGCCGAGTCGTAGGTCGCGACGGTGACGGCCTCGACGCGCTGTTCGCCCCCACCCAGCCGGCCGATGGGACGGGCGAACTCCGTTTCGAGCTCGCGTTGCCACTGCTCCAGCAGGTCGATGGTCGGGACCACGACGAGCGTCGGCGTCCCGAGTGCGACCATCGCCGCGATACCGATGACCGTCTTGCCGCTCCCGGTCGGCAGCTCCAGACAGCCCCGGTCGTCAGCGTCGCGCCAGCTATCGAGGGCGGCCTGCTGGTACTCCCGGAGTTCGTAGGTGGTCGAGAGGTCGACCGGCGCGGTGTCGAGGACGCGGTCGTCGTAGTCGAGCCCGCGCTGGTCGAGTGTGTCGAGCAGCTCGGCGTGCCGGTACGCCGGCGCGCGCGCCGATTTCGAGCGGGCGTCGCGCTCAACGCCGGGCAGGTCCGCGGGGACGTCTCCAGCGAGACGAACCGTCCCCTCCTCGAAGGTCAACTCCAGCACACTCGTAGTTGTCGGGGACCCTCGTTAACGGTTTCGCGGCTAGGAACGGTATGCGTGTGATGAACGGAGACTGCTAACGGCCGGAAAGTCTCGGCGGCAGTCTGTGCGAACCGCGCTACAAACAGCCAGAAAGCCCCGGCAGGCTGGACTCGGGGGCTCGCTGCGCGCTTCCCTCGCTCACTGCGTTCGCTCAGTCCAGTGCTTGCGTCGCCCGCCTTCGTCCAGCCTGCCGCCCCTTTCATTCCACCCAACGCTGTTTGTCCAACCGGCCACGGGTGGGACTGAAAGGGGCCGCGCTATCGACGAAGCACGACGACGTAAGCACCGGAGCCGACCAACGGGAGGCGAGGAGCGCAACGAGGCGCGCGAGTCGATAGCGCGGGGGCTTTCTGGCCGTTCGCGGTGCAGTCAGTTGTCTCAGCACGGTCGTCCACGGTGCAGGTAATGACAAGTACATCTCCTAGCCCGTTTTCTGAATCCTTTTATTCGTGTGACGACTCCCTCCGGGTATGAGTGAGCAGGACGCAGCCGAAGAGGCGACGACATCCGACGACGGGGATGCCGACGTCGACGGCGAGGTCGACATCGAGGGTGCGCCCGACGACGTCGACACCGACGACATCGACCTCGGGGACGTCACTGGCGAAGCCGACGAGGACCTCGTCGAGCGGGTAGCCGAATCCGACCCCGAGGAGATAGCCCGCGAGCTCGCGGGGCTGCGGAGCCAGACCGAGACGCTGGCGTCCG
Source organism: Haloarcula rara (assembly GCF_029338235.1). Taxonomy (GTDB): domain Archaea; phylum Halobacteriota; class Halobacteria; order Halobacteriales; family Haloarculaceae; genus Haloarcula; species Haloarcula rara. Next base: position 703,444 of record NZ_CP119785.1, read on the forward strand.
AGGTCGACGAGCTCGAAACCGAGGCCGAAGAGCTGGAGGACAAGCTAAAGCGCAAGCAGGCCGAGTTCCAGAACTACAAGAAGCGGATGAAAAAGCGCCGCGAGGAGGAAAAACAGCGGGCCACGGAGGACCTCGTGAGCCGGATTCTGGACGTGCGGGACAACCTCGAACGGGCGCTGGAGCAGGACGAGGACACCGATATCCGCGGGGGCGTCGAGTCGACGCTGCGCCAGCTCGACGACGTGCTCGAGGCCGAGAACGTCGACGTCATCGACCCCGACCCCGGTGAGGACGTCGACCCGTCGGTCCACCAGGTGCTGGCGAACGTCGAGAGCGAGGAGGAACCGGGCGCCATCGCGGACGTCCACCGGCCGGGCTACGAGATGGCCGAGAAGGTGCTGCGCGAGGCACAGGTCACGGTCTCGAAAGAAGAATAGCGGGCGGAAAGCGCCACTGAACCGGTCGGATTGCGGTGCATAATAACGCCACCGGTTAGCGAACCGTAGAAAGGGGAAAACCGACAGCAGGCGGCCACTGCTCGCTGTTGGGCACTATCGCATCTAGCAACTTTTAACCGGCCGAGTCCGGTACGACATGGTAAGATGGCGAGCAACAAAATTCTGGGTATCGACCTCGGGACCACGAACAGCGCGTTCGCGGTCATGGAAGGTGGCGACCCCGAAATCATCGTCAACGCGGAAGGCGAGCGGACGACACCCTCCGTCGTCGCGTTCGACGACGGGGAGCGTCTCGTCGGCAAACCGGCGAAGAATCAGGCGGTAAAGAACCCCGAGCAGACGATTCAGTCCATCAAGCGTCACATGGGCGAGGACGACTACTCGGTGACGCTCGACGGCGAGGAGTACACGCCCGAGCAGGTCTCGGCGATGATACTCCAGAAGATCAAACACGACGCAGAGGAGTATCTCGGCGACGATATCGAGAAGGCCGTCATCACCGTCCCGGCCTATTTCAACGACCGACAGCGCCAGGCGACCAAGGACGCCGGCGAGATCGCCGGCTTCGAGGTCGAGCGCATCGTCAACGAGCCGACCGCGGCCGCGATGGCCTACGGGCTCGACGACGAGTCCGACCAGACAGTCCTCGTCTACGACCTGGGCGGGGGGACCTTCGACGTCTCCATCCTCGACCTGGGCGGCGGTGTCTACGAGGTCGTCGCGACCAACGGGGACAACGACCTCGGTGGCGACGACTGGGACCACGCTATCATCGACTACCTGGCCGACGAGTTCGAGGACGAGCACGGCGTCGACCTGCGCGATGACCGCCAGGCCCTCCAGCGGCTGACCGAGGCCGCCGAGGAAGCCAAGGTCGAACTCTCCTCGCGCAAGGAGACCCGCATCAACCTCCCCTTCATCGCGACCACTGACGACGGGCCGCTGGACCTCGAACAGAAAATCACGCGCGCGAAGTTCGAGAGCCTGACCGAGGACCTCATCGAGCGCACCGTCGGTCCGACGGAGCAGGCACTTTCCGACGCCGGCTACGACAAGGGCGACATCGACGAGGTCATCCTCGTCGGCGGGTCGACGCGGATGCCCCAGGTCCAGGACAAGGTCGAGGAGATGACCGGCCAGGCGCCCAAGAAGAACGTCAACCCCGACGAGGCCGTCGCGCTGGGTGCGGCTATCCAGGGCGGCGTCCTCTCGGGCGACGTCGACGACATCGTCCTGCTCGACGTGACGCCGCTGTCGCTCGGTGTCGAGGTCAAGGGCGGCCTCTTCGAGCGGCTCATCGAGAAGAACACCACGATTCCCACGGAGGAATCGAAGATCTTCACGACCGCCCAGGCCAACCAGACGCAGGTCCAGATTCGCGTCTTCCAGGGCGAGCGTGAAATCGCCGAGGAGAACGAGCTCCTGGGCGCCTTCGCGCTGCAGGGCATCCCGCCGGCGCCCGCGGGCACGCCCCAGATCGAAGTCTCGTTCAACATCGACGAGAACGGCATCGTCAACGTCGAGGCCGAAGACAAGGGCTCGGGCAACAAGGAAGACATCACCATCGAGGGCGGCGCCGGCCTCTCCGACGAGCAGATAGAGGAGATGCAGGAGGAGGCCGAGGAACACGCCGAAGAGGACGAGGAACGGCGCAAGGAGATTGAGGCCCGCAACGAGGCCGAGGCCGCCGTGCGCCGCGCCGAGACCCTCATCGAGGAGAACGAGGAGGACCTCGACGCGGACATCATCGACGATATCGAGGCCAAAATCGAAGACGTCGAGGAGACCCTCGAGGACGAGGACGCCGGCCGCGAGGACTACGAGTCGGTGACCGAGGAACTCAGCGAGGCGCTGCAGGAGATCGGCAAGCAGATGTACGAAGGCCAGGCCCAGCAGGCCGCCGGCGGCGCAGCGGGCGCCGGCGCGGCTGGCGGGGCTGCCGGACCCGGCGGTGCCGGTCCCGGTGGCGCAGCCGGTGCTGGCGGCGCGGCCGGTCAGGGCGAGGAGTACGTGGATGCGGACTTCGAAGACGTCGACGAGAGCGACGAAGACGACGAGTAACGCGAGGAGTCGAGTCGCTCTCGTCGGCTCGTCGGGCCGCGTAGCGGTCCGACGGCGTCTCAGAAAGCGACCGGAGGGAGCTTTCTGAAGTGGGCGAGAAAGACGACGACGAGATAGACGACTCTTTCTTGTCGGACCGGTTGACGAGCGGAGTGAAACGTCCCGGCAGAGCGCCGGACCGGCGCGGGGATTTGCCGACCGCGACACGGACGACGGCGGGTTACGTTTTATCGAGCGCTCAGCCAGTCTCGTCCCCGATAGTAATCGTCTCCAGCGTCTCGGTCCGCGTCTCCGGCGCGCCGGTCAGCCGCCCGGTCCAGACGACGTCGACGGTGTCGCCCGGTTCAAGATAGAAACCGACCGAGCGGTCGGCGTCGAGGTAGTTTCCGTCGCCGTTGGAGTCGACGCGTGGGTCGTCGACGGTGACGCTGTCGCCCTCGGTGACCGGGAGGGTCGATTCGTTGGCCCACAGCAGCCGCGTCGTGGTGTCGTTGTCGGCGTCGGTGACGACTAGGGCGACGGACTCGCCGGTCAGGTCGTCGCCGCCGGCGTGGGTCACCGTGACCGCCCCAGTGGCGTTGTCGTAGCTCCCCTCGAAGTCGGCCGACGGGGCCGCGGTCCGGAGGTCGGCGCCCGGCCCGACGACCAGTCCTGCCAGTGCGGCGACGGCCAGCACCGCGACTCCCCAGACGGCGATGCGCTCGACGGTTGCGGCGGCGCGGGCGTCCGACCTCACACTCATTGGGCGGACTGTCTCCCGGGGGAAAAATAAGCGCCCCGGTCGCGGGCCGTGGAGCGGGCGCAGGCGGGCGACAGCGGCGGCAGGGGTGGACGTGTCGCGGCCCGTAGGAGACCCGTTCTTTTCAAGTATCTCAATCCAGTACCACTCACACAACGAATGAGCCAGGATTTCTACGAGATACTGGGGGTCTCCCGGGACGCCTCCGAAGATGAGATACAGGAGGCCTACCGGCAGAAAGCACGGGAGTACCACCCCGACGTCAGCGACGACCCGAACGCCGAGGAGAAGTTCAAGAAGGCCAAGAAAGCAAAGGAGGTCCTCACCGACGAGGAGAAACGGCAGATGTACGACCAGATGGGTCACGACCGCTTCGAGCAGGCCGAGAAGCGCGGCGGCGCCGGCGGCGGTGGCGGCATGGGCGCGCCGGTGGCGTCGGTGGCGCCGGCGGCTTCGACATGCAGGATATCTTCGACCAGTTCTTCGGCGGCGGCGGTCGCGGCGGCCGCGGTGGCTCCCGGCGCCGGCAGGGCCAGGACCTCCAGACCCGCCTCACCATCGACCTGGAAGAGGCCTACACAGGTGCTCAAAAGCAGATAACGGTCACTCGACCGGAGACCTGCGAGGACTGCGACGGGAAGGGCCACCCGCCCGACGCCGACAGCGAGACCTGTCCGGAGTGTAACGGCCAGGGTCAGACCACGCGGGTCCAGCAGACGCCGATGGGCCGGGTCCAGCAGACCGCGACCTGCCGGCGCTGTGAGGGCGAGGGGACCCTCTACGACGAGACCTGTTCCACCTGTCGCGGCGAGGGGACCGTCCGCAACGAGGCCACGCTGGAAGTGGAGATTCCCGCCGGTATCGAGGACGGCCAGAGCCTCCGGATGGAACGGGAGGGCGCTCCCGGCGAGAACGGCGGCCCCAACGGCGACCTCCTCATCCAGGTGTCCGTGCGGGACCACCCCGACTTCGAGCGCGACGGCGACGACCTCTCGTATAACCACGCCATCTCGTTCCCGCAGGCGGTCTTCGGCGACAGTATCACTGTCCCGACGCTGGACGGCGACGTCGAGGTGGACGTGCCAAGCGGCACCCAGAGCGGCGAAGTGTTCAGGCTGGAGGGCAAGGGGATGCCCCGACTGCGCCGGCGCGGCAGCGGCGACCTCTACGTCCAGGTCCAGGTCGTCACGCCCGAGAGCCTGAACAGCGAGCAGAAGGAGGCCCTGGAAGCCTTCGCCGAGGCCGGCGGCGAGGAGGTCGACGTCGAGGAAGGGTTCTTCGAGAAGCTCAAAAACTCCCTCTAGTTTCGGCTCTCTTTTGTCCGGGCACTGCGAACGGATTGCTATGCAAACGCTGAGTGACCTGGTCGCGGCCGGTCGCGAGCGCGACGATGTGCTGTTTACGACGCCGGAGCGGTCGGCGCCGTACAGCTACCGGGACTTCTGTACGAACGTCTGGAAGGGCGGGAACCTCATGCGCCACTACGGGGTCCGGGAAGGAATGCAGGTCGCCGTCGTCGTCGGGCCGAAGAACCCGACAGAGGGCGACGAGCCGGGGTATCTCCGGGACTGTCCCGACGGCCTGCTCGCGATACTTTCCGCGACGCTCGACGGCGCAGTGGCGGACATCGCGCCCGGGCCGGAAATCGACGCGACGGCACTCGTCGCACCGGCGGCGTGGCTCGACCGCTACGAGCTGGCACCGGGGACGAAAGCGCTGGCCTACGGCGGCCCGAGCGAGGACCCGACCGTCGCGGGGTTCGAGCGAGAGCTGTGGAGCGAGAACCCCTTGCAGCCGCCGGGCGAGCGCGCCCCCGACGACGCGGCGCTGCGAGATGCCGAGGGGACCTACAGCCACGGCGACCTCCTGGCGGCGAGCGAGCACGTCGTCTCCGAGTACGATATCGACGCGGCGACGACCGTGGCGTTCCGGGCGCCGGTCACCGCCGCTGGCGCCGTCGTCGCGGGGCTGCTCGCGCCGCTGCGGGCAGGCGCGACGGTCCGCTTCGGGGACGACGATGCGAGTGACCTGGCGGTGGCTGGTGAGGACGTGGACGTTCCGGAAAAAACGGTTGTGCGACCGGGCGATGCCATATAGGGAACATCGTAGCGCGTGGCCGGGTAGCGCCGACCAGCGGTCGTCGTACACCGGCCCGTCACTACGATAACCCCTATCAGTGTGAGGCGCGGTACTCGCCGTGTTTGACGCCCAGCAGCAGCGTCACGACGCCGAACACGAGCAGTCCACCGAGGACCATCATCACGGTGCTCATCTGCATCGGGCTCATCAGCGTCCCGACAGCGAGGACACCGAACAGGACGAGGAAGGCGACAGCCGTCTTCAGCGCGTCTAGTTCCATAGCAGCCGCGAGTTAGGAGCGTAGACCCAAAGCCGTTACTTTACTCGGTGGGCCTGACGAGGTCGGCGAGCGTCACCAGCGTCCCCAGCACCCAACCGACAGGGAAGGAGAGCGCGAGCCACATGATGACGTAGCCCACGCCTTCCAGTTCGAACGTCCGGGAGAACGTCTCGGCGAGGCCGATTGGCGCGAGGGCGTTGGCCAGTAACCACCGGGCCAGCGCGGTGCTGTTGGGGAGGACGACGGCGGCGAGCGTCTTCGAGAACAGCGCCGCCACGACCGGCGGGAGGAAGATGGCGGTCATGGCGAACGGATAGGCGAGCAGGACCGTCGTTGCCCGGCCGCCGGCCGACTTCGTCCCGACGGCCAGCGCGGCCGAGACGGTCGCCACCCCGCCGGCGAGCGCGATAGCCAGGAAGCCACCGGCGATGAGGTCGAGCTGGAACCGGGCCAGCGCAGCGAGCGCGCCCCAGACGACAAGCGAGAGCACGACGACGCCGAGCAGGCCCAGACTGGCCGCGGTGCGCCCGATGCGGCGGGTCTGGAACCGGACGAACGCGCCCAGCAGGACCAGCGGGTAGACGAAGGCGATGACCGGGACCCCAAGCGCCGACCAGGCCCGGTACAGTATCATGCCGAGCTGGGTGTCCGGCTGCCACGTCCCCAACACTGTGTCGCCCGCGCCCCGCTGGCGAGGGTAGACCAGCTCCATCCAGGTCTCGTGTAACCGCCGGAGGTCGATTCGGAGGCCGGCGATCACCCCGTCGTTCCCGACTGACATACATCCCAGTTTACCCCTCCCCGTGGTAAAGCTTTCAGGCCGCGGCGGAGAATACTATGGCACCGATAGCGGTGGGGTGAGGTGACCGTCTCAGTCCCAGGCGTCGGGACCGAAGTCCGGGTCGACCTTGCGGTCCTCGCGGTCGATGCCGTCGATACGCTCGATATCATCGTCAGTCAGTTCGAGGTCCAGACTCCGCCAGTTGTCCGCGATGTGGTCGCGCCCGGTCGCTTTCGGGATGGCGGTGACGCCCTTCTCCTTGAGCCACGCGAGGCTGACCTGGGCGGCGCTTGCGTCGTGGCTGTCTGCGATGTCGGTCAGCACGTCGCTATCGAAGACGTCGCCGCGGGCCAGCGGCGAGTAGGCGACGAGTTCGTAGTCGTGTTCGGCGGCGTGGTCCCGGAGTTCTTCCTGCTGGAGGAACGGATGTATCTCGACCTGGTTGGCAAAGAGCGGGGCGTCCAGAATCTCCATGGCCTCCTCGACGTGGTGTGGCTCGAAGTTCGAGACGCCGACGTTGTGTATCTTCCCCTGGTCGTAGAGTTCGTCGAAGGCGCCAAGCGTCGCCTCGGCGTCGTAGGCGCCGGCCGGCCAGTGGACGTACAGCAGGTCGACGGCGTCGACCCCGAGGTCGTCGAGGCTCGCTTCGGTCGTCGCGTGGACGTCCTCGGCCGCGAGGTTCGCGTTCCAGACCTTCGTCGCGAGGAAGATATCCTCGCGGGACACGTCGGCGGCGGCCAGCCCGTCGCCCACGGCGTCCTCGTTCCCGTAGGCCTGTGCGGTGTCGACGTGGCGATAGCCCATCTCCAGAGCGGTTTCGACGCTGTCGGTACACTCCTGGGGGTCGTCGTTCTGCCAGGTGCCGAGCCCGAGCATCGGCATACCGTTGGCGCGCGGGACACTATCGGCTGTCGGTGTCTGTTGTGACATCACTGGAACAGTCGTGTTCGCGGCTGAAAAGGGGCCGGGAACCGGTCGGTAGGACCGACTGGAAACCGACATATTCAGGACAGGCGGGTCCTAACGACGAGCCATGACAGACGGTAGTACGGACGTGTCTCGTCGGGCCTTTATGCGGACCGCAACGGGGGCGACAGCCGCCGCGGCCGCCACCGGCACCGCCGCCGCCCAGGAGAACGCGACTGAAAACGGGACAGCGACCGGCACGCCGGCCGGGACCGCGACCGCCAACGGCACCGAAGCCGGTACCGAAGCAGGCACCGAAAGCGGCGACGGCGGCGGAGGCGGTGAAGCCGGCCCGCCGGACTTCGGCGGCTTCCTCGACGAGGTCGAGAACTTCGACGGCAGCGTCGTCGACGAACGAGGGAACGACACGGTGACAGTCGAAGTCGGCGTGGACGCAAACGGCGGGGCTTACGGGTTCGGCCCGGCGGCGGTCCACGTGGACAACGGCGCGACGGTCGAGTGGGAGTGGACCGGCGAGGGCGGCGGCCACAACGTCGTCCAGGACGGCGGGGACACCCTGGACTCGGGAGAGGCCACAAGCAGCTCTGGCGTGAACTACGAACACACCTTCGAGGAAGACGGTATCTACAACTACGTCTGTTCCCCCCACGAGAGTCTCGGCATGAAGGGGTCGGTCGTCGTCGGGAGCGACTACCCGACCAAGGACAGCGGCGGCGGCGGGGACGGCAGCGAGAGCGGCCCGCTGGGCGTGCCCGGCAGCGCGAAGATGCTCGGCGTCGCCACCTCCGTCGTGATGGTCGCGACGCTGGGGATGGCCTACGTCTTCATGCGCTACGGCGGCGACTACGAGATGCCCGAGGAGTAATCAACCGGTTCGAATCTCGACCTCGGCCTCTCGGGGCTCGCCCTCGATATCGTCGACGACTCGTCTGACGATTCTGGTCGCTTCCTTTCGGACGAGCGGTTTGACTTTCTCGATGACCCACCCCATAGAGACGAGTTTCGGCAGGTCCACGGCACTCGCAGAGGCCGAACTGGCGTCGTACTCGATGTGGAGGACGACCTCCGTGGCGACGTCAACGCCGTCGGGTGGCTCGGTCGGTGCTATCTCCCAGTAGCCCTCGGCGTCGATGTCCTTGACGATGCGCCAGTCGATACGCTCGGGCGGGTCCACACCGGTCACCTCCGAGCGAGCCGTGTAGGAGAGCTTCCACCACGAGAATCTGAGTGCGTATCTCGTGCCGACCGTGCCGTCGCCCTCCTGTCGCACCCGGTCGAGATACTCCGAGTAGCGCGCGTAGCCCGGGAAATCGACGAGAAAGTCGTACAGCTCCTCGGGCGACGCGTAGACGACCGTACGGGCCTCGATTTCGTCCACACGAATCAAGGGGTTGGTTCCCACTGTAAGCTTTCGGCCCCCGGCTGCCGAGATATTGCCGGAAGATTCCCACAGTGCATGAGATAGAACAAGAAATATTATTACCCTGTATGCGATACGGTGTTGTATATGAGTACATCCGACGTCAGGCAGACGGAGACTGAAGAGGAACAGGTGGGGTGGGAGGCCGTCGCGGACCTGCCCCCCAGCGCGAAGCTGGTCGCGAAAGTACTGGAGTACAACGACAGCCTGACCCAGAGTCAGCTCGCCGAGGAGACGCTGCTGCCGCCCCGAACCGTCCGGTACGCCCTGACACGGCTAGAGGACGTCGACGTCGTCGGCTCCCGCTTTTCCTTCTCGGACGCCCGCAAGCGCATCTACACGCTCACCATCGAGTGAGCCCACCGCGTCTCGGGCGCGAAACGGCACACGGCGTCGCCGACAGCGCCACGGTGTCGGGGGCGGGGACAACGTTGATTAGTTCCCCGACATAGAGGGTCCGTATGAAAGTCGTCCTGATAGGTGTCGGCCAAGCCGGGGGGAAGGTCACACAGGCCCTCGCGGAGTTCGACTACAACATGGGCTTCAACGCCGTCCGTGGCGCCCTCGCGGTCAACTCCGCCAGAGCCGACCTCCAGAACCTCGAACTCGATACCACCCTCATCGGCCAGGACCGCGTCAAAGGCCACGGCGTCGGCGGCGACAACGAACTCGGCGCCCAGATAATGCAGGAGAACGCGACGGAGGTGCTGGACAACATGGACGGGCGCATCACCACCGAGGCCGAGGCCGTGGTGGTGGTCGCCGGGCTGGGCGGTGGCACCGGCTCGGGCGGCGCGCCGATGCTCGTCCGCGAACTCAAACGCATCTACGAGATGCCCGTCTACACCCTCGGCATCCTCCCCGGGGACGACGAAGGCGGGCTCTACCAGGCCAACGCCGGCCGCTCGCTGAAGACCGCCATCCGGGAGTCCGACTCCGTCATCCTCGTCGACAACGACGCCTGGCGCGGCGCCGGCGACAGCGTCGCCCAGGGGTACGAACGTATCAACGACGCCATCGCCCAGCGCATCGGTTTGTTGCTCGCCGCCGGCGAGGCCGTCGAAGGCGTCGGCGAGAGCGTCGTCGACTCCTCCGAGATAATCAACACCCTCCGTAGCGGCGGCATCTCCGCCGTCGGCTACGCCGCCGCCGACGCCAGTGAGAACGCCGAGGAGAACGTCAACACCATCACCAGCGTCACCCGCAACGCCATGCTTACCAGTATGAGCCTCCCCAACGCCACCGACGCCGAATCCGCGCTGCTTGTCATCGCGGGCGACCCCGAACGCCTCTCCCGGAAGGGCGTCGAGCGCGCCCGCCGCTGGGTCGAAGACGAGACCGGCAGCATGGAAGTCCGGGGCGGGGACTTCCCGCTCGGCTCGGACAAAATCGCGGCGCTAGTCGTCCTCTCGGGCGTCGAGCGCTCCGACCGCGTCGACAAGTTCATCGAGAAAGCGAAACTCGCTGCCAAGTCCCAGGGCAACGACACCGACCCCGACGAGTACTCCAGCGACGACCTCGACTCACTGATGTGAGGGCCGGGAGCCGCCTCCGTTCGGCGACCCGGGGAAGGGCAGGCAGTCCCGCGGAGCATACCGCTCGCCCGCGGCGAGCGGTTTCACCGAACTCGCGCCGACTGCGCGAGTTCGGCCTTTTTAGCGTAGATTTTTGCGAACCGGGTACCCGCAGCGGCACGCAGCGCCGCGAGGATACCCGGTGACGTAAAAAGGTACTATACCAGACTCGAGCCGTCGAACTCGGTCCGGTCGTAGTCGTGGTCCATCAGGTCCAGGATAGTGGGGGCGATGTCGTAGAGGTCGGCGTCCTGGATGCGGGCGTCGTCGTCGTCGACGAACAGCGTGGCGTTGTCGAAAGAGTGCATCCCGTTGCGCGGGCCGACGCCGAAAACGTCGTCGCTACCCTTGAAGCCGGCCTTGAGGTCGAAGCCGTGGTTCGGGACGACGACGAGGTCGGGGGCGATATCGGAGTGGTCGCCTCGGAAGGCGTCCTCTCGTGTGACGACGCGGTCGGCGACTGCGTTGCCGTTGGGGCCTTCGAGGGCCTCGAGTTTCTCCTTGAGGTCCGCGCGGACGTCCTCGTAGTCGTCCTCGCTGACGCCGCCGTTTGGCTCGCGGCCCTCGAGGTTGATGTAGAACCGGCCGGGGATGAGCGAGTACGCCTTCGTGTCCTCGCTGATATCGCCGAGTTCGGAGTGGTCGTCGTCGGCAAAGTCGAGCCACCCTTCCTCGGCGAGCCACTCGTTGAAGTGGACCTCGTACTCGAGGGTGGTAAAGCCGTGGTCGGAGGCGACGACCATCGTCACGTCGTCGTCGAGCTGGTCGCGCAGCTTGCCCAGGTACTCGTCGACCTTGCGATAGAAGTCGAAGAACTCCTGCTGGTACTCGCCGTCCTGTTCGTAGTCCTTGAACAGGAAGTGGTTGACCCGGTCGGTGGTCATGAAGACGCCGAAAAAGAGGTCCCAGTCGTCCTGCTCGACGTAGTGAGAGAAGGCCTCGTAGCGCTTCTCCAGGGTCTTGTGGGCGTCCTCGACGAACTCCGTCTTGTCGTCGTCGTGGCCCAGTTTCGCGTTGACGTCGATGCGGTAGTTGCTGTCCTGGAGGTGGTCACGCAGGTCGTCGGGGTAGGCGGCCTTGTCGACGCCGGGCGAGAGGAAACCCGAGACCATCCGCTGGACGTTGCGCTGTGGCGGGAAGGTGACGGGGACGTTCAGCACGGTGGCATCGCGACCTTCGTCGGTGATGCGGTCCCACAGGCGGGTGGCCTGGACGTCCCGACCCATGGGGACGTACGTGTCGTACGACCCGACCTCGCGGTCCTGGAAGCCGTAGACACCGGTCTCGCCGGGGTTGACGCCTGTCGTCAGCGCCGGCCAACAGGCGCTCGACTCGGGGGGAACGATGCTGTCGATGGGGCCGGCAGCGCCCGACTCCTTGAGCTCGGTGAGGTTCGGAAACACGTCCGGATGCTCGTCGATGAGGCTGTACGGCACCCCGTCGATGCCGAAGAAGGCGACTCGCGGCGCGTCGTCACCTTTCAGACGGTCGAATAGTCCCATGAGAGCCGTTAGACAGGTCGGGGACAAGAAGCTTCTTTTCGTCGTCGCGTCACGGAAAGCGGCAAAACTGTCGAGTCCGGGCGGCAGACCCTAGCGGTCAGCGTTCTCCGGGACGACTGTGAGGTGTGCGATACCCGGCGGCTGTGGCTGTTCTCTGTCGGGTCCGACGTCGAAGTCGTCCGTCGAGGGCGCTGATTGGTCGGTCGCCATGCGTACGTATACCATGGGCCCGGTCGCTGAAAAGATTACCCATGCTCATACATAATCGGCAACGCGTTCCTGTATTACCGGTGGAAATAGCAGTGCGGCGCGGGAACTGTCGGCCGTGACAGTTGACTCCGGGTGAGAGCCCGGTATCGAGACAGCGGGTTCAGTTGAAGTGTTCGTCGTAGAGGTCCTGTGCGTGCTCGATGGCGTCCATCGCGGCCTGCTTGTCCTCCCAGCCCAGCGTCTCGACTTCCTTGCCCTCCTCTAAGTTCTTGTAGGTCGAGAAGAACTCGTCAATTTCGTCCCGGGTCTGCTGGGGGATGTCCTCGAGGTCCTCGATGTGGTCGTAGCGAGGGTCCTCGGTGGGGACGGCGATGACCTTGTCGTCCTGCTCGCCGTCGTCGTCCATCTTCATCAGGGCGACCGGGCGGGCCTCGACGACACAGCCGGGGAACGTCTGGTCCTCCACGAGGACGAGCACGTCGAAGGGGTCCCCGTCGTCGTAGTACGACTGCGGGATGAAGCCGTAGTCGGAGGGGTAGTGAACGTTCGAGTGCAGCACCCGGTCCAGCACGACGCCGGGGATGTCCTTGTCGTACTCGTACTTGTTTCGCTCACCTTTGAGACACTCCACGACGGCGTAGATCTCTTCCGGCGGGTTCGGTCCGGTTTCGAGGTCTTCCCAGAGATTCGTCATCGTCCGCGTGTGCGTCGGGGTATTAAAAAGGATTTTCGTAATGGAACCGTCACCCGGTGGGCATAAACTACTTGTCGGCTGGTCACGGACACGACGATAGACAGTCACGTTGCATTAGGTGTCTCCTACTACCGACCGGGAGTCTCCTGCTGGAGGGCGGCCGAGGAGCCGATTGACCGTGTTCGTGACAATTATTAAGTTCCTATATATCGGCCACCATCGGCTGATACTACCGGAACATACGCAGTAGTTAACAAGTGTTAAATAGCTTGATGACATTTGGCTTACCATGTCAGAGGCACAATCCGTAGCGAGCAGTCCTGGTGTCGCAAAAGACCTGACCGCGTTCCAGCAGAACATCCTCGTCATCCTCGCGGAAGAGCCCCGGTATGGGCTTGCTATCAAGCGAGAACTCGAGTCCTACTACAACGACGAGGTAAACCACGGCCGGCTCTACCCCAACCTCGACGACCTCGTCGAGATGGGGCTGGTCGAGAAGAGCGAACTCGACAAGCGAACGAACCAGTACTCCCTGACGGAGGACGGAAAAGAAGCGGTGCTGGACCAGCTCGGCTGGGAGTTCTCGAAGTTCGTCACCGGCGGCGACCGCGCCGACGAGCTCCACGACCTCGTCGACGGACAGGCGTAAGCAGTCCCTACGAAGACGAATCGGCTTTTTTGACCGCCAGCTCGATAGAGTCATCCAGCAGCTCGCGCTGCCGGTCGGTCGGCCAGGCGTTGCGCGGGAAGTACTCCTCGCGGAACTCGGCCAGCTCCGCGGGCGTGGCCTCGGCGATGGGCTTTGCGTAGTGGTTCCCCATGAAATCCGCGAGCGCCCGCGCCGTCGCACCGTGGACCTCGCCGTGGTCGTCCCGGACCGCCTCGACGACCGCGCGGTTCCGCTCCTCGACCTCGTCCCACTCGTCCGGGTCGCCCGGTCCCGAGAGGCGAATCTCGACGCCGCGGTCCGTGTCCTCGACCATATCCGGCTGGATGACGCCGTCGGCCACCCATTCGGACGGGTAACAGACCAGCACCTCGCCGGTGTCCTCCTCGCGGATGCGTGCCTCGTACTCGTGTTCGGCGAGCAGAGCCGCGCGCTGGTCGCGGTAGGCGGCTGCCGCGCCCTCGTCGACGGCCTGGCGGGCCAGTCGCGTGAGTCGTTCCACCTCGTCCTGGATGTCGGCTGGGAGGTCAGGCATCGTCTAATGCGTCGTTTGCCAGTTGGTCCGCGCGGTCGTTTATCTCTCGCGGAACGTGTTCGAGCTGCCAGTCGTCGAACTGCATGAGCAGTTCCCGGACCCGGACGCGCTGCTCGCGGAGCTCGGGGTCGTTGGTGTCCCACTCGCCGCGGACCTGCTTGACGATGAGTTCGGAGTCGCCACGGATATGGACCTCGTCGAAGCCGTAGTCGTGGGCCACTTCGAGCGCTTTCACGAGGGCGGCGTACTCGGCCTGATTGTTCGTCGCCCGCCCGATGGTCTCGCCGCCCTCGGTGACGATACCGCCGTCGTCGACCAGCACGAACCCGACCGACGAGGGGCCGGGATTGCCGCGGCAGGCCCCGTCGAAGTAGACGTGGACGCGGCCGCCGTCGTCGTCTCGCAAGAGCGCTTCCAGACGTGCGGTGTCGCCCCCCTGGACCACCACCTTGTCGTCGTAGGCGACCGCGGTGGCGCCGCCGTACTCGGCGCGCCAGCGCTCGTGGTCGGTGTTGCCGTCCGCGACGGTGACGCCGGCCGCGGCGAGTCGCTCGCGGGCCGCGTCGGGGTCCGACTGGATAACGGGCATTACCGGGAGAGACCGGGGAGTGCCAATAGGGGTTGTGGTCCCGCCGTCTCGTCAGGAACCGCTCATACGGATTATTGTAGTGATTTACCGGTATGCACCGTCGGTGCAATCCGGAAATAATCTACAACAAACCGTATCAGTTCCCGGCGAGGCGCTCGGCACCGGTCTGTCGGCCCGCCGCGCCGCCGCGGATGCGGTCAATGCCGGCCAGCACGCCGCCGACCACCACGAGCAGACTCGTGCCGAGCATTATCGTCAGGAACGGGTCAAAGGGCGAGAGCACCAGCGGCGACACCAGCAGTATCAGCCCGGACACGACGGCTGCGACAATCGATAGCGGCGCCGCCTGCTTCCCCGAGGAGGCCCGGTAGGCCGAGTGGGCGAGCGCGATGGCGGCGACCTCACCCGCCAGCAGGCTCGTCAGCGCCTGTGAGTGGGTCACTCGGAAGAACGCGGGCAGGACGATGACGACGAGGCTCGCGATGGTCGCGACGAGCCCCGACCACTTCGTGAGGTTCACCATGATTAATATCACCTGTTGTTACTCAGTGGAAGTACCTAATAGTTACCCACGGTCGGCAGGGACACCTTCTTGTCGGACAGGGGCCAACGCGGGATAGATGCGACTCGACGAGTACATCGAGGGGTTCGAGCGCGACGAGGCCGCCGAGAAGCGCCGCCTCGCCGAGGCAAAATCCTACGCCATCACGGACCACCTCGAGGACGTCGAGCGACAGTTCGACGAGGCCCTACAAGGCGACGCCCTCTTTGGCTCGACGGCACCCGAGATCTTCGTCGGTCGGTCGGGGTACCCGAACGTCTCGACGGGGCTGCTCTCGCCAGTCGACCGCGACGCCGCCGCCGAGGGGTACGCCACGAGCAGCGACTGGTACAGCGAGGGACTCGGTATCGAGGACGTGCTCCAGCGCCGAACGGGGATGCTCAACTCGACGCGCCAGACCGCCGTCGATTCGGTCCAGACAGGTGGCCGTCGCAGCCGTCAGACTGGCAACGCCTACGACGTCTGGGAGGGATTCGTCGGCGTCCAGCGCGAGGTCGCCATCGCCGACCACCCGGTCGAGGTGGAGGTCGGGCTGGACGGCAAACCGGACCTCGACCTCTCCTTCGACGATGTCGGGACGCCGACCGGCCCCCGCGCGACGGCGACGGGCGCCGACCTCACGGAGAACCCCCACGTCCCGAAAGCTGTCGAGAAGACCCTCTCCGACGACGACTGGCAGGCCCAGGGCGCGATGACCTATCTCTATCGCCGGGGCTTTGACGTCTACGACATCAACACCATCCTCTCGGCGGGGGCGCTGGGCCAGGCCAGCGAGCGGTCGCTCGTGCCGACGCGGTGGTCGATTACGGCGGTCGACGACACCGTCGGCCAGTACCTCCGTGGCACGCTCAGGAACAGCGATACCATCGACAAGCCCGAACTCTGGTACAACGAGTACATGGGCAACCGCTACTGGGTGCTCCTGTCACCGGGCCGCTGGGAGTTCGAACTCGTCGAGATGAAATCGCCGGGGAGTGTCTGGAACCCCCGGCCGGAGACGGGCTACTACATGTCAAGCGCCCACGAGGGATACGAGGGCCGGACCAGCTACGTCGAAGAGACCGCCGGGGCGTACTACGCCGCCCGCCTGGGTGCGCTGGAACATCTCCAGGAACGGGGTCGGCAGGCGAAGTGTCTCGTCCTCCGTGAGATAACCGACGACTACTGGGCGCCCGTGGGCGTCTGGCAGGTACGGGAAGGCGTGCGCAACGCCTTCGACGGTGAGCCCGGAGTCGGGCAGACGTTCGGCGAGACGCTGAACGCCGTGGCGGACCAGTTACCGGTGCCGATGGGTGCGCTTCGGCGCAAGTCCGAGCTCGTGGCGGGCCTGCAGTCACAGCTCTCGGACTTCTGACCGGGTTTGAGTCGTCGGGTCTGAACCCCGCCGCCCTCGCGGAAATTTCGCCTTTAATTCAACGTTTCAGGCCTGCTATCTACCGAATCGACTGGTTTAACCGTCCGAGCCTGTTGGCACAGAACGTGCCCTCACAGCCCCAAGATACACCCCCCACAGCCGAGCTACGGAGCGAGGCCTACCACATCACCGTCGACGACGGGGCGGACTCGTTCTGTGCGCTCAGCATCGAATCGCCGGAGAACGACCAGGCGTGGCTCATCTCCGATACGGTCGTCGCCTTAGAGTCGATGCGGTAGTTACTCGGTCGGGACCGGGCCGGTGCCGACGACCTCGCGCACCGCGGCCTCGAACTCGTGTCGGTCCGCGAAGTACGTCTCGTCGACCTCGTCCAGCACCGCGGCCAGTTCCTGTGGCCCGTCCGGCGTCCGGATGGTGGTGTCGCCCTCCCGGTCGACGACGGTGCTGTGCTCGATGCCCCACGTGAGCCGCGCGGTCACCCGCGAGAGCGGGGCGCCCTCGACGTCCGGTCCCTCGCCGAGTTCGACGGCGGGTTCCTGTTCTTCCTCGGTGTCGTCGTCGCTCATACCCGAACTCTGGCTGCCTGCCCGATTAGTGCTTTCGGAACGGCCGAACCGCACTCGCTCGCGCGCACGCCTGTCTTGCGAGTGTCTGACGGGGAGTTTTGAGGAACGCCGCTCTAGTACCGCTATGACCAGTTTGAGCGATGTGTACGAGGGGGAGGTCGGCCGCGTGGCGACGCGGCGCCAGCAACTCGTTGGGACCGGGTTGTTCCTGGCCGGTGCGGCGGGGCTCGTGGCCGCCATCGCGCTGGCGACCACCAGTCTCGGGACGACCCTGGGACTGGGCGACTACGCCGCCCGGGAGATCGCCGGCATCGTCGCCGGTGTCGGGCTGCCGGCGGTCGTGCTCGGCATCTTCGCCGTGCTCCCCGCAGGGCCCCGGACCCGGCTGGCCGCAGTCGGCGGCGCCGGCGTCGCACTGGTCGGTGTCGTCGCGTTCCAGCGGCTCTACCCCTACAGCTGGATGGCCGACGCCCCGCTGCTCGCGCTGGGTGCCAGCACCGTCTACTTCACCGGCGTGCTGACGACGTTCTGGTGTCTGTTCGCCGCGCTGGCGACGTTCAAGACCCGCAATGACCCGGGCGGAACCGCCCGGATGAAGGTCACCGAGGAGGGGACAATCGAGCTTGTCGAGGAGTCCCGCTCGCTTCCCGGCCTCGGTGGTATCGGCTTCTTCGGTCGAGACCCCGACGGCGACGTCGCAACCCAGACCAACCGCCGCGGGACGACCACCAGCGACGGCGGGGCGACCCAGCACACCGACGGCAGCGAGGTCATGGGCCAGGCCCGCTCCGGGCCTGACCCCACCACCCAGCAGTCACATACCACTACCCAGTCCAAGTCCACCCCACAACGACCCGAAAAAAGCGCACCGCGTGGCCCGACCGAACACGAGCTCGACCCCAAACTGGCCAACGCCGGTCCGGAGGCCTCCCCCTCCACCGACGGCGGCACCACGACCGCGACCGGCCAGGACCCCATCACCGAGACGGCGGTCCACCGCGGGGAACCCGACAGCTACTGTGGCAACTGCCGGCACTTCCAGTACGTGATGGACGGCGACGACGTCGCCCCCTACTGCTCGTTCCACGAGGAGACGCTGGACGATATGGACGCCTGCTCCGCCTGGGTCGACAACGGCTAGGAGTGGGTCGAGGGTTTCTAAGTAACTGCGTACAGCCGGAACGTACCGCCAGCAGCATCGAACGAGTGCGTGTACTACAGCCAGAAAGCCCCGGCCAGCCGACCGGGCGGGACTGAAAGGGGCCGGACGCTCGGCGTACGAGACGAAGTAAGCACTGAACTGAGCGAACGAAGTGAGCGAAGGAAGCGCGAAGCGAGTCGCAGTAGCCGAGCGTCCGGGGGCTTTCTGACTGTTCACGGCGCTTTTGGTCTGGTTTCCCACTCCGCTGACAGCTCCGTCTACGACGAGGAACCCGGGCGTTTAACACAGACCCGTGGTATACTGCGTACAACAATGGAATTCTGCGACGACTGCGGCTCGATGATGAAGACAGAAGACGATATGTGGGTCTGTGGTACCTGTGGCTACGAGAAAGCACGTGACGCCGAGACAGAGAAGAAAGCGGTCACGACCCAGGGCCAGGAGTCCTCGGAGGTCGTCGACACCTCCGAGGTCGACCCACAGGATATGGGGCCGACCACGGGCGCGCGCTGTCCGGAGTGCGGCAACGACCGGGCGTTCTACGAGATGAAACAGATTCGGGCCGCAGACGAGTCCGAGACGCGCTTTTTCACCTGCACCGAGTGCGAGCACAAGTGGCGGGAGGACGACCACTAGGGTCGTGGCTCCCGACGCCGCCGAACCGGACGTCCCCGAGACGCAGTTGGCACGCGGTGGCTGGGAACTGACCGACGAGCGCGTCGAGACCGTCTTCCGACTCAGCACTGCGACGGTCGTTGGCGCGACCAGTCTCTACGACGACGTGCGAACGCGCGAGGTCGCCGAGTCGGCCGCGGGGCTCGACCACCAGTGGCGGTTCTTCTTCGCGACGGCGCTAACCTTTCGGCCGGCGCTGGCGCCCGGCATCGGTCCGATGCTGGTACTGCCGACGGTCCGCTCGGAAGCCCAATCGGCCTTCGCGGAGGAACTACGCGAGCGTGGCTTCGAGGACGTCTCCCGGGGGCGAAAGGAGCGGATTCGGGCCGACAGCGGCGACAAACTGCACCTGCGAAGCTACACGGCTGACCTTCCGCTGCCGTCGCTCGGGACCACGCTGTCGGTCACCGGCTGGGTCGGCGTCTGGCACGCCGACGGGTTCCGCATCGCCGCGGGTGCCTATCCGGACCGGCCGGTCGGGGAGATTCTCGACCTCGACGACCCCGACGAGTCGCTGACCCGGTCGCCGGCTGCCTACCGCGACGAACTGCTCGAGCTCATCCGCGCCGTCGAGTGAGCGCCAGCAGCGTCCCCTCGGGGACCAGTTCGACCGGCCCCAGCCCGAGCCGACGGGCGAGGCCGCTGGGGACGGCGTCGTCGCCGAGACGAGCGACCGGGACCCCACGGACCCGGAGTTCGGCAGTCAGGCCCACAGACGAGAGCAGCGCTGCCGCGTCCATCACGTCGATCGGGCGGTTGCGCCACAGCGAGACAGCAGCGGGGACAGAGGGCAGGTCCAGCGCCACGAGGTCGTCGTACCCCACGACACTCGCCGGGTGGCCGTCTAGCTCGACGTCCAGATCGGCCTCGACCGACAGGGCGGGCCGGCCTTCGAGGTCGTCCAACAGCTCCGCGAGGGTCGCTGGCGGGTCGCCGTGCTGTCCGGTCGATGTCGTCGTCACTCCTTCTCGCGGGCCTTGACGGTGAGCGTGCCGTCGATACGCCAGTAGGCGTACTCGGGGTCCTCGCCCGTGGTGCTCGGGACGTCGACCTCCATGTCCTCGAACTCGTACGTTATCTCGGCGTTGCGGCCGGTCAGTCGGTCGTACAACCCGATGGCGAGTTCGGGCCACGTCGTCGTCTCGTCTGGGGCGTCGCTCATGCAGACGCCTCTTGGGAGCACTGGGGCTTGAAACCACGGCTCGCGGAAACCGATGTGTCGCCGCGCGCCCGAACGGTTCGCTACCGACCTCGTCGAGGAATTTCCTGCGGTCGAGGACCACAACCGCTGCTCCGCGGTTCCCTGCGGTCACCGCGTCGCGTTCGAGGCTTTCGGTCGCTGCGATCCCGAAAGCCTCGCTATGGCCTTCTCGCGAACGTCAGATACCCGGTGTGGCCGACGCCGCCGGTCGAGGGCCGGGAGCCACGGTCGTCGAAGTCCATCTCCCGCTGGATGGTGTCGAGCGTCTCGATCCCGTCCAGGCCGACCTCGCGGGCCGCAGCGACGACCTCGCGAGTGTTCTCGACGAACGGGGAGTAGACGGCCAGCGAGCCGCCACGGGAGAGCAGTGTCGGGGTGCGCTCGACGACGGTCGGGGCGTCTTCGGTGTCCAGTGTCACTACGTCGAAGCCCGACAACTCGTCGAGGTCGTCGGTCACGTCGCCGGTCCTGACCTCCACGCTGTCGGTGACGCCCGCTATCTCCATGTTGGTACGCGCGACATCGGCGAAGTCGGGGTCGATCTCGTAGGTCGTCACGTCGGCTCCCATCCGGCCCATGTAGGCGCTGAGGATGCCGGTTCCGGTCCCCGCATCGAGCACGCGGTCGCCCGCGGCGACGCCGGTCTTGCCCACGACCAGCCCCACGTCGCGGGGCATCATCGGCGCGCCGGTGCGCTCCAGATGGGCAAAGAGGTCCGGGCCGCGGAGCCGCCGGACGGTGAAGCCATTGCCCAGATGCGTCTCGACGACGTCGCCGGGCGTCACGTCCTCGGGCACTTCGAGGATACCGAGGTCGGACTCGAAGCGCTCGCCAGGCGAGAGGAGGTATTCGCGGTCCTCGTGGACGAACAGATACACGCTACTCCAGCTCGTCGACCGCGTCCGCCAGGTCGCCGTCGTTGGCTTCCAGGGCCTCGCGGGCGGTGTCCTCGTCGACACCGGTCCGCATCGCGACGATTTCGACGTCGTCCTCGTCGACACCGCTGTCGTCGCTGGCGTCGTCTTCGACCGCGCCGCCAGCGCTCGCGCCCTCGCCGCGCTCGCGGGTCTCGGGGTCACCGACGACCTGGTAGGTCTTCTGCCCCTGGGCCTCCATCAGCTGGACCTCCGCGTCCGTGAAGACGAGCTCCTCCTCTGGGGTCCGGATAATCACTTCCTCGGCATCGATATCCGCCATATCGATACCCATCTGTTCCATCATCTGCTTCATCTTGCGCGGGTTCATCCCGCCGCCGCCTCCGAACATACCCGAGGCTGCGCGTTCTGGATAAAAAAGCCCACCGGGTCGCCTATTCGCCCGTCTTTCGCGGCAGATCCCCGTACAGCTCGCGGTTCATCAGGTCGGCGACGAACTGCCTGATTTCGTCCAGCAGTTCGGACTGGTCTTCGTAGCTGACGACGCGGGCGTCCCAGCGCTGGCTGATTGACCGTATCATCGCACTGGAGACGGCGTCTTCGTGGGCGAACATCACCCGCTCGCGGCCATCCTCGTCCAGGTCTTCTAGCACCGACCCCACTTCCATCCCGACCCCCAGCTTGTCGCCCATCGCGGGGACTACGAACAGGGTCGCGTTGCTCGCGCGGGCGAAAGCGATGCTCTGGCTCGCGGCGTCCATCTCATCCAGCGGAATCTCCGGCTCAACCGCGAGGAACGCGTTGACGCCGGGGTCGGCCCGCAATGAGCCCTGTATCGAACGGAGTGTCCCCATCATCGCGTCGAGATCATCGTCTGACGCGGACACCGCGGGCAGGGAGACGGAGTCCGGATCGACGTCGTCGGGTACGAGGTCGGCCACGTCGAATGTGGTGTACGGCCCCATCAGGTAGACGAGGAAATCACTGTACGGAACGGACCCGAGCGAGGACTTGATTCGGGCGCGCATACCGGGGCCACACAGGGACTGTATATAAATATAGGCTATACTCAGTGTTAACTGACTCAGCAACTATTAAGCCGGGTGGCGTACTAGAATAAACCGAGATGGGCACCACCACGAGAGAGGAGACCGGGCCGGCGGAACCGGCGGACCTCCTCCCCGAGCGGAGCATCCTCACGTTCGAGGAGTACATGGCGATGCAGCGGGCTGTCGGCAACGAGACCCGATTCCGGGTCCTCTACCGGCTCAAGCGCGACGGCGCGATGAGCGCCAAGGAGTTGCGGGAGGCCCTGGACGTGCGTGGGAACACGCTGCATCACCACCTCGATACGCTGGTCGACGTGGGCCTCGTCGAGAACCGCAAGCGCAACGAGCGAGACAGCGAGGGGCTGTACTCGTACTACCGGGCGACGGCGCTGGGGGAGGCGTTGCTGGACCACGGCGTCGAAGAGCTACTGCGCCGCGAACAGGAGTTCACGGACGCATACGCGTAGTTACACCGCTGGGTCACTGCACTCCCCACCAGCTTTCACGCCCACGTCACCTGGACGCTGTTGTCCCGGAGGATGACCTCGTAGTTCGACCCGTCGCGGATGTCGCCCGCCTCGACGTTGAGCGTAATGGTTCTGCGGAGTCCGTCCTCGATAGCCGCCGTGAGTTCGTACTGGCCCGGCCGGTCGATACCGGGGTCGAACTCTCGGGTGGCGCCGGCGTCGAGGGTCACGGATTCGTCGAGGACTGTCGAGCCGTCGTCGCGGGCGACGGTCAGTTGTACCGTCGCCCTGGCGGCCTGCTCGTTGGTGACGACGAGAAGCACCGGGTCGTCGGGGTCGGGCGTGACCGTGTTCGAGGACTCACCGCCACAGCCGGCGAGCCCGGCAGTCGAGACCGCGAGCCCGGCCAGAAGGGACCGACGGCGCATAGCGACGGTCAGCTATCGGTCCCCTGGCGCACTTTCACAGCCATCCCGGTCTCGAAGTCGGCCATCCCCCTCCCGGGGAGTTCCGCGCGGCCGACCGCGAGCAGGTCGCCGTTCTCGTGGACGACCAGCGTCTCGTCGCCGGGCCGAATCGACGGGTCGGCCTGCTTTACGAACTTCGCGAAGGTGTTGCGGCCCTCGCGGACGAACGGCTCGCTCTCGTCGCCCACGACGACCCGGTGAGCGGGGGCGTCGAAGGCCTCAAGCAGGCGTCGGCCACCGGCCAGTCCGAGGACGAAGCGGCCGTCGGTGGCGTAGGTGGCGATGCGGCCGTCGTCAGCGTGGACCTGTCGGGGCCGTCCCGAACTGGTGTGTGTGACCTCGACGGCGTCTTCCAGCAGGGCCGCGCCGGCACCCCGACCGAACTGGTAGTCGGCCCCGCGACGGAGGCCACGGAGCTCGCTGTCGCTCATTGCCTGTGGTGGCGCCCGTGTGGGTAACCCGTTTTCGGTCCGCGGCCAGCCGGCCACAGTGATCAGTGCGTGTGACTCCCTCGCATAATTTCCGCCGCGTTTGGGGAAATTTATACCGGATGGCACGCTAGACACCCCTACAATGGCTACAGACAAGCGGAAAGTGTATGCGGGCGCCGCGTTGCTGGTCGTCAGCTCGGTGCTGATTCTCGTATCGGGCCCGTTCGATATCGGTATCTCGACCACCGTGGCCGGCGTCATAGCCGGCGTCGCGTCGCTGGGCCTGGCCGCCGGCGCCTTGCTGGTCGGCACGTCTGAAGACGGCCGCGCGGTCTGAAAACTGAGTTTCTATTCGCTGGCTTACCTCCGTGAGCGACCGCTACAGAAGGAATTTGTCGGGTTCCTCGCTCAGGTCGACGAACCCGTCGACGGCGGATTTGAGGTCTTCAGAGGAGGACTCCTCGAACCCCATCGCTTCGATGCGACACCCCTCGTGTCGGACGTACCGACAGACGCGGGCGAAGTCACCGTCGCCGGTACACAGCACGATAGCGTCGTTGTGTTTCGCCAGTGTGACCGCATCGAGGCTCATCCCCACGTCCCAGTCGGCCTTCTGGGAGCCGTCCTGGAACGTTTTGATGTCCTTGATACGGGTCTCGAATCCGATGTCAGTGAGCGCGTCGAAGAAGCTCTCCTCTTCCGGGGAGTCGGCGCGGATGACGTAGGCGATAGCGCGGGTGAGTTCGCGGCCGTCGACGGCCGCCTCGAGCAGTTCGGAGTAGTCGATATTACGCGTGTAGAGACTCCGGGCTGTGTGATAGAGGTTCTGCGCGTCGGCCAGGACGGCCACGCGTTGTCCCGAGTGAGAGACAGTCATACGGTGATTTCCCACCCGAACCCGGATAGGTTTTCGGGGTTCGCGGAGAGCAAAAAGGATAAGTCGCTCACGGACGGCCACACGAATATGCGACGACGCCAGGAAACGGCACGCCCGGTATCCAGCGGCGACGGCGTCGTCCCGAAACGCAAACGCAAGCGGTAGTTTCTGACTCGCGGCGGGCGTGGCAAACCCGTCGAGGGTCGCTGACTCTCGGCGGGCGTGGCAAACCCGTCGAGGGTCGCTCTTCTGGCAGACAGACCGGACGACTAATCCCACAGCGACACCACACCACTCAGCAATGACAGCACCCGACTTCCACGGCGTCTACCCCGCGATGTGTACGCCGTTCCACGACGACGACGAGCGCAGTATCGACTTCGAGACACTCAGGCGTGACGCCCAGCGGCTGGAGGCCGCCGGCGTCGACGGGCTGGTCCCGGCCGGCTCGACCGGCGAATCGGCGACGATGACCCACGACGAACACATCGAGGTCGTCGAGGCCGTCATCGACGCCGTCGACGACGTCCCCGTCATCGCCGGCACGGGCTCGAACAATACCCGCGAGGCGCTCTCGCTCTCCCGGCGGGCCGCCGACGCCGGCGCCGACGCGCTACTCCTGATTTCGCCGTACTACAACAAGCCCGAACAGCGCGGGCTGGTCGACCACTACGAGACCATCGCCGACGCGGTTGACTGCCCCCAAATCGTCTACAACGTCCCCTCCCGTACCGGGCAGAACATCGAGCCCGACACCGCAGTCGAACTGGCGAGCCACGAGAACATCCAGGCGTACAAGGCCGCAAGCGGCGACATGAATCAGATATCCGAAATCATCGAGCGCACGCGAGAAGAGGACTTTGCGGTGCTTTCGGGCGACGACGGCATGACCCTCTCGATGCTGTCGGTCGGGGCCGCGGGCTGTATCTCCGTGGCTGCCAACGTCGAGCCCGAGCGCACCTGCGCGATGGTCGGTGCGGGGCTGGCCGGCGACTTCGAGCGGGCGCGGGCCATCCACCACGAACTCGGGCCGCTCTTCCGTGAGCTGTTCGTCGAGACCAACCCCATCCCGGTCAAGGAGGCGATGCGGATTCGGGGCTACGGCCCGGCCCACCTTCGCCAGCCCCTGTCCAGGCTCGGTGAGGAATATCTCGAGGACCTGCGTGACGTGCTCGACGACCTCGAAACGGAGGACTTAGAGGACGCCTACGCGGAGGTAGAGCGATGACACGGATTGCCGTAAACGGTGCGGCGGGTCGCATGGGACAGACGGTTATCGAGACCGCGGCCGACCGCGACGACCTCGAGGTCGTCGTCGGCTTCGACGTCGAGGCGGGCGAGGTCGACGGTGTCCCGGTCGTCGCCGAGGACGTGGCCGGCGCCCTCACCGAGCACGACGTGGACGTGGTCGTCGACTTCTCTATCCCCGAGTCGACGCTGCCCCTGGCCGAGGCCTGTGTCGAGGCCGGCGTCGGCCTCGTCGTCGGGACCACGGGCTTTTCCGACGCCGGGCTGGCCGACCTCGAGGCGGCCAGCGAGTCGGTCCCGCTGCTGAAGGCGACGAACTTCTCGCGTGGTATCCAGGTGCTCCAGCGCACGGTCCGGGAGGCGGTGCGAGCGCTCGACGACTACGACCTCGAACTGATGGAGAGCCACCACAACGGCAAGGTCGACGCCCCCTCCGGCACCGCCAAGACCCTGCTCGAAGTCGTCCAGGAAGAGCGCGACGTGGAACCGGTGTACGGCCGCGAAGGTCACGCCCCTCGCGACGACGACGAAATCGGCGTCTTCGCCCGCCGCGCCGGCGACATCCGCGGCGAACACGAGCTCATCCTCGCGGGCAACGACGAGGTGCTGTCGCTCTCGCACCACGCTGAGGACCGCGCCGTCTTCGCCGCCGGGGCGCTCGACGCCGCTGCGTGGCTCTCCGGTCGCGAGGCCGGCCAGTACGAGTTCGGCGCGGTCGTCGATTCCACCTAGAACAACCCACATCGTCCTAATATACTCTTCTCAATATAACGCACAGCCTTATACTCGCTGACTGCCCAGCGACAGGTATGGTAACCACGCACCGACGACCCGCATCGAGATGTCCGCACTGCGCCGGCGAGTTCACACCGGCACGCACAGTCACACACTGCACCGACTGCGGCTACATCCCCGGCCAGGGCGCCGACTGAACAGCCGTCGCCCCCGGAACTCCGGAACGAGTGAAGGGGGCCGCCGGACCGCCGGCGCAAAACCCCGATAGGTAAGCCCCCTGAGTCGCAACCGACTGCGTATGAGCCTCGAAGCAGACATCGGCGACCTCTGGGCACGCAAACAGGACGGACTGACGGCGACCGACGCCACAGACGAGCATCTCGCGGTACTGGAGGAGTTTCTGACGGCACTGGAAGCCGGAGAGGTCCGGGCCGCCGAGAAGGTCGGCGACGAGTGGGAAGCAAACGCCTGGGTCAAGCAGGGTATCCTGCTGAACTTCGGCCTCCGAGAGACCGTCGCTCGCGGGTACGGCGGCGTCCAGTACCACGACGTACTGCCGCTCCGGGAGACTGACGACCTCGCCGACCGTGGCACCCGTAACACCCCCGACGGAACGACCATCCGCCGCGGGGCCTACCTGGGCGAGGACTGCATCATGATGTCGCCCTCCTTCGTCAACATCGGGGCCCACGTCGGCGACGGCACGCTCATCGACTCCTGTGACACCGTCGGCTCCTGTGCGCAGATCGGCGAGAACGTCAAGCTCGGCGCGAACACGCTCATCGGCGGCGTCCTCGAGCCGGTCGAGAACGCCCCCGTCATCGTCGAAGACGACGTCTCGCTTGGCGCGGGCTGTCGCGTCACCAGCGGCTTCGTCGTCGGCGAGGGCTCTGTCGTCGGCGAGAACACGCTCCTGACGCCGCGCATCCCGGTCTACGACCTCGTCGAGGAGGAGGTCATATACGGCGAACTGCCGCCGGAGCGCCGGGCGTTCCAGCGCTTTGTCGACTCCTCTGTCGGCGACCACGACCTCATCCCCGGCGGCGCCTACAAGCCCGCTGTCGTGGCGAGCGACGTCGAGGAGGAGACGCTGGAAGCCACGGAGCGAGAAGACGCGCTTCGGGACTAGCGAGACGACGAGCACCGCGAGTCGTCTCGAAAGCGACGCGGTGACCGAAGGGAACCGCAGAGCACTGCGAGTCGTCTCGCTTTCCCCGGCTCGCGGGTCGTTCCTCCCCGCTCGCCATCCGAGACATCTCACGGTGTTCGATGTCTCGCTATGCAGCGTCTACCAGCGCTCGATAGAACGCCTCGACGGAGCTGAACCGCTCGTCGGGGTCGGCCGCGAGCGCCTGCGCGAGGTGTGGTTTGACCCGCGAAGAGACGCTCTGTATCGGCCGTGGTATCTCGCTGGGCTGGGGCGTCGGGGTCTCTGGTGGCCGCTGCTCACAGCAGAGCCAATAGGAAAGCGCACCGAGCTGGTAGACGTCGGTGGTCACGGACAGGCGGCCCTCGCGCTGTTCGGGCGCGAGGAAGGGGCCGTCGTGGGAGAGCCCGACCGCGTCTCGGACGGCCCACTCGATACCCCAGTTGGCGACCGTCGCCCGTCGGTCGCCCTCGGCCTCCATGAGGTGGACGTTCTCCGGCGAGAGGCCACAGAGCGGTGTCGACGGCCCGCCCACGGCGGCGGCCGCGTCCGCGATATCGCCCAGCACTTCGAGCCGGGAGCGGGCCGGCAGCTCCGTGCCGATGTCGGCGAGCGAGTGGTCGCCGACACGGTAGGCGACCCAGGAAGTCGGGTCGGTGCCGGACTCGTGTACCGTGGCGACGTGGGGACCGTCATCGTTGGCTCGCCAGCGTTCGAACGCCTCGGCGAAGGCTGCAGGAACGCCCTCGTCGGTCGCGTACTTGCGTGAGACGGTGATTATCTGGGCCTCGGTGCCACCGTGCCACGGCGTCGAGTAGCGGTGGACGGCGCCGTCGGTGTCGGTGAACTCCACCTGGGTCACGTCGGGGACGGAGGCCCCGAGCTGACCCGGGCTTGCCGGGCCGACCATGCCCACGTCGGAGGGACCTGCGGGCTCGTCGGCCGATTTCGAAGCCGTCGTCCCGGCGTCCGGTTCGTCCGGCTGCTCGGGTTCGGGGACTTCGGCGACGGCGTCGGGGTCGAACCGCACGCCGGAGCGGGTGATGTCGTGGCGCAGAAAGCGGTGGTCCCGCTCCTCGTACTCCTCGCCGCGGCCGTCGTAGACGCGGAGGTGTTTGAAATCATAGAGCCGCTGGAGCTTCTTGGCGCGATCGGCTGCGTCCTCGCGGGAGGGTGCGACCGTCATCGCACAGGTCCCGCCCGCTGGGACGACGGTCCACCCGCCGACGAGTTCGTCACGACGGACCTCGAGCGTCTCGAACAGCGGGTTCCAGTAGAGTGCGCCGACGCTGCGCGGGGAGTCCCAGCGGACGATACACGGGTGGCGGTCGGCCTCCATCTTCGATTTCGCGTAGCGCATGGCCGAAAGCTGGGAGTCGTGGGTGGCGTAGGTCTCCCCCGTCCGTGACCCCTTCCGGTAGTCCTCGACGACCCAGAGGCTCCCCTGCTTGACGAGCTCCAGCGGCGGGCGTCGTGGGACCTCCGATTGCATGACAGTTCTGGGTCGCCCTCTTCGTGGGAAGAGTCGATTGTTGGAGCAAAAATAGGTTTGGGTGGGTCAGGCAGCACTGGTGTCGCCGGTCACCTCGTCGAGGGTGGTCTGGCGGCCGCCGGCGGGCTCCTCGCCGCGCCGCTCGTACGCGCCCCGGAGGGCGAGCACGAGCGCGCCCAGCCCCAGCAGAAACACCGCGAGGTCCAGCAGGGCCCCCAGCACCGGCACCGCACCGAGGACCGTGACGCCGACGAGCCCGACGACCAGCGCGAGCCAGCGGCTGTCGCGGTCGGTGAACGACAGCACCCACACGCCGAGCGCGTACTGGCCGTAGACGATGGCGGCCCACACCAGGGCGGCGAAGCCGACGGCACCGACCAGCGAGAGCGGGATACCGACGATAGTGAGTGCAACCAGGACCAGGAGCAGCGGCACCACGAACACTGTCAACAGTCCGACCCCGGCCGAGCGGGCCGGGCGGTCCGCGACGCCGTCGGCGACGCGGGTGGAGAACGCCGGGAAGACGGCGAGCAGGATGACCCCCAGCAGGAAGTTCGCGAGCAGGCCGTACAGCGCCCCGAGCCAGCCTGGGACGGCCAGGTCGGGCCCGACGGTCTCGCCGAGGCGTTCGTCCTGGACGACGCTCCCCTCGACAGTAGCGCCCGGTGCCCTGACGAACGACTCGGCGTCGTACCGGACGGAGCCACCGACCGTCGCACTGGATCCCAGGACGACGGACTCGGCCCCCGCTCGGACGTTCCCGTCGACGGTGCCGTTGAGCTCGAAGTACGATGCGCCCACGTCGAGGTCCCCCCGACGCTCCCCGTCGGGCCGACGATGACGGACCCCCCGGCGGCGTCGACGTCGACGGGCCCGTCGATGCGGACGGTGCCCGCGGCGGCCGCGACATCGCCCCCGACGGTCCCGCTCTCGGTGACGTGTACCGACCCGGCTGCCGCCGAGACGTCGTTTCGTACGGTCCCACGGACGATGACCGTCCCGGCGACGCCCTCGACACTGTCGTATGTCTCGTCGGGTCCGACGACCACGGTTTCGCCGGCCCCCTGGAACGACTGGGCGCTGGCGACGCCAGCGACGCCAGCCAGAACCACCACGGCGGCGAGCGTGACCCCGAGGCGGCGCAAGGAAACGGTGAACATGACCGACAGTTGCTGTGGCCACCTGTTAGTTAGTCACAAGCAGGTTCCACGTCTCCTGGTATACTAGTAGCTTACCCGTGCGCCCAGCGACGAGCCCGCGGGTGGTCGCTACCGCCAGTCACCAGGGCCACCGGGGCCCTACCCGTCACCGGGTTCGACGCCCGTCACCTCGAACCGTGCGCCGCCGTCGCTCCCCTCGGTCACACGGACGTCCCAGTCGTGGGCGTCGAGGATGTCTTTGACGATGAAGAGACCGAGCCCCGTCCCGGGCTCCCCGGTCGTGTACCCGTGGTCGAACACACGGTCGCGCTCGTCGGCTGGAATCCCCTCGCCGTCGTCCTCGACGAAGAAGCCGAGCAGGCCGTCGCCGGTCTCTCCGAGCACCCCGACGCCGACGGTCACCGACGCGTCGTTGTGGTCGGCGGCGTTGCGAAAACAGTTCTCGAAGACGTGCAGCAGTCGGTCGGAGTCAGCCGCGATGGTCGCGTCGTCCGAGACGGCGACGTCGAGCTCACAGCCCTCGACCTCGGCGTGGGTCCAGGCCTCCGCGGCGAGCGCCGCCAGCTCGACCGGCTCCGTCTCCTCGACGCGCTGACCGGACCGGGCCAGCGTCAGCAGGTCCTCGACCATCGCGTCCATCCGCTCGTGTGACCGGCCGACCGCCTCGATGTGCTCGCGGACCGCGTCGGACTCGCATTTCCCCTCGGCGAGTGCGAGCTGGCCGGCGGCGACGGTCAGCGGGTTCCGCAGGTCGTGGCCGACCATGCTGGCAAAGCGGTCCAGCCGCTCGTTCTGCCGTTCGAGCTCCTGCTCGCGGCGCTTCCGGTCGGTGATGTCACGCAGGACGACGACGCGGCCGCGCTGCCCGCGCCGGGTCACCGGCGAGACGGAGAGGCTGAAGTGTCGCTCGCGGTCGTCCGGACGTATCCTTATCTCCGTCTCCGTGTCGACGAGGTCGTCGAACGCGTCGATTTCGCCCACGACCGAGGGGAAAAAGTCGGCGGCCGATTTGCCGGTGTAGTCGTCGGCGGCGTCGAACAGCTCGCGGGCGCGGCGGTTGCAGTCGACGACGCGGTTCCCGTCGTCGAGTGTCACCACGGCGTCGGACATCTCGCCCAGCGCGGTGCGGCGCGCGACCGGCGTGAGGTCGAGAAACCGGCCGCTGAACAGCGCCCACGCGAACATCGTCGCGGTCAGCGCGTACCCAAGCGGCGTGTAGTCGTAGACGGTCACACCCGAGACGGTCGCGAGACTCCCCAGCAGCGTCGGGACGATAGCCAGCGAGAGGACGAATCGCTGTCGGCGTCGGATTCCGGTCGACCGGAGGGCGTCCGTCGCGAGGAGACCGGTCCCCACGAACGTCCAGAGATAGCCGACGCCCAGAATCGCCCACAGTCCGACGCCGATAGTCGGGTCGAAGTTGGCGCCGTCCATCGTCGAGCCGGGGGCGACGACGAGGTGGTGGAGCGGGTCCGTCCAGAAGAAAAGCTGTGTCGCGACGACGTAGCCGGCGAACGTCGCCCCGAGCCGCCGCGTGACCGGGACCCGGTCTGTCACCGAAAGCGCGAGCAACAGCCACGCCGTCGTGATGAGAACGCCGCCCAGCGACCGGAAGCTGAAGACGAAATGCGAGCCGGCGTAGCCGGAGACGAACCAGTCGAGGCCGGCACTGAGGCCGTAGACCCCGATACCGACACAGAGGACGGCGAAGCTCCAGCTCCCGGCCCTGTCGCGGTTGTCGTAGGCCGGCTTCAGGAAGAACAGCGACACCACTCCCAGCAGTATCTGCAACAGCCCGACGAACTGTGGGTCGACCGGCATTCAGGCGTATCGAATAAAGCGTTCGTCTATCCTGCAATAAAGAATACGGCAGAAAGGGCAACGGCTGGTGCTCCCGCAGTGACCGCCAGAACACAACGCTTGTTAGCCGCCGTCGCCGTTGTTCGGGCAATGAGTCAGGACTCGCCGCCGGTCCGTCGCCTCGCGGACTGGGACCACGACCGCCTCGGTCGGCTGGCGGCCGACCACGGGACGCCGCTGTATGTCGTCGACCTGGACCGGGTCGCACAGAACTACGACCGGTTCGCGTCGGTCTTCCCCGACGCGCACGTGATGTACGCCGCGAAGGCCCACACCGGCCGCGCCGTGCTCTCGAAACTGCTGGAGACTGGTGCCGACATCGAGTGTGCCGCCGCGGGCGAACTACAGCGGGCCGTCCAGGCGGGCGCAGACCCGAACACGCTCCAGTACACCGCCGTGAACCCGCCCGACGCCGACCTCGACTACGCGGTCGAACTGGCCGAAGAAAACCCCGGCCTCACAATCACCGGCGGCGCCCGCGACACCTTCGACCGCCTCGAGGAGCGGGACTACGACGGCCGGGTCGCCATCCGCATCAACCCCGGCATCGGGACTGGCCACCACGAGAAAGTCGCGACGGGGAAGGACGCCAAGTTCGGCATCCCCTACGAGCAGGTCCTCGAGGTCGCCACAGACGTGGCCGACCGGTTCGACCTCGTCGGTATCCACGCCCACGCCGGCAGCGGCGTGTTGCACGACGACCTGGACGACCACTGCCGCGCCATCGGGAAAGTCGCGGATATGGGCCGGCGCGTCGAGCGCGAAGTGACGCCACTGGACTTCGTGGACTTCGGGGGCGGCTTCGGCGTTCCCTACCGCGAGGACGAGGAGCCACTCGACATGCAAATCGTCGGTGAGAAAGTTCGCGAGGCCGTCGGCGAGCTGGACGCACAAATCAAGCTCGAACCGGGCCGCTACGTCGTCGCGGACGCCGAACTGATTCTGACCGAAGTCAACACTATCAAGGAGGCTCCGGCGGCGACCGTCGTCGGTGTCGACGCCTCGCTGGCGACGCTCATCCGCCCCGCGATGTTCGGCTCGTACCACCCCATCAGGAACGTCTCAGCGCCCGACCGCGAGACCGAGCCGGTCTCCGTCGGCGGACCGTGCTGTACCAGCGCCGACGTGTTCTGTACCGACCGGCCCATTGCCAGGCCAGAGCGCGAGGACCTGCTGGCCATCGGCAACGCCGGCGCCTACGGCTACGAGCTCGCAAACCAGTTCCACTCCCAGCCCCGGCCCGCGGAGGTCGCTATCGAGGGCGGCGAGACCCGTGTCGTCCGTGACCGCGAGACGCTGGCCGACGTGACCCGCATGGAGCGATGAACGTCGGTTTCGACCCGGTCGACTTTCACCGCGAGGCCGTCGAGACCGACTCGACGGCCGACGTGGGCCCGATGCGGGACCTGCTCGTGGCGACGCTGGACCGAGCGGGTGCCGACCCGACCGTCGACGAACTGGGCAACGTCGTCGCCACGACGGGCGCGGCCGACCCAGACGACGCGGCGGCCATAGAGGGCACTCACCTCGTCCTGAACACCCACATCGACACCGTGCCGCCGCATCTGCCGTACGAACGGCGGGAGGACCCCCCCGGTGACGAGGAAATAACCGGCACCGGTGGCGGCCTCACCGGCGACGTCGTCTGTGGCCGCGGCGCGTGTGACGCGAAGGGCCCACTCGCCAGCCTAGTCGACGCCTTCCTCACCGTCGAACCGGCCGAGGGAGCGGTGACGCTGGCCGTCTCTATCGACGAGGAGACCGCCCAGACCGGGGGCGCCCACCTCGCCGAGCGTCTCGACGCCGAGGGCTACATCGTCGGCGAGCCCACGGGACTGGACGTCTGTACCGCCGCCAAGGGCCAGTTCGAGGGGACAGTGACGATTCGCGGCGAGAGCGGGCACGCCGCGGACCCCGGGAGCGGCGCTAACGCCATCAGAGCCGCGGCGCCCATCCTGCAGGCCATGGAAAGCTATGACGAGCGCGAGGCGCGAAGCGCCTCGGAACGGTCTCGCGGTGACGGTGAGGAACCGCGCGACACGGCGGGCCCGGAGAATCACGAGACGCTGGGTCGCCCCATCCTGACCCCGTCGATGGTCGAGGGCGGCGAGGCGACCAACCAGATACCGGCCGAATGCGTCATTACCTTTGACCGCCGCTCGGTGCCGCCCGAGACCAGCGACGAGTTCCCCGAGGCACTGGAAGGACATCTCGCGGAGTGGCTCCCTGAATCCATGTCGGTCGAGGTGGCGCTCATCCGGCCCGACACGCCGTTTCCGGACGCCTTCGCGACTGACCGCGACGCCGAGCTGGTTCGGACGCTCCGTGAGGCAAGCGGCGGTGCCGTTCGTCCCTTCGAGGCCGCGACGGAGGCCTCCTACTTCGCCGACCACGGGCCGACGGTGGTCTTCGGTCCGGGGGTGCTCTCGGACGACGTCGGGGCAGTTGCCCACTCGAAACGCGAGTACGTCCGGCTCTCCGAGGTCCGCGCCGCCGCCCGCGCCGTGCGGGAGACCGTCGAGCGCCTCGTCTAGAAGGGGCGTGGCACTGCGGCTCAGTCAAGCAGCGCCATCGCTTCCTCGTCGGAGACCTGCGAGAAGTCCCGGAAGAACTGTCCGACGGCCCTGAAGCTCCGGGGCCGCTCCAGTATCTCGAGGTGGTCGACCGTGCGCTCCAGCTGGTCGGCTGTCCGGGGCGACCCGACGGGGACCGCGGCGGCGACGCTCGCGGCGCCGGCCTCCCGGACACGCTCGACGCAGGCGAACATGGTCGCGCCCGTGGCGAGTCCGTCGTCGACGACGAGGACGTGCTTGCCAGTCAGGGAAAGCGGCGGGCGGCCCTCGCGGTAGCGCTCGCGCTTCTGCCGGGCGGCCCGCTGTTCGTGTTCGATTTCGTCTTCCAGATACCCGGTCGTCAGGTCGAGTTTCCCGATGAGCGAGTCGTTGCGCCAGGTCGTCCCGTCGTCGGCGACGGCCGCGACCGCCAGCTCGGGGTTGCCCGGCGCGCCCACTTTGCTCGCGACGACGACGTCGAGGGGAACGTCGAGCGCGTCGGCGACGGGGCGGGCGACCGGGAGCCCGCCGCGGGGAATCCCCAGGACGATGTCGACCTCGATGTCCGACCGACGGACCGCTGCAGCTAGCTGTTCACCGGCGTCCGTTCGGTCTGTGAACATATCAGATAGTAGGATAGTCCCGAACTTAACCCCTCGGTACAGGGGCGTACGGTTCCCGGAGACATCCGGCGAGCGCCCGTGACGAGCCCGTGTGTCAGTCCTGCGTCGTGGCCGTCGCCGACTCCGCGTGACCGAGAGGGTCTCTTCGACCTCCCAGTAGGTCAGTCCGAGCGCGGCGAGTGCCAGCACCGCGCCGACGGTGAAAGGCATCGAGAAGCCCCCGAGGTTGTAGAGGACGCCGGAGGCCAGCGGCCCAGCGGCGACGCCGAGACCGAAAGCCATCGTGAGAACTGACAGCGTCGTGCCCGAGCCCCGTTCGCCGGCCAGGTCACCGGCCAGCGCGAGCGACGGGGCAAAGACGAGCGCGACGGCGATACCCTGGACGAATCGGGCGCCGAGCATGAGCCAGGGGTCCAGCACGATACCCTGGGCGTACACCGACGGGACGAGCACGGCGAAGCCGGTTGTGTTCCTGGCACGGTCTTGCGAACCCCCAAACAGATGGGGAGTACACACTAACCCGAAACTAACCGAGGGTATGTCATGAATGATAAGGCCACAGTGAGTACCGAGGTCGTCAGGGCAGTCGCCCGTGTTGAAGGCGTCGACCCTGCCGCGGTCGAACCGGCACTGTTCGAAGCGGTCGACGGTGCCGCACTGGACCGGCTGTTCCGGGAGACGACGGGTCACGTCACGTTCGAGTACGACGGCTACGAGGTGACAGTCACCAGCGAAGGCGAGGTCTCGCTCGCTCCGCTATGCGAGTGATTCGCGGTTTCAGGCCTCGTCGATGCCGTCGGCCAGCTCGGCCGCGAGCCCGGTGTAGCCCGCGGGCGTCAGCGCCTCCAGTTCGGAACGCACGTCCTCGCTGACGTCCAGTTCCGCGATCATCTCCCGGAAGTCCTCGATGGTCACGTCCTTCCCTCGCGTCGCCTTCTTGACTTGCTCGTAGGCGTCGTCGTGGCCCTCCCGCCGGAGAATGGTCTGGACCGCCTCGCCGATTATCTCCGGGGTATCGTCCAGCTCCTCGCGCATGACCTGCTCGTTGGGAACGACCTTCGCCAGGCCGTTCTGGCACTTGCTGTAGGCGATAAGAGAGTAGGCGAAGGCCGAACCGATGTTGCGCTTGACCGTCGAGTCCGAGAGGTCACGCTGGAGCCGGGAGTTGGTGACGTAGTCGCCAAGGAAGACCAGGTCCGAGTTGGCCTTCGAAAGGTTCCCCTCGCTGTTCTCGAAGTCGATGGGATTGACCTTGTGGGGCATCGTCGAGGAGCCGGTCTCGCCCTCGACGGTCCGCTGGCCCAGATAGCGGTCCGAGACGTAGAGCCACATGTCACGGTCCATATCGAGCAGGACGTTGTTCGCGCCCCGCACCGCGTCGAAGAGAACTTCGAGGTCGTCACAGGGGTTGACCTGCGTCGTCAGCGGCTCGTGGTCCAGCCCCAGCGAGTCGACGAACGAGTCGGCAAAGGCGGGCCAGTCCACGTCGGGGTAGGCGGCGTGGTGGGCCGCGTAGGTGCCCGACGCACCGGCGAGTTTCCCCGAGAGGGCCTCGGCCGCGCGCTCGATGCGGGCGATGGCCTGCCCGAGCCGGGAGGCGTAGACCGCCGTCTCCTTGCCGAAGGTCGTCGGCGTTGCGGGCTGGCCGTGGGTCCGGGCCAGCATCGCCACGTCGCCGTACTCGTGGGCCATCTCGACGAGCGTGTCCCGTATCTCGCGGAGTTCGGGGACCAGCACGTCCTCGGCGGCGGGCTTGACCAGCAGCCGGTGGGCGAGGTTGTTCACGTCCTCGCTGGTCAGCCCGAAGTGAATCCAGTGGTCGGCGTCGAGCCCGTCGGGCATCCCGAGCCGGATGAAGTACTCGATGGCTTTGACGTCGTGGTTCGTGGCCGCGTAGTCGCCGTAGCCCTCGGTCTCTAGCTGCTTGACGACGGTCGCGTCCTCGTCGTCGAACGCATCGTAGAGCGCGCGAAGGTCGGCTCGCTGGTCCGCGTCGATAGTCAACGGCGTAGCCTCGAGGTCGGCCAGCGCGAGGAGATACTCCACCTCGACTTCGACGCGGGCGCGCATGAGCGCCCGCTCGCTGGCGTACGGGACGAGCGGCTCCGTATAGCGGGCGTAGCGGCCGTCCAGCGGCGAGACAGCGGCGAGTGGCCCTCTGTCGGTCATACCCGACTCTCCGCCGGAGGCCCGAAAAAGCGTGTCGACTCGCTACGGGAGTTTCAGGTAGGTGTCGCCCCGCTGCTGGACCCGCACCACCTCGGCGACGCCGGAGCGGACCGTCCCGACGCCCGCTGCGAGGTCGTGGGCGGCGTGGTCGAAGCGGTCCAGCGAGTTCGCGCAGGCGGCAATCTCGACGCCGGCTTCCGCCATCCGCGTCACTTTGTCGGCCTCGGGGCTGCTCTCCAGCAGAAATCGGACGCCGGGGCCGTTGACGACGACCTCCATCAGCTCCGGCGGCGTCTCGACGGAGTCGTCGTTGACGAGGTTCGCAAGGTTCCGCAGCGCCATCTGCCACTCGCCGATGTCGTCGGTGGAGACGTGGACCAGAATCGAGCGTTGATTGCTCATGGGACTTCTTCTCGACTGAGTGACCAAATATCTCCGGTCGGTGTGTCCCGGCGACGACAATCCGTCTCATACTGCCGGCTGTAAGTTCGTACAGATATTCGCCACCCAAGGGTGGCGAATTCCTTCAGTTTGTTACAGCCGGCAGTATCAGGACAGCCAGCCGTAGTCGCCCCTGGCCTCCCCGAACCGGCCGTCCGGCGGGTCGTACCGGTAGAGGTCCTGTCCCAGCGCGACCCAGGCCAGGCCGTACACGGCGGCGGTCCAGGGCGATATCTCGTTGAACCCGAGGAAGGCGAGCGTCCCGACGAACAGCAGGACCCCCAGCCACGGCGGCTGGATGCGGGTCCGGACCAGTCCGACGCTGACCAGCAGGGAGCCACTCACCAGGGCGAGCACGCCGAGACCGATAATGACGTCGCCGCCACCGGTCGCCGCCCGGACGAGCTGTCCGACGGCGAAGACCACGCCGCCGAGTGCCCCGACCCAGGCGCCCGCAGTGCCCGGGCGCTTCATGCGCGCCCCGTAGAAGCTCTCGATGGCGTAGTGACCGACGACGATGCCCAGCGTCGAAATTGCGACCCCGAGCAGGACGGGTGTGCGCTGGCGGCCGAGCAGCCCGGCCCCGACGACCCACGCGAGCCACACGAGCCCACCGACGGCGGCGACCAACCCGGCGCGCTGACAGCGAAGCTTCGACATACCGGCGAGTGGTCGCCGGACTACAAAGGACCACCGCACGAGGAACAACGGGTGTGGTTCTGGTCGGGAGTGATAGCCAGAAACCGCTCGTAGCTGATTGACCAACCGCATGGGTGGGACTGAAAGGGGCGGACCGTTGCACGAACCCCGGTGACGCAAGGGCCGCAACGAAGTGAGGAGCGTCGTTCGAGAGAGCTTCGCTCTCTCGTGATCACGAAAGGCGCGCAGCGCCTTTCGGACGACAGCGAACCGCGGGAGTCCAACGGTCCGGGGCTTTCTGGCTGTCTCAATCGCCGCTGTCGTCGTTTCCACGATAAACTGTCGCGGCCGTTCCTAGCGCGAGTTTCGCAACTACTTTGCGCGCCGACCGCCCGGATGGAGGTATGAAACTCGCCGGTATGGCCAGCAACCGTGGCCGGAACCTTCTGAACATCGCCGACCGCGCGCCGGGCGGCGCGGAGTTCGCCGTCGTCCTGACGAACGACGCCGACGCGCCCGTCCTTGAGGCGGCCGCAGAGCGTGGCATCCCGACCGAGGTCGTAGAGCGCGCCGACGACGAGTCCCGCGAGGCCCACGAGGAGCGAGTCCTCGACGCGCTCTCCGACTACGACTTCGAGTTGGTGACGCTGGACGGGTACATGCGCATCCTGAGCGAGACGTTCATCGAGGGCACGCCCACCACCCTGAACGTCCACCCCTCCTTGCTCCCGAACTTCCCGGGGATGGACACCCACGAGCAGGTCCTGGAGGCGGGCGTCAAGGTCACCGGCTGCACCGTCCACGTCGTCGACGAGACGGTCGACGGCGGCCCCATCGTCACGCAAGAGCCCATCCCGGTCTTCGAGGGCGACGACACGGACGACCTCAAAGAGCGCGTCCTCTACGAGGGCGAGTTCACGGCCTACCCCAGAGTGGTCAAGTGGTTCGCACAGGACCGCATCAGTATCGACTGGGAGTCGGGCACCGTCGACGTCGAGGGCGACGCGGGCGGCTCGTTCCCGGCTCGCCGACTGGTCTCGGACGACCGCGCCGCGGACCTCCGCTACGGGGAGAACCCCCACCAGGACGCCGCGCTGTACGCTGACACGACAGTCTCCGAAGCGAGCGTCGTCCACGCCGACCAGCTCAACGAGGGCGCGAAGGCCCTGAGCTACAACAACTACAACGACGCCGACGGCGCGCTGAACCTCATCAAGGAGTTCGACGAGCCCGCCGCTGCCGTCATCAAACACACCAACCCGGCCGGCTGTGCGACCGCCGACTCCGTCGCGGAGGCCTACGGCAAGGCGCTCTCGACGGACCCGATGAGCGCCTTTGGCGGTATCGTCGCCCTGAACCGCGAGTGTGACACCGCCACCGCCGAGCAGATAATCGACTCGTTCAAGGAGGTCGTCGTCGCACCCGGCTACACCGACGCCGCGCTCGACGTGCTCTTCGAGAAGGAGAACCTCCGTGTTCTGGAGGTCAACGACAACTTCGAGGTGACGGACACGCTCACCGAGAAGCCCCTCGTCGGGGGCTGCCTGGTCCAGGAACGGGATACCCAGCATCTCACCCCCGAGGACCTGGAGGTCGTCACCGAGCGCCAGCCCACCGACGAGCAAATCGACTCGATGCTGTTCGCGTGGCACACCCTCAAACACGTCAAGTCGAACGGCATCCTCTTCGCGAAGGAGACCGAGACGGTCGGCATCGGCATGGGCCAGGTCTCCCGCGTCGACGCCGTCCGACTCGCGGCGATGAAAGCCGACGAACACGCCGAGGGCAAAGACGCCGAGGGCGCTGTGATGGCCTCCGACGCGTTCTTCCCGTTCCCGGACGGCATCGAGGAGGCCGCGAAGGCGGGCATCGAGGCCGTCATCCAGCCCGGCGGCTCCAAGAACGACGAGAGCGTCATCGAGGCCGCCGACGAACACGATATCACGATGGTCATGACCGGTCAGCGGTCTTTCAGACACGACTGAGCGGCCGAACCTCCACGCCGGCCCACCAGCCCTCAGACGGCTCGAAATGGGCAGTGACGGCCCGTACTTTGACTGTGGAACGGTAGCACCCAGCGCGCAAGCCGAGACTACGCTTTTCTGGTCAGACACCCATCAGTTCATCTAGTGTTCCCAATGGCAACAGAATCATCAGCCACCGATTCGATGCAGGCACAGTTACAGCAGGGTGGTATCCTGGGCGGTCTCCTCCTGGCGATACTCGGACTCCTCGCGCTGGTTACCCCGTTTGTCACGGGACTTGCTCTCTCGATTCTGCTCGGGGCAGCGCTGGTCGTCGGCGCGCTGGTCCACGTGGCCGCCGCGTTCTCGGCGAGCGGCGCGCGCAGCGTTGTCTGGCAGGTCCTGCTGGGCGTCGTCTACGGCCTCGTCGGTATCTCGATACTCGCGAACCCGCTGCTCGGGCTGACGACGCTGACCGTTCTGGTCATCGCCTTCTTCGCGGTCGAAGGCGTCGTCCAGCTCGGCTGGGCGGTCACCGGCGCGGGAAGCCGGCTCTGGCTCGGCCTCAGCGGCGCTATCTCCTTGCTGCTCGCGGGGATGCTGCTGGTCGGGTTCCCGGCCACCGCGCTGTGGGCCGTCGGCGTCCTCTTCGGCGTGGACCTGCTGGTCACCGGCGTCTCGATGGCCATGCTCGGCCGCACGGAGGGGGACGTGACCGCCGCGGAAGTGCCCACCGAGACGATGGGCTAGGTCCTCGCGGTCGAAAGAGCCATCCTGTCAGCCTATGAATACGTCTTTATGTCAGACTCCGGCCGCCAGGAGCGCCGACGGCAGCCCGGCGACCGCTCCGAGAGCGGCGCTCCGACCGGTGGACACACGATTCGGGACCGCTTCTCCTCGAACGAGATATTCCAGCGCATCGTCGTGGCGGCCGACGACGAGATCACGGCCCGCCCCCGGAAACTGGTCGCCGGCGGCCTCGCCGCGGGCTTTGCTATCACGGTCACGTTCCTCCTCTATGCGTCGTTGACGGCGAAAACGGACGGAGCCCCGGTCGCGAGCGCGCTGCTGTACCCGCTGGGGTTTGTTTTCATCATTCTGGGCGACTACGAGCTGTACACCGAGAACACGCTCCCGCCGGTGACGCTCGTCCTCGAACGCATCGCCAGCCTGCCAACGCTGGGGCGCATCTGGCTGCTGGTGTTGCTGGGCAACTTCGGCGGCGGCGCGCTGGGTGCGCTGGCCCTCTCCGCGACGGGCGTGCTCTCCTCTGCGTCGGCGACCGCCGCGTCGGGCTTTGCCGAGGAGGCCATCGAGACGGCGTGGTGGACGCTGTTCATGAAAGCGGTGGTCGCCGGGCTCATCGTCGCCGGCGTCGTCTGGGTGGACTACTCGCTCCGGGACGGTATCGGCCGCATCGCCATGGTCTACGTCGCATTCCTCGCGATACCCATCGGGGACCTCTATCACGTCGTGGTCTCCTGGACGGAGATGCTGTATCTCGTCTTCGAGGGCGACCTCGCGCTCGCGGTCGGGGTCTGGGAGTTCGTCGTCCCGGTCCTGCTGGGCAACTCTATCGGCGGGGTCCTGCTGGTGACCGTCGTCAACTACTTCCAGACGACCGAGCGCCGCGTCGCGACCGCCCGGGTCAGCGAGGTGAAACAGCTCTCGGCCCGGGAGTGGCTGCTGGGTGGCGTCGCCGGGGACGAACGGTCCTACGTTCCCAAGCGGGAGGACCGCGAATGAAGTCCAAACTCATTTGCGGTGACATCTGCTAGGTCGACTGTGAGCCTCCTCGCCGATAACCGCCACTGGCTCCTGTTTACCGCCACCGTGCTTTCGGGACTCTCGACTGTCGGCGTCGCCCTCGTCGGCGTCCTCGCCACCGTCTCCGTACTGGTGACCGGCGGGTCGCTGGTGCTGACCGTCGGCGCCTTCCTGCTCGGGACCCTGCTGCTCGGTGGGCTGACACTGGTGTTTGGGGCCGCCCTCCTCTCGACGCTCGCCAGCCGCGCCGCGCCCCCGTCCCTGCCGCGGAACCGACACGTGGCGAACGTCCTCCACGGCCTGGAAGCCGCTGTCCCACCGCTCAGACGGCTCGGGCTGGCCGACCGGTTCGAGCCGACACTCGAGGACCGACGCGCCAGGCTCACACAGCGGTACGTCGACGGTGAGCTCTCGGAACACCAGTTCGAGACGGCACTTTCCGAGCTGCTCGACGAGGAAGAACGCCGTGTGCCGACGGTCGAAGTCGAGCGGGACCGCGAACCCGAGCGCGAGAAAGAGCGGGAGACCTGAACGGCTAGCCTGCGGGTTTTTATCTCGCCCGCACCTCAGCGTAGATATGAGCAAGTTCACGCTGTACCGGGCCGACGTCGACTCGCCACGGCTCGCGCGCGTGCTCGGCAAGGTTCCGGGCATCGCGGTGGGAGGCGAGCGCGAGGCCGACGAGGTGCCGGCCGACGAGGAGACGGAACCGACAGCCACGGACGAGGGCGACGACGACGGCGGGCTCCGCGAGAAGGTACCAATACCGGACACCGATATCGGCGACGGAGAGAAGAGATCAGTCGTGAAGCGCTACGGACTGTTGGGGCTGGGCGTCTCGATGGTCATGCTCGGCGTCGCGACCGTCGGTATCTGGGTGTATCGACGGCGCAACAGCGACGGCGAGTCCGAGACGCCGCCGCCGGCGACGGGCCTCGACAGCGGCGGGCCGACGCCGTCGACGGACGAAACCGAGCTCTCGACGTCCGGGACCGAGTCGACGCCCTCGACGGGCGAAACGGAGCCCTCGCCGTCGATAGTGCGGCCGGACGAACGGGACGAGCCAGCACAGGAGCCAAAGGGCCGAACCGAAGGCGACCGTTCGGACGTGGAGTGGGAGCCAAGAGACACGGCGCCGGCCGGCGAGGCGGAGACCACCGATGAATCCGCGGTGGACGATTCCACGGGGCCGGAGACCGACGACGAACCGCGCCCGACCGAATCGGTCGACGCCGCGCCGCTGCTGGGGGCCGCCTTCCTCGCGGTCAGCGGCGCGGTGGTGAAGTGGCTGCAGTCCGGCGACGAGAGATAATACGGACTGGTATCGTCCCGTTTTGCCAGGTCATCGGGAAACAGCGAACAGGTAGGTCCGACAGCCTAAAGCGGACGGCTACGGAACTGCGGGCATGGAGTTCCACGAGGCCGCGAACTTCCTCTTCGAGTTGCGCCGGTTCGACTCCCGGGCCGGCACCGACGCCACGCGGGCGCTGCTGTCGTCGCTGGGCGACCCACAGACGGGACCCAGCTGCGTGCAGATAGCCGGCTCCAACGGCAAGGGGTCGACGGCCCGGATGGTCGAGCGGGCGCTCCGGGAGGCCGGCCTCGACGTCGGCCTCTACACCTCGCCGCATCTGGACGACGTCCGCGAGCGAATCAGGGTCAACGGCCGCAAGGTCCCTGAGGCCGCCGTCGTCGAGTTCGTCGAGACCGCTCGCGAGTACATCACCGGCGAGAGTGCGGCCGGCGAGTCGCCCACCTTCTTCGAGACGCTAACTGCCTTCGCCTTCTGGGAGTTCGACCGCCAGGACGTCGACGTCGCCGTCCTGGAGGTCGGCATCGGCGGGAAGTACGACGCCACCAGCGTCGTTTCCCCGGTCGCCAGCGCGGTGACGAGCGTCACGCTCGAACACACGCACATCCTCGGCGACACCGTCGAGGAGATAGCGACGGACAAGGCCCACGTCGCGCCCGTCGACCGGCCGCTGGTGACCGGCGCGACGGGCGGCGCACTCGCCGCGGTGCGCGAGCAGGCCGGCGACGTCGTCACCGTCGGCGACGGGAGCGACGGCGACCCCGACGTGCGGGTACGCTACGGCGGGCGCGAGGGGCTGGAGGCCGCCGTCGACATCGAGGGCCCCGACTGGGCCGTCGACACCCACCTGCCCCTGCTGGGCGAGCACCAGGCCCACAACGCGGGTATCGCCGCGACGCTGGTCCGACAGGTCGCCGATGTCGCGGGGACCGATATCTCACAGGCAGATATCGAGCGCGGCCTGCGAAACGCCCACTGGCCGGGCCGGTTCGAGGTGATGGGCGATTCGCCGCTCGTCGTCCTCGACGGCGCCCACAACCCGGGCGGGCTCAA
Source organism: Haloarcula rara (assembly GCF_029338235.1). Taxonomy (GTDB): domain Archaea; phylum Halobacteriota; class Halobacteria; order Halobacteriales; family Haloarculaceae; genus Haloarcula; species Haloarcula rara. Next base: position 747,829 of record NZ_CP119785.1, read on the forward strand.
ACGGACGATGGAGACCCTTTCCGACTTCGAGTACGACGACCTCCACGTCGTCCTCGGCGCGATGGTCGACAAGGACCACGCGGCCATCGCGGCCGAACTCACAGCGGCCGACCACGCCGTCGCCTGTCGACCCAACGTGGGCCGCGCGGAGTCGCCCGACGTACTGGCCGAGGCGCTCCGCGGGGCGACCGACACCGAGGTCGAGACCCGATCGGACGTGGCCGGCGCGCTGGGAATCGCCCTCGACGCTGCCGGGCCGGGCGACGCCGTCCTCGTGACGGGGTCGCTCTACGCGGTCCGCGAGGCCCGCACCCGGTGGGCCCGCGCGATGGTGCCCAAAGACGTCGATTCGATTCCCGAGGCGAAAGCCACCATCGAGGCCGCCCACGTCACGAAAGCCGGCGCGTGGCGGATGCGCGGAAAGGCCGTCCATCGGGTCCTCCGGACACGCGTCCAGCCCCGCCAGGCGCAGTATCTCAAGGAAGAACTGCTGTCACTGGGCGGGGAGTGTGCCGTCTCCGGGCTGAACGACCAGGACGAGGAACGGGTCGACTGCGTGCTGATGGGGACGATGGCCCAGTTCAAACGACTCGCGGACAAGCTCGACGGCCAGCCCTACGGCCTCTCGACCTTTTCGGATGAACTCCGCGAGGCACTCGACATCCAGCAGCCCGCTGTCACGAGTGACTACCCCTGGAGTGACGGCCCCGCGGTGATGGGCATCCTGAACGTCACACCGGATTCGTTCCACGACGGCGGGGAGTACAACGCAATCGAGGACGCCGTGGCACGCGCCGAACAGATGGTCGCCGACGGCGCCGACATCCTCGACATCGGCGGCGAGTCGACCAGACCGGGGGCAGACCCGGTGCCGGTCACGGCGGAGATCGACCGCGTCGTCCCGGTCGTCGAGGCGCTGTCTGACGTCGACGTGGCCATCTCCGTCGACACCCGGAAAGCCGAGGTTGCCCGCGCGGCCCTCGACGCCGGAGCGGACATCCTCAACGACGTGTCGGGACTCGAGGACCCCGAGATGCGGCTGGTCGCCGCCGAGTACGACGTGCCCGTCGTCGTGATGCACTCAATCAACACGCCCGTCGACCCCGACAGCGACATCCACTACGACGACGTGGTCGGCGACGTCATCGACGAGCTGACCGAGCGCGTCCTGCTGGCCGAGAAGGCGGGGCTGGACCGCGAGCAGATTCTCGTCGACCCCGGCATCGGCTTCGGGAAATCGCCCGCCGAGAGCTTCGAACTGCTCGACCGCATCGGCGAGTTCCGGGCCCTTGGCTGTCCGATACTGGTCGGTCACTCCCACAAGTCGCTGTTCGGGTTCGTCGGTGAGCAGCCCGGCGACTGCCTGGAGGCGACAATCGCGGGGACGACCATCGCCACCGAGCGGGGCGCCGACGTGATACGGGTCCACGACGTGGCCGAGAACGTGGCCGCGGTCAACGTCGCGCAGGCGGCCCGCGACCCCGACGAGTTCGACGGGTAACGGGGGCGTTACCCGATAGTGAGCAGTTCGTACCCATCGTCGGCCAGCCGTGCCACCGCCGGGGCGTGTGTCATCTCGTCGCTGAGGAGGTCGATGCCCGAGTTCTCGCAGGCCTCCGTGGCGTCGAAGGCGTTGGCACAGTAACCACAGGCCCCGGCAAGCAGGCCGAGGTCGCGAATCCGCTCCCAGTCGTGGGCGAAGGGCAGGTCGGGGTTCTCGGCGAAGGCCCCCGGCCACTTCGTGGCTTGCCCGTCGAGGAACATCTTGACCTCGTAGCCGGCGTCGGCGAACTCCAGCGCGTAGGTGAACGCGTTGTTGGCGACGGGCGCGTCGTCCGGCCCGGCGGCAAGCAGTATCGCGTACTTCTGTTCCGTGTCCGACTCCTCGCCGGTCCCAAGTACCGTATTCAGCACACCCATTGTGTATGGTAACCTGATATCGAAAGTACATCAACCACCCTCGGTCGTGCGCGACTTGCCCACGACCGCGCTACTCCGTCTTCGGTTCCACGGCGTGGGCCTCCTGTTCGGTGACCTGGATGCCCTTCGAGGCGAGGTGGCGCATCTGCCGGCGGACGAAGTCCTCCTCTGTGGTCCCGCGGGTCGCCAGCACGACCATCCGGGCGTCCCCGGCGGGCCGCATCGTCCGGCCGGCCCGCTGGGCGCCCTGGCGTCGAGACCCGCCGAGTCCCGACGCGACGACGGCGAGTTCGGCGTCTGGCAGGTCGATACCTTCGTCGCCGACCCGTGAGACGACCAGCGTGTCCTGCTCGCCCCGGCGGAACGCGTCGAACAGTCGTTCGCGTTCGGCGTGGCGCGTCTCGCCGCTGACGAAGGGCGCGTCGATGGCCTCGCTGATGGCTTTCCCGTCGTCCAGATACTCGACGAAGACCAGCGCCTTCGCCGCCGGATGTTCGGCGAGCGTGTAGCGTATCTCGTCTATCTTCCCGGTATTCCCGGCCGCAGCCTGCCGGCGGTCGTGGCCCGACGTGGCGGCGTACTCCGTGCGTTCGTCGTCGCTCCCCCACGGGACCAGCCGAATTTCGACCTCCGGCTCGGCGACATACCCCTCGTCGAAGAGCTTCCCCCAGTCGGTGCCGATAGGCGGGCCGACGAGCGTGAAAATCTCCTCCTCGTCGTCGGACTCGCGGGTCGGCGTAGCCGTGAGTCCGAGCCGGTGTTTGGTCTGCAAATCGGCGCTCCGGCGGTAGATGGGCGCCGGCACGTGGTGGACCTCGTCGAAGACGACGAGCCCCCACTTGCGCTGGTCGAACAGCTTCCGGTGACGGTCCATGCCGGCGGTCCGATACGTTGCAATCGTCACCGGCCGAATAGATTTCTCGCCGCCGTGGTACTCGCCGATGTCGTCGTCTGTCAGCGTGGTGTGGCGCACCAGTTCGTCGCGCCACTGGGTGGCTAATTCTCTCGACGGCACCAGAATCAGCGTCTCCCCGCCGACGGCGGCCATCGCACCCATCGCCGCCACGGTCTTGCCCGATCCCGGCGGGCCGACGAAGACGCCCGAGCCCTGCTCGGTGAAGCGCTCGACCCAGTCGGCCTGGTAGTCCCGAAGGCGCAGGCGCAGTTCCATCTCCAGGGGTTCGCCGCTGGCCAGCTCGCGGTCGTCACGCACCGGGTAGCCGGCCTCGTACAGCGTGCGCTTGACCTGGGCCGTGGCGTCGGCGTCGACCCAGGACTCCGAGTCGGAGATGGGCGCCCGCAACAGGTCGTCGTCGAGTTTCGGCCGAGCGACGTTGCCCATCAGCTCGTCGCTCTCGGCCTCGAGGACGACGTAGCCGTCCTCGTGGGTGTAGAGCCGGAACTTCCGGGCCCGCTCCCACTGGCTCGTCACCCACTCCTCCAGATGTGCGGAGCGCTCGCCCAGCACGTCCCGCATGGTGGCGAGCAGGTCCTCGAGGGTCTCGTGTGGCGCGGCCCAGATGTCGGCCTCGCGAAGCTCGTAGACGTAGCCGCCCGAGCGGTTGCTGTCCCCCAGACGGGCGAACTGCGAGAGCTGTGCGCGGGTGAACTGGTCGGGGTGTTCGACGACGACTTCGCGACGGTCCGGGAAGAGGATGACACGCTCGCGGTCGGTCACCTCGGCCACGTCGGTCGGATACCACACCGACTCGACGCCCGAGACGTCCTGGCGCTGTATCTCGCCGTCCTCGGCGAGCGTTTCGAGCGACGTTCTGGCCTCGTCGGGCGTCAGGTCGGCCTTCCGGGAGAGCTCAGTCGCCGTCAGATGCGGGCGGCCCACGGCGTCGATAGCGTCGTACACCGCGTCGAGTTCGACCAGGGGCTCGTCGTCGGTGTCTGCAGACTCCTCAGTGGTCACTACGACTGTCTGGGTGCCAGAGCGGCAAACGGGTTTCGTCTGGTCTCGTCGCCGGGCGGCCGACCCAGAGAGATTTCACCGTCGCTCGACAACGGTCTGGTGTGCCCGACCTGACACTGCGAAATCCCTGGGTTTTCACGACCGTGAACACCCTCGCCTGGGTCATCGTCTGGGGCGCAATCCAGCTGGTACTCCTCGATGGCGGGCTGTTCGAAGCGGTACTGCAGGCCGGGCTGGCCGGCATTGCGTTCTCTGTCCTCTATCTGTATCTTCGGTAGGTTAGAACAGCCCGTGCTCGTCGACCAGCCGCTCGTACAGGTCCGCGTACTGCCCGACGACCGCGCCGTGGTCGTACTCGGCCAGGGACTCGTCGAGGGTGCGGTGGTCCATCCCCGCGGACTCGACGATTGCGTCGGCTATCTCCTGGGGCGTCGTCACGCGGAAGTCCCGGTCGCGGTGTTCGACAAGTTCGTGGGCGCTCGATTCGGTCTGATACTCGACGACGGCGATACAGCCACAGGAAAGCGCCCACAGCAGTTCCGTCGCGAAGTGCTCGCGCCAGGCCGTCTGGACGAACACGTGGGCGCCCTTGTAGATGGCCAGCCGCTGCTCGCGGTCACACGCCCCGGCGAAGGTCACCCGGTCGTCGATGCGGAGGTCGGCGGCCTCCTGCTCGTAGGTCTCGCGTTTGGGCCCGTCACCGATTATCGTCGCCGACCACCCCTGCTGTCGGAGTTCGGCCAGCCCTAAAAATAGCGACTCGACGTTGGCGCTGTCGTCCAGCGGGTGGGCGTACACCACGTCGACCTCCTCGGCCGGGTCGACCTCGCGTACGAGCTCCATGTCGATGCTCTGGGGGATGACCGTCGTCAGGTCGCTGTCGGCGCCGGCCTCCCACAGCCGCGTCTGGACGAGCTCCGAGGGGGTAACAAACTGGTCGGCACCGCCAATCGCCCGGTCCGACACCGGCGCCTCGTGGTCGCCGTACCACTCGACGACCAGCGGCGCCCGGGCGAGTTTGGCGCCCGCGTTGGCCGCCCGCAACACCGACGACGGCGTCGGGAAGGCGTGGACCACGTCGGGGCGGTACTTCGCCAGCAGCGCCGGCAACCGCGTGCAGAAAGAGGGTTCCGCGGGCTCGACAGTGACCCCGCGATAGCTCACCTCGTCGGGCTCGAACTGCGTGGCGTTGCCGCCCCACCACTGAGCACAGAAGACAGACACCTCGTGGCCGGCCGCGGACAGCGTCTCCGCGAGCCGCTCGAGGTGACGCCGCCCCTCCGTGTCCCGGTGGTGGCTCGTCTCCATGACGACGACCGCGACGCGCATATCCGACCCGATGACGGCGGCGCTGAAAAACCCACCCCATCGCAGTAACCGGTGGCGTAGTAGCTGCCAGCAGCTGTTCAACCGAGCCCGCCGCCCTCTTTCTGGTTGTACTCGTTCCCGGGCCCACCCGTTCGATTCCCCGGAAAACGTTTTGCACCCCCCAGTACTGCTAGGGAGCGTGTACGACCTCGAACGGTATCTCAACGTCCGGAGCGCCTACGGCGCGTCGATTGGGCCCGACGGCCGGCTGGCGTTCCTGTTGAACACGACCGGGGTAGGGCAGATATGGACGCTCGACGAACCCGGCGGGTGGCCCGAACAGCGAACGTTCTACGACGAGCCCGTCGGCTTCGTTTCCTACTCGCCGACGCGGCCTGAACTCGTCTTCGGCATGGACGAGGGCGGCAACGAACGCACGCAGCTGTACCGACTCGACGACGACGGCACCGTCACCGAACTGACGGGGATGCCCGACGCGAAACACCGCTGGGGCGGCTGGGGGCCCGACGGTGACCGCTTTGCCTTCGCCTCGAACCGCCGGGACGAAGCGGTGTTCGACGTGTACGTCCAGGCCCGCGACGCGACCGGCGACGAGGCCGAGCTGGTGTACGAGGGCGACGGCTGGTTCACCGTCAGCGGCGTCTCGCCGGCGGGCGACAAACTGGCCATCAGCGAGGCCCACTCGAGCTTCGACCAGGACGTCTACGTCCTCGATATCGAGTCCGGCGAACGCACGCACCTGACACCACACGAAGGCGACGTGCGGTATTCCAGCGTCTCCTGGGGTCCGGAGGGGGACGCGCTGTATCTCGTGACCGACGCCGAGAGCGACACCCTCGAACTCGCGCGGCTCTCGCTGTCGGGCGAGCTCGAGGTCGTCCGCGAGGGCGGCGGGTGGAACATCGACGGCGTCGCTATCGACCAGGACAGCGGCCGGCTCGCCTACTCGCAGAACATCGAAGGGTACAACCAGCTCAACGTCGGCGAGCTCGTCGGGCCAACGAGTATCAGTGAGTTCCCCGTCCCCGACCTCCCCGGCGGGCTGGCCGGCGGCGTTGCCTGGGGCCCCGACGCTGACCGCTTCGCCGTCAGCGTCACCGGGCGCACCGTCAACACGAACGTCTTCGTCGTCGACACCGCCACGGGCGACGCCGAGCAGTGGACCCACGCCGCGACTGCGGGCATCCCGCGGGAGACCTTCGTCGAACCCGAGGTCGTCCGGTTCGAGAGCTTCGACGGGCGGTCGATTCCGGCCCTCTTCTCGCTGCCGCCCGGGGCCGGCGAGGACGGCGACACACCAGTCATCGTCGACATCCACGGCGGGCCCGAGAGCCAGCGGCGACCCTCCTTCGCCGGCCTCACACAGTATTTCCTCTCGCGGGGGTACGCCGTCCTGGAGCCGAACGTGCGAGGCTCGACGGGCTACGGGAAGGCCTACACGCATCTCGACGACGTGGAGAAGCGGATGGACTCGGTGAAAGACCTGCGGGCAGGCGTCGAGTGGCTCCACGACCACCCCGCAGCCGACCCCGAGCGCATCGTCGCGATGGGCGGCTCCTACGGCGGGTTCATGGTGCTCGCGGCGCTGACCGAGTACCCCGACCTCTGGGCGGCCGGGGTCGACGTGGTCGGTATCGCGAACTTCGTCACGTTCCTCGAGAACACGGGCGAGTGGCGCCGCGAACTGCGCGAAGCCGAGTACGGCTCGCTCGCCGAGGACCGCGACTTTCTCGAATCAATCTCGCCCATCAGCCGGGCCGACCGTATCACGGCGCCGCTTTTCGTCCTCCACGGCGCGAACGACCCGCGGGTCCCGGTCGGCGAGGCCGAGCAAATCGCAGCGGAGGTCGAGTCCCACGGGGTCCCCGTCGAGCTGAAAATCTTCGACGACGAGGGCCACGGCATCAGCAAACGGGAGAACCGAATCGAGGCCTACACCCGCGTCGTCGACTTCCTCGACGAACACGTCTAGACAAGGACCGTATCTCCGAATCAGCGCCGCTACCGCCCCACAGGGCGTTTTCTGAGGGAGAAAACGAGTGGCTGGGTTTATACGCATGCGTGGTAACCAACTGGCATGGACGTAGCCAGCCGTTCTCGGTCACGAGTCGAGGAGCGCTTGACTCGACTCGAGGAGGAGTTCGGCACGCCGGAGGTCACGCAGACGACCTTCGAGGTGGGGGCACAACGGTACCAGCGGTCGCTCGAACGGTCACGCGACGGGCAGCTCGACGTTCGGGCGGTGGTCAGAGACGACGACGGCGCCGTGCTGTTACGGGAGGGCGACGGGGAGTGGGTGGTCCCGCGCGGCCAGACCCGACCCGACGAACGTCTCGGGGAAGCGGTCAGGCGCATCGTCAGAGAGGCCGCCGACGTGGACTGTCGGGTGACCGACGCCGTCTGTGCAAATATCCACGGCATCCGCAACGAGGACGACGAGTCCGCGTCGACGGTGTACCGGCTGAGCGTCGTGTTCACGGCCGACGTCGTCGACTCCTCGGAGCCCAGCGGGGAGTCGGTGCGCTGGGACGCCGAGGTCGACGCGGTCGGCGAACTCGTGTAGCTGCGGTCTCCGACGACCGCGCTAGACGACCCCTGTGACAGTCGCCGCCTCGATGGCCGCTTCTTCGCTCATCCCGTCGCCCAGTATCGTGTAGCGGTCCCGAATCTCGTGGGCCGTCGTCAGCGCCTCGATGACAGTGTCGCGGTCGATGTCCAGGTCCGCCGCCGTAGTTGGTGCGCCGATGGCCGCGAGCGCGTCGCGCACGTCGCGCCAGCGACCCTGCGGGCCGGTGTGGAGGTACTCAGTCATGACGGCGCCGACGCCGACCTGGTGGCCGTGCAGCGCCGCGCCCGGTGCGATACGGTCAAGCTGGTGGGAAAAGAGGTGTTCCGCACCGCTGGCGGGCCGGGAGGAGCCGGCGATAGACATCGCGACGCCCGAGGAGACGAGCGCTTTCACCACAATCCACGACGACTCCTCTAAGTTACGCTTGATGGAGTCGGCGTTCTCGACGAGCATCTCGGCGGTCATCTGGGAGAGCGCGCCGGCGTACTCGGAGTAGGGGACGTTCTTGAGCCGGTGGGCCAGCTCCCAGTCACGAACGGCGGTGTAGTTCGAGATGATATCGGCACAGCCCGCCGTCGTCAGCCGCCAGGGGGCCTCCGAGAGGACTTCCGTGTCCGCGACGACCGCAAGCGGCGGCTCGGCGGCGACGCTGTGGCGGGTGTCTTTCTCGGGGACTGACCCGCGGCCCGAGACGATTCCGTCGTGGCTTGCCGCCGTGGGAACGGAGACAAAGCCCTTGCCGATGTGGTCGGCGGCCATCTTCGTGATGTCGATGGCCTTCCCGCCGCCGACGCCCAGCAGGAAGCCGGCGTCGACGTCCTCGGCGTGAGCGATGACCTTCTGGACGGCGTCGAAGCTGGCCTCCTCGACGATGATGTGATCCGGGTCGTACCCCGCGTCGGCGAACTGGTCGATGACACGCTGGCCGGCGACCTCGTGGGGTGTCGGGCTGGAGACCACCAGCGGCCGCCCGGTGAGGTGGAGCTCCTCGACGGCGTCCAGTGTCTCCGAGAGGACGCCGTGGCCCACCACGACGTTTCGCGGCAGACGTATCCACGTCGATTTGTCGAACATACTCTCACTCCTCGCCGTGGTGGGAAAACGGTTTGTCCTCATACTGCCGGCTGTACGTTCGTGAAAATATTCGCCATCCCCGGGTGGCGAATTATTTGAGTGTGTGACAGCCGGCAGTATCAGCCGATGGGGACAGACATATTGGTAAACATGAAATTCACTAATGCTGATAAGTTTTATGTGATTTTATCGTGCTAGTTACTGACGCAACGGCAGCGTCGATAAACGACCGCTCGTACGGTCGGTCGTCACGATTTGTCGCGCCGACCGCGCGATTGCGTGCGGTCGTGGCAGACGACGTGGGACCGACCGTCTCATCCGACCGAAACCATGGCTGGCAAACACACGCGACTGACTGCTGGTGAACCGGCGTTCGACCACCACGACCCCGGCGACCGAGACGGAGCGCGCCACCGAGCGCTGCCGACCCGGTCGGCACGACCCCGTGCGGGAGCGGGCCCGACCGTGCCTGGAGGTGACCGTCGATGGTAGGGAGCGTGCTCCAGGTTCCGATTCTCGGCATCAGTGTCGTGGAGTTTCTCGTCCTCCTCATCGCCTCCTTCGCCGGCGGCGCGTTCGGTGCGGCCCTCGGGGCGCTTCCGGCCTTCATCTTCACCGGGTTCATGGTCATCGCCGGGGAGGCCATCAACATCCTGACGGCACAGCTCGGCACCGTCGCGGGGATTCCCACCGGCGACGTCGCCCCGAACGTCACCGGACTGGTCGCCTTCGGCCCCGTCTTCGGCCCGCACATCGCCTTCGCCGGCGGAGCCGCGGCGACCGCCTACGCCGCGAGCAAGGGCAAGATGGACACCGGCTTCGACTACCACGAGGGGAAGAATATCCTCTATGCGTTCGGAACGGAGCCGGACATCCTCCTCGTCGGCGGTATCTTCGGCATCCTCGGGATGTTCATCCGTCAGATTTCTGGCGGGCTGGCCCTGCCCTGGGACCCGATTGCGATGGGCGTCACGCTCTCGGCTGTCGCCCACCGACTCGCCTTCGGCTTCCCCCTTGTGGGCGAGGCCCGCGGCGACGGCCTCTTCGACATGAGCCCGTTCGCCCGCGGTGATATGCGGACCTCGGCAGCGGGCGGCGACGTCGCGGCCGACGGCGGCGTCGAGGAGAGTCGACTCGCCGTCGAGCCGTGGCTCCCCCACCAGTACAAGTGGTCCGGCGTCGCCCTGCTCGGACTCACCGTCGGTATCCTCGGTGCGTACATCGCCCTGGTGACCGAGAGCTTCTTCCTCGGCTTTGGCATCAGCGCGGCCTCGCTACTGTTCCTGAACCTGGGCGTCGAGAAGATACCGGTGACACACCACATCACCCTCCCGGCGAGCACGGCGGCATTGATACTGGGGACGGGGCCCGACGCCTTGCTGGCGCTTGTCGTCGGGGCCATCTTCGGCGTCTACGGTGCGCTGGCCGGCGAGGTGCACCAGCGCATCTTCTACGCCCACAGCGACACCCACTGGGACCCGCCGGCGGCCTCTATCGTCGTGACAACCTTTACAATCGCTGTCCTGGCGCTTCTCGGTATCTTCCCGGACAGCGGCTGGGTGCCCCTGCCGGTCTAACCTCTCCCGCCGCGGTCGCTCTCATGGACATCGAAGCGATGATACGGCGGCGAAAGCGACAGGACGACGAGTCCCGACTGGTCGGGGCCTACGAGCCGCTCTCGCCGGCGACACACGTCGAGGAGCCGACCGACAGGGGCCGGCTGCTCGAAGCGATGCTCGACCACGTCGACCCGGTGTTCGACGGACACCTGCCGCCACACGGCTACCTCTATGGGCCGAAAGGGGCCGGCAAGTCAGCTGTGGTAACGGCGCTGTTCAGCCAGCTCGAACGCCAGACTGTCAACCCGGACACCGACATCTACACCACGACACGGGTCAGGCCCGCGCGGCTGCTTCGTTTCGTCTACGTGGACACGCGACGACACACCAGCGAGTTCGCCTTCTTCCACGCGCTGCTCGATGCCATCACCGACGAGGCCGTCCCCCGCCACGGCATCAGCACCGAGACTCTCCGGTCGCGCCTCCACCGACAGCTGGACGCGACCGGCGCCGGCATCTTGCTGGCCGTCGACCACGTCGGCGAGCCGGTGAGCGCGCCCGCCGACGCGCTCGTCGACCGCTTTTCGGCCCTGCCAAGCAGCGTCAGCTGGCTCGCCGTCGGCCGGACCGACCCCGCGGAGACAGTGCTCACCGACTACACGGCGGCGGCGATACGCGTCGACCCGTACCGGCACCACGTCCTGGTCGACCTCCTCCTGCGCCGAGCCGCCAGTGCGCTCGACAGCGGCGCACTGGACGAGGACGCGGCCGTCACCATCGCCGACTGGGCCGGCGGCGACGCCCACGACGCGCTCGCGGCGCTGTTCGTCGCGACCGACCGGGCCGCCCGGGCGGACCGACAGACTATCACCGACCGTGACATCGCGGCCGCCTTCCAGGCGGTCCCCCCGGACTGTGTCGCGCTCGGCCGGGTCTTTGCGCTCCCGGAGAACAAACAGACCGTCCTGCGTGCACTGGTCGACCTCGACCCGGCCGAACGCGAGAGCGTCACCGTCGCGACGGCCGCCGTCGCCGACCTGACCGACCTGGCAGAAGGCACCATCAAGCGGTACCTATACGAACTGGCCGACGTCGGCATCGTCGACCGGGTACAGGCCCCCGAGGACGGCGAGAGCGGACGCCCGCCGAGTCGACTGGAGCCGAAGTTCCCGCCGACCGTGTTCCGGCGGCTGTACGATATCGAACGGGAGAGCTGACCGGTCACCCCGACTCGGGGTCCAAGAGCTCACCGATGAACGTCCCGACGAAGGAGCCGACGTACGACGGAATCCAGAGATAGACACCGAAAAACACCATGGCAGCTATCAGCCCGATCGACGAGACGAGCAGGATTCCCACGATGATGAGCTCGACGACCAGAAACCCCATTGCGTCAACGACGTTGCCGAGGAGAATCTTGTTCGCCACCGGTTCCAGCAAGATGACCGCAAAGCCGAGGAGGATGACGACGGCCGGCGGGATGATCGTGCCAGTGGCGATCTCCGACTGGTAGTCCTCATACCGTTCGCGACCGGTCCCCGCATAGAACAGTCCCGTCGCGAACGCGACGGTGAGCGCCACGACTGCGATTCCGGCAAACGGCGTCCACCCGGACTCGTTGATGATAAGCAGATCACCGGCGCCCGGAGCGAGATCGAACATTCGAACCGGACTCAGAAACAGGAGATAGACTGCCACGAGCGCCGTCGGGATTCCGGCTTTCATCGCGAAGTCCTCGGCTGGTCCCGGTTCGTCTTCCTCTTCGTCACCCTCCAGAGGCTCGTCCAGCAGATCGGCCACTGACGTCTCTTCAGCCATTGATGTCCGTGTATACGGAGATGATTAAAATAACTTCGTTTTGCGTGAATTTTTCGGCGTCGGACCGCCGTGTCAGTCGTCCGAGGAGGCCGCAAAGTCCGCCTCGGTCGTGTCGGCCGTCGGGGTGGCCGCCGCGGGCGGTTCGTTGCGCACGTCGTCACGTTCCCGGTCGCTGATGACCTCGGCGTAGGCGTCGGGCATCACCATCGTGAAGTTCGACAGCTCCTCGTCCCAGTCTTCGAGCAGTTCCTTCGCGCGCTCGGAGTCGGTGTAGGCCGCGTGGTTCTCGACCAGACGGGTTATCATCCCGCGGTCTTTGGCCTCTAAGCTGTCGCGGATGGAGACCATCCCGGTGTTTGCCTGCTCTGCGAGCGTGCCTTCTGGGTCGTAGACGTAGGCGACGCCGCCAGACATACCGGCCGCGAAGTTCTTGCCCGTCTCGCCCAGCACGACGATGGCGCCGCCGGTCATGTACTCACAGCCGTGGTCGCCGACGCCCTCGACGACGCCCTTGACACCGGAGTTGCGCACCGCGAAGCGTTCGCCGGCCTGGCCGTTGACGTAGGCCTCGCCCTGGGTCGCGCCGTACAGCGCGACGTTGCCGATGACGATGTTGTCGGCGGCGTCGTAGGGCGCCTCGGTGGGCGTGTTGATTATCAGTTTGCCACCGGAGAGCCCCTTGCCGACGTAGTCGTTGCCGGTGCCGGTCAGCTCCATGGTGACCCCCTGTGCGAGGAAGGCACCGAAGGACTGGCCGGCGGTGCCGTCGAAGTCCACTCGGATGGTGTCGTCGGGCAGCCCGTCGCCGCCGTGTTCGCGACAGATACGGTTCGACAGCGTCGCGCCGACTGCGCGGTGGACGTTGTTGATTTCCGTGTCGATGGCGACCGGCTCGCCGCTCTCGATGGCGTCCTCTGCCGCGTCGATGAGCTCCCAGTCGAGTTGCTCGTCGACGTCGTGGTCCTGCTCCTGTTGCTTGTACCGGCCGTCGTCGCCGGCGGGTTCGGCGATGACGGAGGACAGGTCGAGCTTCTTGGCTTTCTCCTGGGTCACGTCGTCGCGCTGTTCGAGGACGCTCGCCTTGCCAATCATCTCGTCGACCGTCTCGAAGCCCAGGTCGGCCATAATCTCGCGCAGCTCCTGGGCGACGAAGGTCATGTAGTTGATGACGTGTTCGGGTTCGCCCGGGAACCGGCTGCGGAGGTTCTCGTTCTGGGTGGCGACGCCGACGGGACAGGTGTTCTCGTGGCACTGGCGGGCCATCACACAACCCGAGGTGACCATCGAGGCGGTCCCGAAGGCGTACCCCTCGGAGCCCAGCAAGGCAGCGACGGCCACGTCGCGACCGGTCTTCATCCCGCCGTCCGAGTGTATCTCGATGCGCGAGCGCAGGCCGGTCGCGCGCAGCATCTGGTTTGCCTCAGCGACGCCGAGCTCCCAGGGGAGCCCGGCGTTCTTGATAGAGGTCTTCGGCGAGGCGCCGGTCCCGCCGTCGTGGCCCGAGATGTGGACCACGTCGGCGTTGGCCTTGGCGACCCCGGCCGCGACGGTGCCGATACCGTCCTCGGCGACCAGCTTGACGTTGATGTCGGCCTCCGGGTTCGCGGCCTTGAGGTCGTGGATGAGCTGTTTCAGGTCCTCGATGGAGTAGATGTCGTGCAGCGGCGGCGGCGAGATGAGGCCGACGCCGGGGGTCGCATAGCGGACGTGGGCAATCATCTCGTTGACCTTCTTGCCGGGCAGGTGGCCACCTTCACCGGGCTTTGAGCCCTGGGCCATCTTGATCTGTATCTCCTCGGCCTCAGAGAGGTAATCACTCGTGACGCCGAAGCGACCGGAGGCGACCTGCTTGGTCTTGCACTCCTTTTCGGTGCCGAAGCGCTCGGGCGGTTCGCCGCCCTCGCCGGTGTTGGCGTTGGCGCCCAGCCGGTTCATCGCGATGGCGTTGTTCTCGTGCATCTCCGGCGAGAGCGAGCCAAGCGACATCGCGGCGGTCTCGAAGCGCTCGACGATATCCTCGATGGGTTCGACGTCCTCGATGTCGATAGAGTCGCGCTCGGAGTCCATCTCCAGCAGGCCACGCAGGGTCTGGAGCTGCTCGTTCTGGTCGTTGATGAGCTCGGCGAACTCCTTGTAGATGGAGTAGTCGCCCATGCGGACGGCCTGTTGAATCTTGCCGACCGTGTTCGGGTTCCACTGGTGGTGGATGCCGTTCGAGCGGAACTCGTACTCGCCCTGGCGGGGGATTTCGGGCTCTTCCTCGCTCCAGGCCACGTCGTGGCGCTGCAGGAGGTCTTCCTCGATTTCCGCCAGGCCGATACCCTCAGTCCGGCAGGTGGTCCCCTCGAAGTACTCCGCGATGAAGTCCGAGGAGAGCCCCACGGCCTCGAAGATCTGGGCGCCCTGGTAGGACTCGACCGTGGAGATACCCATCTTAGCCATCGTCTTCAGGAGGCCGTCCTCGACGGCCGTGATGTAGGCGTCGATGGCCTTGTCCAGGTCCGCGCCGTCGGGGCCGGCGACGAGGTCTTCGATAGTCTGATAGGAGAGGTAGGGGTTGACCGCGCCCGCGCCGTAGCCGATGAGCGTCGCGAAGTGGTGTACTGCACGCGGGTCGCCGGACTCCAGGACGAGCCCGACGTGGTTTCGCAGGCCGTTGCGAACGAGGTGGTGGTGGATGCCACCGACCGCGAGCAAGGAGGGGATGGGGACGCGGTCCTCGCCGGCCGCGCGGTCCGAGAGGACGATGATGTCGTCCTCCTGGGCGGCGGCGGAGGCCTCGGCCCGGACGTCCTCGACGGCCTCGCGGAGGTCGGTGCCGCGCTCGTAAGTGATGTCGACGACGGTCGTCGACATACCGTTCTCGTCTAAGTTCTTGATGGACTCCGTCTCCTCGTCGGTGAGGATGGGGGAGTCGAGCACCAGCTGACGGGCGTGTGCCTGACTCTCGTCGAGCAGGTTGCGCTGGTGGCCCAGCCGCGATTCGAGCGAGGTGACCAGTTCCTCACGGATGTAGTCGAGCGGCGGGTTCGTCACCTGTGCGAACAGCTGCTTGAAGTAGGTAAAGAGGGGCCGGTTGAACTGCGAGAGCACCGACAGCGGGGTGTCGTCGCCCATGGAGCCGACAGGGTCTTTCCCCTTCTCGGCCATCGGCTCGATGAGGTGGTCGACCTCGTCGTAGGTGTAGCCGTACATCGCCTGCTGGCTGCGCAGGCCGCCGACGCTGTCCTGTGGCGTGTTGTCCTCACGCGGGGCCACGTCGTCGAGGTGGAGCTGTTCGGCCTCGACCCACTCGCCGTACTTGTCGTCGGCGATGGACTCGAACACTTCGGCGTCAGGGATGACCCGGCCCTCCTCGGGGTCGGCCAGGAAACACTGGCCCGGCTGGAGGCGGCCGCGCTCGGCGATGTCGCTTGGGTCGTTCTCCAGTGCGCCGGCCTCGGAGGACATGACGAGCGTGTTGTCCTCAAGGATGTCGTACCGGCACGGGCGCAGACCGTTGCGGTCCAGCACCGCGCCGATGCGCTCGCCGTCGGTGGCGGCCACGAGGGCGGGGCCGTCCCACGGCTCGACCAGCGAGGCGTGGTAGTCATAGAAGTCCCGGCGGTCGCCGGAGACGTTGTTCATCTCGCCGCGCCACGCCTCGGGGATGAGCATCCGGAGCGCGTGGGGGAGGTCCCGACCGCCCTGGAGCAGCAGTTCGAGGGCGTTGTCGACGCTTGCGGTGTCGGACTGGGAAGGGTCGTCGATGATGGGTTTGACCCGCTCGATGTCCGCACCGAAGCGCTCGCTCGCGATGTCGGTCTCGCGTGCGCGCATCCAGTTGATGTTCCCCTGGATGGTGTTGAACTCGCCGTTGTGGATGATACGGCGGTAGGGGTGTGCGAGGTGCCACGCGCCCAGCGTGTTCGTCGAGAAGCGGGCGTGGACCATCGCGAAGGTGGACTCGAAGCGCTCATCTGAGAGGTCCGGGTAGTAGTCCGGCAGTTGCTCGGCCTTGAGCAGGCCCTTGTAGACGACGACGTCGGAGGCAAGCGAGACAACGTAGAAACGGTCGTGGCCCGGCGGCTGCTCTTCCTCGACCGTGTTTTCGAGGACGCGCCGGCCGACGTAGAGCTGGTTGTCCAGGTCCTCGCCGGTCGCGCCGTCCTCGGCGGTGACGACGAACTGGACGATCTCCGGCTCGGATTCCAGCGCCGTGGCGCCGAGGTCGCTGTTGTCTGTCGGGACGGTACGCCAGCCGAGCACGTCGAGTCCCTCGCCGGCCAGTTCCGTCTCGACGAGCGCTGTCAGGTCCTCGCGTGCCTCGTCGTCGTCCGGCAGAAAGAGGGTGCCGACCGCGTACGCGCCCGGTTCTGGGAGGTCCGCGTCGATTTCCTCGGCGAAGAACTCGTGGGGTATCTGGAGCATGATACCCGCGCCGTCGCCGGTCCCTTTCTCGGCACCGGTGGTCCCGCGGTGCTCGAGATTCTCCAGCAGTTCGAGCCCGTCGGAGACGGTGCCGTGGTCGCTCTCACCGTCGAGGTCCATGACGACCCCGACGCCGCAGTTCGACCGTTCGTCACTCGGGTCTGCGAGCCCGGCCTCGCCCACAGACTGGTCACTGATGTGTCGCTCAACCATGTGTGCGCGTGTCTAGAGGCGACTCCCATAAGAGGATGTTCATCAAGGGACTAGTGTTCCTAATCCCCCCATTAGGGGATATATATTATCCATAATCAAGCGCCCTGTAAGGCGATTGACCGGAGCTGTGACTAGCCGTTTGCGGTGTCGGTTGTCGTCAAATTTGCCGCGCCGGACCGCCGATTCAGGTCCACGCGCGGGGGGACTCTGAGTCTACGGCCCCCGCGAGATACGCCGTCAGGTCCGTCGTCGTCACCATCCCCACGACGCCCGCCGCGTCGTCGACGACGGGGACGTGGTGGATACCGTGTTCGATGAGCAGGTCGGCGACATCCTCGATGGTGGCCTGAACCGTGGTCGTCACGACGTCGGTCGTCATGTGGTCGGCAACGGAGAAGGCCGCCGCAGACTCGTCGTCGGCCGCGATGGCGACGAAGTCGGTGGAAGTGAGGATGCCAGCGAGCTGGTTGTCCTCGTCGACGACGACGGCAGAGCTGATTCCCTCCTCGAGCATCAGTGCGGCTGCGTCCTTCGCCGGCGTGTCCGCCGAGACGGTGGTCACGGGCGAAGTCATCAGGCTTCCAACAAATATATCATCCATGGTCTTTACTCACATACACGTCTCAATAAACTTGTTGTTAGCAGTGCCCACGCGACCGCTGGAGACGGCCGATACGCACCGGCGTGGGGGTGGTCGCAGAGATGTGTCACTCGTGGGAACAAAAGCGCCGCTGTCTGCCGGTTGTCAGCCTCGAGTCTGACGCCGATTTATATATGGTGACGAGAGACTCATCCATGGGGGCATGGAGAAAGTCACACGCTCCCTAAGCCCCATCCTATCCTTCGGCGGGCGTTTTCACAGTCTGAGAGTGCTAGCACGGTTACAGGTGTGGTGAAGTAGTACTACCGCGTATCTACAGGAGTTCAAATGTCAGGGGACGAAACTCACACCAGTCAGGACGCGGACGCCAGCGACGCAGCCGACCCGTTTACCGACGGGGACGTCACCGGGATACTCGACGCTGCGTGGAACGATATTCAGTCTTAAACACCTTTTAATCCTCCATGACACAGGCCGAATTCGCAGCTCTGCGGCGAGTTTGAATTTTGCCGGAGGAAGGCGACGGCAGGCTCGGCAGAGCGTTGCGCTGACGGTGACACGGCGGCTTCGCCGCCGTGTGCTCGCTCAGTAGCTCTTCGCGAAGTAGGCGGTCTTTTCTGCGTCCTCACCGCAGATAGCACACTCGTCGTGGACCGGCTCCTCGTCGCGGGAAAGGGGAACCATCACGATTTCGGCGGCGATGGCCTCCTTGATGGGGTCTTCACAGTCCTCGTCGCCACACCAGCCACACTTGACGTAGCCGCCGTGCTGGCCGATGGTACCCAGAATCTCCTCGCGGGAGTCGGCCTCGCGGATTTCGCCTTCCAGCGTCTCCTCGGCGCTGGCGTACAGTTTGGCGTGGACGGTGTCGAGGTGCTCTGAAACGGTGTCGCCGATATCCTCGCGGTCGACGGTCTCGCTCTCGCCGTCGGGGCGGTGGACCAGCGTCGCCTCGTCGTCTTCGACCTCGTGGGGCCCGACCTCGATGCGCAGGGGAACGCCGTTGAGCTCGTGTTCGTTGTACTTGAAGCCGGGGTTGTAGTGGTCGCGGTCGTCGAGTTCGACGCGGACACCCGCGTCCTCGAGGGAAACGGCGAGGTCGGCGGCGTATTCCTGGACCTCCGCTTTGGTGTCTTCCTGCCAAATGGGGACGATGACCACCTGTGTCGGCGCGACGGCAGGCGGCAGGACGAGCCCCTGGTCGTCGGAGTGGGTCATGATGAGCGCGCCCATCGCGCGCCAGGACAGGCCCCAGGAGGTCGTGTGGGCGACGTTGTCCTCCTCGTTCTCGTCGGCGTAGGTGATGTCGAACGCCTCGGCGAAGGAGGTGCCCAGATAGTGGGAGGTCCCGCCCTGGACGGACTTGCCGTCGGGCATCAGCGCCTCGACAGTCGTCGTCGTGTGGGCGCCGGGGAACTTGTCGTGCTCGGGCTTGCGCCCCTCCATCACGGGCATCGCCATGACCTCCTCGTAGAGGCGCTTGTACTGTTCGAGACGGGTCATCGTCTCGTCCCACGCGCCGTCCTCGTCTTCGTGGGCGGTGTGTCCCTCTTGCCAGAGGAACTCCTTGGTACGGAAGAACGGCTTCGTCTCGGTGGCCTCCCACCGGACGACCGAACACCACTGGTTCAGCCGCAGCGGGAGGTCACGGTGCGAGCGGGTCCAGTCGGCCATGAACGGCGCGATGATGGACTCGCTGGTCGGGCGTACTGCGAGCCGTTCCTCCAGTTCGTCGTGGCCGCCGTGAGTGACCCACGCGACCTCCGGGTCGAACCCTTCGACGATGTCTTTCTCCCGTTCGAGGAAGCTCTCGGGGATGAACATCGGGAAGTAGCTGTTCTGGACGCCGGTCTCTTTGAACCAGCCGTCCAGATGGTTCTGGATGCGCTCCCAGACCGCGTAGCCGCGCGGTTTCGTGACGATAAAGCCGCCCATGGGGGCGTAGTCCGCGAGGCCGGCCTTCTGGACGACCTCGGCGTACCACTCGCCGGGTGAATGCTCCTTGCTCTCCGTGATACCGAGTTCCTGCTCGCCACTCATTATCGGAGGGTGGCCCACACAGCACATAAACTCCCCGAAGGGGTCGCGTCAGGCCCCGATAGTGGTCAGGGACGCGATGGAGTCGGCGACCCGACGGTCCATCCCGGTGCCGGTGAACGTCGGCGTCGGCGTCGCCCGTATCGCGTAGAACGCACCGTCTTCGCCCCGGGTGAAGTCGACGGCGACGGCGCGGGCGTCGAACCGGTCGAGCAGTTCCCGAACGGACGCCGCAAGCGACACGTCGACGTCCGTCCGCTGGAGCACGGCGTCGTCGTCTGCCAGCTCGGTCCGTACCTCGACGGCGCGCATATGCGTCTCTCGACCGTCGTCGACCGCGTAGTAGCGGTGGTCGACCGGTTCGGTACCCACCTGCCTGACGTAGAACGGGGCCCGCGCGTCGAGGGTGACCGGCCCCTCCCAGGCGTACCGCCGGCCGGGCGCGTAGCCGTCCGCGGGGCCGTCGAACCTGACCTCGGGGACCCGACTGCCGACCGCGTCGAGCGCCTGAAGCGTGACCAGCCGGGCCGACAGCGCCACCGTCGCACCGAAGCCGTTCCACGTCTGGACGCCGTTCGCGTCGGCATACTGCAGCGCGGCGAGTGCAGTCGGGTGCCGCTCGCCGGCCACGAGCGCCGACAACTCGTCGACCGCCGACGGGGTAACCGGGTCAGTCGGGCGGTGGAGCGTCACCTCGAACCCACGCGCGGCAAGCCGCTCGGCGACCGGGCCTAACAGCGGGTGGTCCGGGTCGCAGACGAACCCGATGCTGTCCATACCCATCGCTCGAAGGGCGGCCGTAAAAAACTCCCCACGAACCGAACGACTCAGGTGGGTTCGACCCCTAATCCGACCATGAATGTGCCGGGTCACGTCGGCGGCCACTGGGGCGCGTTTCACGTCGACTTCACGATCGTGCTCGGGGCCTCGGCGCTGGCCACGGCGGCACTCTGTCTGGCGGGCCTGACGGCCTACCGACGCCGGGGGTCGCGCGCCTACCTGCTGGTCGCGCTGGCGCTCGTCGGACTGGTCGCACAGCCGGTGCTTGGCGGACTGGCGATGGTCGGTGCCGTCAGCCCCGCGACCCACCACACGCTGGAACACGGCGCCGACGCCGTCGTCGTCCTGCTGGTGCTGGGCGCGGTCTACGACGCCCGCGCGACCGACGGGCGCCGGGAGGTGCGGCGATGAGCGAGACACGGGCGCGCATCCGCCGAGAGATCGAGCGCGAACCCGGCATCCACTTCCGGGCGCTGACGCGCGGGCTGGAACTGGCGACGGGGCAGGTCCAGTACCATCTGGGCCGCCTGGAGGACGTGCGCGTCGAGCGGGTCAAGGGCCGGACCCACTACTACCCGCCGGGGTACGACGCATGGGAGCGGACCGCGCTGGCGTTGCTCCGCCGGGAGACGGCCCGGGACATCGTTGCGACGCTGTACGACGCCGGCGAGGCCCGACCAGACGCCGTCGCCGACCGGGTCGGTATCGCCCGGAGCACGCTGGAACACCACCTCGACGGGCTGGTCGCGGGCGATGTCGTCCGGAAGCAACGCGACGGGAACCGGGTGACCCTCTCGCTGTCGCGGCCCGAGGAGACGGTGGCGCTGCTCGGGACAGTCGAGCCGAGCCTCGCCGGGCGGCTGACCGACCGTTTCGAGCGGCTGGTCGACGGGCTGCTGGAGTCGTCGGAGCGGGACTAGCGAGCGGGCGGGGGTAGCGACGCTGCGTTCGCCCGGCGTACCAGAAACGAATAGTGCAGTGAGTCCCTAGCCGGGGCCGATGAGTGACCGTGGCATCTCCAGACGCGATTTCGCCAAGAGCGCCGTCGCCATCGGCGGCGCGTCCGCACTCGCGGCCTGTCTCGACCGGTTCGGGTCGCCCGACGTCCCCTCGGGGACCGACCCGGCGACCCTGCCGGCCCGACAGCACGCCTGGGACGGGGGGTTACCCACGGACGACGCCGGGAATCACCGACTGGGGCGCCACCACGTCTTACTCTTGCTCGACTACGAGCGCGACGGGACACCCACCAGCGGGGACCGACAGCAGGTCACCGACGCCCTGCAGTCCCTGGAGCGTGCTTACGCCTGGGGGGCCGACGGGCTCCAGTTCACGCTGGGCTACAGCCCGGCGTATTTCGACCGCTTCGAGGCCGAACCGGTCGGGGTCGACCTCCCCGAACCGTCGGCGCTTGCCCCCTTCGAGGACCCCGAGTTCGACACGCCCGACGCCATCCTCCATCTCGCGAGCGACCACGAGCAGGTCGTGCTGGCCGCCGAGGAGGCGCTGAAGGGCAAGCAGGAGTCAGTCAACGACCGGGAGATGGCGGCCTCGTTTTCCGGCGTCTTCAGCGAACGGGACCGCCGCACCGGCTTCGTCGGCGCCGGCCTCCCCGCCGAGAATCAGGACGTCGACGGGGTTCCGGACTCCGAGCCGGTCCCCGAGGACGCCCCCCTGTTCATGGGCTTCAAGTCCGGCTTCAAGGAGAACCAGGCCAGCGAGGACCGTGTCACCGTCGAGTCGGGGCCCTTCGCCGGCGGGACGACCCAGCACCTCTCGCAAATCCGGCTGCAGCTCCAGCAGTGGTACGAGCAAGACTCCCGGGACCAACGCGTCTCGAAGATGTTCTGCCCGGCCCACGCCGACGAGGAGAATGTCGAGGGCGTCGGCGAAAACCTCGGTACCGACAGCGGCGTCGGGTCGTGTGCCGACGACGTCGTCGAGAACAGCCGGACCGAAGGCGTCGCCGGTCACGCGGAGAAGGCCGCCCGCGCCCGCGACGACAGCGACACCCCAATTATCCTCCGGCGGGACTTCGACTCGACCGACGGCGGCGAGGCGCGGGTCCACTTTCTCTCCCTGCAACGGGCCATCGCCGATTTCGTCGCCACGAAGTCGATGACGAACGGCACCGACGTGGCAGACGAGTCCGCGGTCGGCCAGCGCGTCAACAACGGCATCCTCCAGTACATGCGCGTCGAGCGTCGCGGGAATTACCTCCTGCCGCCCCGTGACCTGCGGGCGCTGCCGCCGGCAGACCCCGCCCAGTAGGTACTGGTGTCGTACTGTGTCGTCCCGGACCGCTCAGTTCGATGCGACAGCCGTTTCCGTCGCCGACTCGACGACGATTCGCTCGCCGTTCTCGATGGTCACGTGTGAGTCACTGAACGCGAACGAGACGGCACAGCCGCGGTCGCCGCCCGCGCCGGGTCCGGTCGCGAAGAGCGCGTCCAGCGCGTCAGTGTCAACGACGCGATAGAGTGGTGGCAGGGCAGTGGGCTCGCAGTTCTCGACGGAACTCACCGCCTCGACTACCGCGACAGTCATCGACGTGTCTGGATTCCTCGTGTGTTCCATTATTACTCTCACCCCCCTCAGTACCGATAAACAATCCGGTTGCGGTCGATGTATTCTATTTCTGACTGGTTTTTCACGATGTCGGGCGGGTAAATCGTCAGGCGGCTGTTGTTACTAACGGACTGGTGGCCAGCCCTGCCGACGGACCGACCGGACAGCCGACAGCGCGTTCGCCAGCCGTACCAGAACCGTCTTTGAGCGAGACCCGTTAGCGGCGGTATGGACCGCCGTCGTTTCCTCGCGAGCGCTGGCCTGGCAGGGGCATCGATACTCGCTGGCTGTGGCGCCATCGAGAACCAGTCGACCCGGTCGCCGCCGCTTGTCGAGGACCGTCCCGACGCGACCTACTACCCGACCCACTCCGAGGGGATGGAGATGATAGGGCACAAAGAGGCCGGCGACTATATGGTCGGGCTGACCTACTCCTACCCCCACCGCTTCTGGACGGTGACCGGCACGAACGCCGAGCAGGTCACCATCCAGGACGCCGACAGCGTCCACCTGATGGCGTCGGTGTGGGACCCCGAGACGGAGATGGTGCTCCCCATCGAATCCGGCGTCTCCATCACCATCGACGCCGACGGCGAGACGGTCGCGGACAAACAGCCCTGGCCGATGGTCTCACAGAACATGGGATTTCATTACGGCGACAACTACCAGCTAGACGGCGAGGGCGTCTACGAGATAACCGTCCGGGTCGACGGGATGACCGAGCGCCGCCTGGACGGGCTCGCCGACAGGTTCGGCGACGCCGGCGAGATGACCACCAACTTCGAGTTCTCACGAGACGCGCGCGACGATATCTCCTACGACGAGTACGCCGACCAGCAGGGTAGCCGGGCCGCTCTGGACCTGATGAACATGGAGATGATACCCACCTCGCAGGTCCCCGCGACCGAGGACCTCCCCGGTAAACTGCTTGGCACGGCGAAAGGCAGCGACGAGGTGTACGCGGCGACATGGCTCACCGAGGCCGACTTCCTCGAGCCGGGCCAGTCCTATCTGGCCGTCTCGGTCCGGACGCCGTACAACCGGGTGCCGCTGCCGATGATGAGCCTCGACGGCACCGTCGAAATCGACGGCGAGACCGCCTTCGACGACACCCTCTCGCCGGCCGTCCATCCCGACATCGGCTACCACTACGGCGCCGTGGTCGAGACGACCGGCGACCCGTCGGTCTCCGTCGAGACCGTCAGCCCTCCACAGGTCTCCCGTCACGAGGGGTACGAGACGGCGTTCATCGGGACGCCGACCCTGGAGTTCTAGACCGAAAAAGGGCTCTCGCCCTCCGTCCAGGGCCACCCGGGCAGCCGGGTCTGGATACCCGCCGCCAGCGCCGCGTCGAGGTCGTCCGCACCGGCGGCCTCGTCGGCGTCGCCGTGTGTGCGCACGTCCGCGACGTGGAAGGTCGCCTCCGCGAGCAGCCGCAAGGGCTGGTCCCCGGCGAGCATGGCAGCCAGTTCACGACCCAGCAGTTCGTCGACGACGAAGCCCGGATAGTCGTCCTCGACGTCGAGGTCCCGGAGCAGGCCGACCAGTGCCGCGACGTTCACCGCACGGTCGCCGTCCGCGAAGACCGCATCGACCGCACCGTGATAGGCTGCCACGTCGATACTGGCCACGTCGACGCCGAACTGCTCGCCCAGATGTGCTCGGGTCTCGTTGACCAGCGGGACGACCACGTCGGCCCGCCCGCAGACCCACTCGTACTCCTCGGCCACCACGGCTGGTGTCACGCGCATGGGTCGTCGTCGTGGGCCGCGACCTTTGGTGTGCCGACCGCACGCGTCGGGGTGTTGCCCTAGGAGAGGTGGTGTTTACTGAGGAGAGTTGGACTGAAACAGCCAGAAAGCCCCGGCCAGCTAAACTCGGGGGTGGTTCGAGAGAGCGAAGCTCTCTCGTCATCACGGAAGACCGAAGGTCTTCCAAACGACCTCGCTGTCGTCCGAAAGGCGCGCAGCGCCTTTCGTGATCACGAAAATCTTCGATTTTCGAACGACGGTCCTCACTCCGTTGCGGTCCTTGTGATCTGAAAATCGCTTCGCGATTTTCATCATCCCGCGAGAGCGAAGCTCTCGCGAGGACAGCGGCCGCCTTCGTTTAGCTGGCCGCCCCTTTCAGCCCCACCCGTAGCCGGTTGGCCAGCCGGCATGGGTGGGACTGAAAGGGGCCGCGTTCTCGGCGAACCCCGACGACGCAAGCACCTACCGGAGCGCAGCGAGTCGCGGGAGCCGAGAACGCGGGGGCTTTCTGGCTCTCAAAACCGTTCTCGGCTAAAGTAACCCCCGCCCCGCGAGAAGTGCGAAGTCTTTAATAATTCGAGTGTGGAAACTACTGTCACGTTCGGTTTTCCGGGCAGTACCGTCGGTGAAACGCCCGACGGACACCTCTGGCGGTAGCTTCGGTCCGGGCCGACCCGCGACGGCGGCGGCCGAAACAGGCCCCCGTCGATTCTACACTATGAGCACGGTAGACAAGCAACTCGAAAACGTCCGCGAAACGATAGACGAAGAGGTTCCCAGACAAATTACGGTCACCGACGTGACCTACGAGGGGCCGGAACTGGTTATCTACACCCGCGACCCCAGGGAGTTCGCCACCGACGGCGACCTGGTCCGCCGGCTGGCCTCCAAACTGCGAAAGCGCATCACCGTCCGACCGGACCCGGACGTCCTCACGCACCCGGACGACGCCGAAACCGAGATTCGCGAGCTCGTTCCCGACGACGCCGAGGTCAGCGCCATCCAGTTTCTCGCCGACACGGGCGAGGTCGTCATCCGCGCGAAGAACCCGGGGCAGGTCATCGGCCGGCGCGGCGAGACGCTGCGGGAGATAACCAAAACGACGGGCTGGACGCCCGAAGTCGAGCGGACGCCGGCCATCGACTCGCCGACCGTGAAAAACGTCCGGTCGTTCCTGACACAGGAGCGGGACGACCGCCGCGACATCTTAGAACGCGTCGGCCGCCAGATCCACCGCGACCCGATGTCAAGCGAGGAGTGGGTCCGGGTGACCACGCTGGGCGGGTGCAAGGAGGTCGGTCGCGCGGCCTACATCATCTCGACGGCCGACACCCGGATCCTCGTCGACTGTGGCGACAAGCCCGGCGAGCGGACCGAGCAACCGTATCTCGACGTGCCCGAAGCCATCGGGTCGGGGGCGACCTCACTCGACGCCGTAGTGTTGACCCACGCACATCTCGACCACGCGGCGCTGGTCCCGCTGCTCTACGAGAACGGCTACGACGGCCCCATCTACTGCACCGAGCCCACGCGGGACCTGCTCGGGCTGTTGACCCTCGATTACATCGATTCGGCGACACAGACGGGCCAACAGCGCCCCTACGGCACCGAGATGGTCCGCGAAGCGGTCAAACACTGCATCCCGCTTTCGTACGGTGACGTGACCGATATCGCCCCGGACGTGAAGCTGACGCTGCACAACGCCGGCCACGTGCTGGGTAGCTCGGTCGTCCACTTCCACATCGGCGACGGGCTGTACAACGTCGCCTTCTCCGGCGACATCGACTACGACAGCAGCCGTCTGCTCGACGGCGCGGTCAACGAGTTCCCGCGCGTCGAGACGCTCGTCCTGGAGTCGACCTACGGCGGTCGCAACGACTACCAGACCGACCAGGACGACTCCGAGCGCAAGCTCAGAGAGCGGCTACAGGACATCGCCGAGACCGACGGGACGCTCCTGATTCCGACCGACGCCGTCGGCCGGCCACAGGAGCTGCTGGTGGTCCTCGAGGAGCTCATGGACTCGGGCGCGGTGCCGGAGATGCCGGTCTACTTAGACGAGATGATATGGGAGGCCACGGCGGTCCACACCAGCTACCCCGAGTTCCTCCGGAACGACATCGAGAGCCGCCTCCAGGCCGACGACGAGAACCCGTTCTTAGCTGAGCAGTTCACGCCGGTCGGGGACGACGAGGAGCGCCGCGAGCTCGCCGAGCGTGACGAGGCCAGCGTCGTCCTCTCGACCCCGGGCATGTGTACGCCCGGCCCGGTCCGGACGTGGCTCTCGGCGCTGGCCGACGACCCCGACAACACGCTCGTGTTCGTCGACAAACAGGCCCGCGGGACGCTGGGCAAGCAAATTCAGGGGGGGGCCGATTCGGTCACTATCGACGGAGAGCGCGTGCCCCTGGAGCTGCGCGTCGAGACCATCGACGGCTTCTCGGGCCACGCCGACCGGCAGGGCCTGGAGAACTTCGTGAAGACGATGCATCCCCGACCGGAGAAAGTCCTCTGTGTGGACGGCGACCAGTCGGCCACGCAGGACCTGTCCTCGTCGCTGTACCACGACTACAACCTCCGAACCTTTACGCCGGAGAACCTGGAGACGTTCCGGTTCATATAGTACCTTTTTCCCGGTCGGGTTTCCTCGCGCGCTCTCCGAGCGCGCTGTGGGAACCCTCCCGGCAAAAATCTACGCTAAAAAGGCCGGAATCGCGGCTCGGCCGCGATTCCGGGGAACCGGCGGCGAAGCCGCCGGATGCTCGACCGGACAGCCTGCCCTTCCCCGTCTGCCAGCGACGGAGCGCTGGCACGGCCACCGCGGCCACCGCGACCAGACGGAACGCTTTTTTCCGTAGCACAAGCCACGTCGGATGATGGACGTGCGGGAACTGCCGCGAGTCGACGTGCGGGGACTGCTCGGCGCGGCGACAGTGGTCGCGGTCGTCGCCACGGCGGGGAGCCTCTTCCTGTCGCTCGGGCTGGGGCTGGTGCCGTGTCGGCTCTGCTGGTACCAGCGCATCCTCATGTACCCGCTGGTAGTCGTGCTGGGCGTCGCGGCCGTCGAACGACGCGCGGCCGTCGCGTGGACGGCGCTCCCGCTGGTCGGGCCGGGCGCAGCGATTGCCGCGTACCACTCCTGGCTGCAGGTGAGCCAGACGGCCTGTGGTGTCGGTGCATTCAGCTGTGCGCGGGTCCAGTACCGGGTCCTCGGGCTGACGGTGCCGAACCTGTCGCTGCTCGCGTTCTGTCTCGTCGGCGGGTCCGTCGTGCTGGCCTGGCGGCGCGAATAAGCGTCGATTGCCGGCGACGCCAGCGCTTATCACTGTCGACCGTCTGGGGCCGGCTATGGAGTACACACGACTCGGTTCCACCGGGACGACGGTGTCACAGCTCTGTTATGGCACCTGGCGCTTTGGCCGGGAGACGGGCGGCGTCGTCGAGACCGACAAGGAGCAGGCCCACGAACTGCTGGACGCGGCCTGGGAGCGCGGTATCAACTTCTTCGACACGGCGAACGTCTACGGCACGCCGAACGGCAAATCCGAGCGCTACATCGGCGAGTGGCTCGAGGACCGCGACCGCGAGGACGTCGTCATCGCCTCGAAGGTGTACTTCCCCTTCGACGGCTGGGGCGAGCCCGGCCCGAACGACTCCGGGCTGGGTCGCAAACACATCCGCGCCCAGATCGAGGGGACACTCGACCGCCTCGGGACGGACTATCTCGACCTCTACTACATCCACCGCTGGGACGAAGCGAGCGACATCGTCGAGACGCTGCGGACGCTGAACGACCTCGTCCGCGAGGGCAAGGTCCACTATCTCGGCGCGTCGACGATGGCCGCCTGGCAGCTGACGAAGGCCCTGTGGAAGGCAGACGTCGAGGGGCTCGAACGCTTCGAGGTGACCCAGCCCCTCTTTCATGCCGGCTACCGCGACGACATCAAGGACTATCTGGACGTCTGTGCCGACCAGGACATGGCCGTCTGTCCGTACTCGCCGCTGGCCGGTGGCTTCCTCACCGGGAAGTACAAGCGCACGGACGACGACGACCCGACGAAGTTCGAGGGCCCCGAGGGCGCCCGGGGCTCGCTGTCGGACCGCTTCGAGGACTTCTACCTCTCCGAGCGGGGCTGGCACGTCCTCGACGAACTGCGCGCCGTCGCCGACGAACTCGACGCCACCCCGCCACAGGTCGCCCTGCGCTGGCTCATCGAACAGCCGGACATCACCTGCGTGCCCATCGTCGGCGCTCGCACCGTTTCCCAGCTAGACGAGAACGTCGGCGCGGCCGATATCTCGCTGTCGGACGAACAGTTCAACCGCATCGTCTCGGCCCGCTACGCCGAGGACGGCGAGCGGTGGGGCCACCGCGCCTGAGACGGGCAGTAGATACTGCTGGCTGTCACAGACAGGCGCACACGCCACAGTGGATATCCCCACGGACGTACCGCTGTCAGGATAGCTGTAGCCCGGCATCGTCGAGCCGACAGACCGACGGCCACCGGACGGCGCGACGACAGGGAATCGGCTTTTAATGTTAGAAAGTTAATTCGACAGTATGGCGACACTTGCCGATTTTGCCCTGCCACCTGACGCGTTCCCGCTCGGCGTCGTGTTCGATGAGTTCCCCGAGGCGGCTGTCGAGCTGGAGCGCATCGTCCCGACCAAGGACATGTTGCAACAGTATTTCTGGGTCGAGAACGTGCCCAGCGAGGCGGTGACCGAGTTTTTTCGTTCGCACACCGATATCACGGACGTGGTACCCGTAGATCGGCTCGAGGACCGGACGCTATTTCGGTACCAGAGCACCACCGAAGACCGACGCGGCGTCCTGGCAGCGCTCGTCGAGAGCGACGTGACGCTGCTGTCGGCGACAGGGACCCGTGTCGGCTGGCGACTCAACGTGCGTGGTGACCAACAGCGGACGATCGGCGACTTCGACGAGGCCTGCCGTGCAGCGGCGATTCAACCGACGTTGCGTGATATCCACGCGTCGGTCGGCCCCCCGGCGGACCGGCATCCGTCGGTGACCGCTCCCCAGCGCGAGGCGCTCGTGCTCGCCTACAAGAACGGCTACTACGCGGAGCCACGGGAGACGAACCTCGCGGAGCTCGCGGCGGAGGTGGGCATCTCGAGGCAGGCGTTCGCCCGGCGACTCAACCGCGGATACCGGACCCTCATCGAGTCACACCTCCGCCTCACCGGGGGTCATGAACGGGTTTCATAGTCAATCCGTCGCGCTATGTAGTCTCCCGGACGTGTTAGATACAATGGACGAAAACCAGCCAGCTTCGGGACGGCGGAACAGCGACATGCCGGCGGCGACCGGCGGGCTCTGTGCGTTCGACGGGGAGCGCACCGACGAGACGGGAACCACAGTGGTGGGCTACGACCACGAGGCCGACCCGCCGGGCATCGCCGTGCCGACGCTCGTCGCCCAGTGTGCCGGCGTCGACCCCCTCTCGCTTCCCTCGATGCACGACGCCATCGACGCGGAAGCGCTGGAGAAACTGTTCGACGGCCGCGACAGCGCCGCCGCTGATATCGGCGTCACCTTCCGGTACGCCGGCTACACCGTCACCGTCGGGAACCAGCTGCTCTCGGTGCGACCGGTCGAGTAGCGAGCGTGTGTGCCGACCCCGTCCGAACGGACGACACTGCTTGAGTCACGCCGTGTCTGCCGGGTCCACGACCGCACCGCTCGCCGGATAGACGCCCACCTGGTCACAGCAGTCGGCCAGCGGGCAGGCCTCCGGGTCGTCCAGACAGGCCGGTTTCCTCGCTTTGCAGTACTCGCGGCCGAACTGTATCATCGCCGTGTGGCCGAACCCGCATTTCTCGGCGGGGACGTCCCGCTCTATGTACTCCCGGACCGTCTCGTGGTCGGCGTCGGGCGGTGCCAGCCCCATCCGCCGGGCGATGCGATGGACGTGCGTATCGACGGGGAAGACGCCGCCCCGGCCGCCGGCAAAGAGGAGGACACAGTCGGCGGTTTTGGGACCGACGCCATTCATCTCCAGGAGGCGGTCCCGGACGACGTCGGGGTCGTCGTCCCTGACGAAGGCGTCGAAGCCCGCCTCGCCGCCGAACTCCTCGCGAATCTCGCCGGCGAGCGCGACGATGCGCTCGGATTTCTGGTTGTACAGGCCCGCCGACTGAATCGTCTCGGCGAGGGTCCCCTGGTCGGCGTCGGCGAGCGCGTCGACGAGGTCCGAATCTGTCGAGCCGTATGTCTCCATCAACGCGTCGTGGGCCGGCTGACTGGCCGTGTCGGAGGTGTTCTGGCTGAGGATAGTGCGCACGAGACACTCGAAGGCGTCCTGGCCGCCGTAGGTCTTCGTCCAGTACAGCTCGCCGAGGCGGTCGACGACGGCCTCGGCCCGCGTGCCCGCGGTGGCCGGGTCGAATCTGGCCTCGCTCCCCCCGCCCGACTCGCCGCCGCTGATGTTCTTCGTCGGCTCCCGGTCGGTCATGTGCGGGGAGAGGGGCGCAACGGGCAAAACAGTCAGGACTCGACGGACAGCGTCAGCGTCAGGTCGGCGCCGTTGGCCAGTGCGGCGACGAGGTCGCGGTCGATATCCCCGGCGGCGGCGTCGGCTCCGACCATCACCGTCCGGTCGTCGGTGTAGTCGCTGGTCCGGAGGACGTGACTGCGGTCGTTCTCGAAGGAGAGGTCCGGATGGCCCGACCCCTCGACGACGGCGCGGCGCCCGTCGGCTTCGAGGGTGGCCGTGATGGTCGCGTCGGCGGACTGGCAGGCGGTCACGAACGCGTCGTCGAAGTCGGCGGGGACGGTGTCGGCCTCGATACCCAGGATACAGTCGCCGGCGGGCGTGAGGAAATCGTCGCTCGTGACTTCGAGCGTGCTCGCGTGTTCGGCTGTGACGTACTCGTGGCCTTCCGCGCGGATGACGACCTCGTGGCTCATACCCGTCGTTCCCGACGGCCGTACTTATCGGGACGGATATCAGCGGGTGGACTCGGACCGGACGACGGTGACGGTCACCGCGCCACACGCACACTCGTAGGCCGCCCGGCGGCCGGCGTCGGTGTCGAACACCAGCTGTGGCTCGGTCAGTGCCCGATCGCAGCCGTCGGCGTCGCACGTGTTCTCACCGCAGAGGTCCTGTATCATACTCTTACGTTGGGCCTGGGGCTACCTTAATCCGAGCCGTCCCCGGAGTGAAAGTGAAAGTGACAGCCGACGGCCGGGTGGTCCGGTCCACGGCCGGCGGGACGGGGGTAAAGGATATGCCCCCGGGGGACGGGCCACATGGTATGTCGCTTTCGTGGCGCGGCGCGGCGGTGACGCCGGACGACGAGATGCCGTCGCCGGAGACGTGGGAGCCGGTCTCGGTGCCGGGCCGGCCGACGGCGTTCGCCGGCGCCGACGCCGTCGCCTACGAGACCACGGTCGCGGACCCCCGGACGGGCGCGGACGAGCACGTGGTGCTGGTCCTCCGGGGGGCCTACGCCCACACCCGCGTCTGGTGTAACGGCGACCACGTCGCCGACTCGGACAGCTACGTTACGCCGCTTCGGGTCCGACTGCCAGAGGCCGAGGAGTACCGCCTCGTGGTCGAGTGTCGGGCCCCCGAGGACCGCTTTGGCGGCCTCCACGACACCGACCAGCTGCCGGCAGAGCGGTGTGTCCCCGGCATCTGGTGGGACGCCTCGCTGGAGACGTATCCGGACCCCTACGTGCACGCGATGGGTGGCCGTCCGCGGGTCACCGAGGACGGGGCCGCCGTCGACGTCGAGGCCGAGGTGGTCACGAGCGAGCCGCTAGACGACCGTCTCACGCTCTCTATCCGTCCGACCGGCGAGGTCAGGGGCGGCGGTATGATGGACCGGGAACGTATCGAGACCGACGCCGGGCGCACCACCGTCACCCACACTATCGACGTGCGCGACCCGTCGCTGTGGTGGCCCCACGACCTCGGGACCCAGCCCCGCTACGTGGTCCGGGCGAAGCTCGGTGATACCGAGCGCTCGCTGACGACCGGGCTGCGGTCGGTCACATACGACCAGGACGAGGGCTTCGAATGCAACGGCGAGCAGGTCCGCGCCCGCGGGGTGACGTTGCTGGACCCGACGGTCGAGGACGTCGAACGGGCCGTCGCGGCCAACGCGAACCTCGTGCGGGTCCGCGCGCAGGGGGTCCCGCCGGCAGTCGCCGAGGCCTGTGACGAGCACGGCGTCCTCCTCTGGCAGGACCTCCCGCTTACGGGCCCCGGCGGCTTCGACATGGACCGCGGTCGCGAGCTGGCCGAGTCGTTCACCGAGCACATCGGCAACCATCCGAGCCTTGCCTGCGTCTCGGTCCACGACGAACCGGTCGACCCGTACGCCGACGGCCTGGGCTCTACGCTCGACCGGCTCCGCTATCGGTTCCGGGCCTGGCGGGCCGGCTACAACGAGGCGCCCGCGGCGGCCGTGGCCGAGCGGGTCGAGGGCGTCCCAACCGTCCCGGTCGTCGGACCGCCGGGTATCGACCCCGACGCCGTCACGCTCTACCCCGGCTGGCGCTACGGCTCGGTCGAGGACCTGGCGTGGCTCTGTGACCACTACGGCCTCGGCGACGTGGTCGCCGGCTTCGGCGCGGGCTCGCTGGGCACCGACGACCCGACCGACGAGACCGGGTTCGACAGGGCTGTCCACGACAGTCGCGTCGACGGTGACGCCGCCGACTCACAGGCGTTTCAGGCACGCGTCGTCCAGGCCGTCGCCGAGCAGTTACGGCAGCGCGACAGCGACGTCGTCGTCCTCGACAGCCTCCGTGACGTGGCCGACGCCGGGATGGGCGTCCTCGCCGAAGACGGCAGCGAGAAACGAGCCTACGCGGCGCTCTCGGACAGCTACCAGCCCACGCAGGTGTTCCTCTCGGACCCGACGCCCGGCGAGAGCGATATCGTCGCCTGCCACGACCGCCCGTCGGGGGGAACGGTCACCGTCGAGTGGGACCACAACGGCGAGCGCCAGCAAGAAGAGCGCGTCATCGGCGCGTTCGGCCGCGTGACGGTCGGTTCGCTGACACTCGAAGCCGGCGACGAGCTGACCCTGGCCGCCGCCGTCGAGGGACGAGCTGTCAAAAACGAGTACCGTATCGAGGCCCATGGATGAACGTCCTCGAATCCGTGTGAAGCCTTCACGCGCCCACAGACGGGTGTGTGAGAGGACGCCACGGTATCCGTTGCACCACAATAGTTAAACCCCGTCCGCCGGTAGATGTTGGTACCAGAACGCTTTCGCGTTCAGGCAGTATCGCACCGCGCCCAACATGAGAGGGAACCCTTGTTATTGGTGCCAGCCCCTCCATAGCGATATCCCTGCCTGTCCGAGAGCGGTGATGGCATAGAGGTTTCAACAATGGCAGACTCGATAGACGAATCAAAAAACGTTGCAGTAACAGAAGAGGATCTTGAGAACAAATCGAAGGGCGAGCTCATCAAGCTCGCCGGTCAGCTGCGGGACCGGCGAAACGAGCTCAACCAGATGGCCTCCGAGCGGGCCAGCGCCCGTGACGACCTGAACGCGAAGACTCGCGAGAAGGTCGACGAGGCCCAGGAACACCGCGAGAAGCGCGACGAGCTCAACGAGCAGGTCCAGGAGCACAAGGACAAGCGGAACGAGCTCAACGCCGAGGCCAACGAGCTGTTCGACAAGGTCGACAAGGTCAAAAACGACCTCGAGCTCGACGAGGGCAAGTCCGTCGACGAGCTCAAGGACGAGATCGAAGACCTCGAGTTCAAACAGCAGACCGAGGTGCTCTCCTCCGAGGACGAGAAAGAGCTCATCGAGAAAATCGAGGACAAGCGCGAGAAGCTCCAGAGCAAGAAGGAGAAACTCGACCAGAGCGGTGACCTCGAGGGGCTCAAGGAGGAGGCCGAAGAGGTCCGCTCCGAGGCCTCGAAACACCACCAGAAGGTCACGGAGCTGGCCGACGAGGCCCAGAAACACCACAACGAGATGATCGAGGCCTACCGCGAGGCCGACGAGATCCGTGACGACGCCGACGAGAAACACGAGGAATTCGTCGAGGCCCAGGAAGCGGCCGACCAGCACCACGAGGACTTCGTCCGCGTCCAGAAGCGCCTGCGCGAGCTCGACAAGAAAGAAGAGAAAGAAGAGCGCAGCCAGCGCGAGGAGAAACAGGAGGCCGCCCGCGAGGAGGCCGAGGAGATCTACCAGAAGTTCAAGGAAGGCGAGACCCTCGACACCGAGGACCTGATGAAGCTGCAGAAGGCCGGCAAGCTGTAATCGGCCGTTCTTTCTCTCTCCGTTTTTCACACCCAGTAGATGCATCCCTATCCGCTCCTCCAGTCCGGGGGACTGGTCGGGCTCGTCCCGACGGCGCTGGGCGGGGTCGTCTTCGGCCTCGCGCTGGCCGCACCGCCGGGGCCGATGAACGCCGTCATCGCCGAGGAGAGCGCCCTTCGGGGCTGGCGTGCGGGGCTGTTCGCGGGTCTGGGGGCGATGATCGCTGACCTCTGCTTTCTCCTGTTATCGGTGGTCGGCGTCGCGACGGTCGTCACCGAAACGCCCGGTCTCCGGCGGCTCATGGTGGCCGGCGGCGGGCTCCTGATGTGCTGGTTCGCGTACGGCGCGGTCAGGGATGCGAGGGCCCTGGCGTCGGTGGGTACCGACGAGTCGACCGAGACCGGCGAGAGCCGCGGCTTCCGGAAGGCGCTCGTACTGGCGCTCACTAACCCGTATCAGGTGGCCTTCTGGCTGACCGTGGGCGTCGGGCTCCTCCAGCCCGGGACCGTCGATGTCCTCGCCCGGCTCCCCGGCGTCGACACGTCGGGCCTGCTCGTCGTCCGGACGGGCCATCCCGTCCTACTGCTGGGGCTGTTCGGCGGTATCGCGCTGTGGATAACGGGATTTCCGGCGGCTATCGTCGCGGCTCGACGGCGTGTCGAACGGCTGACACCGGCCGTCGCCTACGCCAGCGCCGCCGTCCTGGCCGGCTCAGGCCTATTCTTTCTCCAGCAAGCGGTGGTCGGGTAGTTACGAGTCGCCCATACCGGTCGCCACGTCGTCGAGGCTCTCCTCGGCCTCCATCTCGGCGACCTCCATCTCCAGCCACTCCTGGAACCAGCGGGTTCGCTTGAGCCGCTGGTGGACGAGCGACTCGGCGGTGTCGCTCTCGACGCGCTCGCTGGCGTCTTCGCCGCGTTCGATGACGCGGTCGACCATCTCGGCCGCGTCCATGTGGGTCCGGGACTCATAGCCCATCCGTAACAGCATCAGCGCGGTCCCGTTTGCCCCGACCTTGTCGAGGATGTCCGCCTCGATGAGACACTGGGTCTCCAGGGGGAGGTCAGAGAGGTCCCCCTGATAGGAGTGGTCCTCGACGCAGCGACACACCTGTTCGACGAACGACTCCGGGTAGTCACCGTGGGCCTTGAGATACTCCCGCGCAATGCGAGCGCCGGCTTCGGCGTGGACGTCCTGTTCGGCCTCGAGTTTCGCGATATCGTGGAACAGAGCCGCAACCCGCGTTACGTCGACGTTTGCGCCCTCGCGCTCGGCGATGGTCGTCGAGATGTCGACGACATTCAGGATATGGTTGAACCGGTACTCCGCCGAGTGCCAGGGATACCAACGCATCCGGCCGCCCTCGTCCTCGTTCTCGACACTGGCAGCCAGGTAGTCGTGGACGAACTCCCGCATCGCGTCGAAGGCCTCGTCCGAGACTGGTGACTCCCTAATCTCGACGCCCACAGCGACACCTCCGGCGATAGGTTCCGGTAATCATCTTACAGACAAGAAGGTTCGTTCGACTCTTTAGCGTTACGACACCCTTAGCGGTCACGAATCCGAACGGATGTACGGAAAACAGCGGACCCGAGAGTGGCCGCATGGTTGAGCGAGCGTTCATCACGAGCGGGGACCAGATTCCGGTCCGGCGTCGCGTGGGACGCTGAGTGGCCATCTCGGCGGGCAGCCGGCAGGCATCGGCCGGCGAGACACGCCTCTCTGTTTCAGACAGTTATCCTCTCCATCTATGTCTGATAATCAACTCCTATGTGTAATTGTAGCTCATGCGTCCAAGAGTATAAGCTTTTCTTTGAAATATGCCATTCAAGGGATGGAGAAGTTATAGATAGCGACCGCCCCGGCCAACCTCTCAGTGGGACTGTACGTTTATGCCCGTCCGGGATGAGGATAGACGTATGGACTTCCGACGCGCCAGGCCGGCCGACAGTCCCGCCATCCGTGACGTCGCGCGGCGGTCGCTGGGAGCATCGTACTCGCTGGGCCCACAGGCGATCTCGAACGCCATCGAGGAGTGGTACGACGAGGACCGACTGGAGCGGATACTAGAAGACCCCGACCACGTGGTGCTGGTCGCGGACGACGCGGGCCAGGTCGTCGGCTTCTCCGAGAGCGTCGTCGCCGCGGCCAACACCGCCACGCTGCTGTGGCTCCACGTCGACCCCGCCCACCGCGGCGAGGGTATCGCAAGCGACCTGTTTGGGGCCACCGGCGAGGAACTGGAGCGACTCGACGTGATGAACCTCCGTGGCCGGGTGCTGGCCGAGAACACCGAGGGCAACGAGTTCTACGACGACCGAGAGTTCCGCCAAGTCGGCACCGACACCGTCGAGATCGACGGGGAGAGCTACGTCGAGAACATCTACGCCGAGGCCGAACAGTGGGGTCGCGAAGCCGTCGAAACCCCCGACGACCGCACCGTCTACGTCGACCACGACAACCACGAACGCGGCTCGAAAGCCCCCTTCCACGTCGTCTTCAGCGAACGCGAGGGCGACGACAGATACGGCTACTTCTGTAGCAACTGCAACACCCTCGCGCTCGTGATGGACTCGATGGGCCGCATCGAGTGTGATAGCTGTGGGAACGTCCGGAAGCCGGTTCGGTGGGACGCAGCATACTTATAGACTATATCATACTTATTCACAATCTACCGACAATCAGCCTTCTATTGGCACTTGAGCGGTGTTGAGTAAGTGTAATAAATTTGATATAGTCCCGGGCGGATTCGAACCGCCGTCATGGGCTCCAAAGGCCCATATGATTGGCCACTACACCACGGGACTGCAGTCCAGTGTTTGGGTGGGTTCGTTTTATCCCTTCCGGGATTCGGATTCTACAGTTAGATCAGGACAGCTCATATTACCCGTTTCTACGTTCCGGTGACATTTCCGACACAGTGCGATCACGTTATCGAGGGTGTGGGCATCCTGCGGGTCATCGAACGTCCGGATAGGGTCTATATGGTGTACATCGGGCTCGTGTCCGATTTCTTCACGTGTTTTTCCACAAATCTGGCACTCGTGATTGTCCCTATCTAATGCCTCGTTTCGAACCGAGAGCCAATCACCGTTATACACATTTGGCGGTCGATCACCCTCATACATCGACTCGGACATCCAGTTACAGAGACACTCGTGACTGCAGAATCGACAGGGGGTGTCTTCGAACCGCGTCTTGAGAACGTTGAAAGTCTCACTACAGTGTTCACATTCTGTATCTACTCGTGGAATATCTTTGTCAGCGTAACTCGGCGTGCCGAGAAACTCTTCAGCCTCCGCTACACACTCCGGACAGTAGACCCCGTTTTTATCCGAGGGATAGTACTCGAACTCGGCCACACATATCTCACATTCCGTCTGTTCTTTCGCACCCTTCCAGTTGCCGTTCTGCTCACCCGCCCCAGTGTAACAGTCCTCACAGTACGTCCGGCGCGCTTTCGGGTCGTAGAAATCGTCGCCGCATTCCTCGCAGGTCCGATTCGGCAGTGGATCGCCGTGGACCTTCGTATGGTGCTGGCGCATCCCCTGTTCGGTGTTAAGTGACTTCCCGCAGGTCGGGCAGTCCATACCATCCACAACAGATGGACTAGAATTAAATCCGACCCGCCCTCGGTGAAACTAAAACTAGTCGCTGCTCACTTCGGCCTCGACGTCGATGAGCCCGCAGACGTCGTCCTCGGCGTTGAAGCAGTCGGGACACTGGGGTGCGCGGTCGATGATGGTATCGAGGCGTTCGGCGACGGTCTCGTCGATGACGCCCTCCAGGGTCTTGGCCTCTGTCCGAAAGTCCTCGACCTCCAGCACTTCGATGAGAAAGCGCTCGATGATACAGTAGTTCTGTAAAGCGTCCCGTGCCTGTTCGATGCCCTCGTCGGTGAGGTCGACGCCCTTGTACTTCTCGTGGTCGAGCAGTCCGCGGTCTTCGAGTTTGCCGATCATCTCGTTGGCGCTGGCGGGGCTGACATCGAGGAGGTTCGCCACGTCGCCGGTCGATGCGGGGCCGTCGGCCTGTTGCTGGGTGAGATAAATCGCTTTCAGATACTGAGCCTGCGTGTTCATAGTCGAGCCTCCATGAGTTCGGTCACGTCTTCGACGCCCTCGGCTTCTTCCTCGCGGATGAGTCGCAGCGTCTCCAGCAGCCGGGTCCGGTCGACGCTGAACGACGTCTCGGACGCCTCGATAGATTCGATGAGGTCGTCGTAGAACTTGTAGGCCGTCTCCTCGTTACAGAGCTGGTCGTACAGCACCCCGTCGAAGTCCTCGTCGGCCTCGTACTGGGCCTCGACGAGCGTCTGAATCTCCTCGAAGGGAACGGTGTCGGCGTCGAGGTCGGCTAGAAGTTCCTCTAGCTGCCGGCGGTGCTGTGCCGACTCCGCCGACGCGTCTTCCAGCAGCCTGGCGAGGTCGGCGTCGGCAGCGTCATCTGTCTCTGCCGCGTGTTTGCCGGCCCGGGCCTCGACGACCTCTTCGAGGACGATACCGATCTGGAGCAACCGGGCCAGTTGGTGGTCCGACACAACCGGCTGTGTCAGGCTCACGTCGACACCTCCCGGCGACACGATACAGTCATAGGAAACTGTCGGGGAGGGCGGAACTTAAGCGGTTCCCTGTCCGGGCCGCGTCGGCGAAGAAAGCAGCAGACGAGCCTCCCCTCGTGACGCTAACGCGTCACTCGCGGGTCGTTCCTCCCCGCTCGAAAATCGAGGTCGCTACGCGACCTCGCTACTCGCGGAGACGCCGTGAGAGCTCTGCTCTCACGTGCTTGCGTTCATAGCCCTACGGGCTATTCACGCAACCGCCGTGGAATCACAGATTCCACGAGCCTTCGTTCGTAACCCTACGGGTTACTCACGAAGACGCCGCGGGAGCAAAGCTCCCGCGAGCCTGCGAGAGTAATCGTCCGATTACTCTCGCAGACGCTCGTAAATCAGCTGGTCGAGGTCCTCGCGGAGTTCGTCGACCGCGACCTCTTCCAGCACCGGGACGAAGAAGCCTTCGACGAGCATATTCTTCGCCTTCTCGGGGTGGACACCGCGGGAGGTCATGTAGAACATGTCCTCGGCGTCGACCTGACCCACCGTCGCGGAGTGGGAGGCCTCGGTGTCGTGGTTGTTGATGATGAGCTTCGGGGATGCGTCGGCCTCGGATTCGTCCGAGAGCATGAGGGTGTTCTCACGCTGGTAGGAGCTGGTGTCCCACGCCTCTGTGCCGACGTCCTGGACGCCCTCGTACACCGAGCGGGCCTCGTCGTCGAGGACGCCGCGGGTGACGAGGTCGGCGACGGTGTGTTCGGCCTCGTGCCAGACACGCGCGGCGATGTCGACGTGCTGGTCGTCGTGGCCGAAGAACGCGCCGACGATCTGGGACTCCGAGGAGTCACCGAGCAGGCGCGTCTCCACGCTGGACTTGGTCAGGCGGGAGCCGATGTTGCCCTCGATCCAGTCGATACTGCCGTAGGTGTCGGCGTGGCCGCGCTTGACCTGGTAGTTGTAGCTCTCCTCCGAGAGGTTCTGGAGGGTGCCGTACTGGACGTAGGCGTTCTCGCCTGCGACGGCTTCGACGACGCCGGAGTAGTACTGGTCGCCCTCGGTGTCTTCGCCGGTGGTCTGGCGCTCCAGGATGGTGACCGACGAGGACTCCTCGGCGACGACGAGCGTGTAGTTGAACAGCGACCGGCTGTTCATCGTCGTCCGAATCTTCACGTCCTCGGCGTCGACGCCCTCGGGGACGTAGACGACCGTCCCAGCGGAGAACAGCGCCGTCGACAGCGCCGTCAGGTAGTCCCGCTCGGTGTCCACGACGGAGCCGAAGTGGTCCTCAATGAGCTCGCCATGCTCGTCTAGCGCGTCTGACCAGGAGAGGACGTCGACGCCCTCGGCGTCGATTCGGTCCTTGTCCTGGGCGTAGTCGAGCGGGTCGACGAGCGTCTCGTAGTCGAGCGCGTCGAGGTTGGTCCACTTGCGGCCCGGCGTCTGGATGACGTCTGGCATCTCGAGGTCGTCCAGGGCCGCGAGCGCGTCCTTGCGCGTCTCCAGCAGCCACTCGGGCTCCCCGAGGTCTTCGGATATCTGTTCGACTGCGTCTTCGCTGAGTGTAGCGTGTACCTGCGTACTCATGATTATCCGAGCGACCCCTCCATCTCCAGTTCGATGAGGCGGTTCAGTTCGACGGCGTACTCGATTGGCAGCTCTTCCGTGATCGGCTCGATGAAGCCGGCGACGATCATCTGCTTTGCGTCGTCGTCGTCCAGTCCACGCGACTGGAGGTAGAAGACGTCCTCGTCGCCGATCTTGCCGACGGTCGCCTCGTGAG
Source organism: Haloarcula rara (assembly GCF_029338235.1). GTDB lineage: Archaea > Halobacteriota > Halobacteria > Halobacteriales > Haloarculaceae > Haloarcula > Haloarcula rara. Next base: position 788,974 of record NZ_CP119785.1, read on the forward strand.
CGACGTCGACTTTCGACTCCTGAATTTCCATGTACGGCATCGTGTCCGACGTGGAGTCGTTGTCGAACATCAGCGCGTCACACTCGACGGACGTCGAGGAGTCCTCGGCACCGTCGGCGATGTGGACCAGGCCGCGGTAGTTCGTGCGGCCGCCGTCCTTCGCGATAGATTTCGATTCGATGGTGGACTTCGTGTCGGGCGCGTTGTGGTAGACCTTCGCGCCCGTGTCGATGTCCTGCCCTTCGCCGGCCATGGCGATGGTGATGTGGTTGTCAGTCGCGCCTGGCCCCTTCAGCACGGTGGAGGGGTACAGCATCGTGGCCTTCGAGCCCATGCTGCCCGAGACCCACTCCATGGTCCCCTCTTCCTCACAGATGGCGCGCTTGGTGTTGAGGTTGTACGTGTTCTTCGACCAGTTCTGCACGGTCGAGTACTGGACGTGAGCGTTCTCGCCGACGAACACCTCGACCCCACCGCTGTGGAGGTTGAACGCCGAGTACTTCGGCGCGGAACAACCTTCGATGTAGTGGACTTCGGAGTTCTCCTCGGCGATGATGAGCGTGTGCTCGAACTGGCCCATCCCCTCGGAGTTCATGCGGAAGTACGCCTGCACGGGCATGTTGACCGTGGTGTCTTCGGGGATGTAGACGAACGAGCCACCGGACCACACCGCGCCGTGGAGGGCGGCGAACTTGTTGTCGCTCGGGGGAACGCACTTCGTCATGAAGTGCTCTTTGACGAGTTCTTCGTGCTCCTGGACGGCCTTGTCCATGTCACAGAAGATGACGCCTTTCTCCTCCCAGCGCTCCTGCATGTTCTGATAGACAATCTCCGATTCGTACTGGGCGCCCACGCCCGAGAGGGCGTTCTTTTCGGCTTCCGGGATGCCCAGCTTGTCGAAGGTGTCCTGAATCTCTTCGGGGAGGTCTTCCCAGTTTTCGGCGCCGCCACGCGTCTCGATGTCGGGGCGGATGTAGGGGACGATGTCGGCGATGTCGACCTCCGAGAGGTCCGGCGCTCCGGGCCATCCCTCCGGCATCGGCATCTCCTGGAACTGCTTGAGCGCGCGCAGGCGGCGCTCGAGCATCCATTCGGGCTCGTCCTTGTCTTCCGAGATGACTCGCACTGTCTCCTCGGTGAGGCCCTTCTCGGTCTCGAAGGCGGATTTTTCCTCCTTCTTGAACTCGAAGCGGGCTTCGGTGTCGGTCTCTTTGAGGTGGTCTTGGTCTGAGCTCATGATATGTATGGGTTAGGGTTGTGTACGTATGGGTGTTATGCGGCCTCGTAGGCTTCCTCGCGGACCCAGTCGTACCCCTCGTCCTCGAGTTTCTCGGCGAGTTCCGGACCGCCGCTCTGGGCGATCTGGCCGTCGAGCATCACGTGAACGTGGTCGGGTTCGACGTAGTCGAGGATGCGCTGGTAGTGGGTGATCTGGAGGATGCCGGCACCCTGCTCGTCGCGCAGGGCGTTGATTCCTTCTGAGACGTCCTGCAGGCGGTCGATGTCCAGCCCGGAGTCGATCTCGTCGAGCACGGCGACGGAGGGCTCGAGAATGGCGGCCTGAAGGACCTCGTTTTGCTTCTTCTCGCCGCCGGAGAAGCCGGCGTTGAGATAGCGGGAGGCGAACTTCTCGTCCATGTCCAGTTGCTCCATCTTCTCCTGGAGGATCTCCTGGAACTCGGCGACGCCGACCTCGCCCTCGTCGGCGGGGCCCTCCATCGGGGAGGTGTCGTAGCCGGCGGCGTCCTCTTTGGTGTCCTCGCTCTCCGCTTCGGCTTCCTCCTCGTCCTCGTCCTCGAAGAGCTCCTCGCGCTCTTCGAGCTTGGCGTTGAGCGCCGTCCGGAGGAAGTTGACCATGGTCACGCCTTCGATTTCGGCGGGGTACTGGAACCCGAGGAACACGCCAAGGGCGGCGCGCTCGTTGGGCTCGAGGTCCAGCAGGTCCCAGGTCCGCAGGTCATCCGGAATCTCGAAGTCCTCGCCGAACTCGTCGTCTTCGAGGTGGATGAGGACCTCGCCGTCAGTGACTTCGTAGGCCGGGTGGCCCGCGATGACCTTCGCCGTCGTGGACTTGCCCGAGCCGTTCGGGCCCATCAGGGCGTGGATTTCGCCGGACTCCACTTCGAGGTTGACACCGCGAAGGATTGTCTCACCGCCTTCCTCTGCGACTTCCGCGTGTAGATTGTTGATTTCGAGTACTGCCATGGTAGTCTTAGGTCAACCGAAACAAGGTTGTTTTCCCCCATCAAGCTTTCGCATTGCTGCGAACTCGATTTCGGTATTCGGAAACAATATTTCTCTGCCGAAAAACCGGACGGCGGGCGGTCAGTTACATGAAACTGCCGAGTCCGGTCTGCTCCTGGCCCGATTTGACCTCGTCCCAGGAGATGTCCAGCGCCTCCAGAATCCGTGCGATGGGGCCCTTGAGTGTCTTATCGAGCATCTTGTCCCAGTCGACCTCGAACTCTTCGGGAATCTGGTCGGCGTACTCGAAGCAGATGACGTCGGGGTCCCGCCGGAACTCGCCGTACAGCGGGTCCCTAGAGGCGTCCAGGTCCTCCTCCGCCTCGACCCGGTCCCAGAAGTCCGCGTGTACGCGGTCGAGATAGAGCCGCTTGGGTTTCGACCCGCTCTTGAAGTTGGTGCCAAGCAGGAGGTTCGCGTACTTCGCGCCCCGGACCTGTGCGGTGTCGGTGTCGTAGTTGTCTAACTTTTTGCCGATACCGCCAGGGATGCCGACGTCGTCGTAGTCGACGTTGCCCGCCTGGTAGTCCTCGATGACGTCGCCGACATAGCTCTTGATGCTGTCGGCGTCCTCGCCGTGGACGATGCGGTCGATGACCTCCTTCTGGACGCGCTTCGTGATGGGCGCGATGTCCGAGCGCTGGTACTCGAAGCCCGTGATGTCGATGTCGTCTACGTGTTTGCCCTCCTTCCAGACGATGTGACCCGCGTACCGTTTCTTCTTGCCCGCCTGGAAGAACCGCCGGTAGAGCTTCTCGAACTCTATCTGGAAGCGGTGGTCCGTAGCGTTCAATCGCTCGCTGGCGAACTCGTCGTAGGAGGCGTTGATGACGTCCTCCAGCTCGAACCCCTTCTGGATGGTCGCCGCGATGAGTTCGAGTTCGCTCTCGTCCATCTCGGGGTGTTTCTCCCGCATCTCGTCGGTGACCTCGGCCTCGCCGTCGAGGTCGTCGGGGCCGACGTCGCCGAGCTGGAGCATGACGGAGTCGGTATCACCGTATACGACGCTGTAGCCCTCGTTTTCGACGACTTCGTCGGTGTAGTCGATGACCTCTCGACCGGTGGCCGTGACCGCCGCGCCCATCTCCTTGTCGTAGAGGCGAAAGCGGTCCCACCCAAGTACGCCATATAACGAATTCATAATCACCTTGACAGAGGCCTGTTGCCGGTCTAAGCGCTCATACTCCGGATTTCCAGGGTCGTAGCTGTTTCGTTGGACCTTCTTCTCTTCGCGTTCTGTCAGGAGTTCGTCGACCATCGACCGGATGACCCCGTCCGGTTCCTTCCGAAAGTGGGTCCCGTTGGGGGCGCGGTAGGTCTCGCCGTCGTAGACCTCAGGGTCGACCTTCGTCTCCGGTGAGGCGTTGGTCGTCACCATGCACATCGGATAGAGGCTCTTCAGGTCGAGCACGGTGACGTTTTCGCGCACACCCGTGATAGGGTCAAAGACGGCGCCACCCTCGTAGTCCTCGCTCTCCTGTTGGCCTTTCGAGGGGAGTGCGAACTCACCGTGGAGCTTGTGCAGGACGTACATGTCGACGGCGTCGCCCGGCGTCGTGGCGTCCTCCAGTTTACAGCCCACGAAGGTACGGACCTCGTCCCAGAAGTCGATGATGTCCTGCTCGCGGTCGAGTTCGACACACAGCTCCACGTCCCGGAGGTTGTACTCCAGCAACCGCTCGGGCTCTTGCTCCCAGAGGTCGCCGATGTCGCCGGTGTAGCGCTCCTTGCCGACGCCGAGTTCCTGTTCACCGACGGCGTCCAGCCGGTAGGACTCCAGTTCGGTGAACTGCGTGCGCTTGTACGCATAGAGCAGGTCGAAGACGACCCGGCCTTTGATGTCGGGACCCTGCCAGTCGCTGCGCCACACCTCGTCGACTCTCGATAAGCGGTCGATGTTCAGGTCGTAGTCGTGGTCGTAGCTCTGGAGTTGCTCGATGCGGTCGAGCAGGTACGGCGCGTCGAAGTCGTCGAAGTTCCACCCGGTCAGGACGTCGGGGTCTGTCTCCTCGATATACTCGATGAACGCGTCGAGCATCGCCGTCTCTTCCTCGAAGATGCGGACGTCGGCCTCGAAGTCGGCGTCCTCGCGAATGGGGTCGTAGGCGGCCAGCGCCTCCGGGCCTTCGATGCCGTCGGGTGACTCGTAGAGCCAGACGACGTACTCGTCGGTGTAGGAGTCGTGCGAGGTGAGACAGACGATAGTCTGCTCGCCGTCCTCCGGGAAGCCGTGGCGGTCGTCGACCTCGATGTCGAAGGTGTTGACCCGCGGTTCGGCGCTGGCATCGACCGGCTCGAGCTCCTCGTGGTGGACCTTGTAACTCCCGTCGTCGAGCTCGCGGGCCGGCACCCTGACGCCGGAGGTGATGTCTTTGTCGATGAGCAGCCGGTTAGGGAAGAGAATGTCCGCCTCGTAGTGGTCGAAGTCGTCCCGCATCTGGCCCACGTCGCGGGGTGTCTGGCCGAATATCTTGGTCAGGCGTTCACCCCGAATCGACTCGTAGGGTTCGCCGTCGTTGTCTGTCTCTTCCCATCCGGTAATGGCGTCGTACTGGCGGAGTCGGTCCTCGCTGACGCTGCTGGTCGGCGCGTAGAAGTACGGTTTGAACTCGTAGGCCCGGGCGTGGACCGCCTCGTTGTCCTCGGTTCGGCCGAAGACGTGGACGACCGGGAACTCGTCGTCGCCCCGGCCCTCGACGGTGTAGTCGACCTGCGTGACGACGAACTCGACGGTCTCCTCGACGTCGGGAAACTGGCGCTCGTCGATGTCGACGACGCTCGCGTCCCCGTCGCCGTTGCCCGCGATGGCCGCGGCCTCCGCCGCCGGCCGGTCGTCGCCCCCGTCCGATCCGAAGTCCCCGAGGGCGCTTTGACTCTCCTCACTCATTGTCCGCCCTTCGAGACGGTACATAAAAACGTCGGCGGTCGGTAGCGCACATCTTTGTCACAGGCACAAAGTATATGCTAAAGAGTGGCATACCCAAAGATGACCCCCCATGTCGCACCGCGCATCTCCCGACGGTGAGTCGGATAGGGCGAACGAGCTCCGGTCGGACCCTGCGCTCCCCGAGGCCGTGCAGACGACCGAGACTTACGAGACCGAGGAGGGGACAGTGTTCTACGACGCCCAGAATCCGCTCGCGTGGGTGCAGACGGATACGACTGTTTCACTCAGTGACCGGGCCTGAGAGAAGTCCTTTTATCTACCCCGGCCGACTGTCCGAGTGTGCTTGACGGTCCCGACGAAGACGGCCAGGGCGCACTCGGTGAGAAGAGCCCCTACGAACCCGAGGAGTTCGACCCGTCGAGCCTCGGCCCCGACATCCCGGAGGCGCCGGACCCACCCGAGGGCGCCGCTAACACCGAGGTGACTGCGCTATTCTGGAAGCTCGTCGTCGTGTTCAATATCGCTCTCCTGGCCCTCTCTGTCGGCCCGATGCTATACTACTTCGAGGGGCGGGTCGACCTGGGCATCCGCGTCACGCTCGCCGGCGCCATCGCCTTCGCCTACGGCTACTTCCGCTACCGGCAGTTCGTGAAACAGCGAGACAGCGACGAATCGGCCGACGAGGGTCCCGGGGACGAGGACGACGACCCTACGGACCACAACGGCTAACCAGCCCCGTCGGCTACGGCGGGATATGCGCACCGTCCGCGACGAATCGGGGACCCACTACGTCCTTCTGAAGCAGTCGAGTGAGTCAAGCCTGGTACGGGACCCTGCGACGGGGACCGAGAAACACGTCGCCAACGAGGCCATCGAGCCTGTCGACGGCGAGTCCCCGCTGGCCACCGCCGCGAGCGCCGTCCCCGAGGCCGTCCGGACGGCGCTGACCGCCGCCCACGACGACCGGGCGCTGGGACTGCTGGTCGAACTCGACCGTCGGGGGCCGCTCCCGGTGCATGACCTGCTTGATAGCTACGACCTCTGTGAGAGTGACCTCCACGGCCTGCTCGGGGAGTTTCGCGCCGCGGGGCTTGTAGACGAAGCGGACGTGTTCGGCCAGCGGGGCTACGACACCACCGAGACGGCCAGCGAGGCCGTCGACTCCCTCACCGACTAGTCGGCCAGCTCGGCGACCGTCTCCTCGATCCGCTCCACTCGGGAGACGTGCGAGCGGTTCGTCGTTGCGGACTTCTCGACCCGGACGAGGTCGTCGGCCGCACCGACGAGCTCCTCGTCGTGGCTGACGACCAGAATCTGGGCGACGCCGACCTCGTCGCGCATGTATCCCACGAGGTCGAGCAGCTGGGTGACGTGGCCCGAGTCCAGGAACACCGTCGGCTCGTCGAGGATGAGCGGCGGCATCGGCGCGGCCCCCTCGATACCCTCCGCCAGCAGCCGGTAGATGGCACAGCGCAGGCTGAGGTTGAACAGGGCGCGTTCGCCGCCCGAGAGCTGTTCGGGCTCCAGCGGGTCGCCGTCCTTCTGGTACACCGTCAGCTGGTACTCGCCGTCCAGTTCGATATGGGAGTACGAATCGTTCTGGTACACCAGCGAGAACGTCTCGTTCAGCATCCGTTCGAGCGTCTCGACGTTGCGCTGGCGGAGCTCCGCCCGAAGGGTGCCGTACATCTCCTGGAGCTGTTCGCTCTCCTCGTACAGCGCGTCGAGTTTCGAGACGGTATCGGCCAGTTCCTCGCGGCGGTCACGCAACTCCTCCAGCTCCTCGAGCTCGTTCGTCACGCCGCCGATAGCCGTCTGCAGGTCGTCGCGCTCCTTGCGCAGTTCCGCGAGTTTCCCGTCGGCCTTCTCGATGTACGCTTCGGCGCGCTCTCGTTCGTTTCTGGCCTCCTCGATACGGTCCTCGTCGACCTTCTCGGCGAGTTCCTGCTTGCGCTCGCGTTTCTCGGCCAGTCGCTCGCGGCGCTGCTCGTTCATCTCGGCCTGCTGGCTGCGCTTCTCGCGTAACTGCTCGATGTCGGTCGCCCGGTCGTCGATAGAGTCGAGTAGCTCCGTCACCCGCTCCAGTCGCTGAATCGACTGCTTGACAGTCTGTTGCTCCTGGTTGCACTCGCCGATGACCGAGCGGGCCTCGGCGGCCCGTTCCTCGGCCTCACTGGCGGCCTCGCGCTTCGCCTCGGCCTCGGACTCGAGTTCGTCAGCTGACTCGCGTAGCTGCTCGATACGCTCTTCATCGGCTTCCAGACCCGATTCCTTCTCCTCGATGAGCTGGACGACGTTCGTCCGGTTCGATTCCAGCGAATCGAGCCGGTCCGCGGCCTCGGCCAGCGACTCGGCCCGTTCCAGGTCGTCTTCGAGCGTCTCGACCCGCTCGCGGGCCGTCTCCAGGTCGCTCTCAAGTTCGGCGACCTGTTCGCGGTCGTCCTCGATAGATTCGACGTGGGGGGACTCGGCGACGTCCTGGCCGCACTCGGGACATTTCCTTTCCTCCAGCAGCGCCTCGGCCTCCCGGAGCGATTCGCGTTCGCTCTCGACTTTCGTCGCCAGTTCCGTCACCCGCTTTTGGGCTTCCTCTAAGTCGGTCGCGACCGAGTCACGGTGGTCCCCGGCGGCCTCGCGGTCGATATCGCTGTCCGCAAAGCGCGCTTCGAGGGTCTCGATGTCAGCATCGATGTCGTCGAGCTTCTCGCGGCGCTCGGCGACCGTCTCCCGGGCGTCTCCGAGCGCCGATTCGAGTTCCGCGGCTTCCTCTCGCTTGGCTTCGGCCCGCGAGGCGAGGTCCGCCGCCTCCGACTGGCGCGATTCTGCTTCGCTGCTGTGTTTCTGGGCCTCGACGCTCTGGGTCTTGATACGGGACTGGAGCTCCTCCGACCGCTCCTCGAGGTCGTCCAGCCGTTCCTCGACACGGTCCGGGTCGGGCTCAGCGAGGTCGGTCTCCGCAATCTTCTCGTCGAGTTCCGTCTCCAGCTCCGTCCGCTCGGTCTTCAGCCCCGAGATGCGCTCTGTGAGCGCCTCGCGCTCGCGTTCTGTCTCAGTAATCTCGCCCTCTAACTCCTCGATATCGCCGGTCAGCTCGGTGAGCTGTTCGCGGCGCTCCTCGTGCTCTTCGAGGACCGCAGTCGCCTGCTCCAGGGTCTCGGCAGCCGTCTCGCGCTGGCCTTCGATGCGTTCGATTTCGGCGGTCGTCTCCGAGAGGTCGCTCTCCAGGGCGTTCAGTCGCTCGTGGAGCCCTTTCTCCTCTTTCGCCTCTATCTGGTCGTCCAGCTGGTCGAGGCGACTCCGTTTGTCGTCACGCACGCGCTTGACCCCGACGCGGGCGTCGCTGGCCCGCTCGCGGTACTCCTCTAGCTTTCCTAACTGCAGGAGGTCGTCGAGCATATCCTGGCGGTCGCCCGCCGAGGCATTGATGAGCTTGTTCACCTCGCCCTGGCGGACGTAGGCGCAGTTCACGAACGCCTCGCTGTCCATCCGCAGCAGTTCGGTGACCCGCCGGCGGACCGCCCGCGCCCCCTCGAAGGTGCCCTCTGGCGTCTCCAGGACGCACTTGGCGGTCGTCGCGCGCTCGCCGGTGTTTCGCACGCGTCTGGTCAGGTGGTACTCCCCGCCCGCGTGGGTGAACCACAGTTCGACCGTGCAGTCGTCGGCGCCGATAGTGACCACGTCTTCTAGGTTCTCGTCGATGGCCTTCGAGCCGTACAGCGCGAAGAAACAGGCCTCGAGCAGCGAGGACTTCCCGCTCCCGTTGAGGCCGTGGATGACCGTCACGCCGGGGTCGAGGGTCAGGTCGGCGTCGTCGTAACACTTGAACGACTCCATCGCGACTCGCTGGAACCGCATCAGCGACACCTCACAGGAATTCCTCCAGCGACTGGTCCTCGCTGCCCCCGGCCGTATCCGTCTCCGGGTCGGCGGCGGCTGCATCTGTCTCCGGGTCAGCAGCGGTCGATTCCTCGTCTGTGTCGCCGCCGTCAGTCTCGGCGTTGGCGGCCGTGACCTCGGCGTCGGGCGTCGCGGTGTCGCCGTCGCCCGCGGGCGACCCGGCGCCGTCCAGCGCGTCGGGGTCGTCTTCGACCAGTTCGCGCACCCGGTCCTCGACCGTCTCGGCGACGTTCGCGTCGGCGACCTTCGAGGCCCGGACCGTCTCGTCGATGTCGCGGGCGGCCCCGCTCAGCCCGAGTTCCCGCACGCGTTCGGCGACGGCGTCGTCGGGGTCGGCGAAGCTCACGCTGGTCTCGCGCTCGTCGGCGGTCAGTTCCCGGTGGTCGGTGACGCGGGCGACGAGCGCCCCGTGGTCGAGGGCGTACTCCTCGATGCTCGCGGGGGCGATGGGCTCGCCGTCGCCGTCGATACTGACGATGACGACGGCGTCAGTGAGGTCGTACTGGCCGACCTGACTGCGGACCCGTTCGAGGCCCTCCGCGGCGTCGAGTTCCACGTCGACGAAGACGAACTCGCGGGTCTCGAGGCCGCGCCGGGTGATCTGTACGTCGTCGTCGAAGGAGACGATGTTGTAGCCGCGGTCCTCGCGCTCGCTGGCGCTCGCGCGCTCGGTCGACCCGCAGTAGGTGACCCACGCGTCTTCGACCGCCTGCTTGCCGGGCTTGTGGTTGTCACCCAGCAGCAGGGCGTCGAAGTCGACCGACGATTCGCTCAGTACCTCGCTCGCCTCCCAGTCGCCGTAGTCGAAGGGCTGGAACAGACCGTGGGTCACGAGCGCGGCGTAGTCGGCGTCGTGGGGTGCAAAGTCGTAGTCGAGGTCGTCGCGTTTCGAGCGCGGGACGAAGTCGAGGCCGTAGAAAGCCGTCTCACCCACGACGGTCGGTTCGTCGCCGAGGCGGGTTGCCAGCCCGAGCGAGGCATAGAGGTCGAGCCACTGGGCGTCCCGCTTGGCCTCGTGATTTCCCACGACGGCGAGAAACGGGATGTCGGCCGCGGCGAGCTCTTCGAGAATATCCAGTGTCCCCATGATGTCCGAGAGGGTCGGCCGGCGGTCGTGGAACAGGTCCCCGGCGTGGACCACCGCGGCCACGTCGTCGTCGATGGCGTCCCGGACGACGGCCCGAAACGCCGCGAGGAAGTCCTGCCGGCGCTCGGGCACGTGGTACTGCTGGTACCCGATGTGGGTATCGCCGGTGTGTATCACCCGTGTCATCTGTGCGGGCGTATGCCAGCCGCTCCTAAAGCCGTGTCGCCACCGCGGTGAAAGTAGTGGGTCACGCCTCGTCCGCCGCGGCCCGGAACCGCTCGAACGTCGCGAGCGCCTCGCGACCGTCGGCAGCCAGCCCGCTGACCTCGTATTCGGCCCGCTCGACCGCCCGCTCCAGCCCGCCGAGGCCGACCGACTCGACGAACGCGGCGGCCGCCTCGATGTCTCCGGTCGCGTCGACGGCCCGTTCGATGACCGCCCGGTAGTCGGTCGCCGCGCCGGCTCCACCCGAACACGCCTGCGCAGTCGCCCCTCTCTGCCCCATTCGAACGCCGTGCCCTGCTCAGGGGCGACTCCACTGCCGGTTCGCTCGTCCGGCGGCCCCTCGCCGTCTTCTGGACCGCCCTGTTCGCGTCGCTGCCGTCCGTGCTCCCCGGTCGCCGTGCCGTTGGCTGCCTCCCCGTTCGCGAGCGCTGCCAGCGCCGCCTTCACCTGTTCGCTCTCGGTCACAGGGTCGATGGTCCCGGTATCGCATATGAACGTTCGGCCGAGAGTTGAAGTACGGTGCCGGGAGCACGCCCGGCTATGACCGACGTGGAGACACTCGCAGAACGGGTCGACACGGTCGAACGGGCAGTCACGGATGGCGACCACGGCTTCCCGGCCGTCGACGACCTCGCGGAGCTGACCGAACGGGTCGAGACCCTCGAAGCCGAGGTCGCCGAGCTGAACGACCGCACCGACGAGCTCGAAGCCGCCACGCAGGCGCTCAGGGGGTACGTCGGTAACGTCCGCTCGGTCAACGAACGGGTCGAGGGACGCGCCGACGCGGCGCTCGCGGCCACCGAGCGGCTGGAACGGCGCCTCGACGCGGTCACCGAGGAGCGCCGACCGGCCGACGCTGGGGCTACCGAACCGGGGGTCGACCGCCGAGAGAAATCCCTCGACAGCGTCCCCGAAGAGCGGGGTGTCGGCGGACGGACAGAGGGCCGCTCCGGGGTCGACACCGACGGGTCAGCACGGGCCGAGAACGACGAGTCGGAGTCGTCGGAGGCCGACGGGCGGGACCCCGGCGTGCTCGAACAGATACGGTCCCTGCTGTGATACTCCGCGTCGTCCTGGCAGCGGTCCTGACCGCCGCGCTGCTTTCCCCCACACTCCCGGCGATGGCCGACGTCGGTGCGAACAGGGCCGACAGCACCATGGACCGCCAGCTTGGGAGCCTCAGCGAGGAGCTGGAGACGATGGTCGAAACTGACGACCCCACGGCGGGCCGTGGCGCCCGCCACGTCACCGAACTCCGGCTACCCGACCGGTCACTGACGAGCGCGGCCGTCACCCGCCTCCGCTTTGCCAGCCGCGAGGGGGTCGCCGTGGCCTCGTGGCAGGTCGGTGACAGCGCGACGAGTCGGACGCGCCTCGCCGGCACCCCCGTCCGCGGCGCTGGCGGCGGACCGGTGACTCTCCGCGAGCCGGGGACCCACCGGCTCGTCTTCGAACTGCGGGCCCGGGCCGGGAAGCCCGTCCTGACGGTGAAACGGCTGGGAGGTGAGCCCGATGCGTGAGTGGTTCACCGACGACGAGCCCGAGCCCGACTGTCGCTGTAGGACCGAGCGCGAGCGAGCGACGCTGACCGTCGACGCCGCGGACTGTCCCGGCGACGGGCGACTGAGTGAGTCCCCGGACTGCCGGGCGACCGTCGTTGCGGCGCTGGGCCACGGTGACGTCGATAGCGTCGTCACCACGAGCGAGGGGCTCGAACGAGCATATCTCGACGCCGACGCGGCGCTGCTGGTTGCGGCCGGGCGGTTCGCGACGCGGGTGGCGGCCACGGACGAGCGGCTGGCCGAGCGCGCTCGGCGGGACCCGCTTGCCGCCGCGACAGAAGCGACCGGCCGGGCGGGCCACATTGCCGACCTGGCGGCCGAGACCGGGTTGGCAGTCGCCGCCGAGGAGTCTCGCCCGAGCGCGCGCTTGACCCGTACGTCGGCCCAGCGGTCAGCGACGCTCGCATCGCCGCCAGTCCCCCGCCTCGGCGGAACTCAGGGACCGCCGAACCGTCGAGACCGGGGCGACCGTCCGCCGGTACGAGACGCCGTCTGGGGAACTGGACAGCTACCACGTCCGCCCGCGGGAACACGAGTTCGACGCGGCGACGACGGCGGCACTGGCCGAGGCCGTCGACCGGCTGGCGACGGCGACCGACGAGCCGGTCGCCCCCGAGGACGCCGCCGAGCGAGTCGTCGACGACGGCGGGACGGCGACCCGGCTGGCGAGCGTCCTCCGAAAACACACCGAGGGGCTCGGCATCCTCGAGGACGTCTTCGCCGACCCGCGTGTCTCGGACGTGTTCGCGACGGCCCCCGTCGCTGAGACCCGACTGCGGGTACGCGTCGACGGCGAGACCTACCGGACCAACATCCGGCTGACGGAGCGGGGCGTCCGGACGCTCGCCTCCACCTTCCGCCGAACGAGCGGCCGGGCGTTCTCCCGGGCCAGCCCGACGCTCGACGCGACGACGACCGTCGCCGACCGGCGGGTCCGGGTGGCCGGCGTCACCGAGCCGGTCAGCGACGGCGTCGGCTTCGCCTTCCGGGGCCACGACGAGGAGTCCTTTCGGCTCACCGACCTCGTCGAGAACGGCAGCGTTCCGCCGCGGGTGGCCGGCCTCCTCTCGGTCGCCGTCGAACGCGGCGCGGCGTGTCTCGTCGCCGGACCGCGCGGGGCCGGGAAGACGACGACGCTTGGGGCGCTACTGTGGGAGCTGCCACGGACCGTCCGCACGGTCGTCATCGAGGACACCCCGGAACTCCCCGTCTCGGCGCTGCAGGCGGCCGGCCGGGACGTTCAGCCGCTGCGAACCGAACGCGGTGACGGCCCGTCGGTGGACGCGACTGCCGCGCTCCGGACCGCGCTGCGGCTCGGCGACGGCGCCCTCGTTGTCGGCGAAGTCCGGGGCGAAGAGGCCGGCGTCCTCTACGAAGCGATGCGCGTCGGCGGCGGCGACAGCGCGGTGCTTGGGACCATCCACGGCACCGGCGGCGACAGTGTGCGAGAGCGACTCGTCTCGGACCTCGGCGTGCCCGAGAGCGCCTTCGCCGCGACTGACCTCGTCGTGACCCTCGACCCGCCGACCGCCGACGGCGGGCGCGGTATCGCGGCGGTCGAGGAGGTCCGCGGGCACGAGGACGGCGTCGCCTTCGAATCGCTGTTCCTGCGTGAGGGCCCCACGGCGACGGCGACCGGTCGCATCGACCGGGGCGCCAGTCACCTGGTCGAGTCGCTGTCCCACGCCGGGGAGTCCTACGCCAGCGTCCGCGAGACTATCCGTGACCGCACGGCGGCACTCGCCCCGCCGGACCTGGCGGCAGGGAGCGCCGAACCCGAACGATGAGCGAGCCAGCGACAGAGACAGCGGACGACGGTGCGGCCGAACTACTCGGGCGGCTGGTCACCGTGCCAGAGGGGTACGGGCGGGCCTGTCGGTTGCTTGGCCTGTCGACGCCGCCCGAGACGCTGCTCGCGGGGAGCTACGCGCTGGCCGTCGGCGTCTGGCTGGTCGGTGTCGCCGCCCTCGCGGTCGGCTCCGGACCCGTCGCAGTTGCCGTCGGGGCCGGGAGCGCGGTCGCCGCCGTCGGGGTCGCACTCGGCGGTCGCTACGGTGTCGGCCTGGCGGCACAGGCCCGGCGCATCCGTGCGCTGGGTGCTGCCCCGTCGCTCGTAGCGACACTCGTGCTGGGAATGACGCTGTGGCCCAGCGCCGAACGGGCGGCGGTCTTCGCCGCCAGCGCCGGCGACGGGCTCCTGGCGGAGAGTCTCGACACCTATCGGCGGCGAGCGGCTCGGACCCCGGAGCGGACTGGACGCGTTCGGCCGCGGGTGGGCCGACGAGTTCCCGGCGCTCGAGATTGCGATTACCCGTATCGAGCGGGCGGCAGGGGTGACGGCCGACGAGCGCGCCGAACTCCTCGAGGCGGCCCGCCGCAGCATCCTCCACGGGACCCGCGACGAGATGGCGTCGTTCGCCGCCGACCTTCGGGCGCCGGCGACAGCGCTGTACGCCTTCGGCGTCCTGCTCCCGCTCGCGCTGGTCGCACTGCTGCCCGCCGTCGGTGCCGCCGGGGTGCCCGTCGGCCTGCCGCTGCTGGTCGTGACCTACGGCATCGTCCTCCCGAGCGCGCTCGTCGCCGCAAGCGCGTGGCTGCTGGCACAGCGACCCGTCGCGTTCCCGCCGGCGCCGGTCCCGCGGAGCCACCCGGGCGTCTCGACCGGGCCGCTGGACGCGCTCGGCACCGGGGCGGCCGCCGCCGTCGGCGGCTGGCTCGCCGGGCGTCTCTTCCTCCCGGCGTGGGCCCCACCGATTGTAGCCCTCGGGCTGGGTGCCGGGTCGGCACTGCTCGTCTACTACCGACCGGTAAAGGAAGTGCGGGACCACGTCGGCGCGGTCGAGGACGGCCTCCCCGCCGCACTCTCTGCCATCGGGCGCCGCGTCGAACGCGGCGAGTCAGTCGAGTCGGCGTTCGACGCCGCGGTCGACGCCACGCCGGAGCCGCTCGCGGCCGTACTCGAGCGGACCGTCGAACGCCAAGTCACTCTCGGCGTCGACATCGAGACAGCCTTTCGTGGCGAGCACGGCACGCTGTCGACGCTCCCCAGTCCTCGACTCCGGCGTGCCGCTGTCCTGCTGGGTGCGGCTGCCGATATCGGCCCGCCGGCCGGCGAGACCATCGCGACCATGGGCGACCACCTGGAGGAACTGGCCGAGGTCGAACGGGGGACACGCCGGCAGCTCTCGCAGGTCACCGGCACGCTGTCGAACACCGCCGCGTTCTTCAGTCCGCTCGTCGGCGGGACGACCGTCGCCATGTCGGCCGCGATGAGCGGCGGCAGCGGCCCCATCGAGTCGGTGTCGACCGCGTCGCTCGGCCCGGTCATCGGCTGGTACTGTCTCGTGCTGGCGGTCGTACTGACGGCGCTCTCGACCGGCCTGCACCGCGGGCTCGACCGGCCACTGGTGGGCTATCGAGTCGGGATAGCGCTCTGTTCCGCGACGGCGGTGTACTGCGTGGCCGTGGTGGCGACGGGAGCCGTCGTGTGAGCGTTTATATCCGAAGCCGGGACCAGCCCGGCCCATGTTCGACACCAACGTCGACACGGTGTCCGTCTGGGTGGCCGTCGGGGCGGTGAGCGTCGCCGTCCTCGGCGTCGTCACGCAGCTGCCCACGTCGGCACCACCGGACGGCGCCGCCGCGGCGACGACGATAGACGAGGTGGCAACGGGTCCACCGGGGTCGGTCGCCACCCGCGAACTGCACGCGACCGAGTGGTCGCTTTCGGGCCGCCAGCTCGGCCTTCGCTCTGCCGGTGGTACCGTTCACGAGACGCTGTTACACCAGGTCATTCCGGCCGTAAACCCCAGTCTCACCGCTGTCCTCGAGGGTAAACGGCCCTCGAGCGTGTTCGGCTCGCCCGACGCGTTCAGGCAGGCAACGGAACGGGCACAGACCGACCGGGAACGGTGGCGAGCGGCACCGGACCGTCTCACGGCCAGACACGTCGCCTGGGGAGGGGTCGATGTCACGCTCGTCGGCTAGGGCGGCCACCGAGCCGCTGGCGGCGCTCGTCGCCGTCTTCGCCGTCACCGCCGGGCTCGCGCTGTACGCCGGCACCCTCGACGAGACACTCGCCGGGGTCGGTGGCGACCGGGACGTGGCAGGCCCCACCGCCGACGCCGTCGAACGGCGGGTGACCTCCGGCGGTGTCGTCGACCCGGAACGGGTGCCGGACGCGCTGGCAGCCGTGCCGTCGGGCTACGAGGGCAACGTCACACTGCGAGCCGAGCGACAGTGGTCCGCCGGGCCGACACCGCCGGCGACGGCCGACACCGACAACCGGACCGTCAGCGTCGCGCTCGGTCCGGCGACGGTCCGTCGGGGCCGACTCAGGGTGGCTGTCTGGCGATGAGCCGCGCGACCAGCACCGTGGTCGACGTGACCGCGTTTCTCCTGCTCGTCGGCGCCGCCGTCGCAGTCGTGGTCAACGGTGCCGCGGTCGAGCCGACGACGACCGAGAACCCGGCCGCCGAGCGGACGGAGCTGCTCACGACGAGCACGGCCAGTGTCGAGTACGCGCTGGCCGTGCCGGGCGACCCACCGCCCTGGACGACGAACGCGACTGCGGCCCGCCAGCGGACAGCCCACGGCACGCTCGCGGAGCTGCTGGCCGAGGCGACGATGAGTCGCGTCAGCTTCGAGGGCCACCGGCTCTCGCGGGCCGGGACCGGATTCGAGCGGCACGTGGCGACGACGACACGGAACCGCCTCCACGAACGGGGCCGCCGGACCGCCGTGCGGGCCCACTGGGAACCGTATCGCGGCGCGCCGCTCGAAGCCACCATGCGCGTGGGCGAGCGCCCGCCGCCCTCGGCAGACGTAGACGCGGCGACGACGACCGTCCCGAGTCCGGCGCCGGTCAGGAACGGTACGCTCCAGCGAGTCGCGAGGACCTCTGGGTACCGGGGCGTGGGGGCGGTGGTGGCCGGCGCCGTCGTCGATGGACTGTTCCCGCCACAGCGGGCCCAGCTTGCCCTCGACGGCGACTACCCCGACGGTCGACTGATGACTCGTCGCTACCGCCGGATGGGGGCGCTCACCCGCGCCGGCGAGCTCTCGGTCGAATCCACGTCGGCGGGTGAGCTGAACGAGGACCTGACGGGGGCACTGACGGAGCGGTTCGCGAGTGATATGCAGCGCCGCTTTGACTCTCCCGAGGCCGCCGCAGACGCCGTCCGAACTGGCAACGTCAGTATCACGGTCAGGACGTGGGAGCCATGAGCCGGGGCGTCTCGCTCGCGTCGGACCGGCGGGGCCGCGTGCCCTTCGCCGTGGTCGGTATCGTCCTGGTGGTGGCCAGTCTCGCGCTCGCGCCGACGCTGTCGACCGAGCCGGCCCCCGAGGAGACCGCAGTCGAGCGCTCGCTGTCCCAGGTGAGCGCTGCCAGCGCGACCGCCGTCCGCGACGGCGTCGCAACGGCCAGTCATCGGGCCGCCGCCTCCCCGGTCGTCGAACCGGCCGAGACACCCGTCGGCCGGGCACTGAGCGACGACCACCCGTTCCGCGACAGCCTTCGGTTGCGGGTGTATCTGCAGGTGCGTGCGAACCTGGAACGGCTCTCGGCGCGCAGTGACGGGGTGACGGCGACGGCATCGCTGCCAGCGGTGGATTCGACGGGCGAGTACGAACGGGCTATCGAGCGCGTACACGTCGAGCGCGCCGGCGAGAACGACACCGCCGTCCGGGCCACCGTCGAGAACGTCACGCTGACCGCCCGGCGTGACGGCGAGGTCCTCACCCGGCGGACCGTCGACCGGACCGTCGTCGTCCCGACGCCAGTGTTACACGCCCACGACCAGGTCGACACCTACGAGACCAGAGTGACGAACGGACTGACGAAACCGGGGCTGAGCCAGCGCATGACCGCCCGACTGTATCCCATCGCGTGGGCGCGTGGGTACGCGCAGTTCGGCGGCGCGCCGATCGAGAACGTCATCGCGAACAGACACGTGAGCCTGGCGACCAACGGCGCCCTGCTCGGCGTGCAGCGGTCGGTGTTCGGCCGGAGTGACCCCGAGGGGCGACAGGCGCTGAAAGAGGCGACGGCCGCCGTCGGCATCACCGATATCGTCGCCGGCTCCAACAGCCAGCTCGCTAAGGACATCCACAGCCAGACCAGCTACCGGCCGGCAAGCCAGAACATCACCACCGGTGGCGGGGCCGCCACGGGGCCCGACGACCCACTCCGTCTCGGCGTCAACGGGACCGCCGACGCCGCCTACCGGGAGATCGGGCTCCCGGACGCGCTCAACGCAACCGCCAGGGACGCCTACACCGTTGAGGCGACGGTCGTAACCGAGCGTGAGCACCGCTGGGGCGGCCGGCCCGACCGGCCCGAGTCGCCGGGACCCAACTGGACCGTCGCCAGAGATACCACCTCATCGACTGCGACCGTTGTCGGAACGGGCAAGAGCGAGATCGACATCCCGGACGGCTGGCACGCGTTCGACCGATGGGGACGGACCATCGATGTCACGCACACGCGCAAGGTAACGTGGGTAAAGGGAAACAGCAACAAGGTAACCAGAAACGAACGCACCGAGCGAGTCCGCGTGAGTCTCGCCCTCGTCGGCACACATCGGAACGACTCCCTCGCGCCGGTCCGTGGCATCGAGACGGCCCACGACGCGGGTGGGAGTCCGCTCGGGGGCGAGAATCTCGCCGACGTGGAACACATGGCCGAAGACGAGCTACTGAACCGGAACCGAAAGCGCACCGCGAAGGACGTCGCGCTGGCGGAGTTCGACCAGAAGACGGTGCGTATAACCGGGGAACGACCGGACTCGATACACACCTATATAGCCCGGGACCTGCGCGGGCTTCGCGAGCGCGTGCGTGATATCACTGTGACAACCGACCGGGGTACAGTTGGTTCCTTCCAGACGAACCCGGCCCAGCGGCTCCAGCGAAAGCTACAGCAGCGACGGGCACAGCTGATCGACGCGCCGGACACCTACGACAGTGCCGCCCAGCGGGCCCGTGTCGCGGCCCGGGTCGCGTTCCTCGACGCCGTCGAGCAGCGGCTGAGCGGGGATGCGGGGAACCACTCCGAGGTCGAATCCGACATCACCGACCAGCTTGAGGCGGTTCCGGGCGGGTCGATGACCGAACTCAGACGGGCCCTGACCGCCCGTGAGACGCGCGTGCCGCGGACGCGACCGACGCCGACCGGTCCGGCAGGGCCGGTCCGGACGCAGGTCGAAGCCCAGCCGCAGTACCTGACGCTGGCGTCGGTGAGCGAGTCGCGGGTTCCGGCCGTAAACGGTACCGAAAACCCGCTCGTCGCCCGGAACGTCAACGTGTTCTCTATTCCCTACGGTAACGCCGCGACCGAAGTGCTAGAGGCCGGCACCGGAAGCCGAAACCGGGTCGGCCTCGCGACGGCGGCGAAGACGCTGGCGGCCGCCGATGACACCGAGGCCAGTTCGAACGCGACCGTCCGCGAGCAGCGACAGCTACTCCGGACCGAGGTCGCCCGGGCCAACGACGCCGTCGTCGCCGCGCTCGTCGAACGGGTACAGACTGCGACAGACGCCGACCGGCGCGAAAGCGAGCGTATCGTCGAGGACGCGATGGGTCGGTGGGAGACGACGGCGGCGCGCGGGCTGGCGCTGGCAAACGAGTCCGCGGCCACCCGTGTCGCCGAAGTCGCCGGCAGCCGTCGGGGACTCTCCTCGCTGAAACGGGATTGGCTCCGGCTCAGACTCCTGCGGACGACGACGACGGCGCTGTCGACCGCCAGGGCGCGACCGCAGAAGGGGGTGGTGAACCGAACCGCCAACATCGTCCGCGACCGGGCGCGAAGCCGGGCCCAGAGCGTACTCGCGAACCGCACCCGAGAGGAGGTCGAACGGGTCGCGAAAAAGAAGCTGGGAGCGCAGGTGTTGCCCGCCGGCTTGCCACTCGCGCCGCCGTACCTCCCGTGGTATCTGACGGTGAACATCTGGTGGGTGAC
Organism: Haloarcula rara; assembly: GCF_029338235.1. Classification (GTDB taxonomy): domain Archaea; phylum Halobacteriota; class Halobacteria; order Halobacteriales; family Haloarculaceae; genus Haloarcula; species Haloarcula rara. Next base: position 808,836 of record NZ_CP119785.1, read on the forward strand.
AGTCGAGGGAACGTACGCTCGCTTCAGCGTGACGGCCGACCACGGCCCGCCCGGGACGCCCGGCGCGACGGTGCGATACGTCCGCGAGGACCGAGCGGTCCACCTCGACGTCGACGGTGACGGCAGCAGTGAGCAGCTGGGGCACAATACGCGCATCTCCTTTCGCGCCGACACCGGTGTCGTCGTCGCGGTGCCGCCGAAGCCACGCGGGGTCGGCGACAAGGACGGCAACGCCGTGGAGACGTCATCTGGGTGGCCCGAGCCGGGATAGCGCCCCTCGGGATTGGCCCGGACCGCTCGAATGCGGGCCACCAGCGCCTTTCGATACCGATAGTATCAGCGGCGAAGCCAATTCCTATTACACCCCCGCCCCGTAGCCACGGCCATGCTCAGAGGGGAATTTCCGGATGCCGGCGAGCACTCGCCCGAGGCGCTGCTGTCGGCCTACGGGTCGGTGCTCGCCGAGACGGTCGACGCTGCCGGCGCCGACGCGGTCGTCGAGTCGGCGGGCATCGAGCGCGAGACAGTAGCGGCGGTTGCAGATGACGAGGTCGCACAGCTCTCGCTGTCCGACGCGATGGCCGTCCTCGCGACCGAGCCCGACCGGCCCGACGCCGACACCCTGCAGGCCGAGGCCCAGGACATCCTCCTGATGGGGATGACGACGGCCGTGATGGACGTCGAGGCGCTGGCCTCCGGCATCGACAGTCAGCTCGAACCCAAGGAGATACAGCAGAAGATAGAGGGTCGCTACCCGATGACACTCGGGGAGTACGCGCTCTTGCACAGCTACATCGAGAGCCGGAAACCATGAGCCGGGTCGCCATCCTGGGCTGTGGCTACGTCGGGGTGGAGCTGGGTCGGCAGCTCGCCGGCGACCACGACGTCGTCGGTGTGCGCCGCTCCGAGCGCGGTCTCGAGGCTATCGAGGACGCCGGGTTCGAGGCGGTTCAGGCGGACGTGACCGACGACGAGTCGCTGTCGGCGGTGCCCGACGCCGACTGGGTCGTCTTCGCGGCGAGTTCGGGCGGTCGGGGGGCCGACGTCGCCCGCGAGGTGTACGTTGAGGGGCTGGGAACTGCTATCGACCACTTCTGGACGCGTGCCGACGCACCCGAGCGGCTGGTTTACACCTCCAGTACCGGCGTCTACGGCGACCACGACGGCGCGTGGGTCGACGAGGCGACGCCACTGGACCCCCAGACCGAGAAGACAGAAGTGCTGGCGGAGGCCGAGCGGGTCGCTCGCGAGCGACCGGTCGAGTACGGCGGTCACGGCACCGTCGCCCGTTATGCCGGCCTGTACGGACCGGAGCGCTACCGACTGGAGCGGTATCTGGAGGGACCGGTGACGGCTGGCTATCTGAACATGGTCCACCGGGACGACGCGGCTGGCGCCGTCCGCTTCCTGCTGGAAGAAGACCATCGCGACGAGGCCGTCCTCGTGGTGGACGACGAGCCGGTCGAGAAGTGGGGCTTTGCGGACTGGCTGGCAGAGGCCTGCGGTGTCGCCTTCCCGCCGAAACAGACGACCGAGGAGCGTCTGTCCGACCCAGATCTCTCCGAGACGGCCAAGCGACGCATCCAGACGAGCAAGCGCTGTTCGAACGACAGGCTTCGAAATCTGGGCTATGACTTTGCCTACCCGACGTTCCGGGAGGGGTACCGGGCGGCGGTCGAATCCTACGTGGGGTGAGCGGGGGAACCTTCTTATTGTTTCCCGAAGCAGATACGGAATATGAATATGCTGGCCCAGGGGGACCTCGTTAGCCTGGCCGAGGGGGCCCCGGGCTACGCAAGCGAGAATCCAGTGCTGGTGGCCGGTATCGTCGTCGGCCTGATCGTGCTGTTCGGCGGCGGCTTCGCGCTCTATCGGTATCTGACGCGGTCGCCGGTCACCCAGCTCCAGTCGCTGCTCGCGGACTACGACGCCGTGACGGTGCTGATGCATCCCAACCCCGACCCGGACGCGATGTCGTCGGCCCTGGCCGTCGACCAGCTCGCGACCGCTGCGGGGACCGACACGAATCTGTGTTACTCCGGCGAGATCCGTCGGCCGGAAAACAGGGCGTTCGAGACAGTGCTGGACCTTGATTTCGACCGCCTCGAGTCGGTCGGCGAAATCGAAACGGAGGCAGTCGTGCTCGTCGACCACAACGAGCCCCGCGGCTTCGCCGGCGCCGAGAAGGTAGAACCTATAGCCGTTATCGACCACCACCCCGGCGGCGGCACCGGCTCCGATTTCACCGACGTGCGAACCGATATGGGCGCGTGTGCGACCATCTTCGCCGAGTACTTCGAGGACCTGGAGTGGGACTTTTTCGAGGTCGACATCGCACTGACCGACGGCGGCGTCGACACGGCCGACGTCCCCGGGGACGCGATGCCCAGCCACGTCGCGACGGGGCTCATCTACGGCATCCAGTCGGACACGCGGTCGCTGACGAACGGCTGCTCGTCGGCCGACTTCGCCGCGGCGGCGTACCTCTACCAGGGCGTCGACACCGACCTGTTGAACCGCATCGCCAACCCGCAGGTCGACGCCGAAGTCCTGGACGTGAAATCGCGGGCCATCAGCGAGCGCGAGGTGAGGGCCCCCTACGGCTTCAGCGACGTCGGCGAGGTGTCGAACACGGACGCTATCCCGCAGGCCGCCGACGAACTGGAGACCCTGGAGGGCGTCTCGGCCGTCGTCGTCATCGGCGAGAAGGAGGGGACTATCCGCATCGCCGGCCGCTCCCGGGACGACCGGGTCCACATCGGCCGCGCCATCGAGGCCGTCGTCGACGACATCCCGATGGCCGAGGGCGGCGGCCACGCCCGTATGGGCGGCGGGAAGATATCCGTCGACTATCTCGACGGACTCGGCCCCAGCGAGGGCGTCACACGTGAGGAACTCCAGGAGCGGCTGTTCGACGCCATGGCCGGCGACCGCTAGCAGAACCTAGGTGTGTTCCAGAAATCGTGAACAGCCAGAAAGCCCCGACTGGCTGAACTCGGGGGACTCGCTGCGCGCCTTGCCTCCCGGTGGTCGGCTTCGGTGCTTACGTCGTCCGCCGTCGTTCAGCCAGCCGCCCCTTTCAGTCCCACCCAGCCTTGTTTGATCAACCGGCTACGGGCGGGACTGAAAGGGGCCGACCGCTCGACGAGCGAGACGAAGTAAGCACGCGAACAGAGTGAGCGCGCGAAGCGAGTCGCAGCCAGCGAGGGACCAGCGGTCCCTCGAGAAGTCGGCGCTCCGCGCCGACGACGTCGAGCGGTCGGGGGCTTTCTGGCTGTTAGAGGCGGATTGCTGATAAAAAAAAAACATCAGTACTTAGCAGACCTCGCCCCTTTTACCCGTACGACCGCAATCTCGGGTATGGCAACACGTGAGGGGACGTGGGCGTACCGGGACGCCAACGACGACTTCGCACGCACCTTCTTCCGGCGCTTCGGCGACGGCGTCGCCTCCAGCATCGGCGTCGGGACGTATCTGGGTGACCCGACCGACGAGCGCGACGACGAGTATTACCAGGCCATCCGGACGATGCTATCGTCGGGGGTCAACGTCGTCGATACGGCCATCAACTACCGTCACCAGCGCTCCGAGCGGGTGGTCGGACGGGCGCTTTCCGACGCCGATATCGACCGGAGCGCGGCCGTGGTCGCGACGAAAGGCGGCTTCGTCCCCTTCGACGGCGAGCGGCCAGCGGACCCGGGTGCGTTCGTCCAGCGCGAGTACGTCGGCACCGGGCTGGTCGACCGCGAGGACCTCGTGGGCGGGCACCACTGCATCGCGCCCGCCTTCATCGACGACCAGCTCGACCGCTCGCTTGCCAACCTCGACCTCGACAGTATCGACCTGTATTACGTCCACAACCCGGAGACACAGCTCGCCGAGAACAGTCGGGGAGCGGTCTACGACCAGCTCGAAGCCACGTTCGAACGGCTGGAAGAACGCGCCGACGACGGTGACATCAGACACTACGGCGTGGCGACGTGGGACGCGTTCCGCGTGCCGGCCGACCACGAGAAGTACCTCTCTTTGCCCGAGGTGGTCGAGCGGGCCCGCGCCGCGGCGAAGTCGGCGGGCAACACCGCGACGCATTTCCGGGCGATTCAGCTGCCGTTCAACGTGTACATGGCCGACGCATTCACCGTCGCGGCCCACGAGGGGCCCGACGGGCCCCAGTCGGCGCTGTGGTTCGCCCACGAGGCCGGCCTGGACGTGTTCACGAGCGCCTCCATCATGCAGGGTCGTCTGGCGACGGAGATGCCTGACAGCGTGGAAGCGAAGCTAGCCGGGGAGAGCCGCGCCCAGCGGGCCATCAACTTCGCCCGCAGCGCGCCCGGTGTGACCTGTTCGCTGGTCGGGACCGGGTCGGTCGAGCACGCCAGAGAGAACGTCGATGCGGGTCGGTACGAACCGCTCGGCGCCGACGCGTTCGACGCCGTCTTCGAGCGCTAGCTCAGCTCCGTCCAGGTGCGTCCACACTCCGGACAGACCCGCTGTTTCCCGATTTCGTCGGGGTCGTTGTCCGTCGCCAGCTCCTCCTCGCAGGCGCTACACGAGAGCCGTCCGTAGCTGTCCTTCTCGACGTCCCCGCTCCGGAGGGCCTTTCTGACCGAGTCCATGTGCCTCAGTGTGACAGCCGGGCTTAAAAAGGCCGCGGCGTTCCGGAAGCGCCTTTGTAGTATCCGCCCAACGCCGGGTGTGTCCCGACGGTCCGTGTTCGGCTCGTTGCTCGGGGTGAATCAAGATAGACAACGACCATCCCGACGACGTGGGGGAGTCAGCCCGATATCGGCTACAGGAGGAGTCCGGCGTTACACTACTTCAGATGAATTGTTCTGTATTTTCACTGCTCCGGTTGTTCCACAGAGAGGGTGAAACTGCCAGTCTCAATTCCTGTCGCGGAGCCAGCCCAGACGATGAAGAACCTCTGTGGCCCGTATGGCACGTTGGCGACACCAGCGCCGTCCTTGCGCAGGCCTGGCGGCAAGTCCCATTCCTGGCCGACCGCATCCGTCACAGTCAGTCGCGGCTCGAACTCGTCGGAGTCCTGTCGGGCTACCGCAGTACCCGCTCCGTCACCTTCGACCAGGAACGGGATGGCGAGGTCGTTCTGTACCGGGTCCCGCGGCGAATCGTCCGTGATTTCGGCCGTCACACTCTCTCCGGCGGAGATGGTCCGCGCTTCGTCGGGAATCGTGCCTTCGAGGAGAGTGAGGTCGAACGCGCCAGCCAGCGACCCGGCCCTCTCGTGTCTGATTTTCGAGCGAACCCAGATGACGTACGTCCCGTCTTCGGGCAACTGTGCCGACATTCGGCTCCCGTCGCTGGTGATCGCAGTGCCGTCCATATCCGTCAGCAGCAACCACGGATCGATGAACTCGGTGTTGTCCAACTCCGCATAGAGAATCTGCCCCGCACTCCCATCGACCGTGTACGGTTCTGCGTAGCTATGATTTACGGGGTCTCGCGGCGCCTCCGTCTCAAGCTCACCAGTGAGAGTGTCTCCAGGGGAGATACTCGCTGCGTCTTCGACCCGCTCTGCAACCGGAATGGGCTCCCTGACAGTAACCGTGTCACCAACCTCAGTCCATATCATATAGGTCCCCGGTGAGAGCGTCATCTCCCCGTACTCACCGGTGAACTGAACCACCCCTTCGTCCGGCCTGCTGGTCGCGACGCGGGAGTTCTGGACAATATTTCGGCCGTCCACCGAAATTCGATGCGGACCGGACGGTTTTCCCTCCGCTGCCGTGACGGGGACGATACGGTCGTCCGTGACAACTGGCCAATGAGCGTCGATGCCGACGCGTTTCTGTTCGGTCAGCTCTACCCGTAGTGGAACTTTCAACGAGTAGGAAAGCTGAGATGGGTGGTTCGGGTCCGGGACGGCCGCGTCACCGTCGGTCGTCACAGTGTCGCCGAGAGTGACCGGTTGCGCGTCGGCAGTCAGCGCCGACGGGCCGGCAACCGAGAGCGTGAACTCGAACCCGGTGTCGAGGAATCCGTCGGCCCCGGCCCAGACGGTGTACGTTTCGTCCGGCGACAGGAGCGGCAGCAACATACTGCCGTCACCAGGCGGTTCGTCCTCACTCAACGACGAGCTACCACCGTTTCGCTGTAGGACGGTCCCGTTTCCATCGCCGAGGACGAGACCCGTGTCGTACCCGTCTGCCCGGTGGCTAATCTGGACACGCTGTCGCTCTTCGACTTCGAGTGTGTACGGTACTGCGGGTGTGTCCTGATGTGGGTCACCGGGCGCATCGTCCGCGAGTGTCCCCTGAACGGTCTCGCCGACGGAAATCGGTCCGCCGGACGAACTGGTCAGCTCCCCGGAATTGGAGTCACTGTTTGCCTCCGTCTCTTCGTCCGAATTCGCTTCCTCATCGTCCAACTGACTGTATATGTCCTGACTACATCCGGCAATGGCCACTGTCACCCCCAACGTGACTGCCCGCTGTATGAGCTGCCGTCTGTCGATTTTGTCGTCTGTCATCCGGCACCCGCTAACAGCCACACGTTACTTGCAAAAACAACCATAGTATGAGGAGGACAGTCGGATATTATATTAATTTTATGTGCTAGAAGTACTGTCTTAATTGGGCTACTCAATCACGTCTATAGTAACAATTGAAACGATTTACACACCGACCGCACTGCTGTCGTGCGGTTGGGTGTGCATTGACTTTCAATGGCTACTATAGTTCCTCGTAGTGGAATATCGATCGGCGCTAATTCGTAGCTGACACAGGAGTACTCACGGATTCTGTTGGTTTCAGCCAGTGACCGATATGCGTCCTGTATTCAGCACGGACGTCAGAAATTATAGCAATATGACAGTGTGTTCCGTGTTTGGGACGCAGTCGTATCGAGTGAACAGTTCACGCTCGGCTGGTAGGAAATAAGACCATGAGAGCTGCCATGATACGCCCGTTGCAGTGAGTATCCGCCGAGCGACCGTAGGGAGCGAGGCGGTTCACCGGACGCGAAGGAGCGAAGTCGTTCGAAAGGCGCGCAGCGCCTTTCGTGATGAGCGTGGGACTCGCAGAGTCCCACGAACCTGCGAACGGGCCTCCGGCCCGTGAGCAGATGACGAGAGAGCGAAGCTCTCTCGAACCACGACCGAGCGTCCGGCTTCTTTAGCGTAGATTTTTGCGCCGAGCGGTGGGCGAGCGAAGCGAGCGCACCCGAGGCGGAAAAAGGTACTCGGAAACGCTGAAGCCATTGGCCACACGCCTTGGGATATGGAGCTGACACCGGACGAACTCGCCGGGGTCGTGGACGTCGTGGGGCCGGTGACGCGCGAGGAGCTCGTCCAGGCCTGCGGGGAGCTGGCGTTCAAGCGGGGCGAGGACGTCGACAGTGATGCCTTCGAGGCGGCCATCGACGACGCGCTCTCGACGTACCACCTGGTCGCGGTCGATAGCGAGGCCCAACGGGCCTCGAAGCGAAGCGGTGAAACCGCTGAGCCCGACCACGACACCGAGGCCGACGCCTCCATCGTCGTCGTGGGCCCGGCGGCGTTCCCCGAAATCGTCGATGGGACTCCAGACCTGCCCCACATCCTCGACGTGCCCGACCGCGACCCGTCGACGGAGACGGTGGCCGCGGCGGCCGAACAGCGGTTCCGCGAGGACGCCGCCGAAGCGGTCCGGGCCGGCGACGGCGAGCGAATCCAGGCGCTGCTTGACGTGAGCTACGACCTCGAGGCGTGGGGGCCGGTGGAACTGGCGTCGGCTCGTGAGCTCCTCGATGAGGCCACCCAACCGAATTAAGAGCGTCGGCCCCGTCCGTACCGCTATGGACTTCGACCGGGTGGGTGCCCACGACCCCGTGACGGTCACGGGTGAGGAGCGCGAGGCGGCCATCGTCGTCCCGGTCGTCACCCGCGAGGACGGCGAGTCGATTCTCTTTACCAAGCGGGCCGACCACCTGAGCGACCATCCCGGCCAGATGGCGTTCCCGGGCGGCGGCCGCGAACCCGAGGACGACGACCTACTGGCGACGGCGCTTCGGGAAGCGAACGAAGAGATCGGACTGGCCCCGGCGGCGGTCCACGTCGTCGGCCGGCTCGACGACATCCGCACGATAACCAGCTACTCGGTGCGGCCCTTCGTCGGCCGTGTCCCCGACCGCGAATACGTGCCAAACGACGCCGAGGTCGCCGAGGTCGTGACGCTGTCGGTGGCGGCGCTGACGGACCTCGGCAACTACGAGTCCGAACACCGCGACCACCCCCACTACGGCGAGGTGCGCCTGCACTTCTTCTACGTCGACGGCTACACCGTCTGGGGGGCGACGGCGAAGATGCTGGTCCAGCTGCTCGAACTGGCGACCGACTGGGAGATGCCCCCGGAGCCGGACCGATACGCCGGCCCGGACGACGACCTGCCAGAGCGGGTCCGGGACGAGGTGCAGTGATGGGGCGGGCGAGTACGCCGACCGTGGCACAAGTGAACCGATAGATGCACGTGGGTATCGTCGGTGGCGGGGCGGTCGGGCTCACTGTCGCCGGGGACCTTGCCGAACGGGGCAGTGCGGTCACGCTGTACGAACGCGACGACCTCGGCAGCGGTGCGAGCGGTCGCGCGGCCGGTATCTGTTATGACGCCTTTGCCGACCCGACCGACGCCGCCGTCGCCACGCGTGCGCTGGAACGGTACCGCGAGTGGGGCCTGCTGTCGCCGTGTCCCTACGTCTGGGTCGCTCGCGACGAGCGGGACGCGAGGGCGGTCCGCGAGCAAGTCGCGGAGATGCGGGCGCTCGGCCTCGACGTCGAAGAACTCACGCCCGAGGCGCTCGGCGACCGGTACCCCGCCATCGAGACGAGTGGGCTGACCGCCTGCGCCGTCGCGAACGACGCCGGGACGGTGGACCCGGACGCCGTGGTCGACTACCTCACCGACCGGGCACGCACAGCGGGGGTGACCATCCATACGGAGACAACGGCCGCGTTGACCGACCCGACGACCGTCGCGACGCCCGATGGCAGCGAGACGGTACACGACGCCGTGGTCGTGGCCGCCGGCCCGGCGACGAAACCACTCCTGGCTGACCTAGATATCCCGCTCGCACTCGAAACGTATCGCGCGCAGGTACTGGTCGCCGAACCGGTAGCCGCCGACCTCCCGTCGCTGTACGACGCCAGCCGTGAGTTCTACTGGCGCCCCTGGGAGGGAGGGATCCTCGTCGGCGACGGTGCCCACGCGGTCGACCCCGATGCGTGGGACCCGACGGCCGATCCCGGGTTCGTCCGGTCGGCAAGCGAGCGGTTTCGAGTCGCGACAGCGCTGGACCCTGCCGTGGCCCGGTCGTGGGCCGGCCGCTGTACGGCGACGCCGGACCGCGACCCGCTGGTGGGCCCGGTCGCCGACGACTACTGGGTGGCGACCGGCTGGCAGGGCCACGGGCTGATGCGCGCGCCGGCTATCGGCGAGTATCTGGCCGAGCGGCTCCACGGGACCACCCCCACCATCGAGGTACCGCTTGCCGAGCAGTTCGACCCGACGCGCTTCGACGGCGACGAGACGTTTCACCCACTGGGCGATCCGACGGCCGAGTGGTGAATTGGGTGAAAAACGGCGTCGGCCGAGCGGCCCTTACTCCTCGGTCGACTCGTCGTCGGTTTCCGCGTCGGCGGCGGTGTCGGCGTCATCGCTTGCCTCGTGGGCCGTCTGTTCGTCGACCGGTTCGTCGGCCTCGTGGGCCTCGGCCTTCGGAATCTCGACGTGCAAGGTCCCGTCGCCTTTCAGCGTCGCCGAGGCGGCCCCGGCGTCGACGACGGCGTCCTCGGGCAGCGTGACCGAGCCGTCGAGCGCGAGCCCGCGGCCGGGATAGGTCATCTCGTAGTCGTCGTAGAACTCCCGGAACCGGTCCAGTCGGACCTCGACGCGGTCGTCGACGTAGCGCACCTGTAGGTCGCTGGCGGTCGCGCCCGGCGCGTCGAAGACGACGAGGTAGGCGTCGTCGGATTCGAGCAGGTCCGACGGCAGCGGTTTGTTCTCCTGGACCCGGCCCGCGGCCCGACCCAGGTTCTCGAAGATGGCCGAGCCGATGGACTCGCCGATACCCATCATAACTCGACCGCCTCCAGACAGTCCACGCCCCCGCAGTACGGGCAGGTAAAGTCCGTCACGCCCGTCTCGTCGGGCATATCGTAGGTGTAGTGGAGCTCGAACATATCGAGCGTGCAGTCGTCGTCGGTACAGACGACCTCCAGCGTCTCTGGCATGATATTTCGTTGGTCCGTCAGCGACAAACCGCTTTCGGCATTCGACAGTCGAGACCGGGACCGTCGCTCGACAGGACTCGCGACCGGGAGGCTGTCAGAAGACTGAAGACACTCGCTGTATACAGTCGGAGCATGACTGGTGACGTCCTTGGGGTCGACTTCAGTGGGGCGAGCGCGGCGGGGGACGCGCTCTGGGTGACTGAAGCCACACAGACCGAAGTCGGACTACGCATCGAGGACTGCTATCGGGCGACCGAGAAGTGGGGCCGCGACCGGGAGAGCGCCCACGCGGGGTTGGTCGAGCGTATCGCGGCCGACGACGTGCGCACGGCCGGGCTGGACTTCCCGTTTAGCCTGCCGCAGTCGCTGCTCGACGTCGAGTGTGACGGGAGCTGGCGTGGATTCCTGGAGTGGGTCGGCAGCGATGACGGGCCGGCCGACCCGGCGGCCTTCTCGGCGGTCTGTCGCGACACCGCAGCGGCGACCGTCGGCACGCGCGACGTGCGCCGCGAGACCGACGCCCGGCGGGGCGCGCTCTGTCCCTACACCAACCGCGTCCGGAGCATGACCTACCACGGCGCCCGTGACGTCCTCGGGCGACTCGCGACACACGAGGACACCGCGGTCGTGCCGATGCAGGACGACGCCGACGCCGAGACCGTCGTCTGTGAAATATACCCCGCAGCGACCTTCGGCTGGCTGGGCGCGTACCGCGAGGGGTACAAGAACACCGACGGCGCGCGAGCGCGCCGAGAGTACAATCTCGCGGCCATCGAGGACTGCAGCGTCGCCGTGGGTGAGCACCGTGAGACCTACCTCGAGAATCACGACGCGCTGGACTCGCTGGCGGCCGCGGTGTCGGCGGCCCGCGTCGACAGTGGTGCCCGGACGACGCCGGCGGGCACCCGCGAGGAAGGCTTTATCTGCGTCTGAGCCGCGGGAATACAATACTGGCCAGAAGCCGGGCATATTTGAGTTCGCAGCCGAAGACACTGTATGGCCGACGACGACGGCGGCTTCGAGGGCGTCCGCGAGAACGTCGACGGGAACCCGATACTGAAGCTCGTCGGTTACGCGAAGCCCTACTGGCTCCGGCTGACTATCGGCGTCCTCACCTCATTTACCACACGGTTTGCGCGACTGGTGCCGCCGATTATCGTCGCCGCGGCGATCGACCGCATCGTCCTCCGGAGCGGCGAGGCCGGCCTCCTCACACGGGCCGGCCTGCTCCCGCCCGGGGAAATCGCGACGGAGGCGGCCCGCGTCTCCTTCCTCCAGCGGCTCGTCGCCATCGCGGCGATAGCGTATCTCGTCAGGTCGGCGACGCGGTTTGCCTCCAGATATCTGTTGCAGTCCTCTGCCCAGAAGATACAGCGGGACCTGCGCAACGACACCTACGACCACCTCCAGCGGCTCTCGATGGACTTCTTCGCAAACCACCAGACCGGCGGGATGATGTCCATCCTCAACAGCGACATCAACAGACTGGAGTCGTTTCTGAACACGGAGTTTCGCCAGATAATCCGAGTGGTCGCGACGGTCGGCGGCATAGCCGTCGTCCTCTATACCTACTCGCCGCTGCTTGCCCTGGTCGCGCTGGCCCCGGTGCCGGTCGTCGGACTCGCGAGCTACCTGTTTCTGTCCTACATCGAACCGCGCTATCGCTCTATCCGCCAGACCGTCAGCCGGCTCAACACCCGACTGGAGAACAACCTGAGCGGCGCGCCGGTCATCAAGGCCTTCGACCGATACGGGTTCGAACGCCAGAGGGTCGTCGAGCAGAGCCAGCAGTACCACGACGAGAAGGTCGCAGCCTTGCGAATCCGACGGGCATTCTTCGCCGGCTTGCGACTGCTGACCGGCGTGGTCTTCGTCGCAATCCTCTACATCGCCGGGATGGACTTCATCACGAGCCCGGAAGGTGAGGCCGTCCTCAGCGCCGGTGGGTTCGCCGCCTTCTTCCTCTATCTGCGGCGGCTCTACTCGCCGATGCGCCGCGTCGGCAAGTCCGCCAACAAGTACCAGCTCGCGAAATCGAGCGCCGAGCGGGTGTTCGGACTGCTGGGGCAAGCGCCCACCATCACGGACCCCGAGGACCCCTATACGCCGGACAGTCTCGATGGCGCCGTCGAGTTCGACGACGTCACCTTCGGCTACACCGACGGCGACCCAGTGCTCCGGAACGTCTCGCTCGACGTGCCCGCCGGGGCGACGGTCGGGCTGGCGGGCGCGACCGGCGCCGGAAAGTCGACGCTTTTGAAGCTCGTCCCGCGGTTCCACGACGTGGATTCGGGCAGCGTCAGCGTCGACAGCGTCGACGTCCGCGAGTACGCGCTCCGGGCGCTGCGGGCCGATATCGCCGTCGTCGAGCAGAACCCCTACCTGTTCTCGGGCACCGTCGCCGAGAACATCGCCTACGGGGACCGCGACGTGCTGGACGGGGAAGCCGACGGCGACGAGAGCGCCCGCGAGCGGGTCCGCGAGGCCGCCCGCTCGGCCCAGGCCCACGAGTTCGTCGCCGAACTCCCGGACGGCTACGACACCGAGATCGGCGAGCGGGGTATCAAGCTCTCGGGCGGGCAGCGCCAGCGGGTCGCCATCGCACGCGCGCTGCTGAACGACCCCGAGATAATCATCTTCGACGAGGCGACCAGCGACGTGGACACGGAGACCGAACGCGAGATACAGGAAAGCATCGAGCGGCTGGTCGCCGATCGGACCGCCTTCGTCATCGCCCACCGGCTCTCGACCATCCAGGACGCCGACACCATCGTGGTGATGGACGACGGCGAAATCGTCGAGCGAGGCAGCCACGACGAGTTGCTTTCGACCGGTGGTGAGTACGCCGACCTCTGGGCGGCACAGGCCGACGAGCACCCGGTCAGCGCGGACGACTGACGTACGTTGAACTTACCCGTTCGGACGGCGACACCGGGCTGGGACACGACGGGCTTTCTGCCCGCCTCGGTGCGGCCAGACCGGATACCTGACGGCTACTTTTGCGAGTGCCGACCCACCCCATAGCCCATGCGACTGGTCCAGGTCGTCGTCCCTGACGAGAACGTCGACGACATCGTCTCGGCGCTCCGGGAGCGGGAACTGGGCGTCTCGACCACGCGAGAGACCAGCGGCGAGGGCGACCGGACGCTCGTCTCCTTCGTCGTCCCCGCCGACGCCGTCGAACACGTGCTCGAGGAACTCGACGACGTCGGCTTCAGCGACGAGTGGTACATCGTCTCTATCGAGACCGAGTTCGCCTCCTACGAGGGGGTCGACGAGGTACAGGACCGGTGGGCGAAGACGCCCAACAGGGTCGCGCCCCGAACCCTCAGGTCGAAGGCCAAGGACATGCGGCTCAACACCCGGTCGTACCTGTGGATGATGACCCTCTCGACGGTCATCGCGACGGCCGGGCTGCTCGTCGGTTCGCCGGCCATCGTCGTCGGCTCGATGGTGCTTGCGCCCATCGTCAGCCCGATGCTGACCGCGAGCATCGGTCTCGTTCGGGACGACCAGCGGATGGTGTTCGACAGCATCCGGATGCAGGCGGTCGGCCTGGGAGTGGCGGTCGTGGGCGCGACGGCGTTCAGTCTGTTACTGAAGTCCGTCTTCGTGGTCCCGGCCGAACTCGCCGTGCCGAACATGGAGTTGATAGCCATCCGGTTCTCGCCGAGCATGCTCTCGGTTATCGTCGGGTTCGCGGCCGGCGCGGCGGGCTCGTTCAGCCTCGCGACGAAGGGGCAGGTCACCATCGTCGGCGTGATGGTGGCCGCGGCGCTCATCCCGACGGCGGCCGCGGCCGGCATCGGCTTCGCCTGGAATCGCCCGGTCGTCGGCGTCGGGAGCGTCATCCTGCTGGTCGTGACCATCGTCGCGGTCAACCTCGGGGCCTTCCTGATGTTCAAGTACCTCGGCTACGAGCCCGACCACGTCGACCGGGGCGTCTTCTCCACCGACGGAGTCACGCAGACAGCCACGCTCGCGGTCACGGTCATCCTCGTCGTCGCGGTGGTCGGCGCCATCGGCCTGGGGACCTACCAGCAGGTGACCTACGAGCGGTCGGTCAACACGGCGACGACGGAGGTGCTCCAGCGGGACGCCTACGACGAACTCGGCGTCGTCTCGATAACCGCCGAGTACGTCGGCGTCGGGCCCCGGTTCGACCCCTCGACGGTGACAGTGACGCTCTCCCGGGCCAGCGATAGCGCCTACAGCCGACTGCCGGACGACCTCGCCAGGGCCATCGGCGACCGGACCGGCGAGCCCGTGCGGGTTCGGGTCCAGTACCAGGACTACGAACGCTCGAACGTCTCGAGGGCGGCGTCGCTCGGGGACTCCCTGGGCGGCGGGGGCTCAGCGGTGCCCGCGTCGGGCCACGGGAGCGTCGGGGCCGCGTCGACAGGCCGGTGACGAGGGCGACCAGACACGGTTTTAGGCGTCGAGATGCTACGCCGGGGTATGACTGACCCCGCCGAACTCGACGTGACCATCGTCGACGGCTACGTCGACGAACCCGCCCACTTCGGGGTCCCACCGTACGTCTCAACGTATCCCCGGTACGCCGCCGGGGCGATGGTCGACGCCGGCATCCCCGAGTCACAGATAACCTACCACACCATCGACGAGCTCCGCGAGGATACGCAGCTGTGGCGTGACGTCGAAGACGCCGACCTAATGGTGTACGTCGGCGGGATGACCGTCCCCGGCAAGTACGTCGGCGGGACGCCCGCCGAACCCGACGAGGTGCGCAAGCTGGCCTGGACCGCCAACGGGACCTCGATAATCGGTGGCCCCGTCCGCTTCGGCGTCGGCGAGGCCAACGAGGGCGCAAGCGAGACCGCCCGCGACGACCTCGACTTCGACTTCCTCGCGATGGCCGACGTGGAGGCCGCCGTTTACGACCTTGTCGAGTCCGGACTGGAGGGGTTCAACGACCGCTACCGGGACGTCGAGGAGGAGACCCGCTGGGCCCGCGCCGGCGCGTTCGTCGTCGAGCAACACCCGAACCACCCCGATTATCTCATCTGCGAGATGGAGACCTCGCGAGGCTGTCCGTACCGCTGTTCGTTCTGCACGGAGCCGATGTACGGCAACCCCGACTTCCGCCCGCCCGAGTCCGTCGTCGACGAGGTCGACGCCCTCTCAGACAGGGGCGTGGCGCACTTCCGGCTCGGCCGACAGGCCGACATCCTGGCCTACGGCGGCGACGGCGAGGCGCCGAATCCGGACGCACTGCGGCGGCTCTACGGCGGCATCCGGGAGGTCGCGCCGGACCTTGAGACACTGCATCTGGACAATATGAACCCCATCACCATCGTGAAGTGGCCCGAGAAGGCCCGCGAGGGGATTCGAATCATCGCCGAGCACAACACGCCCGGCGACACGGCCGCGTTCGGGCTGGAATCGGCCGACCCCGAAGTGATGAGCGACAACAACCTCAACGTCACCGCCGACGAGTGTTTCGAAGCGGTGAAGATAGTCAACGAGGTGGCGGGCTTCCGGCCGGGGGGAGACAGAGACAGTGCCCCCACCTTCGGCGACGACGCCGCCCGTCGGCTCCCCAAACTGCTGCCGGGCATCAACCTCGTCCACGGCCTGAAAGGCGAGCGCCGGGAGACGTTCGAACACAACAAACGGTTCCTCCAGCGGGTATACGACGAGGGGCTGATGCTCCGGCGCGTGAACATCCGGCAGGTGATGGCCTTCGAGGGGACGGACATGGCCGAGACCGGCGCCGACATCGCGAAAGACCACAAGCAGCTGTTCAAGCAGTACAAACAGGAGGTCCGCGAGACGATCGACAACCCGATGCTCCAGCGGGTCGCGCCGCCGGGCACCGTGCTCCCGGACGTGCATCTAGAGTACCATCAGGACGGCAAGACGTTCGGCCGACAGCTGGGGACCTATCCCTTGCTGGTGGGGCTGCCGGGCGAGCGCGAGCTGGGCCGGACCATCGACGTGGCCATCACCGACCACGGCTACCGCTCGGTGACCGGCGTCCCCTACCCGCTCGACGTCAACAGCGCGTCGATGGCCGAACTCGCGACGGTGCCCGGTGTCGGCAGAAGCCGGGCCGGCGATATCGTCGTCGGTCGCCCCTACGACTCCCCGGCGGAGGTCGGTGCCGACCTCAGACAGTTCGTCACCGCCGAGACACCGGAAGGCGCCGACTAATTCGTGTGCCCGGCCGTTCCCCCGAGCCGTCATTCGCGGCCCCTGTCGAGCGGTCGGCTTCTCGCGTCATAGGTGTGGTAAGGATAGTATAACGCCCGCAGAAGCGAACGGAAGCTACTTTTGTCTCGACCGCACAAAGAGTGTCAATGAACGATATCGAGGTGAGCGTCGTCCTCCCCGCGTACAACGAGGAGGACACCATCGAGCGGACGGTGACGGTCACACTCGATACCCTCGGAGACTTTCTGCCGGTGGACTCGTTCGAGGTCATCGTCGCCGAAGACGGCTGTGAGGACCGCACGCCGGATATCGCGACCCAGATGGCCGAGGAGGACGGCCGGGTCCGACATATCCACAGCGACGAACGGCTCGGCCGGGGCGGCGCGCTCGAATACGCCTTCGAGCGGGCCCACGGCGACACGCTGGTCTACTTCGACACCGACCTGGCGACGGACATGCGCCACCTCGAAGAGCTGGTCGAGAGCGTCCGCTCGGGCGAGTACGACGTGGCCACCGGCTCGCGGTGGATGCCGGAGAACCGGGCCGACAGGCCCGCCAAGCGCGGCATCCCGAGTATCGGGTTCAACACGCTCGTACGGACCGTCCTCCGGTCGGACCTGAAAGACCACCAGTGTGGGTTCAAGGCCCTCTCCCGGACCGCGTTCGAACGGCTCGGCCCGAAGGTCGAGGACGAACACTGGTTCTGGGACACCGAACTCCTGGTCAAAGCCCAGCGCGAGGGGTACCGCGTCAAGGAGTTCCCCGTCGACTGGGAACCCAAGGGCGACTCCAAAGTCGACATCGTTCGGGACGTCTTCGGCATGGGCAGCCAGATTCTCCGGACGTTCTGGGAGCTGTCGGTCAGCCCCCGTATCACCCGCCGAGTGTCGATGGGCGCCGGGACGATGCTGGTCGTCCTCGCCCTACTCTTGATGACCCAGTATCTGAACCCACAGAGAGTCCTCGATGAGATGGCCGGGGCCTCCCCGGCGCTCGTGGCGGTGTCCGCCCTGGTCTATGCGGTCTCGTGGCCGCTCCGCGGGCTTCGCTACCGCGACATACTGGACTCGATGGGCTTTCACGAGAAGTGGGGCTTTCTCACCGGGGCGGTGTTTATCAGCCAGACCGGGAACCTCGTCTTCCCGGCCAGACTCGGTGACGGGGTGCGCGCCTACGTCGTCAAGGCACGGCGCTCTATCCCGTATCCCTCCGGGTTCGCCTCGCTCGCTGTCGAGCGCGTCTTCGACCTGCTGACTATCACGGTGCTTGCCGGCACCGTCATGCTGGGGCTGGCTGCCACCGGGAGCGCCGGCGAACTGCTCGCCGCCATCACCGGCAACGCGGTCGGTGGCGACACCGCACAGAGCGGTCAGACCGCCGTCTACGTGGCAGCTGGCGTGGGGCTTGCCGCCATCGGCGCCGTCGTCGCGATCGTCGCCAGCGCCCGCACCGACGCCAACTTCGTCCGGGCGACCATCGGGCGCCTCTCCGACGACTCCTACGCCGACTACGTCGCCAGCATCGTCGAGGGGTTCGTCGCCGACATCCAGACCGTGACCGCCGACGGCCCCGCCTTCGCCCGCGTGGGCATCGGCAGCCTCGCTATCTGGGGACTGGACGTGCTCACCGCACTCGCTGTGTTTGCGGCCTTCGGCTACTCGCTGACCCCGTCGCTGGTCGCCGTCGGCTTCTTCGCGGTCAGCGTCGGGAACTTAGCGAAGGTCCTCCCGCTGACCCCCGGCGGCGTGGGCCTCTACGAGGGCGCCTTTACCATCATCGTCGCGCCGCTGACGCCCGTCGGCGTCACGGCCGCGCTCAGCATCGCTATCGTCGACCACGCCGTCAAGAACGCCGTCACAATTCTGGGCGGCGTCGTCTCGATGGCCTGGCTCAACGTCTCCCTGACGACCGCCGTCGAGGAATCCCGCAGCGTCGAGGATATCCAGCCCGAAGCGGACGACTGAAATTTGGTAGTTTTTGCCGACTGAGTTAGTTCGTCTCTCAACAGCCAGAAAGGGGCCGAACGCTCGACGAGCGAGACGACACAAGCACGCGAAGCGCGCGTGGTTCGAAAGGCGCACAGCGCTTTCGTTCATCACGAGAGAGCGAAGCTCTCTCGGACGACAGCAAGTCGCAGCACTCGAGCGCTCCGGGGCTTTCTGGCTCTCGGTAGAAACAGTGTTGAGCGTACACAGTACAGCTGCTCGAACTAGTCACCGACCGCTACGCTTCCCGAAGGAAGGGTCCAAACCCCCCAGCCACAGCGTCGACGAGCGCGTCCGTCCGGCCGACCCGGCCGGCGGTGTAGACGCCGATGGCGCCCTCCTGTCGCCCGAGTTCCTCGCGGCCGAGTTCGTCGTCGAGAGCGGGACCCAGCTCCTCGCCGTCCCGGAGGCGCTCGGCGACGGGGTCGGGGAGCCGAATCGACGGGCCGGCGCCGTAGTGTGTCCGGTCACCGTCAGTGACGGCGGCCCACATCACGAGCCACACACCGCCGGGGACCTCGCGCTCGGCGACGCCGCCCTCGATACCGACGCCGTAGTCGGCCTCGGTCGCCGCCAGCGCAGCGTCCGCGCGGTTGCTGGCGCCGCGGACCGTCTCCTCGCGGCCCCAGGGCTGTTCGGGGACACCCGATTCGACCGCCACAGCGACGGATTCTGCGTCGGGAACGACACGCTCGACTGCGTTCACTTTCACTGGGTTCTCGCTCCCGATGGCGACGTGCATGGACGGGGAAACTACCGGATGGTTCATGATGGTTGTTATTTGAATGGGCGTCTTCACCACACACAGACTGGTGGTAGGTGGCGTGAGACTGTCATCCGCCAGACGATACCGCAATTTTTAAATGTCTTTCGAACGGATGCAGTTTTACCGATTGCCTCCGGGTTCCTCAGCAGTGTACTGTACCCGGTGAGCGCCCGCCATCGCAACCAATGAACGAGCAAACACGAACGCGAAAGCGAACCGGAGAAGCGGAGACGGAATCGACAGAGTCGACCTCGACGGCTTGCCCGGAGTGTAGCGGCTCGCTGGTCATCGACGACGAACACGGCGAGACCGTGTGTGACGACTGCGGTCTCGTCGTCGAGTCCGACGAGATCGACCGCGGGCCGGAGTGGCGCGCGTTCGACTCCAGCGAGAAAGACCAGAAGTCCCGCGTCGGTGCACCCACGACGAACATGATGCACGATAAGGGCCTGTCGACCAACATCGACT
Source organism: Haloarcula rara (assembly GCF_029338235.1). Taxonomy (GTDB): domain Archaea; phylum Halobacteriota; class Halobacteria; order Halobacteriales; family Haloarculaceae; genus Haloarcula; species Haloarcula rara. Next base: position 828,454 of record NZ_CP119785.1, read on the forward strand.
GGCGCGACAAGGACGCCTACGGCAACTCCCTGTCGGGCAAGCAGCGCCAGAAGATGCAGCGCCTGCGCAAGTGGAACGAGCGCTTCCGAACCCGTGACTCCAAGGAACGCAACCTCAAGCAGGCCCTGGGTGAGATAGACCGGATGGCCTCCGCGCTGGGGCTGCCCGAGAACGTCCGTGAGACGGCCAGCGTCATCTATCGGCGTGCCCTCGACGAGGACCTGCTTCCGGGCCGGTCCATCGAGGGTGTCTCGACGGCCTCCGTCTACGCCGCCGCCCGACAGGCCGGCGTCCCGCGGAGTCTCGACGAGATCACCGAGGTCTCCCGCGTCGAGAAGAGCGAAATCGCCCGCACCTACCGCTACGTCGTCCGCGAACTGGGCCTCGAAGTCAAGCCGGCGGACCCTGAGAGCTACGTTCCCCGCTTTGCGTCGTCGCTCGAACTCTCCGACGAGGCCGAACACCGCGCCCGCCAGCTGCTCCAGAACGCCAAGGAACAGGGCGTCCACTCCGGGAAATCGCCCGTCGGACTCGCTGCGGCCGCCGTCTACGCCGCCGCCCTCCTGACCAACGAGAAGACCACGCAGGCCGCCGTCAGCGAGGTCGCGGACATCTCCGAGGTCACCATCCGCAACCGCTACCACGAGCTGCTGGAAGCCGAGCAGGACCTTCCCGTCGCGTAAGTTCGCAGTCACGTTTTCCGCCGGGGAGAATCAGGGCTGATAACCGCGGAGGTACGTTTAATTCGGTGGCCAGTTGCTTTGGGTACATGGCTACGGATTTCGGCAGTAGCGGCCAGGATATGGCCGAGTCGAGTGACACCGACAAGGAACTCGGGAGTGCTATCGACGAGTTACTTCGCACCTCCGAGAACGTCTCGGGGAGCTCACAGGAGATAAGCGACCTCGCGAATCAGCAATCGGACAATATGCGCGAGGTCGCAGGAGAGGTATCGAACCTCTCGGCGACCGTCGAGGAGGTCGCCTCCAGTGCGAACCAGGTCCAGCAGGTCAGCGAGCGCGCCCGGGAGCTTGCCGACCGAGGTCGGGACGTGGCCGACGACGCCATCGAGGCGATGGAGTCCGTCGACGAGGCCAACGAGATGGTCTCGGAGGACGTGAAACAGCTCCGAGGACGCATCGACGAAATCGACGAGATCGTCGAGGTCATCAACGACATCGCCGACCAGACCAATATGCTGGCACTGAACGCCTCCATCGAGGCCGCTCGCGCCGGTGAAGCCGGCGAGGGCTTTGCCGTCGTCGCCGACGAGGTCAAGTCACTGGCCGAGGAGTCCCAGCAGAACGCCACCGAGATCGAACAGCTCGTCTCGAATATCAAGGCCGACACCGAGGACACCGTCGAGAGCATCGACGAGGCCAACGAGCAGGTCGAGTCCGGCATCGACCAGGTCAGCGAGACGGTCGAAATCCTGCGCGACATCGACGAGTCCGTCAAGGAGGCCGCACGCGGCGCCGAGGAGGTCGCCTCCGCCACCGACGAGCAGGCCGCCTCCACCGAGGAGGTTGCCAGCATGGTCGACATGACCGCCGAGAACGCCGAGGAGGTCGCAAACGAGATCGAGGAGATCGCCGCGGCCAACGAACAGCAGACCGCGAAGATAAACGAGATACAGTCGCTTATCGACGAACGGTAACCACAAGGCAGAGGCACCGTATCGACCCGTATGGAGACGCGCCACCGGGCTCTCACCGGCGACGCCCGCGACCTGCCACTCGCCGACGATAGCGTCGAACTCGTCGTCACCTCCCCGCCCTATCCGATGATAGAGATGTGGGACGACATCTTCGGGGCGCTCGACCCGGATATCGCCGACGCGCTCGGTGCCGGCGACGGCGACCGCGCCTTCTCGCTGATGCACGACGTCCTCGATACGGTGTGGGCCGAACTGGCGCGCGTGCTCGCACCCGGCGGTATCGCCTGCATCAACGTCGGCGACGCCACCCGCTCGCTCGCCGACGGCTTCCGGCAGTACCCCAACCACGCGGAGATAACGAATCGGTTGACCGACCACGGCCTGCGCGCGCTGCCCGATATCCTCTGGCGGAAACCCACCAACAGCGGCGCGAAGTTCATGGGCTCGGGAATGGTCCCGCCCAACGCCTATCCGACGCTGGAACACGAACACATCCTCGTCTTCCGCAACGGAAAGCGCCGCACGCTGGAGCCGGGCGCCGACCGCCGCTACGAGAGCGCGTACTTCTGGGAGGAGCGCAACGAGTGGTTCTCGGACCTCTGGGACCTCCCCGGCGAGACCCAGGCCATGGACGACGGCCTGCGGGACCGCTCGGGCGCCTACCCGCTCGCGATTCCCCACCGCCTCGTCTCGATGTTCTCGGTCCGGGGCGACACCGTCCTGGACCCGTTCCTCGGGACGGGCACGACCACGCTGGCGGCGATGGTCGCCGGCCGCGACTCCGTCGGTATCGAGCGCGACGCGGACCTGCTTGCGGCGCTCGAGGACCGCGTCGACCGCGTCGGTGAGCGCTCCCGACGGATCGCCGAGGAACGTCTGGACGCACACCGCGAGTGGGTCACGAAGCGCCGCGCCGACGGCAAGGAACCGGGCTACGAAGCCGAGTACTACGACTTCCCCGTCAACACGAAACAGGAGCGCCGACTCCGCTTCTACGCGGTCGACGACGTCGAGCGGACCGACGAGGGGTACCGCGTCACCCACGCGCCCGTGGAGTGACTAGGGGAGGAGCGCCGAGAGCGTCTCCAGGGGCGTGTCTTCGTCGTCTGGTTCTGGCTCCGGCTCTGGTTCAGGAGTTGACTCGGGCGTCGGCTCCGGGGTCGGTTCAGGAGTTGACTCGGGCGTCGGCTCCGGGGTCGGTTCTGGTGTTTCTGTCGGCGTCTCGGTTTCCGTCGGCGTCGGCGTCTCGGCCTCCGTCGGCGTCGGCGTCTCGGCCTCCGTCGGCGTCGGCGTCTCGGTTTCCGTCGGCGTCGGCGTCTCGGCCTCCGTCGGCGTCGGCGTCTCGGTTTCCGTCGGCGTCGGCGTCTCGGCCTCCGTCGGCGTCGGCGTCTCGGTCTCCGTCGGCGTTGGTGTCTCGGTCTCCGTTGGCGTCTCGGTCGGCGTGGCCGTCGCAGTGGGTGTCAGGGCCTCTGGGACCACCGGCGCGTAGAGCCCGACCTCGGTGAGCTGGGCCGTGACACCGCCGTCAGCACTGGTCGAGTCCGCGACCGGCGCCCACGCGCTGCCGTCGTAGCGCCACAGCGTCGCGTTAGCCGCTGTGTCGGTACTGATGGTCGCCTGGACGGAGCCCTCGAGGGTCGAGACGTTCAGGCCGGGACCGGCGAGTGTCCCGTTGTCGACCGGTGCCAGCGCGCCCTGCTCGACGGCGTCCAGCGTGACGCCCTGGGCGTCGATACCGACCGTCGTCGTCTCAGCGAGTTGCAGGCCGGTCGCGTCGATTGACTGGCCCTGCACGTCGATTTCGACGCCGCTGTTCGCCTGGATGGCGGAATCCTGGATCGACACGTCCACCGCGGGGCCGGTCTCCGGGGTCGTGTTGACGCCGACGGCGTTGCCCTCGATTCGGGAGTCGACGATCTGGGCGCTCGTGTCGCTGCCGACAGCGACGCCGGCACCGCCGTTGTCGGTGACGACGACGTCCTGGAGCCGGCCCGTCTGGCCCTCGTTCGAGACGATGACGCCGGTCCCACCGTTGCCGGTGACGCGGACGTTCGTCAGCGTCATGTCGTTTGCCTGCCCGGCACTGACGCCGTTCTGGCCGTTGTTGCGGACCACGGAGTCGCGCAGCTCGGTCGCGCCCTCCAGCGCGGACATCCCGTCGCCGTTCTCCTCGATCGTCAGGTTCGACAGGCTGGCCTCGTCGGATTCGGTAAAGCGCAGTCCCTGGTCGTTGTTCGCGACCACGCTGTCCTCGACGGTGAGTTCCACGCCGGCGTCGAACGTCGGGAGCGTGCTGATACCCCACTCCCAGCCGCGGACCTCGACGTTGCGGACGGTGATGTTCTCGGCCCGGGATTCGGATGGGACCGAGATACCGGTCGACTCACCGCCGACGTCGGTCTCCGCCTGGGCGCCCTGGATGGTGTTCCCGTTGCCGTCGATGGTCACGTCGCTCGAGGTGATTACCAGACACGACGACAGCGGCTGGTCGGAACTGAGGTCCCCGCCCAGTTCGTAGCTGCCGGGCTCGGAGATGGTCCGACACGAGTCGATAACCGGGCTGACAGCGGTCGACTCGACAGTGATGGTCGTACTCTCGGCGCCGTTCAGCAGGACGGTCCGGTCCCCGGCGTCTCCAGTCACGGTGTAGTTACCGGGTTCGAAGGTCTCGGTGACGGTCTCGCCGGCCGGGACCGCGACGCTCTGGTTCGTTCCGTTCTCCGGGACCGCAGTCACGTTCACCGACGTGTTGCTCGGGTTCTCCAGGGAGACGTTCTGCCCGTCGACGGCGGCGGAGAGGTCGACTGGTTCGGTCGGCTGCTGGGTAGCTGTAGCGGTCGGTGTCTCGGTGGTAGTACCGGTCGGCGTCTCGGTTGGCGTGTCAGTCGGTGTCTCGGTGGGCGGCCCGGCGACCGTGACAGTCGCCTGGTCGGAGCCGTCGATCGGGACCGAGCGCCCGTCGGTGGTCTCGGCGGTCAGGGTGTAGTTACCGGGTTCGAGTTGCTGGCTCGCCTCGAAGTTGCGCGGGACCTCGAACTGGGCGACAGTGTCACCGTCAGCACTGACGGTGACCCGCACGCGGTCGTCGTTCGGGTTGCCGACCGTCAGCGTCCGATTGTCGACGGTCGCTGTCAGGCTCTGAACCGCCGCGCCGACCGAAAGGGCCAGTTCGTCGCGGCCGGCAATCTGGACGGTGTCGCCTTCGCTGGTCTCGGCGGTCAGCGTGTACGTGCCGGGGTCGAGGTCGACTGTGGTCGACTCGCCGGCGGCGAGGGTCACCGTCTGCGGGTTCTCGCCGCCCGTCAGCGTCACCGTCACGGCCGCGTCGTTGGGGTTCGCGAGGAAGATACCGTCGTCGTCGGCCGAGGCGAACAGGCTCCGGAGCCCGTCCTCGTCACCGTCGTCGGGCCGGTCCGATTCGACGGCGCCCGTGGCGTACACCTCGATTGTCTGTGCGTTGTCGATGTTTATCTCCGCGGCCGTGCCGGCGGCGTCTGCGGCCGCGCGTTCGGTCTGGACCTGAAGCTGCTCGACCGTGACCTGCTGGCGCTGTATGAGCGAGAGCCCGCCCTCGCCGGCGCCCTTCGCGGCCGACTGTATCTGCGTGACGCTCGCGCGCTGGAACTGTGAGATGGCACCGCTCGCGGCGCTCTGTGCGACGGTCTGTACCTGCACGACCTGTACCTGCTGTATCTGAACGACCGTCCCCTGGCTCGCGCCGGCGGCGGCAGCCTGTATCTGGGAGACCGACACTTCCTGGCCGGCCGTGAGCGCACCGCGGCAGGCGCCGCGAGCAGCGGCCTGAATCTGAGTGACGGACACGTCCTGGCGCTGGACGAGCGCGCCCGAGGCGGCACCCAGCGACGCCTCCTGGACCTTCTTTGGGTCCTGGTTGCCGGTGCCCGCGGCGCCGCCGCCGGCAGCGCCGAACGCCGCTGCCTGTATCTGCGTGACGGAGACGGACTGGGTCTGGGTGAGCGAGCCGTAGGCGGCGCCCTGTGCGGACTCCTGTATCTGCGTGACGTTTACCTGCTGGGACTGGGTCACAGCCCCGGCCGCCCCGGCGGCCGACCCGATTGCGGCGCGCTGAATCTGTGTCACGTTGACCCGCTGGGACTGTGCGACCGAGCCGTGGGCCGAGCCGTAGGCCGCCGCCTGGACCTGTGTGACGTTCGCCGACTGGGTCTGCGTGAGCGAGCCCGCGGTGCTCCCGTAGATGGCCGTCTGTAGCTGCGTGACGTTCGCCGACTGGCTCTGGAGCAAGGCGCCGTGGCTCGCCCCCGTCGCGGCGGCCTGTATCTGCTCGACGGAGGCGTTCTGCTGCTGGCTCGCCGCGAGGCGCGCGGCGTTGATGGCCGCCTGGCGCTGTTCCTGGGTGATGGTGACACCCTGGCGCTGGGTCAGGTTGATACCGGTCCGTGCACCCTGGGTCGCGGCAGTCCGCTCGGCCTCGGAGAGGTTCTCTGGCTGGTCACTCTGGGTCGCGTCGACCGACGCGACCGTGTCGAGCTGGTCGCTCACGGCGCTGTAGTCGGCCGAGCCACCCGCCTGGTTCTCTCCACCGACCTGCTGGGGGCCGTCGCCCCCGAGCAGGGTGGCAGACACCGCGACGACGCTGACGACCAGCAGGGCGACGAGTACGACTGTCCGCGTTCGTGTCACGGGTCGGCCCTCCGGTAGCCACTCCGCTTGGGCCCCACAACACTCCAACCGCGAGACGCGTGGCTCTGGTTCATGGCAGACGTTGTCAAACCGCTGTAAATAAATCCGACAGACCGTTCCCGAGTCCGGTCGACCTTACGGTAGCGATAGGGTCGGTGAACGACCGCACACCGTGACGCAGTGGTACGTAACCGGTGACGGACCAGCCGAGAGACACCGACGGTACTTTGCCCCGTTTCCGCGAATACGGGGTATGGATTTCAGTTCGTTTCGCCTGCTCGCGGCTGGCGCCGACCTCGCGATGGAGCCCCACGCGCGGGCCGACGCCGACGGTATCGAGCTGCGGATGGACTTCGCCGCCGACCCGCTCGACCAGCTGGCCGGCTACGACGGGGACCTGCCGGTGCTGGTGACCAACCGCGTCGGCTGGGAGGGCGGCGAGGCCGACGACACCGCCGAGCGGCTCGACCGGCTGGAGCGGGCCGTCGAGTTCGAGGCCGTCACCGCTGTGGACCTCGAACTCGCCGCGCTTTCGGGCGAGGGCGACCACGACGCCGGCCGGGTGGCCGACCACGCACGCGACCACAGCGCGTCGGTGGTCGTCTCGACCCACGACTTCGAGGCGACACCGGACCGGGACGCCATCGTCGACCGCCTCGAGCGGGCCTGTGAACACGGCGACGTCGGCAAGATGGCATCGACCGCACAGTCGGCCGACGACGTCCTGGCGATGCTGAGTGCGACACGCGAACTGACCGCTGGCGGCGAGACCGTCGCGACGATGTGCATGGGCGAGGCCGGCCGCCACTCCCGGGCCGTCGCGCCCCTGTATGGCTCGCGCATCGGCTACGCGCCGGTCGACCCGGCGGCCGCGACGGCGCCGGGCCAGTACGACCTGGCGACGCTGCGGTCGCTCGTCGACCAGCTCGAGAGTGAGTAACGCGCCGGGGATCACCCACCGCAACACCGAACCCGTCCCCGTCCATAGTAGTCAGTGATGGCAGACGGCTATCCGACGGTTCCAGATGAGCGACTCGCCGAAGGCGGCTGGGCGGAGCGCGTCCGCGCCGAGTCGACGGTGTTCCAGACCCCGACCGCCCGCATCGTCGGCCGGACGGTGCTGTACGACGACCGGGCGCTGCGGGACGCCCTCGAGGCGGCCGGGTTCGGGGACCTGCTCGCCGGCCGGGCCGAATCGAGCGGCCGCCGGCTCGTCGAGACGGGCGCAGACGGGGGTACTGGCGATTTTTCTTCGCGACGGCGCTGTCGTTCCGCCCGCCGCTTGCCCCAGGTATCGGCCCGGCCTCGATGCTCCCGACCGTCGTGACCGAGGCCCGGCGGACCTTCACTGACGACCTCGAAGCGCGAGGGTTTCGGGACGTGGAACGGGGCCGGAGCCAGCGGGTCCGGACGGAGTCGGGCGACCGCGCCCGGCTCGCGAAAGTCACAGCGAGCTATCCGCTCGAGAGCGACGCCGCCGACCGACTGGAAATCGAGGGGTGGCTCGGCGTCTGGCACGGCAGCGGCTTCCGCATCGCCGGCGGCGCCTACCCCGTGGACGGGCTGGAGGGGCTGCTAGCCGAGACGCCGGAAAGCGAGCGGCCGACGACGGACCCGAACGACTTTCGCTCGGCGCTTTTGGACCTGGTTCGGGCGGTCGAGTGAGCCAGCCCACAGCCGGTGTCGTACGAGCCCTCGGGGGGCATGGCAACTCGCCTCCGCGACCCCTGACGTCCGAACTGTCTCGCGCGTTCGGAAGATATAGGGGCGTTCCCACTAGATTCGGGGAGTATGACCGATACCGGACGCAAGCGGCCGTGGCTCGCCGCCCTCCTCGCGTTCATCTACCCCGGCCTGGGACACGTCTATCTCCGGGAGTGGTTGCGGGCGCTCCTGTGGTTCGGGCTCGTCTTCAGCTCGACGACGCTGCTCATCAACGACTCGCTGATGGCGCCACTGTCCGACGGCGTCTCGCTCGAGGCGCTCCTGACCGTCAGCCAGAACATCCCGATGGAGGCGTCGGTGGTGCTGTTCGTCATCACGGCCTTCTCGATGGCCGACGCCTTCTACATGGCCACGCGGGGGAACGCGGAGGCGGAGACCGAGGTCGTCGCGGGGGCGGACTGTCCGCACTGCGGGAAGGAACTCGAAGACGACCTGGACTTCTGTCACTGGTGTACGACGAAGCTGGACCGGGGCGCCGAGTCCGAAACGTAGCGCCGAACGAACGGAGTCGAGCGACTACTTCTCGATGATGCTCTCTTCGATGTGCTCGCCGAAGTGTGTCGCCGTGTCCTCGTAGTGGACCAGAATCTCGTCGCCCACGTCGAGGTCGGTGACCGCTTTGCGCCCGTCGCGGGCGTGGACCTTGATGGTCTCTGCGTTCTGCAGCAACGTCTCGATGCGGTCGCCCTCGGCGGTCTCGGCCTGCACCCGGAACATCGGCCGCTTCTCTATCTTCGCGCGGCCGACGATGGCCTCGCGGGTGTGGCCCTGCTCGTCGACTATCTGGACCTCGTCGCCGGATTGGAGCTCAGAGAGGTACTTCGTCCCGCCGTCGGGGGTGCGGACGTAGGCGTGGACGGCGCCGGCGTTGACCCGGAAAGGTCGGGAGGCGACGTAAGGCGACTCGGCCGTCTCGGCGTGGACGAAAAAGAGGCCGCGGGCCATCGAGCCGACGAGCATCCCCTCGTCGTGTTCCATCAGACTGCCGGTGTCGATACAGACCCGGTCGGCGGAGCCGGTCTGCTCGATGGCGGTGACTTCCGCGTACTCCAGCTCGACGCTCTCGCGGCCGGCCTCGTCCCGGACCTCGACGGTCTTGCGAATCTCGTCGACGTCGTCCGTGTCCAGGAGGACGCCGTCGGCGCCCAGCTCCAGCGTCTCGTAGGCGGTGCGGGCGTCCTCGGCGGTCTGGACGCCGGTGATGAGTTCGGTCTCCTCGCCGACCCGGGCGATGAGGTTCTCCAGCGGGATTATCTGCCAGTCGTCGCCGATGACGATGGTGTAGTCGGATTCGGCCGCGACGGCCTCGGCGAAGGCCTCGTAGTCCTCGTCGAAGATACGGACGTAGCCGCCGTCGGTCGCCGTGCCCGCACGCCGGAGCGCCGAGAGGTCCGCGGAGCCCGAGAAGTCGGTCGGGAGGTCGACAGTGCCGTCGCCCTCGCCGTCCTTCCCGACGATAGTCGCGTCGGCGGTGGACTCCTCGTCCTCGCCCTCTGCCTCCATGACGTGGACGTCGCCGTTCGCGAAGGCGGCGACGTTGACCTCGCCGAGTTCCCGTACGTTCTCGACGTCGCTCTCGTCGACCAGTACCCAGTCCACGCCGGCCTCCAGCCCGGCGGTGATGCGTCGTCTGCGTGTCTCCCAGTCGCCGACGTCGCTGTCGGCCTTGAGCCAGACGGTTCGTGTCATACGCCCACGATTGCGACGGTGGGGCTTGAACGTGGCGGAACCGGAGGGGTGCCGGTTAGTCTGCGTCGACCCACTCATCCGGGAAGACGAGCGTGACGACCAGGACGAGACACACCACGCTGCTTGCGAGTCCGACACTGTAGGTCAGCATGAACAGCGCCGATGCCCCGCGGAGCGTGCCTGGGGCCCGACCGTCCGGTACGAGAAACTCCGGTCCGAAGCCCCACACCGGAACGACGAACAGACACAGCACGGCGATGGTGCCCGACAGCAGCGCTACGAACAGTTCGCCGTACGCGCTGAACAACGAGCGGGCGTTCATGAGTCAGTCACGAGTGATCGGTTCACGGCCGGCGCGGAGGGTCGAGCCGACGTCGCTGTCGGCCTTGAGCCAGACGGTTCGTGTCATACGCCCACGAGTGCGACGGTGGGGCTTGAACGTGGCGGAACCCGCAGCCCTCCCTGACAGCCCGTGGTGTGGGGCGTGGCCAATTGCAGAAGGGCCTTGACCCCCTGTTTGCTTGAGGCGGTATGAAACGCGGAACGCTAGTGTGGGTCGCCCTGGTCGTGGTCGGCGCGCTGCTCGTCGCCACTGCCCCGCCCAGCCCCAACTACCTCAGTGTGCTCATGCCACCCATCGGCGGAGTCCTGATTCTCGCGGGGTCCGGACTGGCGGCGTATCGGCGCCAGTAGCGTCTCTGAAAAATATAACCGCGGCGTCAGGCCTCGACTGCCAGCCCGGCCTCGCGCAACGCGGCGTCCGCTTCCGCGTCGTCGTGGACGACACTCGCGACGGCGCGTGCTATCTGCTCCGGTTCGTCGTGCTGGAAGATAGACCGCCCCATCGAGACCCCCGACGCGCCGGCGTCCATCGCACCCCGAACCATCGAGAGGGTCTCCTCGTCGGTGCCCTTCGAGCCGCCGGCGATGACGACCGGCAGCGACGTGGACTCGACGACGTGCTGGAAGCTCTCGGCGTCGCCGGTGTAGCCGGTCTTGACGATGTCCGCGCCGAGCTCCTCGCCGAGGCGGACGGCGTGGCCGACGGCCTGGTTGTAGTCGTCGGCCTCGGGGTCGATGTCCGGGCCGCGGGCGTAGGTCATCGCAAGCACCGGCAGGCCGTAGCGTTCGGCCTCGCTGGTCATCTGTGCGAGGTCCTCTATCTGTTCGCGTTCGTGGACGCTTCCGACGTTGATGTGCATGGAGACGGCGTCGGCGCCGGCGCGGATCGCGTCCTCGACGGTACCGGTCATCCGCTTGTCGTTCTCGTCGGGGCCGATGACGGTCGAGCCGTTCAGGTGGGCGATGTAGCCCGCGTCGTTCTTGTTCGGGTGGACGCGGTCCGCGACGCCGCGCTGGGTGAGCACCGCGTCGGCGCCCCCGCGGGTGATGGCGTCGACGGTCGATTCGAGGTCTTTGAGCCCCTGCGTCGCTCCGAGCGTGATACCGTGGTCCATGGGGACGACGACGTAGCGGTCGTCTGTCCCGATGCGGTCGAGTCGAGCGCGTGTCCCTGTGTTCATGTTATGGGAATCTGTGGCAAGAACGATTAAGTTCGTTCCGGTTGCGGCCGTTCCTGTGCCCCCCGCAGCGCGCCTGCCTTTAACTCTCGGGCCAGCGCTTCGAGTCGACCGGCCACCTCGTCGGTCGCGTCGCCGTTCTCGTAGCCCTCGGCGACGATATCGACCAGCGCGGAGCCGACGATGACGCCGTCGGCACCGGCGCCGACGATACGCTCGGCGTGGTCGCCGGTCTTGATACCGAAGCCGACGGCCTTTGGCACGTCCCAGTCGGCGATGCGGGCAAGCGACTCCTCGGTGGCGTCGTCGACGTCGTCGCGCGCGCCGGTGACGCCCAGACGGGCCTGGACGTAGACGTAGCCGGAGACCTGCTCGCGCATCCGTTCGAGCCGTTCGGACGTGGTAGTCGGCGCGACGATGAAGACCAGGTCGAGCCCGAACTCGTCACACGCGTCCCGGAGCGGGCCGGCCTCCTCGGCCGGCAGGTCGGGCACGACGAACCCTTCGAGGCCAACGTCAGCTGCCCGCTCGACGAAGGGTCGGGGACCTTCCGCATCTCCATACTGATAAATCAGATTGTAGTAGGTCATACAGACCAGCGGGACGTCCACGTCGAGGTCTTCGACGAACTCGAAGAACCGCTCGACGGTCATCCCCGACTCCAGCGCGCGGACGATGGCGTTCTGGATGGTCGTCCCCTCGGCGATGGGCTCGGAGAAGGGGAGACCGAGTTCGATGGCGTCGGCGCCACCGGCAGCGAGGGCCTCGACGTAGGCCAGGGAGTCCTCGTAGTTCGGGTCGCCCGCGGCGAGATACGGGACGAAGGCGGGCTCGTCCCCGAAGGCCGATTCGAGCCCCATCAGAGACCACTCCCGCCCATCCGCTGGAGGATTGACATGTCGGGCGCGATGTCCAGGTCGCGCTTGGTCGTCTCCTCGATGACAGTTTCGAGGTCCTTGTCGCCGCGACCGGAGACGTTGACGACGACGGTGTCGCCGAGGTCGTCGTGGTATTTCTCGAGATAGCCAAAGGCGTGGGCGGTCTCCAGCGCCGGGATGATACCCTCGTCCTGGGAGAGGCGGTGGAACGCCTCCAGTGCGATGTCGTCGTCGACGGTGACCGGCCGAACCCGGTCCTCGTCGACGAGATGGGCGAGTTCCGGCCCGACGCCGGCGTAGTCCAGCCCCGCAGACACCGAATGTGACTCCATAATCTGGCCGTCCGAGTCCTGCAGGAGCTTCGTGCGAGCGCCGTGGAGGACCCCCTCGTCCCCGGTCGAGAGGGTCGCCGAGTTCGGGGCGACACCCTCGTCTTCGTCGACCTGGAGCGAGGAGCCCCCGGCCTCGACGGCGTGCAGTGCGACGTCCTCGTCCTCGACGAACTCGGCGAACGCGCCCATCGTGTTCGAGCCGCCGCCGGCACAGGCCACCACGTCGGTCGGGAGCCCGCCGGTCTGTTCGATGGCCTGCTTGCGGGCTTCCTCCGAGATGACCGACTGGAAGTCCCGCACCATCTTCGGGAACGGGTGCGGGCCCACGACGGACCCGATGACGTAGTGGGTGTTCTCGACGGTGGTCGCCCACTCCCGCATGGTCTCCGAGATGGCCTCCTTGAGCGTCCCCCGGCCCACGGTCACCGGCACGACCTCCGAGCCGTTTATCTTCATCCGGAAGACGTTGGGCCGCTGGCGGGCGATATCGGTCTCGCCCATGTATATCTCGCAGGGCATATCCAGATGGGCCGCGGCCATCGCCGTCGCGGTGCCGTGTTGCCCGGCGCCGGTCTCAGCGATGATTCGCTCCTTGCCCATGTACTTCGCCAGCAGGACTTGCCCGAGCGCGTTGTTCAGCTTGTGAGCGCCGCCGTGGAGCAGGTCCTCGCGTTTGAGATAGACGTCGGTGTCGTAGCGCTCGGAGAGCTGGTCCGCGTACTGCAGCGGGGTCGGTCGGCCGCCGAAGTCGGCCAGTCGCGACCGGAACTCGTCCATGAATCCGTCCTCGTTTTCCAGTACGTACCGCTCGTAGGCGTCAGCCAGCTCCTCGATGGCCGGCATCAGCGCCTCCGGTACGAACTGTCCGCCGTACTCGCCGAACTTGGGGTCGTGTGCGTCGTCTGTACTCATGTCTGTGTGTCCGTCTGTGTCGTGTCCGTCAACCGCCGGGTGTTCTCGGTCACGTCCGAATCGCCGCCGTGGTCCATGATGGCCGAGCCGACCAGCAGGGCGTCGGCCCCGGCCGAACGCATCCGGCGGACGTCGTCCGGTGAGCCTATGCCGCTTTCCGCAATGAGCGTGACGGCTTCGGGCGCCGCCGTGGCCGCCTCGGGGAACGTCTCCAGGTCGACTTCGAGCTTCGCGAGGTCGCGGTTGTTCACGCCGACGATGTCCGCGCCGGCCGCGACCGCTCGCTCGACTTCCGCGGCCGTGTGGGCCTCCACGAGCACCTGAAAACCTCGCTCACGGGCCGCCGAGAGCAGGTCTTCCAGAGAGTCCGTGCCGTCCTCTTCCAGAAACCGGACGATGAGCAGGATAACGTCGGCTTCGACCACGTCCAGCTGGTCCTCGTGGAGGATGAAATCCTTCCGCAGCACCGGGACGTCGACGGCTTCGCGGACCCGCTGCAGGGTCTCGGCCGAGCCCCCGAAGTGGTCGGGCTCGGTCAGCACCGACAGCGCCGCCGCGCCGCCCGCGACCATCGCCTCGGCGAGTTCGACCGGGTCGTCGGTGCGCTCGCCGTCGGCAGTCGGGCTCGTCGGCTTGACCTCCGCGATAACCGGCACGCGACCGTCAGCCTCGGCCGCCTCGAACGCAGCTGGCAGCGACCGCGCGTCCACCGAGACGCGGTCGCCGCCGCCCCCGCGCTCGCGGGCCGACGCGAGTATCGACTGTACTTCCGGCGCCATCTGCCCGTTGGACTCCATTACTGAACACTAACGTACAGAAGTGTACATAAGTGTTGTCGTCCGTCGTCCCGCCACCACCGGAGCGAGGTCCCTGGAAGCTGGCCACACCCACCCACAGTGGGCTTTTTACTGGCCAGACGGTTAGGCCACGTAGCGTGGTCGAGACATCGCTCCCACGGCGGTACCGGTTGCTGGCCGCGCTCGCGCTGGCAGCGGTGACCGGCCTGGCGGTTACTGCCGGCTGGTCGGTCCCGCTGCTTGCCTTCGTCCTCGTCGGGACAGCCGTCTTCGCAGTCGGCGTCAGCGAGACGGTGGCCGAGGTCGCGCCGTGGTACTACGTCTTTCAGAGCGCCATCCTCAGCCTGTTCGGCGTCGGGCTGGTGTTGACCGGGTACGGGACGCTGCCCGTCCTCGGACTGACAGCCGCGTTCGCCCTCCTCGGCGTGCTGTCGGCGCGCCGGTACAGCCGGCTCCGTCGGACGACACCCCAGCCGGAGACGGACCCATAGCCAGTTACAAGAGCCGGCCAGCCGTTGGTCCGCCATGGAGACACCATCGGGAGACGCCGGCATCTACGCGCGCGAGTCTGCGTATCTCGACCGCCACGTCCAGTTCGGCGAAGCCGGGGACCGGATACTCTCCGTGTCGTTCCCGACACAACCGGATGCAGACGCCGACGACAGCCACCAGCTGCTCGACCGCATCGAGGCCTATCTCGGCGGGGCGACGGAGGAGTTCGAAGACGTGACCGTCGGGCTGACGGTGCCGACCGACCAGCGCAACGTCCTCGAAGCCGTCCAGCAGATTCCCTACGGTGAGGAGGGGTCAGTCGAGCAGGTCGTGATGATGACACAGGGACTGGGGTCGGACGAGCAGGACGACCAGCAACAGGTCCGTGAAGCACTCGCGGCCAATCCCGTCCCGCTGTTGATTCCCGACCACCGCGTGCGCGACGGCCCCAGCGGCGCCCCGCCGGCGGTCGAGCAGAAGCTTCGGTCCGTCGAGGGGCTCTAACTACGACCCCAGCCGCCTGACCCCCAGCCCCTCGTGGACGCAGAGCTCCAGCGCGTTGACGAGATAGTGGGCGACGACGACGGCCAGCAGGCTGTTCGTAAGCACGAAGAGGGCACCCAGCGCCGCCCCGAGCGCGCCCGTGACGACGACGCCGACCCGTCCCTGGGCGCCGTGGCCCAGCGCGAACGCCACCGAGGAGACGACGACCATCGCCCACGCGGGCGCGTCGAGCCCGGCGACGGGGACGCCGATAGCGGCGGCCCGGAAGAGCAGTTCCTCGACGATAGCGATTATCGGCAGGACGACGCCCAGCAGGACGACCCAGCCACCGGCCGAGTCGGGTGCGAGCAGTTCGCGCAGGGACTCGTCGACCCCGATACCGAAGCCGTCGGCGACCGCCGCGGCGAACTCGTTGCCGAGCCAGAAGCCGACGCCGGCCGCCAGCCCGATACCGACGGCGGGCAGCCCCGTCGAGAGTGCGTCGGCAGTAACGCCGAAGGCGGCGAGGGGTATCTCGAAGAAGAACGCACCGCCAAGCAAGAGCAGGCCGAACAGCCCCTGCGTGAGCGCGACGTTGGCCAGCAAGGCACCCGTCGAGAGTGTCTCGCTCGAGAGCTGCCCCTCGATGTGCCGGCGCTCTCTGGCGGCCCGCGTCGTCTCGAACCGCGGGTACGTGTCGTCGGCGGGGCCGGCCGTCGAGAGTCGTTCCAGCCCGTCGGTGCGGGCGGTGACGCCGCCGCTTTCACCCGAGAGCGCGCGCTGGGAGAGTTTCGAAAGCCCGAGTAACACTGTCAGCAGAAAGCCCGTGAGGCCGACAAAGGCGGCCCACTGGGGCATCTATTGCGGGCTGGGACTGCCGCTGCCCTGTCGCCCGACCTCGTGTTCGAGGGCTTTGCCCGTGATGGACTTCAGCCGGTCGACCAGCGAGTCCTTCTCGGGCTCGCCGGCGAGTGCGACCTCGAGCACTTCCGAGATGTGCGAGACCGGGACGATCTCTATCATCTCCTCGTACTCCTCCTCGATCATCACGTCCTGGGTGTTGGCCTCGGGGATGATGACCGTGTCGAGGCCGGCCTTGGCGGCCGCCTCGATCTTGTGGGTGACGCCGCCGACCGGGAGCACGTCACCGCGGACCGACAGCGAGCCGGTCATGGCGATATGCTGTTCGATGGGGACGTTCTCCAGTGCGCTGATGACCGCGGTCGCGACCGTGATGGAGGCGGAGTCGCCGTCGACACCGCCCTCACCAGCCTGCACGAACTGGATGTGGACGTCCTTCTCGGAGATGTCCTCGTCCGAGAACTTCTTGATGATAGCCGAGACGTTCTGGACGGCTTCCTCAGCCATCTCCTTGAGCTGGCCGGTCGCGATGACCTGGCCCGGGCCCTGCGAGGGCGTGACCTCGGCCATCACCGGGAGGACGATACCGCTGTCCTCGCCCATGACAGCGAGCCCGTTGACGCGGCCGACGACGTCGCCGTCGTTGACCGTGAGCTCGTAGTCTTTGCGGCGCTCGATGTAGTTGTCTGCGAGCTGTTGCTCGATGGACCGGGAGCGACGCTTGGCCTGCAGCACGTCCTCGCGGGTGGTGCGGTCCTTGTCCTCGGCGCGGGCAATGTCGCCCGCGACGCGGACCAGCCCACCGAGGTCACGGAACTTCAGGGTGAGATGGCCCTTGCGGCCCGCACGGCGTCGAGCTTCGAGGATGAGCTCCTCGACAGCCTCCTCGGTGAAGTGGGGCAGGCGCCCGTCGTTCTCGACCTCCTGGGCGACGAAGCGGGTGTACTTCCGGCGCATCTCGGCGTCGTCCTCGATGGTGTCGTCCATGTACACCTCGTACCCGTACCCCTTGATACGCGAGCGCAGCGCGGGGTGCATATTCTCCATGGCGTCGAGGTTCCCCGCCGCTATCATGATGAAGTCCGTCGGGACCGGCTCCGTCTGGACCATCGCACCCGAAGAGCGCTCGGACTGGCCCGTGATGCCGAACTCGCCCTCCTGGATGGCGGTCATCAGCTTCTGCTGGGAGCGGATGTCGAGCGTGTTTATCTCGTCGACGAACAGCACGCCCTTGTTGGCCTTGTGGATGGCACCGGGCTCGACGCGGTCGTGGCTCGGCGTCTCCATCCCACCGGACTGGAAGGGGTCGTGACGGACGTCGCCAAGCAAGGCACCGGCGTGGGCGCCCGTGGCGTCCTCGAACGGCGCGGTCTTCTGGCTGGCGTTGTTGACCAGCAGGTTCGGAATCATCGAGTCGCTGCCACGCGAGCTGTAGCGGAAGGCGAGATAGATGACACCCGCGGCGAGAATCCCCAGCAGAATCTGCTGGGCGATAATCAGCGAGTAGCCGATGACGATGGCGATGATGATCCACATCAGGAAGGTCCGCATCTGGTTGCGCTTGCGGGCCTCCTCCTTGTGGGCCTCGACGATCTGTTCGCCCTTCCCGCCGGGAACGGTGCGAACCTTCGGCTCGTTCCCATCGTCGGGGTTGTGATAGACCAGCACGTCCTGCAGTTCCTCGCGCGGGAGCAGCTGGCTCATCGCCTTCGCGAGCATCGACTTGCCCGTCCCGGGCGAGCCGATCATCATCACGTGGCGGCGCTGCTTGGCCGCCTTTTTGATTACGTCCCGTGCGTGGTCCTGGCCGATGACCTGGTCGACGAGGCGGTCGGGGACCTCGATCTCCTCGGTCGAGTCGATGTCGAGGCCGCCAAGCAGTTGCGCTTCGTCGTCCTCGAATTCGGACCCGCCCTCAATCTCGACGTCGCTGCCGAGCGTCGTGTCCGACGTTGCTCCGTCGCCGGTGTCAGGCGCCTCGCCCTCGGAGTCGGACGCCTCGTCGTCGGCCACGTGCTGGCCGGCGGCGGGCGTCTCTTCCTCCTCGGGTTCGGTCGCCTCCCGGTCGGCGTCGGGAGCCGCGTCAGTGTCGGTGTTGTCGCTCATACAAACGTTGTTAACATCGGTTTGGAAGGCCTGTCCACTGATATACTTTCTCCCCGAGGGCACCGTTACCACACCCACGTAACCGCCAGACAGCGGCGGTTCGGGCCGGGGTAACTCCACACCGGTCGAAAGCCCGTCGGGTTTATCAGACCACCAACCGCATCTTCCCGTATGCGCGGGTTCTACATCGGTCGGTTCCAGCCCTACCACGACGGCCACCACGCGATGGTCGGGCGCATCGCCGAAGAGGTCGACGAACTGGTACTGGGCATCGGGAGCGCCGACGATTCGCACACGACACACGACCCGTTCACCGCGGGCGAGCGCATCATGATGATAACGAAGGCCGTCGCCGAGTTCGACCTGCCCACCTACGTCGTCCCGCTGGAGGACATCAACCGCAACGCCGTCTGGGTGAGCCACGTCGAGAGCATGTGTCCGGACTTCGACGTGGCGTACTCGAACAACCCCCTCGTCGTTCGGCTGTTCGAGGAGAGCGGCATCGAGGTTCGCCAGTCGCCGATGTTCGACCGCGACCGCCTGGAGGGCAGCGACATCCGACAGCGGATGATCGAGGACCGCGCATGGCGGGACCGCGTCCCCAACCCGGTCGTCGAGACCATCGAGGAGATTAACGGTATCAAACGGCTCCAGCACGTCTCCGATACGGACTCGCTGGCCCGCTACGTGGCCGAAGACGAGTCACTCGAGGAAGCGGACCTCGGTGAGGACTGATGATAACGCTCGCCACCGACTTCGGTTCCCCCTATCCCGCGGCGATGAAGGGTGTCATCTGCCAGCAAAGCGACGCCCGCCTCGTGGATATCGCCCACGACCTCCCCAGACAGGACGTGCGGGCGGCGGCGTTCTGGCTGACCCAGACGCTGCCGTATTTCCCGCCGGCGGTCCACTGCGTCGTCGTCGACCCCGGCGTCGGCACCGACCGTGCCGCGCTCGTCGTCCGCGCCGGCGACCACGCGCTCGTCGGTCCCGACAACGGCGTGTTGCTCCCGGCCGCCCGGAAACTGGCCGACGAAATCGAGGTGTTCCGCTGGGCCTACGAGGACCCCGAGAGCTCGACGTTCCACGGCCGGGACGTCTTCGCCCCCGCCGCGGCGACCGTCCACAACCACGGCGTCGCCGGGCTGGACGAACTGCCGCGTGCGTCCCGGACCGACGGCTACGTCGACCGCCGCTTCCCGGACCCGACGGTCAACCGCGACGGCGCTCGCGGGGAAGTACTCGTCGTCGACGAGTTCGGCAACGCCATCACCAACGTCTCCGGCGAGGAACTGACGGCCCACGGCGGCGAGACGGTCACGGTGAACGGGCTCCGAGCGCCGGTCCGACGGGCCTACGCCGGCGTCGAGGTCGGCGAACCGCTGGTCACCGTCGGGAGCCACGGCAACGTCGAACTCGCCGTCAACCAGGGCCGCGGCGACGACGCCTTCGGCGTCACGGCGGGCGACGCCGTCACCGTCGAGTGGTGACAGTTGTTTTAGGCCCACCGAAAACCGACAGTTTTTAGTATTTTAGGTGTGCCTAAAACAATGTATGCCGGACGAACAGGCATCCCCGCTGACACGTCGGAGGCCCCCGAGAGGTCGGAGCGAGCCTGCTCGCCGGACTGCGGTCACCGAACGCGCCACGGGAGGTGAGACCACGACGAACTGACACCAGCGTCGCGGAACTGTTGTCCGCCGTGTCCGGCCACCGCCGCCCCCGGGTGGCGAGGGCCGCGACAACGGGCAACGGTCCCCGGCAAACGGTGCCATCTGTTACTGCGGCGACGTACCGTGGGCATGGTCGTCGGTCACACCGACGCTGTCGCCGCGCCACGAGCTCCAACTCGTGTCTGTCCCTTTCGCTGTTCGTCACACTCGACAGCCGACGGCTCGGTCAGTCGCCGGCGTCTCGCGATAGTCGAAAAGGACCGGTCGACGACGAATCAAAAAACCGACCAGTGCGTACGACGGACTCGAACGCCCGTCTACCGAAGCCCTCGCGCTGAAACGCTCGGGTGGTTAGCTCACGGTTCCACCGTTCGCTTCGAGGTCGCGAGGCGACCTCGCTGCTCGCGGCTGTGCCGCTCGCCGACCGAGTTCGCTACGCGAACTCTGGCTCTCCTCGAACTCTAGTCGAGTTAGGACCTCGCGACGAGACGCTCGGTTGTCTAACTCGACGAGATGACGTCGTCGATGCGGACGATCATCGTCGCGGCCTCGGTGGCCGAGTCGACCGCCTCTCGCTTGACCGCGGCGGGGTCGAGGATACCGTACTCGATGGGGTTGTCGACGACGCCTGTCTGGCCCTCGCTGATGACGCCGGCGATGCCCTCGCTCTCGTGGCGCGAGCGCAGGTCGACCAGGGCGTCGATGGCGTCGAGGCCGGTGTTCTCCGCGAGCGTGCGCGGGAGGACGTCGATGGCGTCGGCGAAGGCCTCGACGGCGAGCTGCTTGCGGCCCTCGATGGAGGCGGCCTTCGAGCGGATGTGGTCGGCGGCGGCGATCTCGGTCGCGCCGGCCCCGGGGACGACACCGCCGGCGTCGAGCGCGGCGATGGTCACGTCAAGCGCGTCGTTGAGCGCGCGCTCGATCTCGTCGACGACGTGCTCGGTCGAGCCACGCGCGAAGACGGTGACCTTCTCCGCGGCGGCGCCGCCCTGGATGAAGGTAACCTCCTCGTCGCCGTGCTTCTCGACGCCGACGGACTCGGCGAAGCCGAGCGCGTCTTCGTCGACGTCCTCGACGGAGCCGACGCGCTTGGCGCCGGTGGTCTCGACGATGTCCTTCGCGGTGCCGGAGCTGACGCTCTCGACGGCGAGGACGCCGGCTTTCGCCAGCTGGGAGGCGACGCGGTCCGCGACGTCGTCGGTGACGAAGACGACGTCGGCACCCGAGTCGACGACCGCTTCGGCGTAGCCCGACAGCTCCTCTTCCTCGGCGTCGAGGGCGGCGTTGAGCTGGTCGACGTTGGTGACGTTGTACTGGGCGTCGACGTTGCTCTCCTTGACGTCGAGCTCGGCGTCCAGCACCGCGATGTCGGCCTCGGCGACCGAGGTGGGCATGTTGTCGTGGACGGGCGTGTCGTCGATGATGACGCCCTCGACGAGTTCCGTCGCGGAGGTGGCCGCGCCGGTCTGTGTGTGGACCTCGATGTTGTCACGCAGGACCCCGTTGTCGGTCTTGGCGTGGCGGACGGCCTCGACGATGACCTCGGCCAGGCGCCCGGCGTCGACGTCGCCGGTGCCCTTGCCGGTCATGGAGGATTCAGCGACCTCGACGAGGGTGTCGTCGTCGAGTTCGACGTCCAGGATTTCGCCCTCGATGGCCTCCTGGGCCAGACCCGCGGCCTCGTGGTACCCCTCGACGATGGTCGTCGGGTGGACGTCGTCGTCGAGCAGGTCCTCGGCCTTCGCGAGCAGTTCACCGGCCAGGACCGAGGCCGTGGTCGTCCCGTCGCCGACCTCGTCCTCCTGGGTCTGGGCGACCTCGACGATCATCTGTGCGGCCGGGTGCTCGATGTCCATCTCCGAGAGGATGGTCGCGCCGTCGTTCGTGATGACGACGTCGCCGCTGTCGGAGACGAGCATCTTGTCCATCCCGCGCGGGCCGAGCGTGGTGCGTACGGCCTCGCTTACGGCTTTGCCGGCGGAGATGTTCGACGACTGTGCGTCCTTCCCGTGTGTGCGCTGGGCGTCCTCGTCGAGAATGAAGAGGGGCTGGCCGCCCATGCGCCGCTGGCCAGATGACATAGTGATGTGACCTCACCTTATTCATCGCAAGCGGTTCTATATAAAACTATCGAACGAGCGGCCGGGCCGACCGACGGACGCGAGTACGATACGCCCTCCCATCGGTGGGTCTCCGGCCGATACGCCCCGATGATTTATTAGCGGGTTCATCCCATGTGATATAGATGCTGGAGCTGGAGCACGGCTTTCGAGTAGTGGACGTACACGCACGCGTGGAACCGGACGAGGAGCGCCGGCCACGACCCGGGCTGGGCGACCCCGAACAGCTCGAACTGGAGATGCACCAGGCCGGGGTCGTCCGTGCCGTCGTCTACCCGGGCGCCCGCGAGGGCGATTATCTGACGGCCAACAACGCCGTCGCGCGGATGTCGGTCGGCCGGCCACTGGTGGCCTTCGCCCGTATCGACGGTGCCCGCGAACCGGGCGGCGGCGCCGGCTCGCGGCTGCGGAACCTCACCAACCGGGGCGGCGGGGACCACACGACTCCAGAAGATATCGAGCAGTACGCCTACGACGACCGCTTCTACGGCTTCAAGCTCCACCCGGGGAAGGACGGTCTGCCGACCGATGCCGTCCTCGAACAGCTGGCCGACGTCGCCCTGCCGGTGCTCGTCCACGGCGGTGAGGAGGTCCCTCCGTCGACTATCGCCGACGAACTGCTGGGCTATGACATCCCCGTCATCCTCGCCCACTTCGGCGCCCACCCGCTTCGCGTTGAGCTGATGGACGAGGCCATCGCCCTGCTTTCCGACCACGACCGGCTCTATCTGGACACGAGCGTCGTCCGCTACCGGGACCCGCTGGAGCGGGCGATTCGCGAACACCCCGACCGGGTGCTGTTTGGCAGCGGCTCGCCACACACTCACCCGAATGTCGCGGTGATGGAAATTCTCACGCTGGACGTCCCCGAAGACGCGATGAAGAAAGTGTTCTCGAACAACGCAGGCCGGGTCGTCGAACCGCTCGCCCCCCGGCAGTTCTAGCGCCAGTCGTACACTGCAACGGCCCGGTCAGCCCGGACCGACCGCCCGTTGGGGTTCTCGCCGCCCCGATACCGTACGAGGAGGCCGTCCTTGCTGCCCGCCCCCGCGCCCCCGATGACGTCCCGTCCGGTCGAGAACCACTGCGACGGGGCCGTGTTCCCCTTTGCGACGCCTTTCAGGGCCTCGACGGCGTCGCTACCGGCGTGGCTCAGTATCCGTCGAGCCACCGTCGGCCGGACGCCGTAGTTTTTCACCAGCCGGTAGGAAAGCGACCGGTACTTCCAGTGCCAGTCCCGTTCGCGGATACCGCCGTCGGCCTCGAACTCCCGGCGCACGCACATCCCGCTGTCCCAGCCCACCGTGTACTCTCGCTCGGCCAGGCGGTGGGCCACGTCGCGGGAACTCCCTATCTGGAGGTACTCGTCGAAGCCATCGAGCGCGTCGAGGGCCTCGCGCCGGAAAGCGACGTTGCCGGCGTTGAAGTAGGTGACCGAGCGCCCGGCGATGGTCCGTGACTCCTTGGACTCGGTCGTCATACCGGCGGTGAGTTGCTCGTGGGTCGGCCCCGTCACCGCCGCGTGCTCGTCGATGCCCGACCGGACGGCCTCACCCCACCCGTCCTCGACGGAGAGGATGTGACTCACCAGCGCCACGACGTCGCCCGTCGCCCGGTCGAGCCCGGCGTTGCGGGCGACGGTGACCGACCGGGCCGCGATTTCGACCAGTACGTCCACGTCCGACCGGTCACGGACCATCCCGGTCGTGCCATCGGCAGAGGGCCCGTTGACGACGATGACCTCGGCGTCGGGCACCTGCTCGGCGAGTGCGTCCAGACAGCCGGCCAGCTCCTCCCGGCCGTTTAGCGTCGGGACCACTACCGATAGCTCCATGCTCCACGATTCGATGCCGGAACCGCATAAAACTCGCGGGCGACGGGACACCGTGGGACTGGACAGCACAGTCGGCGGACGTGGGCAACTGTCCGACGGCGGTGCGGACACCTGTCTGCCAGGGCCCCCTGGACCGCTACTGCGATGAGACGTGCGTGTTCCAGTAGGAGACCGAGGCGAGTTTATCGCCCAGTGGCGTCCCGCCGATGGCCGTATCGATAGAGCGGAACGAGGAGGCGAGCTCGTTGGGAATCTTCCGGTAGAAGCCGTAGGGGAGCACCCAGTCGTGGTCTTCCGTGGCGAGTTCGAGGTCGGCGCCGTCGAGCAGGCGGTCGATCTCCCAGCGGGAGTACAGTCGCGACCCCATCGGGAGCGCCCAGTTGTACAGCGAGCGCGTCGAGAACCGGTTGAACGTGTCGAAGAAGACCTGCTCCTTGGCGACCCGGCGCATCTCCGCGAGGAAGGCCGCGGGGGTGTCGGCCAGGTGGAAAAACCGCATCGCCAGCACGGTGTCGAAGTGGTTGTCCGGGAAGGGGAGCCTGGCGGCGTCGCCGCGCATGAACTCGACGTGGTCGTCGACGCCGGCGGCCTGAGCCTTCTCGCGGCCCTGCTGGAGCATCGGCCCGGAGATGTCGAGCCCGGTGATGTCGGCGTCGCGCTCGGCGAGCATCACGGTGAAGCGCCCGGTGCCGCAGGCGACTTCGAGCACTTTCTTGTCCGCCACCGGACCGATGGCCTCAAGAACCGCTTCCTTCTCACGACGGTCGATGAGCCGGCCACCGCGGGAGAATCGCTTGGCCTCGTACTCTTCGGCCACGGTGTCGGTCTGGTACCACTCCTGCCCTTTCACGCACGATTGTGCCCACCGGGGGAATAAAACGATACTGGAATCGCCGTTCGGCCCCCGAACTGTGCCGGAGTCGACAGCTCGGGGAGCGGAATTTCTCTATTCGAGTATTGTATAAGGAGACATTAAACATACTATAGTGTCCGTATTGTTTGGTCATGAATATAGCCAAGTTTTACCAGTAGTACTTGGTTATCGGTCAGTATGAGTACGACCACCGAGGATATGTCGGCGTCACCGTTCGCTCAGGAGGACTTCCGGGAGCGGCTCCGTGAACTGCCACCGAGCGCGAAGCTCGTCGCGAAAGTGCTGGAAGACGACGCGCCTCTCTCACAGGGCCAGCTCGCCGAGACCTCACTGTTGCCCGACCGAACCGTCCGCTACGCGCTGAACCGCCTGGAAGAGTCCGAACTCGTCGACTCCCGATACAGCTTCACCGACGCGCGAAAGCAGGTCTACTTCCTCACGGCCTGAGACGGTCGAGTGGGCACCGAGGGCGCCATCCGGGGGCGGGGAGTAGATATGGGGATACCAGCTCACAGTTCGAGTCGCCGGAGTTTTCAGCGGCGCCCGCGAGCCGATAGCCGATGGACTGGCGCCGGGTAGACGTCGCCGTCGAAACGCGTGCACCCACTGGCGAGACCGCCGCGTATCTGAGCGACGGCCCCGACGCGCTGCTGGTCGACCCCGCGGGCCGGACGCCGACGCTCGACGACGCGGTCCGAGCCACAGACGTCGCACACGTCGCGGTCACCCACCACCACCCGGACCACGTCGGTGCCGTGGCCGACTACGCACGGGCGACTGGCGCGACCGTCTGGGCCCGCCGCGGTCGTACCGAGTCGTTCGAAGCCGCGACCGGTATCGCCCCGGACCGCACCTTCACCGAGGGGACGACGATTCCGGCAGGCGACGGCGTCACCGTTCTCGACCTCTCCGGCCACGCGCCCGAACACGTGGGTTTCGTCACCGACGCCGGCGTCGTCAGCGGCGACGTGGCCGTCGCCGAGGGTAGCGTGGTGGTGGGCGCGCCCGAGGGCGATATGCGGGCCTATCTCACGTCGCTACGGCGACTCCACGCTCGGAACCCCAGAACGCTGTGTCCCGGCCACGGGCCGACGATTGATTCGCCTCGGGCCGTCTGCCGGGGACTCATCGAGCATCGGCTGGAGCGGGAACGCGGTGTCTGGGAGGCCGTCGCATCCGGCGCAGCGACGCCCAACGCCATCGTCGACCGGGCCTACGAGAAGGACCTGACCGGGGTGCGAGACCTCGCGCTCGCGACGGTCCGCGCCCATCTGGAGAAACTGGCCGTCGATGGGGCAGTTCGGTGGGACGGACGCCGGGCACGCCCGGCACGAGCGTCCCGGCGGTGACTCGGGCCTGGTATCCCAGGGCACCAGACTCCGTGAGCAGTGGTTTTATTGTTGGCATAGGCGAAGCGTAATTATGGCCCACGGCTCCGGTCCGACGCCAATCGAGACGCTGTGTCGCCGGTACGGTCCCGGCCGGCTCCCGCTCGCAGACCGCCGCGTGGTCGCCACGGGGTACGCGTTCGCCACCGCGGCGCTGCTCTCGACGGTGATCTTGGTGTTTCTCGCCGGTGGTGCGGTCACAGTCCTTCTCTCCTACCATAACTTCAGGTTCGGCGGTGGGAACACGCTGAAACTGGTCTGGTCCAACGGGCCCGACGGACCGCTCAACCCACTCCTGCTTGCCGGGTTCATCTCCCTGCTTTTCATGTTGTCGGCGTTCCTCGCCGGGGCAGCCGCGCGATACCTTCCAGCGCGACTGCGCCGTCGCGGCGCTCTCACAGGGACCCTCACGATGGCCGGCGCGTACATTGTGGGCGGAGTGCCAACCGGTGTCACCCTCATGCTGGACGGTGAGGGTTTGGGCCCAGCCGGGTCGCTGCTCGTCGGATTCATCATCAGCCTCGTTGCGTTCCCGTATAGTGCCTGGCTGTCGCTACCCGTGGGCGCCGCCGTCGGTCACGTCCACCAGCGTGCCGTGGGCGACTCGGTTCACCGCGGTGTCGCGTCCCGTCTCGGCAACAGAGTGCGAGCGGCCGCCACGAGAGCGCTCGCTCCCCTCCGCGACCGAGTCGTCTACGGGTGGACGCGCTACGGCCTCGGTGGGCTCCCCGGCGGCACCCGCCCGGCTTTCGGGGCGGGCTACGCCTTCGCCGCTGTCGCCGGGGTGCTAGCCCTCGTTTTCATCGGTTTCGCTCTGCAGTTGGAGGCACCCGAGAGTCGCTGGCTAGCCCTCTCCGCGGTGGTGTTCGTTCCTGTGGCCGCCGCCGCAGGCACGCTCGTGTGGTCGCTACTTCCCGACGACTTCCCCTACCGCGGCCCCGTCGGTGGGACGGGGGTGATGGCCGCCACCCTGCTGGTCGCCGGTAGCGTCGTCCCCCTGCTGTACGGGGTGCCGGAGGTCACCGTCGCGACCAGCATCGAGCCCGGCATTAGCGCCCTCCTCTATTTCGGCTGGCTGTCGCTACCCGTGGGGGCCGCCGTCGGCTCCGTCCACGACCGGGCCCTGGCCACGACGCACGTCTTTTGACTGTCGACGCCCAGTGTCGGGTATGGACTCACTCGAAACCGAACTCGACCGCGCCCGCGAGCTGGACGTGAGCGAACTCGCGGACGCCATCGAGACCATCGGCTTCGAGTGTACGCGCTGTGGGGCCTGTTGCAAGAGCGAGGACGGGGGATGTGGTGGGGACGAAACGGAGCGCGGCGATGACGACACGGGCGTCGATGACGACGACTCCGAACCACACACCGCGACGGTGTTTCCAGACGAGATACGGCGGCTCCAGGCGGCGGGCGACTACGACTTCCGGGACGTAGCCCGGCCGATGCCCTACGGACTAGAGGAGACGCCCGACGGCCCCGAAGGCGAGACCTTCGAGTGGGCGCTCCAAACCGACGGCTGTGGGGACTGTACGTTCTACGACGAGAGCGACGGCGTCGGCGCCTGCACCGTCCACGAGGACCGCCCGCTCATCTGTCAGACCTACCCCTTCTCCGTCGCCCTTGGCGGGACGAGCCAGCCGATGGGCGACGCGGTTGATTCGGAGGGAATGGTTCGGGCCCACGAGTGCGAGGGATTAGGGCGAGACATCTCCCGAGACGACGCCGAGGAGCTGGCCGCGGCGCTGAAAGAGCGAGCGGTCAGAGAGCTAGAGGAGGCCATCGGCGTCAGAGAGAACTACGAGCCGACGGACGTCGAGGGCGTCGTCGTCCACGACTCGGAGGGGCAAAAGCGGCCCGACGGACGCGAGCTCTAGACGTCCTCGTCGAGAATCTCGCCGACGGCGAAGTTGGACTTGACCTCGGTGACCTCTATCTTGACCCGTTCGCCGATGTCGGCCCCGGGGACGATGATGACGTAGCCGCGTTCGACGCGGGCGATGCCGTCGCCCTGCTTGCCGATGTCCTCGATTTCGACGTAGCGGGTCTCGCCCGGTTCGACCGGCGGCTGTGGCTGGTCCGGCGGTGTCTCCGCCGCCGTGCTCTCGTCGGCCTCGGCTTCGATATCCGTGGAGATGAGCGCGACCCGGTATGTCCCGCCTGCCTCGACGGCGCCCGCCTCTACTTCGCGTCGGGGCACTTCGACGAGATACCGGTCATCCTCGGCAGTCACGTCAGCACTGAACAGACACAGCAGTTCGTCCGAGATTTCCATAGTGATAGACCTCCACTTGCCATACTAACCGGCCACGATTAAAGAACTGCCGGAGCGGGTGGTCCGACGCGTCTCCCGTCCCGATCGCGTTGCCCCGCTGTACCAACCGAGCCGTGACGGCCCGGTCAGCGGTACGCGACGCGACTGGTAAGGCGAGCAAACCGCAAGACAGCGGCCGGTTAACCCACCGTACCAAACCCCCTAAGGGCGGTTCGGTCGAACTACCGGGTACATGAGCGCAACCGCACAGGCGACCGACAGCCCGCTCTCGGAGAAACAGCGACGCATCCTCGAGTACCTGGAGGCCAACGCCGACGAGCAGACTTACTTCAAATCGCGCCTCATCGGCGAGGAGCTGGGACTCTCAGCCAAAGAAGTCGGAACGAACATGACGACCATCGCCGACGGGGAGTTCGCCGTCGACGTCGAGAAGTGGGGCTACTCCTCCTCGACGACGTGGATGGTCGACGCCTGAGACAGTAACAAACTGACGTACTTCGGCACCGCGAATATCTGTACGAACTGACAGCCACCAGTAAGAGACCAGCGGACGTCGCCGCCGTCAGTCAGGGGTCATAGCGCAGCAGCGAATCGGCGTCGGCGGCGAGGGCGGCGGCGCCGTCACCGAAGGAATCGGCGTACCGAATCAGCAAGGTCAGGACGGTCTCGGGTTCGACGACGGCGTAGCCCCCGTCCCGTGAGAGGAGGCCGGCCGCCTCCAGGTCCTTCGCGTGCTTGCTTATCGTGGGTCGTGACACCGACAGCCTCGTCGCAAGCTCCGAAGCCGTCACCGATGGGTCCCGGAGCAGGGCGACGAGCATCCCGCGAGGCGTGGCCCGACGCAGGTAGCCAAGCGTCACCTGCTCGAACTCGGAGAACTGACCCGCCGGAAAGTAGCGCCGGTAGTCGCCGTCTTTCCGGGAGGCGACGGCGTCTTCCTGTTCCAGGCGGTGGAGATGGTGCTGTGCCTCGCCGGTACCCAGTTTGAGGTCGTCTCGGAGCTTCGAGAAGTGCGTCCCCGGGCGGGCCGAAACGTAACCAGCGATGGCGTCGGGCGTTTCGGAGTCGCTGTCGTCGCTGGCCAGACCGACGAAGGGGCTGGCGGCGCCGAGGGCGGCAAAGCGACGTAACGTCGCTCGCTTCTCCTCGTCGACCCCCTCGTCGCCAGTCATATGTTTCTCAGGAAGTAGTTCTGCTATAAAACGGCTTCGGGTCCGTTTATTTACCAGTTTCGCTGTCGCCGTCCCCCGGACCGCCGGTGTCGTCGGGGCCGCCGGCGATATCGGTCTCGCCGCCGACGCCGTCGTCGATCTCGGCGTCCATCTGTTCGATCATGTCGTCGGCGCTGTCCAACCCGGCGTCTTCGCCCTGTTTGATCTTCTGGGCCTCTTCCTCCATCGCCTCGACGTCGACCTCGGCCTCCTCGTCTATCTGGCCGAGTATCTCCTCGATATCGTCGAGGCCGAGCATCTCGCGGGTCTCGTCGGTGAAGTCGAGGGCCTCGAGGGTGTGGCCGTTCTCCTTCACGTCGGAGCCCTGGAGGTGCTTGCCGTAGCGGCCCACCAGCGAGGTGAGCTCCTGGGGCAACACGAAGGTGGTGGACTCGGATTTGCCCATCTCGCCGAGCGTCTCCATCCCCTTGTCGATGACGGCGCGTTCGCCCATCGACTCGGCGGATTTCGCCCGGAGGACCGTCGAGATAGCGTCACCCTGGGCTTCCAGAATCTGGCTCTGTTTCTCACCCTGGGCGCGGATGATGTTGGACTGCTTGTCACCCTCCGCGGTCTCGATAGCGGAGCGCCGTTCACCCTGCGCTTCCAGAATCATGGCACGGCGTTTCCGCTCTGCAGAGGTCTGTTGCTCCATGGCCTGCTGGACGTCCTTCGAGGGGTTGACCTCGCGGACCTCCACGCTCTCGACCCGGACACCCCACTCGTCGGTGGGTTCGTCCAGTTCGCGTCGGATGCGGGAGTTTATCTCCTGGCGCTTGTTCAGCGTGTCGTCCAGTTCCATGTCACCCAGCACGGCACGGAGCGTGGTCTGGGCGAGGTTCGAGACGGCGCGCTCGTAGTTGTCGACCTCGAGGAAGGCCTTCTTCGGGTCCATCACCTTGATGTAAACGACGGCGTCGGCGGTGACGGGCGAGTTGTCACGCGTGATGGCTTCCTGCCGAGGCACGTCGAGCGTCTGGGTCCGCATATCGAAGCGGGTGACGTCGGAGACGAAGGGATAGATGAAGTGAATCCCCTGGTCGAGGATGCCGCGGTAGGTCCCAAGCACCGTGTAGGCGCCTTTCTGATACGGTCGGATGATAACGACACTGGAGTACGCTACAGCGATAGCCAGCACCAGCAACACCATCGTGACGAACACGAAGACGCTGCCAGCGAGGAACTGTAGCGGTACGAGCGGGATTGTCATGGCACATCGAACTCCGGTCGGCTGAAATAAAAGCCTTCGGTGACTGTGTCACAAACTACCGATATTCAACACAGCGATAGCGGTAGTTCTGGCCACCATTTCCGGACAGATTCGACGGATTGGCGGGCAGATGCTGACAAAACGGCACAACAGTACCGCTCAGGCGTGCTCGGACTCGGCGTCGGCCTCCGGCGCCGGTCGCTCCTCGCGGTCCCGCTCCAGCGCCCGGTCGATGTCGTCGTCGCTGGTCGCCGTGGCTTCCACCTTGAGGACGTTGCCGCCGCCGGGGTCGACGACCAGCACCTCGACCCCCTCCTCTATGTCCCCGCCCACACTGCGGGCCTCGTAGTAGGGGTTGAACCCGCCGTCCTCCAGCTTAACCTGGCCCGCGCTCTTCGTGACGCGTTCGGTGACCGTTCCGAACTGTCCCTGGAGCGAACTCGAAGAGAGCGACTGCCCCCGGCCGGGCGCCGAGAAGTCTATCTTCCGGTAACCCCACAGCGTCAGCGCCGTCGTCAGGAGGACCGCCACGGCGAGGATGAGCGGCGCGAGCAGCCCCAGGCTGGCCGGGATGAAGAAACCGACCAGTCCGGCGACCAGCAAGGCGGCACCGAGGACGAAGAAGTGGGTCCCCGGCGCGAACGCCTCGGCGACGATGAGCGCCGCACCGGCAAGGAAGAGGACGGCGGATATCGTCGTACCGAACAGCGGTTCGAGCTGGGCGGGCACGAGAGCGAGCGACCCCACGGGAACGTTCATGCCGGCATATAGGGCCGCTGACTGATTAAGTGTCGGGGGTCGTCCGCACGAGCACACCGTAGCAGACGGCCGTCGTGAGGCCGACGGCGGCAAAGACCGTGGCGACCAGCATCAGGCTCAGCCCGACGACTGTGTCCGCGAGCGCGAGTATCGTGAGAAAGACCCCCAGTGCGACGAACAGGGTGTTCTCGGGCGCGGGCGCCTGTGGCGTCACCTCGATATCCGGGGCGAACGAGCCCGCGACGGCTCCCTCCTCCTCGTCTTCCTCGGCGTCGTCTCCCTCGGCCGTTGCCGACGGCTCGGCCTCCTCGATGATATCGGCCGCTGTCGCGTGCTCGTACTCCGCGACGAACTCGTCCTCGTCGCTCCCGTCGGCAGACATGGCCGGGGCTAGGACGGGGAACTACAAAAAGGGACGGCGACTAGCTTTTGTGAAATTTATTTTAGCAGCGATTGGGGCTGAGAGCCAGAAAGCCCCCGAGCGCTCGATGTCGTCGGCGCTGTGCGCCGACTGCCTGAGGGACCTCCGGTCCCTCTCTGGCTGCGACTCGCTGCGCGCTTCCTTCGCTCGCTCAGTCCAGTGCTTGCGTCGTCTCGCTCATCGAGCGCTCGGCCCCTTTCAGTCCACCCGTAGCCGGTTGGTCAAACAGTGCTGGGTGGGACTGAGCGGAGCCGAGGGCTCCGCGAAGGTCGGGAGACGCGAAGCGTCTCCAGGGACTGAAAGGGGCGTTCGCGGGCGGCTGTGCCGCCCGCGAGCTCGGGAGACCTTCGGTCTCCCGGTGGCCAGCTAAACGAAGGCGGCCGACGTCCTCGCGAGAGCTTTGCTCTCGCGGGAGTGAGCGAATCGAAGATTCGCGATCTCCGAGGGAACTGCGTTCCCTCGCGATGATGAAAATCGCTCCGCGATTTTCAGATCACAAGGACCGCAACGCAGTGAGGACCGTCGTTCGAAAATCGAAGATTTTCGTGATCACGAAAGGCGCTGCGCGCCTTTCGGACGACAGCGAGGTCGTTCGAGAGAGCTTCGCTCTCTCGTGATGTCGTCAGAACTCGGAGAGTTCTGACTCCAAGCGGGAAATCTTCGATTTCCCGCAATGACGAAAGACGGCTCCGCCGTCTTTCGAACCACCCCCGGGTTTAGCTGGCCGGGGCTTTCTGGCTGTTTGCAGTCCAGTTCAGATTCCAGACAACGACGCCAACTCTTACTGCACCCGCGTTCCGAGCGGAGCGTCCTCGTGGGTGGTCAGCAGGTCGGCCTCGTCGCCGGCGGCCAGTACCATCCCGTTGGACTCGACGCCGAAGATGGTGGCTTGCTCCATGTTGGCAAGCAGGATGACACGGGTCCCGGGGAGCTCCTCGACGTCGTGGAGTTCGGCCAGGCCAGCGACGACCTGGCGGACCTCGTGACCGATATCGACCTCGAGTTTGAGCAACTTGTCGGCGTCCTCGACGGACTCGGCCGTGACAATTTCGCCGACGCGCATGTCGACACCCTCGAAGTCCTCGAAGCTGATGCGGTCGGTTTCGAGCGGTTCGAGGTCGACGTCGGCCTCGTCGGCGTCGTCGTCCTCGTCGTCGCTCGCTTCCTCAACCCGGTCCTGCAGCTCCTCGTTGAGCTCGGCGATGTGGTCGTCCTCGACCTGCTCGAACAGCTGGTCCGGCTCGTCGAAGGTCTCGGGCGGTGCCTCTAACGCGGTGTCGAGGGAGACGTCGGCGACGGAGCCGGCCTCGCCCAGCTGGCCCCACAGCCGCTCGGCCTTGCCCGGCAGCACCGGCTGCATGACCACGGCGACGGCCTTGGCGAGCTGGACGCAGTCGCGGATGACCTGTGCGGCCTCCTCGGGGTCCTCGTCAAGGAGGTGCCACGGCTCGGTGCGCTGGATGTACTCGTTGCCGTAGTTCGAGAGCTCGGTCGAAAGCTCCGCGAGGGTGCGGACGTCGTACTCCCGGACTGCCGCCTCGAACGCAGCCAGCGTCTCCTCGATGCGGTCCCGGACGTCCTCGCTGACGTCGGCGTCGGGCGTGCCGTCGTAGTTGCGGTGGGCAAAGAGCAGCGCGCGGTTGATGAAGTTCCCGACGTTGCCCACGAGCTCGCCGTTGACCCGCTCGGCAAAGCGGTCCCAGGAGAAGTCCACGTCAGTTTCGAGGCCGGCACCGGTGGCGATGTAGTAGCGGAACAGGTCCGGGTGGAAGCCGGCGTCTAGGTACTCCTCGGCCCACACTGCCCGGTTCCGGGAGGTCGAGAGGGCCTTGCCGTCGATACCGACGAAGCCGGTGGCCAGAATCGAGCGGGGTTCGTTGTAGCCGGCGCCACGCAGCATGGCCGGCCAGAAGACGGCGTGGTGCTGGATGATGTCCCGGCCGATGACGTGGACGATGTCGCCGCCCTCTGTGGTCCACTCGTCGTCCCACTCGGTGTCGTGGCGTCGTTCGCCGTCGAACGTCCAGACCCGTTCCCAGTCGTACTCCTCGGCGCCCACGCGCTCTGAGTACTGCTTCGTGGAGGCGACGTACTCGATTGGGGCGTCGACCCAGACGTACAGCACGAGGTCCTCGGCGTCACCGTCCTCGCCGGGATAATCGATACCCCAGTCCATATCCCGCGTGATACAGAGGTCCTGGAGCTCACCCTCGACCCACTCGCGGGGCTGGTTTTTCGCGTTGTCGGTGCCCTCGATGCGGTCGAGGAAGCCCTGGAGGTACGCCTGGAAGTCCGCCAGCCGGAGGAACTTGTGTTCGCGAGTGCGGTACTCGGCAGGATTGCCCGTAATTGTGCTCACTGGGTCCTCGATGTCACCGGGTTCGAGGTGGCGCTGGCAGCCCTCGTCGCACTCGTCCCCGCGTGCCTGCTCGCCGCAGTATGGACAGGTCCCCTCGACGAATCTATCGGGCAGGGGCTGGTCCTCCTCGGTGTCCCACGCCACTTCGATCTCCTTCTCGTGGACGTGGCCCTCGTCGACCCACGAGCGGACGAACTCCTGGGTGAGTTCGGTGTTGGTCTCGTCGTCCGTGTGGCCGTAGTTGTCGAACTCGACGTTGAACTGCGGGAACGTCTCGGCGTAGGTCTCGTGGTACTCCATGGCGAACTCGCGGGGCTCGACGCCGTCCTCGGCGGCGTTGACCGCGACGGGCGTTCCGTGCATATCGGACCCGCAGACGAACGCTGTCTGCTGGCCGATGCGTCGCAGCCCTCGCGAGAGGGCGTCGCCGGCGACGTACGTCCGGAGGTGCCCGACGTGGAGGTCGCCGTTGGCGTAGGGGAGCCCACAGGTGACCACTGCCGGGTGGTCCGTGGGAAAGTCGTCGTGGCTCATACCCGTTCTGTGCTCCCGACGGGTCAAAAGGAGGGCGGTTTGCCGTAGCCGCCACCCAGGTGTGGCCAGCCATCCCGGCAGTCCCGACCGGCAGCTACGGTTATATCTATAGCGGGGCTACTGCTGGTGATGACGGCCGACGGGGCACCGGACGGAGAGATAGGCGGACGACTGACAGCTGCCAGACCGAGGCGCCAGCTGGTGTTTCACTCCGACGCGCTCGCCGAACCGTTCCGCGAGCTGTGGGACGGCGACGTGGCCATCGACATCAAATCCGTCGTGCAACTCGAGGACGGGAGCTCCCTGCAGTACTGGACTGTCACACACCTGGAGCCCCAGCGGTTCATCGAGACAGTACAGCAACTCCCGATGACCCTCGATGCGGGGCTCGTGAGTACGGTCGACGACACCCATCAGTTCGAGGTCCACAGGTCACGGGAGTCGCTGTTCGGGGCGTTCGACGAGTTCGACGGAATCACGCTGGCGGCCACGTATGATACCGACGGCGTGGCGGTCGTCGGGGAGTTCCCCGGTGACGTGGATACCGACTCGGTCGTGGCCGCAGTACGGGACGTGTATCCGGACCTCGAACTCGTCGACAGCTACACCGTCGAGACGCTCGACGTCTTCCGTCACCTGGTCAGGAACCGACTCACCGAGCGGCAACTGACGGTCCTGCAAGTCGCCTATTTCAGCGGATACTACGAGCGCCCGCGGCGCCGCACCGGCACCGAACTCGCCGACCGGCTCGGCATCTCGAAACAGGCGTTCCACGACCACCTCCGAAAGGCCCACGCCACCGTCTTCGAGGTCCTGCTCGAGAGCGGGAGGGAGTTCGACGAGATTGACAAGTAAACCGTTTGGTTGATATGTTATCCGTTTGTCTTTTTGTCCATGGAGAAGGAGCCGGATGACGGTCGCTCGGGCGATGAAACCCCATCGAACGTACACGGCGGCTCCCCTCAGTTCCCCAGGTCGGTGCTGGAACGGGAGCACGTCTACGAATCGCTCGCAGACGTTCGCCGCAGGTATCTCTGCTACCTGCTGTGTGGCCGCTCGGAGCTCCGGGTCGACGAGGCCGTGGCCGCCATCGCCGAGTGGGAGACAGACGATGGAGCGGAGATAGCAACGTCGACCCGCGATCGCATCCGTCTCGCCTTGCTCCACAGCCACATCCCGAAACTCCGCGAGCACGACGTCGTCGACTTCGACCAGCACAGCGGGACCCTGGTGCCCGACGAGAACGCCGATGCGGTCCTGACGGCACTGAAAGCGGTCGGGACGAGGCTCTCTTCGGAGCCGACCTGCACAGACGGCGAATCGGCGTGACGGTCCCGCGATCCCGGTCACAGCGAGCACCGACGGGCGCGCCAGGATCGAGCGACTGCCCACCTCAGCGGACGACCGCGACCAGCCGCCGGTGGACCCCCCGCCAGTACAGTTCGGCGCCGAGCCAGACCAGCACCGTGGCACCCAGTCCCAGCGCGACGACGAGGTCGCCAAAGCGCATCCAGCCGGGCGCGACGTACAACAGCCCGTTGACCGCCGGGCCGGTGACGAAGGCGACGAGCCAGGCGAGTCCGGTCGTCTCGTCGCCGGTCGCCGACTCGACGGCGGTCTCGTTCGTCAGCGCCTGCCTGCTCGGGCCGTTCGCGCTCTCATCGCCCGTCCCGAGTCGTTCGGCCTCGTAGGGGGTCGGGACGGAGATGCTCCAGACGACGTCACCGTCCGCGTCGACTTCGAGAATCCGGTCGCCCTGTGAGTCCGTCACCAGCGTGTGCCCGTTGGGAAGCCGGTCGGCGTCCCGTGGCCACCGCAGCTGGCCGTCCTGCCACGTCCAGGTCTGGCGCCACCCGTCCGCGTCGCGCTGGTACTCGACGACTCGGTTGTTCTCCGAGTCCGCCACCAGCACGGCCGGCCCGCCCTGTGACGCGGGAATGTAGTCCGGGTTGTGTTGCTCGTAGAGGATGCCGTAGGCGTCCTCCGCACCGAGCGTCCAGTTCGACTGGAGGCCCTCGCCGGGCTCGATGAAGACGACCCTGTCGTGGTTGCGCAGACTCGCCATGACGCGACCGTCCTCGAGTATCTCCACGTCGTTGACGTGCGTCCAGTCGCCCGGCTGGCCGCCGCTGTCCTCGCGGTCGAACGCCTCCTCGGCGCGCCACTCCCACTCGACGGCGCCGGTCGTGGTGTTGAGCGTGAACACGCGGTCTTCGGCGATGTCCGCGACGACGAGACGGTGCTCGTCCAGACGGTCGACGTCGTGCCAGATGTCCCACTCGGTCACCGCCGTGTGGAGCCGCTCTGTCTCGCCGGTCGTGAGGTTCGCGCGTTCGATGACCACCTCCGCACAGCCGTCCTCGAAGCTCCCGTTCTCGCGGGCCGCAAGCGTGTCGGGACAGTCGTCGTAGCGGGTTCCGGCGACGTAGAGGACGGACCGGGAGCCCGGTGGGTCCGGGTCCACGTCGAAGTAGTTCCCGTACGTGTCGTTGTGGTACAGCGTTCGGCCGTCGTCGGTGTAGGCCACGATGGCGGCGGTCCCGGTGTTGCCGCCGGGCGGGTCCGTCGTCACCACGGTGGCGTTCGGTCGCTCGGGCACGACCTGGTCGCGCTCGGAAAGCGGCGTGTCCGTCTGGTTCGCCGCCGCGGCGACGGCGTCTGGCGGCGTCTGCTGCCAGGACACGAGCAGCGTTAGCGACGCGAGGACGACGATAGCGGCGAGTCCCCCGCGAAGCAATGTCCGTCGACGCATCTCAGGGCAACACCCCACCGACACCGACGAAACAGCGATACATAGCAGTTCGCAGCGACGACTTCGTATTAAACGTTGTCAGCCCGGCCCGCTACAGCAACGCCAGCGTCCCGCCGGCCAGCCCCAGCGTCACGACCAGGCGGCCCGCGCTCCCGAAGAAGGTCGCGGCACCGAAACGCAGGTAGTCCTCCTCCAGCACGGTGAAGGCGTAGATGGATATCGTATCGGGGAAGAAGGGGACACACAGCGCCAGCGCGAGGCCGACGTAGCCGTACTTTTTCGCGATCTGGACGGTCGTCTTCTCGGACCACTCGATAATGTCGAACCGCGAGGCCTTGATTCGCCGGACCAAGGGCCCGTACTCCTTTGCCTCCTGACCGATGTGGAACGCGAAGAGACTCCCCAGCGCCTTGCCCAGGGCGCTGACGAGGATGATCGCGACGAGGTTCCCGTTCGTCGACAGCCCCAGTCTGAGCGTCTCGGCCGGCACGAGCACGACCTCGCTTGGCAGGGGCAGTATGAAGGCGATGAGAAAGGAGTAAGCGGCGATGATGCCAAGCCCCGTCGGCCCGGTCGCGGTACAGACGGCCTGTTCGATGAGGGCGAGCGACCCGCCGGCGGTTCCACAGTCGCTGAGAAACGCCACCGGCAAGGGGAACGGGAGGGCCAAACTCACACCGTCCGATAGCAAACAGTGGGTCCTAAAGCTTGATATTTTTACTCGTGACGCCTACTGAGATGGCAGTTTAGCGGTGCCCTGGTCGTGAAATGAAACGCGCCGCCGTTCAGTACCAATCAAAATCTGCGACAAAGGACCGCAGCATCGACCCCACCTTTTTTTGCCTCGGTTCGCTCCGCTCACCGACCGCTCGTTGAAAAACGTGAGTGAAAAAGGCGGCCCCTCACTGCGTTCGGGACCGTGAACCCCGTTCACTCCGTTCACGCGGACAGAAGCGCTAGTACCAGTCCAGATCAGCCACAAACGACCGCAGCATCGACCGGGTCACGTGTGGCATACACACCACCCGCATCTCGCCGGCGCCGGTCTTGGAGACGCGCCAGCCCCGTTCGCGGAGTTCGTCGGTCATCGGCACCGAGAGGTCGGCTGCCACGAGCGGGAGCTCGGGCCCGACGACGTCGTGACCCCGGGCCCGTAGCTGGTCGGCCAGCCACTCGGCGTTGTCCATCGAGCGGTCGTACTGCTCGCGGTAGCCCGCGGGCCAGAGTTCGTCCATCGCCGCGACGGCGCTCGCGACGCCGGCGCCCGACCGCGTGCCAGTGAGCGTGAGCTGGCTCGTCGATTCGAGATAGGGGGTCTCCACCGCCAGGTCGTCCAGCAGCGAGTCGTCCCGGGCGAGCAGCCCGCCGGCCGGCACCGCGGCCTGGCCGACCTTGTGGGGGTCGATTGTCATCGTGTCGACGGCGGCGTGGCCGAAGTGCCAGCTGTGGTCGGTAAAGGGCAGATAGAAGCCGCCCCAGGCGGCGTCGACGTGACAGAGCGCGTCGACGTCGTGAGCGAGCTCTGCGATGGCGGGGATGGGGTCGACGAAGCCGTACTCCGTAGAGCCGGCGACGCCGACGACACAGACGGTATCGTCGTCTATCAGCTCGGCCACGGCGTCGGTGTTGGCGCGGTAGTCGGTGGCCGGCGCGGTCCGGAGTTCGAGGTCCAGCACGTCCGCCGCTTTGGTAAACGAGAAGTGGGCGTGGACCGGCGCGACGACGTTCGGGTCGTCGGTGTCGGCCCGGTTGCGGGCGATGCGCAGAGCCTGGATGTTTGCCTCGGTGCCGCCGGAGGCGACGTAGCCCGCCGGGTCGGTCAATCCTGTGAGCTCGCCCAGGGCGTCGACGGCCTCGTCTTCGAGCTCGGCGACGGTCTCGTAGGTGCCGGGGTCACCGGGGTTCGTCGCCAGAAACCGCTCGGCCGCCTGGCGAGCCACCGGATGGGGAACGGTACACATCGAGGAAAGTACCCGTTCGAAATCCTGTGGCTCGGCCCGCTGGCGCATTCTGTGCGGAATGTTGAGCGCGACCGGTTTAGCCGTTTTGTTCGGGCCGGGTCAGGGACAGCCACCAGTTCGAGAGGGAGTGCCACTGGCCCGCCGGGGAGGAGACGACACACCGCGACTGCTGGGCGTGGCGTCGAGTGCCGGTGACAGATAGCCGCCGGTACAGTTCAAAAACCGTCCCAGGTCAGGGCCGGAGCCCGTCGAGCGCCTCTTTCAGCGCCTCCGTCGTCTCGTGGTCCCACGCTTCCCAGTTGTCCTCGGCGACCCACCGGTACTGGACGACGCGGTCTGAGTCTACGAGGAACAGCGCGCGGCGAACGCCCGAATCCAGGCCCTCGTCGTGGACGCCGTACGCCTTCGAGACCTCGAACTTCGTGTCCGAGAGCAGCGGAAACGTAATTCCCTTCTGTCGGCTGTACTCCCGGTGGGAGTAGACGTAGTCAGGGGAGATGCCGAACATCGTGACGTCCTCCTCGAACTGGAACAGGTCGATGTCGTCCAGGTCGCACATCTGGTCCGAGCAGACGGGCGAGAAATCGTTCATGTAGAAAGAGAGGATGACGAACCCTTCGTCGGTGTACTCCGAGAGCGTGTACTGCGAGAGCAGCTGCCCGTCAGTCCCCCGAAGCGTGAAATCAGGGGCGATATCCCCGGTCCCTACCATCGGCGAATACTCTTTTTTCATTGATTATGAAAGTATCCCCCAAACTGGTGGGGAGAGCCACGCTCGGGGACGCCCGGGCTATTGGCCGTCGGCGTCAGCGGACCGATTCCAGCAGCAACCGCTGTTCGACCCGCTTGACCTCGTGCTGGACGTCCCGGACGGCGTCGATGTTCGCGGAGATGGAGCTGACGCCCTCGTCGACGAGGAACTGCACCATCTCGGGTTTCGAGGCCGCCTGCCCGCAGATGCTCGTCGCCACGTCGTGCTCGCGGCAGGTCCCGATGACCTGCCCCATCAGCTCCAGGACGGCGGGGTGGAGCTCCGAGAACCGGTCGGCGACGTTGGTGTTGTTGCGGTCCACGGCGAGCGTGTACTGGGTGAGGTCGTTGGTACCGAAGGAGGCGAAGTCGATACCCGTCTCGCACAGTTCCTCGATACACAGCGCGCTCGCGGGCGTCTCGACCATCACGCCCCAGTCGCGCTTCTCGGGGTCGATGCCCGCCTCCTGCATCATGGCCTTCGCCCGGAACACGTCCTCGGCGTCCGTCACGAGGGGTATCATCAGCTCGACGTTGTCGTAACCCAGTTCGTACAGCCGGGCGAACGCGCGCAGTTCGAGCGCGAACTCCTCGGGCCGGTCCAGCGACCGACGGACACCGCGGTAGCCAAGCATCGGGTTGTGTTCGGCCGGCTCGTCCTCGCCGCCCTGTAGCTGGCGGAACTCGTCAGAGGGCGCATCGAGGGTTCGGACCCGAACCGGCCGAGGGTAGAAAGCCTCGGCCACGCCCCGAACCCCCTCGACGATCTCGTCGACGTAGGCGCGTTCGCCGTGGTCGTCGACGTACCGCGTGGGCGTCTTGTCCGTCGAGAGTATCATGTGCTCGATGCGCAACAGACCGACGCCGTCGGCGCCGGTCGCCGCGGCCCGCTTGGCCGCCTCCGGGATGGAGACGTTGACCTTCACCTCGGTGCCGGTCATGGGCTTGACCGGGCTGTGTCCCTGGTCCGTCGGCGCTGTCACGGTGGCGTCTGCCGGAGCGGCGCCGCTGTCAGACGCCGCGTCGTCGCTCTCCGACGGCTCGGGCTCACCGACCTCGACGGTGCCCATCTCGCCGTTGATGGTGACCGTCTGGCCGTCCCGCAGCCGCTCGGTGGCGTCGTCGGTGCCGACCACGGCGGGCACCCCGAGTTCGCGGGAGACGATGGCGGCGTGGCTCGTCATCCCGCCCTGGTCGGTGACGATACCCGACGCGCGTTTCATCGCCGGTACCATGTCCGGCGTGGTCATCTCCGTGACGATGATATCGCCGGTCTCGACCTTGTCGAGGTTGTCCAGCTTGTCGACGATGCGAACGGTGCCGGATACTTTGCCGGGACTGGAGCCGATACCCGAGAGCCGGACGTCGTCGGCCGGGCTCTGCATGGCGCCGCCGTCGGCCGACGCGCCGGTGCCGACGGCGGGCTCGGCGTCGTCGATAGTGGTGATGGGCCGGGACTGCAGCAGGTACAGCTCCCCGTCGCGCATGGCCCACTCGACGTCCTGCGGGCAGTCGTAGTGAGCCTCGACGCGGTCGCCCAGCTCGATGAGCCGACGGAGCTCGGACTCCTCGAGCACCTGCGCGTCGCGTTTCTCGTCGGGGACCGACCGCTCGACGGTCCGGCCGTCCTCGCCGCGGACGCACATGACCCGTTTCTCCGCGACGGTCACGTCCGTTACCTCGCCGCTCTCGCGGTCGAGGACGTAGTTGTCCGGCGAGACGGTGCCGGAGACGACGGCCTCGCCCAGCCCCCAGGCGGCCTCGACGATGGCCGTCGGCGCCCCCGTCGAGGGGTGGCTGGTAAAGAGCACGCCCGATTTCTCGGCGTCGACCATCTCCTGGACGACGACGGCGATGTCGACGGCGTCGTGGGGGAACCCCTGTTCGTTGCGGTAGTAGATGGCCCGCTGGGTGAAAAGCGACGCCCAGCACTCCTTGACCCGGTCGAGCAGGTCCGCGCGCTCGACGTTCAGATAGGTGTCCTGCTGGCCGGCAAAGGAGGCATCGGGGAGGTCCTCAGCCGTCGCCGAGGACCGGACAGCGACGGCCCCGTCACCGAGTTCGTCGTACGCCGCGAGTACGTCCTCGCGTACGTCGGCCGGGACCGCCGTTTCGAGAATCAGCTCCTGGGCGCGCTCGGCCGCCGCCGCGAGCGCCGCCGAGTCGTCGCTGTCGATATCGACGGCCTCGAACAACGCCGTCTCGATGCCCGTGTCCTCGATAAACGACCGATACGTCCCGGCGCTCACGACGAACGCCGACGGGACGGGCAGCCCCGCGCCGGTCAGTTCTCCCAGGGACGCTGCCTTGCCGCCGACCCGGTCGAGGTCGTCGGCACCGATCTCCGCGAGCCACAGTGTGTGCATGGACTCGCCTTATCTTTCATTAACGTCCATTAAGTTCGTTGCGGTCTTATGGTCGGTAAGGCCACGCTAGATTTCGATGATGTCGTCGTCGGCGGCGGCCTCGGGAACGGTCATCGACCCGTCCATAGTCGTCACCGCCCGCCCGCCGACCCACGCTTCCAGCCCGTCGGTGTCGACCCTGACCGTGCCGGGCCGGTCGAGGAAGTGGCCCTGCTCGACGACGACTTGGTCGATGGTGTTGTCGAGTGCCCCCTCCCGACGGACGTAGGCGGCACACGCGCCGGCGGCGGTGCCGGTGACAGGGTCCTCGCCGACGCCGCGCGAGGGGGCAAAGCCCCGGCCGTGCAGCGTCGCCTCGCCGCCGATGGTGTCGAAGGTGAAGGCGTACAGCCCCACCGCGTCGACCCGCTCGCACAGTTCCTGGATGGCCGGCAGGTCCGCGTCGATACGGCTGACGTGCTCGAAGTAGTTGACCGGGACCAGCAGCCACGGCTCGCTCGTGTCGGCGACGACCATGGGCATGTCCGCACCCACGTCCTGCAGCGTCGCAACGTCGATACCCAGCGCGTCGGCCACCTCGTCGTGGCCGAGCGAGACCGCCTCGAAGCGGGCCTCGCCCTGTTCGAGCCACACCGTGCCGTCCCCCTTGACCTCGACGTCCCGGGTCCGCCCGATGGTCTCCATCTCGTACTCGCCCGCCTCGAGGCCACCGCGCTCGAACAGCGCCGCGAACGCGGCGACGGTCACGTGGTCACTCCGGTCGAGTTCGCCAGTGGGCGCGAAAAAGCGCAGCCGCCGGTCGGCCCGGTCACTCTCACAGACGAACGCGGTCGCGCTCGCACCCAGTTCCCCCGCGACTGCCGCCATCTGGTCGTCGGTCAACTCGCCCGCGTCCAGTACGACCCCGGCCGGGTTCCCCGCCATCGGCTCCGCGGCGAAAGCGTCGACGAGCAACACGTCCCGTGTGTCCATGGCCCCCTGTTGTGCCAGCCCCCGGATAACAGTTACCCGAAAGCGCCGACGAGAAGCGACCCCAGTCGCTCGCCGACAGCCCTCGCGTCGTATTAAAAGCGT
Source organism: Haloarcula rara (assembly GCF_029338235.1). Taxonomy (GTDB): domain Archaea; phylum Halobacteriota; class Halobacteria; order Halobacteriales; family Haloarculaceae; genus Haloarcula; species Haloarcula rara. Next base: position 872,129 of record NZ_CP119785.1, read on the forward strand.
TAAACCCACGCACTCGTCTGTGACGATATGGGCGAGCTACCGGCGGAGTTCCCGTGTACCGTCACCAACTGGGACTACATCTACGACCTGTGTCGCGACGTCGCCGACGACGTGAAGTCGGCCGAGTTCGAACCCGACGTGGTCGTCGCACTGGCTCGGGGCGGGTGGTTCGCGGGCCGGTGTCTCTGTGACTTCCTGGGGCTTGACGACCTCGCGAGTCTGAAGATAGAACACTACGTCGGCACCGCACAGCAGGGCGACGAGCCCGAGATTCGCTACCCGCTTGCCGACGGCGCCGTCGAGGGGAAAGACGTGCTCGTCGTCGACGATATCGCCGATACGGGCCAGTCGCTCCAGACTGCCGCCGATTGCGTGACAGAGCGGGACCCGTCCAGCGTCCGGACGGCGACGCTACAGCTGCTCGACACCAGCGAGCACGAGCCGGACTTCGTCGGCGAAGGGCTCGAGGAGTGGACGTGGGTCGTCTACCCGTGGAACTTCATCGAGGACATGACCGAGCTCGTCTCGGGCGTCATGGAGAAAAGCGACGAGGACGTCCACTCGGTCGACGACGTCCGCCGGCTCCTCAACACCTACCACCAGGTCACGCCGACGGCGCTCGAAATCGCACAGCCGGACCGACTCGACGAGGTCATGGCCGAGATGGTTCGACGGGACGTGGCGACGGTCGCCGACGACGGCTGGCGCCGCACCGATTCGTGACACTGCCGGCCGGACAGTGCGACCACGCAGCTGGGGCGCCGGCGCATGGACCGCCGCGGCGACCCGCCACGACAGCCCGTCTCAGCGGCGGTGCCGACGACGACCGTCGTCGCGGACGTACTCCAGCGCGGCGACGAACCGCTCGACGTCGACGCGGTCGCCGGATTCCGCCAGTCGCTCGCGTATCTTTGTCGGCGTCATGGCTAGACGTACCACAGAAGAGCAGATAGCGGTTGTTCCGAGACTGCTAGGCCGTACTCGCGACCTGTTCACCAGCGCCGTCTCATTCGGTGTCGGTGCCGGGCTGTTCGCCGTGGAGGTCGAACCACTCCCGGAGGGGACCGCGAATCCCGTCGAACGTGACGGTCACGTCGCCGTTGAACCGCCACGTCGCTCGCGGGGAGCCCTCGCCGAAGTATATCGGCACGTCCACTTCGAGGTCCTCGACGGCCACGTCGAGCGAGTCGTCCCGGTCGACCGTCTCGTCTAGGAGCCGTTCGACGGCGGCCTGTAGTTCGTCGATATCCGGTTCCGGCATCCCCGTGCTCTGGCTCATACAGTCGGCTACTGGCTCCACCTATCTCTTTGTTTCCCCCGCGGAGGGCTACTCGAAGACGTACGCATGTCCCTCCGGGACGCTGTCAGTCCCACCGGCGCCAGGCGCGCCGACGAGTGCTGTCGTCCCCTCATCGTCCAGTGCGACGGCCGTGCCGAACTCGTCGTCCTCCCCGCCACCGGCCGAATCCAGTTTGGTCGTCAGCGTCCAGCCGTCCCCATCGTCGGTGGCCACGTAGGTCGCGCCACCCCTTCTGCCGTTCGGGTCCTCGTCGGTGGCGGCACCGACGAGCGCCGTCGTCCCGTCGGCCGGGAGCGCGACAGAGGCACCGAACTGGTCATCGCTGTCACCGTTCGGGTCGGCCAGTTTCGCTAGCTGGCTCCAGCGCTCCCCCGCGTCGGTGAACACGTACGCCGCACCGATGCGTTCGTCTGTATCCGCGGCGCCGACCAGCGCCGTCGTCCCGTCAGCCGAGAGCGCGACTGAATTCCCGAAGAAGTCCCCGCCCTCGCCCTCGTCGGCAGTCAGCTCATTCTGCTGGCGCCAGCCGTCGGCGTCGGGGGCGAACACGTAGGCCGCCCCGGTCGCGTACGTCCCAGAAACGGTGGCGCCTTTGGCGCCGACCAGCGCCGTGGCCCCGTCGTCCGATAGCGCGACCGCGGTCCCGAATTTCGCGTACGGCCCCATATCGCCGGTGAGCGTCGTCTCGGCCGTCCAGTCCCCGTCGCTGGCCGTGAAGACGTGTGCCGACCCAACCTGTCGCTCGTCCGGGCCATCCACGTCCGGCGCACCGACAAGCGCCGTCGTCCCGTCGGCCGAGAGCGCGACCGACGACCCGAAATGGTCCTGAAACTCGCCGTCGGGGGCGGTGAGTTCCGTCTCTCGGGTCCAGGCTCTGCCGGCCGCCGAGAAGACGTAGGCCGCGCCGGCACTGGTGACGCCATTCACCGGTCTGCCGTTCGCACCGACGAGCGCCGTCGTCCCGTCAGCCGAGAGCGCGACCGAACAGCCGAACCTCTCGTCCCCGCGACGGTCCGGGGCCGTCAGTTCGGTCTGTCGCGTCCAGTCACCGTCCTCGCGGACGAAGACGTAGGCCGCACCAATCTCGAGATGGTCGCTGGTTCCGTCGCCCGGCGCGCCGACCAGCGCCGTCGTTCCGTCGCTGTCGAGGGCGAGTGCCGAACCGTACCTGTCGAAGCCGTCCGCCTCGTCAGCGGCCGGTGAGAGCCGTGTCGTCTGCTGCCAGGGCTCCTCACCGGTCGAGCCGCTCGTCGGTGTCGGCGTCGCCGTCTGCTCGCTATCGGAATCGCCCCCGCGACACCCGGCCACCAGCCCTGTGGCCCCCGCCGCCAGCGCCGCCAGATACCGCCGTCGTCGTTGCATAGTTTTCGTCGCTGACACCAAAATATAATTCTACCCATGGAGTGCCGTATATTACAGACCGAGGGGGAGCTGCGTCCCTCGTCACACCGAGACGACGATGGGGACCGGCACGAAACAGAGCGCGCCCAGCACGAGCGTCAGTATACCTAACGCCCGCCGTCGGGGGCCCAGCGGCGTCTCCACCAGCGGCGTCGCCGTCCCCGCACGAGAAAAGAGCAGCGCGATGACACCCCAGAACCCCCACAGCGGGGCGCCCCGGCCGCCCTCGAACAGGAACAGGTACCCCGCCAGACAAAAGAGGAGGACGGGCACGACGAACTGCACCGCGTCCATGCGCTCGCCGACCAGCGAGCGGCTGATGTGGGCGCCGTCCAGTTGCCCGACCGGGATGAGGTTGAGGAAGGTGACGAAGGCGCCGACCCAGCCGCCGATGACCACGGGGTTGGGCAGCAGGTTCGGCTCGTCGTAGGTGAGCGGCTCGCCGACCAGCGCGGCGATACCCTGTATCAGCGGCGGATACCCCAGCTCGATTCTGGTGATGAGGCCGCCGGCCACGTATATCGGGTCCAGTGTGACGCCAATGGCGGTGACAACGACCGTCGCCACCAGTCCCGAAAGCGGCCCGGCGACGCCGATGTCGAACAGCGCCCGCCGGTCGGGAATGTTGTCCTGCATCCTGATGACGGCGCCCAGCGTGCCGATGACGTTGAACGGCAACGGGAGGAAGTAGGGCAGGCTGGCCTGGACCTCGTGGTATCGCGAGAGGGCGTAGTGGCCGAACTCGTGGACCGCGAGGATGCCCAGGACGGCGGCGGCGAAGGGCCACGCCTGCCAGATGGCTGCGGGCTCCTCTACCACCGAGAGGCCGTACCACCGCGTCCCCGCGTACAGCGTCGAGAGCAGCGTCAGAAGCGCCAGCGTGACGTTGATCCATGGCACGCCGTCGACGCCCAGCGAGCGCTCGCTCGCCACCAGCACGTGCCCGTCGGACTCGGTCCGCAGGCGCACGCGGTAGCCGTGCTGGCGGAACGTCGGTCCGACCTGCTGGATGACCTGCGCGGCGTCGGTCACCGGCTCGCCGTAGTACCGGATATCCCCCTCTGTGAGGTCGATGTCACGGACGCTGAAGACGTCGGCGAGGCGTTCGGGACCCGGCGGCGACTGACCCGACTCCTGACCCATCACCGACACGTACGGCCGCGAGCGTTTTGAACCTGTTTGCGCTCGGACGCGACTCATACTGCTGGCTGTAAGTTCGTACAGATATTCGCCACCCCGGGGGTGGCGAATTACTTCAGTTTGTTACAGCCGGCAGTATCAGTCCGCGACGGCTTCCCCGGACCCGGTTGCCGCGTTGGGGTCCTGAATCCAGAGGTCACCAAAGAGGTCGTCCTGCTGGAGGACGACCCGGCCACGGTGGGCCAGAAAGAGCAGGCCGAGGAACGTCTCGACGCGAGAGCCACCCGCCGACTCGACCTCGCGGTAGAGCACTTCCTCGCGGCCCTTGTCGTACTGCTCGCGTACGGCGGCGTAGACGTCCTCGATTATCTCGTCTATCTGCTCGCCGTGGGCGGTGCCGGTCACGTCGGCGGCGGAGGGCTCGTCGTCCAGCCGCATATCGTCGGCCCCGCGGTAGTCCAGTTCCTGGGTGCCCCGCTGGAACCCCTTCGGCGAGCCGCTGGTGTCGTACTCACGGGACTCCTTCCACCAGTTATCGCGCTCGGCCTCCCGCAGGTCACGGACGAGTTCGTCAAGCGTCTGGGGCATCCCGCGGGCCCGACGCCGTTCCAGCCGGCGGTCCATCTCCGACTCCAGGGCCGCGAAGGGGTCGGGCTCGTCGATGGGGTCGTCGCCGGACATCGCCTGCTCCCAGGGCTCGACTGGTTCCTCGTCGGGCTCGTCAGTGCCCAGCATGGCGTCGCTTTTCATCCGGACCAGCACGGAGGCGTAGAACAGCGCCCGGCCGGACGTGCGCAGGTCGCTCCCGTCGATTGCGTCTAAGAACTTGTCGGTCACCTTCACGACGTCGATGTCCCACGGGTCTATCTCGCCGTCGTCGGCCAGCTGGACCAGCACTTCGACAGGTTCGGGAGCGTCATCATCTTCGCTCCCGTGGGGTTCGGGAGCGTCGTCGTCTTCGCCGGCGTCAGGGCCGCCCTCGCCCGCGCCACTCTCTGGCGCCGGGTCGACCGCGGCCCCGGCGTCGACGCCCGCCTCGCCGGTCAGGAGGTCCACGTCGGACTCCTCGCCCGGCGGCTCGCTCCCTGCTCGCGGGTCGTTCCTCCCCGCTCGCTCGTCCGAGGGCCGCTCCCGGTGGTCGCGGTCCTCGCGGTCGTCGTGGCCCGTGATGTCGAGTGGGATGTCGTCAGTCATGTGTTGTCAGTCGTCGGCGAGCGCTTCCTCGTCTGGCCCCTCCTCCGAGAGGTCGATACCGGTCACGGCCGAGACGTTGTCGCCCTGCATCATAACGCCGATGGCCCGCTCGGAGCGTTCCAGCAGCGCCGAGCGGTGGGAGACGACCACGAACTGGGCGTCGCCGGCGAGTTCGTCGACGAGCTCGCCCACCAGGTCGGCGTTTTTCGCGTCCAGGAAGGCGTCGACCTCGTCCAGGGCGTAGAAGGGCGCCGGGTTGTGCCGCTGGATGGCGAAGATAAAGGCCAGCGCAGTCAGTGACTTCTCGCCGCCGGACATCGCGGCCAGGCGCTGGATGGGCTTGTCGCCGGGCTGGGCCTTCATCGTCAGCCCGCCCTCGAAGGGGTCCGCCTCGTCTTCCAGATGAAGGTGGCCGGTACCGTTCGAGAGGCGCTCGAAGATGTCCTGGAACTGCTCGTTTATCTCGTCGAACGACTCCATGAACGTCGCCTTCTTCTTCTGTTCGTAGGTGTCGATGCGCTCCCTGATGCCGTCGGCCTCCTCGACGAGCGTCGCCATCTTCTCCTCTAGCTCTTCGAGGTCGTCGGCCACCCGGTCGTACTCCTCGATGGCGCGCATATTGACCGGCTCCAGAGCCTCCATCTCGGCGGTCAGGCGCTCTATCTCGGACTCGACGGTCTCGTGGTCGGGGACGTTCTCGGGGTCGTAGTCGCCGACCTGGGCTTCGAGTTCGTCTATCTCCCACGCTAAGCGCTCGCGGTCCTCGCGCTCGTCCTCGAGGTCGCGTTCGACGTCGGTGACCAGCGATCGCTGCTCGTCGCGGGACTCCTTCGCGTCCTGCAGGCCCTCGCGCAGCGCCTCGCGCTCGCCCTTGAGCTCGGCGAGTTCGCTTTCCAGCTCCTCGACCTCCTGTTCTTTCTCGGCTTTCAGCTCGCGTTTCTCGGCGACCTGCGCCTCCAGGTCCGCGATGGTCTCCTCCTTCTCTGCCTTGCGGTTTTGTGCGGTCTCGATATCGTCGTGGAGCTCCTCGATGGCGTCCTCGGCATACTGCTTTTCCAGTTGCAACTCGTTGAGCTTCGCGTCGAGGTCGTCCTCCCGGTCTTCGAGCGCGTCTATCTCGTCCCGTATCGCCTCGCGTTCGTCGGTCAGGTCCGGCAGCTCGGAGTCGGCGACCTCGCTTTCCAGCTCTTCGATGTCGGCCTCTATCGTGGCGATGGTCTCGTTTGCCGCCTCGATGTCGGCCTCTAGCTCGTCCATCTCGTCGGCCACGTCCTCGCGCTCGGCGGCGATCTCCTCAATGGCCGCTTCGAGGTCGTCGATGCGTTCGCGGGCCTGTTCGAGTTCGGCCTGCTTGCGCTCGATGCTCGTCTCGATGTCCCGGAGCTGCTCGGTTGCGTCGGACTCGCGGTCGCGGGCGTCGTCGAGGCGTTCCTCCACGTCGCGAAGATCCTCTCGCACGTCGGCGCGTTCGTCTTCCAGTTCCTGGATGCGCGTTGCGACCCGTTCGAGCTGGCCGGCGCCGCCCGAGAAGGAGTACCGGGTCCCCGACGAAGAGCCGCCGGTCATCGCGCCGCTCTTCTCGACTAAGTCGCCCTCCAGCGTGACCATCCGGTACTCGCCCATCAGGTCCCGGGCGGTCTCCATCGTGTCCACGATAACGGTATCGCCAAGCACGTACGAGAAGACGCCCGCGTACTCGGGGTCGAAATCGACCAGATTGTAGGCGAAGTCGATGACGCCCTCCTGGTTCGGCAACGAGGGCAGCGAGCGATTCTGCATCTGCGTTATCGGCAGGAAAGTCGCCCGGCCGGCGTTGCGCGATTTGAGGTACTCGATACAGGACTGGCCGACCCCGTCGTCGTCCACGACGACATGGGCGAGGCGGCCGCCAGCAGCGGTCTCACAGGCGGTGGCGTACTCGGGGTCGACCCCGCCAAGTTGCCCGACGGTGCCGTGGACGCCCTCGCGACCGGCGTTGAGGATGGCGGTGACCGCACGGCCGTAGGAGGAGTCGCCGTCCTGGCCCGCCTTCGCCTCGAGTTCGGCGTACTCCTGTTGCTTGGCGCTTATCTTGTCTTCCAGCGAGTCGAGGTCGGACTGGCGTTCGCGCTTCTCCTCGCGCAGGTCGTCGACGACCTCGCCGATGGTCTCCTTGTTCTTTCGGGCTTTCTCCAGTTCGGCCTCAAGGTCCTCGATAGCGGCTTCGAGGTCTGGTATCTCGGCCTCGGCGTCCTCGATGGCCTCGCGTTTCTCGTCTTCCTCGTTGGAACGTCGGCGGGCCTCATCGAGCAGGCGGTCCTGCTCGCGCTGGAGGTCGTTGCGCTCGGTCTTTTTCTGTTCGAGCGTCTCCCGCTTTGCTTCCAGTTCGTCCTTTATCTCCTCGAACTCCTCGCCGATGTCGTCGATGCGGGTCTGGACGTCGGCGAGCTCACTTTCCGTGCTCGCGATGTCCGCTTTGACGTTGGACTTCTCGACTTTCGTCTCGCGGATGTCGCTCTCTAACTCGTCGATGGTCTCCTGCTTTCGGTCTATCTGGACGAACGCCTGCCGTCGCTCGTTCTCGGCGGCCTCGACGGCCTCCTCGGCGTTCGCTATCTTGTCTTCCAGCCGCGAGATATCGCCCTTTATCTCCTCGATGTCCCGTTTGATGGCGAGCTGTTCGTCCTCGCCCTTGCGCTCTATCTCGTTGTTCAGCTCGTGGAGCTCGTCCTCCAGGCGGACGACCTTGCCCTGCCGGCTGTCAAGCTCTGCTTGCAGCTCGGCGAGTTCGCTCTCGAGTTCGTCGATGGCCGCTTCGGTGTCGGCCAGTTCCTCACGCTTGTCCTCCAGTTCGGCGGCCTTGCGGTAGCCCTCGTACTCCTCTTTCTCGTCGCGCAGCTCCTGGTACTGCAGGGCCGTCTCGCGCTCGTCTTCCAGCTGGTCGAGGCGCTCCTGTTTCTCCTCGATGCGGAGTTCGGCCTCGTCGATGCGCTCCTGGACGACCTCCAGTTCCTCGAAGGCGTCTTCTTTCTTCTGGTCGAACTGGGCGACGCCGGCGATCTCGTCGATAATCTCACGCCGGCTCCCGGCGGTCATGTTGATTATCTCGGTGACGTCGCCCTGCATGACCACGTTGTACCCTTCCGGCGTGACGCCGGCCTGGGCGAGCAGGTCCTGGATGTCCGAGAGATTGACCGAGCGGCCGTTGATGTAGTAGTAGGAGTAGTAGTTGTCCTCGGTCTCCTTGACACGGCGCTTGATAGAGATCTCGTCGACGTCGCCGACGTCCTCGGTGCCGGCGGCGTTGACCACCTGCGCGCGCTCGACGGTCCGGCCCTCGTTTGCGAGGATGACCTCGACGCTTGCCTCGCGCTCGCCGCTGTACTCCACGTCCTCGTCGGCGTGGCCCGGATTGTAGATGAGGTCCGTCAGCTTCTCGGCGCGGATGCCGGAGGTCCGGGCGAGGCCGAGCGCGAAGAGGACGGCGTCGATGATGTTGGACTTGCCCGAGCCGTTCGGACCCGAAATAGTAGTAAAGTCCTCGTAGAACGGGATTCGGGTCTTCCGCCCGAAGCTCTTGAAGTTGTCGAGGACGAGCTCTTTGATGTGCATACGGTGAGGGAGCCGCCCGTCTAGGCGACGATGATGTCAGAGCCCGAATCGTCGTCGGCCTCCGACTCGGCGTCGGCCTCGGGGTCGGCGGTGTTGTCAGTCTCCTCGGGAGCCTCCGTGTTAGATGTACCGGCCTCGGCCGTTGCGGTCTCGGAGCTCCCGGCCTCGGGAACCAGAATCTCGCTCTCGGTCGAGCCCTCGTCGGCCGTCTCTTCGGACGCGTCGGACTGCTGTTCGCTCGGTCGCTCGCCCGCCTGTTCGGGCGGCGCCCGGCTGAACCCGTTTTGCTCGTCGACGGTGTTTTCCAGCTCGCGGATGCGGACCTTGCACTCGACGAGTTCGTCAGTCAGTCCCTCGACGGAGGCTTCCAGTTCCTGAACGCGCGTTTCCAGTTCCTCGACGCGGTTGCCACACATATGCCACACAGTGACGTTCCGCCCACATAAACGTGCGTCAGACAACAGTACGGATTCCGATAGATATCGTGTTCGCGTGCGCTGGCGGATGTGCGGGCCAGTCGTGGGGTGATGGCCTGGCGGACCGATACTGTTGCTATCTGGAGTGGAAACGCGGGCTAGGAGTGGTGAGCGTCTCTTCCAGTATCGTTTCGAACGAGAGTCGGATTGTAAACAGCCAGAAATCCCCGCTAGCAGTGCAGGGTAACGGCACTGCAAACAGCCAGAAAGCCCCACCCATAGCCGGTTGGTCAAACAGCGCTGGGTGGGACTGAAAGGGGCGGCGGGCTCCGGGAAGGCGGGCGACGTAAGCACGCGAGCGGAGCGAGCGCGCGCAGCGAGCCCCCCGACCGGAGCCCGCCGGGGCTTTCTGGCTGTTAGCAACACTGTCGACCCAAACGGCTAGCGGGGCATTCTGGCCGTAGAAAGACGAACCCGCACTCTCAACCACCGTCGCTAGGGGTCGTTACGCTTTAGCCGGGGGGCCCCGAACCACGGGTAATGACTGCACAAGCCGCCGAGTCCCGCGAACTCGCGGCCGTCATCGGGCTGGAGGTCCACGTCCAGCTGGAGACGGAGACGAAGATATTCTGTGGCTGTTCGACCGAGTCCAGCGAGGAGCCAAACACCAACACCTGTCCGGTCTGTCTGGGGCTGCCCGGGGCGCTGCCGGTCGTCAACGAGGGGGCCGTCGAGGCCGCCGTCAAGGTCGGCAAGGCCATCGACGCCGACATCCCCGAAGAGACTACCTTCCACCGGAAGAACTACTACTACCCCGACCTGCCCAAGAACTTCCAGATAACGCAGTACGACGCGCCCATCTGCCAGGACGGCGAGCTGGAGTTTGCCGTCGAGGGCGACCGTCGCGCGGTCGACATCCGGCGAGCTCACCTCGAAGAGGACCCCGGCTCCATCAAGCACGTCCGCGACGGCAGCGGGCCCCTGGAATCGCGCACCACCTCTATCGAGCGGGCCGACTACACGCTCGTCGACTACAACCGCGCCGGGACGCCGCTGATGGAGATCGTCACCGAGCCGGACTTCCGCGCGCCCGGTGAAGTCCGGGCGTTCCTCGAGAAACTGGAGGAGGTCCTCGAATACCTGGGCGTCTTCGACGCGACCCGCGACGGGAGCCTCCGCATCGACGCGAACCTCTCGATGGTCAACGCCGACGCGGTGGGCGAGGACGGGCACATCGACGACGAGGTGCTCGAAGCAGCCAACCGCACGGAGGTCAAGAACATCTCCAGCCACAAGGGCGCCGAGAAGGCCCTGGCCTTCGAGGAGTCCCGCCAGCGCAAGCTCGTCCAGTCGGGCCGCGCGGTCGAGCAGGAGACCCGCCACTTCAACGAGACCCACGGCAACACGGTCTCGATGCGCTCGAAGGAAGAGGAGAAGGATTATCGGTACTTCCGCGAGGCCGACATCCCGCCGCTGCAGGTATCGGGCTGGAAAGACGAAATCGCTATCCCGGAGCTCCCCGACGCCCGCCGCGAGCGGTTCGTCGCCGAGTACGGGCTCAGCGACGAGGCCGCCTCGAAACTCACCAGTACGAAACAGGTCGCCGACTTCTTCGAGAGCGTCGCCGAGCAGTTCGACGCAGACCTCGCCGCGACCTGGGTCGCCGACAACCTGCTGGGCGAACTGAACTACCGGGATATGTCCATAACGGATATCGACGACCGCTTCGAGGAGGTCACCCGGCTCGTGGAGCTCGTCGACGAGGACGAGATTACGGCCAAGAACGCCCACGAGACCGTCCTCCGCGAGATGCTCGACAAGGGCGAGGACCCCGACACCGTCGTCGAACGCGAGGGGCTGGGCAAGACCTCCGGCGATGCGGTCCAGGGCGCCGTCGAGGAAGCCATCGCGGAGAACCCCGACACCGTTTCCGACTACTACGACGGCGAGGACAACGCCCTGAACTTCCTGGTCGGCCAGGTGATGCAAAAGACCGGCGGGAGTGCGGACCCCGGCGAGGTCAACGGACTGCTTCGCGAAGAACTGGCCGAGTAAACACTTCGAGACCGTCGGCTTCCGGACTAGCACGGTTCTCCCATCCGTATCAGAACTGATAATTCCTGAACAGCCCTTATAAACCAATAGTCTACAATCAATGTAGATGACGATTGGTGAAGACCTGAGTCGTTTCGCCGAGGACGAACCCACCGCTCTCACGGCGGGGCTACTCGATGCGGTCCAGGACATCTTCTACGTCTGCGATAGGGACGGGACCGTCGTCGACTACAACGAACGGGTGCCGGAAGTGAGCGGCTACGCGGCCGAGGAGATCGAGACGATGAAGATGTGGGAGTTCGTCCGCGAGGACGATCGAGCCCGGATCACCGAGCGCGTGACCGAGATTGTCGAGGACGGCGAGCGAATCCGAACCGAGGGGCACTTCCTGACGGCCGATGGGGACTCGATTCCGTACGAGTTCTCCGGGTCACCGTTACGCGGTCAGGGCGGCGACATCGTCGGGTTCGCGGGTACCGGTCGAGATATCGCGGAGCGCAAGCAGCGCAGGCGGGAGCTGGAACGCAAGACCCAGGCCATCGACGCGGCGCCGGTCGGAATCACTATCAGCGACCCCACACAGAACGACAACCCGCTCATCGATGCCAACTCCAGTTACGTACAGATGACGGGGTACGACGAATCGGCGGTGCTCGGACGGAACTGCCGGTTCCTGCAAGGCGAGGACACTGACGCGGTACCGGTCAGGAAGATGCGTGAGGCGATCGCGGAGGCGGAGCCGGTGACCGTCGAACTCCGAAACTACCGGGAAGACGGCGAGCAGTTCTGGAACCGCGTCTCCATCGCACCGGTCACGGACGAGGACGGCACCGTCACGAACTTCGTCGGGTTCCAGCAGGACGTGACAGTTCGGAAGGAGCGCGAGACGGAACTGGAGCGCCAGAACGACCTCTTCGAGAAGGCACAGGACATCGCCGACGTCGGCGCGTGGGAGTACGACCCACACTCGGGGGAGACGTACTTCACGGACCAGGTGTACGAGATATACGGCGTCGGCCGGGACCACGAACCGGAGCCCGAGTCGGATATCCAGCAGTTCTACCATCCGGCGGACCACGACACGGTTCGGGACGCCGTCGCAGGGGCCCTAGAGGACGGCGAGCCGTACGATATCGAGGTCCGCATCACCGCCGCCGACGGCACCGAGAAGTGGGTTCGCACGCGCGCAGATCCGCAGTTCGAAGACGGCGCCTGCCAGCGCGTCCGCGGGACCATCCAGGACGTCACCGACCGCAAGGAACGCGAGCAAGAACTCACGAGACAGCGCGATACCCTCGAACTGCTGGACCGGATGGTCCGTCACGACCTTCGCAACAACCTCCAGGTCGTCTCCGGGCACGCGGAGGCGCTCGCCGACCACGTCGACGAGGCCGGTCGGGAATCGGTCGAGAAGATACTCCACAACGTCGAGACGGCCGTCGGCCTGACGCGGTCCGCCCGAGACCTCGCGGAGGTGATGCTCCACGACAGCGACGCCGAGGGGGCGTTCTGGCTCCGGCCCGTCCTCGACGCCCAGATAGAGGAGGCCCGCGCAACCAGCCGGAACGCGTCCATCACGCTCGCGGGACCGGTGCCAGACGTCCGCATCACCGGCGATGACCTGCTCCCGTCGGTGTTCAGGAACCTCCTGAAAAACGCCGTCCAGCACAACGACAAACAGGTGGCCGAGGTCGTCGTGTCGGCGACCGAACGCGACGAGATGGCCCGTATCCAGATAGCCGACAACGGCCCGGGCGTCTCCGACGACCGGAAGGCGGAGATATTCGGGAAAGGCGAGATGGGTCTGGAGAGCGACGGGACGGGAATCGGGCTCTATCTGGTCAAGACGCTCGTCGATAGTTACGGCGGAACGATTCGTATCGAGGACAGAGCGGACCGGAATCGCTCGGGCAGTCAGTCCCAGGCCGACGAAAACGACGCCGAGGGAGCCGTGTTCGTCGTCGATCTCCCGCTGGCGGCGTAGTCCACAGACCCGGGCAGTTCGGGCTGCATTTTTTATTCGGACCCCGCCCCAATTAGTCAACTAAGAATACATATTTCACGTGTGGTAGTGCAGGTACTGTTATGCCAAACGACAGGTCGACGATGGAGATAGAGGCTGCAGTCGGGCAGGGGAACGAAGCGGTATCGGCGTCGGTGTCCTCGGAACCGTACAGCCGGTATGTCCTCCGCTACCTGCACGAGCATTCGACCGCCAGGCAAGAGGAACTGGTAGACGTCGTCTTCGGGGCAGAGGTGGCCGAGTCCGACAGTATCGCGACGCCCGCGAACCGGGAGCCGGTCCGGTTCTCGCTGCGTAACACCGTCCTGCCAGCGCTCGACGAACGGGACTACGTCGATTTCGACCCCGACGAACAGACCGTCGCCAGCGCGGACGTTCCGGATGAGGTCTTCGCAGCGATGGGCATCGACGAGTGAACTGAGACTGGGATGGAGGCACTCAGCGACCAGCTCGAGGCCATAGAGAGCCGACGCAAGACGCTCGACGTGTACACGGATAGCGCGGCGACGGTCGCCGAGTTGGCGGCACAGTTCTCGACGCGGAACGTACAGGTTATCCAGAACGAGTACGCAGTAGGTGCCGACACGGAGTTCATCGTCGTCCGGAACGGCGACGGGGACCCACAGGGCGCGCTGGGGGTCGAGCAGTTCCGGGCGCTCATCGCGCCCGACGTCCAGCCGCCCTGGAAGCGCGCCGGAACGGCAGCGGACCTCGCCGAACTGTTCGACTTCCTCGATAGGACGCTGTTTACCTCGTTCAGCCGCCGGCAGATGCTGGCGGTGTCACGCGAAATCGAGGAGCGCGCGTGGCGCGTCGACGCGGGAGTGCTGTACGTCGGCTTCCAGAACGCGACCGCAGTCGACGCACAGGCGTCCGTCTACAATCGGTTCGCTCGTCGGAGCGCCGTCGGGCTGCAGCTGTTCATCGAAGACGAGTTCGACGGGCGGCTCGACGTCTCTATCGACGTGGTGTCGGGCGGTGGCGAGGAACTCGGTCGGTTCTGGTTCCTGCTGTTCGACGGCGGCGGCGCCGACCTGTCGAAATGCGGGCTCCTGGCCGAAGAGCGCGAACCGGGCCGGTTTTACGGGTTCTGGACGTACGAACGCGAAATCGTCGACGAAATAATCGAGTATCTCCGGGCCACGTACGACGCCCGCTGACACGCCGTCGTTCAGCTCTCGCTGGCCTCTGTCTGCTCCGCAGTCGCCTGCCGGCCACCCGTCACGACCGCCGGGTCCATCCGCAGCAGCGTCACAAAGAGGACGATGGCAGCGGTCTCGACCAGTTTGATAGCGCCCTCGACCGGTTCGGTGTCGAAGTGCGAGAGGATGAGGAAGACGGTGTTCTGACTGCCGTGACTGTGTCCGCCGCCGCCCGACGCGGGGGCCGGGCCACCGCTCAGGAACGCGCCGTGGCCGGTGGCGTGCCAGGTGACCCAGGCGGCGATAGAGCCGACGAGCAAGAGCGCGGCACCGGCGTAGGCAGTTCTGAGCGAGATGACGTCGAAGCTGACGAGATACGGGCCCGCGAGCAAGACGGCAGCGAGCGCGACAAAGAGGAACGGGCGCGGGTCCGGCGGGACGCCGGTCCCGAACGCGTCGAGGTAGACGAGGCTCCGGGGGAACCCCCACCAGAGGTGGTACGCCGCCGTCACGAAGACGAGCGCGGCGGCGACCGCACGGAAGATACGGGCGGTTCGTCTGTCCATGGCGGTACTGAGACCGTCGAAGACAAGAGCGCGTCGGTCTCCTCGCCCGGGGGAACCGGCCGGGAACCGCCCTACCGTTCGGTGAAGAAGCCGCTCTTTTTGACGTCGTCGTCGTCGGTCCCCCACGGTGGGTCGAACGACTCGACGGCCAGCGACGGCAGCGGCGGGTCCGTCGTGACCGTCGCCGCCTCGACATCCATCAGGACCCACTTTTTCGTGCGGTCGACATCGGTGAGGTCGGTGGCACCGGCGACCTCGTCGAGTAGCGTCGCCCGCCCGGAGACCCGGACGATAGCCTCCGTGTTCCACCAGTCGAGGAACGTGAGCGTCGCGACCCCGCGCTCTCTGATGTTGCCCATCGAGGCGTGGATGCCGTTGCCGCGGTACTCCGGCCACGCCAGCGTGTGCTCGTCGAGCACCTGAACGAATCCCGGGGGGCCGATTCGGGGCGAAAGGTCGGTCTCGCCCTCGCTGTCGGCCGTCCCGAGGAAGGAGACCACCTGGGTCCCGATGAACTGCTCGACAGCGGGGACCAGCCGGTCGTAGGTCGTCCGGCTGGGCGCGATGTCGGGGGCGTCGGGGGCCTCCTCGTCGACCGTCAGCTCCGGGATGTGTTTCGCACAGTGGATGTACGCCTCCTCGATTTCGAGGACGTACCAGTCCGTCACGGGCCCGTCCCAGGAGACGCCGACAGGCGGCGCCACTCGTCTGTGTGCCGACCCGTTGATGTGGAGACCGACGGTCGTGTCCCACCAGTCGACGGTCACCAGTGAGAGGAACCGCTCCTCGTTGGGGCCGACCAGCGGCCCGCTGCCGTCGACCATCGCCGCCGCCGGCCACGCGATTCGGTCGTCGGCGAGAATCCTGATGAACCCCTCGTCGGCGAAGCACGGCTCCGTCACCGGACGGTCGCCGTCGAGCGCGCTGACAAAACCCATCCACCGGTCCCTGACGAACGACTTCATCTGGCCGGTCAGGGCGTGTTGCATAGCCGTGTCGTAGAACGCCTCGGCCCGGTCGGCTGTGCCCAGCTCCGTCTGCAGTTCGTGCTCTCCCCGACTCCCGGGCCGGTCCGCTCGTGGGTCCCGCGTTTCGTCCATGCTCGATTCCTCCGGCCCCGACGTGTTGCTTCCTGCAGTCATCCCCGCTCTATCACATTCGTTCGCCTAAATTACAGATAAATCTTTGTCTATAAATATGAAAGATATTCGGCGTTCGTCCGCCGACTCGGTTCCGCCGCTCCGGCGTCGCGTAGTCGCGCCCGGGGCCGCAGGCGCTCGCGTACCCGCGCTGTAGGCCGATTCCCCGAAAGTCTTTAGAACGACTCCGAGCGTAGCGACCCCTAATGAGCACGACAGGTGGTGTCCGATGGAGCTGATAATCACGGAGAAGGACAACGCCGCCCGCCGTATCGCCGAGATTCTCTCAGAGGGGAGCGCGGAGGCCGAGCGGCGCAACGGGGTGAACGTCTACCGGTGGGGGACAAAGCGAGTGGTGGGGCTGTCGGGCCACGTCGTCGGGGTCGACTTCCCGCCCGAGTACAACGACTGGCGCGACGTCGAGCCGGTCGAACTCATCGACGCCGAGGTCACGAAAGAGCCCACCCAGGAGAACATCGTCACGACGCTCAAGCAACTCGCACGGAAAGCCGAGTCCGCCGTCATCGCGACTGACTACGACCGCGAGGGCGAACTCATCGGCAAGGAGGCCTACGAGCTCATCCGCGAGGTGACCGACGTGCCCGTCTCCCGCGTTCGCTTCTCCTCTATCACCGAACGCGAGGTCCGCGAGGCCTTCGCCGAGCCCGACGACATCGACTTCGACCTCGCGGCCGCGGGCGAGGCCCGCCAGATTATCGACCTCGTATGGGGCGCCGCCCTCACCCGCTTTCTCTCCCTCTCGGCGCGGCAACTGGGCGACGACTTCATCTCCGTGGGCCGGGTCCAGTCGCCGACGCTGAAGCTCATCGTCGACCGCGAGCGCGAAATCCAGGCCTTCGACCCGGAGGACTACTGGGAGATATTCGCCGACCTCACCAAGGACGAGGTGGCCTTCGAGGCCCAGTACTTCTACGACGACGACGGGAGCGAGGCCGAGCGCGTCTGGGACGAGGACGCCGCCGACACGGCCTACGCCGACCTCAGCGGGGCCGACGCCGCGACGGTCACGAGCGTCCGCCGGCGCACCCGAACCGACAGCCCGCCGACGCCCTTTAACACGACCGCGTTCATCTCGGCGGCCAGTTCGCTCGGCTACTCCGCCCAGCGGGCGATGTCCATCGCCGAGGAGCTCTACACCGCGGGGTACATGACCTATCCGCGCACTGACAACACGGTCTACCCCGAAGACCTGGAAGAGGACGAACTGCTGGACGCCTTCGTCAGCTCGCCGGACTTCGGCGAGGACGCCCAGTCGCTGCTCGAACAGGACGACATCGTCGCCACCGAGGGCGACGAGGAGACCACCGACCACCCGCCCATCCACCCGACCGGCGAGATACCGCCCAAGTCCGAACTCTCCGAGGACGAGTGGGAGGTCTACGAGCTCGTGGTCCGGCGCTTTTTCGCGACGGTCGCCGAGGCCGCCACCTGGGAGCGCCTGCGCGTCGTCGCCGAGGCCGCCGGTCGCTCGCTGAAGGCAAACGGCAAGCGCCTGGTCGAGCCCGGCTACCACGCGGTCTATCCGTACTCCAGCGCCAGCGAGAACCACGTCCCCGACGTCGAGGAGGGCGAGGCACTGGCGATGAGCGACGTCACCCTCGAAGACAAACAGACCCAGCCGCCCCGCCGGTACGGGCAGTCCCGACTCATCGAGACCATGGAGTCGCGTGGGTTAGGAACAAAGAGCACGCGACACAATAGCATCGAGAAGCTGTACGACCGGGGCTACATCGAGGGCGACCCGCCCCGCCCGACGACGCTGGCGATGGCCGTCGTCGAGGCCGCCGAGGAGTTCGCCGACCGCGTCGTCAGCGACGACATGACCGCCCAACTGGAGGAAGACATGACTCGCATCGCCAACGGCGAGGCCACCCTCGACGAGGTGACCGACGAGTCCCGCGAGATGCTCCAGAAGGTGTTCGACGAACTCGCCGACTCCCGCGAGCAGATCGGCGAACACCTCCAGGATTCCCTGAAAGCCGACAAGACGCTCGGGCCGTGTCCCGAGTGTGGCGAGGCGATGCTCGTGCGCCGCTCTCGCCAGGGCTCGTATTTCGTCGGCTGTGACGGGTTCCCCGAGTGTCGGAACACGCTCCCGCTGCCTTCCACCGGCGAGCCACTCGTGCTGGACGAGGCGTGCGAGGACCACGAGATGCACCACGTGAAGATGCTCGCGGGCCGGGACACCTTCGTCCACGGCTGTCCCCGCTGCGAGGCCGAGAAGGCCGACGAGAGCGACGACGAGGTCATCGGACCCTGCCCGGACTGTCACGAGTCGGACGGCGGCGAACTCGCCATCAAGCACCTCCGCTCTGGCTCCCGGCTCGTGGGCTGTACGCGCTACCCGGACTGTGAGTACTCGCTGCCCCTGCCCCGCAACGGCGACATCGAGGTCACCGACGAGTTCTGCGAGGACCACGACCTCCCCGAACTCGTCGTCGACCCCGACAGCGACGACCCCTGGGAGCTTGGCTGTCCCATCTGCAACTTCGAGGAGTACCGCGCCAGAAACGCCGTCGAGGAGCTAGAGGACTTGAGTGGTATCGGCGGGGCGACCGCCGAGAAGCTCGAAGCGGCCGGCGTGGACTCGCTGGAGGCACTTCAGGAGGCAGACGCCGACGTCGTCGCCGCCGAGGTCCAGGGCGTCAGCGCGAGCCAGGTCCGAGACTGGCAGACCGAACTCGAGGCCTAGCGCTCTATCTTCACTGTCTCGCTGGCGGCCGCGACCAGCCGCTCTAAGCTGTCGCGCAGGCCCACGAACTCCCGCTCGAAGTTCGTGTCCTGTTGCAGGGCCTGTCGTTTGGCGCGTTCCTGCGTGTACCAGTCGCTCATCGTGCCCTCTGCGATCCGCTTCTCGTAGTCTGCCGGGAGGTCGTAATCGTGTCTAGCCATTTGCTGTACCTTTGGTCGGACAGGTCACCCACACTCGGCGCCGCTGTCGACCCACTGCCGACGGGAACGGAGTTTAGGTCCCAGCCACTTTCTACCTGTTACTTGGACGCGTGTCACCTAAAGTCTTTTTCTCCACCGTTTTTGCTACACAATTGCGATGAGAAGTGAAAATTTTGGCCGCATTTATGCACAATCATACAGCAGTGGATAGTGCAGGCGAGGACCGTTGCAAAACGCCCGCAGAATCGATTTATCACCTCATAACTGCAGATTCGACGTCGAACTCGGCCCGCCGTCGTCGATGAGAAAGACGGTCTCGCGGCGCTCGGCGATGTTGCTATCCGGCATCGTCGTCCCGGCGGCCTCGCCGTTGTCACAGTCACCCGGGCAGGCGTCGAACAGCGAGCCGTGGCGCGGGCAGATTATCTCGCCGTCGCGCATCGGCACGCCCTGTCCA
This sequence comes from Haloarcula rara, assembly GCF_029338235.1. Lineage (GTDB taxonomy): Archaea > Halobacteriota > Halobacteria > Halobacteriales > Haloarculaceae > Haloarcula > Haloarcula rara. The sequence continues at coordinate 891,466 of NZ_CP119785.1, forward strand.
GTGTCGAAGCGCTGGTCCTCGTGGGTGCAGCGGTTGACCCACGCCTCGACGCCGTCCTCACAGGGCACCACGATTACCTCCTCCGGGTCCCCATAGGGGTCCTTGGCGGTAAACAGGTACGAGCCGTCCTCGTGGACCGCCTTGACAGTCGTCAACTGGTGCATAGTCGAGAGAGTGCCAGGAGCGCCTAAAACGTACGCCACCGCACCCGGGCCGGGTGTTTTTATTCCCCGCTTACATGTTGGTGGTATGAGCGACCTCGCCTGTTCGAACGAGGACATCCTCGGCGCACTCGCCGGACTCGGCCCGGTGACGACGGGCGAACTCGCCGGGATGGTCGACTGTTCGGACGAGGCACTCGAGGACAGCCTCGACGCCCTCGTCGATGCGGGCGTACTGGAGACCAGGGCCGTCGACGAGCGCAGTCGGCTGTGGTGGCGCACGCGGGACGACGAGGAGAGCGTGGACACGTTCCGCGCCGAGCTCGCCGAGACGCTTCGGCCGCTGACCGACCCGGAGGAGATCCAGCGCGCGGCCGGACAGGCCCTCGCCGAACGGCTCGACGTCGACCGGGCGCTGTACCTCGAGGTGTTTCCCGACGACGAGACACTCCAGGTCCGGGACGGGTATGCCCGCGAGGGGCTCACAGAGGTCCAGACCAAACACCGATTCTCGGACTTCGGGGGCGACGTCAGGGACAGACTCCGGCGAGGGGAGCCACTGGTCGTCGACGACGTGACGGCCATCGAGGGCCAGTCCGACGAGCAGGAAGCGGCCTATCTGGACGTCGACATCTGCGCGTATCTCACCGTGCCGTTGCTGAAATCCGGGCGTCTCGTCGGCCTGTTCACGCTCCACCAGACGACCCCTCGCGAGTGGAGCGACACCGCCGTCGAGCTGACCAGGGAGACGGTCGAGTCGACCTGGGCGGCCGTCGAGCGGGCCCGTGCCGAGCGCGAACTGGCCGAAACGAACGGTGTCCTCCGGCGGCTCACAGACGCGAGCCAGGCGTTCAACGACGCCGACGTGGCCACACTGCGAGAGCGCGTCGCCGAACTCGCCCGGGCGGTCGTCGACTGTACGTCGACGACGCTGTGGCGCTACGACGAGGGGGAACTCCGGGCAGTCGACAGCGAGACCGACCCCGGGCGCACGACCCCGGAGCGGCCGTCGGACCAGCGCAGCGAGTGCGCCTGGGCGACGTTCGTCAGCGGGGAGCCGACCGTCGAGAGCGAACTCGACGCCCCCGGGGCGGTCCCCAGTGAGCCGGCGGCCGAGCCGATACGGAGCCGTCTCGTGGTCCCGCTGGGCCGCCACGGCGTCCTCGAGGCGGCCTCGACCGAGCCAGGTCGGTTCGACAGCGGGACGCTGGACCTCGTCGAGACGCTCGCAGCGACCATCGAGACAGCGTGGGACCGCGCAGCGGGTGAAGCGGCCCTGCAGCGCCGGAATCGGGAACTCCAGGAGCTCGACGAACTGAACACCCTCATCAGGCGAATCGATCAGTCGCTCGTGGAAGCCGACACCGTCTCGGCGATCGACGAGACGGTCTGTGAGCGCCTGGCCGAGTCCGAACGGTACCAGTTCGCCTGGGTCGGTGGCTACGACCTGGAGGCCGAAGCGGTGACCCCACGGGCCTGGGCCGGGGTCGACAGCAGTGCCATCGAGTCGCTCACCGCCACCACCGATCCGACCGCGGACGACAGACTCGGGTCCGGAACCCCCGCGGCGGACCCGTTCGTGACGGCCGTCCAGTCGGACGAGATGCAGACGGTCGGTGATATCGCGACCGATGTGCGGGCCACACCGTGGCGGGAGGCGGCCCTCGAACGCGGTGCACGCTCCTGTCACTGTATCCCGCTGGTCTACGAGAGGTCCGTCTTTGGCGTGCTGGTCGTCTACGCAGCGACACCCCACCGGGGAAACCGCGACGAGGCGGTCCTCGCAGAGCTGGGCGGGACCATCGCCCACGCGATTCACGCTGTAGAGGTCACCGCGACCCGCCAGGGCGCGAGTGTCGTCGAACTCACACTCCGGGTCACGGACGCAAAGACGCCCCTGTGCCGTCTCTCACGGGAGACCGGATGCGTCATCGAGTCCGACGGGATGGTAGTCGGCGGCGGGGCCGAACCGACGGTCGTGTTCACAGTCAGTGGCGTGACCCGGGGCGCGCTGACGGCGGCCGCCGAGTCGTCCCTGTCCGTCGATAGGCTCAGGGTCCTCGCGGCGAGTGAGGACGGTACGCTGTGCAAAGCAGAGATAGCGGACGACTCGCTCGCCACGCGATTGCAGCGCGACAGCGCGACCGTTGGGTCACTGACAATCGACGCCGGTGTCGCGACGGCCGTCGTCACCCTTCCGGAGACGGTGGCTGTCCGGGCGTACCTCGACGGACTCACGACCACCGGTCCAGAACTGGAGCTGGTCGCCCGCCGCACCCGGGAGCGGTCGCCCGACACCACCCAGCGGCTGCAGACAGCGTTCCACGAGCAGCTCACCCCCCGGCAACAGGAAGTGTTCGCGCTCGCGTACCGCTGTGGGTTCTTCGAGTCGCCGCGCGTCCAGACCGGTGCCGAGCTCGCGGACGCGCTCGGTATCGCGCAGTCGACGTTCAATTACCACCTGCGAGGTGCCCAGCGACAGCTCTGTGCGGCCGTCTTCGACCCGGCCAACGGGGCAGCGCAGACAGATCACCATTCGTAAGGTTGACCTGTGGCCTGTCTCGACCGATAGTCGCAATAGTGCGACTGTAATCCGTCGAGGACCGCAGTATTGAGACACGGCCCTTTCAATGCTGACAGTGCAGTTTCATATATGGACGATATCACGACACCCGACAGCGGCGCCCGCTCGCCGGTCACTCCGCAGGCAGGCCGCGGTCGGCGGCGAGTGACGCGGACGAGTGCCCCCGCGTCGGTCACCCAGTGGGCCACGCCGGTGCGGTGCGTTCGGCACGCGGCCGCCTCGACCAGGGGGTATGGGGACCAATGACCGGACAGGAGACACGAACCCGGTCATCGATGGACGCCGCCCTGACCGCTCTCGCCGACCGTATGCGCCGCCGAGTCCTGGTCTCGCTGTTCGATTCCGGGCCAGAGAGCCCGTCACCACCCCTGCACCTGACGGACCTCCGCCGAGCCGGGACGGAGTCGCAATCGTTCGAGATAGATATGTGTCACGTCCATCTCCCGAAACTGGCCGACGAGGGGTACATCCAGTGGGACCGAGACACCGGCGAGATAGCGCGGGGACCACGCTTCGACGAGCTCCGACCACTCCTCGATTGTCTCGTCGAGAACGCCGACAAACTCTCCGGTGACGTGTTCTAGCCCAGTCGCGACCGAGTGGGCCACTCGTCAGTCGGCGAACGTCGGCGTCTCGCGCGACCAGTCCCAGTCGAGATACTCGACGTCGACGGACGCCTCGGGCAGCTGGTCGTACCGGCGGAGGAACGCCCGAATCCCGGACCGGCCGCCGAAATCGCCCGGGAACCAGTGGAAGACCCGCGGGACGGTGACCACATCCGCGTCGTGGTCGTACTCGACGGTGGCGTCGAGATACGACCGGGTCGAAGTGTCGAGCTGGGCGTCGACGACGGCCGGCTCGTAGGCGCGAACCGCTGGACAGCTCGCCGCGCCGCAGTGCAGCGCGAAGTGGATGCGCGGGTCCACGGCGGCGAGCCTGTAGCGGTGTTCGAAGCTGTCGGGGAGCAGCCGGGGCAGATACCCCAGCCCGTACTTCGAACGCGAGCCCCGCAGGATGCCGTGCTCGATGGCGTCCAGCCCGAGCGGGTGGCCGGCGACGGAAAGCGCCGGTGCGCGGAAGAAGCGCCAGCGAGCGTCGTACAGTTCGGGCCGCTCGGCGAGCAGGCGCGTCGTCCCCGCGTTGTAGCAGTTCAGCCAGAACGCGAGCCCGGTCTCGTGGTCCTCGCGGACGGGCGCGAGGGCGTCCTCCGAACAGTCAGCCAACGCCGACAGTAACGGCTCGGGCTCGCCGTCGGTCCGCAACGCCACCAGCAGCTCCGCGGCCAGTTCCGTCGGCCTGGCCCCCGCGTACTCGCCGGTCGGTTCCATGGCACGTCGGACGGCCGCGGGGCGAAAAAGGCTTCCGCGAGTGTGTTCGGACCCTGCCAGCGCTCGCAGTCTCGCCGATGGTGTCCTGGGCCGACGCTCCTGTTTCGCCCATCCGAAGCCGTTATGCCGACAGACGAACGTCCCATCCGTATGAGCGACTGGGCGGACTGGGACCACATCACCAAAATCGACCCCGACAAGACGCTGTACGCCGACGAGACATACGAGGACGTGGCGGCGACCGGGACCGACGCTATCGAGGTCGGCGGCACCACCGGGATGACCGAAGAGAAGATGAAACGGGTCGTCGACGCCTGTGGCAAACACGATATCCCCGTCTACATCGAGCCCTCGAACCCCGCGTCGGTCGTCCACAGCGACCGTCACGACGGCTATCTCATCCCCGTCGTGATGAACGCCGGCGACGTCACCTGGATTACCGGCGCTCACAAGGAGTGGATACGCATCGACGACGAGATAGACTGGTCGCGCACCTTCACGGAGGCCTACATCGTGATGAACCCCGACGCCGCCGTCGCCACCTACACGCAGGCCAACTGCGACCTCGACGCCGACGAAGTGGCCGCCTACGCCGAGGCCGCCGAACACCTGCTCGGCCAGGAGATTATCTACGTCGAGTACTCGGGCATGCTGGGCGACACCGAAAAGGTCGCCGCGGCGGCCGATATCCTCGACGAGGCCACCCTCTTCTACGGCGGCGGCATCCACGACTACGACTCCGCCCGCACGATGGCCGAACACGCAGACACCGTCGTCGTCGGCGACCTGGTCCACGACGAAGGCGTCGAGGCGGTCCGCGAGACCGTCGAGGGCGCACAGGACGCGAAAGCGGCGAAACCGACCGAGTAGCCGAGTCTATCGCTATCTCCGATGATCCAGTCGGCCACGACCGAATCGACCGTTTTCCTCGCGGGCATGGCCGTGATAGGTCTCTCGCTAGTCGGATTCGGGGTTCACATTCATCGTAGTCAGGACCTCTCGCTGGTCGCCGGCGCCCGCGGGGAGACGGTCACCGACACCGCGGGGCTGACGGCGCTGGTGGGAACGGTGACAGTTGCTGTCGGCGTCGTAACGATTCTCGTCGGCCTGCTCGACCCGCTAGTTTCCGCGCCCGAGCGTGGCCTGCTGTGGGGCGGCTACATCGTCGCGACGCTGGCACTCGCGGGCTGGGCACACTGGCGGTCGAGAGCGTACACAGAGTAAGCGGCAGTGTGCCACAGCCCGGCGTGTGACGCGGCCGTCGTCGCGTACGGCTAGCGCTTCGAGACGTGACTCGCTGGGCTCGTTACCGCCCGCCCCGCTTGACCCACTCCGTCCCCCGTTCGCACTAACGAGTTGGCTCGCCGCTCGACTGTCGCTTCGCTCCCCGCTCGCTTTCCGAGGGTTCTCACTTCGCTCGAACTCTCGCGCTCCGCGGCTCCCTGCGGCCACCGCGTCGCCTCGGGGTCGCTCTTGGCGTCGCGACCCCGCTCCGAAAGACTGTCCTTAAGTCCCACCCATCAATAGCTGCTTCCATGGACGACCGTACCTACACCGCAGACGCCGAGCCGGGCGACCACGTCACCGTCGCCGGCTGGGTCCACGAGATTCGCGACCTCGGTGGTATCGCCTTCCTCATCCTCCGGGACACCACCGGAAAGATCCAGGTCAAATTCGAGAAAGACGAGATGGACGACGAGCTGGTCGAGACCGGCCTCGGCGTCCAGCGCGAGTCCGTCATCTCGGTCACGGGCGAGGTCGAAGAGGAGCCGCGCGCGCCGACCGGCGTCGAGGTCACGCCCGAGTCAGTCGACGTCATCTCCGAGGCCGACCCGGAACTGCCGCTCGACCCCTCCGGCAAGGTCGACGCCGAGCTGCCGACCCGGCTGGACAACCGCACGCTTGACCTCCGCAAAGAGGAGGTTAAGGCCATCTTCGAGATTCGCGCCGAGGTGCTGCGCTCCGTGCGCGAGGCCTTCCGCGAGCTGGGTAGTACGGAGATAAACACGCCCAAAATCGTCGCCACGGGGACCGAGGGCGGCACCGAGCTGTTCCCCATCACGTACTTCGGCCGGGAAGCGTTCATGAACCAGAGCCCGCAGCTGTTCAAACAGCTGATGGTCGGCTCCGGGCTGGAGCGAGTGTTCGAGATCGGCCCGATCTTCCGCGCCGAGGAGCACAACACGCCCCGCCACCTCAACGAGGCCACCAGCATCGACTTCGAGTCGGCCTTCTACGACCACACCGAGGCGATGGACGCCTGCGAACACGTGGTCAAGGCCGCCTACGAGGGCGTCGCACAGAACTGCGCCGACGAGCTGGAAGCGCTCGGGCTCGAAGACGAATTCGAGGCTCCCGAGGGGGAGTTCCCGCGGCTGACCTACCAGGAGGCCATAGACGAGATCAACGCCACGGGCGAGCTGGACGAGCCGCTGGTCTGGGGCGACGACCTCTCGACGGAGGCCGAACACGTGCTGGGCCAGGAAGTCGGCGAGCACTACTTCATCACCGACTGGCCAAGCGAGATCAAGCCGTTCTACATCAAAGACCACGACGACGACGAGGAGATATCGACCGGCTTCGACATGATGCACCCGTCGATGGAACTGGTCTCGGGCGGCCAGCGTGAGCACCGCTACGACCACCTCGTCGCCGGCTTCGAACAGCAGGGCCTGGACCCCGAAGCGTTCGAGTACTACACCAAGATGTTCAAGTACGGTATGCCGCCCCACGCCGGGTGGGGCCTCGGTGGCGAACGCCTCGTCATGACGATGCTCGGGCTGGAGAACATCCGAGAAGCTGTTCTGTTCCCGCGAGATCGCCAGCGACTCTCTCCGTAGAGTCGCCCGATCTCGCAGCGGCTCGAGATCGCCAACGTCTGAGCCCATAGCGAGGGCGCGACCGCAGGGAGCGACCCCGGATTGCGAACGGAGAGGGACCTCCGGTCCCTCAAGCAGTCGGGCGGCGGTGCCGCTCGACGACGGCGACCGCAGGGAGCCGTGGCGGCGAAGCCGTGAGCAGCGAGTCTCGCAGGACCGCCAGCGGCTCTCTCCGTAGCGTCGCTCTGTCTCGCAGCGGTTTGAGGTCGCCAGCGACTCTCTCCGTAGCGTCGCTCTGTCTCGCAGCGGTTTGAGGGCGCCAGCGACTCTCTCCGTAGCGTCGCTCTGTCTCGAACAGTCCTATCGTCTCGCTACCGGACAGGTCGTCGCCTCACCCGGACCGGGTCAGCGCGGTGAAAATCGGCAAGAGTCGGTCAGTCGTCGACCGGTGCGGCACCGCCCGTCTCCGGGCCCGCCGTCGTGCCCGACTCGGAGACGACGCCCTCGTTGGCCGCGACCCAGCGCAGGAGCAAGAACGCGAAGACGTACTTCGCACCGATGTCGAGCGCCGAGTAGCCCCAGGAGGTGAGGCCGACGCTCTGGACGAGCGCGAGCCCCTCGACGCCAAGCGCCCAGATTATCGGGTAGCCCAGCCACAGCACGACAGTCAGTGCCCGGAGGGTGCCGAATATCTCGTCGGTGTCGGCCGCGGCGGCTGATTTGGGCCACTCGACGAGGATGGCGTACAGCACCACGATGAAGAACGCACAGCTGATGACATAGAAGAACCATCGGAGGGCATAGGACGAGGTGACGAGCGCGGCCGCGAGGCCGGTGATACACATCCCGATGTCGGCGACGATGACGGTAAAGAGACTAGGGGTGTCGACCTTCGCCAGGAGACCGAGCGCCAGCAGTATCATCGGCGTCGACAGCGCCCAGGTCAGATAGCGGCCCCACTGGCTCATCACTTCTTCGCCGGCCAGCGCGTGGCCGGCCGGCATCTCGATGAATCCGACTGTCAGCCCCGAGAGGAGCCCAGTGTAACTCGAGATGGAGACCAGCGGAATCATCAGCGTCGCCGCGAAGATGAACTTCGCCCGGGGGTCGGTCACGTTCCTGCCCATGTACACGAACAACAGCGCCGAGAAGCCGGCGAGGGCGATGTTCACCCAGAGAGACGACGACAGTAACACGTCGTTCTGGATGGCCTCTACGGCCTCCGCCTGCGTGGCCTGGAGCAGTGCTGCCGTTGCCGTTGCTGAAGCTGACATACACCGGTTATAGACATCGAGTACTTATAGTCGCCTACCCCAACCCAATAGGTACGGCTGTCGATTTTCCGGTTCGGAACCGACTCACTCCGGGAACAGCTCAACTTCCCGGTCGATGGCCTCGATGGCGTCGATATCCTCCGGCGCCAGTTTCAGCCGGGCAGCCCCGAGGTTCGCTTCGAGATGCGCCCGCGAGGAGGCTTTCGGGATGGTCACGACGGTGTCGTAGCTCGTGACCCAGGCGATGGCGACGGCGGCGGGCGTCGTCCCGTGCCGCCGGGCGATAGCCTGGATAGTGGGGTCCTCGAACACCAGTCCGCCGGCGAGCGGCGAGTACGCGACCAGCGGGTAGTCCTCGCGCTGTGCGTGGTCGAGCAGCGCCTCGTCCCGGAAGAAGGGGTGGAACTCCACCTGATGGGCGGCGATGTCGTCGAGGGAGTCACTGGCCGTCCGGAGCTGCTCGAGCGTGAAGTTCGAGAGGCCGATACCGTCGGCGAGTCCAGACGCCCGGACCCGTTCGAGCGCGGGCAGCGTCGTCGCGGGGTCGTAGTCGCCGCGAGGCCGGTGGACGTACAGCAGGTCCAGGCGGTCGAGTCCGAGGCGGTCGAGGCTCCGTTCGGTGCCGGCACGCACCGCGTCGGCGGCGAGGCTGTCGGTCCAGAGTTTAGTCGCGACGACGCAGTCCTCGCGGTCGCCGGCGGCGAGCCCGTCCCCAACGACGGCTTCGTTGTCGTATATCTGGGCGGTGTCGACGTGGCGGTACCCGACATCGAGGGCGGCGGCGACGACGCTCGGGTCGTCGACGCCCATCGTGCCGAGACCGACCGGCGCAAGGTCCATGCGTGGTGGAGGGCCGACGGGGACCTACGACTGTCGGTCGTGTTAGAACTCGTCGCGCTTGGTGACGGCGTCGGCGTGTTCGGCCCACTTCTCGACGGTGGCGTGGCCCCAGTAGTGGACGGCGCGGCTCCGTTCGTCGAAGTCGAGCAGGCCGAGACGGTCTAGTTCGGGCAGGTGGGTCTCGACCAGGGCCTGCTCGACGGCCTCGACGGTGGCCTCCGCGTCTGCCACCCCGCTCGCCTGGGCCCTTCTGGCCACAGCAGTCGCCAGTGTGTCGACGTCGACCCCTGTGTCGTCGCAGGTCACGAGGTACCGACAGACGGCGCGCCGTCGCCAGTCAGACAGCGCCGCGAACACGTCGTCTATCATCGGTGTCCTGAGACCCCGGTCCCGTGGAGTCATCCCCCGCCACTGCTCACCGCGCGGACCCTTTTGCTGGTCGCTCATTTCGCGTATTGTACCAAGAACCGGCGGGGGCATCAACTGACAACCTAGACAGCTAGGTAGCTGCTGAACGTCCGAATCTTCTAGGTAACGTGACCCTCACATATCAAGTAACCTGTCCAACAGGTTGCGCTCGGCCCGTCGGAGATGCTGGTGTAACGTCGACGAGGCAATGTCGAGCGTCTCAGCCAGTTGCTCGGCGGTCGTATCCCGGGGCCACTCGTAGTAGCCCGCGAGATAGGCAGAGCGGAGTACCTCCCGTTGCCGGTCGGTCAGTTCGTCGCTGAGAGAGAGACTGTCGCCCTCGTCCGTCGGCTGGCGGTCCCGGGCCTGCTTGACGACCAGCTCGAACCCGGGTGCGTGCTCCGATAGCGTATCGAGTATCGTCCGCGGCTCGGCGTCGAGCGGGGCCTCGACGGTGATGGTGAGGACCTCGCCGTCCGCGACGAGGTCGACGGGCCTGACGCCGACATCGAGGAGCGCGGACTGATAGGACACAGGCGCCCTGAGTTCGATGACACCGCTGTCCCCGTCGGCGCGGATGACCCGTCCGTCCGGAACACGGTCGTGGTCGAGGAAATCCGGTAACACAGTCTCCGGCGGTGCGTCCTCGACAGTTATGTACGCAAGCACCTCGTCACCGAGGTCGACGCTCCCAGAGCCCCGAAGAACGCAGTCGTGTTTCGCGGCTACGCCCAGTGGGTACGCCTCCGGCGACGTCGACTGGAACTCCATCTCGACGACGCGGTCGTGGGCCAGGAGCTGTCGGTTCTGGACGGCCGTGTAGGCAAAGCCGACCATCTCGCCCAGCACGGTGAAGGCCTCGACGGCGCGCTGGCTGAACGCCTCGGGACGGTTGGCGTAGACGGCGAGAACGCCGTGGATGGCCTCGTCGTGACGCAGCGGGACCACGAGCGCCGACCGGAACTCCCGAGCGAGCGCCGCGTCCCGCCACGACGCGACCCGCTCGTCGGTCTCGATGTCGTGGACGACCTGGGGCTCACCGGTTCGAATCGCGTCCGTGCCGGGGTTTTCGTCGCCGGCGTCGGAGCGCTCCGAGACGATGTCGATGTAACTGTCGTCCTCTCCGGCAACGGTCTTGCGACGGAGCTGCGTGCTCGCTCCCTCTCGCTCGCCGATGCACGCGAACTGGTAGAGGTCGGACTCGACGAGGCGGTCACACACCGTCTCCTCGATGGCGGACCGGGTCGCCGCCGACCCCAGCGCGCCGATGACGTCGTGGATGAGGCCGTGGACCTGCGCGAGCGTCGCCAGTTCGTCGCGCTGTGATTCGAGTTCGCGCTGGCGCTCCTTGCGCTCGGTGACGTCCTGGTGGATACCGACGGCGCGCAGGGGCTCGCCGTCCTCGCCGCGCTTGACGACGCGCCCGACGTCGCGTATCCACCGGTAGTCACCGTCCCTGGTCCGCAACCGGTGTTCGCACTGATAGATGTCGGTCTCGCCCTGGAAATGCGAATCGATAGCGTTCCAGACCCGGTCGAAATCGTCGGGATGGACCAGTTCCTCCCAGGTCTCGAGTCGGTGGTCGAGCTCGGCGGCGTCGTAACCGAGCATCCCGGCCCAGCGCTCGTCGAAGGTGACGTCGCCGGTCTCGACGTTCCAGTCCCAGACGCCCAGTTTGGCCCCCTCGAGCGCGAGTTCGAGCCGCTCGGTCGTCTGTTCGAGTTCCCGCTGGCGTTCGGTGCGGTCGGTGATGTCCCGGTAGAGCCAGATGTTCGCCGGTCCGGTGGGGAGGTCGACCGGGAGATAGCTGCGCTGGAAGACGCGCCCGTCGACCAGTTCGAGTTGCTCGTTGAGCCGGCGTTCGCGCCGGTCCGGCAACCGCTCCAGCGCCGACAGAAACGCCTCCTGGTCGGCGACGGCCTCGGCGACGGCCTCGGCGTTGTCGGGACAGTACGTGCCGACGAGGTCCGCAGGCGACTGGGGGATATCGAACAGGTCGACAAAGCGCTGGTTGACCGCGAGGACCTCCCGGTCGCTGTCCTCGACGAGGATCCCCACCGGGAGCGCATCGAAAAGCGTCGACAGCAGCGTGTTCGACTGTTCGAGCTCGCGTTCTCGCTGTACCCGTTCGGTGACGTTCTGAGCGAGTGCCATCCCGGAGACGACCGTCCCGTCGCTGTCCCGTATCGGAATCGTCTGGATCTCGTAGTGTCGGCCGGAGACGGTGGCGTGGAAGGAGCTCCCCTCGCCGACCAGGGCGTCCCGGTGGGCCTGTTCGAGCCGGTCGGCGTTCTCCGGCGGGAACACCGCAGACGGCGTCTGGCCGAGCACGTCCGACTGGTCGAGCCCCACCCGTTCCAGTTCGTCGCCGCCCGCCATCGTGTACCGCAGGTCGTCGTCGAAGAGGAAGACGGCGCCGTTGGGGAAGTGGTCGACGATACCGTCGAACAGCTCCTTGCGACGCTCCAGTTCCCGCTCGCGCTCGATTCGCTCGGTGATGTCGCGAGTGACACCCATCAGGCCGCTGTAGCCGCCGTCCTGGTCGTACAACAGCGTGTAGTGGATGGATATCTCGCGTTCGGTGCCGTCCTTGCGCTGGAAGGTCAGGTCGACCGTGGTGCTGTCCGACTCGGAAGAGAGCAGCTCCGCGATGGTCCGCTGACCCTTCTCCAGTTCGCCGGGTGCCAGCGTCCGCTCGGCGTGTTCACCCCGCAGTTCCGCCGGCTCGTAGCCCAGGTTCTTCGCGAACGACTCGTTACAGAAGTCGATGACGCCCCGTTCGTCGAGCGTGTAGAGCCCGTCCTGTGCCCGCTCGGTCAGCAGTTCCAGCATCGAGAGCCGGGCGTCCCGCCCGGCCGTCTCGGTGACGTCTCTGACTAGGACGAGCGACGTCGCCCCCGCTCCGTCGGGCAAGGGATACCGCTGCAAGAGGAGATGGCGCTTGTTGGCCGCCGCCCCGGTCCGGATAGTCGCCGGCTCCGGCGGGTCCGAGCGGAACTGCTCGACGGTGGTCACGCCGCTCGAATCGTCACAGAGGGCGGCCAGCTGCTCGTAGATATCGTCGGTCGGCGGCAGGTCGCTGGTCCCGACCAGCGCGACCAGCGAGATACTGGACCAGACGATATCGCCGTCCTCGACGAGGAACACCGCCTGGCCGGTCTCGGCCTGCCGGCTCACGCCGGCCAGGGCCTGCTGCAGCGCGTACTCGCTGCGTGCAGTCGGCGTATCGACCGTGCTGACGACCTTCTCGGCGAGGAAGCTGCCACGCTCACTCGACCCCTTCTCGACGACCGTCCGCATCGCGCCCGCGAGCGGGTCCGCAAGCTCCGTCGGGTCTCGCTCCGTGTAGACGATGACCGGTGCGTCGACGACATCGAGCAGCGGGCCGACGTCGGCCAATCCGACCGGATCCACGACCAGACAGGTCGGCGGCGTCGCCGTTGCCACCTCGATAGCGGCCTCGACGGTGCCGACACTCGCGACGGAGAGGTCGGACCGCTGGTCTGCCATCGCAGCCCTTGTCCGCTCGCGGACCGCCGCCTCCGCGTCGACGTACAGTACCTCGACGGCGCCGCTCGGTGCGGGCGTGTCCGCGCCGCCGACTATCAGTTCGCGACTGGTGGATTCGTTCGTCATACTACAGCGACAGCTCGTTGATAGCAGTACGGACAGAGCCGACGAACTATAGCGTACCGGTGAGTATCAATACGGATTCTGGTAGCTGTGTCCCGGTAAACGCCGTGACCGGTACGAGACTACAAGAATCCGTATCAGTCCTGAGCGGCCGCCTCGGCGACCGACGAGAGTGTCAGCCACGTGTTACAGCCCGCCCGCAGGCCGACGAGGTCCTCGGCCGCGACGGTCACGCGGACCGTCGCACCCTCGCGGGCCAGCCGGGCGGTGGTCCGGTCCCCCTCGATGTCGCCGATTTCGGGCCGGAGGCTCCGCTCGACGCGGCGAGCCACCGACTCGTCGGGATAGTCCAGCGTAAAAACAGTGCGGTGGGGCGGGCCCGTACGCTTGGGCGTCACTTGACGTCGATTTCTTTGACGTCGGGCGAGCGCTCCTTCAGCAGCACGCGGTGACCACAGTACGGACAGCGGACGCCACCGTACTCATCGAGTGTTACGTCGCGCTTACAGCGTGAACACTTGTAGCTCATAGCTGACAGATGGGGTTCGAGCTTTATTCCTCGTCGTCTTCGGCGAGGGCGGCGCGGATGGAGCGACGGACTGTCTTGCCGCCGGGGGTCTCGGGCTTGTAGCTCCCGCCGGTGTACTTGTAATCGCAGTAGCTACACTGCCAGATACCCGTGCCCTGCCGGTCGACCTGGTCCTCGCCGCAGTTCGGGCACGTGTGGTCCTCGTTCATCTCCGCCTCGATCTCCGCGACGCGACGCCGCGAGACGCGACCGTAGCGAGCGCCGAATCGGCCGGAGCTGCCGGTCTTCCCGCTCTTGCTAGCCATAGTACCCATTGGTCGGCCCAGCGGCCACATAAGCCCTTCGAGATACGGCGTTGTCGGGGGTGCCATCCACAGCGATTAACAGGCTCACCGGCGAGCGCCCGCGACGACGCCATGGACGAAGTACTGGAAGTCGTCGACGTCGTCGCTGACTCGGGCTTCGAAGGTATCGCCACGTGGGTGCTCCGCCTCGTCGGGCTCGTACTGCTGCTCGCCGGGCTTGGTCTGTGGCTGTTCACCGAGATGGGGCTACTGGTGCTCCCGGCACTGTGCATACTCGCCGGCCTGGTGTTGCTGGTCGCACCCAGCGTCCTCCTGCTGGCCGCCGAGTTCGCCTGAACTGCCTCGGTCCCCGGAGCCTGTAGACAGCCACAAGACCGTTCCGGTCTAACGGCCGCCGATGGCTGTGACCGACGGCGTTCGCGGAGTGCTCCGGCGCGTGGCACCCGCCACCAGCGCTCGCTTGGACGAGTCGACGTTCCTGTTCGCCGGCGCGACGGCCGGCCTGCTCGGCTGGGGCGGGACGCAGCTGCTTTCGTGGGTCGCCGTGCCCGACAGCGCCCTGCTCGCGACCGCGCTGTGGGCCGTCCTCGTCGGCGGCTTCGTGGGTCTGACCGTGCTGCACGGCCCCGACGCGGTACGGTTCTCCGACGCGATGCTCGGCTGGGGCCTCGTCAACGGGACTGCAATGGCGCTGACCGTCGGTGGCCTGGTCGGCGTGGTCCCCGCTCGCCTGGCCTTCTGGACCGCCTGGGTCGGGGCGGCCGCGCTGGGCTACCTGTGGACCGGCGGGCTGCTCGTGCGAGCGGGGGCCGGTCGGCGCGGCCAGGGGTATCTGGCTGCGGGTGCCGTCGCGCTTTCAGTGCTCGGTCTCGGCACGGTCGCCTTCGACGCCGTCGTACCGGTCGCGTTCCTCCTGCTGGCGGCGCTGCACGCCGTCCCGCTGGTGCTCGACGCGACGACGGAGCTGTCGGCGGTTACTCGCGGCGTGGTTCTCGCACTCGTGGTCGGCGTCATCGTCGCCGCGGGAACGACGGTCTGACCGACAGCCAGCAAAACGGATTTGCCACGGGGCGGTCTACGCTCGGGACGGATGCGCCACAGCCAGATTGCGATGCTGGCCGTCTCGGTCCTCTCGCTCCTGCTCGGTGGCTACTGGCTCTACAACGGGCGGGCACTCCAGGCCGTGTTCTCAGTCCTGACGGCAGTCCTCGCGTTCTTGACGTTCCGACGGCTGGAAGACGCGCCGCGAACGGTCTAGCTCACTCGTCCTGCAACTCGGCCTCGACCAGCGCCTCGTTGAGATCCGCCCGGACGTGTTCACCGAGTTCCCGGTCGCCCGCCGTCGTCACGACGCGGTTCTCCTGGACGCTGGAGCCGTCCCGGATGAGCACCCGGACGTTCCCGTTGGCGTCGGCCCGTGTCGCCTTCGCCCGCACGCCCGTCGGGGAGGACGCCCCGCCGGCGTCGATAGGCCCCGGAATTACCTTCTTCACGTGTGGATGGCCGGCGACGGTGTAGATGACCCGCTGGCCCGCCCGGCCGCCGATGAGCGTCGAGTGGCTCCCGCCCAGCTTCGACTCGGGCGGGGCGTCCACGACTTCCAGCGCCGGCTCGCCCTGCCGGTCGATGACCCGCTGGACGGGGTCCTCGCCCTCCACCCGGAAGAACTCGTGGTGGAGCTGGCCCCTGACCGCGCCGATGACCGCCCGGTCGCCGGTGACGTACACCTCCTCGGGCCGTTTCCGTTGCACTTCGTCGGCGACGAGGCCGGCGAAGTTCCGCAGCTCGACGACCGCGTTCTGGTCGCTTCCCGACCCTTCGGGCGTCGTCGTCACCGTCCGTGCGCCGACCACCTCGCCGTCCAGCAGACAGGTGACCGTCGCCCGGTCGCGCTCCAGTTCGAGGACAACGGCATCGGCGTTGGCAGTGCGACAGACCAGGCAGTAATCGCCCGGGCGGTCGAGTTCGCTCGCACACTGCCGGCAGTCCATACCGATTGATAGGGAGGCTGGCGCGGATAAGCGAGGCGGTTCCTAGTTGTGAGTACAGTGGACTACTTCAGGAAAAAGACGAACAGCCAGAAAGCCCCGCTCGCAGTTCGAGTGACCGTCATTGCCAACAGCCAGAAAGCCCCACCCGTAGCCGGTTGGTCAGCCGGCATGGGTGGGGCTGAAAGGGGCCGAGCTATGGACGAACCCCGGCGAAGTAAGCACCGCAGGCCGAAGGCCGAGGAGCACAACGAGCCGCGGGAGTCCATAGCTCGGGGGCTTTCTGGCTCTCAGGGACAGTAGCTGTGCGGTTTCCAGCTGATGGTACAACTTACGCAGCAGGGTCGTTCTTGCGGAACTCCCGGAGCAGCACCGTCGCGTAGCTCCCCTTGGGCAGAGCAAAGTCGAAGGTCAGGTCGTCGCCGTCTCGCTCGACGGCAAGTTCCGTCCGGACCTGCACCGCCCGTCGCGTCCCCGAGCTGTCGAACTCGCCGGGGAGCGCGAAATCGCCGGGTTCAAGCCCCACGTCGTCGAGCACCGCGCGCTCTATCTCGCCCGGCTCGCCGTCGGCCAGTTCGGTCTCGGTGCCGACCAGTGGGGCAGTGACGAACGCGCGCCCGCGCTCGCAGTGGCGCTCGACGGTCCGCAGCCGCTTTCCGGAGACCCGCTGGATGCGGTCGGTGTCGGGTAGTGGGAGGTCGGCGGGTGCCTCGTTATCTTTGAAACACACCACGTCGCCCTCGACCGGTCGTTCGAAAGGCAGGCCCCGCGACAGTCGTTCGGAGAGAATCTGGTTGAAGACGTACGACTGAGCGGCGTTGACAAAGAGCGTCTGGAGATTGCTCGGGAGCGTCTCGACAGCCTCGCGGAAGTCCTCGGCGCTGTCGGCCCCGTTTTCCACCAGCGTGTGACACATCGACCGCTCGTAACCGAGCGCCCGCGGGAGCCGCTCCAGGGCGCCCTGCCAGTCTTCGGTCTCGTCGACGTACGCGCGGGCCGTCTGCGTGGCCTCGGGCTCGCGCTCGTGTGGGTTGCCCACGTAGGCAAGGACGGCCTCTTTCCAGTCCTCGCGGACGATGGCCAGACCGACCTCGTGGGTGACCGGCCGGCGCGACCCGAAGCGCTGCTGGCCGAAGTAGTTCGGGACGGCGGCGGTGACCGGCTCGTCCGGGAGCGATGGGCCAGCGCCGACTTCCTCGCCGGCGAAGTCCCGCAGGTCCGAGAGGACCGATGCGGCGTTCTCGGGCGCCTCGCAGTCCCGAACGGCGATTTCGAAGGCGTTGCCGGCGAGGTCGCCAAAGAGGATGGGGCGGCCCGCGCGCCCGACGACGTCGACAGCTGCCCCGTCTAGTTCCGGCAGGTCGTCGGGGTCGATACCTTTCACCGAGAACAGCTGGCGGGTGACCGCCCGCTTGTCCTTCGTCCCGGCCCAGGAGACCCGTTCACGGGAGATACCGAGTTTGTCAGAGAGGGCGCTGGCGAAATCGTTGGTGTCCCAGTTGTGGAGTTGTGCCCGGAAGACGAGATGGGGGTACCCGCCCGTGTCGGCGTCGACCGGCGCGGTGTCGAACGACTCCAGCTCGGTGACCCGGAAGTCCTCGGGGCTCGCCCGCAGGTGGCCGCCCACGCCGTCGGCGTCGCTGACGTAGTAGCTCATGCCGACCACGCGCTCGATGGGGTGGGCCTCGCGCATTGGAGGAGTGTTCGTCGGGTCGGATTTAGCGTTGGCGTTCGCTCTCTGTCCGGAGCTGTCCTGCGTACGACGTTGCGCCAGATGAGGAAGTTTTATTTTCGACTCGTCAGCATTCGAACCTGTTGGCAGTTCCCCGCTGTCGGCACCGCTTGACCGGACTGTCCCACCTCCACGCCGTCGGCGGCTGGCACGTCGCCGGCCGCCCCCACTGAACGCCACTACCAGCAATGAGCGACGACAGAACCTCGACAGATGCACAGGAGCAAACGGGGGCCGCCGTAGTGCAGGGTCCCGTGGCCATCGTCACAAAACTATCCCGGATGCCAGCAGTGACCTGGCTCACGCTCGGTGTCGCGCTGCTGGCGTTGCCGGGGCTGGTAACTCTCATCGATGTCCTGGGGGTGTCACTCGGTCCGCTTGTCCAAGGCGTACTCCAATGGGCCGTCGCGCTCGCGGTCCTCGGTGTCGTCGTCGGCGTCGAGGACCGGTCGCTGGCCTCCGTGGGGGTCAGGCGACCGACGTGGTGGGACGTCCCGTACCTGATGGGGACGGCCATCGCCGTGCTCGCCGTCTTCATCGCCGGGCCGGCGCTGCTTTCGGCGGCCGGGTTGCCCGTCGCGGACGGCCTCAGCAGCCTGGAGTCGACACCGGGACTCGGTGTCTCGCTGTTCGCTGCAGTGACGACCGGCGTCGTCGAGGAGATGCTCTATCGTGGATACCCGCTCGAACGGCTGCTCGAATACACCGACAGTCCCGCCATCGCCGGGAGTCTCACAGTGACCGTCTTCACGCTCGCCCACCTGGTGACCTGGCCCGTCGGCACCGTGCTACTGGTCGGGATGGTTTCGGCTGTGTGGACGGCGGTGTACCTCCGGCGACCGACGCTGGTCCCAGTCGTGGGGTCCCACGTGGGCATCTGGGTCGTCGCCGTGCTGGGGCAGTACTTCGCCTGACTGGCTCGCGTGCCGGGAGTCACCGGGCTGGGGAGCTGCCACCGTGAGGCCGCGGGCTACTATCGTCATTCGTACGGTTCGAACTCCTCGCCGAAGACGACGAAGTAGACGACCCCGAGGACACCGATAGCAGTCGCGACCGCAAAGGCGAACCTGGGGCCGGCCTGGACCGTCACGCCGCCCAGTTCCAGCGACCACTCGGCCCCGTAGAGCCACCCGCCCAGTGCGGCGCTCGGGATGACGAGCGTGTTCCGGACGAGGTAGTAGCTCCCGGTGACGCGGCCGCCGGCGTCGCGCTCGGCGGGCCCGACGATGAGCGCCTTGTGCGCGGGCAGCCCGGCAAAGCGCAACCCGGAGTAGGCAAACAGCAAGAGCAGGACCCACTGGTTCGCGGGCGCGAAGATGAGCAAGAGCGGGAAGAGCGCATACACCGAAAAGCCCAGCGCGACGGCGGGCTTGAGCCCGGCGTACTCCGCGAGCTTCGAGACGGAGGGCATCGAGAGGATGGCGACGACCATCTCGACGCCCAGCAACACGCCGAAGAAGGCGTCGGGCCGCAGGTCGAAGCCGAAGCCGGTGAACCCCACCGAGAGGAACTCCGTGACGACGATGACGAAGAAGACGTACACCATCCCGTTGGCAAAGCGCACGAGCGTGTCGGCGACCAGCAGCGGGCGCAGCGTGGCGGGCATCTCACGGAGGTCCGTGAGCACCTGGGAGACGCCCTCGAAGGACTTGCCGATAGTGTCTTCGCTGGCGTCGTAGAGGGAGTGCTGGGCGACGGTGGCGACGGCGCCGAAGGCGACGGCCACGAGCAAGACCAGCTGGAAGCCATCGATGAAGCCGGCCGTCGAGGCGAGCAACCCAGCGGCCAGCAGCGGTCCAAGCAGGAAGCCAAACCGCCTGAACACCTCCGTGCTGGCAAAGCCCATCGCCAGCCGGTCGGGTGGGACGCTCTGTTTGACGATGGCGAACGTCGCACCCAGCCCGAAGGACTTCCAGGCCTGGGCCAGAAAGAGGCCGAGGAAGACGAACGTCCAGGCGGGCAAGGTCAGCGGCCCCACGGCGACGGAGCCGACGACGGCGGCGAGATACCAGACGGCGAACCCAGCGGTCGCGAGGACGCCGAAGGCGGTCAGGGCAAAGCGCGAGCCGAGCCGGTCCGAGACCGCACCCCCCGGATAGGGGTAGACGGCGCTGATGAGGTTGCCCGCACTCCCGTAGAGGCCGATGACGCTCGCGCTGGCCCCCAGCACGCGCATGTATTCGGGCAGGTAGCGACTCGTCATCTGGAAGGCGAGCGAAAAGGCCAGCATCGACAGCGAGAGGACCAGAACGTCCCGTTCCAGCGCGAAGAACTGCCGGAACGAGTCGAGAGGGTCGACATCCTCGTCGGCTCGGTCGGCAGCCATTATCGGAAGCTGTGCACGCTCGCATTTATACCTACCAATGAGTGGGCACCCGCCGCTATGGAGGGTTGCTGTGTGGTACTGAGTCGGTGCCTACCCGGTCGTAGGCGGAGGATAACGAGAACGGCCGGGTGGCGACTGTCCGACAGGTGTCGTCACGTGGCCGAACACGATAGCGTACAACAGGACGAGCGCGAACCGACCGACTGGTGGCAGGGTACCGACGTCGAGATAGAGGAGTTCGGCGGTATCAGAGTCGCACACCTCCCGGAGGCCGACGACGCGTGGATATCCGGCTGGGTCGAGGTGCCACGTTAGGGCGAAA
Source organism: Haloarcula rara (assembly GCF_029338235.1). GTDB lineage: Archaea > Halobacteriota > Halobacteria > Halobacteriales > Haloarculaceae > Haloarcula > Haloarcula rara. The sequence goes on from NZ_CP119785.1 coordinate 911,715, forward strand.
AACGAACTGAGGGGCCGCTTACTCGGCCGATTCGTAGTCGTCGAAGCGGTCGATGTCGACGCCCTCGTCGGTGATTTCGGCGAGGACGATACCGTTCCCGGAGCCGGTGTCACGTTCGGCCGCGGCTTGGACGGCGCGGATGGCCAGGCCACGGGCCTCCTCGATGCTCATCTCGGGGTCGTAGTTACCCTCGATAGTCCCGGTCGCGACCATCGTCCCGGAGCCGGTGACGGTGTAGTCGTCCTGGAGGACGCCGCCGGCCGGGTCGACGCTGTAGACGTGGCTGCCGTCTTCGTCGACCCCGCCGATGATGGGGTTGATGGCGAAGAAGGGGCCGCCGCGGGCGAAGTTACCCGCCAGCGTCGCCAGCGCGTGGATGCTGAGTGGCTCGTCGCGACGGACCTCATAGAGGTTCGCCTCCGAGCGCAGCGAGCGGATAAAGGACTGGGCGCCGCCGACGCTGCCGACCAGCGTCATCGCCGCAGTCGGGTGAATCTGCTCGACCTTGGTGACCGACTTATTCGAGACGAACCGGCCGCCAAGCGAGGCCCGCCGGTCCGTCGCGATGACGACGCCGTCTTCGGTCGAGATACCGACCGTGGTCGTCCCGGTCTTGGTCACGTTCTCCTCGTCGCGGCCCTTTGCGTCCGAGGGGATGGTACCCACTTCGGGCTCGTAGGCGTCGGTGAGACGGTTCTCTGGGTCGTACATCATTCCTCACCTCCGAGTTCGAACTCGGCCAGGCGCTCGGCGATGTCGTCCTCTTCGAGCTTGCTGAACTGCTGGCTCTCGACGTCGATGGTGGCGATGTCGACGCCCGTCGCGTCGAGCCCGTCGTCGTTGACCGACGCGAGCGCGCGGAGTGCGAGCTCGACGCCGCCTTCGAGGTCCATCTCCTCGGCGTACTCGTCTTCGAGGTACGTCTGGATGTCCTCGCGGGAGCCGCCGATGGCGACGGCCTGCCACTCGTAGGGCGTCCCGGAGGGGTCCGTCTCGAAGAGGCGCGGTTCGCCGTCCTCGATACCCGCGACAAGCAGCGCGACGCCGAACGGGCGTGCACCGCCGGTCTGGGTGTACTGCTGGATGTAGTCGGTGACCTCCTTGGTCAGCGACTCGACGCTTGCGGGCTCGTCGTAGCGCAGGCGGTTGACCTGGGCCTGTCGCCGGGCGACGTCGATGAGCTGGCGGGCGTCGGCGACGTGGCCGGCGCTCGCGACGCCGACGTGGTCGTCTATCTCGTGGATCTTCTCGATGCTGTCCCGTTCGATGAGCGGTGACCGAGCGTGGCGGTCGGCTGCCAGCACCACGCCGTCGGCGGTCCGAACCCCGACGCTCGCGGTACCGCGTTTGACTGCCTCGCGTGCGTACTCGACCTGATAGAGGCGTCCGTCCGGGGAGAAGATCGTTATCCCGCGGTCGTAGGCCTGCTGTTCGTTTCCTTGCATTGTGGGTGTGCTCTATTGTTCACCTGAGGTTAGTGTTTCTGGTATATAATCGCATCGGCGCTCGCTGCCCTCAGTACAGCGAGAGGTCGCCAGTGATTCGGTCGACCACGTCCTCGTCGGCCGGCCCCACCGCGAGTGCGGTGACGGTACCGGGCTCCAGTTGCGTGTGGCCGGCGTCTCTGACGACGGCATGTGGCAGGCCAGCGCGTTCGGCCGCGTCGGCGAGTTCGAACAGCTCGGACTCGCCGTTCGCCTTGAGGACGACCTTCTTCTGGCCCGAGCCCTTCCAAGACGTGCGGACCTGTCGGCCGGTGTCCTCGTAGGCCGACAGCGACGCGTGGGCGACCTGGGCGGCGAGTTTCCCCTCACCCATGCCGATGTCGGCCCGCGCCACGATGGCCTGCTTCATACTCCCACCATAGCGACCGGTACATAAACCCCCGTCGGAGTCCCGCCGCGGTTGCACGTACCACAGGGCACTTACCGGATGGGCGCGGATTGAGACGCTCGACATCAACTTTGTGGGCGATAGCGGAAACGCGACGGGAGCCGAGGACTGCCAACCCGAGACAGGATACTTTAGGTGCCCCACGCCGGTACGTCGGGTAATGATACTCTCCGATGCGGACATCCTGCGCCGGCTCGAGGAGGGCGACCTCGTCGTCGAGCCCCTCGACGACCCCGACATCCAGATTCAGCCCGCCAGCGTCGACCTGCGGCTGGGCCAGGAGTTCCTGGAGTTCCAGCGGACGAATATCTCCTGTATCCATCCGAACAGCGAGGAAGAGGTCTCGGAGTACGTCGATGAGACGTACGTCGAGGACGGTAATGAGTTTATTCTCCATCCAGGGGATTTCGTGCTAGGGACGACCTACGAGACGGTCGGTATTCCCGACGACCTTATCGCGCACGTGCAGGGTCGTTCCTCGCTCGGCCGACTCGCAGTAGTCATTCACGCCACAGCCGGCGTCGTCGACCCGGGGTACCGAGGTCAGATAACCCTCGAACTGTCGAATCTCGGCACGGCACCCGTGGCACTCACACCAGGTATGAGGATTTCTCAGCTGATCCTCACGGAACTGAAGACGCCCGCTGACCGTCCGTATGGCGCCGAGCGGGGCTCGAAGTACCAGGACCAGTCCGGGCCGCAGGCGAGCAAGATACAGGGCGATAGAGAATTCGGTGGGGACCAATGAGCGACAGGGGCGGTCAGTAGCATGCGCTTCATCGAGGAGGTCGTCGTCGACGAGTTCCTGCCGACGTATCGCTCGCTACTGGCCGAGGCGCTGCGCGAGCGAGGGCTCACTCAGTCGGAGGTCGCGGAGCTGCTGGGCATCAGCCAGAGCGCGGTCTCGAAGTACGTCCACGGCGAGGTCGAGCGCAACGAGCGGTTGCTCGACCACCGCGGGCTGGCCGAGCTGGTCGAGCGCATCGCCGAGGGGCTGGCAAGCGAAGAGATGAGCTCCACCCAGGCGCTCGTCGAGACGGAAGTGTTCGTCCGCGAGCTCGAACAGGGCGGCGTGCTCGCTCGCCTCCACGAGGAGGCCGTGCCCGAACTGGCGGACTACGACGGCGAGTTCGCGGTCCACGACCCCGACTCCCAGCTCCGGGCCGCCGAGCGGACGCTGTCGGCGGTCCGGCGGGGGCTCAGAGTGCTCGAGAACACGAGCGGCTTCGCGACGCTCATCCCGGCGGTCGGGTCGAACCTCGTGCAGGCGCTGCCCGACAGCGAGGGCATCGACGACGTGGCGGCCGTCCCGGGCCGGATTCTGGACGTGAAGGGACGGGCGACCATCCCGGCCGAGCCGGAGTTCGGCGTGAGCGAACACGTCGCCTCCGTCGTCCTGGCCGCGCAGGCGGCTGGCAGTCCGGCCCTGGCGGGCCTGAACGTCCGCTACGACGAGTCCGTCGTCGAGTCACTCGTCGCGGCGGGCCACACCGCCGTCGAGTTCGACGCGGAGGAAGCCGTCGAGCCGGCCATCGCCGACGCGCTCGCGGACGACCCCGAGGCCGACGTCGTCTACCAGACCGGCGGGATGGGCGTCGAGCCGGTGGTCTACCTGCTCGGTCCGGACGCCGTGACCGTCGCCGAGCGGACCCGCGATATCCTGTGAGCGGGGAGTTCTACGAGCGGTGGGCAACCGTCTACGGCCGGGTCGACAGGCTTCCCGGACTGCGCTCGTGGCGGGCCGGCGCCGTCGACGCGCTGGCCCTCTCACCGGGCGACACCGTCGTCGAGATGGGGACGGGCACAGGCGCGAACGTCCCCGAGCTACGCGAGCGAGTCGGCCCCGACGGACGGGTCGTCGGGCTCGACATCACGGCCGAGATGCTGCGGGCGGCGCGGCGCCATCCAGAGCGGACCGGCGCCGGCGTGGACTATCTGCGGGGTGACGCCACCCGACCGCCGGTCCGGGGCGTCGACGCCGTGCTGGGGACGTTCGTGGCCGGCATCTTCCCTGACCCCGCGGCCGCGGTGGACGCCTGGTGTGACTGCGTGGTGCCGGGCGGGCGGGTCGCGCTGTTGAACTTCCAGCGCAGTGGCCACCCCCTGGCCCTGGCGCTGAACCTCGCGTTCGAGGGGTTCGTCCGGCTCTCGGCGCCGGGCGCGCGGCTGTCGGCGCGCTCCCAGGCCGACGCCTTCGAGGCGCGCGTGGCGGCGGCCCGGCGGCGGCTCACCGAGCGCACGGTCGACCGGCGCTACGAGACCTTCGGGGGCGGCTACCTGGGGCTGGTGTCCGGTACCGTGCCCGACGGCGCCGCATAGTAACCGCTTTGTGGCATCTGTCAGTCCGGTATCGTATGTCCACCGGCAGGCTCGTCCCGGCCCTGGCGGTCGTCGCCCTCCTCGTGCTCGCGGGGTGTGTCGGCGTCCCGCTCGGCGAGTCGGACACCACCACGGCATCGCCATCGAACGAGACACCGACGGCGTCTCCCACCCCCAGCGAGTCGGCGTCGGTGACAGTCGACGACGCCGTCACCGTCGAGAACGGAACACTGCCGGTGAACGAGACGCTGACGTTCAACCGGGTCGAAGCAGTGACCGGCACCGACGTCGACCCGTGGCCGGTCCGTGTGCGGGACCTCAGCGAGTGGCGGGGAAGCGTCCAGCAGGTCGGTGCCGTCCCGCTGAACCGGGCGCTTGGCTTCGAGAACCTCTCGGCGGCCTACGAGGCCGCGCCGCGGACGACCGAACAGGTCATCCACAACGAGACGCCGAGCGAGGAGCCGCCGGCGAAGCTACCGGTACGGAACCGGACAGCCGACCGGAGCAGCTGGGAGTTCGTCCGAAACGACACCCTCGGTGAGATGACCACGAGAGCCACGCTCGATACGGAACTCGACCGCGAGCGGGCGGCCGCCGCGGCGGCCGGGTGGGGCAACGACCGACTACTCGCCTTCCAGCACGCCACGAACGACAGTCGGCGCGGATGGGTCTGGGTCATGCGCTGGGACAACGAGACCGAGACCGACGAACTCGAAGATGCGCTCATAGAGTACACGGACACCCGCGGCCAGAACAGCGACGCGGCGTTCAACTACCAGGCGCTCGACGACACGACCGTCGCAGTCGTGTTCGGTGACGCCGAATTCGCGAACGCGGCCGACCTTCGGACTGCTGACGGAACGGTAAGCGTCATCGTCTCCGCGTCGGACGACTAGCTCGTCGGTCGTTCCGTCGCCGGCAGCACCGCGTCGGTGCCCGCGCCCGTCGGGGTCCGTTCCTCGCCGGCCTCTAGCGCGTCCAGGAACGCCGGAATCGTCCAGGTTTTCGTCCCGTCGCTACAGGGGTAGATACCGACCAGGTCGCCGTCCTCGTAGGCGGCCGCGAGCAGCATCGGCGTCGTCAGCACGTCCTCGCTGTCGCCGACCAGCAGCGAGGCCGTCCGCGTCTCGAAGGGCGGCCGCAGGCTCAGCCCGCGGTCGGCGGCCCAGTCCTCGAAGCCGGCTATCGTCTCGAGCAGGTCATCCTGCGTGTCGTCGCCGGTCAGGGCGATCTCTTCCGGCCAGGTCGTCACCGAGAACTCGTCTAACACACCGGCCGTCCGCAACGCGCTCAGCCGGTCGATGACCGTCGTCCGCGGTCCACACACCGGCCGCCTGACCCACAGGTCGACAACGAGGCCGCCGTCCGAATCGCGGTCAGTCGTCTGTTCGGTTTCGTTCGACATAGTGTGGTAATCACACGCCTATTTCCGACTGAACCGGAAATATGTATGTATTATCGTGATATAAGTGTTTCAATAGGAATAATGGCTTCCGGGGCAGTGCCCGGCAGAACGGTGAGTCGCGGTCGACTGGAACGAGGATTCTCGCTGCGCTCACTGCGTTCGACTGTCGGAGGCTTCGAAGGAAGCGAGAAGTCTCGCTACTGGCGGGTCGCTGCACTCGCCGTGCGCGTTTACCGAGACGTCTCTCTGCTCGCGGGTCACTACGCTCGCGGTTTCACCGCTCGCTGGCGAGGCGCCTCGCTCTCCCTGCTGCGCTTTAGCGAGGAACTGAGCGAAGAGAAGTTCCTCGCTAGTCTCGCGGGCTACGCCCGCTCGACGTTGTAAGCGATTCCTCGCGCTGCTCGGAATCGCTCTGCTCGCGGGTCGCTGCGCTCACGGCTTCGCCGCTCGCTTTCGAGGCGCGCCGCGCCTCGCTCTCCCCGCTCGCAATCCGAGGAATCTCGCTTCGCTCGATTCCTCGCTCGTCTCGCGGCTGCGCCGCTCGACAGGTCAGAGACTTCTCGCTCCGCTCGAAGTCTCTCAGTCGTCAGCGGGCGCGGGCCCACTCGTCGAGAGGGTCACGTCGGGCGCGTCGACCTGCAGCTCGTCCAGGGCGGCCTGGGCGGCCTTCTTCCCGGAGACGAGCATGGCGCCGAAGGTCGGACCCATGCGCGGGAGGCCGTGGGTCGTCGCTGTCGCCATGCCGGTCGCGATGAGGCCGTCGTGGACCTTCCCGGTGTGTTCGACGACGGCGTCCTCGCTCTCGCCGACCCACATCGAGTCGTGGCCCGGCGAGTCGTGGCCCGGCGCGCCGTAGGTGTCGCCGCCGGTCTGGTCCATCCCGGTGTCGCCCGCTTCGGGGCCCTCGCCCTCGAGGACGCCGCGCTCGTCGAGCTTCTTGACCGCCATCGCGTCGTGGCCCGTCGCGTCGATGACGATGTCGGACTCGACAGCGATGGGGTCGACACAGGTGATTTCCCGGGGGAGCGCGTGGACCGGCGTCCAGTTCATCACGATGCCGCCGACGCGGTGGTCGTCGCGGATGACGATGTCGGTGAACTCGGTCATGTTCTGCATCTTCGCACCGGCGTCACAGGCGGCCTTGATGAGGCCCGAACACGCCTCGGGCCCGTTGGCGACGTAGAGACCGTCGGTCTCCTCGGACTGGAGGTAGTCCACGTCGAGGTCCTCCAGAATCTCCTGGGCCGGGTCGCGCACGGTGACCTTGTTCATCAGGAAGCCGCCGAGCCAGAAGCCGCCACCGAGGTAGTTGTTCTTCTCGACGACCATGACTTCGACGCCGCGCTCGGAGAGCTCCTTGGCCGCCATCAGCCCGGAGGGGCCACCGCCGATGATGATGACCTCCGTATCGGAGTAGTCCATGAACTCCTCGGTCCACTCCTGGCCGATGGCACGGGTCACTTCCGCTTCGCCGACGTCGCTGAACTGGTCAAAGTCTTCCATACCACCTGGTGGTATTCGGCCGTGGTAGAAAGTCGTTTTGGTGTCAGGACTGCGTCGCTGTCGAGCTGGGGCAGGAATCAAAGAGGAGCGGCTGAATTCGGCTTTAGGCCCAGGCGTGCAGTCCCGCTTCCCTCAAGATATCCGCGCCGCCGTCGGGCTGGCAGACGGCCCACCGGGTGGTGTCGGCCCCCCGGGGAAAGAGGTGTTCGGGGACGATGGGCATCGGGACCGGCGCGTAGCCGCCCCGGCGCATCGCCGTCGGGCCGGGGAACCGCTCGACGACTTCGTCGCCCTCGGTCACCTCGAAGCGGCCGTCCTCGGCCCGCCGGTAGGCGTACTGGAAGGCGTGCCGTTCCGGCGCGGCGAGCGCGTCGACGTGCTCGAAGACGGCGACGATTTCCGTCCCGACGGAGAGCTCCAGCCGCGGCCGCCCCTCGTCGACACGGACCTCACGCCACTGGAGGTCCGACGCGGGCGCACGAGCGCAGGCGTAGCTGCCGTCCGACAGGGGCACCCGGTCGGGGCCCTTGTAGAACTGCCGACCGTCGGGCTCGTCGGCGGCGACACAGGCCGGTTCGCCGAGCACCGTGGCGACGACCTGCGTGAGCGTCGTCCCGGTGTCCTCGGTGGATGGGACGACGAAGAGACAGTCGCGGTCCTCGCGCAAGGCATCGGCGAAACGGGGGACGAGTCCCGCGGGACCGATGTCGGCCTCAGTCAGCGGTTCGATAGCGACGAGGCGTGGCTCGCTGGGCTCGACGAGCCCCACGGCGTCGGCGGTCGGGTCGGCCAGCGCCGGCGGGCCGTCGAGGCTCCGTTCGGGCCGGACCGTCACGTCGTAGCCGGCCCGCTCGCACAGCGCGACGGCGTGGTCGCGGACCGAAGGATAGACGGGCATTCCTCTGAACGGAGAGCGCGCGAGGGCAAGAAGTGTTCGCCCGCTGAGCGCAACTGGTTAGACGGACGCGCACCGAGTCGAGGTATGCACGACGGCACGACCGGGGACTCGCTCGTCGCTCGCCTCGAATCGACGGTCGAAGCCCGACTCGCCGAGGGCACGGACTGGGGCGTCAGCGGCGACGCGGACCGCGCCACCGTCTCGCTCCCCGACCGCCGGCTCGTCGTCCATCGCCGGGACGGCCCCGAGGGCGTGGACCACTGGACGGTCGAACTCGCGGCCGACGGCGCCACCGTGAGCAAGTTCGGTCCGTTCGAGTCGGTCGAGGCCCTGACCGACCGGGTCCGGACGCTGCTGGACAGCGAGGTCCGTTATACCGTCTGCTGTGACGGGTAGCCGGCGTTTTAGCTCTCCTGTCGCGCGACGACAGCGTAGAACGGGTCCGCTCCGGGCTGTTCGCGGGTCACGCGTGTTCCCCGCTCCACTCGTTCGAGGCTTCTCCCTGCGGTCGAAGCCTCGCGATGTTCGCGAACGATATCGGTCACGGTGAGGCCCGCGGCCCGACAGTACGAATCGACGAGACTGGCCCGGCCGTCCATTGACGCCGTGCGCCACGCCCTGACTGCCTTCGTGGGAAACATCCGGTTGGTGAAGCTCACCACGAGGATGCCCCCTGGAGCGAGCGCGCGGGCGAACTCCGAAAACACCGCCTCGGGGTACTGGAGGTACTGGGCCGACAGCGCACACAGCACCGCGTCGAAACTGTCCTCGGTCAGCGGGAGGGACTGGTCGCTGTTGAAATCCTGCAGAAAACACTCGTCCAGTCGGTCGTTCTCAGCGAGTTCGGCCTCGTTGAGGCCGTGGCCGACGACCCGCGAGTAGGACTGGTCTGGGAGGTGGGACACCCAGCTGCTCATCGCGTCGAGGACGCGGTCGCCCGGTTCGAGGACGGCGGCGTACAGCTCGGTCAGTCGGGCCTGGAAGGCGTCGTCCGCGTGTGTCACGAACCGGGGGCTGTCGTAGAACGCGGCGTCGTCGCCCGAGTCGAGCTTCGAGCGCTCGCGGTCCGAGAGAGGCATACCAGCGGTACGGGACTGCCACGGAAGACCCTCTCGCCGGCACAACTGACTATAGGGACCGCCACGTACCGTGTCGGCATGGGTCAGTGGAAAGACCACCTCGTCAACGGTGTCGTCTCGCTCGTAGTTAGCGTCGCTATCACGGTCTGGCTGGCCGACGACGGCGACGGTCCGTGGGACCTCTCGGATATGGCCCTGACCGCCGGCATCTCCGGGTTCTTCTCGGGCTTTTTCACCAGCTACTTCGCCAAGTAGCGGGCGGCTGTAGCTTATCCATCTCGGCCCCCTAGCCGTGCCGATGACAACCCGAGAGGACGGGGTCGTACCGGACAGTCCCGCGGGCGACGCGGCCGCGCGGTCGGACACCGGAACCCGCGAGGAACACGGGAGCGGCGAGACGGCGCCCCCCGCCGTCGCCGTGGAGGGGCTCCGGAAGACGTTCGGGACGGGCGAAGACGCGGTGACGGCCGTCGACGGCGTCTCTTTCGCCATCGAACGGGGCTCCATCGTCGGGCTTCTCGGGCCCAACGGCGCCGGCAAGACGACGCTCATCAAGTGTATGCTCGGGATGGTGTTGCCCGACGAGGGCGACGTCCATATCGGCGGCGTCGACACGCGTGCGGACCCGCGGGCCGCCTACGCGCAGGTCGACGCGATGCTCGAGGGGGCCCGCAACGATTACTGGCGGCTCACCGTCCGGGAGAACCTCCGCTACTTCGCGACCATCAGCGGCGTAGAGCCCGACTCCGTCGCGGCGCGCCACGACCGCCTGCTGGAGCGGCTGGACCTCGCGGAGAAGGCCGACGTGGCGGTCCGTGACCTCTCGCGGGGGATGAAACAGAAGGTCTCGCTCGCGAGCGTGCTGGCCGGCGGCGCGGACGTCGTCTTCCTGGACGAGCCGACACTGGGCCTGGACGTGGAGAGTTCTCGCACCCTCCAGCGGGAACTCCGGCGGCTCGCGACCGAGGAGGACCTGACGGTGGTGCTCAGCAGCCACGATATGGACGTCGTCGAGACGGTGTGTGACCGCGTCGTCATCGTCTCGGAGGGCACAGTTGTAGCCGACGACAGCGTCGACGCGCTCGCCCGGACCGACGACACCCACACCCTCCGGCTGACGAGCGGCGACTTCGACGAGGCGCTCGTGAGAGCGTTGCGCGAGCGGTTCACCGTCACGGCCGTCGAGCGCCGCGAGGCCGGCACACGCCTCGAGGTGCGGGCCGACAGCGACGACCTCTACGCGCTGATGGCACGCCTGCGGGACCGCGGCGTGACGCTTACCGACGTGACGACCGTCGAACCGGACCTCGAAGACGTGTTCGTCGATATCACCGGAGGGAGCCGATGAGCTCGCACAACGGCGACGGGCCGGCGAGTTCGTCCGACGGCGACGGGCCCCGGCCGGCGGGCTATCGCCACCTCGTCCGGGCCGTCCTCTACCGGGAGTACCTCGTCTTCGTGCGCTATCCCGCAAACGCCGTCGGCGGCATCGTCGTCGCACTGTTTTTCTTCGGCCTGCTGTTCTACGGCGGCCGGATGGTCGCCGGCCGGGCGCTGACCGACTCCATCGAGGGCATCATCGTCGGCTACTTCCTCTGGACGCTCTCGGTCGGTGCCTACTCCTCGATTTCGAACGATATCGGCAGCGAGGTCCAGTGGGGGACCCTGGAACGGCACGTGATGACGCCGTTCGGCTTCGCGCCCGTCGCGCTGCTGAAAGGCGTCGCAAAGCTCGTCCGCACCTTCCTCACCTCGACGGTCATCCTGTTCGTGATGCTACTCATCACTGGCACCACGCTCAGTCTAAACGTCTTTACCGTGGTCACTATCGCCGGGCTCAGTATCGTCTCGGTGCTGGGGCTGGGCTTTGCCGCGGGCGGTATCACCGTCCTCTACAAGCAGGTGGGCAACTGGCTGAACCTCCTGCAGTTCGGGTTCATCGTGCTCATCTCCGCGCCCGCGTTCGAACTGGGCTGGACGCGAGCGCTGCCGCTGGCCCACGGCAGCGCCTTGCTCCAGCGTGCGATGCTGGACGGGACGCGGCTCTGGGAGTTTGCCCCCGCCGACCTCGGGCTACTGCTTGCCACTGCCGTCGGCTATCTGGGCGGCGGCTATCTGGTCTTCCAGTACACGACGCGACGGGCACGGAGACTGGGCGTGCTGGGCGACTACTAGCGGGCGTCGCCGGCGGGACCAGCACAAACCACTAGCCGTCCCCGCACGTAGCGTGAACCCATGGAACACTGGCAGAAGTCACTCCTCAACGGCGTCCTCTCGGGTGCAATCAGCGTCACGGCACTGCTGACGGTAACGGACGACGACGGGCCGTTCGGGCGGTCCGACGTGGCGGGCGCGGCCGCAGTCGCGGCGTTTTGCTCGGCCGTCGTCGCGAGCGTCGCCGTGCGGTCACCGGCCGTCGACGCGGGGTTAGCGGCCCAGTTCTGACGTGAGGTCGTTCTCGGCGTACCGGTCGGCCTCGCCCCAGTCCTCGATGCTGGAATGGGTCTCCCACACCGCCGTCTCCAGATGTTGCTGGCGAATCTCCGACCCGTCACGCAGCGCGTGGCGCGCGGCGTCCTCGGCCAGCAACTCGATGTCGCTTGCGGCGTAGCCCTCGGTCGGCTCGATGACGGCGTCCCAGTCGATGTCGTCGGCGATAGGGCGGTCCGAGAGGTGTATCTCCAGAATCTCCCGGCGAGCCGTGGCGTCCGGCGGGGGCACCTCGACGCGCTCGTCGAAGCGGCCCGACCGGCGCAGCGCGCTGTCGACGTCCTCGACGAAGTTAGTCGCGCCCACCGTCACGACGTCGTGTTCGGCGGCGCCCTCGACCTCAGTCAGGAGTTGGTTGACCAGCTGTTGCTGATTGTCGCTGGTCGAGCCCCGGCGAGAGCCGGCGACGCCGTCTATCTCGTCGATGAAGAGGATACACGGTGCGTTCGCCCGCGCGATTTCGAACAGGTCGGCGACGTTGCTGGCCGGTTCGCCCATCCACTTGCTGGAGAGGTCAGCCGGCGTCACCTCGATGAAGCTGTGGCCGAGTTCGCCGGCCAGCGCCCCCGCCAGATGGGTCTTCCCACAGCCCGGCGGGCCGTACAGCAGCAGGCCCGAGAGCACGTCGATACCGTACTCGTCGTAGGCCTCGCGGTTGTGGACCGGCTCGATGACCGTATTTTGCAGCCGCTCTTTCAGCTCTTCCATCCCGCCGACGGAGGTGAAATCCCGTCCCGGCTCGGGGTCGACGAGGTTCGTCGCCTGCAGGTCGACGCCGTCGGGCTGGACCACCCCGCCCTCGGCGGCGTCGGCCGGGTCTATCCAGTCCGGGATGCTCGTCGAGGACTCGTCGGCGGCGGTCTGCAGGTGGTCGGTTCCGATGGGTTCGTCCTCGCGCAGTGCCTGTCGAGCGGCGTTCTCGGCCAGCAGTTCGAGGTCGCTGGCGGCGTAGCCCGCCGTCGCCTCGACGACGGGTTCGAGGTCCAGGTCCTCGGCGGTGGGCCGGCCGGCCAGGTGGAGCTTGAGAATCGACCGGCGGGCCTCGGCGTCGGGCTCCGGCACCTCGACGCGCTCGTCGAAACGGCCCGACCGGCGGATGGCCCCGTCGACGTCCTCGACGAGGTTCGTCGCGCCGACGACGACGACGTCCTCCTCGGAGATACCCTCCAGCTCGGTCAGGAGCTGGTTCACCAGCTGCTGCTCGCTGGAGTTCATGTTCGAGTCGCCGTCGCGGTCGCCGGCGATACCGTCTATCTCGTCGATAAAGAGTACACAGGGGGCGTTGGCCCGGGCGATGGCGAACAGTTCCTCGACCTTCTGGGCCGGTTCGCCCATGTACTTGCTCGTCACGTCGGCGGGCCCGACCTCGATGAACGCGTGGTCGACCTCGCCGGCTAAGGCCCCGGCGACGTGGGTCTTCCCACAGCCAGGCGGGCCGTGAAGCAAGACACCGTTGACGACACCGATTCCGTACTCCTCGAAGGCCTCGGGGTCCGCCAGCGGGCGGACGACCTTGTGGTTGAGCGTCTCGAGCAGGTCGCTCATCCCGCCGACGTCGGCGAAACTCCGGTCGGGGTTCGGGTCGACGACGCTCGTGGCCTCCATATCGACGCCGTCGGGCTGGACGACCTCGGGCTCGCCGTCGGACTGGCCGTCACTCGCGCCCTGGCGGTTGACCGTCGGGGCGCCCGAGGAGCCCTCGCCGCTGGGCTCGCCGCCACCGGTGGGGCCCTCTCCGCTGGCGCCGGCGCACCGCCCGTCTGCCCGACGCGTTCGCGAATCGCCCGCTCGACGCGGTCGGGGTCGGCCTCGTAGCCGAAGGTGGCCAGCCGCCGGGGCTGCTCGCTGACGAAGGCCGAGAGCCAGCCGTGCTGGCGCATCTCCTCGGCGGAGGCGTCGGGGTCCCGGAAGGAGACCAGCGCGATGTCGGCCGAATGCGGCGAGTGGAACTCCGCCAGCCAGAACGGGAGGTAACAGCGTTCGATGTCGGTGACCGCGTCGAACCCCTCGGGGTCGAAGTCGCCGGGGAGGCCGTACGAGTCCCGAAGTTTCCGCAGGAAGACGTTCGCGGTGGTGCCCTGCTGCTCGCGGTACTCCTCGATACGTCGCGGGAGCAGCGACTCGGCCTCGTCGGTCGGCACCTGGAACTGCATGAGCACCGAGCGGCCGAGGGTGGGCGTGTTGGCGCCGAAATCGTAGTCGCTGGTGGACCGCCGGACCAGCTCGTCGGTCCCCTCGGCGTACCGGGACAGCTCGGCGTCGTTGTCCTCCCAGAGGCCATCGAGTAGCGCGGTGGCCGTCTTCTCCTCGGTTCCGAGCAGCTTCCCCTCGCCGGTCTCGTAGCGGTACTCGACACGGAAGACGGGGTAAAAGACGCGGTGGAGGCGTTCGAGCTGTTCGTCGTCACCGAACTTCGTCAGCGACCGCCCGGCCAGCGTCTCCCTGACCGCCTCCTCGTCGGGGAGGCGGCGGTCGGCGTAGATATACGGTGCAAGCCCCATCTCAGGCACCCCCTCGAATCGCCGCTTCGGCGTCAGTAAGCGCGGTACTGGCGTCGAAGCTGTCGATGGCCGCCCGCTGTGCGTCCCGGTCCGCCTGCAGCTCTCGCGCGTGCTCGGTGATGGCCGGGATCGCCCGGACGATGTTGTCGACGATAGGGACCGTCGCGACCTGTGCCGACCGCGAGAGGGGGTTGAGGTCGACGACGAGTTCGGTCTTGCCCATCTCGCCCAGCGCCTCGGCGCGGTCGCCGTCCTCCAGGGGAACCAGCACCACGTCGGCGTCGCCGATGCCGTCGGCGTCGATCTTCGCGCGCTCGTGGTCCAGCCCCGGAATCCGGCCGTCGGCGGTCAGTCCCTTGACCTCCTCGGCGCCGTGCTCCCGGAGGTACTCGGCGATGCGTTCGATTCGCTCCTCGGTCCGGTTGAACAGGTTCACCTCGAGGTCGGCCCCCGTCGCCTCGCTCAGCTCGACCAGTTCGCCCGGAACGAGCGCCGCGGCGTTGCCGTTGACCGAGATGACCGCGTGGTCCGCCGAGAGGAGATAGGCGGCGGCCGCCCGCTCGGCCCGGTCGGCGCTGTCGATGGTCTCCTCGCCCAGCAGGTAATCGTACGCTTCGCCTCGACCCTGTGCGATGAGCCCCTGTCGGGACGTGATACCCATATCCACTCCCGCCTCGATGCGGTGGCGAGTCAGCAGTGACTCGTACCGCGGGTGACTCTCCGGCACGTCGACGTCGTCGCTCATATGGTTCCTACTGTAGGCACGTGTAGAAAAGTCCACCGTACCTGCGTCACGGGGTGGCATACCGGCAGACTGCGCGATGCAACAAGTCCCTGCGGTCGGTCCCTCGCTACTGCTCGCGGTTCACTCCGTTCTCCGTTCGCTTTTCGAGGTTCCTCACTTCGTTCGGAACCTCGCTACTGCTCCACGGGTCACTACGTTCGCCGTTCCGCTTCGAGGCCTCCTTTCAGTCGGCCTCGCTACCCGTCCAGCGTCGCGCCGGCGGGGTAGGTGGCACACGAGCGGGCGTCGTAGCCAGCGTCGGTCAGCCCGGTCCCCAGCGCGAACACCGTCTCGCCCAGCATCGCCATCGCGGCGTCGCCGCCGGCCTCGATGACGTCCGCGACGACCGCCTCCACGTCGTCGGTCAGCAGCTCCGCCTCGCGAGAGAACTGCCGGGACGCTCGCATGACTGTCGGCAGCGTGGGTTCTTTGACTACCATCGAGAGCGCGCGCTCGCCGGCGGTCGTCAGCGCTTCGGTGTCGCCGCCGACGACGTCCGGCGTCGACAGTTCGCCGAGCGTGTAGTACTCCACGCGGGCCCGCCCGGGGACGGCGTCGACGTAGTTGTACTGGGGGCCCCCGGGTTCCAGTCGCAGCGGGACCCCGCCCCGTGCCTGTGCGACCACGTCACCGAGTCCGGTGCCCGCCTGCACTTCCGCACCGTGGGCGATGGTCACGAGTTCGTTGTACGAGAGCCCGCGGTCGAGGGCGGCGTTGGTCGCAAGCGCCGTTCCGAGGGCCATCGCTCCGGAGACGCCAAAGCCCGCCCCGAGGGGAAGGGGCGTCTCGGCGGAGACGTGTGCCTCTGCCCGCAGTGCCGAAAGGACGCGCTCGACGGCGTCCATCTCGACCGCCTCGCCGTCGAGTTCGACCGTCGTCTCCGTGGCCGGTTCGACCGTCACCGAGACGCCGTCCGAGAGCGCGATGCCGCCGCCGCGAGAACCCGTCTTCGTCGGGTCGTCGCCCCGGTCCACGGTGAAAAATCCGGTCACGTGGCCCGGCACGAACGCCCGTGCGTCGTCGCTCATTGGGACTCATGCGGGGCGCCGACGGGTAAGCGTTGGCGGTTCGGCGCGGCAGCGGTCGGCGCGGCCGTCGACGAGTCGGCTATCGGACCAGGCGCGCCGTCGAGGTACGCTCACAGCCGGTACAGACGTACGTACCACTCGCGGTCTTCCGGACGGGCTCGTTGCAGTCGGTGCAGTTCAGCGGCAGGTTGCCAGTCGTCTGATTCGTGCTGGACATAGTGGCTAGATATTCCAGTATATCATAAATATATCGACTGTTTAGGCAGTGTAGCGCCATATTACTTCATATTTAAGATATTATACGGATTAATACCAGACGTTCGGTCAGGCTAGAGAGTTTGTCCCGCGTCCCGTCGCGCTGGGGTGTTCGACCGGCCGGTGGCACTCGGCTGTCGCCACCCCCTACATTGATGTGTGTATACGATACATTACTACGCATACGATGCCGACCATCAGCGCACGACTCGGCGACGAAGAGAAAGCGGAGCTCGACGACGTGGCCGACCTGCTCTCGGAGGACCGGTCGACGACCATCCGGAAGGCCCTCGGCGAGGGTCTGGAGACGCTGCGCGTGCGGGTCGCCGTCGAACAGTACCAGTCGGGGGACGTCTCCGCGGCCGAGGCCGCACAGATAGCGGACTGCTCTATCGCCGAGTGGCTGGACGTGGCCCGCGAGCGGAACCTGACGACACAGCTCCAGCTGTCGGACCTGGAGCTCGACGCCGACACGGCCGCGGAGCTATGACGCGCATCTACGTCGGCCCCACCTCGCTGTACAGCCTGGGGCAGGTGGGCGAACTCGCCTTGCTTTCGGCGTTCGACGGCGACGTCGTCGTCCCGGCCCCGGTCGCCGACGCCGTGGACGTCGAGCCGGCCGCCACGAACCTCGGGGAGTACCTCGACAGCGGGGTCGAGACGGGCGTCGACGAGGCGTTCCTCGACGGCGCGCGGGCCGTCCTCGGGGCGAAAGACGTTGGCCCGGCCGAGACGATACTCGCGGGCGTGCTGGCCCACCGGGACCAGCGGGACCGCTCGGCCGTCGCCGTCGTCTCCGAGGACCGCACCGTCCGCCGCACCGCGCAGGGACTGGGCGCCGAAGTCACGAGCAGCTTCGGCGTGGTCGTTCGCGCCGCCATCGAAGATAAATACCTGAGCCCGACCCAGGCAAAGCGTATCGTCCGGCGCATCGATCAACACGGGATGCACCTGACCGGAGAGCTGCGCGAGCGGGCCGTGGGTGAGATTGCGGAGTAGCTACTGGACAACCGTGAGCGAGCTGTGGGTGAAATCGCGGAGTAGTCGGGTCCACCCCGGGCTGGACCCCATCCCAACTTATATTGGCATGACTGAGAAGGGTAACTATATGCATATGGACCGCCGCAGGTTGCTGGCACTCGCCAGTTCGGGGCTGGCACTGGGCATCGCGGGCTGTAGCGAGGAGGGGACTATCGGGACGCCAGACGGCGAGGACGAGGAGGAAGACGACCCGGCGGATTCGACAGCAACGGAGGAGGCCAGTGAGGCCGACAGTTCGACGTTCGAACTGGGCGAGACAGCGGTGTACCGGGAGAGTGACGACGATGAGCTGGCGTTTACCCCAAGGGACGCGGACCTCAAGGACGCACTCGTCTACTCGAACTCGAGTTCGCTTTACTCGGAGGTTCCGGACCAGTCCGGGCGGACGTTTCTCAGGGTCGAGGTCGAGGCCGAAAACACCGGGAGCGAACCGGTAGACGTGCCCGCCGACCCGCCCCTCACGATCGATGGCAAGCAGTACGAAACGACGTTCACCAGCGCGTACTCCAACTCGTCGTACGACCAGTTCCAGGAGATACAGCCGGGCGCGTCTGTCTCGGGCTGGCTCGTCTACGAAATCGAACCCAGCGACGGCACCGGGGAGCTCATCGCCGACTTCGACCAGTTCTCCGAGTCGACGACCGCGACGTGGCGCATCGACGTGGGCTCGCTAGAGCGGGAGACGTACGACTACCCGGACCTCTCGGCGGGCGATACCCTCGAGTTCGGGACCGAAGACCGGCGGTTCTCCATCGGCCCGACCAGTGTCGAGGAGGCCCAGTCCTACACCTACTCCAGTTCGGACTACACATTCGAGGAGGAACCCGACAGCGGGGACAAGTTCGTGTTCGTGACGCTGTCCGCGGAGAACGTCGGCGACGAGCGAGTGACTGTCCCGTCTACGTTCGATATCTCGCTCATCGCCGGCACGTCGGAGTCCGACGTCAGCTACTATTCAGGCGACCGTACTGAGTACGAGGGCGGCGAGATATCGCCCGGCATCGCCCGCGAAGGTATCCTCCTGTTCGAGGTCGACGAGAGTGCCACCTCGTATGAGCTCGCGGTGGAGCTGACGTCCGAGATCACGGCTCGCTGGAATCTGTGAGCGGCGCGCAACAGCCCCGCGAGGGCGGCCTCGGGGGCCGGGTTGCGACGTAGATGCGTGGGTTTAACAGTCCGGACCCCGACCGGGCGAGTATGCAGGGTAATCTTCCGCCGGAAGCACAGGAGAAGCTCGAGGAGCTGCAGGACCTTCAGGAGACCGCACAGCAGGTCGCGACACAGAAACAGCAGGCCGAGTCGACGCTGCAGGAGTCCGAGACGGCGCTGGACGAGCTCGACGACGTCGACGCCGACACCACGATGTACCGAGAGGTCGGCGAGCTGCTCGTCAAGACCGAGCTCGACGAGGCCCGCGAGGACTTAGAAGAGAAGGTCAGCAACCTCGAGGTCCGCGTCGAGACCCTCGAAAAGCAGGAAGAGCGCGTCCAGGAGCAGTTCGAGGAGCTCCAGAGCGAGCTACAGCAGATGCTCGGCGGCGGCCCGGCAGGCGGCCCCGGCGCCGGCGCGTAATAGTGATTATTGTAGATTATTTCCGGATAGCGCCGACCCCGGGGTCGGCGCGTCCCGGTAAATCGCTACAGGAATCACTATAAGCCGATGCCGACCGACGACGAAGTCGTTGAAACGGCCGCCGACGCGGCCGAAAACGTCATTTTTGCTCGGCTCAGCGTGAGCGATATCGACGACTACGACGTGACCGTGACCTTCGAGGAGCAGATGCTCGACGTTGACGTCTACGTCAAGGCGCCCGACGCGAGCGCCGACGAGGAGCGGGTCGCCGACGACGCGGCACTGGCCGCGCGCGGCGCCGTCGACGAGCTGTTCGACAGCTAGCGTCAGGTCCGGTCGCTCGCGAACCCGGTTCTGAAAGCGATCCAGCCGAGGACGCTGATGAACAGAATCGGCGGCAGAATCATAAAGCCCCACAGCGGGTCCAGCCCCCACCCGAGTAGCAACACGAGGTTGAACAGACCGATAGCGACGAACGGCCCGATGTACTTCGTGGCCGTCCATCGGTCCATCCCCTCGACGAGCCCGTCGTCGTCGTCCTCCAGCAGGTCCGCCGTCGTCCGCTCGGTGGGCTGGTCGAGGCCGGACTCAGCGGTGTCGTCCATACCGTGTCTGGGGCCGCCAGGGCCAAAAGTATCGCGTTCGCGACCGCACGCGTCAGCTGGGGGACCTCACGCGTCGGCCTGCGCGGTCGGGGTGGCGTCGGGCGTGCTCGACTCGTTGCCGTCGGACTGGTCCGCGTCCTCGTCGTCCGGCGTCAGGTCGCTGAGCCGCTCGCCCAGGGAGCCGTCGCGGTCGCCGTCGAGGAACTGCCCGATGGTATCGTGGACGTCACCGACGAAGTCGGGGACCTGGCTCGGGAGGTCGGCGGGCGGCCCGCGCGCCGCGCTGTCGGGCGCTCCGCCGCGGTCAGCGCCGCGGTTGGGTGCGTTGTCCGCGGCCGCCGACTCGTTGCCGTCGTCGGCGTCGGTCTGTTCGGTGTTCTCGGCAGTCTGTTCGGTGTTCTCCTCGGCCTGTGCGGGCGCAGCGCCGGGCATGGCCGCGGCCGTGCCCGTGACCATGAGCAGGGCCAGCGCCACGCCGGCTATCTTGGTGAGTTGCATCGGTTGTGCCTCCGCTCGATGCTGTGGGCTATTGGCACTTCAAGCGGGGACGCGCTGAAGTCGGATTTCGCCGCTTTGCGGCCGGTATTCTGAGAATTAAGCCGAATTAACTCGGTTTATCTCGGCGCGCGTCGTCGAGGCCGGTGAGAGTCGCCTGGTGGCCCGACCGCTCGGCGCTCGCGTCGCGAAAGCGGCGGCCGACCAGATAGCCGTCGGCGTCGCCGGCGGCCCAGGCGGGGGCGTCCTGGACCCACACCGTCGCGCCGGCACTGGAGCAGGCCCGGGCCCACTCGCGGGCCAGGGGCTTCGAGTCGAACAGCCGAGTGGGGCCCTCGCTGTTGACCCACTGGCCAACGCGTGCGCTCACCATGCGCGCTGACGGTTTCACGGCGACCAGATAGCCCTTCTCGGTCACAGGAGAGACACACGCCCTCGGCCGGTAAAACGACGGCGGGCTAGTTTTTCATACCTACGCGCCGAACCGATTTATATGGAACACGAGGCCACGGTCGAGGGGGTCGGCGTCGGTGTCAGCGAAGAAGGGTCGGGGACGCCGGTGGTCCTCCTGCGTGCGCGCGAGGAGATCGTCCCGATATTCGTCAGCACCGACCAGGCCCAGTCGATGCAGCTGGCCATCGACGGCGAGCCCTTCGAGCGGCCGCTGACCCACGACCTGCTGGTCGAGATGGTCGCGGAGTTCGGCGGGGCCATCGACCGTGTGCGCATCGACGACCTCACCGACGGCACCTTCTATGCGAAGGTGGACACAGAGCAGTACCTGGAGGACCGGCGCAAGGAGATGGTGTTCGACGCCCGCCCCTCCGACGGTATCGCCGTCGCCCTGCGGGTTGACTGTCCGCTGATAGTCTCCGACGAGGTGATCGACGCGGCCGGCCGCTCGCCCGAGGAGTTCGACGCCGACGAGGGGCTGTAGGGGCGACCGCCACAGCCGGCGTGACTACCTGCACCGGTCTGGTACGTAGTCGGCGCCGAAGCTGAGAGTATGCTTTCGGTAGTCAGGTCCCTGAAGCGTCTATGGAGAACTCCGGTAGGGAGCCACGGGTGGACCACGCGACCAACGCGTCGACATCACCGCCAGGGCTACTCGACCTGCTGATTACGCGACTGGCCGAGCCAGCGGTCGTGCTGGACGATTCCCTGACTATCGTGTCGACAAACGATACGTTCGCGACACTCGTCGGCACCGACGACACACCCGTTGGCGAGCCGCTCACAGCGGTCGTCTCAGGACTGACCGCCGGGACAGTCGAAGAGACTATCGAGCAGTCCGGCGAGTACGTATCGGTCCGAATCGGTACTGCGCCCGAGCGGTGGGCCGAGTTCGGGTTCGACCGCCACGGCACACATATCCTCTGTGTCGGCCGGCAACGAGGGGCCGACCGCCGCGTCGAAGCACAGCGGAACCGGACAGCGGTGACCGACCTGCAGCGGGCGACGCGGGACCTGCTCGCCGCCGAGAGCAGGGAGGCCGTCGCCGAGTCCATCGTCGAGACGGCGACCGACGTGCTGGGGCTGTCGGGCGCGACGCTGTATCTGTTCGACGCCTGCCGGAACGTGTTGTGGCCGGCGGGTGTCGACGGAACGCCGGGCGCCGACGCGCGGGCACCCGTCGGTGGCGACGACGACGGTGTCGTCCGCGAAGTGTTTCTCGAGGGTGCGGCCACGACTGTCGAGGGCGGCGACCGCTACCAGCCGCTGGGGGACTACGGCGTGCTCCACACCGTGGGCGGGACAGACCAGCGTGACCGCCCCGGCACAGACAGCGGTCGGCGCCGTGGACCGGGCAAGGAGTGTACGGGCAGTGGGGTCGACCGGCTCGCCGAGAGCGCGGCCGCCGCGCTCGAACGGGTCGACCGGGAAGCGACGCTCCGGGAACGCGACGCGGCCCACCGCAAGCAGGCCGAACGCGTCACCGCGCTGGAACGGGAGCTGTCGCTGGTCCGCCGAGTCCACCGAGTCCTCGTGGACGCCGACACCGTCGCCGACATCGAGTCGGGCGTCTGTACGGCACTGACGGCGTCGGACTGGCTGTCGTTCGCGTGGGTCGGACGGGCCAGGGACGGCAGTGTCGAGCCCCGGGCCTGGTCGGGTACTGGATCGGACTACCTGTCGACCGTCTCGCTCTCGACCGACGGCCCCCAGGCCCCGCCAGCCGTCCAGACAGCCGCCTCGAACCGGCCGACGACCGTCGACGCCGTGGCCGAAGATATCGGGGCGCACCACTGGCGCCGGGCGGCCATCGCTCGGGACTTCCAGGCGACCCTCAGCGTCCCGCTCCGGGCCGATGGTGTCAGCTACGGCGTGCTGACGGTCTACGCCAACCAGCCCGTCGAGTGGGACGACTCGCTCGCGTCGGTGTTCACCGAACTCGGCGACAGTGTCGCGACGGCCGTCCGCGACCGGGAGCGCGGGGCCCATCTGGCCGCCGACACCGTCGTCGAACTGGACTTGCGCGTCACCGACCCGGACGCCACACTGGCGCGATTGGCTGGCACACTCGGGGCGACAGTGTACTGTACGGAGGCGATTCCGGTCGATGCGGAACGGACGCGACTGTTCCTCACGATTCCGGACTTCGACGACGACGCCGTCGGCGGGGCCGCCCAAGCGGTCTGTGGCGTCGATTCGCTGGCGGCCGTCGACGACGGGGACCGCTACGAGCTGGTCGCCTACGAGCCGACCGTCGTCGGTCGGGTGGTCCGCCACGGCGGGCACCTCGACACGGCCTGTGTCACGGACGAGGAGGTCGCGCTGACGGTCACGCTCGCCGCCGACGCCGACGTTCGCGCGTTCCTCGACCGGCTGGCGGACGGCCGCGCGGACATCACGCTGACGGCGCGGCGCTACCAGCCGGCAGGGACTCGGTCTCGCGACGGGATACGCAGCTCGCTCGAGGCCGTCCTGACCGACCGCCAGCTCGAAGCGCTACAGACAGCCTACGGCAGCGGCTTCTTCGAGTGGCCACGGGAGACGACCGGCGAAGGGGTCGCCGAGATGCTCGGGGTCGCACAGCCGACAGTGAACCGCCATCTCAGAGTCGCACAACGGAAGCTGCTCGAGCTGGTCTTCGAGGACGAGTAGCGTGACAGCGAGTCACAGAACTATACTCGTAGTGTCGCCCCGCGGGCGTGGCTACCCTGGTAGCCACAACCGGCTTTATCATCCAATCGGTAGGGAGAGTCAGCGAGTTCAAATAATGACAGGTAACCTTACTGACCGGGTCATCCCAGAAACGGAGCCGCTGAGCCACGCCGTCGTCGTCGCCGTCGCCGAGCAGAAGGGTGTCGACCCGCTCGACCTGAACGAACGCCTCTATGACTGCATCGACCCGGACGCGTTAGACGCGCTGTTTACGTCCACCGGACAGGACACCTGCGGGACGGTCCAGTTCGCCATGGCCGGCTGTCAGGTGGAAGTGTCGGCACAGCGTCGGGTGACTGTCGAGCAGTTCCACGAGGAGCCCTCGACTGCCGAAGCGCGAGTGTAACGCGGAAAACGGTCCCAGCTTCTGTCGAATTCGTCCGCTAGTCGTCGGCGACCAGCGTCTCGCTGTCGTCAGAGACGAGGCGGTCCATCGCGTCGACCATCGCCCGCACGGAGGCCCGCGTAATGTCGGAATCGCTGGCCGAGACGGCGACGCTGTCGTCCCCGCGTGACATCTCTATCTCGACGGTGACGATGGCGTCCGTCCCGCCGGTGATGGCGTCGACGTGGTAGTCATCGAGCGAGGCGTTGGCGGTATGCGAGAGGGCGTCCTCGGTGGCGTTCATCGCGGCGTCGACGGGACCGGAGCCGACGGCCGCGGCCTTGCGCTCCTCGCCGTCGACGGAGAGGCGCACGCTCGCGGTCGGCGTGTCGGAGCCCGAGACCGCAGTCAGCCCGAGCAGTTCGACGCGGCGGTCCTGGGACTGGCCCGTGACCTCGTCGGCGATCGTCAGTAAATCGGCGTCGGTGACCCGCTTGCCGCGGTCACCAAGTTCCTTCACGCGGCCGACGATGTCGTCGAGCTGCTCGTCGGTCGCCTCGACGTCGTGTTCGTCGAGTGCGGCCTCGACGCCGGCGCGGCCGGCGTGTTTGCCAAGCGCGAGGCGGCGCTCCCGACCGACCTTCTCCGGCGGGTAGGGCTCGTACATCGCGTCGTCTTTCAGGGTCCCGTCGGTGTGGATGCCCGACTCGTGGGTGAAGGCGTTCTGACCGACGACGGCCTTGTTGGGTGCCAGCTGGATGCCGGTGCGGTTGGCGATGAGCTTCGCGAGGTCGTACACCTCGGTCAGGTCCATCGACTCGACGCCGTAGCCGTGGTCCAGGGCGATGGCGACCTCTTCGAGGGCGACGTTGCCGGCCCGCTCGCCGATACCGTTTATCGTCCCGTGGACCAGGTCCGCCCCGGCGGCCACGGAGACGAGCGCGTTCATCACGGCCAGCCCGAGGTCGTCGTGGGTGTGGGTGCTCACCGGCCCCA
Source organism: Haloarcula rara (assembly GCF_029338235.1). Classification (GTDB taxonomy): domain Archaea; phylum Halobacteriota; class Halobacteria; order Halobacteriales; family Haloarculaceae; genus Haloarcula; species Haloarcula rara. The sequence continues at coordinate 936,069 of NZ_CP119785.1, forward strand.
AGTCGGCGAGCCGGGAGACGCATTCGAGGGCGCGGTCGGGTGTCGCGTGCCCGACGGTGTCGGCCCAGCAGATGCGGTCCGCGCCGGCGGAAAGCGAGGCCGCGAGCAGCTCTTCGAGGTAGTCGAGGTCCGCCCGCGAGCCGTCTTCGCCGATGACCTCGACCCACAGCCCGTGGTCTTTCGCGTACTCGACGAGTTCCACCGTCGACTGGACGTTGTCCTCGCGGGAGGTCCCGACCTTGTCCTCGACGTGGCGGTCACTCGCCGGCACGACGAGATTGATACCGTCGACGCCACACTCCAGGGCGAGGTCGATATCGTTCCGGATGCCCCGACAGAAGCTCGTCACCGTGGCATCCAGGTCGAGTTCGGCGACCCGCGAGATAGTCTCGCGCTCGCCGGGGCCCGTACAGGCGCTGCCGGCCTCGATAACGCCGATGTCTGCCGAATCGAGCGAGCGGGCGATGGCGGCCTTGTCGTCGGGGGTCAAGGAGACGCCGGGGGCCTGCTCGCCGTCGCGCAGCGTGGTGTCCAGGAACTGTACGCCGTCTACCTCGTCGAGGGGACGCGTCGCTGGGTGGTCCCCGAACAGTGTGTGGTGGCTCACAGAAGATTCACTTCCATCACTCGGGGCGAATTTCACACCCAGTCGCCTCGCGGCGACTTCCTCTATCCTCCGTCGGGTGTTCCGACATAGTAAAAGGTACTGGGACGTTCATGGTCTTTAGTCTGGCGGATGCAGTCCGGTCAGGACTCGACGACCACCGTATCGCCCACCTCGACGTCGTCGGCGGTCCCAGCCGGCAGTTCGATGACGGTGTCGGCCTTCGCGTAGTCGACCGAGCGCCACGGATACATCGTCCTGGCTTTGCGGACCTCGTCGTCGGCCAGCCAGACCACGTCTGTCGGGAAGCGAACGAACAGCATATGGATGACCCGCCGACGCACCGCACCGAAGGGCCAGGAGGGTTCGAACGGAAAGACCAGTGCGTAGTCGTCCGGAATCGACCGGCGGCCCATTAGCCCCTTCGACTTTGCCAGCATCGAGTCGGCCGTGTGAACGTTGGTGGCGAGGACGCGACGTTCCCCGTCAGGGTCGTGGACGATGCGCATACGCTCGCGTGGGTACGTCGCCACGTAAGCGTTCCGTCGGCGCGTTCGGCGTGTCTCGAACGATATCACTGGTTCAGCCCCGATTAAAAGTCAGACCGTTGAACTATTTTCACTGCTGGTATCGTACCGCTCTGTATGGTCGATGAACCGCCAGACGAGTCAGACGTGGCATCGGAACCCAAGCTCGGCAGCGAGATAACCGGGCAGAGCACGGAGATGATCTCGATACTGGGCGATGCCTATCGCGGGGAACTGGACCGGGAGACGACGTGGCGGTCGCGCCTCGACCAGACGACGACGTGGGGGGTGACGGTCGTGGCCGCGATTCTCACGTGGGCCTTCTCCAGTGGCGATAACCCACATTACATTATCATCGTCGGGATGCTGGCTGTCTCGCTGTTCCTGTCCATCGAAGCACGGCGATATCGCGACTACGATATCTATCGGTCACGGGTACGTCTCTTCCAGCAGAACTTGCTTGCGGACGCGCTCGAGCCGTCAGAGGGGCTCAAACACGAGGACTGGCGGGGCAAACTCAGTCGGGATTATCGGACACCGACGCTGAAAGTATCGCCATCGGAAGCCCTCGCAAACCGGCTTCGGCGAATTTACCTCCCGCTGCTGGCCGTGTTGCTCGTCGCGTGGCTGTTCCGAATCACGGCGTTCGCGCCGAACGAGCGTCTACTGGAGACTGCCACTATCGCCGTCGTTCCCGGCGTTGTCGTCGTCGCGCTCATCGCGCTGTACTACACAGCCGCCATCGTCCTCGTCCTCTGGCCGCGCGACCGGGAAGCGAAAGGCGAGTTCGAGGAAGGGGACCCGAAAAAGTGGAAATAGCGTAGCCGATGCAGGTGATGGCAGTTGCGTGGGCAACGACTCGAAAACTGAGGCTGTCGGCGATGGCGAGCGGCGCGGCCCCTCGATGAAAACGGTGGAGAGCCAGATTGAGGTAGCTGGCGGTCAGAGACGCCTGACATGGAGAAGGCACCGGGCGGGACGAGCGTCGGCGTCTCCGACCCCTACGACCACGTCGACCGGTGTGACTTCGTCACCGACGAGGGGAAGTGCCGGTGGGCGCGCGAACACGGCCACCACGACCCGGAGTTCGCGAACGCCCGCAGCGCCGAGGACTTTCGCTGTCCGGCCGCTGTGGGGCCTGATGAGGACCCAGACAACGCCGAGTGGAACTGGGGCGACTGCCCGCACTTCCGCTGTCGCAACCGGGACCGCGAGTGTATCCGCTGTGGGCTCGAAGAGCGTCGCAACGCGTTCGACGACTCGCGGCCGCTGCTCGAGGAACACCACCTTTCCTACGGCGAGTCGGCGAGCGAGGACGACCTTGGCCACGAGATAACGGTCTTTCTCTGTCGGTGGTGCCACGCGAAGGTCCACAACGCCTGGGCGCGCGTCGACGACGACGCCAGCCCCGACCCGGAGGCCATCGCCGAACAGGAGGGGCGAAAGAGCAAGGAACGCACCGAACTGGGGTTCGAATCCGCCGCCGACCGGTACGACGACGGGGGATAGCTGTCGCAGCTGTGCCGGGGGTGTGGCCCCGGACAGTGGGCCGTGATGTATCAGGAGATATATAGGCCCAGCTAGCCTCTCGCCTACCAATGACCCACATCGTCGTCATCGACAACCACGGCCAGTTCACCCACCTGGAGCAGCGAGCGCTCCGGGACATGGGCGTGGACGTGGAACTGCTTGACAACGACACGCCGCCCGAGGAGATCGACGCCGACGGCATCGTCCTCTCGGGTGGCCCTGACATGGACGACATCGGCAACTGCCCCGATTACCTCGACCTGGACGTCCCGGTGCTTGGCATCTGTCTGGGGATGCAGCTCATCGCCGACCAGCTGGGCGGCCGTGTCGGCGGCGGCGAGTACGGCGGCTACGCCGACGTGACCGTCGAGGTTCTGGACGAGGCGGACCCGCTCATCGGTTCGCTCGCCCCGGAGACCCGCGTCTGGGCGAGCCACGCCGACGAAGTGAAGGAGGTGCCCGACGGCTTTGCCCGCACCGCGACCTCCGACGTCTGTGGCGTCGAGGCGATGAGCGACACCGACCGCGACCTGTTCGGCGTCCAGTGGCACCCCGAGGTCGCCCACACCGAAGAGGGCGAAGCCGTCTTCGAGAACTTCCTCGCGGTCTGTGACCAGCAGTCGGCGCCGCGGCAGTAGGAAGGCCTGCTGTCGGGCGATTTCGAGGGTGCCGACCGGAGCGGCTGGATTTATATAGCGCGACTGGATGTGATGAATAAATGACTGCCACACAGGGGAATCTTGCGAGCCTCTCCCGGTTCATCTTCCGGGCGCCGAACTGGTACGCCAGCCTCGCATTTGCCCTGTTCATCGCTGCGCTGACCGGCGTCGCGGCCTTCGACTCGCGGTTCGTCCTCGACGACGCCTGGCAGGGAATCTTCTTCATCGGGCTGCCCACGGCCATCGCCGGCGCGGTGACGCCGTGGGTCGACCGCCGGATGGGCGGCCAACTCACCCCGAACCGGGCCTCGCTGCTCGCGCTCGTCTGTGAGTGTATCACCATCGCCTTCCTGACGGTGGCGGGCGTCATCGCCCTCGTCAGCGCCCGGCTCGGCGCGAACTTCGTCTTCGACGTCTTGCTGGTCGCGTTAGCCTCTATCTTCGCGTTCCGGCTGCTCATCCTGCTTGCCGTCTCCCGATACAGCTTCCTGCAGGCGGTCGTGCCGGCCAGCGTCCAGACCGTCGCCGCGGCGGGGATGCTCGCGGTCTACGGCGGAGCGACCACCTACATCCTGGACGACCCCCAGCTGAGACAGCTGCTGGCCCGCTCCGAACAGGCGCCGCCGGCGTTGCAGGGGTTTATCCCGGCCGATTTCGTCCTGCTTGCGGGCATCTGTCTGCTGTACGCGCTGGCCGTGTGGGTGTTCCTGGTTGCCATCGACCGCCCGTGGCGCTCCTCGCTTGGCGTCTCGGCGCTGGATTTCCTGCGGGGTTTCGTCGGCTACCTCGCGGAGGGCTCGGACGAGCTAGAGACGTTCTTCGAGGACATCGGCGAGGAGGCCATCGTCCCCGTCACCGTCCTCGCGGTCCGGCGACCCGACGGCGAGGAGAAAGCCCGCTTCGTCCTGCCGATGATACACCCGGGGCCGATGGGTGAGATAGGCGGGGGCAACCTCCCCAAGCGGGTCGCCGAGGTCGCCGACGGGGTCGCCTTCCCGCCACACGCCACCGCGGGCCACGACTTCAATCTCGTCACCGAGAACGAGGTCGACACAATCCTCGACGCCGCCGAGCGGGCCTTCGAGACCATCGAGTACAGCGCCGAGGCGACGGCGGGTCACCGTCACGATGAGGGCGAGGCGAGCCTGCTCGGGCAGGCCTTCGGCGAGGACGCCATGGTCGTGACAACCTACTCGCCGGGCTGTGCCGACGACGTGGACTACGCGGTCGGCCTCTCGGCGATGTCGGAGGCCCGCAGCGGCGGGTTAGACGACGTGTTGCTGGTCGACGCCCACAACTGCAACGACGGGCTGGAGGGCGAGGACCTGGGCCACGTCGTCCCCGGGAGCCAGCGTTCCTTCGACATGATACACGGGGCCGGCCAGCTCGGCGAGACGCTGGCCGACGCCGAGCGGGGGCAGCTCCGCTGTGGCGTCGCCTGGGCGGAGACCGACTGGGTCCCCGAGGAGGGCATTGGCCCGCTGGGTATCCGGGTCGCCGTCTTCGAGGTCGGCGAGACGCGGACGGCGTACGTCCTCGTCGACGGGAACAACATGGAGCCCGGCCTGCGCGAGCGCATCCTGGAGGCCATCGAGGGTGTCGACGCGGTGGAAGTGATGACCAGCGACACCCACATCGTCAACACGATGGAGGCCGAGAACCAGGTCGGCCAGGCCATCCCCGAGAGCGAGGTCATAGAGCAGATAACGGCGCTGGTCAACGACGCCATCGACGACCTCGAACCGGTCGAAGCCGGGATGGCGAGCGAACGGGCCGAGGTCACGGTGTTCGGCAACGACCGCACCGAGACGCTAGCCTCGACGGCCAACGCGATGGTGTCGATGGGCGGCGCGCTGGCGGCAGCGTTCATCCTCGCGGTGATGGCCGTCAGCGTCCTCATCTTCCTCGTCGCCGGCGTGTAGCGGCCCGGGGCTCTCTTTGTGCCGACTCGCTGCGCTCGTCGTATGTGCTGCACACCGAGGAGGAGATTTGAACGAGCCGAGACGGTCCCCTCGCCTCACTTCGTTCGGCTCAGGGCTGCGACTCGTCGGCGCAAATCTCCACTGTACCGCTCACCGACACAGCACTCGCTACGCTCGTCAGATTGCGCCAGTAAAACGCCGAGGAGGAGATTTGAACTACGCCCAGACGTGCTCGCACACTGCGCGCGACTGGTCTCATTCAAATCTCCACTGTATCGCTCACCGACACAGCACTCGCTCCGCTCGTGAGTTGTGTCGGTGAGACGCCGAGGAGGAGATTTGAACTCCTGAGTCCGTGAGGACAGTTGCTTTCGAGGCAACCGCCTTGGCCAGGCTAGGCTACCTCGGCTCACTCTCACGTTCCGCCGTCTGCTCTTTAGGCGTTTCGATTGGCCGAGAGAATCGGTAGCACGCGCCAGCCGCTACTCGCTCGCGTCGCCGTAGCCGCCCCCGCCCGGCGTCTCGATGCGGACCGTCGTGCCGGCGTCGACCTCGCGGGTCACCTTCGCAGGCACGGCCTCGCCATCGACGTGATTTCGGCCCACGGCGCCGTCCTCGCCGCCGGCCAGCCCCACGGGGCGTGTCGTCGGCGCTCGGTCAGCAGGGAGACGGTGGCGTCGGTCTCGACGGTGAGCTCGCGGACGAGTCCGTCGCCGCCCGTCTGCCGACCCGTCCCGCCGCTTCCCCGGCGGAGTGCGTAGGCCTCGACACGGAGCGGGTAGGCGACTTCCAGCGCCTCGACGGGCGTGTTCAGCGTGTTCGTCATCCCGACCTGGACGCCGCTGGGGCCGTCCCCGTCGCTGCTGGCGCCCATCCCGCCGCCGATGGTCTCGTAGTAGCTGAAGTCGCTCCCGCCGACGACGAGGTTGTTCATCGTCCCCTGACCGGCGGCGGGGACCCGGTCGGGGACCGCCTCGGCTAACGCCCGAAAGACCACGTCGGCGACGCGCTGGCTCGTCTCGACGTTGCCGCCGACGACGGCCGCCGGCGGCTCGGGGTTAAGCACCGTCCCCGCGGGCGCGTGGACCTCGATAGGGGCATAACAGCCCGCGTTGGGCGGCACGTCCGGGTCGGTCACCGAGCGGACCGCGAAGTACACCGCGCTCTTGGCGACCGAAAGCGGCGCGTTGACGTTGCCCGCGACCTGCGGGGCAGTGCCCGAGAAGTCGACCGACAGCGTTGGACCCTCCACGGTGACCGTCACCTCGATGGGCACGTCGGCGTCGGAGACGCCGTCGCCCTCCAGCTGGTCCGTCGCGGTGTAGGTCCCGTCGGGGAACGCGGCCAGTTCCGCCTCGACGCGCTTGCAGGAGTACTCCCGGACGGCGTCGAACGCCGAAAGCAACACCTCGCCGTGGTCGGAAAGCAGCTCGCCGACGCGTTCCGCGCCCCGCTCGTTCGCGCCCAGCTGGGCCCGCAGGTCGGCCCGGCGCTGGGCCGGGTTCCGGACGTTCGCCGTGATGAGGTTCCAGACGGCCTCGACGCGCTCGCCGGCGGCGACGAGCCGGGTCGGTGGAATCCGGAGGCCCTCCTGCTGGATGTCCCGAGCGCCGGCGGGCATACTTCCCGGCGCCATCCCGCCCACGTCGGCGTGGTGGGCCCGGGAGACGGCGTACCCGACGATTCGGTCGTCGGGGTCTCGCGGACTGAGAGACGGCTCCGCCGTCTCCGTCGAGGCGGTGTCACCGCCTCGCTGTCCGCTCGACTTCTTCGAGGCGCAGTGCGCCTCGCTGATAGGCGAAACGAGTGTCACGTCCGGCAGGTGGGTTCCGCCGGCGAAGGGGTCGTTCAGGACGAACACGTCCCCGGGCTCGGGCTCGCGGTCCAGCACGGCGTCGACGGCTTCCGGCATCGCGCCCAGGTGGACCGGGATATGCTCGGCCTGGGCCACGAGCCGGCCCTGGGCGTCGAACAGCGCCGTCGAGCAGTCCCGTCGCTCGGTGATGTTCGGCGAGAACGCCCCCCGAACCAGCACCTCGCCCATCTCTTCGGCGACGCTCTCCAGTTGATTCCGGAGGATTTCGAGTTCTATCGCGTCGATGTCGTGGTCGGTCATAATTTTGCCTCCAGTCGAAGCGTCTCCCGCTCGTCGACGGTCAGTGACCAGCCCGGCGGGACGACGACGGTGCTCTCGCCACCGGCGACGATGGCCGGGCCGTCCGCCGTGTCGCCCGCGCCGAGTGCCCCCACGACAGCACCGGCGTCTCCCTGAACTCGCCGTCGAAGGAAACATCACGTGTCCGTCGCTCCTCATCGTCTCCACCCGCCTCGTGACCGATGGACGGTAACTCGTGACCGACCGTCGCAGTCGCCCGGAGCGTGACGAGTTCGACGGCCGCATCCAGCCGGTAGCCGTGGGCGCGCTCGTGGGCCGCGTGGAAGCGAGCGTCGAGGTCGTCGGGGTCGAACTCCCCGACTGCCACCCCGAGTTCGTGGCTCTGGCCGGCGTAGCGGCAGTCGGCCTCGAACGCGACGGTGGCGGCTCTGGGCTCGGCCGTCTCCGCAAGCACCCGAGTTTCGAGGTCGTCCAGTACCTCTCGGACGGCCTCGGGGTCGGCCGCGTCGAGCGTCGTCCGGTAGGTGCGGACCGCGTCGTGGCGCTCGTCGGCCGCCAGTAGCCCGAGCGCAGAGAGGACGCCGCTTGCCCGTGGGACGACGACCGTCTCGACGCCCAGTCTGTCCGCGAGCGCGGCGGCGTGCATCGGGCCGGCGCCGCCGAAGGCCGCGATGGCGAACTCGCGGGGGTCGTGGCCCCGTTCGGCGGTGACCGAGCGGATGGTCCGGGTCATCGTCGCGTTGGCGACCCGGTAGACCCCGCGGGCGGCGTCGAGCGGGCCGTCCAGGTCAGCCTCGCGAGCGAGGTCGGCCAGGGCCGCCCGGGCCGCGTCGACGTCAAGGGAGACGTCGCCGCCCAGGGTCGTCTCGGGACCGAGATACCCCAGCGCGAGGGCGGCGTCGGTCACGGTCGGGTCGGACCCGCCCCGCCCGTAACAGGCCGGCCCCGGCTCCGCGCCGGCCGACTCGGGGCCCACACGCAGCGCGCCCCCGAGTCGACCCAGGCGATGGAGCCCCCGCCGGCACCGACGGTCTCGACGTCGACCATCGGCACGCGAACGGGGCGGTCGCCCACGTCGGCGTCGGTCGTCCGCTCGACGCCCCCGTCCCGAACGAGCGAGACGTCGCTCGAGGTCCCGCCCATGTCGAAGGTCACGAGGCCGTCAGCGTCGACGGGTTCGAACGCGCTGGCGCCGACGACGCCCGCGGCCGGCCCCGACAGCGCCGTCGTCACGGCGTTGTCCCTGACGGTCCCGATATCGGCGATACCGCCGTTGGACTGCATCACGCGAGGCTCTGGCAGTCCCAGCTCGCGGGCTTCGGCCTCGAGGTGTCCGAGATACGTCGAGAGCACCGGCGTCACGAAGGCGTCGGCCACCGTCGTCGCGGTGCGTTCGTACTCCCGGAACGCGCCAAGCACCTCGTCGCTGGCCGAGACGGGAGCATCGAGTTCCCGGCGCAGAATCTCGGCGACGCGGCGCTCGTTCTCGGGGTGGGCGTAGGCGTGTAGCAGCGAGACCGCGACCGCGTCGGCGTCGATATCGGCCGCGAGGGCACGGACCGCGTCGGGATCGACCGGTTGCTCGATACCTTCGGGCGTCGCTCGCTCGTCGAGTTCGTACCGGCGCGCGTCGGGCACGAGCGGGTCGGGCCGGGCGACCGACTGGTCGTACAGATCGGGCCTGGCCTGCCGGCCGATGGCGAGGACGTCCCCGAAGCCGGCCGTCGTCACCAGCGCCGTCTCGGCACCGTCCGTTTCGAGTAAGGCGTTCGTCGCGACGGTCATCGCGTGGCGGAACCGGTCGACGTCACTGGGCTCGATATCGGCGGTCCCACAGGCCGCCTCGATACCTCTGACGACGCCCTCGTGCTGGGGTGTCGTCGAGGGGACCTTCGCCGTCGTCAGCCCGTCTGGCCCGACCGCCACTACGTCGGTGAAGGTGCCGCCGACGTCGACGCCGACACGTACCGAATCGTCCATGGCCCGTCTGCGACCGCCCGCGATAAAAACGCCTAGTTCCAGGTCCAGGCCGCATCGAGGGCGTACCGGTACAGCCCGGTGACGCCGATGGCGACGGCGTTCCCGATGAGGTACTCGGCGGTGCCCATCGTCACCAGCACGTAGAGGATGCCAAGCTGCAGCGGGATGGCCGTCCCCCGGACCAGGTTCGTCTTGCCCAGTCCGACGGCGTACTCGCGCATCGAGGAGTGACGCGAGCGGTGGAACGTCCAGGCGTTGTTGAGCACGTACTGAAACAGGATGGTCAGTTCGATGGCGACGAAGGCACCGACGAGGTAGTTCGCGCCAGCGATGTCCACGAACAGCCACAGGAGCGCGAGCTGGATACCCGCGGCCGTACAGCCCACGAGGAAGAACCGAACGAGTCGCTCCCGTCGCGGCGACGTGGCGACGCCAAACGACATGAGGCGCTATTTATAGCCGAGCGCCTTTAACCGTGCGGTTATTTCCTCGGATTCGCCGCCGGAATCGTCGCGTTGGCCACCCTCTGGCGCCGAGTCCAGCCTGTCGACGTGGTCGGCGACCGCCGCGGACAGGCGGTCGATGACGGGCGGCGGAGCCTCGTCGTCGGTCTCGTCGGCACAGAGGTCGACCTGTTCGTCGGGGTCGGTGCGCCGGTCGTACAGCTCGCAGTGGTCCGATTCCGTGTGTTCGATGTGCGTCCAGCGGGCGTCTCGGGCGCTGACGAGCAGTTCGCCGTCCTCGCGGTGGCGGGGAATCGGCTGGGTCGTCACGCTCTCGCCCCGGACCGCGACGGAGATAATCGGCCCGCGCCCGTCGATAGCCTCGCCGTCGAGGGCCGGTGCGACGCTCTGTCCCGCCCACGCGTCGGCCGGGTCGACGCCGAGCAGGTCACACACCGTCGGCGGAATCACGTCGAGCCCGACGGGTTCGTGGACCGTGCCGGACTCGCCGTCGGGGTGGGTAACGAAGAGAGGGACGTCGATGAGTTCGCGGTAGAGCTTGGGGTAATGCGAGAGATGGCCGTGGTCCAGGAACTCCTCGCCGTGGTCGCCCGCGACGACGATAGCGGTGTCGTCGGCGATACCCTCCGTTTCCAGGGTCGCAAGCAGCCGGCCGACGCTCGCGTCGACCTGCCTGACGGTCCCATCGTACAGCGTCCGGAGGGTGCCGAGGGTGCGCTCGTCGACGTCCCACCCCATCCCCGTCCGGAAGTGCGACCACAGCATCCCGAACAGGCCGAAGTGGGTGTCCGACACTTCCCGGAGGTGTCGCGGGGCCGGGACGTATGGGGTGTGGGTGTCCATGTAGTGGACCCACAGGAAGAAGCCGTCGTCGGAGGTCTGCAGAAACTCCGTCGCGTGGTCCTCGAGTTCCCCCATCCGGGACGCGTCGGCGACTGGCCGGTCGTCGTCGCCGCCGCCGAGGACATCGGCGACCCGCCGGAACGGCGAGGTGCCCAGTTGCACCCACCCCTGGATGGTCGGGTGCCTGGCGAGGAAGCCGCTCCCGTCGACGAACGGCTCGAACTCGTCGAAGCCTCGGTCGTACCCCCAGTGGTCGGTCAGGAAGCCGTTGGCGGCGTTGAATCCCCCGGTTCGCAGACCGGCGTCGGAAAGCTGCTCGGCGAGCGTCGGCGAGGCGGCCACGCCGATGTCAGGCCCTTCCTCGAAGACGGGGCGGGAGCCATGTATAGAGGGAAAAGAGAAGGGCGTCCAGTTGCCCTGGGCCATGGCGTTCTCGAAGTCGACCCCGCGGGCGGCGAGGTCGTCGAGCACCGGCGAGGCGGTGTCCTCGCCGCCCAGTGCGTCCTGTCGCAGGGAGTCGATGGTGACGAGAACGACGTTATCCACGGCGGCCGGCATCTAGCGCACCTCCAACCGCTGTCGGGGAGGGTCGGCGACGCGACGAACCGCCGGGTCTCGTCGCACAGCACAGCACGAAGCGTTCATACGGACCTACATTGGACACGCGATACTGAAGCTTCTGGTTGTACCGGCCCCCCGGTGATGAAACAAAGTGTCCTGTGGCCAGTAGCGCGGGGCAGCCAGCTTCTGGACCAGTCATCGGGTGAGATATGTCACCGTTGGTTGGGGTCGTAGCCCGGACCGACTCTGAGATCTAATGTTCGTTCGCGCACGCGGATATCCAGCCGCTCGTGCTCGGTGACTTCACCGTCCCGGCTGAAGGTGACCGGGTCGCCGTGGCCGTCGACGGACAGCGCCGTCGCACGGACGTGCGTGACCCCCTCGGTGTCGGTCGCCAGCAGCCGGTGGCCAATGGCCTCGGCGACGAGGTTACCGGTCGGCATCCGTTCGACGATGGCGACGTCTAGCAGTCCGTCTTCCATGTCGGCCTGGCCGCCCCGTTCGACGAACTTCCGGGCGTTGCCCACGAGCAGACACGTCGCCGAGCCGGACCAGCTGACGGGGCCGTCTTCGCCGACGGCCTCCAGGGCGATATCCAGCCCGTCGAACTCGATGGCTTCCTGCGCGCCGGTCACGAGGAAGGCCAGCGTCCCGAACCGCGACTTCAGGTCGCTGGAGGCCGCAAGACTGGCCTCGGCCGGCAACCCGGCGATACAGGAGACGAGAAACGGCTCCTCGTCCGCAAAGCCCACGTCGATGGTCCGCACGTCGCCGGTGTCGGCGACCTCGACGGCCTGGCGGCGGTCGGTGACACCGATAGTCCCCGCCAGCAGGTTCGCGGTCCCGACCGGAATCACTGACAGCGTCACCTCGTCGAGGTGGTCGGCCCGGGCCAGCCCCCGGAGGACCTCGTTGACCGTGCCGTCCCCGCCCGCGACGGCGACTTCGGACGCCCCGGCCTCGCCGGCCGCCCGGCCGAGGTCGAGCGCGTCGCCCGGGCCCTCGGTCCGGGAGACGGCAAAGCCACGGGCCGAGAGCAGCCGCTCGACGGCGTCGGCGTGGTCGCCGTCGCCACTGACGGGGTTGAGGACGGCGCGCCGCGTTCCGATCTGCATATCTACACGCAGCGGACAGCCGTATTTATACTAGTTGCTCAGCGGTTCAGACGGGTCATCGATGGCCCGCCCGCGCGAGTCGGTGTGCCCGTTCGTTCTCGCCGCGGCCGACGACGCGATAGGTGACGACCGGAATCTCCGCGACGGCCTCGCGGATGGCCTCGACCCGGGTCCGACAGACCCGGTCGCCCGGCGTCGCCGGGTGGTCTGGGTCGACCGACCGAATCACGGCGTCGGCGTCGCCGTGGACGTGCAACGACGCGACCCGGTCGTCTGTCGCGGCGACCGCTCGCACAGCCTCAAGCAGCGCCCGGTACTCCAGATGGGCCGGTGAGACGAACGCGTCGACCGACAGCGACCGCTCGATGTGTGTCGTCGCGCCGCTCTCGACGAGAAACCCCACCGCCGCCGAGGTCGGCGTCGCGTTGTCGGGCCCGTAGTGGACGCTCGCGTCGAAGTACAGCGACAGCGACGGGGCGAACGTCGAGCGCGGCGAATCGCTCCCGTCGTCTGAAGACACCATAGCGAACGGTCGGGCGACCGAGCCAAAGACCCGTCGCTACCGCTCGACGCGCTCCTGGAGCCCCGCCCAGTTCGCGAGCATCCCGTCGTCGTCGGGGAGCGGGACCAGCGAGACGCGGTTGCGAAAGCGCTCGCCGTCGGCGCGGTAGTTCCACAGCTCGACGGTCACGGGTTCCCATATCTCGACGGCCTCGGACAGCGCGTCGACCGCGTCGGACTCGGTGTCGGGACCCTGCAGCAGGCGGAGATTCTCGCCCCGGACCGCCGACAGCGAGTAGCCCGTCAGCTCCCGAAACGTCTGGGTGACGTAGATGACGGGATTGTCCTGGTAGACGGGCCCGGCCAGGGTGATACCGAGCGGTGCGCGGTCGAGCACCCACAGCCGCCGGCAAAGTTCGCGCTCGTGAGCCGATAGCGAGGTCACCGCGGCCGGCGGGAGGTCGACCAGTGTCGCGAGGTCGGCCTCGGCCCGGTCGACCCGTTCCGGGTCGCCGTCGTGGGCCGCGAGGAACGACCGTGCCGCCGACGGGAACACCGACTCCACACACGTCAGTAGCTCCCGGAGCCGCTCTCTGGTGGACATCGCCTGTCCCTACGGCGAATATCCTCAAATCGCTGTTGGATAGGCACGGCCCGCGACGGTGACGGGCGTCCTACTGCCGGCAGTATAAGCGAGCGCTACCGCCACAGATACGTTTCGTAGTATACGCCTACCACGGCGCCTGTCGAGTCGTGAACAGGACGAAGTGTTTTTATTTGTAGACGTGACTGTCGGAACATGGACAGTCGACGACGCTCGTTTCTCGCGGGAGTAGGTAGCGTCGTGACTGGAGCGCTCGCCGGCTGCCCGGGGTTGCTCGGCCGCGATACCGGAGGGAACGGCAACAACACGACTGCAACCGCGGTCGAAGGGGCCGAGGTCCGGGTTCCCGAAACCGTCGAGAAGACGTATCCGCAGTACCAGTACGACGCCGCGAACTCGGGGGCCGTCCCGGACGTCTCCGGACCGACGGGAGCGATCACGTCGCTGTTCGAGTTCGGACAGGCAAGCTTCACCCCCGGCCACCGGATGGGGTCGCCGTCGCTTCGCGACGGCCGTCTGTACCTGACCGAGGGGCGCATCGACAGCACTGGTGACAGCAAGACGTTCGTCTACGCGGTCGACGCTGTCGACGGGACCAGGCAGTGGGCGACGATGTACCGGGGGACGAACGCCGCCGGCCCCACTGCCGTGACCGACGAGCGGGTCCTGGCGACAGCCGGTGACGAACTGGTCGGGCTGGACGCCGCGACCGGCATCGAGCAGTGGTCGTTCGACCGCACGGTCACGTCGGGTATCGCCGTCGATGGCGACACCGTCTACGTCGTCGGTCGGGAGGACGGGAGCAACGCCCTCTATGCCCTCTCGGTCGGCGACGGCGCGCTCGAGTGGTCGACCCCAGTCGACGCCGGCACGGACCCCGTGACCCCCGCCGTCGACGGCGAGACAGTCTACACCGGTGGAGAGTCGTTACAGGCGGTCGACACGGCCACCGGGGAGACGCGCTGGCGCGCCGAGTACGGCGTCACAGCGCCGGCGACAGTCACCGGCGAACGGGTCGTCGTCGGCTCCGGAACCGACGTGCGCGTGCTCGACCGAGCCGACGGGAGCGAACTGTGGAGCAACGACGTCGAGACGTACGGCAACCTGGAGTCGCCGTCGGTCACGAACCCGCCCGCGGTGACCGACGAGACCATCTACGCCGTCGCCGACAGAGGGCTGACGGCGCTGAGCCTCACGGGGAGCCAGCAACGTTACAGCGTCGAGATGGGCGTCAACGGCACGCCCGTCCTCGCCGACGGCTTCATCTACCTGTTCGGCCCCGGGCAACTGACCTGCCGGGACGCGAGTGACGGGAGCACCGAGTGGACCTACGGGACACACCAGCGGAACAGTCCGCAGGGGGCCGCGCCGGTCATCGCCGACAACGTGGCGTTCTTCCCCGCCGAGCGGCTGTACGCCATCGCGGGGTAGGGCGACGAGCCCACGGTCACACCGGAATGACCGGAACGGGCGCCTGGCGGAGCACCCGATTCGTCACCGAGCCCAGCTGGGGCGATTTCACCCCCGCCGCGCCGCGTTTGCCCATGACGATGACGTCGATGTCCTCCTGGTCGGCGTAGCGACAGATAGTGTCGTGGGGGACGCCACGACGGACAGAGAGCGTGGTGTCGATACCGCGCTCGGTCGCGTCCTCTACGATATCTTCGGTGAGGTCTTCGGCCTGCTCCTCTAGCTCCTCCAGAAACGCCTCGTAGCTGCTAAGGGCCGGCGTCCCACCGTAGACCGACTCGTCGACGACGAAGAGGACGTGAAGCTGCGCGTCGTTTTCGGCCGCGAGGTCCATCCCGTAGTCGACGCCGCGGTCCGCGTGGTCGCTCCCGTCGGTCGGGACGAGAACTTTATCGTACATGCCACAGATTTGGCAGCGAGACAACAAAAGTACCGTCTCTGTTCCGGCAGATAGGGGCGGGTTAGCGGTGGTCGGCCGGATTGGCGCCCGGCTACCTCGGCGATTCGAACCGCCAGATAGCTTCCGAATGGCACGCAACTCACACCGATTTCGGCGTCGGACCGCTGGGCGATTCCGTCCGGCCGAAACTATATAACAATTCTGCAACAAATTCATCGCCATGGACTTCGACGAGTTCACCGGCGAGGTACAGCACCGACTGGAACTGGCCGGGACCGGCGAGACGCTCCGGGCGATTCGGGCGACGCTGTTGCCACTGGGCGAGCGGCTCCCGGCGGGCCATGCCGAGGACCTGGCCGCGTCCCTGCCCATGGAGGTCAAGTGGTACATGACCGGCGGCGTCCACGAACACGGTCAGCGCTTCGACTGGTCGGCGTATCTCACCCGGGTCGCCGACATCGAGGGCGTCGACCGCGCCGACGCGGCCTACCACGCCCGTGTCGTCGTGGACCTCGTCGAGTCGGTGGTCCCCGAGTCTGACTTCCAGCAGCTTCGGGACGCACTGCCCGAGAGCGACGACGACGAAGGGTGGGGGAACCTCTTCGAGGTCGTCGACGCCGGCGGGTGGCACGAGCACAGCTGACCGCGGCGTGCCGACGAAGGAGTTATAATCGAGTCGTTCGCCGGTCGAATTATGCATCGACGACGTGCGGTCCTCGCGACAGTCGCGAGCGGCGTCACCGCCACACTGGCCGGCTGTGGGGGCGAGAGTAGCGCTGCGGACACAGCCACACCGACCAGCGACGGGACGCCGACGAGCGAAGAGACCCCGACCATCGACGCGGTCGACGAGGCCTTCCCGCAGTTTCAGTACGACGCGGAAAACAGCGGGTCGGTTCCGGATGTGCGCGGACCGACCGGCGACGTCGGCCCGGCGTTCGAGTTCGGCGGTGGCGGCGTCGAGTCGGGCCACCAGCTTGGGTCGCCGACGCTCGCCGACGGGACGGTGTACGTGGCCGAGGGAACCATCGACGACAACGACGAGGCCGAGACCGTCGTCTACGCGCTCGACGGCGTCGACGGGTCGGTCGTGTGGGAGCAGTCCTACGGCGAGACCAACGGCGCCGGCCAGACTGCCGTGACCGACGACGTCGTCCTCGCCGTCGTAAGCGGCATGGTCGTCGGCCTCGACCGGTCGACGGGCGAGAAGCTGTGGTCGGTCTCACGGGACCTCGACTCCGGTATCGCCGTCGCCGACGGCTCGGTTTACGTCGCCGGGAGCACCATCGACGAGCGACGTGTATTCTCGCTGTCGGTCGCCGACGGGACGGTCCAGTGGCAGACCGACATAGACGCAGAGTACTACTTTCCGACGCCGGCGGTCGCCGACGGCACCGTCTACGTCGGCGGACGCACGCTACAGGCGCTGGACGCAGAGACGGGCGAAGAGCGCTGGGCCGCATCGCCACAGGCGACGGTGACGGCACCGCCGACGGTCGTCGACGACACCGTCGTCGTCGGGGGCGAGGACACCCTCCGCGCCTACGCTCGCAGCGACGGGACCGAACAGTGGGCGGCCGAGGTAACCGGATACAGCGCCAACGGCGGGGCGACGGTGACTCACTCACCCGCCGTGGCCGGCGACCAGGTCCACGTCGTCGCCGCCTGGGGCCTCTCTGCGTACGACCTCGAAACGGGGGAGCGCCGGTACACCACCGAGACCGGTCTCGACGGCACGCCTGTCGTCGCCGACGGCCACCTCTACGTCCCGGGACTGGGGGAGCTGGCCTGTTTCTCGACCGCGGACGGGAGCGAGGTGTGGCGCTACGGGACTGACCAGTCGAGCGGGGCCGGGAACCGCGCGCCCGCCGTCGTCGACGGCGTCGCGTACTTCCCGGCGGAGAAGCTGTACGCCATGACAGTGTGACAGGCCCCGGTCGCCGGCACGACGCGACAGGTCGAGCCGTCGAGTCCCAACCTTCACCCCTCGCGAGCGCGATGTTCGATCGTGACTGACGAACAGACCCGACAGTGGCGACTGGCGAGCAGACCGACCGGCGAACCCACCGACGAGAACTTCGAGCTGGTGACCGTTTCCCGCCCCGAACCAGGCCCCGGCGAGGTGCTGGTCCGGACGCTGTATCTCTCGGTCGACCCCTATATGCGCGGGCGAATGCGCGACGCGGAGTCCTACGCCGAGCCATGGGGCGTCGACGAGCCCATGGAGGCCGGCGTCGTCGGCGAGGTCGTCGAATCGAACCACGACGGCTTCTCGCCCGGCGACGTAGCCACCGGGAACCTGCTGTGGGCCGACCACGCCGTCGCAGACGGTGACGAGCTCCGGCAGGTCGACCCCGACCTGGCGCCCGTCTCGACCGCGCTGGGCGTGCTGGGGATGCCCGGTATCACCGGCTACTTCGGGATGACCGACGTCGCCGACCCCGACCCCGGCGACACCGTCGTCGTCTCGGCAGCCGCCGGCGCCGTCGGCTCCGTCGCGGGCCAAGTCGCCTCGATAGCGGGCGCCCGCGTCGTCGGCGTCGCCGGCAGCGACGAGAAATGTGACTGGCTCACCGACGACCTTGGCTTCGACGCGGCGGTGAACTACCAGACGACCGACGACCTAACAGCTGCGTTCACAGAGCGCTGTCCCGACGGCGTCGACTGCTACTTCGACAACGTCGGCGGCCCCATCACCGACGCCGTCTGGGGGCAGTTGAACCGCAACGCTCGGGTCGCCGTCTGCGGGCAGATTTCCATCTACAACGCGACCGAACAGCCGACCGGGCCGCGCAAGCTCGCACAGCTCATCCAGACCCGCGCCAGCGTCGAGGGCTTTCTCGTCGGTGACTATCAAGACCGCTGGGGCCACGCACTGGAGCGGCTGGGCGGGTTCATCCAGACCGGCCAGCTCCAGTACGAGGAGACCATCACCGAGGGGCTGGAGAACGCACCGGACGCCTTCCTCGGGCTGTTCGAGGGCGAGAACGTCGGCAAGCAGCTCGTGAAAGTCGGCGAGCGGAGCTGAGGCCGGTGGGGGCGTCAGTATACGCGGGCCCCGTCGCGCGGGGGACCGACGCCCTACCAGCCGAGCTCGACGGCCGTGCCGTCCTCCCGGCAGCGTTCGAGTTCGTGTTTGGCGGTCATACCCGCAACCTGTGGGGTTCGTGACCGGCCGACGCCGACCTTTAGCTCGACGCCGACGGCGTCGTGAACGTGGTCGATAGCGTCGCGGTAGGCCGCCCTGTCCATGGCCGAGCAGACGGCGATGACGTTGTCGCCGCCGACGAAGAACGAGAGCGAATCGTGGGCCTCGCGCATGTGTTTCATCAGCTCTGCGTACCCCTGTTCGATCTCGATGAACGTGTCGAACTCGTTGAGCTGGTCGGTGTACTTCCCGGTCGCGTCGTCGACGTCGAAGTGGGCGATTTGGACGTCGGAATCGGTCCGGTCGGCGTCGGCGAGCGTTTCGCCCCGGAGCACTTCGCGCCGGCCACTGTCCTGGGCGCTCCCGGATTCCTGTAGGCGGCGCGAGGCGACGCCAAGCGCCGCGGCCGGCGTCTCCCCGGTCGCGATACTCACGCTCGAGGTCACGGGATAGCGGTTCCCGAGCGACGCCTGGATTCGCTCGTGTTCGGCACGGTCCAGCCCGTTCGTGATGGCTACCATGTTGTCGAACCGCCCGAAGAAGGCGTATCCCTCGCGGGCGCCGACCAGCTGGGCAACGTCGGCAAAGAGCCGCGACTGCAGCGTCTGGAGGTCGACCTCGCGGCGGGGTTCGGGCGTCGTCGTCCAGGGGCCGTAGTTGTCTATCTGGATCAGAGAGACCTGCGTGTTCGTCACGGTGACTGCTCAGGAGTGCGCTCGTATCGGTGTTTGGGAAACGGCCAGCCCCACCGCTTGCCCTCAGCCCGCGAGCGCTCCCGGCCGCTCGACGCGACCCAGAAAATCGAGCTGGTGGGTCACGTATAGCAGTTCGCCGTCGGCGACCTGCTCGCGGCGCCGGGCCAGCCAGTCGTCGAGCCCCTCGGCACCGCCTAGCTCGCCGACCGCTCCCTCGACGGTGTCGAGGATGTGCCGGAGGAAGTACGCCTCGTCGCCGGGGTAGGTCCCGTCGACGGGTCTGACGACCCAGTCCGAGCCGGCCACCCCGAGCAGCGTCGCCCCGCCGAGGCGCTGGAGGCGCTCGAGGACGGCCCCGCCCGCGCGGCTGTCCCCGCCCGGCTTCGCGTCCATGTGGTCGTGGTAGCGGCCTTCGACGGCGCTGTCAGCCGGATGTGGGGGCCGGAACCGCGTCGCTCCGTCGAAAGTGATAGGAAAGTAGTACAGCCCGCCGGGGGCCACAGTACCGAGGAGCGTCCCCAGCGCCTCCCGGTCGAGGATGTCGAGCAGCGCCGCCCCGACGAGGAGGTCGTACCCGGGACGACCGCCGTGGCCCACCGCGTCGTGGCCGTCGGCGTAGTCGATAGCGTCGGCGACGACGGATTCGACCGTCACCTGTCGCGTGCCGTCCTCGAGGGTGATGGGCGCGTCGTCGTCGACGGTCACGTCGCTGTCGACGGCCCACTCGGTCAGATAGCCGGCCATCGCGGCCACGTTGTCGGCCTGGACGTCGAGTGCGACGTACTCGACGTCACACTCGGGGAGGACGTCCCAGTCGAGAAACCGGGTAAGCATCGTCCCGATGCCGGCCCCGATTTCGAGGACACGCAACGGGCCGCTGTGTTCGGCCGCCCGCGCCGCCAGTTCCGCGCGGAGCGACTCGACGAGACGACGGTCGAGTGCGCGGTCGTCTACGGTCCGTTTCGCGCGGAGATACCGCTGGAAGGAGTCAGTCACGCTACCGCCTCCACGTCGACGTCGGCAACAGCTGACAGCAGCCCGCGGACCCGAGCGGTCGTCTCGTCCCAGTCCGGATGGCTCTCGTATCGCTGTCTGGCCGCCCGACCCATCGCGGCCAGCCGGTCGCGGTCGCCCGCCAGCGTCTCGATGGCCGCGGCGACGGCAGCCGGGTCGTCGGGGTCGACGAGCGCGCCCGTCTCGCCGTCGGTGACGACGTCGCTCGCACCGCCGGCCCGCGAGGCGAGCGCGGCCAGCCCGAAACTCATCCCCTCCAGATAGACGATACCGAACCCCTCGTACCGGGACGGGAGCGCGAGGGCGTGGCCGGCATCGAGGGTCGAAGCCAGCGCGTCGTCGGACAGACGACCGGTGAAGCGGACCCGGTCCTCGAGGCCCGCTTCGTGCACTCGCGACCGGACCGACCGGGCGTAGCGCTCCTCGACCGGGCGGCCCACGACCGTGAGTTCGGCGTCGGCGTCGGCGGCCGCGAGCCCGTCGACGAGCGTGTCCAGCCCCTTTCGGTGCTCGATGTTGCCGACGAAGACCAGCCGAAGCGGCCCCTCGTGTGCCCGTGTGTCGATTCGCGCCGGGTCGATAGCGGGGTCGAAGCGGTCGCCGGCCGGTGGGGCGACGACGGTCGACCCGGCGTCGACGCCGAGGTCGGTGACGACGGACTGCGTGGTCGTGCTGTTGCAGACGACGCCGTCGACGGTGTCGAGGTAGCGGCGCTCGACAGCGCCGTAGAGTGAGCGGAAGGGCCGGGGTTCGCTCGCCCGCAGGTGGTGGACAACGCTGACGACGGGATAGCTGAGGTGGCGGTTCGTCCGGACGAGCGACGGGTGGGCCAGTTCGTCCTGGAGCATCACGTCCACGTCCACGTCGAGTCGCCGCCGGAGGTCGCGCGAAGCGTTGTCGAGCAGCCCCCGGCCGTAGTCACGCCAGGGGAGTTCGACCACCTCGACGGTGTCGCCGGCCCGACGCAGCCCCGCCACGAGCTGTCGGTCGTAGCGGAACCCGCCGGAGCGCTCGTCGAGACTGCCATACAGCGTCAGCCCGACCCTCATACGGTTCGTTGTAGCGATTCACCGGGACGCGCCGGCCTCGGGGTCGGCGCTATCCGGACATACGCTACAGTACTCCGTCTCATAGGGCGGCGTCGTAGCTCGCGGCGGCCTCGTCGTCCTCCCAGACGGTGACGGCCAGTTCCGTGACGGTGTCGTCGGTGACGATCTCGGTCACGCGTTCGAAGATGACGCGGGCGAACCGCTCGACGCTGGGGTTGTCCCCCGAGAACTCCGGGAGGTCGTTGAGCGTCGCATCGCGATACCGGGCCTCGATACCCGACAGCGCCGCTTCCGCGTCGTCGATGTCGACGAGGTAGTCGTACTTGTTTAACTCCGGGCCGCGAAAGCACAGTTCCACCTCGTAGTGGTGGGAGTGGGGCTCTCCTTCGGGGCCGGGGTCCGGGACGGTGAGATAGTGCTGTGCCACGAAGTCGGCCAGCACTGTGGTCGAATACATACCCGAACCCAGGGACGCGAGCCTCCTAAATCTGGAGGAAGAAGCGTCGGTCCGAGAGTCAGTCGTAGGTGAGCGTGACCTGAACCGCGTCCTCGGGCCGCTCGTCGAGCAGGCGGTACGCTTCCGGCGCGCGCCCGACGTCGAAGGTGTGGGTGTGCAGCGCCGAGAGGTCGGCCTCGGCCAGCCAGTCCCGCACCTCGTCCAGCCGGCGGTCCTTGTCCCAGCGGTCGGCGTGGTCCGGGTCGATGCGGCTCACCTGACTGGACCGGACGCGGATGTGGCTCCGGTGGTAGGCGTCGCCGAGGTCGAGCGAGACGTCCTTCGTGCCGTACCACGAGCCGACGACGACCTGGCCCGCGTAGCCGGTAACGTCGATAGCGTCGTCGAGGGCCGACGGGTTCCCCGACAGCTCGAAGGCGACATCGACCGGCTCGGAAAGCTCGTCGAGGTCGCCGGGTGCGACCGCTCGGTCGGCGCCAAGCGATCGCGAGAGTTCGCGACGGGGGCCACAGGGGTCGACCGTGACGAGCTGGGACAGCGGGAACTCCCCGAGCAAGGCGGTCGTCAGCAGCCCGACCGGGCCCTGGCCGAACACCGCGACGCGCGCGCCAAAGCGCGGCCGGCCGTCCATCACGAAGTTCGCCGCCGCCTCGGCGTTGGGGATGAGAACCGCTGTGGCCGGCGCGAGCGTCGTCGGAACGAGCGTCTCGGGGTCGGCGAGAAAGTGGCTTTCGTGAGGGTTGAACGCGAAGACGCGGCGGTCGAGCCAGTCCTCGGCGACCCCCTCACCGACGGCGGTGACGCGGCCGACGGCGGCGTAGCCGTACTGCAGCGGGTACGAGAAGGTGCCATCGAGGGCGTCGATGGTCTCGTCGGTCGACAGCTCCGAGGAGACGTCTCCGCGGTACACCAGCAGCTCCGTCCCGGGACTGATACCCGACCGTTCGGTCCGTACGCGGACCTGGCCGGGGCCGGGGTCGGTGATGGGGCGCTCACGGACCGCCACCGATTCGTCGCCGGTGAAGTACAGCGCCCGACCGGTCATCGGTCGCTCGGCGGGCTCCGGAGTGGGGTCGGCGAGCTGGCGATGCCGGACTGACAGCGACGCGTTGAAGGCACGTTTGCATCCAGGGCTTCCCCGACTAAAAGCTATCTTCCCCGGCGATTAGAGATAGCCCAGCGCGTCGAGCCGGTCGCGGTCGGAGTCGGCGCCGTACACCCGCGAGACGGGGAGGGTCTCGGGCGGTTCGATCGAGGGCACCCGACTCGCGCGGTCAACGCCGGTCGTCTCGGCCCACGGGACGGCAAGCAGCGCCGGGACAGGCGTCTGCATCGGGTGGCCGTACAGTCCCCACTCGCCAAACAGGTTACCGTGGTCGGCCGTGACGGCGACGCGGCCGTCGACGTTGTCACACAGGGTGGCCACCTCCTCAAGGACGTACCGGAGGTTCGCCTCGTAGGCGGCCCAGACGCGCGCTGTCGTCAGTTCTCCCTGTCGCAGCGACACCCACGGGTTCGCAGTGTTGCTGTGGCTCCCGGTACGGGCCATCCCATCGTCGCCATCGAGCGGGTCAGGGACAAACGGATGGTGGGGTTGCATGTAGTGGACGACCAGCCACTCGGGGTCGCGCTGGCGGCCTGCGGCGATGGCGCGGTCGGTGACCGCCGCCGCCGGCACCGTCCCAAGGTCGTCGTCCCAGGCGTACTTCCAGACCTCGTCCAGCGCAGCGAACTCGTCGGCGTCGAGATACCGGTCGGTCCAGGTGTTCCCGGTGACCATCACTGTCCGTCCGGTCTCTGGACGGCCGAGAAACGTGTTCTCCAGCCACTCGGAGGAGGAACTGCCGACCGAGCGGACAGTCTCGACGGCGTCCAGAAAGTCGATGTCGGGGGCGACCGACTCCAGGAGGTCGGCCCGACAGGCGTCGAGTACCACGAGGACGTCCCACTCGCGGTCGAAGACGCTGGTGCCGTAGTCGAGCCGTCGGCCGACGGCCTGCAGCACGCGCAGGTAGGCCGTCCCGAGCCGGCTCATCCCCGGTTCTCTCACGGTCCCCGTTGGGTTCGTACCGACAAAATCCCACCGGCGGGAACTCTATGTACCTCCCGACCCCCCGTTCCCGTGTGCACTGTCTGTTCGTCGGCGCTGGCGCGATAGCCGACGCGTACGCGGCCGGCCTCGCGGGGAGTCCGCTCTCGCTCGCCGGCGTCTGTGACCTCGACGGCGACCGCGCCGCCAACCTCGCCGAGTCCCACGACTGCCCCGCCTTTACCGACCTCGACGCCGCGATGGCCGCCGTCGACGCGCCGCTGGTCGTGAACCTGACGAGCCACGCTGCCCACGCCCCGGTGACCCGCACAGCGCTGCAGGCGGGCAGGCACGTCTACTCCCAGAAGCCGCTGGCGCTCGACGGCGAGACGGCCGGCGAGTTGCTCGCGCTCGCCCGGGACCGGAATCTCGCACTGGGCTGTGCGCCCGGCACGCCGCGGGCGCCGTCCCAGCGTCGGGCGGGCCGACTGCTCGCCGACGGCCGGCTCGGTCCCGTCCGCCTCGGCTACGCCCACGCCCACGTCGGCCGAGTCACCGACTGGCACGACCGCCCCGACTCCTTTCTCGACATCGGGCCGCTGTACGACGGCGGCGTCTACCCGCTGGCCCTGCTGGTCGCGTGGTTCGGGCCCGTAGCGCGGGTCCGCGTCGCCGACGCGATAGAGCCCTGGCCCGACCGTGAGCCCCGTCGCCCGTCGGTACCGAGCCACGTCGAGGCGACGCTCGAGTTCGCCTCGGGGCCGGTCGTCCGGCTGACCGCGAGCTTCTATGCCCCCCACCGAAGTCGGGAGTTCTACGGGCTGGAGCTCCACGGCGACGACGGCTCGCTCTATCTCGAAGGCACGGGCGCGATGACCGACAGCCCCGGTGCGCTCCGGTTCGGTCGGGTCGGTCGGGCGTACACGAACGTGCCTGCACAGACGCCGACGCGGCCCTACAGGTACGTCGACGCCGTCGAACGTGTCGCAGCGAGCGTCGACGCTGGCCGTCCGTCGCGGGCGACCGGGAAGCGCGGCGCCCACGTCGTCGCCGTCTGCAACGCCATCGAGCGCGCCGCCGAGACGGGCGGGCCGGTCAGTGTGAATGCCTCCGGCGCGACGAGCGAGCCGGTGCCGGCTCCAGTTGTGTCGCCGGCGACGCGGGAGTCCCCGTCCCCACCCACGCCGTCGGCGAACTCGCTTCGCCTGCCACCCGTCGGCTTTGGCTGTTCGCGCTACCGGGACGGGGAGTACGTCGACCGGGTCGACTCCGTCGCGACGGCGCTGGACGCGGGCTACCGCCTGCTCGACAGCGCCGAGCTGTACGGCAACGAACACCGCATCGGCGACCTGCTCGCGCGCCGGGGAGCCCCGACCGCGACACGCTGTTCGTCCTCGGCAAACCCTGGCGCACGAACCACCGCCGCGAACACATGCTGGCGGCGGCTCGCGGCAGCCTCGCCGAACTGGGCCTCGACGCGTTCGACTGCTACGCCTTGCACTGGCCGGAAGCGTGGGCCCACTGCGGCCCCCTGGAGCGGCTGGCCGAGAAACCCGTCGAGCGTCAGGAAGCGCTGACCTTCCCCGAGGGCGCGGACGGCGCCATCGAGACGGTTGACGTGCCGCTGGCACGGGCGTGGGAGAACCTCGAAACGCTGTACGAGCAGGGACTGGCGCACACGCTGGGCGCCTGCAACGTCTCGACGGCCCAACTGGAGACGGTGCTTGCGACGGGGACGGTGCGGCCCGCGCTCGTCCAGGTCGAGCGCCACCCCTACCAGCCACAGTCCGACCTGGTCACGTTCTGTCACGATCGGGGCATCCGGGTCGTCGCTCACTCGCCGCTGTCGGCGCCGGGGCTGCTGGACGAGCCGGTGCTATCTGATATCGCTCAATCCCGGGGCCTCTCGCCGGCCGGTGTCGTCGTCGCGTGGAACGCCACACAGGGCGTGGTCCCTATTCCGTCAAGCACGAAGTCGGCACACGTCGTCTCGAACCTGGCCGCCGCCGGCGAACGCCTGTCTGAGGCGGAGATGGCCCGCATCGACGCGCTGCGGGACCCGACCTTCGAGCGGTGAGCCGACCGCACCATTATACTCGTGAGTGCCCACTGTCACGTATGGCCACGGCCGACTCGCGGGGACTGTCCCTGGACGTAGCGTCGCTGACCGGACTGCACTGGCTGGGCATCGTCGCCGCCGTCGTGTCCGCGGCGGTCCATCTCCTGCTCGGTGTCAGGATGCTCCCCTCGGGGATGGGCATCAGCTTCGTCCTCGCCGGACTGGGGTTTCTGGGCGCCGTTGCACTCGTTCTGCTCGATTACCGTCGCCGGGCGGTGTACGCCGTCGGCGTTCCCTTCACACTCGTCCAGATACTGCTGTGGTACTACGTCAACTTCGTCTCGCTCGGGAAGTCCTTCCCCGCCGACGTCGGCACGCTCGGCGCCGTCGACAAGGTCGCCCAGGTCGTCCTGCTTTCCGTGCTGGTCGCGGTGCTCCGGGAGTCGGCGTGAGCCGCGATTTGGGTGTGGGCTTAAGCCGAGTCGGTCGTTACCTGTGGACGAATCCCCAATGAGTGCGACGATTGCCGCGACCCGTCGCGAGCGGACGCGTACGGGTCAAAGACTGACTGGGCGACCGGGGGGCGTCGATGGCCGGGCGCCAGGGTGAGCGGCCGGCACTGCTCGGGCTGCGCTTTGGCCTCCCGGTCGTCGGTGCGCTCTGTCTGGGCGCTGCAGTCGGCGTCGCCTTCCCCAGCGACGAGCCGAGCTACTGGGCGCTCCATCCGGCGGCCGTCGCCGGCTGTTGCTGGGCCGGCCAGTTCTGGCTCGCCGGCCGCGGCCTCGATATCACTCGCATCCCCGGCTCGCCGTACCGGCACATGTTCGGCGTCGCCAACAGCCTGACGCTCCTCCGTGGCGGGCTCTACGCAGTCGTCGCTAGCTTCGTCGTCGTCCCAGCCACGACCACGCTCGCCTGGGTCCCGGCGCTGTGTTACGGCACAGGCGTCGTGCTGGACAAACTCGATGGCACCGTCGCCCGGACCCTCGGCGAGGAGACGGCCCTCGGCGAGCGCCTCGACATGGCGGTCGACACTTTCGGGTTCGTCGCCGCCCCGCTCGTGGCAGTGCTGTGGGGCCGCCTGCCCGTCTGGTACCTCACTATCTCGGCCGCCCGGTACGTCTATCTCGCCGGCATCCACTACCGGCGCCGCCGCGGCCGACCGATACACGACCGCCCAGACAGCGACCTCGGGAAGTACCTCGCAGGTGTCCAGATGACCTTCATTACTATCGCGCTCGTTCCAGCCGTGCCGAGCGGCCTGGTCTTCGCCGTCGCACCGGCCGTCCTCGCCCCGTCGCTCGCGGTGTTCGCAAGGGACTTCTGCTACGTGAGCGGGCGGCTTCCGCGTTGACGCCCCCACAGAGCCAGTCCACGAACGCAGACAGCCCTCATATACGACGACACCGTATCCGAGACCATGCTCTTCCCGACGCATCTACTCGCGGCGGCGGTACTGGGCCGTGTCTCGCGGTTGTCGCCGCTGTGGCTGGTCGTTGGGACGGCACTCCCCGACGTGGTCGACAAGCCGCTGGCGATGGTCGGGGCCGTCGACCTGTACCACTCCGTCGGCCACTCGGCGCTGTTGCTCGTCGTCGCCGTCCCGGTCGCGCTGACCGGCCGAGCGGGCCTCGCGCTGGCGGTCGGCTGGGCGCTGCATCTCTTCCTCGACGTCGTCCACGTCGTCGTCAACGGTCGGCCGGTCGACGCCGTATTTCTCGGCTGGCCGCTGGCCGTCCCGACCGAGCCGCTCGCGCTCCCACCAGGGTCCTTTTTCGTGTACTATATCGGGTCGCCGTCGTTCTATCTCGAAGTGACGTTCTGGCTCGCGGTTGCCGGTGCCGGCCTCGTCGAGTGGTACAGCGGGAACGCCCCACTCGGCCGATGATGAGCCCCCGGCCCGTCGGTACTATAGAGCCGCGGCCGATAGGGTAGACATCCCCGATGGACCACCTCGTCGCCGACCTGTTCGACGCCCTTGGGCGACTCGACGCCGTCACGATGGACCGTCTCGTCGCCCTGCGGAGCCCGCTCGCGACGAAGGTCCTGACCTCTGCGACAGGCCTTGGCTCCGCGACGGCTGCGCTCGTCTTCGTCGGCCTGTGCTATCTCGCCGGCTGGGACGAGGAATACCGCCACGCACTGGTCGCGCTGGCGCTTTCTGGCGTCGTCGTCGGCACGCTCATGATGACGATACAGCGCCCCTATCCCCCACAACCAGTCTGTCTGACCGGCGGGGGCGAGACAGTCGCGTCGTCGTTCCCGTCGGGCCACGCCGCGGCCGTCACGGTGTACGCGATGACTGCCCGACGCTCGGAGACGCTGCCGTCCGGTGTCGTCGCCGCGCTTGCGGTCGTCGTCGCGGTCTCCCGCGTGTATCTCGGGACGCACTACCTGTCAGACACCGTCGCCGGCGTCGCCATCGGTATCGCCGCGTTCTGGCTGGCCGCGTGGCTGCTGGGGCGCGAGGACGTGCGGGCGCTGGAAGGGCGCGTCCACGATACCGTCGGGCGACGGTGAGTCGAGTTCTCGAACTCCAGCGACGCCGAACCGAAATACTTGCAACCGCTCCAGTACCGCTCGTCGTATGCGCACCGACGTGGCACAGCTCTACTCGGACGTGTTCACTCCAGAGCTGTTCGTTTTGATCTGTGGCGTGTTGCTCATCGGGGTGCTGGCCGGTCCGTGGGCCGGCGCGCACGTGGCCCCAGTCGGTCGCTGGACTGCTCCTGGGCGTCGTCTTCCTCGCGGGGTATCTGCGCTACGGCAATGGCCAGCGGCGTCGTTCCGGGGACCGGTAGTCGACGGTCGCTGTGTCACCCCCGCGTGAGCGGAGCGAGCCCGGCCAGGCCGCCGCGTCTCACACCGCGACAACGGCGCTGTCCTGTCTGAGTTTCGGCAGCGCTCCGTTATCCGGTCGATTGGTTCTGTACGGCCGCGGGCGCCGCGAGGAACGTCTCTCGGACGGCGAGTTCGCTACCGTTCCCCGGGGCGACGGGCGCACCGTCCCGGAGCTCGAGTGGTCCAGTCGGGGCCGCCCGCCGCGTCCGGACCGTCACCGACTGGCCGTCAGTCACCAGCACGATATCGCCGTGTGTCGCGGTCCAGTACGTCGGAATCGACCTGCTGGCCAGACGCAGGAGGACGTCCGGATGCGGGTGACCGTACTCGGAGTCGTACGCGCTCGAGACGACGACACGGCGGGGGCTGGCGGCGTCGAGCAACGCTGGACTGGTCGACGTCGTCGAGCCGTGGTGTCCCGTCTTCAGCACCGTGGTCCGGAGCCGGTCCCCGTACCGCTCGACCAGCTGGGCCTCCTGGTCGGCCTCGGCGTCGCCCGTCAGGAGATAGGTCGTCTCGCCGTATTCGAGTTTGAGCACGACGCTGTTCTCGTTGCGAGTCCGGTTGTCGAGGTACGGCTCCGGCGGCCCGAGAGCGCTGACACCGACGCCCTCGAACGGAATCGAGTCCCCCGCGCGCGTCTCGTAGAGCGGGACGTCGTGTTCCTCGACGGCGTCGAGATACTCGCCGTAGGTCCGCGTGCTCGCGGCGATTCCGGGGTCGTAGATAGCCCCGATGCCGTCGGCCTCCGTCTCGTAGTAGTCGATTATCGCGGCGTTACCGCCGATGTGGTCGGCGTCGTTGTGGGACACGACCAGATAGTCGATGCGGTCGATATCTCGGGCCCGGAGAGACGCCAGCACGTGCTCGCCGTCGTCGCTGAAATGTCCCGTATCGACGAGCATCGTCTCACCCGTCGGGCCGACGACGAGCGTGCTCTCCGACTGGCCGGTGTTGATGAAGTTGACCGTGGCGGTGTCGGTGGCGCCCGCGGTGACTGGCGACGGCGTAGGACGTTCCCGAGATGCGGCCGTCTCCGTGGCCGGGGTCGGGGCCGTCCCCACACAGCCGGCCAGGACGATGGCGACGACCAGACAACCGACCCGTAGTGACGGGGCCTCTAACTGCATCGTATCCGGACAGGGACGCTGCGACAATAGGTGTGTGGCCTGTCGAGGACGGTCGGCAGACGCGCATCTGTCCCGTGTTCGCTCGGCACGTCACCGGCGCGTGCGAGGGGGCGGCGCCACACCGCCGTGGCCCGCCTGGCGGTCGCCAGTCTGTTGCCGGCTTCGGTATCGTCGGCGCGTCTCCTCCGACACCGACAGGCGGTGCCGTTCCAAGGGCGGGCGGCTACGGCGCCAGGTCGAACTTCTCGGCGGCGGTCTCCATGTCCTTGTCGCCCCGACCACAGAGGTTCACGAGGATGGTGTCGTGTCGGTCCGCCTCGGCGAGTTTGATAGCCAGCGCGATGGCGTGGCTCGGCTCCAGGGCCGGGATGATACCCTCTGTCTCGCTCAGTTCGCGGAACGCCGCCAGCGCCTCCTCGTCGGTGATGCCGTGGTACTCGGCCCGCCCGAGCGACTGGAGAGCGGCGTGTTCCGGGCCGACCGCCGGGTAGTCCAGCCCGGCGCTGACGGAGTGATTCTCCGTCTGTTCGTCTATCATCTTCGTCTTCATCCCCTGGAATATCTGCGGGTCGTCCTGTTCCGTCGCCGTGAGCGCCGCCGAGTGCTGGCCCGAGTCCAGCCCCTTGCCGGCCGGTTCGGCCCCGTAGAGGGCCACGTCGTCGTCTCTGAACGCGTGGAACAGGCCGATAGAGTTCGAGCCGCCGCCGACGGCGGCGACGCAAGCGTCGGGCAAGTCGCCGTGCATATCCTGTATCTGTTCGCGGGCCTCGCGACCGATGACCGACTGGAACTCACGGACCATCCGCGGGAACGGGTCCGGCCCGACGGCGCTGCCGACCAGATAGTGGGTCTCCTCGGTGTTTGCGACGAGGTCCTCCATCGCGGCGTCGACGGCCTCGGCCAGCCCCTCGTTGCCCCGGGAGACGGGCACGACTTCGGCGCCCATCAGGCGCATCCGGAAGACGTTCATCCGCTGTCGGCCGATGTCTTTCCGACCCATATACACCGTGGTGTCTATATCCAGCAAGGCACCGACCATCGCCGTCGCGGTGCCGTGCTGACCGGCACCGGTCTCCGCGATGAGACGTTCTTTGCCCGCCTTCTTCGCAAGTAATCCCTGTCCCAGCGTGTTGTTGAGTTTGTGCGCGCCGCCGTGCAGCAGGTCCTCGTGCTTGAAGTAGATATCCGCGTCGTAGCGCTCGCTCAGCGTCTCCGCGTAAAACACCGGTGTCGGTCGGCCAGCGAAGTGTTCGAGCAGGTATTCGAACTCCTCTCGGAACTCGGGGTCGTCTTTGAGTTCGTCGAACGCCCCCGCCAGTTCGGCGAGCGGTTCTTCGAGCGGTTCAGGGACGTGTCGGCCGCCAAACCCTTCGAATTCACCGGGTGAAGACATATATCCATCATTGAGAAAGCAGCGTGCTAAAAGCTATTGGCGTCTGAGACCAGCGTGTTCAGACCGCTAGTTCCTGAAACACTGTGAAAACACAATCGTACGTCGTTTCGGGGGACCCGCTGTTCTGCGTCGGCTTCGACCGAGAGCTGGAAAATCAAATCGACAAAGAGCCAACTGCCTACCGGAATTTTCACGTCACAGCCGAACGGCCCAGTCAGGTGACTATACGCCAGAAATAGTAACCAGTGTATCAGTCCTCCGAAACCAGTGTTTCGTCTCGATGCCCCAATCACTCACTCGATGAGAGAGACGATGGAATCGGACTCGGCGACGTCCAGTACAGAATATCCTGCGACCAGCTGCGCGATGATCCGCTCGTCTTCTTCGATCGGGATCTCGAGTCTGAACAGGTCGCTACCCGGCGTAAGACACTCGAAAGCCCCCGAGGAGTCGTTGTCGATGGTGACCGTCGTTGTCTCTCCGATGCGTTCCTCACCAGAGAGATCTATCATCGGGTTCGGTTCGGGACCGTCCGGACTATTTCTAACCGGAACAGTCCCCAGTAACGTCGGTGCGATGCTGGCGTTGCCACTGTCCCAGCCGACCGCGAGTTCGTCGTTAGAGAGACAGATTTGCTCGTTGGTCTTATCGAGCGTTGTCGAGGCCGTCGCTGGGCCCTCGATGTCTCCATGAGCTTGATACAATCTGAGCTGTGGATCGAATACCGGCTGTTCTGAGCGGGCGGCCAGTTCGATATCGACCGCGTCGATCAGGTACGTGTCGTCGCGTCCGTCCTCCTGCCTGACATCGAAGTCGATTGATTCGATCGAGGCCTCGCCGGGGGGGATTGCCACGGAGAACTCGGTCTGACTCGTCGTCCCCGTAAGCTCGACTGTCCAGTCGAACTCCCACCTGCCCGGTCGAGGGACGCCGCCGTTATGTTCGAGCAGCAACGCCCCATCTCGTACCGTTCCGTCCATCCCGTAGCCTCCATCGAACGTCGGATGGGAGGCACTCACACTGACTGTGTCGATGTCGTCCAGTGCGATCTCCGTCGGGTTCTCGACACGGTACCACCAGTCGCCGTCCTTCCGAAACGCTGGCTCGGCAGTGACCTCTGCGTCAGTGAACGTTCTGGGATAGTCCCCGGGATACCACGTGAAATCCTCTCGTATCTGGAGTTTCTCGCCTTCCTCTGTCTGTGCCGACCTGACGCTTCTGTCGTAAATCCTGATTTCCCGCGTCTCATCTGGTCCGATATTGAAAACCATACCTTCGTTCGACGAATACGAAACCCACGTAGCCGCGAGTCGTTCGCTGTGTGTGTTGCGGATTTCGGCCTCGACGTACAGTTCGTCACGATCCAAGCGGTCGTCGTTTTCGACTTCGGTGATGATGGCCTCGATAGGCAGGTCTGTGTCGTTTTCAGTGACGGTCTCTTCGGACTCGGGTTCCTCAACTCGCGTCTCGGTTTCTGTCGGTGTGTCCTCGTTTTCCCGCCGTTGCTCAGATGCGTCGTTATTTGTACAGCCGGCCAACCCGGAAACCCCGATTAGTATCCCATTGGCGACAAACTGACGACGATTTACCATGAGATACAGTCCCCTTTTGATGACTTATATTTTCGTATATGACAGAGAAGCGATAGTGAATCTAAGAGTGGTTGAGTCGAGAGCCGAGTCGAATTCACACCGAACAGCCGCGTTTGAAAAATAAACAGTGCCCCAAAATATATCGGGATTGACACCAGTGTGATGGAAGAGTTCGGCTGCTCGCGTATCCTCGGCCGAATACAATTTGCCGCAGCTGTGCGCGGCTGAACGCACTCGTTTCCGGTCACGTACAATATTTCACTTCGGTTCCGCGAAACGTAGCGGTATCAGGCTTCTTCCCAGTCGATACGAAACGTCACTTCCGTCTCGGGGTCGGTCGTCGTACCGAACAGGGACGTATTATCGAGTAAAACACTCACCGACGGTTCCATCGGAACGACATCCGAGAGCGACTCGTCTGTCGCGCCGAGAGCGACTAGTTCCGGGTAATACGGCGAGTCGTCTTCTTCCCCATACAGATACGTCACCGTGTCCTCGTACGAGGGGTTTTCTTCCCCCTCAGCGTAAACGTCCAGGGCGTCCGAGTTCAGTACGAGCACATCGACGCTATCTGATTCGACGGTCTCGACTTCTATGTCGAGGTGTATGTGACGTGGCCCGATCGGATCGATCTCCCACGCGGCGTATTCCCCGACAGGGAGTATCCCTTGGCCGGTAATCGACCCGGAGCTGTCACTCGAAGTGTCCTCGAATTGCTCCCAGGAATCGGTTTTTTTCGTCGGTACAATACTTTCGGTGTCCCCCGTTTCAGTGGAGGAATCACGGGTTTCTGACATGCAGCCGGCGACTAGCGAAGCGCCCCCGATAGAGCCGAACGACTGAAGATACGAACGCCGATTCATTGATAGTAGTAGATAGCTATCAGAAGTGTAGTATGATAGTAATTGGGATAGGTAGCGGCCGGAGAGCGACACTATTTCGGGTCTGACGGCGATCACCCGCCGCAGAGATGGCCGGAGCCACACGGTGTCGCGATGGATCAGTAAACAGCGATGTCAGGCAAGCAATTCGGGAGTCAAGCGGGGCAGAAA
Organism: Haloarcula rara; assembly: GCF_029338235.1. GTDB lineage: Archaea > Halobacteriota > Halobacteria > Halobacteriales > Haloarculaceae > Haloarcula > Haloarcula rara. The sequence continues at coordinate 969,824 of NZ_CP119785.1, forward strand.
GCACCGTACGGACAGGTTCGAGTGATATTTTGCTTATTGACTAGTATCTAACTCAAACTAGTTTGGGCGAGATTTTAAATACTGAAACTCGCCCAAACCCGGCAAATGAGTGTGCGAGCAGCCGGAGACCGACGGCCGACAGTCCCGGCACCGGTCCCGCCGGACGACCCCGACGCGTGGTACGCGCCCGACGTGTGCGAACAGGACGAGATTCATCCGGGCGTCGTCGTGACCGTCCGCCAGGCAGAGGGCTTCCGCTACGAGGTCCGGGAACCGGTGCTGTCGCCGAGCGACCGGGACGCGCTCGAGACTGTCAAGTCCCACTTCGACGGCGCGAACATCGAGCGGCCACGCACGCGTGAGGGCGCCATCGAACGCATGGAGCGGGGGTTCGACCCAAAACACCGGCGGGTCATCGACCGGCTCGTCGACTGCTCTCCGGCGGCCCGCCGGCGCATGGCCTACCACGCCCTGTGCTCGCTGGCCTGTCTGGGTGAGCTGACTCCCTACGCGCTGGACGACCGCATCGACGTCGCCGACGTGACCGAGGACAGCGTCGTCGTCCACACCGAAGACTACGCGCCGGCCGACACGGATCTGGAGGAGCCCGAGTTCATCGAGCGCTTCGCCAGCGAACGCGTCGAGCGCCACACCGTCACCTTCCAGGGATTCGAGATACCCGTCATCGTCTATCGCGAGCACCTGCTGGGCAGTGACCCCTTCACCACGAAGTACGCCGTCCGCGAACCGGACCTGCTGCCGGGCGACGAGGAACTCATCGCGGCCTGCAAGGAGCGGGTGTGGGAGACAAGCGTCGACGGCGTCGTCGAGGACCGCGTGGGATTTGTCCGCGAGCGGGCCTCATCGCTGCTCGCGCGACAACTGACCGTACGCAACACAACCGAGTGGGTCGACGCGGTGGCCTACCGGGTGCGGTCGGCGCTGGCGGAGCTGGACCTCGCCGTGCCGCCGCTGGACCAGCGGTTCGCCGACGACCGTCGCGACGACCTGCTGTACTACGTGCTGCGCGATCTGGTTGGCTACGGCAAGCTCACCGTCCCCATCCGCGACCACACGCTGGAGGACATCGAGGCCAACCGCGTCGGCGAACGCGTGAAGGTGCTGCCGAGAGCGGACCTGGGCCACGACGGCCGCGTCCCGACCAACCTCTCCTTCGAGGACGAATCGGCCTTCATCAACGTCGTTACACAACTAGCGGCCGACGACGGCACCGAACTCAACGCCTCGAACCCCAGCGCGAAGGTCAACATCGACCCCGAGGGCGAGGGTATTCACGACGCCGAGGAGACCATCCGCTGTGCGGTCGCCTTGCCCACTATCAGCGAAGACGGCCCGCACATCTCCATCCGCAAGCAGTCCGCCGACGCCATGACACCAGTCGACCTCGTACACCGGGACTCGATGCCGACCGAACTCGTCGCGCTGCTGTGGTTGCTGTATGAGTCCCACGGCGTCGTCCTCTTCTCGGGACCGACCGGGGCCGGCAAGACGACGCTGATGAACGCCCATATGCCCTTTATCCCCTATCAGGACCGACCAATCAGCATCGACGAGGGGTCTCGCGAGGTCCAGATTCCACACGAGACGGGCGTCTCGCTCACTACGCGGGAGCACGAGCGCGACCACCGTCGGGTGACAATGGCCGACCTCATGACCCAGTGCAACTATCTGAACCCGGACGTCGAGGTCATCGCCGAAATAAACACACAGGCCTCTTTCGAGACGTTCGCCGAGACGCTGAACACAGGGCATGGAGTGCTGGGCACCACCCATGCAGCCGATGTCGAGACACTCGTCAACCGCATCATCGAAAAGGGCGTCCCGACCTATTTGCTGAGCGAAATCGACCTCATTGCCTTCCCACGCCACGTCGACGGGGAGCGTTACGTCGGCGAGGTCGTCGAGTTCCTCGACGAGCCACTGGACGGGGACCGGAGCGACACCATAGAGAAAGACGGCGAACGGATTCACTACAATACGCTCTGTCGACACCGCTCAGACGGCTCGTTCGAACTGGCGTACGACCACCCACAACTGGGCGACAGCTACAGACGCGTCGAGACGGGTATCTTCGACCGGCTGGCGCGGCTCCGAGACGAATCGGTCGAGACCGTCGAAGAGACCTTCCACCGTCGCCACAGATACGTGCAGTATCTTGTCAGGGAGGGGATAACTGACTTCCAGGAGCTGTTCGGCGTCCTCGCCGACCTGGAGACCAACGAGGCAGCGACGGTCGAGCGGCTCCGCCGACAGGGCGGCGAGACGGAGCCGCTGCACCTGGAGGTCGAGACCGATGACGACTGAAGCTCGGAACCTCGGACTTGTAGACCGCGGGCTCTACGCGCTCTTTGCCCACCATACGGACGACGACCGACACACGACGACAAGGGAGCGCTACCGGGCGGCCCACCCCGACAGCGGGTTCGGGCTGTATCTCGCGAGAGTGTACGGGCTGGCGTGGCTCGCGCTCGTCGTCGCCAGCCTGGCGACGGCCGCGCTGGCACTGGCGCTGCCGGCGAGCACCTTCGACCGCCTCGCCGCGGCACTGGGACAGTCCGTCCCCGTCCTCAACCGACTGGCATTACCCACCGTCCCCCGGCTGGCTCTCGCGCTCGTGGTGTCGCTCGCGGTCGGCGTCGGCTCGCGGTGGGCCGTCTTGGTGCTTGGCAGCCGTTACCTCTCGTGGGTCGCCCAGGCCCGTGCGGTCGACATCGCGACGACGCTGCCCGGTGCCGTCAGATATCTCCGTGTGCTCGCGTCGGGGACCCACGACCGAACCGAAATGCTCCGCGCCGTCGCCGAGCAGGAGGCTTACGGGGAGACGGCCGTCGAGTTTCGCCGGACCCTCAACCGGGGGACGCTGACCGGAAGTCTCGACGTCGGGCTCGAACAGGTCGCAAGCGAGACGCCCTCGCGAGACCTGCTGGCACCGTTCCTGCTGAAATTTCGCGAACACGCCAACCAGAGCGCCGACGCGCTGGAAGGGTATCTGGAGATGGAGGGGCGCCTGCTCTCACACGAACAGAGCCGCCGGCACGAACGAGCGACCGGCTATCTGGAGCTACTTGCAGAACTGTTCGTCGTCATGTTGGTGGTTCCGGCCTTAGTCGTCCTCATCGTCACAGTGATGAGCGTCCTCGCGCCGGGACTCTCCCAGTCCATCACGACGCCGCTTGGCGCGACCTCCGTCCGTTCGGTCGTCGTCTATAGCAGCGCCATTTTCGTGCTGTCGACCGGCGTCGTCGCTGCGTTCATCGTCACGAGCCTGCGGCCACGCAACACTGCCGTACCGAGCTACCGACTCCCCAACACCGCCGTCGGCGTCCTTCGGACGAGTACATCGAACCCTGCGAGTGCGCTTGCGGCGTGTCTGCCGCTCGGACTGGCACTCGCGTTCGGGCTCTGGTGGCTGGGATATCGCCCCGTGAACGTCCTCTTGCTGTCGTACGTCGGTGTCAGTCTCCCCGTCGGGCTGGTAGCCGTCCAGCGCGCTCGCCGCGACGACGCGAAAGACCGGGAGATGCAGGACTTCGTGCACGCGGTGGCCGGCCACGTCGCGCTCGGGCGACCGTTCCCCGAGTCCGTGCGCCGGGTCGCCAAGGAGGTCCAGCTGGGCGCCCTTGCCGAGGACGTCGAAGCGCTCGCGTTCACGCTCTCGCTGGCCGACAGCCCGAGCGATGCGGCCGACGACCGCCGGGCGGCCGCGCTCGACCAGTTCGTCGACCGCGTCGGGACGCCGATGGCCGAACAGACCATCGGGCTGGTCGTCGGGGCGCTCGATGCGGGAAGTGATGCGGAAGACGTGTTCGAAACGTTACAGACAGAGATAGGCCGGCTCTACCACCAGCGGAAATCGCTCCGGTCGGCCCTGCTCGTCTACGTCGCCGTCGGCTGGACGACGGCGCTGCTGGTGGTGGGCATCACCGTCGCGATGAACGTCTACGTCCTCTCGGAGTTCGCCCAGCTCTCGACGGTCGCCAGCAGCCAGACAATCGCCTTCGACCCGTCGGCCATCGACCCCGCGAAGGAGCGCTACCGGTTCTACGTCGTGACGCAGGCGACGATGCTGGCCTCGGGCTGGTTCGCCGGGACGGCGAGCCGGGGGTTCTACGAGGCGCTGTTGCACTCGGGCGCGCTGGTGCTCGCCAGCTACGCCATCTACGCGGGGGTGGGACTGCTGTGAGTGGCCGTGCCCAGTCCCATGTCGTCGGGATCGTCCTCCTGCTGGGTATCACAACCATCGCGCTGGGCGGCCTGACGACAGTGGTCGGGAGTATCATCGACGGCCAGACGTCGACGGCCGACGAACGCCGGGTCGCGAACGCCCTCGACAGCGAGTTCCGCCCGGTCGAGCAGACCGGGCCGAACCGCGTGGACGTGGCGTTCAGCGAGGGCGAACTCACCACGGTGGATCGGGAGCTTCGGGTGCTAAACGACAGCGGCGTCCGGCGGGAGGTCGATATCGGCGGGCTGGTCTACACCTCGGGGGCGAACCGCGTCGGCTTCGTCGGCGGTGTCATCACGCGAGGGCAGCCAGGCAACGCATGGCTGGTTCGGGGACCGCCGATGACGGTCACGCGGGACAACGACACGCTGGTGGTCGGCGCCGTCACACTTGGCGAGCGCGGGACGACCGTCAGCGGAAGCGGCGGTGTCACCGCCCGGCTGCGGACCAACGTCACCCACGACCGGACGGCGCTCCCGCGGGCGGACTACCGCATCGCTATCGAGACGACCACGCCCGAACCGCTGGTCCGGTATCTACGCGACCGCGGACTGTCGACGTCCACGCGGGATATCGACGGCGACGGCGTGCCCAGTGTCATCGCCGATGTCGAGGGCCAGCAGGCGCTCCAGCTGGTCGTCCACCGGACGAACACGGAGGTGGCAGGTGGATAACCGCGGGCTCAGCACGGTCGTCGAGAAGCTGCTCTCGCTGTCTATCGTGGTGCTGTACATCACGCTGTTGACGACGGTGCTGTACGGCGGTTCGATTCCGTCCTATCATGGGGCGGTAGGAGCACAGCTTGGCGAACGGGCGCTGGCGGAAGCGACTGCCGAGGTCGAGCGGGCGGTCCCGCCGCGGGGCCGGAGCGTGGCCGCCAGCCAGCGGGTCGCCCTCCCCGCGACCATCGACGGGTCCGCATACAGTATCCGGGCCAACGGCACCCATCTGCTGCTTTCCCACCCCGACGACGAGGTCGGCGGCCAGGCGCGACCGGTGCTGCCCGACCGGGTCGAGAATGTCACGGGAACGTGGGACTCCGGGAACGACACCGTCGTCATCGTGAGTGGGTCGCAGGAAAACCTGACTGTGAGACTGGGGGCGCGAGGATGACGCGCCGTCGCTGGCCCCGAGCGCAGACGACGCTGCCAGCCGTCGCCGTCGCGCTGGTCCTGCTGACGCTGGTGACGGCGCTCGGACTCGGGCTGGCCGACTCGGCCATCACGAGCGCCGAGCGGTCGCCCGACGAACGCCGGGTCGCCGCGGCCACGGCGGCGCGACTCGTCGCCGCGGACGGCCCCGTCGCCGAGCGGGCGAACGTGCTGAACGGGTCGCGAGTCGACGACTTCGACGCGGCGACGCTCCGTGGGGCGGTGCCTGCGACCGCGGGCTACGCCGTCGACGTAGACCTCGGGGACGACACCGTGGCGACGACCGGTGACGCCGAGAGTGGCACGACGATTCGCCGACTCGTCCTCGTCGAGTGGACCGACACGCGGAGTATCAGCCCCGAGAGCAGGCGGATTACGCTCCCGCGACGGGCCACGAGCGCGACAGTGCGGTTCTCGCCGGGCAACGGGACAGCAGTTCGGACGATGCGGGTCAACGAGCAGGTCCGCTTGCACAACGACAGCGGCCTCCGGGGACTATACGAAGTCGACCTGACGTCGTACCGGACGACGCGAATCGAGTTCCAGACGGCCGGTCGCGTCCGAAACGGGACGGTCCACGTTGCTTACGAGACGCCCCAGACGACCAAGACGACGCTTTCGGTGACCGTCGATGCCTAGGGCACAGCTCCCGCTGTCGCTCGTCGAGGTTGCGCTTGGGGCGACACTGATTCTGGGCGTTGCGCTGGGCTTTGCACTGGCGACGCCGGCCCCGGACACGCGGGGGGCACAGCTGTCAGCTTACGCCGAGGACACGGCCACCATCATCCAGACCGACCCGGCCAGACACAACGGGACGACGCGGCTGGGCGAGGTCGTCGCCAGCCAGCGGGCCTTCGACCGCGAGCGCGGGGACCTGGAGCGTCGCGTCGAGCGAATCCTCCCGGCGAACGTGCTGTTCAACGTCCGGACCCCCTACGGCTCGGTCGGGACGGCGATACCGAAGCGGACGACGACCGGGACGTCGACGGTGCGGACGGGGTCGGGAACGGTTCGAATAGAGGTGTGGTATGCATGATAGGCATCGTTGTCCCAAGTGTCCGGTACGCCTCGACCTGGGCGTCGGGGCGGTCCGGAACTGACGGAGAAGGATGCTGATGAACGAGCGCGGCCAGCTCGTCCTCGTCGCCGCGGTGCTCGTGGCCGTCGCGCTCGCCCCGGTAGTACTCGCGTATCTCCAGCTGGGCTATCACGACGACGTCCGCGCGGGGAGTGCAGTCGACGAGCCGACGGGCGACACCGTCCGCGTCCTCGACCGCGCCGTCACCCGGGAGAGCGAGTCCGTGCCCGGCACCTACGCGTGGGCCGAGCGGGAGCAAGCGGTGACGGCGTTCCGCGATGACCTCGATCCGGTGCGTTCGCGCCTCCAGACCTCGGAGATGGAGCGTGGCACCGTCACCGAGATAACTTACAACGCGACAGCGGCCAGCGCCTGGCAGTCGGGGAACTGTCCCAGCGGCTCGGGTCGGGAGTTTGGCGCCTGTACCACCGACCGGGGCGTCGTCGTCCAGGACCGCGTCGACCGCACGCACGTGCTGGCGGTCGGCTTCGACGTCACGACGACGACGGAACAGGGCGAGACGACGGTAACGGTGGTCCTCGAGGGCGTCAGTGACTGAGAGGCGAGCCGCCGTGTTGGGCCACGGAGACAGACGATAATACGCAGATACCTTTTGCGGTCGGTTTCGGAAATCCGACAATGACTACCGGAGGATCACCGCAGCGACTCACAGCGAGTACACGAGTGGTATGGAGCGTCGACGACAGCGTTTCGAGGTGCCGGCCACGATGAACCGTCGAGAGTTTCTGGCCAGTCTCGGTGCAGTCGGCTCGCTCGGGGTACTGGCTGGTTGCCCCGGCACAGATTCACCGCCCGAGACTAGTGTCGGGAAGACCGAGCGAAAGAAGACAGGGGTGAACGGGGCGAGCATCCCGGTTACGTATGCCGATCGGTTCGGGACCGTCGTCAACATCACGAGCGCGGGAGCTGAAACCGGTGTGTCGAAGCCGATCAATTCTGCGCTGGAGGACGTGGCCGGAGACGACACGCTCGTCTACCTCCCACCTGGCCGGTACCGGATGGACGAGGCGTGGTCGCAGATGGAGTTCGAGAACTTCGGCATCTACGGACCGGACGCCACGCTGGTGCCACCGAGCGGCTACGACGACGACCTGTTCGTCCTCGGCAACCAGCGGTCGGCCCGGCGTCTACTCCTCGACGGCCTCACGTTCGACGTGTCAGCGACGGGGACCGGTCCCCGAATCGTCCACGCAACCGTCGCTGATGGTCTCCTCGTGCGGGACGTCTCCGTTACCGGACTGCAAGATACGGGGCGCGGACTCACACGGTTCGACGTAACAGACCCGGACGGCCGCGGCCAGGTCCAGCGACTGGAGCTACCGGACGGCGGGGCTCCAAACGGGCGGGCAACCGGGTGTCTCGTCGGCCCACAAAGCGAGGGGCGTATCGCGTTTCACGATTGTACGATTGTGGGGTTCCCGGACAACGGGCTGTACGCCTCGCCCTCACCTGGCATCGTCGATGTCTACGGCGGACGCTACGCCAACAACGGTATCGCCAGCGTGCGTGTCAGCGGTGGAGGGGTCGTCAGCGGTGTCCATGTAGTCTGTGACGAATCTCGCGACGGGGTCGAGAACATGCGTGGTATCCGCCTCCGGGGGGGCAGTGGGACAATCGTGCGGAACTGCCGAATCGAGATCACGGAGGTGACAGACAGCGGCGGCGCGATGACGCTATCGAACGCGATGGGGTCGGCTACTATCGAGGGAACCGTAATTCGGGTTGACGCGGAGGGTGTCCCCGCCATACGTGCCAAGAGACCCAGTGAGGCCGGCGAAAACGGAGCGACGAACCGACTGGTCTGTGAGAACGTCGCTATCAGTGGGTCCACGTCAGAGAAGTATGCCATCAGGGTGGTCGGCAGAGAAGGGTCGAAGTTCCGCAATCTCTGTGTCCGACAGCTCGGCCAGAACCGTGACGGCATCGTGTTCGTGCAGTCGGACGGGTCGGCCGTGACGCACTCACAGCTGAACGTGACCGGTGACCCAATCGTCGAGGACCAGTCACAGGTCCGGACCAGTGGCGTTGATACGGGAGGGACGAACAGTTGCGAGGGTTCGCCGTTCTCGGCTCGGACGAATAGTAGGGCGAGTGCCGAGTGACGGGGAGACCTCGAAACAGGACCGAAGTCCCTCAAGCGGTCGGGCGGCTTTGCCGCCCAACGTCGCCGGCCAGCTGAAGCGGTGGAAGGGAGCGAGGCGCTGTGGTGGACAGAAAGCGGTATCAGTATCACGCTCTGGAAGAGCGTCCGCCAAACTGACGCACAAATATAATCTGAATCACATAAACACGTATTGTTTTCGTGTCAATAGGTGAGCAGTGCAGAGTTTTCGGTTTAGAATCTGGCAGTAGGTGATAACTATGTGCTGGTAACTTCCCTGATACCGATTATCAAGCTGTGACTTCACTTAACTCAGTTAAGCAGACCATAGCACTCGATGGCAGGAAATAACGGTTCAGACGATAGACAGAATACTCACCTTACCGACCGTCGCGGCTATCTGAAACTCGCCGTTGGTGGGTTGGTAGCAGGAACAGCGCTTTCGTCCACAGCCACTGGGAGCGTGTCGGCGACAACGCGGACCGTCGACCTCGGTACGGAGGGCTTACAGGCCGGCGACGTCATCGACGACTACCTCGACGAGCACCTGGAGGATGGGACCAAGGTCACCGTCCCCGCCGGGGAGTACGAGTGGCGAGGCGACGGCCTGGACGGCCGATACGAGGACGCGGCGCTCGTCGGCGACGGCGAGGTCACGTTCCGGTTCGAGGGCGATTACTGGAACCTGAGCATCTTCGCCGTCGGCGGCGGCGACTTCACCATACAGAACGTTACCGTCCGTGGCCCCGTCGAGTCCGAGGAGAACAAGAGTCGGTTCCGGTTCGACGCCCGCGACCCGGACTCGACAGTGCGGCTCGATAACTTCAACCTACCCGACGGCGACGTGGGGTATGGTCGGGCTATCGGCATCTACGTCGGCCTCGATCACGAGGGAACGGTTCACCTGACGAACTGTCACGTCGAAGGGTTCCCGAACAACGGCCTCTACGCGGGCCCGTACGGCAAGTCCGACGGGGGCGGCGGGAGAGTCCTCGTCGAGCGATGTCTGTTCGTCAACAACAACATCGACGGCGTCCGCCTGGGCGGCGACGGCGACACCATCCGCGACAGCGTCATCGTTCAGGAGGACGTGCCGGCCTACGTCAACGGTGCCAAGAGCGGGCGCGGGCTCCGTATCAGGTACCCCGGCGACGACATCACCGTTGAGAACGTCCACATCACCTGTGACACCAGCAAGCCGTTCATCGTCCCGGACCGCGCCGAGGGCCCGAGTGGACAGGTTTCGGGCCTGTTCATCGAGAACAACACGGAGTCCAGCGCGGCGGTCGTCGAGAGCGGCACCTTCTCGGCGGACAACGTCCACGTCACTGGGAGCGGCGACAAAGACGTCACCGGATTCGACTCAGCCACGAACGTCTTTACGGGCTCGGAGGCCGAGTCGCCGGCCACCTCGCTTGCCGAACTCGACGGCGACGACAGCACGTCGGGAAACGAGGACGGCGACGACAGCACGTCGGGAAACGAGGACGGCGACGACAGCACGTCGGGAAACGGGACTGAGGAGGACACGGAGGACGCGCTCGACCAGACACTGACGGTCGACGGTACCAGTTCGGCCGAGAAGTCCTACACCTTCGAGGTCACTGGCGAGGTCCGGGCGGGCGACAATATCAATCCCGACGATACGGTCAATGAGAGTTCAGTCGACGGGACGATGTTCTCGAGCAGCGACAGCTACCAGTTCTCGGGCGAACTCGTACGCTTCGAGAGCGACGCACTCGACGAGATGACAGTCCTCGTCAACGGGAGCCCTATCGACCCGACGGCGCTGGGTGAGGATTCGAGCGAGACGACCTCGAGGGAACTCACCCTCACGGGGTCGACCCGGGAGCCAAAGGCGTACTCGTTTACCGTTTCGGAGTCGGTGACAGCCGGCGACAACATCAACCCTGACGACACCATCTCGGAGCGCTCGGTCGAGGGGGTCGTCTGGTTCAGCACTGACAGCTACACGATCACCGGGGAGCTGCTCGAACTGACCGTCGACTCGCCCGACGACGTGACGGTCACGCTGGACGGCGAGACGATCGACCCGGAGGCCGTCGGCGACGAGACGAGCACCGACGACGGCACTGATTCGGGTGACGAGGAGAACCAGCTGCCAAAACGCCTCGTCGTCGATGGCACGGGAGACCCGGGCCCGGCGACGTACACCATCGAAGTGAGCGAGGCCATGGAGCGTGACACCGAGCTCGACGACACCGAAGCCGACGACACAGTCACCGGTACCGGCGTCAACGGGACGCTGGGCGACGACATCGATAGCTATCGGTTCGCTGGCCACCTCGTCTCGATGCGGGTCACCGGACAGGCAACCGTGACCATCGAAGAGGTCACAGAATAAATCGGCCGCGGCATCGGACGGCCCTCGACACGGAGCCGACCAGGTCCCGGGGACCGCACAGGAACGGCCAAACGGGCCGGCAGCTCTGTGTCCGCTGTGGCCCGACGGCGAAATCCGACCATAACAATGCACGCGGTGGGTGAGGAACTGGTATCTCACGCGCCCCTTCCCGTGTACGCATGTTGTCAGACTGGTCACGCCCGTCGAAAGGCTCACTCGTTGTCGGCTACCTTGCGCTCCTCATCGGCACGCTGGCGGCGTACGAATCGCCGGCGACCGGGTACGAGCTCTCGGTGTACGCGGCGACGCCGACGCTGTACTGGGTCAGCGTGGCCGTCGCTCTCACCGTGAGCCTCGGTGTCGCACTCACCCACATCGAGTCGCCACCACTCCGAGACACTGCACTCTTGCTCGGCGGTCTCTCGGTTCTGACAGTCGTCGTGTTGCCGGCGATTCGCGGCTACTACCACTACGGGAGCGGCGACTCGCTCAGCCACGCCGGGTGGACGCAAGACATTCTGGCGGGGCGGCTCGAGCCGGTCGAGATGTTGTACCCCGGTATCCACACGATGACCATCTTCGCGAGAAAACTGCTCGGCGTGCAGGTCGGCCAGGCACAGATAGTCGTCCTGGCGGCGTTCGTCGCGGTCTTTTTCCTGTTTACCGCCCGCTGTGTGTCGTTCCTTGGGGAAAACAGGTACACCGTTCCGGTCGGCGTGTTCGCGGCGCTCCTGCTGTTGCCGAACAACAACGTCAGCGTCCACCTGATGGCCCACCCTATCACCCAGAGCCTCCTGCTCTCACCGCTCGTGCTCTACCTGACGTTGCGGTACGTCTCCCAGTCCGACGACACGCCGCCCCGGCGACCAATCGCCACGCCCGTCGGGGTGGCCCTCGTCGTCGCCTCGCTCGCGCTCATCCTCGTCCATCCACAGGGGGCATTGAGCGTGCTCGCCGTCCTGCTAGCCATCGCGGCGTTTCAGCTCGCCGCTCGGCGCGTTCGCCCAGACAGCCGCGTCGCCGACCACAGACCGGTATATGTCCCGACGGCCGTCGCCGTTGTCGCTTTCGCTGTCTGGACGCCGCGCCACCCTCGCGTCCAGCGGACCATCAACACAGTGCTGACCCGGGTGCTCCAGGGGTCGACGCCCGCCGACGAGATAAGCCAGCGGTCCGGCTCACTGGAGCTGCTCGGCGCGGATATCGGTGGGTTGTTCGTGAAACTGTTCCTCGTGTCGGCTATCTTCAGCTTCCTCGCCGGGGTGCTCGTGGTGGCCCTGTCAAGCGGCGCTCTCGACGACCGGCTCGCCGAGCGCAACGCCCTCCTGAGCTACGTGGTCGTGGCACTGGTGACGCTGTCAGCAGCCTTCGCCGTGTTCTTCGCGTCCAGCATGACCACCCAGCACTTCCGGTACGTCGGGTTCGTCATGGTGCCGGTGACTATCCTCGGAGCGATGGCACTCTCGATGGGGGCGTCGCGCCTGCGGGCCGTCCTCGGCGGACGCCGTGTCCGGCTCGGGCTGGTGGTGGTGTTCCTGCTCTTGTTCCTGTTCCCGCTGGCCACCGTCCACGGGGCCCCGTTCATTTACCAACCGACCAGCGACGTGACCAAGATGGAACTGTCCGGTACCGACACCACCGCCGAGTACATGGACCGTGAGGTCGCCTTTGCCGGAGTTCGTAGTGGGCCCCGACGGCAGCTCGATGCGACACGAGGGACGGTCGGGTCCGAGCGGCTCGGGGTCACCGGGGAGCGAGCCAGCATCCCCGAGGCCGTGTTCGCTTCGAACGTGACGACCCACTACGACTCGCCGCGGTACGTCCCCGTCTCTCAGTCCACCTACCAGCGCGAGGTCGTCCTCTACGACGGATTCCGCTACCCGAAACGTGGCTTCGAGCGCCTTCGGACGACGCCCGGGAGCAACCGCGTCCACACGAACGGCGGCTATCAGCTCTATCTCCTGACAGCGGAGTAGCGTCGCGCTATCGCTGCGGGAGACAGCGGCGGATGAGCGGGACTCGCAGGCCGATACGTTCCTCGACGAACTCCACGGCGATTCTGTCTTCGGGCTGGAGGCAGCCAGTCACCGAGACGACAGTGAGAGTGGCGAGCCCGACGAGAACGAGGAACGGTAGCAGCGTCACGGCCGTCAGGGTGAGGACCTGTGAGAGCGCGTAGACGATCGGGGCGACAGCGACGGGACAGACGAGGTAGGTTCGGACCGACCACGAGGAGAACGGGGAGATGTCGAACCGGTGAATCAGGACGCCCGACACGACCAGATTCATCACCAGGAAGGAAGCGGCCGACGCGACGGCCGCCCCGACCAGCCCGTAGGCGGGGATGAGCAGGAGATTCGCGACCACGTTGGTGACGAAAGCGAGCGCGTTGCTACCGAGCAGATACGTCGTCAGGCCGAGCGCGGACAGCGTCTCGCGGTTTCGCCCGAGGACGGCGTTGACAAAAAAGCCGAGAGAGAGGACGACCAGGGCCGGCGCGCCGCCGGTGTAGGCCTCGCCAAAGAATACCCGCAACACGTCCGCGGGGAAGCAGACGAACGTCAGGAACGCGGGGAAGGTGACGACGAATATCCACTTCGTCGTCGTCTTGTATATCCGGTCCATCCGCTCGCGCTTCGCGTCCGCGTCGAGCCGGGACATCATCGGCAGGTAGAGGAACCCGAAGGCCGACAGCGCGATCAGGATGCCGCCGGCCAGGGGTCGCGCTGCGTTGTACATACCGACCTGGTAACTGTCGCTCAGCGCGCCGAGCATGATAGTGTCGGTCCGGGTGAGCAACTGGCCGAGGATTCCGGCGACCACCAGCGGCGCCGAGAATTTCAGTAGCTCCGTGACGTGGGTCCTGCTCGGGCCAAACAGCGGTACCAGCCGGTGAAAGAGGTAATTAGCCAGCAGACAGGTGGCCGCCGCGGCGAGGACGTACGCGTAGCTCACTCCGACGAGGCCGTACCCCGCCGCCACCAGGGCGACAAACAGCGCGATGCGGCTGAGCGGGAACAGGAGGTCCCGGACGAGGGTTCGGTAGACCGTGTTCTCCATGCCGCGAATCCCGCCGAGCCCGAGCCGCATACCGACCATGAGCGGGAGCGCGAGGACGAAAGTCCGAACGACCGCCGGCGCGCCGGAGCTGTCGAACAGCAGCGCCGCGATGTCGGGCGCGCTGTGATACAGCACGGCCGTGAGGCCGACCGTCGCCACGCCGGTCACGGCGACCGCGCTGAGCCAGACGCCGCGCCGATCGGCGGGCGAATCGAACCGCGAGATGTACCGCGTCACACCCTGGCCGAATCCGAGCATCGAGAGTGTCGCCCCCAGGCGGATGATGGCGATGCCGATACTGGCCTCGCCGAACGCGTCGGGCGTCAGCAGGTGGCCGATAATGACCCGTTCGAGCAGCGTCGACGCGGAGTAGACCAGACTGCCTACGGCGACGAGCGTCGCGCTCGACAGCAGTGCGGAGATGTTCTCCTCGACCGTCTCGCTCATATGTATCCGAGGTCCGAGAGGGCATCAGTCACGTCGTCGCGAGCATCCGCGACGGTGCGGTCGCTGCCGAACGGCACCTCGCCGTAGTCGGCCCGCTCGACCGGCGCCTCGAGCAAGCCACTCGGGACCGTCCCCGTCATCCGCTGGGGGACCGGGTGACCGAGCGCGGCCATCACGACCGGCGCGACGTCGGGCAGGGCAAGGCGGTCGACCGTCGCGTCGTGGTCGAAGCCTGGACCGTAGGCGGCGAAAACGCCCGTCGGGTCGTGGTCGTGGACGTCAGCGGGGAGGAACGGACGGCCATAGAGGCTGGTCGAGAGCACGTGGTCGTCGTTGCGCGGCCGGAGGACGATGTCGGGAGCGGCGTCGACGTGTGGCCCTTCGTAGACCGCCTCACGGGGTAGCACCGAATCGAAGGCGGGGTACCCGTCGGGCGTTTCCAGCTCAGACAGGAGCGAAACGAGCTCCCCCCGGACAGTCTCGTATGCCGCCTCGGAGACGACACCCGCCGGTTCGCGGCCCGCAAGGTTGATTCGGACGCCGAGGCGCGACTCGGAACGGCAGTACGCCATCGACTCACGCCAGTCTACCCCTTTGCCGACGGACTGTCGAACCGAGTTGGGGACGATATCGAAGAGGATGTCCTCGACACCGATGGTCTCCGCAACGCTGTACAGCCGACCGGGCGTGAGGCCGACGCGCGACAGGAGACGTTCGGCGGTCGTGGCGCCGGCCGTGACGAGCGAGCGCCCGTCACTGGCGTCCGCGTCGGCCCCGCTGTGTTTTCGCTGTTTCGCCTCGCCCAGCGAGACGGTCTCCGAGTCAGTCGTTGCCGTGAGATACCCGGCGCGGTGTAATACGTCGTTGAGCTGTATCTGGTACCCCTGTTTCCGGCCCATCCCGTGGTCGGAGCAGACGACGACGTTGCAGGGTTCCTCGACGGTGTCGAGCGCTGCAGCCGCGAAGTCGTCGGCCGCCTCGTAGACGGCGCGCCACGCGGACTCGTCGTCGAAGTTGTGGAACACGGCGTCTGTCTTCTGGACCTGGACGATAGCCAGGTCCCAGTCACGGTTCGACAGCAGTTCGACGGCCGCCCGCTTCCGGAGGTCGATGAGGTCGAGATACCCCGCCAGCTTCGTCGCCGGGTCGTCCGACGATTCACCGCTCGAGTACACTCGGTACTCCTCACCGAGCGCCGCCGAGAGTTCCTCACGGACGCCACGGGGGTAGCCGGCGTCGTCTTCGCCGGCGAGATACCCCGGAACCAGGACGCCCTCAAGCGGCTCCGCGGGATGGGTGACCGGGACGTTCAGCACGACCGATGGGGCGCTGACCTCAGTGAGGTAGTTCCAGAGCGCCGGCGCCGCAACGTCGTTCCGCGTGACAAGGTCGCCCTCGTCGGGGTAGTCGTAGTCGAAGAAGCCATAGACACCGTGGTGGCTCGGATCGGTTCCGGTGTACATCGACGGCCACGCGCTAGCGGTCCAGGGCGGCACTGTCGAGTCGAGCGGGGCCGAGATACCGGCCGAAAAGAGCCGCGACAGCGTCGGCGTCACGTCGCTGAACAGTTCGAGATACTGACTGTCGAGAGCGTCGAATCCGAGGACCAGCGTCCGAAGGCCGTTGCTCATTCGACTCGCCTCCCGGGGTCCCGAACGGCCGTCGGCGCGCCGGACAGACGATGAAAACCGGTGTGCATGTGCCGGCTCTTACCGGTCACCCAGTTTTGTTATCACCATATTATCAGACCCGGAACCAGACGTGCGCACCTGGACACCGACGCGTGTCACGCACCGCGGACGGGGGGAACGAAGTCCCCGGACAACGACAGTTGCCGTACCGTGACGGCGTATTAAAGCTATCCAATTGGTTATAATTCCTGAGTAACAAATGCCACTCTCTGAAATCACGGCATATGCTGTGGGCTACTGTTATCCTCCATGGTGACAACCGGAGGGTCAACGATGTCTGACGAACAGACCGGCGCGAAGCGGGCATTCGTCCTGGGCCTCGACGGCGTCCCGTGGGGGAAGCTCAACGACTGGATCGACGAGGGCCACCTCCCGAACTTCGAGCGGCTCCGAGCGTCAGGGGTGTCCAGCGCCTGTGAGAGTACGATGCCGCCGAACACTGCCCTCGCGTGGCCGTCGATTGCGACCGGCGTCTGGCCAGATACACACGGCGTCTACGGGTTCCGACGGGTCACGAGCGAGTACGGCCACGAGATGTGTACGAGCCGGGACGTCGATTACCCGACGCTGTGGGAGCAGGTCCGTCCCGCCGTCGTCGCCAACGTTCCGATGACCTACCCGGCGACGGAGATAGACGGGGAACTCGTCTCGGGGATGATATCCCCCGAGATGAACGAGCAGTTCACCCACCCGCCGGCGCTCTGCCAGCGGATTCGGGAGGAGATTCCCGACTACGAAATCGGACTGACCTGGAGCGAGTACACCGACAGGCCCGAGGCGTTCCTGGCGGCGCTGGAGGGCCACGTCACCGCCCGGCGCGAGCTGATGCGGCTACTGATGGAGCGAGACGACTGGCGGCTGTTCTTTTTCGTCTACACCGCCCCGGACCGCCTCCAGCATCTGCACTGGGACGAGACGGTGCTGGTCGACCACTATCAGACGCTCGATGAGATACTAGGCGAGGTGATGGCGTACACAGAGGAGCGAGGCGCCAACCTCTTTGTCGTCTCCGACCACGGGTTTGGACCGAGCGAGAAGCGAATCTCGGTCAACCGATTGCTCGAACGTGAGGGGTATCTCAAGCGACGCGACACTGAGGGGGTTCGGAAATTACTTGCGAGCGCCGGACTCCAGAAAGACGACGTCCTCTCGATGCTCGAGGCCGTGGGTGTCACCGAGAAGCGACTCCTCAGGTATCTCCCCGACCGACTGGTCGAGACGGCCGCGAGACAGGTCCCCGGGTCGCACATCCTCTTCGACGTGGACTTCAGCCGCACACAGGGGTTCGTCCACGGGTCCGGCTGCGTCTATGTCAACGACACCGACCGGTTCGAGAACGGCGTCGTCGACCCAAACGAGCGAGACCGGGTCAAGACAGAGTTAGCGGAGGTGTTCAGCACCTACACCGACCCGGACACCGGCACGACAGTACTGCAGGTCTTCGATGGCGACAGACTCTTCGAGAAAGACGAGCGGTCACCCGACCTTATCGTGCGTCCAGTACCGGGCTACTCGAAAGCGGTCGGGCTCAATGAGCAGGTAGTCAGCCCACTCGAACCGCACGATGTGAGTGCGAACCATCGGCGGGAAGGGATTTTCTTCGCCGCGGGGCCGTCTATTACCCCAGATACCACGCTCGAATCGTCGGCTGTCGTAGACGTTGCGCCGACGGTGCTCCACAGCCTGGGCGACCCGGTTCCCGCCTCTGCCGACGGCCAAGTCCTCACGAATATCTTCTCTACCCGCACGCCGGTCACCCGTCGGGCGGTCGCTACCCCTGAGGCAGCTGACGGAGACGGCACTGGCGACGACTTCGAGGGCGTAGAAGAGCGTCTCCGCGGACTGGGCTACCTGAACTGAGGGGATACGTCCCGTCGAAGTCCGCTACGAGCCGGGCTGGCGTGTCGGGACGTCCACCCAGACGTGAACGTACCGGTACGACGAGTCGACAGTCGGTGTCGCGGGCGCTTCGCCCCGGTAGACGTAATAGATGAGTCGCAGGTCCTCGCCGGCGATGCCTGGGGCGACCGTGTGTGAGCGCGTCCACGACCCGCCGGCGTTCAGCGTGGTCGAGGTCCGTAAGACGGTCTGGCGCCTGAATACCTGGTTCGACGACCGGTCTACCCGCTGGAGCTGCCCGACGACGGTGTAGGTGGTCTGTTCGCGCTCGTTGTTCTCCAGTCTGATGACGAACTCGTTGCCGGACGCGTCGAGGCTCTCGGGATAGTCGTTTGCGACGAGCTCACCCTGCGAGCTTTCCGTCAGGAGTGTCGTCGACGTGAACCTCTCGGCGTTGTTCGGGACGGTCATCGCGTAGCCGACGCCGACGAGCGAGACGAGGACGACCACGGTGAGCGCGACGTTCAACGCCGCGTCACCGCGTGCGGGGCGGCGATACAGTCTGCCAATCAACTCGCGGCCGAGTGAGCGGTAGGGAACGCAGAACCGGCGGTGACTGGGGACACTGTGCCGGCGGACGATGGCGACGGTGACGAACAGCACGGTGACGCCACCGAGGGCTATCGAGATACTGAGTAACGTGTACTCGGTAGCGAGCAACGAGAGCCCGACGGCGACAAGCGGTTGGAGCGCGACGCTCAACCCGAACGCCAAGACGAGCCGCCCGCGCCAGCCGATCCGCCGGTCCGTCGACAACAGCCTCCTGCCCGTGCCGTCCGTGTTGAGAGACTCGACCGCTGTGTCCCCGAGTCGGTGGGGGAAAAGTGCCGACACCAGCGCATACCCGGGGAGAAAGAAGAGTAGCGGGAGGCCGACCAGTAAACGGACCACCGGCCACTGTGCCGCGGGTGAAAGGAGGGCGCCCGTCGCCATCCCCACGGTCACGACGGTGGCAGCGAGGTCTGCGGGAATTGCCAGCGACTGCAGTGATGCCCCACTCCACCAGCGGTCGTCAGTCGAGGGGCCCCTCATCGCTGGTGCCACCGCGGTGCAATGACCCGTACACTTCCGCGACCAACCTCCGGGGGACCCGAGAAAGGAGCCCGATAGCCGGACATATTATAGCCGAGATTCCCCGCTCGGTCACATTGTTATACCGAGATTATGCTGTCGAACCACGTACGGGCCTGAGTCTCACGCTGTGGCTGTTCCGGGTACCGTCGGGAGGCACGTCGACCGCCGACCGACGCGCCGTACCTCGAACGAGCGTGGTTCAACGAGGCCGACACCGACATGAATCAGGCCGGAGACGAGCCGTTGGACCTCTTGGACCCGTTCACCGTCCTCTCACCTGGCGATTACGGCATCGATGTCTGCGTCGCACGCGAGAACATCGCATCGAGACGAACAAGCTCGGGTTGCTGGTCTCGCTCGGCGAGGCGGCACGACACGACGAGGGACTGGACACCCGGGCCATCGAGTCCGCACTCGACACCCTCGCCGACCTTGACGACACTGAGGCCGTCGACGCATACATCCGAGAGAACCTGCTGTAGCCTGCGGGTAGACAGGCGCAACATCGGCCGGGGCTTTGAGGAGACGGACTCATGGACGTGGACTATCAGCGCCAGCAGGGCAACGCGCCAAAGGCTAATCGACTCCGTATTGTCCGAACGGAGGGCAACCACCACACCTACGTCACGACCGCTCGCCCTCGAACCCGTCGAGCCAGTCCTCGATTGCCGTCTGGAGCGCCCCGGTCGTGCTGCCCAGATGGAGAATCTGGTAGCCGTTGGCGGCCTTCTCGTTGACGTCGTCCATCCCGAAGCCCAGGCCACCGACGGGGACGCCCGCGTCGACAGCGGCCGAACGGACCGTCTCGACGGCCTCCTCGACCTCCGGGTGGTCGAGTTCGCCCGGGTGGCCGAGTGACACCGACAGGTCGAAGGGCCCGATGAAGACGAAGCCCAGTTCCGGGACGTCGAGAATCTCGTCGATCGCGTCGACCGAGTCGCTGGTCTCTATGGTCACGCCGACGAGCGTCTGTTCGTCCTCCCGCTCGACGTACTCCTCTGTGAGTCCCCAGCGACTGGCCCGCGGGGCCGCGAGACCGCGGTCGCCGGGCCCGCCGTCGTAGCGGTATCGTGCGGAGCGGACCGCCCGGCGGACCTCCTGGGCGCTCTCGACGCGCGGGAGAAACAGGTTCCTGACGCCCAGGTCCAGGGCCTTTCGGACGAGTGTCGGGTCCGTATCGGGGAGCCTGACGAGCGGGTCGATACCCGTCCGTTCGGCCGCCAGCAACAAGTGTTCGAGACTGTTGGCGTGCCACGGGTCCGGCCCGCCGTGTTCGAGGTCCAGCCACACGAAATCGAGCCCGAGTTCGCCACAGAACTCCATGACCGTCGGACTGTACGTGCTGTCGAGAAGCCCCAGGGCCACGTCGCCCGCCTGCAGCGTCGCCGGGAGTTCGTTGGCCGCACCTGAAGATTCCATGACACATATGTCGGATTGCTAACCGATAAGTGTAGGGGCGTTGTCATTCGGGCCGGGCAAGCGCAGTGGACGGCGTCGGCACCACGCCGGCGACTGGTATCCGACCCGACGGCGTCCTCCCTACGACGTACAGGTAACAGTCACCGACCGCGTCCGCGGGCCGTCACAGTCGAGAAGGAGTATCGACTGCCACGTGCCGACGGCGAGCGTCCCGTCCCGAACCGGTACGGAGACGCTCTCGTCGAGCAAGAGCGCCCGCAGATGCGAGTCGGCGTTCCCGTCGAGCGCGTCGTGGGCGTAGCCATCCTCGTCGGGCACCAGCTCCCCCAGATAGCGCTCGATATCGCCGAGCAGCCGCTGTTCAGCTTCGTTGACCACGACGCCGGCGGTGGTGTGCTGGACGAAGACGGTACAGAGGCCGTCCCCGAAATCGTCGGGAATCGCGGCTTCGACCTCGTCGGTGATGTCGACGATGTCGAGGCGGTCGGTCGTCTCGACGTGGAAGGGCATACGCCGACTTCAGGTGACGGCGATAAGATTCCGACGGTGTGGCCCCGGGGCCGACAAGCGGGTCAGTCCTGCGGGGCGCTCCCGTCGTCGTCGTTCGCGGCCTCCGCCTCGCCGTCGGTGGTTTCCTCGTGGAGGTCCTCCGCCGGCGCGCCCAGCTGTGCTGCGACGTCCGCTGTGGGGTCTATCGACTCACCGTGAAGCAGTTCCGGGAGGACGATACGGACCGCCTCGATACCCAGGACGAAGACGATGGGCATGAGGAAGAAGCCGTACCAGCCGAAAAATATCGGCCCCAGGATGTACGCGAACAGCAGGATGAGGGGGTCGAGATGGTGGCCGGTCACGTACGGCTGGAGGAACGTCTGCGGGAGGATATCGAGGAGGAGGAAGTACGCGACCAGCACTGCGGCGACAAAGGGCAGCCCCCGCCCGCCGGTCCCCATCGCTGAGAGGCCGAGGTAGGCGACCACCGGGAGGTAGATCACTTTCCCGACGACGATGGGAAGCAGGCTGGCGAGCCCGGTCAGAAAGCCAAGCGGGAGGACCAGCGGGACGTGGAGCCCCGGCGGGGCCAGGGCGTTCGTCCCCGCGTAGGCGGCCGTCGCGACGACGGACATCGCGAGGACGAACAGGAGGTTCCCGTAGAAGATGGACTCGAGGTCGTCGTCGACGGCCAGCGTGTAGGTGTAGGCGGTCGTCTCCCGGCCGCCGACGAGGGCCGCGAAGACCCTCGCGAGGACATCGTCGTACCGCAAGAGTGCGTAGGCGAGCGTCGTCGCGAGCGCCAGCAGCAACAGCGTATCGAAGGCGGTGCCGAGCAGCCCGAGCGCCCGTTCGAGACGGGGGCCGGAGAGGAACTGCGTCAGTTGTGCGAGGGAGGGCGGATTCGCCAGGAAGCGCTCGAGACTGGAAAACAGCCAGCCGGGAACCACATCGAGGTCACCGAAACGGGCGGTAAGCAGCGACACGACACCGTCGTCGAACCGTCTTCTGACCTGCCGGAGTATCTGGAGGCCGGCGTAGATTGCGACGAGGAACACCGGCACCAGGACCGTCAGGACGGTCACCGTGGCCGCGAGTCGGTCTGACTCTACCACGTTTCCGACGCGGTCGGCTATCGGTCTGGTCGCGTAGTAGCCGAAGAGTCCGAGCGCGAGGAGGTCGATGAACCTGTGTCCGATGAGGGCGGCCAGAACCGCGAGGGCGGCGACGTAGCCCCACCAGCCGAGCCGGTTCCGAGAGAGCGCGTTCACGACGCTCTCCGGATGTTGTCACGGCACGGGCACTGGTCGGGCGGCGAGAACGCCGTCGGTACCACTGTGCGCACAGGTGTGACTGCCACAGAGTAATCCGCCGTGCCTGCCACTGCAAGCCCGTCGACTGCGGACCGCCACGCACCGGCCATGTGTGACCACCGTGCCCGACAGGCCAACTTCTTTCTCATTTGCTGACATACTGACCGGCATGGCAGACACACTGACCTGCCCGGACTGTGGGAAAGACATCGAGACCACGGACGACCTCGAGGAGGGCGAAGAACTCACGGAGATAGCAACGGAGGAGGGGACCATCTCCCCGTACAGCGATAAGACGGGTAACCTGTTCCTCTGTGGCGGCTGCAAGCGGCCCCTCGGGTTCGAGCGCCACTGACCCGCTGGAACGTCGAGCGAAGCCTGTTTTCCGGCCCGCGATGGGGGTGGTCGCTCAGGTGAGAAAGTCGGCCAGCTCCTCGCGGTACCGCTCGGGGCGGTCTTCCATCACCCAGTGGGTAGCGTCGTCTAGACCGGAAAGCGTCGTGTCCTCGATGTCGTCCTCCAGGCGGTGGGCGGTCGCTATCGGCTGGAACTCGTCGTCGGCGCCCCACAGCAACAGCGTCTCCGCAGTGATACTCCCGGGGTCGATCTCGGTCGTGTGGTTGGTGTTGGTCGCGATGGCGTCCCGGACCAGCGACGTCACGCCCTCGTCGGACGCCCACGGTGCTTTCATCCCCTCCAGGAACGCCTCGTCGGGGTCGTCGCCGACGAGCGTGTTCCTGAACATCTTCTCCAGCAGTTGCTGGATATCTTCGACGTCGTTCTCTCTGGCAGTTTCGGGCAGCCCGAGCTGTGTAATCGTCTCGATGGGCCAGGAGTCGTAGGCGACCCCGTTCGAGATGACGAGCTGGTCGACCAGCTCGGGCGTGTTCGAGGCGTAGCGCAACGCGACGCCCCCGCCGAGGTCGTGGCCGACGAGCGAGACGGTGCCGAGGTCGAGTGCCGAGACGAGCTCCCTGACCATCTGCTCCTGTATGCGAATCGAGCGGTCGAACGTGTCCGCCATCGAGGAGTTGCCGTAGCCGAGCATATCCGGCACGATGACTCGCCGCTGGGCGGCTATCGGCTCGACGACGTCCCGCCAGAGAAAGGAGTTGGTCGGGATGCCGTGGACGAAGACGACGGGGTCGCCCTCGCCCGCGTCGTAGTAGGCGACGTCGAGGGTGTGGCCGTCGACAGTGACGGCGGCGTGGTCCTGCTGGGACTTCCAGTCGGCGTACGTTGACACAGTGAGTTCCTCCGGGTCGAAGCTGGGTGGCCGGACGGAAAGAAATAGTGCCTGTTAAATACTTTCTCCGGCGCGTCACTCGCGGGACTCCGAGCCCGCCTCGTCAGCGGTCCCGCCGTCCTCGACGCGAACCTGCTCTCGGGCCGCCCCGTCGGGGTCGCGAGCGTCGCCTCGCGCCCGGTACACCGGCAGTCGCAAGCCGACCGGCAGCGAGCGCCACCGGAGTTCGAGCAGGAGCCACGTGAGGATAGCTGCCAGGCCCAGCACTGTCGCGACGGTTTCGGTCACGCCCACCCACACCGGCGCGACGTAGTAGGCCGCGTTAAGCCACCGCGGCGGGACGACCTGCCGGAGGAGCTTCGCGACGGCGACGACGGCGTCCCGGTCGCTCTTGGCGTTCGAATCGCTCGCCTGCTGGCCGCCAGTCCGCGAAGTGAGGTTCGCCTGCCGGGCGCTCTCCCCGCCGGAACTCCCCTCGCCGGTCCCCAGCCGCTCGGCGTCGTAGGGATGGGCAAGGGGGACCGACCAGACGACGCTGCCGTTGGGCGCGACCTCTAGTACGCGGTCTCCGTGGGTGTCGGTGACGAGCGTGTTGCCGCTGGGCAGTCGGTCGGCGTCCCGGGGCCACTGGAGCTGCCCGTCGGTCCAGGTCCAGGACTGCTCCCAGCTCCCGTTTGCTCGCTGGTACTCGACGACGCGGCCGTTCTCCGAGTCGGCCACGACCACGGCTGGGCCACCTCGCGCTTCGGGGATGAAATCGGGGTTGTGCTGCTCGTGGAGGATATCGTGCTGGTCGTCGGCCCCGAGCGTCCAGTTCGACTGGATACCGGTCTCACGCTCGAGAAAGACGACCTGGTCCTGGTTGCGAAGACTGACCATGATTCGGCCGTCGTCCAGCAACTCGACGTCGTTGAGATGGGTCCAGTCGCCGGGGTAGGGGCCGCCGCCGGTGACCGGGAACGCGTTCTGGGCGTCCCAGCGCCACTCGGTCAGTCCCGTCGTCGTGTTCACCAGCAGGACCTCGTCGGCGTTCATATCCGCGACGAGAATCTCGCTCTCGCTGACTCGGACGTGGTCGTGCCACTCCGCGGCCGTCTCCGTGTCGTCGTATCGGGACCGTATCACCGTCGTCTCGCCGGTCGTGAGGTTCGTCCGCTCGACCAGGTTACGGGCACACGGCGGGGCCCGGCAGTCGGGACCCTCGGTGTGAATCGTGTCGGTGGCCGTGTACTCGACGGTCGCCGCCGTCCCCGCGACGGGGTCGACGTCGAAGTACTTCGTGTGCTCGTCCTCGTAGTAGAGCCGGCTGCCGTTGGGGTGCCAGGCCATGATGGTGCCGTAGCGGGCGGACTCGGTCGCGACGGTGATGCCGTCGCTCGGGGGCGCCTCGGGCACGTCCGCAGCGGTCCCGGTCCGCGGGGCCGTCGCCGCGCCCTGGAGGACGACGAGCACCGAGAGCGCGAGCACGGCGAGCAGCGCCAGCCTGAGTCGGCGGCGGCTCACCCAGTCGGGGACGAAACGGCTCACACGGACTGGCCTGCGCGGGGCGATATCAGTATTGACGTGTTGTCCCTGAGTAAGGGTCTGCTGGCGTCGGTAGCAAGTGCTTACCGGGCTATCGCCGTCGGTCACTGCCGCTGGTCACAGGACCGACGTCCCCCTGTGTCACCGGCCCACACAACCGTACCACTAACAATCCTGGCTCTCGAAAGCCTGCCAACAGCAATGCCACAGGACCAGGCGGTGTACGGGGACATCCAGTTTCTCACCGGGTCGCCACACCGTCGAGCGGTCCTCGTTGCGCTCTGTGAGGAGCCGGCCCGTCCCCACGAGCTGTGTGCGGATATCGACGCCACGCGGACGACAATTCAACGCATCCTCGCAGGCTTTCGCGAGCGACAGTGGGTCGTCAAGCACGACGGGGATTACCGGGCGACGGTGACCGGACGGCGCGTCTGTGAGCACTACGAGGCACTCCACGAAGAAGTCACGCGAGCCCGCCGTTGCGGCCCCCTGGCGGCGCATCTGGGGCCGGTCGCCGACGACATTCCGGTGGGCGCACTGGAGTCGGGGCGACTCACGGTCAGCGAAGACGGGAGCCCGCTGGCCGTCCTCAGCCGGTTCACCGGGTGGCTACAGGCGGTCGAGGGGAAGTTTCACGCCATCTCGCCGGTGGTCGCCCAGCCGTTCAACGAGATCGGCGCCGAGCTGCTGAGCGGGGACATCGACATCGAGTTCGTCATCGACTCGGCGGTGCTGGAACAGTCGAGAGACCAGTACGAGGGGGACCTGGAGTTCGGCGCGGACCACGACGGCATAACCATCTACGTCCACGAGACACCCATCTCCCTCGGGGTGGCCTTCGACGACGAACGCTGCTGTGTGGTCGCCTACGACGACGGCAACAACCTCAAGGCGATGCTCGAAGCCGGCGAGGGTGACCTGTACGACTGGACCACCGAGGTGTTCGAACGCCACCGCGAGCGCTCGGTCCCGCTGGCCACGCTGTACGACGCGGAGAACACGGTGGGGGACCGCTGAGACGGGGACGGGCAGCGCGTCGGTGCGCTGCCAGCTGTGGAGGGCCGAAGCGGTCGGTGCCGGGACCTGGGCAGGCTCCCCGGTAGGAGGCTCAGACGCTGGCTCCCTATACTTATCCGCTGATGGATGTTACAGGAGCTGTAACACCTTCGGCCACAGGTTCTTCCCTCGGGGCCGCCGAGATACTGTGTGACAGTCCCGCACCGCCACGGCTTCGAGACACAGCGCGAGGAAGTCACGAACGAACGGCTCGCCGTCGAGGGCGACCTACCGGCGTGGCTGACCGGCCGCTACGTGAGCAACGGCCCGGGGCAGTTCGAGGTCGGTGACCGGACGCTCGGGCACTGGTTCGACCCGCTGGCGCTGGTACGCGGGTTCGCTATCGACGACGGCGTCACCTACACGAACCGGTTCGTCCGCAGCCGGGACTACGAGTACGCCCGCGAGCGGGGGCGGGTCCGCACGCAGTTTCCCGGGACCGCGCCGGACCGGCCGGTGTGGACACGGATTCGACAGGCCCTGACCGGCGTGTTCCCCGACAACCCGGTCATCGGTATCGCTCGCATAGACGGGGAGCTGGCCGCTATCACGGAGTCGCCGGTCGCGTTGACGCTCGACCCCGAGACCCTCGAGACGACGGGGCGCATCGACCTCACGGCCGGCCTCGACGCCGACCTCACGCTGGGGCATCCCCACTACGACCCGTGGCGGGAATGTCTGGTCAACCTGGGCGTCGCCTACGGCCGGGAGACGACCTACACCCTCTTTCGTCGGGACGGCGAGTCTGTCACTCCGACGGCGACAGTCGCGTTCGACGACGCCCCCTACGTCCACTCCTTCGCGCTGACCGAGCGCTACGCCGTGCTCCCGGCCATGCCCTTCGGGCTCGACCCGACCGCGCTGTTGCTTGGGGCCATCACTCGCAGGACCTTCGTCGACGCCTTCGAGCGGTTCGACCGGCCGGGCGAGTTCGTCGTCGTCGACCGCGAGACGGGCGAGATTGCGGCCCGCAACCGCGTCGACCCGCTCTTCGTCTATCATCACGCCAACGCCTTCCCCGACGGCGACGAGCTGGTCGTCGACCTCGTCGGCTACGGGGACCAGCGGGCCGTGACCGACCTCACGCTCGCGAACCTCCGGAGCGAGAATCCCTCGGTCCCCCGTGGCGACCTCCAGCGCTACCGGCTGCCACTCGACGGCGGCCGGGCGACCGGCGAGACGGTTCGCGAGGGCCACATGGAATTTCCCGTCATCGACTATCCGTCGCGGCTCGGCGAGTCCTACGACCGGTGCTACGTCGCCGAGGGCGACGGCCCGTCGGCGCTCCCGACCCGGCTGGCCCGTGTCAGTGTGCCCGACGGCGAGGCGGTGACCTGGCACGAGTCCAGCACGTTCCCGGGCGAGCCAATCTTCGTCCGCGCGCCAGAGGGTGCCGACGCCGAGGGCGTCGTCCTCTCGGTCGTGCTGGATACCGAGACCGACGGCTCCGTCCTGCTGGTGCTTGACGCGACGACGATGGACGAGCGGGCGCGGGCACCCCTGCCCCACCGGCTCCCCTACGGGTTCCACGGGCAGTTCTACGCCGCCGACAACCCAGTCCGAAGTATGGCATGACGGTGTCGCTGCTGGGCTGTCAGCGTTGGATCAGGCAGCTCGCATCGGCGACGAGCCCGATTGCCCGCGAGGGAAAAACGCGCGCTTGCTGTGCCTACCTCGGATATTTAACTGGAGGCTACCGGGTAACACCGGGCGAAAACTAAGTACCCGGCTCCCGTCGGTCCGGATATGTCACCGCCCGGGCGCGAAGTCCAGTACACGGAATCGGACGTCATCGAGGTGTTCAAAGACCGGGGCGACTACGCCGAGCCGCTGACCGCAAAGGAAATCGCGGACCGGCTGGGCTGTTCGCGGCGGACGGCGCTGAACAAGCTCCACGACCTCGAAGCGGAGACGGACATCACCAGCAAAAAAGTGGGCGGACGCTCGCGGGTGTGGTGGATTCCGGTCCGGACCGACTGACGATGGCCGGACGACGGAAACGCCCATCGCTGCCGGGACAGCGACGGCCATGAATCCCGTGACAGTGCTCTCGGGGCATCGGTTCAGGGTCGCCTTCGCGCTGGCGGCTCTGCTCTGTGTGGCCGTCATCGTCGGCGGCTACGCGACCGCCGAGAGCGACGCGTCGCTGGCCCGGAGCGACTCGGCTGGCGCGGACATCAGCAACGGGACCGGAGAGCAGGTCGTCCCACCCCGGGACAACGTCACCGTCGTCTCGACCGACTCGACGGCGTTTGTCACCGACGACGGTGACGGCCCGCGAAAGCGCGCGGAGCTGGTCGCGTTCGCCCCCAACGGAAGCCTCTACTACCGCAACGAGAGCCACACGCGCTACTGGGACGTCGACCCCATCGAGGGGACGAACGCCACCGTCGAGTACGTCTACGCCGACCACCTCGAGCCCGAGGACTGCAACTCCGAGAGCGTCTGTACGCGCAACGGTATCGAGCGGGTGAACCTGACCACCGGCAACGTGACTCACATCTACTCGCGAATCACGCCCGGGAAACACTCGACGCGGTGGCACGACGCCGACCGCATCGGCGAGGACCGGCTGCTGGTGGCCGACATCGCCCAGGACCGCGCGTTCGTCGTCAACACCACCTCCGAGCAGATAACGTGGTCCTGGGACGCCCAGACGGACTTCAACACGAGCAGCGGCGGCCCCTATCCCGAGGACTGGACCCACATCAACGACGTCGAGTACGTCGAACTCGAGGGTCGGGAGACGGTGATGGTGAGCGTCCGCAACCACGACCAGGTCGTCTTCGTCGATATGGAGAGCGGGCTGCGTGAGAACTGGACGCTGGGCAGCGACGGCGACCACGAGACGCTGTACGAGCAGCACAACCCCGATTTCATCCCCGAAGCGCGGGGCGGCCCGGCCGTCCTCGTCGCCGACTCGGAGAACGGCCGCGTCGTCGAGTACCAGCGAGCGAACGGCTCCTGGGAGCAGTCCTGGGAGTGGCGCGACCAGCGCCTGACGTGGGTTCGCGACGCCGACCGGCTGCCGAACGGCCACACCCTGATAACCGACTCCAACGGCGATCGCGTGCTGGAGATAGACGAGAACAGCAGCGTCGTCTGGTCGAGTACGATCGGCTTCCCCTACGAGTCCGAACGGCTGGGCACCGGCGACGAGAGCGCGGGCGGGCAGAGTGCGGCGGCACTCGGGCTCCCCGACAGGACGCCGTCGGCGGAGAACCGCTCGGCGGTGAGCGACGCGGCGACGCTCCTGCCGAAGCCGGTCGTCAACGGCGTCGCCTACCTGCTGCCGGGGTGGGTCGGCCCGGTCGAGTCCCTGGCCGCGGTCGGACTCCTCGTCGTGCTCGCGCTCTGGGCGGTCCTCGAGTGGCGCCGGCGCTCCTTCGAAGTACATTTGCGGTGGCCGGTGCAGATACGTAACAGATGACCAGCTCGCACGTAGACGGCGGGGTTCGAGCGGACGTCCGCGGGCGGCTGCCAGCGTCGCCGCTCTCCGGCGACGACGCCCGGTGGCTCGGCTGGCCGCTGTTGGTCGGGCTGGCCGTCGTGGCCATCTACCTCGGGACGAACGACTACCCGGCCTACGGGGCCGGGCTGTACGTGGAGACGGCCGACGCCATCCGGGCGAACGGCTACGCGCTCCCCGCGACAGTGCCCCACTACGGCCCCGAGGGCGTCCCCTTCGCGTATCCCCCGCTCATGTTCTACGTCCTCGCCGTGTTGCGGGACGCCGGCGCCGGGGCCTTTGGGACGTCGCTGTATCTCCCGCCGCTTTTCACCGTCGCGGCGCTCGTGCCGACGTATCTGCTCGGCCGCGACGTGGTAGGCGACCGCCGGGCCGGGACCGCCGCGGCACTGCTGCTCGTCCTGAACCCGCAGGTCCTGGAGTGGCATATCAGCGCCGGCGGCCTCGTCCGCGCGCCGGCGTTCGTCTTCGCGCTCTGGGGGAGCTACGCCGCGCTTCGCATCTTCCGGGACGGGGCCCGAGAGTGGGTGCTGCCAGGGCTAGCCGCGGTCACGCTGGTCGCCCACACCCACCCGACCTACACCATCTTCACCGTGGCCACCTATCTCCTCTTCTGGGTCGGTTACGACCGCTCGCCGACCGGATTCGTTCGGGGCGCGGTCGTCGGCTTCGGCGCGCTGGCGCTCGCCCTGCCGTGGCTGGCGACTGTCGTGAGCCACCACGGCGTCGCGGTCTTTTCCGGCGCCGGGCACGCACGGCGGTCTGTTCGGCGTCGTCTACCGGCTCCGCGAGTGGGGGCCGACCGGCGCCGTCGTGCCGATGGTCGCCGCCGTCGGCCTGCTGGGGACGCGCCACCGGGTGCTTGGCGCTGGACGGCCGCCGTCTGGCTCCTCTTTGCCCAGCCCCGCTTCGCCTACGCGGTCGGGGCCATCGCGATGGTCGCCGCCGTCGTCGAACTCGGCGAGCGGGGAGTCACGGACAGGGTCGTCGCGCTCGTCGACCGGGCCCGCGGCCGTCCCACCCCCGAGACACCCGACCGGCCTGACGGGGGTCGCGAGGCCGACCGGGAGACAGCCCTGGGACACGTGAGCGAGGTCGTCCGACCCGAAACAGTCGTCGCCGCGCTGGTCGTGCTCTCGCTGGTCGGTCTGGGCGGGGTCGGCTACGAGTTCGCCGGCGCGGACGGGACGACCCCGGAGTTCGTCGACGACGACGACACCGCGGCGATGGCGTGGGCCGCCGACGAGACCGAGCCGGACGCGACCTTCGTCGTCTTCGGCGACGCCGCCGAGTGGTTCCCGGTCTACGCCGACCGGACCATCCTCGTCTCGCCGTGGGGGGCCGAGTGGCGCGGGCCGGACACCTACGGGGCACACCTCGACGCCTTCGTCAACGGCTCTGAGTGTGCGAACCGGAGCTGTGCCGAGGCCGCGATGGCGACCGTCGACGCCGACCCCGACTACGTCTACCTGCCGCAAGGAGCCTACACGGTCCGGGGCGACTACGAGCGGGCCAACGGGACGCTTGCGGCGTCGTTCGGCGAGCACCCGCGCTACGAGCGAGCGTTCGAGAACGACGGCGTGGTCGTCTTCCGACGGCTCGGCGCCTAGTCTCGTCTCGGTTGGTCGCTATTCTTCGGAAGCCCGTACTCAGACAACTACCCTCCACGCCAGCGACCGTACAGCGACGTACAGCGACCGTACAGCGACGTACAGCGACCGTACAGCGACGCCACGCGGGGAGAAGAGACCACCCACACGCTGAAGAGTGCGAGCACCGTCCCCGCGACGACGTCGGTCGCCCAGTGGATGCCAAGAATCATCGTCGAGAGGACGATACTCACCGCGAGGAAGACGGCGACCGGCGTCCACTTCGGGAACGTCTCGTGGTCCCGTATCGCAAGCAAGGCGACGGTCATCGACAGCGACGTGTGCAGGGACGGGAAGACGTTCGTGTTGGCGTTGACCTCGCTGGTCAGCAGCTGGAATCTCGGGAGCGTATCGAACAGGAGCGGCTCGACGATACCGTAGTTTCGCGGCCCATAGGAGACAAAGAGGAGGTAACAGCACATCCCGATGGTGTAGTTGATGATGTAGGCAAATGCGGTGTGGCGCAGGTAGCGTCGCTCGGCGGCGACCAGCCCGGCCAGTAACGGGAACACGAGCAAGAAGGCGTAGCCGTAGACGTACACGTAGCCGAAATACAGGGTGAGCCAGCCCGGGACTGCAGACTGGAGGGTCGCGACGACAGTCCCCTCGATGGAGAACAGCAGCCGCGTGATGTTGAACCCGATGAGCCAGGAGAGGTCGACGCCGGTGGTGCGCACGCGGCTGTTTATCGCCAGCACGACCACGAGCAGCCCTATCGGTCTGGCTGCCATCCGGAGCCGCTCCGGGAGTTCGGTCAGTGACGCCCGGAGCCGCTCCGGGCCGACGACGACGGAGAGCGACACGGTCAGCATGAGCGCGAGGACCGCGACGACTTCCAGAAAGACGGCGACTATCCCCATCGCTATGACCGAAGCAATCGCTGCTGTTCATTGTATCGGTAGCCGACCGCCCGGAACGCCTTGCGAGCGCGCTCCGAGTCGACGGTCCCGCCGGTCCCGAGGAAGTCCGTGACCGGGTTCGTCGGCTCCCAGGCGAGGTCCGAAGGGAGCCACGCGGTGCCCGAAAGCGGACTCACTGCGGGGTCGACGTAGCCGTCGAACACCGACTCAGACAGCGCGCCTCGGTCGACCAGTCGGGCGAGCGTGCTCCGGAAACGCGGATTCGTCAGCGGCGAGCGGCGCGTGTTGAACCCGACGAAGTAGAACGCCCCGCTGCGCTCGAGATTGAGCGAGACGTCGTCTGCGCGCCCGATAGTCGAGGTGAGGTCGGGACCCACGCCGAGTGCGGTCACGTCGGCCTCGTCGTTCGCGACGAGATTCACTGCGGAGGCGTCGGAGCCGACGAACTGGAGTTCGAACTCCTCGAAGGGCGGCCCGCCGGACAGCGCGCTCGGCAGTCCGGTCTCCTCCGAGGTCGAAAGGAAGTGGTCGTCGAACCGCTCGAGCACCAGCGTCTGGCTCTCTGTCACCGACCTGAACTCTAGGGGTCCGCTCCCGACCGGCTCGATGTTCGAGGTCACCAGAGCGTCAGTCGTCGTGACGCCGACGTCGACGCCGCTGACCGTGGCCTTGTCCGTTCGGTCTTCCCAGACGTGCTCTGGCAACAGCGGCACAGTGAACACCCGGCGGGCGGTCTGTCGGCTACAGTCATCGAACTGCAACCGTACTGTCGTGTCGTCGACGGCCTCGGCGCTCTCGACGAGCGAGGACCGGCCGCGAAAGCGGAACGTCGGGACCGACTCGGAGAGCGACCCCAGAGAGGTGTCCTGCAACAGCCGGTAGGTGAAAGCCACGTCCGACGCGGTCAGACGCCGGCCGTCGTGCCACCTCAGTCCCTCGCGAAGCGTCACCTCGAGTTCGAGCGGCTCCTTGTCGGTCCACTCCCAGTTCGTGGCCGCCCACGGGTAGAGCGTGTCCCGGTAGCGGTACGCGAGTGTGTCGTACAGCAGGTCGGTGATATCCGACGGCCCGCGGTGGCTCGCCATGAGCGGATTGAGGTTCGCAGTCGGCCGGTCGTCGGGCGTAGTCGCACGGAGCCGTGTCGCCGACTCGTCGTTGCGGTTCAGTCCCAGCAGGTTCACCGGCGACGGGTCGAACACCCCGTTCCACCCGGTGAAGCGGTCGGTGCGCGCGGCCCGGATGACGTTGGGAAAGCCAAGCACCAGGAAGGGACACACCTGCACGAGCTGTCGCTGGATACGCGTGACCGTCTCGGTCCGCTGACGACCGGTCTCCCGGCGCTGTCGCTCCAGCAGGTCGTCCAGCAGGAGGTTCGTGTAGCCAAACGGGTTCTGCATCCCCGACTCGACCGAATACGTCGAGTGCAACAGCGGGTAGAACGCGTCCGGGTCCGCGAACGGGCCCGGGAACTGCCCGACGAACACGTCGAATTCGTGGTTGATGAGGGCCTGTCGGTAGAGCTCCTCGGCGGTGATCGGCTGGATACTCGTCCGGATACCGGCGGCTTCGAACCACTCCGACAGCTGGCGGGCGATGGCAATCGCGTACGGGTCCTGATCAACGGGACGTGTTTTGATAGAAAGCGAGACAGTCGTCGGCTGGTTCCGACCGACGAGCGCGCGGATCTTGCCGAGACAGCCGCTCGTCGCAGCCAGTCCCCCAGTGAGACCAGCCAGTGCGGACCGACGGGTGACCCCCACATCACCACCGGAACGGGACGCCATTACTGTAGGTGTTCACCTCATGATATAACAGCCCTGTGTTTGCGGACGGGCAGTCATATAAATCCGAACAGCGGGGCCACGAGCCCCCATATCCACACAGCGCTGCCAGCGAGCGTAAACAGCGAGCGACGGTCGCCGCCACCCGCCGCCAGCGCCCCGAGTGCGGCCGTCATCAGCAGTCGGTGCTGGAGTATCGTGTCCGGCGGGACCAGTCCCAGCATGGCGAACTCCAGCGTGAACCCGACCGCGAGCCCGAGGCCCGCCGCCGGCGCGGCCAGCCAGTTGGGCAGGTCGGCCCCGTACCAGGCCACCGCTACCGGCAGCCCGATAGCGAGAATCGGGTATAACACGAGGACGAACAGCTTCGGCGTGACGAGCGGGACAGCGTCCTCCAGTCCGATACCGAGGGCCCGAACGCCCAGCGGAATCCCGGCCGCCAGCCCGAAGACGACCAGCGCCTGGTCGCGGATTGTGGGTTTGGAGAGCGCCTCGTCGATACCCGCCCAGTCCCTCCGGGTGGTGATGCCGACGAGGGCCGGGAGGAGCATGCTCACCACGACGACGATACCGCGGTCGAGCCCTCTGGCGTTTCGCTGGTGTCGCCGTTCGACCGACTCGACGTCGCCGTCCTGGAACTCCGTCTCCAGCATGTCGGCGGTCCCGCGGATGTCGGTGACGGTGTGGCGCAGTCGGAACCAGTCCCAGTACTCGGAGTGGGCCTGCAGCGCGGTCCAGGAGGCGTCCTCGGAGGGGGCGAAGGCACGGACGTGGTGGCGCGAGCCCAGATAGGTCCCGACGTGGAGCTGGTACCGCTGTTCGAGCCACTGCCCGTCACCGGAGCCGGTTTCGACGTAGGTGTACCGCACCGACCCGTGGGCGTGTCGCCAGCTCGACACCGAGTTGCTCTCGGCGAGGTTTATCTGTGCGCCCAGTGGCTGCCTGGTCGGTTTCGTCCGTTCCCAGCCGTCCTCGACGTTCTCGCCGAGGATGTCTCTGGACGTCTCCGGGTCCTCGATGATAATGGCGTTGATGACGAGCGTCCGGTCCGCGAACGTCTCCGAGCGGCTGGTGTATGGCCACAGCCTGTCCCCGGAGTCACCGACCTCAATGATGGTCTGTGAGCCGTCGGCCTGCTGGCCACGGTCCGGCGCGTGGCCGGCGACCGGTGCCGAGAGCGCCGGGACGAGCGCGAGTGCAAGCACGGCGAGCGTGACGGCGAGATAACGCCCCATTGGTGTGGCGATTACTACAGAGCACAGCGTTAATTACGTGTCGTTCAATCCCCATTCGGCTGCGCGCTGCTTCGCTTCCTGTCGAGCCTGCTCGCGGATGGCCGATATCTTCTCTTCGTCTTCGAGGAAGGCCTCGACCGCGCCGTGGTCGTCAGCCGACTCGGCCCCCGCGGCGGTCGGCCGTCCGGCGGGCGCGGCCCGACGGGTGCTGTCGGCCAGCGCGGGGTCACCGGCGAGCCGTTCGGCGGGCATCCCCGGCGGGACACACAGCTCTTCGACGTCGTGGACGGGGGCGAGGTCCGCCGCGTCGAGTTCGAAGATCGAGACGTGGTAGGGCCCGGGGACGGCGAGGTCGGCCAGTGCCGGCGGCCCGCCCCGGTCGCTGCCGGTGTGATAGGCGACCACCGGTACGCCGTCGGTGAACGTGACGACGCCGCGACCGTCGGCATCGAGCAACAGTGAGTCCTGTGGCTCGAACACCGCGTACCCGGTCACCCTGCGGTCCAGCATCTCCGCGAGCGGCTCGCGCGGGTCCGAGACCACCCGGGACTTCAGCAGTCGGCCCTGGGGGAGCCTCATGGTGGCTCCGGGATGACCGCACTGCGGAACCGGTCGGCGACGTCGTCCGAGGGCCCGTCCCGAACCGACAGGGAGTCAGCCGCCCGGCGGTAGGCCGCCGCAGCCTCGCAGTCGGGGGCGTGAGCCAGCAGTGGCCGGCCCGCTCGGCGGGCCTCACGCGCGCGTTCGCTCTCGGGGACAGCCTCGAGCGTCGGCCCATCGAAGTAGCGCTCGGTCTTCTCGGCGACCGACTCGATACCGTCCTCACGGACCTTGTTGAAGAGGATACCCGCCACGTCGGTGCCGTAGGAGGTGGCGTACTCCTGGACTTTCAGGCCGTCCGAGATAGCGGGGATGGTCGGCTGGAGCACCACGACAGCCCGGTCGGCGATCACGACCGGGAGCACGGCGGCCCGGCTGTCCAGGGCCGGCGGCGAATCGAGCAGGATGACGTCGGTGTCAGCGGCCAGCGTCGCTACCACCTCGCGCAAGCGCGACGGGTCGGCGTCGCGAAAGCCCTCGAGACTCGTCCCACACGGGACGACCGTCATTCCGAACCGGTCGTAGGTCGCGTCCGCGACCGCCGCCGAGTCGGCGAGCACGTCGTGCAGCGTGGTCTCCACCTCGGAGAGGCCGGCGTGGAAGAGCAGGTTCGCCATCCCCGTGTCGGCGTCGACCACGGTGACGTCGTAGCGCTCGGCGAGTGCCATCCCCAGGGCGACTGTACTAGTGGTCTTGCCCGTTCCACCTTTCCCGCTGGCGACGGCGAACACTTCGACCATTATCGGTAGTGGACAACCGATAGCATATAAAGTTCCGGGCAGGTGTCGTAAAATAAAGCTACCAGTCGACAGGCATGGGTCCCGGGTCGACGTGGTCACCGACCAGTGTGCCAGCGCGGTCGTAGGGGTCGTCCCGTTCACCCTCGTCGGTCAGTAGACGCTCGACACCGACCGCCTCGAATATATTTTTCACGAAGGCATCAACTACCGTCCGGTTGTTGAAGAGGTCGTGGAGGTAGGTCCCGAAGGCATCCTCGGTCGCCGCGCCGGCGCCGTCGAAGGGCCTCGCAACGTCCCCGGTCGGTTCCGACTCGCCCATGTGTATCTCGTATCCCGAGACGGTGCCGCTAGCACCCGAAAGCGGCCCGACACCGTCGACGTGCCGCTCGACGTGTTCGACGGTCTTCGCCGCCGAGAACCGCGTTCGAACCGGGAGCAAGCCGACCCCGTCGACACGCGCTGCAGTTCCAGTACCTTCGAGAGATGCGTTCGTTATCTCCTCGCCGAGCATCTGATAGCCGCCACAGAGTCCGACGACCGGCCCATCGAACGCCCGAAGTCGGTCGTCGAAGCCGGCCTCGCGCAGCGCCAGCAGGTCGTCGACGGTGTTCTTGCTCCCCGGGAGCACCACGGCGTCGGCGCCGGCCAGGGAGGCAGACAGCGGGACGTAGGCGACACGGACGCCGGGTTCGGCAGCCAGCGGCTGGAGGTCGGTGAAATTCGAGATACGCGGGAGCCGCGGGACCGCGACGGTGACACTGTGCTCGTCGGACACACCGTCGTCATCACCCCGAACAGCCCGCTGGCCGACCGGCGGCAACGCGACGCTGTCCTCCTCGGGGAGGCCGGGGTCGTCGTACGGGAGGACGCCCAGCACCGGAACTCCGGTGCGCTCCTCGAACGCCTCCAGCCCGGGAGCAAGCAGCGACTCGTCGCCCCGGAACTTCGTGATGACGACGCCGACGATTCGCTCGCGGACGTCCTCGGGGACGAGTTCGATAGTCCCCACGAGCGACGCGAAGACGCCGCCGCGCTCGATGTCCGCCACGAGCAGGACGTCGGCGTCGGCAAAGCGGGCCGTCTCGACGTTCGCGAGGTCGCGGTGGTGGAGGTTGATCTCGGCGATGGAGCCCGCGCCCTCGGCGACGACGACATCGTGGTCGGCCGCGAGTCTGCCGTGGGCGGCTTCGGCGGCCCCCAGCGCGTCCGCCCAGTGTTCCTCGTAGTAGCTCCCGGCCGCGTAGTTACCCACGGCCTCGCCGTCGACGACCAGCTGGGACTCGCCGTCGCCGCGTGGCTTGAGCAGGACGGGGTTGTGGTCGGTCGACGGCGAGACCCTCGCCGCGCGGGCCTGGACGTACTGCGAGACGCCGATTTCGCCGCCGGGAGTCGCGCGGGCGTTGTTGCTCATGTTCTGGGCCTTAAACGGCGCGACCGAGACGCCGCGGTCGGCGAGCAGTCGGCACAGCCCCGCCGCTACCGTGCTCTTGCCAACGTGTGAGGCCGTGCCGGCCACCAGTATCGTCTCGGCCATCTATCGGGGCTGAGGGCGCCGGCGACATGAGTGATTCGACAGGGGGACTTTTCTCGACGGGCCGTCTGGCTGGCGTATGAACGACGAGCGTCTGCGGGACCTGCACGACCACCTGGCGGCGACCGCCGAGCGCCCGGTCGAACGCACCGCGAGTCGATGGCTCGGCGAGGCCGAGGCCATCGCCGACGATATCGCCCACGGCGAGATGGACGCGTCGGTCCGACGGGAGCGACTGGGGAACGTCGAGCATCTACTGGAGAACGTCGAGGAGACGGGCGACGAAACCGCCGACGGTCACGTGGCGGCCGCCGAGGCGATTCTCGACGAGCTACTCACAGACAGCTGACCGGCAGACAGCCACGAGCCGTCGCTATCGACGTTCTGACGGCTCAATTCGAGCGAGTTAGCTGTTAAACCGTTATAGGTTTAACCACTGATTATAAATCGTAATGGATTTATACAGAAGATATGAACGGGCGCCGGTGCGTCGTCGTCGGCGAGGTGCTGGAACCGCGGTCGGTCAACGACAGAGAAGCGTTGCGAGCGTCGCTCGAAGCGGGTATCGAGCGGGCGAACGAGGCGCTGCGTGAGCAGCTCGTCGCGCCGTTTTCGGTGTTGCGAGGGGTCGAAGAGATAGGCGGCGCCCTCACCAATCCCGAGCGGTCCTATCGGGCACTACGGGAAATCACTGAAACGGTCCTCCCGGTCGAGATGCGCTTTGCGGTCGTCCACGGGGGGATAGACGTAGGGCTGGCGACCGAGGCGGTCTCGCGGATGGACGGCCCGGCGTTCCAGACGGTCGACAGGCTCCTGACGACGCTTGCCAGCGACGGGCGGGCGGTCGCGTTCGCGGACCCCAACGTCGAGCCGTGGATTCGGACGGTGCTCGCAGACCAGATACAGTTGCTCCAGACGTTGAAACGAGCGTGGACGGCCCATCAGGCCGAGCTGGTGCGGGCGTACCGGCGCGAGGAGCGCATGCAGGCGATAGCAGACCAGCGGGACGTGTCGGTCCAGACGGTGTCCCAGACGCTCGCCCGGGCGAACGCGAAGCAGATACTGGCCGTGGAGTCGAACCTCGAGACCGCGCTGTCGGCAGTGTGGGGCTGGACGCCGTAGCTGTCAGAACTCCGCCCCCTTCCGCGCCGGGTGTCCCGCGTCGAGGGGATGTTTCACCTTGCCGACTTCCGTCACGAGGTCGGCGTGGTCGAAGACGTACTCCGGCGGTTCGTGGCCGCCGGTGAGGACGAGTTCGACGTCGTCTGGTTTCGCCTCGACGAGCTCGACCACGTCCGCGGGGTCGATGAGGTCCCGGTTGGCAGCGTACAGTATCTCGTCGATGACGAGCATGTTTACGCCGTCCTCGGGCGGCCCGTCGGCGTCGAGCGGCTGGGAAAGGTCCACGTTGCCGCTGGCGGCCAGTATCTCGTGAGCGCGTTCGAGTGCGCCCTTCGCGCGGGCCGCGTGTTCATCGTCGCTACTCCCGTCCAGAAAGCCGTGCCAGCCGTAGTGGCCCGCGTTCTCGTAGGAAAAACCCGGCAGCGCCGCGATGGCGTTGTACTCGCCGCGGACGTCTTCTACGGTCCCGGTGCCGCCTTTCATGAACTGGAGCAGGTGGACGCGGTAGCCGTGGCCGACCGCGCGGGTCGCCATCCCCAGAGCCGCCGTCGTCTTGCCTTTGCCGTCGCCCCACCAGACCTGAACCAGACCGAACTCCTCGGGCGCGCTGGGCTCGATGGGTTCGGCCGTCGGACCGGCAGTGTTGTCGCTCATAGGAGGGTGGTTAGGGGGCACGAACATCGCTCTGGCGGTCGGTGACGACGCCGTGCTCTGCGGTCGCCGGCGCGGGCGGCCCGTCGTCGTAGCGGGCATCCAGACTCGCCAGCACAGCGTCGCGCACGCAAGCCCTCGTTGCCGCCCCCACCTCGGTCGCGCTACCCGCGAACTCGGCCGGGGCGGCGCTCGGGTCGGTACCGACCAGCACGGCGTCCGAGGTGGTCCCCGGCATCTCGGCGACCGCGAGCAGCGTCGCCGCCTTCGCTTCGACGGCGGTCCCCAGCAGGGTCGCCAGCGCGCCGTCGGCGAGCGAGCGGGCGACGCCCACGACGAGGTTGACCGTGCCAGGACGCCAGGGCTCGCTGTCGTCGCTATCGCGCACATCGCTACCGTCAGCAGTCGCACCGTCGCGGTCAACCGGCAACACCGCCGGGTTCGAGAGCCCCGCCGTCGCCAGCACCGTCACCGGGCCGCTCGTGGCGACGCGGGCGTGGCACATCTCGACCCCCGTCAACAGCGTCGGCCCGACCGGGAAGCCAGCCTCGGCGAGGCGCGCCTCGCGATAGGCGTCGAGGTCGGTGCGGGCGAACCCGATCGGGACGGAGACGTTGTAGACAGTGTCCGACTCGCAGTAGCCCCCGTCCCACGCCGTCGAGAGCCAGCGCGCCCCCTCGTGGCGGACCTGCGCGATGCCGTCCCGGCGGGTCGTCTCAAACATCCAGTACCTCCAGCAGCCGGTCGTTTTCCTCCGGGCGCCGGACGGCCACGCGGACGTGGCTGTCGAGCCGCCGGAAGGTGCGGGCGTCCCGCAGCGCGATACCCGCCTCGCGGGCGGTCGCGAGCAGGTCCTCGACCCCGGTGTCGCCAGTGTCGAAGCAGAGGAAGGGGGCGTCCGACGGGAACACGTCGAACCGCGTTGCGAGCCGGTCGCGCATACGCTCGCGTTCCTGGGCGACCCGTTCGCGGGTCTCGGCGACGAACGCGTCGGCCCCGTAGCAGTGCGTGCCGAGAGCCGCAGCTGCCGCGCTCATCGACCAGGCCCGCCGGGCGGTCGCGAGCCGGTCGAGCGCGTCGTGAGTGGCTACGGCGTAGCCCATGCGGACCCCAGGTAACCCGAACAGCTTGGTGAGCGAGCGCGCGACGACGACGCCCGCACGACCCGCGAGCGAGGGCTCGTCGGTGAAACCCAGGAAGGCCTCGTCGACGAGCAGGGTCGTCCCGACCTCGCGACAGCGGTCGGCGAAGGCCCGGAGCGCGTCGGCGTCGTAGCACTCCCCGGTGGGGTTGTTGGGGGTACAGACGACGGCCATGGCGTGGTCGGCCGGGTCCGCGTCGAGAATCTCGTCGTGGCCGACGAAGGTGGGCTCGCCGCCCTGCAGGCGCACCTCGCGGGCGTACTCGCCGAAGCTCGGGGCCGGGATGAGGACCGACTCGCCCGAACGGACGGTGGTCTGAATCGACAGTCGGATGGCTTCCAGCCCGCCCGCAGTGGGAACGACCTGAGCCGGGTCACAGCCGACGAACTCGGCCGCCGCCGCGCGAAAATCGGGGTAACCGTCGTTGGGGTAGGAGCGTGCGGTGTCGAACGCCGCTTCGAACACCTCGCGCGTGCCCGGTGGGACCCGCGGGTTCGTGTTCGCGCTGAAATCGAGCACGTCGGGGTCGTCGCTGCTCCCGTGTGGGACACGCCCGTCGGTCCCGATGTGTGACTCGCTCTCGCCGGCGGCGCGCAGCGCCGCGACGCTGTCGGGGTCCATGGGAACGACGACGGTGAGCAGTGGGGAGAAACTTTCGTGCGACGCCTCTAGCTGAAAATCGAATACGAACAGCCAGAAAGCCCCGGCATGCTACACTCGGGGGACTCGCTGTCGTTCGAAAGATGGCTGCGCCGTCTTTCGTGATGACGAGAGAGCAAAGCTCTCTCGAACCACGCTCCTCGCCTTCGGCTGCGGTGTCTGCTCACGGGCCGTAGGCCCGTTCGCACGTGCCGAGGCGCGTAGCGCCTCGCGCCTTACGTCGTCCACCGTCGTGTAGCATGCCGCCCCTTTCAGTCCCACCCGCGCCGGCTGGCCAACCAGCTACGGGCGGGGCATTCTGGCCTTCGAAATCAGCAGCGTTGCAAGATAATTCAGCTACAGCAATGCCTCAGCAATCCGGGCGTCGGCGAGCGTGTTCACGTTGACCGCGACCCGCGCGTCCTCGGTCATCCATGCATCGTCACCATCGTCGCCGACGACGTTGACACCGGTCGGCGCGACCTCGCGGCCCTCACGCTCGAAGGTGGTGTCGTCGCTGACACCCAGCTCGCGCTTGCGGGCGGCGGGGACGAGTACCGACAGCGACCCGCCCTCGTGGGCGTCGAGCACGCGGTCGAGAATCGCGCCGTCGAGCAGCGGGAGGTCGGCGGCGACGGTGAGTACGGGCGCCGAGACGCGGTCGTCGGCAAGCGCCGCGTCGAGGTCCGCGACGTATCCGTCGCCGGGCGTCTCGATACAGGGAACGTCGAGATGCGCCCGTGTCTCGGGCGTCGCGGGCGACGTGACCGCGTAGGCAGTGTCGACGGCGCTCTCGGAGAGCGCCCCGAACACGCGGCCGACCATCGGCGCGTCGCCGACCCGAAACAGGGGCTTCTCGACGGGGGTATCGAGCCGAGTGCCGCGGCCGCCACACATCACCAGAGCGTCCACGCGGACCCCCCCAGGAGGTGCCAGGCGGCGACCGCGCTATGCAGCGCGACGACGCGGGCGAGTTCGTTCGTGGCACCGAAGACGTCACCGCCGACGCCACCCAGTGAACGCTTTGCCCACCGGCGGACCAGCAGTGTCACGACAAGAGCGGCGGCGAGAGCGACGGCGGTGGCCGCCGGGGCGACGGCGGCTATCGGCACGGCAGCCGCGAGCGCGACCAGCAAGTCGACCGGGCCGTTGCCGTCGAGCATCGTCGCACCGAACCCCTCGTGACTCGGGGTACCCAGGCAGGCGAGCGTCGCCATGGCGGCTTTCGCACCGACCTCGCTGGCGACGACGGCGGCGACGGCGACGCGGACCGGCAGGGTCGTCACCGCCAGCAGGCCGAGCGCGAGCCCGACGAGGGCAGTTCCCAGCGCGAGCACCGCGCCGACGCCGACCGTCGTGTCGCGCATCACCTCGCGGCGCTCTTCTGGGGTGCCGTGGACCGCCGCCGCGTCGCCGAGGTCGGCCAAGCCGTCGGCATGGTTGACGCCGGTGACCGCGACCAGGGCCGCGAGCGCCGCCGCGGCGACGACCGGGCCGGGAAGCCGGCCGACGGCCAGGAACGGGAGTGCCACCAGCCCGCCGACGACGTAGCCCGCGAGCGGGAACGCCGCCGGCGTCGCGGTGAAGGCCACCCACGCGCCCTCGTCGTGGCCGACGGGGAGCCGGGAGAGAAAGCCCAGCGCGCCACGCAGTGCACTCAGAACCACGCTGGCACCCCCGAGCGCGGCAAGTGCCAGCCCCGCGAGCGCGTAGCTGCAGACGCCGGCGAGCCCGACCGCGCGGACGCCGCGGCGCGACGCCGCCACGTCCGGCAGGCTGGCCTCGGGGTTGAGGACGTACACGCCCGGCTTCTCCAGGCGCACGTCCAGCCCGGCGGCGGCGACGCCCATCGGCCAGCCGGAGTTCGGCGAGGGGACGCCGTCGAGCCACTGTCGCGTGCGCACGAGCGAGCGCAGGTCCGCGAACGCGACCGCGAGTGCGAGCGCGCTCAGGCGGGCCGGGAGCCACATCACCGCGTCGTCGAGCACGGCGGCGGGGGTGCCGACCCGCTTCGTGCGATAGCCCAGCATCGAGTCCAGCGTGTTGACGGCCTTGACCCACACCGCCGCCGCCGCGGCGACCGGGAGCGGGGCCACGCCAGCGAGCGCGGCGACCACCGCGGCGAGGACGAACGCCGACAGCGGCGCGACCAGTCCGTCGGCCAGGTTCTCGGCGGCGCTTTCGACGGCCGCGCTGCGGAGCTGTCCCGGCGAGAGCGCGCTCGCGTCCCGTCCGGCGAGCGCGAGTAGCCCGCCGCGAGCCGCCTCGATATCGGTGTCAGAGTCGCCGATGACCGACCCGGCCGCGGTGAGCAACCGCCGGAGGCTCGTCGAGAGGAACAGGACCAGCCCCGCGATGGCGACCGC
This sequence comes from Haloarcula rara, assembly GCF_029338235.1. Classification (GTDB taxonomy): domain Archaea; phylum Halobacteriota; class Halobacteria; order Halobacteriales; family Haloarculaceae; genus Haloarcula; species Haloarcula rara. The sequence goes on from NZ_CP119785.1 coordinate 1,013,792, forward strand.
GGCCAGTTCTGACCGGGTCCCGACGACAGCGACAATCGTCGCGACCGGGACAGCGGCCGCGAGCGGGAGCGCGAGCGCGCCGACACCACCCACGACCAGCGGGTGTCGCCACTCGCGGTCCAGCGGCGCGACCAGCCGACCGAACCAGGCGACAGGGTGGTACCGCGTCGGCGGTTCGCCGACGAGCGCCTCAAGCCCACCCGCGACGAGCATCGCGACGACCGGCATCACAGCCGACCCTCCCGGAGCCGCGTCGCGACGGTCGAAAGCGGCGTGTCGGCCAGCAGGACCGACCGTGCGCCGGCCCGCTCCGCGCCGCCGTCGGTGCGAGCGTCGTCGCCGACGTGGACCAGCGCGGGGAGCGGGACATCGAGCGCGTCGACAGTCGCCTCGAAGATGCGGGGGTGGGGCTTGCGCCAGCCCACGTCTACGCTGGTCACGACGACATCGAGCACGTCGCCGGCGAGGTCGGTGCGGTCGAGCGTTCGTTCGACCAGCCCGGGAACGCTGCAGTTCGAGCAAATGGCGACCTGACCGCTGTCGGCCGCCGCAGCGAGCGCGTCGCGAGCGCCCTCGCGTCGGGACACTGGCCCGTCGAAGGCAGCCAGGACGGCCTCGCGAGCGGTCGCCGCCGTGACCTCGACGCCGCGGCTGGCCAGGGCGAGTCGAACGTGTTCGTCGAGGGCGCCTCCCGGCCGCGGTCGTACTCGCGATGGGCGGACCGATAGGCGGCCTCCCAGTCGTCGGGCACGGAGACACCGCGCTCGGCGAGGCTGTCGGCGACGGCGTCCCAGGGCTGGTCGGGCCGGTCGGTCGCGACGAGGGTCCCGAACAGGTCGAACGAAACTACCACGTCCGTGTGGTTACTGCAATCGCACTTGAACTGTGTGGTCAGCACGGCCCGTGGCCGTCGCCGTCATACGGACGTCTTTCACCAGTACTAATTCTGATAGTAATATCAGCTATTTCTATTAGAACTCTTATATTTGAGGTGGCGTTTACAGTTAGATTTGATATATTAATTGGCAGACTGAGATGGTATGAGACCCTACATTTATTCGACAGGTCTCCCCTTCGGAATCTCATCGAACACGCAGCAATAATCATTTGTATACCGATATATTCCGGTACTGCGTGGTCGTCACACCCGTCAGCACTGCCGACAGCGCTGGCCACCCGGTGTGTGGGTGTGTACAAAAATGGGCGAAGGCCCGATAGCGAAGCGGACGTGCCAGTGTGGACGCCGACGGTTACTCGACCCATTTCGCGCGGCGGATATCGTACCCGCCACAGTCTGGACAGGAGTGGTGCTGGAGGTCGAACGACGCATCGCATGCTAGACAGATGTACGGGCGTCCCGTGGGCTCCCCGAGGTGGGAAACGCTGCGTGCTTTGTCAAAGACTCCCATCGACGACCACATCGAGTAATCGGTCCATACTACCAAAAAGAGCGCTGATAGTTCACGTTATTTTATCCGACGCCGTCTTGCGGTTTGTTCGAAGAGTACGATACGGGCGGTCGGCCGGTTGTGTCGACCGGAGGACCCGCCAGTGGCGGCGCGAGAGCCACTGACCGGTGACCGGAAGACTGGGTCTGTGACAGAACGATTACTATGTCAGACACCCACCAGTTAGGCTGGAAGTACGGCACGCCGATCACTCATCGACGGTTCCGGACGTCGCCTGTGTCAGCGAACGGGACACATACTAATATCGGTGTTTGGCGAGTCCAACATACGACCGAACGGCATGGCCGAGGCACTCATTCCGACGGGACACGAGGCACAGAGCTACGTCTGTCTCCGATCGCTATCCGGCCACGGTGTCGGTTCGATAATCGCATCGGAGAAACCGAAGGTCCCGGCGGCGAGGTCACGCTACTGCTCGGCGTCGGTCCGCGTCGCGGACCCCCGCGAAGACCTGCTGGCGTACCGCGACGACCTGCTCGCGGTTGCCCGCCGACCGACAGTCGAGACGGTGATTCCGATACGACCGGAAGACAGCTACGTCCTCTCGCGGTACCGCGAGCAGTTCGAGTCGGTGACAAACGTCGTCGTCCCGACGTTCGAACAGCTCCAGGCCGTCATCGATAGACAGCGTCTCATCGAGGTCGCGGCGACTGCCGGCGTCCCGGCCCCCCGGACGACGAGACTCGACGCCGTCGACGACTGGACGCCCCAGCAACTCGTCAAGTCACGATACAACGTGCTTGCGGAGGGTGTCCTGCCGGGGATGGACGCCTCGGAGATAGCGGTCGAAAAATCGCTGACCCATCTCGCCGCTGGTGAGCAGCCCGACCGGCGGGCACTGCGGGAGGCGATGGGACACGAGCCAATCGTTCAGGAGTATATCCCGTCAGACGCGGAGTATCTGGTCGGCGCGCTGTACGCCCACGGCGACCCACTGGCGCTCTTTCAGCACCGACAGGTCCGTGGCGACAGCTACACCGGCGGCGGCGGTGTCTACCGGAAATCCGTGGCCATCCCTGAACTGGAAGCGGTCGCACGCGACCTGCTCGGCGAGCTCGACTGGCACGGGCTGGCCTGTATCGAGTACATGCGCCACGAGGAGACAGGCGAGTTCGTCCTGACGGAAATTAACCCCCGAATGTGGCAATCGCTCCCGTCGGCGGTCAGGGCCGGCGCCGACTTTCCGGGCTATTACTGGCTCGCGGCGACCGACCGACGCGATGCCATCAGCTGTGACTACGACGTCGGTGTGGGCACGCATCTGCTACACGGCGAGCTGGGCCACCTGCTGAGCATCATCCGGGAAGACTCCCCGCTCGTGGCGAAACCGTCGGTCGCGAAGCGTGCCACGGAAATCGTCGCGTCCTGTCTGGGCGACCCGAACTTCGACTACCTCGCGATGGACGACCCGCGACCGTTTCTCCGGGGCGTCCTGAACAAGGTCTCGAACTGACTGCCCCGAGCTGAACAAAAGAAGACGATCAGTAACAAAACGAGTCCGCCCTCTCCGATTTGAACAGGTGAGAGACGTTCCTGCTCGGTCGCTTCGCTCCCTTCGCGGGCTGCGGCTCTCGTGTTCAAACCGTGTCGTGGGTGACTCGATAGACGCCGCTGGCTCACTACGTTCGCAGGCGGCGTCAAAACGAGTCCGCCCTCCCCGATTTGAACGGGGGACAAGTCGATCTACAGTCGACTGCTCTACCAGTCTGAGCTAAGGGCGGTCTGCAGTCGAAAGTAGCCCGTGGTCGAGACTTAAGGATTGTTATTCGCGAAGCGTGCGGGGTCCCGTAACATATGCGCATTCGCACACAATATGTAAATCAGAGGTAAGCGTAGGGAGGGGTGTGCTTGGAGACTGTGACTACTGTGGTGACCCGCTCACCAACGAACTCCAGTCGGTAACCTGTGACCACTGTGGGGAAGGGTTCCACGTCGAATGCGCTCGCGAGGCGGGCGAGTTCTCGGTCACGGTCGAGTCGAAACTGCTCGGTTCGGATAACTACCGTATCGAGTGCCCCTTCTGTGACCTCTCCTGGAGTGCCGGCTACGACCCGCGCTGACGCGACGACGACGAGCGTCAGACACAGCGGGAAGATTGAAATACCCGGGAGACAACCTGTATGACGAGTCGGATGAGCAAGATAACGTTCCGCGCTGACGACGACCTCGTCGACCGCCTCGAGGAGTTCGACGCCTCGAAGAGTCAGGTCATGCGCGAGGCACTCCGTGCGTATCTCGATGGCGAGGGGTCATCGGAGAGCGCGTCGGACGCGGACGAGGCAGTCACCGACACGGAGAGCATCGACGCGCTCATCGCCGACCGCGTCGACGCGCTCGTCGCCGACCGACTGGAGACACCGACGACGCCGCGCCAGCCACAGGACGTGAATGTAAACATCACGCTCGACGCCGATAGCGGGGCTGTAACAGAGGAACGGGCCGGCAGCAGACGCGCGTCAGACACAGAGACCGACACTGCGACGACGGGTGTATCACACGACCGCGAGGGCCGTAAGACAGCACCCGAGAGCCGTGAAGACGCGGAGGCCAGCGGGCAGTCCGCCTGTGCCCAGTGTGGCGAGAACCTGGCGTCCTCGCACGTTTACTGCCCGAACTGCGGGGAGAAAGCCTCCCGACGCGTGTTCTGTGACTGCGGTGACGAGCTCCGGTCGGACTGGGGATTCTGCCCCGGTTGCGGGCGACGAACCCCCGCTGCGGACGTGCTCGAACAGACCAGAAGTGGCGCAAACAGGGAGTAAGAGCCCCTTACCGCCGTAAACGCACAATTGTCATACACTCAGCGATACTTTTATTATCCCATAGTCTGTGGTACATCGTGCGTAAGACGGTCGTCTTACACAGCCGGGGTCGCGGTGGCGTACCCGCCGCCGTCGGTCGATTTCGCTGTGTAAAACAGTCAGGCGGGCCGTAAACACGGCTCGTTTGGATCGTCTTACCCAAAGGGAAACAACCATGGAGCGTGTGACACTACGGATTCCGAAGCAGCAGATAGAAGAGGTCGAACAGATGGTCGATACGGGGGAATACCCCAACCGGAGTGAGGCTATCCGGTCGGCCGTCCGGGAGATGCTGTCCGAGCAAGAGGGCTCGGAACGTGCCTCCGAGAAAGACAAACGAACGTGGGCGAGGGTGTAACGATGCAGGACATCGTCAACGAAGCCCTCGAACGCGACGAGCAGGAACAGCAGAAGCTGTCCGACGAGGACGTCGACGGGTTCGGTGACCCCCGCATCGTCATCGTCGGCTGCGGTGGCGCCGGCAACAACACGGTCAACCGGCTCTACAACATCGGCGTCGAGGGCGCCGACACCGTGGCCATCAACACGGACAAACAGCACCTCAAGATGATCGAGGCCGACACGAAGATACTGGTCGGCAAGTCCCTCACCAACGGTCTCGGCGCGGGTGGCGACCCCTCGATGGGCGAGCGCGCGACCGAGATGGCACAGGGGACCATCAAGGAGGTCCTGGGCGATGCGGACCTGGTCTTCGTCACCGCCGGTATGGGTGGCGGGACCGGGACCGGCGCGGCGCCGGTCGTCTCGAAGATCGCCAAAGAGCAGGGCGCCATCGTGGTCGGCATGGTGTCGACGCCGTTCAACGTCGAGCGCGCCCGCACGGTGAAAGCCGAGGAAGGCCTGGAGAAGCTTCGCAACGAAGCCGACTCCATCATCGTGCTGGACAACAACCGCCTGCTCGATTACGTCCCGAACCTGCCCATCGGCAAGGCGTTCTCGGTGATGGACCAGATCATCGCCGAGACCGTCAAGGGCATCTCGGAGACCATCACCCAGCCCAGCCTCATCAACCTCGACTACGCCGACATGACCTCGATCATGAACCAGGGCGGCGTCGCGGTGATGCTGGTGGGTGAGACCCAGGACAAGAACAAGACCGAAGAAGTGGTCAAGGACGCGATGAACCACCCCCTGCTGGACGTGGACTACCGCGGCGCGAGCGGCGGGCTCGTCCACATCACCGGCGGCCCGGACCTCACGCTGAAGGAGGCCGAGGGCATCGCTCAGAACATCACCGAGCGACTGGAGGCCAACGCCAACGTCATCTGGGGCGCCCGCATCCAGGAGGAGTACAAGGGCAAGGTCCGAGTCATGGCCATCATGACCGGCGTCCAGTCCGCACAGGTCCTGGGGCCGTCCACCCAAAAGCAGGCCAACAAGTCCCGCGAGGCGATTCAGGAGGTCGACGACGGCACCTCCTTCGACGCCTCCGAGAACTTCGAGAGCGCCGGCGGCGCCGGCGGCAGCAGTGCCGGCTACGGCGAGACGGACGGCGGCCGCAGCACGAAAGAGAAGAACAACGGCCTCGACGTCATCCGGACGAGCGAGTAGCGGTCGACCTCGTTCTCCGAGGGACAGGACCCCTCTTTTTGTGCGTGCTGAGCTAGAAGCGGAAGCCGGATAGCCGACAGCTACTGCGTCGAAACCATTGTTAACAGCCAGAAAGTCCCTGGAGACGCTTCGCGTCTCCCGACCCTCGCGGAGCCTTCGGCTCCGCTCAGTCCCACCCGTAGCTGTTTGACCAGCCAGCTTGGGCGGGACTGAGAGGGGCACTGCTCTCAGCGAACCCCGGCGAAGTAAGCACTGGAGCGAACGCAGTGAGCGAAGGGCGTCGTTCGAGAGAGCGAAGTCGTCCGAGAGAGCAAAGCTCTCTCGTGATGGCGAAAATCTTCGATTTTCGGACGACTCTCTCGTGATGCTGCAAGACCGAAGGTCTTGCACAGATCGCGAATCTCCGATTCGCTCACTCACGAAAGGCGCTACGCGCCTTTCGGGCGACAGCGAGCCGCGGGTCGCGAGGGACCGAAGGTCCCTCGTCTTGGCGAGCGGGCCTTGCGCGGCGCTACGCGCCGCGAAGTCGAGGCGGTGGAACCGCCTCGCACGGCCCGCGAGCCAAAGCTGAGAGCAGTGGGACTTTCTGGCTCTCTGTACGGTCTACAGCTAACAGAAAAGCAACTAGTCAGACTGCTTCCAGCGCCTCGAGCAGGTTGCACTTCCGACAGATGTCGCGAGCGGTGGGCGCACCGCAGTTGTCACACTCGCCGAAGTCCCTATCGCTACTCTCGCCGCCGAAGGCGTCGGCCGCCAGCGCGGCGAGTTTCTCGTAGCCCGCCATGATCGAGTGGCGGGTCCCGGGATGGTTCTCCTCCAGCCCGAGCATCAGCTCCTGAATCTCGCCGCGGTAGGCCTCGGAGGCGTGGGGACACTCGGTGATGTGAGCCGGGAGGTCGCGAAAGCGAGCGTAGAGCGCGATTTCCTTCTCGGGCACGTCACGCAGGGGCTTGGCCCTGGGGACGTGGTGGTCCTGTGGCTCGCGTGTCTGCTCCGTGGGCGCGTCGCCGCCCTCGAACGGGCCCAGCGAGGCGTCGAAGTGCTTGGCGATCTGGTCGACGTCGCCCTCCAGGAAGTTCATCAGCGCCGTCTCGGCCTCGTCGTCTAAGTTGTGGCCCGTCAGCAGTTTGTCCGCGCCCAGTTTCTCGGCGTAGCGCGAGAGGATATCGCGGCGGAAGACCCCGCAGTACGCACAGGCGGCCATCCCCTCGGGGTCGTCCTCGACGACGTCGTCCATCTGGACGCCGAATTCGGACTCGTAGGAGACGACCTCGTGGCGGATGCCCAGCTCCTCGGTGAGTTCCTCGCAGGCGTCGAGGCTCTTGTCGCGGTACCCCTCGATACCCTCGTGAATGGAGAGGGCGACGAGTTCGATTCTGGGGTCGCGTTCGAAGATGTCGTACAAGATGTGTGTGAGGACGACGCTGTCCTTGCCCCCGGAGAGACCGATGACCCAGGTCTCCGGGTCCTCGGGCGTCGCGTCGTCGGGAACGAGGCCGTCCTCGCGCACCCGGCGGCGCAGGCGTTTCTCGACGGCCCGACAGAGGTGGTCCTCACAGAGATAGAGGCCGGAGTAGGCCGCGTGCAACACCGCGTCGGACCCGCACTTGTCACACTCCATTAGTTCAGGGTACGTCCGGGTCGTCCTGAGGGTTTCGTCTCGTGCCTACAGCACCGCCTCGATGGCGGGCCCGCTCGTGACGGTTCGGGTGTCGGCGTCGTAGGTGAGCAGGTCGACCGACGCCAGTTTCGGGAGGTCGACGTGGTGGCAGGCGATAGCGAGTTCGCGCGGCGTCGCGGTGAACCCGTCGGTGTCCGCCAGTCGGTCGGCGAGCCGCGACAGGGAGAGCGACTCCTCCTCAGCGAGGGCGGCGACGAGTGAGTACCGGTATGGCCGCCTGAGCACCGCCGCGGCGGCGGGCCACGAGGGGTCAGTCGGCTCCGCCAGCGACGGGAACCGGACGTCGAAGCGCGCCAGCGTTTCGGGGACGTATCGGACGAAGCCGTCGGGGGACCGCTCGAGGAGCCCGGTGTCGGTCAGCCGCGGCAGGTAGTGCTGGTCAAGTTGCCGGCGGTACTGCCGTCGGTCGGCCGATGTCAGGGCCGAACGTGCACAGCCGAGCTCCGTCGCCGCGAGGGCGACGGCCAGGTCCCGGACGGTCGCCGGGCTGTCCTGGAGACAGCTGAGGAGGTGCCTCGACCGCTGGTCGGCCAGGGCGGCGGACAGCTGACGGCGGTTGGGTCGCGAACACTGTGCGGTTTTCATTGGGAGGTGTACACTCGGTCTGAGGATACGTTGCCTGCCGGAAATATGTGACACTCGGAGAACTATTCGAAGACGGCGTCGAGTAGCTTCGCCTCGGCCTTCCGGAGATGCTGGTGGAAGGTCGAGGAACTCACGCCGAGGCGCTCGGCCACCTCCGGCCCGGAGCTGTCACGCGGCCAGTCGAAGTACCCCATGAAGTACGCTGCATCCAGCGACGCTCGCTGGCGCTCGGTCAGCGAGTCCGGGAGCCGCTTGAAGAGTCGGTCCAGCGAGCGAGCGGGACGAGTCATCTGTCGGCGCCGGAGCATCTCTGCGTCGGGTTCGGCGCTCGTGATGCGGTCGATGGCCCCGGAGACGTCCTGGTCGGCCGCGAGGTTGACGGTCATCGTCGTGCTGGTGCCGGTGATGGTCACGTTCGAGACTGACCCACCGAGGTTCGCGACTGTCGAGAGAACCGGCGGGTCGACCATCTCGACCTCGAGTTCGTACCCGTCGTTTGTCTCCCCGAGAATCGTGAGACGCTCGATATACTGGAGTTCCTCGGTGTCGGCGAGCGAGGCTATCGGGGCCCGTTCGACGTCCGTCGCCGTACAGTACACCAGGAACGTCCCGTCGCCAAGCGACAGCGTGCTGTCGAACTCGAAGGAGGCCTCAAACGACGGCGGGATACCGATTTGGCTGTCGGTGTTGTCAATCCGGAACGACAGTTCGACAATCTCGTCAGAGAGCAGGGCCTGTTTGCGCTCGACGGCCGCGATAGCGTGGCCGACTATCTCGCCGATACCCGCGAGCACCTCCCGCTCGGCCGCCCCGAAGGCGCCCACCCGCTCGGAGTAGATGCCGAGCACGCCGTACAGCGTCTCCCCGAAGACGATCGGGATGACGGCCATCGAGCGGTAACCGTAGCGCTCGGCCAGGTCCAGCCAGGGCTCGAAATCGGGGTCGGCGTAGACGTCCCGCGAGAACTGCATCTCCTGGGTCCGGACAGCTCGGCCGGCGGGACCCCGTCCGCCGGGCTCGGTCGGGTTCGACGTGAGTTTGGCGTCGGTCAGATAGCCCTCACAGCCGTGTCCCACGCGCGGGACGAGTTCCAGCGTGACAGGGTCTACCGTGGCAATCCACGCGAATCGATAGGGCTCGGCGCCGGCGAGCCGTTCGCAGGTCGTCGCCTCTATCTCGGCCCGCGTCGACTGGTCGATGACGGCGTCGGTGAGCTGTCGGACGACGGCGTTGAGACTGTTCAACACCTCCAGGTCAGCGCGCTGGGTTTCGAGCAGTCGCTCGTGTTGCTTCTGGGCGGTGATGTCCTGGAGGTAGCCCCGGACCGTCGCATAGCCGTTCTCGGAAATGGCTTCCCCCGAGACACTGACCCAGCGTTCCTCGTCGGCCGCCGTGATCAGGCGAGCCTCCGTGCTGTAGGGGGTGGCCGTCTCGACGCAGGTCTCGAACAGCCGGCGAATGGCCGGCCGGTCGTCGGGGTGGTAGAACGCCAGTGCCGCTTCCAGCTCCGGCTCGTAGTCGCTGTCGACGCCGTGTATCCGACAGGTCCCGTCGGTCCAGAACAGCTCCTCGTCGTCGATGTCGTACTCCCAGGCGCCGACGTCGCCCAGCCGCTCGGTGTTGGTCAGTAACTCCCTGAGTCGGCGGCGGTCACGCGAGTCGGTGTCGGCCGGGGGCCACCAGACCCGGGCGCCCGCGCCGACTTTCTTCGTGCGGAGCTCGCCCACCTCGACCAGCTGTTGCAGCCGCTTGTGGGTGGCGCGGCGACCACACTCCAGTTCCGCGGCGACCTCCGGTGTGGTTCGAGGGGCCGTCGGCTCGTCGCTGTCGGTGAACACCCGCAGCGTCGCGACGTAGATATCGTCGAGCACCGAACGGTCCTCCATGTGGTGTCAACTATCCTGAAAGATATAACTGTTCCGCCGGTGGAACCGGTGTCGCGAACGCTACAGCGTCTCACGAGCGTCGGCGGCCAGAAGTCCCCCGGGCCCCCGTTCAAGCGTCTCGAGGACCGTCTCGGTGAGCCGCTCCCTGACAGTCGAGGAGAACAGCTCGTGGCCCCCGTCGTACAGCCGGATGCGGTCGGCCGGGAGCCGGTGGCCGACCGCCCGCGGGTCGACGATGGCGTCCGTGAGCGTACAGAAGGCCACGGCGTCCTCGCGACCAGGTGGGAGTCGTCGCTGTGCGCGGTCGATAGCCCCGAGGAAGGCCGGCGACGCGGCCGTGGGGGCGTCCGCGACCTGCTGGTCGGTCGCGAGCGCGCCCAGCGCGTCGCCCTCGAGGTCGCTGAACGGGACGATAGGCCTCGATATCGGAAGCGAGGTGAGGGCGCCGAAGACGAAGCCGGGCAGCGGGTAGTCGCTGCCCCACCAGGGGCTGAGATAGACGCGGTTGCCAAGCCCCTCGGCCTCGAGGTGGGCGGTCGCCAGCCCGCCGGCGCTGTGACTCAGGACGTGAAAGCGCTCGAGGTCGGCCGCGTACTCCGCCAGCGGCGCGACCCACTCGCGCTCGACGTCCGTGATGTGTGTCGGCAACTCGGCGACGTGGACGCGGTAGCGCTCGGCGAGCCGGTCGACGAGCCACTGGACGTTCTCGTGACGACAGCGGTTCCCCCAGCCCAGCACGAACAGGCAGTCCCGGACCGCGTCGTCAGCACCAGCGGCGCCGTCGTCGTAAACCCGAATCTGCATACTCCCGGCTTGGCCTGTGGGCGTGAAAAAACCGCGTTCCACGGCCCGCTTCGCTCACGGGTCGCTGCGCTCCCCGTTCGCGACCTCGCTATCCCCATTCGAGCCACTTACCGTGGGGGTCGTGTGTGAGGAGGCGGTCTCGGCGGACCGCACCGGCCTCGCGACGGACCCAGTCGAGGTCGACCGACTCGCCCCCCGAAAGTTCCGGCGCGCCGGTGAGCCAGTGGAGCGGTCGCTCGGCCATCCGCTCGTGTAGCGTGGCTTCGAGGGCGCCACAGACCGCGTCGGGAACCTGGTACAGCACGAGCGTGTTGACCACGCAGACGGGCACGTCGTCGGGAATCCCGGAAAGCACGGCTGGCAAATCCTCGAGGAGGTCACCCTCGACGAGCCGGGGCGGGTCCGCCCTTGCGACCTGGAGCGCACCCTCCAGTAGCTCGCGCCGCTCGGTGTGGGCCGGCCAGACGAGCGCGCGGAGCCAGTCGGTATCAGCAGGGTCGGTCACGGCAAGCGGGTTCAGGTCGACGCCGACCCGCGAGTGGACGGCCGGCGGTGACTCGGGCAGCGGCGGGTCACCGCCGCGAATCTCGCTCTCGATGGTGACCGGCGACTCGGTCTCGCCGACCACCTGGCCGTCGTAGTCGTAGCAGTAGCGGTCAAAGCGGAGGTTCAGCCCGGCGCCCGGCCCGAGTTCGACCAGCGCGAGCGGGCCGTCGGTCCGGGCCGCGACGTGCGCGATGGCGGGATAGAGCACGGCCGACCGGCGCACCGAGTTGGTCTGGGTCCGCCGGGTCGCAAGCAGCGGGCGGAGCGCGTCGGCGTTGTCGAGACAGAACTCCCGAAAAGCCGGATAGCACTCCGCGTCCGGTGAGCGTGGGTCCGCGGTCAGGCTCGGATAGTACCGGGCCAGGCGGTGGTCACCGTCGCGCTCGAGCCGGTACTGTACCGCCGCGAGCAGGAGATTCGGCATCTGTCGGCCCTCTGGGGCCGTCTCGGCCAGCGCCAGCACGTCGGGGTCGTCGGCGACGCGCCGGCAGAGATGGGCGTACAGCGGGTCCGACCCCTCGGCCCACGCGGCCAGGTCTCGGAACTGGTCGGCATGTCCGTCCATACGACCGCCGACTGCCGTCGGCGACAAAACGCTATCGCCTGTGTGGGAAGTCGTGTCACGCCCTGGCGGCGGAGAGTCAGCGTTTTGGCCGCCGACCTACAACGACGGACAATGAGTATGGACCGCGCGGCCGCCGTCGCCCGCGTCGAGGACATCGTCGAGACGGTCGAGTCCGAGACCATGCCGGTGCCGGTCCGGGAGGTCTGGGTGTACGGCGACGTGGCGCTCGGGCTCGACCCCCTCGAGCGCCTTGACGTCTACGTCACCAAGGACATCCTGTTCAAGGACGCCCCGGAGCGCAGCGAGGAGTTCAGGAAGCGTCACGGCGTCGACGGCGTGGGCAAGACGGTCCGGGCCGAGTGGGCCGACGAGCATCCCGACTACCTGCGGGCCAACGCGAGCGGCCACGCCGCCCCGGAGAAATGTCTGGCCGCCCACCTCCTGCCCGACGACACGGACGAGCCCATCCACCTGGAAGTGTGTAACGCCTCCTTCGACGACAACGTCACCCAGCGGTTGAAGGGCGCGATGGCTCGCGAGAACTACGAGCAGATTCTGGACCCCCGCGGTGCGTGTCTGTGGGTAGAGGGGCAGCGGTCCGAGGAAGCGTTCCGGAAGCTCCGCGAGGGCGAGTTCGTCCTGCCGACGCTGTCGGGTGCGCTGGAGATGCTGGGGATGGCGGCCGAGGAGGCCGACGAAGCCGCCGACGCGGTGCGGGCCTACCGTGACCGGCAGGAGGGGGCGACGGTCCGCGGGGATGTGGTGTAGGAGACGCTGACCGTAAGGAAGCGTCTCCGGACAGGCGAGCGGTGGAACCGCGAGCAATAGCGAGGGAGTGAGCGAAGCGAACTACCTCGAAGCGGGACGGTGACCGCAGGGAGCCACATAGCAGTAGCGAGGGAGTGAGGAGTATCCCAGTCGAGTATCGCTCAAATCCTCGTTTGAGCCACTACAAGAGCTTTACTTGCACCGAATCACCTCCCAGTATGGCACGAACCCGACGCGACGCCCTCCGACTGGCCGGCGTCTCGGTAGCGACGCTGGCCGCTGGCTGTCTGGACGACACCGCCGACGAGCCCGCCGGGACGACGGGTGACAGGACCGAGACGACCACGGACCCAGGAACGCCGACCGACGGGACTGAGAAACCCCCGGAGCCGGGAACGCCGACCGACGGCGAGCTCCCCTCGGACCTGGCGCGTGTCGACGAGCCACCCTACGAGATATCCGTCCCCCAGTGCGACGAAACCGATTCCGACGAAGGGGGCAGGGACCCGCTGTATCTCTGTGCGGACATGGCCAGCGAGCCGTCGCTGTCGTTCGAACAGGCGAGTGCCCGCGGCTCGGTGTTCCCCGACGCGGGACTCGAGAACACGAAAGACAACGCGAACGAGCAGGTGTTCGCAACGCTGTTGACCGAGGACTCCGACAGGACGCGGGTAGACGGGGACGCGGACGACGGGCCGGTCGAGCTCATCGAGGGGACGGAGTTCGATACCCACGCCGTCCTCGTGGTCGAGACCGGGTGGGGGTCGGGTTCGGTGGTGCCACACATCAAGCGCGTCGAGGCCACCGACGACGGCGTCCGCGCCTTCGGCTGTCACAGCGACCCGTGTATCCAGACGGACGACTACACCTCACGGACGGTCGCCGTCCGCTTCGAGCGGCCCGAGACGCTGTCCGCTGCGGTTGCGAGCCTGACCGTCGCGTCGGACGAACGCTGGAACGTCGCCGCCGGCGAGGGGGTCGTGTCGATTCCGGATAGCTAGACCCGACCGACGGTGACGAAGAAGGGGACCGTCTCCCGGCGCTCGTAGTCGCCGGTCCCCATCTGGTCGACAACTGTCCGCCCCATCTCGCGCCACTGCTCTCGCAGGGCGTCGTACTCCTCGGGCGTGGTCTCGCCGTCGAGAATCGTCTCCCGGTCGGTCGCCAGCCCCTCGCCGGTGGCCTTCCGCCGGGCGGCCCGCACGGCCCGCTCGCCATACGGTGGCTCGACGCACAGTTCCTGGTCGTAGCGGCGGGTCGAGACGACGTCGAGGCCGGCCGCCTCGAAGACGTCGGCGGCGTCGGCCCCCAGTTCGACGTCGGTGTCGACCCCGTCGAGAAAGAACTGACGGGCGCGCCGCGCTGGCTGGGGCTCGCTGTCGACCGTGGACTGGACCGTGACCGCGCCGTTGTTGGGCTCGACGGCCGCGACGCGGTCGCTGGCCACGCGTTTGAACTCCCGGACCGCGGCGACGGGGTCGGGGAGGTTGATGAGCAGTGCCTGACAGACCACGAGGTCAAAACTGTCGTCGGCGACGGGCAGCCGGGTGGCGTCGCCCCTGACGGTCGGCCCGGGCACCGAGGCCAGCAGGCCCGCGTCGGCGTCGAGGGCCACCACGTCGCCGTCGCTCTCTTCGCGGAGCACGCGGGTGAGTTCCCCGGTGCCACAGCCGACATCGAGCACGCGGTCCGACTCCGCGAGCGCGAGGTCAGACAGGGCCTCGCGGGAGTCGGCCCACATCCCTGAGCGGGTGTCCGAGAGATAGTCGGCGGAGAAGCGTCGCACGCGAGAGCAAAGTCGGGACAGCAGCAAAAAGTCCGCGGTCGGCGGTCAGTCCTCGCGCAGTTCGCGCACCCGCTCGATGTTCCACGCGAAGCTCTTGCCGTTCTCGGTCGGTGTCTCGAGGACGAACGGAACATCCGCGACGGCGTCGTGGTTGACGAACGCACGCATTCCGGCTTCGCCGATCTCGCCCTCGCCGATGTGGGCGTGTTCGTCCTTGTTGGTCCCGCAGGCGTGTTTCGAGTCGTTGAGGTGGATGCAGGCGAGGTCGTCGAAGCCGACCACGTCGTCGAACTCGGCGAAGGTCTCTGCGACCCCGTCGGGCGTCGAGAGGTCATAGCCCGCCGCGAACATGTGGGCGGTGTCGAGACAGAACTCGATGTCCAGACTGGTGCGCTCGCGGACCGTCGCCAGGTGGTCGAACTGCCCGCCGAGCTTCGTCCCGCTGCCGGCGTCGGACTCGATGAGGACGGTGACGCCGTCGGGGACATCCAGCTCGTCCAGCACGCTCGCGGCGTTGTCGAGGCCACCGTCGACGCCCGCGCCCGTGTGGGCGCCCAGGTGGACGTTGACGTACTCGACACCGAGCTTGGCTGCGGCGTCGACCTCCTTTTGCATCGAGTCCAGCGATTTCTCGCGGAGGTCGTCTTTGGGCGTACAGAGATTGACGAGATAGGAGGAGTGGATGACCCACGGACCGACGCCGTTGTCCTCGGTCAACTCGCGGAACTTCGCTGCTTCCTCGTCCTCGATGTTGGGGTCCTGCCAGACCTGCGGGGAGTGGGAGAATATCTGGCCACAGTTGCCGCCGTACTCGACCTGCTCGTCGACGGCGTTGTACGCGCCGCCGGCGATAGAGGTGTGTGCACCGACTTGTACCATGGACAGCGGTGTGTGCCGTTGGATAAAATGGGTTCCGACATCTCGTGGAGCAAATGTTCACAGTGCCTTCGCGGCTCACCTGGCTCACAGCTGCGCCGTTCGCTCTCGAGGCGTCTCCGAGTCGACGCCTCGCTCTCCCCGCTTCGGTCAGAGACGCGGTGGGCCTCGTTGCCCCGCGCTCGTTCGGCAGTGTCTCCCTGTGGTCGAGACCGCCCGACTCAGGGTGACTTCCGGACCCACTCGTCAGTGTCGTACTTTGATCCCGCGCGCTCGCGGGCGCGATATCGCTCGTCGTCGGTCCAAGTGCCTTCGTCGGCATCGACCCACGCCGAAAGCGTCTCCCGGAGCGCCGCGACCACGTCGCCCCGTTCGAGGTCAACGTACTCGTCGATAGCACCGACTCGCTCACGGAACGCCTCGGGGTCCGGCTTTTCGGTGAAACAGCCGCAGTGTCGCTCAGGCCGCAGGGACACCGACAACGAACCGTGCTGGACGACGGCGTCCTTCCGCCGGTACTGGGCGTTGCCACCTATCTTCCGGCCGTCCGGACCGACGATGTCGTGGGCGGGGTGCAGGGCCCGTAGGTAGCAGGCCGGCTGGTGGACGGCCTCGTACGTTCGGTCGACGAAGCCGGCGTCGACGCCTATTCCTTCGAAGGTGTCGAGGATGGGCCCACAGAACAGCTCGTAACACTCCATAAGGTCGCCCGGCACCGCGTCGGCGGGCGCGACGATGCTGTAGGAGAGGTCCGCGTCGTGGTCGTGGTAGATAGCGCCGCCGCCGGTCGGCCGGCGGGTGACGCCGATGTCCGCCCGTTCGCAAAAGTCCCAGTCGACGCTGTCGGGGTCCTGGTTGTACCCCAGCGAGAGCACGTCGGGCCAGGTGTAGACCCGCACGGTGGCCGGCCCGCCCGCTGCCGCGGTCTCGGCGGCTATCTCCTCGAGTGCCATCGTCATCGGGCCGTCGTCGGTGGCCGCCCCGATGACCCGCCAGTCAAGCTCCGCGAGTGTCATTGCGAGCGGTAGGTCGCCGCCGGCGTTAGGGGTTGCGAATATCGGCGCGAGCGGTTCAGACCGGTCCGTCGCCGTCCACGAGCCGTCCCATCACCCGCGATTCGGCCTTCCGGAGGTGTTCGGCGGCGGTGCCCGGTGAGCAGCCCAGCGCCTCGGCCACCTCCGCCGTAGAGCCCTTGCGGGGCTCGTCGTAGTAGCCACAGTCGACGGCGGCGGCGACGGCCTCGAACTGGCGGTCGGTCAGCGCCGCCGTCGGCTCGAAGCGGTGGCTCGCGTACTCGCCGACCTCGCGGACGTCGACGCCGATGCCGTCCGGGACGGCCTCGAGCGCTCGCTGGACGGTCTCGCCCGGACCGACCAGCGTGAGTGCCATCGTCCCGTCGGCGCGGAACGCGACCGGCGATACGCCTACTAGCCCGGCGGCGGTGACCGCGTCGACGATACCCCGCCCCGTCTCCGAGAACCGGTCTCGAACGTAGAGGTAGAACGACTCGTCCGGACACCGCGAGATGGCGTACTCGATGACGTTCGCGGTCGCCTCCAGGGCCTCGCGATAGGGGGCAATCGGGTGACCGTCGACGTAGAACAGCATCGTGTGGACGTCGTCGTCGATGTTGTTCCCCCGGAGGAGATAGGACGCCTCGTAGCCGTCGTGGTCGACGACGAACTGGTGCATGGGGTTGCGCGCGTCGGGCGGCAGCGACAGCGAGAGCCTGACGTACTTCACACCGGGTAACGGGGCGCCGAATATAAATTCGCCTCGCCGCTGGGGCACCACGGCGAGGGTCGCTGCGGGCGACACCGCACGTATGTCACAGTCCGTCACCAGGCCGGCCGCTGCGGCCGGCGACGCCATCGAGTCGATACGCGAGCACGTCGTCCGCGAAGAGCGCCACGAGAACGCGCCGGCGGTCGTGATACGCGCCGACGAGGTCCAGCAGGTGCTCTCGACGTTGAAGGCCGAGGCGGGCCTCGACCACTGCGCCTGTGTCACCGCACAGGAGTACGCCGACCGTTTCGAGACAATCTATCACCTGCGCAGCTACGACGACCCGACTCGGGAGCTGTCCGTCGTGGTGCCCACCGCACACGACGACCCCCACAGCGAGTCGGCGGCGCCGGTCTACCGGACCGCCGAGTGGCACGAACGGGAGGCCTACGACCTGCTGGGTATCGACTACGACGACCACCCCGACCCCCGCCGGATTCTGTTGCCCGAGACCTGGCAGGGCCACCCGTTGCGCCGGGAGTACGACCAGTCCCAGCCCCAGATTGTGACGTTCCGCGAACACCAGAAACTGCTGGAAGACGAGCGTACCGGCCCCGACACGATGCACCTCAACGTCGGGCCCCACCACCCCTCCACGCACGGCGTGCTCCACCTGAACGTCGAACTCGACGGGGAGCAGGTCGCCGCCGTCGACCCCGACATCGGCTACATCCACCGCTGCGAGGAGCAGATGTGCCAGCAGGGCACCTACCGGCACCAGATTATGCCCTATCCCGACCGCTGGGACTGGGGCGGGGCCGGACTGTTGAACGAGTGGGCCTACGCCCGGACGGCGGAGGCCCTGGCCGACATCGAGGTTCCCGAGTACGCCCAGGTCATCCGGACGATGTGTGGCGAACTCGCGCGCGTCCTCTCGCATATGCTCGCCGTGGCAACCTACGCGCTGGACGTGGTCGGTGAGTTCACCGCCGTCTTCCAGTGGGGCATCCGGGACAGGGAGGTCGTCCAGGACATCCTGGAGGACCTGACTGGACAGCGGCTGATGTTCAACTACCTCCGGCTTGGCGGGGTCGCATGGGATCTTCCCGAGCCCCGCGAGGCGTTCTTCGAGACGATTCAAGAGTTCCTTGACGGCCTCCCCCGCAAGCTCGCCGAGTACCACGACATGCTCACCACCAACGAGATTCTCCAGATGCGCACGGTCGACACTGGGTATCTCGACCCCGAGACGGCGAAGGCCTACGGCTGTACCGGGCCCGTCACACGGGCCTCCGGCGTCGACTACGACCTCCGGCGGGACGACCCCTACGGCTACTACGACGAACTCGACTGGTCGGTGGTCACGGCGGACGGCGGCGACAACTTTGCGCGCCTGCTCGTGCGCCTGCGCGAGGTCGAGGAATCAGCGAAGATAGTACAGCAGTGTGTCGACCTGCTCCGAGAGTGGCCCGAGAGCGACCGCGAGATACAGGCTAACGTCCCCCGGACGCTGCGACCCGAGCCCGACACAGAGATCTATCGGGCGGTCGAGGCCGCCAAGGGGGAACTGGGTATCTACATCCGGTCCGACGGGACGGAGACGCCCGCCCGGTTCAAGATTCGCGGCCCCTCCTTCTCGCACGTCCAGGCACTCTCCGAGATGGCCGAGGGCGAGTACGTCCCGGACCTCGTGGCCACGCTTGGCAGCCTAGACACGATTATGGGCGAGGTCGACCGGTAGTGACGGCCCCTTGCCCGACAGGTCGCCGAAGTCGACGGTGTACTCGTGGGGCGTCGGCGTGTCGTTGCCCGGCGCCGAGACGACCGTGACCGTGAGTGTGTCCGGCTGGTCGCCGTCGGGGAGCTGCCAGGTGCCGGTGACCAGGCCGTCCGCGCCGGCGTCGAGCCGACCGGTCGTCGCTCCAGACCCTTCGACGGTCCGGCCCGACCGCGTCGTGACCGCCCCGAGCCGGAGCTCGTAGCCGTCGAGCGGGTCGGTGACGGTCACCGTGAGGACGAACCGCGTCGCGTTGTCCGCCTCGGTGAGCGTCGCCGCGTCGAGACGCTCGGTGGCCGCGGTGGCCGTGAGTATCTCGTCGCCGACGGTCGCCCCGCCGGTCTCGGCCGTCGCGGTCGGCGTCGCCGCCGGCCCGGCGCCGCCACCGCCCAGGTAGTGACCGAAGAGACCGGCGAAGGTCACCACCTCGATGACGATTGGGATGGCGATGGCGAGCACGATGAGCACCCGGACCATGCTCACCTCCGGCGGGTCGACGTCCTCGAGCATCAGACCGGAATGGGCGGGCTGCCTGGTGCGAAGATGCCGTCAGCGACCATACTCCAGAGCGGCGGCCCGTAGGCGATGACGATGAGCACCAGGGCGATGGCAGTCCAGAGCTTGTAGTTGTCGAGCACCCGCGGGCTGTGGTCCGCCCCCGACAGCGGCTCGGGGATGTGGCCGTTGACCGAGAGGGTCCCGCCACGGTGGGCGAGCCACGTCTCGGCCATCACGAACAGGAACATCGCCGCGCCGACGAACAGCAGCGTGCCGCCGATGGCGATCTGGATTCGCATCTCGCCGATGCCCCCGGCGACGCCGCTGAAGGCGAACTCGTCGTAGGTCGGGTCGGCGGTCCGGCGCGGGACGCCCGCCAGCCCGGCCCGGTGCATCGCGTTGGACATCAGCGCCATGCCGATAAACCAGACGTAGGGCTGGGCGACCGCCACCGACCGGCGCTTGAGTTGCTTGCCGGTGAGCTGGGGGACGAGCCAGTAGCTGATGGCCATCGCCGTCAGGGCGAAGGCCGTCCCCACGGTCAGGTGGAAGTGGCCGGGCACCCACAGCGTGTTGTGGATGAGGTAGTTGATGTTCATCCCGGCGTTTATCATCCCGCTGAATCCGCCGGCGGCGAACATCAGTCCGGCCAGCATACAGCCCGTAAAGGCCGGCTTGTCCCACGGCAGGTCACGAATCCAGCTGACATAGCCCGTCGCACCGCGCTGTCGGGCGCCGTGTTCGACGCTCGCGACCACCGTGAAGGCGGTCAACAGCGACGGCAACAGCAGGAACATCGTGTTCGTCATCGCGATGGCCTTGAACCCCTCCGGGATGCCCGGGTCGACGTACTGGTGGTGGAACCCGACCGGCGTCGACAGCAGCAGGAAGAGGACGAAGACGACGCGAGCGAGCGGGTCGCTGAACAGCCGTCCGCCGGCCAGTTTCGGCAGGATGGTGTACCACACGAGGTAGGCCGGCATCAACCAGAAGTAGACGACGGGGTGACCGAAGTACCAGAACAGCGTCCTGGTCAGCAGTGGGTCGACCTGGCTGATGAGCCCCAGCGACCACGGGATGAGGAAGACGACCACCTCGACGGCGACGCCGATGGTGGAGATGTACCACATCAGCATCGTCGTCAGCACCATGAACGTCTGCAGCGGGATACGCTCGTCGGGGTTGTCCTTGCGCCACGCCCACAGCGACTTGAAGTAGGCGAGGCCGGCGAACCAGGAGCCGACGATGAGCAGCGCCGCGCCGACGTAGAACATCGGGTGAGCCTGCATCGGCGCGTAGAACGTAAAGAGCACGTCCGCGCTCAGGTCCTGGCCGAGGATCGACGGCGCGCCCATGATCCCGCCGAGGATGGCGACGGTCGCGAGCACGGTCCCGACGAGCATCAGCCAGAACGCCCCCCAGGCGATTCGCTGTGGGAGCTCACGCTCCAAGGTGTTGCTCACCGCCCAGCCGAAGAGGCCGGCGATGAAGAAGGTGGTAAACACCAGCGCCAGCAGGACGCCGTGGCCCGTCAGGAGGGTGTAGTAGTCCGAGGAGCTGACGAGCCCGTCGAAGACGCCGGTTCGATGCAGCGCCTGGACGATGCCAAACAGCGCGCCGATACCCAGCGCGACAAAGGAAACGATGAACTGGCTCCGAACGAGCTTCGCCGTCTTGGGATAGCTATCGATGTAGACCATCAGTTTTGCACCTCCGTTTCGTTGGTCCCGTACTCGTCCTGGGGGACCACCTCGATGGACCCGCCCATCTCGTGGTGGGCGGCCCCGCAGTACTCGTGACAGACCAGCCCGTAGGTCCCCGGCTCGTCGAAGCTGGCGGTGACCTCCGACACCTGCCCGGGGATGACCATCGTGTTGACGTTGGTCTCGACGATGGAGAACCCGTGGACCACGTCAGCACTGGTCACGCGGAACGTGACCCGCGTGTCGGCGGGGACGCGGATGGGGTTGTCACCGGTGCCGGGCGCAAACTGGAACTGCTGGGCCACCACGTGGACGACGTAGTGGCTGTCGTTCCGTTTGGTGACACCCGGGTCGTCGAACCCGGTCCCGGTCGAACCCTGCTGGACTGCCTTCGGGTCTATCTCGCCGCCCGAGTCGTCGACCATCTGGACGCCGGCACCGACGGTGCCGTAGGCGACTGTGGCGATGAAGCCGACGATGAGCAGGAGCGCTGCGCCGAGCCATATCTTCTCGAAGTTATGAACCTGCATTGTATCACCCGATCACCGAGACGCGGCCGAGGAACTCCACGAAGTACATGAACACCCACAGCAGGGCGATGAGCACGAAGTACGCCGCTACCAGCGAGGCCGTCCCCCACGGGTCGAACTCGTCGTGGCCGACCTCGACGGCCGGCTCCGGCTCCGGGGCCTCCTCGACCGGCGTGGGACCGCTCGCCCGTTCGAGGTCCGAACCCGTCGGCTCCGGCGGCCGCTCGCGGTAGCGCCGGCGCATCACCGCGGCCAGAAGCAGCGGTGAGAAGAAGGCCGCAAGCACCGACCCCGCAAGCAGCCATCCCGGCCCCGAGAGCTCGATGTCGCCGCCCTCGCCACCGCCGTCCCCGTCCGAAAGCGGGCCGCCGACGACGACAGCGCCTTTCATCCCGAGGCTCTCGTGGGGGGTACAGACGTACTTGTAGATGCCGTACTCCTCGAAGGTGTGGCTGAAGGTGGTCCCGCTGTCCGAGACCGGGTCACCCGAGTCCAGCGGCCCGTCACCGTCCGAGACGACGTTGTGGCCGCCGCCCTCGCCAGTCCACGTCCAGGTGACCTCCGTCCCGGGCGTGACCCGGACCGCCGGCGGGTCGAAGGCGTACGCGCCGTCGTTGCCCTCGGCGCCGACGCTTATCTCGACGCTGTCCGAGCCCGTCTCGTCGACCGTGTTCCCGTCGTAGTTGCCGACGTCGTCGAACCACCCCTCGTAGTCGGGGTCGGCCGGCGGCCCTTCCGGGCCGGACGTGCCTTCTTCGACGACGACGGCGCCTTTCATCCCGAGGCTCTCGTGGGGGGTACAGACGTACTTGTAGGTACCCGTCTCCTCGAACGTGTAGCTGTAGGTCGTCCCGCTGTCCGAGACCGGGTCACCCGAGTCAAGCGGCCCGTCGCCGTCCGAGACGACGTTGTGGCCGCCGCCGTTCCCGGTCCACTTCCAGACGACTTCCGTACCGGGGTTGACCTTGACGGCGGCCGGCCCGAAGGCGTAGGCACCGTCGTTCCCCTCCGCGCCGACGGTTATCTCGACGGTGTCCTGGCCGCGCTTGTCGACAGTCTCGTCGTAGTTGCCGACGTCGTCGAACCAGCCGCCGTAGTCCGGTTCGCTCTGTGCGCTGGCAGTCCCGGCCACACCGAGGGCCGCTGCCCCGGCGGTCGCCGTCAGGAACTGCCGCCGTCCGACAGTCATCGGCCACCTCCCGGCACACTGGTCGTCCACACGCTACCGCTACTGAACCATACCATGTTCGACGCGTATCACCGTCACCAGAAAAAGGGATTACGACGTTCTTACCAACTTGGAATACGCCAACCGTTTTTATATAATGTCCGTCTAACCCTCGGTCATGTCGACGTCCAGCCCGCGACTCGTCACGCTGCTCGCACTGCTGGGTCTGGCACCCGTTGCCTACTACATCCTCGGCACCGGCCGGACCATCGTCACGCTCTCGCTGGTCAGTGTCTGTATCATCGCGGCGAGCCTCTACCTGATGACCGGCGACCACGAGGGTCAGGCCACCTGAGATGGACGCCGTAAGCGGCGGGCTGTCGGCCGGCGAGACGACCGGCCTCGCCGCGATGGTCGGGCTCGGGCTCGTCGGGAGCGTCCACTGCCTGGGGATGTGTGGCCCGCTCGTGACGACCTACGCCGACCGGCTCGACGACGGCGGGCCGCTGTCACTCGGGGAGATTCGCCAGCAGGCGCTGTTCAACGTCGGCCGCACGGTGAGTTACACGCTGCTGGGCGGCCTGTTCGGAGCGGCGGGGGCGCTGGTCTACGACCTGGCGGCGCTTACACGAGTGGGTGAACTCGTCCGTGGTGGAGTCGGCGTCCTCGTCGGCCTCGCCATCCTGGCCGTCGGCGTTGGCTATCTGACCCGGGGCCGGGCGGTCGACCTCGCCCGCGGGCTCCCCGTCGTCGGCGCTGGTTCGGCCGCGTCTCGTCGGCGCTGGTCTCGCGGCTCGACCGACTGGTCGACGGGCCGGGGATGGTCGCGCTGGGCGCGATACACGGACTCCTGCCGTGTCCGCTGCTGTACCCGGCCTTCCTCTATGCCGCCGCGACCGGCTCGGCGGTGACCGGCGCCGTCTCGCTCGCGGCGCTGGGACTCGGCACTGTCCCGCTCGTGTTCGCCTACGGCACCGCCTTCGGTACGCTCTCGCCCGGACGGCGCGAGTCGCTACATCGCGTGCTCGGGGCGCTGTTCGTCCTGCTGGCGCTGGTACCGCTCGCGAACGGGCTGGCGGCCTTCGGCGTCGCCATCCCGAAACCGCCGCTGCCGATGCCCTGGACATGACCGACTGCACGCTCTGTGGCCTGGCGACCGACGAGCCCGTCACCGACAGCGACGTTGCCGGCGCCTTCTGCTGTCGGGGCTGTCTGGAGGTCGCCCGCACGCTCGAGGACCCCGCCGAGACCGACCCGGACGCCGTCGACACCCCAGACCCCGACGACGTCGAGGGGGAGACGGCATTCTGCTCGGTGTCGGGGATGCACTGTGCGACCTGCGAGCTGTTCCTCGAACGGCGGGCGACTACCCACGACGGCATCAGGGCGGCGTCGGCCAGTTACGCGACCGGAACGATGCAGCTCACCTACGACCCGGAGCGGGTCGACGCCGACGCCCTGCCCGAACTGGTCTCCGGGACCGGCTACGAACTCACCCGCCGCGGGGCCGGCGACGCGGACGACAGCGAACAGGTCGGGCGCCTGCTCGTCGGCGGCTTCTTCGGGATGATGACGATGCTGTGGTACCTGCTCTTTCTGTATCCGGCGTACCTCGGACTGGACTTCGGACTGGTCGACCTCGAGGGGCCGGCCGGCGCGTATCTGCTCTGGAACACGGCCGTGATGACCGCCGTCGTGGTCGGCTACACGGGCTGGCCGCTGCTGCGTGGCGCGGTCGTGAGCCTCCGTACCGGCAGACCCAACATGGACCTGCTGGTGTCGATGGCCGCGACGACGGCCTTCGCCTACAGCGTCGTCGCTGTCCTCCTCGGCCGGACGGAGGTGTACTTCGACGTGGCGACGGTCATCGTACTGGCCGTCTCCGTCGGCGACTACTACCGCGACCGGGTCCGCCGGGCCGCCGCGGGGCGGCTGACGGACCTGGAAAGCCAGCGAGTCCAGCGGGCCACGCTGCGGACCGATTCCGGAACCGAGACGGTCGACCTCGACGCGCTCGCCCCCGGCGACGAGGTCGTCGTCAGCGCCGGCGAACGCATCCCCGTCGACGGGCAGATCGCCGAGGGGACCGCCGGCGTCGACGAGTCGCTGGTGACCGGCGAGTCCCTGCCGGTCAGGAAGACGCCGGGCGACGACGCGGTCGGCGGGGCGATGGTGACCGACGGCGAGGTGGTCGTCCGGGTCGGCCCCGACGCCGAGAGCACCGTCTCCCGACTCACGGAACTGCTGTGGCGCGTCCAGAGCGAGCGCGGCGGCGTCCAGCGGCTCGTCGACCGCATCGCGGCGGTCTTTGTCCCCCTCGTCGTCGGACTGGCCGTCCTCGCAGGGGTCGGCCACCTGCTGGGCGGGGCGGCCCCGACCGACGCCCTGCTGACCGGGCTGGCGGTGCTTGTGGTCTCCTGTCCCTGCGCGCTCGGCCTGGCGACGCCGCTGGCGACGGCCGCCGGGGTCCGGACGGCCCTGGACGAGGGCGTCGTCATCACCGACGGGTCGGCATTCGAGACCGCCAGCGAGGTGGACGTCGTCGCCTTCGACAAGACCGGGACGCTCACCACCGGCGAGATGCGACTGGTCGAGCGGCCCGGCGACGACGCGCTGTGGCGGGCCGCCGCCGTCGAACAGTTCGCCGACCACCCGCTGGCGAGTGCCATCAATGCGGCTGCACCGCCGATTGACGCCGTCGTCGAGGACGTCGAACACCACCCCGGTCGCGGCGTGAGCGGGAGAATCGACGCGGCCGCGCAACGGTCCGACGCGGCCGTCGAAGCGGGCGCGCAGGCGTCCGACGCGGCCGTCGAAGCGGGCGCGCAGCGGTCCGACGCGGCCGTCGAAGCGGCCGCGCAGGCGTCCGACGCGCCCGTCGACGGCGAGCGCGTGGTCGTCGGGACGCCTTCGCTACTGGCCGACGAGGGGCTGTCGGTGCCCGAGGGACTGGCCAAACGTTGCGAGCGGGCCCGCGACGACGGGCAGATTCCCGCGCTCGTCGGCTGGGACGGGCGTGCCCGAGACGTCGTGGTGGGCGGCGACCAGCCACGCGATGAGTGGGAGACTGTCGTCGAATCGCTGTCGCCCCGCGAGGTCGTGGTCATCACCGGCGACGGCCCGGCCGCGGCCGCGCCGTTCGAGCGACACGGCGCGGTCGACCAGGTGTTCGCCGGCGTCCCGCCGGACGCGAAAGCCGAAGTGGTCGAGCGGCTCACGTCGCGGGGCACCGTCGCGATGGTCGGCGACGGCACCAACGACGCGCCGGCGCTGGGGACCGCCGACCTGGGCATCTCGCTTGCCTCGGGCACGGCGCTGGCCGCCGACGCCGCCGACGCGGTGGTGACCACGGACGACCTCGCCGCGGTCCCGCGAGTGTTCGACCTGACGACCCGGACCCGACGGCGCATCCGCGAGAACCTCGCGTGGGCCTTCTGCTACAACGCCGTGGCGCTGCCGCTTGCGCTTGCCGGCCTGCTGAACCCGCTGTTTGCCGCGCTGGCGATGACCGCCTCCAGTCTGCTCGTGGTCGCAAACTCCGCGCGGTCGCTGGGTGGCGGCGACGCCGTCTCGACCGATAGCGACGTCACAGCGCCCGCGACGCCGGCGACGGGGGACTGAAAGCAGCCGTCCGTTTTTGTACGTCCCACACCTACTAGCGGTCGATGACCGAGCAAGCGACGTTCGCGGGTGGGTGTTTCTGGTGTACCGAGTCCGTCTTCAAACAGGTCGAGGGCGTCGAGGACGTCGTCTCGGGCTACGCCGGGGGCCACGCCGAGACCCCGAGTTACGAGGCCGTCTGTCGGGAGGAGACGGGCCACGCCGAGTGTGTCCAGCTAACCTACGACCCCGAGGTGGTGAGCTACGAGGACCTGCTGGCAGTGCATTTTACCACGCACACGCCGACGACGCTGAACCGGGAGGGCAACGACGTGGGCACCCAATACCGCTCGGCAGTGTTCTACCACGACGAGGGCCAGCGCGAGGCCGTCGAGGCCTTTATCGACGAGATTCGGCCGGCCTACGACGACGACATCGTCACCGAGGTCGAACCGCTGGAGACGTTCTACCCCGCCGAGGAGTACCATCAGGATTACTTCGAGAAACAACGTACGGCAGATGGAACTATTACGGACGCGTACTGCGCCGCGACGATTCCCCCGAAACTCGACAAGCTACAAAAGAAACACAAAGAACTACTAAGGTCAGAGTAGCGCCTTTGTATCGCGTGTTTGTGCGGGAACACGCAATACGGGTGGTTAAGTGAAAAACCGTTCTACCGAAGAAATTTTTACTAGTCGTCTTCGAGGTTTGAGTATCATGTCAGAGGGTTCGAAGGTCAAGCGGTTCTACTTCGTGGATCAAAAGCCTCGTGAGAAGTCTCTTGATGAGCATCAAGTGATGTTCGGGCCGAGTATCGACGGCGAAGGGGTAGACCTCTATCAGTGTACCGAGGCGGGGTACTTCGATGAGGATGCTGTGATGATGGTGGTGGAACGAGGAGCCTCCGTCTCAGTGGCGGACGACAACTTCCACCAAGCCGTCCGCTGTCAGCTTGTCAGCGAGCCATGGCTTGAGGAAGCGGACGATGGGGAGCTCAAGGACGTGGAGGTGGTGGATGTCCCGGAACAGTTCATGGGCGTGAACCTTCCCGAAGCTGAGAGGCTTGACGAGAACCAGATGGCTTCATTTAAGCTTTCGATCAACATGGCCAGGTCCACCGAGCAAGAACGGGAAACCGGTGGCGGGCGTGGGTCAATCTGGCGTAAGCTGGGAGAAAAAATTGGGCGGGTTTTCTAATTGTTCATCTCAGAATTTGTCACGCGTGCTCTGAACGCTTGGTCTCTGCTATGCCTCGCTCACTGGCTATCATTTTTTGCATTCGCACGCTCTTTCTGATAGCTATTTCATCCACATTCAGGCACAAACAACTTCTTGTTAATCGTTCTATGGCGCCCTCCTATTCGTCGCTTTCTGCCATCTCGCTGAAAAGGATGTCTCTCACTTCGGGGTCGTCTAACATTTCGTCGACGGCCTGCATTTTCTCTAATGTGTTCATATTCTCGATGTCTATCTCTTGGTAGGTGTCCCGTGCTGTCTCGCCAACATCTTCGCCGCGATTCTGTGCCTTCGGGGTGAACTCTTTACCACAGATATGGCACACCTGGGCTTCGGCCGGTGGGGAAGTCCCACATTGCGGGCACACGTCCGGCGTTAGTTTACTCTCTGGCTCTTCGGTTTCCTTCCCGAACGCCTTACGCGTGGCGCGTATGTGGTCACTGTCTTTCAGGTGCGCGTAGGTCGATTCCATGACACTGCTGTCCGGTGCGTGCCCTATCTGGTGTTTAATCGCGGACTCTTCCATACCACGCCGAAGAGCAATGGTAACGAAATTGTGCCTCAGTGCGTGCGGGTGGGTTGGCTTGTCGTCGATTGACGGCACCTCTTCGGCAGCTCGGTTAGCCATACGCCGGACGATTGCACCGATGGTAGTTGGGTCCAGCATGGTCTCGGGCTGCATACCGTTGTACTTCGGCCGGCCCACGAACACGTAGGCATCAGGATTGTTCGGGTCGGGATGTTCGGTATCAAGATACTGTTGTACGGTCGTGCTCGACAACAGCATATCTCGCCACTTCCCGTTTTTTTCGGCTCCTTTCAGTCCCTCGGCGTCCTCATTCAGTTTGAACCGTTCGTTTGGCAGGTCCAAATCCCTAATCCGAAGCGTGCGGGCCGCTGTATTGCGTTGGCCGGCGTATATGAGAAAGTCGAAAAGGGCCTTGTCACGCATACAGGTAGCAGCACTACGGATTTCCTGTATCTCTTCGCGGTCCAGCATATCCGATGGGTCAACACCGCTGTTGTCGGCCGTGAATAGCTTAACGTCCTCGGGGTCTACTTCGGTGTCGTCGTGAACGTAATAGAACTGGCGTAGCGCGTTCTGGTACACGCGAATAGTCCCTTTGGATAGGCCGTCGTCTTTGACATTGCTAACGTCCCCATCATAGAATCCCTGCATGACCGCGTTGATTTCACCGGCCGTGGTGTCGGTAAGCGCGAGATGGGGAGCGATCTTTTTTAGGCCAGAGAGGTAGTTTTTCAGCGTCGTGGGACTCTTCGGTTTCTGGCCGTCCGGCGTCTCTTCTAACAGATTATCTTCTTCATAGGCGTTTGCCATTTGGATTATCCGGTCGGCGTCGTTTGGGTCCTCATACGCCGGAAACTCCTCTTCCCGGCCGTTCCATACCTCAAAACTTCCACCGTGCCTATGTTCTTTTACTCTGTCTCTCGTATCTTGATACTGCTGTGGGTAATCACGTGCCATGAACACTCAGAGACACACCACTAACAAAGTATTTGCTCAAGTCATGCCAATCAATTTTGAGAAGAACCCCAACCAGGCCTACTGCCAGATGACTATCCCGCCCAAGCTGAACAAACTGCGCGAGAAACACACCGGGCTCCTCGCATGAACTTCGAGACCGAGGTGGCCTTGCGCTTCGACGACCTGGACACCTACGGCCACGTCAACAACGTCCGTTACGGCACCTATCTGGAGGAGGCCCGCATCGACTACCTCGTCGAGGTCGTCGGCAACGGCGACCGCGCCTTCCTCGCGGACAGCGACGACGGTATCGTCATCAAGACCCTCGAAATCGAGTTCGAGCAGCCGGTCCGGAGCGCCGACAGCGTCACCGTCAGTGTGGGTGTGCCCCGCCTTGGCACGACGAGTTTCCCCTTCGAGTACGAGATTCGGGACGGCGATGCGGTCGCTGCGACCGGCGAGACGACCGTTGTCACCTACGACCGCGCGGCGGACGAACCCCAGCCCATCCCCGAGCGCTGGCGTGACGCCATCAGCGAGTTCGAGTTCGGGCAGTAACAGTTTCTGGAGTGGCGGTATCGGTCGCTTCCATCGTGTGTAGATAGGTGACCGAGGATGGTAGCAGCCAGAAAGCCCCCGGACGCTTTCAGTCCCGCCCGTAGCCGGTCGACCAGCCGGCATGGGTGGACTGAAAGGGGCGCCTGGCTAACCGAAGGCGGGCGAAGTAAGGACCGCAACGAGTCCCCCCGAGTTTAGCCGGGCGGGGCTTTCTGGCTGTGAGCGGCGTACCGAGATGTGCCTTTCTGGCTGTCGTCGGCCACGAGTGAGGCGTCATTTGCAGCCGCTGCTAGGCGAAGTCTCTTTGGCAGACTCACCTCAAGATGGGAGTATGGGTGACGATGCTATCGACGACGTTGACCAGGCCATCCTCCACGCCCTCCAGGAGGACGCCCGCAACATCTCGTCGGGCGACATCGCTGAGCGAACCGGTACGTCGAGCAGCACCGTCCGGAAACGAATCCAGCGCCTGGAGAGCGACGAGGTAATCAAGGGATACAGCGCCGAGATTGACTACCAGAAGTCGGGCTATCCGCTGCGGATGCTGCTGTTCTGTACGGCGCCGATTCCCGAGCGTGGCGAGCAGATTCCGGCCATCCTCGACATCGACGGCGTCGTCTCGGTCCAGGAGCTGGTCACCGGCGAGCGGAACCTGCTGGTGACCGTCGTCGGCGAGACGGACAGCGACATCACCCCGGTCGCCCAGGAGCTGCTGGACCTGGGGCTGACCGTCGTCGACGAGGTGCTGGTCCGGAGCCACGAGACGACGCCGTTTGGCGATTTCGTGAGCGAGTAGGGGCCTCGCGGCCGCTTGCCACGCCGTCTGGACGCTCCCGAGCAGCCCGCCGCCGCTGAATCGTGTGGCCGTCGCTGCCCGCCCGGAGCCGCTAAATGGCTCAAAACCGACAGCAAAGCCGCGTGAGCGGCCGCTATCGTCGCTGACCGCCCGGCCATTCCGCCAAAAATCATAATGTTCTTTAATTCCCTTATGCACGAACAGACTGGTAAGATAGAAGGTTTTAATAACCAGTCTGTTCGTCTATTGGATGAACGACGGCCGACATCGCTCGGGGAATCTCCCCGGTGATGACGGACGACGACATCAACGATGGCAGACGAAACACAGCGCACGACGGTCGGACCGCTTCCGAGCGGCATAGGGCAGCAAGCACCGAGTACGCCGGCGGCCCTGACCCGAGCCGTCTGGCTGCTGTGGGGCCTGAGTCTGGCGGCCCTGGCCGGCCACGCGGTGACCGGCTGGGCCCCGCGCTCGGCGACCTGGTCGCCGTCGACGGGCTGACGGTCCTGATGTGGACGGTCGTGACCTTCTTTTCGGGTATCGTCCACAGCTACTCGCGCCGCTACATGGCCGGAAGCGCCCACCAGACCCGGTTTTTCGCCGTCGTCTTCGGCTTTACTGTGGTGGTGATGGGACTTGTCGCAGCCAACCACATCGCCCTGTTCGGGGCGCTGTGGCTGGCGATGGGACTGCTGATGGCACAGCTCATCGGCGTCATCAGCGGGTGGGAACAGGCGCGAGCGGCCGCCTCCGTCGCCCGCAGGTACTTCCTCGCGAGTAGCGCGCTGCTTGCCGTCGCACTGACGGCGCTGTGGTGGACGACCGGCGCGACGACGATATCGGGCATCGCCGCTGCTTCCGACACGCTCGGCGGCCCGGTGTGGTTGCTAGCTGCGGGCGCGCTCGTGCTCGCGGCGATGATACAGTCCGCGCTCATCCCCTTCCAGGGCTGGCTGCTCTCCTCGATGACCGCGCCGACGCCGGCCTCGGCGCTGATGCACGCCGGCTTCGTCAACGCCGGCGGCATCCTGCTGACCCGTTTTGCCCCGGTCATCACCGTCGACCCCACGCTCATGCTCGCGGTGGTCGGCGTCGGCGCGGCCAGCGCGCTGGGCGGGAAGCTCCTGAAGTCGGTCCAGACGGACGTCAAGAGCAAACTTGGCTGCTCGACGGTCGGCCAGATGGGCTTTATGATAATGCAGGCCGGCCTGGGCTTTTTCGGGGCCGCCATCACCCACCTCATCCTGCACGGCTGCTACAAGGCCTACCAGTTCCTGAGTTCGGGCGACAGCGTCGAACACAACAGCCCGACCGGGGAAATCGGGCGCAGAGAAAGCATCGTCGGCGTCGTCGTGACGCTGCTGACGGCCCTGGCCGGCGGGTGGCTGTTCGCGACGCTGACCGGCAAGGGGGCGAAAGTCGACAGCGGCCTCCTGCTTACCTTCTTCGTCGTCTTCACCACGCTGCACGCGGCCCGCAACGCGGTCACGCACACCGAGCTGCCGGCGACGGCCCGCTACGGTGCGGTCCCGCTGGTGTTCTTCCCGGCTATCGTCATCTACGCCGTGGTGTACGAGGGCATCGCCGGGCTCCTGGCCGTCGGGACGGCCACGACCGAGTTGACCCTGCTCCACGGCGCCGTCGCCGTCTTCTTCGTCGGCGTCTACCTCGCCATCGAGACCGGCATCCACGAACACAGCCAGCGCCTCTACGTGGCGCTGTTGAACGCCAGCCAGCCGCCGACCGAGACGCTGGTGACCGCTCCGGAGGACTACAATGAGTACTGAACAGGACATCCACGACAGCATCGACGACGCGGCCGAGACCGTCGGCTCGGTCTGGCCCATCCACTCGTTCGTGACCGCCAACCCCCTCTCGGGGTTCGAGGACCAGCCCTTCACCGAGGCGGTCGCTCAGGCCTCGGAGTTGCTTGGCGGCCGGGGCTACCCTAGCCCGGAGACGTTCCGCCAGGCGCTCGAACGCGGCCAGATAGACCGCGACGTCCTCGAAGCGGAACTGGCCGACGCCGGCTACGAGGCCGACCCCGAGACGGCACTTTCCCGCATGGAGACCGCGGCCGAAACCGACACCGACGAGCCGGAGACGGCCGTCGACCGCGTCGACCACGTGCTGACGAAGTG
Organism: Haloarcula rara; assembly: GCF_029338235.1. Taxonomy (GTDB): domain Archaea; phylum Halobacteriota; class Halobacteria; order Halobacteriales; family Haloarculaceae; genus Haloarcula; species Haloarcula rara. The sequence goes on from NZ_CP119785.1 coordinate 1,046,352, forward strand.
GCTGTCGGCCTTCCTCGACGAGGGGCGTGCCCACTGGGCGCTGCCGGACCGCGACCTCGGCTTCTACGGCGTCTTCCGCAACGTGGCCACCTACGACGGCCAGATACCCGACAGGGGCGTCGTGGCGGACCTACCGGCGACGCCGACCGAGACCATCGAGACGGTGCTCGAAGACTACCCGGAAGAGCAGTGGTCGGCTATCTTCGAGACGCAACTGGCCGCGCTCCCGGGCTGGACCGGCTTCATCAAACAGCGCGCCGCCGACGAGAGCGAGTGGCAGTCCCGGTACCCGATAACGGTCGCGGGATATCTCGCGGCGCGACTGGCGCTGCTCGATGCCGTCGACGCCGACCTCGCGCCGGACGACACCGCGACCGACGGACCGACGGCGGCCGACGAACTCGCGGCGGCGTTCCTGAGCGCGTGGGAAGGGACCTACCGCGAGGACCTCGTCGACGCCGTCAGCGCCGAGAGTGAGACCCGCGCCGAGGCCGAGCCGTCGGGCCGCCCGGACGCCCAGCTCGTCTTCTGTATCGACACGCGCTCGGAAGTCCTGCGCCGCCACCTGGAGGACACGGGCGACTACGAGACTCACGGCTACGCCGGCTTCTTCGGCGTCCCCATGGAGTACGGGGGGTACGACGCCGAGGTGTCCGTCGAGGCGTGCCCCCCGATTCTCGACGCACACCACACCATCACCGAGGAGCCGACAGACCCCGAGACGCGGGCCGACCACGACCACCTGGCGGGCATCCGCGAGGCCGCCGCCGAAATCGTCGAGACCATCGAGGCCAACGCCGCGACGGCTTACGGCTTCGTCGAGAGCGCCGGGAGCGGCTACGGGCTCGCACTGGCGAGTCGCACGCTGGTGCCCGGGCGCGTCCACGACGTCTTCGACAGCGTCGACGAGACGATTCCGGACGACCACGACTTCTGCAGCCCGTCCGTCGATACTCTCACCCTGGAAGAGAAGGTCGGATACGCCGAGACCGCCTTCGACCTGATGGGGTGGGACCACTTCGCCCGTCTCGTCGTCTTCACCGGCCACGCCAGCGAGACCGCGAACAACCCGTTCGATTCGAGTCTGGACTGTGGGGCCTGTGCCGGCAACCCCGGCGGCCCGAGCGCCCGCGTGCTCGCGAAAATCTGCAACGCCGACGCCGTCCGGGCCGAGCTCCGCGAGCGCGGCTTCGACGTCCCCGAGGACACCGTCTTCCTCGCCGGCGAGCACAACACCACGACCGACGAGGTCGAGGTCTACGACGGTGCCGTCCCCGAGAGCCACGCAGACGACCTCGCGGCGCTCCGCGCCGACCTCGAAACCGCCCGCAAGGGGCGGCTGCCGAACGCGTGGGCGGGAGCGACGCCGTCCGCGAGACCGAGCGCAAGGCGGCAGACTGGGCCGAGACCCGCCCCGAGTGGGGGCTGGCCGGCAACGCCGGCTTCGTCGTCGGGCCGGGAGAGCTGACCGCCAACATCGACTTCGACGGCCGCTCGTTCCTCCACTCCTACGACTGGACGACCGACCCCGACGGCACGGCCCTCGAAGCCATCATCGCGGGGCCGATGGTCGTCACCCAGTGGATTAACTGCCAGTACTACTTCTCGACGGTCGACACCGCCGCCTACGGGAGCGGGTCGAAGATAACCCACAACCCCGTCGGCAACGTCGGCGTCTACCAGGGTAACGGCGGCGACCTGATGACCGGGCTGCCCCTCCAGTCGCTTATGGCGGCCGACGACGAACCCTACCACCAGCCGCTGCGCCTCTCGACGGTCATCCACGCGCCCGTCGACACCGTCACCGACATCCTCGCCGACCACGAGAACGTGGCCGGGCTGCTCGACAACGGGTGGCTCTCCCTGACCGTCGTCGACCCGACCCGGGACCACACCGCCTTCAACTACGCCGGCGAACTGTCCTGGCGTCCGGCCGACGAGGCGACGACCGTCGAACCGCTGGCAGAAGCGACGGCGACCGTGGCCGACGACTGATACTGGGGGCTGTACGTTCGGAAAGAGATTCGCAGTGGCGAATTGCGCCAGTTTGTTACAGCCACCAGTATGAGCGCCCCACCGGCCCGCTTTCTGGCGATAGGGGGATGAGAGTCCACACCGTGACCGGCCGATTCAGCCAGAAGTTGAGACCGGGCCTCTCAATGCATAAGATTGGATTCGACGGTTGAACGCCAATCGTTTTCCCTGCTACCTCCGTCGGTTGAGTCGTCTCGCGCGTCGAGTACCTCGCACCGGCCACGTGTACAGAAAGTAACGTATGCCACTCGCTCAACTGCTTGAACAATACGTCAGTCTCGGTATCTTCGTTCTCGCTGCAGGGCTGAGTGTTCTCAGCTTCCTCGCATGGCGGCGGGAACGTGATGACCGTATGCGGATCGTCACGCTCGGGTACGCGATGTTCGCCGTCTACGGACTCATCGTGTTTCTCGAGTATCCACTGCTTCCGTATTTCCCGTACGCCACGCTCGAACTCCTCGAACACGGGAGTGCAATCCTCATCCTCGGTGGCCTCCTGGCGTTCTTCGCCGCTTTGACGCGGGACTGAGAGCAATGTCGGACCCGGATCTCGAACTGGCCTCTCGACGGGAAATCTACCAGCGGATAGCCGATACGCCGGGCGTTCACTTTCGCTCGCTCCTCGACGATCTCGAGTACGCACAGGGGACGCTCCAGTACCAGCTCAGGTGGCTCGCCGACGAGGGCCTGATCGACATCTCGGACGACGGTAAGTACACGCGGTACTATCCAGCTGCCGAGTTCGATGAATCCGACCGGACAGTGATGAACGCGTTGCGCCGAGAGTACAGTCGCCGCATCCTCGCACATCTTCTCACGGACGGGCCGCTCTCGACGAGCGAACTCAGCGACCGCCTCGACAAGGCGCAATCGACTGTCTCGTGGCACCTCTCGAAGCTCGCTGAGGCCGACCTCGTCACGAAGGAGCGTGACGGCCGGAGCGTCGTCTACGAGGTCAGCGACCCCGACCGAGTCAAGTACCTCTATACAGTTCACCGGCGCTCGTTCACTGACAAAGTCGTCGACCGTCTCCTGGGCCTCTGGGACAGCTACTAGCTTGCCGTCGCGTTCGAGAGTATCCCGTGAAACACTAGCAACCGCAACAGGAGCACGTACACGAGAAATGCAACCGAGGGCCCCAGCAGGGGACGGACGAGTCCCGTCATATCAGTCCCGATTGCGGCTGCGTGGATTGTCCCGAACGCGAACCCAGCGTACGCGAACGAGTGGACGACGCGTGGCCCCCACGGCCGCTGGAAGCGTTTCGCGTCGGTAAAGCCCAAGACCGCGACGACCAGCATAAGTAGCGCCCCCGAACCCACGGCGACGCCGCCGAGAAAGTACGGTATCGAGTATGCGGGTGCCGGGACCTGTCCGGTGACGACGAACCACGCATCAACTACACCGAGTCCCGCGTGTAGCAACGTGACGGTCATCGCGAACACGGACAGTTCGATATGGACACGTCGAGCAGCCTCGTGGAGCACGCCGAACGACTCCGTGTTATAGAGAACGCCCGTCAGAACCGCCAGATATAACGCCGGATACGTCACGAGTGCGGCACCTCGGTCGAGGAGCCAGACGAGTTGTGACATTACGATGCCCCCGTCGTTTCGACGACGTCGGGACAGCCGTCCGCGTCCTGGAACCCATTTTTCGTTTCCGGTCGTGTCGGACACTTATCGGCGGAGTCATTGATACCATCTCCGTCGTAATCGGCAGGTGCCTGTCGTGTCGAAACGGTCTGGTCGACGAGGTCGCTTTGCTTCTCTTCGGTCGCCTGGGCGGCGCGCACGTCTCCGATCTGCCAGAGAGCAGGGACAGCCACCGCTAAGACGATGATCGCCACGACGGTGATTCGTTGCTTATGTGTCCAGGACATGTGTCTCAAAGCCATTTGTCGTATGAAAGACGCCGTCATGGATGACGAGTGCCTCCAGGCCCTCCCATGCCGATGCTAGTTCGCGTGCCTCGGCAAGAGGGAGCGCCGCAAGCGTCGTCGCCAGGGCGTCAGCCTCCATACAGTCTCGGCGCGCCACGACGGTAACGGACTCGTGACGAGAGCCGAGCGATGCGGTGGTCGGATCGTAGACGTGGTCAGTACCGTTTCGCGACCGCCGGTATCCGCCGGATGTTGCGACGTACCAGTCCGTGTCGAGGATCTTCAGCGCGGTGTCGTCGCCGTACGGGCTCTCGATGGCGACGGGGCCCGTCGGTGGAGACATATCTCCGCCACCACTGACGAACCCGCATCGCCCGAGTCCCGCGAGCGTCTCGGCGGTTCGATCGACGATGTATCCCTTGGCAAGGCCGTTCAGGTCGAGTTCGACGTCGGTCGTGACGTGAGACCCGTTGGTTTCCACAGTTCCGGTATCGAACTCCGTCGGTGGTGTTTCACTGTCACCACGCAGGAACGTTTTGAGGGCTTGTTCGACGCGGCCCTGGCGAATATCAAACACCCCCTCGGTCCGGTCGTTGTATTCGAGCCCACGGCTGACGATGCGGGCGACGTGTTCGTTCGCAACCTCCCCTTCACGGTTAATCTGGCTGACGGCACTCGCCTCATCGAAGGCGTTCAGCTGTGCTTCGAGTGATTCAGCCGTTTCTCGGGCCGCGGTAGCCGCAGTCTCGACCCGAACGCCCGTCGCCTGAATCCGAAACGTCGTATCACAACACTCGAACACGCGGTGTGAGTTCCCGAACCGTTCGTAGACCGCTGCGAGCGATCCCATCATCTCGGTCACTCGTCCTCCTCGTGTTCTTCCTCGTCCTCCTCGTGTTCTTCCTCGTCCTCCTCGTGTTCTTCCTCGTCCTCCTCGTGTTCTTTATCTTCGTAGCCAGACTGCGTCTGAACTTCGGGGGTGAAGTTTTGGTTTGGCGTCGGAGCATCGGCAGCGACCTGTTGTGAGGGGTCTGACTCGGACGTGTCTGGTGAGTTAGGTTGCTCGCCCGCCTGCGCGAGGCCGCCACCGGGCAGCGCAAGGGCGCCGGCGACACCGGCTGTGAGGAGCGCACCGACGAGCGTGAAGGTGACGAGTTTGTTTTTCGGGACTGGAACGCGCATGATTAGCTGCCCCTCGGTTCAGAACCGCTATCATCGACGTGTCGGTCGTTGCGTTCTGCCATTGCAAATAGAGGGTTGAGACAGCCGTAATAAGTCGTTCGCGTCCAACCCTCGAATCGTCGTACAGCTATCGAATCGATTCCGAGCGTGAGGTCGTCCCGGATATGTCTGTGACTTCGTTATTGAGCAGCTGGCATACCGAGTTCTCTCCGTTTGCCCCCGCGTCCGAAACGATTCGAGGAATGGACGCGAACGAACTCTTCGGGAGTGTATCTACGTGGTTCTATGCAGACTCGTTTGCGGCGAGCAAATCTGGTCGCTGTACTCCCTGTGGTTGCTAGTGGCGTCAGCACTGTTCACGCGGGAGCGTCCCCAGCCGGTGAAAATTACTGCTGACTGTCTTGAAACTTCGCCCACACATTATCAGTATGACAATGGTGGCCGTTGGGAGAGCGCTCTGAGGCAGTTTCTGGTGGCTGGTTCGGTCAAATTCACGTATCACACCCTCGCTAACCCCACTGTAGCCGCAACTCCCAGCCCAGCTATTCTGTATAGCGCTATCTGATTTATCACACTCACACCGCCGACGCGTCGAACTTTTAGGAGTCGGGCGTCTAGGCGCCGCTAATGGTCCAGAACGTGGCGTCCGTGATGGGCGAACTGGAGCCGGAGGATTTCCACCTGCTGTCGGGGGTCGAACAGGGGATGCGCTTCTCGGAGTACGTCAACCGCGACAAGCTGACGGAGTTCTCCCGGCTGAGCGAGGAAAACGTCGACTACCGGCTGGACCGCTGTGAGGACCGCGGGCTGGTCGAACGCAAGACCATCCAGTACGAGGGGTTCAAGCTCACCTTCGAGGGGTACGACGCGCTGGCGCTTCACACCTTCGTCGAACGGGACACCTTAGAGGGCTTTGGCGCGCCGCTGGGTGTCGGCAAAGAGAGCGACGTCTACGAAGTCCAGTCGTACAAGCCGCTCGCGCTCAAGTACCACCGCGAGGGGTACACCAACTTCCGCGAGGTGATGCGCGACCGGGATTACACCTCCGACCGTGACCACGTCTCCTGGCTCTACACCGCCCGGAAGGCCGCCGAGCGGGAGTACGAGGCCCTGGAGACGCTGTATCCCGACGTCTCGGTCCCCCAGCCCATCGATACGAACCGCCACGCCATCGTCATGGAGAAAGTCGACGGCGTCGAGCTCTCCCGGACCGGGCTCGAACCCGAGCAGGTCGTGCCCGTACTCGATCTCGTCTTAGCGGAGATGCAGACGGCCTACGACGCCGGCTTCGTCCACGCGGACATGAGCGAGTACAACGTCTTCGTCACGACCCAGGGGGTCGTCGTCTTCGACTGGCCCCAGGCAGTGCCGACCGACCACGAGAACGCCGAAGAACTGCTGACCCGGGACGTCGAGAACATCGTGAGCTACTTCCAGCGCAAATACCCCGCCCACGTCGACGAGGTCGATACCGACGCTGTCGCGTCGGCGCTGACCGCCGGCAGCTTCGAGACGGTCACCGACGACACCGTCTGAGGGCGCTACCGCCCGATTTCTGGGTATCCAGCCGCGAGCGGCGCCGCTCGCGAGCCCACTGATAAACTCCATAATGCTATATTAAATCGGCTTTTGCGGTGAGAGAGCAGACACAGATGGCAAGGGCGGCTGCGCTCCAGTACTGCTGTATCTCCCAGAATCCGGAACAGAGACCGTCGTCGGTGCTACTCAGTTGAGGTAGTCGTGCAGGCCGTCCGCGAGCGAGATGGTCGGCTCGAAGCCCAGCTGCTCGCGGGCCTTCGAGATGTCGGCGGCCGAGTGCCGGATATCCCCCTCGCGGGCGTCGACGTGCGCTATCTCGGCGGTCGGGTCGATTTCGTCTCTGATTAGCTCGGCGAGCTCGCGGACCGAGGTGCGCGAGCCGGTACCGACGTTGAACGCCTCGCCGGTCGCGTCGGTGGTAGCTGCGAGGCAGTTCGCCTGCACCACGTCGGCGACGTTGACGAAGTCCCGCGTCTGCTCGCCGTCGCCGTGGACCGTCAGCGGGCCGCCGTCGCGGGCCTGTTCGGTGAAGGCCTTGATGACGCCAGCGTAGTCCCCACCCGACTGGCGCGGGCCGTATATGTTGAAGTAGCGCAGGGCTACCGTCGGGAGGTCGTAGAGGTCGGCGTACAATCGACAGTAGTGGTCACTGGTCAGTTTCTCCAGCCCGTATGGCGAGGAGGGATCTTTAGATTCGGTCTCCATGACGGGCAAGCTGTCGGGTGCGCCGTAGATGGCCGCGCTGGAAGCAAAGACGACGCGGGCGTCCTGCCGGCGGGCCGCTTCCAGAACCGCGAGAGTCCCGGTGGCGTTGACCGCGTTGCTCGTCGTCGGCTCCTCGACCGAGCGGGCGACACTGACGATAGCCGCCTGGTGGAAGACGAGGTCGACGCCGTCCATCGCCTCGGCGAGTGCTGCGTCGTCGCGGATATCCCCCTCGATGAGCGCCGCGCCGTCAGGGACGTTCTCGCGCTTGCCGCTGGCGAAGTTATCGAGAATTCGGACCTCGTTGTCCGGGAGGTGGGCATCGGCGATGTGACTCCCAACGAAGCCAGCACCGCCAGTGACGAGAACCGTCTTGTCGGTCACAGTGGCCGTCATACCCGGGAGTGGGCGGAGCGGAAGTAAATAGGTCAGGTCGGTCCAACATTTAAGTAGTTCGAGTGGTTCGGCCGGTGCGACGGCCGCTCGCGGCTCCCCCTACGCGCTTGCGTTTGAACCGCCCGTCGCGCCGGTGGTGTCGCGGGCGGACTCGGCTTCGAGCAGTTCGCGATAGCGGTCTCGGATAGTGACCGTGCTCACGTCGGTCGCGTCGCTCACCGTCTCCTGGGTGAGTTCCTCGTTGACCAGCAGGCCGGCGGCGTAGATAGCCGCGGCGGCCAGGCCGACGGGGCTCTTGCCGCTGTGGACATTTGCGGCCTTGCCGGTCTCGAGCAGGTCGCGGGCCCGACGCACAAGCTCGTCGCTGGCGTCGAGCTGAGAGGCGAACTTCGTTAGGTAGTCGGCCGGGTCCGGCGGGCCGATCTCCAGGGCGAGCTCGCGGTTGATGTAGCGGTAGGCCCGCGTGAACTCTTGCTCGTCGACGCGGCTCACGAGCACCATGTCGCCGATGGTCTGTGGGAGGTTCGCCTGCCGGACGGCGGCGTACAGCGCGGCCGTGGCGATACCTTCGATGGAGCGGCCCGGGAGCAGTCCCTCGTCCAGCGCCCGACGATAGACGACGCTTGCGGTCTCGCGGGCGCTCTCGGGGACGCCGAGCGCGGAGCCCATGCGGTCGATTTCGCCAAGGGCCTGCTTGAGGTTGCGCTCGCTGTGGTCACGGGTGCGAAAGCGCTCGTTCCACGTTCGCAGGCGCTGCATCTTCTCGCGCTGGCTCGAGGACAGCGCGTTGCCGTTGGCGTCTTTGTCCTGCCAGCCGATGTTGGTCGAGAGCCCCTCGTCGTGCATCATCTTGGTCGTGGGGGCGCCGACGCGGGACTTCTGGTCGCGTTCGGCCGAGTCGAAGGCGCGCCACTCCGGACCGTGGTCGATTTCGTCCTCTTCGACCACCAGTCCGCAGTCCCCACAGACCGTCTCGCCGCGGGACGCATCGCTGGTGAGCGACCCGCCACAGTCCGGACAGCGCTGTTCGTCAGCGACCGCTTCCTCCTCGTCGATATCGCGCTCGTGGGCGTCGTAGGTGCTGAGTGTAGTCATAATGGGGGGGATGCGAGGGAACCGCGACTCGCGTACGTGTTCGTACGAACACACGCATCCTGTATCAGGACTCGGTTGGCATATGCCGAACTGCCGTGTCAGCGCCTCACACGCCCGAGCGGCCGACCCGGAGCCGGCTCCCCTCCGCGACGGCCTCGTCGGCCTCGACGGGGCCCATCGAGCGGGTGACAAAGGAGCGGACGATCCACGCCTCGGCGCGCTGGAGGCGGTACTGCAGCGTCGACCGAGAGACGTCGAGCCGGTCGGCGAGTTCGGTCAGCGAGACGTCCCGTGGCGTGCGGTAGTAGCCGTAGTCGACGGCGGCCTCCACGGCGGCCTGCTGTTCGGGGGGTAACTCGGCGAGCGTGACGGCCTCGTCGGCCCAGTAGGCCGGCTCGCCGAGCTGACGGAACTCGACGGTGAGCCCGGGGCGAAGCTCCGCTTCGAGCGCCGAGAAGAGGTCGTCGACGCCGTCGTCCGAGCAAAGCAGGAGCCGCCACTCACAGCGGCTGCCCCGGCGCTCGGTTTCACAGAGGACGCCCTGACCGACGTGTTCGATGGCGAGTCGAGGGATGGAGTGACAGTCACCGGCTTCCGAGCGGTAGCTGTACACCGTCCGGCGCCCCGCCTCGCGCGAGATGACCTCGTAGTGCCAGTCGGTCACGCAGTCGCGGGTCCCGATACACTCGGTACACTGGACCGGGCTGTCGAAGACGTCGTCCAGCCGATCGAGCGCCGCTTCGGGCCCGGCGACCCGTTCGAGGCGCCACATCCCGTCGTCGGTGACGTTGCAGGCGATAGAGCGGGAGTGGGTCTCGGGGTGGTCGATGAACACGTCCATCAACGGGTCCACGTCCCGGTCGTAATCGATAGTGAAGATGAACTCGCGCATAGCGCAGATACGCAGGCTAGGGGTTTATATCTCCGGTTGGTTTCGGCACACGCCGAACTCGAGGTGCGAGAGCGGTCACGGTATTCGACGAAAAAGACGGCAGAGAGCGTCAAACGGATTTTTGCATCACTGTGCGTTCGAGTCGATATCGACGACGCCCCCCGCGATAAATCAGTCAGCGCGATAGCAAACTACAGCCAGTCCGTCTCGGGGTCGATGTAGTTCGGCGGCGTCTCCCCCGCGAGGCCGGCCCGGACGTTCGCCGCGACGGTGGCGTTCAGGTCCTCGCGGGCCTCCTCGGAGTACCACGCTGCGTGGGGCGTGACGACGCAGTTGTCGAGTTCGAGAAGCGGGTTGTCCGGGGCCGGCGGTTCGCGCTGGAGCACGTCGAGACCCGCAGCGGCGATGGTGCCCTCACGCAGGGCCTCGGCCAGCGCCGCCTCGTCGACGAGCGCCCCGCGGCCGGTGTTGACGAGAACAGTCTCCTCGCCCATCCGTGCCAGCGCGTCGGCGTCGACCATCTCGCGGGTCTCGTCGGTCACCGGCGCGTGCAGGGAGACGTAGTCGGCACGCGCGTACAGTTCCTCGAGCCAGACCTTCTCGACGTCGGCGTCGGCCATCGCCTCGGCGTCGACGTAGGGGTCGTAGGCAACCACGTCGACGTCGAACCCGCGCAGCTGCTCGCGGACCCGGCGGGCGATCGGCCCGAAGGAGACCAGACCGAGGGTCCCACCTCGCAGGCGGTGGACGCGACGGCCCCGCTCCCAGCCCCAGTTTCCGGCGCGAGTGTCACGGTCGTAGGCGGCGACCCCGCGCACGCAGTCCAGCAACAGCGTCACGGTGTGGGTCGCGACCTCGCGGGTGCAGTAGTCGGGCGCGTTCGTGACGGCGACACCGTGGTCGGCAGCCGCGGCCACGTCGATGTTGTCAATGCCGACACCGGCCCTGGCGACCACCTGCAGGTCGTCAAGCGCCTCGAAGGCGTCGCGCCCCACCGGGGTGTTCACGTCGACGACAAGCCCGGCGGCGTCGGCGGCAGAACCCAGCATCTCCTCGCCGTCAGCGACGACGACCTCGGCGTCGAGGCGGTCACGGAGCAGGGCGGCGTCTATCATCGGGTCATCGCTTGCAACCACACGGTCCATATGCGAACCGAACAAGTCTGCGAAGATAAGGGCTCCAGTGAGTTCCCAGCGGTCGGGAACGGCGTTTGCGGTACTGTCGCACGGTCGAGCGGCTTCGAACCGTTTAAGGCCGCGACTGTGGAACTGTCGACAACTCGCTGGACGACGGGCACCAGCGGGCACCTGCGTGTGCAGGTCGGGATGTGAGTCGCTGACGCTACAGAGGCGACTTGAACCACGCAACGCCCGTGGTGAAACACAATGGCACGAAGTGCATACTCGTACATCCGAGACGCATGGCAGACCCCCAAGGAGGGGAAACTGGCCGAACTGCAGTGGCAGCGCCAGCAGGAGTGGCGCGACGAGGGGTCGGTCGTTCGTATCGAGCGCCCGACCCGCCTCGACAAGGCCCGCTCGCAGGGGTACAAGGCAAAGCAGGGTATCGTCGTCGCCCGCGTCTCCGTCCGCAAGGGCAGCGCGCGCAAGCAGCGACACAAAGCCGGTCGACGCTCGAAGCGACAGGGTGTCACCCGCATCACCCGCCGGAAGAACCTCCAGCGCGTCGCCGAGGAGCGCGCCGCGCGGGTCTATCCGAACCTCCGGGTGCTGAACAGCTACTCCGTCGGCCAGGACGGCCGACAGAAGTGGCACGAGGTCATCCTCGTGGACCCGGAACACCCCGCCATCCAGAACGACGACGACCTCAACTGGATCTGTGAACCGGACCAGGCCGACCGCGTCTTCCGCGGCCTGACCGGCGCCGGCCGCCGCAACCGCGGTCTGAGCGGCAAGGGCAAGGGCACGGAGAAGACCCGACCCTCGATTCGCTCGAACAGCGGCAAAGGGAAGTAGAGCGAGGCGTCGAACGAAGAGGGACCGACGGTCCCTCAGGCAGTCGAGCGGCCGTGCCGCTCGACGACGGAGCGAGACGCCTCGGAGCGGAACGGTGAGCGGTGTACGGTCGCTCGCGACCGCATGAGACGAACGGTGTGCAACACCGTGAGTCAGCGAACCGTGGAGCACACGCCCGATTTTCGCGGTTTCCTCGCAGCTACATAGCACTCCCGTGAGCCACATGGACAAATATGACAAACTAATAGCAATTTTAATATACGCAGCTTCTGAAGTCGATTTATGACGAAAGAAAACCGCGCAGCCAACCGGACCTGCCCGGAGTGTGAGACGAAGCCGATTCTCGAAGCGGACGGAAACGCCTTCTGCGACATCTGTAATCGCTACATGGAGACGCAGACGCTGGTTATCTGAGTCGTACACACGAGACGGCCGACCGTGTCTCTCCGTTGTCTCGGTATAGTTTGCCAGTTACACCCAGACGCCCTGCTCCTGTGCGGTCCGTTCGGACTACGCCCAGATGCGTTGCTCCCCATCCATTATCGTCACCACGACCACGTGGGGGAGCGTGACGACGGCGATAAAGACCAGGTAGAGCCCCACCCACTCGGGGACGGTCTCGGGCGGGTTCGGGACCAGGAGTGCGAGACCGCCCAGCAAGGCGAGTGAGACGAGCGTCAGGGGAGCCGCGTCGCGAGCGAACCGGGCGAACGCGGCGGTCGAGTCGCCGTCGCCGAGTTCGGCCGTCGCCGCGTCGTCGACAAGCAGGAGTCGGGCGATGTGTCGCAGCGAGTGCCACAGACAGAAGTAGACGCCGATGGCAAGCACAGGCGGAACGAAGGCGAAAAACGCGACGAGCCCGAGCGTCTCGGCGGCGTCGAGCCGCCAGGGCGCGCTGTCGCTCGCCCGGACGTAACCGACGGAAAGCGTCGCGACGACGACGGCGCCGTAGGCGATAGCCAGCCCCAGGCGAACGTCGGGGCGAAAGGCGGGCGAAAGCGCCGCCACGGCGTCGGGGGCGAACCGGCCCACCAGCGTCACCGCGACCCGGCGGTACCACTCCGGAAAGGCAAGTAGTGGGACGAGCATCGGCAGGCCGCCGCGGACGACGACAGTCCCGGCGCGCTGGGCGCGCGAGCGGAGGTGGTCGGCGTCGGCCAGCGCCACGAGCGCGTAGAGGTCGCCCTGCCCCCAGTGGAACCACGTGACGACGATAAAGAGGGCGAAGGCGGCGGCGGGCGCGAGGAACCAGGCGACGGCATAGGCCCCGCCGACGACGGCATAGAGGGCGACGACCCGCCCGATAGCCCACAGGTCGGGACGCCGGCCGCGGGTCCGGGCGACCGCGAGGTGGTCGACAGCGCCGTGGGGGAGTCCCAACAGGAGCGCGCTGGCGACCAGCGGCACGTACTGGAGGACGGGCGAGAGCTCGAGGCCGACCACGAAGGGCACGACGGCGACGGCGAGCGCGGCCCACCCCGGAACGAACACCAGCGGCCGAAGCGTCTCGCGGGCGGCGCGAGCGGTCGTCGCCACGCGTCATCGCCCCCCGAACAGCGCCGCAAGCGACTGCCGGTCACGGTCCTCGACCGCCCGCAACTGGTCGACCAGCCAGACGTACAGCACCAGTCCCTGGACGACGAACAGCGAGGTCAGCAGGAAGAACACGGCCTCCTCTATCGGGAGTCCCAGCAGGGGGACGTCGACCCCGGTAGTGTACCGCGGCGAGATGGTCCAGAGTCCGACACCGATGGCGATTCGGTCGACGACCCAGAGATACAGCGTCGGGACGAGCGTCCCGGCCAGGACGGGACGCCACTGCGCAAGCAGGAACGGGCCACCGAAGGCCCACTGGATGGCCAGGATCGGAGCGCTCCAGACCAGCAAGGAGCCTAGATACAGGCCGCTGTCCGCGCCGAGCAACACGAGTCCCGCGGCGGCGACCGCGCCGGCGCCGGCCAGCCCGAGGGCCCGCTCGGGCAGGGGTATCGACAGCGGCCGCTCCGTCTCGACCCGAAACCGGGCGGCCCACAGCCCCACCAGCAGCGGCTGGAGGACGAAGAACAGATACTCGCCCAGCGGGACGGCGCCAAAGCGCACGAAGACCGCGCCGTCGCCGTACCACCAGACGCCGCGGCCGATGAGGTAGCCGTCCCAGGGCGTCGTGTATACAAGCGCAAGCCCGGCAAGCACCAGCGTCCCCGTGAGCACGTCGCGCCGGCTGGCGAGCCGGTAGCGGGTGACAGACGCCAGGGCGGCGATGACCGGCACGATAGCGACGGCGTGGAAGACGAGGTAGCCGACTCCGGCAGTCATCGCCGGTGACTCCGTTACCCTCTCCAGGTCGGCTGGCCGTGGCTGGTCCGCTCTGTCGCGGTCGCACCGGGGCGGCGCTCGGAGACAGCGCTGACGGCGTAGAAGGTCGCCTCCGGGTCGCCGTTGCGCCGCCAGTGCCACCACGTCCGGGCGAGCAGCCAGAGGCGGCGGCGCCGGGTCAGCTCCGGCGTCTCGGTGAGCACGTCGTACCCCCGAGAGCGGATGAGCCGGTGGTGTTCGGCGTACAGCACCGCCGACAGTAAGACGCCGAACTGGCAGTCCTCGGGGAGATAGCGGATACCGGCCACGCCCTCCCGATACAGGTCCTCCGTCCGGGCGAGTTCCTCCTGCATCACCGCGCGAAAGCCCTCGTCGACCTCGGCCCTGGCGAGTTGCTCTTCGGTGACGCCGTGGCGCTCCAGGGTCTCCTGTGGGAGGTACACCCGACCGTACTCGTGGATGTCCTCGCGGACGTCACGGAGGAAATTCGAGAGCTGGAACGCCTCGGCCAGCGCCTGGGCGTGGGGGAGGGCAGTGTCGGCCTGTGGGGGGTCCATCACCATCGTCATCATGTTGCCGACGGCGACGGCGGAACCACGCATATACTCGCGGAGGTCCTCGAAGGTCTCGTAGCGGGCCTGTGCGATGTCCATCTCCATCGCGTCGACGAAGACGTTCACCTCCTCGTCGGGGATGTCGTGGGCCTCACGAAGGTCCTGGAACGCCGCGAGCACCTCGCCGTCGGGCATCTCGGCGGGGTCTCGGTTGCCCAGCGCGGCCTCGCGAATCTCCTCTAGCCGCTCGTGCTGGACGGTCGGCGGGGGGCCGTCGGGCTGGTCGACGACCTCGTCGGCGACCCGGAAGAAGGCGTACATCACGTACGTCGGGTGGCGAATCCGCTCAGGGAGAAGGCGGGTCGCGAGGTGGAACGTCCGACCGGTCTGCTGCTGAATCGACTTGCTCGTTTTGATATTGTCAGATTGCATTATCTCGACGTGGTGGGCTTGTTGTTCGGCGCGCCGTGACTGTCACGCCGCTCCGAGGTGTGGACGGAGTGCGGAGACGAGCGAACGTGGGCCGGCGGCGGAGAGGGTGACCGCGGTTCGCTCGTGGGACCCAGTTGGCGCATCGTATGTCCAATATTAGGGCAGGAGAGGTTTAAATCACCTGCCAAACTGGTCGGATGGCGTTGCGGTAGCCGGCTCGCGGGTTCCCGACGACGGCGTCACCACGTCTCGAAGATGGCTTCGAGCAGTTTCCGCTCGCCGGCCCGGAGATGCTGGTGGAACGTAGAGGGGCAGATACCCATCGACTCGGCCAGTTCCTCGCCGGAGACGTCCCGCGGCCAGTCGAAAAACCCCCCGAGATACCCCTTCCGCAGCGCCGTGAGCTGTCGGTTCGTCAGCCGGTCCTCGAGGTCGCCCAGGAACGCCTGCCGGGAGACCGGCGGCTCGTCGCGCTCCCGGACAGAGAGCAGGTCGGTCCCGGGGTAGTGGTCCCTGACCTGTTCGACGATGCTTCTGGTTTCGGTCGTCGACGGGAGCGTGACGGTAAATCGGGCGTGTTCGGGCGTGACGACGATGTCGCGCGTCTCGGCGCCGCGGTCGGCCAGCACCGAGACGACCGGTGGGTCGGCAACGGTGAACTCGAACAGCGCCGTCGACTCGGCGGTCGAAACGTGGGTGACGGCGCTGACCTGCGGGTGGTCGCCGGCCACGGCACACACCGTCGACGGGTCGTCGCTCTCGACCAGGAAGAACATCACCGTCTCCTCGCCGCCGGCGACGCTGCCGCCGTACTCCAGCCGACAGCCCAGTTCGCGGGCCAGTGCGACGAAGAAGATGTCGTCGTCCCGAATCTGGAGTTCGAGTTCGGTGACGTTGTCCGCCGTGAGCAGCCGGCTCGTCTCGGTGGCGTCGATGGCGGTGGCGACGGCCTGGCCCACCGCCCCGAGGACGGCCCGCTCGCGGGGGTCGAAGACGTCCGCACTGTCGGCGTACACCGTCAGCACGCCGTACAGGGACTCGCCGGCGACCAGCGGCACCGCCGCGAGGCTCGCGATATCGGCGTCGGCCAGCTCGGCGTGGGCCGGCCCGATGTCGTCCGTGAACTGTATCTCCTCGGTCCGGGCCGCCAGCGCGGCGGGGTCCTCGGCGGACAGCGAGATAGCCAAGTCCGTCTCGCGGTCGGCCGAAAGCGCCGCCGGTCGCAGCGTCTCGTCCCGCAGGTCGAACTTCCCGACCCAGGCAAAGCGATAGGAGTCGACGGTCGCGAGCCGGTCGACGACCGTCTGCTGGATCGCGGCCCGCGAGTCCGCGCTCATCACGTCGTCCATGACGGCGGTGATGAGCCCCTCGACGCGGTCGACGAGATGCTGGAGGTTCGAGCGTTCCGCTTTGAGCTGTTCGCTGCGCCGTTCGGCGGCCAACTCGGCCAGTTTCCGTTGTGTGATATCGATGTGCGCGACGACGGCGCTGCCGTCGTCTTCGGGGGGAAGCGGCGCGACCCGCATCAGGAACCACTGCTTCTCGTCCGGGGAGTGACAGGGGTATTCGAGCGTAAAGAGCTCCTGCTCGCCGGCGATGACCGCCTCGATACCCTCGACGGCCTGTCCGGCGTACTCGTCAGCGTCGACATCGGTGGTCCCGAAGTAGTTCATCCCCTGCATCTCCCCCTCGTCGGCGCTGGCGAACTCCTGCCAGGCGCGGTTCGTAAAAAGAATCGTCCCCTCGTCGTCGAGGACAGCGATGTTGATGGGAAGCGTATCGAGCGTCGAGTGGACGAGCGTCTGGGGTGGTTGCATGGTCGGGCCAGCGGCCTCACAGCCGATGTATAGACTACTCGTGGCAGTTTGATAAACGTATGGCTGACCACCACGAACCGCTTGCCCGCTCGGAAAACAATTTATCCTGCCAGCCGCTACTCTCCCGTATGTTCGGGTCCCGGCGCGACGGGGAGACGGTGACCTGCATCGCCTGTGGGGAGGAGTGCGCCCGGACGGACGCCCGCGAGTACGACAAGCACGGCGACCGCTGGGACCGACAGGACAAGTCCTTCGAGTATCTCTGTAAGACGTGTTTCACCGAGACCTGCCGCCAGCCACGCGACGGGCTGGAGGCGACGCTCGCGGCGGCCGAGGCGGGTGAAACCGACCGCGAGACCTTCCTGCGGCAGTACCACGAGCTGGCGGACGACCGGACGTAGCGCAAATCAGGTCTCGCGACAGCTGTAAACCGCCAGCCACGGCGCAGGAAAGCAAGTAGATGTCGAGGATGGACCGTTCGAACTCGCAGCTACAGCTAGGGTGGCGTTTTGGCGGATTCTACAGGCTGTAAGCGGCGAATGCTGTGTCAGCCAGTAGCAGCGGCGTAAATTCCATAGCGCGATATAAAATACCGTCAGGGCCGCAGACCGCGTCACTCCGACTCCCGCCGCTGCTTTGCCGTGTCCGGCCGCGTCCGTCTGCTCTCGCGGTAGACGTCGCCGGCGGCCTCGCTGGTAGCGACGAACGTCCCGAGAGTGACCCCGTAGACGGCGTGGCCGACGTGAAACACGAGCGCGTCCTCGGACTGAAGTTCGCGCCCGAGCAGTCGCACGAAGACGACCCGGGAACCGAACGCGGAGAGACCGAGCCCGTAGGCGACCCCGCTCAGCACGCTCAGGCGTTCCCGCGCGACGGGGTCGTCCACGTCGACGAAACTCGCCAGTATCCCGTAGACCGCACCGCCGATGACGCCATAGAGGAGATGCAAGAGCAGCCCCGGCACGAAGTACTCTTCCACGTCGCCACCGCCGACGAACCGCGCCCAGAACTCCGCCGTCGGCGGGAGCGCCTTGAAGACGGGAATGCGGTAGACGGTCATCACGACCGTCGCGACGAGGCCCCCGACACAGCCTCGCGCGAGCGAGCGGAGGAGTCGTGCCCGTGATGGCACGCGGAGAGTCCGTTCCTCGGCCTGTCGACGCTCGGACGCTGTCTGGTGACCGGTAGACATTATTCTAATCTGACAGATGTGGCGAGACCATTTCTATCTGGGGGTGGTCGGCGGCGCTCGCTCGGGCCGGCGCTCTCGGACACACCGACCGGCGGCTGTCGGGCGCCCCGACAGCCCTAACTACACCGTGGGCGTAGCCGGGGGCATGAATACCGAAGACGCCCAGTCGGCGGCCGGCACCGCCGAGGGGCAAGGCCCCGTCGAAATCGACGAGGAGATGGCCCGCCACCTCGCGAACAAGCGCGAGGAGCTGTTCGAGAAGTTCGGCATCCGCGACGAGTTCCCGCCCGAGGTCCTCGAAGAGGCCGAGGCCCGAACCGAGGACGTCTACGCCGAAATCCAGTCCGAAATCGACGAGCGCGATGACCTCCGAGAGATGACGACGTGGACCACCGACCCCATCGACGCCCAGGACTTCGACGACGCCATCTCCGTCGAAGAGCGAGAGGAGGAGTACGTCCTCTGGGTCCATATCGCCGACGTGACCCACTACGTCAACCCCGAGACAGCGATGTGGGAGGAGGCCGTCGAACGGGGCAACACGGTCTATCTACCGGACTACACCATCCACATGCTCCCGCCGGTGCTCGCCGAGACCGTCTGCTCGCTCGTGCCCAACGAGGAGCGGCTCGCCCACACCGTCGAGATGCACCTAGACAAGGAGAACCTCGGCTACGAGGAGATTGACATCTACAAGTCCGTCATCGAGAGCGACGCCCGCCTCACCTACACCGAAGCCGAGAACATTCTCGACGACCCTGACAGCGCCGACGACCTGCTGGAAGATACCAGCGTGGACCTCGCTGAGAAGACGGAACTGGTCTGGGAGCTGGCCGACCGGATGCACGAACAGCGCAAGGAGGAGGGGTCGCTCGTCCTGAACCCGGCCCGTGACCGCGCCCACACCATCATCGAGGAGTGTATGCTGAAGGCGAACAAGGCCGTCACCCACGAGCTGATGTGGAATCGCGGCGTCGAGGCGATGTACCGGGTCCACCCACAGCCCAGCCCCGACGAGTGGGACGAGGCCTTAGTCGAGATACAGGAACTCGACGGCGTCTCCATCCCGGGGTCGGCGTGGGACGACCCGCGGAAGGCTGTCAACGCCACGCTCGAGGAAGCGCCGGGGCGCCAGCTCGATAAGATTCAGTGGGCCGTGATGAAAGTGATGCCCCGCGCGAAGTACATGAACGACCCCTTCGGGGGCCACCACGCGCTGAACTTCGAGATATACGGTCACTTCACCTCGCCGATTCGACGGCTCTCGGATCTCATCAACCACTGGATCGTCTACAGCAACGACGTGCCCGAGGACCTCGTTGCCCTGTGTGACCGCGCCAGCGACCGCCAGAAGGACGCCGAGCAGTGCGAACGCGAGTACAAGCAGTTCCTCGAGGAGGTCGGGCTGGACGCGTCGGCGGTGAACAACCGCGGGCTAGAAGTCGTCGACGACGAGGAGTAGATGGTTCTATTCGCCGGCTAGCGACTCTCGACGAGGTGCTCGTGGCTCCACTCGAGCAGCTCCTCGATAGTGGGCTCGAGGTCCTGTCCAGCGGGAGTCAGCGAGTAGTTCACCCGGACGGGTTTGTCCTCGACCACGTCGCGGACGACCAGCCCGGCCTCCTGTAAGTCGTCCAGTGCCTCCGACAGCACCTTATCTGAGATGCCGTCGATTCGGCCCTTCATGTCGTTAAAACCCAGCGGTCCGTCGGTGAGAAGCGTGTACAGCAATACCGGGTGCCATTTTTTGCCCAGTATGGCGGTCGCTCGGCGGAGGGGCTCGCTCCCTGCGTGGGTACCTGTCGGGCCCCCATGCCCAGTCATGTTCTCGCGTTCCCACCGGTGGATAATATAGCTACGGGCCGATGGGCAAACGATTTGACGCTTCGACCGCCAGTCGGGACGTGAGCTCGCCGACGCTTGCGATTCGAACAGACGGCCTGCGGAAACGGTACGGTGACGCTGTCGCCGTCGACGACCTCGACCTCACTGTCGAGTCGGGGAGCGTCTTCGGCTTTCTCGGTCCCAACGGGGCCGGGAAGACCTCCACCATCCGCATCCTGACGACGCTGACCGAACCGACCGCGGGCAGTGCGCACGTCGCCGGCCACCCCGTCAGCGACCGGCCGACCGTGGTCGAACACATCGGCTTTCTCCCCGAGGAGCCGCCGCTGTACGACGAACTCACCGGCCGCGAGCAACTGGAGTACATCGCCGGGCTGCGCGGCCACGAGGACTGGGACCGAGTGGAGGCGCTGCTTTCCCGGTTCGACCTCGCCGCGGACGCCGACCGCCGGGTCGGGACCTACTCGAAGGGGATGAAACAGAAGCTCGGCCTGGTGCAGGCGCTCCTCCACGACCCCGACGTGCTCTTTCTGGACGAGCCGACGAGCGGGCTCGATCCCAGAGCGGCCCGCACCGTGCGAAACACCATCGACGAGGTCGCCGCCGCGGAGACGACCGTGTTCCTCTCGACGCACATCCTCCCGGTCGTCGAGGAGCTTGCCGACACCGTCGGCGTGCTCTACGACGGCGAGCTCGTGGCCGAGGGAGCGCCGGCGGAACTGACCGCCCGGGCCGAAACCGGGACCACGCTGGAAGACGTGTTCCTCGACGTCACCAGCGACGACCACGCGGAGCGATGACCCGCCCGGACCCCGGGCGAAGTGCCCGCATCGCACGGCTGGAACTTCGCCGCACGTGGCGCGCGGTCACCGACAGCACCCGTGGCCTTCTCCTGCTGGCCGGCGGGCTGGCGCTCCTCGCGCTGTACAGTCTCGCCATCGGTATCGCGGCGTTCGCCGGTGGGACCGAACTGGAACGGACCAGTCCCGAGGCGGTCCGGTTCGTGACAACGGTGGTACTTGGCGGTCTCGGCGGAACGGTCGCGTTCGTCGTGGTCCAGCGGACGGTCAAGACAAACGGCGACCCCGACGCGGCCGACGGGCTGTTGACGACTGTTCCCTACGAGGACGTGCTGGTCGGACTGGTCGGTGCCGAGGTCGGTCGCGTCCTCGCGCTGCTTGCGCTCCCGCTGAGCGCGCTCGTCGTCGGCGTGACCCTCGGGAGCGGGCTCGCCCTGCTCGGTGTCGCGGTGGCCGTGACGACAGTCGTCGTGGCGACGGTCGCGACGGTCGGGAGCTACGCGGCCGGGCTCGCGGTGAAGCTGCTCGTCGCCCGCTCGGCGTTCGTGGCACGCCACCGGACCGCACTCGGCGCGGTGGTGTCGCTGCTCGTCCTCACAGGCTGGGTCGTGGCCACAGATGAAAACAGCGCCCGGCTGGTACTCCTGCGGGAAGCGGCCCGGTCGCCGCTGGCCTGGACCGGCGATATCCTGCTCCTTTCGGTCCCGTCCCTGAGTGGTGACCCAGTCGCCGCGGGTGTCGCAGCTGCCGGGCTGCTCGGCGTGCTGGCAGTCGCCGGGGTCGCCTGTGGCTGGCTGGCCGAGCGGGTCTGGTACGGCGACCCCGTCCGGCCCGACCACGTCTTCGACGCCACCGGACGGACGCTGTCGGACCGCCTGCTCGGGGACCGGGTCTCGACCGCGACCCGCGTGGTCGCACAGAAGTCGTGGCTCCGTGCGAAGCGAGCGCCCTTTACTGTCCAGTTCGCCTTCGCGCCGTTCTTTCTGATAGCGTTCAGGCTCGAGAGCGTCATCCTCGAGGGGACCGTCCCGCCGAATCTCCCGCTGCTCGTCGGGCTGGCGGGCGCGACGGGGACCGGCGCGGCGTTCACGCTCAATCCGCTCGGCAGCGAAGAACGGGTCCTCCCGCTGACGCTGACCGCGACGCTCTCGGGCCGGGCGTTCGTCACCGGCCTGGTCCTCGCCGGCGCGCTCCCGGGAGTGGCTGCGACGGCGCTGCTCGTCGCCGGTGTCGGTCTCGCCGGCGGGCTGGCACCGGTCACGCTCGCCGCGGCGCTCGTGACAGCGCTGTCGGCGGCAGCCGCGGCCCCAGCTATCGCCGCCGCGGCGGGCGTCGTGTTCCCCAAGTTCGGCCGAACGACTGTCGGGGACAGAACGGTCGTTATCCCGAGTGCGCTGGCTTTCGGGAGCTATCTCGCCGTCCTCGGCGTCGTCGCAGCCCCCGGGACCGTCGCCACACTGTCGCTGCTCGGCACCGCACCGGTCAGCGCGCCGCGCCCGCTCGCGAGCGGGGTCGCGGCGACCGTCCTGCTCGCGGCCGTCGCTGGGACGAGCGGGTTTCTGTACGCGGCCACCCGCGTCGGGACCTACCGACTCGACTGACGGTCAACAGACCGGCTTCGGGTCCAGCCCCATTGACTCGAGCGCCGACGCGTACTCCTCGTAGGCGACCCCGACCGCCTCGACGGCCGCGTCTCGCGCCTGCTCACGTCCTGACGCATCGAGCGCCTCGAGGGCCTCGCGGGCCAGGTCGAGGTCGCTCGCGTCGCTTCGGAGCTCCCGGACCACGTCGGCGCTGCTCTCGTCGGCCTCGTTGACGAAGAAGCTCACCACCTGCAGGTAGAACCGGTCGAGCACGAGCGGAACCGCGACGAGCCCCGCTCCGACCCGCTTAGGAGTGCCTTCGAGGGTATCGAGGTGCGACGAGAGCGCGTCGGGCTCGCCCGGCGCCGGGTCGATTCGCTCTGCCCGCTCGCTCGCCGCCCGCCCGGCCCGGTCGAAGGCGTCGGCGATAGCGTCACCGCCCGCAGTGTCGCCCGCCCAGCTCTCGAGCGCGTCGGCGACACCGGCCTCCCGAGTCGCCGCGGCCGTCCAGATAGCCTCGGCCGAGAGGTCCGCACCAGTCGCCGCGATGAGCGCCTTGTCCGAGCCGATGCGGCTTCGCTCGGTCGTCGTCGCCTCTTCGACAGCCGCGATAGTGTCGGCGGCGTCCATACCCCACACAGGACCGCTCCGGACATACATCCTCCGCCCGATTTATCGGCGCCCGTCACCTTACCCCGGTATGGCCGAGAACCCACCAGACCCGCCGGCCGAGCACCCCTCGCTCTCGGCGGCGACGCTGAAAGAACGGCTCGACGCGGGCGACTCCGTCCGACTGCTCGACGTCCGCGACCGCGACGAGTTCGAGAGCTGGCACATCGACGGCCCGACCGTCACGGCGACCCAGCTTCCCTTCGCGAAGTTCCTGCAGGCGAAAGTGACCGGCGACGTCGACGGGCTGCTCGACGACGTCGCGGGCGAAGGCCCTATCACCGCCGTCTGTGCCCGCGGCGAGGCCAGCGCCTTCGTCGCCGGTCTGCTGGTCGACCACGGCGTCGACGCCCGGAACCTCGCCGACGGCATGGAGGGGTGGGCACGGCTCTACGACGCCCACGAACTGCCCACCGACGCGGCGACCGTCCTGCAGTACGAGCGCCCCGCGTCGGGCTGTCTCTCCTACCTGGTCGTCAGCGACGGCGAGGCCGCCGTCGTCGACCCCCTGCGAGCCTTTAGCGACCGCTACGTCGCCGACGCCGCCGCCCGCGACGCGACGCTGCGCTACGCTGTCGACACCCACGTCCACGCCGACCACCTCAGCGGCATCCGCCAGCTCGCCAGCGGCCACGGCGCCGAACCAGTCGTCCCCGCCCCCGCCGTCGACCGCGGGATCACGTTCGACGTGACTGTGCTCCCCGGCGACGGCTCGCTCGCGGTCGGCTCGGCCACCCTCGAGGCGATTCCGTTGCCGGGCCACACCACCGGGATGACCGGCTTCCGCGTCGGCGACACGCTGCTTTCCGGCGACAGTATCTTCCTGGAGAGCGTCGCCCGCCCGGACCTCGAAGCCGGGGATGACGGCGCCCCCGACCTCGCACGCACGCTCTACGAGACCCTGACCGAGCGGCTGGCGAAACTACCAGACGAGACGGTCGTCGCGCCGGGCCACCGCAGCGAGACGACCGACCCCGCCGAGGACGATACCTACACCGCTCGGCTCGGCGAGCTACGGGACCGGCTCCCAGCGCTCGCGCTCGACCGCGAGAGCTTCGTCGAGCGCCTCTGTGGCGACATCCCCCCACGGCCCGCCAACTTCGAGCGCATCGTCGCCATCAATCTTGGCACCGACGCGGCCGACGACGACACCGCGTTCGAACTGGAGCTAGGCCCAAACAACTGCGCGGCGGCGCCGCTCTAGAACGGCAACTTGCTGCGGAGTTTGTCGAGTAGCGACACGTCCTCGTCGTTCGTCTCCGGCCCCACCACGTCCTCGTCGGGCAGGATGAGCGTCCGCTCCTCGTCCTTCTCGACGACGATGAGGTCGTCGTCTTTCAGCGCAGCCAACGCGTCCTCGATCTGGTCGATGGTCACGTCGGCTCGCGAGCGAATCTCGAACACCGTCATCCCCTCCTGGTGGCGGTCCGCGAGCGCGTCGAGTACCACAACCTCCGTCTCGTCCCGATTGCGGTACTCCGGCTTCGCTCTCATACCCCCCTCTAAATCCGGCTGGCTCTTGGCTTTGTCCCTCATTTGGCCGGCGTTCGCTCACCAGTGCAGCGTCACGGCTGGGTGTAGAACGGTGTGAGTGTGTCGGTTGTCGAAGAACACAACCGATGTGAAAAAACGACTACGACAGCCCGTATCGCTCCGCCAGCGTCGTGTTGCCCGGCAATCTGTCCGTGTAGTTCCAGTACGTCTGCGGGAACTCGTCGGCTGTTACCGTCTCGTATCCGCTCACATCGTAGAGCGAACTCGCCGGCCCCCACTTTTCCGTGGAGTAGTAATTACCGCTGGATTCAGTACCACTAATTTCGTCGGCGAGTGCCTGTGCTGCCCACTCTTTCGTGAAGAACGTGGTCCTCACGAGCTCACCAGTCTCGTTATCGACTCCTCTGAAGAAGATGATCTCGGGCAACCACGACTCATCTGTAACTGAATTGTCCCCCTGCTGAGACTGGTTGAGTAAAGCCTCGTAAGACAGCTGAAACGCCACATCCAATTCATTTCGCTGGGTGAAATTGTAGTCAGCTGGTATTTCATAGGTGATGATAGCGTAGTTCTCTGCCGCGTTCGCGGCTATGTTTCCTTTGGTCACATTATAAGGAACATCCCCTTTATCGGTGTACTGATTCACTACTATGCCATAACTCTGGGCAGCAAAGAGGTACTGCTCCGTCTCGTTCCACGTGCGGGCATCACCTTCGAGCAGACCCTCCTCATCCTCTATTTTAACTCGCTCGATATTTATCGTGTAGTTGAACGTCGCATTTTGGTCAACGGAAGTAACCTCAAACGTGTATCCCCCGGTCTGAGTGATATATGCACGGAACAATCCAGTCTTGTTTCCCGTTTCGTTGCTAACAACTTCAGTGGTGTTGCCATCAGGATTGACGACTCGAATAGCCGGATTCCCGCTTTCGGCTTCCACCGTGACGTTCACTGTTTGCCCCTGTACGGCAGCGACCTGCACCGGCTCGTAGTATTTATTCCCGTCGCTGGGGTCGCCGTGGTCGAGCTCCCCAGCGGTGCTGACACTACCGTTCTCGGGGACAGACATATTACGGAGGTCAGTACCGTTAGTCCGCTTCTCCTCCGCGTCTGCCTGAACAGGTTCCGGTGTGCTTGTACCTGTCTCGGTTTCTGTCTCCTTAGTGTTGCCCTCGCCCGAAAGGAGTCCGGTACACCCTGACGTGACGATGAGAGTTGCCAGGAGAACGCTGAGTAGCGCCTGTCGAGTCGTAATATCAGTGGGTATTTTCATTGCTTGCTTTGTTTTATTACTGCCTATTTTTGCCTTATTATATAAATGTCGAGAAAATTGTCAGTGTGAAACGGACACCTGAGAACTTCGATTCAGGTTAGACCAGTGGGTCGAAAATACCGCCGTCACCGAAGCCACCACCATCGTCACTGTTGCCGTCGTCACTGCTATCCGATTTTCCGCCGTCGTCACTGCTATCCGATTTTCCGCCGTCGTCACTGCTATCCGATTTTCCGCCGTCGTCACTGCTATCCGATTTTCCGCTGTCGTCACTGCTATCCGATTTTCCGCTGTCGTCACTGCTATCCGATTTTCCGCTGTCGTCACTGCTATCCGATTTTCCGCTGTCGTCACTGCTATCCGATTTTCCGCTGTCGTCACTGCTATCCGATTTTCCGTCGCCAAGGCCGGGGAGAGCCGAGTCTCCACCAAGGCCGGGGAGAGCCGAGTCTCCGCCAAATCCGGGGAGATCCGAGTCTCCACCAAGGCCGGGGAGAGCCGAGTCTCCGCCAAATCCGGGGAGATCCGAGTCTCCACCAAATCCGGGGGCGTCCGGCTCCTCCACTGCGTTCCCCTCATCGTTAATAAACATATCCGTCCGATGTTTCTCGTCAACGTTGTCGGCCCCATCTTCAATTGTATATCCGCTGCCCGGTCTCTCTTTCACGCTCGGCGCGTCGGTGTCGATAGCAGTGAGCTGACCGTCGATATAGGTCTTGACCTTGCCGTCGTTGTCTCCATCGGCGATTATCTTCTCCCCGTTCTCGAGAGTGTATCGCATATCAGCACCGCACCCTTGGTTGGGACATTCGGGGTCGTAGCTGCCAGTGCCAATGACGCCATCACCACCACCAACACTCCCAACCGAAACCCGATGCGTCGCGCTGCCGCGATTTCCGAGCGTGTCGTAGGCCACGGCGCGGACGGACGGTGTCCCGGTCTCGTCGAAGGAGTGCGTGAACGAGCGGTTCGCCGCCGAGCCGTTCAACGAGTCCCGCTCGACGACGCTGCCGTTGACCAACCACGTCAGCGTCTGGAGTGACGCTTCCTCGGCCGAGACGTTCGCGGTGAACGTCGCATTGCTACCCGACGCCGTCGCGGTCGGACCGGAAACCGAAACGTCGGGCCCGCTCTCGTTAGTCGTGGTGACATAGAGCGTATCCGAGCGGGTCGCGCCGTCGTCGTCGGTGACGGTTAGTGTCACCGTGTACTGGCCCAGCGCAGTGGCGTCGAACTCCGTCCGGTTGCAGTTTTCACAGTCCGGCGATATCGTCCCGCCACTGGGTGTCTCGATAGTCCAGGAGACGTTCGTAATCTCACCGTCGGGGTCCCGCGAGGCGGTCCCGTCCAGGTACACCGTCGAGTTGACCGGGACCGTCTGGTCGACGCCCGCTTCGGGCATCGGTGCGGTGTTGTCCGCCGCAGCGGCGATACCACTCGTCGAGAACAGTACGACAGCCGCGAGCAGCAGGAGGGCTCCGACGCGCATTGCCGGTAACTGGCCGTCGAATCCTTTATAAAATTACGGACAGCATCGATGAAACGAATATGGCGGATTCGACGGAAGCGGCGGTATCACCCCCCGGCAACCGACGGGCAGGGTTTAAGTATGCCACGGCAACATTGACTGACAATGGGTCTCAAATGCTCCGTCATCGGGCACAAGTACGGTGAGGCGGAAGTCGAACGCGAACGGGAGGAACAGGGCAGCGAGGTCGTCATCACGATTCAGGAACGTGAGACCTGCAAGCGCTGCGGGAAGACGCGTATCGTCTCGGAGAACAAGGAAGTGACCGCTATCGAGACACCGTCGGACATCGCCGGGGACATGATCGACGACGCGGAGCCGACGGCCGACGAGACGGCGGACGGTGACGGGGCGTCGGTCGAGGAAGATCCGTCCGACGACGCGACGCCGGAGGACGAAACAGCCCCGGAGGCGGACGAACAGGAGCCAGCGGTGTCGGGCGAGCGTGACGATATCGACGATAGCACCGTCGATGCCGTGGACCCCGACGCCGACGATGCGGAGATACTCGACGACGATGACGAGGAGGCGCCCGCTGGTGGGGACAGCGAACTCGAGAACCCGTCGACCGAGGTGTCGGTGGCCGACGGTGAGGAGCTGGACGCCGAGGAACCAGCGGTCGCGAGCGACCCGGAGTCCGACGACGGCGTGATAATCGACGGCGACGACGAGGGCGACTCCGTGGTCGACGACCGGGAGCCGGGCGAGTGGCCCGACGAACCCGACAACGACGGCGACGACTGGACGCCCGAGACGGTGGCCACCGGGGCGGACGAAGATGACGAGGAGTCGTCAGAGGTCGAGCCGTTCGGCGGAACGGGCATGACGGTCCCGAACGGGCAGTTCATCTGTCCCGAGTGTGACTTCACCACCGACGTGGCCTCGAGCTCGCTGCGGGCGGGCGATTTCTGTCCCGAGTGTCACAAAGGGGCACTCGAAACCACCGCGGAGTGAACGCAAAGGGTAAGACGGCGCCTTGCAAAACGACGCCCATGCGAGAGTACAAGATGCGACGCGGCGAGCACCTCGAAGACCGCGTCCCGGACATGGAAGCGTTCGTCGAGGAGTACTTCGGTCCAGTAACCGATACGGAGGAACACAACGGTAGTGACCTCCTGGTCGTCGACGAACCCGACAATCCGGTCTTCGAGCGCGTCGTCGCCGGCACCGTCTCCTACGGGAGCAAGAAGGACAAGCTGGCGCTGCACATCGACGAGCGCCCGGCCGAGGAGGTCATCGCCGAGGGCCACGTCGACGCCGCCGAAGACGCCGTCAGCAAGAAGAACAACTTCCTCGAAGAGGCGACCGGTCGCGACGCCAAGGCCCGGCGGGACTCGCTAAAGCGCGACGTCGAGGACGACGCCGACGCGCCCGACAACGTCTGATTGGTCAGTTTACCCGTTTGTCGGTGACCGTTCCGGGGACCGAGCATACTGGGACCTGATGACACCACGCTGTACAGACGCCGCTTGTCGCTATCGGCAATGAGACACTGCCGATATGCCTAAATATCTCCGTGACATACGTTCACATACGCCCCGCCGGAGGCGAACTGAAGTATCCGGACCACCGACGGACCCGCGGTCCTGCGGGTGCGTTCCCCCTGTCATAGTTTGTCCGCTCCGCCGGAAGCGGCCCCAATCCGGCCACTTTGGCACGTCCGTTTTTCCGCTCTCTCGACCGTCGGCAGTCGACACGGCGTGAACGTCGTATGAGCGATAGCGACGGTCGGCCGGGCTGGTGCCGTGCGCGCCCTACTCGGCGAGCCCGTAGCCCCGTTTGAACAGCAGGAGGTCGATCGCCAGCACGACCACGGTCACGCCGGTCAGGACGACCAGCGAGGTGTTCGGGTCGATTTCCGTGACCCCGATCATCCCGTAGCGGACGCCGTTGACCATGTAGACCATCGGGTTGAGCAAGGAGACGTTCCGCCAGAGCGGCGGCAGGACGTCGAGCGAGTAGAACACCGCCCCGAAGAACACCAGCGGCCGGAGGATGAACTGGTTCATCACGGTGAGGTAGTCGAAGTCGCTCGCCCAGAGCCCGCCAATGACGCCGAGGCCGCCAAATAGCGTGGTGATAATCAGCAGGAAGGCGACCAGATACAGTGGATTGGCGACGGGGACGGACGTGAACACCAGTCCCACACCGACAATCAGCAGGGAGGTGACGATCCCTCTGAGCGCGCTCGCCGAGACGTAGGCCGTCACCATACTGCGATTCGACATCGGCGAGGTCAGCACCGCCTGAATGTAGTCGTTCCACCGCCCGTGGAAGATAGTAAAGGAGGCGTTCTCGAAGCTATCCGAGATAGCCCCAAGAACCACCAGCCCCGGCAGGACGAACTGGAGGTAGCTCACGCCCGCAATCTCCCCGATTCGGTTGCCGAGTATCACACCGAACACGGCGAAATACAGCGTGTTCGTGATAATCGGTGGCAGGAACGTGTTGTACGGGCGTCGCACGAACCGGAGGATTTCACGACGTACCAGCGTCGCGAACTGGATCGTGTTCGTGTTCACGCCGACACCTCCGCGAACTCGCGGTCGTCACGGGTCAGGTTCACGAACACCTCTTCGAGGGAGGCCCGGCGGATGTCAAGCGAGATGACGGTGTGGCCCTGGCGTTCGAGTTCGCGCATGAGGCCGGGGGCGGTCTGACTCCCGCCGGCAGCGGTGACGCTGAGGCCGTCGTCGGTGACGGCCACCTCGGAGACACCCTCGACGTCGAGTCGCGGCGCGGTGCGTGGCGGGTCGGCCAGCCCGATGTCGATGGTGTCGGTGCCCCGGGCCATCAGTTCGTCCGGGGCGGCGACCTCGACTTTCCGGCCCGAATCCATGATGGCGACGCGGTCACAGAGCCGCTCGGCCTCCTCGATGTAGTGGGTCGTCAGCAGGATGGTGGTCCCCTCGTCGTTCATCCGGTTGATGATGTCCCAGAGGTCGTGGCGTAGCTGAACGTCGACGCCGGCCGTGGGCTCGTCCAGAATCAGCAGGTCGGGGTTCGAGACCAGTGCGCGTGCGAGGACGAAGCGGCGTTTCATCCCGCCCGAGAGCCAGTCGAAGCGGGTGTCGCGTTTCTCCCAGATGCCCACGGTTTTCAGGGCCTCCTCGGCCCGGCGACTGGCCTCCTCGCTACCGATACCGTGATAGCCGGCCTTGTGCTCTAGAACTTCGATGATAGGGAAGAAGCGGTCGACATTGAACTCCTGGGGCGCCAGGCCGATGCGGTCGCGTGCCTCGCGGTAGTCGTCCTCGACGTCGTAGCCGAAGACCTCGGCGGTGCCGCTGTTCTTTTTCACGAGGCCGACGAGCGTGTTGATGAACGTCGTCTTGCCAGCGCCGTTGGGACCGAGTAATCCGAAGAACTCGCCGCGGTCGACAGTCAGGTCCAGCCCGTCTAACGCCTGCACGTCGCCGTAGTTCTTGCGTAACTCCCGTGTTCGAATAGCCAGTTCCGTCATTGCCGTCCCTATCGGCCCAGCACCGAAAAGCACATTGGACCGCTCCGCCAATGACAGCCGTGTCAGCCGGTGACGCGGGTGTTACTGACCCAGCCGCTCGCGGGAGACGGTGACTCCGGCGGGCGTGATGATGAGCTGGTCGTCGTCCTTCTGGACGATGTCGCCGCCGACCTCGTCGGCGACCTGCTTGAGCTCGTCGCTGATGCGTTCCATCGTGGTGTCCTGCGTGGAGTGGCGCGTGATGTCGGCCACAACGATGTCGCCGTCGTAGACGGCGTCTTTGATGTCGATGACGTCTTTCGACCCGCTGATTCGGGCGATGCGTACCTGTCGCTCGGACTCGACGGCCCCGGTGTCGAAGTTGTCGGCGTTCAGTTCGACGTAGTCGTCCGTCTTCCGGGACGGCCCCGACTCGCCGAGAATCTTGCTCATTAGTCCCATATCACGGAGAGCGGGCGCTACCCGTTTCAACTTTACGTCAGACATGATGGTCGAGCTGGATATATGCCCTGAACAGCGGGCAGGTCCGCCTACACCGAGAACTCGAAGAGGTCGTCCCCGACGTGGTGGATGGACTCGACGACCTTCCCCGACTCGCCGACCATATCCGACCCGTCGGTCCTCGCACGGCCGATAGCGAGGAACTTCCCGTGGGCCTCCTCGTTGATGGCGACCAGGTCACCGTCGCTGATGTCGTCGTCGGCCTCGGTGATGCCGGGGCGCATGATGTCGGCACCGTCGGAGACAAAGGAGATAGCGCCGGTGTCGACGGTGACGACGTGTTTCTCGGGCGGGTGGACGTTGGCGCCCTGGACCGTGAGAAACGGTTCGGCTCCGGCGGCGTTGCCGCCTCCGTCCGAGGCCCCCTGGGCCTCGCTCTCGACGTAGAGCACGAACGGCTCGCCGTCGACGAGGACAACGTCCCAGTCGCTGTCCTCGAACTCGACTTTCTCGAAGCTGTCGGCGTCCAGTTCGACGCCGAGGTTGTCCGCGAGCGCGTCGGCGATGTCGTCGACCGCGTCCGAGCGGAGGTGGTGGCGAGATTTGACGTTCATACGAGCGACTGCGCGGTCAGGGGGCGTAAGCGTAACGAAGGCACGGGAGCGACGCGAGTCTTTAGACCCACCCGCCCGTAGGACCCCCATGCGCGTCGTCACCCTGCTGCCGTCCGCCACGGAGATCGTCTACGCGCTCGGGGTCGAGCCGGTCGGGGTCTCACACGAGTGTGACTACCCGCCGGCGGCCCGCGAGCAGCCTTCGGTCAACCGCTCCCGGGTAGACCCGGAGGCCTCGAGCAGCGAGATAAACGAGCAGGTCGCCGAGGCTGAAGACGGCGACGGCGTCTACGCCGTCGACCGTGAGGCGCTCGCGGCAGTCGACCCCGACGTCGTCATTACGCAGGGAGTCTGTGACGTCTGTGCCGTCGACCACGTGCTGGTCGAAGCTGCCGTCGCGGAGCTCGGCCTGGAGGCCGAGGTACTGACGCTGGACATCCACAGCCTCGACGGCCTCTTCGAGAGCATCCACCGCGTCGGCGCAGCAATCGACCGCGACGAGCGGGCGACAGAGCTCGTGGCGAACCTCCGGGAACGGGTGGCCGCCGTCGAGACGACCGCCGCGCAGGCGAGCGAGACGCCCAGCGTCGCCGTGCTGGACTGGCTGGACCCGGTGATGGTCGCGGGCCACTGGGTTCCCGAGATGGTCGAGCTGGCGGGTGGCGAGTACGGCATGGCCGAGCGCGGGGCGCACTCTCGCCCCCGCGAATGGGACGAGGTCAGGGCGTACGACCCCGACGTGCTGGTGGCCGCGCCCTGCGGGTTCGACATCGACCAGACCCACGAGAACCTCACTGACGTTACCGAGCGACCCGGCTTCGACGACCTCCGGGCGGTGCGCGAGGGGCGAGCCTACGTCGTGGACGGGCACCACTACGTGAACCGGTCGGGCCCCCGGCTGGTCGACACGCTGGAGTTTCTGGCGGCGCTGTGTCACCCCGACCTGTTCGACTCGCCACCGCGGGACGCCGTGGCCGAGCTGGCGCCGCTGCGCGCCTGAAAACAGCGTTCAGAGGGGTGCAGCCGAGAGCGCAACGTAGAGGTTTATCGCGACGACGCCGGAGCCCACGCCGAGGAGCCCGCCGAGCAGGAACCGCCACCGCGGCAGTTGTTCGACGTCCTCCTGGTATCTGAAGAGGACGAGCCCCACGACCAGCATGACGGCGCCTTTCAGCGCGACGACCAGAAGTGGGTCGCGGGCCAGCAGCGTCCGCACCAGCGGGTTCGCCTCGGCCCAGAGGCCGGTAAAGTGCAGCGCGGCGAACGTCGAAAGTAGGTCGCCAGTCCCCCA
Source organism: Haloarcula rara (assembly GCF_029338235.1). Taxonomy (GTDB): domain Archaea; phylum Halobacteriota; class Halobacteria; order Halobacteriales; family Haloarculaceae; genus Haloarcula; species Haloarcula rara. Next base: position 1,079,365 of record NZ_CP119785.1, read on the forward strand.
GACGAACACGATGCCGAAGACGAGTTCGACGTAGTCGGGGCGTTGCAGCCGGCCGGCGAGGGTTCGAGGCGACGAGGTGGACATTGAGAACGCTCTACGACTACGTTGCAAATTCCGAACTGTAAAGCTCCGCTCCCAGTTATCGGCCGTGAGAACTGGCTACAGCTCACAGCGGCCGTCGTAGCTCGCCTCGGAGATGTCGTCGATGGCGGGGTCGTCGCCACACACCGGGCAGTCCGGGTTCGGCGCGATAGGCACCTCGTCTACCGACATCGAGCCGGCGTCGAACGCCAACAGGCGGCCGTCGAGGGTCTCGCCGTAGGCCATCGCGAGTTTGCAGACTTCAGTGGCCTGTAGACAGCCGATGGTCCCCGGGAGGACCCCCAGCACGCCGGCCGTCGAGCAGTCGGGGACGGTACCCGCGGGCGGGGCTTTCGGGAACAGACATCGGTAGCAGGGGCCCTCGCCGGTGAACGTGGTCACCTGGCCCTCGAAGCGGAAGACGGCGCCGTGAGAGAAGGGGACCCCGGCGAGCGTGCAGGCGTCGTTGACCAGAAAGCGGGTCGCGAAGTTGTCGGAGGCGTCGACGACGATGTCGTAGTCGGCGACGAGGTCAGCGACGGTGTCGGCCGACAGCCGAAGCTCGTGGGCGTCGACGGTCACGTCGGGGTTCAAATCGGCGACGAACTCGCGGGCGCTGTCGACCTTCGGCCGGCCCACGTCGCCGTCGGCGTGGATAATCTGGCGCTGGAGGTTCGACCGCTCGACGCGGTCGTCGTCGACGATACCGAGGCGGCACACACCGGCGGCGGCGAGATACTGCAGGACCGGCGACCCGAGCCCGCCCGCGCCGACTACCAGCACGGCGGTGTCGAGCAGCGCCGCCTGCCCCGCCGGCCCCACGTCGTCCATGATGATGTGGCGGGAGTAACGGTCGAGCTGTTCGGGGTCGAGGTCCGGTCGCATAGCGGCGTGTTGGCTACCGTCGGATATAAGCGACGGGATGCAGATGGCCACAGCGTCGCCGTCTCGGGTGGCGGTTGTCGCCGCCGTCGTCCTGAGCGCACCTATCGGGGACCTGAGACTTATTCCCCTGGGCTGCCAAGGCGATATATGAGTGATGGGGAGGAGCCGGACAGCGGACGACGGGCTGGCATGGGCTTGCCCGTCCAGCCGCCCAAGCCGGGGACGGCGATGAGCATCTTCGTCCTGCTTGTCGGTCTCGGTATCGTCGGGGTCGGCGCTTACTCGTACGTGTCCGATTCCGCGGCGCTGGAAAACAGCGTCGAGGTGTCGGCCGAAATCACGGACACCAGCATCGAAGCGGTCGAATCGTCGCGAGGACGGACAGCGTACGTCCCGGTCGTGACGTTCCAGTACCGGTTTCAGGGGACCGACTACACGTCGGACGGAATCTATCCGGGGGATACACAGCCCCAGTACGGGGAGAGAGCGGTCGCAGCGTCACGTCTGTCGGACTACACCGTCGGCGAGCGCGTCACGGCCTACGTCGACCCCGACGCACCGGGGCAGGCGTTCCTCGAACCATCCCGGTCCGGACTGCCGATAGGGGCCATCATCGTCGGCGTCCTCGTCTGTCTCGTCGCTGGCATAGGACTGTATCAGGCGCGCCGGCAAGCACGCGCACGCGAACTCCGCTGAGGGCCTAATTGTTCCGCTGGAGGTCTTCGACGAGGTCGTCCATCTTCCGGTTGATACCGGCTATCTGGTCGGTCTGGCCCTCGGCCTCGTCGGCGATGTCGGCCGTCGCGTCGGCGATGACCTCGGCGGCGTCGGTCGCCTGGTCGACCATACTCGCCACTTCCTCGGTGGAAGCGGCCTGTTGGTCCGTGGCGGTCGCGACCTCTTCGATGCCGTGGTTGACCTCACGGACGGCGTCGTCGATATCCGAGAGAATCTTCGTCGATTCCTCGACGGTGTCGATACCGTCGTCTATCTGTTGGTTGCTCGTTTCGAGACTCTCGACGGCGTTCTCGGTGTCGTCCTGAATGCCGTCTATCATCTGCTCGATGGCGGTCGCCTGTTGCTGGGACTCCTCGGCGAGTGATTTAACCTCGTCGGCGACGACAGCGAATCCCTCGCCGGCCTCGCCGGCGCGAGCAGCCTCGATGGAGGCGTTCAGCGCCAGCATATTCGTCTGGTCGGCGATGTCGTTGATGACCTCGACGATTTCGTCTATCTCCTGGACGCCCTGTTGAATCGTGCGAACGTCCTGGGCGACGCTGTCGGCGGCCTGCTGGATAGCCTCCATCGCCTCGTGGACGTCTTCGGCGTTGTCCTGGCCCCGTTCAGCGAGCTGGGTGGCCTCGCGAGAGGCCGCCGAGACCTCCTCCGAGGATGAGGCAATCTCCTCGACGGACGCCGAGAGGTTCGACACCTCGCTGGCGATTTCGGCCATCCCCTCGTACTGCTCTGCGGTCCGCTCGCGGATGTCGGCCGTCTCCCGGGCGATGTCGACCGACGAGTTCTCCAGTTCGGCAAGCAGCGTCTGTATCTCGCTTGCGACCTCGTGGTCGTAGCCGGCCTGCCGGTCGATGTTCTCGGCGATATCGTCCTCGATATCGGCGTCGATATCGTCGTCGATGTCGGCGCTTGCTGAGACGTCGGGACTCCCGAGCTCTGATTCGGCCATAACACGACTGGCAAGGGAACTGCGCACAAAAAGCGCCATGCCTAATGGAATCAAATCTGAAAACCGAACCGTCGAGAGAGTGTCAGCAGTCGTAGAGGTCGCGGTACTTCTCGTCGGCGTAGGCGAGGAAGTGGTCGGCACTAACGGACTCGCCGGTCGCCTCGCGCACCAGGTCGTCGGTCTCGTAGCGGGCGCCGTGGCGGTGGACGTTCTCGGTGAGCCAGTCGTGGATGTCATCGAAGTCGCCGTCACGAACGAGCGTGTCCACGTCGCCCACGTCGGCCCGGAGGTGGTGGTCAAGCTGGGCGGCAAGCACCGAGCCGAGCGTGTACGTCGGGAAGTAGCCGATAGCGCCGTTGGTCCAGTGGATGTCCTGCAGACAGCCCTCGGCGTCGGTCTCGGGTCGCACACCGAGGTACTCCTCCATCTTCTCGTTCCAGACCTGTGGCACGTCCTCGACGGCCAGGTCGCCCCGAATCAGGTCCCGCTCGATTTCGAAGCGGAGGACGATGTGCATGTGGTAGGTGAGTTCGTCGGCCTCCACGCGAATCAGGTTGTCCGGGTGGACCGTGTTTGCGGCCTCGTAGAACTCGCGGGGCGAGGCGTCGATGCCGAGGTGGTCGTTGGCCGTCTCGGCAAAGTGGTCCCAGAACGGCCGGGAGCGGCCGACGTGGTTCTCCCAGAATCGCGACTGTGACTCGTGGACCGAGAGGTCCCGGTTGTCGCCCAGCGGTGTGCCGTACTGCTCCCGTGGGAGTCCGAGCGTGTAGGTGGCGTGGCCGAACTCGTGGATGGTCGAACCGACGGCGTCCATCGGGTCGTCGGGCTTGAAGCGGGTGGTGACGCGGGCGTCGAACTGCGTCCCCGTGGAGAACGGGTGGGGCGCAGTGTCAAGGCGGCCGTGGTCCCAGTCGTATCCCAGCGTGGCGAGGGCGTCCTCGACGAGCGCGTGCTGGGTGTCGTCGTCGTAGGTTCCCGAGAAGGGATCCGCGAGGGTGACGTCGCTGTCGGCGATGTCGTCGATGAGGGGAACCAGTTCGTCCCGCAGCGTCGTGAGGACGTCCTCAGCGGTGTCGATACCCAGGTACGGCTCGTACTCCTCAAAGAGAACCTCGTAGGGGTCCCGGTCGGGGTCGATGGCGGCGGCGTACTCCCGTCGGAGCTGTACCATCTCTTCGAGCGTGTCGGCGTACATCTCGAAGTCGTCCTCGGCCTTGGCCTCCTCCCAGACCGGCAGGGCGTTCGAGGACGCTTCCGAGATGCGCTCGACGAGATCCGAGGAGACCCGCACCGCGCGTTCGTGGTCCCGTCGGACCTCCCGGACGACGGCCGCCTCCTCGGCGTCGAGGTCCGCCGCCTCGAGTTCGTCCAGCCACTCGCCCAGCTGGTCGTCGGTCAGCAGGTCGTGGTGCAGCGTCGAGAGGGCGGAAGACTGCTTGGCGCGGGCGGGCGTGCCGCCCTCGGGCATCATCACCTGCTGGTCCCACTGGAGGACGCTCCCCGCATCGGAGACGTAGTGGAGCTGCCGGACGTGCTCTATGAACTGCTCGTAGGTCTCGCTCGTCTCGGTCGTCGTTGCCATGGCAGGGGGTTAGACTGGCTGGCCTATCTTGGTTCCGCTAGAGAATCCCGCCGTTTACGGCGGGAGTGAATCGCGTGAGCTCCGTGCCACAATAGCCACACTGTTGCCTAACTGAATAGCCAACATAAGTATTTATTGGAGTGAAAAGTATAAATTATTGTGTAAACAGATACTGATATGAAGTGCGGTGGTGACCTGCACGAGCGGGTCAAAGTGTACGCTCACAAGAATGGTACTCCGCCATCCGCGTGCCTACCGCGAGCTAATTGAACAAGGATTAGAGATAGATGGAAACGGCGACTAAGACGCTCGAAGCCACACTCGCCCCGCCGACAGCCCACAAGGAGGGGAAACTGTGTGATCTGCTCGAAACCTACCGTGAGGGGCTACACGAGGCGTTTGACGCCGGGTGCGACACGATGAGCGCAACTAGCGAAGTGGTGACGCCTTACGACCTGCCGTATCAGGCAAAAGCGGCCCTCTGCAACTACGTTCCACAACTGCACGGCGCCTACGGCGCTCAAGAGTTAGACGACGACCACCCGGTTCGGCTCACCAATCAAGCCGCCGAGTTTGATCACTCTCCGGCGCGAGAATACGAGTTTACATGGTGGGCACCCCAGCCCGGTCGCGGAACGAATTTCTGGATACCGCTTCGTATCAACCCCGAACAAGAGGGACTGTGGCACGACCTCGTGGACGGGGACGCTTCGGCGGGCCAACTCCGCCTGCAACGCAATCGCACATCGTGGACGCTACACGTCACTGTCGAATTTCCGGTCGAAGAACCCGACTACGCGATAGACGGCGACGACGTGACACACATCGGTCTGGATATTGGTGAAACTGCCCTGATAACGGGCTGTGCCCTCAAGGACGGTTCACCAACTGGCCCGTTCGTGTGTGACGGGAGCCGTGCGAAGCATCTCCGCAAAGAGATGCACACGACCCTGAAAAGACTCCAAGAGCGTGACGCCGCCGAGTGGCGGATTAACGAGCGATTCGACCACTACCAGAACGCACTCACGGATATTGTCGAGAAAGCGTCTCGACAGGCCGTTGAGTACGCCCGTGGTTTCGAGAAGCCGGTAATCGTGATGGAGAATCTGACCTACATCCGTGAGGAGATGGACTACGGTTCTTACATGAACCGGCGGCTCCATGCGTGGGCGTTTGCTCGGTTACAGAACCGCGTCAAGGACAAAGCACGGGAGGCTGGTATCCCCGTTGAGTACGTCCGACCGGAGTACACCAGTCAGACGTGCCACGCCTGCGGCTACATCGGAAACAGGGCCACACAAGGCACATTTCGGTGTACCAATGACGAGTGCCGCGTCACGGAGTTTCAGGGCGACATAAACGGCGCAATTAACGTTGCACGACGGGCTGACCCGTGGGGAGAGAGCGTGCCGCTGAAACCGGCAGGCAGTGACTCGCCGCGGGGTGGGAGTGCCTGTGACAGCACCACGACCTCGTTCGAGACGGCGAAGCCGTCTCGTGATCACGAAAGACGCAACGCGTCTTTCAAACGACACCGTGAGATGAGCGAGAAACACTCGCAAATGACTCTCTCGGCGTTCCACGGGTCGGAACCCTCTACCAGCGATAATCGCACTTAGCTGGTATTCCACATGCGTGGGAAGCCGCGCCGTTTACGGCGCGGAGGATGTCACAGACGCGTTGCCGGCGGAAAGCCTGGACGTCACTGGGTCCGCCGGCACAGCCACGCCCCGGCGCCAAGCACCAGCCCGAGGAGCGCCGAAGAAGCGCCGAACCCGGGACCCGACGCACCCGTGGTAGGCGAGCCCGACGCTGTCGTGGCAGTGGGCGGCGTCCCAGTGGGAGAGGACTGCGCCCGGGACGGTGTCGCCGTGGCCGACTCCGAAGAGAGCTCGAACGTCCCGACGACGCCCGCGTGGTCCGAGGGCCAGACGCGGACCGTCTCGCCATCGACCTCGACCGCGGTTCGGTCCTCCGGCTGGTCGCCGACGCGGTCGATAGCTGTCGGGCGGACCGAGCCGCGGTACAGCACCGTGTCGATGCGTCGGGAAAGCAGTGACTCGTCGTTGCGCAGGTCCTTGGCCTGACAGCAGGTGGCACCGTTCGCGTCGGGCCGGAGCTCGGGGTAGGGGTCGGTCAGCGAGCGCGTCAGCAGGTCGTAGGCGTCCTCGCCCGGAGCGCTGTTGAGGTCGCCACAGACGACCACCGGCCCCGTCGCGGGGAGCGCGTCGAGCAGTTCCTGTGCCTGCCGGCGTCTGTATCGGGGCGAGGCCGACGCCAGATGGGTCGAGACGGCCCGGACGTCGACGCCGCCGACGGTCACGTCGGCCGCGCTGTAGCCGCGAGTGATGGGTAAGGTCCGGTCGCTCTCGGGTATCGGGAGTTCCAGCGCGGCGTCGTAGGTCGCCGTCACCGGGTCGGCGGTGTCGAGGTCGCTCCGGACGAGGAGCACGTCACGGTCGGTGATACGGAGGTCGACCGGGTCGTCGTCGGTCTCGGCGGGCAGTTCGAAGTCGTTGGCCACCGACTCGGCGGCGACGGTGTAGTCGAGCCCCCGCTCGGCCAGCGCCGTCCGAATCCGGTCGAGCAGGTCGACCACCACCTCGCCGGCCGCCGCCCTCGAATCTGTGCCGTACGCACCCGTGTCCTGCCGTCGGAGCAACACCGCTTCCTGCAGGGCCAGCACGTCCACGTCGGCGGTCTCGACAGCCGCGGCGATGCTGTCGGCGCGGGCCGCGTACAGCTCGGGCTCGATATCCGCGAGGAACCCGCCGGTAACGTCGCGTACCTCGGCCAGTGAGTCCGCCCGCAACAGCTCGGCGACGTCGAAGCCGAGATACGCGTTCTGGGTCATGACCGTCGCGGCGGGCGACGCTCCGGCGGCTGTCCCGGTCGCCCCGGCGAGTCCGGCGGCGACAGCGGCCGTGCTCCCGAGGACGGCCCGGCGAGTGACTGGCGAGCGTGTGGTGTCCGGCGAACGCATACACGGGAGACTGCGTAGAGCCGACAGAAATAATGTCGTCTCCCGTACCATTTATATCGAGTGTCGGCGGGGCGGTCATCCCAGCCACGACGCGACCACACCGTCGTAGATTCGCCGGCACCGTTCCAGCACGTCGATTGAGACGCTTTCGGTCGCGGTGTGGGCCTCGCCGGGTTCGGCGGCCCCGACCACGACGCAGTCGGTGCCAGCGGCGGCGAGCCAGCCGGCGTCGGTCGCGTGTGGCTTGACGACGTGTTCGGGGTCAGCGTCCTGGGCCGCGGTCGCTGCGTCCAGTACGGCGTCGGCGAAGTCGGCGTCGCCACAGGCCATCGGCGGGAGGTCCTGGTCGACCCGCAAGGAGACGCCCGCGATATCCTCGATACGCTCCAGGGGAGCGCGCTCGCCCGGCACCGTCCGCTCGTCGACGGTCGCCTCGCAGCGTTCGGGGACGACGTTCCAGGCCGAGCCGCCGTCGATTTCGGTGACCGCGACGCTCCCCTGGAGCTCGTGACCCAGCACCTCAGCGGTCGGAGAGTCGAGGTCCCTGACCACGTCGACCGCGTCGGTCGCCCGATAGATGGCGTTCTCGCCGGCGTCGACTTCGCTGGCGTGGGCCGCCTCGCCCTCGGCGGCGATTGTCGACCCCCGCCGGCCCTTGTGCGCGACGGCCACGTCGGTCACCCCCGGCCCGGAGTAGCCCGTCGACCCCTCCACGACGACGGCGTAGTCGGTCTCGAACCCGTCTTCGACGGCGGCCCGACACCCCTCGCCGCCCTGTTCCTCGCCGGCGAATGAGGCGACGACGAGTTCACCGTCGGTGGGGTCGGCGGTAGCGAAGGTCAGCATCGCCGCCGCGAGCGAACCCTTCATGTCGGCGGTACCGCGGCCGTAGAGGCGCTCGCGTGTCGTTTCACTCCCGCTCGCGCTGTTCGAGGCCTCACTCCGTTCGGCCTCGCGGCCCTCGCGTGTCGTTTCACTCCCGCTCGCACCGTCCGTGGTCTCGCGGCGCTCGACCACGTACTCACCGTCCTCGTCGACCTGCGACTCGTCCGGCGGCACGACGTCGTGGTGGCCGACCAGCGCGAGCGAGGGCTCGCCCGTCCCCTTGCGCGCGATGACGTTGCCGTGTACGTCGTGAGTGACAGCGGCCTCAGTGTGTTCGCGGAGCCAGTCGGCGACGAAGGCGCCGGCAGCGGCCTCGTCGGCGTGGCTCGGAATCGCGACGAGTTCCTCGGTCAGTGAGACGACGTCCATACCCGGGCGACGGCCGCGACGGGTTTGGCTCTTTTTCTACCGCAGCCCGGCGTACGCCACGCCCAGGACGCCACCGTAGGCGGCGTGCCACAGCAGGCTCGGCGGGGCGAAGTTCGGGAACGGCGGGGCCATCGGGAAGCCGACGGCCGAGAGCCAGATGGGCATCACGAGCGCCGCGAGGCCGACCCACGCGAGGACCCCCCAGAAGAGGCCCAGCCCGACGACGGTGCCGGTTGAGTGGTCGCCGGGGTAGCCCCGTTCGAGAAGCGCCGCGAAGACGACTCCCAGGACGGCGCCGTGCGAGAGGTGGACGGCCCAGCCGGCGACGCCGCCCGAGAGGCCGTACAGGGCGGGAATCGCACCCGCCAGCACTGCTGCGTTCATGAGCGATACGAGGACGCCCATCACGGCGGCCCCTGCGATACCACCGACGACGCCCGCCTGCCAGTCTGCGAGGCGGACGCCGGTGTCGGCCGAGGTAGAAGTGTCGGTTGCCATTGCACGCTGAGATGCGACAGATAGTATCAAATAGCCGACCTGAAACCGCGGCGGGCCCGCACGAGCACGATAGCTTCAAGTACAGAACCGCACGACACCTGCTCATTCATGCGCCCTCGGTTCGGATGGCAGGTATTGTCGCACACGTGCTGTGTCGCTGATAGCTATCCGACCTCAGTCGGGCCCGCTGAACGGAAAGCTTCAGGGCGGTCACCGCCGACCTGTGGGTAATGACTGCCACCGTCGTCGCCGCGGTAACCACCGCGGGGTTGCTCGGCGTGACCCACGCCGTCGAACCCGACCACGTCGCCGGTATCGCGTCCCTGACCGGCGAGTACGGCGACTCCCGGCTCTCGGCGCTGGCGGGCGCGTGTTTCAGTCTCGGCCACGTCGCCCTGGTGGTCGCGTGGCTCGGGCTGGCCTGGCTCGCGCTCGGGCAGACGTCGTTCCCGCCGGTCTTCGACGCCGTGGGGACCGTCGGGGTCGGCGTCGTCCTCGGTCTGCTCGGGGTCGCGATGGCGGTCGGGGGCCTGCGAGCGGTGATTCGGACCGACGAGCACGACCACGGCGACCGACGCCACAGCCACCCGCACCTCGGGGTGACCCTCCCCGGGGGCGACGCCGACCACGGCCACAGCACCGTCGCCTATCTCAAGACCGGTCTCGTCGGCGCACTGTTTACCCTCTCGCCGCCGGTGTCGATGATGGTCTTCGCGGCGACGCTCTTTCCCGACTACGGGGGCGGCGTCGTCGCGCTGGCCGTCCTCACCTACGGCGTGGCCATCACCGCGACGATGAGCGCCATCGGGGCCGGAGCTGGGACCGTTTTCGGCGCCACGAAGACGTGGAACGGGCGGGTCCACGCCGGGGCGAGACTCGTCGCCGGCGTCGCCATCGCCGCGCTGGCCGGGTCCTTGCTGCTCGACGGGGCCACCGTGCTCGTCTAGGTCACGGGCCGGCTAGCGCTGCCGTACCGACTCCACACCCTTTTCAACGCCTGCGACAAACCCCAGGTATGGAAATCGTCCCGGACACGAGCGTGGTCATCGACGGCCGCGTGTCCACACAGGTTGCCGCAGATGCCGACGCCGACAGCGAGGTCGACGGGCTGGGCTTTGCGGGCGCGACGGTCGTCGTCCCCGAGGCGGTCGTCGGCGAGCTCGAAGCACAGGCCAACGACGGCCGGGAAACCGGCTGGGAGGGACTCGAAGAGCTGCAGGCGCTGGTCGAACTGGCCGACGACGGCACCATCGACGTGGAGTACGTCGGCCGGCGGCCCGACGCCGTCGAGAAGCGCGACGCCGGCGAGGGCGAAATCGACGCGCTCATTCGCGACATCGCCGGTGACCGCGGGGCCACGCTGGTCACCAGCGACGACGTGCAGGCGGAGGTCGCCCGCGCGAAGGGGCTCGACGTGGAGTACATCGAGCCGCGAGGTCGGACCGTCGACCGACTGAAGATAGAGAACTTCTTCGACGAGGGGACGATGAGCGTCCACCTCAAAGTGGGCGTCAAACCCTACGCAAAGAAGGGGTCCATCGGGGATATGCACTACCAGCCTATCCGCGATACAACCGCCACCGAGGACGAACTCCGCGAGTACGCCGAGGACGTCCTCGACGCGGCCCGGGACTCCGCCGATGGCTTCCTCGAACTCGACGAGCCGGGGATGAGCATCGTCCAGTTCCGCGATATGCGTATCGCCATCGCCCGGCCGCCTTTTTCCGACGCCCGGGAGATTACCGCCGTCCGACCCATCGTCAAGACCGACCTCGACGACTACGAACACGCCGACGAGCTCCGGAATCGGTTCACCGAGCACCAGCGCGGCGTCCTCATCGCCGGCTCGCCCGGTGCCGGCAAGTCCACCTTCGCCCAGGCCGTCGGGGAGTTCCTCGTCGATTCGGACTACTCCGTCAAGACGATGGAGAAACCGCGGGACCTCCAGGTCGGTCCGGATATCACCCAGTATACGGCGCTGGGGGGCTCAATGGAGAAGACCGCCGACTCGCTGCTGATGGTCCGGCCCGACTACACCATCTACGACGAGGTCAGGAAGACCGACGACTTCGAGGTCTTTGCCGACATGCGACTCGCCGGCGTCGGGATGGTCGGGGTCGTCCACGCCACCCGGGCCGTCGACGCCCTCCAGCGGCTCATCGGCCGCGTGGAACTGGGACTCATCCCCCAGATAGTCGACACCGTCGTCTACATCGAGGCCGGGCAGGTCCACACCGTCTACGACGTCAAGACCGAGGTCAAGGTCCCCCACGGCCTGATGGAGGAGGACCTCGCGCGCCCGGTCATCGTCGTCCGTGACTTCGAGACCGGCCAGCCCGAGTACGAGATATACACCTTCAACCGCCAGGTCGTCACCGTCCCGCTCAACGAGGACGAGGACGAACAGGATTCGGGCGTCGACCGCCTCGCGAAACAGGAGGTCGAACGCGAGATCCGCTCCATCGCCCGCGGGCACGTGGACGTGGAACTCCGCGGTCCCAACAACGCCGTCGTCTGGGTCGAAGAGGACGACATCCCGCAGGTCATCGGGAAGGGCGGGGGCCGCATCACCGACGTGGAGAATCGCCTGGGTATCGACATCGACGTGCGCACGTTAGACGAGAAGCCGACGGGTCCCTCCGGCGGGCCCCAGAAAGACAGCGGCGGCCAGCAGGGCGAAATCGTCCAGCCAGAGGTCACCTCCCGGCACGTGATGATTCCGCTCAACGGCCACGCCGGCGACACCGTCGAGGTGCAGGCCGACGGGGAGTACCTCTTTACGGCGACAGTGAGTCGCGGTGGCGAAATTCAGGTCTCCCGTGGCTCCGGCATCGCCGAGGAACTGGAGCGAGCTATCGACCGCGGCAGTACCATTACCGTCGTTCCGTCGTAGCGCCGGGAATTCCTTCGTCCCGTCGCAGCGTCGGGCATCAACCATTGGTTCGTCGAACCACCGAGTGGCCGCTGTCTCGCTGCCCGTCAGACTCCGTCACGACCAGGGAGTAATCCCTGTTTTTTACTCGAAGTTTTTTCACAAACACGTATATAAGTAGCCGAATCTAGCGATAAATTGCGCTATACCCATAGATAGCAATAGAATATAAGGACATTCCCAGACGTATGTCCACAGCACTTTTGTACTACTCCGTGGTTGTTGTTGACATGGCAGTCAACGAATCACGTACCGTCGAATCGACCGTTCCCTCGGCTGGGCCGGACACCTCGGCGATGACGAGCGACCGCTACTGTCGCCACTGTACCGAAATCGCGCTGGCGTACGACCCGGCCGCCAACCGAGCCCGCTGTCGGTCCTGCGGTGAGCTGGCATGAGCGTCCGCCGGGCAATTCGGGCGTCGCTCAGGAACCGCTCGGGCCGTGGCTGTGGGTTCTGTGGGCAACGGTACGGCGACCGGCGAAGCTGTCCGGCCTGTTCGGACGGAAAGCGATAGGAGAGTCAGTCCGAGATGGCGGGGTCGGCCTGTTCGGCCGGCGACTCGTTCAGTTCGTAGAGGTTCTGTCGGGCGTCCGCGAAGTAGACGTCTTCCTCGATAACGCCGACCTCGTCGAGTCGTTCGAGCGCATACCGGACCGTGCGTGCCGAGAGCATCGACTCCTCGACGATGCCTTTCTGTGTCAGCGGCCCGTCGTACTCCAGTACCTTGTAGACGAGCTTCGCGCTGGGTGGGAGATCCGAGATACCCTCGCCATCGGTTTCCGTCATTAGCTCCAACGAATGTCGCCGGATGCATAAAGATTGAGGAGTGGCTGCGCCAGACGCACGCTCACGCAGGTTCTGGCCCGGAACCGCGCCCCTTTTGGTGGCGGGTCGTCGAACTGTGGGTATGGCTACGGAATCGGCGGACGGAATGAGTTCCCACATGCGGGGGCTCACTGTCACGACGATAACGGCGATCGCCGGCATCGCCGCGGCGTTCGTATCGAACGCCGTGGCGAGCGGTGCGACCGACACGCTCGCGCTGGTCGTCGTCCTCGCCGCCATCTTCGTGCAGCTCCCGCTGTTGCGGGGTATCGGTATCCTTGACGACGACTTCTCGGGGAAAGACTACCTCTACATCTCCTTCATGACCTTCGCGCTGTGGTTCGTGTCGTGGGGAATCCTGCTGACTGCGGGGGCCTGAGATGGCCGACGACAGCATCGCAGTGGTCGACCTGGAGCGGTGCCAACCCGACCGCTGTAACTACGAGTGTATGAACTACTGCCCGCCCAACCGGAGCGGGAAAGAGTGTATCGTCAAACGGGGCGACACCTACGAAGAGGACGAGGAGTTCGAGGGCAAGCCCGACCAGGTCCGAATCTCCGAGGAGATCTGTCTGGGCGAGAGCTGTGGTATCTGTGTCAACAAGTGCCCGTTCGACGCCATCGAGATTATCAACCTCCCACAGGAACTGGACGACGACCCCGTCCACCGCTACGGCGAGAACGCCTTCGCGCTGTACGGGCTCCCGTCGCCGGCGGAGGGACAGGTCACCGGCATCCTCGGGCCGAACGGTATCGGGAAGACCACCGCCGTCCGCATCCTCGCCGACGAGATGGCGCCCAATCTGGGCCAGTACGGCACCGAGCCAAGCTGGGACGAGGTTCTCGAGGAGTATCGGGGCACCGCCTTGCAGGACTACCTCGAACAGATGCGCGACGGCGACGTGACCGTCGCCCGGAAACCCCAGTACGTCGACCGCATCCCCGACCAGTTCGACGGGCCGGCGATGCAGTTGCTCGAACAGACCGACGAGCGGGGCGCCCTGGACGAGCTCATCGACCGGACCGGTATCCGCCCGGTCGTCGACAACCACATCGACGACCTCTCCGGCGGGGAGCTCCAGCGGGTCGCGCTGGTCGCGACCCTCGCGAGAGACGCGGATTTCTACTTCCTCGACGAGATTACGCCCTATCTGGACATCGGCCAGCGGATGACCGCCGCTCGCCTGATTCGGGAGCTCGCCGAGGAGGGCGACCGGTCGATGCTCGTCGTCGAGCACGACCTCGCCATCCTGGACCTGCTTGCGGACAACATCAACGTCGCCTACGGGTCGCCCGGGGCGTTCGGTATCATCACGCCGCCCAAATCGACCAAGAAGGGCATCAACCAGTACCTCTCTGGCTTCCTCGAGAACGAGAACATGCGCATCCGCCAGACGGAGATTCAGTTCGAGGAACACGCCCCCCGGCCCGGGTCGACGGGCGACGTGGTCATCGAGTACCCCGACCTCACCAAGTCCTACGGCGACGGGGAGTTCAGCCTCGACGTCGAGGCCGGCACCATCCGCGAGAGCGAAGTGCTCGGTGTGGTTGGGCCCAACGGTATCGGGAAGTCCACGTTCGCGAAGATGCTGGCCGGCCGGCTCGAACCCACCAGCGGCGACGTCGACAGCCGGCTCGACATCGCCTACAAGCCGCAGTACATCGAGATAGACCAGCCGATGCGGGTCGACGCCTTCCTCTCCTCGATCACCGACGACTTCGGCAGCTCCTACTGGACCACCGAGATCGCCGACCCACTCCAGCTGGACGCGGTGATGGAACAGCAGCTCACCGACCTCTCGGGCGGGGAACGCCAGCGCGTGGCCATCGCGGCTTGCCTCTCGAAGGACGCCGACCTCTACCTGCTCGACGAGCCCTCGGCCCACCTGGACGTCGAACAGCGGGTGCTGGCCACCTCGGCCATCCGCAGGTACGCCGAGAACCACGACGCGACGGCGCTGGTCATCGACCACGACATCTACATGATAGACCTGCTTGCCGACCGACTGCTCGTCTTCGACGGCGAGCCCGCCAAATCCGGCCACGCGGCCCCGCCACAGGGGATGCGCGAGGGGATGAACGAGTTCCTCGCCAACCTCGATATCACCTTCCGCCGGGACGAGCGCACCTCCCGACCCCGCATCAACAAGCCCGACTCACAGCTCGACCGGAAACAGAAGAAGGCCGGCGAGTACTACTACGCGCCCGACGAGAACTGAGACGGCTTGATGTAGTCTCTCACCGCATCGGCACCCCAGTTTGGATGGGGACCGGTAAACAGCGACACCAATTCGTATGAGCTACAGGGTCGAACGTACCGCTCGCCGAAGGCGAGCGGTTTCACGCGAATCGCCAATGGCGATTCGCGCCTTTTTCGCCCACGTTTTTCGAGGCGTGGTGCGCGAACGGGGTGAGCGCACCAAACGACGAAAAAGGTGGTGGAGAACACATGGAGGCGCCGGTGCGGCCTAGGCAGCCGGGTCACTCGTATCGCCGGTCTCGGAACCGGCGACGGCATCGTCGAGTCCGTCAGCGACCTCGTCGGGGTCGAACTCCTCGTCGGGCCGGAGCTCCCTGTCAGGGGAGTCCCCCGACTGTGTTTCGGTGACCGATTCGTCGCCAGTGACTGCGACGAAGATGTCACCGAGCTCTGCAATTCGGTCGCGTGACTGACTCGTGCTCATCGCAATAGGTACTACAGACTACGGGCCCATAGCAACACCACCTAACTCGTTAGGACAGTCGACGTCGGGCGGTTCTACAGGACGGTTCGCTGGCAGGAGCCACACAGCGAGGGCTCTTTGACGTCGACCTGTCGCACCGTCGGGGAGAAGTTCATCACACAGCGCTTGTTGTCACAGTGTTCGAGCCCGAGCGTGTGGCCGATCTCGTGGACGACCTCCTTTCGCACACGGGCAGAGAAGATGTCGCTTGCCGACTGGTTCGAGAAGCCGCCGTCAGAGGAGGTCTGGAGCCGGTACGTCGAGATAACGCTGCCGGAGCCGCTGAGGTATGCGAGACCAAAGACGTAGTTCCGACGACGGTAGAAGAGGTCTTTCGGGGTGATAGCGATGTTCTTATCGCCCGAGCCGACCCGTCGCGCGAGGTCGATGAACTCCTCGGCCCGGTACTGGTCGCGGTCGCTGTGGTACGCACCGGCGGGGACTGACTGCGGTTCGTGCATGGAGACCTCGCAGTCGTATGTCTCACGGAGGCCCTCCGAGGCCTCCCGCTTTACGAGGCTGGAGACCTCGCCCACCGGTACGATGTCGACGTGCATGGGAACCCATAAACGCCACCGGGCCATAAGTTTCCCGCCGTGACAGCGCCCGTGACCGCGCTCGTTACCCGACTCTCCGAGGCCGATTCCGTCGTCGAGGTCGGCGTCGGCAACCGGTCCGACGTCGCCGCCGGGCTGGCCGAGCGAGGCGTCGACGTGACCGCGACCGATATCCGCGAGCGGTCGGTCCCCGAACTCGTTTCCTTCGTCCGCGACGACGTGACCGAGCCGACGCTGTCGGTCTACGAGGGGGCAGACGTCGTCTTCGCTCGCAACCTGCCGCCCGAACTCCAGCGGCCCGTCCGGGACGTGGCGCGGCGGGCCGACGCCGCCTGCTGGTTCACCACGCTGGGCGGCGACCCGGTCGTCGTGCCGGCCGAGCCCGAGCAACTGCCCGGCGGCGTGGTGCTGTACCGAGCGACGGCCGAGCCCGGATAGCAAGCGGCTTGAACGAGCGCGCGGAGGTCCGGGTATGCAAGTCGACGCTGTCGTGCTGGATATCGACGGGGTGCTGGTGGACGTGGCCGATTCGTACCGACGGGCCATCGTCGAGTCCGTCGAGCGGGTGTACGGCGACACCATCGCGAAAGAGGATATCCAGCGGTTCAAGAACGCCGGCGGGTTCAACAACGACTGGGAACTGACCGACGCGGCGGCGCTGTTCGTGCTGGCCTCGCGAGAGACCGACGTGGACGTGGCGGGCTTTACCGACGCCATCGCCGAGGCCGGCGGCGGCCTCGACGCGGCGAAATCTGTCGTCCGGGAGCTGCTGGAAGAGAACGCAGAGGCGGTCCTCGACGCGTGGGACCCCAGGGGCCTCCGCGAGGTGTTCCAGACGCTGTATCTCGGGAGCGAGCTGTATCGGGACCTGGAGGGCGGCGAACCCGCCTTCGACGCGCCGGGCTACATCAACGACGAGCCGAAACTGGTCAGCGAGGCGACGCTCGATGCCCTCAAGCGAGGCTACCAGGTCGGCGTCGTCACCGGCCGCCCCGCCGCGGAGGCCGACATCGCGATGGAGCGGGTGGGACTGGATATCCCTGACGAGCACCGCTTTACCATGGACGACTGGGAGCAGGGGAAACCCCACCCCCACGCCCTGCTGACGCTGGCCGAACGATTCGACGCACAACGGGTCGCCTTCGTTGGCGACACGCTGGACGACATCCAGACCGCCGTCAACGCCGACGACGAGGACCCGGACCGAGTGTACTACGGCGTCGGCGTCCTCACTGGTGGACTCACCGGCGAGGACGGCCGAGCGACCTACGCGAGCGCCGGGGCCAGCGCAGTCGTCGAGAGCGTCGAGGACCTGCCCGAACTGCTGGAGTGAGGAGCGGGCTGCCACCATCGAAAGGGGACGGCAAGCACGTCCGGTCGCACAACGCTTATTCGCAGTTCGCCCTACGCCTGCATATGGACATCGCGTTACTCGGCGGCACCGGCGATATCGGCGAAGGACTCGCCCTGCGGTGGGCGGACGATACGAACCATACGGTCATCGTCGGCTCGCGAGAGGCCGACAAGGCCGCGGCGAAAGCCGAGGAGTACGAAGCCGAACTCGACAGCCGCGGTCGCGAGGCCGATATCGCGGGGCTAGAAAACGTCGAAGCCGCCGCGCAGGCGGACGTCGTCGTGACAGCGGTGCCGGCCTACCACCTCACGGACACCGTCGAGGCCGTCGCCGACGAGCTCGGCGACGCCATCCTCGTCTCGCCCGCCGTCGGCATGAAACGCGACGAGGACGGCTTCCACTACAACCGCCCCGGCGTCGGCAGCGTCACCCAGCTCGCCGCCAAAGCGGCCCCCGAGGACACGCCGGTCGTCGGTGCGTTCCACAACCTCGCGGCCGGCCGACTGGCCGACCTCGAAGCCGACCTGGACTGGGACACCATCGTCGTCGGCGACGACAGAGACGCGAAAGCCACAGTGTCGGAACTCGCCGAGGGCATCGAGGGCCTGCGAGCGCTGGACGGCGGTCCGCTCGCCAACGCCGCCGAGGTGGAGGGACTCACGCCGCTGCTCATCAACGTCGCCCGCCACAACGACGGCCTGCATGATTTAGGCGTTCAGTTTCGGTAGCAATAGCTGGAGTGTCTTTTGCGGTGGTATCGGTTGCTAACAGCCAGAAAGCCCCGTGAGCGATTGCTGCATAGTAGACCGCAAACAGCCAGAAAGCCCCGTGAGCGATTGCTGCATAGTAGACCGCAAACAGCCAGAAAGCCCCGTGAGCGATTGCTGCATAGTAGACCGCAAACAGCCAGAAAGCCCCGTGAGCGATTGCTGCATAGTAGACCGCAAACAGCCAGAAAGCCCCGACTGGCTCCGGTCGGGGGCCTCGCTGCGCTCCTCAGTCGCTTCGCTCCTTGCGGTGCTTGCGTCGTCCACCTTCCCGGAGCCAGTCGCCCCTTTCAGTCCCGCCCGTAGCCGGTTGACCAGCCGACTTGGGTGGGACTGAAAGGGGCCGCGCTCTCGACGAAGCACGGCGTTCGCAAGAGCGAAGCTCTTGCGCAGCCCATCAGAAATCTTCGATTTCTGAGGACGAAGTAAGCACTGGAGCGAACGAAGTGAGCGAAGCGCGCAACGAGCCGCGCGAGTCGAGAGCGCGGGGGCTTTCTGGCTCTCCCGCACCGCTGCAGTAGCGTTCACAAAAGCAGGTCCATCGTTTCCTAGCCGCAATTTGGGTCGATTGCACACTGCTTTTGACGACCCAACCCTACGTGCGACTGTGGCGTCCCCATACGAGATACTCGGCGTCGACCCCGACGCGGACGAGGCCGAGATAGTCGATGCCTATCGGGAGCGCGTCAAGGAGACCCACCCCGACCAGGGCGGGTCGACGGAGGCGTTTCTGGCGGTGAAGACCGCCTTCGAACGCATCGAGAACGGCTGGGAGCCCGGGGACGCAGTTCCGGAGGACGACATCGCCGGCGACCCGGACGCGGGGACCGACGCTGCCGATGGGACGACTGAGCCCGAACAGCCCCCGGAGCCGGAGGGCGTCAAGGTGGAGTACCTGAACTACGAGGTGATGGCCGACCGGCTGTGGGAGCTGACCGACGACGACCTCTTCGAGAAGGCGGCCGATGGCGGCCTCGCGCCCGAGGATTACGGCGAGTTCTACGTCAGAGACAGCGAGTCGCTGCTTGAGGCCGCCGAACGCCAGGGGTACGCCTGGCCCTTCGCCTGTCGCGGGGGCGCCTGTACGAACTGCGCCGTCGCCGTCGTCGAGGGGGAGATGCCATCGCCGTCGAGTCACATTCTGCCGAAGGAACTCCACGACCGCGGGATTCGTCTCTCCTGTATCGTCGCGCCCGAGACGGACGCGAAAATCGTCTACAACGTGAAGCATCTGCCCGCGGTGCAGGACCTCCTGCTGCCGGCGAGCCGGTTCGAGGCGTCGTCGACGGACTGAGCGGCCGCTGTCGGGGACAGCGCCGATAAAATCCTAAGACGGCTACGCCGAGGCCTGCGTCAGCGCGTCCTCGATGTCGTCGGCCTGCGTGACGCCGACGAAGCGCTCGACGATGCCGTCGTCGTTCTCGACGACGAGCGTCGGGAGCGAGCGGACCTGGTACTCGTTGGCCACGTCCTGTTCCTCGTCGACGTTGATCTTCTCGAACTCGACGTCGCCCCACTCTTCCTCGAGATCTTCGAGGATGGGGTCTTGCGTCTTGCAGGGGCCGCACCAATCGGCGTAGAAGTCCTTGAGCGTGACAGCCATGGTTCTTCTCAGCCTAGACTGTGGTATCAGATAAGGATTGTCCATACGGGTACGGCGCGAGCGAAGCCGAAAGGCTTACTCGGGATGGGTGATGAGAAGCGCCCATGAGCAGCGACAGCGGCGGACTGATGTCCAGTGCCGGCCTCGTCCGGTACTTCGACGCCGAAGACCAGAACACCATCCGCATCGACCCGCGAACCATCGTCGCCTTCGGCGTCCTCTTTGGCGCGCTCGTGCTGATTCTGAACGCGATGCTTCAGACTGGCGGGCTGTAGAAGGAGACGCTTTTTTCGCCGATACGAGCTGTTTTACTGGTGACTCAGTGAGGACTGCCGAGAGCCAGAAAGCCCCGGTTCGCTTCGGTCGAGGGCTTCGCTGCGCGTGGTTCGAGAGAGCAAATCTCTCTCGTCATCTGCTCACGGGTCGGAGGCCCGTTCGCAGGTTCGTGGGACTCTGCGAGTCCCACGCTCATCACGAAAGGCGCCACGCGCCTTTCGAACGACTTCGCTCACTCCGTTCGGTCCAGTGCTTGTGTCAGCCGTCTTCCCGGAGCGAACCGCCTCTTTCGGTCCCACCCCGGCGCTGTTTAACCAACCGGCACGGGTGGGACTGAAAGGGGCCGCACTCTCGACGAAGCCCGGCGACGCAAGCACCGCAAGCCAGCGGCTGAGGAGCGCAGCGAGCCGCGCGAGTCGAGAGCGTGGGGGCTTTCTGGCTGTTTACAACCGGTCGAACGCCAGCGGTAACGACCCCGACTGACCACACGAACTCCACGTGGCTTAATTTATCACACGACAATTGGCAGGTATGCACTTCACACAGCGCGAACAGGCCGCGCTTCGGGACGTGGGACTCGACCAGGAGACCATCGAGGCCGCCTCGGCGGCCGTGGTCGGAGCCACGAAACAGGCCGCCGACGACCTCGAAGCGTTCTTTGCGGATATGGACACCGTCTACTCGGATATGGATATCGCCCACAGCAGTAGCGAGATCCAGGAACACAGTCTCGACTACGTGGACCTGTACACCCACGCCGACGACATCCGGGGGTACGTCCGCTTCGACACGTGGGGCGTCCCCGTCGAGGGCGGGCGCGTACTCACCGACGAGAAAGTCGAGCTGACGCTCGGGCCCACCGTAGACGGCCGGGTCCGCTTTGCCGCCGACGAGGACGCCCTATGAGCGTCCGGGTCAGGGGCATCTACGCGACGGCGCTGACCCGGCTACTCTCCGACGCTGGCGTCGACGTGGTGCAGGCCTCCGGCCCTATCGAGGAGCGCTTCGACACCGAGTTCCCGGTCGAACGGGCCGGCGCTGCCGTCACGACGACCGACGACCGACAGGGCGTGGGCGTCAGCGGCGACCGCGAGACAGTCAAGCGGGTCGTTACGGAACTCCGAGGGCTGGGCCGGGACACGCTGTCGTGGGCCGACCCGCTCCCGGTCCGAGCGGTCTACGCCGGCGAAGTCACGGAGACACTTTCTAGCGGCGCCGTCGTCGACTGCGGCGACGGCGAGGGGTTCCTGCCGTACTCGAACAGCGACGAGCGCGTCGAGACCGGCGACCGCCTGCGGGTGCAGGTCATCGAAGGGGGCGCACCCTGGACCGACGGCCGCGCGGTGCTCGATACGACCGCCGCCGTTCGGGGCGAGCTTCTGACCCTGGTTCGGGGCGGGTCGACGAGTGCGACGGCATCGGGCCCGGCGATGCTCGACGTGATTTCGGCCGACCCGCGCGAGGGGTGGGGCGTCTCGTGGGGACGAGCAAGCGACGAGGCGGGCTTTGACGCCATCGCCGATGCGCTCGAGGTGGCCAACGAACGGGCGGCGGCCATCGACGACGCGCTGGCGGGCGCCGACGACCCCGAAGACGCCGCCCCTGCTCGACAGTTCGACGGCGGCGCGACGACGTGGGTGTGGTTCGGTCGGGAGAGCCGCTTCGCGCTCGACGAGCGACGCCGCGACGTGACGACGACGATGGCGGGCCACCACCGCGTGAAGGCGGGCTCGAACAGCGCAGCGCGGCGGTCGACTACGTCGAGGCGCTGTGTGCGGAGCCCGGCGCCGGCGCCGAGACCGACTTCCCCTTCGCCGTCACCGCGCGGCAGTTCGGCCCGCAGGCCGGTGACACGCTACGGCTGGGCCACGGGAAACCGGACGGGCGGCTCATCACGCTGGGCCGGGCGGACGTCCAGCAGGTCGACGCCGACGGCACCGTCACCGTCGAGCGCGAGATGCGTGCCGGCGGCGAGTACGACGGTCTGGGCGTCCCGAAGGAGGCCGGCGACGTGGCCGAAACCAAACTGAAGGAAGGGCGGTGGTGGTATCCGACGGTGTACCGCGACAGCGAGGGCGAGAAGAAGGGCACCTACGTCAACGTCTGCACGCCCGTCGAGATATTCCCGGACACCGCCCGCTACGTCGACCTCCACGTCGACGTGCTGAAACACGCCGACGGCCGGGTCGAACGCGTCGACGACGACGAACTCGACGCCGCCGTCGAGGCGGGTGACGTCCCCGATGAACTGGCCGAGCGCGCCCGGAGCGTGGCCGCGGCAGTCGCGAGCGCACTGTCGTAGCTGCTATCTGCGCCGCCGGCCCAGCCGCCACGCTCCAAGTCCGATTGCGGCCAGCGCCCCGGCGATACCGAACCCGTCGCCGGTCACGCCGAGGAGCCCGCCGTCGGTCGGTGTGGGCGTCCGGGCCGGCGCGTCCGCGGCGGGGTCGGGGAAGGTGTAGACGCCGGGCGTGACGCTGTCGTCCAGGGCGGCCGTACTCGTGGCCACGAAGCAACCGGCGGCCCGCTGGGCCGTCCAGAACGACGTCGTCTCGGAGTCGCGCCACCGGAATATCTGTCGGGGTTCGCTCGGCTCTCGCAGGTCGTGGACACGGACGCCGCCCTGATACCACGCCGAGTAGAGCCGGCCGCCCGTGAGTTCGAAGTTGTGTGCGGTCGTCAATACGCCGCCCCGCGTGGGGTCATTCGTCGGTGGGGGGTCAATGGTGGAAAGCGACTCGGGTGACTGGGGGTCACTGATGTCGAACAGCTCGATACCGCTGGGCCCGCCGTCGCTGTCCTCGCTCGCGGCCCAGGACTCCCCGCCGACAGCGAGCAGCGTCGCGCCCTCGTCGACCGTGACGAAGTGGTCGTTACCCGGCGGTTCGGTGCGCTCGGTCCCCGGATCGGACACGGCCGCGAGCGTCTCGCGGTCCCGGCCCCGAACGCGGGAGACCAGCGAGATATCGGCGGGGTCGCTCACGTCGAGAATCCACGTCCCGGCGTCCCAGTAGGCCAGATAGGCGCGGTCGCCCCGAACGGTGACGTCGTGGAGCGGCCGGAGCGCGGGGTGGACCGCTGCCCACCCCTCGTCGGCGTCGAGCAGGGACCACGAGCCGACCTCGTCGTCGGTTTCGGTGTCGACGACGACGAGCGGACTGTCAGTGCGGCCGTTGGCGGTGACGTAGGCGTAGCGGCCGTCGAAATCGCAGTTGTGGACCCGCGTGTCAAGTTCGACGGCGGCGACCTGCGCTGGGTGCTCCCGGTCGCTGACGTCGAAGACGACGACGCCGTGGGCGCCGCTGTCGACGGGATTGGCGGGACCGGCCACGAGCAGGCGGTCGTCCACGACGGCGGCGTCCTGGACGACCTGCATCGGCCCGTTGGGGCTGTCGGCCAGCAGGTCGGTTCGCTCCGCGAGCAGCCGGGGAGCACTGGGCGAGACGAGGTCAACGACGGCGATGCCGTCG
This sequence comes from Haloarcula rara, assembly GCF_029338235.1. GTDB lineage: Archaea > Halobacteriota > Halobacteria > Halobacteriales > Haloarculaceae > Haloarcula > Haloarcula rara. The sequence continues at coordinate 1,102,845 of NZ_CP119785.1, forward strand.
CCAGTGGCGACGTAGGCGGTGTGGCCGTCCGGGCTGGTGACGAGTTCACGGGCCCCCGAGAGGTCAAGCGTGCCCAGCGGCTCGCCGCCAGTGGGGGTGCTCGCAGGGGTCGAATCGCCGTCGTCGGTGGGGAGCGGGTGGGCGGCGGCCGAGCCGACAGCCCCGGCGGCGCCAGCGACACCGAGCGAGCGCAGGAGGGTACGGCGGCGCATACCGGCCGGTGGGCAGCGACGGCAAGAAGGGTTGCGGTGACGGGGAGTTGCCTGAAACGGTTTGGGTTCGAATCGGGTCCGGACTGCTGGTCGCGCGAGCAACCGACAGGGTTTCACGCCTCCATTCCCTGAAGACGGCATAGATGAGCAAAGACGTCATCGAGGTCACCGGCGCAGAGGAACACAACCTCAAAGACGTCGACGTGGAGATTCCCCGGGAGGAACTCACCGTCGTCACGGGGCTGTCGGGGTCGGGAAAGTCGTCGCTGGCCTTCGAGACGATTTACGCCGAGGGGCAACGGCGCTACATCGAGTCGCTGTCGGCGTACGCCCGGAACTTCCTCGGGCAGATGGACAAACCGCAGGTCGAGAACGTCGAGGGGCTCTCACCCGCAATCAGTATCGACCAGAAGAACGCCGCCAACAACCCCCGCTCGACGGTTGGCACCGTCACCGAGCTACACGACTACCTCCGCTTGCTGTACGCTCGGGTCGGCGTCCCGCACTGTCCGGAGTGTGGCCGCGAGGTAGGCGAGCAGTCGGCCCAGAACATGGTCACGCGGCTGCTGGAACTGCCCGAGGGCACCCGCGCGAAGCTGTGTGCCCCCGTCGTCCGGGACCAGAAAGGCGCCTTCGAGGACCTCTTCGACGACCTCGTCGGCGAGGGGTACTCCCGGGTCGAGGTCGACGGCGAACCGTACGACCTCGCGATGGAGAAGCCCGACCTGGACGAGAACTACGACCACACTGTCGACGTGGTGGTCGACCGCGTGAAGATTAGCACGGAGGCCCGCTCCCGAATCAACGACTCCGTCGAGACCGCTCTCACCGAGGCCGACGGCACCCTGAAAGTCGTCCTGCCGGACCCGCCCGAGGGCGCCGCCGAGGCGCTGGGCGGCGCGACGGCCCGCGCGACCGGGGACCTCGCCGAGAGCGACGAATCCACCGCCGACCGCCTCGTCGTCGAACTCTCCGAGGAGCTGGCCTGCACGCACTGTGGCATCGACATCTCCGAGGTCGAGACCCGCTCCTTTTCGTTTAACTCACCGCACGGCGCCTGTCCGGAGTGTGAGGGGCTGGGCGAGACAAAGGAGGTCAGCGAGGACCTGGTGATTCGGGACCTCTCAAAGCCACTGAAACACGTCTTCGAGCCCTGGAGCTACGACCGGACCTACTACTCCCGGCAGCTGGACAACGTCGCCGACCACTTCGGCGTCTCGCTGTCGACACCGTTCGAGGACCTGGACGAATCCATCCAGCGGCAGTTCCTCTATGGCACCGACGACCTGGTCCACTTCGAGTGGCGCACCAAGAACGGCACCCGCGAGAAGACCGAGCGCTTCGAGGGCGTCATCCCGAATCTGGAACGCCGCCACGTCGAGACGGACTCCGACCGCGCCCGCGAGCACATCGAGGACTTCATGGCCACCACGGAGTGTCCGGCCTGTGAGGGCACCCGGCTGAAAGCCGAGTCCCGCGCGGTGCTGGTCGACGGCACCGCCATCACCGAGGTCAACGAGCTGTCCATCGGCGACGCCCTGGCACACTTCGAGGGGCTGGAGAGCGAGCTCTCGGCCCGCGATAAGAAAATCGCCGAGGAGATCCTCAAAGAGATTCGCGCCCGACTCGGGTTCATGGAGGAAGTGGGCCTGGAGTATCTGACCCTCGACAGGGAGGCCGCCACGCTCTCCGGCGGAGAGAGCCAGCGAATCCGCCTGGCCACCCAGATAGGGTCGGGGCTGGTCGGGGTGCTGTACGTGCTGGACGAGCCCTCCATCGGGCTCCACCAGCGGGACAACGACAAGCTACTGAACACCTTAGAGGAACTCCGGGACCTCGGGAACACGCTCATCGTCGTCGAGCACGACACCGAGACGATGCGGCGGGCCGACCAGGTCATCGACATGGGCCCCGGCCCCGGCAAACGCGGCGGCGAGGTCGTCGTCAACGGCCCACAGGAGGCGCTGATGGAGACAGAGGCGTCCGTGACGGGCAAGTACCTCTCCGGCGAGCGCTCGATTCCGGTCCCCGACGACCGGCGCGACGGCGACGGCGACCACCTCACCGTGCGGGGCGCCCGCCAGCACAACCTCCGTGACGTCGACGTCAAGTTCCCACTCGGCACCTTCACCGCCATCACCGGCGTCTCGGGCTCCGGGAAGTCCACGCTGATGCACGATATCCTGTATAAGGGCCTCGTGCGACGGATGAACGACACCGACGTCAATCCCGGCGAGCACGACGACATCGACGGTATCGAGAACATCGAGACGGTGCGACTCATCGACCAGTCGCCGATCGGCCGCACGCCCCGCTCGAACCCGGCGACGTACACCAACGTCTTCGACCACATCCGCGAGCTGTTCGCCGAGACCAGCCTCTCGAAGCAACGGGGCTACGAGAAGGGGCGGTTCTCGTTCAACGTCAAGGGCGGCCGGTGTGAGGCCTGTGGCGGGCAGGGAACGGTGACCATCGACATGAACTTCCTCTCGGACGTGCAGGTCCCCTGCGAGGAGTGTGACGGCGCCCGGTACAACGACGAGACCCTCGATGTGACCTACAGGGGCAAGACCATCGCCGACGTCCTTTCGATGAGCGTCGAGGAGGCCTACGACTTCTTCGAGAGCCACAGCGGCATCCGGCGGCGCCTCCAGTTGCTGAAAGACGTCGGGCTGGACTACATGCGCCTGGGCCAGCCCTCGACCACCCTCTCCGGTGGCGAGGCCCAGCGCGTGAAACTCGCCGAGGAGCTGGGCAAGAAAGACTCCGGCGAGACGCTGTATCTGCTGGACGAGCCCACGACCGGGCTCCACCCGGAAGACGAGCGCAAGCTCATCGACGTGTTGCATCGGCTGACCGACGACGGCAACACCGTGGTCGTCATCGAGCACGAACTCGACCTCGTGAAAAACGCCGACCACGTCATCGACCTCGGGCCGGAGGGCGGCGAGGGCGGTGGCGACCTCGTCGCCGAGGGCACGCCGGAGGACGTGGCCCGCACCGACGAGTCCTACACCGGGCGATACCTGCGTGACCACCTGCCCGACGTGGAGCTTGAGGGGCCACGTTCCGAGCGGGACGTGGCGACGCCGGCGGCCGACGACGACTAATCGGCGGCGTCACACCGTCGCGATACCCTGTTTCCGTCGCTCATCGAAGCGCGTCGACATCATCGCTCAGCTCGTCCTCGTCGAAGTTCGAAACGATGCCGCGCTCGTCTGCTGTTGCCATCATCTCCGAGATAGTAAGTCCAGCCAGTCTAGCCGCGCCGCGCATCCCGACCTCTCGGTCCTGATATCGCTGGAGTGCAGTCTCGACAGGCGCTGCTTCCTCGTCGCTCATCTGTGTGTAGTCATGTGTCCGACAGAAGATAAAATTCGGCGACGACACACTTCTTTCGAGGGCGCCCCAACAGTGAGCCATGCCCACGTACTACGCGGCGCTCTCGGACCGTCTGCTCGTCGGTGACGGCGAGTGGACCGAGCGACTCCGCGGGCACGACATCGAGTGCGTCGCGGCCGACAGACACGCCCCGTCCCGCGTCCTCGTCGGCACCGCCGAGCGGGGCTCCAGCGCAGCATCGACGGCGGCGAGAGCTGGCAACGCGTCCTCGACCCGAGCGCGAACGGCGGGCAAAGTGCCGACCGCGTCACCAGCGTCACCGTCAGCCCACACGACCCCGACGTCGTGTGGGCCGGCACCGAACCGAGCGCCGTCTACCGCTCGACCGACGGCGGGTCCAGCTGGACCGAACGCGAGGGGCTCACCGACCTCGACTCGGCCCCGGGATGGTCGTTCCCGCCGCGGCCCCACACGCATCACGTCCGGTGGATAGCCGTCGCACCCGACGACCCCGACCAGCTGTACGTCGCCATCGAGGCCGGCGCCTTCGTCCGGAGCGAAGACGGCGGCGAGAGCTGGAGAGACCACCCCGAGGGCGGCCGCTACGACACCCACACCATCGCCACGCACCCTGACGCCCCCGACCGCGTCTACGCCGCCGCGGGCGACGGCTACGCGCTGTCGACGGACCGCGGCGAGACGTGGAATAGCGTCGAGCCCCGCTCGACGAACGACGCGAGCGGCGGCCAGCCGCGAGCCCCGCAGGACGGCCTCGACCACCGGTACGTCTGGAGCGTGGCGGTCCACCCCGAGGACCCCGACACCGTCGTGGTCTCGGCGGCCCGGGGCGCGCGGTCGGCCCACTCGACGACCGGCGAGAGCTACGTCTACCGGACGACGGGCGAGGGGTGGGAGTCCGCGATGGACGGGCTGCCCGAGCCGGACGGACTCGCGCGTGCCGTACTCGCGACCGACGGCGACGGGTTCGCGGCGCTTTCGAACCACGGGCTCTTTCGCTCAGTGGACGGAGTGACGTGGCAGCAGGTCGGTAGGTGGACCGACGCTTTCGACCAGGTGCCCCGCGGGCTGGCGGTCGTCTAGACCGCCCCGCCGAGCAGGACGATAGGGGCGGTGGTCACGACCGCCAGGCCCGCCGCTACGACCAGAATCTGTAGCGCCCGCTTGCGGTCCGCGGCGACGGCCTCGGTCTCGGCGACCGCCCCCGTCGACCCGCCCGACCCCGAGAGGTCGTAGCGGGCAGCGCGCCGAATGCCACACAGAAGCCGTAGTAGTCCTGGACGAGCCCGACCCAGCCGCCGAAGACGAACGGTGCACTCGCCCACAGCGCACTCGCCGGGAGCACGTCGAGCGCGACCGCGAGCACGATTGCGGCGGCGAGACCGAACGACCCGATGCCCGACAGCCGCCGGGCGCGGCGCTGCTCGGCGCCGATGTTGCAGACGCCGGGCTGGTACTCTGCCATACCGCCTCGTTTGGCGTGGCCCGTTATATCTAATCCGGCCACTCGGTCGGGGCCGTACGAACGGCTCGTGTCAGAGAAAAGTTATGCGCTGCCAGGTCCCAGTCACTTCAACGGTGCCCTCCATCAGGTCGATTCCACCGGCCGGCTCCCCGGAACGGCAGTACGCACTGCTGGGCGGGCTCGCCGCGGTACCGTTTACCGCCACGAGCTACTCACAGGCCGACGTGGGCGTGTCGCTGTGGCCGGTGTTCTGGGGCGGGCTGCTGGCCGGCTATCTCGTCAAGCGCCGCGAGGGTGACGGCACACCCGTCGGTTTCGATGCCGGCGTACTCGGTGTGCTACCGGGGCTCCAGTGGTTCTACGATGAGTTCGGGCACGTGCTCGGTCAACCTGTCGACCCCGGCGTCGTCGCGGAGATAGCACTGCTCGTCGCCATGTTGTTCCCTATCTTCCTGGCCCTGGGTGGCCTGGCCGGTGCCGTCGGTGGTCGGCTCGGTGGCTGGCTGGCCGAAGTGAATGGACACCCGGAACAACCCGTCGAGGTGAGCTAACCATGGCCCGGGCTGTCACCATCCTGCGACCGGACCCCGAAACGGGACCGTACAGCCTTCTCGGCGGGGTCTGTGCGCTGGGCGTCGCCGCCGTCAGCGCCTGGCTATCGAGGGGTTTGCTCTCGGTCACGGGCGCCGCCGTCGGCGGGCTGGTGGCCGGCTACCTCGCCGGACGCATCGGCTCGCCGAGCGGTCCCGTGGGGTTCCGTGCCGGGCTCATCGGCTGGCTCCCGGTGCTGCTGCTGGTCGCGACCGAACCGCTCCGAACCGCCGACGGAGCGGACGCCGAGGGACAGGTGATTGCGCTGGGCGTCACAGCGGTGATGACAGCGGTGCTGCTGGTCGTCGGCGGACTCATCGGCGCCTTCGGCGCGCGACTCGGCGGCTGGCTGGCCGAGCGCCGGGGCCACGCCGCGGACTGAACCCGTCCGAATCGAGAAGGTATTTGGCCTCTGACACCCACGCACCGGGTATGCACGATGTCGTCGTCGTCGGGGCCGGCCCCGCCGGCTCGCGGTACGCCCGCCGGGCCGCCGAGTCCGGACTGGACGTGCTCGTCTTCGAGCAGGGCGAGGTGGGCGAGCCACTGGCGTGTTCGGGCCACGTCAGCACCGACCTCTGGGAGTACACCGAGGACGCCCGCGAGGAGCTGTTCCAGAACGAAATCAGCGGGGCGCGCTTCCACACCGGCGGCCCCGGGAGCGACGACCACCCCTTCTACAAGGACGAGGTCATCTCGAACGTCATCGACCGCGTGGGGCTGGACAGACACCTCGCGGAGCTGGCCCGCGACGCCGGCGCCGACCTGCGCGAGCACCACACCGTCGTCGCCGTCGCGGAACACCGGGACCACGTCACCGTCGACGCCCGCGGCCCCGACGGCGAGGTCGAGACCCACCGCGCGAAACTCGTGGCCGGCTGTGACGGCCCCAAGAGCCGCGTCCGCCGGGAACTCGGGCTCCCCGAACCCGGTGAGTTGCTCCACGGGGTGCTGGGCTTCGACGAGACGCCCGACCACCAGGACTTCGTCGACGTCCACCTCACCGTCCCGACCTTTTTCGCCTGGCGCATCCCGCGCGGCGAGGCCGGCGTCGAGTACGGGCTGGCGGTGCCGCCGGGCGACGACGCCCGCGAGCGCTTCGAGGCCTTCGTCGCCGGCTACGACGCCGACGTGACCCGGCGCTGTTCGGGCCTCATCCCCATCGGTCCGCCGAAACGTGTCACTGGCTCCCGGGCCTTCCTCATCGGCGACGCCGCCGCCCAGACCAAGCCGTTCACCGGCGGCGGTATCCTCTATGGCATGACCGCCGCGGACCACGCCGCTCGCGAGATCGACCCCGAGGACCCCGCGACGCTGGGCGACTACGAGCGGGCATGGCGCGACGACCTGCGCGGCGACATCCGCCTGGGCCACGCCGTGCGGGCGGGCTATTCCGTGCCGAAAACAGTCCAGAAAGTCGGTATGAAAGCGTTCGAGGGGGAAATCGGCGTCCACATGGACCGCCCGTCGACGCTCTTTTCGCGTGAACAGTTGAAGGCGCTGCTGTCGCGGTCGTAGCTCAGCTCGCGAGCCGCGCCTGAATCTCGAGCCACACCTCTCTGTACCCGAGCATGTAGATGCCGGTGTACAGCAGGAGGAGTCCCATCCCGAGTTCCCAGAGCGCAAAGACCGACGGCTCCGCCAGCAGGTCCGCGATGCCGGCGTTCTCCGTGAGCGCGCCGACGACCGTCAGCACGCCGGCCGCCGCAGCGGTCAACAGGAGCGATAGCAGTTCCGTCAGCGAGCCAAGGCCGTTCATCGGCGGCTTTAGACCAACGGCCGATATAGGCCTTCCGGCCGAAGCGTAACTGGTTTCATGGACCGTCGTCTGGAGACGGAGTATGAGCCAGTACCGCGGTATGGACCACGCAACGCTCGCGAAACGCGGCTTCCTGCTCGGCGTCGCGCTCTTTGCGGTCGGCGTCGTCGGCGAGGTCGGCGGCCACGCGCTCCTCGGGACACTCCCCGCGCTGGTGAACACACTGCTTGTCGATATGGAGGCCATCGGCATTCTGCTGGCGCTGTTCTCGCCGCTCGTGTTCGGCATCGTCCTCCCCCTTATCGAGTGAGCGACCGCCGAACGTGTTTAGCCTGTGCAGTGCTACCAAAGCATATGGACGCGAGTCGTTTCACCGTCGCCTCGGGTGTCGTCGCACTGGTTGGCTGTCTGATCGCCTTCGTCGCGCCGCTGGCCCTGGACGCCCAGCCGGGTATCCGCGGGAGCGTGACGCTCTCGGCCGTCGTCGGGGCCGTCTTCGCCGGTAAGAACTTCCTGACCATCCGCGAGCACGGCCGCCCGAGCTTCGCAGCGGGGATGATGGCCACCGTGCTTGGCCTGTGGCTCATCGTCGCGCCGCTGCAGTACGACATCGTCGGCGCCCCGCTGACCGCGCTCACGCAGTTCGGTGGGATGTGTCTCGCGGCGTTCTCGGCGTACACCGCACTCGTTGCCGTCGAGGGGTTCTTCAGTTCAGGAGAGACGACGGACGGTGAAGAGGGCGACTCTATCGGCTACTCGTAACGGGGCAGGCGCGCCGAGACGGCAGAGCCGTCCACGAAGGGGAGCTCGTGGCGCTCGGCCGGGACGTCCGCGCCGTCGACACTGACCGTGAGGTCGCCGTCGGGGTAGTCCCAATCGAGGGTCGCCATCGCGATGGGAGCCTCGACGGTGGGGCTCTCGACGGCGCGGGTCACCTCGCCGACGTGCTCGTCGCCCACGGAGACGGCCGCTCCGGGGTCGGGCAGGGCGTCGACGGTCAGCCCGACGACGCGCGAGTTGGGATAGCCCTGGTTCTCGACCCGGGAGACGACCTCCTGGCCGACGTAACAGCCTTTCTCGAAGTCAAGCGCCGTCCGCAGGCCGAGGTCGTTCGGGAGCGCGCCGTCGATTTCCGTATCGAACAGCGGCGAACCAGCTTCCAGCGTGAGCGTCTCCCACGTGCGATAGCCGAAGGGGACGGCGTTGAGCCCGCGGTTGACGAGCGTATCGAAGACGCGTTCGGCGTCGTCGGCGCCACACACCACGTCGTAGCTCTCCTCGCCGGCGAGGTTGTCGGTCCGGATGACCGAGACGCCGGCGTCGCCGAGCTCGCCGCGATTAAACGAGAGGGCGGGCTCGGGCGAGGACGCCTGGTGGAGCACGCTCGCTATCTTCTCGGTCGCTTTCGGGCCGTGCACGCCGAAGACCGCGAAGTCGTCCGTGGCGACGCGAATCTCGACGTCCTGGATGAACGTCTTTGCCTGCCAGTCCTCGGCCAGCGCCGTGGCTTCCTGTGGCGGGGTGAAGACGAGCAGCCGTTCGCCGGCGTTGTAAACGTACATATCCGTCTCGACGCGGCCCTGCGGGTCGAGCAAGAGTGCATACGTCCCCTCACCGTCTTCCGCAGGCACGCGGTTCGAGACGGCGTTGTCGACGTAGTCGACGCGGTCCTCGCCGGTGACGACGAGGACGCCGTAGCCGAACTCACAGACGCCGACGACGTTGCGGACCGCCCGGTGGGTCCGCTCGGGCCGGCCGTAGTGGGCGACGACGCGGCGACCGCCGACCTCGCGGAAGGTCGCACCGTGGTCGGCGTGGACGCCCTCGATAACAGTCATGCGAACGGATGGGAGCCTCGCGGCAAAAAACGTCCCGCTCTCGCAGTTAGCGGCGCCGGTAGGCGACCAGCGAGAGCAAGGCGAGCGCGGCGACAAGCGTCACGGGCGTGAAGCCGGGCCCGAGACCGCCGGAGGTCTCGGTCGGTTCAGTGTCGGTGGCAGTCGGGGTGGACGTGGCCACCGGCGTTCCGGTCAGTTCCGCCGCTTCCTCGACGACCGTGACAGTGACCTCCTGCTGGACCTCGCCGTCGTCGACGGTGAAGGTCACCGGTCCGGCCGACTCGGTGTCAATCTCGAGCTCGCCGTCGTCGTCAGTCGTGCCGACCTGCTGCCCGTTCTGGGATACCGTCGCACCGGAGACGGGGTCGTCGTACTCGTCGGTGACCTCCAGGGTTATCGAATTACCCAGGAGCACCCGGTCCTGGGCCGAGATAGTGAGATTGTCTGTGCGGTCGATGGAGATAGTCTCGGTGACGTCGCTCTGCTTGACCTTGACTGTCTGTGTGGTCCGGTCGTAGCTGTCCTTGGTCACGACGATGTCGTAGTTGGTGTTGACCGGTACCGAGGTGGTCGCATCGCCGTCCGAGCCAGTCTGGAGGGTCCCTGCGCTCGGAATCTCGACGGCTGCATCGAGCGGTCGGGGCTGTTCGAAGTAGTCGTCGGCCACCTTGACGGTGAGCAACACTTCACCCTGTTCGATGGTGCGGTCGATGTCGGTCTGGTCTCCGACAGTGACGCGGGTTCGGTTGTCGAAGTACCCGTTCTTGTAGATGTCGAGGCGGTACTCGCCGTGCTCGACGGCCGGCGTCGTGACAGTTCCGTCGGCACCGGTCCGCTGGTCGGTGACAAAGCCGTCCCCGCCACGATATAGCAGGACGCGGGCGTCTTCGACGGTCTCGTTGTCCGTGTTACGCACCGTCACCGTCGCGGTGCCCGACTCGGAAACGGGCACCTCGACCGACTGCTCGGTCGCGTCGCGGATGTCGTAGGCGTTGTTCCGGATGTACTGCTCGTCGTCGACACGTATCGAAACGTTCGCACCGCGGGGGGCTTCGAATCGAACCCGCCCGTCGGACAGCGTGGTCTCGTTCGTCGAGCCGCCGTCCCAGGTTGCCGTCACGTCGACGCCACCGCCGACTGACTGGCCGTCCTGATTGACGATGGTCGCGGTGATGACCACCGGGTCCTGTTGTGCAGTGACGGCCGCCGGGAGGACAGCAACCACCCCGGCGAGCATCACGATACAGAGACCGACTGAAACTCGTGTCGAACCCATATCTGGGTGGTAACAACGTACGGACTTAAAGTATGGCCCAGCTACGCCGACAGTTATCACCGGTTCGATGCCGACTGGACGAGTGCCTCGACGTCGGCCGGTTCGATGGGGGGGAGCGGCCCAGTCATCGTCCGTGCCAGCGCCGCGGCCGCCGCGCCGTGAGACAGGGCAGTGTCGGTCGACGCCCCGTCGGTGAGCTGCTGGAGGACGGCGCCGACCAGCGCGGCGTGCTGGCCGGCGCTGTCGGTCGCCTCGGTCTCGAAGGCGTCCTGTTCGTGGAGGACGCCGTCGTGGTAGCCGACGACCCCGTACTCGTTCCGGGTGAGGACGACGTGAGAGAAATCGTAGTCGCTGGCGATGGTGTGGACCAGCTCGCGGGGCGACCCCGTCCGGTCGAAGACGGCCTGGGCCCCGTCCTCGCTGGCAAACAGCAGTTCGACCGGGTCGAAGAGGTCTTCGAGGGTGTCGTGGGCCGTCTGTCCGCTCCAGATGCCAGGGTAGAAATCCAGGTCCATCGCCCGCAGCCCGGGGGCCGAACGAAGCAGGGCACCGGCGGTCTCGGCGGCGTTCTCGGACAGCGCCGCCATCGATCCCGTCGTGAAGACCGCGTCGGCCTCCTGGACGCGACCGACCGGGAAGTCGCCCGGTGACACGGTCGCCAGCGCCGTGTCGGCCCGGTCCTGAAAGAGGCGCGACTCGCGGGGCGGGGTCCCACTCTCGTGGAACTTCAGCCCGTGTCGACCGGCCTCGGGGGCGGCCCAGGTCACCTCGGTCTCGAGTCCGTGTTCGTGGAGCTCGGCGACAGCTCGCCGCCCCAGCGGCGTGTCGGCGAGCTTCGAGAGCCAGACGGCCTCGGCGCCCAGCCGGCTGGCGATAGCGGCCGCGTTGCTGGATACCCCGTCGACGTGCAACCTCACCTCGCGGGCAGTCTCGAACCGTTCGCCCTCCTGCGTTGCGAAGCGAAGCGCCGTATCACCGAACGAAACGATAGACATGTCCCACCCATGGACAGACAGGGGTTTAGTTCATCCGGCTGTGTGGGACTCGTTTACCACACCTTGCCGGTGACGCGAAACTGAATCGCGCGACGGCTCGCACCGGCCACAGTCTCCCGTCAGCAGCGTGGCTGCGCTCTCACTTTCGCCGACCAGTGTGCCCCGGGTAATCCCGCTCGAACCGGTCCTCCAGTTCGTCGAAGTCGACCTCGATGACCGTCGGCCGGCCGTGGGGACAGGCGTAGGGGTTGTCACAGTCGTCAAGCGCCGCGAGCAAGTCCCGGACCGACCCCTCGGTCAGCGAGGTGTTACCGGTGACCGACGGGTAACAGGCGAGGTCGCCCAGCAGTTCGTCGGCGGCCGCCTCGACGGTGGTCGCGGCCTCGCTCTCCCCGCCGACAAAGGCACTCAGGACGTCGCGGACGATGTCGGGACCGGCGGCGTCGGCGATGACGCCCGGCAGCGTCCGCACCTCGACGGTTCGCTCGCCGGTGCGGGCGGTGTGGAAGCCCAGACTCGCCAGCGCGTCGCTGCGGTCGGCGAAGACGGCGGCCTCGCGGGCCGTGAGCTCCAGTTCGACCGGCTCGGCCAGGGCCTGCGTCGTCGTCTCGCCCTCGAAATCCCGCTTGAGCCGCTCGTAGTTGACCCGCTCGTCGGCAGCGTGCTGGTCTATCAGCACGAGCCCGTCGTCGGTCTCGGCGACGACGTAAGTGTCGTGCAACTGGCCGAGTATCCGCATCGCTGGCAGCGTGTCGTGGGCTGTCTCGGGTGCCTCACCCAGATGTGTCTGGTCGTGGCCGCCAGAGAACTTCCGGTCCGGGTCCGCCGACGCGGTAGCATCGCTCGCGGGCGACGTGTCGGTCGCCGACAGCTCACTCTCCGATGCCGACTGCGACCCGCTGGGAGACGACTCCCACGCCGACGATTCCGTCGTTCGACCCGAAGCGGTGGTGTCCGGGGTCGACGCTGCGTCGGCTGGTTCCGGTGTGGTCGACGCTGCGTCGGCCGCAGGGCGCTCGTCGTCCGAGGACATCGACTCGTTGTGTCGCGTGGTAGATGAACCGCCGTCTACGTCGCTCGTCGTCGAATCTCCGGTCGCCGAATCGCCCGTCGTCGACTCACTCACACTCGAATCGGTCCCAGCCCGTTCGGGCGTTATCTCGGTCTGTTCGGGCTGGGACCGGCCCCGTGGCGCGGTCGAGCGCAACAGTCCCTCCTCCATGAGGGCGTCCGCGACGGCAGTTCGGACCTGCTCGTGGACGCCCTCGTCGTCGACGAATCGCACTTCCATCTTGCGCGGATGGACGTTCACGTCCACGTCACCTGCTGGCACGTCCATGAACAGGACGGCGAAGGGGTAGCGGTCCGGCGCAATCTGGGTGCCGTAGGCGTCGACGACGGCATCGTGGGCGGTCTTGGCCCGGACGTAGCGGCCGTTGACGTACGTCGAGAGGTACTCCCGGCCCGCGCGGGTGGTCTCGGGATGGGACACCAGCCCGGTGACGCCGGAAAGCGGGCCGTCCGGTAAGTCCTCACCATCGACTGCTATCATAGATTCGGCCACTTCACGGCCGTAGACGGACATCACCGTCTCTCGCAGGTCACCCTGCCCCGTAGTAGCGAACGTCTCGCGACCGTCGTGTTCGAGTGAGACGGCCACGTCGGGGTTGGCAAGCGCGTAGCTCGTGACGATAGTGTTGACGTGGGCGAACTCCGTCGAGGCCTGTTTGAGGTACTTCCGCCGGGCGGGGACGTTATAAAAGAGGTCCTCGATTTCGATGGTCGTCCCCTCGGGACAGCCGGCCGGACTCACAGCGGTGACCTCGCCGCCCTCGACGACGAGTTCGGTGCCTGCCTCGCCGCCACGCGGGCGCGTGGTGATTGTCAGCCTCGACACCGCGCCGATGGCGTGCAGCGCCTCACCGCGAAAGCCAAGCGTTCCGACGCCGCCCTCCAGGTCCTCGATGTTCCGAATCTTGGAGGTGGTGTGTTGCTCGACGGCGCGCTGGACGGCGTCCCGTCCCATCCCGACGCCGTCGTCGGTGACGCGGATGCCCTCGCGGCCGCCGTCCGCGACGCTGACCGTGACCCGCGAGGCGTCGGCGTCGATGGCGTTTTCGACCAGTTCCTTCACGACCGAGGCCGGCCGCTCGACGACCTCGCCGGCGGCGATGCGCTCGACGGTCCGCTCGTCGAGTTGCTGGATATCTCCTGGCGTCTCCCCCATGCTCTTGTGACCGGTAGCGGGCCGGCCGACTTGAGACTGTCCCAGCGCGGCCCGTTAGTGTCAATAATTAACACACTGTAGTCCCTAGGGGAAAACGGTGAGCCAATATGTGTCACCACAGAGGCGATATCCCCGAGGAAATGCCCGAATGGACGATGGAGCGCGAGGAGACAGCCGACGAGGCTGACGGGGAGGAACTGCCGGAGTTCCTCAACGAAGCGGACGAGGAGGTTTCGGTGTTGACCGACGGTGGGGAGTAGCGAGGCGTCGAACGGAGAGACGCCTCGAAGCGACGCGGTGAACGTAGTGAGCCGCGGAGCAGTAGCGAGGACGCGAACGGAGCGAGTGTCCTCGAAACAGTGAGCCAGAAAACGGCCGATTTTTCGCGGCGGGTTCGGCCTCGAAACCGGCCCCTCGGACGGGCCGGAATCCAGGCCGTGTTTCGCACCGGCTTTTCCGCCCGATTTTTGGCCCAAAACTGCCATTATTTCATATAATTCGGCTATTTTGTGGAAATATACATATAATGGTGGGGCGTAGGGGTGGTATGCAACCAGACGATAGTTGCGGCGAGTGCGGCGGCGAACTGACCCAGGTTCGGGCGGTCCGGCAGCTCTTCGAGCCGGACCCGACGACGATGACGGACGGCCAGCTGGCCGACCAGCTGGCTGCCGGGATGGGCGGCTTCTACGAGGAGGGCGTCCACGGGACTACCGTCCGTGTGTTCCGGTGTGAGGACTGCGGCCACCGACTGGAGCGCCACTGATGAGCGACCGGTCGCTGCGGGAGATACGCGCGTTTCTGGGACAGCTCGAACTCGGGGACCAGATATGGTGGGCGACGACCAGTAAACGGCGCCAGGACGCGCCGTCGAGGGTCACCGGTATCAGCCGGGACGACGAGGACTGGCGAGTGAAGATACGGGGGCCGGGCGGTGGCAGATACTGGCTCGTCGTCGAGAGCGACAGCGCCCGGGTGTTCCACGGCGGGTCGCCGGACGGCGCTGGAACCTCGGCGGGTCCGCTCACCGAGTTCGGCCGGCTCGTCGTCCGCCCGGTCGAGAACTGACCGAGTGGGGCCGTGCCCCGAGGTATCAAGTACGCTCGCGGAGACCGGGCCAGTATCCATGGAACAGCACGACCGCCTCTACCGGCTGTACGAGACGGTGGACACGGAGACGGTGCGAGCCTATCAGGAACTCGTCGACCTCTTTCCGGCCCTGCGGTCGACCGTCGCACTGGAGCAGTGGGAAGACGCGAAGACGGAACTGGACGAGCGGAAGACGACCATCGCCGAACAGTTCCCCGACCCCTACGCCGAACTCGCCTCGCACCTGACGCGTGAGGAGGCCTTCACCGCGCTCGACCTGTACTCGAAGTACGACCGGACGGTGAACGTCCTCGTGCTGGACGTCGACGAGACGCTCCGGTCGGCCGGCGACACCGACAACGAGATTCCCCGGCCGACGCTGCATCTGCTGACGGAGTTCCACGAACGCGGGATACCCATCGTCGTCTGCACCGGCCAGACCCTGGAAAATGTCAAGGGTTTCATGATTCAGGGACTCGGCAACGACATCGTCGGCTCGGGAGAGATGAGCATCGTCTACGAGACGGGCAACGCCGCGTTCACGCCGAACCACGGCGCCGACACCAAGCGGCTGCTGTACGAGGGGCTGGACCCGGTCGTCGTCGAGACGTTCGACGACGTCCGCGGCCGCGTGCTCTCTGCCGCCCCGGACAGCGTCCGGCGGGGCTGTCACCTGCAGGGCAACGAGTTCAACGTCACCATCAAACCCAACGCCGAGGTCGGCAGCGACGCCGCCGTCGCGGTCATCGACGAGGCCGTCCGCTACTTCTGTGGGCTCGTCGGCGACTGTCTCGCCGCTGCCGTCGACACCGACGTGGCCGAGCCCGAACGGCTCGCTCGCACCTACTTCGCGAGAGACCCCGAAATCGCCGCGGTGTTCGAGGACGGCGACCTCGCGTACGACGCCGACCTCGACGGGGCCCCCGACCCGTTCACCGACGCCCTAGAACGCATCGACGTGGGGTACTACGAGGGTGACGCCGCAGAACTGGTCAGTCTCGAACTGGACAAACCGACCGGTGTCAGGGCGGCACTGGACGTGCTTGGCATCGAGGACCCCTTCGCGCTGGCGATGGGCGACTCCAAGAGCGACCTGCGGGTGATGGAGTGGCTCGCCGACGCCGACTGCGGCATCGCTGCCGCACCGGAACACGCCTCCGAGGGCGTCCTCGACCACGTCAACGAGCGGGACGAGCTGGTCTATACTGCGGGCGAAGCCAGCACTGTCCTCAAGATTGTCTACGGGATGGAACTGCTGGCGGGGTGTACCGACGCGTAGCCAGCGACGGGTTCGCCCCAACAGTTAGACGCTACCCGAGCCTAGTAGGGATATGAGCCTCGACAACGTCTTCGGGCAGGTCCCCGACCCCAGTGCCTACTCCTTTCCCGACTACGCACTGCCCCAGGGCGAGCCCGTCCGCCCGGTCGCCGTGACCGCGGCCGAACTCGACTCGCTGCTGGACCTCTACGAGCGGTTCGCCGCCGTCGACCCGACGGGTATCGACTCGAACCCGTTCCTGCGGGCCACCAGTGAGTTTCTCGAGCAGACGGTCGGGACGACCCTCGAACGGCCCGACGAGCGGCTCCACGACGACATCGCGACCATGCTCTCGGAGTTCGCCGAGGACCTCGGCAGTGAGCGGCTGGGCGTCGTCGACGTGACGCCGGCCCACTTCCGCACACTGTATTTCTTCCTGACGAGCTGCAAGGCCTACCACGTGGCGCCACACATCCAGTTCTCGCCCGACGAGGGCGCCGTCGAGACGCTCTATACGGTGTTCCAGCGCGTCGTCGACCAGGATGTGTACAGGCGGAGCAGGTAGCTAGCATTCGATGCCGTGTAATTCGACCTTTTTACCCATACAGACTTGACAGGGACCAAATTTAAGTATTGCAGTATCTAAGTATATATGTGAGATGACGACACGACTGACTGTGGACTTCGAGGACGACGTATACAAAGAATTCTCAAAACAGTGCATCGATGCCGAGAGAACCAAGTCTGATGTAGTGCGTGAACTCGTTAAAGACTGGCTCAACGAATCCGAAGAATGACAGACAAACGGGATCTCGTCAAAACCCTGGATTTCCAACTTGACGTCCAGAGTGACAACGAGAGCCTACTGTACGACGCCACGTTGGAAGCCCGGTCGGTGTACAACGAATCCATCCGACTCGCCAAGCAAGGAGTGGATTGGGACGTTATTCCCGACCGCGTGGCCGACGACGCCAATCTCGTGAAGAACACGACACAGCGCGTCGTTGCGAAGGCACTCGGCGCGGTGGAGAACTACTACGAGTACGACGACTTCGGCCAGCCGAGCCACACCAAGGACGGCGCGTATCCGCTCCGTGCGAACTACGAGGAGGGGTACAACCTATCGCTCACCGACGACGGCGACGTGGCGTTCCGCATCAGCGCGAAACCGTATAGGCACGTCAAAGGTGTCCTCGAAGGAAGTGACGCTCACCTCGACGTTCTCCGGACCGCGCTGACGAGTGACGAGTGGAAGATTGGGACGGCAGAAGCCCTGTTCCACGACAACAACGCAGAGTTACACGTCACCGTCACCAACACCGAGCGGGTCGTTCGAGGCAAGGAGAACTCACGGACGGTCATCGGCGTCGACGTGAACGAGGACAACGTGGCTCTCACCGCACTTTCCGAGGATGGCGTCGAGAACTCGTTGGTCATCGACTTCCCCGAAATCAAGTTCGAGCGTCACCGCTACTTCACGATACGGAAGCGCGTGCAGAACGCGGGGAAAGACAGTATTCACGACACGCTTGAAGCGCGTGAGGAACGGTTCGTCCGTGACCGACTACATAAAGTATCCCGTCATATCGTAGAGTGGAGCCACCAGTTCGAGAAGCCGTGTATTGTCTTTGAAGACCTCAAAGAGATGCGCGACAGTATCAACTATGGCGCCCGGATGAACCGTCGCTTGCATCACCTTCCCTTCCGTGCCCTCCAATTCTATACATCGTATAAAGCATCGTTCGAGGGAATCCCGACTGGATGGATTAACCCTGAGTATACGAGTCAGCGGTGTCCGATGTGTGGGCATACGGAGCGAGCGAATCGAAACAAGAAGCGGTTCAAGTGCCGATCGTGTTCCCATCAAGACCACAGCGACCATAGTGCAAGCGTCAACATCGCCGTAAAAGGCATCGAGAAGCATCAGGATTGGAATGTGCCTGCTCTCAACAGCCTTCCCGTTGTTCGGAAGGTGCGACGGCAAGCATCGGGGGCCGTGGACGCCCCGGCCGTGACCCACTCGACCGCCCGAGGCTATCAAGCCGATGGTCAGGTGGGAGTGTCCGACTAAACCACGGGAAGCCTCAGAATCGTACGGAAATCTCCAATTTCCGTGCCACGAGATGCTCTGCGTCTCGAACCACCTGAATACGAGGCGGTTCACCTGAAACGGCCCCGGTCGGTCCTGGAGTAGCTACCGCGGGACCATCGGCGTCGAAGGGCGATAACCCATCGCGGGGCGCTGCCAGTCGGTCCCAGGCGGCCCGGGTGTAGGCGTCGCCGGCTCGCTCGTACTCGCGGTCGGCCAGTGTGCCGACGGCGACAGCCCGGTGGTCGCTGTCCATACCGGGTCCCAGGAGTGCAGCGACACAAGCGTTCCGTCCGACGTGTGAGTGTTCCCCACAACTGATACGGCGAGCGCCCCTAGCCCGCGTATGGACAGAAACGACGTCCGCCGCGCCTGGGACGACGTGGCCGAGACCTACGCGGCCCGCCGGGACCCCGACGGTTCTGACGCCGCCCTCATCGACGACCTGCTGGCGGAGCTGCCCCAGTCGCCCACCGTCCTGGACGTGGGCTGTGGCGACGGCGCCCGCACGCTGGCGAACCTCCCCGCTGGCGCGGTCGGGCTGGACTTCTCCCAGCGCGGGCTGGAACTGGCGGCCGACACCGTCCCCGACGCCCGGCTGGTCCAGGGCGATATGACCGCCCTCCCGGTGGCCGACGAGAGCGTCGACGGTATTACCGCCTACCACGCCGTGTTCCACGTCCCCCGGGAGCGCCATCCCGAGGTGTACCGGGAGTTCGCCCGCGTACTGGGCCCCGGCGGCGTCGTCCTCATGACCTTGCCAAGCGGCGACTTCGAGACCGTCCGCCGCGGGTGGATGGGCGGCTCGATGTTCTTCTCGGCGCCCGGGCGCCGGGCCACGCTCGAACAGCTAGAGGCCGCCGGCTTCGAGGATGTCTGGACCGCGACGGCCGACGACCCGCTTGGAAGTTCGACGGAGTTCGCGTTCGCCCGGCTCGGGTGACGCCCAAGCGCATATACAGTTAGGAAACCAACACTTCTGCATGACGCTCGAAGTGTCAGTCCCCGACCCGCCCACCCAGTCCGAGGGCGCACCCGGTACGGGGTACAACGACGTCGAACCACCCGAAACCGACGCCAGCGACGACTACCATCGGGACGATATCGAATCGGCGCTTTCCGCGGGCGCGTGGGTCGACGGGTTCGAGGCGTGGGCGGCCCAGACGGAACTCGAAGAGAGCGAGTTCCGGCTCCTCCAGCGCCACGGCCTCGTCGACGGCCTCGACTTCTTCTGGGACCCCGCCAGCGAGGCGGTCGAGTACCACGCTCCGACCCTGTCCGACGACGCCCGCGAGGCGCTACAGGAAAGCGAGCACGACCTCGTCGACGCAGAGCTGAAATCACTGGGCGAACACGTCTCGGAGACGCTGTCCGAGGCGTACCTCGTCCGGGAGGACGGGCGAGTGCGTTTCGTCGTCGAGGAGTAGCGAGACCTCGAGCAGACAACGTGGAGAGCGGACCGCACAGCCTCGCGACCGCCGGTCTGTCGTACTCGACGCCCACACCGTTCCCGACGGGGGACCCGGTGTGTGTCACGCCTCGTCCAGGTTGTCCTGCCACTGCTTTACTTTCGCCATCAGCTCGACGGGCGGCGTCTCGTTGACGTCGAGGTCGCTGAGTTCCTCGAGGACGTCCTCGGTCGACGGGTCGAGCTGGTCGGCGGCGCCGTCCGTCGCGACCTGGTCGGTCTCGTCGCCCCCGTCCGCGCTGGCGCCGCTGAACTGTCCCGACGAGAGGTCGAAGACGGCCTGTGTCGTCCCCTCGTCGCCGCTTTCGGCCCCCCGGACCTCGATGGCTTTGTCGTCGCGCAGTCGGTCCAGTACCTCCCGCGAGCGGTCGACGACCGGTTCGGGGACGCCGGCCAGGTCGGCGACGTGGACGCCGTAGGACCGGTTGGTCGGTCCCTCGCGGACAGTCCGCATGAAGGTGACGTCGCCGTCGCGCTCGTCGGCCGCGACGTGGACGTTCTGCACGTTCGGGAGCGACTCCCCGAGTGACGTCAGTTCGTGGTAATGTGTCGCAAAGAGGGTCTTGGCGTGTATCCGCGTCGAGATGTACTCGACGGCGGCCCACGCGATAGAGATGCCGTCGAACGTCGCGGTCCCGCGGCCGACCTCGTCCAAGATTATCAGTGAGTCCTCGGTCGCCGAGTGGAGGATGTTCGAGAGCTCCTGCATCTCGACCATGAACGTCGAGCGTCCCTGCGCGAGTTCGTCAAGCGCGCCCACGCGCGTGTAGATGCCGTCGACCAGTCCCACCGTCGCCGACCGGGCCGGGACGAAACTTCCCGTCTGGGCAAGCAGCGTGATGAGTGCGTTCTGGCGCATATAGGTCGATTTCCCGCTCATGTTGGGCCCGGTGACGACGAGGAAATCCCGCTCGTCGGGGCGCATTTCGAGGTCGTTGGGAACGAACTCGGTGGTCTGCTCGACGACGGGGTGGCGGCCGGCCTCGATGTCGAGGCGGCCGTCGTCGGTCAGCTCGGGCCGGGTCCAGTCGTTCTCGACGGCGTGGACCGCAAGCGAGGCCAGCGCGTCGACCTCCGCCAGCGCCCGGCCCACGTCCTGCAACAGCGCCGCGTGGGCGGCGACCCGCTCGCGCAGGCGCTCGAACAGGTCGTGCTCCATCTCGTGGCGTCGCTCCTCCAGTCGAAGCACGTCCCGCTCGCGCTCGTCGAGTTCGGGGATGGTGTAGCGTTTCGAGTTCTTGAGCGTCTTTATCTCCTCGTAGGCGTCGGGGGCCTGGTCGGTCTCGCTTTTCCCGACCTGGATGTAGTAGCCGTCGGTCTTGTTGCGGTCGACCGAGAGGTGGGTGATACCCGTCCGTTCTTTCTCCCGGTCGGGGAGGGTCTCCAGCCACTCCAGGGCCGCCTCGTGTTCCTCGATGAGGTCGTCGAGGTCGTCGTCGTACCCCCGGCTGAAGAGCCCGCCCTGGGTGACGGTGCCGGGCGGGTCGGGAACGAGAGCGGTGTCGAGTTCCGCGGCGAGGTCGGCCGCCCCCTCGCGGTCCACGGTCGCCAGCACGTCCGCGAGGGGCGAGTCGGCCAGCCGCTCGGTCTCGGCGACGGCGTCGGCGACCGCCGAGAGCAGGCCGAGCGTGTCCTCTATCGCACGCAGGTCCCGGGCGTCGGCGCTGCCGGAGGTCGCGCGGGCCGCGAGCCGTTCGAGGTCGTAACCGTCGGCGAGGGTCTCCCGAATCGCCTCGCGGGCCATCGCCTCGCGGGTCAGCGCCGCGACCGCGGACTGGCGCCGGACGAGTTCGCCCCGCTCGCGTCGGGGACGCTGGAGCCACCGTTTCAGCAGCCGGCCGCCCGCGGCGGTGACGGTGTGGTCGACGGTCGCAAAGAGCGACCCCGAACTGTCGCCCTGCATCGTCTCGGTGAGTTCGAGGTTGCGCTGGGTGGTCGCGTCGAGCGAGACGTGCTCGCGGGCGCCGTAGGCCTGCAGGCGGGTCACCGCCGCCAGCGTCCCGACGCCGGTCTCCTCGACGTACGAGAGGACCGCGCCGGCGGCCGCGATGGCCGCGTCGTCGTCGGCGATACCTACGCTCTCGAGGGTCTCGGCGCCGAACTGCTCGCGGACCCGGTGGCGGGCCCGTCCCGGCGCGAACGACTCCGTCGCGTGCAGCGACACGGCGGCCTCGGAGCGCTCGTCAAGCTGGGCGAGAAAGTCGTCGTCGTTTCTGAGCTCGGGGCCCGGCAGGACTTCGGCGGGCGAAAACGTGTACAGCTCGGTCAGCACCGCGCTCACGTCGGCGTCGTCCAGCTGGGTGACCTGAAACCGGCCCGTCGTCACGTCGGCCACCGCGAGGCCGTACGTCTCTCCATCTGCGCCCCGTCCCCCGTCGTGGCGAACGACGGCGGCGAGATGCTGGGCGCTGGCGTCGCCGGTCGCCAGATGCGTTCCCGGGGTGACCACGCGGGTTATCTCGCGGGCGTGACCGTCGGCCGTCTCGTGCTGGTCGGCGACGGCGACCCGATAGCCCCGTTCGACCAGCGCGGAGACGTAGGGGGTCAGGTCGTCCACGGGGACGCCGGCCATCGGATACTTCGAGCCGTGGGAGGACTTCTGGCTCACCTTCAGGTCCAGCTCGTCGGCCACCAGCTCGGCGTCGTCGGCGAAGAACTCGTAGAAGTCACCGCACTGCATCGCGAGAATGTCGGCGTCGGTCTCCTCCTTGAGCGCGAGGAACTCCCCGACGATACCCGTCGCCTCTGTCATACTCACCCGTGTGGTCGTCCCCGGCGTAAGGATTGCGGGTGGCGACTGGACGAGCGGTATCGAAGTCAGACGGTGTGGCCGGTCCGACCCGGGCTATCCGACTGCGTACACTGACAGCTGGCACATAGCACTACATAGCGGTATAGAGACGCAAGCACACCGAAAACACCATTTGCGCGGTCGTGGAAGGTCGACCAGAGACGCCAATGACAGACTCCTTCCGCGTCGCATTCGTCTGCGTACAAAATGCAGGCCGCTCCCAGATGTCCACCGCGTTCGCCGAGCAGGAGGTCACAGAGCGAGCCCTCGGCGACCACGTCGAGGTCGTCACCGGTGGCACGGACCCCGCCGACCACGTCCACGAGGAAGTCGTCGAGATTATGCGGGAACTCGACGTCGACCTCTCGGAGCGTACCCCGCGGGCGGTCTCGACCGAGGAGCTCGAAGCCTGCGACCTCGTGGTCACGATGGGCTGTTCGACGCTCGAGTTAGACGCCGACGTCGAGGTCCGGGACTGGGCGCTTTCGGACCCGGACGGGCAGGATCTCGATGCGGTTCGCGAGATTCGCGACGACATCCGCGAGCGCGTCGCCGCCGTCTTCGACGACATCGAACGGCGACTGGAGACCGCGTAGGCAACCAGATATATGACGCCCGACCCGTAAGCGGTTCCTAATGCGAAGCGCGGACCGCAGGTGGGTCGCCGTGGGACTCACCGTTCTTCTCGTCGTGTCGATGGGAGGCACCGCCGTCGCGAGCGGCCCGGTAACGGACACATCGCGGTCGACCGACGCGTCCGGGCCGGCCGTCGAGTCGGCCGGGTCGTCGACGAACGCCTCGCTTTCGGCCGCCGACGGGACAGCGAGCGACGACGCCATCGTTCGGACGAGCCGATACGCGCTGACGCCCGAGGAGCCGGGGTCGGTGCGGGTAACGCTTACCTACGAGCTCCCCGACGATGTGCGCTCGCTGGAGACGCGACTCGTCGACGACGGGAGCGTCACCAGCACGGACGGATTCGACCGGGTCAACTCGACGCGCTACGAGTGGGACGAGTCGACGGAGCGAGCCAGCATCACGCTCACGTACAAGCCAAACGAGACGACCAGCAAGACCGGGCCCGAGGCGGCCGACGGCCGGTACGTCTTCGCTGATGCCGGCGAGTGGGCGCTGATACGGCAGTTCCGAGCGAGCAGCAGATACAGTTACACCGGGTCCCAGCCGGGGTTCGAACGCCGGTCGGAGACCGATGGGCCGGGGGCAGTCGGTGACCGCATCGTCTTCCTCGGGGAGGTCTCGACCGCCGAGCGGACCCAGAACGGCCAGACGTTCCGACTTGTAGTCCCCGAGGCGGCGGACCTGGACGAATCCCCCGAGGCCATCCTGGACTCGCTGACCAACGCGTCACAGTCCCTGCGAATCGGTGACCGCGACGAGACGGTCACCGGGTTCGCGGCGCCGACCGACCGACTGGAGTGGGGGGTTCGGGGACTGGCCACCGGCGAGTCGGAGTTCTGGGTGCGGGACTTCGAGCGGCTGGACGAACCGGCCAACGTCTGGCTCCACGAGTACGTCCACTCGCGCCAGTCCTTCCGGACCACGGCCGAGACGCGCTGGCTCACCGAGGCGACAGCCCAGTACTACGCCGCCGCGCTGACACTCGAACAGGAGCGCATCGACTTCGAGCAGTTCCGCCGGGAACTCGCCCGGGGCGAGCGCTCGACGTACGACGACGTCGTGCTGTCGTCACCGTCGACGTGGACGGCCAACGCCAACTACATCAAGGGAGCGCTTGGTGCCGGACGGCTCGACCTGACGCTCCGGGAACAGACGAACCAGTCTGCGACGCTCCAGCGGGTGATACGCCAGATGAACGCCAGAGACGGGCCCGTGACACAGTCCGACTTTCTCGGCATCGTCGAGGAGACGGGCGGCGCCGACTCGCGGGCGATAGCCACGGGGATAACCGAGACCAGCGACCCCCTCTCGATGTGGGACCAGCGGACGCACACGGAGCTGTTCGGGGTGGTCCCGGCCCGGATTAGCTACGCGCTCCCGGCGGACGCCGACGGCTACCGGGCCAGCGGCCCCTACCGGAACGACACAGTGTCGGCGACGCCAGTGCGGCTGGCGACCGGGGAGACGCTGACGGTCGACGCCGTCGTCAGCAACAACGGCGGCGAGGTGGGACCCTACAACGCCACGCTGACTGTCGACGGGCGCGTCGTCTCGTCGGCCGCGGGCGAACTGTCCCCCGAAAGCGAGCGGACAGTCCGGCTGAGCCACACCTTCGAGCGGGCCGGGGAGTACACCGTCGGCGTGGGCGAGGAGACGGTGACGGTCGTCGTCGAGGAGCCCGCCGAGCCGACCGTCAGCGCGGTCAGCGTGGACCGCGAGCAGTTCCAGGTGGGCCAGCGTGCGACCGTCACGGCGACGGTGGGCAACGACGCGGCGGTCCCGGCAAATGGCACCGTCGCGTTCACCCGTGACGACGAGTCGGTGACACAGCGGGCGGTGACGCTGGCCCCGGGCAACACGACCGAGCTGTCGGCCAGCGTCGAGTTGCCGACGGCCGGGACGGTGCGGCTCGGTGCGGGGGCCGCCGACCCGGTCGCGGTGACCGTCGTCGAACCGACCGCGACCGACAGTCCGGCGACGAGCGACGGCAGCGGGCCGGGCTTTACCGCCGGCCTGGCCGTGGTCGCGGCCCTGCTGGCGCTGCTGGCGCGTCGGCGATAAAAACGGGGTGGCCGTCCTCGTCACCGTGCGAGACGGCCGTTGATTATTCGGTCGATGATGCGCTCGGGGGCGGGCGCGCGCTCGCGCTCGTCGTCCTCGGGAAAGTCGTGGTGTGACACGCGTGGTGACCTCCGGCCGCATTAGCGGGTGGTCACTGAAAAACTGTCGGTGACCATTAACTTCGAGGGCGTATCGTCGGGACTCGGTTCGGAGCGGCGGAGAACTAGGCGCTTGTCCGCTCGGAAGCGGGGCCTACTTCGACGGCGTAGTCCGACTGGAGCCACGCCTCGGGGTTGTCCGTGTCGTAGACGACAACGTCGCCGTCGCCGGTCGTGAAAGCGCCGTACCGCTCGTCTGCTTGCTGCGTATTACTGGGGGCCGATGCCATTGTGCAGGTGATGGTTGGGCAGTTCTACCGTATAAGCCTTTCCCAGGTGTCGTATGAAGTATTATTAGCATACTAGGATGGTACGCACATTGCCGGTTTCTCACCGGAAGTATTCGTTTCGGCGACGGGTACGTACGGCTTTACGACGACGATGGCGGAGTCGGCACTGCTTTGGGGCCGCCCGCCGACCGCCCGGCTATGCAACGGACGGAGTCACCGGTAACGCCGCCGGTCGTGCTCACCATCGCGGGGAGCGACTCGGGGGGCGGGGCCGGCATCCAGGCCGACCTGAAGACCATCGAGGCCGGCGGGGCCTTCGGTACCAGCGCTATCACGAGCGTCACGGCACAGAACACGACCGGCGTGCAGGGGAGCCACCTCCTGCCGACCGACGACATCGCGGCCCAGATACGGGCCGTCCGCGAGGACTTCGACGTCGCGGCGGTCAAGACCGGGATGCTCGCCACCAGCGAGGTCATCGAGCTCGTCGCCGAGCGCGCAGCCGACCTCCCGAACCTGGTCGTCGACCCGGTGATGGTGGCGACGTCGGGCGACCGCCTGCTGGCCGCCGAGGCCGAGGACGCCTACGAGGCCCTCATCGCCGAGGCGGCAGCGGTCACGCCCAACGCCGACGAGGCCGAAGTGCTGACGGGCCGGGCCATCGACGGCCCCGAGGACGCGGCCGCGGCGGGGCGGGACCTCGTGGCGATGGGCGCCGACGCCGCCCTGGTCAAGGGCGGGCACGTCGCCGGCGACGACATCGCGGACGTGCTGGTGACCGCCGACGCCGTGCGGACCTATCGCCACGACCGGGTCGACACCGACGCGACCCACGGCTCGGGCTGTACGCTCTCGGCGGCCATCGCGACCCGGCTGGCCCGCGGCGACGACCTGAACGATGCGGTCGCGAGCGGCATCGGCCTCCTCGCGCGCGCCGTCCGCTACAACCTCGACGTCGGCGAGGGGCCGGGTTCGGTCCAGCACACGGTCGAACTGCGCGACAGGGCCGCCCGCGAAGAGACGAGCGAGGCCGTCGAGAGCGTCGCCGCGGCGCTGACCGAGCTCAAGCTCGCCCCACTGGTCCCCGAGCCGGGGATGGCCGTCGCGGGCGCGACCCCCACGCGGAGCGTCCCGACGAGGTCGCCGCGGTCGACGGGCGCATCACACAGACGATGGCCGGGCCGCGGCCGAACCACGGCGTCCGCTTCGGCGCGGAGCCGGAACTGGCCCGAAGTCTGCTGGCGGTGCGGGAAGGGGACCCCTCGCGTCGGTTCGCGGTCACCTGCCGGCTGTCCGACGACGTCCGGACCGCACTGGACGCCCTCGAGGGCCCGGTCGCGTCGGTGGCCGACGGTGAGCGCGAGGCGGAGGCCACGCCCGAAGCGCTGGTCGAGCAGGCGCTCGACGGGCGCGACGACGTCCCGGTCGCCGTCGTCGACCCCGGCGCGGTCGGCGTGGCGGGGCAAGTAGTGGTGCTTGCCGACGGCGCCGCCACGGTCGTCGAGCGGGTCGAGACGGTGCTGAACGCAGTCCAGCAGCTCTAGGCCCGGTGGTCACTAGGTGGAGATAGCAGCGTCGGAGACTCACTCGAACGGAAAAAAGCGCGACCGAGTCGCGCGCTACAGCCCCGAGCTGAGCCGGACCTCGTCGTCTGTCACGTGTTCGACCTGGTCCTCGTTGAGCGCGTAGTGTTCCTCGTCAGCGTCTGTCCAGCCCAGCGACGACATCACTTTGTCCGTGATGCCGGGGTCCGGGTCGACGTAGGCCTGCCCCCCGCGGAAATCCGAGATGACCCCGATTTCGTCGCCATCAGCGTTAACTACGTTTTTCCCCTCGTCTTTCTCCGTGAGTTGGGTGTTTGCCATTGCACCCGACGGTTCGCCCGACAGCGAATTTGTTATAGCTGTCCAATCGGGGGACAGGAAGGCTTACCGAGGGGATGCCTGTCAGCCCGCAGCTATCTCAATCGCTTCGGTACTCGGTGCGAAAGCCCCGGAACTCCGTTCGGTGGGCCTCCTCGTCGCCGAGGATTGTCACTGCCAGGTCTTCGGTGACCGGGTCGTCGGCGTCCTCGGCGGCATGGACGAGGTCACGATACGTCTCGATAGCGTCGTTTTCGGCGTCAAGGACGCCTTCGATGACGGAGATGACGTCAGTCGAGTCCTCGGGGGGCTGGAGCGTCTCCTGCCGGGCGACGAACTCGGCCGACCCGGGCGGCTGGGCCTCCAGCTGTTTCAGGCGCTGGCCGAGCATCTCGGCGTGGCCCAGCTCCTCTTGGATGTCCGTCTGGAGACTCTCCTTTATTTCCTCGGCGCGGACGCCGTCGAGGACGATCGCGTTCGTCTGGTAGTTCATGACGGTCTCAATCTCGTCGCTGTACGCCTTGCGAAGCAGTCCGATGACCTGGTCACTCGCCATACACCTGTTTGTTTCCTCACACGTAAACATACACGGGAACTGAGAGGATAGTAGGGCAGTCGTACGCCGTCCCGATGTCAGGCGCCAGGACCGTAATATCAGGTAAGCATCACTATCCGAAAAAGTAATACTCGCCATCCACCGTGTGTCGGGTATCACACCCGACCCGTGGCCCGAACAGGCGGCGGCCGACCCCCGGCTCGACGAGGCGACTGTCGCGCGCGTGGGCGGCGTCGTCCTCGTCGGCGTCCTCCACGACCATCCCGCGAGTATCTATCGGACCCGGACGGTGGTCGAGGCGGTCGCCCCCGACGTGCTCGCGCTCGAACTGCCGCCGCTCGCGGTCCCACTGGCGACCCACCACGCCGACGACGAGCAGACGCCACCGGCGCTGGGCGGGGAGATGAGCGCCGCAGTCCAGGCGGCCGACACCGACCGCATCGTCGGTATCGACGGGCCCTCGCTTGATTTTCTGGGCTATCTCGCCGCCGAGCTGTACGCCGAGCGGGCCGCCCCGGCCACCTTTTGCCGGACAGCGGCGGCGCTCCGGT
This sequence comes from Haloarcula rara, assembly GCF_029338235.1. Lineage (GTDB taxonomy): Archaea > Halobacteriota > Halobacteria > Halobacteriales > Haloarculaceae > Haloarcula > Haloarcula rara. The sequence continues at coordinate 1,131,320 of NZ_CP119785.1, forward strand.
CGGTCACCTCGCGGGCCGTCAGGCGACGGGTCACGGCCGCCATCGCGACACTGACCGCGGTGCAGGTCACTGTCGACCCGCCCACGACGTACGACACCGGCCATAGGGACGACCCGGACGCGCAGGCCGACGAGGAGCGGCGCCGTATCGACACCGCCCAGGCGATGTTGCGGGCCTTCAGCTCGCCGCCGGCGGCCGCGATTCGCCGGGCGGCCCGCGAGCGGTACATGGCCGACCAGCTGGGGGCGCTCGCCGGCGCCGGGGACGTCGTCGCCGTCGTCGGGCAGGCCCACCTCGACGCCGTCGCCGATCACCTGCGCGATGCCGCGTGACCGGCGCCGGTCGGCTGTGTGTGGGGCGCACACGACCGACGCCCGTTCTTGGCGGTCGAGCAGGTACGGAGCGTATGAGTGAACAACAGGCGAGCGAACGGATAACGGTCTACTCAGACTACGTCTGTCCGTTCTGTTATCTCGGCCGGGCGTCACTGGACCAGTATCAGGCGGGCCGCGAGGAACCGCTGGACATCGACTGGCACCCCTTCGACCTCCGGAGCGGACAGCGCCGCCCGGACGGCACTATCGACCACGGCGTCGACACCGGGAAAGACGAGGAGTACTACGAGGAGGCAAAGCAGGGCGTCCGGCGCCTCCAGGAAAAATACGACGTGGAGATGGACATGGAGATAGCCACCGACGTCGACTCCCTGCCCACGCAAATCGTCTCCTACGCGCTCAAACAGAGCGAGGACTACGAGACGTGGCTCACCTTCGACGAGGCCCTCCTCGACGCGCTGTGGAAAGACGGACGTGACATCGGGGACGCCGACGTGCTGGCCGAGGTCGCCGACGCGGTCGGGATAGCCCCCGGGCGCGTCGACGAGATTCTCTCCGACGAGGCCCACCGCGAGGCGGTCCACGAGCAGTTCCAGCGGGCACAGCAACAGGGCGTCACCGGCGTCCCGACGTTCGCCTACGACGGCCACGCCGCTCGCGGCGCGGTGCCACCAGCACAGCTGGAACGGTTAGTCGACGGCGTCTAAACGGCCGTCGAGGCCGTCTCGGCGGCCGGGGTCGACCCGGACCCGTCGTCGCTCGCCCCGCGGAGCTGGTCGAACGCCGCGGCGATGACGGCGAGCGAAAATAGCGAGGCCGGCGACTGGATGAACGCGAGCGCGAGCTGTCCGAGCGCGGGTGGCAGGAGCAGTCCCGATATCAGTCCACCGACAGCGCCGACCACGCCGGCGAAGCCGACGACGACGAGCAAGAGCACCCCCAGCATGAGCCAGTTCCCGCTGGTCAGGCGGTAGCTCGACCGCAGGGCGTCGACGAAGTTCCGGTCCTCGACGGCGACGAAGGGGAGCATGAACAGGAACGCGATGTAGGCCAGCAGTCCGGGGATGACGAGCAAGAGGGAGCCGACAGCCACGAGCAGCCCGTACACCAGCCCGCCCACCACGACGTTCGCGATAGCCAGCGGGACGTTCCGGGTGAAGGCGCCTGACGGGAACTGCCCCCTGTCGCCGGAGACGAACGTCCGGACGGCGACGACGGAGAGATACGAGCCCACGATGACGCCGAACAGGTAGCCACCGACGGCGACCGACAGCGGGACGTCGAGCACCAGCGGAATCACCTCGGTCGCCTCGGCGAGCCCGACCCGCTCGTAGATGCGGACGAGCATCGTGTTGCTGAGCGGCAAGAGCGCGGCCATCAGGGCGATATACGCGGCAAGCAGTATCGCGCCGGTACGACTGAACAGTTGCGCCCCCGCCGAACGGAGGACAGGGCCAATCTGGAGGGACATCACCTGTACTCTACAGAAAACGCCATCAAAAGTTTTCTCCACCCAATACCGTACGAGTTGGTCTTTCAGGGACCAGCGGCGAACGCGGTGAGGTCCTCGGTCGGGACGAAGCCGTCGGCCCGGCGGTCGACCAGGTCGCCGTCGACAAACAGGAGGAACGTGGGGACACTTCGCACGGCGAAGTCGGCCACCGCGTCGAGGTCCTCGCGTGGATTGAACTCGACAACCGCCGCGTCGGTCGACCGGGCAACGCCGTCGAGAATCGGCGACATCGACTTGCAGACGGCACAGCCGGCGGTTCGGACCATCACCAGGACGCGGTCGTGGTCGGCAAGGACGGTGTCCAGTTGCTCGCGGGTGTCGACAGAGACCGGGGCGTCGGTCGTTGTCATAGGGAAGCTACGTGGTCGAGAGACAAAACACCTCGCCGGTCATCACGAGTCAGCGCTGCGCTGCTCACAGGTAATCTCGTAATCGACGGTCCGGTCCTCGCTCGTCTCGGCGAAGGCACTGGTTCCGTCGGCGGTCGCGTCGTACGCGACCGACACCTCGTAGTCGTCCGCGTCGGCCGGACACGTCACCGTAGTCGAAACCTCGGTCACCTTGCCGACACCGAGGTCGGTCGGTCCGCTGTCACCGGTGGTGGAGGCCCCCGCCGGCCCCAAGACAGTGTAGTCGACGGTGACGGTCACGTCCTCAGTGAACTGGTTCGTGACGTTGACCACCGGGAGGGGGACCGCCTCCCCGACGGTTCCGTCACGTTCAACCGTCTGTTCAGGCGCATCGAGCGCCATATAGGCGTCCTCGTCGTCGGAGACCTCGACGGCCACGCCGCGGTCGGCCTCCGCCGAGGTGAACCCACCCGCACCGACGGTGAGGCCGACGACGGCGGCGAGCGCACAGCAGACAAAGAAGGCCCTACGCATCGGCCACCTCCGGCGGGGACTCGCCCGTCCCCAGTCGATTCCGGCGCGTGAGTGCGTAGTGAGACACCGACGAGACGAACAGCGCCGCGAGCAGGAAGGCCGTCCAGCCGGCAAACGGTATCACGGCAAAGGGCCCGATGTCGAGCCAGGAGAGCGTCACGAGCACGGTCCCGATAGTGCTGAATCCGAGGTAGTAGAAGCTCCACGGGATATCGTACTCGTCGACGACCTCCAGATAGATGTCCAGGTTCTGGGCGGCGTCGGTGAGTTCGACCTCGCCGACGCGGTCGTCGAACTCGACGACGCCGGTCTCGTCCATCTTCGGGAGATGGAACTGCTGGAGCGACGTGTAGACGGTCTTGCGCTCGTTGGCGGAGATGCTCGCGATGTCGGTCTCGTTCTCCCACGCGGCGACCTGCTCGGCCAGGTCAGAAAGCGTGACGACCGTTTGAGCGTCCTGCAGGTAGTGCAGAATGAACCGACGGCGTCGGTTACTCAACATCTCGAAGGCCTCATCGCGTGAGAGTTGCGTCTCATCCGGTCCGGACTGTTGTGCAGGCGTTACCTCGGCTGCCGTGGAGGGCCCAGTATCTGGTGCTTCCGATTGTGTCTGACTCATCTACCCCACCCCTGGGAATCAGCAATCGCCTCGTTCGCGTATCTGTCAAACAATCATAATTGAGCCAGCGATATAATACTTTCTTTCTATCAGATGCATATATTAACTATAATTCGATATTCGTATTACCCGTATATATGTGCGTTGGCAACGTTCAGAACAGAGGTTCAGCGGCCTTCAAACAGTGTAATATCCCAGTTTCGAGCGGTCTCTGGTGCGATTCTATACGCTCCTGAAGCCGACAGAAGACAGATGAAGGGGCGCCTGAAGTCAATGTAGACCCTGTCTACTGCGCTTCAAACAGACTGAGCGGTGTTCTCAAAGAGATTACTACAATACATAGAGGGGTGCTTGCATCAGGTAGCACGTCCGACCCACCAGCGGCGAAGTGGGGGTGGGCAGGCGTGCGCTGAGACAACTATGAACCGACGCAAGTTCCTCATCGGCGCAGGATCGATCGCGGCCGGCTCGGCCGCTGCAATGGGTACCGGGGCGTTTACGAGTGTCAGCGCGGACCGTACGATGGAAGTGCAGGTGTCTGACGACGCTGACGCGCTGCTGGCTATCGACGATATCGACGACTCGCCAAACAGCGAGTACGTCGACACGTCGGGCAACACCGTCTCTATCGACATCGCCAGCGCTGAAGGTGGGACCGGACTCAACGACGATGCAAAGACCATCATCAAGGACCTGCTGAAAATCACCAACCAGGGGACCCAGAACGTGTACGTCTGGGCTGAGGGACTCCCGACGGACCCCAGTGTCAAGTTCGGCGTTCAGGATTCGAGTGATATCGAGAACGACGGCACGGGCGCTGGAGAGAACCAGGGCGCGTTCTCATCGAACAGCAACCTCGATACGGACGATATCGACGACGACGAAGGCGACGGTCAGGAAGAAGCCGCACCCCTGGTCGCACCGGGCGGCCACGTCGATGTCGAGGCGTTCGCCCTCGGTGACCTCGAAGGGCTCGACTTCGACGGGACCATCACTATCAAAGCGGTCGCTGAAGACGAGGCCTGAAAGTAGTTACTGAGTGGACGGTATCGTCATGAAACGACGCAACTTCGTCCTCGGCCTCGGCGGACTCGCAAGCGCTGGGACGCTCGCGATGGGTACCGGCGCGTTCACGAGCGTCAGCGCCGACCGGCGCCTACAGGTCGAGACCGCAGACGACAACGACGCGTTACTCGGTCTTGAGGAGCTCGGCGAGGGGTATCGAAGTACCAAGGACGGTAGCCAAGTCAAGTTCAACTTCCCAAGCCTCGACAACCAAGACCCCGACCTCGGGCTCGGCGCTGACTCGGTGTACGAATTCGACCGGGACGCGGACGAGTCAGACAAGGACTCTCCGACAGAGGGGCTCCTCCGCATCGAGAACCAGGGAACGCAACCCGTCGACACCTACTCAGAACACGAGACAGACTCCGAACTGGAGATAGAACTCTACGATGTGACCGACCCCGACAAGACGGCGCTCGGCGACGACCCAGTCACGCTGGACGTCGGCGAACACGTCGACGTCGGGTTCCGCATTCGGACCTTCGACGCAGACATCGGGACGTTCGACGAGACGTTGACCATCGTCGCCGAGGTCTAAGACAGCTAGGCAGGGCCACAGCCCCGCCTCCCGCCCACGCTAGCATCTCGGCGGTTCGAGTCCGCCGGTGGGCCTCGCCCGAGAGGGCGAACGAATTAGCTCCCTCCCGGTCCGTAATGACCCCACGGACCGTACACTCCGGCGACCTGACCCCCGCCGGGTTTTCCGACCGATGGGCTAAAAGGCCGTTTGAATCGGTTTCAAACGGCGAAATACTAACCGTATGGCATGATATGTCCAGTTAGATTCGTCCGTATGGCCCGCAAAGGACTCCTCGTCGTCGCCGCCTTCGCGACAGCGGCGATACTCGTCCCGAGCGGTGCCGTACCTTTTGACCTGACCGGGACCGACGACGTGAGCGGGGATATCGAGCTCCGACCCACCGACGGCCCGAACGGCGACTACGCCCTGCTGAACGAAGACGACGAGCTCGAACTCCACCTGACCGGCGCCAACCCGTCCGTCGAAGGCGAGGGAATCGGTTCGAACGCAGTCACGCCGGTCCCCCGCGTCTTCACGATGACCTACACCGGCGACCGGCGCGCGACGGTCTGGCTTACCGACGACGCCGAAGACGTGCGCTTCTACCGCGGTGACGACAGCGGCGACTCGCTCGAAGGGCGGGCCAACAGCGTCGCGCTTGGCCCGAGCGAGACAGTCACTGTAGGCCTGCTGGTGGACACGCGGGGCGACCACGACGTAGAGCGGGCCGAGACGTTCACTGTGAACGCCCGGGTAGCCGACGGCGACGACGGCGACGGCGGCGGCGGCGGGTACGCGCCCCCGACGTCGACGCCCACGCCGACCGAAGAGGTCGAGACGGTGCGTACCCCAGAGGGGACGCCGCCGACACCTGAGGAGGAGGACACCGAAACGCCGTCACCGACGCCGTCGGAGCCGCCGACCCAACCGCCCAGCGAGTCGCCGACCGAGCCGGCGGAGTCGTCGCCGACAACGGCGAGCAATACCGAAGGTGGTGGACTGGTCGAACTGGGCGGTATCGGTCTCGGACCCCTGCTGGGCATCGGGGTCGGGTTGCTGACGCTGCTCGCCACGCTGGCCGGCTACCGGCAGTTCGCGTGAGATGCCACAACTGTGATACCGCCGGGCGAACGTCGATAGCGTACGGATGGACGGTGTCGGGGACGGTGAGTCGACCGGGAGCGGTTTCGAGTCGCTACGCACGGCGTCGACGGCGGCGGACTTGCTGGTACTGTGTGCGGTCCCGGCGGTGTTGCTGGCGGTGGCGACGCTCCCGGTGTCGGTTCGCCAGTCGCTCGTCTTCGAGTACGCCGACCCGACGCTGCGCACCGCGGTGGCCTCGTCGTTCGTTCATATTGGGCCACAGCATCTGGCAGTGAATCTAGTGGGCTATCTGCTGGTGGTCCCCGTCACGTACCTGCTGAGTACGGCCAACGGCGAACGGTGGCAGTTCCGAGTCGCGTTCGCCGCCTTGCTGTTGGTCTGTCCGCCCGTGCTGTCGTATCTGAACCTGGCTATCGTCCGGACCGGTGGCAGCGCCGGTTTCTCGGGCGTGTTGCTGGCGCTGTACGGCTACCTCCCGCTGGCGCTTGCGTCCCACGCCGAGGGACAGTTAAGCCTGGGCCGCCAGCGGACGACCGCGCCGCTGCTCTTTTTCATCGGGCTGACACTGATAGCGGTGTTGACACTGGGGGCGGTGTTGACCTACGGCGTGACCGTCCCAGTCCGGGGACGGACAGTCGCGGTGGGCCACGTACTGACGGCGACGCTGGTCGGGCTGCTGGCCGCGCTCGTGCTCGTGCTAGCGCTGTACGCGCTGTCGGCTGCCGAGGACGGCGTGGCCTGGCGTGAGAGCTTCCGGGCGGCCGCGGGCGAGACGGGCCACTTCGAGCTGGCCGTCGTCGGCATGGGGTTGTTTCTGGCGCTACCCTTCGCGACCTTCCCAGTCGACCCCGTCGTCGGCGGCCGGGTACTGAACCTCTATACCCACCTGCTCGGCTACTCGCTCGGGTTCATCGCGACGTACGTGCTGGTCGTCCTGGAGTCGGAGTGAACGGCGTCGACGGACGTCCAGGGCGCGGCGGTAACAATATTCTTCCAGCATAAAATGTTTTGTATCTGGCAGCAGGAAGCGTCAATAATGGGACTGCGAAGGGTGGGGGCCCTCCTGGGAGAGGCAGCTATCGTCGTCTTCCTCGCCGCAATGGTGCTCGGGCAGGTGCTCGGACAACCGGTACTGCTCGGCTTCGTCACGTCGGGGAGCATGGAGCCGACCATCGAGACCGGCGAGGGGTTCGTGGCGATCCCAGCCGACGTCGCCGGCCCCGTCGAGGAAGGGGACGTCGTCGTCTTCCGGGCCGAGGAGATACAGGGCGGCGGCCTCACGACCCACCGCGTCGTCGAGAAGACCGAGCGAGGATACGTGACGAAAGGCGACGCGAACCCATTTACTGACCAGGACAGCGGCGAACCGCCGGTCAGCGAGGCACAGGTGGTCGCCATCGCCTGGCAGCCCGGCGGGGCGGTGGTGACGATTCCCGGCGTGGGTGCCGTCGTCACCGGTTCCCAAGACGCGCTCGCGGGGACACAACAGCGACTCGCCGCGCTCGCTGGCACGCGGTCGCTGCTGGGCGCCCAGGGCATCGCCTATCTGATCCTCTCGCTGTCAGTACTCGGGTACCTGCTGGACCTGTATCTGAGCGACAGTCGCGGCCGCACGCGTGACACCGACCGTGACACGGGGGTGAGCGCCCGTCTCGTCGTCGCCGTCTTCAGCGTGGCCATCGTGCTGTCGGCGACGGCCGCGATGGTGGTCCCCGCGGGGCCACAGACGTTCGGTGTGGTCAGCGCCGAGAGCGACGCTCCCGGACCGCGCGTCATCGAACAGGGGACGAGCGAGTCAGTCAGGTACACGACTCCAAACGGTGGGTTCGTGCCGGTCGTCCGGTACGTCGAACCGGTCGACGACGGCGTCAGCGTCGAACCGCAGGAGGCAGCCGTCCCGGCCCGGTCGTCGGTCAACGGGACGCTCACGCTCTCAGCACCGCCCGAGACCGGCTACTACCGGTACCACGTGGTCGAACACCGGTATCTGCTGGTCCTCCCGCCGTCGGTTATCAGGTCGCTGTATCTCGTCCATCCGTGGCTCCCCGTCGTCGCCATCGACGCCCTGCTGGGCGGTGGCTTCTATCTGCTCGGGGCAGCACTCGTCGACACCGGACGGGTCCGGCGTCGGAACCGCTCGGGACCGTCCCGAACCGACCGATTCCTCTCACGTATCAGATGAATCAGAATTGTTATTACTCGGTGACCAGTAGCGATAGCGGAACCGTGGGGCGGACTGTCGACAGCGTGACCGGGGGACAGCAATGAGAGACCGTCGCCGACAGCTCAGGATACTGCTCGCCGATAACTGGACGGTAGTGCTCCTGGCGTTGCTTGCAGTCGTTGCGCTGGGGGCATATCTGACCTACAGCGGGTACGTCTCGCCCGGGACGGAGACCGAAGAGCGACAGGTCGAGTCGTGGGAATCAACGGGTGCGTTCACCCATCAGGCGACTGTCAGGATCGATACCAGCGTGTATCAGGAGGGAGACGTCCTTCGTGACCGGGGGACGTACTTCCGGGCTATCGCCCCGGTACTCGACGGTGAATTCGTCTACCGCTACACCGCAAGCGGGGGCGGGAATCTCACCGTGACGACCGACACCACGCTCGTCTTCCGGTCGGTCGATACGGACCAGGAGAACGAATCGGAGTACTGGCGGACCGAAGAACAGCTCTCATCGACTACCGAAACCGATGTCGGTCCGGGCGGCTCCGTCAGCACGCCTTTCAGGGTGAACGTGAGCGAGGCGAGCCAGCGAATCGAGACAATCGACGAGCAACTCGGTGGGACCCCCGGGGAGAAACAGCTGCTCGTCGCCGCGACGGTCGCGGTATCGGGGACCCGAAACGGCAAACCGGTCGACGTGACGCGGACGTATCGGCTCCCGGTTACCACCGAGGGGTCGCTGTATCGCGTCGACGACCCGGGAGAGTCGGTCGAGTCGGACGGACAGACCGAACGTGTGACAGTTCCGGCCGACCCCGGTCCGGTCCAATCGCTCGGCGGGCCGGCGTTGTTCGGTCTCGGACTGGCCGGTCTCGTGGGTGTCGTCGCCGCCCGACGATACGCGCCGCCGGTCATGGAGACCGAGCGAACCTGGCACCGGTACCAGCAGACTCGGGCGGAGTTCGACGAGTGGATCACCGCCGGACGGGTACCGCCGGCGGCCGACGGGCCACCGGTCGTCACCGTCGACACGCTCTCCGGGCTGGTCGACCTGGCCATCGATACCGGCGAACGCGTCGTCGAGGACGAGCGCCGCGGGGCCTGTCTCGTCATGCAAGACAGTCGGTGGTACCGCTACGAGATGCCCCCGGAGCCGGCTACGGGGCGCGAGTCCGACGACGCGACGCCGACCACCGACGACACGTCCGACCGAGAGGACTAGGGCGAGCCGGTCCCTCTCGAACCGTCTCACCAGCGAGCGAGCCACGCAACGTGCAATCGCGGGCCACCCACCGGGACTGGCTCCCGACCGTGGGGTATTTTGGCGGGGACCCCGCCAGATCGGATATGGACGCGGCGCTCGGGCCACCGGCGAAGATGGCCGAGCTGGACGACGAGCTGACGCCGATGATGGCCCAGTACTTCGAGCTGTGTGAGCGCTACGACGAGGCGCTGGTCCTCTTTCAGGTGGGGGACTTCTACGAGGCGTTTTGCGAGGCCGCTGAGCGGGTCGCCCGGCTGTGTGAGATAACGCTGACCCAGCGCAGCGACTCCACGGGCGAGTACCCGATGGCGGGCATCCCCATCGACAACGCCGAGTCGTACATCGAGACGCTGCTGGACGCGGGCTATCGGGTCGCCATCGCCGACCAGGTCGAGGATCCCGACGAGGTCAGCGGCGTCGTCGAGCGGGCCGTCACGCGGGTCGTCACGCCGGGGACGCTGACCGAGGCGGAGCTACTGGACGGGGCCGACAGCAACTACGTCGCGGCACTCGCCCGGGGCGAGGCGTACGGTCTCGCGCTCGTGGACATCTCGACTGGCGCGTGTTACGCGACCAGCGTGGACTCGGAGACGGCCGTCGCCGACGAGCTACGCCGCTTCGGGCCCGCCGAAGCCATCGTCGGTCCCGACGTCGAGGTGGACGAGGCCGTCTTTGGCGGGGGCTGTCTCGTCACCGAGTACGACGCCGACGCCTTCGATATCGAGCGGGCCGAGACCCGCATCGAGCGGTATTTCGGCCCGCCCGAGCGGCTACTGGCGGACGAGAGCGAGGTTCGGGCCACGGGCGCCCTGCTCGCCTACGCCGAGTACACCCGCGGGAAGTCGGGGGCCGTCGGCCCCGACGGGGAGCCGGTCGACCCCGATGTCGACCCGGAGGGGACCCTCGACTACCTGAACCACCTCACCCGCTACGACCCCCGCGAGTACATGCTGCTCGACGCGGTCGCCGTCGAGAGCCTCGAGCTGTTCGACCGGCGCTCGGTGCGGGGCCACGGGAACCTGACGCTCGTGGACACGCTCGACGAGACGGCCTCGGCGCTTGGCCGGCGCAAGCTCACGGACTGGCTGCGCCGCCCGCTGCTGGATACGGACCGAATCGAGGCGCGCCACGAGGCCGTCGGCGAGCTGAAGCGTAGTCCCGGGACCCGCGAGCGACTCCACGAGCTGCTCTCGCGGGTGTACGATATCGAACGGCTCATCTCGCGGGTGTCACGGGGCCGGGCCAACGCCCGGGACCTGCGCTCGCTTTCGGCGACGCTCTCGGTAGTGCCCGATATCCGGGCGGCACTCGCCGACGCGGAGTCGCGGCTGCTTGCGGACCTGCAGGCGACGCTTGACCCGCTCACGGAGACCCGCGAGGAAATCGAGGCAGCCATCCGGCCGGACCCGCCCCAGCAGGTCACCGAGGGCGACGTGATTCGCTCGGGGTACGACGACGAGCTGGACGAGCTGCGCTCGACGGAGCGGTCGGGCAAGGCGTGGATAGACGACCTCGAAGCGAGCGAACGCGAGCGCACCGGTATCGACTCGCTGAAGGTCGGCCACACCGCGGTACACGGCTACTACATCGAGGTGACGAACGCCAACCTCGATGCGGTGCCCGAGGACTACCAGCGCCGCCAGACGCTCAAGAACAGCGAGCGCTACTACACGCCCGAGCTGAAAGCGCGGGAAGAGGAGATTATCCGGGCAGAGGCGGCGGCCGATGACATGGAGTACGAGCTGTTCTGTCGGGTTCGGGACGCCGTCGCCGCGGAGGCCGAACGCGTCCAGGCGCTGGCCGAGAAGCTCGCTCGACTGGACGTCCTCGTCGCCTTCGGCGAGGTCGCCGCGACACAGGGGTACTGCCGACCCACCGTCGGCGCCGACGGCATCGACATCGAGGCCGGGCGCCACCCCGTCGTCGAGCGCACCGAAGAGTCGTTCGTACCCAACGACACGGCCCTGCACAGCTCCGAGCGGGCCGGGGCCGACCCTCACTTCGTCGTCCTCACCGGCCCGAACATGAGCGGGAAGTCAACCTACATGCGCCAGGTCGCGCTCTGCTCGGTCCTCGCCCAGACCGGCTCGTTCGTCCCGGCGTCGTCGGCCGCCCTGCCGATACTCGACCGGGTGTTCACTCGCGTCGGCGCCAGCGACGACATCGCCGGCGGTCGCTCGACGTTCATGATAGAGATGACGGAGCTTTCGACCATCCTGACGGAGGCGACCGCCGACTCGCTGGTCCTACTGGACGAGGTCGGTCGTGGTACCTCAACGGCGGACGGGCTGGCCATCGCCCGCGCAGTCACGGCGTATCTCCACGACGAGGTCGGCGCCTACACGCTCTTTGCGACCCACCACCACGACCTCACGGCGGCGGCCGAAGAACTGTCGGGAGTGGCCAACCGGCACTTCGAGACCTCCCGGGAGGACGGGTCGGTCGTCTTCGACCACGAGCTGGCCGACGGGCCGGCCGCCGCGTCCTACGGCGTCGAGGTGGCGGCGATGGCCGGGGTGCCTGAACCCGTCGTCGAAGCCGCCCGCGAGCGGCTGGTGGCAGCCGGCGAGGCCCCGGCGGCCGAGGCGGGCGACCCGCCCGAGGGCGGGGACGACGGCTCGGTCCCCAACCGGCCGGCCAGCGAAGGCCTGCCAGCGGGTCGAGCGGCCGACGACGACGTTGAGTCCCTGCTCCGGGAGGTCGACGTGGCGACGATGACGCCACTGGACGCGCTCAATACGCTGGCCGACCTCGCCGACCGGGTCGAGTAGGACTTACTAACGAGTAAGGTACCATGGCTTTTTGTTTAAATCAATACACTAATTGCATGAACTGTTCTGGTGGTAGAACAGATGGGTCCCCGCTCGTCCGGCAGCCGACGGGCACCAGTTCGCCGATAATGGCCATCCTCCGCGCCGTCGCGACCGCCGAGAACGTAGACCCCCAGGCGCTCGACCCGCTCGGTGACGTGGTCGACCCCGAAGCCCTCGAGGTACTCCTCGCCGGCCCCGACAGCGGCGCACACGTGACTTTCAGCTACGCTGACCACCGTGTCGTGGTGACGGACGAGGCGGTCGAAGTCTACTGAACTGGTTCGAGCGAGACGAACTCCAGGCCCTTCTTCGCGAGCAGCTGGCGCGCCCGGTCGGTCACCGACGGGGCGACCAGGACGCCCCGAACCGCCGTCCCCGCATGGAGGTCCCGTTCCAGGGCGTCGACGTAGCGGTCGAGCTGGCCGACCGCGTCCGGCCCGACGCGGCGCCGTTTCAGCTCGACGACGACAGTCCGACCGCTTTCGTCCTCGCCGTAGACGTCGACGGCGCCGGCGGGGGTCGCCCGCTCGGTCGCCAGCGGCGTGAAGCCGGGCTCGACGAGGTCGGGGTCCTCGAGGATGCGCTCCTTGAGGTCGGCTTCGGTCCCGGTGACGGCCAGCTCCTCGGGGTCACTGACGTCGAAGGCGGCGGCGTGGGCCACCGTCTCGAAGGATATCTCGAGGGTCTCGTCGGGATTCGACCGTTCTGAACACAATTCGAGGGCCCCGTCGGTGACGGTGACGGCGTGCTCACAGCCCGGCGGCTGCCAGTTGACCGGCTGCTGGCCCTCGTCAGTGTGGACCAGCGACGCCCCGTCCGGTTTCAGGGTCACGTGGCGGTCGCCCGGCCCGAGCGAACTCGCCGCGCGGCCGTCGTACTCGACCGTACAGCGACCGAACAGAGTCACCATCGCGCCCCGGTCGACGGCGCGGGCGACGAGGTCGCGGGCGGTGTTGGCCTCCGGATACGAGAGCGTCTCGACGGCGCTGTCGGCGGTCACGGCTGGCGATTAGCGGTCGTCGCGTAAAAAGGACGCGTCGTCGCCCCGGTAGACTGTGTCGGCGCGACGGGCCAGACCGAGCAGGAGCCCCGCCCGGGCCGCGTTGGGGTGGAGGCCTTCGGCGACCGCGTCGACGGCGCGGCTCTTGGCCTCGGTCCAGCGGGCACGCAGTCCCGCCGGGTCGTCCGTCCGTGCCAGCACGACGTCGTCGGGCTCGGCGAGCGTCGGGTCGAGCCAGCAGACACAGTACCAGCGGGGAGTCCCGTCGGCGACGAGCAGCCGCTCGTAGCCCGCGTCGAGCTCGTCGAGGACGTCCCCGGCCGACCAGTCGCGGCCCAGCGGCCGGGACTGGGCGAGCGGGTCGGTCGTCACCCCCCAGTGGGCGTATCGGCAGTCGAAGCCGTCCCCACGGGGCACGACCACGAGCGTTCGCTGTCCCATGGCGAGAGAGTGGCCCCGGCACGGTATTTGAACGCTCGGGCATGGTAACGAAAGCACCCGGCCACTACCCCATGTGAAGCATGCACAACCCTCAAGTGTCGCGTCACCGTATCGTCACGTATGCTCGGGAGCGAATGGCTGTACGGTGCCATTGCCCTGCTGGTGGGCGTGCACATCCTGACGATGTTGTACGCCTATCGCCGTCAGGGCGAACCAGCGAGCGGAGCCGCACAGTCCGACCCCGGGGCGACGCCGCCGGCCACCAGTGACGAGCAGGCGACGGGCGTGGTCACCTGTGCCAACTGCGGGACGAGAAACGAAGAGGGCTACCAGTTCTGTCGTGAGTGTATCGCCGATATGTCGAGTGGCACGCCGCAACGTCCCTCACGGGAGCGGCCCAACGCCCACTGACGGGGACCGACAGGCGGGCGCGTTCGCTGTCACCGGGAGTGGGGACACTATCTCCGGGGGTGGCCGATTCGACACAGTGCGACAGGCGCTAGTCACCCGACTGAAAGCATTTACTCGATTCCGTGTCAGATAGATTTTATGTACGCCCGGCCAGTACATGCAGGTGATGCCCCAGATCGAAGTCTCGGAGAACCTGTACCGACAGCTCGAAGACGAAGCGAGCGGTGAGCGACTCGACGACACCCTCTGGAAGATGGTCGGTACCTACCGCCGCAAGCACAACCCCGAGTCGGACCGCAGGTAGCGCCGACAGCAGCGTCCCCCTCGATAGCCCGATTCAGTCCCGTAGCTCGTCGAGTCGCGCCCCCAGCACCTCGCGTATCGACGCCGTGTCGCCGCCGATGCGGACGATGCGGTAGCCGGCGTCGATCGCGTCCCGCGCCCCCGGGACGCCGTTGCGGATGCGCCCGACCGGCACCCCGGCGTCGAGACAGGCTTCGAGCGTGCGGTCGATAGCCGCCGAGACGGCCTCGGCGTTCTTCTCGAGCGGGTCACCGCCCGACAGCGACATCGAGAGGTCCGCCGGCCCGACGAAGGCAAAGCCCAGCTGAGGCACCGACAGGAGCGCCTCGATGTTGTCGACGGCGCGCTGGTTCTCTATCATCGTCCCGACCAGCACCTCGCTGTCCTCGCCGCCGACGTAGCTGTCGACGTAGCCCGCCCACTCGCCCGACCGACCCACGCCGACCCCGCGGTCGCCCACGCCGCCGTCGTACGCGAAGTGGGCCGCCCTGACACCGGCCCGGAGTTCCTCGGCCGTCTCGATGCGGGGCAGCAGGATGGTCCTGACGCCGGCGTCGAGCACCTTCCTGATGAGCGCCGGTTCGGGTTTGGGCAGCCGGACAAGCAGTTCGATGTCGCCCGCCTCTGCGGCCCGTGTCAGCTCTTCTAAGGCGCTGCTGTCGTAGGGGCTTGGCCCGCCGTGTTCGAAGTCCAGCCAGACGTAGTCCAGGCCGACCGCGCCCAGCGTCTCGATGACCGTCGGCGAGAACGTCTCCGCGCTCGCACCGAAGACTGTCTCACCGCTGTCCAGCGCCCGCCGGAGCCCGTTCTCGGACCTCATTCGTCGTCCTCCGACAGCGCGGCCGTGTTCCGCGTCGAGTCGGGTATCTCGCCCTCGTAGACGGTCCGGACGTTCGCCGCGGCCCGCCGACTCATCCGGGCCAGCGCCTGCCGTGTCACCCCGCCGACGTGGGGCGTCAGCAACACGTCGTCACGGTCGTACAGTGGGTGGTCCGAACCGGGCGGCTCGGACTCGAACGTGTCGAGTGCCGCCCCGCCGACGGTGCCGGCCTCGAGCGCGTCGATTAGCGCCGCCTCGTCGACGACCGCGCCGCGAGCGGTGTTGACGATGACGCCGTGCTCGCCAAGCGCCGACAGCTCCGCCGTCGAGATGGAGTGGTGGGTGTGGTCCGTCAGGGGGACGTGGACGCTCACGGCGTCGGAGCGCTCGAACAGCCCCTCGAACCGCTCGGCACGCCGGACACTCTCCGGGAAGTACTCGTCGGGCTTGCGCGGGTCGTAGGCGACGACGCGCATCCCCATGCCGGTCGCCAGCGCCGCCGTCTTCTGTGCGATGTTCCCGAAGCCGTACAGCCCGAGCGTGTCGTTGCTGAGCTCCCGCCCGGTGTATGCCGCCCGCTCCCACTCACCGGACCGGACGTGTCTGTCAGCGGAGTGGAGATTGCGGCGCAGTCCAAACAGCGAGGCGATGGCGTGTTCGGCGACGGACTGGGCGTTCGCGCCCGGCGTGTTGCAGACGACGATGTCGCGCTCGGCGGCCGCCGCCATGTCGACGTTGTCGAGGCCGGCGCCGTGTTTCGCGATGACCTTCAGCTTCTCCGCCCGCTCGATGACCGCTGCGGTAAGCGGCGCGACGCGGACGATGACGGCGTCGTAGCGTGCGATGTCGGCCAGCGCGTCGTCGTAGCTGTCGTACTCGTCCATCCCAGTACAGTCGGCGAAATCCGCGATTGACTCCGGCCCCGAGGGGTCGATTTCTTTCGGCAGGAGGACCTCCCACGTGTCTGTCATGGCCCCCTCTTGACGGGACGTGGGTAAAAGTGTACAGCCCAGCTGGGACCCCACCGGCGTGGCGTTCTGTGCCGCTACGCAGCCCGGCGTTACCCGTAGTGTTCGCCCAGGTACGCCACGATGTCGTCGCTCTCGTACATCGTCACGCCCCTGTCGGTGTCGACCAGATACGGAATCTGGTCCTCGCCATCGGCCGTCAGTTGCTGGTGTATGAGTTCGTTGGTTACGTCCCCACCCGCATCGCCGGGCAGGCGCGGGTTGTGGATGACATACGAAAGGCCGAGTTCGGAGAGTTTCGTCCGTGCTTTCTCGCTGTGCGGGCAGCCTTCTGACTGGTAGAGTTCGAGCATTGGTGCCGAGAGAGACGAGGGGCCGAAGCGGGAAATGGTAGTTTCCCACTAGCTCTGCGAGCGCATGTCGGTACGCCACGGCGTCGATACCAGCGTCGGTACGTCAGCAGTTACTCTTGACTGCCGAAGCGGCAGAACTCGCCGGGAGTGAGCAAACCCGAAGGGTTTGCGATGTTCGGCGAGTCCACGACTGAGCGAAGGAAATTGACTCGCCGGGGTTTCGCCACGCTGCATGGAAGATTCGTACTAACCCCTCTGCGTTCTAGTGGGTATGCAGCCAGCCAGGAAAGATAGGACAACCGGCACTGCTGGAGTTCGTACTACCCAATATTCGAATCGTGTTCCGAACATCAATGGTTTGCTGTCGGAAGTGCCGAACCAGTATCGAAAGCAGACAGTTCGAAGCAATCAGCAAATGTGAGCGCTGGACCGGGACTGTCGGGCTACCCCTCAAAACGTGGCACGTATCGACTGCTGAATATAGAGGGGGAAGTCAGCACAGAGACCATATTTGTTCCCGGCATGTTCCGGTGAATCACCTGTCAGCGTGCGTTCGGAGTGGCTACTCGATTTCTAACTGTCCACTTCCGCCACTCTCCTGACCGTCGTTTTCGTCCCATTCGAGTTCGAACTCGATACTTCGTTCAGTCATATTGCCAGCCGGGCCTTCGCGTTCAGCTTTGACTTCGAAGGTCGGTCGGGCAGGGGGGTTCAGCGTTACAGATTCTGAGCCTGCTTTCAGCTTGATAGCGTTGCCGCTATCGAGATTGTCCGCGACTTTCCGAAGGTACGATGCAATCTCTTCTCGACTCTGGTCGCTCTCTGATTTGAACAGGACTTCTTCAGGCATACAGGAGATAGTACACAGCCTGCACCAATAAATGCGCCCGCCGTATTGAGTGGATAGGACTGGCCAGTGTGTTCACAGCTGTTGGGCCATCCCCCGTTCGTGATGCCTGTTACTGAGAGCACTACACACCCGAATGCTATTCAAATTCGCGCTTGAACACCACTGTAGAGCCGTATGGAACGTAATCGCGGTATCGGTATTCTGTGTCAAAAGAGCAAGCCGGTGTTCCGCGACGTAGGCGAGCGTCTTCGGAACGCAGGCTTTCAGGTTCGATTCATCCATCCCGAATCATCCCTCTCACCAGAACAGGTCGCCGACCTCTCGTTGATTGTTAACAAGAAGACACGCCCGAGTGCACTCCCAACTCTCAGGCGTGCTCGACGGACGGGGACAGTGCTGTGGAACAATTTGCAGGCGTGGATGTTGTTCAGTTCACGGCTTGTCGGTCTTCGAGCGCTTTCGGAGATGGGATTTCTCACACCCGAAGTCACCTTCGAGAAACCTGATCGCGAGTACGTCGCTAAAGGCTACTACATCTGGAACGACGAACCCGAACTCAACGGCGAGGGCGATTTCTATCAGGAACTGATTCCGACGGAACCAGTCGATTACAAGTATTATGCCGTCAACGACGGGTCAGAAATACACGTCGCGGGGCGGCGGGTCACCTCGAAACTCTACGGGGAAAAACAGTTCATCGGCCAGATAGAGAACAGGCCGGCACTCGCAGCGTCGCTCCGGAAACTTGTTGAACGATTTGACCTTCGGGGTGTCGGGGTTGATTTGGTCAAAGATATCGACGGCCAGTATTGGGCTGTCGATGTCAACCTCGCAGCGGGATACCGTGACACTGGACTAGAGCCAGCTCTCACCGAATCGATTATTGCGAGTCTGCCAAGCGGTTGAAAAGAAGTAACCGCGAATTCTGGATCGGGCCCACTCTGGTGTTGATATTATAGAGTCGGAAACGCGAATCCGAGCCAGCGATGACCCCCACCACGAATCATGACGAACGCCAAGAGAGTCCATCATAGGTGCGTTCAGAGCCGGTAGAGAGACCGAGAAGTCGAAAGAACCGGATATGGACTCGCCGGGGTTTCGTCACGCTCCGTGAAAGAATCGTACTAATCCCGGTACCGTCGTACAGTCCAAGAGCTACCCGTCGGAAAATCCGTTAATCGAAATCGGGCCCAAGCGCTCACCGGTGCTCGTCGATCCACTCACACCACGCGTGAAAGTCGTGTGCACCACACTGATCAGCGATACTCTGAAGCGTCCCAACGCGAACTCGATCGTGTAACGGCACCGTAACGGTTCGTTTCTCACCAGTCTCGGGATGGCTGTATTTGAGAATCGCGTGGTCGCCGCGTGTCCGATCGTGGCGATAGCCGAATTTCCGGAGCGCGTTGACGATTTCTCGGCCTGAGAAATCTCTTGTCGCCATTCACTGGCCCTCGAACCACGGCGCGTCAGGGTCGGGAGCTGGTGTGTCCTCGTCTCTCGCCTCTTTGGTGAGTTCGACGGCTTCGTCGAGATTTGCGAGCGCATCCGCCCGAGATGGCCCCTGACTCGCAACGCCAGTTTCCTCGTCTACCGCCGACCACCAGCCATCGTCTTCTTCGATGAGGCGTATCTCGCGTCCGGTACTCATACGCCATCGTAGGGCCGAATAGCAAATAAGGATTCGGCCGTGGTCGAGATGGGTTCACGTCCAGTCGTCACTCGGCATCCTCGTCCCGGCCCACCATCTCCACTACTTCTTCGCGCGCGACGAGTTTGGCGTCACCTGAGCGAAGGTCGTGTTCGCTCGCGGCGACCTGCTTCCACCCCTCACGAGAGAACTCGGGATGCTTCACCGCGTCTCGGGCCGCGTACCGCAGGAACTCGCTCCGGGAGTTGAATCCCTGGTCCTTCCACGTCGTGTCGATGTCGTCAAGGAAGGCCTTGCTAAGCCGAAGGTTGATCTGTACCATCTCCGGGCCGTCATCTCCCGTGCTTGTGTCTGCGTCGGGCATATACAGATGCTATGCATTCGTATATGCTTGAATCTTGTTGCGGCTCCGATGCTACCAGAAACAGGCAACTGCACTGTGGAGACTACAAGCGAAATGACCGATTGATTATCTCGTGTGTCGCCGAATCGAAGAACGCGAATCCGAGCCAGCGATGACCCCCGACCCGAACAATGACAAACTCCGGTAGAGTCCATCATGAGTGCGTGCAGATGCCGATGGAGAGACTGAAAAGTCGAAAGAACCGGATATGGACTCGCCGGGATTGAGCAAACCCGAAGGGTTTGCGGGGATCGAGAGGCGCTTCGCACCTCTCGGGATTTGAACCAGAGGAAGACGGTCGCCTCGCTTCGCTCGGCGCTGCGACTTCCAGGGCTCAAATCCCGTCTCGAACAGACACGATTTCACGCGGCGCTGGCGACTCGCTTCGCTCGTCGCGTTGCGCCGCGAAAATAGTGGACTCGCCGGGGTTTCGCCACGCCGCGTGAAAGAATTGTACTAATTCCGGTGCTGTCCCGTAGTTCGACGCTTGGGCACAGTCAATCGTCGTCAGCAGTGTAGGCCCCGCTTCGGCGTTCGATACGGTGGACCTCCAACACCAATCCACTGCGGTCAAGCGTACAGGCGAGTCGATACTGTCCGACACGGAGTTTCGAGAACGGCCCACCGGTTAGCGGTTTGAGGAACTCGTCCGGGTCCCGCCACTCCGACTCAACCACCTCGTCGAGTTTCGAGACGATGCGATCCGGTACGTGTGGGTCGAGCGAGTCGAACTGGTCCACAGCCTGTGGCGTGAATTTCCACGTCTAGTCGTCACTCGGCATCCTCGTCCCGACCCATCATCTCGACGACTTCCTCGCGCGATACGAGCTCGGCGTCGCCCGAGCGGAGGTCGTGTTCGCTCACCGCAATCTGTTTCCATCCTTCACGGGAGAATTCGGGGTGTTTCACGGCGTCTCGTGCTGCGTGCCGCAGGAACTCGCTACGAGAGTTGAATCCCTGGTCCTTCCACGTCGAATCGATATCGTCGAGAAACGCCTTGCTAAGCCGGAGATTGATTTGTACCATCTCAGGGCCGTCGTCTCCCGCGCTCGTGTCTGTACCGGACATATACAGATGCTATGCGTTCGTATATACCTAAACATTGCTGCGGCCCCCATACTACCAGGGACGGGGCACTGCACTGTGGAGACTACGAGCGAAATTACCGATTGATTATCTCGTGTGTCTCCGAGTCGGTGAACGCAAATCCGAGCCAGCGATGACCCCCTGACACGAATCACGACGAACTCCGGGAGAGTTCATGATGGGTGCACCTAAACGACGTTAGAGAACCTGAGGAATCGGAAAAGTCGCTATGGACTCGCCGGGATTTGAACCCGGGGCCTCTTCCTTGCGAAGGAAGCGATCTGCCACTGATCTACGAGCCCGCACGTGCCTCTCGAACGCGGGGTGATAAAAACCCTGCGCGTGAGGGCGATTTTCGATAGCGATGCACACGGAGTGTGGAGTGTGTCCCGGCCAGCGATTCGGGGTGCGAGCCGGAGGTCGTAGCGACCGCAGTACGGTCGCTAGGTCTCGAGACACGCCATAGGGCGTGCCTCGACCTTCGCAGACTCGGTGAGTCTGCTCAGTTCCGAAAGGCTGGCGCCTTTCGGCCTTCGTGAAGCTGGCGCTTCACTCAGTCCTCGAGGACGATCTCGATGGAGACGTCGTTGGGCACCTGGATGCGCATCAGCTGGCGCAGGGCCCGTTCGTCGGCATCGATATCGATGAGGCGCTTGTGGACGCGCATCTCCCAGTGTTCCCACGTCGCGGTCCCCTCACCGTCGGGGGACTTGCGGGTGGGGACTTCCAGCGTCTTGGTGGGGAGCGGGACGGGGCCCGACAGTTCGACCCCCGTCTTCTCGGCGATCTCCCGCACGTCGTCGCAGATGTTGTCCAGGTCCTCGGGACTCGTGCCCGCGAGCCGAACGCGTGCCTGCTGGGACATGTGTTATCGCTCGTTGACGCTGAGGACTTTCCCAGCGGCGATGGTCTGACCCATGTCCCGAATCGCGAACGAACCGAGCTCCGGAATCTCGGAGGACGGCTCGATGCTGAGCGGTTTCTGGGGTCGGACCGTCACGACGGCGGCGTCGCCGTTCTGGATGAAGTCCGGGTTCTCCTCGGCGACCTCGCCGGAGGAGGGGTCGATCTTCTTGTCGATGGACTCGACCGTACAGGCGACCTGTGCGGTGTGTGCGTGGAAGACCGGCGTGTACCCCTCGGTGATGACCGACGGGTGCTGCATCACGACGATCTGGGCCTGGAACGTCTCGGCGACCGACGGCGGGTCGTCGGCGGGGCCACAGACGTCACCGCGGCGGATGTCGTCCTTGCCGACGCCACGGACGTTGAACCCGACGTTGTCACCGGGCTCGGCCTTGGGGACTTCCTCGTGGTGCATCTCGACGGTCTTGACCTCGCCGGCGACGTCAGACGGCTGGAAGCTGACGTTGTCGCCGGTGTTGAGGATACCCGTCTCGACGCGGCCTACGGGGACCGTCCCGATGCCGGAGATGGTGTAGACGTCCTGGATCGGCAGTCGGAGCGGCGCGTCCGTCGGCGGCTCCGGGGCCGGCAGGTTGTTCAGGGCCTCGAGCAGGATTTCGCCGTCGTACCAGCCCGTGTTGTCGGACTCGTCGGCGATGTTGTCGCCCTCGAAGGCCGAAATCGGGATGAACTCGGCGTCGTCGGTGTCGAAGCGGACCTGGTTGAGGAGGTCCTTGACCTCTTCGACGGTGGTCTTGTAGTCGGACTCGGCGTAGTCGACGAGGTCCATCTTGTTGACCGCAACGATGAGTTCGCCGATGCCCAGGGTGCGGGCCAGGAAGACGTGCTCCTGGGTCTGCGGCTGGACACCGTCGTCGGCAGCGACGACGAGGACGGCGTTGTCGGCCTGGCTCGCGCCCGTGATCATGTTCTTCACGAAGTCGCGGTGGCCGGGACAGTCGACGATAGTGAAGTCGTAGGTGTCCGTGCTGAACTCCTGGTGGGCGATGTCGATGGTGACACCACGCTCTCGCTCTTCGGCGAGGTTGTCCATGACGTAGGCGAACTCGAAGCCGCCCTTGCCCTTCTCCTCTGCCTCTTCCTTGTGCTGTTCGATGACGTGCTCGGGGACCGATCCTGTCTCGTACAGGAGTCGGCCGACGAGCGTGCTCTTACCGTGGTCGACGTGGCCGATGATGGCCAGGTTCTGGTGTTGTTCGTCGCTCATGTTGTTTCTCACGCGCAGGGGCGCTGTATCGGAGTCTTTAGCCGGTGGTTCATAAAACGATTTCGAAAGTCCGCGCCACGCAGAGGCCCGCTGTCTGGCGATTTGAGAGAGTGTGTCGTGTGTGGCGCCCACACACGAGTAAAACGGGACTACTCCAGCTCGGGCAGCCGCCCGACGTCGGCGAGCACGGCACTCGCGGTCTCGGGGCCGCCGGCGCCCCGGCCGGAGATGTTGAGCCGCCCGGCGTGTTCGGTCTCCAGCTGGACGATGTTGCGCGTGCCCGTCGGTGCCAGCGGCGCGTGCTCGGGGACGAGCCGCGGACCGACCCGGACCTCCCCTTCGATGACCTCCGCGATGAGGCGCACGGTCCGACCGTCCTCGGCGGCCAGTTCCAGAGCGCTGCCCTCGATGTCCTGGATGCCCTCGACGTCGGCGTCTTCGAGCGTGTACTCGGTGTCGTCGGCCGAGAGGACGTTCGCGACGATGACGCCCTTGAGCGCGGCGTCGGTGCCGTCGACGTCGAAAGTCGGGTCGGCCTCGGCGACGCCCAGGTCCTGGGCCTCGGCGAGTACGTGTTCGTAGCCCAGTCCCTCCGCGCCCATGCGCGAGAGGATGAAGTTCGCGGTGCCATTGAGGACGCCCCGAACCGCGGTGATGTGTTCAGGGTCGAAGTCGTCGATGGTGGAGAGGACCGGCATCGCGCCGCCGACGGTCGCCTCGAACAGCACGGAGCCGGCGCTGTCGCGTTCGAGGGCGCGCACGTCGGCGTAGCGCTCGGCCACCGGGCCCTTGTTCGCCAGCACGACGTGGCGGTCGTTCGTCAGCGCGGCCTCGACGTGGCCGAAGCCGGGCTGAGCGTCGCCCAGCGTCGTCGGCGTGGCCTCGACGAGGACGTCGTAGGGGCCCTCGACCGCGGCCGCGGGGTCGTCGTCACCGACGATGCCGTCGGTCTGCTTGCGCTCGAACGCCCCCTCGACGTCGATGCCGTCGGGGTCGACGGCGGCGCTCTGTGAGTCGGCGTAGGCGGTGACAGTGTGGCCGTAGTCGGCGGCGAGTTCGACGACCGAGGAGCCCACAGCGCCGGCGCCGATGACGGCGAGTCTCATAGGTCACCTCCGGGACCGAGCGGCTCGATGACGCGCAGGTCCTTCTCGCCTGCGACCTCGCGGACCGTATCGAGTACGCCCTCGGCGGCGTCCTGTTCGGTCGCCAGCCGGATACGAGCGCTCGACGCGTCTTCAGTGCCCTCCGGTGCGGACAGAGAGAGATCGGTCACCGTCGCGTTGGTGGCCTCCTGAATGCGCGAGACGGTATCGGAGAGGTCGGTGTTGATGAGGTGGCCCGTGAGCACGACCGTCATGGCCTCGCTGTAGCGCTCCGCGCCGGCCTGGATGACGTTGATGCCGGCGCCGCGCAGTGCCTCGACGATACCCTCGAAGCGCTCCGGGGTGGCCTCCAGGTCAACCTCGACCGGGATGTGGCCCCGCGGGGTGAGGTTCCCCCGCTCGTGGAAGATAGAGAGGAGGTTGCCGCCGTTGCTGGCGATGGGGTCGAGCGCGTTCAGCAGTGCGCCCGGCTCGTCGACGAGTTCGAGCCGCACTGTGTAGGACCGAACCTCGTCGGTCGAGTCGCTCATCGCCCGCTCACCTCCTGTAAGCTCGTAGGTCTCATTACCGGTCACTCAAAGCGGGTAGCTATAAGAATCCCGCCGTTTCGAACGACGCCACGAGGGTAACGCCGTCGGTCCGGGAGGTCGTAGGAGACGGGCGCTATCATCAGGTGCCCACTCAGGGAAGATACCGGTCGTAGAGGTCGTCTATCCACTCGTTGTACGCCTCCCCGTTGGGCGAGCCCCACGGGTTCCGGGAGAAGTAGTACATCGCCGCAAACAGCGTCGCGAACCACAGCGCGACCGCTGGCGGGGCCACGAATCCCCACAGGACCGTCGATGTACCGGCGATGAGCGCCGCCACGAGGAGGTCCACGAGCTGGTGGAGTCGGTTGACCATACCGGCGGTTCGTCGCCGGGTCGCCTAAGCGTGCTGGCGGTGCCGGTAGGTGAATCGGAGAGAAGCATACCGCGCGAGCGGAGCGAGCGCGGTTTCGACCGAACTCGCGGCGTCGCCGCGAGTTCGGCCTTTTTGGCGAACGTTTTTCGAGGAGCCCTCCCACAGCGGCGCGAAGCGCCGCGGGGAAGGGCGACGACCAAAAAGGTTCTCTAGAAGTAGTCGATAGCGGCGGGCAGTTCCGTCTTCATGCCCTTGCGCTCTCGAATCTCCGTGATCTTTTCCGGCTGGAGGTTGTCGGCCATGACCTGGAAGCCGGCGTTCTCGGTGTTCCAGGAGGCACGGCCCTCGGTGGCGCTCCGGATGTCACTGGAGAAGCCGATCATCTCGTCGACGGGCGCGATACCCTCGACGACCATGAGGTCACCCTCCTGGTACATGTCGTCGACACGGCCACGGCGGCCCTGAATCTCGCCGGACGCGGCGCCCATGTGGTCGTTGGGCACGTCGATGCGGACCTCCTGAATCGGCTCCAGGAGCTTGATGTCGGCGTCGATGAGGGCGTTGTGGACGGCCTCCCGAACGGCGGGGATGACCTGTGCCGGACCGCGGTGGATGGCGTCCTCGTGGAGGCGGGCGTCGTGGAGGCGCAGCAGCGAGCCCTGGACCGGTTCCGCGGCGAGCGGCCCGTCGTCCAGTGCTTCTTCGAGCCCCTCGATGACGAGCTCCATCGTCTCGTTCAAGTGCTGGATACCTTTCGTCTCGTCGAGCAGGATGTTGGTCCCGTGGATGTGCTCGATGTTCTGGGAGTCGTCCTTGTCCATGCCGGCGTCCTGCAGCGCTTCGCGGCGCTCCAGTTCGGGCATGTCCATGGAGGCCTCGCCAAGCTTGATGGCCTCGACGATGTCGTCGCCGAGCGGTTCGACGGTGATGTAGAACCGGTTGTGGTTGTTCGGCGAACGGCCCTCGACCTCGCGGGACTCGCTCTGGACTGCCTCGCGGTAGACAACGATGGGCTCACCGGTGTTGATCGGGATGCCCTGGTTGCGCTCGATACGCTGGCCGATGACCTCCAGGTGGAGTTCACCCTGGCCGGAGATGAGGTGTTCCCCGGTGTCCTCGTTGATCTCGATCTGGATGGTCGGGTCCTCCTTGGCGACCTGCTGGAGCGTCTTGATGAGGTTCGGCAGGTCGTCCATGTTCTGTGCCTCGACGGACTTCGTGATGACCGGCTCCGAGATGTGTTCGATGGACTCGAAGGGAGTCATCTCCTGGCTGGAGACCGTCGAACCTGCGATGGCGTCCTTGAGGCCGGTAACGGCGGCGATGTTCCCGGCGGGGACGTGGTCCACTTCCTCGCGCTCGCCACCCATGTAGATGCCGACGCTCTGGATGCGGTTCTTGCCCGCGGTCCCGGAGACGTACAGCTCCTGGCCCTTCTCCAGCGTGCCGGAGAAGACGCGTCCGGCAGCGATCTCGCCGGCGTGGGGGTCGACACCGATGTCGGTGACCATGAGGACGACCTCGCCGTCCTCGTTGACCAGCCGCATGTCCTCGGCGAGGTCGGACTCGTCGTCGCCACGCCAGATGCGCGGGACACGCATCGGCTGGGCGTCGACGGGGTTCGGGAAGTGCTCACAGACCATGTCGAGGACGACGTTCGACAGCGGCGTGCGCTCGTGGAGCTCCTGGCGCTTGTCCGCGCGCTCGAGTTCCATGATGTCGCCGAAGTCCATCCCGGTGCGCTGCATCGACGGCATCGAGACGCCCCACTTGTACAGTGCGGAGCCGAAGCCGACGGTGCCCTCCTCGACAGAGACCGTCCAGTCGTCGATGTCGTCCATCTCCTCGGTCATCCCGCGGATGAGCTCGTTGACGTCGTCGATGACGTTGAGGAGTCGGTTCTGCATCTCCTCGGGACCCTCCTGGAGCTCGGAGATGAGGCGGTCGACTTTGTTGATGAACAGCGTCGGCTTGACGCCCTCGCGCAGGGCCTGCCGGAGCACCGTCTCGGTCTGGGGCATCGCGCCCTCGACGGCGTCGACCACCACGAGCGCGCCGTCGACGGCACGCATCGCGCGGGTCACGTCCCCGCCGAAGTCGACGTGGCCGGGGGTGTCGATGAGGTTGATGAGGTGGTTCTTGTCCTCGTACTCGTGAGTCATCGAGACGTTGGCCGCGTCGATAGTGATACCGCGTTCCTGCTCGTCCTCCTCGGTGTCCATCGCGAGCTGCTCGCCCGCGGTGTCGTCGGAGATCATGCCTGCCCCAGCGAGCAGGTTGTCCGTAAGCGTCGTCTTGCCGTGGTCCACGTGAGCAGCGATGGCGATGTTCCGGATGTGCTCCGGGTCGCTCATCAGTGTCTCACATTCTTGTACGATCTTTTTGCGTCGGCCCATTATACAGAATCGTATCAACAGGAGGGTCAAAAGGATAGTGTTTCCGCGTCAGCGTGTCAGAGCCACGCGAACGTCGGCCCCCGAGCGATAGGGCGGACAGCACCGGTGTCTGCGGGTGCTCCGGGCCGTGGTCAACCAGTGGGTGGCAATAGCTAGCAAGCCCGCAAGAATCATACCCGACCGCCCCCTGTGAACGACACACATGGACGTACACGTACAGGGCGGACCGGCCGAACCGTTTCTTGGCGCGCGGAACCTCTTCTCGACGGAGTACGACCTCGACCGCCCCGTGACCGTACGGGTCCGCGAGGACCCCGACGAGCGCACGCGCGTCAGCCACGACGCCGCCGGCCACCGGCTCACTATCTCCCGGCAGGCGGCCACGAGCGCGATGGCCCGCGAACTCGCCTTACACGAGTTCGCCCACATGCACCACAACGAGCGGGGCCACCCCTCACACACCCAGTCGACCGAGGAAGCCATCTACCTCGCCCTGGCGGGCCACAGCGTCGAACAGCGCAAGCTCACCCACTGCTACCAGATCGCCAACCACATGAAGGACATCTACGCCGACGACGTCTGGATGGCGCTGGTCTCGGGCGAGAAGCTGGTCGCCTTCCTGGAGGCGAGCCTCGCGGCCGCGGTCTCGGACCTTCCCGGGGGGCAGCCGGGCTGGACGCAGCTGACCCCCGCCGCCGACCCCGACATCACGGCGGTCAACGCCGCCTTCGCGCTGGCGCTCGTCGAGCGCCACGACCTCGTGAGCGAGGGACACCAGCTGTACGACCTCGCGCACGCGGCCGCCCAGGACGCCGAGGGAATCGATATAGCGGAGTTCAAGGGGTACTTCGCCGGTCTCTCGCCCGACCCCGACGAGTCGGAGTTCCGGAAGGCGCTGGTCGACGTCACGAGGGCGTACGCCACGGCCGAGAGCGGGCAGGCGGCCGACTAGAGCAAGACAATCAGCGGCCACAGCGCCAGGACGACACCGAGTAGCAACACCGGGTAGTCCCGGCCGGTAAAGGCCATCTTGGGTGGTGTCGGGTTCCAGGCGAAACAGCGGGCCCGGAGCGCGAGCGAGAGCCGGTCCGAGCGGTCGAAGGCCCGGGCTAGCCCGACGACTGCGATGCGTTTCGCGCGGTCGACGACGGACCGGGTCTCCCCGCCCCGGGCGGCGATAGCGTCCCGTACCGAAAGCAAGTCCCGCCGAAGGACGGGCAGGAACCGAAAGGTCAGCCCCACGCCGACACCCAGGGCCTGACCGGTCCGACCGGGGACGTACCGCTGGACGACCGCCCGGGTCTCACGGACCGGTGTCGTCCGGACGTAGACGGCAGCGACGGCCAACACGAGGACGACCCGCGTCGTCGCCAGCAGTGGCTCCACGGCGCGTGCGGGGTCGACGTACGGCGGCGTCAGCGCCAGTACGGCCGACAGCGGGCTTAACAGGAGGATAAAGAGGACGAACCGATAGCTCCTGGCCACCGCGAGCGGCGACAGCCGCCCGGCGACGAGCGCCAGCCCTGCCAGTACGCTCAGGGCCGCCAGGCGCTTCGGGGTCGGCCCGACGAATGCGGCGACGGCGAAGCCGAACTGGCAGACCAGCTTCGACCGGGCGTCCAGCCGGTGGGCGACCGTCTCGCCGGGGCGGTAGGTCAGCATCCGCCGTCGACGCCGTACGGTTCGAGCGCCCCGAGGTCGGCCGGCGGGCCGTCGGCAGCGATTTCCCCATCGCTCAGTGCGACGATACGGTCGGTCCGCTCGCGCAAGTCACGCAGGTCGTGCGTGACCACGACAATGCTCGTCCCCGCTTCGTGGAGGTCGTCCAGTCGAGCGAGCAGCGAGCGACGGGCGCGCAAGTCCAGCCCGGCGAACGGTTCGTCAAGAACGAGGTGGGTAGGTTCCATCGCCAGCGCACCGGCAATGGCGACGCGGGCCTGCTCGCCGCCCGACAGCGCGTCGATATGGTCGTTCTCGCGACCGTCGAGCTCGACCGCCGAGAGCGCCGACGCGACACGGCGGTCTATCTCCCCGCGGTCGAGCCCCAGGTTTTCGGGGCCAAACGCCACGTCCGCACCGACGGTGGCGGCAACCAGCTGGTCCCGTGGCTGCTGGAACACCATGCCGATGCTCCTGCGGGCGGCAAGCGGGTCCTCGGTCACGTCCGTCCCGTCGACCGTGACCGTCCCCGAATCGGGCTCCAGCAGGGCGTTGAAGTGGCGCACGAGCGTCGTCTTGCCGCTCCCGTTGGGCCCGACCAGCAGGCAGAACTCGCCGTCGGGAATCCGCAGCGACACGTCGCCGAGCGCGACGCTCTCGCCAAAGCGGTGTGTGAGACCGTCGACCGTTATCATGCGGTCGTGGTCGCCTGCTGTCGGGCGAGCACCCCGCCTTTCACCAGGGCCAGCGTCGCGGTGATCTTGATGGCGTCACCGGGAAGGAAGACGAGGGCCCCGACGGTCAGCGCCTCGACCGGCGCCAGCCCAGCGATAGCCGCCAGCCACGGAACGCCGATGGCGTAGATGAGGACGAGCCCCGCGACCAGCGCGGCGACCTGTCGCGTGAGCGGGATATCGGTGAGCGGCTTCGGGTCGAGCCCGCGGTGGACGACGGCCCCGATGAGGACCACCGCAAGCAGGAAGCCGACGAGGTACCCGCCCGTCGGCCCGAGCAGGTAGCCGAGTCCGGCCTGCCCGTTCGAGAATACCGGCGCCCCGGCGATGCCGACAAGCAGGTACAGCGCGACGGAAAAGCCGCCCCAGCGCGCCCCCAGCAGGAGGCCGGCGAAGTAGACACCGAAGACCTGGAAGGATACCGGGGCCGGCAGCCCGGGTATCGGTATCGAGACGTACGCGAAGGCCGCAGTGAGTGCGGCAAGCACCGCCGCGAGCGCGATGTTCGACACTGCCTCGTCGCCGACGAGGTCGACCGACTCCGTTCCTGACATACCTGTGACTGTCCCGTCAACCAAGAAATAGCTAGTGGTTTACGAGCTGGCGTGGCTCGGCACAAGCGAGCCGCGAGTCACGACGGCGCTACCGCTTCCAGCGGGCGAAAACGGGAGAATACAGTCGATATTATCGGGCTGCGGCCGCGACGCGTTCCTTCTCTTCTTTCTGGTTGACGGAGTAGGTGCTGACGTCGTTGTTGGCGGCGCCGATGAGCAGGGAAGCGAGTGCCTCCTCGGCGCTGGTGGTCGTCTTGAACGAGCCACCGTAGGTGCCCTCGGCGATGAACTTCAGGGCCTGGTCGACCCGTCGCTGGGGGGCGACGTCGACGGCCTTCGGGACCGAGATACCACCGTATTTCAGGCGGACGGTCTCCTCTCGGGGCGCGCTGTTCTCGACGGCCTCGACGAGGACCTGCACCGGGTTCTCCTCGGTGCGCTCGTGGACGATGTCGAAGGCGTCACTGACGATGGTCGTCGCGAGCTGCTTCTTGCCCGTGTTCTCGTCGGTCTGCATCAGCCGGTTGATGAGTCGCTCGACGACGCTGATTTCGGACTTCTGGAACTGCTTGTTCGAGTGCCGTCCCATCGTGTGGGCGATGGGCGTCACCGTGATGTACCGTTCCGTGGAGGGGTCCGAATACTCGATGTTGGTGACCGACCACTTGCCGAACAGCTCGGCGCGGGCGACCTCTTCTTCGGGCTCCTCAGCCTCAACGTCTTCGTCGGTCTCGGGTGTGTCTTCGTCTGCACTCATGGTTATCGGACCGGCTTTTCGGCGTTACCGCGGACCAGTTCGAGCATGGAGACGCCGTTTACCTTCTCGACCTTGTAGTTGACACCGGAGAGGTCGCCCATCGCGCGACCCTTCGCGCCGCCGATACCGGCGATGGTGACCTCGTCGTGTTCGTCGATAAAGGAGATAGCGCCGTCACCGGGACAGAACGCGGTGACCTGCTTGCCGTTCTTGATGAGCTGGACCCGGACGCATTTCCGGATCGCGGAGTTGGGCTGTTTCGCCTCGATACCGACCTTCTCCAGGACGATACCGCGGCCCTGGGGGGCACCCTCGAGCGGGTCGGACTTCTTGCCGAGCCCGCGCTCGCGTCGCGCGTAGTCCGAGTCGGACCACCGGTGTTTCTGGCGGTCCTTCTTCAGCTTCCGCGCGGCGTATTTGCCGTTTGCCATAGTACACGTCGGTATCCTGCCGAGCTACTTAAGACTCCTCTTTCGTCGTCGCCGTACAGCCCGTGTGGGGCGTTCTCGTACGCGAGTGGGTGGCAAATGGAGTGTCCGTCGCCGAGGCCGTCAGGTCAGTTCGATACCGTCGATGTCGAAGTGACGCTGGGCCAGCCGGCGG
This sequence comes from Haloarcula rara, assembly GCF_029338235.1. Taxonomy (GTDB): domain Archaea; phylum Halobacteriota; class Halobacteria; order Halobacteriales; family Haloarculaceae; genus Haloarcula; species Haloarcula rara. The sequence continues at coordinate 1,162,739 of NZ_CP119785.1, forward strand.
GCGGCGTCGATGTTGCGGCCGTCGCGGCCGATAGCGGCCCCGTGGTCGTCCTGGGGCACCTCGACGTAGGCGACGGTGTCGCCGTTCTCCGAGACGGTGACGTTGTAGACGGCGGCGGGCGCCAGGGCGTTGGCGACGAAGTCCTCGGCCCGTTCGGCGTCCTCGATGAGCTTCACGTCCCGGCCGAGTTGCTCCTCGACGCGCGCGACGGTGGTGCCGCCGGGACCGATGGCGTCGGCTATCTGGCCGCGCTTGACCAGGTAGACGACCTGGTCGTGGTCCTCGTCGACGACGCAATCCCGGACAGTGACGCCGGCTTCGTCCTCGAAGAGGGCGACCAGTCGTCGGGCTTCGTCCGAGATTTCGACGCCCATCAGTCCTGCGTGGTGCCCATACGGAGGTCGACGTCGCCGGTGCCCAGCTTGATGGGCTTGCCGACGATGACGTTCTCCGTGACGCCGTCCAGTTCGTCGACCTCGCCGTGGATGGCGGCGTCGAGCAGGTGGTTCACCGTCACCTCGAACGCTGCGCGGGCCAGCACGGAGTCCTTCGAGCCGGAGATACCGTGGCGGCCGATGGACTCGATGGTCCCCTCGTTGGTCATGATGTCCGCGACCAGCATGAGGTGGCGGACGTTCACGTCGTCGAGGCCCTGCTCTTCGAGCGTGTTCATCGTCTCGTTGATGAGCGTCTCGCGGGCGGCCTCGACGCCGAGGCTCCGGTATATCTCGTGGATGTTGTTACACGTCGTCCGGGAGGCGTCGACACCCTCGATGCCCAGCACCTCGCCGAAGTCCGAGCCCTCGGTGTAGAGGACGAACTCCTCGCCGTCTTCTAAGTCTTCCTTGCGAATGACGACGCGGGATATCTCGTCGATACCCTTGAAGACGATGTCCCGGAGCTCCTCGACCAGCTGGAGCAGGTCCCGGTAGCTGGGCTCCTCCGGGCCGAACTCGATGACGGTCCCGGCCTGGCGGGTCTTGACGCCGAGGTTCGACTCGATGGTCTCGGCGATCTCCTCGGCGATGGCCTCGGTGGTATCGACCGTGGGCCAGCGTTCCTGCAGGGTCTCTTCGTTCAAGTCGATCTGGACGAGCATGTCCGCGACGTTCGTGGAGATGTCACCCAGCGCGAGGATGCGCGTGGCCTCTATCTTCCAGACGACCTCGTGGGCCTTCTCGCGGTCGTCGGCGTACTCCTCGTCTAAGTGGACAGTCATCATCGGCGTGTCCGGCGTCTTCCGGGCGTCGACCAGTTCGATGAGCCGGGGCAGGCCCTGGGTCACGTCGATTTCGGCCACACCGGCGTAGTGGAACGTGTTCATCGTCATCTGCGTTCCGGGTTCGCCGATGGACTGGGCCGAGACGGTCCCGACCGGGTCCAGGGGGTCCACGCGTGTCTGCATGTAGCGGGACTCGACCGCCTGAGCGATGCGGTCGGCGTCCTCGACGCCGACGCCGCGTTCCTCGACTGCGCTGTACACCTCGTCTTTCAGCCGCCGGGGGAGCTCCGTGTCCTCGACGACGGCCTCGATGTCTTCTGATACCATTAGTCGTCACCCTCCGCCATCCACCAGTCGTCGGCGTGTTCGGAGAGATTGGTTCGCTCGGTCTTCTGTCCGAGGAAGCTCTCTTTCTGTTTCTCGCTCTCGAACTCCTCGTTGAGGACGCTGTCGGCGATCTGGTCGACGTCGACGGCCGGCCCCTCCTCGCCGGATGAGACGTCGACCGGCGACGTGCCGTCCTCGCCGAACTCGAACTGGACGATAGTGTCCGAGGTGTCCCGGACCGTCCCGTCGTACTGGGTCTCCAGTTCCGACAGCGCGTTGATGAGCCGACGCTGGAGGTAGCCGGATTTGGAGGTTCGGACTGCGGTGTCGACCAGTCCCTCGCGGCCACCCATCGCGTGGAAGAAGAACTCCTTCGGGCCGAGCCCCGAGCGGTAGGACGATTCCACGAAGCCGTGGGCGTCCGAGGAGAGGTCGTTCTCTTCGAAGTGGGAAAGCGTCCGGTTCTCGTAGCCGCGGTTGATACGCTCGCCGCGGACTGCCTGCTGGCCGACACAGCCGGCCATCTGGGTCAGGTTCAGCATCGACCCACGCGCGCCGGACTCGGCCATCACGACGGCCGGGTTGTCGTCGTCGAAGTGGTCCTCGGCGATGTCGCCGGCGGAGTCACGGGCCTTGCCCAGCGTCTGCATGATCTTCATCTCGAGGGTCTCATCGACCGTGCGGCCGGGCAGCGATTCGAGCTCGCCCCGCTCGTAGGTCTCGATGAGCTCCTCGACGCGGTCGTAGGCGTTGTCGATGGCGTCGTTGATCTGCTCTTCGGCCTCGCGGGGAATCGACTCGTCGTCGATACCGATGGAGAACCCGAAGTGCATGATCGAACGCATCGCCAGCGCGGAAATCTCGTTGACCAGGATGCGCGCGCGCGTCTTCGAGTAGTCCTTGGCGATAACGTCGACGACCTCGCCGCCGAAGGCGCCGACGGCGTCCTCGTCGATAGTTCCGGAGGTCATCTGTCCGTCCTCGATGACGACGGTGTCGCCGGCCGAGGAGGTGAACTCCAGATTGAGGTCGTCGGGCAGGAGTTCCGAGAACAGCGAGCGGCCGGTCCAGTACGGTTCGCCGGCCTCCTCGCCGTCCGGTTCGGGCAGTTCGTCGATACGCGTCGCCCGGAGCATGTCCAGGGCCTGGGTCTCGTTGAACTGCGGGTTGGTGTGAGTCAGCAGGTAGGTCCCGCTGATGTGGTCCTGAATCGCACCGATGATGTTCTCGCCGAACCGGGGCGAGAGCATCTGTTCCTGTACGCGCATGAGGACGCGCGCTTCCGCGCGGGCCTCCTCGTTCTGCAGCGCGTGCATGTTCATCTCGTCGCCGTCGAAGTCAGCGTTATACGGCGGGCAGACGACCGTGTTGAGCCGGAACGTCTTGTACGGCATCACGACCACTTCGTGGGCCATGATGGACATCCGGTGCAGCGACGGCTGCCGGTTGAAGATGATGATATCGCCGTCGACGAGGTGGCGGGAGACTTCCCAGCCGGCCTCGACCTTCTCGGCGAGTTCCTCGCAGTTCTTCTCGGTGACCTTCAGGCGGCGGCCGTCCGGTCGGCGGACGTAGTTAGCGCCCGGGTGGCCCATCGGGCCGTTGGCGACGTAGCGGCGGGCCTTCTCCAGGTTGCGCTCGTTGACGTTCATCGTCTGGGTCATCTCCCGGGCGACCCGTTCGGGGACGCCGACCTCGTTCAGGCTGAGCGTCGGGTCCGGCGAGATGACGGTCCGGGCCGAGAAGTTGACACGCTTCCCCGAAAGCGAGCCACGGAAGCGGCCCTCCTTGCCCTTGAGTCGCTGGGAGAGGGTCTTCAGGGGCCGGCCGGAGCGGTGACGCGCCGGCGGCGTGCCCGAAATCTCGTTGTCCATGAACGTGGTGACGTGGTACTGGAGCAGTTCCCAGAGGTCCTCGATGATAAGCTGGGGCGCACCCGCCTCGCGATTCTCCATGAACCGCTGGTTGATGCGGATGATGTCCACGAGCTTGTGGGTGAGGTCGTCCTCGCTGCGCTGGCCGTTGTCAAGCGTAATCGAGGGACGGGCGGTCACCGGCGGCACCGGCAGCACCGTCAGAATCATCCACTCGGGCCGGGAACGGTCGGGGTTCATCCCCAGGACCTCGATGTCCTCGTCCGGGATGTCCTCGAACCAGTCCCGGATGTCGGAGGGCATCAGCTTGTTCATGTCCTCCTCGGTGAGGTCCACGGAGAGGGCCTTCTCGATGGCCCGGCGGTCCTCCTGTCGCGGGCGGAAGTCGCCGCTGATTATCTCCTGGACGCGACCGGCGTCGATACCGGTCTCCTCGGCGAGGTCGGTGGGCGTGATACGGTCGTCAGCCTCCTCCATCGCCTCGGCGATGCGGGCTGGATAGTCGGCCGAGAGCACCTGCTGGACCTCGTAGTAGGTCGTCGGCTTCTCGTGTTTGATGTCGTACTGCTTCTCGCCGCAGAACGGACAGGTGTCCTTCTTGCGGGCCTGCCGGATGGCGGCCTTGGTCACGTCGTTGAGGTCGCGGCCGAGGTCCCGGGTCCGAGTGAGCCGGTCGCGGAACTCGTCGCGCTCGTTCTCGTCGAGACAGAGCCGGGAACACTCCCGGCACGTGCCACGGAGGAGGCGACGGATGAGCTTCGCGAAGCCGACGTGGATGACGGGGGCGGCGAGTTCGATGTGGCCGAAGTGGCCGTTACACGAGCCGCTGTGTTTCCCGCAGGTCTTGCATTCGAGTCCGGGGTCGATGACCCCGAGCCGCGGGTCCATCAGCCCCATGTCGATGGGGAACCCGTCGTCGTCGTAGGTGTCGGCCGTGATGACCTTCGTGGCCGACATCTCGCGGTACTCCTCGGGGTCCATCAGCCCGAAGCTGAGTGACCCAATCTCCTGTGGTGTCTGTTGTGAGCTCATACGGCGTCCTCCAGTTCGACCCGCGGGGCGATTCCAAGCGCCTTCATCTCGTCTAACAGGAGCTTGAACGCATACGACATCTCGACCTCGTGGATGTCGGTCTCCTCCTCGCAGTTGGGACAGTAGATACGTCGCTGTTCGACGTTCTCGACGGCGGTCATCCCACACTCGCCACAGACGTTGATCCACTCGCGGTCGGACTCATCGAGCAGGCGCTCCTTGAGCGCCATCGCCGCGCCGTGCCCGATGAGCACGTCCCGCTCCATCTCACCCACACGGAGCCCGCCCTCGCGGGCCCGGCCTTCGGTGGGCTGGCGGGTCAGCACCTGCACCGGCCCGCGCGAGCGGGCGTGCAGCTTGTTCGAGACCATGTGGTAGAGCTTCTGGTAGAAGATGTCGCCGACGAAGATGTCGGCCTCGATCTTCTCGCCGGTGACGCCGGAGTACATCGTCTCCTTGCCCGAGGAGTCGAAGCCGTGCTCCTCCAGGGAGCCACGGAGCTGCTCCTCGTCCTCACCGGTGAAGGCGGTCCCGTCGACGCGCCGACCCTCTAGGGCCCCGACCTTCCCGCCGATCATCTCTAAGATGTGGCCGACGGTCATCCGCGACGGCAGGGCGTGGGGATTGATCACCAGGTCGGGCACGACGCCTTCCTCGGTGAAGGGCATGTCCTCCTGTGGCGCGATGTGGCCGACGACACCCTTCTGGCCGTGCCGGGATGCGAACTTATCGCCCAGTTCGGGGATTCGCTCGTCACGCACGGAGACCTTCGAGAGCTTGGAGCCGTCCTCGCCCTCCATCAGGGTGACCGTGTCCACGACGCCGGATTCGCCCGAGCGCATGGTGACGCTCGTCTCGCGGCGCTTCTGCGGGGAGAGTCCGCCCATGTCGTCCGGTTCTTCGAGGAACCGGGGCGGGCTGGTCTTGCCCAGGAGGACGGCGTTCTCGCCGACTTGCGTCTCGGGGTTGACGAGCCCGTCGTCGTCCAGGTGCGTGTAGGCCTCTTCGCCACGCGCACCGCGGACGTCCTCGTCGGGCATCTCGAAGCGGTCTTCCTGACCGCCGGGGTAGCGTCGCTCCTCGCCCTCGTAGGTCCGGAAGAAGTGCGACCGGGCGAGCGCGCGCTCGACCGACCCCTTGTTCATGACCAGCGCGTCCTCGATGTTGAACCCCTCGTAGCTCATGACGGCGACGACGAAGTTCTGCGCGGCCGGGCGGTCGTCGTAACCGATCTGTTCGGTCGTCTGAGTCTTGACCATCGAGAGCTGCGGGTAGTGCAGCAGGTGCTGGCGCGTGTCGGGCCGGATTCGGTAGTTCGCACTCGGCAGGCCCAGCGACTGCTTGATCATCCCCGACCCCATCGTAATCCGCGGGGAGGCGTTGTGTTCGGGGTACGGAATCATCCCCGCGCCGATACCGAACATCAGCTGCGGGTCGACCTCGAGGTGGGTGTGGTTCTCGGTGAGTTCGTCCTCGTCGACACCGACGAGGATGTCCTCCTCCTCCTCGGCGTCGATGAACTCGACGAGGCCGCGCTCGACGAGTTCCTCGAACTCCAGGTCGCCGTTCTTGACGGCCTCGACCTGTTCGTCGGTCATCAGCGGCTCGCCGTTCTCGACGACCAGCAGCGGCCGGCGGGCCCGCCCCGCGTCGGCGTTGATGATGACCTCGTCGGTGCGGCCCTTGACAGAGACGTTGACCATCTGGGAGACGTCCCCCCGACGGCGGGCCTGTCGCACCTGTTCTGCGAGCTGTTCGGGGTCGGGATGTGTCCCGACCAAACTACCGTTGACGTATACCTTGGCTTCTCGGCTCTGACTCATGTTAGTCGTCCGCGGGCTGCTGTTCGATCGATTCGATACCGGGGATGCCCTGGACCCCCATGTCCGAAAGTTCCTGTTTGAGGTCCTGTGCGTCCTCGACGTCCTGTGACAGCTCCATCGCCTGTGCGAAGTTCTTCACGAGCCCGCAGTTCGGGCCTTCGGGCGTCTCGGAGGGACAGATGCGACCCCACTGGGTCGCGTGCAGGTCCCGCGCCTCGAAGTGTGGCTGGGAGCGCGAGAGCGGCGAGCGCAGGCGGCGAAGGTGTGAGAGGACCCCCATGAAGTCGGTCCGGTCGACGAGCTGGGACACCCCGGAGCGGCCGCCGACCCAGTTGCCCGTCGCGATGGGGTGTTCGAGGCGCTCGGTCAGCACGTCCGAGCGAACCACAGTAGAGACGGAGAGCTGCCGATTTCGCATATTCGCGCGTTCGAGCTGGTACTTCACGTCCCGGGCCAGCTTGTTCAGCGCGGTCCTGAACAGGTCAGTCATCAGGTCGCCGCTGACCTTCAGGCGCTTGTTCGCGTAGTGGTCCTTGTCGTCGGCCTCGCGACGTTCCAGGGCGAGTTCGAAACACGCCTCGGCCATCCGGCAGAGGTAGTACGCCTTGTTGATTCGGACCTCTTCCTCGTCGACACCCTCCTCGTGGAGGTGGGGCAGGAGGTAGCGGTCGATGACGTAGTTGGCCCGCTTGAGCTGGTAGTTCTTGCCCTGGCCGGAGGCGACACGCTGACCCAGCGTCTCGATGGCCTCCTCGGTCGTCTGGACTTCCGCTTCCTCCAGATTCTCGAGCATGAACTTCACGATTTCCGGGTCCTCGGAGACGCGGTGGACGATCTCCTCGTCGGATTCCAGACCCAGCGCGCGAACCAGGGTCACGAAGTCGATAGAGCCCGAGACCGATGGGAAAGAGACTTCGAGCAGCCCGTCGCGGGTCCGCTCACAGAGGACGAGCGCACGATAGCCCCGTCGCTGGGAGAAGGTCTTTGCGACCTGGACCTCGTCGCCGTACTTGGTGTCGTACTCGGCCAGAATCTTGTTCGGCGCCAGGTCCTCGCTCGTCATCAGGACGCGCTCGGAGCCGTTGACACAGAAGTAGCCGCCGGGGTCGGCCGGGTCCTCGCCGATGTCGATGAGCTCCTCGCGGGTGAAGCCGGCGATGTTACACTTGTTCGAGCCGACCATGATGGGCATCCGGCCGATCTTGGTCTCGGTGCGGTCGACGACTTCCTCGGGTTCTTCTTCGCCGCCCCGCACGATAGCCATCTCCATGAACACCGGTGCGGAGTAGGTGATGTTCCGGAGGCGGGCTTCCTGCGGATAGAGCAGTTCCTCGCTCCCGTCGGCCTCTCGCACCCGTGGCGTGACGACGCGGACGTCGCCCAGTTCGACCCACACCGGCTCCTGGCCTTCCTTGTCGCCGATGTCGGTGTCGATGGTCTCTTTCTCGTCGACCACCTGCTGCATCCCTCGGTCGAGGAAGGCGTTGAACGAGCGGAAGTGGTGTTCGGCGAGCCGTTCCTTCGCGAAGTACTCACGCGATATAGCGCGTCGGTCCTGTGTGTTCATTATTCGACCACCAGCCGATAGACAACGGCGGTATCGGTGGTTCGCGAGTCGCGTTCGATACGGATGACATCGCCGACTTCCGCGTCGTCCGGCAGTCCGGGGTCGGCGCGTTTTATCTTCGGGAGGTCGGTCTTCTTGATGTCGTACTCATCGAGCACTGCTTCGAGGTCGGCCTCGTCGACGACGCTGTGGTCGGGAACGAGGTCGTGTTGACTTACATCTACCATGTGTGTGTGCGTGCGTGGGGCCTGTGGCTGGAGAAGGTGGCTGTCACGAGATACTACAGGTCGCTATAGTCGGGACCCTAATAACACTTACCAACTTGGCCTGCAGTAGCTACTGGACCCCCGACCCACTGCGGGGGAGAACCGCTTGCGATACCACTCGGTTCGGTCAGAGAAGATATAGTCGTTTGGGTCCCGCCAAGTGGTCCCATGGCAGGGCGCCCTCCTTTGGAAAGCCTTAATACCACGACCGGGATACGATTGAGTGCAGCAAGGTAGCGTGCCCGGATGGTGTAGTGGCCCATCATACGACCCTGTCACGGTCGTGACGCGGGTTCAAATCCCGCTCCGGGCGTACTTTTGCGACGAACGAACTCGTGAGTCGCAAATACGTCATGAGCGGATTTGAACCATGGAAGTCGCAGCGGCCGAACGGAGTGAGGCCGACCGTCTTCCTCCGGTTCAAATCCCGCTCCGGGCGCTTCTTCGAAATCAAATCGACGAGCGGCGCGTTTCATCGCGTCGCGTTCTGATTTTGCTGTGCGACAAAGAGGGATTTGAATCACGCAAACGCGAGCGGCAGCGAGCGTTTGCCCGGGTTCAAATTCCGCTCCGGGCGTACTTCAATTTCAAACTACCAAGCGACGCGTTTCATCGCGTCGCGTTCTGACATTGCTGTACGGCCAAGAGGGATTTGAATCACGCGAGACGAACGTAGTGGGTCTCGCCTGGGTTCAAATTCCGAGAGACGAGCGGCGCTCGTCTCTCGATGTTCGCACTCGCGTTGCGAGTGCTCACTTCCAGAAGACGCATAGCGTCTTCTGTCGTTCGCGAACCCTCCGGGTTCGCTCACTCCCAGAACGACTGAATACGCTCGTCCAGCTCCGACAAAACCCCAGATATCACCCTACGCCAATCACCGTCGAACGCCGTGTCTCGGCCGGGCGTCGTTGCGTCAGGCGGCGGATGAAAATGCTCCCGGTCGTTGTGGCTGTTCGGGTGGCGGTCCCATCTGCACTCCCAGGAGTCGCCGTTCCGATACTGCTCCGAGTAGTGAACGTTGAAATCATCCGTTTCGAACCACCGAACGCGGAGATATGCGCGCTCTATAGCGGCTGGAAAGTAGCCGAGGTCGTACTCGGCGACCACCGCGTTCGGGGCGTACTCGGGACGGTACTCTACGGCCGCGAACCGGGCACTACCACGAAGCCGCCGACCGACTCGTTCTAAGATATCGCTATCGATGCCCCCGACGCCGCCTGTCTCCCCTTCAGGCATCGATTGTCTCGGTATGCCCGCCGGAGGTGTCCTCACGACGAGCGGCATCTAACAGCGCTGCTCTCTCCTCGAGGCTCTTCCAGTTCGACACCGCCTCCCATACGTCTTCGATTGGCTCCTCGTAGCTCTCCTCAACCAGCGAGACGTCGTCTGGCGAGCCGGCATCGAAGTGGTCTCGATACTCCGTGGCCGCATCGAGCGTCTCCTTGAGACGTGCCACGATCTGTGTCTCCGAGTAGCGTTGGCGAATCTGCTCTATTCTGCGCCACCGTAGATAGGAATCGTTGCGCTCATATCGCACCGGGCGTCCGGATAGCTCACGTACCATCCCCATCTCAGCGAACCACTGGAGATACTCACGGGCGGTCTCCGTATCACAATCCGCTCGCGTCGCGACGGTCGACACCTTCGTTGGCTCCCGCAACTGGACAACGACATCGAGCATCCGCTCTCTGGTCGGTCCGTCCGTCAGAGCCTCGTCGGGAGAGTCCCACGCATCGAAGTCCGGCGTTTCTTCAGCATCTCTCGGGATATCTGGAGAGGTATCAGTCAAATCCATATTCGGGCCCACTTACGAGGACTAACGCGGTTGTCTGTGATATAGCTGGTGCTAGCTGTATTATTTCAGTTCGACGGTTCATACTGGGGGCCGTCCCAAACTGAAGGCATTCGCCGCATCTGGGTGAGGAATATCGTTACGAACGTACAGCCGCCAGTATCAGCCGCTGCTCCCACGCGACGATACAACACCGGTGGTCAGTACAGACAAAGCACTTATCAAAAGGAGCAAAATACCCGGTCAATGCCGGAATTCCGGTCACGTCGAGAATTTCTAAGCCACGTTGCTGGAATCGGAGTGGTGACAGCCATCGCGGGGTGCTCGGAACTGGAAAGTGACCAAGCGGGACTACACATTTATAATCACCAGGCTAGCCAACACCGCGTGTCCATCGAAATTACTGATACTGAAACAGCAGCAGCCGTGTACAAGGAAACATTCGATGTTGCAGGCGACGAAGATTTAGCTACCTCCGATGTCGTCGGCGAAGGTGAATACGACTTTCAGGCAGTGATTGGTGGAGAACAGGAACTTTCAAAAACGGTCACTGTTGTCTGTACCACGACTTTGATTATCGAAATTCGAGACCCCGGAAATAGCCGAATTTCGGGACCGGACTGTGGGTAACTACACAGCCCTACTGACCGGATTATTCAGTCGCAAACGGTGAAACAAATCTCGCGAGACTGGTTCACGACACGCATTCGACTGCAACATCCCATCGAGCCGTCTCCTTGCCGACGCTACTCCCGCCGGGCCAGCGACCACTCGTAGCCGTAGCCCACGAGCGCACCGACCGGGGCGATGACGGAGGCGGTGAAGACGGTCCCGAAGACGAAGACGACCATCGTGATGACGAAGAACTCGCCGACGGCGTCGAACGGTGCAGTGGAGACGGCGGACAGTCCGGCAAGGACACCGAAGACGAGCGCGAGCACCACCAGCGAGGCGAACGCGGTCACCACACCGGTGCCGGCACCGCGGCGTGGTGCCGGCTCGTCGGGCATACCGATTCGCCAGACGACGGTGCCGACGACGAGGGCAGCGACGGGCGCGACGACCAGCGGGAGCGCGATGAGGGGCCCCCAGTGGAATATGGACCACACGATGTCGGGGTCGGCCAACACAGTTGCGGGGTCAGAGATGAACACCCGCGCGACCATGCCGGCGTGGAACAGGACGTTAGCGAGGAGCGCGGCGACGCCGGCGACGAGGCCAGCACCGACATCGCGCCGGGAGACACCGAGTCGGGACCGCCGGCGGACGGACATACCTGCTGGTACGCAGTCGACAGGTAAGGCACTGGCTGTCTGTCCAGCCGGAACACGGCGCACGAGGTACCACCGAAGGGGGTGGTCCCCCTACCCTGTCATAGGTCCACCTCGGGGTGGACGTGTGCTACATCAGTAGATTCCGGTATAGCTCTTGTGCCCGCCGACAGACTGTTTACTCGCGGCTTCCTTGGATGGACATGGACGATATCGAGGGCGAGGAGATGCCGGGCGCCATCGTCGAGGCGTTCCTCGAACGGGAGGAGGGCGTCCGGGCGCTGCTTGAGGAACTGGAGAAGCTCACCATCGAGGGGCGCCACGAGGCGGTCCGCGAGCGGCTCCGGAACCTCGCTGACAGCGACGAATCGGTCTTCTACACCGTGGCGTTCTCGCTCACCAACTCACAGCAGTTCTTCGGCGACGTGGAGGCCCAGCTCGACGTGACCGCCGCCGACCGGCTGCGGGACCTCGCCGAGACATACCCGACGCTGGCGGAGCCGTTCAACATCGTGCGCACCGAGCGGGCGGAAGACCGGCTGAATCCCGTCACCGATACGAGCTACACCGTCACCTACCACCACAGCGTCGAGTCGCCGATGATAACCTACAGCCCGCTGTCGGGCGACCAGGTGCTCTACGAGTCCCGCGGGACCCCCAGCGAGGTGTTGCGGGTCTCGACGGACCTGGCGGCCGCGACCACCGACGCCCTCGATGTCGCACTGGACAAGGACTTCTCGGTCAACACCGAGGAGCTGTCGACGCTCATCGACCGCCGGGAGGAACTGGAGACGGAGCTGTCGAAGCTGCGTGACCAGCTCGACGAGTTGCGGCGCAAACCCGTAGAGGAATAGGGAGGTTTCGAGCGGAGCGAGAAACCTCCTATCATGCGAACGGGGAGCGAAGCGACCCGTGAGCAGCGAGGTCCTGAGCGGGGATGCGGCCGGCGACCACAGGGAGCAACGAGCCGATATCCCTCTAACAACCGCGTTTATATACCGTCACCCGATAGCCCTAGATACGAATGGGCATGGAGCGCTTACGCGATCAGGTCGAGAAGGAGAGCCGGGACCTCTCGATACTCGGGGCCGTCATCGACGACGGGCCCATCGGTATCGTGCGGCTGGCCGAGGAGACCGGGATACCAGAACACAAGGTGCGGTACTCCCTGCGGATGCTGGAAGACGACGGACTCGTCGAGCCGACGCCCCAGGGGGCGATACCGGTCGACGACATCGAGGACCGTGTCGCGGACATCAACGCCGGGCTGGACCGGCTCATCGAGCGACTGGAAGAGCTGGAGGCGGCCATCCCGGCCGCCGAGGCGGCGGAGTAACTGACGGGCGGGACGAACTGTTTTGCGGCGGGCGACGCTACCCCGGATATGGACGTCGCGCTCATCAGCGACACGCACATACCCTCGCGGGCGAGCCGGATTCCCGACCCGTTCCGCGAGCACGTTGCGGCCGCCGACCACGTGATTCACGCCGGCGACTTCGACAGCGAGGGGGCGCTGTCGAACGTCCGTGCGCTGGCCGCGCGACTGACAGCTGTCGGTGGGAACATGGACCCCCGAATCGGCCTGCCCGACCGCGCGACGGTCGAGCTGGGCGGCGTGACCTTCGTCGTGACCCACGGCACCGGCTCGAAGCGTGGCTACGAGGACCGCGTGGCCAATATCGTGCGCGTAGAAGCGGACGAGACAGCCGTCGGCGTTTCCGGCCACACCCACGAGGTCATGGACACGACCCACGGCGGCGTCCGGCTGCTGAATCCGGGAAGTGCAACGGGTGCAGCGCCGGCCGAGCGGGCGACGATGATGACAGCGACGGTCAGAAACGGCGAGCTGGACGTGACGGTTCACGAGCAGTAGCGGCAGCCGTTGCCACTGTTCGCGGGCCTTGCGACTAACGGCGTCCTTTTTCCCGCGGAGGCCTCAGGGCGGGTATGGAGGTCTTCGCGGTCGAGGGGCTGCCGGAGGTTCGCCGCGGCGACGCAGTTGCCGAACTCGTCGCCGAACGGGCGGACCTGCAGGACGGCGACGTCGTCTGTGTGGCAAGTACCATCGTCTCGAAGGCCGCGGGCCGGCAGGCAGACCTCGCCGACTTCCCGGCGAGCGAGCGCGCCGAGCGCATCGCCGACGGCATCGCAGATATCGCCGGCGAGGAGAAGGACCCCCGCTTCGCCCAGGCCGTCATCGAGGCGAGCGAGGAGATACTGACCGAGGCGCCGTTTATCCTGGCGGTCACGCGCTTTGGCCACATCACGGTCAACGCGGGTATCGACCGCTCGAACGTGCCCGGCGCCGACCTCCTCTTGCTCCCAGAGGACCCGACCGACTGCGCCGAGCGCATCCGGGCCGGGCTGGCGGAACATCTCGACGTGGACGTGGCGGTCATCGTCACCGACACCTCGGGACGGCCCTTCCGCCTGGGTCAGCGCGGCGTCGCGCTGGGCTGGGACGGGATACCCGCCGCCCGCGACTGGCGGGGCGAACACGACCGCGAGGGCCGTGAACTCGGCGCCACGGTCCAGGCGGTCGTCGACGAACTCGCCGCCGCGGGCAATCTCGTCACCGGCGAGGGCGACGGGGGAACCCCGGTCGCCGTCGTCCGGGACTTCGACTTCGGCGACCACGCAGGCAGCGACGAACTCTACCGACCCGAAGACACGGACGTCGTCCGCGACGCACTCAGAGAGTGGTCTCATGTACGCGATTGAACTCACACCGGAACACCCAGTGGCACAGCTCACCGACTTCGCCCGCACCGCCGAGAACGAGGGGTTCGATGCGGTCTTTGCGAGTCATCACTACAACAACCGCGACCAGTTCATGGCGCTTGCCTCGATGGCACAGGCGACCGACGAGGTCCGCCTGGGGCCGGGTATCGCCAACCCCTACGAGACCCATCCCGTGACACTGGCCTCGCGGGTCGCGACGCTCGACGAAATCAGCGACGGCCGTGCCCTGTTCGGGGTCGGCCCCGGCGACAAGTCGACGATTCGGAACCTCGGCTTCGACCACGACGACGCGCTCCGACGGGTGCTCGAGACGTTCAAAGTCGCCCAGCAGCTCTGGGACGGCGAGCGCGTCGACCACGACGGTACCTTCCGAGCCGACGACGCCGGGCTGAACTACGAGGTCGGCGAGATTCCGGTCTACGTCGGCGCACAGGGACCCCACATGACGAAGATGGCCGCCAAACACGCCGACGGCGCGCTGTACAACGGCTCGCATCCGAAGGACCTCGCCTGGGCCCGCGACCAGGTCGACTCGATGGCCGACGAGCGCGTCGCCGACACCGAGTTCGACCTCGCGGCCTACGCCAGCGTCTCGGTGGCGGAGGACGCCGACGCCGCCCGCGAGGCCGCCCGGCCCCCGGTCGCGTTCGTCGCCGCCGGCTCACCGCCGCCGGTGCTCGGCCGCCACGGCATCGACCAGGACGTCGCGAGCGATATCGGCGACGCTATCTCGGCGGGGAACTTCGAGGAGGCCTTCGGCCTCGTCACGGAGCCGATGCTCGATGCGTTCTGTATCGCCGGCACGCCCGAAGACGTGGCCGACCGGGTCGAAGCACTGCGAGAACACGCCGACAGCGTCGTCTTCGCCTCGCCGCTGGGGCCCGATATCGAGGACGCTATTTCGCTTCTGGGGGCGGCGACCGACCGCTTCCCGGCCTGACGACGAGGGACGCCGCTGCGCCCAGCGAGAGGTAGCCAAAGACCGCCGAGGCGGCGCCGACCAGCAGGGCGCCGATGAGGATGAGAACGGCGGAGAGGGGGTCGAACAGCGCGATGTCGATGAACTTCCCGGGCATGTCGAGGACACTCTGGACGAACTGCATGGGGAGACTTTGCATACCCGCTGCTTTGGAGTGGGCCTACTTTGTGCTTCCGCTCGCGGCGACGAGCAAAGTAGTCATCACGACCGGTCTGGGACGCAGTTTTTTCACCTGCTGGAGCAACGGATAGAATAGATGGTATCGTCTGACAGTCGACGGAAATTTCTGTCTGCCTTCGCTGGGGGCGTGATATCGATAGCTGGGTGTACATCGGACAGTGCCAGGCAAACCCGGGAGACACCGACCTTCGGGGGCGGCTCGTGGCCGATGGTCCATTTCGATGCCCAGAACACCGGCTACGCACCGACAGTGACGGGACCGACGTCCGAGGTTTCGGAACAGTGGCAACAGCCTGTCGATCGCCTGCGAAGTGCCAGCGCCTCGTGTCCAGTGCTCGCCGGTAAACAGGTCTACACCGGCATGAGTACCGAGCAGGCCGTGCTCGGTTCGTTCTCGGCTGCCGACGGGACCAGAGCGTGGCAGTTCCGGAGTGGAACGAGTAGTTCGACCCCCGCAGTCGGTGACGGCAGTCTCTACTTCGGTGACGACGGCGTGATTTACGCCATCGACAGCGCCGACGGAACAGTCGAGTGGTCAGTAGCGACGAACGGGTTCCTGATGACATCGGTCACCCTCGAGGACGGAACCGTGTACACCAGTGGCGGCCCCAGAAGTCGGCGGCTGTACGCGATCGATGCCGGGACGGGGTCGGTCGAGTGGACACACAGTACTGACGACCTGGACGGCCCATTGATCAACGTGCCGCCCGCAGTCGATTCGGCGGGTGTCGTCGTGTCCGTTGACGTCTACACCGAAAGTTCGAGCCGCCCACAGCTCCGGAGCCTCTCACTCGATGGTAAAGAGCAGTGGCGATACGAGATTCCGGCGAGCTACGGCAGTCTCTCGACACCCGTACTCTGGAACGACCGAGTGTACGTCTCAGTCGGCGACTACGGAATCGTTGCCCTCAACCGGGAAACGGGAGAGTCCGAGTGGGCCCACCGCGTCGACGACCTCTGGGCGTTGAACGGCATCCTGTCGTCCCCAGCAGTCGCCGACGGAACGGTCTACGGAACTAGCAGCGGTCGAGAGCTGTTTGCGCTCACGGCGGACGACGGCACCGTGGAGTGGCAGGTAGACCTCGAACTCCCGACGGTCTCTTCGCCGGTCGTCGCCGGACAGCGGTTGTATATCGGAACGACGGAACGGAGTGACCGACCGGAGAT
The DNA here is from genome assembly GCF_029338235.1 of Haloarcula rara. Taxonomy (GTDB): domain Archaea; phylum Halobacteriota; class Halobacteria; order Halobacteriales; family Haloarculaceae; genus Haloarcula; species Haloarcula rara. Next base: position 1,178,981 of record NZ_CP119785.1, read on the forward strand.
GGAGGCCGAAGTCCTCGGCATCGACACGGCAGACGGGTCGATCGACTGGCGGTGGACGGCTCCGGGTTCGGTACCGACGACGGGCAGCGTCGGCGACGGAACGCTGTTCATCTCGACGGACAGGACATTGCACGCACTCGCGTGAGATACGCTGGGCAGTGAGCAGACAGCTATTTGCCGCCGGCAGACACAGCAAGTGGCATGAGCGAAGACGCCTCGCTGGACGATTTCCTCGGCGGTGAGTCGAGCGAGCAGTCCGAGGCGGACGAGGAAGCGACAGGTGACGACACGGAGGCGACGGTCGAGGCGGCAGAGTCTACGGCGAAGACGGCCGCGGACGACACGGAGGCGACGGCCGAGACAGACACGGAGACGGCCGAGACGGACGACGTCGAACCCGCAGCCACGACGTACGCCTGGTCCGGCGAGGGCACGACCTGCGAAGGTTGCGGCGAGACGGTCGAGCGGCGCTGGCAGCAAGACGGCGAGCTGGTCTGTATCGAGTGCAAGGACTGGGAGCGGGCGTAGAACCCGGCTACGTCTGTCAGGGGAGGGCTATATGCCGTTTGTCCGAGCCCTCCAGCAGAGTTACATATTCCCGTTCCGAACAGGTAGGTAACTGGAACCAGACGCCCTGCAGGTCGGCGGTTCCGGCCTGATACTCCCCAATCGCCACTATCCATGACAGATACGACAGCCAGTCAGCAGTCAGACAGCGCGCTCCGGGATGCGAGCCGTCTCGCGACCGGGGTCATCGAGAACGTCGAGGAGGTCATCGTCGGCCACCACGAGGCCGTAGAGCACATCGTCACCGCACTGCTGGGTCGTGGGCACGTCCTGCTGGAGGACGTCCCCGGGGTCGGCAAGACGATGCTTGCCCGGTCGGTCGCCGCGAGCGTCGACGGCGAGTTCAAGCGGGTGCAGTTCACGCCGGACCTGCTGCCGACCGACGTCACCGGCGTCAACGTCTACAACCAGAAGACCGGGGAGTTCGAGTTCCGTCCGGGCCCCATCTTCGCCAACGTCGTGCTGGGCGACGAAATCAATCGGGCGCCGCCCAAAACCCAGTCGGCGCTGCTGGAGGCGATGGAGGAGGGCCAGGTCTCGGCCGACGGGACGACCCGCGAGCTTCCCCAGCCCTTCACCGTCATCGCGACCCAGAACACCGTCGAGCAGCACAAGGCCTACGAGCTCCCGATGGCCGAGCTCGACCGGTTCATGACGAAGCTACGACTGGGATATCCCGACGCCGACGAAGAGACGGCGATGCTGGGCGAGGTCGTCGGGAACCACCCCATCGAGGCGCTGGAGCCGGTCGCCACGCTCGAAGAACTGCGGGCGGCCCGCGCGGCCGTGGCGGGGGTCACCGTCGAGGAGCCGATTCGGGCCTACGCGACCCGGCTCGCGGGCTACACCCGCGAGCACGCTCGCCTCGGCGTGAGCCCGCGCGGGAGCATCAACCTGTTGCGGGCCGCACAGGGCCGGGCGGTCCTCGACGGACGAGACTACGTGGTGCCGGACGACGTCCAGACCGAGGCGCCGGTCGTGCTCCCCCACCGCATCCGGACCGACAGCAGCGACCAGACCGCTGAGGAGCTCGTCGCGGCGGCCCTCGACCGGGTCGCCGTCGAGTGAATGCGACCGACCCTCCGGGGCGTCGGCGTGCTGGTGGTCGCCGTCGGCGCGACCCTCGTCGGCGCGCAGTTCGGCCAGCCGGGGCTGGCCGCTATCGCCGCGCCGCTGCTGGTCGCGCTGGTGGGTGCGACGGTCCAGGTGTCGCTGAGCGGGCTCCCGGACATCGAGCGGTCGACGCTCCGCCGGGGGTTCGCCGGCGAGAGCCGGACCCTGGAACTCACTGCTGCGGGCAGCGGTATCGCCCGACTCACCGACCGCCGCGACGACGCCGTCGGTGGTGACGTGACCGCGCGGTGCTCGCTGCCGGCGACGCTCAGCTTCGACGTGCCCTACGAGCGCCGCGGTGAGCACGCGCTGGGGCCCGTCGAGGCGACCGTCACCGACTCGCTCGGGCTGGTCGTCGCCAGCGGCACGGTCGAAATCACCGACGAGGTGCTGGTGTTCCCGCCGGTGTATCGGCTCGGCGGACCCGACGCCTTCGTCCGCACCCTCACCCCCGACGCCGAGGAGCGGGAGACGTTCGACCGCCTCCGCGAGTACACGGCGGGGGACTCGTTGCGGGACATCCACTGGAAGTCGAGCGCAAAGCGCGACGACCTCTTGGTGACGGAGTTCGACGACGACAGCGAGGACCGCGAGCTGGTCGTCGCCGCGCGGGCGACGGCGGGCCACGGCGACGCGATGGCGGCCGCCGCGGCGACGGTCGTCGTCGGCGCGCTCCAGAGCGGCTTCACCGTCGAGCTGGCGACCCCCGACGGGACCGTGCCAGCGGGCTTCGGCGAGCGCCACCAGACCCGGCTGCTCGAAGCGCTGGCACGCACCGGCGAGGGCGAGAGCGGGCGGAACGAGGCGGCCGACGTCCTCGTCAGCGCCACCGACGGCGGCGTCACGGTCGCGGTCAACGACCGAACCGAGTCCTTCGACGAGCTGACGGTGAATCGTGAGAACCCGCTGGTCTCGGGGGTGAGCGCGTGAGCCGTCTCGCCGGCCGACTCCCGTGGTCCCAGCCGCGCGCACTGACCCTGCTCGCGGTAGCACTGGCGCTGGGCGCGCCGCTACGAACCATGTACCACCTCATCGACGTCGTCGGCTCGCCGACGCAGTTCCTGCTCGTGGTTGGCGTGGCACTGGTGCTCGCGGCGCTGCTTGCGCGGATACTCCATCCGGTCCTCGCCCTCGTCCTCGGCGGGGGGCTGTTCGTGCTCGGCCTGCTCTGGTACGTCACGAACCTGACGACGAACCCCTCGTTTGACGTCTTGCTCGCCGACACGGTCAAACTCCTGACGGGGCGTCGCCTGCTCCAGATAGCGAACGTCCGGCTCTGGGTGACCTCCTTCGCCGCGGCGCCGGTGTTCCTGACGACGTACTTCGCGCTCCGGCGGTGGTACGTCACCGCCGTCTTCGCCGCCAGTCTCACCCTCTCGTTTTTCGTCCTGACGACCGACGCCGGCGTCGTGACGACGCTACTCGGTGTCGTCGGCGGCGTCGCCGCACTCGGGTTCGGGACGCTCGATTCGGTCGCAAGCGAGGGGGGCGTGACGACGAGTAGCGCGGAGTCGTCGGCGACGGTCACCGACGCGGCCGGCGGTATCGACGCCGGGCGACGGTCGGTGCTGTCCCAGCTCGCGGCCATCATCGTCCTGCCGACAGTCGTCTCGCGCATCCCCGGGGTCGAGGGAACGGCCCTCTCCCTGCTGGGCGGGTCGGGCGGGACCGTCGAGGGGAGCCTGGTCGACGCCGGCGACTCGCTGACGGTCCAGGGGTCGCTGTCGCTGAGTTCGACCCTGCGTTTCACCGTCGAGGCCGACGAGGCCAGATACTGGCGCGTCGGGGCCTACGACCGCTACACCGGCGACGGCTGGGTCCGGACGGGGAGCCTCGAGACGTACGACGAGGGGGCCGTTCTCGAGAGTCACCCGGCGGAGCAAACGCGTGAGGTCGTCCAGACCTACGAGGTCGAGTCGGCCGTTGGGACCGTCCCAGCGGCGTGGAAACCGACGCGGTACGAGGGCGACGCCGACGTGCAGGTGACCCGACACGGCGGGTTCCAGCCCGAGGACGGACTGGAGAGCGGCGACAGCTACCGGGTCGAGAGCGAAGTAATCGAGGCTGTCGAGGACGAGCTGCGGGCCGCCAGGGACGACTACCCGGACGACGTCGAAGGGACGTACGTCCAGCTCCCCAAGAGCACGCCCGACCGGGTCGCCGAGACGACCGCGACGCTGACCGAGAACGCCGAGACGCCCTACCAGACCGCGCTGGTCATCGAGCGGTGGTTAAAAACAAACCGCGGCTACTCGCTGGACGTCTCCCGGCCCCGCCGCAACGTCGCCGACCGGTTCCTCCACGCGATGACGGAGGGGTACTGCACCTACTTCGCGACGACGATGGCCGTCATGCTGCGCACGCAGGACATCCCCGCCAGGATGGCCGTCGGCTACACCCCCGGAGAGGCGGTCGGGGCGAACCGCTGGGAGGTCCGGGGGCTCCACTCCCACGCGTGGGTCGAGATGTATGTCGAGGACTGGGGCTGGGTGCAGTTCGACCCGACGCCGGCCGGCCCCCGCCAGGCGGCGGAGCAACAGCGCCTCGACGAGGACGACGACACTGACGGCGACGACGACGACCGGGAGACGCCGACCGAGACCGAGTCCACACCGACGCCAACGCCGACGCCAACCGAGACACCGGAGCCGGGACGGACCCCGACGCCGACACCCACGCCGACCCGGACCCGGGCGCCGGGCGAGACGCAGACTCCCGGACGGACGGCCACACAGACCGGAACGGCCGACGACGACGAGGGGAACCAGTTGCCCAGCCTCCCATCGCGCGAGGAGGCAGCCCTCGGCGTCATTGCCCTGGTGGGCACTGCGGCCGGGCTTCGCCGCGCCGGCGTCCCCGAGCGCGTCTCGCGCGGGCTGTGGCTGCGCTACCAGTCGCCGGAGACCCCGGCCGAGGACGTCGAGACGGCGTTCCAGCGGGCGATGTACGTACTGGGCGAGCGCCACCGCGAGCGCCGGCCGGGCGAGACGGTCCGGGCGTATCTCGACGCCGTCGACGCCGACGACGACGTCCGGCGGCTGGCCGGACTGCGCGAACAGCTCCGGTACGGCGGGGCTGTTTCCGAGGCGGCGGCCGCGGAAGCAATCGAAATCGCCGACGAAATGGTCGCCGAACGGTAAGCCGGGCTTTCCCCCGACAGTGTTTAATACGAAGGTTTCGTACGCCCCGTTGTAATGTCGGAAGTCTGCTCGACGTGCGGGTTGCCTGAGGAGCTCTGCGTCTGCGAAGACGTGGCCAAGGAGTCTCAGGAGATCAACATCCGCATCGACGAGCGCCGTTACGGGAAGGAGGTAACGATCATCGAGGGGTTCGACCCGAAAGACGTGGACATGGACTCGCTGTCCTCGGACCTGAAGTCCAAGTTCGCCTGCGGTGGGACGGTCGAAGACGGCCAGATCGAGCTCCAGGGGAACCACACCGGTCGCGTCGAGGACTTCCTGCGCGACAAAGGTTTCAACGTCGCCTGAGAGGAAGTTGTAGCGAGGGTCCGGTACGCGCCGACCCCCGTCGACACTCTCCGGAAACAGCCCCCAACAGTTCCACTATTCCCGTCGTTCGTTCGGATGCAGCGCGCGGTACGTGCCTGCGGCGTCGATTTTTGCTGGCGGTAGCCAGTGACCAGCGCGAGCGCCCGCTCACAGATACGGCCCGAGGATAGCGACGATCAGCAACCCGACGACGAAGCCGCTGGTCCCGTAGACGGCGAGCCGCTTGAACAGCGGTGAGACGGCGTAGCCGAGCCGGTTGTCGGCCGCGTCGATACTCTCGGCGAGGACCCGACCGCCGTCCAGCGGGCCGATAGGCAGGGCGTTCAGGAGTCCGACGTTCGCATTGAGGAGAACGAGCCAGAAGCAGGCGTTCGTGAGCGGTCCCAGCGCCGCCACGGCAGCGGCCGTCGGGGCCTGCCCGCCCGTCGCCGCCCAGCCGAAGTAGGTGAGAAAGGCCTCGATGGGTGTGGCGGTCAGCGAACTCACCAGTAGCCCACCGGCCACCACAGTGACGACGAGGTTGTGCTGGACGCCCAGCGCGAACACGCGCATCCGCGTCCTGGCGCCGGCCTCGTCGAGCGCGTCGTCGGGCAGGACGTAGCCCGCCAGCGGGACGATACCTAGCAGGAGTGCGACGCCCCACTCCTCGACTGGGACGCCCTCGGCCCGGCAGGCCAGCGCGTGGCCGCCCTCGTGGACGACGGTCGCGACGACCAAGCCGAGGACGATGTAGGGCGTCGACGCCAGCGGCATGAATTCGTTGACGCCCGGAATCGCGATGGTGTTGACCGGGTCGTTCAGCGCCGTCGGCTCCCGACCGAGAGCGTTGCCTGCGGCCACGGTGACCAGTACCAGCGTCCCCACCTGCAAGACGAACAGCGTGAGGATTGCCAGGTCCGCCCATCGACGGACGGCGGCGCGGTCGGCGAACGCGTCGAACCGTTCGGAGGTTCGGGTCGAGAACCAGTAGAGCACGCCGAACCCGATTTTCAGCGACGACGGAAGCCGGGCGTTGATGCGGTCCTCGACGGCCTCGACGCGGTCGCGGAGGCGGCCGATTGACTCACCCAACTCAGTCATGTTGTCGGAGCCACACTGGCCGGATACAATTGTGTTTCGCCAGGCGCGGCGGGGATAGCAGCGTCTGAGCCACACGCGGGACATCAACTGTTTCCGCTCGAACCGAAGAAAATATAAGGTGATTAAAAGAATTATAATATATGAGCGCGGCGACTGCCGAGACGGCGGAAGTGCTCTGTAAACGCTTCGGGCCGGGACGCCTGCCCGGGGCGGACAACCGTGTCGTCGGTGCCGGCTACGCCTTCGCGACCGCTGCGCTGTCGGCGGCCACCGTGTTCGTCGTCGTGACAGGGTTCGAGTCAATCACGAAGCACGGTCTCGCGGCCTTCGGTCCGGCCCACGGCGGCATCTACATGTTCGGGGTGTACGCGATACCGTTTGTCGTGCCGTCCGCGTTCATCGCGGGCGCGTTCACCTGGGCGCAGCGACCGGCGTCGGCCCGCTACTGGGGTGCGGTCGGCGGCATCGTCGCGACGGTGCTGACCTACATAATCGCGACGCCACTGACGATTAGCGGCTGGTACGTGATTACGCTCCTGCACCCCGAGTGGACGATGTCCAGTAATCTGCCCCGTCTTATGATGTTGCTCGGCATCGTCGGGTTCCTGCTCACGTGCTGGCTGACCCTGCCAGTCGGTGCCATCAGCGGGTATATCCACGAGCGGGCGGTCGTGGAGACCTGAGTCGGACACATCATAGCCCGCCGGCGGTCGCTGTGGCCGGGCGCGAGTGGCGCGATGGTTATAGCGCCCGAGCGCCGACGGGGAAGGGCAGGCCGTCGCGGTGAGCATACCGCGCCGGAGGCGCGGTTTCCCCGAACTCGCGACGGCGTCGCGAGTTCGGCCTTTTTCATGGACGTTCACGAGAGCGAAGCTCTCGTGCAGCCCATCAGAAATCGAAGATTTCTGAGGACGTTTTTCGAGGAGGGTTCCCGCAGGCTGCCGAAGGCAGCCGAGGAAACCCGACGACGAAAAAGGTTCTTTAGAAGAACTGGAACAGGTCGTCCCGCTCTGCTTCGTGCAGATGGTGGCGGACGGCCTCGTTCAGCGCCGATATGTTGCCCCGCTTGGCGCTGATGGGCGCGATGGTCTCCTGCCACTGTTTCCAGGGGGGATAGAGGCCGAGGCGGTCACACAGCTCGTTCAGGCGTTCGTCCTCGTCGTCGACCTTGTCCATCTTGTTGACGGCGACGACGGGTTCGACTCCGACCTCCCGGAGGAAGTGGAACATCTCCACGTCGTGGGGAATCTCGTCGGGGCCGGAGTGGCGGTCGATGATGTCGATGACGCTTTTCCCGTCGACGACAAGGATGCCCACCAGAATCTTCTCGGCGTTGTCTTCGACGTAGCGGACCACGTCGGTCTTTATCTGTTCTCGGACCTCGTCTGGGACGCCCTTCATGAAGCCGAAGCCGGGCAGGTCGGTCAGCACGAAATCGGGGCCGGTCCAGTCGTAGTGGTTGGGGCTGCGGGTGACGCCGGGGCGCTGGCCGGTGTCGAACGTGTGGCCGGTCAGCTCCCGCATCAGCGTCGACTTGCCGACGTTGGAGCGGCCGACGAGCACCACTTCGGCGCTCCGGTCGGGGCGTGAGTCGAACATATGCCCGATACTCCGTCGACAGGGAAAAACGCGTCAGTTCGGTATCGTTACCACGAATCCCCGCTGTCACCCGGTCAGTAGTGGTGTGAGACTGAAATCAGTGGACCCGTGGCGTGGTTTCAGGGGCAGTTAAACACTGTATTACGGACTCAAATCGAGTGGTATGGAGTGTGTTATTTTGTTCAGCTAATTGGCAAGTAAATCCTGATGAAATACAGAAGTGTTGCAGATATCAACGCAGACGTGCATCAGCTCGCCCGGGAACTACCACAGGACATCGACCTGGTCGTCGGCATCCCCAGAAGCGGGCTTCTCGCTGCGAATCTCCTCTGTCTCCACCTGGACGTTCCGATGACGGACGTACAGAACCTCTGTGCGGGCCAGATTCTAAATGCCGGGAGCCGTTGCGAGGACGAACTCGCCGTCGACGATATCGACTCCGTGTTCGTCGTCGACGACTCCGTACTGACCGGCAGCCAGATGCGCGAAACCAGGGCGCAACTCGCCGAACAGGACTTTCCGTTCGAAATACAGTACGGCGCGATATACATCTCGCCGCGGGGCCACCAGTACGTCGATTACTGGAGCGAGGTCGTCAGTTCACCGCGCGTCTTCGAGTGGAACGTCCTCCACCACACGCAACTGGAGAACTTCTGCGTAGATATCGACGGTGTCCTCTGTCGGGACCCGACGGCAGAAGAGAACGACGACGGGCAAAACTACCGCGAGTTTCTCACCGAGGTCGAACCGAACGTCGTCCCGAGTCAGGAGATCGGCTGGCTCGTCACCAACAGACTCGAGAAGTACCGGCCGGAGACCGAAGCGTGGCTGGACAGCCACGGCATCGAGTACGGCACGCTCGTGATGATGGACGTCCCGGATATGGAAACCCGACGTGAACGTGGGAACCACGGGCAGCATAAAGCGGCCGTCTACGAGTCGACCGGCGCGTCGCTGTTCATCGAGAGCGACCACGGACAGGCGGCGGAGATATGCCAGGAGACGAACAAGCCGGTGTTCTGTTACGGAACCAACGAGATGCTACAGCCCGGACTCGCCGGCCGGTCCTACAGGAAGGGCGTCGAAACTGCGTCCGGAATCAGAGAGAACCCTATTATGTTGCCCGCAAGAGTCGGCCACAGGCTGCTCTCACGTTGCTACCACCGGCTATCGAGATAACGTCCCGCGTTCGAATCGGGCTGTCACAGCCCAATTCGACGCCGAGGTCCCGCCAGTACAGGGCCGCTACCTTCCCCGCCAGCGAGTCGGCCAATCACACGGGTTTTTGTCGCCGGCCGCCACACCGGTAGCCGTGCGGCTCGTACAGATTTCGGTCCCGCAGGGCAAGGTCGAGGCGGTGATGGGCGTCCTCGACGAGGAGGGTATCGACTACGTGGTCAACGAGGAGTCCAGCGGGCGAGATATCGGGGCGACTGTGACCTTTCCCCTGCCGACCAACGCCGTCGAGCCGGTGCTGGAATCGCTGCGCGACGTGGGGCTCAACGACGACACGTACACGGTCATCACCGATGCCAACACCGTCCTCTCCCGGGACTTCGAGGCGCTGGAGGAGCGCTACGCCGAGGAGGAAGACGAGGACCGCATCGCCCGCGAGGAACTGACCAGCAAGGCCAAAGAGCTCGCGCCGTCGATGCAGACGTACGTCCTCATGACCGTCATCAGTGCGGTCATCGCGACGGCGGGGCTCCTGCTCAACTCCCCGGCCGTCGTCGTCGGCTCGATGGTCATCGCACCGCTCATCGGGCCGGCGATGACGGCTAACGTCGGCACCGTGGTCGACGACCACGAGCTGTTCGTCCGGGGCGTCAAGCTACAGGCGCTGGGACTCTTACTCGCTATCGCGAGCGCGACCGTCTTCGCCCTGCTGGTGCGGACCGCCAACGTCGTGCCGCCCATCAACGACGTGACCACGGTCCAGCAGGTCCGCGAGCGGGTCGCGCCCGATTTCCTCTCACTCGTGGTGGCCATCGGTGCCGGCGCGGCGGGCGTGTTGAGTCTGACATCCGGGGTGTCGACGGCGCTGGTCGGCGTGATGATCGCCGTCGCGCTCATCCCGCCGGCGGCGACGGTCGGCATCGGCATCGCGTGGGGCCAGCCACTCGTCTCGCTGGGCTCGGGCGTGCTCGTGCTGGTGAACGTCCTCTCTATCAACCTCGCGGTTCTGGTCGGACTGTGGTACCAGGGCTACCGGCCGGAACACTGGTTCCGGGAAGACGACGCCCGCTCGGCGACGGTGAAACGCATCGGCGTCCTCGTCGCCTCGATTCTCGTCCTGTCGGCGTTTCTGGGCGGCGTCACGCTGGATTCGTACCAGCAAGCGACCACCGAGGAACGGATACAGGAGCGCGTCGAGGGCGAGGTCGACGCGCCCAGAGTCGTCCTCGACGTCGAGGTCGAACGCAGCAACAGCGCCATCTTCCGGGAACCCAGGCACGTCATCGTCAGAGTCGGGATTCCGCCGGGGACCCAGCCGCCGGCGCTGGCGGGCCGGCTCGACAGCGTGATCGACGACGCCGCCGGGCAGGACGTCGAGACCTCCGTTCACTACACCGTCGTCGAGCGGGGATAGAAGTGATCACGAACGCACTCGAAGCGAGGGGGCGACCGTCACCGCCTCGCGGTTCAGCGTCCGACCGGAGTACGCGACCGCAGCCGACGGCGGCGAGACGAACATCTCACCCAGGCCGGTCACTGTCGAAGTGAGCGTGCAGGTCACCGACGAACTGGACTGAAGAAGGGCCGCGAGGCGACTTATTCCTCGTCGAAGGGGAGTTCAATCTCCCAGTCGACGGCCTCGATAGCCGCCGCCAGGACCTTCTGGACGTTGTCGCCCTCGGTGACGCTCATGAAGTGGTCGGCCTCGACGTCGGTCGAGCGGTCGCTCTTGTTCCCGATTGTCAGCACCGGCGCGTCGAACAGCGACTCGATGTCGTCGCGCAGTTCGAGCTGTTGGGCCAGGGGGTAGCCACACTCGCCACTGGGGTCGACGAGGACGAGCACGGCGTCGGCGAGGTGTTCGAGCGCGCTGATGGCCTGGGATTCGATCTCGTTGCGCTCCTCGGGCGGTCGGTCGAGCAGTCCCGGCGTGTCGACGAGCTGGTAGCGGATGCGGTCGGCCTCGACGTGGCCGACGCGTATCTGCGTCGTCGTGAAGGGATAGGAGGCGATCTCGTTGTCCGCGCGGGTGACCCGGTTAACGAACGACGACTTGCCGACGTTCGGGTAGCCGGCGACGACGATGACGGGCTCGTCCGGGCGGATGTCGGGCAGCCCCTTCAGCGCGTCGCGGGCCTTCGAGACCGCTTCGAGGTCCTCGGCGACCTGCTCGGTGATGTCGGCCATGCGGGCGAAGGCCTGCTTGCGCAGTTTGCGGGACGTGTCGACGTCGCTTCGGACCACGCGGCCCTCGTACTCCTGGCGGATTTCTTTCGCTTTGCGGCCGGCCCAGGAGATATTCGAGAGGTGTTGTTTCAGCGCGTCGATACCGGGGTCGTCGTCGGCGGGGTCGGTCTCGCTGACGACGGCGTCGGCAAGCTCCACGTAAAAGGGGTCCAGCTCGTCGATGGTCGGCCACTGCGTCGCGACGTTCTCTAAGTTGTCCGAGATGATGTTCGAGGCCGTCATCAGCATCGACTGCTGGGCCTCGATACCGGTCTTGGACCCGGAGGCCCGCGTCGCTCGCGAGAACGCTTTGTCCAGTATCTCCTCGGCCCGCGGGGTGGTCGGGAGATTCTCGAAGGGATGGCTCATTGCCGCTTCTTTCTCGGTCACCGGGTAAAAGGTCGTTCAATCGCAGTTCGAGGCCGAGCCACGTTTTTGTCCGTCGGGTCCCCAGGGCCGATATGGCACACATCGACGCCGGCGAGATACTGCCGAACGAGCACGTCCAGCAGATGGCCGCCGAGGGGCGGGTCACCCAGCTGCACCGCGGTCACGAGTACGCCGAGGAGGGCGACACCTTCGACATCGACGGCCAGACCTTCGAGGTGACCGACGTGACCCACCGGACGCTCGGCGACCTCACCGACGAGGATGCACAGCGGGAGGGGTCAGAAGACCTGGAAGCGTACCGCGAGCGACTCGCTGCAGTCCACGAGGAGTTCGAGTGGGACGACGACAGCGAGGTCGTCCGGCATCGGTTCGAAGTTGTGAGTGAGTAGCGAGCAACTTCGAACCTCGGGAGACTGCGTCTCCCGGCGGTTCGAAGTCGTGAGCGAGTAGGAACGATAGCGAGCATCCCAGCGACCACGCCGCCCGAAGCGCGGTGGAGCGACGCCGTCGGTGCACGCCGAACTAGACGTTATTGTAGAATAGAAACAATACTGAAATGAGATATGAGTCAGACAGAACCACCCGACGAGTGGGCCGACCGGCGCAGGAGCGACCGCGAGGCGAAAACCGAGTACTTCCGTGACTCGCCACACTCGCCGCTTCCGGTTGAGATGCGCGGCGACGGGTTCCCGGGCCTGTCGTATTTCGACCCGGACCCGGCGTACCGGTTCGTGCTCCCGCTCGAGGAACACGACGAGAAAGAGACGGTGACGGTGGAGACGACCGCCGACGGCGAGCAGACGTACGACAGGTGGGGAGAGTTCCGGTTCGACATCGACGGGGAGACACAGACGCTACAGGCCTACCGGCCAAGCGGCGGCGACGAGCGGTTCTGGGTGCCGTTCCGGGACGAGACAAACGACGAGGAGACCTACGACGCCGGCCGATATCTCGACCTCGACCCGGACGAACACGAGGTCGACGGCGAGTGGGTCCTCGATTTTAATCGGGCGTACAATCCCACCTGTGCGTACAACTACGCCTACGAGTGTCCCCTGATTCCGATGGCAAACTGGCTCGACGTCCGCATCGAGGCGGGCGAGAAGGATTTCCCCGCCGAGCCCGCCGACCCGCAGGGCCACTGAGCGGGCGGGACACGGGGCTGCCGGCGACGGCGCAGACACCCGCCGGCAGTCGTGGTGCTACCCACCACGCTGGGGACGAAGACGGGAGATTCGCCATGGCAGGTAGTAGCCAGTTGCTGTCCGGGCCTATCCCCAGTATTGTGAATTTCGCGAAATACTTTTGCCGGCAGTCGGCCAACTAGTACGTATGACCGACACGTTCGTGGTCGTCGGCGGTGACGCAGCGGGGATGAGCGCCGCGAGCAAGGCCAAGCGGGCGGACCCGGAGATGGACGTAATCGTCTTCGAGCAGGGGGAGTGGGTGTCGTATGCGGCCTGCGGGATGCCGTACTTCATCAAGGGCGACGTCCAGAATATCACCGACCTCGTCGCCGTCGAGCCGGAGACGTTCCGCGAGGAGCGCGACATCGACCTGCGGACGGGCCACGAGGTCGTCGATATCGACCCCGACGAGCAGGTCGTGACGGTCGTCGGCGAAGACCGGTTCGAGCAGCCCTACGACGACCTGCTCGTCGCCACCGGCGCGACGGCCGTCGAGCCGCCGTTCGACGGGATGGACTTAGACGGCGTGTTCACGCTCCACGACATGGACGAGGCGGCCGCTATCGAGGCGTATCTGGCCGAGCAGGCTCCCGAGACGGCGGCAGTCGTCGGCGGCGGCTACGTCGGCATCGAGATAGCGGAGGCGCTTGCCGACCGCGACATCGCGGTCCACCTGTACGAGATGCTGCCCAGCGTCCTCCAGCCGTTCGGCGAGACCGTCGGCGAGGCCGTGGCCGAGCACCTCCGCGAGCAGGGCGTACAGCTCCATCTCGAGACGGCCGTGTCCGGCTTCGCTGGCGACGGGGCCGTCGAGCGCGTCCACTTCGAGGACGAGGACGCGCCGGCGGACGTCGCAGTCGTGGGCGTCGGCGTCGCGCCGAACGTCGACCTCGCGGCCGACGCCGGCGTCGAGCTCGGCCCGACCGGGGCCATCGCGACCGACGAGTACGGCCGGACGAACCTCGACAACGTCTTCGCCGCGGGCGACACCGCCGAGATGCGTCACACGGTGACCGACGAACCGGCGCACGTCCCGCTCGCGCTGACCGCCAACCGCGCCGGGCGCGCCATCGGGCAGACGGTCGCCGGGTCGCCGACGGCGGTCGGCCCGACGGCCGGGACGGCCATCGTGAAGGCCTTCGACCTGGGGGCGGCCAGGACTGGCGTCATCGACGAGGAGCGGGCGCGCGAGGCCGGCTTCGACCCCGTCTCGGTCACGATTTCGGCGCCGTCGCGGGCCCACTACTACCCCGACGCCGCGGAGGTGACGGTCACGCTGGTGGCCGACGGGGAGACGGGACGGCTGCTTGGCGGAAGTATCGTGGGACGCGAGGGCGTCAAGCGAATCGACACGGTGGCGATGGCACTCCACGCCGACCAGACCGTCTCGGCGGTACAGAACGCCGACCTCGCGTACGCGCCGCCCTTCAGTCCCGTCTGGGACCCGGTGCTGACGGCGGCGAAGGTGCTCGGAGGGAAACTGGACTGAGGCGAGTCGTTGTAGGGCCCGGGACCGGCGATACCGTTCCGAGACGACGACACGTCTGAGCGTCGAGCCGTTTCACCATCGACACTCGGGCCCGCGCTGGTGGTCGGCAACGAGCGCGAGGGAGTTGTCGAACGCCCCGCGCACGGTGGCGACAGTCGTCTCCAACACTCTCGAGGTGCTGTGGACCGCTACGGATACTCGCTCACGCAGAATCCGTTGCCCTCGGGGTCTTCCAGCACGGTCCACGTCGAGGTGTGGGTCTCGTAGGTCTCGGTCTTGGTCTCGCGGACGGTGGCCCCCAGCTCGCAGAGGCGTTCGACCGTCGCCTCGCGGTCGGCGGCGGCCACGTCCAGGTGGATGGGCAGGTCGGTTTTGTCACCGCTGGGATGGTCGTTAAACAGCAGGTCCGGTCCGTCGTCGGGACGTTCGACGATGGCCGAGTCCAGCGTGTCCGGCAGTCCCCGGCGCTCGCCGTCGAGGGCAGCCGCCCAGAAATCGGCCAGTCGCTCGGGCTCGGTACAACTGAAAGTTATGAATTGTATTCTAGTCATGCATATCAGGCATCTCCCGCAGCCGATAAACCACCGGTGCCAGCGGAAAGAACTGCCAACAGAAAGATACGTTAGCGGGCCACAGGGCCGACTCGGGTCAGAACCCGCCGTAGCGCAGATACACCATGTCGGCGATGAGCACGAGCTGGACGAGCCCCTGCAGGCCGCCGAGTTTGGCGTTCTGCTGCCCGATGGCCGAGATGACACTCGCATCCGGCGCCGGTGAGACCATCTGCTTGTAGATGCGAATCTCGCCGGGCATCAGGAAGCCAAAGCCCTGGACCGACAACAGCGTCACCAGCGCGAGCGCGACGACGAGGGCGGGCTCGGTCATCTGGAAGGCGCCGATAGTGGTCGCGACCCAGGCCAGCGAGCCGACGGTGCCGACGGCGAAGGGGACCTGCCAGCGCCAGTCGTCGAAGGCGTCGAGTCTCCAGCCAAGCAGCAGGAGGATAGGGACGACGTTGAACAGGGTAAAGAGGGCGAGCCACGGGCCCGCGTTCGGGAAGACGCCCAGTCGAAGGGCGAGCGGGATACCCGTGGCGATGGTCAGGAAGGCCATCGACGGCAGGAAGAACGCGGTCTTTGGGGTGAGCCGCTCGAACACCGCGGCGCTTGCCTCCTCGTCGAGCCCGCCGATGACCGGCCCCAGGATGGCGCCGATGAACAGGTCGGTGCCGGTCCAGAGAACGCCAGACATGACGTGGACGTAGGTGTGGTGCTGTATCGAGGCCATCGTCGTCGCGTAGGCCAGCGCCGCCAGGGCGACGGCGACCACCCCCACGGCGAAGGCCGGGTTCGCCCGCTGTCCCATCCCCGTGATGGTGCCACGCACTGTGGTCGTGCTCATGGGCGTGTGAAGGCGTAGCAAGAAATATAAATCTCATCACTGGCACAATCGGTGAGGAGTCGAGCCGCCGCGGTCCACACCGAGTCCCGCCTACCGACGGTCGGCCAGTTCCGCCCGCAGGTCGTCGACGTCCATGTCCTGCATCGACAGCAGGACCAGCAGGTGATAGACGATGTCGGCGGACTCGTGAGCGATTTCCTCGCGGTCGTCGTCCTTTGCCGCCAGTAGCAGCTCCGTCGTCTCCTCGCCGAGCTTCTCCAGGACGGCGTTCTCGCCTTTCTCGTGGGTGAACAGCGAGGCAGTGTAGGAGTCCTCGGGGAGGTTCGCTTTGCGGTCTTCGATGACCGCGAACACGTCGTCGATGACATCGGCGTCGTCGCTCATACTTCGAGGTCGACGCCACGGTCCTTCAGCGCGTCGTTACGCAGCTGGCAGAGAGCCGTCGGCTAACGAACGACCGTCCTCAGCGAGCGGTGCGACCGGATGTCCGCGGCCGAAGGCCGCGGTTCCACCGCAACGCGCGGACTGCGGCGGGCCGAAGGCCCGCAAAAAGGAGTAGCGAGGGACCTTCGGTCCCTCGGACCATGTGAACGGGCAGTGCGCGGCGCTACGCGCCGCGACGTCGAGGCGGTGAAACCGCCCGAAGGAGATGCAAAAAAGTTGGTCAGGATTGCACGCTGTCGAAGAAGGCAAGGTCGTGGATACGAGGGTCTTCGGTCAGTTCGGGGTGGAAAGAAGTGCCGACGACGGGGCCGTCCCGGACGGCGACGGGCCGGTCGTCCCACGAGGCCAGCACCTCGACGTCGGACCCGACGTAGTCGATGACCGGCGCGCGGATGAACACGGCCGGGAACGGGTCCTCGAAGCCAGCCACGTCGAGGGGTGCCTCGAAGCTGTCTTTCTGCCGGCCGAAGGCGTTGCGCTCGACGGTTGCGTCGACGATGTTCAGGGTCTCGACCCGGTCGTCGTGGGCGTCGCTGGCGGCGACGATGAGCCCGGCACACGTCGCAAGCACCGGTTTGCCCTCGGCGACGTGGGTCTCTATCTCGCCGGCGATGTCCTCCCGATGGATAAGCCGGGAGATGGTGGTCGACTCACCGCCGGGCATCAGCAGTACGTCACAGTCGGGGACGAGGCCGGATTCGCGAATCTCGACGACCTCGGCCGACTCGTCGTGGGCCGCCGCGGACCGCTCGATAGCCCTCGCGTGTTCGGAGACGTCACCCTGCACGGCGAGGACACCTGCCCGTAGACTCATACCCGCGTTACGGCCGTGGCCCCCAAAACCTTCTCGTCTCGGCGACATACTGTCACGGTGTCGCGGGCCAAACCGTTAGGTTGCGGGCCCTCGACCATCGACCATATGGCTGAACGACCGCGGGACCCGGTGGAACGAGACGCCGACCGGTCGGCAGACCTCTACGAGATAGCCGACTGGGAGGTCCGGTCGGTGTTCGACCGGCTGGTGTATTTCCTGTACTACGCCGGGCAGTGGGCGCTGCGCGGGCTGGTTATCCTGCTTGCCGTCGCGATTCTCGCGGTCCAGATAGCCTTCGGGAGCCTCGGCGCGCTGGGGGCACAGCCCCTCTTTGGCGTGCTCGCGGCGATGTCGGCGATTCCGGCGCTTGTGCTCGCGGGCTACATCTACTACGCCGACGTGACGACTCAGGAGCCCCTGACGCTGCTCGTCGGGACGTTCATGCTCGGCGTGCTCTTTGCCGGCTTCGCCGCTATCCTGAACACGGTGTTTCGGGGCCCGGTCCAGGCCGTCGGCTCGGTGGGCGGCCTCCTGCCCTTTCTCGGCCAACTGGCCTTCTTTTTCCTCATCGTCGGGCCCGTCGAAGAGAGCGTGAAACTGCTCGCAGTGCGGCTGTACGCCTTCCGTGACGACCGGTTCGACGCGGTCATCGACGGCGCCGTCTACGGGGCGATGGCGGGGCTGGGCTTTGCCACCATCGAGAACGCGCTGTACATCGTCCAGAACACCGAGATGGTCACCGGGACCTTCCGGGCCATCAACGAGGGCAGCGGCATCGCGGCGGTGCGCGCACTGGCCGGCCCGGGCCACGTCATCTACTCGGCCTTCGCGGGCTACTACCTCGGGCTCGCGAAGTTCAACCCCGAGGACGCCGGCCCCATCGTCCTGAAGGGGCTGGTCATCGCGTCGGTCATCCACGCGGGCTACAACTCGCTTTCTGGCATCGCAATCGGCGTGCTGTCGGCGGTGTACGGCGTGAACCAGTTCGTCGCGTTCATCGGCTTCGTCGTCGTCTACGACGGCATCTTCATCCTGCTCCTCTTGCGGAAACTCGACGCCTACCGGCAGGCGTACAAGCGGGCCCAGCGCACCGACGAGCCACAGAGCGAGCCCGGCGTCCCCGACTTCGAGTCCTAGCAGAGCTGTTCGACGTACTTCGCGACCACGTCGACCTCCAGGTGGACGGGGTCACCCGCGGACTTCTCCGAGAGCGTCGTCTCGTCGTAGGTCGTCGGGATGATGGCCACGTCGAAGCGGTCTTCGTAGCGAGCGGCGACGGTGAGGCTGATGCCGTCGACGGTTATCGAGCCCTTCTCGACGAGGTAGTCGCGCTGGTGCTCTGGGAGCGAGAACGAGAAGGTCCAGTCCTCCCCCTCCTGTTCGATATCTGCAACTTCGGCCGTCGCATCGACGTGGCCCTGGACGATGTGGCCGTCGAAGCGCCCGTCGGCCGGCATCGCCCGCTCCAGATTGACGCGGTCGCCCACTTCGAGGGTGTCGAAGAAGGTCTTCGCCAGCGTCTCCCGCGCGAGGAAGAACTCGGCCCACTCCCCGTCAGTATAGTCTTCGACGGTGAGACAGGCCCCGCTGATACTGATGGACTGGCCGTGAGCGAGGTCCGAAAACGGTGTCCCGACGCGGATTCGCCGGCCACCTTCGTCGTCCGTCACTGCCAGTACCTCGCCGGTCGCCTCCACGATGCCGGTGAACATACCCACCGGTAGGGAACTGCCGTGCATAGGGGTTTGGCTCTCCGGTTACGACAGCAGCGGGTGTGACTACAGTTAGAACAGCCAGAAAGCCCCGGAGCTATCGACTTTGGCTCGCGGCTACGCCGCTCGCCAAGACGAGGGACCGCCGGTCCCTCGCGACCCGCGACTCGCTGTCGGCCGAGTGTAGCAGGCCGGGGCTTTCTTTCTCTTAGCGGCAGCTAGCCCAGTCGAAATACCACCGTTTCACACCTCAACAGCTTCGGTCTCCACGTCCGGCTCCTTTCCCAGTGCTAGCCGCACACTCTCCTCAAACCCGGTCAGGTCGGGCTGGACGTACTCGGCGATGCTGTCGTCGGTGACGACGACGCGGTTGCTGAGCCCGTCGACGAGCGGTACGGCGACGCTTACGTCCACGTCGGTCACCAGCCCCAGCCAGCGGGCCGACAGCCCCGGCGAGAGCACCGGGACGGGGATGATGAGCGGCCGCCGGCCGACCAGAATCCGGGCCGTCGTCGTCAGTATCTCCTGGTAGGTCAGCACGTCCGGGCCGCCGATGTCGTACGTCTCGCCGGCCGTCTCGGGTGCCTCGAGGACGCCGACGAGGTAGGTCACCACGTCGTCGACGTAGATGGGTTGACACTCCGTGCGGACCCACGACGGGGTAACCATCACCGGCAGGCGGGCGGCGAGCTGGCGGATTATCTGGAAGGAGGCCGACCCGTCGCCGATGACGATGGCGGCCCGCAGCGCGGTCAGGTCGGCCGCGCCCTCGCCGAGTACGCGTTCGACCTCGCGGCGCGATTGGAGGTGCTCGGACAGACCCTGGTCCTCGTTGCCCAGCCCGCCCAGATAGACGATGCGCTCGATACCGGCGGCGTCGACGGCGTCCCGGAAGTTCCGGGCGGCGCGGCGGTCCCGCTCCTCGAAGTCCTCACCGGCCTCCATCGAGTGGACGAGGTAGTAGGCGGCGTCGACGTCGGGGAGCGCCAGGTCGGAGTCCAGCACGTCGCCCTCGACCACCTCGACGCCCGCGGGCGCGACGTAACTCGCCGGGTCCCGCGTCAGCGCGACGACGTCGTGGCCCCGCTCGACCAGTTCGGGGACGAGGTGGCTCCCGACGAAGCCGGAGGCACCGGTAACGAGGACTCGCATACCCATAGCTTGGGCTCCAGTGGCTTAACAGCCAGCCACGGAACGGGACTGTTCGACCGGTTCAGTCATCCGCAAACCGCCGACGATTAACTGCTCGGACACGCACAGCGGTCCTCCCCGCTTCAATCGTCCGCATCCGTCTGCGCCCGGCGCCGAATCGCCCGCTGGACGAACTCCTCGGGCAGCTCGTCGATTTCGCCGGCCTGGACCGCCCAGAGGTTGGCGTAGAGGCCGTCCGCTGCGAGCAGGTCGTCGTGGCTCCCTCGCTCGACAATGCGGCCGTCTTCGAGCACCAGGATAGTGTCTGCGTCCTTGATTGTGGAGAGGCGGTGGGCGATGGCGAAGGTGGTCCGGTCGGCGGTCAGTTCGTCCAGCGAGCGCTGGATGAGCATCTCTGTCTCCGTGTCGACGTCGCTGGTGGCCTCGTCCAGCACGAGGATGTCGGGGTCTTTGAGCATCGCGCGGGCGATAGCGATGCGCTGGCGCTGGCCTCCCGACAGTTTGACGCCGCGCTCGCCGACCATCGTCTCGTAGCCGTCGGGGAGGTTCCGAACGAACTGGTGGGCCTCGGCGGCCTCCGCGGCCTGCCGAATCTCCTCGTCGGTGGCGTCGAACGTGCCGTAGGCGATGTTGTCCCGGACGGTGCCGTAGAACAGGAACGTCTCCTGGCTGACGTAGCCGATGGCCCGCCGGATGGACGTTATCTGTACGTCACGGAGGTCCTGGCCGTCGATGCGGACCGCACCGTCGTCGGGGTCGTACATCCGCAAGAGGAGCTTCATCACGGTCGATTTGCCCGCGCCGGTCGGACCCACGAGCGCGACGGTGTCACCGCCATCGACGGTAAAAGAGACGTCGTCGAGCACGGGCTCGTCCTCGCCGTAGCCGAAGGTCACGTCGTCGTACGCCACGGCGCCGTCGCTGACCGACAGGGGCGGGGCCTCGGTAGCCTCGTCGAGCCGGCCCGGCGTCTCCATCAGCCCGAACACCCGCTCCGCGGAGGCGTAGGCCCGCTGGTACATGTTGATGACCTGTCCGAACTGGGCCATCGGCCAGACGAACCGCTGGGTGTAGATGATAAAGGCGACGAAGCCGCCGGTCGTGAGCTCCAGGGAGAAGAAGCCGGGCGCCTGCCCGATGACGATGAGCCCGCCCAGCACGAACGTGACGACGAATCCCAGTCCGGAGACCAGCCGGAGCCCCGGGAAGAAGGTGATGCGGGTGCCGATGGCGTCCCAGTTGGCGTCGAGGTAGTCCTGGGAGCTGTCCTCGACGCGGTCGGCCTCGTAGGACTCCGTGTTTGCGGTCTTGATTATCTGGATGCCGCTCAGGTTGTTCTCCAGCCGGGAGTTCAGCGAGCCGACGGAGGCCCGGACGTCGGCGTACTTGGGCTGGATAGTCTCGATGAACCACTTCGTGAACACGGCGATGAGCGGCACCGGGAGCAGCGCCACCAGAGCAAGTTGCCAGTTGATCCAGAAGAGGTACGCGGCGATACCCAGCACCATGATAATCAGCCGCGAGGAGGAGTTCAGCCCGTCGTTGAGGAACTTCTCTAGCCGGTTGACGTCGTTCGACAACACCGACATCATCTCGCCGGTCTGCTTGTCGGCGAAAAACTCCATGTTGAGCCGCTGCATCGTCTCGTAGGTGTCCGTCCGCACCGCGTGCTGGACGTGCTGGGCGAACTTGTTCCACCCCCAGTTACGCGCGTAGTGGAAGATAGCACCGAAGCCGAAGGAGGCCGCGATGAGCCCCGCCGTCAACCAGAGCTGGCCCGTCGTGCTCGCGGGAATCCACGCGTCGGGGACGAACAGGAGGTTGTATCTCGTGTTGTCCTCGATGACGGCGTCGATAGCGAGCGCCAGGAGCAGCGGCGGCAGCAGGTCCAGCATCCGGGCGAAAATCGAGCTGATAAGTCCGATGACGAAGGCGAGTCGCTGTCCCTTGCCGTAGTCGGTGAACAGCCGCCACATCGGCCGGTCGACCCGCTCGCGAGCGTCCTCGAACGCGTCGTCGTCTGAGGCCGCCTCGATATCCATTAGCTACGGTTACGCGTCGAGACGCAAATACGCGTCGGGGACCGCTACTGCAGCGGACAGATACAATACAGCTACTGCGACAGCGCCGAACAGAGTGACAGCTACTATACAGAGCCAGAAAGCCCCCGCGTTCTGGACCGCCGATAGACTCGCTTCGATCGTCTATCGTGCTCTCGCTCGCGTTGCTCGCGAGACTCCCAGGACTCGCTGTCGTCCGAGAGAGCGTAGCTCTCTCGTGATCACGAAAATCTGAGATTTTCGAACGACGCTCCTCGTCACTCACTCCGTTCGTTCCTCCGGTGCTTGTGATCTGAAAATCGCGGAGCGATTTTCATCATCGCGAGGGAACGAAGTTCCCTCGGAGATCGCGAATCTTCGATTCGCTCACTCCCGCGAGAGCGGAGCTCTCACGAGGACGTCGTCCGGGTTCGTCCAGAACGCGGCCCCTTTCAGTCCCGCCCATGCCGGCTGGCCAACCGGCTACGGGGGAACCGAAAGGGGCTTTCTGGCTGTTTGCAGTATCTTGTCGACCAGCAGCCTCAGCCGTAGTTCATTCGACGCCGTCAGGCAGCTCCACAGTGTCGCCGACGCTCACGCCGGTCCGGTTGGCCCAGCCGCGGTTCACTTCGAGAACGTACTTGGCGCGTCCGGAGTAGCGTTCGCTGTAGCTCTCGCCTTCAGGCGGCGGTGGCGCGTGGTGGATAGTCGTTATCGTCCTGTTGGCGTCGATGTAGATGATATCCAGCGCGAAGTCCATATCCCGCATGACGTAGGTCTGTACATCTTCCTCGGGATGGACGAACAGCATCCCCTCGTTCGGGCCGAGCGATTCGGTGTCGCTGAGGCCGGTCCAGCGCTGGCGGTCGTTGGCTGCAATGCGGACGTCGACCGTCCCCAGCGTCCGCGACTCGTCACACGCCGCGACGGCGGTCCGGTTCGGCGGCACGGTACACGGCGCCGTGGCGGTTGGCGTTGTCGTCGTGGCGGTCGGGGTTGAAGTACACGTACTGCACGATGTCGTGTTGTCGGCGTCGGTGACTGTCACCGTCCCCCGGTCGTACTCACCGACGCCGACGACATCCACCCACAGCCCGGTCTGGAGCGCGAGGACGGCGACAGCGAGTGCAACGATGGCCCCCACGAGGGCGACGACTGCACGACGTGCCATATGTGTCCCGTGGGCCAGGTGATGCCTAAGCGTTCCGCCCCAGAGAGAAAGCGTTATTCCTGCCGGTGGAAAAACCGGTAGTGCGGGTCCGTGGTCTAGTCGGTTATGACGTGGCCTTT
Organism: Haloarcula rara; assembly: GCF_029338235.1. Taxonomy (GTDB): domain Archaea; phylum Halobacteriota; class Halobacteria; order Halobacteriales; family Haloarculaceae; genus Haloarcula; species Haloarcula rara. The sequence goes on from NZ_CP119785.1 coordinate 1,202,169, forward strand.
ACAAGGCCGAGGTCGGTGGTTCGAATCCGCCCGGACCCACTTCTGACGGCGACTGCGACGAACGTAGTGAGGAGCCAGCGCCGTCTGTTTGGGTGACGAGGATTCGAACCCTGGAAGACGAACGCAGTGAGTCTTCCTCCGGTTCGAATCCGCCCGGACCCATCCTGCGACGAACGGACGTGAGGAGTGGATAGTCAAGCGGATTCGACACCCTGAGAGACGAGCGAAGCGAGTCTCTCTTCGGTTCGAATCCGCCCGGACCCATAGATTCTGCCGCGAACGATACGTGAGCGGCGAATCTGTCCTCTGGGCGGTTCGAACCCTGGAAGTCGCGCGCAACGAACGGAGTGAATGAGCACGTCTTCTTCCGGTTCGAATCCGCCAGCAGAGCAAAGCTCTGCTGTGTCTCGGACTCGCGGCGCTCGTCCGAGCCGCCGGGAGAGCAAAGCTCTCCCGAGCCCTGCACTCAGTCCGTTCCACGGCTCGCGTCGCTCGCCGTTTCACTTCGAGGTATCTCCGGTCGACCTCGCAACACTCGCGCAGGACGCCCGGACCCAGGCGCGAGCGATCCACCAGCCCACTGTCACCTGCCGAAACGCACTTAGTCAGTGTGGTGGTACCACAAGACATGATAGACGGGTCGACGTGTCCCCACTGTGCAGGGCACGTCTCGACGGACGACGGGACGAGATACACCTGTGACGACTGTGGCGAGGCCTTCGACAGCGCGGACCTCTTTCTCCCCTTGGGCAGCGGGGTATCGAAATCCTTTTTTCTACCCTCGTCGTCGCTCGATATGCGCCGCCTTAGCTCAGACTGGGAGAGCACTCGACTGAAGATCGAGCTGTCCCCGGTTCAAATCCGGGAGGCGGCACTTCTGTGATTCTGACCGGTGAGCGAAGCGAACCGTCAGAATCCAGTGTGCGAACCGAGCGCGATTTGAACGAGACCAGAAAGGCGCAGCGAAGCGAGCATTTCTGGGCGTAGTTCACAATCCGGGAGGCGACAGACTGCCCAGATAGCAATCGCCACACGGCCCCGGGAAATCACTGTGGGTGGGCGACCGGCGGAGCCGTGGTCCCGAAGAACGCGGCACACGCCTCGTTGAACGCCCATGGATTGTCCTGGTTGATCAGATGACCCGAGTCAGGTATCTCGCGTACCTGCCCCTGCGGGACCGTCGTCGCGAGTCGCTCGCCCTGGCGCTTGACCATGGGCGCTTCCTGGGCCCCGTAGAGGACGAGCATCGGCGTCGCGACGTGGGACAGGGTCGGCGGTTCGAACTCGTAGAGCGCGCGGAATATTTTCCGGTACTCGTCCGGCGAGACGTCGCCGAGCGCATCGAGCGCTTTCGAGCGGACTGCGGGGTCGAGCGTCAGCCACCGCCGGCCGGTTATCGTTCTGATGGACATGAGCAACGACTGGAACGTCGCGGTCGACCCGAACGTCGACGCCATGCCCGTAATCGCCGGAAGCGGCGAGAGGAAGGGCTTCAGCATCGGCGGGATGTCGACGGGCGGCATCGACTGCAGCGGCCCGCCGACGACGGCGCCTCGCGCCCGGTCTGGATGTCTGTCGAGATAAGACTGTGCTACCATGCCACCCACTGATAGGCCACACAGAATCGGGCGGTGGATATCGAGGTGGGCGAGGAGGCGTTCGAGATCGTCCACGAACAGGTCTATCGAATAGTCTCGTGTCCCGGTCGGGCCGGTCCGACCGTGCCCACGCAGGTCGAATGTCACCACCCGATACGCGTCTGCGAATCGTTCGACCTGCTCGTCCCAGGAGCGGTTGTTCAGCCAGCCACCGTGAATACAGACCAGCGGCGGCCCGCGTCCGTGCTCGTCGTACCAGAGCGTTCCGTCCTCGATAGAGAGTGTCGGCATTCAGTGGACACTGTCGCTTTCGAGAGTTAATCGGGCGGCCTGCGAGCGCCGGGTCCCGTGGTGGCGTCTGAGTCCGGGCTCGCCGTCACTCACAGCCTGCAGTATCAGTCGTTGCGGAAGACGAGGATGTTCTGGTGGACCATCGAGGGGACAAAGGAGAACGGATAGCCGTAGACGTGGAGGTCCTTCGAGGGGTCGTACCAGACGAGATTCGCCTTCATCGTGTAGCCGGCGGCCTCGATGCGGTCGGCCAGCGCCGCCGAGAGCATATTGTAGGACTGTTCGCGGTACATATCGCCGATGAAGACGGCGACATAGCCGTCGGGCTTGAGTACACGGCGAAACTGTGCGAATTTCGCTTCCATCTCCTCGAGCCAGTCAGCTTTCGTCTGGCGGTCGTCGTCGTCGAAATCGCCAAGCTTACTGTCCCGTGTCGCGGCCTCGTTGCGGGTCTGTTCGACCTTGTCCATGTCCCAGTAGGGGACGTCCGTCAGCAGGAAATCGACGCCGTCGGTCTCGACGTCTTCGACCAGGTCGGCACAGTCACCGTGGCGCAGCTCCTGGGCGGCCAGCGGTCCCTCGCCGCGGGCCTCGCGGTCGGCGTTCTCGCGTTCGAGGACCGTCTCGTAGACGTCTATCCAGCGGTCGTTGCGTTCGAAGCCGACGGCGTCCCGTCGGCCGGTGCCCTCGTACTCGGCCAGCGAGGCACCGAGCAGCGTCCCGCCGACGCCGGCGAAGGGGTCGAGCACGCGGTCGCCGGCCTTGCTGAACCGCTGGATGAGTGCCAGACAGAGTCTGGGGGGTTTCTGGCCGCCGTGTTCGCTCCGCAGGTCGTGCTGGAGGGCGGGCGGGTACTGCTCGGGGATGACGGACTTGGTCGCGAACTTCCACTCCCGACCGGTGAGGTCGTTGACGCGGTTGCGCTCGTCGTAGATGCCCCGCTCCTCGACGTAGCGCTGGTGGTCAGCGAGCTCGCCGGTGTCGACGACCTCGCCGTCCTCGACGGGGAGCGCGTCCGCCTTCGCCCGGTCTTCGTCGAAGTCGCCGTCCTCGGTGGTGAACAGACGGCTTTGTTTGTGGTCGGACGACTCGTCGCTCATACGGACGAGTTGTGTCCACCCACAGGATAAGTGTAGTCACTGGTCGGGCGACAGACGGACCTGATGTCGTGTGGAGTGACGCCGGACGCAGGTACCGAGTCCGAATCAGTTAGATAATGGAAAATTTTATTCGACGGAGTATAGATTGATGTGTCGTAATGAAGCGACGGAAAACGTTGAAAATCATGGGCGCGGCGGGTGCTACCGCGTCGGTGGCGGGCTGCAGTGGCATACTCGGCGGCTGTGGGCCGGGGGAAAACGAGATCGGTGCCTTGGCCGAGGCTGTAAACAGCGAAGAGTCCTCGACCGCGGAGGAGGCCGCGACGGGTGACAGCGAGACAGTGAGCATCACGGGCGAGATCCAGTCGATTGGAGACAACGAAGTCATCATCGACGACGGCACCGGGACGGCGAAGCTGACGACCCTGGTCGGTGGCTTCGAGACCGAGAACGTCGGCGAAGGCGACTGCGCAGAGGCGAGCGGAATTCCGTTCGCGCCGGAGGACGGCAGCGACAACGACATCCGCTTTCTCGTCGACGATGTCGGGCTCGCAGACGAGTAAGCCTGCGACGGGCGCCCTCGCCGCGCTGGCGCCCGTTACCTAAGGGGCGACCGCCCGCAACGCTCATTTCCGGGGCTGTACCAGATACCACCAGCCGATGGGACGCGACAGTCACCACCCCGGCCCGCCGCGGTTCATGCAGGTGGGCCAGCGCCTCGTCGACCCCGTCTTCGTCGACGCCGACCACGGGTTCGACCGGGACAACCTCGCGCCGACGATAGCGGGGGCGCCCGAACGGGACCCGAAGAGCTACGACGCCGACGCGTTCACGTGGTCAGTCGCGTCACGCCCGGCCGGAAGTAGCGCCGGCCTCAAGGACGCGCCGACACCGTACGACGACCGCGACCGCTACGACTACGGGCAGGGACACACCGCCGAGTTCGAGCCCGACGAGCCGGGGACCTACGTCTTCGAACTCGACGCGCCCGACGGGACCCACGAGCTGACGGTTCGTGTCTTCGACGGCGACGAGAGCGACGCGGCAGCCGCCGACGGGGTCGGCGCCAGCGGACGGCGGGAGGGCGGCGGCCCGCCACGCATCGAACTCGACGGCCGGTACGACGCTGCCACCGAGTCGTTCGTCGTCGAGGCGAGCCCGGAACTCGCGCCCGATAGCCACGCCGTCGAGTCGGCCCTCACCGTCGACTATCTCCCCCACGACGCGAGTGGCCTCGATGCGACCGACATCACGATCGATGGGACCACGGCACGGATTCCCGCCGACGCGCTCGACGGGCCGACACAGCTCTACGCGGCCCCGTTCGACGGCCACCGCGTCGGCGTTCGCGACGAGATTGTGCTGGACGCCGAGTCCGGGTCCGTCTCGCTGCCGAACCGACCACCCGACTGGCTCGACGACGCCGTCGTCTACGAGATATTCACGCGTTCGTTCGCCGGCAAGCCGGGCGAGACAACCTTCGAGGTGCTTTCCGACCGCGTCGGCTACCTCGACGAGCTGGGCGTCGACGTGGTGTGGCTGACGCCCATCGTCCCGGCCTGGAGCCCCACCGTCGAGACTGCGCCGGGCGGCCCACACGGGTACAGCACGGCCGATTACTTCGACGTGGCCCCGGATCTTGGCACCCTCGAGGAGTTCGAGGCGTTCGTCGACCGGTGTCACGACCGCGGCATCCGCGTCTGCTTCGACCTCGTCGCCAACCACTGCGGCTGGACCCACCCGTTCTTCCAGGACACCATCGCGCAAGTCGGCGACGACCCCGGGGAACCCGGCCAGTTCCCAGATATCGAAGCGTGGGACGCGTCCTCGAAGTACTTCGACTGGTTCGACCGCCAGCGGGAGGCGAGCCGCCACGACGCCGCGCCGGCCCAGACGAGCTTCTTCGGCGTGCGGCTCCAGCCCAACCTCAATCACGGCAACATCGCGCTGCGTGAACACCTGCTGGCCGCCGTCGAGTTCTGGGCCGAGCGCGTCGACGGCTTCCGCTGTGACATCGCCTGGGGGGTGCCCCACAGCTTCTGGGCGGAGGTTCGCGAGCGCGTTCGGGCGATCGATTCGGAGTTCCTCCTGCTCGACGAGGCGATTCCCCGGACACCCGCCTTCGCCGCCTCGGAGTTCGACTGTCACTTCGACACGACCGGGTTCACCGAGACGGCCCACGCCGTCGCCCGCGGCGAACGGCCACCCAGCGACCTGCTCGACGCGATCCGGGCCCGGGAGCGCGACGGGTTCCCCTCCTACACGCGCCTGTTGAACGCCACGGAGAACCACGACGAGCCCCGGCTGGCCCACGAGGCCGCCGTCGGCCACCGCGAGGACCCGGCGGCGGTCGCACGCGCCGCGGCCGCCGCCGCGTTCACGCTGCCCGGGGTGCCGATGCTCTACTACGGCCAGGAGCGCCTTATTACCAGACACGGCGAGCGTCGCGAGTTCCCCTACGCCGACGACCCCGACCGCGCCGACGACATCGAACGGGACCCGTACAAGCGGGCGTTCGTGAACTGGGCAGAGTTCCCCGAGGACCACCTCGATTTCTATCGGTGCCTCGTCGCGTGCTACCACGACTCGCCCGTCCTCGGGCCGAGTGCCGACCTCGTCAGCCCGGCCTACCGGACCGAAACACCCGACGACGTGCTCGTCTTCGGCCGCGACGCGGGCGATGCGAAGCGAGTCGTCGTCGTCAACTTCGCCGCCGACCCCCGCAGGGTCGACCTCCGTCCGGTCGTCGACACGACGGACCGATTCACGGGCCGAGACGTGGCCGTCGCCCGCAGCGAGGACGCCGTCACCGTCGAGGTCGAGCGGCTGGCAGTCCTGTCGACGCCGTCGCTGTTCGACGGGGGCCGGTGACCGACTGGTCGAAAAACGGACTGCGATTCGGTGGTGGCGACGACCTTCCCCTGTTCAGGTCCCACCGCCCTCGACGCGCTCGCCGTCCGTCGCCGTCTCGACGACGAGCAGTTCGAAGCCGGGGAGGTCACCCTCGGCAGGCGTGCCCACAGGTGAGCCGTCCGTCGGTGTCGCTTCGTCCGCTGGCGTTCCACCGTCCGTCGGGGTTTCCTCGGCCGCAGCGTCCGGGTCCACGTAACCGACCGCGAAGCTGCTGTAGACGGTGCCCGCTTCGAGCGTGACGTTCGCACTGAGCGGTGGACCCTGACCTTGACCTTGGCCCTGTCCCGGGCCGCCGCCCTGTCCCTGACCCTGGCCTTGACCCTGTCCCGGGCCGCCGCCCTGTCCCTGGCCCTGACCTTGACCCTGTCCCGGGCCGCCGCCCTGTCCCTGACCCTGGCCGCCCTGGCCCTGACCCTGACCTTGACCCTGGCCGTCCTGTGGTGTGGCGATGACGTTGACCGGCCCGACGTCCGGCACCGCGTGGAAGACGCGGGCGCGCGACTCTCCCTCGGGCGGGCTGGAGAGGTCGTCTTCGAGGATGGTGACCTGGAATTCGGTCCCCGATTCGGGTGTGCCAGCTTCAGCAGGGGTGGTCGCGCCGTCCGGCGTCGGTGTCGTCTCCTCGCCGGGCGTCGGGGTCATGTCCCCGTCGTCGGCCGGCCGGACCATGAGCCGATAGTCGCCCGCCGGGACGGTCGCGCTGGCGCTCTCTCCGAAGCCGAGGTCCTGAACGAGCGGGCCGGCCTGGCCGCCGCCAGCCTGGAGCGTTTCGACCGTCGGCGTTGCACCGCCGTCGGGTGTTTCGGTCTCGGTCGGCGTTGCACCGCCGTCGGGTGTCGCGGTCTCGTTGGGTGTCGGGGTGCCGGCAGTCGGGGTCTCGGCGGCCCCCTGTCCGGCTTCGCCGTAGGCGACGGCGGTGTAGGTCGCCCCCGCCTCGACAGTCACTTCCTGGTCGTACAGCACCGTCTCGCCCTGCTCGTTCGAGCCGAAGAGGTCCCCCAGTACCCCACCGAGGAATCCGCCGCCGTCCTCGGCCGGGACGATCTGGAGCTGGTAGGTCCCTGGCTCTACCGTCTGGTAGTCGGCGACGTTGCCGAATTCGAGATTCTCGACGACGGTCTGGTCGTCGAGGGTGACGTTCACGGCCGGCGCGTCCGGCGACGCGTGGGTGACCCGCAGCGCCGTCTCACCCTCAGTCGGCGTCGGGGACTCCTGTCCGGCGACGACGCCGCCGACGACGCCTGTGATACCGATGACTCCCGCACCCTGGATAACCCGTCTGCGTGTCGTATCGTCCATCATCGAACCGAGTTCGTACGAGCGCCGACTTTGTTACTGACACGCGACTGAGAGAAAGGCGACCGTATCGTCGACCGGCCCGGTATCGCCCGTCGGTAACGGGGCCACAACGGCCAGATGGTGGTGGTTTCTCCTCGAAACCGGACGTTACCGTCGAAGCCGGCATGGGGTGGCAGGCGAGCGCGCCGCCGCGGGAGCCGGAGCTGGCCTGGCCGGGTCGTGGTCGCCGTATCGCCACAGGGGACACCAATCTGAACGAGCGCGGACGTCGGGCACATTAAACCCACCTGCACGTGCAAGCACCACGGCGAGGCGACCGCCCCGCCTTGTGCGAACGCAATGTCAGTGTTACAACAAGACGACTCGAACGCGAAGGAGAAGGTCGACGAGGTGGCCGAGCGGACACCGATGTCGGCGGGCGACCCCGTCGCGGCCGCCGCGGTTGCCTCGGTACTGTTTGCCTGGTACAACTTCTACATCAGAGGCGAGAAACAGACCGGCATCTTCGTTGGGCTCTGGGCGCCGACGATGCTCGCGGCCGCGAGCTACCTCCAGCAGAAAGACATCATCCGGAAGTTCAAGCAGGGTCTGGCCTCGTTCTGAACCGCACGGCTAGTAGTCGTAGACGGCGGCGACGATCCCGGCAGTCTGGCCGACGTTCGCCATGGTCAACCCCGCGATGACGAGTGCGGAGACCGCCCCGAAGAGCCCGCCAACGTAGCTGACGGCGCCGACGGCGCTCAGCGCGCCGCCGAGCGTGTAGGCTCGCGGACGGCGGTCGATGCGCTGGCCGGTCGCGACGAGCCCGGCCGCGGGGACGAGCATCCACCCGACGACGGTGGCCGAAAGCAAGGGCCCGACGGGCGGCTCGGCAAGCAGCGCGGCCGTCCCGACGAGCGTGACACCGAGTCCGACCACCAGGACGCGGCGCCACACCAGCAGGACGCCCTCCGTCATCTCCCGCCAGGAGAGGACGGTAAAGGCCGCGATGATGGCGTCCATCACCAGATGGGCGATGAGGACGGTCCGGAGCGCAAGCAGGTCCAGGTGGGCTGCGGTCGCGAAGGTCCAGGCCAGCGGGACGAGTACGACGGGGCCGTTCTCGCGCAGTCGGCGCAACATACCGCGTCCGTCGGGTGCGAACTACAAGAATACCGCGACCGCTGGGTACGAACGACCACAGTTGCGACCGTGTTGGTCAGTGGGGTCACCACGACGAGTGAGAGCAACGCAGCTACTCGATCTGGACGGTGACCGTGCGCTCGGGCCCTTCGTTGAGACTGACAGTTATGTCGTACTCACCGGCCTCTGACGGGTTGTCGATGGCGGGGTAGTCCAGCATGACAATATCGCCGCTCTGCAGCTCGTAGGACGTATCGAGCGTGATGGTAAACGAGTAGTCGTTGTTGTTGCTCCCGCTGATGACGCCGCTGTCGAACTCCTCGTCCAGCGAGCCGTCGCCGCTACTGTCGACACCGACAGTGATGGCGTCGTGGCTGGCACTGTCGACGACAAAGCGGTCCCGCGGGTACGTGGCCGAGACGGACTGGAGTGTCTGGCCCGCCGTCTCCTCCGAGACGGGGATTCGGAGCGTCTGGGTCACGTCGGTGGCATCGGTCGACTGGTTCCCGAGGTCCGCCGATGAGTCATCGTCGTTCCCGTCGTCCCCGCCGGGGAGCGCGGAACAGCCGGCTATCGATGCGACCCCGAGCGTCGCGGCCGTGACAAACGTTCGTCGGTTCACAGGCGATGTCGGGAGTCGGGACCTGAGTATTTGTTGGCCACCACCCGAAACCGGGTGGTGTGTGAACTAGCAGCAACCCATAACGGGCCGCAGTACGGCGGTTTCCCGTCGTTCGCGGAACGAACCGTACCGACACTGTTATCCGTCGGCCCGGACTCTCTTTGGTTGCAATGGCGAAAGGAACGGTTGATTTCTTCAACGACACTGGCGGTTACGGTTTCATCGATACTGAGGACGCGGACGAGGACGTCTTCTTCCACATGGAAGACATCGGCGGCCCGGACCTCGAGGAAGGACAGGAGCTCGAATTCGACATCGAGCAGGCGGACAAGGGTCCGCGAGCCAACAACGTGGAGCGACTCTAACGATGGCGAAAGGCAAAGTCGATTTCTTCAACGACACCGGCGGCTACGGCTTTATCGACACTGAGGACGCGGACGAGGACGTCTTCTTCCACATGGAAGACGTCGGCGGCCCCGACCTCGAAGAAGGGCAGGAAGTCGAGTTCGATATCGAGCAGGCCGACAAGGGCCCGCGAGCGACCAACCTGGAGCGTCTCTAACGATGGCGAAAGGTAAGGTCGACTTCTTCAACGACACTGGTGGCTACGGCTTCATCGATACTGAGGACGCGGACGAGGACGTCTTCTTCCACATGGAAGACGTCGGCGGTCCAGACCTCGAAGAGGGGCAGGAAGTCGAATTCGACATCGAGCAGGCGGACAAGGGTCCGCGAGCGACCAACCTGGAGCGTCTCTAACGATGGCGAAAGGTAAGGTCGACTTCTTCAACGACACCGGCGGCTACGGCTTCATCGACACCGACGAGGAAGACGAGGACGTCTTCTTCCACATGGAAGATGTCGGCGGCCCTGACCTCGAAGAGGGGCAGGAAGTCGAGTTCGACATCGAGCAGGCGGATAAGGGTCCGCGCGCGACCAACCTCGAGCGACTGTAAGACTGTCTGCAGTTCCGCATATTCACACCCGGGTGACGGTTCCGTCACCACGGTCGTACTCCTCACCTGACCAGCGGCGCGACCGCCCGGTAGACCAGTTCCATCGGGAGCCCGCTGGCGTCGGTCGGCACCTCGGCGGGGAGCGTCCGTAGCTCCCCACCACCAGGGGCGGCCGTATACGCGAGCACGACAGCGTCGAGCGCCGCAGCCACGGGCACGCTGTGACCAGTTGTCGCCTCGGCCACCTTCTGGACGACCGGCGGCGCGTCGCGGTCCTGCTGGGCGAGCGTTCGCATCCGCTCGGCGTAGCCCGCGGCGGTCGTCGCGTCCTCGGCCAGCGGCTCACCCGCGAAGGCCCGAAAGCAGAGTTCGGAGTGTGCGCTGCGGATAACTGCGGCGGCCTCGGGCACCTCCTGTAGCAGCTCGTCACACATCGCGATAGCGTCGCTGCGCTCGAAGGCCGCCTCCGAGAGCGCCGCGCCGGCCTTGCGCTCGTGGACCCGGTTCGCCGTCGAGTAGCGCCGCTTCCGGGTCGCCTCCCGGACCGGCGGGTCGACGACGGCCGTGCTGCGCGGGCCCAGCAGCTCGCGGGCGAGCGCGTCACACCGCCGGACTGGGTCGCCCGACTCGACGAGCCCGATGGGGACGTCGACCAGAATCAGCCGGGCCGCCTCCTCGTAGGCCGCCCAGCAGTCGCCGATACCGTCGAAGACGGCCGTCTCCTCGTAGCCGTCCCCGGAGAACGTCACTGCCAGCCACGACCCGTCACGGTATGCGACCCCCACGTAGCGGTCCTCGACCATCGTCGGATATGCGTGACGCGGGCGCAAAAAGCTACCCGGCCAAGGGTTTTCACGACGGGGGACCGCGGCCCACTATGAACGGTGTCGTCCTGGCGGCCGGCGAATGGACCAGAAGGGGACCGCTGACCGACGAGCAGTCGAAGGCCCTCGTCACAGTCGCCGGTCAGCCGCTGCTCTCCCATGGCTTCGACGCCCTGCTGTCGGTCGGCGTTTCCCAACTCGTCGTGGTCGGCTACCGCGGCGACGATATCGTCGACCGCTACGGCGACAGCTACCGCGAGACCGACACCGCGGCGAGGACGAGCGCACCGCCGCCGTGGACGACCTCCGGCAGCGCGGCCACCGCGCCGAGACGGTCGAACTCGACGGACGGTGTCACACCGTCAACGAACCGGCCGACAGGGAACGGGTCACAGAGAAACTGGGACGCTGAGCGGCGGCGTTACCTGGCCGTCGCCAGCAGGTCTTCGGGCAGTTCTCCAGGGAGCCCGTCGCGGTCGTGAGGCGCCTCGAAGTCGAGGTCGGGACCGATAGGAACGAACCCCTTCGGGCTCACGTCCGGGTGCGTGGTGTAGTAGTGCTCCTTGATGTGGTCCATGTTCACCGTCTCGGCCACGCCTGGCGTCTGGTAGAGGTCGCGCAGATACGGCCAGAGGTTGTCGTACTCCCGGATGAGCATATGATTGCACTGGAAGTGGGTGTGGTACACCTCGTCGAAGCGGACCAGGGTGGTGAACAGACAGATGTCCGCCTCGGTCAGCCGGTCACCGGCGAGGTAGCGCTGGTCTGCTAGCACCTCGTCCCAGTGGTCGAGCGCGTCGAAGAGTTCGGAAACAGCGTTGTCGTAGGCGTTTTGCGTGTCTGCAAAGCCAGCGCGATAGACGCCGTTGTTGATGGGCTCGTAGATATCCTCGATGATGCGGTCGACGTCCTCCCGGTAGCCCCCGGGGTAGAGGTTCACGTCGTTGTCTGCCCCCGAATCGAACTCGGTGTCGAGCATTCGGAGAATCTCCTTGGACTCGTTGTTGACAATGGTCTCTTCCTGTTTATCCCACAGGACGGGGACGGTGACGCGGCCGGTCATGTCGGGGTCGGCCTCGACGTAGAGCTCACGGAGGTACTCCGAGCCATAGAGGGAATCCGCTGTGCAGCCGTCCTTCTCGGGCGTGAACTGCCAGCCGTCGTCCGCCCGGTAGGGGTCGACGATATCGACGCTGATGGCGTCTTCGAGCCCCTTCAGCGCCCGCACGAGCAGCGTTCGGTGGGCCCACGGACAGGCCAGCGAGACGTACAGGTGGTACCGACCCGCTTCGGGCTGGAAGCGTGCGTCCGGGTCGTCCTGGATGCGATTTCTGAAGCTGGTCTCCTGTCGGTCGAACTCCCCGTCTTCGTTCGTACTCTGATACGCGTCTGTCCGCCACTCACCGTCGACGAGCATATTCATGGTACGATTCGTTGGCGCCCGACCGGTATAAACACCCCAGCGCGGTTACACGCGTGTCACCGGGCCGTTCGCGGCCGCTCGGCGGGGTCGACACGGCGTGTGCCACACCGACTCACCCGCACGCGGGCCCTTCGAAGCCCTTATTGGGGCGCTCGGCCACGTCTCCACCAAGAGTACCTATGTCCGACAAACCTGCCTCGATGTACCGGGACATCGACAAGCCGTCCTACACCCGGCGCGAGTACATCACGGGCATCCCCGGTTCGAAGATTGCACAGCACGAGATGGGTCGCAAGACCAAAGACAAGGGCGAGTACCCCGTCCAGATCAGCCTCATTGTCGAGGAAGAGGTCCAGCTCCGACACGGCTCGCTGGAGGCCTCGCGCCTCTCCGCGAACCGCCACCTCATCAAGACCATCGGTGAGGAGGGCGACTACCGCATGACCCTGCGGAAGTTCCCCCACCAAGTCCTGCGAGAGAACAAGCAGGCAACCGGCGCCGGCGCCGACCGTGTCTCCGACGGGATGCGGGCCGCCTTCGGGAAGATTGTCGGTACCGCCGCCCGGATGAACGCCGGCGAGCAGCTGTTTACCGCCTACTGCAACGTCGAGGACGCCGAGCACGTCAAGGAAGCGTTCCGCCGTGCCTACAACAAGATTACGCCGTCCTGCCGCGTCAAGGTCGAGAAGGGCGAAGAGCTGCTTATCTCCTAGCTCTTTTTGCACCGTCACGAGCGCCGCGAAGCGGCGCTCGTTCGGGCAAAAACGCGCAGAAAAATCGCGTCGTGTCTGTTCACGGGCGCGAAGCGCCCGTTCACACGGTCCGAGGGACCTTCGGTCCCTCGCTACTCCCTTCGCGCACCTGCGGTGCGCGGCAGTCCGCGCGCCGCGGTAGAACCGGCGGCGATGCCGCCGGATGCTTCTTGCTCACTGACTTGTCTTTTTTAACAGCAGGCCTGCCCTTCCCCGTCGACGCGCAATGAAACGCGCGTCCCGGCCACAGCAACCGCCACCAGTACGCAGGACGCGTGTCGCTCGCGTCCGCGAGCGACCGGGGAGAGCGAGGAATCGAGCGCAGCGAGATTCCTCGTAACGGAACGGTGAACGTAGCGAGGGGCGTGCGTAGCACGGCCCTCGATGTGGAACGGGGAACGAAGTGACCCGTGGAACAAAGTGAACCGTGGAGGACTGGGGGCCGATACGTGAGCGCGCTCCGTCGCGCTGGCACCTGCGGGCCTGGTGGACTGAAAGGGCGAACGCGCTCGGGGTCGCTGGGCGACCCCTGTCGAGCGAGCGCCGCGAGCGAGATATGTCGCCCAGCGGGCGCGAGCGGGTGAGGGCTTTCGAGCGGTCGTGAGTGTCGCGGTAGCAAGAGCACGGACAGGGGAGGGCTCGTAGGAGAATACTGGACGGACCGAACACATCGTCTGAGGCCGCCTTGGAGAAATAGTATTCAGCTAGCAGAACGTAGCAACAGTATGGCACTCAGATTACTGCTGCTCGCGCTGGGGCTGGCCGAATTGCTCGCGCCGCGGAAAGTCGTCGACTTCTGGATGAATCTGGCGACGACGGAGTCGGACGTGGAACTGCGGTCGTGGGTGTACACCGTCGCGCGCCTGGAGGGGCTCGTCATCGTCCTGTGGGTGCTGGCGGCGAGGCGCGGTGACGACGACGAGTAGGAGCGCGCGACCACAGCCTTTGATGCGGTGACGGGTCCAAGAGAGAGCGAATGCTACGCCTCGCGGTCGCCACGAACAGCGAGACCTTCGAGCGGATGGGCGAGCCCCTGGCTGACCGGGGCATCGAGGTCGGTCACGTCGCCACCAGCGAGCGGGCGATGCCACTCACGGAGAATCCCTTCGAGGCGTACGACGTGGGCTTCGTCTACCCCTCGCGAATCATGGAGGGGGCCGTCGCTGACGCGTTTCTGGACGTGCCCTGGGTCAACGACCGCGAGGCCATCCTCCGCTCGCGCAACAAGGCCGACGTGTTGACGCGTCTGGGCCGGGCCGACGTGCCGGTCCCCGAGTCGGTCGTGGTGTCGAACCCGGCCGACGAGTCGGCGCTGGTGGCGGCCTTCGAGCGAGTGGAGCCGCCAGTGGTCGTCAAGCCAAATTCGACGACCCGCGGGGTCGGCGTGACGACCGCGCACGACCTCGATTCCTTCCTGGGTATCGCGGACTATCTTGACCTGGTCCACGACTACCGGGCGACCGGCGACCAGTCGTTCCTGGTCCAGGAGTACCTCCCCGACGCGACCGACTACCGGGCGATGGTCGTCGACGGCGACTACGTCGGCGCGGTCGAGCGCAGACTGCCGGAGGACGAACGCGAGCGGGGCCGCTGGAAACACAACGTCCACCGCGGTGCGGTGGCCGAAGGGGTCGAACTCCCGGACGAACTCCGGCGGCTTGCCGAACGGACCGCCGAGGTCCTCGACATCGACTACCTGGGCGTGGACCTGCTCGTGAGCGGCGACCGAGCGGTGGTCAACGAGACCAACGCCCGACCGACCATCGACAGCGCGACGAAGTACGAGGATGGGTTCTGGGACCGACTGGCGGCGCTGATTCGGGAGACGGCGGAACGATAAAACGGACTGCGAAAGCGCGGAGACGGGGCTACAGTTCGATGTCGGCCGAGTCCTCTTCGCGGTCGAAGGTGACCTCGAGGACACCGTTGTTGTAGGTCGCCGAGGCGGAGTGTTCGTCGACGCGGCTGGGGAGGGTGAGACGTTCGTGGTACTCGCGGTGGTGTGTCCCGGCGTCGATGGTGAGGACGCTCCCGTCGCATTTCAGGTCGATACCGTCTTTCTCGACGCCGGGAATGTCGGCGACGACGCGGACTTCGTCGCTCGTCTCGTGGACATCGACGTGGAGGTCACCGCCGTCGGCGGCGCCGTCGCGGTCGATGTGGACGTCCCCTTCCGAGCCCATCATCTCGTCCATCATCCGCTCTATCTCCCGGAAGAACTCGTCGAAGGGGTCGTCGTTATCGTCCCGTCTCATCAGTAGCGAGTGGTATGTGCGACGGTCCCAAAAGCCTTCTGACGGCCCCAGATTGTGAGCCGGATGCCAGAACTGTCCAGCGACTGGGCCAAAGCCGTGACAAACCACCGCATCGATAGACAGAACGGCTGGTATCCCGAACTAACTTCGAAAACCCTTTACTCGGGGTCAGCGCTTGTCTAGAGGAATGAGTGACCCAGTTCGCGTCGGTCTGAACGGCTTCGGCCGTATCGGTCGCAACGTAATGCGTGCCTCGCTGGACAACGACAACGTCGAGATCGTCGGTATCAACGACGTCATCGACGACGAGGAAGTCGAGTACTTCGCCAAGTACGACACCGTCATGGGCGAGCTGCCCGGTGCAAGTGTCGACGACGGCGTTCTGACCGTCGAGGGAACCGACTTCGAGGCGGGCGTCTTCCACGAGACAGACCCGACCCAGCTCCCCTGGGACGACCTCGACGTCGACGTCGCCTTCGAGTGTACCGGCATCTTCCGCACGTACGACGACGCGGCCCAGCACCTCGAGGCGGGCGCCGACAAGGTGCTCATCTCCGCGCCGCCCAAGGGCGAGAAAGAGGTCAAGCAGATCGTCTACGGCGTCAACCAGGACGAGTACGACGGCGAAGACGTCGTCTCGAACGCCTCCTGTACGACGAACTCCATCACGCCGGTCGCGAAGGTGCTCGACGACGAGTTCGGCATCGTGTCCGGCCAGCTGACGACCGTCCACGCTTACACGGGCTCGCAGAACCTCATCGACGGCCCCAACAGCAAGCCCCGCCGGCGCCGCGCCGCCGCGGAAAACATCATCCCGACCTCGACGGGCGCCGCACAGGCGACCACCGAGGTCCTCCCACAGCTCGAGGGCAAGCTCGACGGGATGGCCATCCGCGTCCCGGTCCCGAACGGCTCCATCACCGAGCTGGTCGTCGACCTCGAGGACGACGTGACCGAGGAAGACGTCAACGCCGCCTTCGAGGACGCCGCCACCGGCGAGCTCGAGGGCGTCCTGGGTGTCACGAACGACGAACTCGTCTCGACTGACATCCTGGGTGACCCCTACTCCACGCAGGTCGACCTCGGCCAGACGAACAACGTCAACGGCCTGACGAAGATCCTGACCTGGTACGACAACGAGTACGGCTTCTCGAACCGCATGCTCGACGTCGCCGGGTACATCACCGAGGCGTAACGCGGTCCGACTTCTGTTATTTTTCGCGGCGTTGAGTTGCAACTGTCGTGTTTTTTCGTACCAAATAGTCACACTCGGAAACGGTTAAACGGTCGGCGGGAGAGTTTTCGGGTATGACGTTCCAGACGCTCGACGACCTCGACGACGGACAGCGCGTCCTCATCCGCCTCGACCTCAACTCGCCGGTCGAGGACGGGGAGGTACAGGACAACCGGCGTTTCGGTCGCCACGCCACCACCATCAGCGAACTCGTCGACCGCGACTTCGCCGTCGCCGTCATGGCCCACCAGGGCCGCCCGGGCGACGACGACTTCGTCTCACTCGACCAGCACGCCGAGATTCTCTCGGACCACATCGATTCCGACGTCGACCACGTCGCGGACACCTTCGGCGACGAGGCCGTAGACGCCATCGACGACCTCGAGGGCGGCGACGTGCTCGTGCTCGAGAACACACGGATGGCCGACGGCGAGCTCCCCGAAGAGGAGCCCGAGGTCAAGGCCGAGACTGAGTTCGTCCAGGCGCTGGCCCCGGAGTTCGACGCCTACATCAACGACGCCTACTCGGCGGCCCATCGCTCCCACGCTTCGCTCGTGGGCTTCCCGGTCGTGATGGACGCCTACGCCGGCCGCGTGATGGAGACCGAGTACGAGGCAAACACCGCCATCGCCGAGAAGGAGTTCGACGGCCAGGTCACCATGGCCATGGGCGGGACGAAAGCCACCGACGTCATCGGCGTCATCGACCACATCGGCGACAAGATAGACGACTTCGTCCTGGGCGGTATCGCCGGCCAGCTGTTCCTGCGGGCCCAGGGGTATCCCATCGGCTACGACGTCGGCGACATGGACCTCTTTACCACCCAGTGGGAGAACAACCAGGAGATAATCGAGGAGATTCTCGAAGAGCGCGGCGACCAGATCACGGTCGCACACGACGTGGCCTACGGCGAGGACGACGAGCGCGTCGAGGTCGACGTCGATGACATAGACGAGAAGGGCCTGGGCATCATGGACATCGGCACCGACACCGCCGAGGAGTACGCCGACCTGGCCCGGGAATCGGACGCCGTCTTCGTGAAGGGCGCACTGGGCGTCTTCGAGGACGAGAATTTCTCGACGGGCACCGTCACCGTACTGGAGGCCATCGCCGAGACGGACTGTTTCTCCGTCGTCGGCGGCGGTGACACTTCTCGCGCTATCACGATGTACGGAATGAGCGAGGATTCGTTCGACCACGTCTCCATCGCCGGGGGCGCCTACATCCGCGCGCTCACCGGCGACGAGCTCGTCGGCGTCGAAGCGCTGCGCAACTACGCGTAGAGAGCGGTTGCACCGACGGTCATTCGATACCCGCGACACGTCCGAACGATGGCGGTGGCAAACGGCTCAGCTGGGACGGGACCGCCGCGTCTCCGCGTGACGACGCTCCCAGTCGTCGTCGAGGTCCTCGACGACGACCGCTCGTCGGTCGTCGTCTGAGCGACAGCGGGCGTGGCGGGCTATCCAGTCGTTGCCGTCGTCTGTCGTTGTCGGCCGCTGTGACATATCACGCGATAGGACCACCCACAGTAAATTTCTTCCGGCAACATTTGCTACAAATTCACTCGGACCTGAGTGAGTGACAGTAGTCGTTGCCGGAGTGGGTGCGCGAACGTTTTTCTCCGTTGACACGCTATAACAACCCATGCCAGACACGCCACCGGAGTTTCAGGAATCACCAGACAGCGACGCCGTTACCGAGGACGACGAGTTCGACAATCTCCGGGGGATTCTCGCCGACGGCGTGGTGGGTGCGGCCGGTGGGCTGGTCGGGACGGCGATGATGACCGTCGTCTTTCTCATCGCCCAGTCTGTCGGGGCCTTCGAGTTGACCGACTTCGCCATCCTCATGGAACTGCTCGGGCTGAGCGAGGTCGTACCGCCGGTCCTGTTTGGCTTCCTGCTCTTTCTCGGCGGCGGGATGGTCCCGTGGCCCCTTCTCTTTGCGTCGCTGAAGGCCTACCTCCCCGGCGAGTCCAGTCCGGTCTCCGGGGCGTTCTTCGGTGCGGCGATGTGGACCGGCTTCGTGCTGGCCTTTTACACCGGCCAGACCGGACTGGCGCTCGTGCTGTACGCTCTCCTGACGCTGGTGGCCCACGTCGTCTACGGAATCGGCCTCGGTGCCGTCTTCGACTACTTCGAGACCCGGTCGGACTCTATCGTCTGAGCGGGCGACCGGGACCCCTACGTTTGTGTGCCCCCGCGCCCACGTCGGCGTATGCACCTCAGCGACGCCACGTGGCCCGAAACCGAGGCCACAGATACCGACCTCGCACTGTTGCCGGTCGGCAGCACCGAACAACACGGCCCCCAGGCCCCGCTGGGAACTGACTCGCTGACTGCACAGGCCGTGGCCGACGCAGCCGAAACCGAATACGACGACGAAGTCGTCGTCGCCCCGCCCATCCAGGTCGGCGTCGCCGAGGAACACCGCGACTTCCCGGGGACGCTGTGGGTCAGCGAGGACACCTTCCGTGATTACGTGCGCGAGACAGTCGCTAGCCTGGCCCACCACGGCTGGACCCGCGTGATTGTCGTCAACGGCCACGGCGGCAACGTCGACCCGCTACGGGAGGTCTGTGCCCGAATCACGCGCCACGACGAGGCGGACGCGTGGGCGTTCACCTGGTTCGACGCCATCGACGCGCCGGATATGGGCCACGGCGGACCCGTCGAGACGAGCCTCCTGCAGGCGACCCACCCCGACCTCGTGCGCGATGACCGCATCGAGGCGGCGGCCGAGGGCGGAGCCGACAGCTGGGGCGAGTGGGTAAGCGGCGTGAACCTGGCCTACGACACGAGCGAGTTCAGCGAGAACGGCTGCGTCGGCGACCCCGGTGCGGGGAGTCGAGAACGGGGCGAGCAGCTGCTGGACGAGGCGACGACGGCGCTGCTGGCGCTGCTGGACCGCGTTTCGGAGCGATAATTACGCTTCGGCCTCTCCGGCGTCCGCGTCTGTGTCGGCGTCCGCGTCAGCGCTCTCGTCCTCGAACTCCTCTAGGGTACTCCGGAGCTGCGGGATGGTCGAGGTCAGGTCACCCACCTGCTCGCGGGCGTCTTCGACGTCGCTGATGAGGTCCTCGACGGTCTCTATCTCCTCGGCCAGGTCGTCGGCATCCTCGAAGGCGTCAGCGCGTTCGCCCATCGTGTACCACTTTTTCGCGTCCCGCAAGCTGTCCTCGGCATCGACGACGTCCAGCGCGCCCTTGAGCGCGTTGAGCACGCCCAGTGTGTTGTCGGCGTCGACGTCCCAGACGGCGTCGCCGTCCGGGAGCGCCCCGCGGGCCTCGGCGAGCGACGCCTCGACGTCGCTGCGCATCTCGTTTGCCGCCTCGCCGAACAGCTCGTCGTCGTCCAGACTGGTCTGACTCATAGGTAGCACTTGACGTGGGAAGGGATTAAAAGCCCGCCTGAAAGTGAAAGTGAAACCGCACGACACGAGTGGGCCGGTTTTCCAGAAACCGAAACTATCCTTATCAGACACCTTCGGACGGCACCGCGTCGACATCGGGCTCGTCCACTCTGATATCCTCCCGAACCTCGGGCACCGGGTCCAGCTCCTCGTCAATGTCGCCCAGCACGAGCATCGCGTAGTAGCGCATGAACGCCTGCAGGGGCACCTGGATGAGGTTGGTCGCCAGCAAAAAGAGGAGGGCGAACAGCACCCCGGTTATACCGAGTATGGCCAGCCCGAGCGTCGTTCCGTGGAGGGCGAACCAAGCCACCGCGCCGATCAGGACGAACGGAATCGCCAGGAGCAACATCGCGACGACGCCGAGAAGACTCCCGACAATACCGACGCCGATGGCCAGTACGATAGAGAAGACGAGATAGCCGAGATACTGCTTGAGGTTGCGACGCATCGAGCCCAGCAGTCGCTTCCAGCTCCCGAGCAAACCGCGTTCGCTCGTGAGCATCATCGGAACGACGAAAACGTTGGTAAAGCCCGTGAGCAGCCCCTGGAAAAGCCCTATCACGAGGAAGAAGACGATAGCCAGCGGAAGCAGCCCCAGCACTGCCCCAGCAGTGACGTTGTCGAGACTCCCGCTGAAGGCGGTGGCGAAGATGGCAAACAGGAGGCCGACGACGAGGGTGAGCGATACCAGGGAGACGACCAGTCGGAACACGAACAGACGCAGGCCGTTGCCGACGTTCTCTCGGAGGGACTGCCGGACGTGGACCTCCCGGGTGATGAGCGACTGGGCGAAGACGAACTCCATGAAGTTACTCAGGAGTCCAAACACCAGCACGAGGAGGAACGCCAGGCCGACGATGACGAGCAGTTCCGTCCCGAACTCGGCAAGAAACCCGTCGAGCGTCGAGGGCACTCCGTCGGGGAAGGTCTGGCCGGCCCCGTCACCTGCGGGCTGGTCCTCGCCCCCGAAGTTCCCGGTGTTCTGGAGCCCGTTGAACCCGCCGCCACCGCCGCCGATGAAGAAGACGACGACCGCCAGCTTGAGCCAGGTCCGGGCGGCGAAGGGCAACAGGAACGACTTCGTCGCGTCTATCGCGTCGCCGATATCGTCGATCGCGTGGAGGGACATTATCGTGAGTGCACAGCGGTCGCGTGTAAAATTTTCGCACTACTGAGACGGTTTCGCAACCGAATCGACCTGCATCAGCGGATACCCGTCTTCCATCGCCATGCTCGTCTCCACGACACAGCCCTCGTAGTCGATGGTCATCGAGACGTCAAGGAAGCGCCCGGTCAACTCGGTGTAGTCGGCGCCCGATTCGTCGAGGGCCACCCGAAGGGGCTCCTCGCGGACGGAGACGGTCACTGACTCGCAGTGTGGCTGGTTCTCGATGGCCTCCGCCATCGCCCTGGCCAGCGAGTCGGCGCTGTCGGGGCTCACCGGCGTCCCGGCGAACTGGTGGTAGAGCGAGCCGAACTTGATACCCGCCTCGAAGCAGGCGACCTGCGGGGCCGTGGGGTCCATACCGGTACAGTGAGTGGGGCCGGCCCAAGAAGGTCGTGTTCTCGGCCCCGCCCGGACGGGTCGCCGGCACACCGGAACATAGCCGAACCGCAAGCTACCTATTGTGTCATGACTATCCACCCTATACGAATGGACGACCCGGTTCTACTCACAGGTGCGGGCGGCGCGGTCGGGGAGGCCATCCTCGAAGGCCTCGAAGAGGATTATTACTGGAAGCTGATGTTCCACAATCCGCCCGCAGAGCAGCCCAACCACGAGTACCTCATCGGCGACGTCGACAACCCCGACGACGTCAGAGAGGCCGTCGAGGGCGTCGGCGCGGTCATCCACCTCGCGGGCGACCCCCGCCCGGAGGCGCCGTGGGACTCGGTGCTGTCGAACAACATCGACGGGACCCAGAAGCTCTACGAGGCCGCCGTCGAGGAGGGCGTCGAGAAGTTCGTCTTCGCCTCCTCGAACCACGCCGTCGGCTCCTTCGAGACACCGGACCGCACGCCGGATATGTACCGCCCCGAGGACGACTTCCGCCTCGACGGGACGGAGTTTCCCCGCCCCGGGAACCTCTATGGCGTCTCGAAGGCCACCGGCGAGGTGCTGGGCCGGTACTACCACGACACGTACGGCATCAAGGTGTGTAACATCCGCATCGGCAATCTGACCCGGGGCCACCCGCCCATCGACTACGAGCGCGGCCAGGCGATGTGGCTCTCCTACCCCGACTGCGCCCACATCCACCAGTGTGCCCTGGAGGCCGACTACGAGTACGAGACCGTCTACGGGATTTCGGACAACGACCGGAAGTACTACTCCATCGAGCGCGCCAAAGAGGCCCTCAACTACCGCCCGCAGGACAACTCCGCGCACTTCGAGGGCGAAGACCGAGTCGTCGAACCGGACGTTTGAGCGACGAATCACCGCATCTCGTAACTAGCTACGTTGCCGTCAGTTCCTGTTTGATGACGATAGAGTTTGTCGGCGTGTGAATCACGCGAACGGTCACCTCGTCGCCAGAGTCCAGTCGACAGCCACCCTCGTCTTCGTCGTTTTTGATACGGAATTCGAACGACGAACCCGCAGTAAACGTATCGCCCGTGTCCTCGTGGAGTGCCCCAGCATCCCACGCCTGTCCCGGCTGTCCCTGACTGATGAGTTCGCCCCGGAGATTGCTGTCGGCGAACGGTATGAATGTCGGCGTGTTTCGGGTCGCGGGGAGATTGACGAGACGGCTCGTCTTGCTACAGGCCCGGACGGCGATTTCGAGTTCCGACACCGGGATGGAGTCGCCCGCGACGTGGGTAATGCGGACAATCTGGTCGTCAGACCCGGCCCTATCGCCGGCGAACTCGCCGCTCGACTCGGATACCGCCGGGCCCGGGTCCCGAGTATCTTCGGCGACGCCGAGCGCGAACACCGAGACGACCGCCGCGAGTACCACGACGATAGCGACGAAGAGGAGGTTCGAGACGACGGGCGTGGCGGCACGCGTCGAAGGAGGGAGCCGCATCTGGCCACACCAACCAGCGTCGCACACTAAGTGGTTCGTCTGGTTTCAGGAACTGAGACGGCTCGGCCGGCGAGCCAGGGGCACCCTTACCCCAGTTCGTGAAACTCTAGTTCGCCGCTCTCGGTGTCCAGCGTTGCGACAGAGAACGCGCCCGGCGCCGGCGGAATCGCAATCCCGCCGGGATTGACCCGTACCGTCCCCTCGTACTCCTCGGTCCCCGCCTCGTGGGAGTGGCCGTGGAAGACGTAGTCGTAGGTGCCACACTCGACCAGGGCGTCGACGATGGCCCCGCTGGTGCCGTGATACACCGCGATTTCCTGGCCATCCAGCGTGAGTTCGCCCATCTCGCCCATGTAGGTGCCAAAGTCGTCGACGGTGGCTTCGACGACCCACTCGCCGTCGTTGTTGCCCCGCACTGCGTAAAAGTCCCAGTCGCCGTCGAACGGCGTCACCGAGAACGGGGCGACGAAATCGCCACAGTGGACGACCGTCTCGACGCCCAACTCTTCGAACGTTGTGACCGCCGCGTCGACCTGTTCGCCGTTGTCGTGCGTGTCCGAGACGATACCGACTAGCATAATTCGTCGTTCTGTGTCTGAGGATAAGAACGTATGGCCCGCTAGCAACGGTCTCTAGTGATTGGGCTACTGAAACTGTGAACAGCCAGAAAGCCCCGCTAGCATCCCTCAGTGTCGGAGCCGCTGAGATTCAGAACAGCCAGAAAGCCCCGGCACGCTCGGGGCTTTCTGGCTACTCTAAGTCGCGGCTATCCATTCACCAGCAACTGCTAGCGGGGCTGTCAGTGGAGTCCGTGCTGTCAGGAACACTGGTCGCTACGTGACGCTGACCTTTTCTCCCGTCGTCGCAAGCACCTAGTCATGGCACGGGGAATCCTGGAGACGATCGGACTCGCGGCCACACTCGTTCTGGCCATCCCGATAGCGCTCTTTGGCGCTGAGCACCTGATTCGCGGGGAACTACTCGCAGGCGCGCTGTACGTCGGCATCGCGGTCGGGCTCGTCCTCGTCGAGCAGTATCTCACGACGCCGACGGACGTGCCGGGGATGGTCGCAGAGGAGACGGTGGGGAAAGTGGTCGAGACCGAGACGTCCGACGCCGAGCGGACAGAAGGTGAGTAATTAGTCGGCGACGACGGCTTCGCCGGCCTCGTCTAACAGTTCCTCGATAGAGCGCTCGGAGGGCGCGTTCTCCAGCAACACGTCGATGGGCAGGGTCGGCGCGCCGTCGACGAGGTTCTCCATGAGGACGAGGCGTTCGCGGGCGCGGGACATCCCCACGTAGAAGACCCGGCGCTCGTTGTCGGTCAGCGTGGGCACGGGGCTCGTGTGTTTGGTGAACTCCTCGACGTCGGGGACCTCGATACCGCGCTGTTCGACCGTGGCGGCCATCTGCTCTACGACCTTCTCGGTGAGGTCGGTGGCGACGAAGACGTGGTCGGCCTCGCGACCCTTCGCGGAGTGGATGGTGCCCAGACGGACGCGGTTGGGGTCCATCCCCTGGTAGTCACCCGCGAAGTAGGCGCCGACGGTTCGCTCCTGGAAGTTGGTGACCTTCCGGAGCATGTCGCTGGCGGAGGCGGGGTCGGGGACGAAGGGGACGTGGTCGGTGACGACGTCGGGCTCGATATCGATTTCGGCGATGTCGTCGGCCTCGCTCTCTTCCTCGATGTCTTCGAGCGCGTCGAAGAAGTCGTCGCGCTCGCCGGTGCCGAAGGCCGAATCGGCGAGCATATCGGCGAGGCGGCGGGCCTCCAGCACGGAGAGGGGCTCGTCGTTCTCTACGGCCTCGACGGCAGCGACGTACTGGCTGAGGCGGTCGGTCCACATCCGCTGGTCGGTCAGACACGAGAACGGTATCCCCTCGTCGATGAACTCATCGATGAACTGGAACATCTGGTAGCGGGCCCGAAAGAGGACCATCACAGTCTCGTCAGCCTGGTCGACGGTGCCGATGACGTTCCGTGCCAGGTCGAACATCGAGGGGTTCTGGACCGCCTCGACGCGGCCGCCCTCCTTGCGAGGGTTAAGGTCTTTCTCCTGGCGCTTCTCGATGTGGCGGACCTCGCGATTGACGACGTTGAGAATGCGCGAGGGCAACCGGTAGGAGTTGGGGAGAATTTCGTCGGTCGTGACGTCTTCTTCGAGCAGGAGGTCGGGGTCGGCGCCCTGCCAGGCGTAGACGACCTGGTCGTCGTCGCCGGCGATGAGCACCCGCTTCATGTGGGGTTTCCACTCCTCGTAGACGTCGTACTGCAGCGTCGTGATGTCCTGGAACTCGTCGATGATGAGGTAGTCGACGTTCGGGAGCAGGGAGCGCTGGGCGACCCGTTCGAGCATGTCGGCAAAGCCGGTGAGGTCGTTGTCGCCCTTGTAGGTCCGCCAGCCCCGGATGGCGGCGGGGACGTCGACGCGGTCGTCGTCGGTCGGCCACGTCGGCGTGTACTTGTTGCCGGTCTGGGCGTTGTCGTCGATTTCGGGGGGGAGCCGGACCTCCTCGTCGTCCCACTTGAACGGGACGTCGTACCAGTCAGCGACGTCACGGCGGGTGCGCTGGAGCCACTGGCTCGTCGCGATAATCTTGTTGCCGAGCGTGGTCGAGCGGGCCGACCGCCGGCGTGACCCCTCGTACTCGTCCTCGAACTCGATGCCGAACTGGTCGCAAAAGTCCTCTTTGTCGCTCTCGCCGACCACGTCGCCCCGCGAGAGATTGAGCAGTTCGTACGCCTTGGCGTGCATCGTACAGACGTTCCCCTGCAGCGCCCGGGGGGTCACGTCGAGGCGCTCGGCCAGCCGTTCGCGTATCTCGGCGGCCGCCGCACGCGTGTACGAGACCACCAGTACGTCGCGAAAGTCGACGGTCTCGTCTTCGAGCAGCTCCTCGACTCGGTCCAGCAGGGCAGTCGTCTTCCCGCTCCCCGGCCCACCGAACAGGCGGACTACCTCGGTGGTCGAATCAGTCATTGCACATATACTAGGGGTCCGGCCCAATAAACAACGTGCTTTGGAAAAACGGCGGAAACACTGTCGACGGTCGGTCGGTTGCGGCCCACCCGCACCGGCGAGTGCGGGGGACCGAGCGACAGCGTAGTCGTGTGACGATGCTACGGTTGCCGTGGTGAGCGTGCTTCTCGAATCTCCGCCCCGTCCCGGATCATATCCTCACAGGCGGGACAGACCCGGGGGTCATCAGTGTCGGACGGCGTGAACACACGGACGTAGTCCTTCGTTACGAAGGACCCACAGTTCTGGCACTCTGGCATACCCTCTCTCCGATACTGTCCCGGCGGCGGACAGCATCTACTGAGACGTTGCTGTCAACTGATATATAACTATGCTATGTCACATCTCCTACCGGTACAGCGAGACGTACAACATGGCAAAGCCGATGATAAAGGGAATCGTCTCGGCCATCTGGAAGAACACGTCGGCGAGGGCCCCGGTCTGGCCGGTCGAGAGCTGGGTGATGACGCTGGTGATGGCGACGCCCATGCTGATAAAGGCAAAGCCGACGAAGGCGTACTGGAGGCGTTCGGAGGGCCGTTTCCGGTAGGCCTGGAAGCTGATGAGCGTGATCCCGAGGGTGAGCCCGAACACGACCATCCGCATCAGTACGAGCGCTCCGCGCGCGATGGCGACCCCGGTTTGCATCGGTTAGTGCCCTCTGTGCATGGTTATTCGGGGTTTAGCTCGTCCCACAGCTGACTAAATCGGTCGGGGAGGTTCTCCTCGCGGTAGATGCGGACCTTGTACTCCTCGTCCTCTAACGAGATGACCGTCGACTCGAAGTTGGACTCGTACACCTTGTAGTGGTTGCCGTCCTCCGCGACGAGCGTGTGGTCTTTCACCAGGTCGTACTCGTCCAGGAGCTCGATACGTCGATAGACGGTCGGCAGGGAGAGGTCGCACTGCTCGGCGAGATCTTTCGCAGATTGGGCCTCCCGACTGATGGCGGCCAGCACGCGCCGGGCGTGCTGGTCACCGATTGTATCGAGGATCTCCTCGATGCTCTTGTCCTCTGCCACTACCCATTCCTACTCCCCATCTCATATAAGCGTTTACGAGCATGGAGGTTGTTTCACGCTCGGAAAACGCTGAGGGGTTTATATCATGACGGCGCCGCTACACTCTGGTGCGGATTGCGTCCAGATAAACGATGTCCGGAGACAACCTCCGTCGCGTGACGACGGGCAAGACGATGGGTGACCGAGCCGACGAGCGACTGACCCCCCTCGTCGGGTCGACCGACCCAACCGCCCATGGTAGCGCCAGTCGTGACGCCATCCCGGAGTCGGTGTTGGCTTCGGTCATCGACGATATCGCCGACGGCGACCTCGCCGTCGACGACGGGCTCGTGACCCAGAGTCTGGACGAAATCCTGCTCGCGATGATAGCGTTGTCGGACGATGAGACACACGGGACAGGGCTCATGGAGGCACTGTCGCGTCTGTTCGACGCGCAGTTGAGTCCGGGCACGGTGTATCCGCGTCTGCACGACCTCGAAGCGGATGACACGCTTACCGTTCACGAACTGGTGCAGACCAAACAGTACTCGATCGACGACGCCGAAACGGCAGCGTCACAGATCGAGGAAGCGGCATACAGGCATTTCGTCATCGGGATGTTCCTGCACGCGTCGCTCGACGCTGTCTGACATCCCACGTCTCTCTCTATCCACGCCTGGGCCGGCTCCTGACCCCAGCCGGCCCGGGTTTGGCTCCACGGAACCGAGCGAGAGCGGCCGTGCCGTCGTAGGCACGACGCGAGTACCGTGACAGTCGCGACTCACGGTGAGTCGCGTCGAGAACGAAACCGAGAGAAGGCGCAGTTCAGTTTACGGGTGTCCAGCCACACACCGAGCACTCGCTTGCGGCCGACCCGTGAAGCCCACCGCAGTCTGGACACTGTTTCTTGTTGTAGTTTTCCTCCCATCCAACGTCGTCGACCTCGTGACCGCGCTGCGAAAGGAACTCGTCGAACATCTCGTCGGATCTCGGTGCGCTCGCCATACGTGCTATGGTATACCACACCAGCATATAGAACTATCGATTGTGAGAAACGTTGCCACATCTTACCGGTCGACTCGGTCGGGAGTTCACCCGGATGAGGGGCCCAGCACGTCGGTGATAGTGTCAGCCTGTTGGATCAATATCGACCCGAGGACGCTCATCACGAGGACGTAGCCGACGGTAAAAGCCGGCAGGACCGAGGCCAGCCGGCCGGTTCCGATACCGGCCGCCAGCGTGGCGATGACGAGCGAGAACTCCCCGCGGGGGACCAGTCCCAGCCCCACGCGCAGCGAGCGACGTCGGTCGAGGCCGTAGAACCGTCCCGAGAAGGTACCACTGAGGAACTTGCCGACGGTCGTCGCGACGACCGCGACCGCGAGAAGCACGGCCACACCCGCGATGAGGGTCACGTCGGTCGTCAGCCCGATACTGAAGAAAAACACCGCCGCGAATATGTCGCGAGCGGGGGCGACGATATGTTCGATGCGTTCGACGTGGGCAGTCTGGCTGATTCCAGTACCCAGGAAGAAGGCGGCGACGGCCTCGCTGACGCCCAGTGCCAGGGCCGCGCCGGCGACCAGCGTGGTCACGCCGACGATGCGAAGGATGAACAGTTCGTCGGAGCTGGTCCGGAAGAAGCGGTCGAGCCAGCCCGAGCCGTACCACGCGATGGCGGTGAGACCGCCCAGAAAGAGGAAGGCGGTCCCGACGGAGATAGCTGCGGATTCGAGATCGCCGCCGCCGGCGACCGCCGAGAGTATCGCGAGATACACCGCGATGAGGATGTCCTCGAAGACGAGTGTCCCGAGTATCGGGCCGCTCTCGTCGTTGGCGATCCACCCCTCCTCGATAAGCGACTTGGTGATGACGGCGCTCGAAGAGATGTAGACGACGCCGGCCAGAAACAGCGTCTCCAGCAGCGTCCAGCCGAAGAGCAGTCCGATAGCCACGCCGAGACCGAAGTTGACGGCGAAGTCGACGCCACCGGCGGCGCTGATGCGCCCGCGGTCGCGCAGCAGCTGGTCGACGCTGAACTCCAGCCCGAGGAAAAAGAGGAGGAAAACGATACCGAGCTCCGCGAGCACCTGGATGAACTCGCTGTCGCTGACCAGATTGAGTGAGACCCCAAGCACCGACGAGGGCGGGTTCGGCCCGACGAGGATGCCGACCACGATGTACGCGGGGATGACCGACAGCCCCACGCGGTTGGCGAGCGCACCGGCGAGTGCAACGGCAGTCAGCGCGATGCCGACTTCGAGCAGCAGCTCGGCCATCTCAGCTGTCGTCCGACTCGACGAGCGCTTCGAATTCGGCCAGCTCCTCGCGGGTCCCGAGCGTGACGAGGATGTCGCCGGCGGTTATCGTCTCTCCCGGACCGGGGTTGGGGACGGTGTCCGAGCCGCGCTGGATAGCGATGACCGAGACACCGGTCCGCTGGCGGAGATTCGCTTCACCGAGCGTCTGCCCGGCGAGGTCGCTTTCCTGGCCCACGTCGAGCCACTCGATGACGGCCTCGCCAAGTGGCACCTCCACCTCGTCGGTCTCGACTGGCTGGAAGTACGCCCCCTGGAGGATGGCCCCGACCTCGCGGGCCAGTTGCCCCGAGAGGGTAACGAGCCGCTCGGCGTCCGCGTCGGGGTCGGGCTTGTGGAACACCTCCCGCTTGCCGTCGTGGTGTAACAGGACGACGAGCCGTTCGTCGCTGCCGATCTCCACCTCGAACTTCTTGCCGACGCCGGGGACGTCTGTCTCGTAGACCGTCATATCGGGACAACGAGCGGAGGCTGAATAAACCCGGGTGGCCCGGAAACCCGCAGCTACCCGCTCAGAAGTCGGGGCCGGGCGCCGGGACACCACCGCCCTCCTCGCCACCGCCGTCGAGGTCGAACTCCTCACGTAGCTCCCGGATGCGGTCGCGGATGTCCGCCGCGAGTTCGAACTCCAGGTTGCTGGCGGCCTCTTCCATGCGCTCTTCGAGTTGCTGTATCTGTGCCGTGGCCTCGTCCTCGTCGGCGGGCCCCTCGCCCGCGACCCCGCCAGTGTCGGTCTTGCTCCCCGGAAGGTTGGTCTCGCCGACCGCCTTCTCGATGGTGGTGGGCTCGAAGCCGTGGTCCTCGTTGTACTGCTGCTGAATGTGCCGGCGGCGCTGGGTCTCCTCGATGGCGGCGTCCATCGCTGAACTGCGCTCGTCGGCGTACAGCACGACCTCGCCGTTGACGTTGCGGGCCGCCCGGCCCATCGTCTGGACGAGCGTGGTCTCCGAGCGGAGAAAGCCCTCCTGGTCGGCGTCGAGAATGGCGACGAGCGAGACTTCCGGAATGTCCAGCCCCTCGCGCAGGAGGTTGATACCGACGAGCACGTCGATATCGCCCAGCCGCAGCGAGCGGATGAGCTCGTGCCGTTCCAGCGTGTCGGTCTCGTCGTGCATGTAGGCGACGTCGACGCCCGCTTCCTCCAGATACTCGGTGAGGTCCTCGGCCATCCGCTTTGTCAGGGTAGTCACCAGCACCCGCTCGTCGCGCTCGGTCCGCTCGTCGATGCGGCCCATGAGGTCCTCGACCTGGCCGGTCGCCGAGGCCACCTCGACGGCGGGGTCGACGAGGTGGGTCGGCCGGACAATCTGCTCGACTATCTGCTCGCTCTCCTCGCGCTCGTAGTCGGCCGGCGTCGCCGAGACGTACAGCGTCTGGTCGGTCTTTGCCTCGAACTCCTCGAAGGTGAGCGGCCGGTTGTCAAAGGCGGTGGGCAGCCGGAAACCGTTCTCGACGAGGCTCTCCTTCCTGCTTTTGTCGCCCGCGAACTGCCCGCGAATCTGGGGGAGCGTCTGGTGGGACTCGTCGACGACGGTGAGGAAGTCCTCGGGGAAGTAATCCAGCAACGTGTAGGGTGCCTCGCCGCTCTCGCGGTCCGAGAGGTGGACGGAGTAGTTCTCGATGCCCGAGCAGTAGCCCGTCTCCTGCATCATCTCGATGTCGAAGGTGGTCCGCTCCTCGATGCGCTGGGCGGCGACGGCGTCGCCCTTGCGGTCGAAGTACCGGATGCGCTGTTCGAGCAGCGCCTCTATCTCCTCGATAGCCCGCTCTAACCGTTGCTCCGGGATGGAGTAGTGCTCGGCGGGGTGAATCAACGCGGCGGGCTCCTCGCTCTTGACCTCGCCCTCCAGGGGGTCGACCTTCAGCATCCGGTCTATCTCGTCGCCCCAGAACTCCACGCGGATGGCGTAGCGCCCGTACATCGGGTAGATCTCGAGCGTGTCCCCGCGCACGCGGAACGTCCCCTGGGTGAAGTCCACGTCGTTGCGCTCGTAGTTCAGGTCCACGAGTTGCCCGAGTAGCTCGTCGCGGTCTATCTCCTGGCCCACCTCGATAGAGAGGGACATGTCGATGTAGTTGCGCGGGTCACCCAGCCCGTAGATGGCCGAGACCGAGGCGACGACGATGACGTCGTCCCGGGTGAGCAGCGACCGGGTCGCGGAGTGGCGCAACCGGTCGATTTCGTCGTTGATGGAGGCGTCCTTGTCGATGAACGTGTCCGTCTGTTCGACGTAGGCCTCGGGCTGGTAGTAGTCGTAGTAGCTGACGAAGTACTCGACGGCGTTATCCGGGAACAGGTTCCGGAACTCCTCGTACAATTGGGCCGCGAGCGTCTTGTTGTGGGCGATGACCAGCGTTGGCTTCTGTATCTCCTCGACGACCCAGGAGACGGTGTTGGTCTTGCCCGACCCCGTCACGCCCAGCAGGGTCTGGGTGTCCATCCCTTGCTCGAACCCCTCGGCCAGCTGCTCGATGGCCTCGGGCTGGTCGCCGGCGGGGTCGAAGGGCGCGTCGACGCGGAACTCGGTGTCGGCGTCCGGACGGTCGATGGAGAGGGGGCCGCCTGCGTCGCTCATTGTCTGTGGGTAGGGCTGGAGGGACTTGAGGCGCTCGCTCGCAGTTCCGGGCCCGTTATACACTGTCTTCGACAGGGTCCGTAACCGTCAGCCAGCCGAGACTGTCACCGAGGCGTTTCAGCCCCTCGTCGTGTGTCCAGAGTCGAGATACGTCGTGTCGTTCCATAGCAGCCAGGACGGTCGCGTCACGACCACCGATACCGGACTGAGCGTGTGTCTCCAGCAGGTTCGCTCCAGCGGCAACGTCACGTTCGGTCAAGTCGGCGGTCGTGACGTTCGAGAGTCGGAGGAATCGGTCGACAGTCTCCCCACTGTCCGCGAGCTGGTTCGACAGATAGTGTACAACCTCCATCTGGAGGACAGTCGTGGTAAATATCGGTTCGTTCTGGAGTACATCGTCGACGGGCTCTCGAACAGCCTCGTGCTCGTCGAGGCTTTCATCGAAATAGGATATCCAGATGTTCGCGTCGAGACAGTACATCAGGGCAGGTCGCTCGTCCAGTCCGTTTTCATCTCAAGCGGGTCGCGCGGACTCGCATCTTCCGCACGCGTCTCGTCGTTGATACACCCGGCCATCGTTTCGACGAACGATTCGCGGGAGATGCGCGGTCGGATGACGATGTGCCCGTCCGCCCGTTCGATTTCGACAGTCTCTCCGGGGCCGATGTGTAGCGACTCGCGGATGGACTGTGGAATGGTGACGCGCCCTTTCTCGTCAACGCGTCGTTCGTCGCTCGTCCCCATATTTCCCACTACAGTGGGATGTCAGATAAATATTCGGCTCAGCAGACGTCCTTCGGGTTCACACCAAGCTCTTCGAGCGTCTCGACGTAGTCGTCGTAGGCCGCCGCGACCACGTCGATGGCTGCGCCCTCCGCGGCCTCCCAGTCGTCGTCATCCTCGCAGGTCTCGTCCAGCAGGTCGGCGGCGTCCTCGCGTAGTGTCTCGACCTCGCTGCCCGCGCTGCGGTAGGTACTCGCGGTCTGGGGGTCCGCCTGCCCGGTGAAGAAGCCGGTGAGCTGCTCTTTGACCTTCTTGTCGACGAGCGTCCAGCCGACGAGCCCGCCCAGCCGCTCGACCGTGTCGTCCAGCGCGTCGAGCGTCTCGTGCATGTGGAACTCCCGGTCGGCGGGTTCGGTCTCGCCCTGTCGGTCGCCCGCGTCGCTCGCGGCGTCGGCAAAGAGGTCGCCGGCCGCGTCGGCAGCGTCGTCGGCCCACGCCTCGAAGGTCGCGGCGGCGGCGGCCTCGCGGGCCGCGGCGGCGGCGTGGATACTGTCGGGCTCCATCTCCCCGCGCGTGTCCGCGTACAGTGTCTTCGAGGAGCCCAGTCGGGAGAGCTCGGTCTGCTGGTCGTCTCGGACGGCATCGATGAGGTCGTCGGCGGTCATACCCGCGACTGGGCCCGGCGCGGGCTTGTAACCATCGGAGCCAGGTCAGCCGTGCCACGCGCCGCGTCGGTCGCTGTGGCTGGCGTCGTCCAGCCGGTCGGGGCTGTCGCCGGTGTGGAACGTCTCCACGAGCTGGGAGGCAACGTGCCAGCTCGCGGCGTCGGTGTCGAGCCCGACGAGCCGTATCTCGGCGCTCGTGTAGCTCTCGATGGCGCCGTCCTGGTCCGGGTCGGTCCCTTCGAGCAACAGACACGACCCCTCGCCTGCCGTGCAGTCGTCGGCCGAGACGCTGCTGACGGTGACGGCTGCGGCCTCGGGGTCCTCGACGACGCGGACGGAGACGTCGGCGGGAACCGCTCCGTCGGCCCCCTCGCGAACGTAATCGAGCGCGTAGTCGAGTTCCGCCCGATAGTCTTCGCCCGGCTCAGCCAGCGCAACCGTCAGTTCCGTGTCGTTCCACGGGTTCTCGCGCTCGGTGGCGTTGGGCTGTGGCAGTGTCGCCAGGTCACGCTCGTGGGCCATCACCTCGCGCGGTCGGTCGGTGTGGCCGAGGCCCAGCAGGTGGCCGGCCTCGTGGCGGACGACCAGCCGGGTCGACTCGTCAGCCAGCCCGCGCCTGACCTCGACCCTCGCCGGTCGGTCGACCCCGGTCGAGGCGTCGATACGGGGCGCACAGCCGGCCGGGAACTCGGTGTCACCGCAGTCGCCCACTGTCTCGACGAAGCGCAGGCTGACATCGACCCCGTTTTCCGACGTCTCCCCCGGTTCCAGCACCCGGAAGGCGACGTCGAAGCCGGCGTACTCGCCGGCGTTTTGCTCCCAGTAGGCGAGCCCGTCCTCGACCAGCGCCCGCTCGCGGTCGGTACCCTCGACGGCGACGGTCACGGTTTCGCCGTCGAAGGGATGCTCGTCGCTACCCGTCAACGACTCCGCCTGGTCGACGAGCGCACCACAGCCGGCCAGCCCGCCCAGGAGGACGAGGAGTGCGAGCGCGCCGGCGCGTCGGCTATCCATTGGCTATCGGTCGGACTCGGTGCACGTGTAGATTGTGGCTGCGGGGAGTAAGCCCCCTTCTGTTCGGGCCGGCATTCGGCTGAGCGACCGCGTCCAGCGCTCGCGCGCAGTGTCGGACTACCTGTCGACGCGGTCTTGCACCGGTGAGGATTCGCCGTTCCATCGGTCCGTCCAGGGGAGCGCAGTGGGCGTCAGCACACCGCGATGGCCCTCGGTGGGTTAACTCTCCCTCGCTTGCGTTCGGGATTCGCGCACCTCATCGGTCCCCGGACGACGTGTCGTTGCTGTTCCAGAGCCGACGGTCTCCCGCCCCGGGCTTGTGCCCGGTCACCTGTCCGACGGGTGGGGGGACTTTCCTCATGCCTCTCGGCACGGGGGCCGGCCTCCCGCTGCCGGTCGAACGTAGTCGAGTGGCGCTGATTAAGCTTGCTTCTCGGTCAGCGCCGGCACAAGACAGTTACCTCGGGTGGCTGAACACCCTCCAATGCCGTCGTTCCATCGGCCGGGTGGCCGGGCCGTCGTCCTGCTAGTCGTCGGTGCCGTCCTCCTCGTCGGCGGGGCCCTCGCCTACGATGCGGTCCCGGGTGAGGACTACCGCGTTGTCGTCACGGCGACCGACATCGACAACCCAGAGAACGTCACCACGCGAGAGGTTGACGTGTACACCTACGCGGAGCTATCGTCGGACGCGCAGTCGGTGTTCCGCGACGGACGGGCCGCCGACGGCGAGGCCATCATCGTCGACGCCCGCCGGTGGACCGACGAGTTCGAGTACGGAACCGACACCGACGGGTTAACTGTCGTCACGGATGACGAGACCAACTACCTCGTCATCGCCTCCCAGGAGCAGTGTCTCGGGGCGCTGTGTGACATCATCCGGGGGCTGTGTGCGCTCGTGTCGGCCGTGGGAGCGGTGGCCGTCGCCGTCGGCTGTAGACGCTGTGTCGACTGGACGACGTGAGTCGGACCGATCCCCGAGAAGACAGCGGTATCAGTCGTCGGCTTCGAGGGGCTGGCCGTTGCCGTCGGTCGGCGCGGGCGAGGACTGCATGTCGTCGTCCTCGGCGTAGGGGTACCACGTCATCTTCGTGTTGTGCATGTAGGGGTCGTGGTAGTCGGTCTCCTCGGGCTCGACGAGGTCGGCCAGCGTCTCCTCGTCGCGCGCTTCGACGAAGTCACGGAACGTCTCGCCGTCCTCGCGAAGCTCTTTGAAGTTGTTCACGAGGTTGCGGATGGCGCCGGGCACCTCGTCGGCGGGGACGCGCATCTCGACCCAGTCGGCAAAGCGGGGGTCCTCACCGAGGCCGCCACCGAGGCCGATGTCGAGGGCCTCGACCGGCTCGCCGTCCTTGCGGGTCTTCATGCCGCGCAGGGAGACGTCGGCGATCTGGGGCTGGGCACAGGAGGCGGTACAGCCCGAGAGGTGGATGTGGAAGTCTTCGTGGTCGGCGGGGAGCTCGACGTTGTCCTTGAGCCAGCGGGCATACCGAACTTGACGGTTCTTCGTCTCGACGATAGAGAGCGAGCAGTACTCGGTGCCGGTACAGGCGATAGAGCCACGCATGAACGGCGAGGGGTTCGGCGAGTAGTCAGAGAGCAGTGGCTCGCTTTTGAGGTCCGCTAAGTTCTCCTCGGGGACGTCCATGATGATGACGTTCTGGCGCTGGGTGAGTCGGACCTCGCCGGAGCCGTACTCGTCTGCGAGTTCGGCCAGTTCCAGCGTGTCCTCGGCGCCCATCCGGCCGACGAGGACGTTCAGGCCGACGTAGTAGTTGCCGTCGGGCTGTTCGTGGATGCCGACGTGGTCGTTGTGCCCCGTCTGGCCGCCGGAGTTGTAGGTGTACTTCTCGCGCATGTCCTCGCCGGCGGTCTCGAGTTCGAAGTCGACGAACTCGTCCTGGAGAACCTGGCGCATCTTCTCGGGGCCCCACTCGTCCATGAGGAACTTGATTCGGGCGTTGAAGCGGTCCTCGCGGTCCCCGTACTCGCGAAACAGCGCGGACATCCCGTGGGCGACGTCGGCGGCCTGGTCGGCCGGGACCCAGACGTCGATGTCGCGGGCGAGGCGGGCCTCCTTGCGGGAGAGGCCGCCGCCGACGCGGACGTTGAAGCCGACTTCGCCGTGCTTCTCGGCGGGCTCGAAGGCGAGGTCGTTGATGTCGCCCTGGCCACAGCCCTCGTCACAGCCGGTGATGGCGACTTTCCACTTGCGCGGGAGGTTCGAGTAGTCGTCGTTGCCCTTGAAGGTCTCGTGGAGCTCCTCGGCGACGGGCCAGGCGTCGACGTGTTCGTGTTTGTCCTTGCCGGCGACCGGGCAGCCGACGATGTTGCGCCAGGAGTCACCGCAGGCCTGCTGGGTAGAGAGGCCGACAGATTCGAGCTTCTCGAAGATATCCGGGATGTCCTCCAGCTTGATCCAGTGGAGCTGGATGGACTGCCGTGTCGTCCAGTCACAGACGGCCGGCCCGAACTCTGGGTTTTCGGCGGGACCGCGGGCGTAGTCGCGGGCGATTTCACCGATGACCTCGAGCTGGCCGGGCTTGATGACGCCGTTTGGCGTCCCGATGCGCATCATGAAATAGGACTCCTGGCCCGAGCGCTGGTGGTACAGCCCCCACCACTTGAAGCGCTCGAACCACGCGTCGTGCTCGTCCTCCGGGATGGCCTCCCATCCCTGCTCTGCGAACTCCATGAGATGCTCGCGAATCTCGTTCCCGTAGACCTCGTCTTTCCATCCTTCGACTTTGCTGGGCATGGATAGTTCTGTCTGTTGCCTAGAGAGCCACCCTTATACGACACGCCTTCTCGTCAACCGTCTCCCCCACTACCCGAAACAGGAGATTGTTGCCACCTATTCCGGGTCGCCATCAGCGGCGTGTTTGCCCGGGAAGTGGACGCTCTCGTGGACGACACCGTAGAATTCCCCCGAATCGGGGTCGACGACACGCCCGACGGTCAGCCAGTCCGTAACGCCGCTCTCGCCACAGGCGATACACTGACCGGCGATACGAGCCTCGATATTCGGGTAATCGACGCCGACTTTCACGAACCCCTCGGCGAGGAAATCGGCCAGTTCACACCCGCAGAAGTCCGTCTGCGCGAGGAGCCACAGGTCCGAGACGTTCACCTCCCGGGAGTCGTTGACGGAGATCCACGCGCCGTCGTCGAGCTGGTGAACGTCGGTTGTCATTACATCTCATTAGATTTCCGTGACACCTGAGGGCATCGGCGCTGTCAACTTTCGCCGGTGCCGGAATTATCCGGCCGCCGTCTTGCGGTGTGTGCGACTAGCCACCACGACGCTCGATCTGTCAGCAGCCGTACAAGGTAGCTGCACACGTTGCCGGTAAGCCGCAGTGTGGGTTGTTCTTACAGGAGGGTGCGGCCTTAAGGTAAGAGGGCTGTTACGAGGGAGTAGCGACACGCGACGACGTCCTCGTCGCTCCAACAGAAACGATGACGAACGCAAACCAGACGCACGACGAACCCGACGCCGAAGTAGACGAACCAACCACCGACCACCTCGACAACGTCGAGGACGGCTGTGGCTGCACCGAGATCTGGGAACACATGTCCGAGGAGCGCGAGAGCGCATCGGACGACTAGCGCTGTTTTCACTACCGTCCAGATGTGCCCGGGAGCGCCGGAGCATCGCGGCCGCACAGCCGGACGGGATACTTTTGTGCTGGGACCGCTAACGCCGTACTGATGCCAGACGACGCACCGTCGACCGACCGGGAGTCGCCGGTCGGGAAACCGGTCATCCGCGGCGACCCGACCTTCACCGGGCAACACGCCGAGGAGGCCGTCGAGTTCGACCCCGACGACCCCGAGAGCCTCGAACTCGCCGCCCGAACTGTGCGGCGCTTCTCCGAGAACACCGCCGGCGCGGACGACAACGTCTACATGCTTCGGGGCGCCGCGGCGTGTGCCGCACTCGTCCGCGGCGAGGGGTCCTACAAGGCCGCAGCCGAGCGAGCGGGCGGCGACGCCACCGTTTCCTTTATCCGAAAGTGGTCCCGCGTCCACGACCTGCCGCGCTCGGTTCGCGTCCACGTCGCCAAAGGAGAGATCGCCCCCACCGCCGCGAAACACATCGCCCGCCTGGCAGGTGAAGCCCGTCTCCTGCTTGCCTGGGCCGCGCTGGACCACGACCTGACCGTCCGGCAGATTCGCGCCGTCGCCAGCGGCGTCAACGACGGTGCGACCATCGAAGCGGCGCTCGCGGCCGAGGGCTACCGCCTCGGCGAGCTCACCATCGACATCGACGTCGACGCCTACTGCAAACTCCGACGGCGCGCCGCGCTCGATTCGACCGAGCCGAGTTCGGTCGTCACCGACTCGCTGGAATCGACGCTCGGCGACGGACCGTAAGTACTTAGCCGCCTGTTCCCCCACCTGCTATCGAGGGCCGGTAGCTCAGTTAGGCAGAGCGTCTGGCTTTTAACCAGATGGTCGGGGGTTCAACTCCCTCCCGGCCCGTGAGATATCCGCGAGCGACAGCGAGCGGTATCGAACGACCGAGGGAGGGAGTTGAACCCTGGGAGTCGCAGCGGCCGAGGGAACCGAGGCCGACCGTCTCCCTCCGGTTCAACTCCCGACGGACCGAGTCCGTCGTAGCTCGCAGTCGCTCCGCGACTGCTCACTCCCGAAAGACGCCCATGGCGTCTTTCGACCCTCGCTAACGCATGGCGTTCGCTCAGCCTCCCGACCCGCTTCGACGGCGGTCTCACGAACAACGTGAGTGAGACGTCGGAGCGACAGCATCGCTCCGGTAAACGGACGTGAGGAGTGAAGCGGCCCCGGAGTCAGAACGATGTCTCGCTGGAGCCCAGACCGGATGATTTACCACCCTCACCGTCCAGCGGTGGAACATGAACGCACTCACCGACGGACTCGACGACCCGCTGAAGCCACTGGGCGTTGCGGGTGGTATCTTCCTCGTGCTCGCTGCGGCGGGCACCGTCATCGGCGCGCCGTGGGCAACGCAGGCGACTATGGGCGGCGCAGTCGTCCAGATTTTCGGCTCGCTGCTGATGGCCGTCCTCGGGGCCGTACTCGCCTACGTCAGCTGGAACGACGAGTAGAAAAACGGGGTTTCCGGCGCAGAAACGACGAGTAGAAAAACGGGGTTCGCAGACGGACTGGCGTCGCGCAGGGACGGGAGCACCGACACCGGGTCGGCGCCGACCGCAGCAACCCGTCTCAGCCGCGGTTCGGGAGGTATGCCATCCCGAGCATCAGCACGGACGCGATGCCGCTGAGTATCGAGATGCCCCAAAGGCCGTTCTTGCGCTCGTGGAAGTAGTCCTGTGCGGCGAGAGTCTCCTGGTACTGCGAATACTTGTCGCTGCTGATAATCTTAACTGTACTCTGGTCGGGGAAGTACGCGAAGTACTGCCCGTCAGCGAGCGTGACGTTGCCACCCTCGCTGAGTTCGGCCGTCTCCTCACGCGACGCGGTCCACTCGACTGTCGCGCTGCTGTTGGTCACCTCGGAGAGAGTCGTCGTTTGCGTGCCGTCATCGGCCTCGTACGGATACTGGTCGCCGGTCGTGTACGTCACAGTCTCCGGTTCCGGGAGCCACTCCTCGACCGGCTGGGTCGAATTGTCCGCGCGATAGACGACGTAGTCGGTACCGTCCCGGGTCGCAAGCGAATTGTACACCTCGCTGTCTTCCTGGAGCAGCTGGGTCACGTTCTGCTGGGCAGTGAGTGTCAGCGTGCCCGTGGCGTTGTCGGTACTGACATCATAGGTCGTGTTGTTCCGTGTGACCTCCGACCCGTCGTCGACCGTTTCGGTGTACTGCGAGGAGTTGTTCGTCCAGGCTAGCTCGGCAGCCATCGTCCCGTCGTCGCCGGTCGGCTGGATGTTCGAGACGGTGTATGTCTGGTCCCCGCTGCTAAATTCGCTGTCGTTGGTCAGTTCCGGCCCTTCGATGTCCACCGCCGGCCGCTGACTCTCCGCGACGCCAATGTACGCGTAGGCTGCGACACTGACGACGAGGAAGAACAGGAAGTACGCCGCCGCGGCTCGTCGTTGCATACCCGGACGGTCAGTCGCGGCACGGTTTAATGATTACTTTTCGGAGGTCCCGGAGGCTGAGACCGTCACCAGCGAGACGGCGCCAGTACCGACGGGTCCCAGACAATCGGCTGTCCGTTCACAGCAGCGAGTTCGGGCAGTTGCGACAGTCGGCCGGTCAGTTGAGCCGGGTGAACCGGACGACTTTCTGGTTCGCGTTGTCCCGCTTGAGTTCGAGGACGAACGTCCGTCGCTCGCTGCCACTGAGGCGATAGGTCCCGTTATCCGGCCCGGTGATGACAGCGTCGACGCGCATCTCTCGGGAGCTACTGCCCTCGACAGCGTAGCTGATTACCGTCGTCGAGGAGCGGTGGTTAGGTTCGATTGTGACCGTCTCGACAGGGACCGACGTGAACGAGTCCTCAGGGAAATCGAGTTCAACGAGCCGCTGTGGGCCTTTCTCGCTGTTTCGCCCGATTTCCTCCTCGGTGTGCAGTGACTCCGCGGATTTTTGTACCTTGCTCAGCTCTTGACCGACGTTTTTCTGACTTCGATCGACGGCGGCGTCGTTGATAACCGGCATCGCGACGGCTACGAGCGCGATCAGCATCAGGATGGCCACGACGTGTCGCATCATGGTTTGGTTCGCGGGCGATATGACATCGGGGAGTCAGTCGGCCGTATCATACACAATTATATACCCACATTTAAATCTATACAGTGTGTACGTAACGTGTCGGCAGGTGGATAGCGTTACGGGAAATCTCCGCTGGGCGTGGTGTTTTACTTTCCTAATTTCGGCGTTTACATTTAAATGGTATTGGCTAAATAATATAGGCATGAGTAACATCGAACAGCTCGAACAACGGGTGGAGGCGGTCGAGAACGCCGTGACCCACGGGAAGACGGAATTCGAGGATATCAAGGAGGTCGCGGAGCTGACGGCAGAACTCGAGTCGATGGCGAAGAAGCTGGAGAAAATGGAGCAGCGGCTGGCGGCCGTCGAGGGGGCGACACAGTCCCTGGAGGGATACGTGGGCAACGTCAAATCGGTCAACAGTGAGACCGAAAAGCAGGCAGACGCCGCGGTCGCAGCCGTCGACCGCCTCGAATCGAAGATCGAGACGTTCGAGCGGCAGGTCAGTGTCGAGGCCTTCGAATCGCTCGCCCAGCAGGTGGAGGAACTTAACCGGGACCAGCAGCGACTGGCCGCGGAGCTGTCCAAGGCGTCCGGAACCACCGGGGAGTTCGTCTTTGGCGACCAGACCGGTGGACCCGAGCCCAGTCAGAACGGACACCCCAAGAGCGCGGTATCGACGAACGGGTCGGCGCCCACAGACCACGCGAACGGGTCGGCACCCACAGACCACGCGAACGGGTCAGCGCCCACAGACCACGCGAACGGGTCAGCGCCCACAGACCACGCGAACGGGTCGGCACCCACAGACCACGCGAACGGGAGCCGCCCGATCGACCCCGCGGCGAGCGCCCAGAACCGACACCGCCAGAGTGAGCGAGATGATCGACTCCCGCCACAGCAACAGCGCGTCGACAAACGGTACGGGACCACGTCTGACGGGGACGACGAACAGCCCGAAGAGAAGGGGGCGATGGCGAAGTTGCTGGAGAGTCTTCCCGACTGGATGACAAAGTAGTCGGCGATCCACCGGACGCTGGGGTCTCGTTCTGTCTGCTGTTCCACGGCGAGAGCGGATTCGAGACGGTGGAGAAGGTTAGATAATCAGCCCGGCCAGGACCACGGTCAGGACGTATATCGGCGTGGCGACGAGGATGGATTTCCCGGTCTCGAAGCCGATCAGTGGCGCGTCGAGCCCGTTTCTGAGGCCGATCGACAGCGGCTGCAACAGGAGGCTGAGGATGACGATATAGAGGCCGACGACGACCGCGAGCGGCTCGACGGAGAGTTTCGCGGCGTCGGCCGAGAGGTTCGCGAACGTCACACCCTGACTGACCATCGCGTTCGCCAGCGCGACAGTCGCACCGGCGACGACCGGCCCGAATATCATGGCCGTGTTCTGGAGCGTGGCGGTGACCTGCGCCAGGTCACGCTGTGTTTTCTTTTCGACTTCCTGGAGTTCTTCGATGTGTTTCGACATCGAAACGATCGTCTCGCCGGCCGGTTGCCCCTCCTCTGCCGCGATCGCGAGCAGTGCGGCGGTCGCCCGGGCGCGCGCACTCGGCACGTCCTGAAGGACGCCGTACCGACCGAGAAACGCCTGCTTGACCGTGAGGTGGAGGCGGTGCTGACGGCCAGCTGCCTTCTCGAAAATGTCGCCTGTCCGGCCTGTCAGCCGGTCACCGGCGGTCGCGATAGCCGATTCGACCGCCTCGTTGTCGTCGACCTGTCGGCCGACCGTATACAGGGCGTCCGTCAGGTGACGCTCGACGTCGCGCACCGAATCGCGGACCTCGACGACCGGTTCGTAGTGGAGATAGAGGAACAGCCCGAGCCCGATACCGAGCGCCGCTATCGGCCCGAGATACGGAACGCCGAGCGGAATCGTGACCGCGTAGGCAGGGACGGCGGCGAACACTGCGAGACCGACGCCGACAGACCAGTGTCTGTCGACATCCGGGTGAGCCCGCGTCAGGTCCGGCGGCGGAAACGCCACCGGCCGTCGGGTGAGCAGCCACACGGCCGCGACGACGACGATGCCCGGCAGGACGAGTAGATAGACGATAGCGAACACCTCGACGGTGACCGAGACCCCCGCGATCGATATCGCCGGCATCAGTGCCACGAGCGCCAGTGGGAGCATGATACCGAAGGCGTACAGCGCCGTCGTCGGCCGTCGAATCGACTCGATGAACTCGGCCATTTCGTCGCGGGTCCCGGTGAGCATCGCTTCGAGCGCGCGATCCAGCGTCTCGTCGCGTTTGTCCGGACTGGCGTCCTGGGCCGTGTTGAGCAGGTGTGCCGAACGCTGGACAGAGGGGAAGTGTTCGGCCCACTCGTTAGCGAACGTCAACAGCCCGCTCCGGGGCGAGCCGACCGAGCGCTCGATATGGTCCTCCAGATGGCCATACAGGGGCTGCTCCCCGGTGTTGGCAGCGAACCGGACCGCGCTCTCGAGGGACGGCTCTATCTTCATCCGGAGGACGATACGGCCGATGAGATTCGGTGCCTGGCCGAGCGCCTCGGTCCGGTGGACGGCGGCCATGATCGGCGGGAGCGAATGGACGACGTGGATCGTCGCCGCCGAAAGCGCAAGCATGACGGCGAAGATCGCCGGCATCGGGAAGCCGAGCAACAGTAGCGGCGCGCTGAGAAAGAACACGGCTATCCCGGCACCGAAGCCCGCTCTGACGACCGTCTCGGGCGACTCCGACCAGCGGAGATACTCTATCGCTTCCAGGAGGTCCTCGCTCGTGTCGACCTCCCACGGGTAGAGCGTGGCGAGCAGCGGTATCGCGGTCCGAAAGTACCCTGCCATCGTTCTCACCGGTTGTGGACGTAGGACCGGGCGACCTCGTCCGGTGCGACGCGGCCGTCGAGCGCCAGCGCCTCCAGATGGTCGGCGCGCTCGTCGACGGCGGTCAGGAGGTCCGAGTACGTCTCGTTCGGGCCGCTTATCTTGTCCAGAAAGCGGCTCTCGCCGCGCCGGACCCGCCCGGTCGGTTTCGCCCGGTCGCCGTCGTAGCTGTACAGTGACTCGAACCGGATATCGTCGCCAGTGGCGGTGACGCCCTCGATGGCGGACAGTCGCCGCTTGCGGCCCTCAGGGGTGTCGTAGGCCTGCATCGTCACGACCAGGTCGGTCGCCCCGAACGACGACGGCGGGACCCCAAGGTCGGAGACGACGCGCTCGTAGACCTCGTCGGCCCCGTTGCCGTGTATCGTCCCGAGGACGGCGTTCGCGTTGGCACCGACGCGCATCGCCTCATAGAGGACCTGTGCTTCCTCGCCGCGTATCTCGCCGACGACGAGCGCGCCGTCGCCCAGCCTGAGCGCCGTCTTCAGCGCGTCCGCGGGCGACAGTTCGAGTCCG
Organism: Haloarcula rara; assembly: GCF_029338235.1. GTDB lineage: Archaea > Halobacteriota > Halobacteria > Halobacteriales > Haloarculaceae > Haloarcula > Haloarcula rara. The sequence continues at coordinate 1,246,355 of NZ_CP119785.1, forward strand.
TCACCGTCGCCGGTCCGGAGCGCCTGGATGTCGCGACCAACCTCCTGAAGCGGTGTGACCGGCAGCTCAGGCGTGTCCTCGATGATTACGGTTCGCGTCTCCGGGGGAAGTTCATAGAGGAGTGTCCCGAGCAGCGTCGTCTTTCCGGCACCCCGCGTGCCGGCGATGAGCGCCGCAGCGTTGCGATCGATCGCAAGCGAGAGGAACGCGGCGGCCTCCGGTGAGAGCGTGCCGTTTTTCACCAGTGCCGGCAGCGTGAATCGGTCGTCGGACTTCTCACGGAACGCGAAGCCGGTTCCGTCTGCGACCGGGTCGGTGACGCCGGAGACGCGGAGTCCGACGCCGTTGTTCAGGTCCGCTGTCGCGTCGACCGTCGGTGCGGCCCGTGAGAACGCTCGGCCGCTGGTCCGGCGGATACGAGAGCCCAGCGCGCCGACACCAGTCGGCGAGAAGCGGACGTTCGTATCCATCGATTCCCCGTCGACGGTGACTCGAACCGGGTTCCGCTCGACCGGCGACGTCGCGAACACGTCGGTGATCCGGTCGTCGGCGAAGAAGTCCTCCAGGATACCGTAGCCAGTCGTGTGTTTCTTCAGAACGGACGCCAGAAGCGGGTCGTCGGGCTCCTCGGTGACGTGTTCGATCGCGTTCGACGACGCTTTATCACCGGTGATGTCACCGTAGGCGATCGCTTCGTACCCGTCGATGACGTGGGCGCGCTGTGTCGGAGAGAGGTTCAGATCGATCGTGTCGATGTAGTAAAGCGGGATATCGTCGGGCCGGTCGTAAATCCGTGCCTCGCTCTGTGTCTCGAGCGGTCGCGTGTTCCGCAGCTGGGCTCCCGAGGGCAGCGACGTGTCGACGTGGTGGCCGGCGATCACCAGCCCGACGAGCGGGTCGATGAGACTCTCGTAGCTGTCGATATCTCTGACAGCGTCCAACAGCCCGGACTCCATGCCGATCTCGACGAGCGGCCCGGTCCGAGCCCGCAACGTCGCGCCGACCCCGAGCGGATCTCGGAGGGCCTCTTCGGCCAGCTGTTCGTCGCGTCCCTTTGACCGTTTGTGATACCGCGCGGCCGACGAGAACAGTTCGAGCGTCTGTTCGTCATAGACGTACTCGATACCGTCTGATTCGGCGGCCAGATGTGTCGCGGTCTTTTCCGTGAGCGCCTCGGTGACCAGCCGTCTGGCCGCCGGGTCTCGCACGAGGTCCCACTCGAGCCCGTTGGCGTCGACGATCAACTTCGCCTCGTCCCACCTGACAGTCATCGGGGTCGAATCCGGTGAATCGTCCCCGAGATACGCTTCGAGCCCCGCTTTCGCGACGAGCGAATCGACGGAGAGCCCCGAGTCGGTATCCGACATGACAACAGTGGTACCGTGATACAATTTAAACCTGGACCCGCGACACGCTTCGAGACCATATTATTTCAATTTATATATATAATAAAATAAGTAACACTATTTTGTTGAATCGAAGAATCTATACTCTATTACAATATGTAGTATCCATGGTTCAGGTAGAAACTGACTGCCGGCAAGTAGGCGAGATCACGCTCGTCGAAGCAGCAGTCACGAACAACCGGTCGACGCCGCATACGGCCCGTCTCGAGAGCACGCTCGACGGGCCGACGTGGCCGCCTGTTCGGGACGGGGCTGTCCTCCCGGAGTGGAACGACGGGGTGTGGGAAACGACGATCAGACCGGGTGCGACAGTCGGTGTCGGGTTCGCTACGTCGGCCGAACCACAGATACCCGCAATGGAAGTCACGTCGCTGGAGCGGGTCGAAAGAGGAGGGGAATCCGACCGGGTCGCCTCGCTGCAGGACTGGTCGCCACCCCGAGATACACAGCCGGTAGACCGGTAAGATGATTCTGGCAGTGGCCGGCGGCAAGGGTGGTGTCGGAAAGACGACTGTCTCGATGAACCTGGGGGTGGAACTAGACGCGATAGTCGTGGACGGAGATCTGACGAACGCGGATCTACCCCACACCACCGGGCCGGACCTACACGACGTCCTCGCCGGCCACGCCGAGCCGTCGGAGGCGGTGACGGAGTTCGGCCCGCTCCACTTGCTCCCCTGTGGGCGCTCGCTGGAAGGGGCCCGTGCCGCTGACCTCTCCAGGCTAGAAACCGTGGTCGAGTCGCTCGAACGACGACACGGAAACGTGCTCATCGACAGTCCCGCGGGACTGGCCCAGGACGTCGGGACGATACTCGAGATCGCCGACGCGACGGTCCTCGTAACGACGCCAGAGGAGACGGCACTGGCCGACGCGACCAGGACCAAGGAGCTGGCGCTGGAACTGGACAGCCAGATCGCAGCCGTGGCGCTCAACAAGGTGCAGGGAGACGAGACGACGGTCGAGACACGCAAGGCGGAGGTTAGGGACCGGTTCAACGTGTCGACAGTCCCGATTCCGCAGACGCCCGCAATTGCCGAGTCACAGCAGGACGAACGGCTGCTAACGGAGTTCGCTCCGGAGAATCAGGCCGTAGATTGCTTCGCCGAGCTCGGCTGGATACTGCAGCGAAACCGCGACTGGATTGTGGGGTAGAGGTCTGCCGAGCGACCGCGCCAGTCGGTCTTTGATTTATATACGATAGCGAGGCAGTCTCGGTATGGAGGCTTTCGCCGATCGGTGGGTCATGTTCATGGGACTGACACTGTTTACCACTGCCGTACTCGGTCTCGTCCTCTCGATGCAGACAGTCCCGGCACCGGATGCGAACGAGGCCGCCAACACGATCGATTCGGCCGCCGGGAGCAAGGGCGGGACCCACGCGGAGTACGACCACGACGCAGAGGAGGTTCGGGTTCGAGCACAGAGCTTCAGCCTCAGAAACGAGGGGGGAACGTCCAGCGCGACAGTCGCGTTCGGCTCGCTGGTGCCAGTGAACGTCGGTGACAACCACTACGACCGGCTCGAACAGATACTGCTGGGCGAGCAGTGGCAGGACGTGTTCGACGACGAGGCGGCGTTCCGCGAGACCAGTGAGGAAGCGACCCAGAACGCGGTCGGCAACGAGGAGTGGAGAGAGACCAGCGGGACACTCAGAGTGACCACGGAGGTAGTCGACGGTGAGCAAATCACGATCGTGGCCTTCTGAGGACGAGCGCGGGGTGTCCTCGCCAGTCGTCGTCCTCATTTCCGTGGCGATGTTCTCGCTTGCGCTCTCGATGTATATGGGCTACTCGGAGAGTGTCGTCGATATGGGCGAGAGCGAGCGCGAGATAAGCGAACCGGCACTCGAACGCGTCTGGGACGAGATTTCGGACGACGGTGCGTACAACGTCGACGAGGACCTGGAGAACGCACTCTCGGTCGAAGCGCTCCCCAGGGGTCGAGACGTGTTAGTGGCGATTACCTACGTCGATGACAGTGGCGACACAGAGGTAGTCGATAACGTCGAGTTCGCAGCCGACGGGACGGCGAGTTCCTACAGCGAGACGCCGATGCCCGACCACGTCAACGCCTCGTCCCGGCCGATCGGCGTCAGATACAATCCACAGGATGTCAGGGGCGCACGGCTTCACGTCGGTGTGGTCTGATACCGCCGGCAGTTTGCGCAGGCACACGCTCGGGGGGTAGACAGCCAATATATTTCTATGTTTTTTGTTTTAGTTTAAGTAATATAGAGCTGTAACTACAGTATGCTTGCGTTCGGAGCACGTGACACAGGATTCGGCTGCCCTCCAGCGGTCGGGGCGGGCGCCGAACAGCCGTGGAAGCGGTCCGCCGGTATCGATGCGGGTTCGGGTGAGCGAGTGACCGATAGGACTTCGGTGAGTGCGCTCCGATGAAACCCTCGAACCGCGCAGTGAGTACCTCGATCGACGTGATCATCGCGCTGGTGGTGCTGAGTGGTGCCATCACGATGCTGTTCGTCTACGGTGGGTCGTCGTCGACGCAATCACCACGGGACGAAGAGGAGGCCGACCAGCTTGCCGACCTGCTCTCTACAGCGACAGTCGAGGTCAACTACACCGTCTGGATTACCGTCGGCCAGAGTACGAACAAATACGAGTTTACCGAGAGCGGCACTATCCTCCATCATCTCCGGCGCGCGACGATGCTAAACGCGACGTTCAGAACGGACGGCACACCGCAGGCGCTGTCGCTCCTTCCGCCGTGTGAAGCTGTCGCAAATGACTACCAGGGAGTTGTCAAAGAAGAGTACCTGGACGAGAAATCTGTCAACAACGAATCGCTCGACGACGACTGGTACTCGAACAACAGGCGATTCCCGCCCCGGTTCTACAACGAGAGCACCGGGAAAATAAAACACAAGTACCAGAAGTACAGGTTCAGGGCGTTCAAACCCAAGTACATCAACGACAGCGCCGAGAACGTCACGTTCGCCGACGAGTACACCGACGCGTCGGGCAATCTGTCCGAGGCGTATCTGAACGACGACGACAAGCCGAAGATGGAGCTCTCTATCGACGTCCTGCGCTCCGAAGTCGAAGACCAGCCGTGTAATCCGACCGGAGAACTTCACCCCGAGGTTCGACAGAAGTACAACGCGACCGAGCCGGCGTCACTGGACAGCGGGGCCGACGGGCGCACACCGTTTGTCAGGACCAATTACATGCAGAAGATAGACGCGGCAATCGACCAGCGGCTCCGGACCGAACTCGAGGAGTACCGGATCGAAACCACGTGGCAGCCGTTCGACAGAGCCGACGGCAACCGACCGTACATCGCCAGCCGGAACGTCATCGGCGACACGCCTGACCGAGACCAGGAGACGAACTCCGCGCGGCTTGTCGTCCCGAGCGGGTTTCCGGATGCCACGGAGATAGCGGAGCGACAGCGCAATAGCGGTCTCGCGGGCGCACTGGGGGCAGCCATCGCCGAGGGGTATTTCCCACGTGCCGATTCGAAGTACGCACTCGAGCGCGGGGAGGTCTCCCAGGCGTACGTCACGGACCGGTATCTCCGGATAGCGTCTATCGCAGTCGATAGCGAGGAGTCACAGGTAGGCCGCGAAATAGCCGAAGGCGTCGACAAGCCGTATGAGGCCGATACGAACAGACTCAGGACGGTAATCGCCGCCCTGTTGACCCAGAAGTTCTCCGAGCAAGACATCGCGACGGCCGACGAGGACCACGTCCGACAGACGCTCTCGACGGGCAAAGTAGACGTCGTCGTCATGACGTGGGAGGAAGAAGACGAATGACGAGGACAATCAGCCTCGCGTCGGACCAGCGAGCGCGTATCCCGTTTGCGGTTATCGCAGCGCTGCTGTTGGTCTCGAGTGGCACGGTCCTGTTCTTGCTCGAGAGCCGTGACGAGCCGAAAAAGACCAAGGACCCTGCCGAATCGGCCACCGAAACCAGAAGCGCCGTCAAGTCGGCTATGAAGATGGCGGCACGGGAGTCACTCGAAAAAGCAGGTGAGAAACCGGTCACGAAGACGGCAGACACACCCGCCGGGCAGGCGATATCCGACAGTAACACGTTCGAAGAGTACGTCAAGCTGCGCTACTATCTCAACCTGCAGCGCCGCCTCGAACGTATCGAGCGCCAGCAGTCCCGTATCCGTGGTGAGAACGTCACGGTCGAGATAGCGCTTCCGAGCGCGAGATACGAGGAGGACAGCATCGACGAGGCGATCGGCCGAATCGAAATAGATAGAGAGGACAAGCCGAATCCTGATGACAGCCCGACGGACGGGACGGCGGTGGAGTACGTCGAGCTAGACGCCGGGTCGGTCCCGATAGTCATCTACGAGGACGGCGAGGAGGTCTACCGGGAGAGGATGGATATGAGCGTGACGAGCCAGTCGGCCGTCTTCGACCTCCACGAGAAGACCAGGGAGTTCGAAACGTCGTACAACGAGAACCTCTACGCCAAGATGTACCCCGCGCTGACCGGGATGATATACATGAAAGCCATCCCCGAGCGGTTCCTCGGGGACCCCACCCAGCCCTTTGCCTTCGATAAACAGCTCACAAATCTGGAAATTCGCGAGTTGGCCAACCAGTTCGCTTACGACGAGATGCGCAACGTCTACGGCACCACGCCCGGAGATACCAACGCTCGCGAGGTCTCGGGTGGCTGTCTCGCGGTCTTCTATGCGTCCCGTCTCGGCTCGCCCGTCGGTGCGGACGTAGCCCCGCCGGACACTATCTGTACGGCGATATACCAGGAGGGGCTCGAGAGCGATAACTTCCCCAGGGGCGAGAGCATCACGGCGAACTTCGAGGAGATGAAAAACGAACGGGCACAGAACCCGAAAGGTGGCGCGAAACCGCCGTTCGACGACGGGAACTACTCCGACACGACGCGAGACCTCCGTGATGAGGTGGAGTCGGTCGACGGCACCGACCTCGAGTCCCGACTGGAGAACGAATCCGAGTTCACGTTGGACCGGGATACGATTACGCGGATAGCCTTCCAGAACGTCACTGGCAGGCCCTACAGCCCAAAGCAGGGTGACGCCGACAGGATTGCCGAGGTCCAGCAGAACATCAACGCGAGCGAGGAGTTCGGCGGTGAGAGTATCGACCAGCCGACCGACCAGCCCTGGCGGGGCGGGTCCTTCTCCGACGAGGTGCGCGATGTCATAAACGACACCTATACTGTCGCGTCCGCCGTCGAGGAGGTCCACCTCGCCGAGGGGTCGCTGAACGAGTCCTCGGACAAGCGGGTCGTCGAGACCGGGGATTTCAGCGTCGAGAAACAGCCAGACGGGGCCGACGGTTCGGTCCTCGTCAGACTGCCAGTGCGAATCGAAGAGGACGGCAACTGGACCAAACGGGTCGTGTTCAACGCGACTATCTCGGCTACGGGCAACTACAACTACAACACCACAATAAAAGAGCGGGGAATCAAGTACCCGGTGTCGCCGCCGGCATACGTCGAGACGTCCCAGTATCCGACGTTCATTGGTGGACTCTGGGGCTCGACGTTCGAGGCGAGCGTGACCGGCGACGACAACGCCAACGAGTCCGAGATCGAAGGGTATCTCGAGGACACTGTCAACACTAGCGTCACCACGACAGGCGAGTTCGAGAGTGCTCTCGCGGAGGGGGTCAACAGCGAGGGGACGAAGCTGGCCCACGAGCCGGAGATGGCCTCACGAAGCGCCTTCCAGAACTGGCTCATCGGAGAACTCCAAGACACTGTCAACGAAAGCAACAACGTCACCGTCGAGCGGAACATGACCACGTACCTCGACAACGACCAGCCGACCTTCAGAAAGCTGAAGATAAACGAGTCGGAACGGTCGACGCTGGTCTACGACAGTACGCTGAACGACGGCCAGTACGAGACACCGGCCGAGCGCTCGCTCGCGGAGCTCCGAAACCGGTGGGTGAACACGACGAACTGGTATCTCGAGAAGGCGGCCCAGCGAAAGCAAAACCGGGTCGATATGCTGGAAGAGAAACTCAATGACGGCCCCGGCCCGGACGAGATAGACGAGGCCTACGAACAGGGAATCGATAACGCCAGCAGCTGGGACGACAGTTTGTACAACGACTCCCGGGGGCCCGATTCCAGTTCGCCGTACCAGATTAACGTCGAGCCCGCGTGGATGGGGTACTTCCCGGAGACAGGCGACAACATGCAGTTTTCGAACCCCCGCGACGAAGTCAGAGAGGACACCGAGAACGTCCGGTTTACCGCGATGGCGAACCGGGAGGTGTTCATGCTGCCGACGCCTGGAATGCCCATCATTCCGCTCCCGGGCTTCTGGTACGTCTCGGCCAACAACTACTACGCCCACTCGAAAGGCGAGTATGCCAGGTTCCAGGTCAAGCCACGCGCCCCCGAGAACCACATCGCTAACACGTCGTACGTCAAGCAGCCGGGACCCGTCTCGCTCGAGTTCAACGGTCTCCGGCGGCCGGTCGGTCGGGTCACCCCCATCGACTACAGCATGCACTACGAGATGCCGGTGTTGATGGTCGGGAAGACGCCGGTCCAGGACGGCAACTGGGGCATCGGTGACTACATCTTCTCGAACCTGAACCCATTCATCGACTGTACGCCGACCTTCCCCAAGACGGGGACCGGCTCACACGACGAGGACCGACACAACACGGAGTGTGGCTCCGCCGGGACCATCGGTGAGACCGTCGGTGCAGTGCTGAGTATCGGGGCCGGCTCCTTCGGCGGCGGGAAACTCACCAGGAACCTGAAACGCCACGAACACATGAAGGCGACCAGACGGCAAGACGAGGCCATCGCCAGGAACCGAGGGTTCAACGACGAGATACGCCGGCTGCAACGCGAGATAGACGAGATAGACGGACAGTTGGGGGCCCTCGACCGCCAGAACCCGCGAAGCCTCGCCCGTCGGAGTGACCCCTCCCACTACAGACCGGCAGGGGACGTCCATACCAGACTCCGCGCGCGCCAGGCCGACCAGCGACGGGACCTCACCGCCCGGCGGGAGCAGTTAGAAGACCAGATGTACGACTACAACGGGATACATGCGAGAATCGAGCATTCCCAGGCAGGTCGGTACAGAGACGTACGGAGAGAGCGGCGAGATAACTTCAACAGACAGTACGAGTACAACACGTTGGGCCACCCGAGATATCACAAAGACCTGACTCAGAACACACGAATCAAGGTCATCCGCAACGGCTGGGACGACATCCCCGAAAACGACCGACCGGAGCTGTCGTCAGATTTCAAACGGTGGCGGAAGGTGTCCAAGACCGGTATCGTGCAAGGGACGGAACGGGCGGTAGACCACGGCGTCGCGATGGCGCTTCGGGACGGCAGCTACGACCGGGTCGAATGCCCCCGGAACGCGTACAAGGACCGGGACGACTACACCACCGGCTGTGACGACGACCAGCTCGAGGTCGAGGTGTATCCGGCCGACGACGGGACCGTCGTCAGCATCGAGAGCGAGATTCAGGAGGAGCTCGGCGACAGGACGCTGCACTTCCAGACGCGGCCGGACGTGCCGGGTCCGGAGGACGAGCGCCTGCTCCTGGGCGGCAACGACGATATCGTCTACGACAACATCGACTACTCCGCCAAACAGGACACCGTTACCTTCCCGATGCCACAGAGCGTCGGCAGCTACCAGGACACCGAGTTCCAGACCAACTACAGCGTCTACCTGAACCAGACCGCGGACGGCGACTACGCCTTCCAGAACAAGACCGGCGTCGTGAAGCCGGCCAGCGGTGCCCAGGAGGCCGCCCTGGCCGATACCAACATCACGGTCGTCGAACCACAGGTCGCCGGAAACGCCCCGATGCTGCGGGTCGTCTACGACGGGTACACCTTCCTCATCGCCCTGATGGAGGGTGAAGACGTCGACTGGGAGCGCTACCGGGACGCGCTCTCGGCCGGCCCCTTCGACCCCGACGCGGTCAACGTCTTCATCGGGTCGACCCAGGCACAAAAGGAGCTGAGCAGCGAGGTCTCGCCCCGGAGCAGCGTCGTCGTCGACGAGGGCGGCGTGTCGCCGGACCACGACTGCGTCGGCGACCCCATGAGCGTCTACTACGGCGACGAGACGGGCGAGCGCATCAAGTTCCGCGTCGACGAATCGGACCGCCTCTTCGGCCCCGAGGACGAACCAAACGAGTTCTGCTGACAGCGCCGCTTTTCGTTTCAGACGCCGAATAGCCGCCGGAGCTGACGTCTCGGTGTGGTCTCGGCATCGTCGCTCCTCGAAACTGTCGACATCGAGTCTGACACACACTGCCGACAGCGACGCCACTCTGTCACATGGAGAGGATTTCCGAATTGAACCGACACCAACAGCCCGGAAACGCACTGCCGTGTCAGTCGCTCTCTTTGAGAACTGCTTCCGGCGCCGACCTCGGCCGCCGCGTGAACTGCTCGGTGACGTCGACCCACTCCGCCTGGTCGATGAGCCCATCGCCAGACTCCTTCGAAACCGATATCTGATACGTCTGCCTGGCGCCGTGCTCTGTCGTCTCACAGCGCAGTATGAGATCGGCGAAACGCTCTGTCGTCACTCGGTTTCGCGGCGTGGGCGTCCGGTCCAGCGTGTGCAACAGCGCGACGCTGTCGGTCGCACGCACCGCGTCCGACACCATCTGTAAGAACTCGTAGTAGGCCTCCCGATCCTGTTGCTCCAGCCGGTCCATGGGGTCGATGACGACGTTTATCTGGTGGGGAAGCCGCCCGAGCAGCTCGCTCCCGCGCGTGAGCAGCGCCCTCTCGTCGAGCTCACGGACCGTCGGGTCACCAGTCTGAACCAGCGACGTCTTCAGGGCCTGACGAACGTCTTCCCGGGACCGCCCGACGGGGAGATAGAGGGTCCCGCGTTCCCGCGTGATAGCGTGCAACAGCAGTTCGGACCGGCTCCCCTGTTCGGCGCTGAGCGCGACGACACTACCCGCAGGAATCCCCCCCTGGAGCTCTCTGTCGACCGGTGCGAGCCCGGTCGGGAGCCGGATATCCGGATGTCGTCGGGCGGGTGCTGAAGGGCGATTCCGGTTCGAGAGCAGTTCGGCGGCGATGTGATCGTAGGCCTCGCGGGCCTGTCTGTCACGCTCGGCCGACTGAAAGGGCGGGACCCGTCCGAGGAGCGGAACGTCGAACCGCGCTCGAAACCCGATTGGCAGCTGCTCGCTCTGGTTCAGGACGACACCCGCGACCGGCGTGCCCTGTCGCTTGGCGAGGTCGATCGTCTTCCCGGCCGACGTGAGACTCCGCTCGGTCCCCGTCGTCACGACGACGACGCGGTCGGCCGCGTCGATTGGCCCGGCAACATCGGGACCCGCGCCCGCCGGACAGTCCACGAGCGCCTCGCCAGCCGATGTCGAGAACCGGTCGAGCAAGTCTGCCAGGTCGACCATCTCTGAATCCAGCGGCGCCGGGAGCACGCCCGCCTTCGTCGCTCCCGGCAACGGTTGTGCGATCGCCGCGGCATCGTTGTTCTCCTCGACCGTGGCAACGGTCGGTTCTCGGTCGATGTCAGCGGCCACGTGAAGATTGGGGAGCTGCTGGTCGGCGTCGATAACGAACGACAGCCGCCCCGCTCTATCGAACGCCCGAGCGAGTCCGAGCGTCGTCGTGGTCTTGCCACACCCGCCTTTGGCTCCGGCAATCGCTATCATACTAGCTCTGTGTCCTCATCGTTTTTGAACCCGAACATCCGCTGTTCGGCCACGCGATAGCAACAGAGCTCACGATTCATCCCCCAGTGACTCGAGATCCGAGAGGGTAGAACGCAACGTCAGCCGGGCAACATCCGCTAGCTCACACAGGTCCTCCTGCCTGACAGCAACGCCGGACTGCTGTGCGGCCTGATAGAGACAGGCAGCCGCTACGCCGCTCGGGTTCTTCCCGCCGATGAGTGACTGCTCTCGAAGCGCAGTGACGTAGTCGCTGGCGCGCTGCTCGACAGCCACCCCCAGGTCGAGTGCCGACGCGTACCGGGTCAGGTACTCCCGCGGGTCGATCGGCCCGACCTGTAACCCGAGTTCCCGGTTCATCGCGTCGTAGGCGACCCGCAACTCGTCGCGCGTCGCCGAGGAAACCGTCGCAATCTCGTGTCGGGTCCGAGTGAGCGACTGGGTCCGACAGACGGCATAGACCGACGCCGCGGCAAACCCCTCGATAGAGCGACCGTAGAGCAGCTCCTCCTCCTGGGCAGAATCGAACAGCGCACAGGCCTGGTCGCGAATCGAGTCCGGAAGCGAGAGCGACGACGTCACCTGGCGAATCTCCGTATACGCATACAGCTTGTTTCGGTCGCTCTTCGAAGACAGGTGGGCCCGCGTGTGCTGGCGGCGCAACCGGGCGAACTGACGCTGTTTCTCGCTCGACACCTCCGCACCCGTTCCGTAGCCGATCTCCGTCGATAGTCCGTTATCGTGGCGCGCGTCTGTCGTCGGCGCGCCCGTCCGACGTTCCTGCGTCTCGCCGTCTGAACGCCCCCAGTCGGGCCCCAGATCGAGTTCGACGCCTCCGACCACGAGACCGCAGTCAGAGCAGACGACCTCGGACTGCTCCTGTCGCAGGTCGCCACCACACTCTGTACACCTTCGCGCGTCGTGTGAGTAACTGACTACTCTATTCGTGTTATGCATGTGAACCCCTCTGGTTGCTGCCTCTGAAATTTCCTCATCTAATGAAGATGAATAAATCATATACTTTCTCGATATTAAACCCACCTATTATAGTTATATTTTTTATGAATTGGGTGGCAGACGAGCACATAGTGAGACGTCGATAAATCGACTTGCCAGTAAAGGACAGCTATAGCCGGAAATCAGCCGCCACAGATTCGGTTCGGCTACGACAGTACAGGGTGGGACGAGTCGTTTTTTGTCCCTCATGCGATATTACCAGCGGTAAAATCATACCTGTCCGCGGTCGGCTGCCAACTTGATAACCACCGCGACAGGAGCAACTAACGACGATCAGTCCGCCCAGCGAAATCCGCGAGAGCACAGTAGCGAGAAGGCCACTCTGTCCGTTGCCCTCCGGTCACGCCGATATCGCGCTACTCGTCGTCAACATCGTCGCAGCCTGTTCGCGACACAGAAGGCCAAGCGCCAGATTTGAACCGGAGCGAGACTCCTCCGTTCGTCTCTCATGACTCAAATCGGCGTGGCTTCCACTCCTCACGTCCGTTTGTCGCAAAAAGCCAAGGGCCGGATTTGAACCGCGGTCACAGCGAAGCTGTTCCCTGCTTCAAATCACGACCGTTCTATGGATGTCGCTCACGACTTTGTTCGCGACAGCAAGCCAAGGGCCGGATTTGAACCGGCGATGGGCGGCTCTGCAGGCCGCTGCGTTAGGCCGGACTCTGCCACCTTGGCGCACTTGTTCGTAAACGAGTCGCTCGCTTAAGGGTAGCGAATTCCGCTAGCCCTCACCTTCAGACTGCCCGGGCTCGCCGACACCTTCGACGGGGACCGTGTTGAAAATCGACGACTGTGCCTCTTCGGCGGAGTCGAACTGGTCGTCTTCCAGACGGCCCAGCACCTCATCGAGGGGTTCGGAGCCGTCCGCGTACACGAGCTCCACGTCGTCGAACTCCTGTCGGGCAGCATCGACCGACAGCGGATACGTCGCAGATTCGAGCAGTTCCGTGAGTTCGTTCAGTTTGACATCGCGAGTCATACAGAGATGATTCTACGCGCAGCAACTTAGCTACTCGCTGTCATAAATACGAAAAGCCACCGGGGAGAGATGACTCTCCTCGGTGGCTAATGAATGGTGGCGGCGAATCGGATTTCCCAGAGGCTCGCGCACTCCAGTACTCACCGAAACGCTGGTGAGCTTATCTTCCGTGTTCGGGATGGGTACGGGAGGCAACCTCACCGCTATGGCCGCCTAACGCCGAGTCGTGGAGTCGAACCACGATGGTATACCCTTCTCGGTTGGCAGATGTTTCAGTACGTGCGATCCAGTTTGCGCCTGGACTCGGTCAGTCGACGAGATAATCGTCGGTGAATCGAGTCACAGTGCGTATGAATGATGGCTTTGAGTTGTTAGTGCTCGTGGGCTAAACGCCTCGTTACCTCGGCGCGTACACCCCGAGTCTATCGACCGCGTCTTCTACGCGGACTCTCGGCGGTGTCTCTTTTCCAAGTGGGTTTCGAGCTTAGATGCGTTCAGCTCTTACCCCGTGCTGCGTGGCTACCCGGCACGTGCTCTCTCGAACAACCGGTACACCAGTGGCAGCCAATCGTAGTTCCTCTCGTACTATACGATCGTTCTTGTCAGACACCATTACACACCCAGTAGATAGCAGCCGACCTGTCTCACGACGGTCTAAACCCAGCTCACGACCTCCTTTAATAGGCGAACAACCTCACCCTTGCCCGCTTCTGCACGGGCAGGATGGAGGGAACCGACATCGAGGTAGCAAGCCACTCGGTCGATATGTGCTCTTGCGAGTGACGACTCTGTTATCCCTAGGGTAGCTTTTCTGTCATCAATTGCCCGCATCAAGCAGGCTAATTGGTTCGCTAAGACCACGCTTTCGCGTCAGCGTTCCTCGTTGGGAAGAACACTGTCAAGTCATCTTTTGCTCTTGCACTCTTCGCCGGGTCTCTGTCCCGGCTGAGATGACCTTAGGGCGCGCTCGATATCTTTTCGAGCGCGTACCGCCCCAGTCAAACTGCCCGGCTACCGGTGTCCTCCTCCCGGAGTGAGAGTCGCAGTCACCGACGGGTAGTATTTCACTGTTGCCTCGGTGGCCCGCTAGCGCGGGTACCTGTGTAATGGCTCCTACCTATGCTGCACATCGGCGACCACGTCTCAGCGACAGCCTGCAGTAAAGCTCCATAGGGTCTTCGCTTCCCCCTGGGTGTCTCCAGACTCCGCACTGGAATGTACAGTTCACCGGGCCCAACGTTGGGACAGTGATGCTCTGGTTAATCCATTCATGCAAGCCGCTACTGATGCGGCAAGGTACTACGCTACCTTAAGAGGGTCATAGTTACCCCCGCCGTTGACAGGTCCTTCGTCCTCTTGTACGAGGTGTTCAGATACCTGCACTGGGCAGGATTCAGTGACTGTACGAGTCCTTGCGGATTTGCAGTCACCTGTGTTGTTACTAGACAGTCCGAGCATCCGAGTCACTGCGACCTGCTCCGTTCCGGAGCAGGCATCCCTTATTCCGAAGGTACGGGACTAACTTGCCGAATTCCCTAACGTCGGTTGCTCCCGACAGGCCTTAGCTTTCGCCGCTATGGACACCTGTGTCGGTTCTCGGTACGGATATCATACTCGCCTTTTCACGGGCCCCAGGTTGAACCATATTTCTCTATCTCGCCGTTCGTCCGCTTCGTGCCATTACGGCTTCCACGGAGTTTGACGATTCGACCGGGCGAAAGCCCGGCATGGTCGACCCCAGGGCGTCAGCTTTGGATGTATGATAGCACGGGAATATTAACCCGTTTCCCATTTCGTCTCAGTCGAGTTACGGTGAGACTTAGGACCGGCTAACCCTCAGCTGATCAGCAGTGCTGAGGAACCCTTATCCATTAGGCCGTCGGGGTTCTCACCCGACTATCGCTGCTACTATGGCCAGGATTTTCGTCACTAATCGGTCCACAGGAGTTCTCACCCCTGCTTCCATCCAATTAGAGCGCCAATCTACTCGATTGCCCGATAAAGGGCACGGATAGGTCTCGGTGGTGGATTTGAGTCCCGATCATTTTGGGCGCCTCAAACCTCGGCCGGTAAGCTGTTACGCTTTTCTTAGAGGGTAGCTGCTTCTAAGCTCACCTCCCGGCTGTCTAGGGCTCGAGACCACCTTCAGAGGATTACACTTAATCCACACTTGGGGACCTTAACCTATCTCTGGGTTGTTCCCCTCCTGGTGCACAGGCTTACCCCGCACACCGGAATCCCCGCGTCAAACGGCGTTCGTAGGTTTGGAGTTTGACAGGTGTGCCGACTCCTCTCGGAGGCGGTCACACCAATCGGTCGCTCTACCCCACGAACTACCTCGGCGGAGGTCATGCTTCGACATGTTTCGATTGGAACCAGCTGTTGCCGGACTCGATGGGCCTTTCACCCCTACACATAGATCACGAGAGGGTATTGTAGGACACCAACTCTAACAGGCCTCCACGTGCCTTTCGGCACGCTTCACCTTGTCCATGCGTAGATCGTCCGGATTCGGGTCGTGTCAGTGTGGCTCCCCGCCCTTGAAGACGGCGGCCCTCGTCGTAAGACTGCGGCCATGTCGGTTTCCCTGTGCCTCCCCCGATGCTCGGGTTAGACTTGCCATACAGACACACTCCCTGGCTCGTTTTTCAAAACGTACGACAGAACATCGGCTTCCCGTGAGTCTTACTGGAGACTCGCGTCTCGGTCATTCGTCAAGGGACCTTGTATGCCCTGTCGCTCCATCGCCAACTGAGTTCATGCTCTATTTCACCTCCCTTCTGAGGGTACTTTGCAGCGTTCGTTCACACTACTTGTGCACTATCGGTCTCGAGGAGTGTTTAGCCTTCGCAGTCGATGCCTGCGTTGTTCGCGAGGGATTTCCAACCCCCGCTACTCCGGAACTGACGCACAACGTACTGGCCTCGTGTACGGGGTTGTCACCCTGTATCACGCCCTGTTCCAAGGGACTTCTACGAGACGGTCTGTTGCTGAGAGTCAGTCCAAACACCACATTGGTCGTGAGACCTTCGGTTTGGGCTGTATCGCGTTCACTCGCGGTTACTGACGACATCACGTTGCGTTTTCTTGTCCTCCCGATACTGAGATGTTTCAGTTCTCGGGGTTCCTCATTGCGCGAAGCAATTGTTGAAGAGATTCTCATTCGGAGATCCTGAGTTCTTAGCCTCCGTGCGGCTCCCTCAGGCTTTTCGCAGCTTGGCACGTCCTTCTTCAGCTCTCGAGCCGAGCAATCCACCAGCTGGCATAGTAGCCAACGTCGTTGTGACTCGTATAACTGAACGAGTCCAGTGGACGCCTGGATCGCACGTACACGCGGTTTCATACTCGCCCCCAAGGTGGTAGATGGTGGGCGAATCGACCCTTCCCAACCTCGGTTTTACCCGGGATGGTGCATCTGTCGTCGTACCAGATTCGAGCGCCGTCCCACACTTAAGGGGCTCGGTTCGGAGCTGGTACGTCGTATGGACCCACTGGGATTTGAACCCAGGGCTTCCTCCTTGCAAAGGAGGTGCTCTGCCGCTGAGCTATGGGCCCGGCAGATCCGCAGGCGTGAGCCCTGATAGTTCATAGGTGCCCGGTCGGCGAGATAGTCATCGAACATCCATGTAGGTGGGTCAGGCCAGAGGCCTGATCCCGATCAGTAGGAGGTGATCCAGCCACAGATTCCTCTACGGCTACCTTGTTACGACTTAAGCCCCCTTGCGGAGCCCAGATTCGACCATCGCATGATGGCCTCATCCGGACCCCACTCGGGTGCTTTGACGGGCGGTGTGTGCAAGGAGCAGGGACGTATTCACCGCGCACTTATGATACGCGATTACTACCGAATCCAGCTTCATGCGGGCGAGTTTCAGCCCGCAATCCGAACTACGACTGCGTTTAGAGATTAGCTTCGCCTCTCGGCGTTGCATCCCTCTGTCACAGCCATTGTAGCCCGCGTGTTGCCCGGTCCATTCGGGGCATACTGACCTACCGTTGCCCGTTCCTTCCTCCGCTTTAGCAGCGGCAGTCCTCCTAGTGTACCCAACTACCTCAAGGGTATTGCTGGCAACTAGAAGTGCGGGTCTCGCTCGTTGCCTGACTTAACAGGACGCCTCACGGTACGAGCTGACGGCGGCCATGCACCTCCTCTCAACAGCTCGGGTAAGTTCGTCAAACTGACCGTCGTTACTGTTGTCGGGACCGGTGAGATGTCCGGCGTTGAGTCCAATTAAACCGCAGGCTCCTCCGGTTGTGGTGCTCCCCCGCCAATTCCTTTAAGTTTCATCCTTGCGGACGTACTTCCCAGGCGGCTCGCTTCTCGGCTTCCCTAGGGCGCAGCGCAGGCTCGTAGCCTACGGCACACCTAGCGAGCATCGTTTACAGCTAGGACTACCCGGGTATCTAATCCGGTTCGAGACCCTAGCTTTCGTCCCTCACTGTCGGGTCCATTCTCCTGAGGTGGTTTCCCCATTGGTGGTCCGTCCAGGATTACAGGATTTCACTCCTACCCCGGACGTACCCCTCAGGTCTTCTGGCCCCAAGCCAAACAGTTTCCACCGGACGCCCACGCGTTGAGCGCGTGGATTTCCCAATGGACTTGCTTGGCCAGCTACGGACGCTTTAGGCCCAATAATATCGGTCATCACTCGTGCTGCCGGTATTACCGCGGCGGCTGGCACCGGTCTTGCCCAGCACTTGTTCCTGTACCTCCCTACGGTACAGAAAAGCGAGGACTATATGCCCTCGCACTCGGAGTCCCCTTATCGCACTGTCGTGCAGTGTAAAGGTTTCGCGCCTGCTGCGCCCCGTAGGGCCCGGTATCTTGTCTCAGATACCGTCTCCAGGCTCTTGCTCTCACAACCTGTACCGATTATTGGCATGGTGGGCCATTACCCCACCATCTACCTAATCGGCCGCAGCCACATCCTATGGCGCCGGAGCGTTTCTCACTCTCTGCACTCCAGCATGAGAGTGATATCAGGGATTAGCCTCAGTTTCCCGAGGTTGTCCCTGTCCATAGGGTAGTTTGGCCACGTGTTACTGAGCTATATGCCGCGGGTCTAAACCCGCGCGACTAGCATGGCTAAATCGGACTCCAATAGCAATGACCTCCGGCAGGATCAACCGGAATGTATCCCGGCACGAAGCCGGGGGGTTAGGCGGGTCACACTCCAGATGGAGTGTGGTCGCTATCGAAGGGTGTTCGAGGACACTCGCCGACCGAGTGTCACCGAACTATCAGGGCTCACATCAGATCCCATCTTGACGGCGGACCGCAGGGGTGGAATCCTCATTTCTCCGGACCTGCATGTTCTCCCGAAGCCATCTTAAAGGCTTCGAGTTCCGGTAGCGAGTTGCCTCGCCGCAGTGTGGTGGCCGGGTTTCGTCGGCCCCGGCCAGGCCTCGTTCGCGTTCGATCCGAATACCCTGTTACACTTAAGGGCATCGGAGTTCGCTCGCGTCGAACCGCACGACGTGAGCGACCTTCGCGTTCCATCCGAACACCCTGTTACAATTAAGGGCGTCGGTTGGGACGAGGCCCGACCGGGGAAGTGTCGTCCCCGACCTCGTTCGCATTAGACTCGATGGGAGTGTCATACTTAACCTCGTCGGACGACGGCCGCTTCGGCAGGCGATTACACGGGTGAGTGACCCCCATACGGTAGACAGCAACACGGTAGCAGAACTGCAGACTTCGAACAGCTGGTACCCAATTAGTGTACGCTCTTCGTGTGCGCGCTCACGCGCGCGATAGTTCTGACACACACTGGCCACAGCGAACAGGCGCACTATCGTCCACAAAAAGTCCGTACAGAAGGGAACTAGATGTCGTCGAGGTGTTCGACGCCCTCTTTCGAGACGTTCCCTTTCGTGATGTCGCCCGGCATCCAGTCCGGTTTGTCGTCGGGCGCTGTTTCGACCCAGGCCCACGCCTCGTAGATGTGGACCTTGTGGGTGCCCTTCTCCCGGAGCCGTATCTCCTGTCGGTCTGCTTCGTCCTCGCTGTCGGCCGGGTCGAGCCGCCGGGCGGCCTTCAACGCAGCCTGCCGGGGCGTCCCGCCTGAGAAGACGCTCGATTCGTCACCATCCTCACGGAGCGCAAAGTTGCGCTTGTCGCTGTCGCGTGCCATGGTTTTCTCCGCTCCATGTCAACTCAAAACATGGCACAACATAAATATACCCCCCGAATGAGCCTCCGTCGCGGGGTACGTTTATATATTAGAACTCGAGAGATGCTGTATTCGGCCACGATTGGGCCGGAAGCGCCGCCCTGAAAGCGCGTGCGCACTCGGGTCCGGGACACGCCGCACGGTAGACTTAAGTGTATCCTACGGCGATGCACGGAATAGGATAGCGCGATGGTGCGAAAGAAGAAGCTTAGCCCGAGTGGCGCCAAAGACGAAGACGGCGAGTACCACAACGTACATATCAACATCCACGAAGACGAACTCGCCGTCGCCGGCATGGAGATCGGTGACGAGGTGTTCGTCCGGGTGCGTGACAACAAGATCATCATTCAAAAAGCCGACCCCGAAGAGGTCGAACACGATTTCTGACGTGCTGTCGCTACCCCCGGCTGCTGCCGGGAGGCGACTCGAACACCCCAATGAGACTCTACGATATCGCCAAGCCGGTTCTGTTCTCGCTCCCGGCCGAGACGGCCCACACTACCGTCCACAGCCTGCTGGAGACGGCACAGGGGACCCCGGTAGCGAGCGCAATGGCCCACCGGTACACGGTCGAGGACGAGCGCCTCGCCATCTCTGCGTTCGGTCAGGACTTTGCCAACCCCGTCGGCGTCGCCGCAGGCTTTGATAAGAACGCCACAGTGCCAACAGCCCTGGCCGCGATGGGCTTTGGCTTCGCCGAGGTCGGCGGCGTCACGGCCGAACCACAGGCCGGCAACGCCCGGCCCAGGATGTTTCGCCTGCGCGAGGACGGCGGTCTCATCAACCGGATGGGGCTGAACAACGAGGGCGCGGCCGCCGTCGGCGAGCGGCTGGCGAAGACGGACGCCCCGTTCCCGCTGGGCGTCAACATCGCAAAAAGCGAGCACGTTGGCACCGACGCGGCCCCGGCAGACTACCGCGAGACGTACGAACACGTCGCCGAGGGCGGCGATTTCTTCGTCGTCAACGTCTCCTGTCCCAACTCACAGGGGTTCGAAGAGCTCCAGAACCGCGATGCGATGACCGCCATCTTCGAAGAGCTCCAGGACGCGGGCGCCGCGCCGCTTCTGGTGAAGCTCTCGCCGGACCTCCCCGAGCCGGCGGTCGAGGACACGCTGGACCTCGTGACCGAACTCGACCTCGACGGCGTCGTCGCGACCAACACGACGACCGAGCGCCCCGAGGGGCTGCGCTCGCCCAACGCCAGCGAGACGGGTGGGCTCTCCGGGAGACCGATCGAGGACAGAGCGACAGACATGGTCCGGTTCGTCGCCGAGCGCGTCGACGTTCCCGTCGTCGGCGTCGGCGGCGTCGCCTCGGCCGAGGGCGCCTACCGGAAGCTTCGTGCCGGCGCCTCACTCGTCCAGCTCTACACCGGACTGGTCTACGAAGGGCCCTCGCTCGCCCGGGACATCAACGAGGGGCTACTCGAGTTGCTGGAGCGGGACGGCTTCGACAGCGTCGACGAGGCCGTCGGCGCGGACCTGTAGCGGATCGCAGTAGCGGGGGGTTTTAGCACCGAGGAGCGAACACGTCGAGTGTGAGCCGCGACGCTATCTCCCGATACGCCCGCCGGGCGCTCGTCTGGCTGGTCGTCGTCGGCGTCCTCACTGCGGGGGCAGGCGTCCTCTATTTCGGCACGCCACACCGCGCGTCCGACGGGAGCGTCGCCAGCGTCGAGGCGGACCCGAACGTGACAGTCACCGAGCAGGGCGGGACGTACACGCTCGAACCGTCGGGTCGGGAATCGACCGCGGGGCTCGTCTTCTACCCGGGTGCGAGGGTCCACCCGGACGCCTACGTCGCGTCGCTCGCACCGCTTGCCAGCGAGGCCAACGTGACTGTCGTCGTCCCGAAGCTACGGCTGAACCTGGCCGTGCTCGACCAGGGCGCCGCAAGCGGCTACGTGACCGATGCCGGGGTCGAGAACTGGTACGTGGGCGGCCACTCGCTGGGCGGGGCGATGGCCTGTCGATACGCGGCCGAGAACCCCGAGGCAATCGAGGGCGTGGTGCTGTACGCCTCGTACTGCGACCGTGACATCTCCGGGACCGGACTCGCGGCCATGAGCGTCACCGGCAGCGCGGACACGGTACTCGATAGCGATTCCTACGAGGAAAACCGCGAGAACCTCCCCAGCGACGCCACGATTCGGGAACTCCCGCTGAACCACACCCAGTTCGGGAGCTATCGGGGCCAGCGCGGCGACAAACCGAGCGACCGCAGCTACGCCACCGCCCACGACCGCCTGGCCAACGTCACCGTCGCGTGGTTCCGGTCCCAGAGAGGCACCTGAACCGAACTATCGGGACCCCATCGTGGCAGTCGGCGCGGACCGCTATCGGCACTCCTCGATCGGCATCGCGGTTTGGATATCGGCCGACAGCCACGCCGTCTGGCTGTCACCGGTCCCCGGACAGATGGTGAGCGTCGACGGCGCGTCGGGGTCGTCGACCATCCAATCGAGGCAGAACCACGGATACGTCTCACAGGCCGGGTTGCCGTAGCGGTCCGGGTCGCCACAGTCGGAGTGTTTCTCGGTGCTACTCATTGTCCCTCTATGTGATACTACGTGGCAATAACCCAAAAACACCCTGTAACGAGCCGGTAAGTCGGTTACGAACGGGTAACGGTACTCGAAGGCGGCGACTGGCAGTTCCAGGTCGTGCTGCTACCACCTTTTTCCGCTCGAGTCGTCTCCGACGACCACTCGCGGAAAAACGTGGGCGAAAAAGCGCTCGCTCCCGCTCCGGTCGCTCGCGGACTATTCGAGAGCGTCCAGCCGGAACTCGAAGGCGGCGACTGGCAGTTCCAGGTCGTGCTCGACGAGCACTTTCGGATGCACTTCGCCGATGACGCCGACCGTCTCCCCGTCCAGCACGACATCGGCCGCGCGCCCGTCGATGAACGTCGGGTGACTCGTCGCGGGCGTTTCGAGGTCTTTCCCGAACGCCTCAGCGATGGCCTGGAGGCGGGCCTTGGCGTCCTCGTAGGAGGCGTCGGTGCGGGCAAGCGCCCCGGCGACGGTGCGGTGTTCGCTGACGCCGGTGTTCTGTCCCTCGTCCAGGCCCGCGGCGAGCCCGATTTCGGCGAGGTCCTGCGGGTAGCGCCGGTGAGTGTTGTTCTCCAGGACCATCATGAGCGACGGGAGCGCCCACGTCCGGAGGATAGTGTAGTCCTCGCTGTAGGGCTCCTGGATGGTGACCGGGTCCGAAAGGCCAACGAGGGTATCGTCAGCGTCTGCTGCCTCCGGGTTCGGGAGATTCATTCGCTCGTAGTTCTCCGCCTCGTTAGTCATGTGGAAGTTAAGCAGGTCCTCGAAGCCCAGTCCCACGAGGGTATCGCGGGCGGCGTCTTCCAGCACGGAGCGGTCGTGGCGGCCGCCGACGGTCGAGACGTCGGGGTAGGTCGGTTCGAGGCTGTTGAACCCCAGCGCCCGGCCGATGTCGTCGACGATGTCCAGTGGGTGGATGACGTCGACCCGGTAGGGCGGAATCTCGACCTCGAAGGCGACCCCGTCGTCGGTCACGACCCGCGTGGCGTCCAGCCCGGCCCGTTCCGCGTAGTCGATAATCTGCTCGGGCTCGAGGACGACACCGAGCAGGGACTCGATGCGGTCCTTGCTGACTGTCTTCGTCCGGGTCTCGAAGTCGGGACGTTCCAGTGTCCGGCCGGCGTACTCGCCGGCGGCGTTGTCGGCGTACTCGACGTTCACGCGCTCGATGGTGCCGCCGCGGGCCTCCAGCGCGTAGCAGACGATATTGCACATATGGTCGATGGTCCACTGGTCGGTCCCGGTCAACTCGATGAAGAGGTCCCGGGAGTCCTCGCTGACCTCCGTCCGGCGGCCGTTGATGACCGGCGGGAACGAGAACAGGCCGATGGCGTCGTAGATGGCGGGCACACGGTCGAACTCGGCGACGAGGTCGCCGTATTGCTGGCCGGTGTCGTGGCGCTCGATGACCTCGTTCGGGGTCATCTCGGCGTCGGATTCCAGCGGGACGAAGGTGGCCTCGTCGGGGTCTGCGCTCGTGTAGGTAATCGCGTTGGCGCCGGTGGTTTCGACGGTGGCGTCGCCGACCATTTCGTCCTGGGGCTCCTCGCTGGCTTCGGTCGGGTCCTGTCCACCCGAGAGATCCAGACTGCTCGAGTTGCTGTCGGTCGGGCGGAGGTCGGTCCCTTTCAGCATCGTCAGGTCGTGGACCCCGATAGCGCCTTTCGCACGCTTGCGGCCCATCGTCGCGTGGAGCTTCTCCTGCAGTTGAATCAGCGATTCGAGGGCACCGTCGGAGAGGTCCAGCCCGCGGACGACCGCGCCGGTGACGTAGGGTCGGTCCTCTGGCTGGTCCTCGACCTCGATGGTCCAGTCGGCGCTGTTGGTGTTGGGGACGTAGACGCCCCGGTCGTCGCCGTAGTGATACCGGAGCGAGCGGGCCACGCCCTCGACTGAGAGGCGGTCGAGCCGGTCGGGCGCGAACTCGAGCTGGAACTCGTCGTCCTCGGTCCAGCCCTCGAACTCCAGGCCGAGGTCGAACAGGTCCGATTTGAGTTCGTCGTCGTCTTTCTCGTCGTGGCCGGTCAGGTATCGCAGTTCGTCGGGGTCGACGTCGACGACTGGCATCAGTGACGCACCTCCGGCGGACCGACGGTGCCGACCCGCCACCCCGGTGTGGACAGCCGCGACGCCGTGGGTTCGTCGTGCGGGCCGGTGACTGGTGATTGAGACGACCAGCGGGTGACACCCAGCAGAGAAGCCACAGCTAACATTAGGCCAGAGTATTCTACAGTACCAGTTAACAGTTCTTACTTCGCGGAGACAGCGGATGCGAACACCCCTGGTCGGGTCGAACTGCCGTGGACTGCCCCAGCTGCGAGTGGGACCGCCGTACCCGAAATCCCTACCGACGGAGTAGACGGCTCGATACGCCACCGTAGACCACGAGACGCCCGGCTCCAACATATTTTGCCCAGGCGACAATAGTTTTATTTATCTATATAATATCTAAATTGTGAAACGTAGCAAGCTGCATATATCTGTATTGGCTACTGCTCGTTTGGCAGACACAACAGGGAACGGGTTTCTAATCGTCCTCCTGCCGGCCTACCTCGCTGCGGGTTCGTTCTCACTGCACTACACGCTCGGCCCGATTACACTCGCCGAGAGCGCACTGATAGGGTTCGGACTCGGTATATACAGTTTGGTCAGCGCTGGCCTGCAGCGATACACGGGGCGCCTCTCGGATGCGGTCGTCCGACGTCGGCTGTTCGTCCTCGCTGGCCTGTCCATCGTCGGTATCGGGAGTTTTTGCTATCCGTTCGTCGACAGGTACCCCGCTGTCGTCGCCGTACGCGCCATGCAGGGTTTCGGGGCGGCGCTTGCCCTCCCCGCGTCGATGGCTATCGTCAGCGAGGTCTCGGAGACGGGTGACCGCGGCGAGAACATGGGCCTGTTCAACAGCGTGCGACTGACCGGGTACGTGATAGGACCGTCTGCCGGGGGCCTGTTGCTCGCCAACGGACCGTACTGGCTCACCATCGGGGGCGAGGCGAAACAGATATCCGGTTTCACAGCCGCGTTCTTCGCGGCCGGGATGTTGGCCGCTACCGGGATACTGCTGGTTGCGCTGGTCGTCCCCGAAACGGTGGGTGGGAAACGGGACAGTGACTCGGATAGCCTCGGCTCGCTTACCGGCAAAAAACAGTTCTTACACCCGGTCATCGCACTTGGCATCGCCTCGTTTTTCATCGCTATCACCCCCGATTTGATCGTCGCGTTACAGCCGGCTATCAACGAACGACTCGGCCAGAGCGAGGCGATGTTCGGGCTTGAGTACTCGGCGCTCATCCTCGCGCTCACACTGTTGATGATGCCCTTTGGCCGCGCCAGCGATAAGTTCGGTCGACGTCCGTTACTCCTGCTCGGAACAATGCTGCTCGTCCCGGCGATACTCGTCCAGGCGGTCATCACCTCGCCAGTGATGATGATCGGAGCGCGGCTGTTCCAGGGGGTGGCGATAGCCATGGGGTTCTCGCCGGCACTGGCGTTTGTCGGCGATCTCGCCGAGTCGGGCAACAGTGGGCACAGTTTGGCAATCGTCACGACGGCGTACGGATTTGGTCGCGCACTCGGCCCGATACTCGGCGGTTTCTTCGGCGGGTTCGGATACAAGTGGCCGTTCATCGCAGGCGGACTCCTGACGACGATGTCGCTCGTCATCATAGCCACACAGGTACGGAAGCCAGAGTGGGCAGCGAGCGACGAGAACCGGCTACAGAGTGACACCGACGTTATGACGTGACACGGACTCCTGGCGGAGAGTGACCCATGCGTCCCGCTCGGCCTGAAACGTCTCCACTTGTCCAACGACCACTCTGGGGCCCACTGGCAAAGAAAACAGCGGGTCCGCTACGAGAGCGACGCTCCGAACGTTCTCACCGGACGAGGGGCGTCTCACGCAGCAGCTCTAAGTCACACAGCGTCCCGTGGACGTCGCGGATGTCCTCGAAGCCGTACATCAGCATGAGCAGGCGTTCGAGCGAGAGCCCCCACGCCATCACGTCACAGTCGACACCGAGCGGCGAGAGCACCTCCTCGCGGAAGATACCCGAGTTGCCGACTTCGACGACCTCGCCGGTCTCGGGGTGGGTGCCAAAGAGTTCGAAGCTGGGCTCCGTGTACGGGTTGTAGTGGGGCTTGAACTCCAGGTCGGTGATGCCGAACTGCTCGTAGAATTCGGTAAAGGTGCCCATCAGGTCACGCACGGAGAGGTCCTCGGCCATGACCCATCCCTCAATCTGGAAGAACTCCAGTAAGTGCGTCGGGTCGAGCGTGTCGTTCCGGTAGACCTTCTCGACGCTGAAAAAGCGCTGGGGCGGTTCGAGCTCGCCGATCTCCTCGCCGGAGAGATACCGCATCGACAGCGACGTGGTGTGGCCCCGCAGGTCCAGCCCGCGTGCGACATCTTCCTCCCACGGCGAGTGGTACCCCTCACCGTCGGGGCCGACGCCCTCCCTGTGTGCCGAGCGGACGCGGGAAACGAGGTCCTCGGGGATGTCCCCGATTTCGTCCGGTCGCTCGAGGGCGAACTGGTCCCAGTGCGTGCGCGCGGGGTGGTCCTGGGGCATGAACAGGCAGTCGTTGATCCAGAACTGGGCGTCGACGTGTGGGCCTTCCATCTCCTGGAACCCCATTCCCACGAGGGTATCTTTGACCCTGTTTGCGGTCTGGCGGAGGATGTGTTCTTTCCCGTGGCTCACGTCCTCGGCGTCGGCCGCGACATTGTACTCGGTGAACTCGACGTCCGCCCACTCGCCGCTGGTGAGCAACTCGGCGGTGAGCTGGTCGACGGTCTCGGCGGCCTCGACGCCGGCCATCAGCGCGGTGACGCCCTCGTCGGTCAGCTGCACGGAGCGGACGGTCTCCTCACGGACCTCCAGCAGGCCACGCCGTTCGAGCTGGTCGAGCGCGTCGGCGTCGACCTCCTCGAGCTGGTCGTCGGCGACCGCTTCGAGCGCGTACATTTCCGTGTCCTGGCCCGGTTTCGCGTCCGGGTCGGCGGTTATCTCGCCACTGTCTATCTGGCCGTACCCCTTGCGGGCGTAGTTCGACAGCGCGATATCGACGGCGGGGCCTTCGAGCCCGGAGGCGCCGATGACCTGGCCCAGCTGGACCGGCTCCTCGTCGGCGCCGGCGTCGACAGCGGCCTCATAGAGGTCCTGTTCGGGGAGGCTCTCAAAGACGTACTGGGTGCCCTCCTCGGTCAGCGTGTAGTGTTCGATAGTCTCCTCGGTGACGGTCAGCAGGCCGTCGTCTTCGAGTTCGAACGCGGCCCGTGTCGCCGTCTCGGGTTTGAGGCCGGCCTCGTCAGCCACCTCGTCGATGCGCCTTGGGTCGTCTGCGTCGGCGGCCTGGAGGACGGCCACCTGTGCCTGTGGTCGCTTCATATGCGTGTCTCGGTCGTTGTCGGGAGTACCGCGGGTCGCTCAGTTAACGGTTCTTACTTGTTGTTCGCGGGTCGCCGCTCCCCGCTCACTTCGAGGGGCGTCCGCCAGACGCCCCTCGCTCCGGGCGGTTTCGTCCGGGCCACCGCAGCCCTGACTCCACCGCCCGTCAGAATCCGAAAAAGAACCCGAACCCCGGGCGACGCGACGGCTTGACGGCGACACTGGCAGCGTGGGATTCGGATGCCATATGCGAGCGATTGGCGCGCTGGAAAATAAGAATTGTGACCTGGGCGGCTAGTGGACGTCGTATTTGCTGGACTGAGCTTCGGCGATGCTAACAGACAGAAAGCCCCGAGCGGCGACGGTCCCGCGCCTCGCTGTGCGCGCTCGCTTCGCTCGCGTGCTTGCGTCGGCGGGGTTCCCGTAGCCGCTCGCCCCTTTCAGTCCCACCCATACCGGCTGGCCAACCGGCTACGGGTGGACTGAAAGGGGCGGCGGGCTGAACGAAGGCGGACGAAGCAAGCACCGAAGCCGACCAACGGGAGGCGAGGCGCGCAGCGAGTCCCCCGAGTTCAGCCCGCCGGGGCTTTCTGGCTCTCAGCAGTCGCCGAAGTTTCGAAAACACCGAGTCCAGTAGTTCCTAGTCCCGCGTTCGGTGCGAGTCCAGGTCGATGTCCAGCTCGTCGAGCTTGTCTTCCCACTCGGCGCGTTTTGCCTGGTGCTCTTCCAGGAAGGCTTCCATCAGCTCCGCCGCTTGCTCCTTGCAGCCGCCACAGAGCCGTTCGCCGCCGACACACTCCTCGTAGACCTCCTCGGCAAAGTCGTCGTCGTCGCCCGAGAGGAGGTACGCGTACAGTTCGTAGACGGGGCACTCGTCGGCCTTCCCGCCCTTCTCGCGCTGTTCCTCGGCGGTGGCCCGACCGCCCGTGGTGGCGGATTTGACCTTGTCGTAGCCCGCCTCGGGGTCGTCGAGCAGCGAGATGTGGGAGGCCGGAATCGAGGAGGACATCTTCCCGCCGGTCAGCCCGGTCATGAAGCGGTGGTAAATCGAGGAGGGCGGGAGGAAGCCGTAGCCGCCGGTGTCGAGTTCGACCTGGCGGGCCAGTTCGTCGGCCTCGGCGTGGTCCAGGTCGAAGGCGTCGACGTGTTCGTCGTAGACCCGTTTCTCGCCGTCGACGGCCTCGATGAGCGCCTCGAAGGCTTCGTCGGTGGCGTTGCGGTCGAAGATTCGGGTTCGGGGCCGAATCGGCTCCTTCCCGGCGTTTTCGAGTTTCTCGACGGCGGATTCGCGGGCGTCGGCGGGCGCCAGCTCGTGTTCGCGCAGCCAGTCAGCGGCCTCGACACAGCGGGGCATCTCGGGGTCCTCGGCGTAGGACTCGCGGGCGTCGTAGGCCTGGCGCAGGAGGGTCCGTTCGACGGCCTCGGCCTCGAAGCTGGCGAAGGCCTCGGTCACGCCGAAGTAGCGCATCCGCGCCGCGAGGTCCCGAGCGAGCCGCATATGGGGGTCCTGGTCCGGGCCGACCGGAATCACCGTCGGCTTGGGCTCGTCCAGTTGCGGATAGAGGATGTCGGCCATCTGCGTGACCACCGACTGCATGTGCGAGACGTCGGTCTCGCCGTCGAAGTCGTAGATGGCCTGGAGCTCCGAGAAGTTGGTCTCGGCGCCGAGTTCGAACGCGAGGTCCTGCAGTTCGCGGTTGTCGGACTGGCGGTAGAGCTCCCCTTCCTCGGGGTCGAAGCCCAGCGCGAGCAGGGAGAGGATGTAGCTCTCCGCGTGCTCGTCGATCTCGCTCCAGGAGAGCTCGCGGGCGGCGTGGGCCTCCAGGTCGGCGATAAGCGCGTAGGCGTCGGCGCCCTGCTCCTGGTGCCAGATTATCTCGTCGAACACCATCTTGTGGCCGATGTGCGGGTCGCCGGTCGGCATAAAGCCCGACAGCGAGGCGAAGGGCTCGTCGTTGCGCATCGCCTCGGCGACCGGGTCGTAGTCCCGGTGGCCGAAGATGACGCCCCGGCGCATCAGGTAGTGGGGGTTCGGGACCCCCGGGAGCACGTCGTCGAACTCCTCGATACCGAACTGCTCGAAGAGCTTGCGGTAGTCCTCGACGGTCGAGGAGCCCCACGGGTCGAGGACGGCCTCGTCGGCGCCGGCGGCGTCGGTGCCGCCATCAGTTACCGGAACAGCATCCGACTCCCGCCACGCGGCTCCCGACTGGCGGCGGTCCTCGTCGGGCGATGCGTCGTCGTGGTAGGAGTCGCGGTCGGTCATGGTTTCGGACACGGCCGGGCCGTGTTACTACACCCTTGGCTCCGGTCGGCGCAAAAAGGGTTCGCTTCCGGTGCTCGCCATCAGGTCGGAGTGGCGGTGGTTCCCAGCGCCGGAACGCCCACGGTACCACAGCGAGACCCGACCGCCTTCGCGTACTGTTCCAGCGTGCCCCCGCTTCTGTTCGCCTGGCGCGCCCGGTAGGTAGTTTTAATCGGCCATAGGGAGGTCTGTCTCGGGCACGTGGTCCATCACAGACTGCGTGAGTGTCTCTCCATCTACTGGTTTCGTTAGATAGCCCTGATACTCCTCGTCAATCCGGACAATTTCATCGACCGCGGAGATGAAGACGACCGGCACGTCCAGGCCGGCGTCGCGAATCCGTTTGAGGAACTCCTCACCGGACTGTTTTGGCATACGACGGTCACAGAAGACGATGTCGGCGTCGTCGACTGTTTCGACCGGGACGTCGCCGTCGCTTGCCGTCTGGACAGTGTATCTTTGACCGAGGTACAACGCGTAGAGTTCCCTGACCTCTTTCTCGTCGTCGATGAGTAACACAGAGGTCGTTTGCGCTGATGTATCGGGCTCTTCAGCGGTCATATACACGGTAACGGCCTGACGAATCAATACGGTTCAGCGAAACTAGTAAGGTGTTTTCTCCGGTAGCCCGTTCCGTCACCGACGTCTGTTAGACAGGCGAGCGCGACACCTGCCAAACAGGAGATATACCCACGGCAATCCAGAAATCGGGAGTGGTACGGTCTTCGTACCGTCCTCACGGCGTCAGCCGCTCGACCTGCACCCACTCGATGCCGTCGCCCACCAAGGCGAACACCATCGTCTTCCGGACGCCGTGGGCCAGCCGCACGTCCAGCGCGAGGTCCCGCGGTTCGAAGTGGTGGTCGGCGGGCACCACTCGGACGAGCAGTTCCGAGTGGCCCAGGTCGTCGACTGACTCGACGTCGGCGTAGGTCCGGAAATCAGCGCCGAACTTGAAGCCAGTCTTGGGGACGACACCCGAGTCCCGCAGGGCGGCGTAGACGGCCAGCCGGCGGTCGAAGCGCTCGCCCTCGACGTCGCGGCCCCGTTCCACCACGGCACTCTCGCCGCCATCGACACTTAGCACCCCCTCGCGTGCCATATACGCCGCCTCGACGAGCGAGAGCTGGACGGCGTCCTCGTCCAGCCGTTGCCCGTAAAAGGCCTGCTGGTAGAGCGTTTCGGGCGGGTCCCAGCACAGCACCCGCTCGGCCAGCAGCGTGCCGTGAACCTCGGGTACGTCGGCAGCGCTGGTCCCCTCGATGGACCGCCGGCCCGTGTCCAGATACGTGAGTTCGCTCTCCTCGTCGACGACGGCCAGCACGCACTCGCCCAGCGACGCCGCGGGCACGTCGTCGCGCTCGCCGACGACCCGGACGCGGTGGGCCACCGCGTCGTCCCACGGCCCCTTGCCGCGCGGGTAGACGACGAAGTCCACGCCCACGGGGTCGTCGACCCACCCCTCGCGGGCGGGCGTGAGATAGAACCCCCGGTCGCGTAGGTCCTTGTAGACCAGAAAGTCCACGGCCGAGACGGCCCCGGAGGCGAGGAGTTCCTGGACGCCCATCCCGTCGACGGCGTCGATGTCGCCGCGATAGCACAGATGGGCGGCCTCCACCGGCGCGAGGTCGAGGTCGCCGTCGCGAGCGCGGCCGTAGCCACGGGAGTCGTAGAACCGCTCGCGGGCGCGAGAACCTGCCCGGACGACGTCGCCGTCGAGCGTGAGTTGCATACAGGTGGGTGCTCGACCGAGGGTCAAATCCCCTGCGGGTCGCAGTCGCCGACCCCCGACGCTATCCCGTCTGCTCACAGCCGCTGTCCAGACACCGCCGGCCCCCGCTGGTCTCGAAAATCGGGAGCCCGCAGGCACACGTCCCGACTACGAGCCCCGACGGAACGGCGTAGCCGGTGTCACACTCGGGGTAGTTCTCACAGCCGACGATGAGGCCGCCACGGCGCAGAATCCGCAGGTCGCCGCCGCAGTGCTTGCAGTCCCATTCGCGGTCGAAGGCGGCCTGGACGCGGTCGTCGAGTGACTCGCAGTCCCGGTCGATACAGCACTCGATGGCCTCGCCGCGTTCGACCCGCATCGTCGGCAGCGAGCAATCCCCACAGCGCCCGCCGGTGACGGCGGCGTCGGTCGGCAGCCCGTAGCGGGCGCCACAGCCGGTGCAAGTCACGTCGCCGCCAGCGCGGACGAGCGTCCCCGGACAGTTCGGGCAGTCGCCGACCGGGACGCCGGCCTCCGAGGCCGGGAACCGGGCGCTACCGTGTTCCTCGTGGGCGACGACCCTGAGGAACTGCTCGCCGTCGCGGGCCGTGACGGTCCCGTCCTCGACGGCGACGCTCTCGGCCCTGGTGAGCCAGGCGACGGGCTGGTACCCCCCGGCGTCGTGGACCAGCACCGTGTTGTCGGGCTTGACCACCACCAGCACGTCACCGCGCTGTTCGCGCTCGCGGGACCCCTCGAAGACAGTCGTACACTCACCGGCCATCACGCGCGTTCCGTCGTGCATGGGACGGGCTGGTTCCGTCTCGGTATGTAAACTCTCGGCCGTGTGGCAACGTCGAGTATACGGATTTATATCACTGACCGGGCGATGACAGGAAACGATGGGCGAGAAAGAGCAATCTCCCGTGAACCCGGTCCTCGCGGGCGTCGTGCTAGTGCTTACGGCCCTGGGCTGGCTCGTTACCGAACTGTCTCCCCAGGGGCCGTTCACGACGGCAGTCGACGTCGGAACGGCACTCCTTCTCGTCGGCTTCAGCGTGTACGCGCTGATAACGGTGTACACAGAGGCCATCCCGGATATCGAGGTCGACGCGGCGAGGGCAGACTCGTCCGCCGACCAGTCCATACGACCCGAATCGAAGGCGCTCAGTGAGGCCGGCCCCAGAGACGTCGCTCGACTACTGCGTGCCGCCAGACCGCTCCCGGCGTTCGTACTTATCGCGTTGCTCCCGATTATCTTCCCACACGAGGGGCAGCTCACGGTCCCGGTCCTCGGCGTCGTTCCGTTCCCGTGGTATGGGTTCCCGATAGCGGCGCTTTTCGCGTGTATCGCCTTCTACTGGTGGTTCCTATGGATGAGTCCGCTGCCGCTCGTTCGGGGGAAATGAGAGACCGGCAGCGTCAGGGAGCGAACGCAACACGCAAACCGCTCGGGCGAGTGAGTGAACGTAATGAGCGACGCGCCGACGGCAATCTGTTTCGACATGGACGGCGTCCTGGTCCAGTCCGAGGACCACTGGGTCAGTATCCAGCGCGAGCACATCCTCCCGACCGTCGCACCCGACGACGACATCCCGCTGTCGGCCATCACCGGCCGCGATTACACCGAGGTGTATCCCGACCTCGACGGGGAGTACGACCTCGCCGTCACCCGCGAGGAGTACGAGCGACTCTTCGAAGAGGCGGGCAGGGAGATATACAGCGAACACGCCACGATGCTCGAGGGCGTCGACGACCTGCTCGCGGAGCTCCGGGCTTCGGGCACGTCGCTGGCGCTGACGACCTCGGCGCCGTGGGACTGGATCGACGTCATCGAGGACCGCTTTGGGCTGCTCCATCACTTCGACGCCGCCGTCAGCGCACAGGACATCGATGCGCCGGGCAAGCCCGAACCGCACATCTACGAACACGGCGCGAGCAGGCTGGGCGTCGAACCGGCCGACTGCTGGGCCGTAGAGGACTCCCAGGCTGGCGCTCGCGCGGCGGTGGCCGCCGGGATGACAACCGTCGGCTTCCAGGGCGACGGCGAAGAGACGGAACTCCCGATGGTCCACCATCTGGCCGGTGACGCGGCGGAGCTACGCGACGTGCTGTTCGGGTAGCGTTTCCAGTGAAGGGGAGAGTCAAAGACCGTACCCGCCCGAGGGGAGTCAGGCGTCGGCACGGTACCCTCGGCCCACAATGAGACCGAAGACGTTGGCGAAGAACACACCGGTTAGCAGGAGGAGGCGGCTCCGTCCGTCCAGTGGACTCGCGAGAAGCGCCAGATACGCCAGTGGGGCCACGACGGCGGTCCAGAACCCGACGAACCGGACCGGCCGGACGGCCATCGTTCGGAAGTCGGCACGTCCGCTGGGGAGTACGTCAGTGGGCAACCGAAGGGGCGAAGCACTGGACATTGGGTTCCTCCTCACGCCACTGTATGACCCATACCAACATATAAACGAACGACGGTTGTGGTTAATTCGCTCGGATACGTTTCGTTTGATTGATTTTAGCTGGTTTCACTGGGACCATTTACACTCGATTAGACCGAGTTAGATAGCGTTATAAATTTTATTCGTTTCTCTGAGCCCGTTATCCAGAACCGGGGTAATTTCCGGCGAGACATCCTCCACAACGGCTCACTCGACGCTGACCGTCCGAGTGGAGGTGACCGGATCGAGGGGCTGGTCCGGGAACGTCACTTCGACGGTGAAGGTCAGCTCGTCGGCGTCGGCGCCGAAGACGGCGACCGGAAGGTTGG
This sequence comes from Haloarcula rara, assembly GCF_029338235.1. GTDB lineage: Archaea > Halobacteriota > Halobacteria > Halobacteriales > Haloarculaceae > Haloarcula > Haloarcula rara. The sequence continues at coordinate 1,280,339 of NZ_CP119785.1, forward strand.
TCTGGCCGAGATAGGCGGGTTTGGCCGTCATCTCGCGGCCGTTGACCGTCACGCGCAGGCCGGCGCGGGCGCCGCCGCCGTTGTTCGCGACAGTCACTTCACGCATATCGTGGTCGCCGGCGGCGATAGCGTCGGGGAAATCGCCCCAGTCGACGACGACGACGGGGAGGTCGCGGGCGTTCGAGACGACCTGCTCGGCGACGCCCTCGGAGAGCCCGGCCGAGACCAGTCCGGAGACGCCGGCCCGAACGATGTCGCCCGGGCTGGACAGCCCCGCGGCGGCGAGTTTGCCGGCCCGTCCCGAGCCGACGCCGTCGATGGCCGTCAGCCCGACCGCGTCGTCACTGATGCCGTGTTCGACGCGGGCCTCGACCCGGCAGGCCAGGTTGGCGAAGCGACCCGGCGCGAGGTTGTCGAGAAAGTCCCGAAGCGCCGCCAGCAGGCGCAGGGCGTTCTGACGGATGACCCAGGCGTCGCTCTTGAGTTCCGTCGGCGTGGTGCCGGTCATCCCCGAGCGCAGTATCGCCAGCACCTTCCGCTGGCCGGCGTCGAGCTCCTCGGGGGCGTCGCCACCTACCACGGCGCTGACAGCGTCCTGCTCGTCCGACCGGGCGCTGACGCTGTCGAACTCCGTCGCGCCCGCCACCGTCGAGAGCAGGGTCTCGGCGTCGATTCGGTCGGCGTCGTCCTCGCTTGCGGCCGCCTCGCAGCGCTCCGCCAGGTCGGCAAAGCGGCGGGCGGTGTCGAGTCGCAGGTAGAACTTCGAGGCGAGCTGACCCAGTCGGGTGGCCTCGATACGGAGGCCGTCCCGTTCGACGAAGCCGTCGGCGACGAGCTTGGAGAGCTCGTTGGACACCCGTTCCCGGAGGTCGCTGCCGGCGTCGTAGGCGTCGGGGGCCGATTTGGCGCGGGCGTAGTAGAACGTCGTCTCGAGCCAGCGCATCACGTCGTCGATGTCCCGGATCGTCCCCAGCGCGATTTCGGCGTTGAGGTGGGCGTCGAGTTCGCCCGCCAGCCGCGACTCTATCTCCTTGCCATCCCGCAGCAGGCGCCGGTACTTGTCCGCGTCCGAGCGGTCACAGACGACCCAGGCGTAGCCCATGTCGTCGTAGCCAGGTCGGCCCGCCCGGCCGAGCATCTGGAGGACGTCCAGCGGGCTCATGTCCACCTCGCCCTCCAGGGGGTCGTGGAGCTTGGTATCCCGGATGACGACACAGCGGGCGGGGAGGTTCACGCCCCACGCGAGCGTCGAGGTCGAGAACAGCAGCTGAATCTTCCCCTGCTTGAACCACTCCTCGACGCGGTTCTTGTCCTCCCGCGAGAGCCCCGCGTGGTGAAAGCCAACACCGTCGAGCACCGACTGGCGGAGCGTGTCGTTACTCAGGTCCGCAGCGTCGTTATGGAAGTCGTAGTCCCCGCGTGCGCCCATCGGGATGTCCCGCTCGGTGAGTTCGTCGCGGGCCTTCTTTGCGGCCTGGACGGTGTCCTGCCGCGAGGAGACGAAGACCAGCGACTGGCCCTCGTCGCGGATGTGTGGCTCCGCGAGGTCGAGCGCCCGGTAGAGCCGCCGGTACTTGTCCGCGAAGGCGTTCTCGCCGTGAGAGTAGGTCTTCACGTCGGCGTTGAGCGGCACCGGGCGGTAGTCCTCGCCGAAGGCGAAGGTCGTCTCGTCGGGAGCATCGAGCCAGTCGGCCACGTCGTCGATGTTCGGCATCGTCGCCGAGAGGGCGACGACGCGGGGGTCACAGAGCCGGCGAAGTCTGGAAACGGTGACTTCGAGCACTGCCCCGCGTCGGTCCGAATCCAGCAGGTGGACCTCGTCGATGACACAGCAGTCCACGTCGGTGATAAAGGAGTAGCGAGCGGTCTCGTGTTTGCGGGTGGCCGAATCGGCCTTCTCGGGGGTCATCACGAGGATGTCGGCGCGTTCGGCCCGGCGTGGCGAGAGGTCGCGTTCGCCGGTGACGACGTAGACGGAGTAGCCAAGCTCCTCGAAGCGCTCCCACTCGCTCTCTTTCTCGTTGGTGAGCGCGCGCAGCGGCGCGAGAAAGAGCGCCGTCCCGCCCTCGGCGAGGGTCTTGCAGATGGCCAGCTCCGCCAGGGCGGTCTTCCCGCTGGCGGTGGGCGCGCTGACGACGACGTTGTCCTCGCGGTTCAACAGGGCGGGCAGTGCCGCCGATTGCATCTCGTTGAACCGCTCGAAGGGGAAGGCGCCGACAAAGTCCGGCAGGACCTCCTCGACCGCCACCGTCGGCTCGCTGTCGGCTCTGCGTGGCACGTCAGATGGGCGGCACCGCGACGGCAAAGGCGTTTCTATGGCGGAGTGGAAGTGGTCGGCGCCGGGTGTCGGCCCGCTGGGCTTGCACTCGCCGGCCGCGAGACCACCACCGACCGGCTCGACGGTGCGAGTGGAGCCATGTCAGACCAGAACACAGCTGATTCCGAAGTGAGCCGCGAATGCGAGGAGTGCGGGAACGCCTTCCACACGGACAGGAACGACTCACCACCGTTCACCTGTCCGAACTGCAAGTCCGACAACGCGAGCCCGCTGAACGGCTGAACGGCGCGGAAGTGCCACCGGACGCTACGACCGCCGGTTGACGGTCGCCGTGATATCCTGCTCGAGCCGGAGTAACAGCGAGAGCGTGAAGGTCAGTGGGCCGTCGACATCGACGCCCAGCGCCACTCGACCGACCATCGTCGCCAGTTCGAGCTCCGGTTTTAAATACTCCCCACCCCTCCCGGAAATAAGATGGGAATTTTCGACGTACTCCGAGAGCTGCTCGGCGGAGGGCAGGCGTCGGCTGACGACGGCCGAGCGGCGGCGGTCGACGATAGCGGGACAGATGCGACCGACCGCGGAGCAGGGACAACCAACGGCGGAGCAGAGACGACCGACGACGACGGGTTCAGGATACCGGAAAACGCCACGCGGGGCGAGCGCGTCCCCTTTGGTGCACTGGCGGCCACGAGCCGGCCGGAGCTTCGCGAGAACGCCGAGGAGTTCGCCGAGTTCTGGAGCGAGTACGAGCTGGATTTCACGCCGTCGTCGATACCGGCGGTCGACGAGCTGTTCGCGACACAGCAAGACCGCGCGAACTACCTCTCTATCGACCTCGGTGACGGCTACGAGGGCGCGGTGGCACCCATGGCCAGCGAGCCGGCCTGCTACTTCGGCGAGGTGATGGTGCGCAACTACGACGCGGAGTGGACGTTCGACGAGGACTTCGGCTGGGCGCTCCAGTTCGGCAACGGCCAGATAGTCAACGTCTTCAAGACCGCCCATCAGGCCCTCGAGGGCGACCCGCCCTTCGTCATGCTCCATGACACGTTCGTCGAGGATATCGGCCTCGACGGAGCGCCCCTCGACGCCAGCGGCGGGCGCGCCACGGTCGCGGACGTCGACGAGGGTATCGACCCCGACGACTTCGACGACGAGGCGATAGCGGCGGCCGCCGGCGAGCGGGACTCCGAGGAACTAATCGCAGACGTTCGAGGCGACGCCGAGGACCTCGTCGAGGCGTGGCCGGCCTACGAGTTCGACTACTCTGTCGAGTCGCTCGAGCGGCTGGACGAACTCGTCACAGCGGAGTTCTCCGGGCCGGCCTTTGCCGACGCCGAGGTCGGGTCGACCGACGACGAGGTCTCTATACTGCTGACGGCCCACACGGTCAACGCCGGGTCCTACTTCGGGGAAGTGCTGCGGCGCGAATACGGCGGGAACTGGCGTCACACGGAGACGGACGGGTTGCAACTCGAACTCCCCATCTCGGACGGTGCGGCGCGTGTCAGCCCGATTGCGATGGCCGAGGCCTGCCTGGCAGGTGACGATACGTTCACCGAGAGATACGCGGGGGTCAGCGAGGTCCTCGAGGAGGTCGGCGACCAGCTAGAGAGTGGCGACTGAACCCAACGGCTTTTGTCCCGACAGACCTCACCTCCGACAATGAGTCGTTCGCGCAAGCCCGACTGGCTCAAGATGCGGCCGCCGTCGGGCGAGCGGTTCACCGACATCAAGCGGAGCCTCCGCGAGCGGGACCTCCACACGGTCTGTGAGGAGGCCAACTGCCCGAACATGGGCGAGTGCTGGAGCGGCGAGTCGGGCCCGGGGACGGCGACGTTCATGCTGATGGGCGACCGCTGCTCGCGAGGGTGTAACTTCTGTGACGTCGAGACCGGCGGCATGGAGGCGCTGGACCAAGACGAGCCGGAAAACGTCGCCGACGCCGTCGCCGACATCGGCCTCGATTACGTCGTCCTCACGTCGGTCGACCGCGACGACCTCCCCGACCAGGGCGCGGGCCACTTCGCCGAGACCATTCGCGAGATAAAGCGGCGCGACGACGACATCCTCGTCGAGTGTCTGATTCCCGATTTCCGGGGCGAGCCCGACCTCGTCCGGAAGATTATCGACGCCGAGCCGGACGTGCTGGCCCACAACATCGAGACCGTCGACCGACTCCAGTGGCCGGTTCGGGACCGCCGGGCGGGCTACGAGCAGTCGCTGTCGGTGCTCCGGCAAGCAAACAGAGAGAGCGATATCTTCACCAAGACCAGTCTCATGCTGGGCGTCGGCGAGTACGCCCACGAGGTGTACCAGACCCTCTCGGACCTCCGGCAGGTCGGCACCGATATCGTCACCTTCGGGCAGTATCTCCAGCCCTCGCGGTCCCATCTCGAGGTCTCTGAGTACGTCCACCCGGACGTCTTCGACACGTGGCAGCGGGTGGCCGAGGACGAGTTCGACTTTGCGTACTGTGCCTCGGGGCCGATGGTCCGGTCCTCGTACCGGGCCGGCGAACTTTTCGTCGAATCGGTACTCAGGGACGGAGAGTCGCTCGAAGACGCCCAACAGCGAGCGCAGGCGAGCGACTGATTCCCACGAAGGAAGCGGCACGGCTCGCCGCGAAAACCCTAAGCGTGCTGCGTGCCAACGTCTAGCGTATGTATCGCGCAGGGTGGTCCCACTGAGCGTCCTACAGGGCGAGCCCGGCGACCGGGTACAGATACTCGACGAAGACGGGCAGGTCGTCGACGGCGCGACCGTCCCCGACCTCTCCGACGATGCGCTCGTCGAGATGTACCGCTATCTCAAGCTCGGTCGGCACTTCGACCAGCGCGCCGTCAGTCTCCAGCGGCAGGGTCGGATGGGGACCTATCCGCCGATGGCCGGCCAGGAGGCGTCCCAGGTCGGCAGCGCGATGGCCCTCGCCGAGGGCGACTGGACGTTCCCGAGCTATCGCGAACACCTCGCGCTCGCCGTGCAGGGCTGGTCACTCGCCGACGACCTGCTGTACTGGATGGGCAACGAGGCCGGCAACGCCCCGCCCGAGGAGCTCAACGTGTTCTCGATGGCGGTGCCCATCGCCACACAGATACCCCACGCGACGGGGGCGGCCTGGGCCGCCAAGCTCCGGGGCGAGGACACCGTCGTCCTCACCTACTTCGGCGACGGTGCGACCAGCGAGGGGGACTTCCACGAGGGGCTGAACTTCGCCGGCGTCTTCGACGTGCCCGCGGTCTTCTTCTGTAACAACAACCAGTGGGCCATCTCCTTGCCCCGGGAGCGCCAGACGGCGAGCGCAACACTCGCAGGGAAGGCCGCGGCCTACGGCTTCGACGGCGTGCAGGTCGACGGGATGGACCCGCTGGCGGTGTACCAGGTCACGAGCGAGGCCGTCGCGAAGGCGCGGGACCCCCCTGACGGCGACCTGCGACCGACGCTCGTCGAGGCGGTGCAGTACCGCTTTGGCGCCCACACGACCGCCGACGACCCCTCGGTCTACCGCGGGGACGAGGAGGTCGAGCGCTGGAAGCGCAAGGACCCAATCCCGCGCCTGGAGACGTTCCTGCGCGAGCGGGGGGTGCTGGGCGACGAGCGCGTCGCGGCCATCGAGGAGTCCGTGGCCGGCGAGGTTGCCGACGCCATCGAGACGGCCGAGTCGACCGAGCGGCCCAGCCCCGAGGAACTGTTCGCCCACGTCTACGCGGAGATGCCACAGCGGTTAGAACAGCAACTCCAGTATCTGCGCGACCTGCGAGCGCGTCACGGCGACGAGGAGCTATTCCAGTGAGTACCCAGAACCTGACGCTCGTCCAGGCGGTGCGGGACGGCCTGTACGGCGAGCTGGAGCGGGACGAGGACGTCCTCGTCATGGGTGAGGACGTGGGGAAGAACGGCGGCGTCTTCCGGGCCACGCAGGGACTGTACGAGGAGTTCGGCGCCGACCGCGTCGTCGACACGCCGCTTGCCGAGTCGGGCATCGTCGGCACCGCCATCGGGATGGCGGCCTACGGCCTGCGGCCGGTCCCCGAACTCCAGTTTGCCGGCTTCATGTACCCCGGCTTCGACCAGCTAGTGAGCCACGCCGCCCGGCTGCGCACCCGGAGCCGTGGCCGCTACACCTGCCCGATGACGGTTCGGGCGCCCTACGGCGGCGGCATCCGCGCGCCCGAACACCACTCGGAGTCCAAGGAGGCCTTCTACGCCCACGAACCCGGCCTGAAAGTCGTCGTGCCGTCGACGCCGCGCGATGCGAAGGGGTTGCTCGCCGCCGCCATCCGTGACCCCGACCCCGTCGTCTTCCTCGAACCGAAGCTCATCTACCGGGCGTTTCGCGAGGCCGTCCCCGAGGAGCCCTACACTGTCGAGTTAGGTACGGCCGAAATCCGCCGCGAGGGGACGGACGTGTCGGTGTTCACCTGGGGCGCGATGGTCCGGCCGGCGATGGACGCCGCCGCGGAGCTGGCCGAGACGGGTGTCGACGTCGAGGTCGTCGACCTGCGGACGCTCGCGCCGATGGACACCGACACCATCGTCGCCTCCTTCGAGAAGACCGGCCGCGCCGCCGTGGTCCACGAGGCGCCCAAGACCGGCGGGCTGGCCGGCGAGATAATCGCCACCATCCAGGAGGCGGCGCTGCTGTACCAGGAAGCCCCCATCACGCGAGTTACGGGCTTCGACGTGCCGTTCCCGCTGTACGCGCTAGAGGACTACTACCTCCCGGAGACTGCCCGCATCAAAGACGGTATCACCCAGGCCGTCGAGTTCTGACCATGTTCGAGTTCGAGTTGCCCGACCTGGGCGAAGGGGTCGCGGAGGGCGAAGTGCTTTCCTGGCACGTCGCGGTCGGCGACGCGGTCGCCGAGGACCAGGTGCTGGCGGAAGTAGAGACCGACAAGGCCGCCGTCGACGTGCCGTCGCCGGTCGACGGCGTCGTCCGCGAACTGCACGCCGAGGTCGGCGACATCGTCGCCACCGGCGAGGTGCTGGTTACCATCGAGGAGGGCGTCGAAGCAGAGAGCGACGAAACCGAGTCAGCTGACGAGCCCTCGGAGACGGGCGAGGACGGTGATGCGACCGCCGAGGGTCGCGTCTTCGCCCCACCGAGCGTCCGCCGACTCGCCCGCGAGCAGGGCGTCGACCTCACCGCCGTCGAGGGGTCGGGGCCGAGCGGTCGCATCACCGAGGCCGACGTGGACGCGGCCGCCAGCGGGGCGGCCGACGACGACGGCCCCACGTCGGTCGTTTCGCGGGTCGATGACGGCGAGAACGACGACGGTTCGGGACCGAAATCAGTTGTTTCGAAGGTGGGCGACGATGACGCGGACGACGACAGTGGCCCGACCTCCGTGGTATCGAAAGTGAGCGACGACGAGAGCGAGGACGGCCCGACCTCCGTCATCTCGAAGGTCGACGACCAGAGCGAGGACGGCCCGACCGTCGTCGTCGACGTTCGGGGGCGCGGCGAGGGGACGGGCGACGCTGTCGACAGCGAGGGGGGCCTGACCACGATGGCCGAACCCCGAGACAACACGCTGGCGACGCCGGCCACCCGTCGGCTCGCCCGCGAACTGGGTGTCGACATCGACGCGGTGCCGACCGACGAGACCCGGGACGGCGAGCCCTACGTCGACGCGGCGGCCGTACGGGCAATCGCAGAGCGCGAGTCGGGGAGCGACAAAATCACCGACGAGGACGTCCGCGAGGTAGCCGAGCGCGTGGTCTCGGAACTCCGGGCAACGGCAGACGAGGCCGATGTGGAGCCGACGCCGGTCGCGGCGAGCGACGGGGACCGTCGGGAGCCCTATCGCGGCGTCCGCCGGACCATCGGCGAGCAGATGGCTCGCTCCCGGCGCGAGGTCCCCCACGCGACCCACCACGACAGAGTGGCCGTCCCCGGTCTCGTCGAGGCACGCGAGCGACTGCAACCCCTCGCGGAAGAGCGGGGCGTCCACCTCACCTACACGCCGCTGGTGCTGCAATGCGTCGCCGCCGCGCTGGAGGAACACCCGATTCTCGCGACGCAACTGGACACCGAGGCCGAGGAAATCGTCTACCGGAGCGACCGCGATATCGGGGTGGCGACGGCAACCGACCACGGGCTCGTGGTTCCGGTCGTGGAGAACGTCGACGAGAAGGGGCTGCTGGAACTCACAGGGGAGGTTAACGATCTGGTCTCGCGCGCGCGCAGCCGCGACATCGACCGCGAGGAGATGCAGGGCGGTGTCTTCACCGTCACGAACTTCGGCGCTATCGGCGGGGAGTACGCCGACCCCGTCATCAACGTCCCCGAAACGGCCATCCTGGGCGTCGGCGCGCTGAAAGAGCGCCCCGTCGTGGAAGGTGGGGAGGTCGTCGCAAAGCCGACGCTGACGCTGTCGCTGGCCATCGACCACCGGGTCATCGACGGTGCCGACGCCGCACGCTTCGTCGGGACACTGAAAGAGTATCTCGCGGACCCGACGCGGCTGCTGGCGTAGCGACGCCCTCGGGTCGGCAGCCAGCTCTGGCTGGCGAGCGAACGGTTCGTTTATGCCGGGCCCACGCCACCCCTGACACATGAGTGAGGCCGACGCCGAGTCGCGGGCGGGACGGGAGGAAGTGTGGATAGAGAAGTACCGTCCGCAGTCGCTCGACGACGTGATGGGTCACGAGGACATCGTCGGGCGCCTGCAGAGCTACGTCTCGCGGGACGACCTGAGCCACATGCTCTTTTCCGGGCCAGCCGGCACCGGGAAAACCACCTGTGCGACCGCTATCGCCCGCGAACTGTACGGTGAGGACTGGCGCGATAACTTCCTGGAGCTGAACGCCTCAGACGAGCGGGGTATCGACGTGGTCCGGGACCGAATCAAGAACTTCGCACGGACTAGCTTCGGCGGCTACAACTACCGCATCATCTTCCTCGACGAGGCAGACGCCCTCACGAGTGATGCCCAGTCGGCGCTGCGCCGGACGATGGAGCAGTTCTCGAACAACGTCCGTTTTATCCTCTCGTGTAACTACTCCAGCCAGATCATCGACCCCATCCAGTCTCGGTGTGCCGTCTTCCGCTTCTCGCCGCTGTCGGACGATGCGGTCGAAGAAGAGATTCGCCACATCGCGAGCGAAGAGGCAATCGAACTGACCGACGACGGGCTGGCGGCGTTAGTCTACGCCGCCGGCGGGGACATGCGCAAGGCCATCAACGGGCTGCAGGCCGCCTCGGTCAGCGGCGACGTGGTCGACGAGTCGGCGGTGTACGCCATCACCTCCACCGCGCGGCCCGAGGAGATACACGGGATGGTCCAGTCGGCGCTTTCCGGGGACTTCACCGCGGCGCGGGCGACCCTCGACCGCCTGCTGACCGAGGAGGGCATCGCCGGCGGCGACATCATCGACCAGTTGCACCGCTCCATCTGGGAGTTCGAGGTCGAGGACCGCGCGGCGGTTCGCATCCTCGAACGCGTCGGCGAGACCGATTATCGAATCACGCAAGGGGCGAACGAACGGGTCCAGCTGGAAGCGATGTTGGCCTCGCTGGCGAACCCGGAATAGGCAACAGGAGTCCGCTGAGAGTCGTTTTCACCGCCGATAATTGCTCACGCAGTTTTATACAGGTGTAGTCACCAAGCTATCAATAACTGAAATGTATGGCTTGAATAACCAAGCAGCCGACGACCGCGGGCAGGTCGGTATCGGCACGCTCATCGTGTTCATCGCGATGGTGCTGGTGGCGGCGATCGCCGCGGGCGTCCTCATCAACACGGCCGGGTTCCTGCAGAGTTCTTCCGAAGCGACCGGCGAAGGTGCGGCCGACAGCACGTCGAATCGCCTGCAAGTAGTCAGCGCGACCGGAGGGTTCCTCGAGAACGACAGCGTGGGCGTCGTGAACCTCACTGTCAAGAAAGGCCCCGGCGCGAGCAACGTCGACCTCGAAACGACGACAGTACAGTGGGTCGGGCCCTCCGGCTCGTTCTACCAGCTCGCCGAGAACGGCTCCGAAGGGAACCCCGATGGCCGATTTAGCATCGAGACCGTACAGGACACGGACGGCTCCTCGCCGGTGTTGAACGACCAAGAGGACCGCCTGAAAATACAATTGGACCTCGGCGAGGAAGACCTGAGCAGTGGCACCCCATTTGGCAACGAGATAGCGGAAGGAGAGAGCGCGACCGTGCGCATCACGACGGCGTCTGGCTCGCAAATCACGGAGGAGATTATCGTCCCGAAAACCATATCCGGTACGTCCGCGGTGCAGCTATAGTAGCATCTTTCGAGGCGGATCCTCGGACCGCAAGGAGTGAAGTAGGGCGGGGTCGGTCACGTGCTGACCCCTTCGGAACAGTTTTACCCGCTGCTGGGCCAACACTACCCCAATGAGCGACCTCGACGAGGCCTACCAACTCGACTACTTCGAGGAGGCGGGATTCCACCGGCAGGAGTGTGCCGAGTGTGGCGATATGTTCTGGTCGCGGGCCGACCGCGACACCTGTGGCGAGCCCCCGTGTGCCGAGTACGGCTTCATCGACACGCCCGGATTCGACGAGGAGTACGCCCTCGGCGAGATGCGCGAGGCGTTCCTCTCCTTCTTCGAGAAGCGAGACCACGAGCGCATCGACCCGTACCCGGTCGCGGCCAACCGCTGGCGCGACGACGTCCTGCTGACCCAGGCGTCTATCTACGACTTCCAGCCACTGGTGACCAGCGGGACGACGCCACCGCCGGCCAACCCCCTCTGTATCTCCCAGCCCTGCATCCGGATGCAGGACATCGACAACGTCGGCAAGACCGGCCGGCACACGATGGCCTTCGAGATGATGGCCCACCACGCGTTCAACGCCAAGGAGGACATCGAAGATCCCGGAGAGTACGCCTACGAGGGCGAGGTGTACTGGAAAGAGGACACGGTCCGGTACTGCGTCGAGCTGTTCGAGGAACTGGGCGCGGACGTCGACGAGCTCACCCTCATCGAGGACCCGTGGGTCGGCGGCGGCAACGCCGGCCCCGCCTTCGAGGTCATCTACCAGGGCGCCGAGCTGGCGACGCTCGTGTTCATGTCCTTAGAGCAGGACCCCGACGGCGAGTACGAGATGAAAGACGGGAACCGCTACTCGGAGATGGACACCTACGTCGTCGACACCGGCTACGGGCTGGAGCGGTGGACCTGGGTCTCCCAGGGCACCCCGACGGTGTACGAGGCCGTCTACCCCGAGATGATAGCCTTCCTCAAGGACAACGCCGGCATCGAACTCACCGACGAGGAGGCCGCCATCGTCCACAACGCCGCGAAGCTCGCGGGCCGGATGGACATCGACGAGGCCGAGGACATCGAAGCGGAGCGCGACACAATCGCCGAACAGGTCGGCGTCGACGTCTCCGAGCTGCGCGACCTCGTCGCCCCGCTGGAGGAGATATACGCCATCGCCGACCACTCCCGCACCCTCGCCTATATGCTCGGCGACGGCATCGTCCCGTCGAACGTCGGGACGGGCTATCTCGCGCGGATGGTCCTCCGACGAACCAAGCGCCTGGTCGACAGCGTCGGCGTCGACGCCCCACTCGACGAACTCGTCGATATGCAGGCCGACCGGCTGGGCTACGAGAACCGCGACACGATTCGGGACATCGTCCGGACCGAGGTCGAGAAGTACCGCGAGACCCTCGACCGCGGGGGGCGCCGCGTGCGCCAGCTCGCCGACGACTACGCCGAGAAAGGCGAGCCAATCCCGACTGCCGAACTCGTCGAGCTGTACGACTCCCACGGCATCCAGCCGGACATGGTCGAGGAGATAGCCGCAGAGCGCGGGGTCGACGTCGACGTCCCCGACGACTTCTACGCCGTCGTCGCGGACCGACACGGCGGGGAGACTGGCGACCACGAGGAGTCCGGGACCCCGTACGCCGACCGGCTCGCCGAACTGCCCGACACCGACCGGCTCTACTACGAGGACCAGCAGCGAATGGAGTTCGAGGCCGTCGTCCTGGAAGTCTTCGACCGGGACGACGACGGCTTCGACGTGGTGTTAGACCAGACGATGTTCTACCCCGAGGGCGGTGGCCAGCCGCCGGACCACGGCCACCTGTCGACCGACGACGTCACCGTCGAAGTCGAGGACGTCCAGCGGTACGACGGCGTCATCCTCCACACCGTCGACGACGACCCCGGCAAGGGAGAGTTCGTCCGCGGGCAGGTCGAAGCCACCCGGCGCAAACGGCTGATGCAACACCACACGGCGACCCACATCGTCGTCCACGCCGCCCGGCAGGTGCTGGGCGAGCACATCCGCCAGGCCGGCGCCCAGAAGGGCGTCGACTCCTCGCGCATCGACGTCTCCCACTACGACTCCGTCTCCCGCGAGCAGGTCAAGGAAATCGAGTCCGCGGCCAACGACATCGTCCAGGACAACGTCCCGGTGACCCAGCAGTGGCCCGACCGCAACGAGGCCGAGGCCAAACACGGCTTCGACCTCTACCAGGGCGGTATCCCCGCGGGCGAGCAGATTCGACTCATCCAGGTGGCCGACGACATCCAGGCCTGCGGTGGCACCCACGTCGCCCGCACCGGCGACATCGGGACCATCAAGCTGCTGAACACGGAACGGGTCCAGGACGGCGTCATCCGGCTCACGTTCGCGGCCGGCGACGCGGCCATCGAGGCCACCCACCGAACCGAGGACGCCCTCTACGAGGCCGCCGACGTGCTCGACGTGGCCCCCGACGACGTCCCCGACACCGCGGCCCGCTTCTTCGACGAGTGGAAGGCCCGCGGCAAGGAGATAGAGGAGCTGAAAGAACAGCTCGCACAGGCCCGCGCGGCCGGCGGCGCGGACACCGAAGAGGTCGACGTGGCCGGGACCACCGCAGTCGTCCAGCGCATCGACGCCGACATGGACGAACTCCGCGCCCAGGCCAACGCCGTCGTCGAGCAGGGCCAGATAGCCGTCCTCGGCTCCGGTGCCTCGGGCGCCCAGTTCGTCGTCGCCGTGCCCGACGGCGTCGAGGTCGACGCCGGCGAGGTCGTCGGCGAACTCGCCGGTCGCGTCGGCGGCGGCGGTGGCGGCCCCGCGGACTTCGCCCAGGGCGGCGGTCCGGACGGCGAGAAACTCGACGACGCGCTCGACGACGCCGAGGCGATTCTCCAGTCCGTCGCGAACGTGTAGCACGCCGGTTTTCGCGTTTTCTGCCGTGGGGCACGTGTCGAGCAGCGGCGGACGCCAGCTGGAGTATCGTCGAACCGAAACACCCACCCGGTCGCCGGGCCAACTCGCTGCCAGATGCCGACAGCAACCAACGACGGCGTCTCGCTGCACTACGAGACGACTGGCGACGGCCCCACCGTGGTCTTCGTGGGCGACGTCTCTTACGGCGCGTGGCTGTGGGGCTGGCACCACGACGCCGTCGCGGGCCCCTACGAGGCGCTCGTGTGGGACCTCCGCGGGACCGGCGAGTCCGACGCGCCGGCGGGCCCCTACGACGTGGGGACGCTGGCGGCGGACCTCGAAGCCGTCCTGGCCGACCACGGGGTCCGGAGCGGCCACCTCGTCGGCGCGGGGCTGGGCGGGATGGTCGCCCTGCAGTACGCCCACGAGTACGCCAGAGCGCGAACGCTGACACTGTACAACACGACGGCAAGCGGGAGCGACGTCGACGCCGACGCGCTCGACTCGCTCGCGCTGGGCAACGGCCCCGAGCAGTCGCTCGACGGCGCGTTCTCCCCGCAGTTCCGCGAGAACGCGACGGCGGTCGTCGACCGCATCACCGACTGGCGACAGACCGAGGACGCGACCGGGGACGCTTTCGCCGCCCAGGCGACGGCGATGACCGACTTTTCGGCGCCGCCGCTGTACGAGGTGACCGAGCCCGCCGAGGTGTACTACGGTGTCGACGACACCGTCGTCCCCGGTGACGCGGCCGAGCGGCTCGGGGCGGACCTTCCTCGCGGCGAGGCCACGGCCGTCGAGGGACGCCACCTCTCCTTCGTCGAGCACTCGCGAGCGGTGACCGACCGGTTGGTCGCGTTTCTCGACGAACACACCGAGAGCGAGCGGTGACGCGGCAGGCGTCACCGACCGTGGCAGATATGCCCGTCGAAACGTGGCCTTTTAGTGCTCGAACCGCTGGATACACCCAATGAGTCTGCGTATCGCCCTGCTGAACGCGGCCCACGACGGCGAGGACAACCGCCGGAACTTCCGGCGGGAACTCGATGCCGACCTCGTGGAGTACGACGTGACCGAACGTGAACTGCCCGACCACTTCGCGTTCGACGCCTGTCTCGTCACCGGCTCGCGGGCCTCTGTCTACTGGGACGAGCCGTGGATCGCCGACCTCGAGTCGTGGGTCGACGACGCCATCGACGAAGGCGTGCCCTTCCTTGGAGTGTGTTTCGGCCACCAGCTGCTTGCGCATACGCTGGGCGGTACCGTCGCGCCGATGGACGACTACGAGATCGGCTACCGAACCGTCGAACACGACGGGGCGAACCCGCTGCTTTCCGGCGTCGGCGAGGAGTTCACCGTCTTCACGACCCACTCGGACCACGTCGCGGAGCTGCCGCCGGGCGCGAGGCAGTTCGCCGAGAACGACTATGGCGTCCACGGCTTCCGCAAGGGGGACGTCTTCGCGGTGCAATTCCACCCCGAGTACGACCCTGCGACCGCCGAGGACGTGGCCTCGGGCAAGGACCTTCCCGACGAGCGTATCGAGCGCGTCCTCGACGGCATCACCGAGGAGAACTACCAGGCCGCCTGTGAGGCCAAGCAGCTGTTCGACAACTTCACCGACTACGTCCGCCGGCAGCGCGTCGCCGCCGCCGAGAGCGAGCAAGTCGCGAGCGACGACTAGGCAAGACGGTTCAACAGCGCCTGTTCTCCGACCAGCACGCCCACCGCCAGCATAATAATCGCGCCCTCCAGCGGCGCGGCGATGATACCCAGCCCGACGATGAGCGTCGTCGCACAGGCCGGGGCGTGGCCGGTGTCGGTGAGGGCCATCCCGGCCGTGGTGAGCGCGACGGCGGCGACGCCGCTGGCCGCGAGTCTGAGACCGGCCATCGAGGCGGCGCCCACCGACGCGGTGATGACGACACCGCTGGCGATGGCGTGATACGCCACGAGTCCGGCGACGACGCCGACAGCGTGCCCGCCCAGCACCCGCCGGGGCGCCGACTGCCGGGCCGACGGCTGGGTGGCAAAGAGGTACGCCGTGGGGCCGAGACTCGGGAAGAGAAAGGGCAGCCCGCTGAGCCAGACGACCGCGCCCAGCGCCGCCAGCAGAGCGCCGGCGTGGCTCGCCCGTCGGACCCAGGAACCGTCGGACACTGTGGCGAAGGTCCCCCTGGGAAGGGAAAGATGTAGCGTTCGACGGAAGTCAGTTCGGGCAGTACAGAATCGACAGATTGGCCGGACTGACGTTACGAGCGGACGACCGGACGTTACTCTCGCCGGTCGATGTCGAGCTCCTCGTCGAGGTCCTCGAGCCAGTCGGCGTTTTCGAGTTCGGCCATCTGCTCGCGGAAGTGCGTCTTGCAGACGCCGACCTTGACCCCGTCGCTGTCGACGGCGATGTCCGCGTCGCGGTCGCAGTAGTGACACTGCATACACGAACCATTGACCCGTGGGGCATTGAACCCTCGGATTCCGTCTGCCGGCCGTCAGACGGAGGGCGGTGGCGATACCCGTATCAGCTGATGGCGTCCCGGACCCGCGCCCAGGCATCGCCGTCGAGACCCGCAACACCGAGTCGCTCGTCGTGGGCGTCACTCCCGCCCGTCGGGACCAGGTCGTACCGCTCGATGGCGTCGTCGAGCCGTTCGGTGTCGACGGAACGGCCGTAGGGATACCACCGCTCGACGGCGTCCAGGTCCTCACAGCGGGCAAGCGCGGCCACGGTGTCGCGGTACCGGAAGGGGTGGGCCAGCCCGACCAGTCCGCAGGCGTCGGAAAGCAGCTCGCGGCCCCGGTCGAAGTCGGGGACCTCGCGGGGGACATAGCAGGGGCAGTCGACACCGACGAGGTCGTCGAACGCCCCCTGGTAGCTGTAGTCGGTCGCCTCGGCGATGGCCCGGGCGATGTGGGGCCGGCCCAGCCCCGCACGGGGTTCGACCGGCAGCGAGACGTCCAGGCGGGCCTCGACGCAGTCGATGATAGCCCGACCGCGCTCCCGACGGTTGTGCTGGATGCGCTCGCACTCTTCGACGAGCGAGTCAGTGGGCTCGACGCCGTAGCCCAGCAGGTCGAGTCGCTGCTCGCCGGCGTCGACGCGGAGCTCGATGCCGTGGACGATGGTGAGACCGTCGCGGGTCGTCACCGGGCCCTCGAGGGCGGGCTGGACTCGGTCGTGGTCCGTGACGGCGACTATCTCGACCCCGGCGTCGGCGGCCGCGTCCGGGAGCGTCGAGAGCGTGAGCGCGCCGTCCGAGCGCGTCGTGTGTACGTGGAGGTCCGCGACGACCATATCCCGACATCGGCGTCCAGCGGCAAGCCAGTTGCTCTCCGGTCCGTGTCACACTGACCCAATTAATGCAATTAAGGAATATTATCATTATAAACCATGAGGTTTATGTCCCATGAGTCGCTTCCCTGTGGTATGACGATGTGGACAGACGCGGAGGAGGCGTTCAACGCACAGCAGTACCCGATCACCACCGAGGAACTCATCGAGGCCGAGGGCGACCTGACCCTCGAACTCCCAAACGGCACTGAGAAACTGGCCGACGTGCTCTCCCGGTCGGCCCCGGAGACGTTCGAGTCGGCCGAAGATGCCCGCCTGACGGCGCTCGCCGGCGTCTCGGGCAAGGCCATCGGTCGGAAGGGCTACTCGGACCGGGACCCGGTCTGCATGGGCGAGGACGGCCCGGAAGAAGTCTCGTTTTAGAGCGGCAGCGGCCCCAGCTCAACGTTTTTTCCGAAGCGATACCCGACCAGCGGCGCCTAGAACCCGTAGTCGTCGTCCATCTGGGCGGGGTCCTGCTGCTCGGCCGCGGTCTGGCCGAACATCTCGTCGTCGACCGGCTCCTCGGACTCCTCTGTGGTGACGTTGTACGCCGAGATACCGCGTTTCAGCAGGTCCTCGACGGCCTGGTCGCGGTTCAGGAACTCCCCCTGGTCGACGAGACGCTGGATGTCGGAGTCGACCTGGTCCGGCAGCGACAGTTTGATTCGGCTCATGTGAGCCGGCTTATCCTGTCGAGTATATAACCCTGTTGCCGAGGGCGGCCTGGCGCACCGCGCGGCTCTGCGGTTCACTTCGTTCGCCGGTTCGCTTCGAGACGCTTCACTACGTTCAGCGTCTCGCTAGTCCTCCGCGGGTCACTTCGTCCCCCGCGTCGGTATCCGAGATATCGACTGAGTCGATATCTCGCTATCTATCCAGAAAGTCGGGGCGGTCGACCGTCTCGGTGCTGTCGACCTCCTGCTTGTCGAGTAACTCGCCCGAGTCGAGCGCCTCGGGAAGGCTGTCGCGCTTGGGCTCGGGGATATCGTCGGGGTCGACCGTCGTCACCTCGCCCTGTACCAGTTCGGCCCAGACGGCGTCGGCGTCGTCGCTGTCGGGGTCGGCGGCGGCTTTCGCCTCGTTGCGACCCTCCTCGTAGGCGAGTTCGACCATACTGCGGTGGTACGCCGAGTCCATCTCGGCGTAGATGGCTTCGAGCTCCTCGCGATTGAGTTCGCCCAGCCGCTCTGCGACGCCGATGGCGTAGGCCCGGGTCGTCGCCTCGTCTTTCCCCAGTGTCTCCCACTCGGTGTCGAACTCCGCCTCGTAGCGGCTCATAGTGATCCTTGCAGTGAATTACCGGGACGCGCTGACCCTGTCCGGAAACAATCTGGGACTATCACTATCATGAGTCTATTTTCTCGTCGGCGTGGACCTGCAGGCCGCGGTCGGAGAAGGATATCTTGCGGATGTCACAGTCGATGGCCGTGCCACGCATCTTGATAACCTGTACGCCGCGGGTCATGCTGCCGCCCTCGAGGAAGTTGTGGAAGAAGATGACGCCGTGGGCCAGATAGTGCTCGTCGCTGTAAGAGGAGGGGTCGGTCATCTCCGAGATGAGCAGGGTGGTCGCGTCGGTCTGTTTCAGCGCCGAGAGAAAGCCCGTTATCTCGCTGTCGATGTCGTTCATGAAGTGTTGCAACAGCATGGTCGAGTCGATGACCACCCGCTGGATGTCGTTCTGTTCGATGTAGGCCACCAGCCGGTTCGTCAGGCCGCCCTCGGTCCCGAACTGGGTGATGGTGCGCTTGCCGCTCTCGGTGACGAGGTTGAGAAACTGGACGGCGTCGGACTGCATCGCCCGGTCGAACCCGAACTCGTAGCCGGCCATGTCCTGCATCAGTTCCTCTTTGGTCTCGTGCATCGTGACGTAGAGACAGGTCTCGCCTTCCTTGGCGCCCTGTGTCATGAACTGCGAGCAGAAGGTGGTCTTCCCGCTGCCTGGCGGGCCGCTGACGACGTACAGTCGGTCGGGCAGCAAGCCCCCCTCGACGAGTGTGTCGAACCCGGGGACCCCCGTGGAGAGTCGCATAGTCTCAGCATCTACTCCTCTGGACATATGTGTTGGTGTCACGTTTTCACTGGTGATAACTCTCCCGGCCGGCGCGTCAGTCGAAGACGGCGCCGGGGTGGTCGTCGGCGAAGGCGAGCAGTTCCGCCGTGGCGTCGGCGTCGAACCGCATCGGCCGGCGCCACCAGGGCCCCTTTCCGGAGTCCGAGGATCGCTCGGTCACGAGCCAGTTGGCGTCGGTCCCCCCGGAGGGCGCCGACAGCGGGACGACCGTCTCGTATAGTCGCGAGCCGTCTGGGTCGCCCAGCAGGAGGATGCGGGCGTCGAAGTCGGCCCGCTTGACGTGGGCGTTCGAGTCGAAGACGGCCCGCTCGGCGGCCGGGAGGTCGCGATACGCCTCGCCCGTGACCGGGTCCCGGGCCAGCCGGAAGTGGCCGATGACGTGGGCACCCCACTGGGGCGATGCCCAGTCAGGTGGCTCGCCGGTCGTCGACAGCGTCGCGTAGAAGACGAGGTAGTCGCCGGCCGACAGTTCCGAGAGCGGGCCGGCCTTGACGCCGTGTTCGTCGCCGTAGGTGTAGCGCTCCCCGCCGACCTCGGGGAACTCGGGGTCGAAATGGACGGGGCGGTCGGCGACGCCGCTCACGTCGGTATCCAGCTCGAGGTCGGCGTAGGTCGGCACCGGGTCGGCGGTCGGTTTCGCCTCGGGAATCGGGATGTACTCGAAGGAACCGTCAGGGAAGAGTGGGCCGCGAAAGCCGGGCTCGTTGGTGTTGGCACCGACATTGATGGCGATAGCCCGCATAGTCGCCAGTCGACGCCACCGGAAAAAGGCCTACCGGAGGGACTCGGCACAGCTCCCACAGTACCGAATCATCCGGTGGGACTCGTTGACAGCGCCGCAGTGCTCGCAAGCGATGGTCTCGGCCGTATCGCTGGTGACCCGCCGGCCGCCGTCGGCCCGCGTGGCGCGCCCGTCCGTGGGCTGTGGAGATGTCGTCTGCGCGCTGAAATGCCGGTAGAGCAGCACCTGCAACAGCCCGAACCCGAGGACGTACGCCGTGAGCCACACCCAGGGTTGCATGAGTGATACTGGGCGAAATTACTACTTTGGTGTTCCCCACCAGTTTTCAGATGTGATACTTGGGCGGGAGGTTTCCCGTCCTCAGCGGTCCGGCGGCGAGAGGTCCCGCTGGAACTCGTCGAAGACCGTGATATCGTCGGGAATCTCGACGTCGAGCTCGCGCTCGGCGCGGCGGTCGACGTTGGCGTCCTCCAGCGGGTCGGCGACCGACTCCCAGCCGTCCTTGACGGCGATGGACCTGGCAGGTGTCCCGGCCGCGATGTGGTGGGCCGGGATGTCCTTCCCGGCGATGGATTTGGCCGCGAGGATGGCGTTTTCCCCTACCCGGACACCCGCACGGACCATCGAGTCGTAGGTCAGGCGCACGTCGTCCTCGACGATGGTGTGGTAGTTGTCGACGTGGGTCTGGTCGACGCCGTCGTGGTCGTGGCTGTAGATGTGCGTATCGTCAGAGATAGAGACGCGGTCCCCGATGGTGAGCTTCCCGCGGTCGTCGAGGTGGACGTCGTCGTGGACGACGACGTTGTCGCCGATCTCGATGTTGTGACCGTACGTAAAGGAGATGTTCTTGAAAAATCGGCAGTTCTCACCGCAGGACTCGAAGAGATGGTCGGCGAGCATCCGCCGGAATCGAAGGGCGAACTCGACGTTGTCGGCCATCGGCGTCGCGTCGAACTGCCGCCAGAGCCACTGGAGGTGTTTCGAGCGTTTGAACTTGGCCTCGTCTTTCTCGGCGTAGTACTCGCTTTCCAGGGTCGTGTTGCAGGGGTCATACCCCTGGAGGCGGACGCGTTCTGCAGGCGAGATGTCCTCGCCGGATTGCCAGCGCTCGTAGGCCTCGCGGTCGCCGTGGAGGTCGATGAGCACGTCGGTGACCACGTCACAGGTGTCCTCCTCGCCCGAGAGTCGCTCGTCGACCTCGTCGATAAAGGCGCGGAGTCCCTCCTCGGCCAGCGGCGGCAGCGACACGTGGCGCTTCGTCATGTCACAAGCCTGGCCGCGAGGGCAGATAGTGGTTTCCGTTACGTCGCCACCAGTGAGTTACACCAGTGTCACCACCCCGCTGTCGGCGGGCCAGTGGCCGCGCGTCGTCGGAGCATATCTTATAAACCGCCCCCGGCCCTCTCCACCGGCATGGCCAGGTCGGATTTTATCATGGAGGTGCGGGGCTACTTCGTCAACCCCGCCGAGAAGCGGCTCCGGGCGCCGTGGCGAATCGGCCTCTGGATACTACTTGCCGGCTTCGTGGCCGTCCTGTTCACGCTTCTCTTTGCCGTCGTCCCCGCGCCGACCGGGGAGACCGGACTGGTCGGGGCGGTGTACGCGCTGGCCGAACTCGGCTGGGGCTTTCTCGCGATGGGCGCGGCCGGGCTCGGCGTCGGCTATCTGCTGGACCGGCGCACGCTCGCCGACTTCGGGCTGGGGCTTGACGGCCAGTGGTGGCGCGACGCCGGCTTCGGTATCGCGCTCGGCGTCGCCCTCCCGACGCTCGTGCTGGCGGTCCAGCTCGCCGTCGGCTGGACCGCTGTCACCGCCGTCCTGCCGACGACAACGGGCGGGACCTTCGGCCTCGGCTCCACCAGCGCCGCCCTCGGGCTGGCGCTGCTGGTCCCCTTTTTCATCGTCCAGGCCACCGCCGAGGAGATTCTCGTCCGGGGGTACCTCCTGACGAACCTCGCGGAGGGCGCCGCCGGCGCCGTCGGCAAGGCGGCCTCAACGGCGGCCGCCACCGTCCTGACCGGCGCGCTCTTTGGCCTCCTCCACTGGACCAACCCCAGCGCCACACTGCTGTCGGTGACGAACATCACGCTTTACGGCGTCCTGCTCGGGGCCTGTTACGTTCTCACCGGCCGGCTGGGTATTGCCTGTGGCTTCCACGTCGCCTGGAACTACGCGCTCTCGCTGTGGAACTTCCCGGTCAGCGGCCTCGAAACCGGCGTCGCCCTGGTCGGCACCGAATCGACGGGGCCCGAACTGGTGACGGGCGGTTCCTTCGGCCCCGAAGGCGGGCTCGTCGCGCTCCCGCTACTGGCGCTGGGGTCGGGGGCGCTCTACTGGTGGGTCCGCCGGGAGTACGGCCGCGTCGAGATTCTGGGCAGTATCGCCATCCCCGACCTCCGGATTCCGACGCGGGGCGGTAAGTAGCGACACCGGCGCGGCTGTTTTCGACAGACAAACCACGACCGATAAGTGTGGACCGCCCTAACACGCCCCTATGAAGTACGATACGCTCGGGTCGACGGGAATCGAAGTCTCGGAAGTCGGCTTCGGTGCCTGGGTCGTCGGGACGGACTGGTGGGGCGACCGAACGCACGAGCAAGCTATCGAAATGGTGCAACACGCCGTCGACCAGGACGTCACGTTCTTCGACACCGGCGACGTCTACGGCCACGGCGACAGCGAGAAGCTCGTTGGCGAGGCCCTCGCCGAGGTCCGGGACGAAGTCACCGTCTCCACCAAGGTCGGCTACGACTTCTACAACAATCCGCAGGCGGGCCACGGCGAGCTCCCGAAGAAAGTCACGCCCGAGTGGATTCGCACCGCCCTCGACCGCTCGCTCGACCGGCTCGACATGGACCACGTGGAACTCCTGATGCTCCACAACGCCAACGTCGACGAGGTCACGCCGGACGTCCTGGAGACGCTCGACGAACTCCGCGAGGAGGGGAAAGTCGAGGCCATCGGCTGGGCGCTTGGTCCCTCTATCGGCTGGCTGGCCGACGGCGACGCGGCTGTCGCCGAGGAGTTCGACGCACTCCAGACCGTCTTCAACCTCTTCGAGCAGACGCCCGGCCAGCATTTCATCGACACCATCCGCGAGCACGAGGCGGACACGTCGGTACTCGCTCGGGTCCCCCACTCCTCGGGGCTGTTGAACGAGCAGGTCACCCCCGACACCGAACTCGAAGAAGGCGACCACCGCGGCCACCGACCCACCGAGTGGTACGAGACCGGCTGGGAGAAGGTGGAGACGCTGCGCTTTTTGGAGCGTGACGGCGAGCGCACCATGGGCCAGGCCGCCATCCAGTGGCTGCTCGCTCACGACGAAGTGGCGTCGGTCACCCCCACCTTCCGCACGAACGGCGACATCGACGAGTGGGCCGGCGCGCCCGACACCCCACCGCTGTCGGACGAGGAGTACGACCGCGTCCAGGAGCTGTACGCGGACAACTTCGGTATCGACCGCGACGACGGGATGGACGCCCTGCGTTCCTCGGTCGGCGGCGAAGATTTAGACGGCACCGGGATGAAGTCTGCCGGGGACTAGCCGCGGACGTTTCATCGCCGACTTACCGCGCGAGGAACGCACCGAATCTGCAGTCGACAATCCACCCCTCGGGACACGGTCGAGTCAGTTCGCCGTCGTGTGGTTTTCGGTCACAACCCCCTCGTTTCGACAGGAGATGTATCGCCGTCCGGCGGTTTGCTGTCGTGAAGACTACTTTCACCACGGTGCGTCAGACGCCCGAAAGACGCGGGACTGCGGCGGGTTCCACGTGAAACGAAGGGGTTCGGGGTACGGGGACACGACCCAAGACGGCACACCGACCGGCACTGCCGCTGACCGAGACAGCACAGAAAAAGGACCCGAGCGGAAACAGCGTCTCGCTACTCGTTTTTCAGGCCGGCGCCCTCGACGCGCATAACGCCCTCGCCGTCGGGGAGGTTCGGCGCGTCGACGAGTTTGACGATGCGCTTGTTCCCCTTGGACTTGCGGAGGTAGATACGGAAGGTGGAGGTGTGACCGAGGATGTTCCCACCGATGGGCTGGGTCGGGTCGCCGAAGAAGGAGTCGGGGTTCGACGCGACCTGGTTGGTGACCAGCACGGCGGTGTTGTTGAGGTCGCCCACGCGCATCAGGTCGTGGAGGTGCTTGTTGAGCTTCTGCTGGCGGTCGGCGAGCTGGCCACGACCGACGTACTCGGCACGGAAGTGCGCGGTCAGGGAGTCCACCGCGAGTAGGCGGACCGGGAACTCGTCGTCCTGGCTCTGGCTGGCAATCTCCTGGGCCTTCTCGGCCAGCAGAATCTGGTGGTTGGAGTTGAACGCCTTCGCGACGTGGATCTTGTCCAGCACCGACTCGACGAGGTCGGCCATCAGGTCGTCGTCGGTCGCGTCGGCGGCCTCGTCCTCGCCGACGACGCCGTGGAGCTTCATCATGTCTTCGAGCGCCTCGTCGGTCTGGCCCTCGACCATCTGCTCGATACGCTCGGGGCGGAACGTGTCCTCGGAGTCGATGAAGATGGCACTGCCCTCGAGCCCGCCGTGTTCGGCGGGGAGCTGGACGTTGACGGCGAGCTGGTGGGTCACCTGGGACTTCCCGGCCCCGAACTCGCCGTACACCTCGGTGATGGACTGGGTCTCGACGCCGCCGCCGAGCAGCTCGTCGACCTCGTCGACGCCCCAGGAGAGCTTGCCGATCTGTTCCCGGCGCTCTAGTACTGTGGCGCCCGTCTCGAAGCCGCCGATGTCGGCGGCGTCGCGGGCCGCGTTGATGATGTCGGAGGCCGAAGACTCGCCGATGTCGGCGGTGTTCGACAGCTCGCTCGGGGAGGCGACGGCGATCCCCTGGTAGGAGTCGAATCCGTTCTCTTTGAGCTTCTCCGCTGTTGCTGGCCCCACACCCGGCAGGTCTTCGAGGTCTGCTGCTTCGGACATGAACGTGGCTTACGCCCGATGGGATATAAACCCCCGTTAACAGTGTGGTGAAAGTGAAACTGCCAGACTGCGGCGGGAGACGGGAGCACGATATCGGGACTTTTAGAAGCGAAGGGGCGACACGGCGGGTCAGCCGACGACCAGCGAGACGACGATACACGCAAAGCCGAGGAAGACGAGCCCGTTGACGGCCAGCGCCGACAGGGGCAACAGTCCCACGTTGCCGAGCGTGCCCAGAACGGCGAGGACGACGCCGACGGTCAGCAACGGACCGCCCGCCCGGAGCGCCCAGTAGCCCCCGCTGACCACCGAACGTAGCGTGGTGAGGGCACCGCCGTCGGGGTTTGTCGCCGATTCGAAGCCGTCGAGCGCCTCGCGGGAGATAGTGAGGACTTCCCCCGTGTTCGCCCGCCGGCCGTCGCCGTCGGAGACGCGAAGGAGCGTCACGCTCTCGGGGCGGGTGCCGACGACGCGGTAGACGGCATCGTCGTCGTCGGGGTCGGTCGAGCGCAGGTGGTCGTAGACAGCGATGTCAGGGGCTGACATCGTCACTCCCACGGGTGGTCGCCCGCGCGGTCAGGCCACAGCGGGTACCAGAAGGCCTTGTCCTCCTCGACGCTGAGTTCGCCGTCGAGCTTGCTCTCCAGTTTGAACTCCGTCGCCTGGTCGCGCTCGTGGTCGGTGTCGGGGTCCGGGGCGAACGGGTAGTACGCCCCCCGGCGGAAAGAGTAGACCCAGTACGCCGGGTCGCCGCTGCGTTCGTCCTCGAAAGCAAACAGCGCCGCCAGCAGCCGGGAGCCGTAGCGCCGTTCGATGAGCGTGTCGGCGGCGAAATGGATAGAAGTGACGAGGTCGTCGAAGTCCCCGTCGTGGAGGACGACCCAGCGGTAGCCGTGGCTGTCGCCGACAAAGTCGGCCTCGGTGCCGGTCTCGGCCTCGCCGGCGTCGAGGATGGCCTCGACTTCGTCGGTGGCCGCCTGGAAGTCGGTGCTGTCCACGTCACCGAAACACAGCGCCGCCTCGCCGGTCGGCTCGTAGCCCAGCTCGGCCTCCATCGTGACGTGGGCCGTCGACATCCCGAAGAGGTCGTCGGGGTCGGCGTCCCGGGTCGCATCGGCCTCCGCGCGCATCCCGAGGACGCTCTTGAGTCCGGAAAGCAGTCCCATACCGATACATCGGGTGCGAGCGGTAAGGCGGTTGCCGTCCCGGCGGTACCGAGGGGCGGACTGCGAACTATCGAAGCAGGTTCCCTGTCAGTGTCGGACCGTCACTCGGGGCCGGTGGTGGCCTCAGTTGCGGCGTCGGTGTCGCCGCTGTCCGGCGGTATCTATCGGCGCGTCCCCGAGACGGCGACGACTGACGCGAATCCGGCCGTGACCACCGACACGGACCTCACAGTCGGCGTAGGTGAACGCACAGGTCCCCGAGAACTGCCCGTCAAGGAGCGCGTCGAGCGAGTCGACGTCGATGGTCTCCTGCAGCGGCGGGAGGGCCGTCGGTTCCACGTCTCGAATCGCCGCGACACGGGTGACTATCTTGTGGGCGGCGTCCTCCGGAGGGGTAGCTGTCGCCATCGTGGATTACTATTGACAACTGTTCACATATGAAAATGTCGCTCGGATTGTAAATTTTGATAACTGGACCGGCGCTGTATGATTACAGTTCCCGCTCCAGCTGTCGGAGCCGTTCGATTCGCTTCTCGGTCGAGGGATGCGTACTGAACAGGCGGCCGATAAAGCCCGAGCGGATTGGGATGATGAAGAACGCGTTCATCTCCGACTGGCCCCGGAGGTCCTTCTCGGGAACTTTCTCCATCCCGCTGTCTATCTTCATCAGCGCGGTCGCCAGCGCCGCGGGGCGACCCGTAATCGAGGCGCCGCCGCGGTCGGCGGCGAACTCACGGTACCGGGAGAGCGCGCGGATGAGCAGGAACGAGATAATCCACACCACCAGCGAGAGGAGGATGGCGACGAAGACGGGGGCCTGCTGCTGGCCGCCACGCGAGCGCCCGCCCGAGAACAGCCAGCCCCACCGGACCACGAGGAAGGCGATGGTCGAGAGGAACGACGCGATGGTCATCACCATCACGTCGCGGTTCTTGATGTGGGCGAGCTCGTGGGCCAGCACCCCCTCCAGTTCCTCGTCGTCGAGGAGGTTCATGATGCCCGTCGTCACGGCGACGGCGGCGCTGTCCTGGGAGCGGCCCGTCGCGAAGGCGTTGGGTGTCCGGGAGTCGGCGACAGCAATCGTTGGCTTGGGGAGGTCGGCCTGCTGGGCCAGCCGCTCGACTTGCCGGTGGAGCTCGGGGTACTCGTCGGGGTCGACCTCGCGAGCGCCCATCGAGTACAGCGCGAGCTTGTCGCTGAAGAAAAACTGCGCGCCCATGAACAGCGCCATAACGAGAATGATGAGCGCGATGCTATCGAAATACAGCACGAGGACGCCGAGGAAGACGATGTAGAGCCCAAAGAGGAGGAACATCGTCAGGGCCATCCGCCCGCGGAGTCCCCAGTCGGTTTGCCACTGCATATGTTAGCTAGGTGACCAAGCGGCTAAAACCCCGCTATCGTGTGCACATGACACACTCTCCGGACGACGCCCGCAGGCATATGTACGAACGCCTACAACGACAGCCCATGACCGAGACAGTCGTCGTCACGGGCGGGCTGGGTCGCTCGGGCCGCTGGATATGTGACCGCCTCGCCGAGGACTACCGCGTCGTCTGCGTCGACCTGGACCACCCCGGCTGGGAGATAGCGACGCGGGACCGCATCGACTTCCGGGCGGTAGACGTGACCGACGGGGGCGAGGTCCGGGACCTCGTGAGCGAACTCTCCCCCGCCGCTGTCGTCCACTGGGCGGCGCTCCCCTCGCCAGAGCGCCACGCCGGGAGCCGCGTGTTCGAGACCAATATCGAGGCGACTTACACTGTCCTCGACGCGGCCGGCCGCGCGGGCGCCGATATCGTCTGGGCGTCCTCCGAGAGCGCTTACGGCCTGGCGTTCGCCGCGGAGACGCCGCTCCCCGCCTACCTCCCGATGGACGAGGACCACCCGATGGTCCCCGAGGACCCCTACGGTACCTCGAAGGTGGCCGGCGAGGAAGTCGCGAAGATGGTCGCCCGCCGCGACGGCGTCAGCGTGGCGTCCATCCGGCCCTCCTGGATCCAGTACCCCGGCGAGTACACCTGTCGCGACGTGGCCGAGGGCGATTTAGCGGGGGGTGCGGGCAACTGCTGGTCCTACGTCGACGTGCGGGACGTGGCGGGTATCGTCGCTGCGGCGCTGGACGCCGAGTTCGACGGCCACAAGGCGTTCCACGCCGCCGCGGCCGAGAACTACGTCGGCCGCCCGACCGCCGACCTCGTCGAAGAGTGCTGGGGCGAGGTGCCCGCCCGGTGTGAACTGACCGGCGAGCAGTCGGCGCTGTCGACGGCGAAAGCTGACGGTCTGCTGGACTGGACGCCCGAGTACTCCTGGCGGGAGGCGGCCGACGCGGACGTCGACGAACCGAGCCTGCTGGCCGAGTGAGCCGACCGCCACGACACCGTGCCCGCACAGAGGGAGCGTCTCAGAACGGACTGCGCTCCCGCAGGCGCACCACCCCGTCACGTATCGCCTCGCGCTTGTAGTAACCGACGGCGGAGGCGGCGATCAGACCCCCGAGTATCGCGATTCCCTCGAGGAACTCGCCGCTCGCGAGTTCGCCGCCGGCGTAGACGGTGAGCACGTACGCCGGGAGGCGGCCGATAGCGATGGCGAACATGAACGTCCGGAGCCGCCACTCGGTCAGTCCGGCGAGAAAGCAGACGGCGTCGTCCGGGAGTCCGGGGATGACGACGAAGACGACCAGTCCCGGGACGCCGACGCGGTCGACGAACCCGTCGAAGCGGGCCACGACGTCGTCGTGGAGGACGTCTTCGACGAACGTCCGGCCGTACCGGTCCGCGAGCGAGAACGCGATAGCACTCCCGAGAAGCACGCCAGTGACGCTGTAGACGGTACCGGCCAGCGGCCCGAAGAGGTAGCCGGCGACGAGCGCGACTACCTGGCCGGGAATCGGCGCGAAGATGACCTGGCCGGCCTGAACGACGATGAAGACGGCCGGAGCCAGCGCGCCGAAGCTGTCTATCCAGGCGCGGAGTTCGACCGGGTCGAAGAGGAACGGGGCGTATCGTCGAACCGACAGGTAGAGGACGAGGAAGCCAGTCAGGACGAGAAGCGAGACCAGGACGCCGCGTTTCCGGGACTCGGCGGACGAGAATAGCTGCATCCCGTGTCGGATATGTCCTTTCGTTGACTTGAGTGTTCGCAGGGCTGTCTGCACTGTCGACGGCGAGCGCCGACGGCCGACAGAACGCAATACGTAACAGCCCGAATCCAGTACACAGGGTAATGAGCCGGTCTGGAGCCTTCTGTCCGAAGTGTGGCGACGAGTTCGAGCCACCCGAGGACCGCCCCGCGCTCCCGGGCGCACAGCGGGACTCCGAGCGAGTCCTCTGTGACGCCTGTTACTTCGAGGAGTTCGACCTGGTGGACGCCCCCGAGACCATCGAGGTTCGGGTGTGTAGCCAGTGTGGGGCGGTCCACAAGGGGAACCGCTGGGTCGACGTGGGCGCGGACGACTACACCGACATCGCCGTCGAGCAGGTCAGCGAGGCCCTGGGCGTCCACGTCGACGCCGAGGCCGTCGACTGGCAGGTCGCGCCCGAACAGCTCGACCGCAACAACATCCGCATGCACACCGAATTCTCGGGCGTGGTTCGGGGGACGCCGGTCCACGAGCAGGTGAGTGTCCCGGTGCGCATCTCGCGGCAGACCTGCAAACGCTGCGGGAAGATAGCCGGCGGCTCCTTTGCCAGTGTCGTCCAGGTGCGCGCGGACGGCCGGAACCCGACCGGCGAGGAGGTCGAGCGGGCAAAGACCATCGCACAGGAGTACATCGCCGAACGCGAGGCGACGGGGGACCGCAACGCCTTCATCACGGAGACCAACGAGGTCGACGACGGGCTGAACATGAAGATATCGACGAACCAGATGGGCCACGGCATCGCCAAGCGCATCACGGCCCAGCTGGGCGGGGGCTACTCCGACTCGAAACGACTCATCACCGAAGACGAGGACGGCCAGAAGCTCTACCGGATGACCTACGCGGTGCGGCTGCCCCGGTATCGCCAGGGCGAGATAATCGACCCCGAGGACGGCGACGGTCCCGTCCTCGTGCGCTCGGTGCAGGGGAACCTGAAGGGCGTTCGCCTGGCGACCGGCGAGCCCTACGAGGCCCGCTTCGAGGAGGGCGAGGCGCCCGACGCCCGCCGGCTGGGCTTTCGCGAGGACGGCGAGCCGACGACGCTCGTGGCCGTCGAGGACGACAACGCCGTCCAGGTGTTAGACCCCGAGACCTTCGAGAGCGTGACCGTCCCTCGACCTTCGTATATGGACACCGACGCCGACGAGGTGCCGGTCGTCAAGAGCCACGCGGGGCTGCACGTCCTGCCGGCGGCCGAGCGCGACGATGAGTGAGGAGCCGGCGGAGACGGGTTCCGAGGACGACTCCGATGCGTCCGACACGGCGGCCGGGGCCGACCTCGGTACCCGCCACCTGGCCGTCGTCGTCGCAAAGCCCCGCGCGGAGTCGGTCATCGACGCACTGGAAACGGAGGGCGTCTACGACGACGGCCGGAGCGTCCAGTCGTGGGACGACGACGGCGTCGCCGTCCCGGTGACCGCGCCGCCCGAGACCGTCGAGGTGCGCGAAATCGTCCAGCAGGTCGGCGAACGCCGCCTGCGCTCGCTGTCGGACCACCTCCGCCAGCGCGGGTGGAGCGACGACGAACTCGACGCCGCGCCCGCCTCGTGGGCGGTCGTCGGCAGCGTCGTCCTGGTGGCGATGGGGAGGCCCCCGACCCGCCGAGGTCGGCGAGGCGCTGCTCGCGCTCCACGGCGAGGCCGACACCGTACTGGCCCGCAACGGTATCAGCGGTGCCCACCGCGAACCCGACGTGACCGTCGTCGCCGGTGAGGGCGACACCGAGACGGTCCACACCGAACACGGCACCGAGTACGCGCTGGACCTCGCCGAGGTGATGTTCTCGCCGGGCAACAAGGCCGAGCGGGTCCGGGTGGGCGACCGAGTGGAGACAGGCGAGCGCGTGCTGGATATGTTCGCCGGCATCGGCTACTTCACGCTGCCGATGGCACGGGCCGGCGCCGAGGTCACCGCCGTCGAGCGCAATCCGACGGCGTTTCGCTATCTCGTCGAGAACACGATGCGCAACGGCGTCGACGGGCTGGTCCATCCCTACCGGGCGGACTGCCGCGAGGTAATCGACGCGGGTCTCGACGGCGGCCCCGTCGACCGCGTGGTGATGGGCTACTACGAGTCCTGGGAGTATCTCGACCACGCGCTGGCCGCGCTCGCACCGGGCGGGACGCTCCACATGCACGAGACCACGCCCGAGCAACTGGTCTTCGAGCGGCCCGTCGAGCGACTGGAAGCGGCCGCGTCCGAGGCCGGCCGCTCGGTCGAGATACTCGATACCAGGCGGGTCAAGAGCCACAGCGAGGGAGTCTCACACGTCGTCGTGGACGCGAGGGTGTCGTGAGAGCACCTCCCCAGTGGATACGCCACGGCTGGCCGGTCGCACAGCACAGCGATGTTGGGAGTGTCGCAACGCCTAATTGGGTGTCCGCGAAAGGAGCGGTATGGACAGACAGCAGATACTCGCCATCATCCTGGTCTTTCTGATGGTCGGCTCGTCGTTCGTCTACGGCGCGGCCTTCCTCATCTAATCCCAGACGTCGGAGAGGGGGTGACTGCCGCTGGATCGGGACTGCGAGCGGTCGCGGCGCCGTTTCGCGCTCGCCGAGACGCCCGCGAGCGCCCGGTCCGGTGCGAACTCGGGCAGGTCGGGCTCGGAGAGGCGGTCGACCTGCTCGGCGAACCAGTCGGGCATATCGGGGCGGGCGCGCTCGAATAGGTCGAGCAGCGACGCGTCGGCCAGATAGGTCGCGCCGTGGTCGTCGGGCGCACGCACCACGCGCCCGCAGGCCTGGATGACGGTCCGCAACGCCGTCCGGTAGTACCAGCCCCACTGACCGTCCTCCAGGCGCTGGGCCACCCGTGAGTCGCGGGTGTTCGGATACGGCGCCTTGCACAGCACCTGCCACCGGCAGAGGTCCCCCTCCAGATCGAGGGCCTCCTCCATCTTCACCGAGAGGAAGCAGTCGGGGTTGTCGCTGCGCTTCCAGGCCGACAGCGCCCCGTCGCGGTCCTCGGAGTCGTGGCTCCGGACGCGGGGCCCGACACCGAACTCCGTGAGCAGTTCGTCCAGTCGCTCCTGAATCGCATACGAGTGACAGTGGACCAGCCCCTTCTCGTCGGGGTGGCGGGCCATCGCCCGGACGATGGCGCGGGCGACCTTCGGGAGCGTCTCGTCGCGGTGCTCGTAGGTCATCTTCCCCTGTGTGATATCGTACAGCGGGCGGTTCTGGACGGGGAACGTGTGGCCCACCTCGACGAGGGCGACATCTGCCGGGTCCAGTCCGACGTTCCGACAGAAGGCGTCCTTGTTCAGGATGGTGGCCGACAGGAGGGCGAACTGGTTACCGCGGTCCCAGACGGTGTGTTTGAGGTACTTCTCGGGGTTCATCGGCTTGACCGTCACCGGCGCGCCCTCGCCGCCGTTCTGGTCGACGACCCACGTGGTCGCGCTCTCGGGGTCCCGGTAGTCCTCCTGGAACCACGAGAGGTCGCTTCGGAGCTTATTCAGCGAGTCCCGCTCGGCCACCTCGTCGGGGGAGAGCTCGGCGTTGCCCCGTAGCTCCTTCACCCGGCGCTCGGTGACGTGTTCGATGCGCTCGGCAAATTTGACGGCCTCGTCGAGCCCGTCCAGGTCGGGGACGTCAAGGTCGCCCCAGAACGGAATCGTCGAGGGCGACAGCTCGATGGTGGCGTACATCTCGGCCCACTCGCCCAGGCCGTGGGCCTCGTCGATGACGACCACGTCCCGCTTGCCGAAGACGTCGCTGCCGGCAGTCTGCATGAAGTAAGCCAGCGTCATGGCGGCGATGCGCCGGTTCGAGGCGATAGCGCGGTCCGAGAAGTACGGACACCGATGCTTGACCTGGCAGTCGAACTCCCGTTCACGGACACAGGGTGCCTGGTCGACCGGCGTGTCCGTCTCGCCCGGCAGGATGCAGTCGTAGTTGTTCTTCCCGCGGATGACACAGAGGTCTTCTAACAGACTGTCTTCGGCCACGTCGTCGAGCTGTGAGACCTGCGGCGTGGTGTAGTAGGCGTCGACGACCTGTTCGGGGGCGGCCTCACCGGCGGTGCGGGCCGTGCCCGCGATGGCTCTGGCGAGCAGGGACTTGCCGCTCCCGGTCGGTGCCCGCACCAGCACCACGTCCTTGCCGCGCTCGAAGGCCGCGCGGATGTCCGAGAGGGCCTGCTTCTGGTTGCCCCGGTAGCTCGGAGCCGGGAACTCGTCGTGAATCCGCGCCGGGTACACGAGCGAAGCGAACGGCCGGGTGGGGGTAAACCTTTCTTGTCGGTCGGCGACGTGGAGTGTGACACCCGAGACCAGAAATCAGGCTCCAGAAGGATTATTGAAATCAGTCGAGAACGCCCGGTATGAGTGGGAACGGCGGCTGGTCGAGAGGCTACGAGAAGGAGTCGCCCACGGAACCGGCGGAAGAGCCGCCCGACGGCCACTGCCCGAAGTGCGAACACGAGGAGGTAGACGTCAGCACTATTTCGATGACAGAAGGGACAGCACAGCGGCTGGTCGGCATGGACGCAAGCGCGTTCAGCGTCGTCTCCTGTACGCGCTGTGGCTACTCGGAGTTCTATCGCGGCGGCGGGCGTCGGAACCCCGTCAGGTATTTTCTGGTGACCGACGAGTGATGGCGGCATATCGCTGTGCCGGGCCGTCGGTTCCCGTGGGCGGCCACGACCACTGGCCGCTCCGACCGGTCGTGGCGCCTGTTCACACACGCACGGTCGTGTGAGTGGTACCCTCGGAACTCTTATACATATACCCCCTGTACATTTGTTTGTAATGGCAAACGGTAAGGTTGATTTCTTCAACGACACAGGCGGCTACGGTTTCATCTCGACTGAGGACGCGGACGAGGACGTTTTCTTCCACATGGAGGACGTTGGCGGTCCGGACCTCGAAGAAGGCGAGGAGATCGAATTCGACATCGAACAGGCCGACAAGGGCCCCCGCGCGACGAACGTCGTCCGCAACTAACTCGGATTTCCGGTCGCCTCGGCGACCTCATCTGATACTTTGTTTTATCGACGCTGACCGGCGAGCAGTGGCGCAGACCTGATACGACCAATTAAAACACGGGGTTGGACTGCCGGGCCAGCAACTGGCCAGCCCGATATACGGCCATCGACCACGAACCCGGAACCGCCGGACCAGTCCCCGCGGCCGGCCCTCCACCCCCTGGCGACGGTTCCCCACCGTCGTCCGCTCCGTCCGAACACAGTTTAATTAGTTGACAGCTCGTAGCAACCTGTACGATGTCAGACACGACCAGCCACGAGACGCAGTTGACCAGAGCGGAGACC
Organism: Haloarcula rara; assembly: GCF_029338235.1. Lineage (GTDB taxonomy): Archaea > Halobacteriota > Halobacteria > Halobacteriales > Haloarculaceae > Haloarcula > Haloarcula rara. Next base: position 1,314,434 of record NZ_CP119785.1, read on the forward strand.
GCACAGTTCCTGCGTTCCATCGCGGACGAACTGGACGCCGACAAGGACCGCATCCGTGTCGCTATCGGGAACAAGCGCGTCCAGCTCTCGCCGCCCGAGCGCATCGCCACAGAGGCGACGGTGACCGAGCGCTCACGCCGCCTCCGGAAGGACGTCGAGGAGCTGGAACTGCGGTTCAAGTGGACCCCCACGAAGGCGACGGCGGAGGCGGCGGCGGACGGAGGGACGCCGGACGACACCCGGTCAGAGTGATGGCCGGACCAGTGGCAGCGCCGGTCCTGCAGGGAGCGGTCGCGACGGCGTCCATCGTCAGCGGCGTCCTGGTCTTCCTCGTGAGCCTGCTCGTCGGCACGGTAGCGATAGCGCTCGGTGCACAGGTACTCGTCGACCGGGACACCGGGTTCCGGCGAGCGGCCGTCACCGCCCTGTTCGGCGCGCTCGTCTACGCGCTGGTGGGCGTCTTCTTCGGCTGGATTCCGCTGCTGGGTCCGATACTGATGTTGCTCGCCTGGGTCGGCGTCATCAACTGGCAGTACCCCGGCGGCTGGGGGACGGCGCTGGGTATCGCCTTCGTCGCCTGGATCGTGGCAGTGCTGATACTGTACGGGCTCGCCCTGCTGGGTATCGCGACCGACGCCTTCGGGATTCCTGGTGTGTAGTTCAGTCCTCCAGCGCCGCGACGTCGCTTGCCGTCACCTCGCGGTCGTCTGGCAGCCTGTCGATGCAGTCATAACAGAGCAGGTGCTCGGTGCCGTCGCCCAGTTCCAGGATAATCCCCTCGGTCGGGCGGCTCTCCTGTGTCCAGATGTTGGCGATACCGCCGCCGATGGACACCGAGTCGTCACAGCCGTCACAGGTGTCCGATGCCATGCCCTGACTTGCGGCCTCGCGCCTAAGGACCTTCCTTTTGGTGTCGGCCCACCTACACGAACACAGGGACGTCGACTGCGAGGGGTGTGTATCGACTGGCGGCCCCTCACCGACTGCGATATCGACCACGAGCGGACCGGGCCGTTCGACCCGCTGGACGACACGTACAACCTCGTTCCGCTCACGCGTGGGGAGATTCGGCGGTTCGTCGAGGCGGGGCACGGCGACGCCTTGCGCCCGCGGCTCTGGCGGGCCAACGACGACCGGAGTGTCACGCTCGGCGGGGTCGACGTGGCGGCCATCGACGGGCGGCCGGTGTTCTTCGTGGGCCTTCGGAAGCCACCCAAACCAGTCGCCCCTTTCGACCGGCCGACGACGTGGCTCCGGAGCTGTGTCTTTCTGGACCCGACGACGCTGCAGTTACTGGTGGCTGTAAGTTCGTAACGATATTCGCCACCCGGGGTGGCGAATTACGTCAGTTTGTTACAGCCACCAGTAAGTGTCGCATCCACGGCGGCGACCTGTACCCAGACGCCTGCAACACCTACCCCGGCGAGAACCTGCTGCTTGCGACCGAGACCGAGTGTGAACGCGTCGAGGCGGTCCACGGCGGCCGACGGCTGCTCGACGACGAGCCGCCCGACGTCTCCCCCCTGTTCGGCCCCGGCGCGGTCGGCGAGCGCGTCTTCGCCCACCCCGACCCCGACCGGGTGACCGGACGCATCGAGCGGTTCCGCGACGGGGAACTGACCCGTGAGGACCGCGCGGAGTTCGTCGCCGTCGCCGCCGCCTCGAGTCCCGGAACGCTCGCGGTCAACGACGACCGCTACGAGCAGGCGCTCGAACGGATTCTGCGGGCCGACTCGTGGGTCGGTCGCGCTATCGACCGGTGGGGTGGGGCGGCCGACGCGGTGGGCGAACGCGCCGCCGACGCTCCCGAGCCCGGTGACGTGGAGGACGGCGCACCCCCGACACCCGGGTGGTGAGCGGGGCGACAGGGCATTTTAACAGCCTGCGGCCCTCCCTGTGGGTATGCACGCACAGCCGGGCGGGGGCAAGTGGTGAGCAACGAGACCCCCCGTCCCGACTACGGCGAGACGTGGGTGTACGAGAGCATCGTCGGCGCCTTACCGGGTATCCGCCTGCCGACGTGGGCCGCTCTGGCCATCCAGCTGGTCGTCTTCGAGGTCGCCGTCGTCGGTCTCTCGTGGTACTACGACACCTGGAACGTCGCCATCGCGGCGACAGCGGTCATCTTCGTCGCCACCGTCGGCAGCGTCGAGATGCTCCGCATCAGCACGCTCGTCCGCCGTATCGACGTCCCGCCGACCTACCGGGCGCTGCTCTTTTCCTCGAACATGGAGGTCGTCCTCTCGGTGCTCGCCTACATCGCCCTGCTGACCCACATCTTCGTCTTCGATCCCCAGACTGCGAGTTCGCCGCTGCTGAACACGCTCTTTGGCCCGGAGCCGCCGGTGCTGGTGGTATATCTCATGTTGCTCATCCTCTGGGACATCTGCTACCGCATCGGCACCGGCTGGTGGGCCAGCGTCACCGGCCTCTGGCGGTCGCTGCGCTTCCAGTTCGAGCCCGACACTGCCCGGGTGTTCCAGCGTGCCGACATCGAGACGTGGGGCTTTGGCGTCCTCCAGCTCGTGCTCGTCCCGTTCGTCCTGAACCAGCCGGTGTTGCTCGCGGCCCTGCTGGCTCACGTGACCGCCGTCACAGTCGTCACTGGCGTCTCCGTGGCGCTGTTGCAGGTCAGGTCCAGAAACGGCTTTAGTCTGAGTTGATCTGTTTGAACTGGTCCAGGAGCTCCTCGGTCGACTCGTCGCCGTCGTAGCTCACCTTGCCGTGGTAGGCTGTCCGGTCGTCGTCCTCCGAGAGGTCGACCTCGTTGTTCTTTCGCTCACGGCGTTCGTGTTCGTCGTCGTCGTATGCTCCCATCGACATAACTTACCACACCTAACGTAGTGTGGTAGAGATTATCAATCTAACGCCGAACCTTTTTGTGTCGTTCGAGAGAGCGAAGTCGTCCGAGAGAGCGGAGCTCTCTCGTGATGCTGCAAGACCGGAGGTCTTGCACAGATCGCGAATCTCCGATTCGCTCACTTCCGAAAATCTTCAATTTTCGGACGACTCTCTCGTGATGACGAAAGGCGCGAAGCGCCTTCCGAACCACGTCGGGTGTCCTCGCGAGCCAGAGGCTCGCTGCGGGCACCCTGCTTAAAAAACGTCCTCAGAAATCAGAGATTTCTGATGGGCTGCGGTAGAGCTTCGCTCTCCCGAACGTTCCTGAAAAAGCCGCGAATCGCCAGAGGCGATTCGCGTGAACCGCGCTCGCTGTGCTCACGGGTCACGCTGTTCCCCGTTCGCAACGAGGGTTCGCGTTGCTCACCCTCGCTGTGCTCGCGCGGACAGAAGCAACCTCATAGCGGCGGCTGCAGGGACATGTAACTTCATGTATCACGAGCCACACACTTACCGCGACCACGCATCAGAGTTCGATCAGAGCCATCATGCAAGATACAGAGGGTATATCTTGTACGTCAGTCGGTGCCAATATCACAAGGCTGAATTCTGTTTCACCAAATTAATCGAGAGCCATTTTGAGAACCCCACCGGTAAGAACGCTTCTCGGAAAGGTTGTGTAGCGAACGGTTTCGTCGGATGCGACAAAAGCTACTCACTCCGATCCATTAGGGTTCTCGCTACGGCTAGAGCCCTCCCGTAATGTTTAGCAAAGTGGTGTCCGAAGGTGGCGATAACGAATAAGGATGATTACAGAAGGTCCTAGTATTGGCTACACTGTGGCTCTTGGTGTTGTAATAGGTATATACGCCTGGAATAAAATCAGGTCCCATTTTGCTGATTCTTCGGACAGTTCGGAAAATGTCGACAGCCGGTAACTACCGGTTGTCAGCATCCAAGAGACCTTCGCGCAGTGATTAGTGATGCTTTCGCTGAGTGTTATCAACGCAACAATAGAGTTCGGTGCGCATTACCGCATTAATGAAAACCCAGTGAAGGTTCGCAAGACATTCGCTGGTATCACCGGGTGTCGCGGCGCTGGTCGTCGGTGAGGGTGTGGCCACAATCTGTACTGATCGATCAGCACCGGTCAAATCTGACGGTTCTCAACTGCAAGATACGCGCGCTGCATCTTGCACGGCGCTCAGAGAATCTACTGACATTGTCAGGACTGCTGGCGGTCCATACACAAGCGTCCCGTCCATCCGCTCTATGGTATACTGGATGGGACAAATAAAGCGGCCACAGTGCCGACCCAACGGAACGCACAAGACCACTGACCGGGTATACCACAACGTGGCTGGCCCGATTCGATTTCGACATTCGACGGAACGCTGGAACGAAGACCGTGTCCGGCGTGATTTACTCTCCCCGCTTGACGATACGTTCGGCGCGGAACTGAACGGCCCGTGGTTCGCCCCACCAGAGGGGTGGGCGGCCCGCAGGCTGGAGATGGACAACGGCGACCTGGCACTCTTTATCTGGAACGGCCAGGAGGCCTACTGGCTGGGCAACACCCAGACCCCCGAGACCCTCTGGCGGACGGACAAGCAGCGCTTCGAGCGCAGTCCCGAGGCCATTTCGGCGTGGGCCCAGCGGGAACTGTTCGCCCAGCTGGAGGTCGAGGACCCGTGGCTCACCGAGTACGAGGCGCTCGCGTACTTCTTCCTCCCCGTGTTTCTCTCGAAGGACGGCCGCGACTCCACGCGGACGTTCTTCCGTGACCACGCCGCCGGGTTCCCCGACGCCGACCGCGAGGCGGGGTTGCAGTTCTACGACGATTTCCTGGCGACGGGCGTCCTCGACGACTACCGCTACACGATGGCCAGCAAACTCGGCACGAGCCAGGGATTCGACCTCGCGCGGATGCAGGCGACGATGGGGGAGTTCAACACCGCGAAGCTGCTCGTCGACGCGGGCAACGACATCGTCCCCGAGGTCGAGCTCAAATCCGGTCACTCCGTGGACTTCCGCGTCGAGGACACCCTCGTCGAGGTGACACGCCCCCGGCCGCCCAACCGGCGGAAAGTCGACACCGCCATCGGGGCGCTGAAGGTCTCCGGTGACGCCAAGACACGCGACCAGCTGGCGGCCCACCCCGGGGCCGTGCTGGTCGTCGACTGCAGTTCCTTCCACGACGACGAGTGGGCGCGGGTGCTCGCCGAGAGACCGAGCGTCGGCTACGAGCCCCTCGTCGCCTTCCGCTACCGCCCCGACGGCCGCCTCGAGGGGTACGCACGGGGCTCTGTCCCCTTCCCGCTCCCGTTCTGACGGTCCAGACGACAGTCCGCGTTCGTATTCGGCCAGCCGGCGGTAAATCCACGCTCGAATAAGGCAAAATTTTCGTACGTCCACAGTGAACCGGGCGGTAGCGGCCGACCACTCGGCCGGGAGACACATGGACGTAGACCAATTCATCAGCGATAACAGGCCCGACGAGGGTGGCGACACCTTCCAGCTAGAGAACAGCAAGCTCCTTGATATCGCCGTCGACGGCTCGGTCACGGCAAAGGCCGGCTCGATGGTCGCCTACGAGGGCGACCTCTCCTTTACCGGCAGCTCGAACGCCGAGGGCGGCATCACGGGGTTCATCAAGTCGAAGGCGACCAGCGAGGGGACGCCCGTCATGGAAGTGGAGGGGACCGGCCACCTCTACGTCGCCGACCAGGCCAAGGATATCCAGGTGCTGGACCTCGACGCCGGAGAGTCCATCTCGATAAACGGCAACGACGTGCTGGCCTTCGAGTCGAGTGTCGACTACAGCATCTCGACCATCGGCAGCCTCTCCGCGAGCTCCGCGGGCGGCCTGACGAACGTCTTCCTCGAAGGGCCGGGGAGCATCGCTATCACGACCCACGGCACCCCGCTCGTGCTCACGCCGCCGGTCAAGACCGACCCGCAGGCGACGGTGGCCTGGAGCGCCAACAACTCCCCGTCCAGCAGCGTCAACCGCAACCTCACGGACATGATAGGCCAGTCTTCCGGCGAGCGCTACCAGCTGGAGTTTACGAACCCCGACGGGTTCGTCGTCGTCCAGCCGTTCGAGGAAGCCAACCCGCAGCAGTAGCGACACAGCCCGCTTTTATCTCTGGCCGCTGTATGCCGTCCCATGCCCCACGTCGCCGAGACCCACATCGTCAACCGCGAGCGCGTCCAGCCGACCCACGCCAACAACTACAACTCTGCCCACGGAGGACTCGTGATGAAGTGGATGGACGAAATCGGCGCGATGTCGGCCATGCGAGCCGCCCAGCAGTCCTGTGTCACCGCCCAGATGTCTCGCGTCGACTTCGAGCGTCCAATCCCCATCGGCGACAACGCGCTCGTGGAGTCCTACGCCTACGAAACCGGCCGGACGAGCGTGCGGGTGCGGATAGACGTCAGCGCGGAGAACCCCCACACCGGCGAGACCGAGCCGACCACCTCCGCCTACGCCACCTTCGTCGCCGTCGAGGACGGCAAGCCGACGCCGGTCCCCGACCTCGACGTCAAGGGCGAACGCTGCAAGGAACTCAAGGAGAAGGCGCTGGCCGAGGAACCGAACCGAGAGTGAGGTCAGGTTCGCAGTTCCCGACCCAGCGCGGAGCCACTGGCCCCGCCCAGCGCGCCCAGGACCGCGCCGACAGCGAACCCTATCGCCGCACCGTTTCTCGTAAAGGTGGCCGCGATATCCGAAAAATCGGCCGTCGCCGCTCCGTGGGCCGGCATCGCTACCATCATGACCGATACCGACTCAGCCGCCTTCGTCGTGACTCCCAGCTTCCAGGGCAGCGTCAAGCGACGCAACGACATCTCGGATCTCCTGTGTGTACTCTCCCTCTGTACCGGCGTCTTCGAGTTCGTCCCTGTAATCGCGGAGCGTGTCGGCGGCCGAAGCGACGGTCATCCGCGAGAGCGTGACACTGTTCGATTGGGCCATGCGATAATCTATGTCAGGACGAACGTTTTGCTGTGTCCATCGGCAACCGTGTCGACGTCTGGCAACACTGTGAGCCACTGCGCGACGGTGCTCGACCGACGTGCGACGCTCGATTGAGACAGTGTCGTCTCCGCCGCCAGCGTCGCTTTCAGACCGTCGTAGGATAGTTCGCCGTCCCGCTTGAGTTCCTCGTATACGCGCGTGACAATCTCGACCTCGCGGACTGCGTCAACCAGCAGCTTCTCGGCGGCCTGCGTGTCATCGCGTTCGTGCAGCCTGAGATACTTCGTCCCAGCACTCGTGAGTCCCCAGCGGCGTACTTCGCGGCCGTCCACCAGTTTCGGTGTGTCCTTGTGAACGAACCCCAGCAGCCATCCCGCAGTCCCGTACAGGTCGGCGTGTCTCGAGTCGAACTCCGCGACCTCGCCGTGTATCGCGCTCTTCGTGCCGTCCGTCGTCTCGATGGCGTTCAGGAACCGACGGAGTGTCTCGAAACTGTTCGCGAGCGGGACTTCGCTCGAGGGGACCGTCGCTTCCTGTTCTGGCTCTTCGAGTGCGTCCCAGAACTCGCCGTCGACCTCGTACCCAGATTGCTGTTCGCTCACCCCGATCTGATGCTGTACCATCGTCTTCGCGAGACGCTCGCCATCGACAAGCTGAATCTGCAGCTCGTCGGCTGCCGCCACGGCGGGTTCGGTGAACGAACTGGACGTGATATACGTCCCGGTCTGATAGTTCGCCTGCGTCAACGCACCGCTGAACCGCTGGATGTAGCTGTTCCCGACAGTGTTTCCCTCGGCGTACCGCTTGACCTGTGCCCCGAACAGCGCGGTAAAGACGTCCTCGTCGATACGGCCCTCGATATCGATCCCCTCGTCCTGGCGGAACGCCGTCACCTGCACAGACTCCGTCTGCAACCGACGAGCGAGAACCATCTTGCACAGAACTTCGAACAGCTCCGGCGTCGTCTCGTACATCCGGTCGCGGAGATGGTCTCGCATAGACGCCGCCTTCATGCGTTACTGCTGCGTCTACGCGCATATAAGCATGTACGCCGATATTGGGGTGTCACTTCGCGCAGTTTACGCTAGCGGCTCGTGGTGACGGGGTAGTGGCCGGAATTTGAACGACGCGAAGACGGTCGCTCGCTCCGCTCACGCTGCCTCTTCTCTCGATTCAAATCCCGCTTCAGCTTCGTACAGCGACACGGGACGCGGCGCGATGAAACGCGCCGCTCGTAGTTTGTGTGCAGAAAGAGCCTAGGCCGGAATTTGAACCAGAGGAAGACTCACTGCGTTCGTCTTCCAGGGATTCAAATTCCGTGTCCGGCTTTCCACGCGCGACGGACCCGTCGCTGTCGCTTCCGGGTCAGTCGCTTAGAGAAAGCCTAGGCCGGAATTTGAATCCGGGGTCTCGTCCTTACCAAGGACGCGCTTTACCGCTAAGCTACCCAGGCGCACTTTTCTCTATCCGGCAATTGTCTTTAGGCGTTTCGATTCGTGCCCGCAGTCAGTGGTCGGCGGCGGCTTCGGTCCCCTGATTTGCCCCGGTGTGACCGGCCAGTTCCTCGGCCACCCCACCGCTCAGCACGGTCTCGGCCTCGGGCAGCCCGTCGGCGGCCAGGTCGACGCCGACCGCGCGCAGTTCGGGCGTCGGTTCCTGGCCACCAGCGGTGAGGCCCGCGACGACGGCGAGGTCGCAGATGTCGACCTCCAGATTGCCGTCCAGGTCGTCGTCGCCAGTCGTCCGCAGTTCGGTCTGGTCCTTCCCGAACTCGCGGACCACGTCGACGGCGGCCGCGGCGGCGTCGGTCCGGGCCAGCAGGTAGAACCCGCGGGAGACGAGGATGTCGGCGATGAGAATGTCCAGGTCGGCGGCGTCGCGGTCGCCGGTGGTCCAAGGGTCGTCGCGGGCGAGCCGTCGGGTCAGCGTGAGGCCCTCGTAGATGAGCTGGACGCCGGCGGCGCGGTCCGCGTCGCTGTCGGCGGCCGGGATGCCGCGAGCGGCCGCCTCGGCGACGAGCGTCAGCACGCCCGGGGCGAGCGAGGCGTCGTCGAGCCGGGCGGTGAGACGGTCACGGAGTCGCTCGGGTTCGACGTCGTCGACACCCGCCAGCGCGGCACGGCGGACCGCCGCCACTTCCTCCATTGCCGAATGGTAGCGGTGGCAAGGGCAAAGACCTTTGGAAACACCACCGTCAGCGGTGACATGATACGGACGACGGTCGAGGGCGACGTCTGCGTACTGACGCTCGCGCGACCGGGACAGCGCAACGCGCTCGACAGCGAGGCCCTTCGTGATCTGGAACGGGCCGTCGCGGACGCGACCGAGCCGGTCATCTATCTCCGCGGAGAGGGGACGGCCTTCTGTGCCGGCGCGGACCTGGCGGAGGTACGCGCGCTCGATGCGGACGCGGCGGCCGACTTCGCCGCGCTGGGCCAGCGGGTCGCGAACGCGCTGGAAGGCTACGACGGCGCGGTCGTGGCCGGTATCGACGGCGCGGCCAGAGGCGGGGGCGTCGAGCTGGCGCTTGCCTGCGATATCAGAGTCGCCACGCCCGCGGCGACGTTCGCCGAGACGGGCGTGAAACTCGGGCTCTTTGGCGCGTGGGGCGGGACGACGCGCCTGCCCCGCGTCGTCGGCGAGGGCGAGGCGCTCGACCTCGCGCTGTCGGGCCGGACCGTCGACGCCGAGGCGGCCCTGCGGATGGGACTGGTCTCGCGGGTCACCGAGGACCCCCGTGCCGTGGCCGACGAACTGGCCGCCGTCGACGGCGGCGCGCTCCGGAGGCTGAAGGGACGACTGCGGGACGACGCCGACCAGGCGGCCGGCGACGAGCGCGAGCGCGCGGCGTTCGCCGAGCTCGTCGAATCCGCTGCGTTCTAGGTAGCAGTACGTTCAAAACCCCCCGCTGCATACGGTAGTCCCAATGGTGGACTGCGATTACTGCGGGGAGTCGTTCGACGGCGAGGATTCGTACCTGGACCATCTCGCCGACGACCACGACGGAGAACTCGGCGCCATCGACCAGCGGCGCGTCGACAGCCGAAAGAGCGACGACGAGTCGGGCATCTCGCTGATGGCGCTGGCGGTTGCCATCGGCGCCGCCATCGCCGTCGGCGCGACGCTCTACCTGTCGTTCTTCTCGGGCGGCGGCGGCGATGGCGTCTCGCCCGACGGCATCGAGAGCGAGTCGCTGAAAGACTCGGGCGACAGCGAGACCCTCTCCTCGGTCGAAGAGTTCGAGAGTGAAGGGAGCGAGCACGTAAGCGAGGGCCAGAACATCGACTATGAGCGGTCACCGCCGCTTTCGGGCCCCCACTACGACAGGCCGACCGAGGGCGGGTTCTACGAGGAGTCCCAGTCGGCAGGTAACATCGTGCACTCGCTGGAACACGGTGCCGTCGTCATCTACTACGACGAGGGCGCGCTGAACGAGTCCAGCCGGACCAGCCTCCAGGAGTTCGCTGCGACCCACACCGGTACCTGGCGTAGCGTCATCGTCCTCCCGAACCCCAACGAGAACCCAGAGTCCGACTTCGTCCTGACCGCGTGGCGCAACCGGATGTACATGGACAGCTACGACGCACAGACCGTCTACGAGTTCCTCTCCGAGTTCATCGGCCGCGGTCCCGAGAATCCGGTTCGCTAGGCTGGTTTCGTTTTACAGTTGAGGTTTGAATCGAGGGTATTACTGGACCAGATACTGTTGTGCACAGCCAGAAAGCCCCGGCTGTCATCGGAAGCGAAGCTTCCGATTGCCCGCGAGAGCTACGCTCTCGCCCTGGCTAGACTCGGGGGCCTCGCTGTGCTCCTCGGCCTTCGGCCTGCGGTGTCTGCTCACGGGCCGAAGGCCCGTGAGCACGTGCCGAGGCGCGTAGCGCCTCGCGCCTTGCGTCGGCCGCCTTCGTCTAGCCAGCCGCCCCTTTCAGTCCCACCCAGCGTTGTTTGACCAACTGGCTACGGGTGGGACTGAAAGGGGCCGCCCGCTCGACGCACGAGGTCGCTCGAAAGGCGCAAAGCGCCTTTCGTGATGACGAGAGAGCGAAGCTCTCTCGAACCACGAAGTAAGCACCGCAGGGAACGAAGTGACCGAGGAGCACAACGAGCCGCAGTAGTCGAGCGGGCGGGGGCTTTCTGGCTGTCCGCAGTGCTGTCGATGTCCAATCGTACCGTGGCTTTCTCGCTCTCAGCACCAACTACCGCGACACCAACCACAACCCCTGGCCGCGGAACGACATTTATTATCACGCACCCCCTTGCCGCCCCCGTGAACCGTACGGCAGCGCTCGACGCCGTCATCTTCGGGGTAGATATCCAGAGCGGTGACGTCCGCGGGGACGCGCCCTCCTACGCGCTCGTGGTGTTCAACGGCGACGAACTCAAGCGGGACGTCGTCTCACGGCGGAAACTCAGGCGGCGAATCGAGAGCGAGGAACCCGCCATCGTGGCGACGGACAACATGTACGAACTGGCCGCCGACAAGGACCAGCTGGTCCACTTCCTCGGGTCGCTGCCAGACGAGACGAAACTGGTGCAGGTGACCGGCGACGAGCGACCGGAACCGCTCTCGCGGGTGGCCAAGCGCCACGGTGTCCCCTACGGCAAAGAGCCCATGAAGGAAGCGGAGGCCGCCGCCAGGCTCGCCGCCGCCAACGTCGGCCAGGAAGTCTCTGCCTTCACCGACACGACGGAAGTGAAGGTCTCTCGGGGCCGCTCGACCGGAAAAGGAGGGTGGTCGGAGGACCGCTACACGCGACGCATCCACGGCGCGGTCAAGACCCAGGCCCGCGAGGTCGAGTCCGAACTCGACGCGGCCGGCCTGGCGTACGAACGGGACGTGACCGAGAAGTACGGCGGCTTCTCGAACGCCGTCTTCCGGGTCGAGGGGCGGCCCCAGGATATCCCCGTCTCCACCCATCGGTCGGGCGACACCCGCGTCGAAATCGAGCGGGTGCGCCGGGACGGGATCGAGTTCCGCCCGCTGGCGAAACGGCGGGACCACGTCGTCGTCGGCGTCGACCCCGGCACCACGACGGCGGTCGCCATCGTCGGGTTGGACGGCGAAGTTTTGGACGTCTACTCCTCGCGGACCAGCGACCAGGCCGACGTCATCGAGTGGATAATCGAGCGCGGCCGGCCGGTCGTCGTCGCCGCCGACGTGACGCCGATACCCGAGACCGTCGAGAAGTTCCGCCGCTCGTTCGACGCGGCGGGCTGGGCGCCCGAACGCGACTTGCCGGTCGACGAGAAGAAACACCGGACCCGCGAGGAGGGGTACGACAACGACCACGAGCGGGACGCGATGGCCGCCGCGCTCTATGCCTTCGACGGCCACGAGAGCCAGTTCGAGCGAGTCGCACAGAAGGTGCCCGCGCGCCACGAGGTCGGCCCCGTCGTCGCCCGGGTCGTCGCCGGCGAGGAGTCAGTCGAGTCGGTGCTGCGGGACATCGAGGGCGAGGACGAACCCGAAGAGGACGCCGCCAGCCACCAGCCGCGGGAACTCACCGCCGACGAGAAGAAGATAAAACGGCTACAGGCCCGCATCGACCGGCTGGAAGACCACGTCGAGGAGCTCAAGGGGACCATCCAGCAGAAGGACGAGCAACTGCAGGAGAAGGACAAACAGCTGGAGAAAGCGAGACAGGAGGGGCGCCGGGAGGTCCGCAAGGACCGCGAGGTAACCAGACTGGAGCGACGCAACGAGGCCCTCGAACGCACGGTCGAGGAAGAGAAACAAAAGCGCAAACAACTGGGCGAGAAACTGGAGCGGCTCAAGGAGCTCTGGAAGCTCGACCACTCGAACTTCGCCGACGTCTCCGAACACGAGGAGGGGCTGGTCCCGGTGAAGGTCGTCGAGCAGTTCACCCGCAGCGCCATCGACGAGGCCGACGAGCAGTTCGGGCTCGCGGCGGGCGATATCGTCATGTTCCGGGACGCCTCCGGGGCCGGGAAATCCACGGCCGAGCGGCTGGCCGACGTCGACCCGCGGCTGGTGCTGCGCAACGAGAATCTCTCCGAGGCCGCCGACGAGGTGCTGTTCGACCACGAGATTCCCGTCGCCCCGGCCGAGATGGTTCCCGTCCAGGAGGTCGACGAACTCGCCATCGCCCGCGAGGAGGCCGTCGAGGACGCTATCGAGGACTGGCACGAGCGAGCCGAGGAGCGCCGCCAGGAACAGAACGCCGAGATGGTCGACCAGATTATCAGCGAGCATCGGGCCGACAGGCCCGTGAGTGGGGAGTAGTCGGCACGGGGGCAACGAATCCGATGACAGCAGCGCAGAGTGACGTGTCACTCGGCGCATCCGACGGACAGACGACCGTGCGCCGATGTCGAGACGGAAGCCATGCGGCCTCCGGTCGGAGAGAGCCCCGAACCACCGTGAGGGGGAGACGGGACTCACCGATGGGCCGGCCGCTGACAATGCTGAGAGACCCGATAGCGGCGAGCTTAGCTGACCACTCTGTAGAGCAAGTCCCCGACAGCGTCGAAGAACCATATATAAAAGAAGTACCCCGCGAGCCCCAGCAGCGGATACAGATACCAGACGAGTGAGACAGAACCGACCACGGGCAGACTGAACGGCACGCTCACCCCGATAAGCGTAGCAGTCGAAGTCATACCAGCGACCCCAGCCAGTAGTTTGACGGTTGATAGGTATCCGGCCGGCAGGCCGCCCTTCGCAAGCGCCGTTACCTCGGCAGTCTCTGAGGGGGGCTCACGCGAGTGTGGGTCGTCATCCTCGGCGGTAGAAGCCTCACGACGAATCTTCGCCCGCTTTCGCGATTCGGAGTTCCTGTAGCGATACCACAGGAGGAGGGGGCTGGTGCCGAAGACGCCGAGCGAATAGACGAGCCGTGCGAGCGGGGTGAAGACGGCTATGTCCGGATACACCAGTGCGAACAAGAGCCCCCAGAACGCGAGCGCGACAGAGAGCGCTGCAACGACGACGAAGCCTTTGGTCACCGTCCCAGTCGATTCCTCGGCCACCGTATTGTTCGACATTCGAATCTTATTAAAAAAAACATAGCGCATCAGTCTGTGGAGACAACCTGCGACGCCACACGTCGTAACGAGTGTCGCGGGACTCGGAAAGCCGACCAACCGCGGAATATTTGACGGCCCCTCGCCTACGCCCAGCCAACAGATGGACGCGCCGCTGTGGACCGAGACGCACGCGCCGGCACTCGAAGACATCCCACAGCCGGAGGCTCGCGAGCACCTCCAGGGAGCGCTTCAGGAACCCATGAACCTGCTGGTCCACGGGCCGAAAGGGGCGGGCAAGACCGCCGCCGTTCGGGCCTACGCCCGCGAGGTCCACGAGAACCCCGACGCCGACTTCACCGAACTCAACGTCGCCGACGTGTTCGACATGACAAAAAAGGAGGTCGCCAACGACCCCCGGTTTTCGTCCTTTATCGACAGCAAGCGCCGCCGGGACTCCTCGAAGGCCGACCTCATCAACCACGTGCTGAAGGAGTCGGCCAGCTACACGCCGATGTCTGGGTCCTACAAGACCATCCTTCTCGACAACGCCGAGGGGATGCGCGAGGACTTCCAGCAGGCCCTGCGCCGGGTGATGGAACAGTACTACGAGGCGACGCAGTTCGTCATCGCCACGCGCCAGCCCTCCGCACTGATTCCGCCGATTCGCTCGCGCTGTTTCCCGGTCGTGATGCGCGGCCCGACCCACGCCGAGGCCGTCGGCGTGCTGGAAACTATCGTCACCGAGGAGGGCGTCGACCACGACGACGACGGGCTGGAGTACGTCGCCGGCTACGCAGAAGGGGACCTCCGGACAGCGGTGCTTGCCGCCCAGACCACCTACGAGGAGACCGGCGAGGTGACGATGGAGACGGCCTACGAGACGCTCACGGGACTGGAAGCGGACGACGCCGTCGAGTCGATGGTCGAGGCCGCCGAGGAGGGGCGGTTCACCGACGCGCGCTCCGAGCTCGATGACCTGCTCGTCGACGAGGGCTATGGAGCTGATGACGTAATTGAAGAACTGCTCGACGTGGCCCGCTCGCGGTACTCGGGAAAGCGGCTGGCAGCGGTCCACGAACTCGCCGGCGAGGCCGACATGGCGCTGACCGAAGCGGCCAACGAGCGGATTCACCTCTCGCGACTGCTTGCGGATATCGGCCAGCTCCGATACGGGCAGGGGTGAACGGCCTCGGACCAGCCTCAGCCCAGCGACCCGGTTCCGGCCCGCACGTCCCGGATGTCCTGGACCAGGTCGGCGACGACGTGGACGTACAGCGACGCGGCGGCCAGGGCCGCGAGCGTCGGTGCGAGCGCCCAGAGCACAGCGACTACGGGTCCACCGACGAGCATGTGGCTGAGCAGGCGGTCGAGCTTACCGAGTTCGCACTCGTAGAAGATGGACTCCTGGTCGACGAACACCGCCTTCGGGTTCCGGAGACAGTAGCGAATCGCCCGCGGGTCGCCCGTGTTGTACCAGGCGACGAGGAAGTGGTCGAAGTCGATGCCGACCCCGACGACTGCAGCGAAGGTGACCCAGCCGAGTCCGGTCAGCAAGTCCAGCCCGGCGTAGAGGCCGGCGGCCAGGCCGACGGCGACGGAGAGAAGGAAGTGGTGTTTCGAGTAGATAGGAACTCCCTCGGGAGTCTGTTCGCACAGCCAACACTTATCGGATGGGGTCGGCGATGGCAGTTACGAGTGTCGTCGCTGGGCGACCGTGGTAGCACGAAGCGTGTGAGAGCGGAGTAGTGGCTTCGAAATCCTTTTAGGCGCTACGACGGGAATCTATGGACAACGAACCATGGAAATCGACATCATCGAGGAAGACGAGAATCCCATGTTGCACCGAACGGACGTCCGCTTCGAGGTCGTCCACGAGGAGGCCACGCCCTCCCGACTCTCCGTGCGTGACTCCCTCGCAGCCACGCTGAACAAGGACGCCGAAGAGGTCGTCATCCACAAGCTCGACACGAAGTTCGGGATGCGAAAGACCATCGGCTACGCGAAGGTCTACGAGAGCCCCGAGCACGCCCGCGACGTCGAGCAGGACCACATGCTCGAGCGCAACAAGATTGTCGCCGACGGCGAAGAAGAGGCGGAGGAAGCATAGATGCCCCGCTCCGATTACTACGAGGACGGCGAGCTAACGAAGGAGATGTGCCCGCGCTGCGGTGACACGGTGCTTGCCGACCACGACGACCGCCAGCACTGCGGGAAGTGCGGCTACACCGAGTGGAAGTAGGGCGCGATGCGGATTCTCGGTATCGAGGGAACCGCCTGGGCAGCCAGCGCTGCGGTCTTCGAAACTGACGATCTGGACGACCCCAGCGACGACCACGTCTTCATCGAGACCGACGCCTACCAGCCCGATAGCGGCGGCATCCACCCGCGTGAGGCCGCCGAACACATGGGCGAGAAGATTCCGCAGGTGGTCGAGACGGCCATTTCCCACGCCCGAGAGCGTTCCGGCGCCGACGAGGACGCCCCGTTCGACGCGGTCGCCTTCTCGCGTGGGCCCGGCCTCGGTCCCTGCCTGCGCATCGTCGCCACCGCGGCGCGAGCGGTCGCCCAGCGCTTTGACGTGCCGCTGGTCGGCGTCAACCACATGGTTGCCCACCTGGAGGTGGGCCGGCACCGCTCGGGCTTTGACTCGCCCGTCTGCCTGAACGCTTCCGGCGCGAACGCCCACGTGCTGGGGTATCGCAACGGCCGCTACCGGGTACTGGGCGAGACGATGGACACCGGTGCGGGCAACGCCATCGACAAATTCACTCGGCATATCGGCTGGCAACACCCCGGCGGCCCGAAGGTCGAACAGCACGCCAGAGAGGGCGAGTACCACCCGCTACCCTACGTCGTCAAGGGGATGGACTTCTCCTTTTCGGGGGTCATGAGCGCCGCGAAGCAAGCGGTAGACGACGGGGTCTCCGCGAGCGATGTGAGCGGAGGCTCGTCAGACGAGCGTCGCGAGTCTGACGGCGTGCCCGTCGATAACGTCTGCCGCGGCCTCGAAGAGACCATCTTCGGGATGCTCACCGAGGTCTCCGAGCGGGCGCTCTCCCTTACCGGCGCGGACGAGCTGGTGCTGGGCGGCGGCGTCGGCCAGAACCAGCGCCTCCAGGGGATGCTCGAAGCGATGTGCGAGCAACGCGGCGCAGCGTTTTATGCCCCGGAGAACCGCTTCCTGCGGGACAACGCCGGGATGATAGCGATGCTGGGCGCGAAGATGTACGCCGCCGGCGACACCCTCGAAATCGCCGAGTCGGCCATCGACTCGAACTTCCGGCCAGACGAGGTCGAAGTGACGTGGCGAGGGCGGGACCCCGTGGGTCCCGCCGGACAGGCGAGCGGGCGACGCCCGCGAGCAGACCAGGAGTCCGTCGACCGACGCGACCGGAGTGAAAGCGAGGTCCAGGGGGCGGAGGCGACGGTCACCATCGAGGCCGACCGCGTCATCAAGGAGCGCAACCCCAGGAGCTACCGGCATCCCGCGCTCGACGAGCGGCTGCGGACCGAGCGCACCCGGCAGGAAGTACGGCTGACAAGCGAGGCTCGGCGCAGCGGCGTTCCGACGCCACTCGTGCTGGACGTCGACCCAGAGTCGGCCCGCATCGTCTTCCAGCGCGTCGGGGCGGCCGACCTGCGCGAGCGCCTCGGCGCCGAGACCGTAGCCGCAGTCGGCGGACATCTCGCCCGCATCCACGACGCCGGCTTCGTCCACGGCGACCCGACGACGCGGAACGTCAGAGTCGGGGGCAACGGGACGGCTGACGGTCGGTCGGTGTTCCTCATCGACTTCGGGCTGGGCTACGCCACTGGCGAGCCGGAAGACCACGCGATGGACCTCCACGTGCTGTCCCAGTCACTCGCCGGCACCGCCGATGACCCCGAAGCGCTGTTTTCGGCGGCACGCGAGGCCTACCGCGACGAGAGCGACCACGCGGACGCCGTCTTCGCCAGCCTGGCCGACATCGAGGGTCGCGGCCGCTACCAGTAGGGCGGACGACCGAGCCGGAACGCACACCTTTCTGGCCGCCGTAGCCGCGCCAGATGCGCTATCTCGTCTGGGCTATCATCGCGCTGCTTGGCTACACGGCGGTCCCGCCGCTGGTGAAACTCGCGACCGCGGACATCCCCAGTGACGTGGTCCTGTTGATATCCAACGGCATCCTCGTCATCGCCGCCGCGGGCATCATCCTCACCGCGGACGTCTCGGTGACACCGTATCTCACCCACGAGCGGTCCATCTACGCCTACGGTGCGGGCATCGCACTGACGGTGGGTATCATCTCGTACTACCGGGCGCTCGCGGCCGGCCCGGTCAGCGTCGTCGTCCCCATCTTCGGGATGTTCATCGCCACCAGTTCCATCCTCGGTATCGCCTTCCTCGACGAACCCCTGACCGGCCGCAAAGTCGCCGGTATCGGGCTGGCCGTCGCCGCTATCTACCTGACTTCGGTGGAGTAAGGCGGTCGCGGTGGCCGTGGCAGCGCTCCGTCGCTGCCACCGGGGAAGGGCAGGGCTGCCGAGAGAGCAAACCAGAGCGAGGCGGTAGTAGCATCCGGCGGCCTCCGGCCGCCGGTTCACGCGAATCGCCGCTGTGCGGCGATTCGCGCCTTTTTCATCGACGTTTTTCAAGGAGTGGTGCCCACAGGGCCGCGAAGCGGCCCGAGGACACCCGACGCAGAAAAAGGTCGGGGGGAAGGAATTTAGTCCACCCGCGAGTACAGTCGCATATGGTAGACAAACCCCAGTCTGGGGAACTGTTCGGCGTCCCGTACAACTTCGAGCGGCCCAGCCTGAAACGGCTCGTGTCGTCGTACTGGAAGCCCGGCGAGGACATGCTCGTCGAGAAGCCCTTTGGCATCGGGTACACGCTGAACCTGGCAAACTGGCGCGCGTGGATCGTACTGGCGGTCGCCGGCGCGATGCTGTATCAGGAGCGCCGGGGCGACGGCGAGGAGTTCGAGGGCGAAGAAGCCGACGAGCCAGTCGAAGTCGTCGTCGACTGATACTGCCGGCTGTAAGTTCGTAACGATATTCGCCACCCGGGGTGGCGAATTACGTCAGTTTGTTACAGCTGGCAGTATGACCCGCCAACTCGTCGGCGGGTAGATGCGACCGGCGCAGCCGGGAGCCAGTTTTCGACGCCTCTTTTGTGTGGGACCGCCCTGGTAGCGGTATGCTCAACTTCGTAACGACCAACCCCGGGAAGGTCCGGGAGGCGACGGCCTACCTGGACGACGAGGTGGTCCAGTTCGACTTCGACTACCCCGAGGTACAGGCCGACGAGCTCGGGGCGGTGGCGGCCCACGGCGCCCGCGAGGCCTATCGGGCGGCCGACGGACCGGTCATCGTCGACGACGCCGGCCTCTTTATCGACGCCTTCGACGGGTTTCCGGGGCCCTATTCCTCCTACGTCGAGGACAGAGTCGGCATCGAGCGCGTCTGGCGCATGACCGAGCCCGAGAACGACCACGGTGCGGCGTTCAAGACTGTCATCGCCTACTGTGACGGGGACGATTTCGCCGCGACCCCCGAACCAGTCGACCGCGACGAGCGGCGCGGCCAGGACATCGCCGCCGCCGACCGCGGCGGGGCGACGACGGACGCACAGGTCGAGGGCGGCGAGGACGCGCTGCCGGTCAAGCTGTTCGAAGGGCGGGTCCCTGGCGAAATCGTCGCCCCGCGCGGCGAGGGCGGCTTCGGCTTCGACCCCATCTTCGAGCACGACGGGACCACGTTCGCGGAGATGAGCACCGACGAGAAAAACGCCGTCTCCCACCGCGGGCGGGCGCTGGCGAAGTTCGCGGAGTGGTACGCCGAGCGATGAGCGAGGCGTCCGTCGAAAGACGCGCCAGCGTCTTTCGGAAGTTGCAACGCCGGAGCGACGCGACGGCGTTGCACCCCGAACCGCGACCACGCGGTGAGTGGGAGGCCGTACGATGAGCGAGGCGTCCGTCGACAGATGGGACAGCGTCTGTCGGACGTTGCGGCGACGGCGCGACGTGGCGCTGTTGCAACGCCGCCGGCGCGTCCGACGTGACGGGGCGGTGGAACGATGAGCGAGCCCGGCACCGCGCTCGTCACGGGCGCCTCGGCGGGCATCGGCGCGGCGCTGGCCCGGGAGTTCGCCGCCCACGGGCACGACGTGGTGCTTGTGGCCCGGCGGGAGGAGCGCCTGGAGCGGCTCGCCGGAGAGCTGGAAGCCCAGGGCGTGACGGCCACGCCGATCGCAATGGACTTAGACGATGCGGCGGCGGCGATGGACCTCCACGAGGCCGTCACCGACCGTGGGCTCGATATCGACATCCTCGTCAACAACGTCGGCGTCGGCACGTACGGGCCCTTCGCCGACAGCGACATAGACGCCGAGCGGACCCAGCTCCGGCTCAACGTCGTGTTGCCGGTCGAGCTCACGCGGCTCTTCCTCGACGACTGCCGAAAAGTGCTGAACGTCGGGTCGATGGCGGGGATGGCACCCGGCCCCGGACTCTCGACGTACTACGCGAGCAAGGCCTACGTCAACAGTTTCACCGAGGCCATCGCCGAGGAGCTCCGGGGCGAGGTCGACGTGACGCTGGTCTGTCCCGGGCCGGTCGATACGGAGTTCGCCGACCGGGCGGGGATGGGCGAGTCGTCGGTGGGGTCGGTCAGCTCGAACACGCCCGAGAACGTCGCTGAAGCGGCCTACAGGGGCCTGATGGGCGGCGAAACCGTCGTCATCCCGAGCCGGGCGATGCGCGCCGTGGACCTGCTGTCCCGGGTCGCGCCACGGCCAGTCGTCCGGCGTGTGACCCAGTGGGTCAACAGCGGGCGGTAACGCGTTTGCCCCCACGAGAGTCGTGTCTGGCCCTGCATTATCATGTATTGATAATAGCGGTCGAGATTGAAGTAGGACAAGCTGAGATATCTCAGTATGGCAGCACCAGTCGTCGAACAGTACAAGCAGCTGATACGCCGCTCACTTGACCTCGTCGGGGTGTCCGGCTCGATAGAGCGGAAAGTGCTCGCAGCGGTGGGGCTCCAGTTTGGCGCCTCGGTGGGGCTGGCCGTCGTCGCGTTCACGCTCACCGGCCTCGCACAGTTCGTGCTCACCGGCCTCCTGCTGACCGGGGCCATCGTCGCCTTCGCCAACACCGTCTTCATCACGCGCGAGGACATGGTCGACCCGATAGTCACCCTCTCGGAGCGGGCCGACCGCATCGCGGCCGGCGAAATCGACGTCGACGTCCCCGACAGCGAGCGAGGCGACGAGGTGGCGAGCCTCCTCGCCTCTTTCGGGGCGATGCAGGCGAGCCTGGCGACGGTGGCCCGACAGGCCGACGCGCTGGCCGCCCAGGAGTTCGACGACCCGGTGCTCGAGGCGGACGTGCCCGGCACGTTCGGCGAGTCACTGGACCGGATGGCGACCAACATGGACGAGTACACCACGGAGCTCCAGGAGATGACCGCCGACCTGGAAGAACGGTCGGCGGCGCTCTCCGAGCTGGTGACCGCCTTCGGCGACGCCGCCGAGCGGGCGAAGGGCGGCGACCTCACCGCGACCATCGACGCGGAGTTCGAGGACGTCGACGAGCAGTTCCAGCAGGTCGTCACCGACTACAACGACCTGCTTGAGACGCTCGGGGACACCGTCGGCGAGGTGACGACGTTCGCGGACGAGGTCGCCGGAACCAGCGACCGCGTCACCGAGAGCGTCAGTGAGATAGACCGCGCGAGCGACGAGATAGCGCGTTCGGTCCAGGACATCTCCGCGGACGCCAGTCGGCAGGCCGAGCGCCACGACGCCGTGGCGGGCGATATGAACACGCTGTCGGCCACCGTCGAGGAGATCGCGGCGACGGCGACCGACGCCGCCGAGACCGCCGAACGAGCCGCCGAGCGGGGCCGCGACGGACGGGCAGAGGCCGCCGCGGCCATCGACGAACTGGAGCTGATGACCGCGCGCATCGACGAGATTGCGGTGTCGGTCGAGGGGCTGGTCGAGGAGATAGCCGAGATAGACGAAGTGGTCGACCTCATCACCGAGGTGGCCGAGCAGACGAACATGCTGGCGCTGAACGCCTCTATCGAGGCCGCCCGCGCAGACGCCGGCGGCGACGGCTTCGCCGTCGTCGCCGAGGAGGTCAAATCCCTGGCCGAGGAGACCCGGGACGCCGCCGGGGAGATATCGGAGCGCATCGAGGCGGTCCAGGAGAGCGCCAACGAGACGGTCGCGGACGTGGAGGCGACCAACGAGCGCGTGGCCGGCAGCACCGACAGCATCGAGGCGACGCTGCGGGACTTCGAGGACATCGTCGACGTGCTCGGGGAGGTCAACGCCGCCATCCAGGAGATATCCGACGCGACGGGCGAGCAGGCCGAGACGACCCAGGACGTGGTCGCCGCCGTCGACGAGGTGGCCGAGGTCAGCGACCAGACAAAGCGGGAGGCCGAGTCCGTCGCCGCCGCGACGGAAGAACAGACCGCGACTATCTCGGAGGTGACCGGCGAGGTCCAGTCGGTCGCCGAGCGGACCGACGACCTCCACGACCTGCTCCAGCAGTTCGACGTGACCGAGGCCCAGGCACCCACCGCCGGCGAGACCACCGAGGTCTTCGCGCCCAGCGCCGACGACTAGGCTCGCGGGTCCTGGTCCGGGCCCGGATACTCGCCGCCCTCGACCAGGTCGTACAGCGACTCGGGGTCGAACAGTTTCGCGAAGGCGTCGGGTGTCCGGACGCTGACCCGCATATGTTCTTGCAGCGCCAGCCCCGTCTTCGCGCTCCGCAGGGACTCGTTGTAGCTGAGCACGTGGGCGGCCTCGCCCCGGTAGGCCGAGGCAAGCGCCGGGTGGTCGCCCTCGGGATGGTCGACCGGCTCGCGCTCGCGCTCGATTCGCTCGCGCCAGTCGGCCGCGAGGTCGGGGTCGGCCAGGTCGGCGATGATGGCCGCTGTGTCGGCAAGCAAGGCGTCGCTGGCCACGAGCCGGACCCACGAGTGCCGGCGGACGTGGTCAAGCGCTTCCCGGGCGTCACCGCCACACAGCAGGTCTGCCGCGAGCACGTCTGCATCGGCGACGACGCGGGCGGGCGAGGCCTCAGTCATCCTCACCCTCCCGGCGCCGCGCCGCGAGCGCCTCCCGGACAGTTTCGACGCTTGTCTCGTGGTCGCTGGCGCGCTCAAACAGGTCGGCCCAGTCCATACGTCGCGTAGGAAGCGGTGACAAAAAGCCGTGCCGTCTGCCATCTGTCTGACGGGAGTTTATATTCAATCCCGTCCTCGCCCGAGATACGGGCGCGAACTGGCAGCTTACGTTCGCTACGTCTGTAGCACGTCCCATCCTCCTGTCACGCGCCCGGTTACTTGCACCCCCTTTTGCGAGACGCTGTCCCAATAGCTGCGGGAGTCTGAACAGTACCGCTGCTAGCTATAAATCCGCCAACAACGGCCGCGAATAGTGTTCTGTACAGCCAGAAACCTCCCAGTCGCTCGGCGACAGCGAGCCCCCGAGTTCAGCCAGGGCGAGAGCGTAGCTCTCGCGGGCAATCGGGCGCTTCGCGCCCGATGACAGCTGGGGCTTTCTGGCTCTGCGAATCGGCGCTGCAGCAGGAAGCAACGACCGTCCAGTTCCCGAAGCGCGTGATAGACGTAACTTCAGGCCTCGGCACGGAGCGCCGAGCGCACCTCGTCGATACCGTCGTGGCTCGTCATCACCGCCAGGCTGTCGCCGGCCTCGATGGTGGTCTGGGGGAGCGGAATCGTCATCGACTCGTGAGCGCGGCCGTGGGCGTAGATGTGCGCGTCGCCCGGGAGCTCGACCTCGACGACGCGCTTGCCGATGACCGCCGAGTCCTCGGGCACGTCGATGCTGGCGATAGAGAGCTGTTCGGTCAGGTCAGCGAGGACGTTGAAGTCCCCGCCCAGCAGCGCGGTCTTGGCACCGGCGGCGCCCAGCCGTTCGGGGTAGATGATGTCGTCGACGTCGGCGGCGTACTTCTCGTATATCTCCTCGCGGTAGTCGGCGTCGATGCGGAGGACGGTGCGACAGCCGTGCTCCTTGGCAATCATGCAGGCGGTGAAGTTGGTGTTCAGGTCGCCGGTGAGCGCGCCGATGGCGTCGGCGTCGTCGATGCCCGCCGCCTCGAGCGTCGACTCCTCGCTCCCGTCGCCGGTGACGACCTCGAAGCCGGCTTCGGTCGCCCGGTCAACCTTCGCCTGGTCCCGCTCGACGATGGCGACCTCGTGACCCTCGCTCTGGAGAATGTGTGCGGTCCGGGTCCCGACACGACCGTAGCCGACGATGACGAACTTCATGCGAGTCGATACGACAGCCAGCACCAAAAATGTGAACGTGTGACAGGGCGTCGGCGTAGCTGTGTCCCAACGGGGACCCGATTCTGGCGGTCTGAAAAGAGAAAAGAGCGATTGGTCGGCCGACTTCGGCGGTCGGGCCGAGTGATTCGAGCAGCGAAGCGAGCGGTGGCGGCTCACCGCGCCGACAGTGTTACGACGTCCCCGTAGGCGTCTCCGTCCCCTCGGTCGGCGTCGCGGTCTCGTTCTCGGTCGGCGTCGCGGTCTCGTTCTCGGTCGGCGTCGCGGTCTCGTTCTCGGTCGGCGTCGCGGTCTCGTTCTCGTCGGTGTCCTCGGCCACGGTCACGTTCGCAGTGTCCGTGACGGGCGTGTCGTTGACGAGGACGGGGCGGTCAAGCAGGCTGCCGGATTCGACGAATTCGAACATCGGTTCCTCCACATCCATCGTCTGGTTGTCGGACTCCGGGGTCTCGTTGGCCGGCGTCTCGTTAGTCGGCGTCTCGGGCGTCTCAGGCGTCTCGTTGGCCGCCATCATCCGCACCGCGTCGGTCTCGACGTGGAGCATCGCGGTGAGTTCCGCCGGGCCCTGTAGGCTCGGTTCGGTGTCGTTTGTCGTCTCGTTGGCCGACTCGTTTGCCGTTTCGTTGGGGACCGGGGCGGACGTCTGGGCCCCCTCCTCGGTGTAGTTGGCCCCCGGGACGTCGAACAGCGTGATGGTCACGTTGTTGTACTCACCGGCGGGGAGGTAATCAGAGACGCCGATGACGCTGTCGGTGGCGCTGTTTTCGAGGGTCTCGTCGTGGATGGCGACGTAGCCGGGCTGGGTCAGCGTCACGTTCGAGACGGTGACGGTCGTGCCGTTGGTCTCCTGGTCCTCGAAGGTAAGCGACGGACCGTCCTCAGTGGTCTCGTTGTCCGTCGGCACGACGCCGTCCTCAGTGGTCTCGTTGTCCGTCGGCACGACGCCGTCCTCAGTGGTCTCGTTCTCAGGCGTCAGTGGTTCGTCCTCGGTCGGCGTCTCGTTGGTCGGCGTCTCGTTGGTCGGCGTCTCCTCTGGCGACGGTGTCGGGCTCTCCGTCGGTGTCTCCTGCTGTGCTATCGGGCCGGGTACGGCACCGGCCTGTGCTGTGAGTGCCGCTGTCACGACCGCGACAGCGACGGCGACGAGTAACGTGGTCCGTTTCATGTTGTAACGCAAGCGAGGGCACAGAAGGCGGATTGATAAACTAAGCTGACAGTTCAGAATCGAAGGAACAGCCAACCGAGGAGTAATCGCCCCACAACGTGCGAAGCCGGCGATTACACGGCTGCCTTTCGACACGCGTTTACGCGGGGGCGGCCGACACCTGACAGTATGCGAGTGACGTTCCTCGGGACGAGCGGGGCCATCCCGACGACCCAGCGCAACACGAGCAGTATCTTCTGTAACCGGGACGGCGACTATCTCCTCTTCGACTGCGGCGAGGGCACCCAGCGCCAGATGATGCGCTACGGCACCGGCTTCGCCGTCGACCACCTGTTCGTGACGCACCTGCACGGTGACCACGTCCTCGGGATTCCGGGGCTGCTACAGACGTTCGACTTCAACGACCGCGAACGCCCGATAGCTATCCACACCCCGATGGGCACGCGGGGGAACGTCAAACAGCTCATCGAAGCCAACGGCACCACCCCGTCCTATCCGGTTCGTATCAACGAGGTTTCGGCCGGCGACACGGTGCTTTCTCGCCCGGAGTACGAAGTGCGGGCAATCGCGACCGAGCACCGCTGTGCCTCCGTCGGCTACGTCCTCGCCGAAGACGACCGCAAGGGGGAGTTCGACCGCGAGAAAGCCGAGGCAGAACTCGGCATCCCACCGGGACCGAAGTACTCGAAGCTCCACCGCGGCGAGGCCATCGAACACGACGGCCGGACCATCGAGCCCGAGGAAGTCGTCGGGCCGCCCCGCCCCGGCCGCACGTTCGTCTACACCGGCGACACCCTGCCGACGGACAGCGTCGTCGCGGCCAGCGACGGCGCGGACCTGCTCGTCCACGACGCGACCTTCGCCGAGGACCGACGAGACCGCGCCGAAGCGACGGCCCACTCCACTGCCCGGGAGGCTGCCGAGGTGGCCCGCGACGCCGGCGTCCGGACGCTGGCCCTGACACATATCTCGACGCGCTACGCCGGCCAGGCCGACAAGCTGGGCGCCGAAGCCCGCGAGGTCTTCGATGGCGAGGTCGTCGTCGCCGAAGACGGAATGGAGCGGCACGTGCAGTTTTCGGGGTAGGCGAGGTTCCGACCGAAGGGAGGAACCTCGACAATGCGAGCGGCGAAGCCGCGAGCAGAGCGAGGCGATGAGCAGCGAGGGACCGCCTGGCGGTCCCTCGGGCAGTCGGGCGGCTCTGGCGCCCGACGACGAAGCGAATCGCCTCGGTGCGGAACGGTGACCGATGCGGGACCGACGGTCCCGCAGGCAGTCGGGCGGCAGCGCCGCCCGACGACGCAGGGAGATTCTTCCAGGGGCGCGAGCGGGGGGAGCCACGGTGCTTTCAGGAACAATAATGCATGACAGCGGTCCAATAGTGCGAGCTTTATGCCTCCAGACGCATCGATATGCATGACTTACCGGATGGTGCACGTCGGGCTCGGTGGCCAGGGAGAGACCTGGCTCACCGAGGCGATTCCACCGAACGTCGAGGCGGGCCGAATCGAAGTCGTCGCTGCGGTCGATACCGACCCCGAGCGACACGAGCTGGCCCAGGACGAACTCGGGTTGCCCGCCGAGCGCTGTTACACCGACCTCGACGCCGCACTGACCGACCACGACGCCGACTTCTGTTCGGTCGTCACACCGCCGGCGGCCCACGAGTCGGTCGTCGACACCGCCCTCTCCCACGGGCTGGATATCCTCTCGGAGAAACCCATCGCCGACACCCTCGAGGGGTCGGTCCGCATCGCGCGGGCGGTCGAGGCCGCCGGGGCGAAGATGGGGCTGACGATGACCCACCGCTTCGACCAGGACAAGACGACGTTCCGCCGGGCCGTCGAGGACGCCAGTCCCGTGGACTACCTCACGGCCCGGTTCACCGGCAACGTCCGCGAGCGGGGCCACTACTCGCAGTACGTCCACGAGATGGAGAACATGCTCCTGCTTGACGGGGCCATCCACCATCTGGATATGCTCGCGGCGATGGTCGATGCCCCCTGTGAACGGGTGTCCGCCGAGACCTGGGTGCCGGATGGCGCGGACTACCAGGGCGACTGCACCGGACTGGTGACGCTTACCTTCGCCGACGGCACTCGCGCTCAGTACGAGGGGAGTTACGCCAACGCGACCACGCTCAACGGCTGGGGCCACGAGCAGTTCCGCGCCGAGTGTGCCGACGAGACTGTTATCCTGGACAACCGGAACGTCGAGCGGTTCGGCCGCGACGACGAGCGGGCCGGGGAGAGCGCGGGGCGGGACGACGGACACCACGTCCCGCCGGTCGAGCGGGAGACGTGGACCAACGCCTGGCTCATCGAGCAGTTCTGTGCCTGGCTCGACGGCGGCGAACCCATGCCGACCGACGTCCAGTCGACGCTGCAGTCGATGGCCATCGTCTTTGCCGCCATCCAGAGCAGCGAGACCGGCGAAGCGGTCAACGTGCCGGCCCTGCTGGAGGAGGCCCACGGCGTCACGCAGGTACAGTAGCGGGCGACGCGCGGCCGTCCGGAACGGTCGGGGCAGCGTCGGCGCCAGCGGCGTGGCCAGTAAGCAGACCTTACAGCTCGCGAGCGCCGGTAACCGAATCATAGTTAACAGACGGAGCGACGGAGCCACGGCGTATGCACGTCGCCGTCATCGGCTTCGGGAACGCCGGGGGAAAGATAGCAGACGCCATCCTGGAGTTCGAGGCCGACACCGGCCGCTCGCTGTGCAAGGACGTTCTCGCGGTCAACTCCGCCGAGATAGACCTCGCGAAACCCGACCGCATCCCCGAGGAGCGACGGCTGCTCATCGGACAGACCCACGAGCGAGTGAAGGGCCGTGGCGTCGGTGCGGACCCCGAACTGGGCGCTGAGGTGGCCCGCAGGGACCTGGGCGAAATCGACCGGGCGCTGGACAGCGTTCCGGTGTACGAGGTCGACGCCTTCCTCGTCGTCGCCGGCCTCGGCGGGGGCACCGGCAGCGGCGGTGCGCCCGTCGTCAGCCGACACCTCCGGGAGATGTACGCCGAGCCGGTGTACGGGCTCGGCGTCCTGCCGAGCACGGACGAGGGCGGGCGGGCCTCGCTGAACGCCGCCCGCTCGCTGCAGGCCTTTACCGACGCCACCGACAGCCTCGTACTCTTCGACAACGACGCCTGGCGACAGGCCGGGGAGACGCTACAGGGCGGCTACGACCACACCAACACCGAGCTGGCGCGCCGAATCACGACACTGCTCGGTGCGGGCGCGATGGACAATTCGAAAGTCTCCGAGACGGCGATGGACGCCAGTGACATCAACCGGACGCTGTCGACAGACGGGGTGAGTACTGTCGCCTACGCGAGCGCCGAGTTGGACCGGGAGAGGAAATCGGGACTGCTCGACCAGTTTCGCGCCAACGGCCACGCCGAGAGCGACACCGACTACGCCCAGAAGGTCCACGGTCTCGTGCGCCGGGCCGTCAACGCCCGGCTGACCTGCCCCGCCGACGTGGCGTCGGCCGAGCGCTCGCTCGTCGTCGTCTCCGGCCCGCCCGAGGAGCTCTCGCGCAAGGGGCTCCAGCACGCCCGCCAGTGGCTCGAATCAGAGACCGACAGCGTGGAAGTGCTGGCCGGTGACGACCCCCGGGAAGAGGCCGACCGGCTCTCGGTGGCCGTGCTCCTCTCGAACGTGACCGACGTCCCCCGCGTCGACGCCCTCCAGGAACGAGCCGTCGACGCCCAGGAGCGAATCGAGGCCGAGGAGACCGCCCGCGACGACGCGGTCGCGGAGCTGATTACCGACGAGAACGACCAGCTCGACCCGCTCTGAGACGGTTCTGTCGGGCGTTACTGGTGACCGTACACTGGAACGGGCTCGTAGGGCTCTTCCAGATACGCCACGTCCGACGCCGAGAGGTCCACGTCCAGCGCCTCGACGGCGGCCTCCAGATGCTCGATGCTCGACGTGCCGACGATGGGCGCGGTGACGTTGTCGTTCTGGAACTGCCAGGCGAGCGCTATCTGGGCCATCGTCACGCCGTAGTCGGCAGCCAGTTCCTGGACGCGTTCGTTAATCTCCTGGCTGCCCGGCCCCTCGGCGTAGGGCACCTCGGCGTTCTCCGTCTCGTGAACGCCCCGTGTCGTCGACGTGAACTCCTCGTGGGGCCGCGTGAGATAGCCAGCACCCAGCGGACTCCACGGAATCGTACCGACGTTCTCGCGGTCACAGAGCGGGTACATCTCGCGTTCCTCCTCGCGGTAGGCCAGGTGGTAGAGGTTCTGCATCGTCTCGAAGCGCGCCAGCCCCTCGCAGTCGCTCACGTGCAGGGCGCGCTGGAACTGGTGGGCCCACATCGAGGAGGCCCCGATGTGGCGGACCTGCCCGCGGGCTACAGCGTCGTCCAGTGCCCGCAGCGTCGTCTCGATGGGCGTTTCGTCGTCCCAGCGGTGAATCTGGTAGAGGTCGACGGTGTCCATCCCCAGCCTGTCGAGCGAGTTCGACAGCTCCTGCTCGATTGTCTTCCGTGAGAGTCCGCGGGCGTTTCGGTGGTCGCTCGCGCCCGGGAACCGGACTTTGGTGGCGACGACCTGCTCGTCGCGGTCGTAGTCGGCGAGCACGTCGCCCAGTATTGCCTCGCTCTCGCCCGCCGAGTAGACGTTCGCGGTGTCGAAGAAATTGACACCGAGGTCCATGGCCCGCTCGATGAGCTCGCGGCTCTCTCCCTCGTCTAACATCCACTCGCGCCCGCTCCCGAAGCTCATACAGCCCAGACAGATCTTGCTGACTTCGATACCGGTCGACCCAAGCGTTGTGTACTCCATAAAATACAACGCACATTGTAAACACAAATGCGTTCGGACCGGTACAGTCATTCCGCGGCCGACCCCATCGGCCGGTATGGAGCTTGCACACGTCGCCATCTGCGTCTCGGACCTCGACCGCGCGCTCGAGTTCTACGGCGAACTCGGCTTCGAGGAGAGTCATCGGTTCAGCCTGAACGGCGTCGAGAACGTCTACGTCGGTCGCGAGGGCGACGGGGACCTGCAACTCCGCTACGACCCGGACCGCACGACGCCTATCGCCCCCTCGCGGGCCGACACCGACCACATCGCCTTCACCGTCGACGACGTCGAAGCGACGTTCGAGACCGCGCTCGAGGCCGGCGGGTCGGCGGTGCTGGAACCCACGGAAATCGAGCCGGCGGACGCCTACGCCGCCTTCGTCGAGGACCCCGAGGGGTACACCCTGGAGTTCTACCGCGAGCTGTAGCGACCGAGGAGCTACCTCTCTGGGGACCGAAGGCGCCGCATGGTCACGGCCGGCGATCTGTACCTTCTCGCGGTGACTGTGATGGCCCTCGTCGCGCTCGCGGTGGCGATTCCGGTGTTACTCGACATCGTGCGCGAGGGGCGCGAGCGACTGCGACAGGGGCGGCCCGAGCCGCCGGTGGAGGCCGAGGAGCCGGACGATATCGACGGCGTTCAGTGTCGACACTGCGGGACGGTGAACGACGACGGCTACGCCTACTGTGAGGAGTGTTCACGGCAGCTATAGCCAGGACTAAATCCCAGTCGTTGCGGCGCTGTAGCATCCGGCGGCAAAGCCACCGGTTCACCGAGCGGGAGGAGAGCGAGCGCTCGGCCTTTTTCGCCCACGTTTTTCGAGGAGTGGGTTGCGGGCCTATGGCCCGCAACCGTATGACGTGGCGGCGAAGCCGCCACGCTGTTCCCGCAGCGAGCCGAAGGCTCGCGAGGACACCCGACGAAGTAAAAAGTGGTACGCCAGGACTGGGATTTGAACCCAGAATCCCGAAAGGGAACACGCTTTCCAGGCGTGCGCCTTACCGTTCGGCCATCCTGGCTCACCAGAGAGTCCGACGGCGTTCGGTTAAGGGCTTTCGTTTCCGGGCAGGCGGTCTCGGGCCGTGTAAGTGAGCGCCGTGGCACCGACCAGCACAGCAACGGCGACGCCGGCCTTCGCGGCGACGGTCACCCGCTGGCCGGTCGCCAGTTCGAACCCCTGCAGCAGGACGAGGAAGGCGAGGCCGCCGACGACGCCCCACAGCAGACTGGATTTCGTTCGGGGCTCCATCACTTGGCCGCGACGGCCTCGATTTCGACGGCGACACCTTTCGGGAGCGCGTCGACGCCGACGGCCGAGCGGGCGGGGGGTTCCGCGTCGAAGAAGTCGGCGTAGGTGTCGTTCATCGCGTCGAAGTCGTCGATGTCGTCGAGGAAGACGGTGACCTTCAGCACGTCGTCCATTCCGGCGCCGGCCCCCTCAAGGACCGCTTCGATGTTCTGCAGGGCCTGCTCGGTCTGTTCAGCGACGGGCGCGTCATCCAGTAGCTCGCCGTCGGGCGTCAGCGGAATCTGTCCGGCGGTAAAGACGAGGTCGTCGGTCGTCGTCGCCTGGCTGTACGCGCCGACGGCGGCGGGCGCGTCGTCGGTGTGGACGATGTCTTTCATACCAGTGAGCGGGCGGCCGAGGGGTAAAAAAGCGCCGTCAGACGAGCACCTCGACGGGGTAGCCGTGCTCGCGCAGCGCGGCGAGCAACTCGTCGACGTGGTCCGGTCCCCGCGTCTCCAGGTCCAGTTCCACCTCGGCGTCGTTCATCGCCACGTCCCGGTTGGTGCGGTCGTGCTCGATGGCGTAGATGTTGACCTGTTGCTCCGAGAGCACGCCCACGAGTTCCTCCAGGGCGCCGGGGCGGTCCTTGAGAACGGTCTTGATGCGGAGATAGCGGCCGGTCTCGACCAGCCCGCGGACGATGACGTTCGTCAGCGTGTTGAGGTCGATGTTCCCGCCACAGAGCGCCGGGACGATGACCTCGTCGTCCGCATAGTCGAACTTCTCCTCGATGA
Source organism: Haloarcula rara (assembly GCF_029338235.1). Lineage (GTDB taxonomy): Archaea > Halobacteriota > Halobacteria > Halobacteriales > Haloarculaceae > Haloarcula > Haloarcula rara. The sequence continues at coordinate 1,346,558 of NZ_CP119785.1, forward strand.
CGGCGGCCAGCGCCACCGCACCGGCGCCCTCCGCGAGTGTCTTCGACCGTTCAAGCAGGGTGGTCAAAGCCACCGCTATCTCCGAGTCCGAGACGGTGACGACGCTGTCGACGCGGTCGCGGATGATCTCGAAGGTACGCTCGCCGACGGTGCGGGTGGCGATGCCGTCGGCGATGGTCTCGACGCTGTCGCGTTCGATTCGCTCGCCCTTGCGCAGTGACTCGGCCACGCTGGAGGCCCCCTCGGCCTGGACGCCGACGACGCGAATCGAGGGGTCCAGCCCCTTCAGCGCCGTGGCGATGCCGCTGATGAGCCCCCCGCCGCCGATGGGGACCACGACGGTGTTGACCTCGGGGAGTTCGTCGTAGATTTCCAGGCCGATGGTCCCCTGGCCGGCCATCACGTAGTCGTCGTCGAAGGCGTGGACGTAGGTCCGACCCTCATCGCGCTCTATCTCGTGGGCGCGCTCGGCGGCCTCGTCGTAGTCCTCGCCGTACAGCACCACGTCACCCCCGTAGCTCCGGGTCGCTTTCACCTTCGAGATGGGGGCGTGTTCGGGCATCACGATGGTCGAGTCGACGCCGATGCGGGTAGCCGCCAGCGCGACCCCCTGGGCGTGGTTGCCCGCGCTGGCCGTGACGACGCCGTTTGCGCGCTGGTCTTCGGAGAGCGTCGCGATTCGGTTAGTCGCGCCACGGAGCTTGAACGAGCCGGTGCGCTGGAACAGTTCGAGCTTCAGGTGGACCTCGGCGCCGGTCATCGCGGAGAAGGTATGGGAGTACTCGAGCGGTGTCTGCCGGGTCGTCTCGGCGACCCGGTCACGCGCCGCCTGCACGTCCTCGAGAGAGATCATGCCACCGGCTACTGCCTGTGGCGTGTTATACTGTTTGGACCGGCAAAAACGGATAGGGAGGAGCGTGTGACTGCACTCGATTCGAGCAGCCCAGGATACTTAAACCCAGCCGAAGCGGAGTGAAAGTGTAACCGCAGGGCTAGAACGCGGTCGTCCAATTTATCAGCGTATTACCATGAGAGGCCGTATTTATAAATAGCCGACCGGCAGAACTGTTTTAGGCCGCCTCGGCAACGTATGGGTAGATGGACACGTGGCAGCGGCGGACGCTGATATACGTCGTCGGGCTTGTCGGCGTGATGCTGGCGTACGCGGTGGCCTACGACTACCTGATGGCGACTGTCGAGAACAGTCCACAGCCGTTCACCCGTTCGCTTCGCGTCGTCGTCGAGACGTTCACCACGACGGGGTATGGCTCCGACGCCCCTTGGTCGACGACCGTACTGCGGTTGTTCATCGTCGTGATGGACCTCACCGGTGTGGTTCTCATTTTCATGGCGCTTCCCGTCCTCGTCTTCCCGCTGTTCGAGGAGGCGATGGCCACGACGACCCCCACCAGCCTCGAGCGCGATATCACGGACCACGTCGTCATCTGTGAGTTCACGCCACGGGGCGAGACGCTCGTCACCGAACTGGAATCCTGGGACGTCGACTACGTCATCGTCGAACCCGACAGTGACCGCGCCGACGACCTCTACGAGGACGGTTACCACGTCATCCACGCCGACCCCCAGTCCGTCGACGGGTTAGAGCGGGCCCATCTCACCGACGCGCGAGCGCTCGTCGCCGACGCCTCCGACCAGGTCAACACCAGTATCGTCCTCACTGCCCGTGAGGTCGACGAACACGTTCGCACGGTGAGCGTCGTCAAAGAGCCCGACCGCGCGAGATACCACGACCTCGCCGGGGCCGACGCCGTCCTCTCGCCGCGGCAACTGCTGGGCGAGAGCCTCGCCAGCAAGGTGACGACGGGCGTCTCGACGACGCTCGGGGACTCTATCGAGGTCGGCGAGGACTTCGACATCGCCGAACTGCCCATCCACCGCGGGAGCGACCTCGTCGGCACGACGCTGGCCGACAGCGGCATCCGCGAGGAGACCGGCGTCAACGTCATCGGCGCGTGGTTCCGCGGGCAGTTCGTCAGCCCGCCCTCCCCCGACGCCGAACTCGACGGTTCGACGGTCCTGCTGGCCTCCGGGACGGCGCGACAGCTCGAATCGCTCAAGTCGATGACCCTCTCCAGTGTCCGTGGCTTTCGCCGCGGCGAGACGGTCATCGTCGGCTACGGCGAGGTCGGCCAGACCATCGCCGACGAGCTCCAGACGGCGCGGGTCCCACACACAGTCCTGGACCGACAGGAGACGGACGGCATCGACGTCGTCGGCGACGCCACCGAACCAGCGGACCTGCGAGCGGCCGGCGTCGAGGACGCCCGCACGGTCATCCTCGCGCTCTCGGAGGACACCGACACGGAGTTCGCCACACTGGTAATCCGGGACCTCAATCCCGAGGTCGAGATTATCGCCCGCGCCGAGGAGACCGAGAACGTCACCAAAATGTACCGTGCGGGGGCCGACTACGTCCTCTCGCTGGCGACCGTCAGCGGCCGAATGCTCGCCTCCACTATCCTGGAGGACGAGGACGTCATCTCGATGGACCAGCAGGTCGAGATTATCCGGACCGACGCCGGCGAGCTCGCGGGGACGACACTAGGCGAGGCCGACGTCCGCTCGCGGACCGGCTGTACCGTCCTCGCCCTAGAGCGCAACGGCACCGTGCTGACCGATCTCGGGCCGGACGTGCGTATCCAGTACGGCGACAGCATCGTCATCGCCGGGACGGATGCGGGTGTGACGCGGTTCAAGCAACTGTACTAAAGTACCTTTTTCCCGCTCGGGTTCGCGCTCCGCGCGAACCTCTCGCGGCAAAAATCTACGCTAAAAAGGCCGGAATCTCGGCCTCCGGCCTCGATTCCGGTGAAACCGCTCGCCGACGGCGAGCGGTATGCTCGACTGCCTGCCCTTCCCCGTTCTCGTGAGCAGCGAGGGCGCACAGCGACCTCGACGCGAGCGGGCTTGCCCGCGAGCGAAGCGAACGAGAGCTCGTCAGAGCTCGCTCTGACGGCGTGTTCGCGACATAGACGCCGCTCACGGCCAGGTAGCGGACAGTTCGGCGGAAAACACGGCCGTGGCGCCGATACTCACCGGTGGTCGTCAATCCACCGGCACCACGCGCGAAAGTCGTTCGCACCACACTGTTCGGCGATGCTCTGGAGGGTTCCAATTCGGACACGGTCGTGGAGCGGCACGGTGACCGTTCGTTTCTCGCCGGTCTCGGGATGCGTGTATTTCAGAATGACGTGGTCGCCCCGGGTCCGGTCACGTCGATACCCGAACGCACGCAGCACACTGACGATTTCGCGGCCCGAGAAATCCCGGGAACCCATCTATTCGTCGTCGAACCACGGCGCGTCCGGTTCAGGAGCAGTAGTGTCGTCCCTGCGTGCCTCCTGTGTCAGTTCGACCGCTTCATCGAGGTTTTCGAGGGCCTTCTGGCGTGTTTCGCCCTGGCTTGCGACACCGGTGTCGGCATCGATAGCCGACCACCAGCCGTCGTCTTCCTCGATAAGACGAATCTCACGCCCGGTACTCATACGACAGGATAGGCCGGAATGTCGGATAAACGTTCGGCCACGACTGTGACCACTGTCGATAGCGGACTGTCTGCCAGCAGGACAGCGTCGGTAATCGGGGTTTGGGATGTCCGTTCGAGAACGGACACGGCTGTAGTTACAGCGCCCGGACCAACGAGGCCAGGCCGACGAGCAGGAGGCCGCCGACCGCACCCGCCACGACCGCGGCGAGCGTCCCCGTGACCGCGTCGCGGACGCCGGGCGCGATAGTCCCGAGGCCGAACTCGAACAGGGCTATCGCGGCGAGAGAGACGACAAACGACAGCAGTGGTCGAGAGTCACTGTCCGCCGTCCCGGCCGTCGACGACCAGTCGCGAGCTGAGAGGGCAGCGACAGTCAGCCCTGCGGCCGCGAGCGCGCCGACCTGCTGGGAGAGCGACGACGCCATGGCTGCTGGGACGACGAGGACGGCATACACCAGTCCAGCACCGACGAGTGCCAGGGCTCGAACCGTCGGGTCCTGAAAATCGGTCGACGAATCTGGCATTCCGCGGTAATGACCGCTACCGTTCCTCAAGCGACACGAACGTCGTCTCTTCGGGGTCCGGGCCGACGTAGCGGGCGCGCGGACGAATCAGCCGGTTGTCCTCGATGTACTCGACGACGTGGGCGACCCAGCCACCGACACGCGACATCGCGAAGATGGGGGTGTAGATGTCGATGGGGATGCCCATCTGGTAGTACGTCGAGGCGGAGTAGAAGTCGACGTTGGGGGCCAGGCCCTTCTCCTCCATGAGATACGCCTCGATGGTCGTGGACATCTCGTACCACTTCAGCGAGCCAGCGGCCTCGCCGAGCTCCTTCGAGCGCTCGCCGAGAATCTTCGCGCGGGGGTCCTTGACGTTGTAGACGCGGTGGCCGAATCCGGAGACACGACGCCCCTCGTCGAGGGCTGTCTTGACCCAGTCCAGCGGGTCCTGCTCGGCGTCGTCGACCTCTTTCAGCATCTCCATGACGTCCTGGTTGGCGCCGCCGTGGAGCGGGCCCTTGAGGGTGCCGATGGCAGCGGTGACGGCGCTGTGGAGGTCCGACAGGGTGGAGGCTGTGACCATCGCCGAGAACGTCGAGGCGTTGATGCCGTGGTCGGCGTGGAGCACCAGCGCCTGGTCGAAGACGTCGGCCAGCACGTCGTCTGGCACCTCGTCGTTGAGCATGTAGAGGAAGTTCTCGGCGTGGCCCAAGTCCTCGCGGGGGGCGACGGGGTCGTCGCCGTTGCGGATGCGGGTGAAGGCGGCGATGATGGTCGGAACCTTCGCGGTGATGCGCCGGCCGCGTGCGAGGTTCACGTCCTCGTCGGTCGGGTCGGCGTCCTCGGGCGCGGGGTCGTAGCCCGAGAGCATCGAGACGGCGGTCCGCAGCGCGGCCATCGGGTTCTCGTCGGCCTCGGCCATCGCGCGGACCGTCGCGAGCACGGCCTCGTCGACCTCGCGCTCTCCCGCCATCTCCGACGCAAACGCGTCGAGTTCGTCGCTGTCGGGCAGATGGCCGTACCAGAGCAGGTACAGCACCTCCTCGTAGCTGGCGCCGTTCGCGAGGTCCTCGATGGTGTACCCCCTGTAAACGAGTTCGCCCGCGTCACCGTCTATCACACTGAGACCGGATTCGGTGACGAGGACTCCCTCCAGCCCTTTCTTGAGGTCGTCGGACATACCCAAACCGTATCCGACCTGCCGGGAAAAGCATTTTCTTTCCGGGCGTTCCTGTCACACGGTCGCCGGTTCGAAACTGGACGTTCAGTCACCGCTTTGCCGACCAGGTATTCGTCTTCTAACGTATTTCGGCAGGAATGTCGGTTCTGTCGGCGGTGAGCCGAGGGCGACGAGGCGAGGTTCGTCAGAACGTCGTTCTGACGGCGCACCGCGGGAGAGGCTATCGTGAGAGAAGATACCACAGAGCGAACGCTTTTCAACGGCGGTGTCAAATCGGGAGCTATGGAGCCCACGGGGACGGTCGAGTACGAGCCGGTGAGTGTCAAGGGAGTGCTGTCGGAGATGAAAGACACCGCCGAGTTGCTCATCGACCTCTCGTATTCGGCCGTCCTGCTGGGCAGCGACGACGTGGCGGGCGAGGTACTGGAACTGGAGGCGAAGATGGATGTCCTCCAGCTTCGCGCGCGGATGAGCCTCCTGATGGCCTGCCGGTCGCCCGACGACGCCGAGTCGCTGGCCCCCGTCCTGGGGATGGTCGGGGCCGCCGAGAAGATAAGCGACGCCGCCGGCGACATCGCAAAAGTCGTCCTGGAGGATATCGGTCTGCCGGACACGATGCGTGCCGCGCTGCCCGAGGCCGTCGAGACGCTCGTTCGAGCGACCGTCACCGCCGATTCGCCCCTCGCCGGCCAGAGCCTCGGCGCGCTGAACTTAGAGACCGAGACCGGCGTGCGCGCCCTGGCTATCCGCCGCCAGGGGAGCTGGCTGCTCAACCCCACCCGGGAGACGCAGTTGCAGGGCGAGGACGTCGTGTTGCTGCGCGGCCCCGAGGACGGCGTCAGCGACGTGTATCAGGACGCCACCGGCGACGCTTACGAACCCCCCGAGCCGCCGGAGGGCGACACGCAGGACCTCGAACGCGCCGTCGACTCCATCGTCCTCATGAAGGACATGGGCGAACTCGCGGTCGACCTGGCCTACGGCGCGGTGCTGTTCGACAGCGAGGCCGTCGCCGAGGAAGTGGTCGAACTGGAAGCCGAGGTCGACGCCCTCCAGTCGCGGTTCGAGGCGTGGACGCTGCGTGCGGCCGCGGACATGGACGATCCCGTCTCGCTGCGCGGACTGGTCCATCTTGCCCGCTCGACGGAGGTCATCTCCGACGCCGCCCTCGAAATCAGCGAGGGCGTGTTACGCGGCCTGTCGACACACCCCGTCGTCGCCGAAGCGGTCCGCGAGTCCGACGAGATAATCGTCCGTGCGACCGTCGACGACGAAAGCGAGCTGGCGGACCGGACCATCGGCGACGTCGCCGTCAAGACCGAGACCGGGATGCGCATTATCGCCATCCGGCGGGGGGCCGGAGAGAGCGACCGCACGGGGAGAGAAGGCGGCGAGTGGGTCGTCTCGCCCGGCCCCGAGACGCCGCTTATGGCCGGTGACGTGTTGCTCGCGAAAGGGACCCGCACCGGCGCCGACCGCCTCGACGCGCTCACGGGGCCGAGCGAGCGAGCCTGACCGCCGAGACGACCGTAAAGAGCGCCGTCAGCAGGCCGCCAAGCGAGACGAGCAAGACAAAGGCCAGCGCGCCGTAGAGGTAGGTCGGACGGGTCGTTCCAGGGAGGACGAACAGCGCGACCAGCCCCGCCGTCACGAGGGCGGCGAGGCTGAAGCCGTACTTCGCGTTGCGCGGAACGTTCAGCGCGGCGACCATCGCCGCGGCACCGCTCTCCGGTTCGGACTCGGTCACATCCATCGGTAGGGACGGGTACAAAAAGACCCCATCGGTATCACTGCACGATAGCCGGCACGGATATCGGACGTTCGGGCCGGTCAGACAGTTAGTTGCCGTTCCCGTTTCCGTTCCCGTTCCCGCTTCCGTTTCCGTTCCCGTTCCCGTTCCCGTCAGAGTCGTCGCCCTCGTCGTCTTCCTCTTTTTCCTCGTCATCGCCGTCGCCTTCGTCACCGTTACCCTCACTGCTGTTGTCGTTCGTTCGCTCGTCTGGTGGGACACAGTTCCCGTCCGAATCGAGGACCTCACCGGGCCCTCCGACACCCTCACAGGTAATCGTCTCGTCGGCCTCGCCGGACCCGACGGTGCCACTCTCGGGGTCGAAGTCCGGGTGGACGTACGTCGTGTTCGTCGCGTTCAGGTAAACGGCCGCAATGGTGCCAGAGTTCCCTTTCCCGCCGACATCGGGTCTAATGTTGCCGCCCGAATCGTTTACCAGCACCTGCTCGGACTCCATCGTCCCGCTGTCGTCCAGCCAGACGACTGCGTCCATGCTGTCGAGTTCTTCGTAGTCGTTGACCTGCGCGTTGCCCTTACCCTTGAACTCCACGCGGTCGGCGTCGTTCGAGTCACCGTCCGATTCGTCACTCTCGTTGGGAACGTATAGCTCGTACTCGTCCTCGCTAATCGACCCCTCGAAGGGAGACGTGCTGTCGTTCTCCGGGTCAGGATCGGGATCGGGGTTCGGGTCAACTCTGTCACCGACGAGGTCAATCGCGCTCGCATTGTACGCCGGCTCGGGGTTCGGGTCCGGGTTCTGGTCAACGTCTTCAGACCACGTGTACGAGTAACAGTACGAGTAGTAGTAGTTACCGTACTCGTACTCGTACGTGTAGTTGTACGTGTACTCGTACTCGCCGTCCTCTTCTTCCTCTTCTTCTTCCTCTTCTTCCTCTTCTTCTTCCTCTGCCTCACCGTCGTCGTATCCAGGCACGCTGTCTTCTGGGGCCGAGCAGGGACCCATCGTGATATCGCCATCGTCGCTGTCATCGCTGTCGTCACCATCGTCGCTGTCGTCACCATCGTCGCTGTCGTCACCATCGTCGCTGTCATCGCTGTCGTCACCATCGTCGCTGTCATCGCTGTCATCGCTGTCGTCACCATCGTCGCTGTCATCGCTGTCATCGCTGTCGTCACCATCGTCGCTGTCATCGCTGTCGTCACCATCGTCGCTGTCATCGCTGTCATCGCTGTCGTCACCATCGTCGCTGTCATCGCTGTCATCGCTGTCGTCACCATCGTCGCTGTCATCGCTGTCATCGCTGTCGTCACCATCGTCGCTGTCATCGCTGTCGTCGCTGTCGTCACCATCGTCGCTGTCATCGCTGTCGTCGCTGTCGTCACCATCGTCGCTGTCGTCGCTATCGTCGCTGGGAGTGTCCGTTTCAGGCACCGTGAACTCGCCCAGCAGCTCGGACTGGCTGTCCTCCGTCGACATCCAGGCCACGGTCACCGTCTCCGAGCTGTTCGCCCAGACGGTCACCGTGTCACCGGACGAGAGGTCCTCGCCCGCGCTGTAGGCCGTCTCATCGGCCAGGGTGCCGCCGCTCGTCGAACTGTTGACGACGATCTGGTCCGCCGTGAGGTCGTCCGACGCCCATTCGACCGTTATCTCTATTACCCCATCGGCGTGCACGTCGGAGCCGACAGTCCCGAAGCTATCGGTCTCCGACAGCGTGTGGCTTCCCTCGTACGAGAACGCCAGGTCCGCGTTCTCGCTCGACAGCTGCGGCGTGTCGACGACACCCATAACCACGGGCGTCGCGACAGCGATACCGATCACAGTGATACCGAGCAACAGCGCGACCGCGACCACGGGACTGACCGCTCGGTCGTCAGAACGGTCCGCTCGTGAATACATAAAGGCCCCCACCTTTATTTTGAGTCGTTGTGCTAACGATAGTTCTCATTGTCTATTACTTTATATTCAGTTTTACTTAATATTTTCCCATGTGCTCGCGCTCGTCCGATCGGGTCTGGTCAGCCCCGTTCGCTGGTCGGCCGTTCCCAGTGCAGACACGGGCCCATCTGGCAGACAGGACTGGGCATACGGAATCCGAACCAGTAAAGTCGGACAACCCGAATGGACGCGTAATGGTAACTCTCGGTACGGCGAGTGCCGCTCCCGGTGAGATAGACACCGGGCGTCTGGAGGTCGGCGAGAGCCGCGACGGTAGCCCCGTCGGCCTGCCCGTCGCGGTCGTCAACGGGTCACAGGACGGCAAGACGCTCTATATGCAGGCCGCGAGCGACGGCGACGAACTGAACGGCGTCGGCGTCGTCCAGCGTGTCGTCCCGCAACTGGACCCGAGCGAGCTCTCGGGGACGATTCTCGTCTGTGGCATCGTCAACTACCACGCGTTCCAGGTGGCCGAACACCGCAACCCCATCGACGACACGAAGATGAACCGGGCCTACCCCGGCGACGCCTCGGGCACCTCCAGCGAGCGCATCGCCGCGGCGACACACGACGCCGCCGTCAGCGCCGACCTCGTCGTCGACCTCCACCAGGGGTCGACCTCGCAGATGATAGAGGAGGTGCGTGTCCGATGTGGCTCCCGGCACCGGCTCCACGAGGAGTGTCTCGAACTCGCGAAGGTGTTCGACTGTGGCTACATTTTAGACCAGAAGGGTCCCGACGGCCAGCTGGCCCGGGCCGCGCCCGACGAGGGCGTCCCGACCATCGACCCGGAACTGGGCGGCTGTGTCGGCTGGGACGGGGACTCGATTCGAAAGGGCGTCGACGGCGTCTTCAACGTGCTTCGCTACTACGACTTCCTGCCCGGCGGGTACACGCCCTCGCCACAGGCCCGCGCCACCGGGTTCGAGCAGTACGGCTCACCGGTCGGCGGGCTCGTGGACTTCCACCCGAACCTGGGGGACCGCGTGAGCCGCGGGGACACGCTGTTCGAGGTGACCGACGTCTTCGGCGAGCGGAAAGCCGAGATAGCCGCCGACTCGGCCGGTATCTTCTGGCGCTCTCGGCGCCTCCCGCAGGTCGCCACTGGCGAGTACGTCTGTTCGATCGGGACGAACATCGACACGTACTAGCGCCACAACACCAGCGACACGGGTGTGTCGGCATCGACCGAGACCCACTGTGAGTCGACCGCTGCCGGGTCGACGTCGGAGGCATAGCAGATGTACCGCTCCGTCCCGTCCGAGCGGCTCCTGACGACCGCCGGCAAGACGCCTTCGTCGGGGTCCGGCGACGGCGTCCCGCCGGACGGGGACTGGTGTTCAGTGCTCATAGACGGGCTGTGACGGGGAAACAGTATTGTTACCGGTCGGTTATCCGACCGAAGGCGTCACCGAATGTCACCGAGGTCGACGAGAAGTCCCTCGGGAACCGCCAGCCAGTGCGTCGCCTTCTCGACGTCCGGCCGGTCGTCAGGATACAGCAGGGCACGCTGGCCACCGTCGGCGGTGGGTTCCAGTTCGCTGGTGAGCAGTGCCTCGCTGAACTCGTCCTGTGGTAACGGTGGCCGCGTCTCGATATCCGATGGCGGCGACTCGCTGCTCATAAAGTCTCTACCAGTACGGAACGTATTGTTATACAATCCATAATCCGGTCCGGTGATGAGTTCGGTCGGCCTACCAGGCCCTCCGTCGAGATTACCGCGCCGGATGCAGCTCTCTGTCGAGACTACCGCGCCGGGCGTGACACTGCGCCGAAACTACCGCTCCGGATGTGTCGCCCCGTCGAATCCGCCTCGAACCAGCGGTTTCGCGATGTGGCGCCGCGCGACCGGCGGGACCTCGTACCAGCCCGGTTCGAGGTCGCGCTCGATAGGTCGGTCTACCTTGCCGTCGGCGCTGGTCGAGCAGTCCCGACAGCGATAGCCCTGGTTCCGGCCGGCCGAGGACATTGTCGCCCCGCAGTCGGGACAGGTCGGGGTCGCCGGTTCAGTCCGCACGAGCTCCCGGACCACGAACTTCTCCAGTTTCAGGGTCCCGTCGGTCACCTCGCCACAGACGGTAATCTCGTCGCCCTCACGCAGCGCCCGCACGCGGTCGCGGAACCGTTTGGTTGGTTCGAACGCGGCACACTGGAGCCGGGTCTCGCCATCGGCGATGGGGACGAAGACGTGGCCGCCCTCGCGGGTCTCGGGGGCCGCGGCGACGGTGCCGTCGACGCGGTAGGCGCTGTCCTCGGCCACCGCACCCACGGTGCCGTCCTGCAGGTGGACGTCAGTCCCCTGGTTGGTCACGAACGTCGCGGCCCGGTCGATCGGCTCGCTGTCGATGGCGTCGGCGACGGCTCGGCAAGCGTCGGGGTCGTCGCCCCGAATCCCGTAGAGAATCGGACACGGCGTCCTCGGGACGCAAACGGGGTAGCCCGACGCACGGTCGACGGTGTCCCACACCGCCGAGTAGTGTCTGTCTGCCGCCGCACGGACGCTCTCCGCATCGACGTCGCGCTCCGTCCCCCAGCGGTCGGGCTCGCGGTAGGCGATGTGTTCGTACGTCCAGTCGTCGAGTGCAGCCCAGGCGCCGACAGCAGCCAGCGCGCCGACCAGCCCCCGACCGTTGCCCCGCTGGAGCCGGGCAAAGCCCGCGGTGTCCGCGAGCAGCGTCGCAGTCGTCCGGTCCTGAATCTGCCGAATGGCCTCGACGGCGAAGTCGGCCACCCGCGGTGGGACGTCGTCTGGCGCGCAGTCGGCGACAACGGCGCCGGGGTTGGTCTTCGGGTCGTCGGTCTGTGCCAGCCCGAGGACGTCGCGGGCCAGCGAGCGCGCGCGGTCGGCGTCGAGGTCCGTGTGGACTGCGAGTGCGGCGTTCCCGCGGGTCTTGTGCTCGACGGCCGGGTTGAGCCGGACGAGCAGCAGTCGCTCGACGCGCCCGCCGCTGTCGCGTATCCGGTCGGCCAGCTCGGCGGCCGCGTAGGTCGTACACATCCCCGTCTCCCGGGAATCGGTATCGTCCAGTCCGACGACAGTCACAGACTCGGCTACTGGATTCGACGGGATAGCGGTTTCGTCGCTAGCTCGGACGGGGCTCACTTCGGGACCAGCGAAAAACAACCAGAACGCCCCGGGCGGCCGCGTTCAGACGACAGCACCGCGTCTCCAGTACTGATACCGCAGTCAGGGCGCGACTAACCCAGATTTCAGGACGGCACAACGCATATATGGGGTGAATGGCTTAAGCCCCAGTAGAGAGCAGATGTCACGGTCCGCACTGGTAGGCAACGTAACCGCCATGCTCGAGGACGCCGGGTTCCTCGTGAGCGACCGGTGTGCGATTCGACCGAAGAGCTTCGACATCGCGGCTCGTCGCGGCGAGGACGTGTTGCTCGTGAAGATTCTGGGCAATATCGACGCCTTCGACGCCCGGACCGGCGCGGAGATGCGACGGCTGGGCACCTACCTCAACGCGACGCCCATCGTCGTCGGACTACGAACGCGCGACGAGGAGCTGAAACCGGGGGTGGTCTACTTCCGCAACGGCGTCCCGGTCCTCTCGCCCGATACGGCGATGGACCTGTTCGTCGAGGAGGTGCCGCCGCTCATCTACGCGGCGCCGGGCGGGCTGTACGTCAACATCGACTCGGAGGTCCTCGCGGACGTCCGCGAGGCAAAAGAGTGGTCGCTTGGCAAGCTCGCAAAGGAACTGGGCGTCTCCAGACGGACGGTCTCGAAGTACGAGGACGGGATGGACGCGTCCGTCGAGGTCGCGGCAGAACTCGAGGAACTGTTCGACGCGCCCCTCACGTCGCCGGTCAGCGTACTCGACGGCGCCGAGGAGATACGCGACGAGGAGCCGACGCCGGACGACCCCGACGTGGCGCCCGAGGACGAACCCATCGCCACCGTCTTCACGCGCATCGGCTTCGAGGTCCACCCGACCAACCGCGCACCGTTCAAGACCGTCAACGAGAACGCCCGCCGACGCGAGCAGGTGCTGACGGGCCACTCCGCGTTCACCGAGGCCGCCGAGAAGCGCGCCCGCATCATGTCCTCTGTCGGCCAGGTGACGAAGACGCGGTCAGTGTACGTCGTCGACGAGCTGACACGGGAGTCCGTCGACGGGACGGCGCTAATCGAGGAAGGCGAAATGGAGGATATTCAGGACGCCGACGACCTGCGGGACCTCATCATGGAACGCGGTGAGGAACCCCAGGAGGACGCGGCCTGACAGTCGGTGGGTCCCACGAGGCACGCAGCGTGTCACCGAACAGCGTTGGTCGGATGCGGAAAAAGGCCGGTCACTCACGCCGTACGTGGCCGGGTCAAGAGAGAACCTTACGACCCGTACGTCTCTTCGAGATACTCGACGATATCGTCGGACTCGGGCATGCCCTCGACGCCGTTTTCGTTGTCGACGAGCACCGGGACACCGGTCTGGCCCGATAGCGCCTCGACTTCCGTGCGTTCGCCGTGGGAGCGGGGGACCATATGCGAGTCGTAGTCAAGCCCCAGCTCGTCGAGTTTCTTCGTTACCTTCGCACAGTACGGACACCCCTCCAGCTCGTAGAGTTCGAGATTCGCCATTACGCAACTATCTACACGGTCAATCGGAAAAAGCGCGTCGGTGGTGTGTCCGGACGGTGCCAGACTGCGTCGAGACGTAGGACCCCTGCTCCGCGGATCGCTCCGCTCCCCGCTTCACTTCGAGGTCGCTCCCTGCGGTCGCGACCTCGCTACGGTGCGTCGGCAAGCAGCTCCGAGGCGGTCACGAGCGATTCGAGTTCGAGGTCGGCCTCGGCGAGGTTCTCGCTGGCCCCTTCCTCGCGGTCGACGACGACGAGCACGCCCTCGACGACCGCGCCGGCGTCGCGAAGCGCCTCGGCGGCGTCGATGGCGCTCTGGCCGGTCGTTGCGATGTCCTCGATGACGACGACCGACTCGCCCTCAGTCAGGTCGCCCTCGATGAGATTCCCGGTACCGTACTCCTTCTGACTCTTGCGGGCGATGACGTAGGGCAGCCCCGTCTCGACGCTGGTGACCGCGACCAGCGGGACCCCACCCAGTGCGACGCCGGCAAGTTTGTCGTCGCCGAGGCGCTCGGCGAAGGCCGCGGCGATGAGCTCCAGACAGCGAGGGTTCGTCTCGAAGACGTACTTGTCGACGTAGTAGTTCGAGGTGCCGCCATGGGAGAGCTCGAACTCCCCGTACTTGACGGCATCAGCGTCCCGCAGCGCCGCGATGAGTTCCTGGTTGGCCATACCTGCCGTGAACGGCGAGACGGCTAATGGCTGTTGGAATCGGTGCGTGTCAGCCCGCCGATACCGTCTACAGGTGTCGACATTCATAAGCCGGTCGGCGACGCAGTTCTCCTCGAATGCACGTGTTCGGGTCGAGCGGCGTCCGGGGCGTCGCCGGCGAGGAACTGACGCCAGCAGACGCCATGCAGGTCGCACAGGCGGCGGGGAGCGTGTGGGCCGCTGACACAGACCGGGTCGCTATCGCCCGGGACACCCGGACTACCGGGCGGACCTACGAGAACGCCGCGACGAGCGGCTTCACCGGGCTGGGGTTCGACGTCGACAGGCTGGGCGTCGTCCCGACACCGGGACTGCAGGCCTACTGCGAGGCCGAGGCCGTCCCGGGGTTGATGGTGACGGCGAGTCACAACCCCCCGGCGTACAACGGTATCAAGCTCATCGGCGCCGACGGGGTCGAACTGAGCCGGGCGACCTTAGACGAGGTCGAGCGCGCGCTGGCCGCGGAGCCGAGCCACGCGTCCTGGGACCGGATGGGGACCGACCGCCGGGTCGAGCGCGCCCGACGCGACTACAGGGCCGGCGTCCTCGAGTCCGTCGACCGCGAGCGCATCGCCGGCGCCGACCTCACGGTCGTCGTCGACCCCGGCCACGGCGCGGGGTCGCTCGTCAGCCCGGACCTCTTCCGGGAGCTTGGCTGTACGGTCCACACGGTCAACGCCCAGCCCGACGGCCACTTCCCCGGCCGGAACCCAGAGCCCGTGGCGGCCACGCTCGGGGACCTGCGGAGCTACGTCAGGGCGACCGACGCCGACCTCGGCATCGCCCACGACGGCGACGGGGACAGAGCGATGTTCGTCGACGAGCGCGGCGAGCATATCGACGGCAGCGCGATGTTCGCGGCACTCGCCGCCGCGGAGCTACACGAGGGCGACGGTGTCGTCAGCGCGGTCAACGTCTCCCAGCGTATCGTCGACGTTGTCGAAGACGCTGGCGCCACCCTCTCGCTGACCCCCATCGGCTCGACGTACATCGTCAGTCGCATCGCGGAGCGCCAGGCCGAGGGAACCCACGTCGCGATCGCCGGCGAGGGCAACGGCGGCATCCTCTTTCCGGACTACCGCATCGCCCGCGACGGCGCCTACACCGCCGCCCGCTTCTGCGAACTGCTCGCGGACCACACGGCCAGCGAGCTGGTCGCGCCCTACGACGACTACTACAACGTCCGGCGGAACCTCCACGTCGACGACGAGGCCGCCCGGGAGTCGATGCTCGCCGGCATCGAGGCCCACGCCACCGAGGCGGCGGGCGACCTCGACACGACCGACGGCTGGCGGCTGGACTACGGCGACGGCTGGGTGCTGGCCCGGCCCTCCGGTACTGAGCCCGTAGTCCGGGTGTACGCCGAGGCCCGCACCCCCGAGCGGGCCGAGGAACTCGCCGGCCAGATGGTCGGCGCGGCCGAGCGTGGCGACTAGTCGTCGCCGGTGGTGTGTTCGAGGTGACCTCTCGTCCGGAGAGACGTTCCAGCGGCCTGCTGAATTCGGCCAGTACAGCCACCACGGGCAGTTGCCTGAGACTCACGACGCGGAAGTTAACACATATATCCGACACCAGTGTCTGCCCACGGTATATGCAATTCTGTGACGAGTGTGGTTCGCTGATGCACACGGAGGGCGACACGTGGGTGTGTCGCTCCTGTGAGAACGAGGCGCCGCGGGACTCGAAAGCAGAAGCGGCGATGGCGACCCAGGACGGACAGCGGGACGACGGGGCGCCCGCCGTGGCCGACGCGACCCAGGACGCCACCGAGACGATGCAGGAGCCCTGTCCGGCCGAGGACTGCGAGAGCGACCGGGCCTACTACGAGATGATGCCGAAGCCGGGCGGCTCCTACGAGGTTCGGCTGTTCACCTGCGTCGAGTGCGGCCAGAAGTGGCGCGAGTCCTGACAGCGCACGCGCTATCCAGAAACGGAGCCGAAGACCGGGCAGTGTTCGGCCCCATCGATACCCGAGAACACTCGATTCACAGGCGCAGTGAGCGGCTGGTTCGGCGTCGCCGGTACGAAAGCGGCGAAGCTGCCGCGCTGTATCCAGCGTCCAGTTCCGCACAGCACTACAAGGGGTCGTGCTCCTCGAGCGCGTCCTCGATAGCCGCTTTCTCGTCGCGAGCATCCTGCAGCTCCTCGTCGACGGCGCCGCTCGCCAGGCGCTCGCGTTCGTCGTCGGCCAGTTCCGCCCGTGCGAGCGCGCTCTCTCGGAGGCGCTCGTAGTCTTCCCGGCGGGCCAATGTGCGCACGTCCCGCAGCGCCGTGACGACGTCATCGTCGGCAAAGCCAGAGAGCACCGAGCGGTACTCGCGGACGAGCCACGGGAGGTGGTCGGCCGGCGGCGGGGGCCACCCAACAGTGAGCGGCTCGGCGTCGAGGTTGCGGAGGTAGGTCCGCCGGGTGCCGATGGCCCGCTTGAGCGCAGCGGTGTCGTCGACGTAGTGGTCGAGCTTCGAGGCGGAGTAGTCGGCGTAGTCGAGAAGCTGGGGAATCGTCTCGCTGCCGGCGTCGTAGCGCTGCACGTAGCCAAGCAGGTCCTCGGGCGGGGACTGGAACTCGACAAGCGGGTACGCGTCGGCACGGGCCACTGCCGACAGCACCTCACGGGCCGGCGCCGACGAGCGGAACTCCCGGAACGCCGCCTCGACGGCCTCGTCGTACGTTTCAATGGGGTCTCTGAGGCGCTCGACCGGCGCTTCGAGGTCCGCCTCCCCCAGCCGCTGGAGGCGCTCCAGCTCGTCGATGCGGTCGTCGAGTTCGCCCAGCCGCTTGCTGGCGTCACGGCGGGCCTCCCGGTACCGCTCGCGGGCGTCTTCCCACTCGTCCAGTCGGCCGACCACGTCGCCGACGGGTTCGAGTTTGCGCCGGGCGGTCTCGAAGTCCGACGCGCTGAGCCGGCGCTGCTGGAGGTAGTCGTCGACGGCCTCGAACGTCTCCTTCTCGGGGAGGTCGTCGTCTAAGTCCTCGGCCAGATTCGCGACCCGCCCCTCGAACTCCGTGTAGGCCTGGAAGTTCCCGCTGCCGGTGGCGGTGTCCTCGTAGCGGTCGAGCAGGTCGTGTAGTTCGCGGTACAGCTCCCGGCAGCGACGGAGCTCGTCCTCACCGACGGCCTCGACTCGCTCGCGGGCCTGGCGGCGCTGCGCGGCGGCCGCTTCCAGCCGCTTGGCAGCGTCCGGCATCAGTAGACGTCGTCGGGGTCGAACACTTCTTCGCCGACCGCCTCGCCGTCGACGGTCCGGTAGAAACAGGACTCGTAGCCGGTGTGGCAGGCGCCGCCGGACTGCTCGACCAGATACAGCAAGGCGTCGCCGTCGCAGTCGACCCGCACCTCCTGGATTTCCTGAGTGTGCCCGCTCGTTCCCCCTTTCTTCCAGAGTTCGTCGCGGCTGCGCGAGTAGTAGTGGGCGTAGCCGGTCTCACGTGTCTTCTCGAGGGCCTCCTCGGTGACGTACGCGAGCATCAGCACCTCGCCCGAGTCGGCGTCCTGGGCGACAGCGGGGATGTACTCGTTGTCGTCGAAGGCGAGCGTGACGTCAGTCATGGTCGGAGGGTCGCCTGTCGCTAGTATAGGTCTTTTGCACGGTCGTCCGACGGCACAGTCACGCGAAGCCAAGCGCCGAGAGCAAGGCATACAGCACGTCGCCGTAGGTAAGCGCCGCGACCAGCCCGACGAACATCGGGACGAGGAAGGGGATGCCCGGCGACACCCACACCTCGTCGGCGTCGGCGAGCAGCTCCAGGCCCTCCCGGAGCGTCTCGGGGTCGGTCCCGTAGGCCGACCCGTCGATGTCGTCGAGGAACCGTTCGGCGCCCCAGGGGTCGGCCGTGCCGGCGGTACCGAACTGGTTGGCAGAGCCCGCAATGGGGACGCCCCCGTCCGTCACGAACGAGCCGTCGCCGGGTGGGTTCGGCTCCTCGGGCAGCGAGTCAGGGTTTCTGTACGTCTCCGGGTCGGCCCGGAGTTCCGCCAGCGAGCCGCCGCGCCACTGGAGGTACATCCGGAGGGCGTCGAGGTCCAGTCCCGCACGCGTAAAGCCGTCGGGCGTCTCCAGCAGGCGGCCGTACTCCTCGGGGACGCGCTCGATGGCCACCGGTTTGCCGAGGAACATCGCCCAGGAGAACCGCCCCCGAACGAGGTTGCTCGCCGCGACGCCGAGCGGGTAGACCACCCCAGCCAGCACGGTGTTCGAGAGGATGGTCAGCGAGAAGACGCCGATGCGCGAGGGCTCCAGCGGGAGCGCCATCGAGGTGAGGTAGTAGGTGGGGTACACCGGGAAGAGGCCGGCGATGAGCATGAACGCCTTGGCGTCGGCCCCGCCGAAGCCGCCGATGAGCCAGAACCCGTACGCCAGCGGTGCGACGAAGCCCAGGCTGATGGCGACGCGGATGAAGAACAGGCGGTCGGGTGTCACCCCGGCCGGCCGGCCGAACGCGCCACCGTTCAGGACGGCGTAGGTGTCCCAGCACAACAGTACGACGGCCAATGCGGCCAGCGGGACCCACGTCCTGTTGGGGACGCGACGAGTCTCGATGTCGCGGTAGGCCGCCCAGCCGAAGACGGGGACGGCGAGCAGTCGCAACAGGTCCGGTATCGACCCCTGCACGACTCCCCATCCCACGTCGACTGTCCTAATGGTTCCGGTCGGTCCAGTGCTGAAAGCGAGCGCGTCGGGACGGCGAGCATCGCGAGACGGGACAACGGAGCCAGGCCGCGGGATGGGGCCGCGAGAGCGAGAATCGTACATTGTCATATATTAACGTTCCCGGTAGATTGATTACCATAGCTTGATGTTGAAAGCTGTATGGGCGGGAGACTGGCACGAATTAAACGGCGAATCGGTGGGACCGGCGAGCGGACCAGCAACCACACGAGCGACACGTCGTCCGGGAGGGCGTGAGGATGGGAATCGACAACCCGACACCGACCCAGCAGTACGTCCTCGACCTGCTGGACTCCGAGCCGGGGCTGTCGAACGCCGACATCGCCGAGGAGACGGGAACACACACCGCCGTAGTCCGGGACCTCCGGAAGGCAAAACGGGCGGCCGCGGAAAGCGACGACGACGATGAGAGCCCGGGCACGCTCTCGTCGCGGACGCGAGTGCTCGACGACCTCTCGGGAACGCAGGCGGCCGTACTCCAGCGGTTGGCGAACGACCCCGACCGGTCGAACGCAGAACTGGCCGAGGCAGTGGGGACCCACACCGCGCTGGTCCGTGACCTGCGCAGCGACGTGCAGGCGGAAGTGCTCGCCCACACCCTCCGCAATCCGGCGGCGACGAACGCCGAAATCGCCGATGAGCTGGGGACCCTCACCGCCGTCGTCAGAGACGCCCGGAGCGGGCTCGAGGCGGAGATTCTCGAACGGTCGGTGCGAAACCCCGAGCTGTCCAACGCCGAGCTGGCCGAGGAGCTCGGGGTTCACATCGCCACCGTCAGGGACGCGAGAGCGACCTACGAAGACGGCATCGAGGACATCGACCTCACGCCGAACGACGACGGGGCGACGACGGAGCCGACGGCCGAGGCACCCTCGGCGACGGCCGACGGCGCCTCGGGGATGGGGACCGAGACGATTGTCGCGGTGCTGGTGGGCGTGTTGTTGCTGGTCGCGGTCGTCCTGCTGCTGGTGTGAGGGGCCCAGCAGCTATCCAGTCTGAGAAGCCAGGGACGGATATCCCCGGAAAACCGTGCGTTCAGCGAACGCACGTGTCGGTGATTATATGACGCGGTTCTGCAGGTAGTCGAGGTGCTTGGCGTTGTAGACGATCTTGACCTCGTCGGCGTCGGGACTGCCGATACAGGTCAGTCGGACGTTCTTTTCTTCGACTTCCTCGTCGCTGAGAATCTGCTGCATGTCCATGTCGATCTCGCCTTCGAGGACGATGGCGGCACAGTTCGCACAGGCGCCGGCGCGACAGGAGAAGGGCCAGTCGTAGCCCTGGGCCTCCGCCGCTTCGAGGATATATTCGCCCTCGTTGACTTCGACGGTTCCGTGGTCCTCGTCGTCGAGGTCCAGGTCGCCCGCCTCAGCGAAGACGTCGTCGTCGTACATGTCCCAGCCGTTGTGGTCCACTACTTCGTAGTTTAGGTACTCTACCGTGGGCATCATAGCCGGGTTCGAACCCCGTCCTGTTAGACTTTGCCCTTCGAACAGCCCGGATGTACGATTATGATAGACGCAGCGTCCTCAAAACACTGGAAGAAACCGAAAGACCAGATACGCGGCGACAGTCGCGATGGAGGGAACGACGTTCTGGAGGAAGATGACGCGGGCCGTCGTCGCCGGTTCGAACAGGTCCGAGGCCTTCGGGAGGTCCTCGCGGGACTCCTCGCCGATTGGCTCGGTATCCTTCGGCTCGGGCGTCCCTTTCTTCCCGCCGACGGTCGGGGCGTCGTCGGCGTCGGCGGTCAGCGCCCCGACCGAGACGTCGGGCGCCTCGCGCTTGGTCACCGTATCCGAGAGGCGGGTCATCCGTGTCGCCCGACCCCACCCCAGCCCGACGATGCTCATCGTGGCGATGATGACGAAGCTGGCGGGGATACCGAGCGCAGAGAGGAAGGTGACGATAGTGGAGGCGACCGTGGCGACGACGATTGCGGCCACCAGCGGGAGGTCGGTGAGATCGTTGCCGACGGTGTCCATCGTCCGCCGAGCGATAGTAAAGGCCCCCAGCCCGATGGCGGCCCCGCCCAGCACGATAGCCGGGTAGAGGTCCAGCGAGCCGTTGCCGACAAGCGGCGCGACGGCGTTAGCGACGTTCGACGCCCCCGCCGAAAAGCCCATGTAACAGCCGATACCGATGACGACGGTCGTCCCGACGAACTCGCGGCGGGTCGTGTTCTCGCCCAGCGAGGGGCGGGGAATCACTCCCGAACGGTCGTACGTCAGCAGGGCGCCCTCGCTCTGGGAGACGGCGAACCACGCGACCAGTTTGGGATAGAAGTACCGCCCGATGACGCCGCTGACCCAGAACGCGAGGATGGGTGAGACGAGCCACCAGACGACGATTTCGAGCATCAGGCCGGCGTTGAGCGTCCCTTTCGCGAGTCCCAGCCCGGCGATGGCTCCCACTGCGGTCATCGACGTCGAGGCGGGGACGCCGACGACGTTCGAGAGGAACAGCGCGACGCCGATGAAAAACAGCACGACGATGCTGATAAGCGGCGAGAACTGCGTGGCCACGAGATTGCTCCCGAGGTTCTCGACGACGGCGGGGCCCACGATGAGCCCGCCGGCCATCGCGAACACTGTCATCAGCGCCGCCGCCGAGAATTTCGTGAGGGTGTTCGACCCGACGGCCGGGCCGAACGCCACCCCTGTCGAGGAGCCCCCGATGTTGAAACCGACGAAGATAGCGACGACAACGCCGAGCGCGAAGAGAACCTCGACCATACTGGGCGGTGGCCGTGACGCCGTTAAAGATTACCGACCGCGCGGCCCCCTTGTGGCGAGTGAGCAGTCCACAGACAGTTACGACTCGTCGTCACTGTCCGTCTCTGCCAGCCGCTCGCGCTTCTCGGCGGCGGTCTCCTCGACCTCGCTCGCGGTCTCCTTTGCCGCCTCGACCTCGTCGGTGACGGATTCGGCCGTTTGCTTCGCGTCGCTGGTCTTGTCCTTGACCTCGCTCGTCTTGTCTTTTACTTCGGCCGTCCTGTCCTTGACCTCGGTCGTCTTGTCCCTGGCCTCGGTCGTCGTGTCCTTGGCCTCGCTTGTCTTGTCCCTGGCCTCGGTAACCGTCTCGACGGCGTCGTCGTCACCGGTCTGTGCCGCGGTCTGTTCGACCTCTTCGGCGGACTTCTCGACGTCCTTGGCCGACCGTTCGACGTCCTCGGCGGAGCGCTCGACCTCTTCGGCGGTCTGTTCGACCTCCTCGACAGTCTGTTCGACGTCCTCGGCGGCCTCGTCGACGGTCTCGACGGCCGTCTCGACCTCGTCGGCGGTCGACTCCAGCTCCTCGGCGGTCTGTTCGAGCTGTTCGGCGGCCTCCTCGAGTTCGGCGGCCTTGGTCGCGACGTCCTCGTTCGACCGTTCGAGCACGTCCGCCATCACGAGGAACTGCAGGATGCCGACGACGACGTACGCCGAGATGGCGACGCTCGCGGCGGTCGTGATTACCGACGCGGTGGTCGCAGCGACCGGAACGATGCCGAGGGCGACGGCCCCCCAGGCGAGTGCCAGCCCGATGGCGACGACGGTGACGGCCTGTTCGAACAGCCGGTACTTCTTCTCGTGTGGACCGAACATCACGGCTTCCAACCGGCGAGCGAGCGGGGTGAGAATCAGGATTCCAGCGGACATGGTAGGGAATTCCTCTCGGGCCGGATAAGGGTGTGGGCTGGGCTGCCGGTCGAATGTGCGTGGCGAGACGGCCCCGCCGGGACCGACACCCTTTCGACGGGTCCCGCCCCACTGCCGGTCATGTTCCCGACGTTCGAGGTCGTTCCCGCGGTCGACATGCAGGACGGACAGGTGGTCCAGCTCGTCGGTGGCGAGCGCGGCACCGAGAAGACCTACGGCGACCCCGTCGTAGCGGCCAAGCGGTGGGTCGAGGCCGGGGCCCGGACGCTGCACCTGGTCGACCTCGACGGCGCCTTCGAGGGCGAACGCGAGAACGCCGACGCCATCGACGCGGTTCTCGAGGCGGTCGACGACGACGTCGACGTGCAACTCGGCGGGGGCATCCGCACCGCGGAGGACGCCATCTCCCTGCTAGAGCGGGGCGTCGACCGCGTTATTCTGGGGACCGCAGCCGTCGAGAACCCCGATATCGTCGCCGAGATAAGTGACGAGTACGCCGACAGCGTCCTCGTCAGCCTCGACGCGAAAGACGGCGAGGTCGTCGTCTCCGGCTGGACCGAAGGCACGGGGCTGGACCCGGCCGAGGCCGCACAGCGCTACGCCGACCTGGGCGCCGCGGGAATTCTGTTCACCGACGTCGACGTCGAGGGCCAGCTGGAGGGGGTGCGGACCGACCCCGTCGCGCGGCTGGTCGACGCCGTCGACATCCCCGTTATCGCCAGCGGCGGCGTCGCGACCGTCGAAGACGTGCTGGCGCTGGCGGAGGCGGGCGCGGCGGCCGTCGTCGTCGGCAGCGCGCTGTACGAGGGCGAGTTCACACTGGAAGCGGCACAGAACGCCGTCGACGAGCGGTAGCCGGCTATCCCTTGTACAGCGTGACCGACTGCGCGCCGTACCCCTCGTAGAACGGGCCGATACCGCCGCCGGGGTTGCCCGCGGCGACGCGGCCGTCGGGCGTCTCGAAGACGAGGCTGTTCTCCATCGGGAAGTCGTTCGTGGGGTCGCCGACGAGGTTCTGTCGCACCGCGACGACGGGGACCCGCTCGTAGCGTCGGTCCCCGTCCGCGTCGAGGGTCGCCAGTGTCACGTCGGCGAGCAGCTCCCGACCGGCGGCCCGGTGGAGCGCGGCGTTGGTCGCGGCGGTCCGGAGGTGGTCGTACGTCGCCGGGAGCTCGTCCGGGTCGGTGACGTAGCGGTCCTCGCCCATCGGCCAGAAGTTGGCCACGGCGTTGCCGAAGAAGCCGCCGGCGACCTCCCGCTGGGCGAACGAGAGGGCGTACTCGCGGCCGTGCCGACCGGCGAGGATGCCGTGGGCGCCGAGGACGCCGGTCGTCTCGTCGACGACGACGGTGACCGGCGGCGTGGCGTCCCAGGTGCGAACCACGTCCGCACAGGCCGCCCAGTCGGGCTCCGTCTCCGAGGACAGCGGCGAGACGGCGAGCAGGTAGACGAAGACGCCGCGGTCCCGGGCGGCGACGAGCGCCGCTTCGAGGTTCGCGAGTTCCGATTCGGGGAGGACGAGAAACGCCTCGCGCTGGGCGTCGGCCAGATACCGCCGGATGCGCTTGCGGACCGTCGCGCGGGAGTGGACGACCTCGACCGCGGCGCCGTCGTCGTCCGGCGCGGTGTACAGCGATTCGACGCTCTCCCGGAGGTCGTCCAGCCGCTCGGTGAACGACCCCAGCGCCTCGTCGGGCGGGCGCGCCCGGATGACGGTCGGGCTGGCTGTCTCGTCGATGGTGACCATCTCCCGGTCGGCGAGCCCCTCGGCGAGTTCGTAGACGTACCCCTGTGAGACGTCGGCCGCCCGCGAGACCTCGCCGGTAGTCGCCGCGCCGGACCGGAGAACGGCCAGATAGGCGTCGACTTCCTTCGCCGAGAGGCCGAAGGCACCGAGATGGTCTCGCACTGTGTCCGCAGACATGGCCGAGTATTGTGATAGAATATACAAAATATTTTTCCCTCCCTGCGGAGAGAGTCACGTATGAGCGAGGCGGCCGCCACGCAGGCACCGGACACGGAGGCAGACGGCGAGCCCGACCGGTCGGGCCGGCGCTGGTGGACGGTCGCCGTCTTCGCGTACATCACGCTGGAGGGCGCCGGGCTGCAGATGCGCGGCGCTGTCATCCCGGCGCTCCGGCGGACCTTCGACGTGCCCGAGTGGCAGCTGGGGCTGGTCGCACCTGCAGGGACCGTCGGCTACGTGCTGGCCGTGGTCGTCGTCGGCGCCGTGGCGGGCCGTCTCGACACCAGACGGCTCCTGCTGGTCGGTATCGTCGGCACCGGCGCCGGCATCCTGGTGATGGGCGTCGCGCCCTCCTTCGGGCTCTTTCTGGCGGCGCTGCTGGGCCGCGGGCTCTTTACTGGCGTCGGCCGGGGGACCGACCGGCCGCTGCTCTCGCATCTCTACCCCCGCCAGCGCGGCCGAATCTTCGGCTTCTACGATATGATGTGGGCCGTCGGCGCGACGGCTGGCCCGCTCCTCGTCGCGGCCGCCGTCGCCGCCGGGAACTGGCGACTGGCCTACTACGCGCTCGCGCTGGCCTTCGTCCCGGTCGTGGCGCTCGCCCTCCGGCTGCCGACGCCAGATATCGACGGCGGCGACGACCCGCTCGACCGGGCCGAGCTGCGTCGCATCACCCGCCAGCCGGCGGTCCTGACGATGGCGGTCGCGCTCTTTTGCTCGACGGGCTTCGAGGGCGGGCTGTTCACGTGGGTGACCACCTACGCGCAGGGACGGCTGCCCAGCTCGCTCGCGACGGCGTCGCTGTCGGTCATGCTCGCGGCCTACATCCCCGGCCGCTTTGCCTCGGGCTGGCTCTCCGAACGGCTCGGCTACGTCCGCCTGGCCGTCGGACTGGTCGGGCTGACGATTCCGGCCTTCGTCTATACGTTCTTCCTCGCGGAGGGGTACGGCCTGCTGGTCGGCCTCTTCACCATCGGGCTGGCGCTCTCGGGGATGTATCCGACGCTGCTTGCCTACGCCACCGAGGCGGTCCCCGAACACAGCGCGCCGGTCAACGCGACCGCCGCCGTCACGAGCGCCGCCGGCATCGCCGTCGTCCCCGCCGCGATGGGCTTTGTGATCAGCGACACGGGCGTCGCCGGGGCGATGCAGCTGCTCGCGCTCCCACTCGCCCTGCTCGCCGTGGTCCTGTCGTACGCGCTGTACCGGGCCGCCCGGTGAGATGCTGTGGGTTCGTCAGCCGACGGGCAGCCGGTGACAAGCCATTTAGACGTGTTTGCCATAGTCACACGTATAGATGTACGACGACGTTCTGCTTCCGTTCGACGGGAGTGATGGGGCAGCGGCGGCACTGCACCACGCCGCCGAAATCGCTCACTGGGCCGATGCGACGATTCATCTCCTGTTCGTCGCGGATACGACACGAGAGAGCGTCACTGTCGTGGAAACGGAGGTCGTCGACGCCCTCGTCCAGGAGGGCGAGGACGTGCTCGAGGACGCGGCGGAGACGCTGCGCACGCTCGGTGCGGACCACGATACTGACGTCGTCCAGGGGAATCCGGCGTCGACAATAGTCGAGTACGCCGAGCGATACGACCACGACCTGATCGTGATGCCGACACACGGTCGGACGGGGATATCACGATACCTCCTCGGGAGCGTCACCGAGAAGGTCGTCCGCCTGGCGTCTGTCCCGGTGCTCTCGGCCCGGATGCAGCCCGACGAGCAGCTGGCGTTCCCCTACGAGGATATTCTGATACCCACGGATGGGAGTGTCAGTGCCGCACACGCCGCGGCGTACGGGGTCTCCCTTGCAGCGGCGCTCGATGCGACCGTACACGTGGTATCCGTCGCCGAGAAGCGGTCGCTCGGTGTGGACGTTCGTTCGACGGTCTCTGACGAGGGACGTGAGCAGGCGGCGACCGAGGCCGTCGAGGCTGTCGCGTCCGAGGCAGCGACACAGGGGGTTACGGACACTGTCAGCCACATCGAACACGGGACACCGCTTTCGAAGATACTCGATACTATCGACTCGGCGGACATCGACGCCGTCGTGATGGGAACGACGGGAAAGCGCGGGACCGAGCGAATCCTGCTTGGCGGCGTCACGGAAAAGACCGTCCGCGCTGCGCCAGTTCCCGTCATCACAGTGAGAGACGGCGAAAACTCGAACTAACCACGCTCACTGGAAGCCACGTCGTGGGCCCGCTCGACAGCCGCCACCAGCTCCTCGCAGCCCGCACAGCCGACGAGATGCGAGCGACAGCCACAGTCAGAACAGCCGAAGTCGGGGACGGCATCGCCCACAGCGTCGACCAGCCGCCGGGCGACGACACACTCGATATCCGCGGCAGTCGTCACGACGGTCCCGACGCTGGTCGCGTCGTCGCCCAGCAGATAATCGATATGCCAGTGGCGGGCACCGTTCTCGCCGCTCGCGACGGCGCGATGGCGCTCGACGCGGGAGAAGCCGCCCGAGCCCAGCGCGCTGCCGGTGTAGGCGTACCAGCCCGCGGGGAAGGCGATATCGCCCAGCGCGCCCACCTGGATGGGGCCGTCGGTTTCGCGTTCGAGGACGAGCGTGTACGTCCCGCCGTCCATACGGCGGCGTCAGCCTGTGATAGTGGGGTCGGCGGCGTGGTCGCCGAAGCCCTGGATACGGAACTCGCGGGAGTCTGTACAGTCCTCGTTGTCGGCGGCGAGGTCACCCACGAGCCAGTTGAACGCCTTGCGGAAGTCGGCGTAGGGGGCGTCCTCGAAGCGGCCGAGGACGGCCTCGGCGGTGAGGTCTTCGTCGTACGCCTCGGCGAAGGCGGCGACGTTCTCCGCGGCGGTCTGTGCGAGGTCGGCGTCGGTGTGCTCGCCGAAGGCGTCGGCGAGGTCGTCGGTGCGGCCTGACATACGCGACGATACCGACTGGAGCCACCTATTCGTTCTGGAACCGGGAAGCGGCCCGAGAAGCGCGCATCTCACGGCCGTTTCCAAATCCTTTTGCGCCGAATCGGCCTACCCGCTCGCAGGGATGCGAGACGCATGGTGACCGAGCCATCGAGCGGTCTGGGCGCGGTCCTCGACCGGGTTCGCGGCCAGCGAGCCGTCGTCTGGGCAGTCATCACGAGCACCTTCTTCATCGGCTTCGGCGGTGGCGTCGTCTACCCCATCTTGCCGAACCTGGGTGCCGTGCTGGGGATTTCCCCGTTTCTCGTCGGCCTGATTCTCTCCGCCAACCGGTTCTCGCGGCTGGTCGCGAACGCACCGGCCGGCGGACTCGTCGACCGCGTTGGCACGCGAACGCCGTTCGTCGTCGGCATGGGAATCCAGGCTGTCGCGACCGCCGGCTACGTCGTCGCGATGGTCGCACCCGCCCCCGAGGCGTGGTTCATGATCGCCCGCATCGGCTGGGGCATCGGAAGCGCACTCGTCTTTGCGACGGCCTACACCATCGCCTCGGACGTCAGCGACGGCGGCTCCCGTGGCGCGAACATGGGCCTCATCCGCGGCGGCGTCCTCTTTGGCTTCCCGACGGGCGTGGTCATCGGCGGCGTCGTGAGCGAGGTCGCCGGCACGGTCACGGCCTTTAGCGTCGCCGCGGCCTTCGCCGTCCTCGCCAGCGCCGTGGCGTACTGGACCGTCCCGGAGACCCACGTCGAGAGCGACGCGAACCAGTCGGTCAAGCCCTGGGACGTCAACACCAGCCTGCCGGCGCTGACCGTCGGCGCGGTGAACTTCGCCGTCTTCTTCGTCTACATCGGTGCTTTCTTCGCCACGCTCGTCCTCTTCCTCGGCCAGGCCCAGCTGCGGGTGTTCGGCTTCGATGCGCAGGGCTCGTCGGGCATCTTCATGGGCGTCACCGTCGTCGCCGCCGGCCTCTCGATGTACGCCGGCGGTGCCATCAGCGACCGTCGGGGGTCGCGGGTCCCGACGCTGCTCGTCTTCCTGGTCGCCACGTCGGTCGGCTTCGCACTCCTTGCCGTCACAGAGAGCGTCCCCGTCCTCGTCGTCGCCTGCCTCCTAATCGGCGGCGGACAGGGCGGGTCGAGCGGGCCGCTGATGGCGCTGCTGGGCGACCTCGTCCCCGACGGCCAGATGGGGCGCGCCGTCGGGACGAACAACGTGCTGGGCGACCTCGGCGGGGGCTTTGGGCCCATCGTCACGCTCCCGCTGGTCGATGCCGTCGGCTTCGACCCCATCTACGTCGCCTGTGCGGCCCTCCCGCTACTGGCCGGGCTGGTCCTGCTGGCCGGCGTACGACAGGAGACAGGGGAGTTCGTCCCGCGAGTCGACTCCTGACTACGGCTCGAATGGCGGCCCGACATTCATGTACGCTGACGGCTAACAGTGGAGTATGCGCGCCCTCCGACGCAGTCCGACGCTCGTGACCCTGGCGCTCGTCCTGGCGGTGTTTGCCTGCCAGGAACTGGCCGGGCTCCTCGGCTGGCGGGGGCTGTTCGCGCTGTCGAACCCCCTGCTTTCCCGGCCCTGGACGGTGGTGACGAGCGTCTACGCCCACGCGAGCGTCTCACATCTGGTCGCCAACGCCGTCGCGCTGGCGCTTGGCGGCCTGCTCGTCGAGCGACTGACCACGAGCGCACGCTTTCACGCCTTTTTCGTCTCCGTGGGCGCACTCGCGGGCGTGACACAGGTGGCCCTCGTCGGCGTCGTCGGTCCGCTCGTTCCCGGCATGCCCGCGCAGGTCGCCGTGCTGGGCGCGAGCGGGGCCATCCTGGGGCTGTACGGCTATCTGCTCGGAGCGAATCGGGTCACGGAGCTACTCGTGGGCGGCATCGAGCTGGAACCGCGGTTCCAGCTCGCGCTCGGCGTCCTGCTGGCAGGGCTGGTAACGGTGTTGACGGCCAATCCCGGTGCGGCGCTCATCGCACATTTCACCGGGCTACTGCTCGGATTCCTCGCCGGGCGAGCGCACCTGCTGGCACCGGGAGAGAACACGCAAGGGCGTCCCCCAGCGGTAGAGTGAGACCGCGGCTCCGCGGGTCACTTCGTTCGCGGCTACGCCGCTCACTACCGAGGTGGTCACTCCGTTCCCACCTCGCTTTCCCCGCTCCGCTTCGAGGAAGGTCGCTGACTCACGGCGCTTCGCCCCGTCGTCGGGCGGCAGCGCCGCCCGACTGCTTGAGGGACCGCTGGTCCCTCTCCGTTCGTCACTCGCGGTCGCAAGCGACCGCGCACCGCTCGCTGCCTCGCTAGTACTGAAAGAGCCGTTCGTCGAGCCGCGTCGTGACTTCGTCGGCCAGCGTCTGCAGGTTGACGGTGTCCTCGCGGTTGTAGGAGATGAGCGTCTCGAGGGAGCCGTCCTGGCCGCGCTCGTGTTCGCGCCAGAGCCGGACCGCGTCTTTCCCGGAGATGTCGGGTCGGTCGCGCTCGATACCGATGTCCTGTTCTACCTGCTTGAGCCCGCCCGAGAGGCCGAGCTTCTTGCAGGTGTACATGAGGTCGAGGTGGGGGCGCTGGAGGTCGACGTCGAAGTTCGCTTCCAGGAAGGGCACGTCGAAGCGCTTGCCGTTGAACGTGACGAGCAGGTCGGCGTCGGCGAAGGCCGCCCGGAGGTTGTCGGCGGTGAGGTCGTCACCGGCGACCAGCGTCTCGGTCTCGCCGGCCTGATGCAAGGAGACGGTCGTCACCTGGTTGCGATGTTCGTCCAGTCCGGTGGTCTCGATGTCGAAGAAACAGGCCCGCTCGTCGAAGGTCTCGTAGAGGCGCCACTGCTCGCTGCTGGGGAACTGCCGGTCGAAGTAGGCCACGTCGGCGGCGTCGAGATACGCCCGGCTCTGGCGGATGAACTGGTCGATGCGGTCGCCCCGCTTGCCGCCGACGACGCTCGGTTCGAACTCGTCCCAGTGGGTGACACCCTGCTCCCAGATGGACTGTTCGGTCTGCTCGCCGACGCCGTCGACCCCGATGAAACTGTTCTCGACGCGCACGCTACTCGGTAGCGCGTGAGGGCTATGTAAATGTCTCGGGTAGCGAGGTCGCGAGCCTGCGAGCGACCTCGAAGCGGAGCGGGGAACACAGTGACCCGCGGAGCAACGCGAGGTGTCTCGAATCGCGAGCGGCGTAGCCGCGAGCAGTAGCGAGGTCCCGAACGGAGTGAGGGACCTCGATAAAGCGCAGCGATGAGCGGAGCGAACCGCGAGCAGGGCAAGGCGCGTAGCCCCTCGATAGCGAGACGGTCGAAACCCCGAAATCCTCGGGCGACCCACACGGAACCATGACAGACTACCTCATCGCCACCGCGTCGGTCCACGTGACCGCCGCGGCGGCCGACTACCTGCAGGGGCGACTCGACCCGAGCGAAGACAGCGTCGTCGTGGTCGGCGTTCGAGAACCCGGGCGCCACGAACGGGACGCCGGCGACGCGGCCAACGTCGCCCGGTCGCGGCTGGCGGCGGCGATGCCCGAGACCGAGGTCCGGGAGGGCGACCCCACGACGGAGCTGCTGGCAGCGATCAACGACCACGACCCCGACGTGGTCATCGCCGGTGCCAACGCCGGCACCGAGGGCGCGTCGGGTGTTGGGTCGACGACGGCGACGCTGCTGGAGCGACTCGACCGGCCAGTCGTGGTCGTTCCGCTGCCCGACCTCTAGCCGAGTCGCTCGAACAGCCCCGGCTCCTCGAACTCCAGGCCCAGCTCCGTGTCGAACAGGCCCTCGACAGCGGCGGCGACGGCGGGCGCGAGCTCCGTCTCCGGGTCCAGCGCGGTCGGACCGACCGGGTCGCCAGCGGGGAGTTCGTGGTCGGCGTCCGCGACGGCGACGGCGTCGGGCGCGTCGGTGCGGGTGGCGACGACGGCGTCGGCCGGGGCGTCGAGGTCCCGCAGCCGGCCGCGGTGTCTGGGCAGCAGGTCGACGCCGCGCTGGGTCGCGGGCGCGACGAGCGCGCGCCGGTCGGCGGTCGTGAGCGCGGCGACGGCCTGGTTGGCCGCGACGGGCGGCACGTCAAGCAGGACGTGGTCGAACCGGTCGGCGACGTCGGCGACGGCGGTCTCGAGGGCCCGGGCCGCGTCGGGCGCCTTCGCGCGGGCGATGCGCTCGAAGGGGGCGTGGGCCGGGCCGAACGCGACCCGACCCGACACGTCGTAGTCGGCGTCGTACAGCGCCGCCTCGACGGTGCTCTCGCCGACGGCGACGGCGGTCATATCGTCAGTGATGCGGCCCTCGACGTACGTCGCCAGTCCCTGTGTCCCGAAGGCGGCGTCGACGACCGCGACCGAGCGGTCGGCTCGGGCGAGCGTCGCCGCCGTCTCTACGGCCGTTCTGGTCGTCCCGGCGCCGCCGGCGACGCCGACCAGCGCGAGCGTCGGTGTATCCATACTGTACGTGGGACGCGGCCCGAAATAAAAAGTTCAGGACGAGCGGCGTGGTCGACCGAACGCCCGGTCGATAGCGATCAGTAAGTCACGTGCCGTCGCTGATTTCCGCCGCGATATCGTCCAGTTCGTCGTCGGAGAGGTCCGGGCGGTCGCTGACCAGCGCGTGGATGGGGCGGCCGCCGTCGTCTTCGAACCGCGGGACGATGTGGCCGTGGACGTGTGGGACCTCCTGACCGGCGGCCTCACCGTTGTTGAACGCCACCGTGCTCGCGGGCGCGTCGACCGCGTCCTCGACGGCCGGCGTCAGGCGATGTAGCGCCGCCATGACCTCGCTGCCGAGCTCCTCGGGCAGGTCGTTCAGCGACTCGTGGTGGGCTTTCGGGATGACGAGCGTGTGGGCCGGCGAGAGCGGGTTCGCATCGAGGAAGGCCAGCACGTCGTCGTCCTCGTAGACGGTGCGGCTCGGGATGTCACCGGCGACTATCTGACAGAAGATGCAGTCGTCCATAGTCGGCGGTGTGTCCGGCGCGTGCAAGAAAGTTACTCCGAGAGCCACACCGACGGCAATACATTCAATACAGTATGATACAGAGTGTGGGATATGCCTATCAGTGCGGATAGATTCGAAGATATCGAAGACGGGGCACCGGACCCGAAACCGGGGACGAACGCCGAG
Source organism: Haloarcula rara (assembly GCF_029338235.1). GTDB lineage: Archaea > Halobacteriota > Halobacteria > Halobacteriales > Haloarculaceae > Haloarcula > Haloarcula rara. The sequence goes on from NZ_CP119785.1 coordinate 1,379,030, forward strand.
GCAATTCTTTCTTTCCTCGCTGCCCACGCCGACCAGGCGTTCACCCAGAGCGAAATCGCCGACGCGACAGACGTCGCGACCGGCTCCGTCGGACCGACGCTCGTACGACTCCGGGAGCGCGGCCGAGTCGACCACCGGGGAACCTACTGGCGGGTCAGCGACCACGTCGAGAGTGTCGAGCAGACGGTATCGCACGCCAGTGGCGTTGCAGCGAGCCACGAGGCAGAGCAGTTCGACTACGAAGGCTGGCAAGCCCACGCTGTCGACCCACGCGAGGAACGGAGCGGTGAGTAGTGCCGACCCGTACCAACCCGGCGACGTGGTCTGGGCGCCCGACCCGTTTCGGGACGGCAGAAATCCGCGACTGTGGCTGGTGCTGGCCAGCGATGGCCTCCCCTACAGCGGCGAGGAGTACATCTGTGTCGCCCTGACCACGAGCGACCTATCGGCGAACGTCGAAGTTGGCGACGCCTGGATAACCGGACAGCATCCGGAGAAGCGTTCCTACTGCTCACCGTGGGTGGTCGCAACGGTCAAACACGACGATATCGCGAACCCACAGGGCCGGGTCACAGCGGCGTTCACAGACCGTGTTCGTGCCGACTGCATCGAGTTCGTCTCGGACTGAAACAGTCAGTCGTGGCGGTTCGGTCACCCGTCCGTCGCTCGCTCGACAGGCTCCCGAATCGCGGCGACGTATTCCTCGCGGCTGTACCCGAGTCGCGACAGCCACAGCGCCTGGTAACTCGGTGGAGCACAGGAATCACCGGCACCCCGAGCGCGTCGCTCTTTCGCGGGTCGAGCACACTGTCCAGAAAGCCATCGAACGAGTCGTCGTCCAGTACCGTCTCCGTGGCGTGTTTCCCGGTCGTGAGAACGGCCCATGGTTCCACCGTCTCGATTTCCTCTACCAGATACGGTCGGCAGTTGGCCAGTTCCTCGCTCGTCGGGTTGCGATTGGCCGGCGGGTGGCATTTCACCGCGTTCGTGTAGTAGCAGTCGTCGTGGTCGAACCCGGCGTCGGCGAGCAGGTCGCGTATCTTCCGGCCCGACGCGCGGGAGGTGTAGGCCATCCCGGTTAGATTGCCGCCCCGCCACTGGTCGGCCTCGGGGTCGCCCGCGGTCGGGGCCTCGCCGACGACGACCACGTCGGCGTCCAGCGAGCCGTTACCCCACGAGATGCAGCTTCGGCTCTTGGAGAGCCCAGAACAGCGCCGGCAGTCCTCGGCGAGTTCGTGGCGGCTGTCGGGATCGGGGTACGTCGGCATCGCGCTCTGTATGCGGTTGGGGAGCGTATGAAGCTTGGTTCAGGCGGGAGAAGCTCTCGAGCTACGGTTGCGAACGGTGGAAATTTGCCCGGGCCGCTGACTGCTGGCGGAACCGCAAGCAGCCGCTGTTCAGGCCCCCGGTCCCTCCCACGTGTCGATCACAGCACTCCGCTCGTCTCCTTCGTAGATCACTCTGACAGTCGCGTTTCGCAGCATCGACCCGGGCGAGTACGGGTCGGGATTCCGTTTGTAGTCGACGAAGTTCGTCACCAGCGTAGTGTTGTCCGTGGCGGAAACGTCCGACGAGAATCCCATCTGTTCGTACGTGTATTCCGACTGGTACTCCCCACTGGCAGCGCCACCGTAATCTTGCAGCGCACCCGTCTGATTGATGTATTTCACCTTCGGTCCCGAGACAGATACTGTCAGATGCTCGCTGGCTATCCGGTCCCCACCGATGTGGGTTATGGTCAACATATCGCCGGTGAATCCGTCGAGCGGTGCTGTGTAGTTCGTCCCGGTGCCATCGGAGACATCGAAGTTCGATGCGCTGTAGCTCTCGTTTTGTTCGAATTCGAATTCGAATGTCGCCGACGGTATCGACTCTGTGGTCCCGATGCTGGTGAAGGTGACCGCGGCGACGGCCGCGAGGACGGCCACGATAGCAACCAGCAGTGTGACACCGACCACCTTGCTGACTGCCCGTTCGTCGCGAAGGGCTCGTTCTATCATGCGCAAATATGTGCAGTTGCCCCTATTGGCTACTCTGGCGATATCGAGAGCTGTGTCCGAAATCGGCACCCACAGCCGTCTGGCGTGACGATATCGGAAGGAAAAGTGAGGGGGCTACTCCTCGGCCAGGTGGCCCGGGTTCCACTCGCCGTTGAACTCCCGGTGGGTGAAAGGCAGCGCGTCATCGCCGGCATAGCTGGCGACCAGCTGGCCGTCGCCCTCCAGGTAGTACTTGTAGGTCGTCAGGCCTTCCAGCCCGACGGGGCCGCGGGCGTGAATCTTGCCCGTGGAGATGCCGACCTCGGCGCCCAGCCCGTAGCGGTAGCCGTCGGCGAAGCGGGTCGAGGCGTTGTGGAAGACGCTGGCGGCGTCGATCCCGGTCATGAACGTCTCGGCGGTGTCGGCGTCCTCGGTGACGATTGACTCGGTGTGTTTCGAGCCGTTCTCGTTGATGTGGGAAACGGCGTCGTAGACGTCCTCGACGACCTTGATGGCGAGTTCGAGGTCACCGTACTCGGCCCGCCAGTCGTCGTCGGTGACGGGGTCGACGTCGACGATATCCCGGGTGGCGGCGTCACCCCGGAGCGTGACGCCCTCCTCGCGGTAGCGTTCCACGGCGCCGGGGAGGAAGTCGGCAGCCACGTCCTCGTTGACGAGTAAGGTCTCGACGGCGTTGCAGACGGCGGGATACTGGACCTTCGCGTCGAGCGCGATATCTTCGGCCATCTCGAGGTCGGCCGCCTCGTCGACGTAGACGTGACAGACGCCCTCGGTGTGACCGAGCACCGGAATCTGGGTGTTCTCTTCGATGTAGGAGACGAACTCCGATGAGCCACGGGGCATCACGAGGTCGACCATGTCGTCCATCTCGAGGAGCCGGTCGACCTCTTCGTGGGCCTCGATGAGGGTGGCCCACCCCTCGGGCAGGTCGGCGGTCGCCTCGACGATGGTCTCGTAGAGGACGCGGTTGGACTCGCTGGCCTCGCTGCCACCCTTCAGGATGACGGCGTTGCCCGACTTGAGCGCGAGCGCGGCAATCTGGACCAGGGCGTCGGGCCGGGACTCGAAGATAGTGCCGACGACGCCGATGGGCACCGAGAGCTTGTACAGTTCGAGGTCCTCGTCGAGTTCGCGCGCCGCGAGGGTCTCCCCGAGCGGGTCCTCCTGCTCGGCGACGGACTCGACCATCCCGGCAATGCTCTCGAGTTTGCCCTCGTCGAGTTTGAGCCGGTCGACCAGGGCCTGTGTGTACTCGCCCTCGGCGAGCATCCGTTCGGCCTCTTCGACGTCGGTCTCGTTCGCGGCGAGGATGGCCTCGCTATTCGACCTGATGGCGTCGGCGATGTCGGCGAGCGCGGCGTTTCGCCGTGTCTCGTCGACGTTCGCGAGGCGCAGGGCTGCGCGGTTGGCCTGTGCCACCTGTTCGTGCGTGTCTGTCTCAGTCATCTAGCCCACCGTTGATAGGGACGAATATTGTGCCCACCGATTCCGCGTCGGCAACCTTCTCCAGAACCCGGGGTTCAGCCGACCCGGCGATTATCGCGGGGATGCCGTGTTCGGCCGCGTCGCGGGCGCCCCGGACCTTGGTCTGGATGCCGCCGAAGCTGTCCGTCGAACTCGCGGTGACGATGTCCTCGACGTCGGCGTAGTTGCGGCCGACGGCCTCGATGCGCTCGGCGTCGGGGTCCTCCTTGGGGTTGCCGGTGTAGACGCCGCCGACGTCGGTGAGCGTCACCAGCAGGTCGACCTCGACGCCGATGGCGATAGAGGCCGATATCATGTCGTTGTCGCCGATACGGAGCTCCTCCGTGGCGATAGCGTCGTTCTCGTTGATGATGGGGACGATGCCCCACTCCAGCAAGGTCTCGACGGTGTTGCGGAAGTTGGTGAACCGCTCGGGGTTGTCCAGGTCGTGTTCGGTGATGAGTATCTGGGCGACTTTCCGGTCGTAGCGCTCGAAGCTCTCGGTGTAGCGACGCATCAGATGGCTCTGACCCACCGTCGAGAGCGCCTGGGACTCCTCGACGGTCTCGGTGTCAGTACCGTTGCCGACCCGGCCGATGCCGGCCCCCACGGCGCCCGAGGAGACCAGCAGCACCTCCTTGCCCCGCGAGAGGAGGGCCTCGATGTCGTCGACCAGCTTGTCCAGCTTGGCGTCGTCCAGATTCGAGTCGTCGTCCGTCAGGGAGTTCGTCCCGGCCTTGACGATGACCCGGTCGGCCTCGGCCGCGAGCTGTCGGGTCGCCGCGAGCGTCTCCGTATCGACGGCCTCACTCATCGTCGAAGTCGGCCGCCAGCTCCTCGGACCGGCGTTCGGCGGCGGCGACGGCGTCGGTCATCGCCTGGTCGGCGTCGCTGTCCCACAGCACCTCCATCCCCTCGATGGTGGTCCCGTTGGGCGAGCAGACGGCGTCGATGAGCTCGTCGGCCGAGCGGTCGTCCTGGAGCACGGTCTCGGCGGCGCCCTTGAACGTCTGGGCGGCCAGCGTCTGGGCTTCCTCGTGGTCGAGCCCGCCCGCGACGCCGGCCTCGGTCATGGCCTTCACGAAGTAGAAGACGAAGGCCGGACCGCTGCCGTTGACCGCGGTGGCGATGTCCATCTGGGACTCCTCGATTTCGGCGAACTCACCGACGTCGTCGAGCAGTTCGCGGACCTCGTCGGTGAGGGCACCGGTCGCGGCGGCGGCCATGTCCCGTGTTTCGGCGGCCAGATTCGGCATGATGCGGACGACGCGGGCGTCGGTGTGAGCCTCGACAAAGTCCGTGGGGACGCCGGCGGCGATCGTGACGAGCGTCTGGTCGGCCGAGAGGTCGAGTTCGCCGAGAACGGCCTCGACGATGTCCGGTTTGACCGCGACGAAGACCACGTCGGCCTCGCCCGCCCGCGAGACGTCGTCGGTCGTCTCGTCGGCGTAGTCGGCGACGGCGGCGAGTGCGTCCGGGTCGAGGTCGCACGCGACGATAGTGTGGCCCCCGGCTTTCGAGAGCCCCGTGACCAGCGCACTGCCCATGTTTCCACAACCGATGACGCTCGTGTGTACCATTAGTAGTAGTCAAAGACAGGAACGACAGAAAGTAACTACGTTTTCCGGTGAGCGAGGGCGACCAGCGGGAGCCCTCGAAAGCGACGCGGTGACCACAGGGAACCGCGGAGCCGTGGCGAGGTGCGCGCCCGCGCGCACCTCGAAGCGAAACCGGGGAGGGACCTCCGGTCCCTCAAGCAGTCGGGCGGCAAGGCCGCCCGACGACGGGGAACACAGTGACCCGTGGAGCGAAGCGAACCGCGGAGCAACGCTTCGAACAGTAAGGAGCCTCGGACAGAGCGAGCGGAGAGGAACGAGCCGCGAGCAGCGAAACTGGCGGTCACCGCGCCGGTTCCGCCGCCGGAACTACCTCAGTGGCGGTTCCAGGCTTCCAGCGCCTCGACGACGGGCATCTCGAGCCACTCCTCGCCCTCCAGTGGCAGCTCACCCGCCGAGACCAGCCGGCGCTGCGGGTTGTAGTGGACGAGCCCGGCGGCCGCGAGCGCCGGGATGTCCGCGTGGTGGAGCCGGACCTTGTTGCGGTCGCGTTCGGCCATGGTCACGGCTTCCAGGGGCTTTTCCCCCTCGGCCGAAGCCAGTTCCGTGGCGAGTCGGCCGATGGGGACGGCCTCGTCGACGCCGCTGACGCGGGCGAGCACGAGGCGACGGCGGTGGCTGCCGAGGATGTCGAACGCGTCACCGAGGTCGCGGTCGGTAGTTGCAGTCTGTGATATCGTCATCAACAGAGACCAGGCCGGTCACGGGTATGAATTGTCTACCGGAAGAATGCGGTAGCTGAACTGTCATGGTCCGGCTTCCGACGAGCCGAACGGGTCGCCGTCGAAGTACTGCTCGAAGACCTTCCCGGAGGCGACCCGGAGGTGCTGGTGGAGCGTCGACGTGGCGATATCCAGCGTGTCGGCCAGTTCCGCGCCGGTCGTCCGACGCCGGGGCCAGTCGAAGTAGCCCGACAGGTAGGCGGCCTCGAGGACAGTCCGCTGGCGCGCGGTCAGTCCGGTGTCGGTCGTCGCGCCGGTCCGGGCCGCCGGGGCGGTGCGCTCGACCTCGCGCTTTGCGAGCAGGTCCACGTCGAGCCCGCGCTGTTCGAGCCGGTCGAGGTAGCCCCGCACGTCGGTGTCGAGCGTGACGTCGACGACGAACCGGCTTCCCCATGTTCGATAGTGCCGTCGCGTATCCGGCCGCCGGCGTCGAGCAGCCCGCAGACGGGCGTGTCGTCCTCGACGCGCAGTTCGACCAATGGGGTATCGACGCGCCGGAGCCCGGCCAGACCGGGCACGTCGTCGGCCGCTCGTTCGACGGCCGCGACCGACGTCTCGCCCACGTCGACGTACAGCAGGTCCCGGCCCGATTCGACCGGGACGACGCCGTCGAGGCGCCACTGCCCGCCGACGCGGTCGTTCAGCGCCGCGAGGGGTTCGACGTCGGCCGACACCGAGAGGTCGAGTTCGAGGAAGCCGGTCGCATAGAGGAGCCGCTTGGTCCGGATGGCCTCGATTGCCGTCCCGAGCAGCTGGCCGAGCTCGGTAAAGAGCGTCCGTTCCCGGCCGGCGAAGGCCCCGGCGTGGGTCGAGCCGACCGTCAGCACCCCGTGGACGACGCCGTCGGACTCGATGGGGATGTTGGCCAGCGTCCGGAGCCCGTGGTCGGCGGCCAGCTCGCGCAGCGCCGGGTGATGTGTCTCGTCGGTCGCCAGTCCCGAGAGGACGGTCACCGTGTTCGCCGCGCCCGCCCGTGTAATCGCCGATTCGAGGCAGGTCGCGCCCTCGGCCCGCAGCGCCGCCAGCACGTCGTCGGCGAGCCCGGCGGCGTGTTCGACCCGCTGGGTCTCGCCGCCGGTCAGCCGGGTGGTCAGCGCGACGGGGTGGCTGTCCGAGGTGGCGAGCCCGTCACAGACGGCTCGCTCGACGGTCTCTCGGTCGGTCGCACCGACGACGGTCCGGTGGACACCCCGGATGAGCGCGTTGATATCGTTCAACCGGGCGAGCTCGTCGCGCTGGGCCGCCAGCTGCTCCTCGTCGGCCTTTCGCTCGGTGATGTCCCGGAGCGCCGAGAGGTGCAGGCCGGGAGCGATGTTCGCCGTGGCCACGAAGTCCGTCACGCGGGTCTCCCCGTCCGGCCGGACGAGCGGGAACTCCCCCCGGAGCGTCCCAGTCTCGATGAAGGCCGCCCAGGCGGCCGCCACGTCGTACCCCGGCGGGGAGAAGTCGGCGACGTTCCGGCCGACGAGTTCGTCTTCGTCCAGCCCGTAGAGGTCGCAGGCGGCCTGGTTGACGTCGACATAGGTGCCTTCGTCGTCGGCGAGTACCAGTGTGTCCAGGGTCCCCTGGAAGACGGCGCGGAACTGCTGTTCGCTCTCGCGGAGCTCCTGTTCGTACTGTTTGCGCTCGGTTATCTCCTCGAAGGCGACGATGACCCGTTCGATGTCGCCGTCGCCGTTGAGCAGCGGTGCGGCGCTGACCGAGAGCCATATCTGGGTGCCGTCCCGTCGTCGGATGGTCATCTCGGTGCCGAACGTCGGCTCGCCGGTCCGGAGCACGACGTTGAACGGGAACGCCTCGTCGGGGAACGGGTCGCCGTCGGGACCGTACGACTCCCACTCCGGTTCGACCAGTTCCTCGCCGACCAGCTCACCGGGTTCGACGCCCAGAAGCTCCTCGGCCCGCTCGTTGACGCGGACGAACCGTCCGTCCGGTGTGTGGACGGCGATGCCCATGGGACTCACCCGCAGGAGCTGTTCGGTCAGGTCCCGTTCGCGCTTCAGGTCGGCCTCCCGCTGTTTGCGTTCGGTAATCTCCTCGAACGAGACGATGACGCGCTCGGTGTCGCCATCGTCGTTCAGGACGGGTGCGGCACTGACCGAAATCCAGAACCTGTCGTCCTCGCCCCGCTGGACGGACATCTCGGTTCCAAAGCAGGGTTCGCCGGTCGCGAGAACGACGTTCAACGGGAACTGCTCGTCGGGGAACGGTTCGCCGTCCGGCCCGCGTGCGTCCCATATCGGTTCCTCCAACACCACGTCGAGGAGGTCCTCGCGGTCGACTCCGATGATGTCCTCGGCGCGTTCGTTGAGGCGGACGAACCGACCGTCGGGCGTATGGACGGCGATTCCCATGGGACTCAACCGAAAGAGCTGTTCGGTCAGGTCCTGTTCTCGCCGCAGCTGGGCCTCGCGGGCCTTGCGGGAGGAGATGTCTCGGAAGTAGACCGACGCCCCCGTCGACGAGGGGAAGACACGCACCTCGACCCATCGTTCGAGGGAGTTGGTGTACGTCTCCAACGTCGACGGCTCCTGTGTCGCCATCGCGCGGCGGAACGTCTCCTCGACATCTGTCCCGGCCGTTTTTGGGAACAGGTCCCAGACGACTTCGCCGAGCAGCTCCGCACTGGAGCGGCCGATGAGTTCTTCCGCCTTCCCGTTGACGTAGGTGTAGCGCCACTCCGTGTCGAAGGCGACGACCCCGTCCTCGACGCGCGAGAGGACGTCGTAGACGCCGAGTTGCTCGTCGACGGTCCGGTGGCAGCGGTATACGGTCGCCGCCCCGGAGGCGTCGATGGCGTCGACGGTCACCGTGGTGTCCCAGACCTCGCCGTCGTCGGCCGGGATTGCGAGCGAGTCGGTTATTGGTGCGGCGCCCCGCTGGGGCGGGTCCGGGACGGAGGGCCCGAGCAGCGACGCCACCGTCCTCCCGGTGATGCTGGCCTCCGGTCGACCGAGCACGTCGGCGGCGTCGGGTCCGCTCCAGACGATAGTCCCCTCGCCGTCGCCCAGCAGCACGCACTCGCCGGTGGTCGGTCCGTTGGTCTGTGGGTCGATATCGGAATGCATAGTGGCTCGTGGTGGCACGACGTGACTACCCCCCGGTGCCTAGCCCGTGCCGATAGAGATAGGTGCAGTCCAGTACACCGACAAACATTAGTATTCTGATATGAGCGTCGAAATGATACGTATTCGGAGACAGGCTCGTCCTAACCGATTCCCCTTTAATGCCGGCGGCGAATAAGCCCGGTATGGAACGGTTCGCCGCGGTCGACGACCAGTACGACCCCGAGCGCGTGGAATCGGGGGTCTTCGACTACTGGGACGACGTCGACGCCTACGAACAGACGGTCGAGCACCGGGCCGACGGGGAGGACTTCTTCTTCGTCGACGGGCCGCCCTACACCTCCGGGGCCGCCCACATGGGCACGACGTGGAACAAGACGCTGAAAGACTGCTACATCCGCTACCTGCGGATGCAGGGCTATGCCGTCACGGACCGGCCGGGTTACGACATGCACGGCCTGCCCATCGAGACCAAGGTCGAGGAGCGCCTGGACTTCGAGAACAAGAAGGACATCGAGCGCTTCGGCGAGGAGAACTTCATCGAGGAGTGCAAGAAATTCGCCAACGAGCAACTGGAAGGCCTCCAGAGCGACTTCCAGGACTTCGGCGTCTGGATGGACTGGGACAACCCATACAAAACGCTCTCGCCGGAGTACATGGAGGCCGCCTGGTGGGGGTTCCAGCAGGCCCACGAGCGCGGGCTGGTCGAGCAGGGCAAACGCTCCATCAACCAGTGTCCCCGCTGTGAGACCGCCATCGCCAACAACGAGGTCGAGTACCACGACGTCGGCAAGCCCTCTATCTACGTGAAGTTTCCATTGAGTGAGCGGGACGGCTCGCTGGTTATCTGGACGACGACCCCCTGGACCATCGTCGCCAACACCTTCGTCGCCGTCGACGGCGACCTCGACTACGTCGGCGTCGACGCCGAGAGAGATGGCGAAACGGAGCGACTCTACGTCGCCGAACCCTGCGTCGAGGACGTGCTGAAGGCGGGCCGTTACGACGACTACGAGGTCGTCGAGGAGCTGTCCGGCGAGGACCTCGTGGGCTGGGCGTACGACCACCCGCTGGCCGAGGAAGTGCCCGACCACGCACAGGCCGAGGGGTCCGGCCAGGTGTACACCGCAGAGTACGTCGAGGCCGACCGCACCGGCCTCGTCCACTCCGCGCCGGGCCACGGTGAGGAGGACTTCGAGCGCGGGCAGGAACTGGACCTGGAGATATTCTGTCCGGTCGACGGCGACGGCACCTACACCGACGCCGCCGGAAAATACGCCGGCACCTTCGTCCGCGACGCTAACGACGACGTCATCGCCGACCTCGACGCGAACGGTCACCTGCTCTCCAGCGAACAGGGCCACTCCGTCCGCGAGGGACAGTGCTGGCGCTGTGACACGGACATCGTCCGCATCGTCACCGACCAGTGGTTCATCACGGTCACCGACATCAAAGACGAGTTACTCGAGAACATCGAGGACAGCGAGTGGCACCCACAGTGGGCCCGCGACAACCGCTTCCGGGACTTCGTCGAGGACGCCCCCGACTGGAACGTCTCGCGACAGCGCTACTGGGGGATTCCGATTCCCATCTGGCTGCCCGAAAACTGGTCGGGCGACATGGACGACGCCATCGTCGTCGGCGACCGCGAGGAGCTGGCCGAGCGCGTCGACCAGGATATCGACCCCGAGGACGTGGACATCCACAAGGGGACCGTCGACGAGCTGACCATCACCGAGGACGGTACCACCTACAGCCGCGTGGGCGACGTCTTCGACGTCTGGCTCGACTCCTCCGTGGCGACGTGGGGGACCGTCGACTACCCCGCCGAGACCGAGGATTTCGACGAGCTGTGGCCCGCCGACCTCATCATGGAGGCCCACGACCAGACCCGCGGGTGGTTCTGGTCCCAGCTGGGCATGTCCACGGCGGCGACCGGCGAGATTCCCTACAAGCAGGTGCTGATGCACGGCTACGCCAACATGCCCGACGGCCGCGGGATGTCCAAATCGAAGGGCATCCTCGTGGACCCCCACGAGGTCATCGAGGAGTACGGCCGGGACCCGATGCGGCTGTTCCTGCTCTCCCAGACCGCCCAGGGCGTCGACATGAACTTCTCCTGGGACGAGACCGCCGAGATGCAACGGCGGCTCAACATCCTCTGGAACGTCGCCCGGTTCCCGCTGCCGTACATGCGGGCGGACGATTTCGACCCGGAGGCGACGACCGTCGAGGATGTCCGAGACTCGCTCGAACTCGCCGACGAGTGGGTCCTCTCCCGGCTTCAAACTGTGAAGACGGCCATGACCGAGCACATGGACGCCTACGAGAACGACAAGGCCGCCGGCGAACTGCTCGATTTCGTCGTCGAGGACGTCTCCCGGTTCTACATCCAGGTCGTCCGCGAGCGGATGTGGGAGGAGGAGGACTCCGACTCCAAGCAGGCCGCCTACGCGACCCTCTACCGCGTGCTGGAGGAGGTCGCCGCCCTGTTTGCGCCCTTTACCCCGTTCGTCGCCGAGGAAGTGTACAGCTCGCTGACCGGCGACGCGGGTCACCCGACGGTCCACATGTGTGACTGGCCCGAGCCCGACGACGCGTTCCACGACCCCGCGCTGGAGGACGAAATCGAGGTCGTCCGCGAGGTCGAGGAGGCCGGCTCGAACGCCCGCCAGCAGGCCGAGCGCAAGCTGCGCTGGCCCGTCACCCGCGTCGTGGTCGACACGGACAGCGACGACGTGGCCGCGGCGGTCCGCTCGCAGTCGGCTATCGTCGCCGACCGGCTGAACTCGCGTGCCGTCGAAGTCGTCGGCGCCGACGACCAGTGGGGCGAACTCCACTATTCGGCCGCAGCCGACATGAGCGAACTCGGCCCGGCCTTCGGCGACGACGCCGGCCGCGTGATGAACGCGATGAACGAGGCCAGCATCGCGGAGCCGTCGCTCGACGCACTCGAAACCGAGGTGGCCGAGTCGCTCGGCGGGGACGTCGAGCTGACCGACGAGATGGTCGAGTTCCGCCGGGAGACGCCCGAGGGCGTCAGCGGCACCGAGTTTACCGCCCTCGACGGCGGCGGCACCGTCTACGTCGACACCGCCCTCACCGAGGACATCGAGAGCGAGGGCTACGCACGGGAGGTCATCCGTCGCATCCAAGAGATGCGGAAAGACCTCGAACTGGATATCGAGGCCCGTATCATCGTGGACCTCGCTATCGACGACGAGCGCGTCGACAAACTCGTTCGCGAGCACGAGGCACTAATCAAGGAAGAGGTCCGCGCCGACGAACTCGACGGCGTCGAGGACGGCCACCGCAAGACCTGGGACGTCGAGGGCGTCGAGATGGAGATTGCCGTGGCACCCGTCGCCGCTGCTGAGGCGTCGGACTGAGTTCCGCAGGAACTACAGCTCCCGGGCCACGACCGGCGCGGCGGAGACCTCGGAGACCACCCGCTCCAGCGTGTCGGTGCCGTAGACGGCCTCGACGCCCGCACTCGACAGCTTCGTCAGGGCGTTGCTCGCGAGCATCGGGTGGACGCAGGTGACGTAGACCCGCTCGGCGTCGCGGTCGTCGAGCACGGCGACGGACTCGCTCATCGTCGAGCCGGTCGCGATGATGTCGTCGACCAGCACCACGTCCCGCCCGGCGACGGCGGCATCACTGGGGCGAATCTCGATGTCGCCGCTGTCGTAGTCCCGCTCTTTCTCGAAGAAGTCCGTCTCGCCGGTCCCGTAGGCGTCCCGCACCGTCTCGGACAGTTCGATGGCGCCCTCGTCGGGCGAGAGAAAGAGTGGGTCCGTCAGGTCGGCCGGGAGCGGCGCCGCGAGCACCGACGCGGCGTCGACGTTGGTCGCGGGAACGGTAAAGAAGTCACAGACGGCGGGCTCGTGGGGGTTGACCGTGACGACGCGGTCAGTGCCCGTCGAGATGGCACGGGCCATCGCCCGCGAGGAGACAGGCTCGCCCGGTTTGAACGCCTCGTCCTGGCGAGCATAGCCCATGTACGGGACGACGGTGACGACCTCGCTGGCGCCGGCCTCGCGGACCGCGTCCTGGAGCTGAAGCAACTGGACGTGGGCGTCCGAATCGACCGTCGAGGCGACGACGACCGCGCGCTCGCCCGCGACCGCCTCGGGCACGCGGACGACGTGCTCCCCGTCGGGGAACCGTTCGTACTCGACCCGCCCGAGCGGTTCGTCGGCCGCCTCCGAGAGCGCCGCCGCAAACGCCTGTGTCTCCGCGCCGGGGATAATCATGTGTGAGGGGTAACTGGCCGGGCTAAACCGCTTTTCGATTCGGCGTGCCACCGCCGGTCAGGAGCCGACAGCTCAGGCCGTCGCGGCGTCGAGCTCCCGGGTGAGTTCCTCGACGGACTCGTTGATAGCCGCTATCTGGTCTGTCTGCTGGCTCACCTGCTGAGCGATCTGGGCCGTCTCGGTGGATATCTGGTTCGCGGCCGCCGTGGACTGGTCGACCATGCTCGCCACCTCCTCGGTGGAGGCGGCCTGCTCGTCGGTCGCGTCGGCGACCTCGGCGATGCCGGCGTTGACCTCGCTGACCGCGTCGTGTATCTCGTCGAGAATCGCGACCGCGTCGTCGACGGACTCGCGTCCGACCTCGACCCGGTCCGTGTTCGCCGAAAGCGAGTCGACGGCGCTGCCCGTCTGGTCCTTTATCTCGTGGACCATCAGCTCTATCTCGCTGGCGTGGTCCTGTGACTCCTCGGCGAGGCTCTTGACCTCGTCGGCGACGACGGCAAAGCCCTCGCCGGCCTCGCCGGCGCGAGCAGCCTCGATGGAGGCGTTCAGCGCCAGCATATTCGTCTGGTCGGCGATGTCGTTGATGACCTCGACGATTTCGTCTATCTCGCTGACGCTCTGTTGTATCTCCCGGACCTCCGAGGAGACCTCGTCGACGGCCGACTGGATGTCGGACATCGAGTCTTTGACCTCGCCGGCCCGCTCCTTGCCCTCGGCCGCCAGGTCCTTCGCCTGCGTGCTGGCCGCCGAGACCTCCTCGGAAGAGGAGGCAATCTCCTCGACGGAGGCAGAGAGGTTCGACACCTCCGAGGCGACCTGGTCCATCCCCTCGTACTGCTCGGTCGTCCCCTCGCGAATCTCGCCGATGCGGTCGGCGATGTCGAGCGCCGACTCCTGGAGCTCCGCGAGCGAGGTCTGGACCTCGTTGGCCGCGTCGTGGTCGTACTCGTCGTCGGCGGCGATATCCACGTCCGCGTCGGCCTCGATATCGTCGACCGCGTCGTCGATGTCCTGCAGTTCAGAACTCATTAATCACCCTACTATTCAGGGTTCAATATCTGATACACCACACTGGTTAGGCAGAGGTGGGTGGGAAGCCAGGGCGACCGGTCACGCCACCGCGATACCCGACACGTCTGGCACGCCCAGCGAGCGGGAGCGCCAGCCGCCGCGGCCGTCGGCGGTGGCGTCGTCGGCCGTGTTCACGAGGAAGGTCCCGTCCTCGGTGATGGCGTAGACGTCTTCGCCGTAGGTCACGTCGACGACGCGCTCGCGGACCGGGAGGTCACAGGGACGCCAGTGCGGGTCCGGGCTCCCGCCGCCGTCGTCGGCCAGTTCGTAGAGCCCGTCCGTGTCGGCGGCATGGGTTCGGTCACCGTCGGTAGCGACGGCGCCGTGTGCGCCCGACCGGACGACCGCCCAGTTCTCCCTGGGGCCGACGGTGCCCTCCGTGGCGTCCCGTCGGTAGAGCCCGTCAGCGGTGGCGGCGAAGGGGCCGGCCACGTCGGCGGCGTCGTGCAGCCCCAGATACGCACAGCCGGGCAGGCCGTAGACGCCGTCGGCGGCCGCGACGAGGTCGTCGGCCAGCGCTCGGACCGCCTCGACGGCCCCCATCTCCCACCACTCGCCGTCCTCGTAGCGGGCGACCCGTCCCTCGCCCGCGGCGACCAGCCCGTCGGCGTCGTAGCCCACCGCCGTCGCGGGGCCAAACCCCGTCTCCGCGAAGCCGTCGTCGGTCGAGACCAGCACCGCGTCGTCGGTGGCGACGGCGATTTCACCGTGCGCGCCGGCGATGTCGCGGGCCGAACATCGGTGGGAGAGACTGAACCGTCCAATCTGCCCGCCGGCAGTCTCGACGCGGGTCACGCCCAGCCCCGACGCGACGTAGGCGTGGGTCTCCGGGCGCGTCTGGCCGTACATCCGCTTCTCGGAGATCGAGATGTCGTCGTCGCTCATATGGCCTGCTTGTAGGCCTCTAAGGTCTCTTCGATGTCCTCGTCGGTGTGGGCGTCACAGACGAACTGGGACTCGAACTGGTTGGCAGTGAGGAAGACGCCCTGCTCTTTCATCGCGGGCCAGAACAGCCGCTCCCAGCGCTCGGTCTCCGCTCGCTTGACGTCGCCCCCGTTCTTCGGGCAGTGGTCGTACCGGGGACAGTCCTCGCGCTGGGTGCAACCGGCCTCGCAGTGGCCCGCGAAGGTGTCCGGCGCATCGCGGTTGTCACCGCTCGCTCGTTCCGACGTGCGTGGCACGTCGCGGGTGAAGATGACCTTGAACATCGAGTCGGTCCCGACCACGGTGTACTCGGGGGCATGGTCCTCGAGGATGTCCTGCAGGCCCGACCGGAGCTGCTCGGCAAGGCCGTTGACGTGACTGTACACGTCGTTCTCGGCGGCGTACCGCAGCGTCTCCAGGCCGGCGGCCATCGTCACGGGGTGGCCGGAGAAGGTGCCCGACTGGAAGACGTCGCCGGCGGGCGTGAACTGCTCGATTATCTCGCTCTTGCCGCCGATAGCGCCGACGGGGAAGCCGCCGCCGACGATCTTCCCGAAGGTCGTGATGTCTGGGTCGATGTCGAACTTCCCCTGGGCACACTGGAGCCCGCCGACGCGGAAGCCGGTGATGACCTCGTCGAAGATGAGCAGGGAGCCGTGGTCCTCACACAGCTCTTCGAGGGTTTCGTGAAAGCCCTCGACGGGGTGGACGATGCCGTAGTTCCCGAGGATTGGCTCGGTGAGCACCGCCGCGATGTCGTCGCCGTGTTCGGCGAACACCTCTCGGGCTGCCTCGCTGTCGTTGAACGGAATCGTGAGGGTGTGCTCGGCGAAGCTCTCGGGGATGCCCGGACTGGAGGGCGCGGTGTGGTCGCCCTCGCCCTCGACGAGCGTGGACTCCTGGGCGCCGTGGTAGCCGCTCTGCATCACGACGATTTTATCGCGGCCGGTGTAGCCACGAGCCAGCCGGACCGCCGAGACGGTCGCCTCGGTCCCGGAGTTGACGAAGCGAGTCATCTCGACACTGGGGACGTGGCGGGCGACGAACTCCGCCAGTTCGACCTCGACCTCCGTCGGGGCGCCGTACATCGGTCCCTCGGCGGCGCGTTGCTGGACCGCAGACTGGACCGAGTCGGGCATATCGTGGCCCAGCAGCAACGGGCCATACCCCATCACGTAGTCGATGTAGCGGTTGCCGTCGGCGTCGACGACGTGGCCGCCGTCGCCTTTCTGGACGAAGAACGGATAGGGACGGATGGCCCGCACCGACGAGTTGACGCCGCCGGGCATCACGGAGAGGGCCCGGTCGTACAGGTCGCGTGACTGCTCGTGGTTCATACCGCCGGCTTCGGCGCCGGGGTGAAAGAAACTGTTGGGTCAGGCCCGGAACAGACGATATCGCGTCGAGACGGCGCGGTACGCAGTGGCCGTCGCTCGGTACAGCAGTGGGCCCCGGAAAAGCGAATGCGCTACACGAAGTCGATTAGTCGTCGCTGACGGCGCCGGTGACGACGTTGTCGTCCATGCTCCAGTCCCACTCGAAGCCGTACGAGGAGGAGATGTAGTAGTACGCCGCGCCCATGAACAGGATACCGCTGGCCATGTTCCCGGCGGTGACGACGGCGAGGTTGTACCCCATACCGGCCCAGGAGACACCCTCGGCGGCCGGGGCGGCGACGTTTGCCCCGTACAGGATGGTCATGTTGGCGATGCTGTGCTCGTAGCCCGAGCCGATGAACGCGAGCAGGCACCACCAGATCATGATGAGCTTCGCCGACGTGTTCTCCAGCTGGAAGTTGCTCCAGACGGCGAGACAGACGAGCCAGTTACACAGCATCGCTCGCAGGAACAGCGGGACGAGGTCCATGGACATCTTCGAGCCGCCGATGGTACCCAGCAGCGCCTCGGCGCCCCCGAGGACGCCCGCCTGCCAGGCCATCGCACCCACGAGGATGGAGCCGAGGAAGTTCCCGACCCAGGACCAAGTCCACACTTTCATCGTGCCGGGGAGCCCGACGCGGCCCGAGAGCATTCCCATCGTCATTATCATGTTGTTCCCGGTAAACAGCTCGGAGCCCGCGACGATGACCAGACTCAGTGCCCCGCCGAACACCGCTGCCATGACGAAGCCGCGGAGCGGTTCGAACGTCGTCTGGTACATCGCGCCGCCAAAGAGGAACGTCATGACGACGATGAGCCCGAGATAGGCCCCGGCCATCATCGAGTGGACGATGTACGCCGGAAGACTCTTCTCTATCAGTTCCACCTGCGCCGCGGCCGCCTTACTGATCGAAGTAACACTTTCCTGATACATTTACGCTTCCCCCGCAGTGTTGTATTCAAAAGCTTTGTTTTTACCGCTAATTACTGAACGTTTAGCTGGATTTCTCGCCGATAACCCATTGATACGCTTGCTGACTTCGGTCATTGTGCAACAAGACTCTGTTCGAAAGAGGTGATATATAAGCGTGGTTCTTCGATTGGGTTTCATACTTTAGAATGTACTAGGAATATGGTCGGATGTCGATTTAAACATCGCCATATTTCAGAATAATTTCTCAAATGTCTCAATTTTAGGTTTTTGCGAGCGTATTTTCAACCACGATTTTCCGAGTCGGGCGCGTTCAGGCCGAGCAGTTCGGGAAACGGAAATCCTGCAACTCGTTTTAACAAAATTCCAGTTTCACACAATATTATCGTATTATGTTCTTTGATTATTCCTATCTCTTGTCTGTATTTCCACCAGTATTAGGAAAATAGTTTAATATCACCTTACTCACTCTCCAAGCGGGACAACCTCCCACGACACAACCAATGACAATCGATCGCAACACCATGGAGCCGTACGCGGAAGTTCGAAAAGATATGCGACGGAAACTGGTCGATGCCAAGGAGATGCGGGACCTCACCTTCTCCGACCTCGAAGAGGAGACCGGCATCGACAAGACGTACATCGCGTCGGCCGTCTACGATGGCGCGAGCACGACCGAGGAAGAGGCCATCGCTATCGCCGAAGCAGTGGGACTGGGCGGCGAGGAAGACGTCATCGAGGGGCTCCAGACGCCGCCGATGAAAGGGCAGGAAGAGCCGTCGATTCCGTCCGACCCCGCACTGTATCGGTTCTACGAGGTACCACAGGTGTACGGGCCCGCGATGAAGGCCATCATGCACGAGGAGTTCGGCGACGGCATCATGAGCGCCATCGACTTCGAGGTCAGCGTCGACAAGGAGATTCAGGACGGCGAGGAACACGTCGTCATCACCTACGACGGCAAGTTCCTGCCGTACAAGAAGTTCCCGTAGGCTCGTCGACCGCGACCGACCGATTTTCGACCGTATTTTCGACGACCGTGAAACGCGGTTTTCGCCGCGACGAACCGCTGGCTGCCGACGTCAGTGACGACGGGGCTTGGCGGGGTAGTGGTGCTGTCAGACAGATTTACTTTCTGCTCGGACGGGAACAGACCCATCGACCAGTTCTACAGGCTGAGCAGGCCGAATGCCTCGGGGCTTGACCCCGAGGCGGTTCACGAGCAAGCGGGCTACGAGAGATGGGGAGACGTCCTCGAGACGGACCGCTGAGAGCGGCCCCGACCGCGGCAGCTCATACTGTCGGCTGTACGTTCGTACAGATATTCGCCACCGCGAATTCCTTCAGTTTGTTACAGCCGGCAGTATCAGTCCGTGCTCGCGACCGTGATCTTGGTCGTGAGCGTCGCGTCCAGTGGCTCCCACTCCAGGCCCGGCTGGTACCGGAAGGTCGCGTCGTCCTGGGTGGGGTCGATGACCAGCAGGGAGAGCCAGTTGTTATCGAGCAGCGTGGCCAGGTCGGGGTTGCGGTCGAGGATGTCCGTGACGGTGTCGACGGGCGCGTGGATGACCGTCGACAGCCGGATGGGCGTGTGGAGGGCCTGCCGGTCGTCGGCGTACAGCGACTGCAGGGGCAACCCCATCATGAGGTCGCCGCCGTTGCCCTGCAAGACGCCGACGTTGCCCACGGCGTTGTGGGTGGTCTTTGAGCCGCTGCCGTATATCTCGTTGTCGACCGTCGAGAAGTAGTACTGGGCGTTTATCATCTGACAGACGACCAGCGGCCCCGCCATGATGTTCTCCAGGGCCTCGCCCTCGGGGTCGCCGTCCCAGTCGTACGAATGGAGGAACGAGCGCCCCGCGAGGTCGACGGCTTCGGTCAACTCCCGGGGGCCGATGACGAAGCCGGCGTTGCCCGACAGCCCGATCTCGGGTCGTGGCTGGGCCCAGTCGTCCGTGCGGGTCTCGGTCTCGCGGACGGGGTCGTCGGCCTCGATACCGAGCGTCTCCAGTCGCTCCTCGGCGGCGGCGGCCTGGGCCGTCTCCAGGTCACCCTGCAGGTCCTCGACGACGGCCTGCTGGCGCTCGGTGAGGTCGACGCCCTCGGTGAAGACAGTCACGTCGTCGGTCGTGGTGTTGTGCCGCCCGGGGAGGAAGACGGTGTCGTCGGGGACGTCGATGCCGCGTTCGGCGAGTTCCTCGCGGACCTCGGGGTTATTGCAGATTGTCGCGAGCACGCGCGCGTTCGGCGTGCCGGGACTGCCCGAACAGGCGCCACAGTCGATACTCGACTTGTAGGGGTTGTTGACGGTCTGGCTCTCGTGGCCGGTGAACACGACCACGGGGGCAAAGTCGTCCCACCCCATGAGGTCGAACGCGGCCTCCGCGTAGAACGCCTTCTGCCCGGTCGAGATGCCGATAGCCGGAGACTCGGGGCCCTCGTCGTCGGCCGTCTCGGAAAGCGTCAGCGACGAGAACGTCGCCGGGTCGCCCGGGCCGACGCTCCCGCGGGCGTCGTGGACCTTCGACGGGAACAGCGTCCGGGAGGCCAGCGCGGCCCCGAAGAAGGTCCCGGAGGCCTCGACGAAGCCGAAGGCGGCCGCCAGGTCGTTTTTCAGCGACTTGAGGAACTTGTTGCCGTCCGTCTTCAGCCGGTCCCACCGTTCGTAGGACGTCGTCGCCGGGTCGTCGGCCGGCGGCTCCTCGGTGACGTGGTGTTTCGGGTCGACCATCACCGGACAGGAGTCGGTCTGGACCTTGGACTGGTGGCCCCTGTACTCGATGGGGACGCCGAAGAAGCCGGCGTAGCCGTGGGTCTCGTAGTCGCCGGTCGCTTCGAGATGTCGGCGGATAATCTCAGAGCGGGTGTCGATACAGAAGACCAGCTGGGCGTCGGGCCGGTTGCCGTCCATCTGCGTACTCGACGTGGCAAGCCCCTTGTTGATGTCCTCCAGCAGGCCGTCCTGATAGCTGCGCTCCCACGCTGTCAGCCATATCTCCTGCAGCCGGAAGTCGACCTGTTTGGGCCGCTCGGTGCCGTCGGTCTCCGGCAGGATGTCGACGCCCATGTGTTTGGCGAGGATGAGTCGGACGCCGAGATAGTCGACCAGCGTGACGGGATACTTCTCCTGCCAGGGGTTGTTGTTCGCCTCGGCCCGCTGTTTGATGAGCCCGACCCAGCCCGGCAGAGCCGCCAGGTGGTGTTCGAAGATGTCCTCCCACTCGGACTCGTCGTAGCCGCTGAGGACTGCATACAGGGCCTCAATCGCCGTCTCCGGGGCGTCAGTCAGGCGCTTGCGGTAGTACGTCGCGATGTTGGTCTCCGACTCCGGAATTTGGCGGTCGTAGGGTGCGATTGCCCGCCAGGACCGGTAGAAACCCTGCTCGCGGTCGGGCATGGGCCAGCCGGCCTGTCCCTGGTCGAGGAAGGCCGCGAGCCACTTCGAGCACAGTCTGTTCAGCCGCTCGTCGTGGGTGTCGGCGGTCGAGCGTTCCGCCGCCTCGTGGGCCATCCGCCGCAAGAGCACCCCCGGCTCCTCGTCGATACCGTGTTCCTCGAGCAGGTCATTGAGGATGGTCGCGTCTATCTCCCCCGACTCCCAGGCCTGGCGGAACTGGTCGGCGGTCGGATAGCCACGCCCGTCGAACAGTGTCTCGGCGTCCTCGACAGCCTGCCGGAAGGGCCTGTCCTCGAACCCGGAGAGGGGGTTGGCGGCCACGTCGGAGTACAGCGGCCAGACCCGACCCAGGCGGTCCGCCGCGTGCTCTATGTGCGTCCGAACAGTCGTCGGATCGATATCGACCATCGTATAGATTACACCAGTTGGAGTTGAAAAGCGAGAGCTATATCTTAATATCTTCGCATATATGTAGACATATCTGGCTACATTCCTAAAATAATTCAAAGACACTAGGGCGGTTTCGGACCGGCAAGACCGCTACGCGCCGCCAAATCCGTGGTAAGATGTTTGTTCAGCAATTCGAGCTAATTCTTTGTGTTTTAGGAATTATACCACCACTTACCAGTCGCACACAGAAATTTTAAACGTATAAGTGGTCATCCTCCGATACCATAGATGTCCCATACGAGTCAACAGTACAGCGCCGTTCCGGTCGTCTCGACGACCCTCGTCTGGACGCTGTTTGTCGGTAGCATCGTCCTCGTCGCAGCCACCACCTGGTTCAGCATCGAGCTCGCGGCCGAACCGCTGGTCCGTATCGACGGGTTGACGAAGGTGATGTGGGTCGCAGTAACCTTCTTCAGCGGTATCGTCCAGAGCTTCTCCCGCCGGTATATGCGGGCAAACAGGGACGAGGACCTGTTTTTCGCACGCATCATGCTGTTTACCCTGGTGGTGATGGCGCTGGTCGCGGCCGACCACGTCGTCCTGTTCCTCCTCGCCTGGACGCTGATGGGGCTACTGATGGCGGAGCTCATCGGCCACGTCAGGGCCTGGCCGCAGGCGCGGGCTGCCAAGCGTCTCTCGCGACGGTACTTCCTCGCCGGGAGCGGGGTGCTGGGAATCGGCCTGCTCGCGCTGTCTGCGGGGACCGGTAGCGCCACCATCTCGGGGATACTGGCGTCGGTCGAGACGCTCCCGCGGTCGACGCTGCTGCTGGGCGCCGCGCCCATTCTGCTCGGGGCGCTCGTCCAGTCGGCGCTGGTCCCGTTCCACGGCTGGCTGCTCTCCTCGATGACGGGGCCGACGCCGGCAAGCGCCATCATGCACGCCGGGTTCGTCAACGCCGGCGGCGTCTTGCTCGCGCGGCTGGCGCCGGTCTTTGCGATACAGCAAAACGTCATGTTGCTCATCGTCGCCCTCGGTGCGGTCAGCTCCGTCCTCGCGCAGGCGATGATGCTCGTCAAGGCCGACTACAAGGGCCGGCTTGGCTGCTCGACCGTGGCCCAGATGGGCTTCATGATACTGCAGTGTGGGCTGGGCTTTTTCGCCGCGGCGGTGGCCCACCTCATCATCCACGGGTTCTACAAGGCGTATCTGTTCCTCTCGACGGGGTCGCAGGTCGTCAAGAAAGCGCCCAAGAAGAAAAAACATGGCTACCCCTCCGTCGTCACCACGGGCGTGGCGCTGGTGACGGCCGTCGCCGGCGGCGCGGTCTTTGCCCTCCTGACCGGGAAGGGAACCACGCTCACCGACACCGGCATCTTCCTCGCGGTCATCGTCGTCGTGAGCGTCTTTCGCGGCGCGACCGAGCTGCTCGACAACGAGTCACTTCCGGCCATCGTCCGGCTGGGCGGGATGCCGCTTATCATGATACCGGCGCTGGCGCTGTACGCGGGCGTGTACAACGGCGTCTACTACCTGTTGAAGGACCTCCCGATGGTCAAGGCCGGCATGGCGATGACGCCCGTTCACTGGGCGCTGCTCGGGCTCTTCCTGCTCGGTCACCTGTCGGTCCAGCTGGGCTGGCTCCAGCGCAGCCGGCGCCTCTACGTGACGCTGCTGAACGCGGCACAGGCCGACCCCGCCACGATTCCGGGCCAGGCCAGCGAGTACGAGAACTAGACGGGCTGGCCAGCCCGCCGAACAGTCGAATGTTTGTTTTTTCACAAAGACAACTAAACTCCTTAAACTCCTGTAGGCAGCTATAATTTTGAACATTTAGTTGATTCTCCGCATTACAGCATGATTGTTTCAATAGTCAGGTTTTTACTTTGCCAGTCAGTTGATTTATCCGAGTATAAGCGCATAGAGCTAAACTACGTTGTGCGGAAAATCGCTATACGAGGTAACCAACAATGGGCAACAAAGCAGAAGAAGTCAAAGGCGAGATGTACGGGGACGAGGTACGGGAGAAAATAGAGGAGTTCGCGGAGCGCGGCTGGGAGTCGATTCCGGAAGACGAGCGCGACGAGTGGTTCAAGCGGTTCCTGTTCTGGGGCGTGTTCCACCACCGCGAGGGCCAGGAGTCCTATTTCATGATGCGCCTGACCAACTGCGGGGGCGTCCTGGAGCCGGGCCAGCTCCGCGCAGTGGGTGAGGTCGCCGAGGAGTACGCCAGCGGGCCCGTCGAGAACCCCGAGTTCGGTGACGCGTGGATAGACTTCACCACCCGTCAGTCCATCCAGATGCACTGGCTGAAACTCGAGGACGTCCCGGAGATATGGGACAAGCTCGAGGGCGTCGGGCTGACCAGTCGGTCGGCCGGCGGCGACACGATGCGAAACATCTCCGGCTGTCCGGTCGCGGGCAAAGGCGAGGAGTACATCGAGTCCCGACCAATCCTGGACGAGATTCAGGAGACCATCCGCGGGGACGACGACCTCTGTAACATGCCCCGGAAGTTCAACATCTCGGTGTCGGGCTGCAAGCAGGGGTGTGCCCAGGACGCCATCAACGACATCGGGCTGGAGCCGGCCCACAAGTTCATCGACGGCGAGGAGGTCAAGGGGTTCAACGTCCGCGTCGGCGGGGGACTGGGCGGCCGCGAGCCGCGCAACGCCCGCCCGCTGAACCTGTTCATCAGGCCCGAACACGCCGTCGAGACGGTCCGGGAGTTCGTGGAGTACTACCACGAAGAGGGCAACCGGACGAACCGCTCGAAGAACCGCGCGCGCTTCTTCGTCGACGAGCACGGCACCGAGAAGATCCGCGAGGACCTGGACGAACGGCTCGACTTCGAGTTCGAGACCGCCGGCACGGACTTCCGTGGCGAGTACACCTACAACGCCGGCAAGAACAGCGAGTTCGGCGCCCACGACCACGTCGGCGTCTACGACCAGAAAGACGGCAAGAACTACGTGGGCCTCTCGGTGCCTGTCGGTCGGCTCCCCGCCGAGGACGTCGTCAAACTGGCTGACCTGGCCGAGGCCTACGGCTCCGGCGCGGTGCGGCTCACCCGCCGGCAGAACCCGCTCATCATGGACGTGCCTGACGGCAACCTGGCGAACCTGCTGAACGAGCCGTTCTTAGAGAAGTACTCGCCGGAGCCGAACCCGTTCACGCAGGGCGCGGTTGCCTGTACCGGGACGGAGTTCTGTTCGCTGGCGCTGACCGAGACCAAGGCCCGGATGGCCCGGATGCTGCGCTGGCTTGGCGACAACGTCGAGCTGCCAGGCGACGTCGACCGCATCAAGATGCACTACTCGGGCTGTACCGCCGACTGCGGCCAGGCCATGACCGGCGACATCGGGCTCCAGGGGATGCGCGCCCGCAAGGACGGCGAGATGGTCGAAGCCCTGGACGTCGGTGTCGGCGGCGGCATGGGCGAGGAGGCGGAGTTCACCGAGTGGGTCCGCCAGCGCGTCCCGGCGGACGAGGTGCCCGGCATGATTCGCAACATCGCCGAGGCCTACGCGGCGCTGCGCTCGGAGGGCCAGACCTTCAGCGACTGGGTCGCCGCCACCGGCCACGAGACCCTCGTCGAACTCGCCGAGCCCGAAGAGGTCGAGGGGTACGAGGACCCCTGCCTCAACGACGCCAAACAGTCGTGGTACCCCTTCGAGGACGGCGAGAGCCCGGCCCCGACTGACGCCGACGGCCAGCCCATCTCTGCGGACGACTGACCATGCACGAGCCTGAACCGCCCGAGACGGAGCCAGAGCACGTCCAGGAGGTGGCCTACGACGCCGCGCCGGAGCTCATCGAGTAGACGGGCCACCGCGGCTTGTCAGTGCGGCCACCGGTCCGAAGCCGGAACCCCGACGTTCGGTAGAGCGAAGTCGTTCGAAAGGCGCTTAGCGCCTTTCGTGATGAGCGTGGGACCAACGGTCCCACGAACCTGCGAACGGGCGGCTCTGCCGCCCGTGAGCAGATGACGAGAGACGCCACCGGCGTCTCTCGAACCACCCATCAGATATCTCCGATTTCTGAGGACGGCACCGCTCGTGTCCACCTGTGCCGTCGGCTCGCTTTCTGCGAGTGATACGCGGCTGTACGTTCGTACAGCTATTCTCGGTGGCGTGCGTTTGGTACAGCCGGCAGTATGGGCATCGTTCCGATACGTGCCTCTTCCTGACGGGCATTTTTGTACCGTTACAGTGATGGATTTCGTATGACCGAGGAGTTCGATACAGCCAACTCGCTGCTGGACCCGCTGCCCGGCGAAAAAGTCCCGTATGACAAACGCGAGGCTATCTGCGACGAACTCCCGCTCGGTGTCCCGACCAGCGCCGTCGTGCCCGATGCCGCTCTGGAACTCGAAACGATTCTCGACGATATCCACGTCAACGGGGGCGCCCATCTCGGAGCAGTGCGTGTCTTGCCGGACGAGCGATTCGACTGGGCCCTCTCACGGGGCTCCAGTCGACTGCTCCGTCGTCGCGTCCTCTCTTCGGCGGCGCTTGCCGAGACGCTCCCGGAACTGGAACTCTCAGCCGACCGCAAGCACGAGGCGTTCGACGATATCGAGTGGGAGCACTACCCGTCGTACACGCTTGATGGCTACCTCACGGAAAATCTCGTTGCCGGCGGGGCGTACTACAGTTTCCTAGAGCCGCCGTTTCAGGACATCGACGAGACCGTACCCGGTTACGAGCACGTTCCTGAATCCTACGGGGACCGAAAGGACGCCAAACGGCTCGCCGAGCGGTTCGTCGAAGCCGTCTTCGGCGAGCGATACGGGGAGTTCACCGTGGCGTTCACCGACGAGGGGTGGTGTGACTGGTTCCAAAATATAAGCGTCTGGAACCGGACGTACTTCTGTTTCGACCGCCGAACGCGACTGGTGTGGGTGCTGGCCGTAACGGGAAGCGATTGATACACCGGCAGTACGTTCCCAGACCGGACACTTACACCAGGTCGTCGGCCTGCGTGTCGGCTTCGACGTCGGTGTCGAGGTCGATACCCTGGATGAGGGCGACCAGGTCCGCCAGCTCTGGAAAGGTGTAGACCGTCATCCCCAGGTCGCCGTCCTCGACGGTAATCTGTGAATCGATGACGAAGACGAGTTCCGAGTCGGGCCAGCCGCCCATCTTCTCGATGATGTTTGCGGCCGGACCGAGCACGAAGTTCGGCGTCCCCATGTCGATGGTCGTGTCCAGCACGTTCGCCCAGCCGTCGATGAAGGCGGAGGTCATGATGTTGCCGATCTCCTGCATCGCGGAGCGCTCCATCTCCGAAAAGCCCTCGTCGTCGCCGCCCCCACCCATCCCGCCCATCATCGCGCCGGCGAGTCGCTTGCTGTCGGCCGGGTCGAGCATGAACAGGACGTAGCCGTAGGGCGGTTCGTTCAGCTCGACGTAGATGCCGACCTGCCGCTCGTCGCCGATGTGTGTCGTGACGTCGTCGATATCGAGGAAGTTAATCTGAGACGTGTGGACCGACGCGGAAAGCCCCGTGAGCTGTCCGAGGTGGTCCGCGACGGTCCCCGACCCCTCCTTTGCCATCTGGTTGAAGAGGTCGAGCTTTCGCACGTCGACTTGCAGGCCCATACCCCATCGAACGAGTGGACCGGCTTAATGGCACCGTCGCCACTATCAGAAGTGGTTCCTGTGGCTGTCGCTCGTCGGTGTCGGAGAACGGAGAACACACGGAGACCGTGTGTCCACCCTGCGCGGCAGTACAGCCGCGCAGGTGTGTCACACGACGCGGCTGTGTGCCGCGTCGGTAGTGCGACGCTGCGGCAATGCAGCCGCAGCGGTAGTTTACTCGCCGGTGTCGTCGACCGGGAACTGTTCGTGTTCGCGGACCGTATTCAGCACGACGGAGGTGGCTGCGGAGCGGATATCAGGGTCGGTCAGCAGTTCCTTGATGTGTGCGTTCATCTCTTCGGTGTCACGGAACTTCCCAACGGCGACGATGTCGTGGCTGCCGGTCACCTCGTACACCGCGACCATGTTGTCAAGGTCGCGGAGCCGCTCTGTCACCGTCTCGAGCCCGCTGCCATCGACCGACAGCTGGAAGACGGCAGTCACGTCGTACCCCAGTGCCTCGTAGTCGACGCGAGCGGTGTACTCCTCGATGACGCCGGTCTCGACCAGCTGGTCCATCCGTCGCGACACGGTCGTCGCGGCGACGCCGGTCTCGGCGGCGACATCGCGGGCACTCGCCCGCCCGTCGCGGAGTAGGGCGTTCACCACCTGTCTGTCGATATCGTCGACCATCGCCCGCCGCTCAGACGGCCTCGGGACCGGTCTTGCCTGTTCGGACCTGGTAGGCGTCGTCGACCGGGAGGACGAAGATCTTGCCGTCGCCCTTCTCGCCCGTGTGGGCGCCCTCGGCGATGGCTTCGACCACGTCCTCGGCGGGGATGTCCGCGACGACCGTCTCGATTTTGACCTTCTGGTGGAGGTCGACGACGTACTCCTCGCCGCGCCACTGCCCTTTCTTCGCGGGCTGTGAGCCGCGGCCGGAGACGTTCGTCACTGTCAGCGAGGGCGCGCCGACTTCCGCGAGCGACTGTTTCACGTCGCCGAGTTTGTCTGGACGGACCATTGCAACGATCATCTTGATGTCAGTTTCGTCAGTCATCTTTGGAACCTCCGTCAGTTCGCACGTCTTCGGTCATGATACCACCGTCTGCCACGACGCTCTCACCCGAGCCGAACTCGGGGTAGGTCTCGACGCCGTGTTCGCTGACGTCGAGACCTTCCTGTTCGTGTTCGGGCGTGACGCGGGCCTGACCGATGGCCTTGAGCACGGCCCAGACCGCACCGGTCGCGACAATCGTCCACGCCGCGATGGCCGTGACGCCGATGAGCTGTGCGACGAACGCGTTCGCGATGGAGTCGACGGTGCCGGGCACGGCGACGAACGGGAACATCAGCGTCCCGAGCACACCGGCGCTCCCGTGGACCGGGAAGACGGCACAGACGTCGTCGATCTTCAGGCGCTTCTCGATGAAGCTGAAGACGATGGGCAGCTGAGCGCCCGCGAGGCCACCGACGAGGAACGCGCCCCACCAGGTGGTGGTGTCCGGAATCGCGGTGATGCCGACCAGGCCGGCCAGCAGCCCGTTGGCCACGTAGAGGGTGTCGACCTTGCCGGTCTTGGCCCAGGCGACGGCCGCGGCGCCGATGGCACCGCAGGCCATCGCGATGGTCGTCGTCATCGCGACGCGACCGACGTAGGAGAACGCACCGAGCGAGAGCGCACCGTCCTCGAGGGCGAACACCGTCGCGGCGGTGCCGACGTTGAACCCGTACCAGCCGAACGCGAGGATGAGCGTCCCGAGCACGGCGAAGGTCAGCGAGTGACCGGGGATGACGTTCGCGCTCCCGTCCTCGTTGTACCGGCCCATGCGCGGACCGAGGACGTAGGCGGCGGTGAGGCCGGCGATGCCGCCCATGCCGTGGACGATCATCCCGCCGGCGAA
Source organism: Haloarcula rara (assembly GCF_029338235.1). Taxonomy (GTDB): domain Archaea; phylum Halobacteriota; class Halobacteria; order Halobacteriales; family Haloarculaceae; genus Haloarcula; species Haloarcula rara. The sequence goes on from NZ_CP119785.1 coordinate 1,407,734, forward strand.
GTCGTGGAACGCCTCGCCGCCGAAGCTGATGTACGCGCCGGACCACGTGATGCCCGTCACGAACGGGTAGATGACCGCGGCCAGCAGGAACGTGTAGGTCACGTAGGCGCGGAGTTTCGCGCGGCCGGCGACGGCCCCGGAGACGATGGTCGCCGCCGTCATCGCGAAGACGGCGCCGAACAGCCAGCTGACCCAGCTGTTGGGGTCAGAGGTCTCGAACGCCGGGACGAAGCCGCCACCGCCGACCAGTGACGAGAACCCGGCGCCGATGAGGAAGAACACCGTCACCCCGACCGACCAGGTGAGCAGGTTCTTCGTGAGCTGGTTCGCGACGTTCTTCGAGCGCACCTGCCCCGCCTCGAGCATGGCGAAGCCGGCGTGCATGAAGAAGATCAGGAACGTTACGACTAGGACCCACAGGAGGTTTACTCCCGTGACTATCGTTTCGAGGTCGCTTGCTTGGAGTGGTTCGAGTACCATGATTTCTGTCTGATTATTGCGTTTGAACGTCCAACTTTATCGGCGCGAGCGCCAACTTCGTCAAGTCGTTCACGGAGAAATCTCTGGCAAGACCAGTACATAAAGATTGGCTTTACGAAATCAGATAGTACGCGATTTAAGCATACGAACGTCCATAGTATTGCATGATATAATGGATTTAAGGTTGTTCTCCGTCAAGAAACTCGGCATCTGTCTACTGAGATTTTGGACGTTCGTAAACCCCGATTTCGCCGCTTCGAGGCCACAGCGGGGTGTTTTGCTTGCGCGCGCCGGCCCCGAGACTATCTGACCCAGTACACAGGCGGAGAACGGTCGACAAACGGTCACGAGCGGGCATCAATCTCACAATCGGCGATTCGGTGGCCGGGCGACGGTGGCGAGACTGTCAGTTCGAAAGATAACCCCGGCTAAAAATTTACGTTCGGTCAGTGTCGGTCGGCGATATCCTCGGCGAAATACGCGAGGATACGGTCGGCACCGGCCCGTCTGATACTGACGCGGCATCGAAAGCTGTGCCCAGCCGCCCCACCAGCGACGAGATGCCGGAGCCGTGAGAGACTACTGTCACTTGACCGGCAGGCCGGTTGTGGTACGGGACACGTTCGAGCGCACCGAGCCGGTCCAGCATGACGAGGGTCGCGTGCGTGAAGTGGGATGTCCGTTGCAGATAAATTTGGCATCTGTCAAGATTTCAGTCGCTAATTAGCTGGGCGATTGAACGTCCGTAAACAAATTTTTGCTAGATATTACCAAGTTTGTCCCGGAATAGGCCGTATACAGTCAATAAACTGGACCGTTATCACCCATTAGTATTATAATTCTCGGCGTAATTGAATATTCCGTACAATGACGAGAGTATATGGACGCGCGTTGTGTTGTCGTCGACAGCTGTTAATTGAACAGGGTCGGACTTCGGAGGAAAGTTGCGGGAATGCGTGACAGCCTCCGACAGTCCGCCGAAGCAGCCACCGGAGACCGCACGGTCGCGAACGCGCAGGGCGCTCTCGACGTGATTCAGACCACCTCCGCGACGGTCGACGACGAACTCGCTGCAATCGACGACCGTGCGAGCGAGCAGGCGGCCGACGCACAGTGGGTCGTCGAAGAGATATCGACGCTCTCGGCGACGATCGAAGAGATCGCTGCCACCACCAACGAAGTCAGCGAACAGAGCGAGCGGGCAAGCGCCGAGGCCGCAGAGGGCCGTGCGGCCGCACAGGATGCGATGGAGACGATGGGCGACGTCCGGGAAGTCAGTCAGGTCGTCGCCGAGGAGGTCGACGCGCTCCGAGAGCGGATCGACCGCATCGCCGATGCACTGGCCGGAATCGACCGCATCGCGGACCAGACGAACATGCTCGCGCTGAACGCCTCCATCGAGGCTGCCCGCAGCGACACTGACGCCGACGGGTTCGCCGTCGTCGCCGACGAAATCAAACAGCTCGCCGCCGAGTCACAGGAGCAGGCGGACGACATCGATGCCGCGCTGGATGCGGTCCGGGAGGCGACGGACGAAACGGTCGAACAGCTCGAATCGGCTGCCCTAGAGATCGACAACGGGGCCGAACAGGTATCGGAGGCCATGGCGAGTCTCGACGCGGTCGCGGAGACGGTTACCGAAACCGCCGAGGGCGTCAGTTCGGTCTCGAAAGCGACCGACGAACAGGCCAGTACGAGCGAGGCCATCGCACAGCGGTGTGAGACGCTTGCCGACCGTGCGACGGCCATCGACGACGACCTCGCATCGATTCGAGACGCCCGCTCAGAACAGACGAATATGCTCGGGGAAATCGACGACGTGCTGGCCGCCGTCGACGCCGACCGGCGCTCGGCGATGGCCGACGAGCCGACGCTCGAGAGCGGGGTACCGGGGTTCGACGAGCTCTGTGACGGCGGGTTCGTCGTCGGCGGACAGGCAGTCGTCCGGTACGACCCGGAGACCCCGGTCGACGGAGCGCTGGCCCAGCTCTGTGCGACGGCGCTCGCCGCCGGAACGGCGGTGTCGCTGACGCCGACGCCGACGCTCGACCGAACGACCCTCGCCGCGGCCATCGCGTCGACGGGCGGGACGCTCGACGACGCCCTCGCGGAGGACCGACTGTTCATCCTCGACGCGTTCGACAGTTGGGCCGACCGATACAACGTCTTCGACCTCGGCAGCAGTTCGCTGGGCGTGGTCAACGAAACGACCGTCAGCCGGCGCGACGACCCGCTACTCGTGGTCGGAAACATCGAGGGGGAAGTCGCCACCATCGGCGAGCAGGCGGCCCGGGAGGCCCGGTACGAGAACGACAGCGGCGTGTTCAAGCCGGACGATACGGTGCTGAACGTCATCGCGGACGATCCGGTCCCCGAGACGCTAGCCGCGTTCTACGGCGGTTCGGCGGACACGGTTGTCTCGCTCCGGCGGGAGGACGGCCGAGCGTACGTCGAACTCGCCACGGCGACGTTCGGCGCAGACGGGGAGCGACGGCCCGTCACGACCCTCTCGAACCCGCCGTTCCTCCGAGTCGGGAGCCAGTGATGTTCGCCGTCGATGGGGACTCTCGAATCTCGTTTGCCACGGAGGGGTTCGCGTCCCGACTGAATACGACGCCCGGCGCACTCGCCGGGAGGCCGGTCGATACGGTGCTTGAGACGGAGGACAGCAGTGGTATCGCCGCCGTCATCTCGGAGCTCCAGACGGCCAGGGCGGGGGTGTCACGCCGCCGTTATCTCACGCTCGTGAAACAGTGCGATTCCGTCCCCGCAACTGTCGAGTTCGCAGCCACGGGGAGCCAGCGGGTCATCGGAACAGTCCGGAAACAGCCGGACGTCGACGGGCGGTACCGACACCTGTTCCAACAGTCGACCGACGCGATTGTCTCGTTCGAGATCGTCGATATGGAGCCGGTCGTTCGGGCGGTCAACACCGCGTTCGTGGAGACGTTCGGCTACGACAAAGACGAGGTCAACGGCGAATCGCTCAACGATTTCATCGTCCCGGAGGAAGACGCCGAAGAGGCGGCCAACTACGACCGGCGGACTGCGGCTGGCGAGACCAACCAGGCGATGATTACCCGAAAGACGGTCGACGGGAAGCGGGCCTTCCTCTATCGCGGGCTGTCGTACCAGACGGCGGACAACCGGCGCTGTGGGTTCGCCATCTACACTGACGTGACCGACGACAGGCAGCTTCGCCGGCGACTACAGGTGCTCCATCGCGTGTTGCGACACAACCTTCGAAACGAGCTGACGGTGGTCGCCGGGATGGCCGACCATATCCGCAAGATAGCCGATGGGCCGGAACAGCGCCAGGCCGCCGAACGGATTCTTTCGACCACCGACCGTCTCAGCTCCGTCAGCGAACAGGCCCGAGCCCTCGAGGTCGCACTCGACAGCGACAGCGACCAGGACGTCGACGCGGCAGAGCTGGTCCGGTCAGTCGTGGCGACGTACCCCGAGCAGGGGATCGAGACGGACGTCCCCGATTCGGCACCGGTGACCGGCGGCACTGCGGTGTACGACGCGGTCGACAATCTCGTGGAAAACGCCGTCGTCCACACCCCGGCCGGGACCGATATCCGCGTCACCGTCGACAACGAGGGCAACGAGACATCCATCCGCGTCGCCGACGATGGCCCGGGAATCGCACCAATGGAGCGTGCGGCCGTCTTCGAGGACGAGGACATCACCAGCCTCAAACACGGCTCCGGCCTCGGGCTCTGGCTTGCCCGCTGGGTCGCGGAATCCGCTGGCGGCGAGTGTCAGTACGAACGGGTCGGCGGGTGGACCGTCATCGAGCTGTGGCTCCCGTCCGTCGACTGTTGCGCTCCGCTCGTGCCCGATGGTGTCGGGGAGCTGGAATCGGTCTCGACCGGACAGTAGCGTTACAGCCGGTCGGCGATGTCCTCGGCGAAGTACGTGAGGACGAGGTCGGCCCCGGCCCGTTTGATGGAGAGCAGGGACTCGTAGGCCACCGCCTCGAGCTGGAGCCACCCCTTGTCGGCGGCGGCGTGTAACATTGCGTACTCCCCGGAGACGTTGTAGGCGGCGACCGGGTGGTCGTAGTCCTCGCGGACCTGCGCGACGACATCCAGATACGGCAGGGCGGGTTTGACCATCAGCACGTCCGCGCCCTGTTCCACGTCGAGTTCGACCTCGCGGCGGGCCTCGCGGGCGTTAGCGGGGTCCATCTGGTAGTGCCGTCGGTCGCCGAAGGCGGGCGCGCCGTCGGCGGCGTCCCGGAAGGGGCCGTAAAAGGCCGACTCGAACTTGGCCGCGTAGCTCATGATGGGCACCTGGCTGTGGCCGTCGGCGTCCAGTGCCGCCCGTAACGCGGCGACCATCCCGTCTATCATCCCGGAGGGCGCGACCATATCCGCTCCCGCGCGTGCGTGGCTCACCGCAATCTTCCCGAGCAAGTCGAGCGTCTCGTCGTTGCGGACGGTGAGGTCGGGGTCAACCTGTGCGTGGTCCTCCAGGAGGCCACAGTGGCCGTGACTCGTGTACTCACAGAGACAGACGTCCGTGATGACGTAGGCGTCGGTCGCCTCGGCGATACGCCGGACCGCCTCCTGGACGACGCCGTCCTCGGCCCAGGCCCGCGAGCCCCGCTCGTCTTTCGATTCGGGGATACCGAAGACCATGACGGCCTCCACACCGGTTTCGAGCACTTCCTCGACGCGGGCGACGGCCTGCTCGACCGGCACCCGCTCGTGGCCCGGCATCGTCTCTATCGGGACCCGCTCGTCGGTCGTCGCGTCGACGAACACCGGGGCGATAAGGTCCGACGCCGATACCTCGGTCTCACGCACCAGGGGCCGCACGCCGTCGGTCCGGAGCCGGCGCGGGCGACGTGTCATATCCATATCCGACTCTGTGACCCTGAGGGCCATGAACCCACCGCTGTCCGGAGCGCAAGTAATATGTCGCCGTCAGGATATGTTTGGGACGATGGCACCCGCCACGAGCCGCAGTCCGGTCAGCGTGTTCGTCGAGGACTACGGGCTCCTGGTCGTCGCCGGGCTCTTTGCCGTACTCGGCGTCGCGGGCATCGCGCTGTACGTCTTCGGCGACACCAGCTACGCCCAGTCGCTGCTTCGGCGGTACGGACTGGTGGCGCTCCTGTTCGTATTCGTCCTCGAAGGAGCGATGTTACTCTACTTCGCCCCCAGCGAGGCGCTCGTCCCGGCGGCGGTCACAGTGTTAGCCGGGCGAGCCGAGGGGTACCACGTCCCGACAGTCGGCGCTATCCTGGCGGTGGCCGTCGTCGGCGCCACCGTCGGGCAGACGACGCTGTTCCTGCTGGCCAAGCGAGGCGGCCGGGAGTGGCTGCTCGAACGGCCGTGGTTTCGGGTCGAAGAGGCGCGGCTGGACCGCTTCGGCGAGGCCTTCGACAGGTACGGCGTCCTGGCCGTCCCGGTGAGCAACACACTGCTTTTCACTCGCGGTATGTTGACCGTGCCCGCGGGGGTGGCGGGCATGACGACCCGCCGATTCGTCGCACTCTCGGCGCTGGGAACCCTCTCGTTCGAACTGGTACTCGCAGGGACCGCGATGGGCGTGCTCGAACTGCTCTAGTCGTAGTACTCGGCGGCATCCCGCGTCCCGGTGATGATACCCTTGCGCCCTTCCTGTGTGTAGGAGATGTCCTCGACCGCCGCGAACTGCGCGTCCACGCCCCCGGAGCGGTCATCGTTTTCCTCGACGTACCGTTCGAGCGTCGCCGTGTCCACGTCACGCGGGCGGTCGTAGAGGTAGACCCACGTCTCCTCGACAGTCCCGCCGTCGAGGACACTCCGTGCGCCCTCGGCGACCAGGTTCTCGAATCGGCCGCTCCTGGCCGCGGCCGCGTCGGGGTCGTCCATCGCCGTCCCGCGGACCAGCGTGCCCGCCCCCAGCGCCTCGACGAGTGCGCCCATGTCCTCGCTCGCCTCGGCGTACCGGTCGACGTCGCCGGTCCGAGCGTCGACCACCGTCTGGAGGCGGTCGCTCGGGTCGACCGCGTCGGGGGCGTACCGGTCCACCGCCGAGACGAGCATCGTGCCGTCGGTAACCGCGAAGACCCGCCCCGTCTCGGGGTTGCGATAGCGGACGTACCCCTTGTACTCGCCGGCGCGGTCGTACCCCTCCCCGCGCAAGTCCGAGACGGCGGCCTCGCGGTCGAACTCGCCGGTGACGACGTCGACCGAGTCGACGGTGACGACGGCCGTCGCGTCGGCCCAGCCCAGCCCGACCGGCTGCCACGTCTGCTCGAAGACAGTGGGCTCGCCCCCGAGGCTGTCCCGATTGGCCGCGAGCGTTGCCACGTCGTAGTAGTCAAACCGGTAGTGGTCGGCGTTGTTCAGGGCGGCCGGCGCCGGCAGCCACTGGGTGAACACGGTCGTATCGTCGCTGTCGGACCCGAACAGGCTCGAACAGCCGGCGGTCCCCACCACGGCGCCAGCGGCGACTCCGCTCCGGGCGAGCAGGGCGCGCCTCGTCAGATTGCCGCCGGACATAGGCACTGAGAAAACTGCGAGGCAATTGATGTTTGTGATACGGCGACGAGGCCAGCGAGCTATAGCTCGTCGGTGTCGCCCGTTCCGGTGATGATGCCTTTCCGACCGTTGCTATCGTAGCTGATGTCCTCGAGGTTTTCGAACTGTCCGTCGTCACCGTCGTTCTCAGTGACCCACTCCTCTAGGTCGTCCGTGTCGACGTCGTCTTCGCTCTCGTAGACGACGACGTGCTTCAGGTCGGTGCTCTCCCCGTTAATCTTCGCCCGCTGCCCGCTGGCAACCATCGCGTCGAAGGTCCCCTCGGCCGGCTCGGCCTCGTCCGGTTCGTCCATGGTTCGCCCGTCGATTATCGTTCCGCCACCGAGCGCGTCGATGAGCTCTCCCATGTCGTCGTTTTCGTCGCCGTAGCGGTCGCCGTTTCCGGTCTTTGCGTCGACGATAGCTTCGACGGTCCCTGTGTCACCCTCCGACGCAGGTGCCGACACGAGGGCCCCGTCACCGACGGCGTACGCCTGTGACTCCTCCGGACCGAGCATGAGAGTGTACCCCTCGTGTTCGCTGTCCTCCTCGAAATCCTCGTCTTCCAGGTCCGAGATAGCGTCGTCCCGGTCGAACTCCGCTTCGACGATGAGTCCACCGAGTCCCAAGAATCCGCCGATTCCGATGGTCGTCACCCCCGAAACGTCCTCCCAGTCGATATCTACGGGGGCCCAGGTCCCCTCGAAGTTCGAGGTGTCGAAGCTCTCGTCGTCCAGTTCGTCCTCGTTGGACTCGATATCGTCCAGGTTGAGGTAGGTGAAGCTGTAGTGGTCGTCGTCACTGATGTCGTCTGGAACCGGGAGCCAGTTCGCGTACGGCGTGTTACCACCCAGCGGATTCGGGATGCTCGAACAGCCGGCGGCACCGACCAGCGCCCCGGCGCCAGCCGTCGCCAGACTCCGCCGTAACATCGTCCGTCTCGTGAAGGTCCTCTCGGTCATGACTACTGCATTAGTGACGTGATAGATTACCTTTGCGCTTCTGTTGACTACCCCATACCTTAGAAAAAGTGTCTGCAGACGGGTAGTGGTGAATATTGACGCTGAGTCGGTCGTTAGTCCAGAAAGACAATATTTTCCGAGACGGACCCTCGCCGGGCCACCAAACAGCTATATACGTCGACGTGGTAGCCTCGGGGTTGGATGGACGAGAAAACCGAACAGCTCCGAGACATCTTCATGGACGTCTCCGACGAGGCGTCGGTGACGGAGTCACAGGCGGCCGGGCGGGGGTCGCTGACCGATACCGACGAGGCGACGGTCGAGGAGCGGCTGGGCGAGACCGTCGCGCGGATGCGCGAGCGGTACGACTTCCGGACGGCCCTGGACGACCCGGCACTGGTAGGGCTGGTCCGGGGGTTCTACGCGGGCCACGAGGACGCGGCGCTTGCCGAGGAACTCGGTGTGGACGAGTCGACGGTCGTCGAAGCCCGGCTCGACCTGCATCTCCTGCGGGAGACCGACGACGACGCCGACTTCGACGTGACCGCGTTCCGGAAACGCGTCGTCGGCGGAGACGCGACCGACGAGGAGCTGGCCGCGGCGTTCGACACCGACGCCGAGACCGCGTCCCGCTACCGACGCGTGGTCGAGGCCCAGGCTGCCGCTCGGGGCGTGAGCCACCGCTTCACCAGCGAGTTCGAGGACGCACTGACCGAGGCAGGACTGGCCACACACATGACCGCCGGCGTCCAGGAGACGGGACTGGACGAGGCCACCGAGGACATCGACTCGCTGGATTCGGACGCCGACGTCTCGATGTAGCGACGCTCCGAACCTTTTTGCCCGATACCGGAACCAGCCCGGTCCATGGCCGACCACACGTTCCGCGACCTCGAGACAGCGGCCTACTGCCCGCGAAAGCTCTACTACCGCCGGCGGGACGGCCCGCCCGAGGTCCCCGAGGACATCGAGCGGATACGCCGGCTCGCCTGCGAGTACGAGCGACTGCTGACCGACGACGCGGCGCTGCTTTCCGCACCCATCGAACCCGACCCGGCGACCGTTCGCGAGCGGCTTCGGGGGGCCCGTGAGCGACTCGATGCCTGGGACGGGCTGGCCGACCCCGCCGAGACGGACGTCTATCTCGCCGGCAAGGACGCCCGCGGCATGGCTCACAAACTCGTCGCGACGGGCGAGGGGACGGTCCCGTCGCTGGTCTTCGCCGGGCGCCCGCCCGAACAGGGCGTCTGGGAGCCACAATCCGTCCGGCTGGTCGCCGCCGCGAAGGCGCTGTCCTGGGAGCGCGAACGACCGGTCGAACGGGCCTTCGCGGAGTATCCGACCTACGGCGTCGTCCGGTCGGTCGGCGTGACGGCGCGACGGGCCGGCCAGTACCGGCGAGCGCTGCGGGTCGCAGAGAGCATCGACGGCCCACCGGCCAGAACGGCCAACGACGCCAAGTGCGGACCCTGCGACTACCGCGAGCAGTGTGGCGTCAGGACGCGGTCGCTTCGCTCGCTCCTGTGATCGGAGCGCTCCGGGCCACCGAGCGAACGACTGCCACACTGAGACAGCGAGTATCGCGCCACGGCGGTGGCGATATCAATGGCGCAAAACACTACACCCCACCATAGCCTCTACTAGAGCATGGACCCCACCACGAACCGAGCGGAGAACGAAACGCCCGACAGCGCCTCTCTTGCGGCCGATGTCGTCACCGCCGTCGCCGGGAGCGCCGGCGTCGACCCGCTCGAGCTCCCGCCGCTCCACGACGCGGTCGACGCGGAGTGTCTGGCCGATTATCTCGAATACGACCAGGACGGCCAGGACGTCGCCTTCCCCTACGCGGGCTACTGCGTCACCGTGACCGCGGCCGGCGCGGTGACGGCCGTCCCGCTATCTGCCATCGCCTCGCCCGCGTCCATAGCGTCCAGACTCGCCGACTCGACGGCTGTCGACACGTCCCGCGGGTGGCAGTGGGAACCGTTCGGCGGCTACCACTCGGCACAGTACAACCGCGGGGCGGGCGAGCGGACGCTCGTCTACGGCGAGCACGGTGGGGGCGACTGGATCGAGTCGGACGAGGCCGTCCCGGTCGAAACGTAGGGCCGGACGCGTCGCCGGCGCGCGATTATTACTCGTCGAGCCAGCGCTCGACAGCGTCGGCGTTCGCGCCGCGTCGGTGAATCGTCTCGGCCTCGACGTCCACCACCGTCGAGCCGGTCCCGCCGGTCTCGCCGCCGTCGAGGACGACGGCCGCCATCTCGGTGATGTCGTCCAGCTCGTCGGCGGCGGTAGCACTGGGATTCCCCGAGATGTTCGCGCTGGTCGCGGTCACGGCCCCGGCTGCCTCGAGGAGAGCGAGCGCGATGGGGTGGTCCGGAATCCGGATGCCGACCTTCGGTTTCCCGGCCGTCAGACCGTCGGGGAGGGCCTCCCAGCGGTCGACGACCACCGTGACGGGGCCGGGGAGAAACTCGCGCATGAACCGCTCCTCGCGCTCCGTGGGACAGGTGTACGCGAGCGCGGTCCCTACGTCCGGGACCGCCATCGACAGCGGTTTGTCCCGCGAGCGGCCCTTGGCTTCGAACACCCGCTCGACGGCGTCCGGGTCAGTGGCGTCCCCGGCCAGCCCGTACACCGTCTCGGTGGGGTAGATGACTAGGTCACCGTCGCGGATGGCCGCGGTCGCCGCGTCGATGGCGTCTCCGGATTCGAACTCGTCGCTCACAGCTGTGCTTCGACGTCGTCGTAGTCGGGGAACGCGGGCCACTCCTCGCCCACCCACGCGTACTCGACGGTGCGGTCCGAATCGAGGACGAAGATAGCGGGCCGTGGCTCGGCGACGCCCGCCATCCCGTCGAGTTCCATGTCGATGCCGTAGGCCTCGGCGACGCCGTTTTTCGGGTCCGAGAACAGCCGGGCCTGCCCCTCGATGCCCCGCTCGGCCAGCAGGTCCTTGTGCGCGTAGGGCGTCGAGATGGAGAGACCGACGACGGTGGCGCCCTCGTGCCACGCCCGGTCCCGGACCTCGTTCCAGAGGTACGTCGCCGGGAACGCCCCGTCCATGGCGTGGAATATGAGGACGACAGGATCGTCGCTGTCGGCACAGACCTCGGCGAGCGAGACGTCCGCCCAGTACTCCTCGTTGACAAGGGGTCGCGTGAAGTCGGGTGCGGTCTCGCCGACCGCCGGGTGGTCGGCCGGCCCGAGTTCCACCACGTCGAAATCCAGCTCGACCATCAGGCGGCCCCCGCGTCGACGCCGGCGTCCTGTCCATACGTCCGCTCCAGATACGCGACGATGTTGGCGCTCTCGCTCATCGTGACGCCGGTCTCCTCGTCGACGATAGCCGGGACGGTGCGCTTGCCGGTGAGTCGCTTGACCACGTCACGTTCGGAGTGCATCGGTTCGACGAATCGCGACCGATAGTCGAGGCCGAGGTCGTCGAGCATCCGGACGACCCGCTCACAGAACGGGCAGGCCTGCAGTCGATAGAGTGTGATGGCTGGCTCGCTCATACGGCCGCGAGTAGGGGCGAGACGCTGGTAAGCGCTTCGCCATCGGTGACGACAAGGCTTAATCCCCGGCGATGACAACTCGGACTGTTGATGGCCTTACCCATGGCGGTCACGTTGCCCGCGGTGGCGCTCCAGACGTTCGACGTCGTCGGCGTCGCCGTCCCCGAGAGTGCCGTCCTCGTCGGCGGCATCGCCACGATACTCCTCCTCATCGTCCTGTCGGCCTTTTTCTCCTCCTCGGAGATCGCGATGTTCTCGCTGCCGGCCCACCGAACCGAGGCACTGGTCGAAGACGGCGTGCCGGGGTCGCGCACCCTCCAGCAGCTCAAGGCCGACCCGCACCGCCTGCTCGTGACCATCCTCGTCGGGAACAACCTCGTCAACATCGCGATGTCCTCGATCGCGACCGGACTCCTGGGCTTTTACCTCTCGCGAGGGCAGGCGGTGCTGGCGGCGACGTTCGGCATCACCGCTATCGTCCTGCTCTTTGGCGAGAGCGCCCCCAAGAGCTACGCCGTCGAGAACACGGAGTCGTGGGCGCTTCGCATCGCGAAGCCGCTGAAAGCATCCGAGAAGGTCCTGCTCCCGCTCATCCTCTTTTTCGACTACCTGACCCGCATCGTCAACAAGATAACCGGCGGCCGCTCGGCCATCGAGACCTCCTACGTCACCCGCGAGGAGATACAGGACATCATCGAGACGGGCGAACGCGAGGGAGTCTTAGACGAAGAGGAACGCGAGATGCTCCAGCGCACGCTGCGTTTCAACGACACCATCGCCAAGGAGGTGATGACCCCTCGACTAGACATGACCGCCGTCGCCAAGGACGCCTCCGTCCGCGAGGCCCTCGAGACGGCTATCCAGAGCGGCCACGCCCGGCTGCCCGTCTACGAGGGGAGCCTGGACAACGTCATCGGCGTCGTCCACATCCGCGACCTGGTCCGGGACTTAGACTACGGCGAGAAGTTCGCCGACGACATCGTCCTCGAGGAGCTCATCGAGCCGACCCTGCACGTCCCCGAGTCCAAGAACGTCGACGACCTGCTGACGGAGATGCGGGCCGAACGCCTGCACATGGTCATCGTCATCGACGAGTTCGGGACGACGGAGGGGCTCGTGACGATGGAGGATTTGACCGAGGAGATCGTCGGCGAGATACTCGAAGGCGAGGAGGAAGAGCCCATCGAGTACATCGGCGACGACACCGTCACCGTCAAAGGCGAGGTCAACATCGAGGAGGTCAACGAGGCGCTGGACCTCGAACTACCGGAGGGCGAGGAGTTCGAGACCATCGCCGGCTTCATCTTCAACCGCGCCGGCCGACTCGTCGAGGAAGGCGAGACCATCACCTACGAGGGCGTCGAGATACGCATCGAGCAGGTCGAGAACACCCGCATCATGAAAGCCCGCATCCTCAAGCTCGACCTCGACGAAGACGAGGCCGAGGAAGCGCAGGTCGAATAGCGAGGTTCTGACCGTAGGGAAGAACCTCGACAAAGCGATGTGGTGAGCGCAGCAAGGACCAGACCGAAAGAAGTCCTCGTAACGGAACGGGGAACGGAGTGACCCGTGGTGCAAAGTGAGCCCCAGAGCAGTAGCGATAGCCAGCCTCAGAGCAGCGAGTCGACGGCGAAGAAGACACCGTACGAGAGCGCGAAGGCGAGCACGAGCGAACCGAGCCACGCAAGCACCGTCTTGCCCATCTTGCCGCGACTGACTTCGCCGTCGCCGGCGGCGGCGCCGGAACCGACGATAGCCGAGACGATAATCTCGTTGAACGAGACCGGGAGACCGAAGAAGACGGCCGACTGCGCGATGATGAAACTCGGGATGAGCGCGGCGATAGAGCGCCGGGGGCCAAGCGACGAGTAGTCCTGTGCGATGGCCTTTATCATCCGCGGCGCGCCGGTCCAGGAGCCGATGAGCAGGCCGAGCCCGCCAAAGAGGAGCACGCCCGTAATCGGGATGACCGCGGCCGGACCGGAATCGAGCAGCGGGAGCAGCGGGCCCAGCGCGAGCCCGACCTGGCTCCCGCCGGCCGAGAAGGCGACCAGGCCGCCGAGCACGAGCAGGAAGTGCCGTTGCCCGGCCGCGGGGTCGGCGCGCACGTCCCGGTAGAGCAGGCCGCCACCGACCAGCGCCGAAAGGAGGGTGACGGCAGCTATCGTCGGCAGTATCGGCGTCCCGAGCGCCCGGCCGACCGCCCGCGCGACGGAGGCCTGGTCGGAACCGGGCGCCAGGAGGACAAAGCGGACGTTCGCAAGCAGCGCGGCGACCAACCCCCCGAGTACCGGGACGCTCACGTCTTCGGCCACGGACTCGTGGCGCAGCAGCGACGCTGTCGCGTAGGCGATACCGCCGCCGACGAAGGGAGTAGCTACCCACAGGGAGACAATCTCGATGTACTTGGCCGTCGCCGGCTGGCCGCCCATCGCCAGCCCGACGCCGACGACGGCACCGGTGACGGTGAAGGCCGTCGCAATCGGGTAGCCCGTGAAGATACCGATAGCGACGAGCAGGGCCGCCGTCACGAGCGCGACGATGGCCGCTATCGCCGAGAGACCGCCGCCGTCCGGGAACAGCACGAGACCGCCACCGACGGTCTCGGTGACGTTCGCGCCCTGCAACACCGCGCCGGCCAGCCCGAGGATGCCGACGAAAAAGCCCGCCCGCATCACTGATATCGCGTTGGCTCCGACCGCCGGGGCAAAGGGTGTCGAGCCGGACGAACCGGCCCCTATTGCCCACGCCATGAACAGACTCGCCGCCGACGCTACGATGAGCGTCACAATCACACTCGTCGCTACCATCTATAGCGGCGTTTGCACTTCCGCCCCATGAGCCTACCGTTCGACACGTGCGGTGAGCGAGCGAAAAGCGCGGTCACAGCCGGGCCGCGCAGGCCGGCGCGGCGAGTGTGACCGTCTCGGCCTCGGGGTGGATGCGCTCGACGAACCCCGCCAGGGTGCCCGCGGGCGGGACGACGACGGACCGGTCGACGCCGCGGTCGGCCAGTAGCTCGACGACGCCATGCCAGTCGACGGCATCAGGAACCGCCTCCCGCGGTCGCTGGTGCCAGGGTTCGACTGACGGGAACGGGCCGGGTGCGGCTGTTTCCGGCATCGCCGCGACCGCCGGACGCCGATTCGCCGTGGAACCTCCAGTCGAAGTAGAGGGGTATGTAAACACGTGTCATGCCAGAGCCGGCAGCTGTGCCCAACATGTTGGTCAAAATCACAACTCCCTGTCGGGCGTCGCCGGTAGTATGCAGCAATCAGACGACTCGACGACCCGGACGGCAGATAGCGTCGCCGTCTCGCGTGGCCTCTACCTGACGATGGCCGTCTCGACGCTGCTGGGGCTGGCCCACCACGTCGACCACATCGTCAGGGGTAACCACGTCGGCTGGCCGATAACGAGCCACGTCAACGCCTTCACGTACAGCCTCGCCATCTATCCGCTCATCGCCGTCGGACTCGCCCTGACGCTGTCGGGCCGGGCCGGCAACCGGTACTGGGCTGGGTTTTTCGCGTTCAGTACGGCGATGCTGGCGTACTTACACGTCAGCCCCTGGGCCATCGAGCCACCGGGCGACGTGATACTGCCATACGCCGACCCGACGCTTGGCTATCTCGCCTTTACCGTCCTGCTCGCGCTCATCGCGTCGGTCTGTCTCGGCTCACTGTACGCGGCCGTCGCGTACTACAGGGAGACAGCATGACCGATAGCCCAGCGAGGCGCTCGTCCCGACGGCGACCGGCCCGACGTTTATTCGAGGGCGGGTCGAACAGCCGACAGCGATGGCCACGAGAGAGCGAAAGCGGGGGAGCGCGTCGTGATACGCGCGCGCTTCCGCCTGGCGCTGCAGGAGGGGATGTGGGTCACGGCAGTGTCCGGGCGGTTCCCGGACGCGACGCTGCGCCTGCTGACCGGCGTCCCCATGGGCGACCGAGCACTGGAACTGGGCGAGGTCCGGGCCGACGACCCCGAACCGGTGGTCGCGGCCATCAGGAACCATCCGGACATCTCCGCGTACGAGCCCCTCTGGAGCGGCGACGGGCGCGCCATCGCCCAGTACGAGGCCAGCGAGCAGCGCCTCTACGAGTTCCTCTGGTCGTCCTCGCTCCCGCCGGAGTTCCCCATCGTCGTCCAGAACGGCGTCATGGAGTTCGACCTCACCGCGACACGCGAGCAGTTCGAGGCCTTCGGCGACGCGCTCGAGGCGGGCGAGCAGGAGTACGAGCTGCTCTCGGTCGTCCACGCGACGGACGACGGGGCGTTGCTGACCGAACGCCAGCGCGAGTCGGCCACCACCGCGCTCCGGCTGGGCTACTTCGAGGTCCCGCGGGGCGCCACCCTCGCCGAGGTCGCCCAGACCCTCGACGTGGACAAGTCGACCGCCAGCGAGACCATCCGCCGCGCCGTCGCCCGGGTGATGGGGCAGTTCCTGCTGGGCGAGGAGTCGGTGGCGTAACTGGGCGACAGATGCCGGCCGGGGGTGTGTCGGCGTGAGCCCGCTCGGACGCCGCTCGACACAGCGGACGCTGCACCTCCTGCTTTCGGTCGGGCTGGGTGCGTTCGTCTACTCGCCGCTGCGGACGGCACCGGCGGCCGTCCTCGCCGTCCAGACCGTTCTCTTCCCGCTGCTGGTGCTCTCGGGCGCCCTCATGTGGACGGGGCCAGCGCTCCGACAGCGGTTTCGGGGGCGGACCTAGGCCGCTAGTTCGTGTTGGGGTCGCCGTCCTCGCCGGGTTCGACCGCGTCGACGCCCTCGGCGGCCTCGGCCGCCTCGGTCACCTTCTCGGTGTCGACGTGCCAGCGGTCGACGTCGGAGTCGAAGTCGGCTAGCCGGTTCGAAACTCGGACCTTCAGGTCGTCGTCGTTGACGTTGACCTCGAAGACGTACTCCGGGTCCTCCTCGTCGCCGATGCGGCGGAGGTTCGCGCTCACGAGCGGGTTGTCGAAGTAGTAGGGCGCGATCTGTGTCATCACGTTGCGGTAGACGGTGTCCTCGACCTTGCGCAGGGCCTTCCGTCCGGCCGAGTCGGCCGCGCGAGCGACGTAATCGACTGACTCGCCCCACTTGTCGATTGCCTCGTCGGGTTCGTCCAGGTTCTCGTAGGACTCCGAAAGTTTC
This sequence comes from Haloarcula rara, assembly GCF_029338235.1. Classification (GTDB taxonomy): domain Archaea; phylum Halobacteriota; class Halobacteria; order Halobacteriales; family Haloarculaceae; genus Haloarcula; species Haloarcula rara. Next base: position 1,424,355 of record NZ_CP119785.1, read on the forward strand.
TCGCCGGCTTTCTGGAGGTCCTCGTCGGGCTCCTTGCCGGCCTGTTCGCCCTTGCCCTCGGCGACGCTTGCCTGCTCGGCCGTCTTCTCGTTGACGTCCTCGTCGAGCCGTTCGTGGGTCTTGGGTCGCCAGTCGTCGAACTCCTCGAGGGCGGCGTCGTCGATATCCGCGTCGACCTCCTCGTCGCCCAGCACATCCTGTAGTGCCTGCGTGATGCGCTCGCCGTGCTCGACAACGTCGACCCAGCCGCCGTGTGTCTTGAATCCTGAGACGCTCTCTTCGATATCTGCCATTGTAGAAAGTCGGACGGTTGGTACCGTGTGTTCGGCTGTTGACGCTGAGAGTGGTTAAGCGTTTCCGCCGCGGCGCCGGCGGACGGGCAGGCGGCCGGCGAGCGTGTTGACGAGTGTCACGACGGGGCGGCCGGTTGTTCCGTTTATCCGTCTCGCTCGCCTATTCGGTACTGATGACAACTGCACTATTCGTAGTCAGCGAGGAAGGCTACTGGGGCGAGGAATGTATCGAGCCGCTCACCACGCTCACTGACGCGGGCGTCGACATCGAGGTCACCACACCGAGTGGCAGCCCGCCGGTCATCGACGAGCGCTCCGTCGACCCCGAGGAGGTCGGCGAGGAGACCGCCGAGCGCTGTCTGTCGGTCCACGAGAACGACGAGCGCCTGAACGACCCGACGCCTATCGCGCAGGTCGACGCCGCCGACTACGACGCCGTCGTCTTCCCGGGCGGCCACGGGACCGAGTGGGACGTCAACCAGGACCGACACGCCCGGGCGCTGCTGCGGGACGCGGTCGAGGGCGACGACGGCAAGGCGATGGTCGTCTGTCACGCTGTCGGGATTCTCGGGTTCACCTGGGGCAGCGACGGCGACAGAATCGTCGACGGGCGCTCGGTCACCGGCTTCCCCAACGCGTGGGAGGAGGGCATCGTCGACGAGAACGACCGGATGCCCGACGGCCGCAAGCTCCCCTACTGGGTCGAGGACGAGGTGAAAGCCGCCGGGGGCGAGTGGGACGCCGAACTCGACGCAGACACCAGTGTCACCGTCGACGGCGACCTCGTCACGGCACGGGGTCCGCCCTCCTCGGCCGCGGCCGCCCGGACGCTGCTCGAGGAGCTTGGCGTCGAGCAGCCGGCGTAAACTACCCCACCCTACTCGCTCACGGCTTCGCCGTTCGCTTCGTTGAGGGTTCCGTCAGACTTCGTCTGACGACGTGCAGACTGTGAGTCTGCACTGGGGCTTTCGCGTGGACTCCCGCTCTGGCCGGAATCCCCGGCAGGAGGTTCATACACTCCGTTCGCGTTCGACGTCCCGCGATTCGAGCGCACGCCTACGGGTGCGCCTCCGCCGTCCCCAGTTTGGTTACGGCGGAGATACCGCAGTCCAATATTCTTCGCGGCGTTGTAGTCGGCGTGGTTCTCGTAGCCGCATTTCAGACACCCGAAGTCCTCGCCCTTGCGGTTGTCCGGGTGCGTGAACCCACAGTGTGAGCAACGACGTGACGTATTCTCCGGGTCAACCTGCTCCACGTCGATGCCGTGGAGTTCGGCTTTGTATTCGACGTACTCGTACAACCGCTCGAAGGCCCACTCGTGCCCCCACGAGGCACCCGAGAGGCGGTCGCGGATGCCGGTCAACTCCTCGAAGGCGATGACCGTACAACCGTTCTCGGTGGCTTCTTCGATGATGCCGTTGGCAATCCGGTGGAGCATCATCTTGAACCGTCCCGTCTCTTTTTTCCCAACAGACTGGATGTTCTCGTGAGCGTGACGGCTTCCGCATTGCTGGAGTGAGGCCCGCCGCTTTTCGTACTCCCGTCGCCAGTGGTCGAACTCGTGCTCTCTCCTCACGGGCCGCAGGCCCGTTCGGATGGTCAGCGGAACCTTCGGTTCCGCACGACTTGAGGCCGGAGGCTCCGCCTCGAAACTGCTGAACCGGGCACACCGCCGCCGCACGCTTTCGACTCCGTCCCCGTCAGCGTTTACTCCCCACCCGCCGAGGACCACCGTATGGCACTCGAACGGCGCGGTGACGCCTCGCTGGTCACGCACGCGCTCGCGAAGGACGAGCTCTCACGGTTGCGCGAGAAGGACACCGAACAGGTCGAGTTCCGGAAGGGGCTCGTCCGGCTGGGCCACCTCTGTGGCTACGAGATAATCGACGGCCGCATGGAGACCGAGTACGTCGAGATAGAGACGCCCCTGACCACGACGATGGGCGAGCGCGTGACGGGGCTGGACGATGTGGTCATCGTCAACGTCCTCCGGGCCGCGACCCCCTTCGTCGAGGGGTTACTCAAGGCGTTCCCCCGGGCCCGCCAGGGCGTCATCTCGGCCAGTCGGGACGAGTCGGCCGGGATGAACGAGGACGGTCAGTTCCCCATCTCCGTCGACTACGTGAAACTGCCCGACATCGACCCCGACGACACCGTCATCGTCGCCGACCCGATGCTGGCGACGGGCTCGACCATGGCGGCGGTCCTCGAACACATCACCGACCAGGGGGCCGACCCCGAGAACCTCGTCGTCCTCTCGGCGGTGGCGGCGCCGCCCGGCATCGTCCGTGTCTCGGAGGCGTTCCCCGACGTCGACCTGCTGACCGTCGCTATCGACGACGAACTCAACGAGGAGGGATTCATCGTTCCGGGGCTGGGCGACGCCGGAGACCGGGCGTTCCGGACGACGTGAGTTCGTCGGCCACACCAATCCCGGGCTGGGCGACGCCGGAGACCGGGCGTTCCGGACGACGTGAGTCGAAACGGCTTTTAGGTGGGTCCGACTATGACGGATATCTCGGGGGGCGACGGAATCGTCAACCCCCTCTTTTCCGCTGGAAACCACTAGACAGCAGTGGTATTTTTCTCCACCTGAAATAAATCTGGGCGCTGGCGCTGCTAGCCCCAGTCAGCGGTCGGTCTCGATGTCGGCCCGGCCGCTGGTCGCGCTGCGGACGCGGTCCCGCAACTCGCTGCCCTCGGCCGTCGGCACCCGGACGGCGAAGGTCACGTCGGTCTCGTACGCCGCTTCGAACTCCACGTCGGCGGACTCGAGCAGGCTCCGCACGCTACCCGAGTCGTCGTATTCGACGGTGACGACGAAGCGCTCGTGGGGGACCGACTCGACGACGCCGGCGGCGTCGACCCCCTCCTTGACCGCCCGCGAATAGGAGCGGGCCAGCCCGCCGACACCGAGGTTCGTCCCGCCATAGTATCTGGTGACGACGGCGACGACGTTCTCGATGTCCCGTTGCTGGAGGACGTTCAGCGCCGGCTTGCCCGCGCTCCCGCTGGGTTCGGCATCGTCGCTCGAATACTCACGGAACGGCGAGGCCCGGACCCGGTAGGCCGGCACGTTGTGGGTCGCGTCGGCGTACTGCCCGCGAATCTCCTCGACGAACGCCTCGGCCGCGTCGACGGTCTCGACGGGCGCGACGTGGCCGATGAACTCCGAGCCCTGTACCTCGAAGCTGGCGGCGGCCCGCTCGGCGACGGTCCGATAGCTGTCTGCCACGCCCGGCGGTAGTCGCGCCCGCCGAATAGCCCTTACCGTTGCTCGTCCCGGGTCGGCCCCGCGCCGCCACCGGTCTCCCGACTGCCCCACACCCGCTTGTCGAGCAACTGTACGCGCACCCCCTCGCGAACCCGGAGCTGGCAGGACAGGCGGGGATAGCCAAAGCGGTCGGCGAGGTCGTCGTGCCAGTGGTCGGGCTCGGGGGCTCGGCCAGCCGGACCCCACAGGTCGCACAGAGCCCGTTGCCGCCGCAGTTGAGCCGCCGCGCGTAGCGGCCGTGCGGGGACAGGTCGGCATCCAGCAGGACGTCGCGGAGAATCGACCCCTCGGGCGCGGTCAGTTCCCGGGTCTCGCCGTCGGGTGTTTCGACGGTGATGGTGACAGGGCGGGACATTTAGGCCAGCTCGATAGTCCGGACGAAGGCCATCTCCCGCAGCTCGTTGATGAGCTCGCCGGGAAGCGATTCGTCGGTGATGACGTACAGTCTGGGGTCGTCGGTGAACTCCGGGTCCTCGGAGAGGACCTGCCGGATGGAGATGTCCCGCTCGGCGATGGCCCCCGTCACCCGCGAGACGATGCCGGACTCGTCGGCCGCCCGCACGGAGATGGTGATGGCGGTCAAATCGAGCACCGGGGCGAGGTCCAGCAAACTGGGAACGGCAGAGATATTCCGAAAGATGCGCCGCAGCTCGTCGTCGGCGAGGATGGCGTCGGTCGTGGCGTTGACGACCCGGCGGTCGACGCCGACCTCACGAGCGATGCCGGTGTTGGGTATCTCGATGCCGCCCGAGACCACCCGCCCCTCCTCGTTGACCGAGAACCCCCGTTCGAGCAGCAGGCGGATGACAGCCTGCTGGCCCGGGGAGTCCTCGAACTTCTCCATAATCTCGTCGAACATGGGAGACCAATCGTGAGCAGTGCGTTTCGCTCTTGGGGTCCTAGAACTCGAAGGTGTCAGACGAGACAGTAAACACGATCCGCTTGCCCTGCTGTTCGAGACTCTCCAGAGTCTGGTCGGCGTCGGGTGCGTCCGCCCGTATCTCGTCCTCGTTGTTTTCGAATACCTCCGCAGCTCTGCTCTCGGAGTCAAACATCAGGTGGGCCGTGATGGTGGCGCCGCCGCCGCTGGCCGCGTTGATAGCGATCCCGCTTGGGGAGACGCTGACCGACAGCGAGTCGACGAACGAACCGGTCTGGACACCGGAGAGCGTCCCAAAGCTGACCACCGAGAGCAGCGTCTCCCAGCCCGTCCCGGCTGCATCGATAGACTGGGTGTCCCCGAATCGCGTGTCCAGCACCGTCTGGTAGTTGCTCGTGACGATAGCGTCCGGTCCCCAGGCGACTCCATCGTAGACGGTGTACCCCTGATACGACTCGGTGTCCGACTCCGAGACCCCGAGGTTCGAACGAATCTCGTCCTGGTCGAACGTCCCCGTCAGAAAGACGAGCCCGGAATCGTCCGACCGTTCCGTCCCGCCAAGATAGTCGATGTCCGACTGTTCGATACCGAACGTGTCGGCGATGTTTTGTATCTCGTAACGCTCGTACTCCGCCTGCGGGAACTCCGCTCGCGCCCCCTGTACGTCGAGCGCAAATGTCTCCGCAGTACCCGAGACGACCGGGTCGGACGGAATCCACCGGGCCCAGGCAGACGTCTCGGTCTGTTCGCTCGTCTCGGTCTGTTCGCTCGTCTCGGTCTGTTCGCTCGTCTCGGTTCCCGTCGACTGGTCGGTGGGGGCCCCTGTCTCCGACTCACTCAGGCGGAGACAACCAGCCATCGCACCGACACCGGCGCCCCCGAGCCCGGTGAGTAGTGCCCGCCGCGACTGTTGCTGTGTCATGGTTTGGTCTGCTTTCCAATCAGTATAAATTTTCTTTATTCAGGGTAGAATTATCGCGTTGCAGCGCCAGTCACCCGAACATAGCGGGACGCCCCGGTTCGGGACCGGACTGGAAGTCGAACGTGTCCTGTTCGGTGGCGACGACGAGCCCGCGTCCCCGCTGTTCGATACGACGGACAGCTCCCGAACTGCTCGGTGAGCGCCGGTCGGTGTCGTAGACAGTGCCGGCATGGACCTCGGAGACGAAGAGACACTGCGCCAGAAGTACTCGGTGCCGCGTCGAACACACGTCTCGTCCGTCGACATCACCGTGAGACAGCCTACAGCTCGCCTTTCGTGCTGGCCACGTCGCTGCGCCGTTCGTCGATGCGGGTCGCGTCGTCTAAGGCCCGCGCCAGTCCCTTAAACAGCGCCTCTATCTCGTGGTGGGCGTTCTCGCCGGAGACGCCACAGTGCAGCGTCAGCCCGGCGTTCATGGCGAGCGAGCGCCCGAAGTGTTTCGCCATGTGGCTGGTCATCCCGCCGACCTCGGCCTGGGAAAACTCGCCCTCGAAGCCGTAGTACGGGCGCCCGGAGATATCCACGACGACGCTGGCGACGGCCTCGTCCAAGGGCACCTTGCGGTCGGCGAAGCGGACGATACCGCGCTTCTCTCCCAGGGCGTCGGTGAACGCCTCCCCGAGCGTGATTGCCACGTCCTCGACAGTGTGGTGGTCGTCGATTTCGAGGTCGCCATCGCACTGGACCGTGAGGTCGAACAGGCCGTGGGTCGCAAAGGAATCGAGCATGTGGTCGAAAAATCCGATGCCCGTATCGATAGTCGAGTCGCCGTCGCCGTCGATGTCCAGCGTCACCTCGATGTCCGTCTCGGCCGTTTCCCGGGTGACGGCCGCCGTGCGGTCGGTCATACCCCAACGCTCGCGGGCCGGCTATTTGGGGGTTTTGTCCGTTCGGGACCAGAGCCGACAACAGGAGCGGTCCACTACTCGAACGGGTCGTCAGCAGTCGTGAGACGAGTGATATCGTCGACGCCATCGAAGCCGTCGTCGAAACTGTAGAGATACTCGATATCGAGTCGCTGCATCGCAGCGACGATGACAGCGTCAGTTAGCGAGAGCGACTCGTGACGGCGAAACAGCGAGCGACCGGCATCGAAATCCGATTTCGGTGTGTGAGTGAGGACGAAGCCACTGCTTTCGATGAGGGCATCGAGCGTCTCTGTCGCAGTCTCATGTCCGGCCCTGGCCTGGAGATAGTTTACGACTTCTTCGAGGACATCACTCAGGATAACCCCCGTCGGGAGTGTCCCCGTATCTACGCCTCGAGAAATAGCAGCGCCCCGCTCGTGATGCTGGTCCCGCGAGAGGCGGGCAGCGATGAGCACGTTCGCATCAACGACCACCCGCTCCATCAGTAGTCTCCGGCAATGAAGTCGTGGTCTGACGCCGCGTCGGTCGGTTCCTCGGTGTCGACGGGCTCTAGCTCGGAAAACGCACCGTACTGCTGTTTGACGACCTGTACGGACAGCGTCCCGTCCTCGTCGACGTGCCATCGGATCTTGTCGCCCGCTTCGAGACCGGCCTCCCGTCGAACTGCCGCCGGGACAGTGACCGAGTAGCTATCGTTCACCGTCGTTTCATCCTCCACCTCGTGGGACATATGCGTGACTCCGGGTTCCCGAAACAAATAATTTGACCCCTAATTTGGACGACTGCGTCGCGTCAGGAGATGTGAATCGCTGGCTTGTTCGGCTTCGCCTTCTCGGCCATGTCGTCGTCCTCGGTCGCACGCCGCACGGTCACCTCGGCGTCGAACTCGTCCTCGAAGAGCCAGACGGCCTGCTGGAGCACCTCTAGCTCTTGCTCGCCGTCGACGATGGGCTCAAGTCCGGCCGAGCGGTCGGCCAGGTCCGCGGCGTAGTCGGCGGCGGCGTCGCCGTGGGCCTGCATCGCCTCGTCGCTCATGATCTCGCCGACGATGGCGTCCTCTGGGTCGGCCCGCTGGGCGATACGGTAGGCCTCGTACTTCCACTCGGCGGCGACGACGAGCTCGATATGGTCGGGGTCTTCGATGTCGACGACGTCGGTGATGTCCCGGACGTCGGCAAGCGTCGTCCGGACCAGCTGGCGCTCGATGCGGTGGTCCGAGACGTCACGCAAGGGTTCGGGCCAGTCGGCCTCGGCGACCAGTCCGCCTTCCTCCAGCAGGTGCCACAGCTCCTCGGCCAGGTAGGGGGCGATGGGCGCGAGCAGTTGCGTCAGCACCCGCAGGCCGCGGCTGTAGGCGAACAGGTAGGGCGGCTCGTAGCTCGCGTACCGGCGCAGCAGGCGGGCAAAGCGCTGGAGCTCGCCGACGACCCGATGGAAGCGAAAGCGGTCGTACTCCTCGGTGACGGCCGCGATGGTGCGGTCTATCTCGCGTTCGAGATAGGCGTCGTGGGGCGCACTCTCCGTGCGGACCGGCCCGGCCGCCTGCGAGCGGCGGCGTCGGTCCCGCTGGTCGGCGAAGTCGGCGACCAGGTCGTAGCAGTCCTGCTGGAAGTCATAGGCCGTCGAGACGTCCTTGACCGTCCACTCGAAGTCCTGGGCGGGGTGGGCCGCCGAGAGGACGAACAGGCGCGTGGTCTCGGCGCCGTACTCGTGGGGGGCAACAGCGTTGCCCGCCGATTTGGACATCTTCTTGCCGCTGTGTAACACCGTCCCCTGGTTGATGAGCCGCTCGACGGGTTCGCGCCGGGAAAGCAGCCCCAGGTCCGCGAGCGCCCGCGTGAAAAAGCGGATGTAGAGCAGATGCAAGACGGCGTGTTCCTCGCCGCCGACGTAGACGTCGACGGGGAGCCACTCGTCGGCGGTCTCCTGGTCGAAGGGGGCGTCCTCGAAGTGGGGACTGAGGAACCGCAGGAAGTACCACGAGGAGTCGACGAACGTATCCATCGTGTCGGTCTCGCGGGTGGCGTCGGCCCCACAGTCCGGGCAGGTCGTCTGTTTCCACTCCTCGGCCGCATCGAGGGGGTTCCCCGTCGTCTGGACGTACTCGGGCAGTTCGACCGGCAGGTCCTCGTCGGGGACGGGGACCGCCCCACACTGGGGGCAGTGGACGATGGGGATGGGCGTCCCCCAGTAGCGCTGTCGGGAGATGAGCCAGTCCCGCAGCCGGTAGGTCGTCGCTTCCTCGACCCCGTCGTGGTCGAGCAGGCGCTCGCGGGCGGCCGTACTCGCGAGCCCGTCGTACTCGCCGCTTTCGGTCAGCATCCCGTCCGCGGTGTAGGGCTCGTCGGGCAGGTCGGTCCCGCTGCCGTCGACGGGTTCGACGACCTGCTCGACGGGGAGGTCGTGCTCGTCGGCGAAGGCGTGGTCACGGTCGTTGTGGGCGGGCACGCCCATCACCGCGCCGGTGCCAACGTCGTCTAGCACGTAGGCGGCGACGTAGACGGGAATCGACTCACCGGTGAAGGGGTGGGTCGCGGTCAGGTCGGTCTCGACGCCGGAGAGGCCGGCGTCGTCGGTGCGTGCGACTTCCTCGAGATAGGCCGCCACGTCCGGGTCGTCGTCGGCCAGTTCGTCCACGAGGTCATGTCCCGGCGCCAGCGCGAGATAGGTCGCGCCGTAGACGGTGTCCAGCCGGGTCGTAAAGGCCGACACGTCGCCGTACTCGCCCACGTCGAACGTGACGCTGGCACCCTCCTGGCGGCCAATCCAGTTGCGCTGGCTGTCCCTGACGCCCTCGGGCCACCCGTCGAGGTCGTCCAGCCCGTCGTAGAGCTCGTCGGCGTAGTCGGTGATGGTGAAGAACCACTGGTCGAGGTCCCGCTGTTCGACGGGCGTGCCACAGCGCCAGCAGACGCCGCCGGCCGCGTGGCCGTGCGTGGCCCCCTCGTAGTCGACGGCTTCGCCGTCTCCCCGTTTCGTCTCCGCCGCAACGCTGGTCTCGACCTGCGCGTCCGCGAGGACGGTCTCACAATCCGGACACCAGTTGACCGTCGCCGAGTCGTACTCGACGAGGCCCTCGTCGAGAAACCGGGTGAACAGCCACTGGTTCCACTGGTAGTACTCGGGGTCGCAGGTCGTTATCTCGCGGGACCAGTCGTAGCCAAAGCCCATCTCCGCCAGGTCGTCGCGCATCCGCTCGATACAGGCGCGGGTCCACGATTCGGGGTCCGTGTCGCGCTCGTAGGCGGCGTTCTCGGCGGGCAGGCCGAAGGCGTCCCACCCCATCGGATGGAGCACGTCGTCGCCCGCCATCCGACGGTAGCGGGCGTGGGCGTCGGTGATGGCGTAGTTCCGGATGTGGCCCATATGCAACGAGCCGGAGGTGTAGGGGAACATCCCCAGGACGTACGTCGGACTCGTGACCTCGTCGGGCGTCTCGTAGACCTCCTCCCGGTCCCAGACGTGCTGCCAGTACTCCTTGACCCGTGCGTGGTCGTAGCGGCGCGACATTCGATAGTGAGAGTGGGTCGCCGTGACACATGAGTGTTCGGCCCATGACGGTCGCCGACCCGCCCCTGGGATGGTGGTGACCCCGGTGTTACCCGGTGACGGCGGTGTCCGCGAGCGCTTTTCCCCGGCGGCCGCGACCCACTCCCTATGGCGAACAAGGACGGCTACGCCGAGACAGTCGACTACGACGAATCACTGGACACCCATCCCACCGACGACGAACTCGACGCCGCCGTCGAGAACCTCGAAGCGAGCGGCTTCGACGTGGTCGTCGTCGACGACGCGACCGCTGCGCTGGACGAACTTACGGGGCAGATTCCCGCCGGCGCCGGCGTGATGGACGGCCACTCCACGACCCTCGAAGAGATCGGCTTCATGGACCACCTGATGGAGGGCGACCACGAGTGGGAGAACCGCCACGGGGAGGTGTACGGCATCGACGACGACGCCGAGCGCCTGCGCGCCCGCCGGGAGGCCCAGGCCAGCGACTACTTCGTCGGCAGCGTCAACGCCATCGCCGCCACCGGCGAACTCGTCGCCGCCGACGCCTCCGGTAGCCGCGTCGGGGCCTACCCCTTCGCCGCCGCGAACCTCCTGCTCGTCGCCGGCACCAACAAGATAGTCGAGGACTTAGACGCCGCGCTGGACCGCCTTGAGGACGTGGCCTACCCACTGGAGAACGCCCGTGCACAGGAGGCCTACGGCCAGGGGAGCATGATCGGCAAGCAGCTTATCTACCGCCAGGAGGCCGAAGAGGGGCGCACGACGCTGGTGCTCGTCCGCGAATCGCTGGGGTACTGAACCGGCAACCAGCGCTGTATCGCGCGGCCCGTCGCGAACGCTTATCCACGCAGCGTGTCAACCTCGGGTAATGACAGCGCCAGCACGCTGGGAGGCCTGATACCCAGTGGCAGACGTCCTCTTCTGGGCGCTCGTCGTCGTGGCGACACTGACCGGGCTGGTCACAGCCTGGACCCTGGGCGCCAACAGCAACTCACCGCCCTTTGCCCCGGCTATCGGGGCCAACGCCATCTCGACGATGCGCGCGGCGTTTCTCATCGGTATCCTCGCCGCGCTGGGAGCGCTCGCCCAGGGCGGCGCTATCTCCGAGACCGTGGGCGCCGGCCTCATCGACGGCGTCCAGATAACGTCGCTGGCCGCGACCGCCGGACTGCTGACGGCGACGCTTTTCATGGGCTTTGGCATCTACAGCGGCTACCCCGTCCCGGCCGCGTTCGCGACGACCGGCGCGATGGTCGGCGTCGGGCTCTCGCTGGGCGGTGCCCCCGTCTTCGGCACCTACCAGCGCATCGTCACCTTCTGGGCGCTCGTCCCGCCGGTCTCCGGTGGGCTGGCCTACCTCACCGCGACCATCCTGCGCCGAGACGACATCCCCGAGACCGTGGGCGTGCCGCTGCTGGCGGCCGTCGTCGGCGGTATCGTCGCCAACGTCCAGCTGAGCATCCTCCCGTCCCCGCCGGGGGCGACACAGAACTCGCTTGCCGGCTTCGCCGCCATGGTCGTCCCGCTGCCCGGCGTGGTCGTCGTCGCGACGCTGCTGTTCGCGGCGGGCAGTTTCGCCTACATCCGCAAGAAGACACAGGCGTCGGTCGACGAGGGCATCAGGACCTTTCTCGTAGTGCTTGGCAGCGTCGTGGCCTTCTCCAGCGGCGGGAGCCAGGTCGGCCTGGCGACCGGGCCACTGGAAAATCTCTACGGGACAGAACTCGGACTGCCCAGTATCCTCCTGCTGGGCCTTGGCGCTCTCGGAATCCTGGGCGGCGCGTGGATGGGGGCACCGCGGCTGTTACAGGCCACAGCGCGGGAGTACGCCCAGCTCGGGGTCCGCCGGTCCATCGCCGCCCTGGTCCCGGGCTTTATCATCGCTCAGGCCGCCATCGCGCTGGGCATCCCCATCTCTTTCAACAACATCATCATCTCCGGCGTCATCGGCGGCGGGCTCGCCGGCGGGTCGGCGGGCGTCTCCCGGCGGAAAATCGGCGTCACCGTCGGCTTCTGGCTCGTCACGCTCGTCACCTCTATCGTCGTCGGCTTCGTGCTCTACCGGGGGCTCGCGCTGGTGTTGGCCTGAGTTCGCTACCGCACGACCGTCACCGTCACCGGCGCCTCGCCCACGACGGCCATCGCGACCGTCCCGAGCAACCGCCGCGTGAGGCCACTGGCCGGGCCGCCGTGGCCGCCCATCACCACGTGGTCGATGTCGTGGTCGTCGACGTACGCGAGGATGATATCGGCCGGGTCGCCCGTCTCCACGGCCGTCTCGACGGGCTGGTCGACCGCGGCGGCCTGCTCGCGGGCGCGAGCGACGAGCCGGTCGGCCCTCTCTATCGCCGCTTCGTGGCGGTCCTCGCCCGGCTCCAGCACGCCGCCCTCGCTCATCCCCGCGTCCAGCGGCGCGACGACGTCCAGTACCGTGACCCGGCAGTCGAACGTCTCCAGGGCGTGTTCGAGCGCGTCATCGGCCAGCGGCGAACCGTCCAGCGGGACGAGGACGTGGGCTGGTGGCATGGGTGTAGTGGGTCGGCGAGGGACAAGTAAGGCAGTGGCTGTCAGAGGGATGGGAACTGGTTCCGCTCCCGAGTTGGTCGCGACAAGAATAGTCCATCCTGGATTCGAACCGGACTCAGACGTGCTCGCTCACTGCGTTCGCTGTGCGCGACTGATAGGGTTCGAATCCACTAATTCCGATACTGTCGCTCCCGAGTTGGTCGCGACAAGAATAGTTCCACCAGGATTCGAACCGCCTGCAGACTCGCTACGCTCGTCTGCCGTGCTTCGAATCCCTAATCAACGAGACAGCGGCTCGCGAGTTTGCTCGCCGCAGAAATAGTTCCACCAGGATTCGAACCTGGGTCGAAGCCCCCAGAAGGCTTCAGGATTGGCCGCTACCCCATGGAACTCTGACATATTCGCCACCGTTCTGAGTTGGCAGCGTGTACACCAAGATACCAGTGTGTCGTATTTCAGTGTTGCGGAGTGGGTGGATTATGTTATTCGTCGACATCCCCCACTTCACCGTCCGGCTGCCCGACGTGCTCCGGCACCTCGTGGTGTTCCCTTCTGTGGCAGTTCGCACAGAGTAGCTCGCATTTGTCCATCTCGGCGCGGAGTTTCTCCTTCGAGTAGCCGTACGTGACCATCTCACAAATGGACATCTGCTTGCCCACGTCATCACGGTGGTGATAGTCGAGACAGGCTGGGTCGCCCTCACCACAGCGGATACAGCCCTCGCTCTGCCGTTTCCGTTCGTACACCCACGCTCGATGGCGTTCGCGTCTATCGAGTGTCCGTTCCCGATTCCACTCCCGATTCTTGTAGTGCCAGCGCTGGTCCTGGCTCAACTCCGCCCACTCCAGCCCCTCGGGTAACTCGACGTCGTCGGGTTTCGGCTCGACGCGGGTCCCCGTCGACGGATTCGTCGCCAGCCCGGCCGCCTCCTTCGCTTCGTTCCAGCCACCCATCACGCGCTGGATGGTCGCCGAGGCAGGCGTCAGTCCGAGTTCCTCGTATGCCACCTTCGTCGGCGATTCGCCCAACCTGTCGGCCGCCTCGCGAAGCGCCCGAATACACTCCTCCTCGCTCGCCACGGCGAGGGGTGGCCCCACCATCGCATTTCAACGTTCGGGCCAGGGCGACATCGACACGGCTTTGCCACGCTGGGCGCGAGAGGCCTGTATGTACGTCGGACGCTTCGTCGTCGTCGGCCCCACGGTCGGCGCCTACCGTGTCTCCTCGCGCTCGTTCCCGAACCGCCAGGCGGTGCGTCGAGACGACACCGTCACCGTCGAACCGACCCCGGACGCCCCGGAGACGGACAACCCCTATATCTCCTACAACGGGGTCCGGCTCACCGACCGCGGTGCCGTGGTCGGCAACGGCTCACACGTCGACCCCATCGCGGAGAAACTGGAACTGGGCTACCCCGCACGGGACGCACTCGCCCAGGTGTTGCTCTCGCTTGACTTCGAGAAAGACGACTACGACACCCCCCGCATCGCGGGTGTCGTCGGCGTCGACGCGGCGGACCCGACGACCGCCACCGACGGGCCGGGTGCGGTCATCGGCACCGTCCGCCGAGACGCTCTGCTGGTCGAGGAGGTCACCGAGCCGACGCTGGTGGCGACCTACGAGGAAGACAGCCCCACGGCCTTCGACCTCGCGGCCGAGAGCGCCGAGTCGGCCGCCCGTGAGGTGTACGACCACGAGTTCGAGCACGCCGTCTGTTCGGCCGGTGTCGCGGGCGAAGCGGGCGATTTCGACCTCTCGGTATACAACGGAGCGTAACTCGCCGTGGGCCTCTCACTCAGCCCCCGAGCGATGGCTGAAACTCAAGACCCCTCACACGTTATTACCACAGCATGAAGGTTGGCGTCATCTCCGACATCCACGGCAACCGCGTCGCCCTCCGGGAGGTGCTCGCCGAGATGCCCGACGTCGACCGTCTCGTCTGTGCCGGCGACGTCGTCGGGTACAACCCGTGGCACGCCGAGTGCGTCGACGCGATCCGGGGCGAGCCAGCCGCCCTCCCCGAGGGCCCCTGGCCAACCGTCCCCATCCCGACAGTGATGGGCAACCACGACCGGGCGGTGGCCGGTGAAACCCCCTTCACGTTCAACGGGATGGCACAGGCCGGCGTCGAACACGCCAGAGACCAACTCGGCGAGAAACAGCTGTCCTGGCTCGCGGACCTCCCCGCGGAGCGCCTGCTGTTCGACGACCGCGTGAAGATAGTCCACGGCCACCCCGAGGACCCCGACCACTACACCTACCCCGAGGAGTTCGGCCCCGACCTGCTCGGCGACGAGGAGTTGCTCATCATGGGCCACACCCACCACCAGCACCACGAGGTGTACGACGACGGTATCGTCTGTAATCCCGGCAGCGTGGGCCAGCCCCGGGACGGGAACTATCGGGCGGCCTTCGCCGTCGTCGACCTCGCGGAACGGACCGTCCACGAACACCGCGTCGCCTACGACACGACGGCGGTCATCGAGGCCGTCGAGGCGGCCGGCCTGCCCCGGGAGATCGGCTTCCGGCTGACGCAGGGCCGGTAGTCGTCCCCGACATCGTCGGGGAGGCCGTGTCGCGAACGCGACGATACGTCAGTTCGGTATCAGAGCACGGACCGGTCCTCGGTGGTCTCGGTCTCCTCGTCGACCACGGCGAGCAGGTTCTCGTAGGGGACGAACGCGACGAAATCGCCGTCCTCGTACAGTTCGACGCCGTGGTCACCCAGGTCGTACTCCGCGCACTCGATACTCCCGTTCTGAATGACGACGCGATACATAGTCGGGACTAGTCGGCCGATTCTTGTCACTCTTGTGTGGGTCGGCCGCGACGCGGTCGACGGAACGAGACGCCCTGCTGGGACGGCTGTCACAAGGAATATTATCTGCGGAGGTGAAATCGCCCTGTCATATGAATCCCTACGCCCTCCTCGCGGCCGGGATACTGTCCGAACTGGTCGGCACGACCGCCCTGAAACTCTCCGATGGCTTCTCGAAGCCACTGCCGAGTCTCGGCGTCCTCGTCGGCTACGGACTGGCCTTCTACCTCGTCTCGCTGACCCTCGAAGAGCTCCCGCTCGGGCTGGTCTACGGGACGTGGGCCGCTCTCGGTATCGTCGGCGTGACGGCCATCGGTATCGTCGCCTTCGGCGAACAGCTCGACCCAGCCGGTGCCGTCGGGGTCGTGCTCATCGTCGCCGGCGTCTACTGTATCAACGTCGTCTCGGAGATGTCGGTGCACTGAGCGCGGCACCGTTGTCGGGGCCGTGAAGCGCGTTTCATCGCGCGAAGACGGGGAAGGGCAGGCAGTCACCGGAAGCATCCGGCGAGCGAAGCGAGCCGGTTCACCGGCCACGAGCGTAGCGAGTGGCCGGCCGTTTTTCCCCAAGTTTTTGCGACGGGGGGTGCCCGCAGCGAAGCGAGGACACCCCCCGAAGTAAAAAGTGGGTTTAAAAGACGCCCTGGACCAGGTTCAGGGCCTGCTCGCGGTCGTCCCAGGGGACGAAGACGGAGACGGAGGTCGCGGAGGTGACCACGTCGTAAATCTGGATGTGGGCGTCGGCGAGCGGTTCGATGACCCGATAGGGCAGCGCGTGCTCGCTGGGGTCGCCGCCGGTGACGCGGATGACGGCGATGCCGTCCTCGACCGTGACCGAGGAGAGCGTGTCGTCGTCGACGATACGGTCGTGCAACAGTGCCTCGACCTCGTCGGCGTCGTCCTCGGCGACGTAGAAGGTAAGCGAGTCCATCCCCGAGGAGTTGGCGTCGATGTTGATGCCGGCGTCGCCGATAGCGGAGGCCAGGTCCGCGAGGATGCCGGGGCTGTTGCGGATGGCGCGACCGGCAACCGTCACGCAGGCCACGGGCCCCTCGTGGAGGTCGATTAGGTTCTGGAACTGGCCCTCGATGGAGGTCCCCCCAGTGAGGAGGTCACCGTGCTGGTAGTGGGCGACCCGCACACCGAGGTTCGCGGTTTTATACGAGAGCGCGGAGGGCGCCACCACTTCGGCACCGCGAAAAGAGAGCGAGCGCAGTTCGTCCACACTGATTTCGCCGACGTTGCGGGCACCCTCGACGACGCGGGGATCGCCGGTCATGACGCCCTCGACGTCGGTGACGATGACGACCTCGTCGGCGTCCATGTAGTTGCCCAGCATGACGGCGGTGGTGTCGGAGCCACCGCGACCGAGCGTCGTGATGTTGCCCTCGTGGTCCTCGGCCAGGAAGCCGGTGATAACCGGAACGACGTCTTTCATCTGGCCGGCCAGCGCGTGCGCTCGCTTTTTCGTCTCCTCGATGTCGACCTCGCCGTACTCGTCGGTGATGATGGGCCAGTCCTCGCTGCCGGGTTCGAGGAAGACGGCCTCGATACCGCGGGCGTTCAGCGCGCCTTTCAGCATCCGGACGGAGATGCGCTCGCCCATGGAGACGATCTCGGCGCGGTCCTCGGCGGCGGCGTCGTACTCGATGCCCTCGAGTAGCTCGTCGGTCGTGTTACCCATCGCCGAGGCGACGACGCCGACCTCGTGGCCCTGCTGGACCGCGGCCGCGATAGAGTCTGCGGCCCGGTTGATTCGGTCGCCACTGCCCAGACTCGTCCCGCCGAACTTCGCGATTACGCGCATCCAACCACCCGTGCTGTGTGTCCGTGAGTCATGCACGCGGGTTTGCCGTCGCTCGGGATAACTGTGTCCATCTGCCCTGCCTGCCCCAGTCATGGGACTGTCCGACACACCGTTTATTTGCGTGGGGCACACACTGTCGGGCATGGAGATACGTGACGCCGTCGAGGCCGACGCCGGGCGTCTCGCCGACCTCGCGGACAGCCCGCCCGACGTGATGCGTAACCTCGTCCACGACCGGACAGTCCGGGTGGCGACCGAGGGGGAAGACGACGTAGTGGGCTTTGTCAGCTACGACGCCAAACAGGGGACGGTCCACGTGACACAGCTGGCCGGCTCGAGGGAGGTCTGCGAGCGGTTACTGAAAGAGCCCATCGCCTTCGCCGAGCGCGAGCACATGGCCGTCGAGTTGCTGGTCACGGCCGACCAGTCCGAGGTCGAGGCCGCCGTCGAGGCCGCCGGATTCACCGATTCGGGGTCGGGGCCGAAGTTCGCCGGGGAGTCGACGGTCCGGTATCGATTGGAGCCCGAAGCCGCAGAGCAGTAGGGCGGTATCGAGCGAAGCGAGATACCGCCGAACAGGCGAGCGGTGAACGCAGTGAACCGCAAGTAGCGAGGTGTTCGCACCGCGCGCACCTCGAAGCGAACCGGCGACCGATGGGAGCCGGAGAGCAGCGAGGGTTCTCCCGTCAGTCGCTTCTCCCCTACGGGACCGCGAGCCGCCACCCGACCAGCCCGCCCAGTGCGAAGCCGAAGGCGTTGAGCGAGCCGTGCAAGGCGACCATCGTCGCGATGTCCAGTCCGAGGTCGAGCCCGGAGAAGGTCGAAACGCCGTAGCCAAGCGCCAGCGCCATCGACACCGGCAGCGCGACCGCCGACGCGCCCAGCAAGACAGCCTGGCCCCGTGGACGGGTCGGCGCGATACAGACGAGGACGTACCAGCCAAACAGTGCGACAGCGACGGTGAAGCCGCCGACGGCAACCACCTCGACCAGCGGCGAGAAGGAGATGCCCACGGCGATGATGGCCGGACCAAGGAGGATGACGCCGACGAGCGCCTGCCAGCGCGTCGAGTCCAGATGGCCGCTGCGGCCGGTGAGACCGGTGACCACGGGGAGGACGAAACCCGCGTAGTGGAAGTGCACCGCCGTCAGGAGGATGATGGTCGAACCGAACCAGAAGGTGGTATTCAGGTGATACAGCAGCAGGGCGACGGCGCCGACGGAGACGTACGCCAGCCCGGCGTCGATAGCGGTCTCCGGGAGGGCGAGGCCACCGCGGTCGAGGGTGCGAACGAGCGCGGCCAGTCCCAGCAGGCCAGTGACCAGCAGCCACGGCGCAGCGAGTGTGGCGGCCGTGGTGCCGTCGACGGCGAGTGCGAGCGACGCGGTAAAGCCCAGCGCGCCGACGGGCTGGAGCCACACCGCCGCACGGAGACACTGCCCGGCGAGGCCCGGAAACGGCGCGCGGCCGGCCATCCCCACGCCGAGGGGCACGAGTACTAAGGGAGCGAGCGCGAGTGCTCGCGGCACCGTACCCAGCGTCCCCGCCAACACCGCACCGACCCAGACGGCGGTCCCCAGGAGCGCGCTCGCGTCGGGGACGGCGACGCCGCGGACGGCGGGAACGGACCCGGTGGCGCCGGCGGTCCGCCGAGTGGTGCTCATACCGGCGGCAGCTTCGGCAGTCCCCGCGTCGGTTTGAGCGTCTCGAGGTCGTGGTCCCCGCGGCCCTCGTCGGCCTGCGTGAACGTCCCGCGGTAGCTGAGGATATGGCCCGCCAGCGGGTTCTCGACGGTCGCCAGCACGTGGTAGCGCTCGCCGGCCTCGTCGTAGCGGTCACGGACCTCGACGCCCGCGGCCATCGCGTCGGGCAGGGCGACGTAGCGGCCCTTGCGGTGGAGCCACTGGCGGCCGGCCTCGACGACTAAGGCGCCGTCCTCGACGCGGGGGTGGAGTTCGGTGGCGACGAGCCCTCCCCTGCCGAGGTAGTCCAGCAAGCGCTCGTTGCGCTCGTCCCACACCGTCACGCTATCGAAACGGCGGCGGGTGCCGTCGAAGTTGAACACCCGGCGGGTCGTCATCGCTTCGTGACCACTGAGTTCGTAGCCGACGGTCGTCACGGCGAATCGGACGTCGTGGCCGGCTTCGGGAAAGAGCATATCCCGACTCGTCATCGCGTACAGCGCGGGTAACGTGTGGACGCCACGGGAGATGTCCATCCGGCCGCGCCCGACCGTAACGCCGTCCTCGGGGCCGAGACTGTAGCGGTCCCGAACCTTCGGATGGAGGTCCGCGGCCGCTTCGCCCAGCGCCCGCTCGTAGACGCCCGTCATACGTCCCTCCGGGCACCAGCGGGAGTTGTCGGCATTGTGCGGCGCGGAGCGGGCCGGCAGTGCGCGACCATAACGTCTTGATTTCGACAGGAGCGAAAATAAGAATTTCCTGTGAAGGAGTGTCAAATGCGAGAGCCGAGACACGACAACCACAGCCCGGAAAGAGTCCGTCAACTCGTGAACGTTTATCTATCAGACACAAGTAGGGTTGGCATGGGCAGAGAGGACGCCGCAGTGCTGCTAGCCATGGCAGGAGCGTTTACCGTCGGTACTGTCGTGTTCGAACCGGTCGGCGGGGCGCTTCTCGCGTTCGTCGTCGGCTTCTACGTGATGTACGTCCGCCGCTACGAGCACAAGTACATCCCGCGGTAGCGGCCGAGCTGAGCCTGCTCGCTCGTACCGCCTCACTCGGTCAGGTCGACACCTGTTATCTCGAAGCGCGCGCCCCCGTCTGCGCCGTCGGTCACCTGGATGTCCCACCCGTGGTTCTCGGCCATGTCCCGGGCGATAGCGAGGCCGACGCCGGTGCCGTCGCCGGCGGTGGTGTACCCCTGTTCGAAGACGGCGTCGCGGTCGGCCGCCGGGATACCGTCGCCGTCGTCCTCGATGAAGAAGCCGGTCCGGTGGCCGCCGTCGGTGGCCGGCGAGCCGTCGAGCAGGCCGACGCGGACGGTCACCGGGTCGTCGTTGTGGTCGGCCGCGTTCCGGTACACGTTCTCGAAGATGTGCAACAGCCGGTCGCGGTCAGCCTGGACAGTGACGGGGTCGTCGGCGGCGACGTCGACGGTACACTCGCCCGTCTGTGCGTACCCCCAGGCCTCACGCGCACTCTCGGCGAGCGAGATCGGTCGGGTCTCCTCGACGGTCTGGCCGGCCGCCGCTATCGTCCGGAGGTCCTCGACCATCGTCTCCATGCGCTCGACCGTGCCCTCGATGGCGTCGATATGTTCCTCCCTGGGGTCGTCCCGCAGGAGTTCGAGGCGACCGCTGGCGACGGTCAGGGGGTTACGGAGGTCGTGGGAGACGACATCGGCGAACTGGTCTAACCGTTCGTTCTGCCGTTCGAGCTGTCGCCGTCGCTCGTTCTGGGCGGTGATATCGCGGAGCACGATGAGCTGGCCCGCCCGCCCCCCGGCATCCGTGTGAATCGGCGAGATGTTCAGGTGGAAGGTCCGCTCCTCGCCCCCGGTGGTGGTCGATACCTCCGCCTCGGCGTCCGTGGTGTCGCGGAACCGCTCGACCTGCTCGGGGAAGGGGCTGAAAAAGTCCGCACCGGCCATGCCGCGCCACTCCACCGGCGCGTCGACCAGCGAGCGGGCCGCGGGGTTGCAGTCGACGACCCGCCCCGCGTCGTCGAGCATGACCACGGGGTCGTCCATCGAGTTCACGAGTTGCTGGCGGCCGACGGGCGCGAGTCCCAGCAGCCGGTACCGGAAGATGGCGACGGCAAAGCCGACGCCGGTCACGCCCATCGCCATCTCGGTGAGATTCAGTTCCGGCGGGAGCAGCCCGGCAAACAGCAGGCTGTTGACCAGTGTCGGCGTCCCGACGGCGACCGCGAGGGCGGCCGCCTGGCCGTTCGAGAGGTCGCTACGATTACGGACGAGATACCGGGCCAGCACCGCGCTTCCGGCAAACAGGACCACATACGCGTGGAGCTGGAACAGGTGGAACGGCGTCCGGAACGTCCGGTCCAGGGCCACCCACTCGTCGAACATGAGCCCGAGCACCGTCACCGGGCCGCGGGTCACGAGCGTCCCGTCGAACATGAACGCCGGGTCGAGGAGCAGGATGGCACAGACGGTCGCCGTCAGGAACCCCACGTAGCCGACCGTCCACCGGTGCACCCACCCCTCTGTGTCGGTGTAGGCCAGCGCGAACCACAGGAAGGCGTAGGTCATCGGCAACACGCCGAGTGCGTTGCCCATGTTGACACCCAGCATCTTCAGCTCGGCCGTCGTCGTCACGCCGGCGAAGATGGAGCCGAGTTCCCACACCGCGATGGCGCCCATCAGGACGACGAAGGCGAGCAGTTCCGATTTGTGGCCGCGGCGGTGGTACTGCAGCGCACCGTAGCCCCCCAGTCCCACGACGAGGACGAAAACGAGAGCGTTGGCCAGCAAAATCGGGGTTATCTGGTACGCCATCGATGTGCAAGCCAGAACATACACGCTATTGAAACTAGTGCCCCAGCGCCCCCACGGCGTCAGGAGGACACCGGCTGGGTGCTTGGCCCCGGAAATCAGTCCTTCGAGCGGAGTTTCCGGAGGAGATACGCGAGCCCGAGACCGCCGGCGACCAGCGCCAGCGGCGATTTTACGGCCTTCGACGCCCCTCGCCGGACCGTCCCGCCGACGGAGCCGTCGTCGATGTGGGCCAGGATGGCGTCGGTGTCGTTTGGCACCGGCTCGGGGTCGGCGCCGGCCGCGGCGGCTGCGTCGGGGTCTTTGAGCATATGCCCCGTGGTCAGGCAGACGACGGACTCGTCGTCCTCGACGACGCCCGCCTCGCGGAGCTTGTGCAGGCCCGCGACGGAGGCGGCCGATGCGGGTTCGACGCCGACGCCCTCGCCGGCGAGTTCGCGCTGGGCCTCGGTTATCTCCTCGTCGGAGACGGCGACGGCGGTGCCGCCGGTCTCGCGGATGCCGGGCAGGGCCTTGGGCGCGTTGACCGGGTTACCGATGCGGATGGCGGTTGCGCGGGTCTCGACGTCTTCCCAGCGGTTGGTCTCGTCGTACCCTTCCTCGATGGCCTCGACCATCGGCGCGGCCCCCTCGGCCTGTGCGCCGGTGAGTTTGGGCACCTGGTCTTCGGTGATGGCGCCCGACTTGACGAGTTCGCGGAAGCACTTGTACAGCGCCGCGGTGTTGCCGGCGTTGCCCACGGGCAGGATGATGCGGTCCGGGTACTCGCCGTAGTCCTGGTAATGCTCCTCCATGATTTCGAGGCCGATGGTCTTCTGGCCCTCCAGGCGGAAGGGGTTCAGGGAGTTCAGGAGGTAGGCCTCGCCCCGGCCCGCGAGGTCCTGGACGCGGTCGAGACACTGGTCGAAGTTCCCGTCGACCTCCAGAATTCGGGCCTGGTGGAGCGCGGCCTGGGCTATCTTCCCGGCGGCGACCTTCCCGGCCGGCAGGAGGACCAGCGTCTCCAGCCCGGCGCGGGCGCCGTAGGCCGCGAGTGCCGCGGAGGTGTTCCCCGTCGAGGCACAGGCCAGCCGGTCGACGCCGACCTCCTCTGCCACGCGGACGCCGACGGTCATCCCGCGGTCCTTGAACGACCCGGTCGGGTTCATGCCCTCGTGTTTCACGCGGAGGCTGTCGACACCGGCCGACTCCTCGATTCGCGGCACCTCGTGCAGCGGGGTGTCGCCCTCTGGGAGGGTGACGCCCACGTCGAAGGGCAAGGCAGCGTGGTAGCGCCAGACGCCCGACCCCTCGCCCTCGAACTCGTCGAAGGTCGGCAGGTCGGCGTAGCGCACCTCGAGCAGCCCATCGCAGTGGTCGCAGGTGTAGCGAATCGCATCGAACGGGGCGAAGGTCTCCCCACACTCGATGCAGGTCAGCCAGACGCCATCGTCAGCCTCCGGCGGCACGTCGTCGGTGAGTTCCAGGTCAGCCATTATCGAACGGATGGCCCCATCCGGCAAAAGTCGGACGGTTACGGGCTAGGAGGGGGATTCGGATTGGACGTCGGTACAGGAGCCACCACGGAATACACGAGGGCGAAGCCAAACAGCGAACACGCCGTGCAGACCGACGACACCGCCAACAGCCAGAAAGCCCCGACAGGCTGGACTCGGGAGGCTCGCTGTGCGCTTCGTCACTCCCTCCGGTCGCTCCTGCAGTGCTTCAGCCTGTCGCCCCTTTCTGGCTATGGCTAGCTATTGGAGATACGACCGCGGTCAGCACTCCACTAACAGCGCCTCGCCCTCGCGTTCAAACGCCGTCCCGAACTCACGACTCCGCTGTCGAATCGCCTCGCGACACCACCGAGCCACGTCGCCAGCAGCCAGGTGGACGGCGCAGTTCCGTATCTCGACGGGGACGAGCCGGAGGTCCTGTGGCGTTCCGGCGTCCGAGACGGTCAGTTCGAACAGGAAGCTGTGGTCGTTACGCAGCGCGTCGTCGACGGCGTAGTCGTCGACGAAGTCGCCACAGTCGTACATGAGGAGGCCGTCGTCTGCGACCTCGATGGCTTTGAACACGTGGGCGCTGTGACCGTGGACGACGTCGACGCCCCGGTCCAGCAGCCAGTGGCCAACCTCGTGGTGGTGGTCGAACACCTCGGTGGTCATGTTTGGCCCCCAGTGCAGCGAGGCGACCAGCAGGTCGGGGTCGGTCACCAGGGCGTTGTCGACGGCAGTCGCCAGTGTCTCCCACTCAGTGGGGTCGTCGAGCGCCGTCCGGGCGACGCCGGGGCTGTCCGGACCGGCAGCGTACTCGGGAGTGTTGTCGGTCGCCGAGACGAACGCGACCGTGAGGTCGCCGACGGCCACCGTCGCGGGCGCCCACGCCTCGCCCTCGTCACGGCCCGCGCCGCTGTGGGCGATGTCGGCCGCCGAGAGCGCATCGAGCGTGTCCAGGAGCGCGGACTCCTCGAAGTCAAGCAGGTGGTTGTTCGCCAGCGTCGCCCAGTCGACGCCGGCGGCGGTGAGCGCGGGCACCGCCCACTCGGGGTCGGCACGGAAGTGGAAGGGGCGACGGGTGCGCTGCCAGGGCCGGCCCCGCGTCGACAGCGCACACTCCAGATTGACAAACAGCGCATCCAGCGCCTGCAGGCGCGACAGCACGCCGTCCCAGACGGCATCGACCGCGCGCGTCCCCTGGCGCTCAGAGACGTTGCGCCCGAGCATCACGTCACCCGTGAAACCGAGCGTGAATGGCATATGCTACCGTACGACTCGCTCGGGAAAATGACCATCGGTCGCGTCGCCGTCAGGCAGACAGGACCGCCGTCAGACCGTATCACCGTCGAAGGAATCGATGCTGTCGTGGACCGCCGCCGCCCACCCGTCCAGGGCCTCGTGCATCAGTTCGCGGGCCTCCTCGAGCGGAGTCGCAGTGTACTGATAGACGTGGCCGCCGCCGTCGAGCAGGCGGCGCTCGCGCTTTGCCAGCCCCTTCTCACGCAGTGTCGACAGCGAGCGGTTGACGTTCGAGCGGTCCCGCTCCAGGGCGCTGGCCAGCTCCTCGACGGTGCTGCCCGGCGTCGAGAGCAGCGTCCGATAGGTGCGAACCTCGTGGCTCTGGACGCCGAAGACACACGCCATCACCTCCGCGAAGTCCGGGTCGTCGGTGGCCATCAGGTCGCGGAACTGTTCGGGTGAGGGGTCGAGACTCATGTGTGAGCGGATAGACACGCCGGGCGCATAAACGGGGTCGTTACCTCGAACTCACCCGTCGTCACGCCCGTACCCCTGCTTCTGGAGGCAGCTGCGCATCTCTTCGCGGGAGTGGTGTTTGTGCAGCCGCGTCGGCGTATCGCAGTACCAGACGCCGTCATAGCGCAGTGTCACCTCGTGTGACGACCCCAGGAACTCCGTCCGGACGACGACACGCTGGCCCGACTCCAGTGCGTCCAGCAGCTCCTCGATGTCCGCCTCTCCGGCGTCGACGACAAGTGGCTCCATCGTCTGTCGGTACCGGGGCCAGAAACTTATACTGGTGGCTGTACCAAACTGACGTAATTTGCCACCCCGGGGTGGCAAATAGCGTTCCGAACGTACAGCCACCAGTAGCAGCCTCGGGAGAATGTGCCGACCTGTCACGAACGGCACAGAGGGTACCGTTTCGGGTGGAACGACTGTGTGTACTGTTCCCGAACGGAGGGGAAAGGGTGTGGTTTCGAGTGGAAACGGCGCCCTGACGGGTGGCCCGGGACTCCGCTCAGCCGAATCACGTCGACGACACAGATGACGTACACCAGCGGCGCAAAGAGGAGAAAGAGGAAGCCGATGGGGACGAACCTCAGGATAGTGGTTCCAGACGCGGCGTGGTGGCGTCGTCCCGCTCCGCGACCCGCCGGCGCCACTGGCCCGCACCCGCCGCTGACGCGGTCGCACTTCTGGTGCCCGCCGAACTGACACAACTTCTATACTCGTCTCGGTCGGGGATGTCACTATGAAAGACGACACTGTCCTGGTCACGGGCGCGAGTTCGGGTATCGGCGCAGCGACGGTCCGGCGGGTCGCCGCCGACGGAGCGGACGTGGCGCTGCTGGCCCGCAGCGAGGACCTGCTCCAGGAACTGGCCGACGAGGTCGCCGCCGACCACGGCGTCGAGACCCACGTCGTCCCGGCCGACGTTCGCGACAGCGCCGAGGTCGCGGCCGCCGTCGAGTCCACCGTCGAGACGCTCGGCCCGCTCACCGGTGTCGTCGTCAACGCCGGGCTCGCCCGCGGCAGCGACATCGAGACGATGACCGACGAGGCGTTCCAGACGATGCAGGGTGTCAACGTCGACGGCGCCTTCTTTACCGCCCGCGAGTCGCTTGCCCCGCTCCGCGAGACGGCCGGCAACATCGTCTTCATCGGGAGCTTCGCCGGGAAGTACCCCCGGCCGTTCAACCCGGTCTACGCCGCGACGAAGTGGTGGGTTCGCGGCTTCGCGATGAGCCTCGCCGCACAGGTCGGCGAGGACGACATCGGCGTCACCGTCGTCAATCCGTCTGAGGTCCGCACGGAGTTCGAGAGCGCCGACGGCACCCCCTTCGAGGAGGTGTTCGCGGAAGGCGAGGTGACCGAACCCGAGGAAGTCGCCGACGCCGTCGCCTTCGCGCTCGGGCAAGAGACGCCGACGACGGTCAACGAACTCGACGTCTATCGCCGCGACAAGTTCTCCCACTTCTGAGACCGCGGCCGTCGTCGTTCACCCGGTCGTTGGGCCGGCGCCGGGAGCGTGGCACCGACCACGCCGCCGTCCGTCAGGACTGCCCGTCGCCGCGCAGTGTGGCCTCGAAACACAGTGGACAGAGCGAGACGAACCCCGGAAGACGCTGGACCTCGCGATACGGTTTGCCGCAGTCCTCGCAATACGTCGGCGTCCCGTCGGGGAGCGAGTTCCGGCCACTCATCTGGCGGCCCCCTCTGGCAACCGCTCGCGTAGTTCGGGACGAACGGCGTCGTGACGTGTCCGGCCCTCAGACGGCGGTGACCCGTGCCGTATCTGGTTGGGAAGTTGCCACGTATTCTGACAGTTGTTGTAGCTTATAGTACGTTGCTGGGCACTCGATTCGTCCATCAATTCCATATGTACTCAGCGTCGTACTAATACCATTCTTAGAATAACTATAACAACGTATCCGATATGTATTCTTATCCAATAAGATAGAATAAGTGCGAGAGTTCCCCAGCGGCTATCGGAGAGACACGCTGTATCTGGCCCGCTAGGCTGAGACCGTTCTGAACGGACACTGCCACACAGAACGTGGGAAATAGCCGCTCGCGTCGCTCCACGGGTCACTCCGTTCCCCGTTCCGCATCGAGGGGCGTGCTACGCACGCCCCTCGCTTCGCTCGCGGTACTAGCCCTGTTCGGACAGCCACGCCAGCAGCCCTTTCTGGGCGTGCAATCGATTCTCCGCCTGGTCCCACACCACCGCGTTCTCGGACTCGATGGCGTCGTCGGTGACCTCCTCGCCGCGATGAGCTGGCAGGCAGTGCATCAGTTTGCGGTCGCCAAGCAGGTCGGTCGTGACCTGGAAGCCGTCGAACTCCGCGAGTTTCGCATCGCGTTTGTCCTCCTCGCCCATGCTGACGAAGACGTCGGTGTAGACCACGTCAGCGCCGGACACGGCCGCCTCGGGGTCGTGAGTGGTCTCTGGGGCGGTACCAAGGTCGTCGGCGCGAGCGAGCACGTCGTCGTCGACCTCGTACCCCTCGGGCGTGGCGACGGTCAGCTCGAGGTCGACCATCGCCGCGCCCAGGACGAACGACTGGCAGACGTTGTTGCCGTCGCCGACCCAGGCCACGGAGACGTCATCGAAGCCGCCGAACTGCTCTCGCACTGTCAGCAGGTCCGCGAGCGTCTGGCAGGGGTGGGCGTCGTCGGTCAGGGCGTTGATGACCGGGACGTCGCTGTACTCGGCCAGCTCCTCGACGTCCGCGTGGTCGTAGACGCGAGCCATGACGAAATCGACGTACCGCGCCAGCGCGCGGGCGGTGTCCTTGACCGGCTCGCCGTGGCCGAGATGGATGTCGTCGGGGCCCAGGAAGATGGCGTGACCGCCAAGCTGTGTCATCCCCGTCTCGAAGGAGACCCGCGTCCGCGTCGAGGGTTTCTCGAATATCATCCCCAGTGTCTGCTGGTCAAGCAGGTCGCTGGCGTCCTCGCCGTCCGGACCTTTGATATCGGCAGCGCGGTCCAGCACGGCGGTCAGTTCGTCGGTCGTGAGGTCGTCGACGTCGAGTAGGTGCATGGTTACAGCAGGCGTTCGGTCACGTCCGTGAGGACGCTGACTGCGCGGTCGTACTCCGCGAGGTCGATGTGTTCGTTCGGCGCGTGGTCGAGGTCGGAGTCGCCGGGCCCGTAGGTCACCATCGGGCAGTCCCAGGCCCGCGCGTAGACGTTCATGTCGCTGGTCCCGGTCTTTCGCAACAGTGTGGGGTCACCGCCGTGGTCCCGGATGGCCGCTCGGAACGCCCGCGCGACGCCGGTTCGAGGGCTCTGCATGACGGGCTCGACCTTGTCGTCCCAGTTGACGGTGCCGTTGCCCAGGTGGCCATCGGCCATCTCGCGTATCTCGTCGGTCGAATACTCCGGGGGCACCCGGAGTTGGACCTGCATGGTGGCCTCGACGGAGAGGCCGTCCTCGGAGGTCCCCCCGCGGAAGTCCACGGGCTTGCAGGTGACCCGCTCGAAGACAGGGTGCCACTCGTCCTTGGCGAACTCGTCTTCCACCGCGGCCCACCAGTCCATCGCGTCCTGGATGGCGTTGTTCTCCGGCCGCGAGGAGTGACCGGACTCGCTCGTAGCGACGTACGTGCCACCCAGCAGGCCACGGTAGCCAAGCGTGATACCCTCCCAGCCGGAGGGCTCGCCGTTGATGACGGCGTCGGGCTCGCTGTCCCTGTCTTCGACGAGGTAGCGCCCGCCCTTCGAGTCCACTTCCTCGCCGACGACACCGACGAAGGAGGCCCCGGTGCGGACGGCGGCGACGGCCATCGAGCACAGCGGCCCCTTCGCGTCGACGGAGCCACGGCCCCACAGCACCTCGCCGTCGTCGGTCTCCTCGACCCGGACCGGGATGTCGCCCGGCACAGTGTCGATGTGAGAGGTCAGGAGAACGCCGTCGTCGGCCGGCGCGCGGACGTTGCCGACCTCGTCTAGCCACACCTCGCGGTCGTGGGCCTCGAAGAACGCTTTGAGCCGTTCGGCGGCCTCGGCCTCGTTGCGCGAGACCGAGGGGATGCGAACGACGTCCTCCAGCAGTTCACGGGCCTCGCCGTCGGCCTCGCTGGCGACCGCCTCGCTCATCCCACGACCTCCGTCATCGCTTCGACCACGTCGTCGGCGTGGCTCTCGTCGATGGTCAGGGGCGGGAGCAGGCGGACGACCGTTCGACCGGCCGGCAGCGCGAGGATACCGTGGTTCAGCGCGAGTTGCTTGAGCGCCTTGTTCGCGCCCCGACCCACCTCGACACCGATCATCAGGCCCTCACCGCGAATCTCGCGGACCTCGTCGCCGATGGCGGCTTCGAGTTCGGTCTGGAGGTACTCGCCCATCGCGGCGGCGTTCTCGGGGACATCGTCCTCGACGATGGTCGAGACGGTCGCGCCGGCGGCCGCGGAGATGACCGGCCCGCCGGAAAACGTCGAAGCGTGGGAGCCGTAGTTCTCTGCAATCCAGTCCCGACACAGCGTCGCGCCGATGGGGAGGCCGTTGCCCAGCCCCTTGGCAGACGTTATCATGTCCGGGGCGACGTCGGCCCGCAGGGAGTTCCACAGCGCTCCCGTTCTACCCATCCCGGTCTGGACCTCGTCGAAGACGAGCGCCGCGCCGGCCTCGGCGGTTATCTCGCGGGCCGCCTCGAGGTAGCCCGGCGAGGTCGGGTTGATGCCGCCCTCGCCCTGGACGGGTTCGACGATGAACGCGGCGGTGTCCTCGTCGACGGCCTCGGAGAGCGCCTCGGCGTCGTCGTAGGGGACAAACTCCACGTCGCCGATGAGCGGCTCGTAGGGCTTCTTGTACTTGTTCTTCCAGGTGGTCGCGAGCGCCCCCATGGTGCGGCCGTGAAAGCCCTGCATCGTCGCGACAATCTTCGAGTTGCCCGTCGCCGACCGGGCGAATTTGAGCGCCGCTTCGTTGGCTTCGGTCCCCGAGTTACAGAGCCAGGTCTTCTCTATTGGGTCGGGCGCGGTGTCCGCGAGCAGGTCGTACAGCGCCGTCCGCTCGGCGTTGGGGTAGGAGGCCTGCACGTAGGTTATCTTCTCCAGTTGCTCGGCGACGGCGGACTGGACGGCCTCGTGGCCGTGGCCAAGCGGGACACAGGCGTAGGAGGCGCCCATATCGAGGTACTCGGTGCCGCTTTCGTCGTAGACGTAGGCACCGTCGCCGCGTGCTATCTGAATCGGCTTCTCGTTGAAGACGAAGCCGCTCACAGCGACGCACCTCCGGCCGTCGCGCCGTCGACGCGTGTCTCGGGAGTCATTGTTCCTCCGTTACAGCCTCGGCCTTGATATGTGTCCCGTCACCGGAGAGCGCCGACAGAATCGGTTCGTCGGCGTTGGCGTCGGCGACAACGACCTCTGGCGACCCTCCTGAAAGGGCCTCCTCGGCGGCCATTATCTTCCGGCCCATGAACCCCTCGGCGGCGTCCTCCAGGTCGGCCCAGTCGTCGCTCGTCTCGACGGACTCGATGAGCGTCGACGGGTCCTCGGGGTCCTCGTAGACCCCGGAGACGTCGGTCAGCAGGACGAGCGTCGCGTCGAGTTCGCCGGCGATGGCGGCCGCCGAGCGGTCGGCGTCCGTATTCACTGGAATCACCTCGCCGTCGTCGTCTCCGGCCATGGGTGGCGCGGCGACCGGCGTGTAGCCATCAGACAGGAGCGACTCCAGCAGGTCGCCGTTGACCTGCTTGATGGTGCCCGAGTGGTCGCCCCGCTTGATTTTCTTTTTCCCGTCCTCGACGACGCGGACGGCGGACTTCCGGGGGCCGTAGAGCAGTTTGCCGTCGACGCCGTTCAGTCCCACCGCCTCGACGCCTTCGCTCTGGAGCCCGGCGACCAGCTGGGTGTTGAGGTGGCCAAAGGCCATCTCGAACACCTCCATGGTCGTCTCGTCAGTGAACCGGCCGACGACGCCGCTTGGCGTCTCGACGTACTCCGGCTCGATGCCGAGCCGTTCGAGCGTCTCGTCGACCTTGGTGGAGCCGCCGTGAACCACGACGACGTCCTCACCATCGGATACTAACGATGCGACGTCCGCGAGCGCCCCTGCTGGGTCAACAGCACGAGCACCGCCTACCTTGATTACTACAGTCATGAAAATCCTCTCCAGGTGTTACGGTGCGCCGACGGGGTGGAGTCCCTGGAACTCCAGGCCCGCCGTCTCCTCGATGCCGAGCGCGATGTTGGCTGCGTGGACGGCCTGTCCGGCCGACCCCTTCATCATGTTGTCGATGGCCGAGAACACAACCAGCCGCTTGTTCCCGGGGTCGAGCTCGAAGCCGACCTCCGCGCGATTCGTGCCCGCGACGGCCTTCGGTTCGGGGTAGCGGTAGACGCCGCCACCGCCGGAGACGAGTTCGACGAACGGTTCGTCCTCGTACTGGCCCCGATAGGCGCCCCAGAGGTCGCCCTTCGAGACGGGGCCGTCGGGGAAGACGTGACAGGTCGCGCTGGCGCCACGGACCATGTCGACGGCGTGGACAGTAAAGGAAACGTCGACGCCGAGGAACTGCTGAATCTCGGCCTCGTGGCGGTGGCCCGTCGGAGCATACGGGCGGACGACGCCCGAGCGTTCCGGATGCGAGGAGGCCTCGCCGCCGCCGGCGCCGCCCTCGCTGGAGCCGACCTTCACGTCGACGACGATCTGCTCGTCGCCGCTCAGAATCCCGTGCTCGAAGAGGGGAAGCAGGCCCAGGATTGTGGCCGTGGCGTTACAGCCGCCCGACGCGATGAGCTCCGCTCCTTCGAGGTTCTCGCGGTTGAGTTCCGGCAAGGCGTACTCCGAGTCGGCCAGCAGCTCCGGCCGGGTGTGGCCGTCGTACCACTCGTCGTACTGGGCCTCGCTGTCGAGGCGGAAGTCCGCCGAGAGGTCGACGACGGTGTCTGCGGCGTCCTGGAATTCGTCTATCTGCTCCATCGAGACGCCGTGGGGCGTCGCCGCAAAGAGGACGTCGACGCTTTCGAGCTCCGCCGGGTCCGAAAAGCGCATCTCGGAGTGACGCAGGTTCGGGTGGGTGTTCCCGATGGTCTTGTTCTCCTTCGAGCGGCTGGTGGCCTGTGCGAGTTCGAACTCGGGGTGGCCATCGATGAGGCGAAGCAACTCGCCGCCGGTGAAACCTGAGCCACCGACGACGCTGGCCGAGTATGTCATGCAGTGGTCTCTGTGCCGCTCTTGCTTTGTGCCTTCGATTCGAGCCAGTCGACGACCTCGCCTGGCACGTCGACGTCGCTGACTTCGTTGAGCGCCTTGAACTCGACGGTGTGGTTGACCTCGTGGACCGTGTAGTCGTCGAATTCGTAGTCTCGCGGGTCGCTCTGCTCCCCGCTCGACGTCTGGGTGTCGCTTCGCGACACCCCAGTCTCCATCAGGTCGATGCCGAGCAGGCCGCCACCCACTGCGTCGGATGCCTTCTCGACCAGTTCCAAGGCCCGGTCGTCCAGTTCGAAGGTGTCGGTCTCAGCGCCCTTCGCGGCGTTGGTGAGCCAGTGGTCCGACGAGCGGACCATCGCGGCGACCGGCTCGCCGTCGACGGCCAGCACGCGGATGTCGCGGCCGGGCTTGTCGACGAACTCCTGGACGTAGAATATCTTGTGCTCGTAGTGGCCCAGCGTCTCCTTGTGCTCCAGGATGGCCTCGGCAGCGTCGCGGGAGTCGATTTTCGCCATCAGCCGGCCCCACGAGCCGACGACGGGTTTGAGCACGCAGGGGTAGCCAAAGTCCTCGATGGACTGGAGTGCGGCGTCCTTGGTGAAGGCCACGTCGGTGTCCGGCGTCGGGACGCCGGCCTCGACCAGGGCGAGGCTGTTCTTGACCTTGTCCGCACAGACCTCGGCCACGTCGGGGCCGTTGACGACGGGGACGTCGTAGGCCTCCGCGAACTTCGTCGCGTAGACGCTACGGGAGGTCGATAAGCAGCGGTCGACGACGATGTCGAGGTCCTCGAAGGCCTCGGGGGCCTCGCTGATGTTGAACTGCTGTTTGCGAACGTCGATCTTCGTGATATCGTGGTCGCGCTCGCGCAGTTCCGAGAGCAGGAGCTTCTCGTCCTTGCGGATACGCGAGTAGAGGAGTCCGATGTTCATGCTGTTTCCTCCGTGTGCGTCACGGCGGCGCCTCGCGCCACCGCCACCACCTCACTCACCCCAGTCCTCTTCGAGCTCGGGGGCGCTGTCGAGCTCGACGGGGTCGGTACCGATGACTTCGAGCTCGGCGCCACAGGTGGAACAGTCGACTATCTCTCCGACTTCGAGGCTGTCGTGCAGGGAGACCTCCGCCCCGCACTCGATGCAGTCTGCCATTGTACCTTGCTATGACCGACGTATCTACTTAAAACCATCGAACCTATCAGATAAAATTACACACCCACACTCCACTCTAATGGCGTTAGAAGTCCGTCATCCGCATGTGTCCGATTTCTGTATCAGATTTCTGGTATAATAGCCCCGCGAGGGGGTCGTCGTTCAGACATACTCCTCGACCTCCGTCTGTAGACGGTCACGTGCGCCGGAGACCGCCGCCTCGGCCGCCGCTATCTGTTCACTGTGGCTCGCCAACACGTCGTCGGCCGCCGAGAGCTGTGCCGCGACCGCTTCTGGGGCCGGGCCGCCTCTGGAGTTCCGCATCGCGACGCTCTCGGTCGGGTCGAGCGCAGCCTCGACTGCCTCTCGGTCGACGTACTCGGAGAGTGGGTCGCCCAGCACGTCCTCGGCGACCGCAGAGAGTTCGTCGTAGTCGGGGGCGTCCCGGTCTGGACCGAGTTGGGCCGCCACCTCGGCGACCACCTCGTGTGCGGTGCGGAACGGCACCCCGGCCATCGCCAGGAGGTCCGCGACGCCGGTCGCGGTGGCAAAGCCCTCGCTCGCTGCGGCTTCGAGCCGCTCGGCGGGCCAGTCGGCCGTCCCGACGGCGCCCGCCGCGACTTTGACGCTCTCGCTGGCGCTGTCGATGGCGTCCCAGGCGTGCCGTCCCGCCCGCTGCAGGTCGCGGTTGTACGCGCGGGGCTGGCCCTTGAGGTTGGTCAGTAGCCCGTTGAGTCCCGCGGTCGCGTCGCCCGTGCGCCCACGGACCAGTTCCAGCGTGTCGGGGTTCTTCTTCTGGGGCATGATGGAACTCGTCGAGGCGTAGTCGTCGTCGAGTTCGACGTGGCCCTTGCTCGCCATCACGACCACGTCCTCTGCCAGTTGCGAGAGCGTCGTCGCCAGCCCCGCGACGGCGCTGGTCACCTCGACGAGGAAGTCCCGCGTCGCCGAGGCGTCCATGGAGTTCTCCGCGACACCCTCGAACCCCAGCAGTTCGGCCGTGCGCTCCCGGTCCACGTCGAAGGGCGTCCCGGCGAAAGCCGCCGCGCCAAGCGGGTTCCGGTTGACGCGCTCGTAGGCGTCGAACAGCCGGGCAGTGTCCCGTTGCAGGGCCTGCTCGTAGGAGCATATCCAGTGAGCCACCGTCGTCGGCTGGGCGGGCTGGAGATGCGTATAGCCCGGCATCACCGTCTCGGTCTCGGCGCGAGCGACCTCGAGCAACTGCTCGCGCGCGCCCACGAGCGTCTCGAGGAGTTCGAGGACGTCCTCGCGCAGACGGTAGCGGATACACGCTGCGACCTCGTCGTTGCGCGAGCGCGCGGTGTGCATCTTCCCGCCGTCGGGGCCGACGCGGTCGATGACCGCGCTCTCGATGGCCTCGTGGACGTCCTCGCCGTCCGGCAGTTCGCCGTGGCCGGCGTCCTCGATGTCCTCGAGAGCGGCCAGAATCTCGCCGGCGGTCCCGGCGTCGACGATGTCCTGCTCTACGAGCATCACGACGTGGGCGCGGTCGACGGCCAGGTCCGCCGCGAAGATGCGCTCGTCGTCGGCAAGCGAGGAGAGAAACGAGCGGGCGGGGCCGCCGCTGAAGCGGTCGCGGCGGACGGCCGTCTGGTCGGCCCCCGCGTCAGTGCCGTCGTCGGCCTCGTGCTCCTCGCTCATCCGCTTATTCCTCCGATTCGTCGCCCGAACCGTCCGCAGCGGCCGTCCCCGTCTTTGCGTCTTCGAGGATGTCGTTTGCCAGACGCGACTGGAAGCCGTGGTACTTCGCGACGCCGGTGGCGTCCTGCTGGGTGATCCCACCGGTGATGGCCTCCTCGTCGAAGGACGCGGCGGACTCGCTGTAGACGGCGTACGCCGATTCGCGCGAGACCGGGCGGCAGTGGCCACCCTCCATCTTCACGGTCACCGTGCCGGTGACGCGCTCGTTCGTGTCGTCGATGAAGGCCTCCAGCGCGCCGGTCAGGGGCGCGTCGACGAGGCCCTCGTAGGCCTTCTGGGACCACTGCTGGTCGACCTGGGCCTTGAACTGGCGCTCTTCCTGGGTGAGCACGAGCCCTTCGAGGGCCTCGTGAGCGGTCAGGAGCACGGTCGCGGCGGGGTGTTCGTAGTTCTCGCGGACCTTCAGCCCGAGCATGCGGTCCTCCATCATGTCCGTGCGGCCGATGCCGTGGGCGCCGGCCTGCTCGTTGAGCTGTTCGACCAGTTCGACCGAGCCCAGCTCCTCGCCGTCGACGGCGACCGGTTCGCCGTCCTCGAAGGTGATTTCGACGAGTTCGGGGGACTTGCCCGAGGGGTTCTCGGTCCACTTGTAGATGTCGTCGGACGGAATCGTGCTGGGGTCCTCGAGTTCGGAGCCCTCGATAGAGCGGCTCCAGAGGTTCGTGTCGATGGAGTAGCGACCGCCGTCACCGCCCTCGACGGGCAGGCCCTGCTCGCGGGCGTACTCGTTTTCCCACTCGCGGGTCAGGCCCAGTTCGCGCACCGGGGCGATGACCTCCAGGTCCGAGTCGCGCCAGATGGCCTCGAAGCGCAGCTGGTCGTTGCCCTTCCCGGTACAGCCGTGGGCGATGCCGTCACAGCCCTCCTCCTCGGCGACCGAGAGGATGGCCTTCGCGATGACGGGACGGGCAAGCGCGGTGCCCAGCGGGTAGCCCTGGTAGTCGGCGTTGGCCTTGACGGCCTTGAGACAGAGGTCGGCGAACTCCTCTTTGGCGTCGACGACGTACTGCTCGACGCCGAGCGCTTCGGCCGTCTCCGCGGCCTCCTCGAACTCGTAGTCGGGCTGGCCGACGTCGACCGTGACGCCGATGACCTCGTCGTAGCCGTACTCCTCTTTGAGCAGCGATACGCAGACCGTGGTGTCGAGCCCGCCCGAGAAGGCGAGCGCGACGGTGCCGTTTCCGTCTGTCATGGATGTGTAGTCGGTTGTTACCGTGGTGTGACTGTCGGTTTTAGATGCGAAGGGTCGTTGTACCGAATTCGCGGTGTTCGCCGACTTCAACTCGGCGATATCCCGAAATGGTTACAACGACCCTTCGACGCGCCGGACAGCCGACCGGCCGTGGTTTGAAACGAGTCGAACCGTGGAGAGGAGAGGTAGTAGTGGGCCTAACGGGGGGCCCGCCGTCGGTTCCGGCGTCGGATAGCATCCGACCGAGCGGCGAAAACGCGAGCAGACCCGTCGCTGGCGGCGGCGAGCGCCCCAGTATCGACAGTCCGCGTCATGTATCAGCGACTACTGTAGGTCGCGTACAAATAGCTTCCGAGTCGAAAGGAGCATGTGCCGTGTTCTCACTCGCGACGACGGGCCAGCAGCGCTGTCGCGAACAGGGCGATAAGCGCACCGACTGCGCCGAATCCAGGGCCGTTCCCATCCGTGGTTGTGACCGGCGTCCGGTCAGAGGCAGGCGTCACGCTCGTCTCCCCATCCGGTGTGACGGCCGGCCCAGTCGTCGAGGTCGCGACCATGCTGAACCCGTTCAGGTCCGCGTCGGCGTCGTAGACCACTCGCCCGTCAGTCGTGTTCGACGGCCCGGGCGAGACGCTCTCCAGATTGTATTCCCCCGGCAGGACGACGACGAACTGCCGGTCGGGCTCGAAGCCGCTGGCGAAGGGTTCATCGAGCGTCAACATCCCATCTTCGGCCGCGGCGAGCCCCTCCCAGGTGACCGAGAACGTGGCGACACCGGTCGAGTCCGACTTCGAGAGGGAAAGCGAGCTGTCGGTCACGGCCATCTCGCGGTCGGTCCGGTTCTCGGTGCTGTCGGCGACGCTCGCCCAGCGGCTACTCTGGCGGGCCTCGTAGACGCTCCGGGCGGTCTCGTTCGTCTGGAGCTCTTCGAAGGCGGCCTGCTCGCTCTCCTCGTCCAGGTCGAACGTCGAGACGACCGTTATCGCCGCGTCACCGTCAGTAGCGAGGTCGACAGTCAACGACTCCTCCGGGGCGTCACCGGTCTGGACCGCACCGGCCGGCGCCACGGCCGCACCGACCAGCACGGCCGCGAGCACGACACTCGTCAGCAGCGTCTGTCTGACACGCATTACCTAGGGTTTGGGGTCGGGGTTTGTAGTTTCGTTGGCCGACTCGGTTCCCGAGCGGTCCGTGTCGCCGACCGTCGAGCCGTCAGTGTCGCTCCGGTCGGTCCCCGCGTCGGTCCGGTTGCTATCGCCCGCGGAGCGGTCGGCGGCCTCGCCGGCGCCGATGTCTTTACCCGCGCTGTCGCCGGCGACCGACCGGGCTATCTCGGCCGTCTCCGGGCCGGTCAGGTTCGCCGCGCGGTCCGAGAGCGCCCGGATGGCGTCGACGTTGACGCCGTTTTCCTCGAGCGTCTCGGCGGGGAGTTCACTCGCCGTCGCGTTGGTCTGGTTGACGAGTCGCTCGGCGTTCTTGCTCTCGGCGTGGAGCGTAGCGGTGCGGGACCGGTACTCGCCCTCGCTCATCGAACCGTTGTCGCGCGCCTCCTTGAGTCGGTCTCGCCGCTCTTCGAGCTCGCCGAGCCGCTCGCTCGTCCGGTTGAGTTGGTCGGCCAGGACGGCGGCCTTCGCGTCCGAGCTGTTGGCCCGGTCGACGCGGATGTCGTAGGCGCGTGAGTCGACGTCGCCGTCGAGTTCGGCGTCACCGACGGCGACGACGCCCGAGAGCTGGGCGCCGGGTGCGGCGGTGTCGTTCTCGCTGGTCTGGTTGGTCTCCGTTTCGGCCTCGGTCTGCTGTGCCATGACCGCCGGGACGGCGGCGACGGCGCTCACCACGAGCAGGAGCGCCAGCACAGCGGCAGTGGGTCGTCTCATCACATCCACTGCTTGGCCCCCGACCAGTATATAAACAGCCGACGTTCACTCCGCTTTGGCGCCGATTAAGTCGGATTAAACCGGCTGACAGCGGTGGGTTCCGCTGAGAGTGGGGGTGAAGCGACGATAGCGTATTATTGGTCTTCGGGTCCGTCGTCCACGTCGTCGGTGAGGTCCGTGTCCGGAAGGGTCACCACGTTCTCCCGCCCGATGCGGAACGTCTCCACGTCGTCGTCCTCGCGGAGGCCGCCGATGACCTGGCTGGTCTTCGCGGCCGTCCAGTCCAGTTCGCTCGCGACGCGCTGTTGCTTGATGCGGCCGCCGTTCTCGCGGAGGAGTTTGAGCACCTGTTCCTCGTTGCTGAGTAGCTCCGCGGGCGGCGACTCGTCGGGGTCGCTGTCCCCATCAGTCGCCGCCGGCTCGCCGCCCGACTCACCGGCCGTACCGCCAGCAGCGCTGTCGCTGTCGTCGGCGCGGACGTACCGGTGGACGGCGTACCCGAGGGCGGCGAGCACCAGCAGCGGCAGCAGTACCCCGAGAACGAGCGGCCACACGCCAGTCTGCATGACGTCGTCCTGGAACGGCTGGGACTCGTTGGTGACGACGACGCTGGGTTCGTCGTCGCCGAAGGACTGGCGCCCGCGCCAGGTGACCGACCGGTCGCGCTCCTCGTCGGGCGACGGCCGGACGTTCGCGGACCGGTACTCGGCGGGCCACCGCATCGTCAGGGAGGTGTTGCGGTCGAGATACAGCCCGGCGACGGCGTCACCGGCCCGAATGTTGGTGTCGTTGACAGCGGCGAAGTTCGTCCACCGGAACTCGTAGGTGACGACACCGTAGGACTGGCCGACGCTCTCCTGGGCGGTCTCGACGGCAACGTCGTCGATAGCCATCTCCCGACCGGTGGCGTCCTCGCCGACCCGGACAGTGGTGGTCATCCGGTCGCGGAACCGGTCGGTGTAGACGGATTCGTTCGCCCGGATGTCCGCCTGTAGCTCCTCGAAGGCCTGCTCCTCGCTGTCGTCGGCCAGACGAACGCGATAGTCGATGGTCCAGACCGCGTCGCCGTTGGCCGCGATATCGGCCGTCATCACGACCACGTCTGCGTCGACGGACTGCTGGGAGAGGCCGCCGAAACCGGCGCCGGCAGCCGTCGGTGCCAGTGCCGCAAGCACCAGGACCACCGCGACCGCGCTCACTTGTCGCATGTGTTTGTTCCGTTTTCCCGTCACCAACTATAGGGCTTGTTGCCACCGGCGGGCCACAAGGGGTTTGCCCGTTCCGCGGAAACTGCCGGCAATGGCACGTGGCAAAATCGACGTCGACACACTGTTGAAGATACTGCTGGTCCTGATTGTGGTGTGGATAGCGCTGGAGGTCGTCGGCGAGGTGCTCGGCCTGTTCGCGTGGCTGCTCGGCCCGCTCCAGCCCCTGCTCGGAGTCGTGCTGATTATCCTCATCGTCCTCTATCTGACCGGCCGGCTCTGAGCGGAGCCTCCGGCTCGGCGAGGGTCGGGAGACGCACGGCGTCTCCAGGAACTGAGCGGGCGCTTTTTAGCCTCGCCGCGACTCGCTCCGGTGTGTACAGCCTGAACGTCTCGCTTCCGTCGTCGGTGACCCGGCTCGCGGGCCGGCTGGCGCGTGAGCTCCCCCGGGCGCAGGCCCGACCGCGCGGGGAGCATACCCTCGTTGTCAAGCGCCTCGGCGGCGGGGACCACGCGGCCTACGCCCGGCTCGAGGCCCGCGCTCGCGACGTCGTCCGCGGGACCGCCCCCTTCGAGGTGCGTGTCACCGGCGTCGACTGCTTCGAGACGGCCGAAACCGGCCCCTCGCCGGTCGTCTACCTGGCCGTCGAGAGTCCCCCGCTCCGGGCGCTCCACGAGCGGTGCTGTGGGGCGTTCGACCCCGTCGCGGGGATGGAAGGCCCAGAGTACGTCCCCCACGTGACGATCGCGCGCGGGGGCGACCCCGCGGCGGCCCGGCGGCTGGTCGAGCGGGATATCGACCCCGTCACGTGGACCGTCGAGGAACTGGTCTTCTTCGACGCCGAACGGGGCCAGCCGGTGAGTCGAGTCTCGCTGCCGGCCTGATACTGGCGGCTGTCGGAGACGAACCGATGGCACCGTTTCCCGGGAGGCGACAGACCGAGCGACGATATCGGCACAACGGACGGTCCGGATGCGCGCTGTCCGCCGGCGTTCAGGCGGGCTGGGCGCGTATCGAGCGGTCGTCGACGACCACCGCGGCGTCGACAGCGGGAAGCGCACGCGCTACCGCGGTCGCCTTGCACTCGTACTCGGCGACGACGCGCCACTCCGTCACGCCGCTGGCCGCGGCCGCCCGGGCGCCCCGGACCACCGCGTCGTGGAGGGCATCACCCAGCGGGTGTTCGACGTCGACGAGCATCGCCACCCGGTCGACGCCGCCCCTCGAGACGGCTCGCTCGATAGCGCCGTACAGCCGGTCGGCCCCCCGCTCGTCGAGCGTGAGCCGTCGCGGCAGGTCGACGACAGCGGTCCCCTCTTCCACCCTGACTTCCCATTCCAATTCCCCCACGTTTGCCATCGTTTCAGGGCTAACGTCCCGGATATATAAAATTATTCTATAATAATAAATCAGGAAAACATCATATTTCGTACCGACTAGCGGACCGTCCGAGAGCGCGCCGGAGACCGACGAGGCGCCACCGGAACGTAGCAACGTTTTTCCCGTCGCCCACCTTCCCAGTCGTGTATGGATTATCGGTCCGTCGAGACAGCACAGGAGTTCGTCTGCCGGCTGGACCACGGCGCGGACTGGCGCGCCGAAATCGAATCGCTGGCCGACGCCGAAGGGATCGACGCGGCCTTCTTCTACGGGCTGGGTGCGGTCGAAGACGCCGAAGTGTGGTTCTACGACCAGGATAGACAGGAGTACGACTCGATGGTCTTCAGCGAGCCCCTGGAGGTCGCCGCCTGCGTTGGCAACATTTCGTGGCTCGAAGACGAACGCTTCGCCCACACCCACGCCGTCCTCTCGCGGCCCGACGGCGAGGCCATCGCGGGGCATCTCGACAGCGCGACCGTCTGGGCCGGGGAGCTGTACGTCAGGGCCTTCGAGACGACACTGGAGCGGGCCCACGACGAACCGACCGACCTCGACCTCTGGGAGCTATAATGCGAGAGGCCGACGAGCGCTACTTCGAGCGGCTGGAAAGCGAGCTCGACACGGCCATGGACGTCGCCGAGCGCGCCCGCGAGCGCGGGGGCGACCCGAAACCCGAAGTCGAGATACCGACCGCCCGCGACATGGCCGACCGCGTCGAGAACATCCTCGGCATCGACGGCGTCGCCGAACGCGTTCGCGAACTTGAAGGCGAGATGTCCCGAGAGGAGGCCGCCCTGGAGCTCGTCGACGACTTCGTCGAGGGCACCGTCGGCGACTACGACACCCGCGAGGGGAAAGTCGAGGGTGCGGTCCGGACCGCGGTCGCCCTGCTGACCGAGGGTGTAGTCGCGGCCCCCATCGAGGGTATCGACCGCGTCGAGTTGCTCGAGAACGACGACGGCACTGAGTTCATCAACGTCTACTACGCCGGGCCCATCCGCTCTGCGGGTGGGACCGCACAGGCACTCTCTGTGCTCGTGGCCGACTACGCCCGCGCGCTGCTTGGCATCGAGCAGTACGAGGCCCGCAAGGAGGAGATCGGTCGCTACGCCGAGGAGATAGACCTCTACGACAAGGACACCGGGCTCCAGTACTCGCCAAAGGAGAAGGAGACGAAGTTCATCGCCGAGCACATGCCCATCATGCTCGACGGCGAGGCCACCGGTGACGAGGAGGTCTCGGGCTATCGCGACCTCGAACGAGTGGACTCGAACTCCGCCCGCGGCGGGATGTGTCTCGTCCTCGCCGAGGGTATCGCGCTGAAAGCGCCCAAGATTCAGCGCTACACCCGCAACTTAGACGAGGTCGACTGGCCGTGGCTCCAGGACCTCATCGACGGGACGATAGGGGAAGACAGCGGGGGCGAGGCCGGGGAGGCAGAGGACGGCGGCGACGGTGAGGGAGAGAGCGACGGCGAGACCGCCGACGGTGACGACGGCGAGGAGCGGGCCGGCCCACCGCGGGTCGAACCGGCCAAGAAGTACCTCCGGGACCTCATCGCCGGCCGCCCGGTCTTCTCCCATCCCTCGAAATCCGGCGGCTTCCGGCTGCGCTACGGCCGCGCACGGAACCACGGGTTCGCGACCGCCGGGGTGCACCCGGCGACGATGCATCTGGTCGACGACTTCCTCGCGACGGGCACACAGATAAAGACCGAGCGGCCCGGGAAAGCCGCCGGCGTGGTCCCCGTCGACAGCATCGAGGGGCCAACAGTGCGGTTAGCGAACGGCGACGTCCGCCGCATCGACGACGTCGCGGAGGCCCGCGAGGTCGGCAACGGCGTCGAGAAGATTCTGGACCTGGGCGAGTATCTCGTCAACTACGGCGAGTTCGTCGAGAACAACCACCCGCTCGCGCCGGCCTCCTACACCGTCGAGTGGTGGGAACAGGACTTCGAGGCCGCCGGCGCGGACGTCCAGGCGATGCGGGACGATCCCGGCATAGACCTGGCCGACCCGAGCGCCGCCGAGGCGCTTGCCTGGGCCAGCGACTACGATGCGCCGCTGCACCCGAAGTACACCTACCTCTGGCACGACGTGACCATAGAGCAGTTCGGGGCACTGGCCGAGGCCGTCGAACTGGCGGACGTGACCGCGACGGATGGCGCCGTCATGGAAGACGGCGCGGCGGCCGCCGACGGCGACCTCGTCCTCGAGAACACCGACCTCGTCCGGCAGGCACTCGAACGCCTGCTGGTCGAACACACGCAGGCCGAGGACCGGCTGGTCGTCACAGACTGGCTCCCGCTGGTCCGGACACTCGGCTTCTCGCGGTCCCTGGAACGGGACTGGACTCTCGAGGATATCTCCGAGCACGCGAAGACCTACGGCGAGCAGGAGGCGGCCGACGCCATCGGCTACGTCGACGACGAACTCGGCGACGAGGCGGGCCGCAACGCCATCGAGGCGGTCAACGAGATATCCCCCTTCGAGGTCCGCGAACGGGCGCCCACTCGCATCGGCAATCGGATGGGGCGCCCCGAAAAGTCCGAGAGCCGGGACCTCTCGCCGGCCGTCCACACGCTCTTTCCCATCGGTGAGGCCGGCGGCTCCCAGCGGGACGTGGCCGCCGCGACCAAACACTCCGAATCGATGACGGAGACGCCGGGCCGCGTCGAGGTCGAGGTGGCGAGACGGCGCTGTCCGGAGTGTGGGACCGAGAGCCACGAGGCCCGCTGTCCCGACTGCGATTCGCTTTCCGAGACCATCTACGTCTGTCCGGACTGTGAGATGGAGGTCGAGCCCGACGAGTCCGGCCGCGCGGAGTGCGACCGGTGCGAGACGCTCGCCTCACCGACCCAGTACACGGAACTCGACTTGCAGGCGATATACCGCGACGCACTCGAAAACGCCGAGGAGCGCGAGACGGCCTTCGAGACGCTCAAGGCGGTGAAGGGACTCACCAGCGAGGCAAAACTCCCCGAGCCCATGGAGAAGGGTATCCTCCGGGCGAAACACGACGTCTCGGCGTTCAAGGACGGGACGGTGCGCTACGACATGACCGACCTCCCCGTCACGGCGCTCAGACCCGCGGAACTCGACGTCGACCCCGACCGGTTGCGCGCGCTGGGCTACGGGACCGACATCCACGGCGACCCCCTGACCCATCCGGACCAGCTGTTCGAACTCAAGGTCCAGGACATCGTCCTCTCGAACGGCGCCGCCGAACACATGCTCCAGACCGCCGACTTCGTCGACGACCTCCTGGCGCAGTACTACGACCTCGAGAGGTACTACGAGTTCGACGACCGCGACGACCTCGTCGGCGAGCTCGTCTTCGGGATGGCGCCACACACCAGCGCGGCGACAGTTGGCCGAGTTGTCGGATTTACGAGTGCTGCCGTCGGCTATGCGCATCCGTACTTTCACGCCGCTAAGAGGCGCAACTGCGATGGTGATGAAGATTGTGTGATGCTTCT
Organism: Haloarcula rara; assembly: GCF_029338235.1. Lineage (GTDB taxonomy): Archaea > Halobacteriota > Halobacteria > Halobacteriales > Haloarculaceae > Haloarcula > Haloarcula rara. The sequence continues at coordinate 1,468,186 of NZ_CP119785.1, forward strand.
CATGGATGGTTTGTTGAATTTCAGTAAATCATATCTTCCTGATAAAAGAGGCGGCCGCATGGACGCCCCGCTGGTCATGTCCTCCCGTATCGACCCGAGCGAAATCGACGACGAGGCCCACAACATGGACATCATGGAGCGGTACCCACGGGAGTTCTACGAGGCCACGCGGGAACTCACCGCCCCCGAGGAGGTCGAGGACATCATGACCATCGCCGAGGAGAACCTCGGGACCGACCGCGAGTACACCGACTTCCGGCACACCCACGACACCACGAACATCGCCGCGGGGCCGGACCTGTCGGCGTACAAGACGCTGGGGTCGATGGAGGAGAAGATGGACGCCCAGTTGCACCTCTCGCGGAAACTGCGCGCGGTCGTCGAAAGCGACGTGGCCGAACGCATCATCGAGTACCACTTCCTGCCGGACCTCATCGGCAACCTGCGGGCCTTTTCGCGCCAGGAGGTGCGCTGTCTGGACTGCGGCGAGAAGTACCGGCGGATGCCCCTGACCGGGGACTGCCGGGAGTGTGGCGGCCGGGTGAACCTCACGGTTCACGAGGGCTCGGTCAACAAGTACATCGACACAGCCATCCGGGTCGCCGACGAGTTCGGCGCCCGGGACTACACTAAACAGCGGCTCCAGATTCTGGAGACGAAAATCGAGTCGGTGTTTCAGAACGACCACAATAAACAGTCGGGCATCGCCGACTTCATGTGACCCGACCCTGCCAACACAGGCCGCTGACGGCCGCAAGACGACCGTACGACGGCCGTCCGATGGGTGCTTTAGTCACTCGAATCTAATCAGTCATGGTATGACAACCCACCCCGAGAGAGTGGCATCACCCCAGTCACCGAGCCTCCCCGACCGCCGCGAACGGCGGGCCGTTTCGACCACTGTCCAGGAGTTACAGGTGGCGATTCTGGAGTGCCACGTCGCCGCGCTGGAGCAGGAACTGGAGGCCGAGCGAGAGCGTCGGCAGGCCGTCGTCGACCGCTACGAGCGGCTGCTGGCCGAGCGGTGAGCACGAAAACAGAGTGCTGGGCCTACTCGTCGCCCAGCGCGACGTAGGTGGTCTCGATGATACGGCTGTCGTCGTTCAGTCGGTCGATGAGGTCGCCGGCGGGCTTCTCGTCCAGATTGTAGATGGACAGCGCCTCGCCGCCGATGGTCTCGCGGCCGTTGAACATCCCGGCGATGTTGATGTTCGCTTCACCGAGCGCGGTGCCGATGAAGCCGATGGTGCCCGGCTCGTCCTTGTTCCGGACGACGAGCATGTGGCCGTGGGGGACCGCCTCGATGCGGTGACCGTCGATGCGGACGATGCGGGACTCCTCGCCGCCGAACTGGGTCCCACAGACCGACACCGACTCCTCGCCGTCGGAGACGGCGACGGTGATGAGGCTCTGGTAGTCCTCGGCCGAGGAGGTCTTGGACTCGGTCACGTCGATGCCCCGTTCCTCGGCGATCTGGGGCGCGTTGACGGCGTTGACCTGGATATCCGAGGGCGCGAAGACGCCTTCGAGCGCGCTGGCGGTGACGTACTCCACGTCCTCGTCGGCGATGTCACCGGCGTAGGTGACCTCGACGCTGCTCATGTGGCCGTCGAACAGCTGGACGGCGATGCGACCCGCCGTGCTGGCGAGTTCGAGATAGGGCTCGACCTGTTCGAAGGTGGCCCGGTCCAGCGACGGGGCGTTGAGCGCGTTGGCGACCGGCTGGCCGTTGGCCGCGGCGATAATCTGGTCGGCCGTGGAGGTCGCGACGTTCTCCTGGGCGGCCTCGGTCGAAGCCCCGAGGTGGGGCGTGACGATGATGTCGTCGACGGAAAGGAGCGGCGAGTCCTCGGGCAGGGGTTCCTCGCCGAAGACGTCCAGTGCGGCGCCGTTGAGGATGCCGTCTTCGACGGCCTCGGCGAGCGCGGGCTCGTCGATGATGCCGCCGCGGGCGCAGTTGACGACGTAGCCGTCCTCGAGCAGGGCGAGTTCCTCCTCGCCGATCATGTTCTCGGTCTCGGGGGTCAGGGGCGTGTGGATGGTGACGAAGTCCGCCGCCTCGAGGCAGTCCTCGAGGTCGTCGACGAGTTCGGCGCCGAACTGCTTTGCTCGCTCCTCGCTGATGTAGGGGTCAAAGGTGACGATGTCCATCCCGAGGTTGCCCAGGCGCTTGGCGACCTGCTGGCCGACGCGGCCGAAGCCGACGACGCCCAGGGTCTTGTTGTTGACCTCGGTGCCGAGGAACTCCCCTTTGGCCCACTCGCCGCCCTTGAGGCGGTCGTGAGCCTGCGGGATGGAGCGAGCGGTGGCGAAAGCCATCGCGACGCTGTGTTCGGCGGCGGCGCGGACGTTCCCGTCTGGGGCGTTCGCGACGATGACGCCGTGTTCGGTGGCGGCGTCGATGTCGATGTTGTCGACGCCGATACCGGCGCGACCGACGATGATGAGCTCGGAGGCGGCCGAGAACACCGCGTCAGTGACCTCGGTGCCAGAGCGGACGATGAGCGCGTTGGCGTCCGAGACCGCGTCGAGCAGCGCGTCGCCCTCGACGTCGTAGGCTGTGACAACTTCGTGGCCCGCCTCGCGTAACCGGTCGAGTCCGGCGTCTGCGATGGGGTCTGTAACGAGTACCTTCATACCGGACCGAACTTACTGGGACGGCATAACGCTTGTTTTCTGCGCGCGTTGTTGCCACTGCTGGCGGTGGAACGGAGAGAAAACGAGACGAGCTACCGCCACTCGGGGAGCGAGGCGGCGTCTACGAGCGGGAGTGTCATGTACGCGTCGTCGGTCGAGACGTCGGCGATGATGAACGTGTCAGTCGGCCCTTCCTCGACGGAAGCCATGACCTCCGATTCGGCAGCAACCTTCGCTGGGGCAACCGTATCCGGCTCCATGCATGAGAATATGTAACACCCGTATATAAAAACTGCGGAATCCATGGACAACGCGGCGGTAGTATCACAGATATGAGTTATATCCGGTGATAATCAATGACTGAAACGAGTGGCTGATTCGACCCAAGTAGTCGATTTCTGGGACCGACACTGGAGTATCACGTTCTTATCGATAGTATCTGGGCCCTGTCGGGCGCGTCCGCTCTGTCGAGTCGACAGGTCAGTCTCCCGGCCAGAACAGCGGGTCAAGAGCGGACAGCGGGGGGATTCGGTCGATGTAGGGCACCTCCGACCGGCCGGCGTCGACGGGTCCGACCGGTCAGCGTCGGGTGCGTCACCGCGGGGGGCGAGTTCGGCGACGGCACGGCCCCGATGTTAACTACTTAGTAGGTGCGGGGCGGAGCTTTGGCCAGTATGAACGTCGCAGACGCTATGACGCCGCGCTCGGAGGTCGTCACGGTCGAAATCCCGGGCACCCGTGACGACGTGCTGGAGTATCTCCAGGAACGGAAGTTCTCCTCGGTCCCCGTCATCAAGGAGACCGACGACGGCGAACAGTTCCGCGGGCTCATCTCCCGGGACGCGCTCATCGACCGGCCCGACGAGGACCAGCTCGCGATGCTGGTCGAGGAGGTCCCGACCATCACTGCCGACGCCACCATCGAGGCGGCGGCCAAGCTGATGCTCACCGAGGAGGAGCGACGCGTCCCGGTCGTCGACGGGCGGCTGGAAGGCATCATCACGATAACGGACGTCGTCCACGCCATCGCCAACGGCGACACCGACGGCGACAGCGAGGTCGGCGACCTGGCCCGCAGCGACATCAACTGCCTCTATGCCGGCTCGCCCCTGACCGTCGCCGAACGGGAGCTGTCCTACGCCGAAGTGCCCTACGGCGTCGTGCTCGACGACGAGGGCGAGATGACCGGGATGCTCACGGTCGTCGACATCATCGACGTCGCCCGCGTCGTGGAGGGGGAGGACGACACCGGCGACTCCATCGCCAACCAGGACGACGACTGGGCCTGGGAGGGCATCAAGGCCGTCGGCGGGCGCTACATGCCAACCCGGAACGTCGAGATTCCGGTCGAGCCCGTCAGCGAGTTCATGACCGGTGACGTCGTCACCGTGTCCCGGCGTCGCACGGCCATGGAGGCCGCCCAGCTGATGATAGAGCACGACATCGAGCAGATTCCGCTCGTCTCCGGGGACGAGCTCGTCGGCATCGTCCGGGACGTGGACCTCCTGGAGGGCCTATGAACGAGGGCGATCGCCTGACAGAGCTGGCCAAACGACGAGGGTTCTACTTCCCCGCTGCGGGCGCCTACGGGGGCGCCGCCGGCTTCTGGACCTACGGCCCGCAGGGCGCCGCGCTGAAAGACAACGTCGAGGACGCCTGGCGGGACCGCTTCGTCGTCCAGGCCGGCCACCAGGAGATATCCGCGCCGGACGTGATGCCCGAGCCCGTCTTCGAGGCCTCTGGCCATCTGGACGGTTTCGACGATATGATACTCGAATGCAGCGAGTGTGGCGCCACCCACCGGGCCGACCACATCGTCGAGGACAACACCGACATCGAGGAGGCCGAGTCCCTGCCCAACGAGGAGGTCATGGATATCATCGCCCAGCAAGGCATCGAGTGTCCCTCCTGTCAGGCCTCCCTGGCCGGCGAGCCGGTCGACAACTTCAATCTCATGTTCGAGACGAACATCGGCCCCGGCACCTCCTCGCCGGGCTACCTGCGCCCCGAGACCGCCCAGGGCATCTTCGTCGAGTTCCCCCAGCTCGCCGAGTACGCCCGCAACCAGCTCCCATTCGGGGTCGCCCAGATAGGCAAGGCCTACCGCAACGAGATCTCCCCGCGCAAGTCGCTCGTACGCGTACGCGAGTTCACACAGGCGGAACTCGAACACTTCGTCGACCCCGAGGAAGACGAGCCGCCGCTGGAGACCGTCGAAGACGTCGAGCTACCCCTCTACTCGGGCGAGAGCCAGCAGGCCGACGACGGCGGCGTCGAGCAGCTGACGGTGCGTGAGGCCGTCGATTCCGGCGTCATCACCAGCGACTGGGTCGCCTACTATCTTGGCATCGCCCGGGACTGGTACGAGCGCATCGGTATCGACATGGACCGGTTCCGCTTCCGCCAGCACCTGCCCGGCGAACTGGCCCACTACGCCTCTGACTGCTGGGACGCCGAGGCCGAGATCGACGGCGACTGGATCGAGATTACCGGCTTCGCCTACCGGGGCGACTACGACCTGCAGAAACACGCCGAACACTCGGGCCAGGACTACACCGTGTTCAAACAGTACGACGAGCCCATCACGGTCGAGCGGCCCACCGTCGACCCCGAGATGAGCTACCTCGGGCCGGAGTTCGGCGGCGACGCACAGGCGGTCGCCGACGCACTCGAAGCGCTGGCCGAGAGCGACCCGGATGCCTTCGAGGGCGAGGAAGTCAGTGTCGAACTGGACGGGGAGACGGTCACGGTTCCGGTCGAGCAGACCGGTTTCAGCGTCGAGGAGATGACCGAGAACGGCGAACACATCACCCCTCACGTCGTCGAACCCTCCTTCGGCGTCGGCCGGCTCATCTACACCGTGCTGGCCCACGCCTACCGGGAGGACGAGGTCGACGGCGAGGAGCGGACCTACCTCGAACTCCCGCCCGAGCAGGCCCCGACCACGGTTGGCGTCTTCCCGCTGATGGATCGGGACGGCCTGGGCGAGTACGCCCGGGAACTGGCCGAGGCGCTCCGACGGGCCGGCCACTCGGTCACCTACGACGATTCGGGCGCCATCGGCCGTCGGTATCGTCGGCAGGACGAGATCGGGACGCCGTACTGCGTGACGGTGGACTACGAGTCGCTGGGCGAGCCGGAGGGCGACGCCGACTCCGACGACCTGCAGGCCGACACCGTCACGCTCAGGGAACGGGACTCCACGGCACAGAAGCGGGTTCCAATCGACGGCCTGGCCGAGGCCGTCCAGCAACTGGTCGACGGCGACCTGTCGTTCGACGACCTGTAATATGACCGACGAGGTCGCCAGACGGCTCGTCCACGCAACGGGCGCAGCGGTGCCGCTGGGCTATCTGTTCGGTGGCGACCTCGTGAACTGGCGGGTCGTGCAGCTGTTTCTTTCGGTCGCCCTGGTCGTCGTCGTCGTCCTCGAGTTCCTGCGGCTGTCGGTCGGGCTGGACTGGGCCATCTACGAGCGGCTCACCCGCGAGTACGAACAGGACAACCCGGCGGGATACGCGCTGTACATCGTCGGGATGGCGGTGGTCGCCTGGGCTGTCGCCGTCGGCCTGCCGATTTCGGTCGCCGTCCCGGCGATGCTAATGCTCGCCATCGGGGACCCCATCAGCGGGCTGCTCGGGTCGACCGAGGCAAGCAGCGTCAAGCAGCTGTGGGTGTTGCTCGTGATGTTCGGGGTCTGTACGCTGCTTGCGGCGCCGTTCGTCCCGATGGCGGCGGCGGTACTGGGCGGGGTCGCGGCCACCTTCGCCGACGGCGTCAAACCCACTATCGCCGGCTACGTCGTCGACGACAACCTCTCGATTCCGGTGCTTGGCGCCGTCGCGATGTGGGTCGGCCTCGTCGCCGTGCCCGGGCTCTAGGCCAGCGCAAGCGCTACCAGCCCAAGCAGGAGATACTCGCCGTCCTTGGCCAGACAGAGCGCGTCCATCCGGCCGGTCTCGCCGAGGAACCACGTCAGGCCCAGCGAGTAGCCCAGCACGGGGAGGGCACCGAGCGCGACCAGCGCCACCGGCGGAACAGTCATCAGGGTGACGAGCAGCGCCAGTGAGCAGCCCTCGAACAGCGCCAGGAGTTGCCTGGTACGGGGAACGCCCAGCACGACCGGGAGCGTGTCGACACCGGTTGCGGCGTCGCCAGTGACGTCACGGACGTTGAACACCTCGACCGAGACGAACGTGCGCAGGTAGACGAACAGACAGACCGCAATCGCGACCGGGCCGACCGCCCGACCCGCAAAAATCAGAGGGACACCAGTCACGGTCACGGCCCAGGCGAGGGCGACGAGCGTTGTGTTGACACCGAGGACGTCCTTCAGCCGCCGGCCGCCGAATGTGACGGGGAGACTGTACAACAGGGAGGCCCCGAGCGGGACACAGGCGACGGCCAGCGCGACCGGCCCACCGCCCAACCACGCGATGGCGGCGCCGAGCGCGAACGTTCCGACGGCGAGGAACGCGACGACGGCCGGATGGCTGGCGACGAACGAGGAGTGGTCGGGGCTGTTGATGGCGTCCTCTTCGAGGTCCGCGAGGTCGTTGGCGGTGTAGACGGCGAAAGAGACCAGGCCGACGACGACCGCGGGCAGCGGCGTGGCGACGCCCAGCAGCGCGCTCGCGAATCCGGTCTTGGCCGCCGCGACGGCGCCCTGGACCAGGCGGAACTGCTGGGCCCAGCGGACGAGTGCCCCGAGTTGTGCCCAGTCCCGGTCGGTCTGGTATTCACTGTGTGCTTGCATCGTCTCGCGGTACGCGTCGGGGGACCGTCATTACCGCCCCTAAGCGTTGGGGTCGGTCTCGACGGGCGAGAGGGCGCGGTCGAGGGCGAATCGGACCTCGCTCCCGCCCGCGGCCGAGGGCTCGAAAGTGAGCTCGTGGCCCGCCTGCTCGACGAAGCAGTAGACCAGCCAGAGCCCCACGCCGGCGCTGTGCTGGAGCGGGGTCTCCCCGTCTTCCAGGATGCGGCGTTCAGTTTCGGGGATACCGGGCCCGTCGTCGGCGACGGCGACGTGGACCAGTCGTTCGCTGACAGTGACAGTGACGGAGACCGAGGGCGCGGAATCGTGGTTATGCTGGATGGCGTTCTCGACGAGGTTGGAGAGCGCCGCCTGGAACCCTGTGGGACACCGGGCGAACACGCCGTCCGGGCAGTCAGTCGTCACCGCGGCGTCGGGGTACCGGTCGGCGTACCGGGTCGCGACGGCCCTGACGGTGCGGGTGACGTCGGTCGGACGGGCGGGTCGGCCGCCGGTGACGATATCCTGAATCGTCCGGAGCTTCCCGCTCGTCTCGATGATGTCGGTCGCGCTGGCGTCGATGGCCTCGAGATGCGGTCGGTCGGTCTCGTCGGCGCCGTCGCCCAGCAACTCGACGTGGCCCACGATGATGTTGATGCGGTTGGCCATGTTGTGCCGGAGGACGCGAGAGACCAGCTGGAGGTGTCGTTCCCGGCGCTGCTGTTCGGTGACGTCCGAGAGGACGACCGTCCAGCCCAGATGGTGGGGGCCGTCGGTTATCGGCGAGAGCTGCACGGAGAGGTAGGTCGCCTCCTCGCCGTCGGCGTCAGCGATTGTCGTCGGCGTGGTCGTATCGAAGAGGTCGCTCGCGTCGTCGACGACCGTCTCGATGTGGTCGCCCCGATGGGCCGACAGCGCCGGGAGCAGCGACGCGGCAGTCGGGTTGTAGTCCCGGACCCGGCGCTTCGAGTCGAGGATGACCATCCCCTCGCTACTCTGCTCGACGGCGGTATCCCGGGCCACGGGGATGATGTCGAACAGGTCCAGTTGCATCGAGACGGTGGTCGCGACGCCGAAGATAGCCAGTCCGACGGGGGTGTAGTCCAGTCCCGGTATCGGTGCCCGGTCGAACACCGAGACGAGGTTGACCAGCAGCGGGAGCGAGGCCCCGACAGTGACGAGCATCATCGGCGTCGTGTTGTAACGGCTCCGGAGGTGGAGGTTCACCAGCGCGTACACGCCCGCCGCGAAGTGACAGTAGGCCAGTCCCACGTAGAGGAAATACAGCGGCCCGAGCCCCTCGTGGACGTAGTGGGGGAAGACGGCCGTCGAGAGGGTTATCCGGTCCCAGAACAGTCCGTGGACCGGGTTCGTCAACAGCCCGACGGCGAGCGCGAGCAGCGAGACGACGACGTAGGCGGTGAGGGCGCGCTGGCGGTGCCACCGCCGGCCCGTGTACTGGGAGGCAAACACCAGAAAGAGCAGAGCGAAGGCGACGCCCATCGGCAGTTCGAGCGCGACCAGAAACCGCTCGACGATGGGGGGCATGGTCAGCTTCGCGACGGCGCTGAACGACCACAGCGCCATCAGCACCAGCAGGGAGATAAACGAGCGGATGCCGCGGTTGGGGAGCTGCGAGGCGCGGAGATACAGTGCCAGTCCGAGGAGAGCGAGCCCGGAGACGACGAAGAACGCGACGAGCGCCGCCTCGACCGGCGTTACCGGGACCATGCAATCTATACAGTACAGCCGGGCAAAACTCTTTCCGACAACTGTATTATTGAACGATTGTGCATATACATCGACCGTTTCCACTTCCACCGCGCTACCTGAACCCTTAACCTCCGCCGGGGACTACGCCACGCCAATGGCGACCACCGCCGACGGGGAGTTCCTCGAGCAGCCGCTTGTCACTGACGGCTTTCTGGAGAACCGCCGGTACCAGGTCGAACTCGCCGACACGGCGAGCGGAGACCACGCGCTGGTCTGTCTCCCGACGGGGCTGGGCAAGACGGCCGTCTCCCTGCTGGTGACGGCCCGGCGACTGCACGAGGTGGGCGGGAAATCGCTCCTGCTCGCACCGACCAAGCCCCTGGTACAACAGCACGCCGAGTTCTACCGCGAGGCCCTGACGATTCCAGACGAGGAGATCGTCGTCTTCACCGGCGAGGTCCGCCCCGACGACCGGGCCGCCCTGTTCGAGGACGCCACCGTGGTCATCGCGACCCCGCAGGTCGTCGAGAACGACCTCGTGGGCAACCGCATCGACCTGGCGCACGTGACACACTGCACCTTCGACGAGTGCCACCGCGCGACCGGCGACTACGCCTACAACTACATCGCCGACCGCTACCACGCCGACGCCGCCGACCCGCTCGTCACCGCGATGAGCGCCTCGCCGGGCGACGACGAGGAGGCCATTCTCCAGGTGTGTGAGAACCTCGGGCTCTCGGAGGTCGCGGTGATGACCGAGGACGACGCCGACGTCGCCGAGTACACCCACGACACGGACGTCGACTGGAAACGCATCGACCTCCCGGAGGTCGTCATCGAAATCCGGGACGCCATCAACGAGGTCGTCGCGGACCGGCTGGCACAACTCAAGGAGCTCGGCGTGACGAACAAGTCCTCGCCGGACCTCTCGGAGCGGGACATCCAGGGGATGCAAGCGGAGCTCCGGAAGCTGATGAACAACGACCAGAGCGAGGGGTACCAGGGGATGAGCCTGCTCGCCGAGATACGCAAACTGCGGACCGCCGTCACCTACGTCGAGACCCAGAGCGTCGAGTCCCTGCGGCGGTACTTCGAGCGGCTGAAGGAGGCCGCCCGCTCGTCGGGGGCCTCGAAAGCCGACCAGCGCCTCGTCAGCGAGCCCAAGATTCGGGAGGCGATACGGAAAGCCGAGCGCTACGACGACCTCCACCCCAAGTTCCGCCAGACCAGAATGCTGCTGGCCGAGACGCTCGGCATCGAGAACGGGGAGCGCGTCATCGTCTTCACGGAGTCCCGGGACACGGCCGAGACGCTGGTCGAGTTCCTCTCGAATCACTTCACGACCCAGAAGTTCGTCGGGCAGTCAGACACCGACGGCAGCGAGGGGATGACACAGACCGAACAACAGGAGACCCTGGAACGGTTCCGCAGCGGCGAGTTCGAGGTGCTGGTCTCGACGTCGGTCGCCGAGGAGGGACTGGACGTCCCGGAGGTCGACCTCGTGCTCTTCTACGAACCGGTTCCGACCGCGATTCGGGCCATCCAGCGCAAGGGCCGGACCGGCCGCCAGGCCGAGGGGCGGGTCGTCGTCCTGCTGGCGACCGACACCCGCGACGAGGCGTACTTCTGGAAGGCCCGCAACGACCAGAAGCGAATGAAAACGGAGCTCAACGAGCTGAAAAGTGTGGCCGGGGAACTCTCGGCCGAGCTGGACCAGACCGGGCTGGACGACTACGAGGACAGCGGGGCCGAACAGCAGGCGGGCTCGGAACCGGGAAGCGAGGCGACTGGGGCCGCCACCAACGGCGGTGCCAGCGCCGACGGCGGGCAGGCCGGACTGGACGCCTTCGCCGGCGAGGATATGACGGCCCAACAGCGCGAAGCCAGCGCCGACAGCGACGCCGCGGACGGCGAAAGCGCGGCCGACAGCGACACCGCAGACGACGGGGGAGACGACGACGGGCTGGTCGCCAAACCGGTCGGCGACGACGAGGCCGTCGAAATCGTCGCCGACCAGCGCGAGCTGGACTCGACCATCGCCCGGGACCTCTCGACGCGGGCGGGCATCGAGACGCGCCTGGAGACGCTGGCCGTCGGCGACTACGTCCTCTCGGACCGCGTCGTCGTCGAGCGAAAGACCGTCTCGGACTTCCTGGATACGCTGACCGGCGGCGACCGGTCGATGTTCGAGCAGGTCGGCGACGCCACCCGCAACTACGCGCGCCCCGTGGTCGTCATCGAGGGCGGGGACCTCTACGGCGAGCGCAACGTCCACGCGAAATCCATCAACGGCGCGCTGGCCTCCCTGGCCGTGGACTTCGGGGCGAGCGTCCTCCGGACCGACGACGAGGCCGAGACCGCCGACCTGCTGGAGACCATCGCGACCCGCGAACAGGACGACGGCGACCGCGAGGTCAGCGTCCACGGGGAGAAACAGTCCAAGACGGTCGCCGAGCAACAGGAGTACGTCGTCGCCTCGGTCGCGGAGGTCGGTCCGGTGACCGCCCGCAGTCTGCTCGAACACTTCGGCAGCGTCGAGGCGGTGATGACCGCCACCCACGACGACCTGCTCGCGGTCGACGGTATCGGCGAGGTCACGGCCGAGCGCATCCGCTCGGTCGTCGGCAGCGCGTACGAACCCTGATATATCAGACAAAAGCGTCTCCCTGTCCGCTAGCTGATAGGAAGTTTCATTTGCCAGTGCGTTCCAGGCGCACGGGAGGGGTCAGACCGTGGACGAACACGACAGTCACCAGTTCGATTTCGAACTCCCGAACGTGGGTCGCGGGGGCGAGACGGTACAGTGCTGCGAGCTGTTCGCCGACAGTGACTCCCTGCTCGTGGTGTTGCTGGGGAGTCACTACTGTTCACGGTCCCGAGAGCTCGTCCGAGCCCTGTCCGAGCGCAACGACGCGTTCCGCAGGCGAGCCACGACGGTCGTTCCCGTGTTGCCCGACATCCGCGAGCGGGCCAGGCTGTGGGACCGGCAGTACGACCTGCCGTTCCCGATGCTGGTGGACCCGGCGACCGACGGGGACAGCGAACCGGCGAGCGAGCGTGACGACACCGACACCTTCGAGACGTTCGGGCCGCTTCAGCAGTCGGTGGCGTCGCTCCCGGCCGTCGCGCTCTGTCGCCCCGAGGACGACGGGCTCCGGGTCGTCGCGACCGCGACCGAAGCGGAGCAGGACGTGCCAGTCGTCGAGTCACTCCTGGGATTCCTCGACCGTCACCGAACCGCGGACGCGACGTCGACCGGCAATACGCCGGTCGACAGCTAGAAGCGGACGGCGTCGAGCGCCTCGGCGGCCTCGCGGGCCGCTTTGAGATGTTCGCGAGCGGTGCGTGGGTCGTCGGTGTCGGCGGCCCGCTGTGCGAACCGATGGACCGTCTCCGCGAGTCGCGACTCGGCAGCCGACAGCTCCGCCGTCACCGAGTCCTCGGCGCCGCGGGCGGCGCGCTGGCCAGGGGTGGGGCTGTCGGGGGCCGGCGCCGTCTGTTCGCTGCCGGCGTCTGCCTCCGTCGGTCGCGACGCCCCGGGCGTCCGGTCCGGGTCCGCCGAGGGAATCTCCCGGGGAGTGTCACCCGTCGACCCCGCGGCGGGCGGCTGTCCGGCTGCGTCTGTCGACGTGTTGGCCGCGTCCGCATCGCCGTTCGGAGCGGTTCGGTCGGCTGTCTCCGCATCACCGTTTGCGCCGGTTCCGTCGGCTGTCTCCGCATCACCGTTTGCGCCGGTTCCGTCGGCCGTCTTCGGAGCCCCGTTCGCGGACTGTTCGTCGGCGCCGTCTCCGAACTGGACCGTGGCCTCGTCGCTGGGGTCGGCCACCTCGATGTGGTCGGCCTGGTCGTCCACGTCCTCGTCACTCTCGCCCTGGTCGCGAGCGACCGGTTTCTGACAGGTGGGGCAGAACTCCTGGCCATCGTAGCGGAAGATAGGGTCGCCACAGTCCGTACAGTGGGCGTTGGTCATCGTCGCGCCCTTCAACAGCAACTCGCTCATCTGCTCGGTCGCTTTGCGCTTTTCCTCCTCTTTCCCGTACTTCTCGCGGAGTTTCTCGCGCTCGGCTTCCTTGTCGAAGTCGCTCATATGCGTGGACAGACGGGCGAGCGGATTAGGGCTTGCGGGCCGGCGACGCGCCGTGACGAGCGGCCGGAACGGACCACCCAGCCCGGGACCGAAAGCGAGGAGAAGTGTTTACGTTCACTCGGCTACCAGTGCAACACGGCATGACAAAGGTAAGCATTGTCGGTGCGGCCGGAACCGTCGGTGCCGCTGCGGGCTACAGCATCGCCCTTCGTGACATCGCCGACGAACTCGTCTTCGTGGACATTCCCGACAAGGAGGAAGACACCGTCGGGCAGGCCGCGGACACGAACCACGGAATCGCCTACGACTCGAACACCCGGGTTCGACAGGGCGACTACGCCGACACCGCCGGCTCCGACGTGGTGGTCATCACGGCCGGCATCCCGCGCCAGCCTGGTCAGACCCGCATCGACCTCGCGGGCGATAACGCCCCCATCATGGAGGACATCCAGTCGTCGCTGGACGAGCACAACGACGACTACGTCTCCCTGACGACGTCCAACCCCGTCGACCTGCTGAACCGCCACCTCTACGAGGCCGGCGACCGGCCCCGCGAGCAGGTCATCGGCTTTGGCGGCCGGCTGGATTCGGCTCGCTTCCGCTACGTGCTGGCCGAGCGCTTCGACGCACCGACTACCAACGTCGAGGCCACGATTCTGGGCGAGCACGGCGACGCACAGGTCCCCGTCTTCTCGAAGGTCCGCGTCGACGGCCGCGACCCCGACTTTTCGGCCGACGAGCGCGAGGAGATTCTGGGCGACCTCCAGGAATCGGCCATGGACGTCATCGAGCGCAAGGGCGCGACCGAGTGGGGGCCGGCCCGGGGCGTCGCCCACATGGTCGAGGCCATCCTCCGGGACACGGGCGCGGTGTTCCCGGCGTCGGTCAAACTCGACGGCGAGTTCGGCCACGAGGACACCGCCTTCGGTGTACCGGTCCGCCTGGGAAGTAACGGTGTCGAGGAGGTAATCGAGTGGGGGCTGGACGACTACGAGCAGGAGCTGATGGCCGAGGCCGCCGAGAAGCTCCAGGAGCAATACGACAAGATAGCCTGAGGGCACCACTCGGAGAGAGCGGCCCCCGGTTTCAAGTCGAACCGGAAACCGACCGCTATAGAACTGATTCGAGCCACACACGACAGCACGGAAAGCGAACGGCGGCCCAGTTTACTCCTGAATCGGCTCGGGCACCTGAATGGAGTAGCGGCCGTCTTCCTCCAGTGCGACGATGTACTCCTCGCGGTCGTACAGCTCCATCAGGTTCAGCTCGTACTGGCCCGGCGCGACGACCTTGACCGACTCGAACTGGTTGTTCAGCTCCTCGCGCAGCTCCTTGAGGTCAGGCCGGTCGCGCGTGTCGTCGGCCGACGACTCCGAGGCTGCCGCGTCGGCGCCTGCCGGCTCGAACTGGTGGTCGCCCTCGGGAGTGTGGTCCGGAAGCTCGTCCGGCGAGACGACCTCGCCGCGGGCGCTCGCCTGCGCGGCGTCTTCGGTGTCTGTCGGACCGGCGGCTATCTGGCTGTCCGCTGTCTCGGGCTGGTCGGCACCGACGGAGGGCTCGTCGGTGCCCCCGACGATGTCCCGGACCGTCGCCGCCGTCTTCCCGACCGTCTTCGCGACGGTGCTGTTTCCGCCCGGCGGTTCGGGCGGCTCGGGTGGTTCCGTGTCCGTCGGCGGCGAGTTGTCGGCCCCCTCCGGCCGGAACTGGAACTTGTTGCCGCCGCAGTTCGGACAGCCAGAGAGCATCTCCTGGGAGCCGTCCTCGAACCCGCGGCCGCAGTTCGTACACTGGTGTGGCATTATTTCCGTGAGACCAGCGCGCTGATGAGGTTCTTGTCCTTGTGGAGCGTCTCTATCTGGTTTGCCGGACCGATGACCGTGAGCTTCTTCGTCGACTCCTTGCCCATGATGCGGTCGAGCAGGCTCGCGTCGGCGGCCTCGGACTTGGGGTAGGTCTCTATCTCGATGCCGTTGAACTCGTCGGGGCTGATCTCAGTCATCGTCACTTCGATGAGCCGGGACTCCTCGTCTGGCGAGAGCCCCTCCTCGAGAATGACGATGTTGCCATCGCGCACGCCGTCGAGGATGAGCCGAATCTTCTCCATGGACGTAAGCCCGTCCATGCGCTCCCCGCTGATGAGGTCGATCTGGACGCCGTCGCTTGGGTCTTTCACTTCTGCCATTGTATCACCCGAAGTACTCCGCTATCTTGTCGTAGACCTCGTCCATGTTGTCCCCTTCCAGGGCCGACAGCGGGATGGTCTCGTGCTGTGGGTAGGCGTTGCGGATGCGCTGGACCGACGAGTCCTCGAGGTCGATCTTGTTCGCGAGAATCAGGACCGGGAGGTCCTGGCTCTCGATGATACCGATGAGCATCGTGTTGACCTGCGTGAAGGGGTCCGTCGAGGAGTCGAGCACGTAGATGACGCCGTCGACGTCCTCGCGGAGCCAGTGCATCGCCTCGGCGACGCCCTCGGTGGCCTCGCGGGAGCGACGCACCGCGTCGTCTTTCTCCATGTCGTGTTCGAGGAACTCGGTGTAGTCGACTTTCGTCGTCACGCCGGGCGTGTCGACGATGTCGATGGTCACCTTCTTGCCGTCGCGCTCGATTTCGACGTTCTCTTTCCGGCGGGCCCGACGGGTCTCGTGGGGCACGTGACTCTCCGGGCCGACGGCGTCGCCGGTCCAGTCGCGTGCGATGCGGTTCGCGAGGGTCGTCTTGCCCGCGTTTGGCGGTCCGTAGATGCCGATACGCTTGGGGTCTTCTTCCGAGAACAGCGTCGATGCCGCCCTCGAAATGCTGTCTTTGAGATTTGTGAGCAGTCCCATCCTATCCTCCCGCCGCCCGGACGTGCCGGTATGGCGGCTTCTACCTCCAAGAGATGCGGGAATTCACTTAAGGCTACGTCAGACAAACAAAACTAATCTGACACGATTGTTGTAGGGAGTCGTCGAAGAAGGTCGGCGTCTGGAGAGTGGTCGTTCCACGCGAAACAGGGGGTGAACTAGTACGTATCTGGTAGCGTTAGTGTCCATACTGAGTACCTACCCCGCGAAAACGCGACTCAGACGGAACAGGTGACTCCGGGAAGAGAGTGAGTCGGACTGGAAACAGTCCCCCGCGGGCGAGAGCGAAACCTCGCATCTGGTCTAGGAACCGACAAGAGTGCATCACTGCCGGGAGCTGACGAGGACAAGGGGATGCCCCCCCCCACCCCTTCGTTTCAGGTGGAACGGGGAACGGGCCCGGGTGGGGACCCAGCGCGATGGGTGTTCGACGGGGTGACGGGCCGGGACGGGCGCGAGCCAGACTAGGGATTTCACGGTGGAAACTCGCTCTAGGAACAGTCTAGAAGTGTACTAGCTAGCTGAGTTATTTTTTCTTTCCAGTACGGGTTTGGTTGTATAGTATGTGATATAAATCTTTCCCAGTCCAGAGCACAACTCCAGCTCGCGCTGACCCCCACCCACCATTCTTGGCCGTTCCACCCGAAACGAAGGGGTGGGGGGGTCTAGTGGATATCGTGGTACCCCCTCGCACACCCCTCACGAGAACGCCGGTCTCGTTCCCCTACCGTTACCGATAGCACGGTCCGCAGCTCCGAACTGACTGGACCGACCCGCCCCGAGTTCCCGTGCAACACGATTCGCCCCTTTCGATTCGAACTGAAACACACCTGCCCCACACTGTGCCAGCGTCTGGTATCGGCGTCGACTATGTCGGCTAGTAGGCCCGCTGTGACGGTTGAGAACCTCCACTTCCGGTCCAGCGCCGAGGTCCGTCGGACCGAAATATTTAATATCTATTCAGCCACGGGTTCATGTGGTTCAACTGGACGCACCCGCCCGTGTGGAAACGCCCGGAGGGTGGCTGTAACACGCTCCTCACGTCCGAGCTAGCGGTTCGCAGGCGACACTCCACCTGAAACGGTGGGGTCACAGATCTCGAGAATGACTGACTCAAACGACGACCCGGAGGCGACTATCGACCCGGACGAGGACACCGATACCTCGACGGGACTCGGTTCGACAGACGACCAGCCGTCGCCCGATCTGGACGACGTCGTTCTGGACAATCTCGACACTGGTACGGGTGACGCCTCTGACGAGGCATCCCGGGGGCTGTTCGACGACCTGCTGGAAGGCGAGCCCATCTTCGAGAACAAGGAGGTGCTGCGGCCGTCCTACACGCCCCACAAGCTCCCCCACCGCGAGGAACAAATAAACAACATGGCGACCATTCTCGTCACCGCCCTGCGCGGGGATACGCCGTCGAACATCCTCATCTACGGGAAGACCGGGACGGGCAAGACCGCGAGCGCGAAGTTCGTCAGCGAGGAACTGGAGACGACCTCCCAGAAGTACGAGGTCCCCTGCGAGGTCGAATACATCAACTGCGAGGTGACCGACACCCAGTACCGGGTGCTCGCCCAGCTTGCGAACAAGTTCATCAACAAGAACGTCGACGTCATCGACGAGCGCATCGAGGAACTGGAAGACCTCCAGGCCCGTGCACGCGAAGACACGAGCGAACTCGCCGACAGCGACTACGACTCGCTTGAGGCTCTCGAAGACGCCATCGACGACCTCGAAGCCGACAAGGAGGAGTTCGAGGAAGTCCCCATGACCGGGTGGCCGACCGACCGGGTCTACAGCTCCTTCTTCGACGCCGTCGACTACCACGAACGGGTCGTCGTCATCATGCTCGACGAGATAGACAAGCTCGTCGAGAAGTCGGGCGACGACACGCTCTACAATCTCTCGCGGATGAACTCCGAACTGGAGAACTCGCGGGTCTCCATCATGGGCATCTCGAACGACCTGAAGTTCACCGACTTCCTGGATCCACGGGTCAAGTCCAGCCTCGGCGAGGAGGAAATCGTCTTCCCGCCATACGACGCGAACCAGCTCCGGGATATCCTCCAGGCCCGCGCCGACGTGGCGTTTAAAGGTAACGCGCTCACCGACGACGTCATCCCGCTGTGTGCGGCATTCGCCGCACAGGAACACGGGGACGCCCGCCGGGCACTTGACCTCCTCCGGACTGCCGGCGAACTCGCCGAACGCGACCAGATCGACAACGTCGAGGAGGACCACGTCAGACAGGCCCAGGAGAAGATCGAACTCGACCGCGTGGTCGAGGTGGTCCGCACCCTGCCCACGCAGTCGAAGATCGTCCTCTTCGCTATCATCCTCCTGGAGAAAAACGGCGTCCACAACATCAACACCGGCGAGGTGTTCAACATCTACAAGAACCTCTGTGCGGAGATAGACGCCGACGTCCTCACACAGCGTCGGGTCACTGATCTCATCTCCGAGCTGGATATGCTGGGCATCGTCAACGCCGTCGTCGTCTCGAAGGGCCGCTACGGCCGGACCAAGGAAATCTCCCTGTCGGTGCCGACCGAGGAGACCGAGGCTGTCCTGCTCAGCGACTCTCGACTCGGCGATATCGACGACGTCCAGCCGTTTGTCCAGGCCCGCTTCGACAACTGACGCCACCTGCCCCCGCGTCGAGTCGCTATGACGCCTGATTCCAGCCCAACCGAATCTCGCCCAGCAGCGGGACGCGGTACTCGGCGGTGCCGATGACCCACTCGGGTTCGACCGGCTCGCTGATGGGGCTGGAGCCGACCTGGTCGTACTGGTTGTTGTTGTCGCCTTTGGTGATGAAGCCGGCGTGGGGCGCCGGGCAGTTGGCCAGTTCGTCACAGTTGTCGGCCCCGCCGAGATGGTCGGGGTCGGTCCGACTGTACCAGTTCTCCCCCTCCTCGACGTAGAACATCGCCCGGTGGATGATGGGCGTTCGTCTGTCGCTCCCGTCGGGTTGGAAGACGATGACGTCGCCGGGGCGCTGGAACTTCCTGTAGCCGTCGGCGTCTGCCGCGGTCACGACCCCGTCTCTCTCGTTCGGTCCGGCGAAGCGCTCTTCCTCCATGACGAACACGAGGTCGCCCTTCTCTATCTGTGGGTCCATGCTCGGGCTCTCGATGGCCACGAGTGGCGGCCAGACGCCACTGACAGTAAAGAGCAATAGCCCGACCAGGATAACGGCGCCGGCGCTGCCGACGATGTCCAGCCCGTACTGGACGAACTGTGGCGGCTCGTCGTCACTGGAAGATGGCCCGTCGTCACCGGACATTCGTACACCGACTACCGGGAGCCGAGCAATCAACGTTCCGTTGTGGCTACACCCGACCAGTCAGCGGGCAGACAGCCGTACCAACCCCAGTCCGGGGACCCGAACCTCGGCGGTCCCGATGAC
Organism: Haloarcula rara; assembly: GCF_029338235.1. Taxonomy (GTDB): domain Archaea; phylum Halobacteriota; class Halobacteria; order Halobacteriales; family Haloarculaceae; genus Haloarcula; species Haloarcula rara. Next base: position 1,487,640 of record NZ_CP119785.1, read on the forward strand.
CCACCTGGGTCGGACCACGGTGCTCTTGGTCGGCTGCACCTGGTCGTATCTCCCGTTGGCGTCGCCTTTCGTGATGAACCCCGCGTGTGGTGCCGGGCAGTTAGCCAGTTCCTCGCAGTTGTCGGCGTCGCCGATGGACTCCGGGTCGGCCCGGCTGTACCACTTCTCATCTTCTTCGACGTAGAACATCGCTCGGTGGATGATGGGCGTCCGCTGGTCGCTCCCGTTGGGAGCGAACGCGATGACGTCTCCGGGTCGTCCGAAGCGAGTATAGCCCGACGACTCGGCTGTCGCTGCGGTGACCACGCCGTCTCTGGCGCCCGGACCCGGGAAGCGCTCTTCTGCCATCACGAACACCATATCTCCCCGTTCCATCTGTGGCTCCATACTTCCGCTCTCGATGGCGACCAGTGGGGGCCAGATTCCGCTGACGGTAAGGACCAACACCCCGACGAGGACGACAGCGCCAGCACTCCCGAGGATGTCCATGCCGTACCGGACGGACTGTGGCGGCTCGTCGTCACTCGCCACCGGCTCGTCGGCACCGGTCATTCGTGGGGCCATACCGGGAGCCGAACAATCAACATTCCGCTCGGCCGACCGGTTACCGTCCGCTAGCCTTTTGCGGACCGGCCCGCTGAGAGATACTGTGCCACTCTCGACGCCGGCCCGTATCGTCAGCGAGCTGGCCAGCCGCGGCTACAACGCAGAACCGGCGGCAGTGACGCGTCTGGCCGGCGCGCCGGAGTCCGAGACAGCGCTCGAACGCGCACTGGAAACGATGCCCGACGACGCGCTGAAGCTCACCGTCGACCACGTCGATTCGGTGCTCGACCGGTCGGAATCACGGGCCGCCGCCACGTCGCCACCGGGCCAGGATGCCGAGACCGGGGGGAGCCCAGCCACGTCGACGACCGACACCGAAGACCCCTCTGTTTCAACTGGAACGGCGCCGCCGAACCCGCCCGACGTGGGGGACGGTGTTCCAGTCGAAACGAAGGGGTCTCGCGACGTCGACATCTCCCAGCGCGCCATCGAGGTCGCCAACGACATGACCGGCGACTCGACGGGCACCGGGGAGTACAACGACTTCGTGCAGGTGTTCCGGGACCGTTACGAGAAGCTCGCGAGCAAGCTGCGTGGCCGGGTGAACCACCGCCCGACCGACGCCATCGAGAACATGGCCGGGGGAAGCGAGGCCGCCCTCATCGGGATGGTTTCCGATATCCGCTCGACGGCCAGCGGTCACTGGCTGGTCGAACTCGAAGACACCAACGGAACCTTCCCCTGTCTCGTGATGAAAGACCGACCCATCGCCGACCTTGTCCAGCAGCTCCTGCTGGACGAGGTCATCGCGGTCGATGGGACCCTGGCCGACGATTCCGGGATTCTGTTCGTCGACTCGCTGCACTTCCCGGACGTCCCCCGGACCCACAGCCCCTCCACCGCGGACCGCCACGTCCAGGCCGCGCTCATCTCCGACGTCCACGTCGGCAGTCAGGAGTTCATGGCCGACGCCTGGCACCGCTTTACCGACTGGCTCCACACTGAGGAAGCCCAACACGTCGAGTACCTGCTCATCGCCGGCGACATGGTCGAGGGCGTCGGCATCTACCCCGAGCAGGACAAAGAGCTCGATATCATCGACATCTACGACCAGTACGAGCAGTTCTCGGAGTACCTCAAGGAGGTGCCCGGCGACATGGAGATTCGCATGATTCCGGGCAACCACGACGCCGTCCGGCTGGCCGAGCCCCAGCCCGGCTTCGACGAGGAACTGCGGGATATCATGTCCGTCCACGACGCCGCTGTCCACTCGAACCCCGCGCTGGTCACTGTCGAGGGCGTCACTATCCTGATGTACCACGGCGTCTCGCTGGACGAGGTCATCGCCGAACTGCCGGACGAGGAGGCCAGTTACGAGGAGCCCCACAAGGCGATGTACCACCTCCTGAAAAAGCGCCACGTCGCCCCGCAGTACGGCGGCCATACCCGACTCGCACCCGAAGACCGGGACTACCTGGTGATGGAGGAGGTCCCCGACGTCTTCCACACCGGCCACGTCCACAAGCTGGGCTGGGGGAAGTACCACAACGTCCTCGCGCTGAATTCGGGCTGCTGGCAGGCCCAGACGGAGTTCCAGAAGTCCGTCAACATCGACCCCGACTCGGGCTATGCCCCGATTCTGGATCTGGACACGCTGGATATGACGGTCCGTAAATTCGCCTGAACCTTTTTGCTGCGGGGGGGGTTCGCGATGCGAACCCCCGCTTGCAAAAACGTTCATGAAAAAAGGCCGGAAGCGCGCCAGCGGCGCGCTTCCGGTGAACCGGCGGCGGAGCCGCCGGATGCTTTCCTCGAAAGCCTTCCCTTCCCCGTCTTCGCGCGATAGAACGCGCTCACGGCCACAGCATCGGTGGCTCGGACTGGCACACTCAACCGGCGGGATGCACCTTCTGTCGTCGTCAACTCACACCCAATTTCGCCGCGACCCCGGACCACCAGCGCCCTTCGCCGGTCAGTATGGAATTAAGAGGCTCCACGCTCAGTATTGTCTGTATGAGCGACGAGGACCGCGGATTCGAGACAGACGCACTACACGTCGGCCAGGAAGAGCCCGACAGCGAAGCCCGCGCACGGGCGCCGCCCATCTACCAGACGACCTCCTACGTCTTCGAGGACGCCGAGGACGCCGCCGCCCAGTTTGCACTCGAAAAACCGGGCCACATCTACTCGCGGCTGATGAACCCCACCGTCTCCCAGCTCCAGGAGCGGCTGGCCGCACTCGAAGGCGGGGTGGGTGGCGTCGCCACCGCGTCGGGGATGGGCGCGCTGAACCTCGCGACCTTCCTGCTCGCTGACGTCGGCGACAACGTCGTCACCGCCTCCTCACTCTATGGTGGCACCTACACCTACTACACCCACACCGCGCCACGAAACGGCGTCGAGACCCGCTTCGTCGACACGCTGGATTACGACGCCTACGAAGAGGCCATCGACGAGGACACCGCCTACGTCCACTGCGAGACCATCGGCAACCCCGCCCTGGTGACGCCGGACCTCCAGCGGCTGGCCGACATCGCCCACGACCACGGCTGTCCGTTCTTCGTCGACAACACCTTCGCGACGCCGTACCTCTGTAACCCCATCGAGCACGGCGCGGACCTCGTCTGGGAATCGACGACCAAGTGGATACACGGCCACGGCACGACGGTGGGCGGTATCCTGGTCGACGGCGGTTCGTTCCCGTGGGACGAGCACGCCGAGAAGTACCCGGAAATCGGCGGCGACAACCCCGCCTACCACGGCGTCAACTTCGAGGAGCGATTCGGCGACGCCGCCTTCACCTACGCCGCCATCGCCCGCGGGCTGCGTGACCTTGGCTGCCAGCAGTCGCCCTTCGACGCCTGGCAGACGATGCAGGGCCTCGAGAGTCTCCCCGCGCGGATGGACCGCCACTGTGACAACGCCATGGCCGTCGCGGAGTTCCTCTCCGACCACCCCGAGGTCTCCTGGGTCACCTATCCCGGCCTCTCCGACCACGAGACCCACGCGGCCGCAAGCGAGTATCTGGACGGCGGCTACGGCGGCATGATAACCTTCGGACTGGAGGCGGGCTACGACGCCGCCCGCTCGACGGTGGAGTCGACCGAAATCGCGAGCCTGCTCGCCAACGTCGGCGACGCGAAGACGCTCATCATCCACCCCGCCAGCACGACCCACCAGCAGCTCACCGACGAGGAGCAGGCCGCCGCCGGCGTCAGTGGCGACATGGTTCGACTCTCCGTCGGGACGGAGGCCGTCGACGACATCATCGCCGACCTCGACCAGGCCATCGCCCAGTCGTCGTAGTCGCGGTCCGGGTCGGCTACAGCACGTCTCGCTCTTCGAGCAGCGTGTACAGCTCGTCCATCGTCGAGACGGTCACGTCACAGGCCGGCTCGACGGCGGGTTTCGGCTCGAAGCCGATAGCCAGGCCGGCGACTTCGAGCATCGGGAGGTCGTTGGCGCCGTCGCCGATGGCGATGGTCTCCTCGCGGTCCTCGCCGACGATGGCGGTCGCGACCTCCAGGGCGTCGTCTTTGGTGCCCTCGATGAGCGGCCCGCGGACGTTGCCGGTGAGCTTCTCTTCGACCACGGGCAGGCGGTTGGCGACGATGGCATCGACCTCGACGCCCTCCGCTTCGAGTGCAGCTTCGACCCCGCGGTCGAATCCGCCGGTCAGAATGGCGACGTAGACGCCGGCCTCCCGCAGCGCCGCGATGACCTCGGCTGCGCCGGGGCGCAACTGGACCTCGTCGAAGGCCGCCTGGGCCTGCTCGTCGGGCAGGTCGGCGAGCAGCTCACAGCGCTGGCGGAGGCTCTCGGCGTACTCGATCTCGTTGTTCATCGCCCGCTCGGTGATATCGGCCATGTCCTGGGCGGTGCCGTTCTGGTTGCCCAGCAGCACGGTCATCTCCGAGTCGGAGAGGGTCCCGTCGAAGTCGAAGGCGACTAGCATTGCCCGGTGGTTTCCAGTGGAGGGCCTTCTATCCTCCTCTTTCTCCCGCACAGGCTAGTAGGGGTCATAGCGAGCGATATCGAGTACCTCCTGTACCCGCTCCTCCCAGAAGTGTTTCTCCGCGGTCGCGAACGTCCCGCCGTGTTCTCGGGCGCTCGCGGCGATGAGTGTGTCCGGATGGTCCGCGGGGACGCCCCGTTCGAGTAACTGTTCCTGGACGTGCGCTGCTTCCTGTGCCGTGCGGTCTGTGATAGCGAGCACGTCCATCGAGGTCGTGACTGCCTCTCGTATCGTCTCGACGTCGCCGTCGATGTAGCCATGCACGCTCCCCATGTACGCCTCGTAGAGGACGATTCCCGACACCGCCCACGGTTCCGATTCGTGCCCGCGGAGAAACGCTTGTGCGCTCTCCTTTCCGTCTAGATAGTCACTCAGGAGATTGTTGTCGAGAACGAGCATCAGCCGTCTTCTCCGATGTCGTCGTCGAGACCGCTCTGCATCTCTGCTCTGACTCGCTCCATTCCGTCGCTCGTGTCAGTCTCGGCCCCCCCGAGTACACCGAAGCCGGCCCACTTGTCGGTCTCCGTGAGCCGCATGATGACGTCCTCGTAGCTCTCTCCCTTCCGTTTCAGGAGGGTGAGCCGTTCTTTGGCCTCCTCCGAGAGCCGAATCGTCGTCCCGCTCATAGTGGTGTATACGAACCTGCATACAATAAGCGTGTGGCCGGACCACTGGAACGGTGTCTCAGGGCTTCGGCGGCGGCCCGTCGTAGGCGTCCATATCCTGATAGAAGTTCAGCAGGGCGAACTTCAGCTTCTCGGGACCGATGTCGACCATCTCCGTTCGCTCTTCGGGCGGGAACCGGCCACGGACGGCGTAGTCGTGCATCTCCATCTCCGCCGCTTCGGTGTAGCGCTTATCGAGCAGGATGCGCGCGCCGAAGTCCTCGGGCGAGCGGACCACCCGGCCCAGGGCCTGCCTGGTCTTGCGGACCGTGGGAATCTCGACGGCGTAGCGCCAGCCGGCCTCGTCGCCGTCGACCGGTTTCCCGTGGTCGGTCTCGCCAAAGGCCGTCTGGTAGGCGTCCTGGACCGCTTCCATACGGTCGTCCAGATGCGGATAGGGCACGCCCAGCACGACGACGGTCCGGGCGTCGTCCCCGTCGTAGCTCACGCCCTCGCCCAGCGTCCCCCACAGCGACGTAAAGAGGACGGCGCCGTCGTCGTCGGTGAAGGCCTCCCGCAGGTCGCGGGCCTGTTTGCCCGGTTCGTCCAGATACCGGGTGCCCGAGACGGCGACCATCTGGTGGTAGCGCTCGGCCTCGCTGTAGGAGGGGCAAAAGACGAGCGTGTTCCCGGGGGTAAAGCGGATGATATCCTCCAGGGTTCGCGCTATCGTGCGCTGGGTCTCGGGGTCGTCCCGTTCGCTCGAAAACAGCGCCGGCCCGGAGACGGCGTAGGTCCGCCGGCGGTCCTCGGGGAACTGGTCGCCGTAGGCCATCGTCACCGGGTCGTCCAGGCCGACGACGTCTTCGGTCACGTCGAAGGGCCGGACGGTGGCACTCATCAACACGGCGGCGTGGAGGTCGTCGAACAGCTCGCGGGTCACCTGCTCCGGGATGCAGGTGTACAGCTCCGCGCGGCCGTAGACCTCGCTTGTGGACTCGTCCCGGCGGACGCTGACGACGGGGTACTGCCCGGTGGCGTCCGACTCGGAGAGCCAGTCGGCCAGAAAGCCCGCGGCCTGGAGCGTCTGGCACTCCTTTCGGGTGTCAAGCTCCCCCTCTTTGAACTGCTCCTCGTAGCGCTCGTCGAGCTCCCGACCGAGGTCCAGCGCCAGGTCGACCTCCTCGTGAAAGCCTGGCCCGCTGTAGGCCTGGAAGAACGCGAGGGTCAAATCGTCTTTCCGGTCGTCGTTCGCGATGGTGATGTCGTCCCAGTGCTCGTCGACCGCGTCGCGCGTCAGCGGGCCTTGCCCGCTTCCGTTATTCGCGGCGCTTCGCGCCGCGCTATCCCCGAACCCGAAACTCTCCTCGTAGGTCTCGACCAGCGCATCCCGGAACGTTCCCAGCACGTTCGCGGCGTTCTCGGCCCGCGAGTCTTCGACACCCGACAGCTCCTCGATGGCCTGGTCGAGGGTGTTTTCGGTCAGCGTGCGGCGGGCGTGGTCGCGGGCCGCCGACTCGACGTTATGGGCCTCGTCGAAGACGGCGATGATATCCTCTGGGTCCCGGCCGATCCAGCGGAAGAACTGCTCGCGGATGGTCGGGTCCAGCAGGTGATGATAGTTACAGACGACGAGGTCGACCCCCTCCATCCCCTCCTTGAGTAACTCGTAGCCACACAGCCCCCGGTCGCCGGCGTACTCGTAGACGTCGTCGGGCGTGCGAACGTCGTCGTAGAGCCACGCGTAGAAGTCGCTGGTGTCGACGGTGAGGTTCCGGTAGTAGTGGTCACAGGTCGACCGTTCGCTCTCGAGCTCGTCCATCTCCTCTTGCAGGTCCCGCAGCTCCTCGACGACGGCGTTGCGGGCCTCCATCGCCTCGCCGTCGCCGTCCTGGCCCGCAGCCAGCAGCTCCCCCTCGCGCTCTTCCAGCTGGGCGATGTCGTCCTCCACGTCGACGAGCTCCCGGGTGGTGTCCCGAAGGGCCTGACACTCCTCGTAGTCCACGTCGATGTGGCACATCGACCCCTTCCCGCGGAAGACGACCGCGCGAAGCCGCTCCTGTTCGGTGATAGCGCGGGCGTCCTCGACGAACTGGCGCATCTGCTGGTGGACGTTGGTCGTGATGACGACGGTCTTGCCCGTCTCGCGGGCGTGTTCCAGCGCCGGGACCAGCGACGCCAGCGTCTTCCCGGTGCCACAGGCCCCCTCGAAGAGGACGTCGTCGCCCTCCCCGAGGGCCTCGTAGATGGTAGCCATCGCCTCCCGCTGGTGGTCGTAGGGCTCCTCGAAGGGGAAAAAGCGCAGATAGCCGTCGTCTGTCGTCACTGTGGGACAGTTGGCCGCTAACGGGCAAAAGGGTTCGGCCCTAGCAACCGAATTTAGAACTGTAACTGCTGACGTCGAAGACACCTCGAACCGCTTGAAAGCCCCGACCCGCTCGACTCGGGGTCTCGCTGTGGTCCTCGTCACTCACTCCGTTCGTTCCTGCGGTCCTTACGTCGACCGCCTTTGTCGAGCGGGTCGCCCCTTTCAGTCCCGCCCACGTGGGTCGCTCGATTGGCTACAAGCTGGCTCTTTGACCGGTTGTCGTGAATCCCCCGGCAGCCACTTGCCGCAGCAGTCCTTCGTTCGCATATGCATCGCTCCCTCCTCGTCGTCACGCTCGTCGTGCTGGCGGGGTGTAGCGGCCTCGGGTTCGGGCCGAGCGCCGACGAGCCAGCAGTGACGCCCGTCCCCGTCACGACGCCGGACGCCTCGGCCGTCGAGCTGGCGCGAGCGAACGGGAGCGTCGACATCGACGCGCTCCTGGCGCGCCACGACGGGGCGCTTGCCGACCGGAGCTTCCACCGCCGCGTCGTGCGCGAGGGGCCACAGAACACCCGGGACGTGTGGGTAGACCACGAGCGTGATGTCGTTCGCGTCCAGCGGACGTTCGGCCCGGTCGTCGACGACGCTATCCTCGCCGACGGACGGCTGTATCGGGCGGCCAGCGACGACCCCGACCGGGCCTACACCAGCGAGCCGAGTAACGTCACGGTCCCGTACGTTCCCACCCGGTCCGGCGAGGCCCGCCTCCGACAGGTGCTGCTTGAGGACGGTTACCAGCGGGTCGACACGGTCCGCCGTGGCGGCCGAGACCTGGCGGTCGTCGCCGTCAACGCCACCGGACGGGGGTCGGGCGTGGACCCCTCTATCTCCGTGCAGTCGCGGCTCGCCGTCGACGCCGACGGCGTCGTCAGGGAGGTCGACCACTGGGAGCGCCGGCCCGACGGCACGGTCGTCGAGTTCGAGATGCGAGTCACCACGGGCGAGGAGCGCGTGCCGGTTCCGTGGTGGGCCGAGGATATCGGGGTGTACCGCTGACCGTCGTCAGTGGTGGTCGTGGGCCGTCCCATCGGCCGGCGGCGAGTGGTCGGCGGTGTACGCACCGGGCGCCCCCTCGAAGGCCCGTCGACACGTCTCCGAACAGAAGTGGTAGGTTTCGCCGTCGACCGTCGCACTGGGTCCGTCCTCGCCGACTCGCATCCCACAGACGGGGTCGCGGTACTGGCCGGGCGCGCCGAGACCGTGGCGGTAGACGTACAGCAGGAACCCGGAGAGCCCGAACGCAAGCAGGTTGAGTACGAGCGTGTAATCGACCGCGAAGAACTCCTGTTCGGTGGCCGTCTGCCCGCCGGCGAGGTCCGGGACGATACCCAGCAGGTCGAACAGCTGTTCCATCAGAAAGCCCGTAAACGCCATCGTCACGAAGAAGACGCCGAGGATGTACAGCATCACTTTCCAGCCGTAGTACTTCCGGTAGACGTTCAGGACTGGAATCGTGATGAGGTCGGCGTAGACGAACGCGATGACGCCGGCGAAGCTGACGCCGCCACCCCACAGGGCGACGGCGAAGGGGACGTTCCCCATGCTGCCGACGAAGCTCACCACGGCGATTGCCACCCCCATCACGGCGTTCTCGGCGCTCACGAGGACGCCGTCGCCGCCGAGGAACAGGCTGTTCCACACCCACTGCGGGACGAAGACGATGACGAACCCGGAGACGAGGAAGCCGGCGATAACGTCCGTCCAGAGCATCGACCACTCCTTGCGGTACTGGTTTGCGACCTTGTACCACCCGCCCCACGAGCGCAACTCCTCGCGCCAGCTTCCCCGGCCCGCGACTGCCTGCTCGTAGGTTTCCATACAACCCGCCGAACAGAACTGGAGCCGCTCGCCGCCGTCAGTGACGACCGTGAACTCCTCGCTGCCTTCCATCCCGCAGGTCGGGTCCTCCGTGGTCCCGTGCTCGCGGTCGCGTTCGGCCAGCTCCGCGCGCACCCGCTCGAAGAGCGCCTCGGGCAGCGTCAGGTGGACCAGCACCGCCATCACGCCGATGAGGATTACTCCGCCGAGCAGCTCCGCGAGCAGGAACTCCCAGCCAAGCAAGACGAGTATCATCAGCCCAAGCTCGACGATGAGATTGGTCGAGGCGAACATGAACGCGAGGAAGGAAACCACGTGGGCCCCCTTCTTGAATAGCCCCTTGCCGATGGCCACGGCGCCGAAGCTACAGCCGCTGCTGGCCGCGCCAAAAAGCGTCGCCCGCGTGACACCCTGGATGTCCCCGTTCCCCAGCAGGTCGGCCATCCGCTCTTTCGAGACGTACACCTGGACGAGGCTGGTGATGACCAGCCCCATGATGATGGCCCAGGCCGCCGTCCAGAGGAAGCCGACGCCGATGCGGAGCGCTTCGAGCACCCCGTCGGTGACTGCCGCCTGCATCCAGACTCACTCCTTACGACTCCCCACGTTGCAGCGTCTGGCGCCGCTGTTCGAACTCCTCCTCGTCGATGTCGCCCCGGGCGTACCGCTCCCGGAGCGCCGACATCGCGTCGTCGCTACCGGCGGTGCCGCCGTTGGCCTGCCTGAGGAGTGCGTAGGCGGCGACCCCGCCCAGCAGGAGGAGCGCGGGCCACAGGAACCAGGCGCCCCAGCCCATGCCCCACCCCATCCCGCCGTGGGTGCCCATCCAGCCGTCGTGGTGATGCGTGCCGTCGTCGCCGGCGTGGGCGGCGGCCGGGCCGGTGGCCGCGAGCACGACGACCAGCGCGACGAGTGCGAGCCGGGCGATACGACCGAGCGCCGCTGTCGACCTGTCGTTCATGCTAGTAGATACACGGTACTCGTTCACCACTGTTGTCGTTCAGAATCCAAAGGACACCGGCACCAGAACTGTGGGTTCCAAAACGTCGTGCGGTCCGCTCGTTTCAGGCCTCGTCCGGGGCCGCCTCGGGCTCGATGTACACCTTCCGGATGTCGCCGTTGGTAGCTTTCAGCTCGTCCTCGATACCGCTGATGATGTCGTCCATCTCCTCGGTCCCGAGACCGTTACGGAAGGCGATATCCGCGGAGACGATGACCTCGTTGGGACCGAAATACACCGTCCGGAAGTCGACGATGGAGTCGACGTGCTCGTTGTCGGTGATGACCTCGCGCAGTCGCGTGCCCTCGTCTTTCGGCAGGCTCTCGCCCAGCAGGAGCCGCTTGTTCTCCCAGGCCAGCGCCAGCGCGAAGCCCATCAGCATGATGCCGATGAGCACTGCCGAAATCTGGTCGTAGATGGGGTTGTCGGTCAGCTGTGCGAGGACCAGTCCCACGAGCGCGATGACGATACCCAGCAGTGCGATAGTGTCCTCGGTCAGCGCTGTCAGCGTGGTCACGTCGCTGGTCTTGCGGAACGCCTCCCTGTAACTGTCCCAGTCGTTGCGCTTCATCTGCCGTTGCATCTCCGCGCGAGCCTTGTACAGCGCCCACGTCTCGAAGGCAAAGGCGCCAAGCAGGACCGAGTAGTTGACCCACAGCGGGTCGAGCCACGCCGGCGGCGTGTACTGGATGAACAGGAAATCGATGCCCCCGCTACCCCCGCCGTGGCCGCCGTGGCTGGTTATTTCGCTGTAGCCGTGTTTCAGGCTTTCCCAGCCCGCGATACCGAAGAGGAACACGGAGACGAGGAAGCTGTAGAAGAACTGTGACTTCCCGTAGCCGAAGGGGTGCTTTCGGGTGGCTTTCCGCTCGGAAAAGCGGATACCGATGAGGAGGAACACCTGGTTGCCGGTGTCAGAGAGGGAGTGGTAGGTCTCCGACAGCATCGCTGCGCTCCCGGTCAACAAGAAGCCGAAGAACTTCAGGATAGCAATGGCTCCGTTTGCGACCAGGGCGGCTAAGACGACTGATTTGCTGCCTGCCATTACCGGCCACTCACGATGGGGGCTGAAAGTGGTTCTGGATTTATATCTGGAGCGACCAGTGGGGGTATGCTCACCGTCATCTCCGATACGCACGGCACTAACTCCCATCGACTGACTGGCCACACTCTCGATGCGGTCCGGGCCGCCGACCACGTCGTCCACGCCGGGGATTTTACGACCGAGGCCGTCTACGACGCCATCGAGGCCGAAGCGAACGCCCTCACCGCCGTCACCGGCAACAACGAGCGGCCGGCGCTTCGCGAGCGCTTGCCAGCCGAGGCGACCGTCGAGTGGGCCGGCTACCGGGTTCTGGTCGTCCACGGCCACCGCCACTCCGATACCGCCCTGGCCATGCTCGCCCGCCAGGAGGACGCCGACGTCGTCGTCGTCGGCCACTCTCATCGGCCCGAACTCGGCGAACTCGACGGTCGGTTGCTCGTCAATCCCGGGAGCTACGCCGACCCGCGCCGCTACCGCCCGGCCCACGCCGAACTCGACGTCGACGAGGGGACGCTCCGGGCCCGCCTGCGTTCGCCCGACGGCGAGACGTTCGAGACGGTCACACAGCCGCGGTGACTTGCTCTTCTGGCCGGGGCTTTCTGGCTGTTAGCACTCTAACTCTCTCAACTAAACTCGACGGGTCGTAGCGCCCCGAAACCTCTTTGTCCGGTGGCCGTCAACCGCCGGCTATGATAGAGGTCGGGCTGCTCACGTGGGTGCTTCTCGCGCTCGTCCTGGGCTTTTTCTTCTTCATGTACCTGATGGTCCGACGGTCCATCCTCGGGTTCAAAGAGGGGATGCAGGGCGGCCGCGAGAAGTAGCCGCCGGCGAAAAGGGTTTGGGCGCGACGCCGGAGTTGCAGGTATGGACCCGCGAATCCGCGAACACGCGTCTGTCATCGTCGACCACTCCATCGATCTCTCCGAGGGTGACGACCTCGTCATCGACGCCCATCCCGTCGCCGAGGACCTCGTCGTCGCGCTCCACGAACTCGCCGCCGACCGCGGCGCGAACCCGCTCGTCGTCCAGGACCGGCTGGGCGAGCGCTATCAACGTGCCTTCCTCCGGAACCGCGACGAGTTCGAGACCCCCGGTCACATGGAGGCGCTCTACGAGGCGATGGACTGCTACATCGCCATTCGGGCCAACGCGAACGTCACCGAGACCAGCGACGTCGACCCCGAGACAAACGCCGCCTACCAGCAGGCGATGCAGCCGCTGCTCGCCGAGCGCCTCTCCAAGCCGTGGTGTCTCACCCAGTACCCCGCCGCCGCCAACGCCCAGCTGGCGGGGATGTCCACCGAGGCCTACGAGGACTTCGTCTGGGACGCCGTCAACAAGGACTGGGACGCCGTTCGGGAACACCAGTCACAGATGGTCGACATCTTAGACCCCGCCGACGAGGTTCGCATCGTCTCGGGGGACACCACCGACGTGACGATGTCCGTCGCCGGCAACCCGACGCTCAACGACTACGGCGAGAAGAACCTCCCCGGCGGCGAGGTCTTTACCGCGCCCGTCGCCGACAGCGTCGAGGGCGAGGTGCTGTTCGACAAGCCACTCTACCACCAGGGCCGGGAAATTACCGACGTCTTCCTCCGCTTTTCCGGCGGCGACGTGGTCGAACACAGCGCCGGGAAAAACGAGGACCTGCTCACCGAAGTACTGAACACCGACGGGGGCGCGAGCCGGCTGGGCGAGCTCGGTATCGGGATGAACCGAGATATCGATCGCTTCACCTACAATATGCTCTTCGACGAGAAGATGGGCGACACCGTCCACATGGCCGTGGGCCGGGCCTACGAGGAGACCGTCGGCGAGGACAACGAGCAGAACGACTCGGCGGTCCACGTCGACATGATCGTCGACATGAGCGAGGACAGCTATATCGAGGTCGACGGTGAGCGGGTACAGGAAGATGGAACGTTCGTGTTCGAAGAGTAGCGAGGCGTCGAATAGTGTGAGCTCGGTTCACCGGAATCGCAACCCAGAGTCCGGCCTTCTATCGACGAAAAAGGTCGGTGGACACGACCGAAGATAGCATCACCGAGTAGTGCCGAGTCAGCGTCATTGACCCGCTCAGACGTGTTACTTATCTCCGTCTGCACCCTACCTGTCGTATGGCTGACCACCCCTCCCTCCTCGTCCGGGCCGTCTGGTTCGTCTTCGTCGGCTGGTGGCTCACCGGCCTCTGGCTCTCGATAGCCTGGCTGTTGAACGTCACTATCATCGGCATCCCGCTGGGTATCAAGATGATAAACAAAGTGCCGTACGTCCTCTCGCTGAAGCGACGCGAGCGGTACGTCGAGGAAGGCACCGGCACGTCACAGTACTCGATTCCGGTGCGGGCGCTGTGGTTCCTCCTGGTCGGCTGGTGGGCCAGCGGCGTCTGGACCGGTATCGCCTACACGCTGACGCTCTCTATCGTCGGTATCCCGCTTGCGGTGTGGATGTACGGCAAGCTCCCCTTCGTGGTGTCGCTGTACAACTACTAAGCCGACTGGTCGGTCTAGCGCTCGCTGTCGCGAACCGCCGTCCCGTACGCGATACCGGCCGCCGCCGCGGTTATCGGGAGGACGAGCAGCATATCGATTCCCAGCGGGCTGTACGTCGCGATACCTGGCATCGTTCCCGATTGGGAATATACCGACCCAACCGGCAGGACACCGACGGCTGACAGTCCGAGCAGCCCAATCGTCCCCGCCGTCGAGAGCGGATGCCGGCTTCCGGCCCACGCTAGCCCACCCGCCCCAGCGACGAATGCCACAGCCGCCGCCGTCGGGAGCAGCGACGCGGTCCCGACCAGTGCGAGCAGAAAGGCGAGATACATCACCGACCCGATACCCGCCGCGTACCCCACTCGAGCCCCCAGTGGCCTGTTCGTCTGTTCGGCATCGTCGGCCGTGGTCGCTGCCTGGTCTTCGCTCCCTCGGCGCCGGCTCCGACTTGTACGGCTGGCTGTTCGCTCCCCGCGCCGGGTGACGCTTCTGGACCCGGTTCCGCTGACGCCATCGGCGGTCCACGAGGCGCTGTGTCGACTCGTCGCGGACTCGTAGTGCCATTCGCCCTCGGCTGTCCGATCGTCCCTCTCGCGGTCCACCCACCGGTCGGCATGTCCCGGCGTCGACCGCGAGCGCTCGGACCACTGTGGGTCGTACTGGCTTGCACGTGCCGTCCGCTCGGTACGGGACTGTCGGTCGGTTTGCCCCCGGCCCGCGTTAGACCAGTCGGGCCGCCGTCGCTCACGCCGCCGCCCGGAGTCGCCGGACCTCGCCAGGTCGCCGTTTCGCTCTCGCTGTCGGAACTGTTCGAGGGTCTCTTTCGCTTCCTGGACCTTGCGGAACTTGCCTGCAGCGTCCGGGTCGTCGGTCACGTCGGGGTGGTGTGTTTTCACCTTCTCCCGATATGCCGCTTCCAGTTCCTCGTCGTCGTCGGAAATCGACACCCCGAGAATCTCACGCGCACGGTCCGTATCCATCTAGAGTCTCTCCATAGCAATAGTCCGCGCCGCCGAGTTCAGCCCGACATGGTTGCTGTTATTCGTCCCATGCGCAGTATCTGTCCGTTGTGGGCGTATACAACACAGAGAGAAAATATAAAAATTTCCAAATATACTATGGAAATTAATAGCCAACGTCGGGTACTGCACGAGCACCTTTTTCTGCGTTGGGTGCGCTCGCTTCGCTCGCCCACCGCGCCTTGAAAAACGTGCGCGAAAAAGGCGGGACCTCCCTCCGGTCGGTCCCGTGAAACCGCGCCTTCGGCGCGGTATGCTCAGTCGTCCGCGGTCGCCCGACTGCCACTCGCCCCGCCCGATAGCGGCGTCCGCTCTAGCACGTTTTTCATCGTCGCCCTTCCTCGCTCACTCCGTTCGCTGTGGGGAGGGCTCCTCGAAAAACGTGCGCGAAAAAGGCCGGCCTCCTTCCAGTCGGGCCGGTGAAACGGCTCCCTACGGTCGCCGTACAGTTAATCGTCCGCGGTCGCCCGACTGCCACTCGCCCCGCCCGATAGCGGCGTCCGTTCGACGACCGTGCCGTCGTAGGTCGGGTACTGCTCGACGATTTCGCCCTTTGGCACGTCGCCTTCCTCGACCATCTCTTCCAGGAGCCACCAGGCGAGTTCGACGTGGTCGGACTTGGCGACGTAGAACTCTTCGGGGACGCCCAGTTCGTCGAGGCGGGCCTCGCTCACCCACGCCTTCCCGTAGACGAGCGTGCCGTCCTCGGTGACGTCGTCGAACTCCCGGCGGATGTTCCGGGCCATCCGTTTCAGTCGGGAGCGGTGCTGGGCGGCGTCTTTGAAGACGCTGGTACAGAAGTAGACCTTCTCGTGGTCGCCCATCGTCTCGAGGATGTCGTGGCTCCCCTCGACGGCGCTCATGTGGTCTTCCTTGAGTTCGAAGCCTTCCTCCTGCATCCGGCGGTAGTTGCCGTCGGACATTTCGAACTCGTTGATATTGCAGAAGTCCGCGGCACCCTCGTCGAGGAACTCCAGAAACTCCGGTTCGGCGCGGATGCCCGGAATCTCGAAGGCCGGGGTGAGCCCTTCCTCGCGGGCGATGTAGAGAATCTCCTCCCACTCGGTGCCGTGCATGTCGCCCCAGAGTTCAAGCGGCGGGTGGAAGCGAATCTCGTCCAGTCCCGCTTCCGAGAGGCGGCGCATGTTCTCGCGGCCGCCGGTGATACCGGTGTAGAGGTGCGTGTGGTGGTCTTCGCCGAACTCGTCTTTGAGGAGTTCGAGGTAGTGACAGGTCCGGTCGAGCACTTCCTGTGGTTCCCCGCCCGTGATAGAGGTCCCCAGCGCGCTCATGCGCTTTGCCTCCTCGATGACGTCGCTGTCGTCCTCGATGGGACGCTCGTTGGCGTACATCTGGGTGACGTTCTTGCGATTTTCCCCGAGCGGACAGTAGAAGCAGTCCCGCTGGTCGCAGTAGCCGTAGACGAATAGCACCATCTTACCGCCTTTGGCGCACTGCTCGCAGCCCTCGGAGATCATTGAGTACCAATCCTTGCTCGTGGAGTGACAAAAAGCGTGCGAAACTGGCCGAGCGGATGGCGACGCTCAAACGCGGGTTTGAGCGAACGTCGCCTATAGGGTCCGCACCCGTGTCGGCCCACGTATGGTCGACGGTAACTCCCGACGCTCGTACATCAAACTGCTCGCGGCGGGCGCTGGAACCGCGCTGGCGGGCTGTTCGTCGCTTGGCTCCCCCGAGGACCGGGACGACCCGACGCCCGACACGACGACCGAGACGCCGACTCCCGGCGACCCGTCGGTGGCAAAAATCGACGACTGGCAGTACGAGCCGGGCGAGACGGCCGGTGGCCACTCCCAGTCGTCGGGTGGCGGCCAGGCCACCGCGACGAGCGCCCCGGCGCCCGCCAGCAGCGCGAGTGGCAGTACCGAGAGCATCGGGCTCTCGGCCGGCGGCGCGAAGGATATCGCTACGTTCCGCCGGAACGTCGAGGAGGGGTATCTCCCCCAGCCACAGAGTCTGGCCTACGAGGGGCTGTTCTACGACTACTACTTCGATACCGGCTCGGCGGGGAGCTGCTCGTCGACGTTCTGTCCGGCGTACTCGCCGGCCGTCACGCCCGACCCCCTGTCGGGCGAGACGGAGCGGTACTTCACCGTCGGGCTGCACTCCGGCATCGACGAGAGCGAGTTCGAGCGCAAGCAGCTGAACCTGGTCGTCGTCCTCGACATCTCCGGTTCGATGGGGAGTTCCTTCTCGGAGTACTACTACGACCGGTTCGGGAACCGCCACGAACCCGAGGGCGACACCGACACGGAGAAAATCGAGGTGGCCCGTCAGGCGCTCGTCGACCTCACCGAGCAGCTCCGCCCCGACGACCGGCTCGGCGTCGTTCTCTATGGCTCGGACGCGAGCCTGGCAAAGCCGCTCCGAGCGGTCGAGCGGACGGATATGGACGCGATTCGCGACCACATCAGGGAGGACATCGAGGCCGGGGGCGGGACAAATCTCGACGCCGGGCTGTCGACGGCGACCGACCAGCTCACGGAGTACAGCGACGCCGACCAGTCGACGACCGAGAACCGGATGCTCGTCCTGACCGACGCGATGCCGAACCTGGGACAGACCGACGACGACGGGCTGGCAGACCGGCTGGCCGACCACGCCGAAGACAACAACATCCACACGACGTTCGTCGGGGTCGGCGTCGACTTCAACACCGAACTTGTCGACGAACTCACGGCTATCCGGGGGGCGAACTACTACGGCGTCCACTCGACCGAGGAGTTCACCGAGCGGCTCAGCGACGGGTTCAAATACATGGTGACGCCGCTGGTCTTCGACCTCTCCGTCGAGCTGGACGCCGACGGCTACGAGATAGCGCAGGTGTACGGCTCGACGGCGGCCGAGGCAGCGACCGGCGAGCTCATGCAGGTCAACACGCTGTTTGCGTCGCCAACGGAGGACGGGGGGACCCGGGGCGGGGTCGTACTGGTCCAGGTCGACCGGCAGTCGTCGGCGGGGACGATGGAGCTCAAAGCGAGCTGGGAGGACCGGACGGGAAGCGAGCACGAGACGACGAAGACTATCACCTTCCCGTCGGGCTCGTCGTCGTTCGACACCACGGGCGTTCGGAAGGCCGTCCTGCTCTCGCGGTACGCCGACCTCCTGAAAAACTGGATGGCGACCGAACGGGACCTATCGCTCGAACCGGACGAAGACGGTGTCGCCGTCCCGCCCGACCCGTCGGCGCTGGGCGAGTGGGAACAGCGGTCCGAGCCGCTGACGCTCTCCGGGGACCACCGGGACCAGCTCGGCGAGTTCCGCGACCACTTCGCGACCGAGGCCGACGCCATCGGTGACGACGCGCTCAACACCGAACTCGAGACGATAGACACGATTCTGGAGACGGCCGAAGACCCGTCGAGCGAGACGGACGACGGGACCTGACTCCGCTCTCGCCGCCGGGCTTATACCTCCGCCACGGCCAGTCAGCGTATGTCGGATACCGCCCGCAGACGCGGGCTCGCCATCGTACTGGCCGTGGTCTTTCTGGACCTGCTTGGCTTCGGTATCATCGTCCCCATCCTCCCCTACTACACGCGTTCGTTCCCCGGCGGGACGGAGTTCGTCATCGGCCTGCTGGCGGCCTCCTACTCGGCGATGCAGTTCGTCTTCGCGCCGCTTTTGGGGTCTGTGTCGGACCGCGTCGGCCGGCGTCCGGTGCTGGTGCTCTCCCTGGTGGGCTCGGTCGTCGCCTGGACCCTCTTCGGGCTGGCCGACGCGCTGTGGCTCCTCTTTGCCGCCCGGATGCTGGCCGGCGCGATGGGCGGGAACCTCTCGACGGCCCAGGCGTACGTCGCCGACGTGACGCCGCCCGAGAAGCGGGCCGCGGCGCTTGGCTACATCGGCGCCGCCTTCGGGCTCGGATTCATCTTCGGGCCCGGTATCGGCGCCGTGTTGAGCTTCGACGCGACCATCGCCGCCGTCGACGCCGTGGCGCCCGCGGCGATACCCATCACTCGCTTTTCCCTGCCGAGCTTCGCGGCCGCCCTCTTCAGCCTCTGTGGCGTCGTCGTCGCACTCCTGTTCCTGCCCGAGTCGCGGACGCCCGACCGTGACACCGGGGCCGGCCGCGTCGACCGCCCGTCGGCCATCGCCCAGCTCCGGGCCGCCGTCACCACCGCCGGGCTGCGGGAGCTGCTCACCGCCTTCTTCCTCGTCTCCTTCGCGTTCTCGGGCGTGACAGTCATGTTCATCCCCTACGTCGCCGACGTCTACGGCTACACGGCGACCCAGAGCGCGCTCCTGTTGACCTACATCGGCCTGCTCGCCGTCCTCACCCAGGGGGTGCTCATCGGCCGCCTGACCGCCCGCTACGGCCCGGTGCCTCTCGCCGTCGCGGGCGCGGCGGCGCTCGCCACCGCTGTGGGGGCACTCCCCTTCTCCCGGTCGCTCGGGTGGGTGCTGCCGGACCTCTCCGGGCTCGTCCCCCTTCTCACGCCGGACCTGCTGGGCCTGCTGGCGATACTCACGCTGTTGCCGGTCGGCAACGGTATCCTCTCGGTGACGCTGACGGCGCTGGTCTCACAGCGGGCCAGCGCGGACCTGCAGGGCAGCGCCTTCGGCGTCACGCAGGGGGCGGGCAGTCTCGCCCGGGCGGTCGGTCCGCCGGTGATGGGCGGGCTCTACGCCGCCGTCGGCTTCTGGGCCCCGTTCGTCGTCGGGGGACTGCTCCTGCTCCCGGTCGTCGCCCTCGTCGCCCGGCTGGGCCCAACGGAGCAGCCGCCCGAGGCTCGGCCGGCCGACCCCGGCCACGCTAGATAGGCACGCCGTTGATACGTGTCAGATTCCAAGAGACTGTATGGACGACGAGGAGGCCGACCCGGTCGGCGGGTCGCTCCCGATGGGTGACTCACTCGACGAGCGGGTCCTGGCAGCCAGTGAGGAACTCATCCGCTACGTCGAGGTCATCGCCGCGCTGGTCATCGTGTTGCTGTTTGCCATCGGCGTGTTCGACCTCGGGCTCCAGATATTCAGGAGCGCTCTCTCTGGGCGTATCACCGACCCGCTGGTCGTCGTCGGCTTCATCGACACCGCCCTGCTCCTGTTTATCATCGTCGAGGTGTACCAGACCGTCGTCGCCTACACCCAGGAGAGCGAGACCCGCCGCATCGTCCGGCTGGTCATCTACACGGGCGTCATCGCGATGGTCCGGAAGGCCATCATCTTCCGGACCGGCGAGTACGCCGACGAGGGGGCGGCGCTGATGGCCGCCGGCTCGTACACCCTGCTCATCGTCGGGCTCGCCGTGTTGCTCGTCGTGGAACGTCGCACCAACTAGTACGAGAAACTGTCCCACGCCCGAAGACAGTTAAAGGCCGCTGGCATACCACCGACCAATGCTGCTGGTGCTGTGCGTGGACCTGGACGACGACCTCGGGCGCAAGACCGACGTGGAGACGCCCGTCGTCGGCCGCGACAACGTCGTCGACGCAGCCGTCGCGCTGGCCAGCGCGGACCCGGAGGACTCTGACGTGAACGTCCTCTTCGAGGGGGTCCACATCGCCGACGAGATCGACGACGAACCCGTCGAGGTCGCGGCGGTCACGGGCGTCGACGCCGGCGACGTGGCCGCCAACCGTGCCGTCGGCGAGGAGGTCGACACAGTGCTTGCGTCACTGTCCGCGAGCGAGGACGTCCGGGCCATCGTCGTCACCGACGGCGCCCAGGACGAGTCCGTCGTGCCGGTCATCCGCTCGCGTATCCGCATCGACGGGGTCCGCCGCGTCGTCGTTCGGCAGGCACAGGACCTCGAATCGATGTACTACACCATCAAACAGGTGCTCAACGACCCCGAGACGCGGGGGACGATTCTCGTCCCGCTGGGCATCCTCTTGCTCATCTACCCGATGACGATCGCGGTCGAGTCGCTGGGCTATCCGGGGTCGGCGCTGGGTATCATCTCCGGACTGCTGGGGCTGTACGTCCTCGGCCGTGGGCTCGGCGTCGAGCGCATCCTCGACGAGGCCGTCGACCGCGCCACCTCCGGCTTCTACGGCGGCCGCATCACCATCATCACCTACGTCGTCGCCGCGGCCCTGCTGGCCATCGGTGGGCTCAGCGGTGTCACCGCCTACGAGAATCAGCCCAAACCCCTCTCGGCCGTCGAGGTGCTGGCGGCCCTGGTCTACGGCGCAGTCCAGTGGTTCGCCGCCGCCGGCATCACCTCCAGCCTTGGTCGGGTCACCGACGAGTACCTCAACGGGAGCTTCGAGTGGCGCTACCTCAATGCGCCCTTTTACGTGCTGGCCATCGGCGGCGTCCTCCACGGACTCAGCGCCTTCTTTCTCGGTAGCCGCACCCTGGAGTATCTCGCCGTCGTCCTCACCGGCGGGACGCTGCTGGGACTGGCGAGTACGCTCGCCTTCGCCATCGCCGAGTCCCGCCTCGACGGCGCCGAGCGCCACAACCAAGGCCCCGGCGGCCCCTCCTCGGAGTAATGTACGTCTCCCGAGCCGTCCGAAGTATCCGCGCCGAGCCCATCGAGGGCGAGTCGGTCGCGCTGGCGCTGACAACGGCCGACGATACGGACCCGGACGCCGTCGCCGCGGCCGCCGAAGCCGCCGGCGCCACCGTCGAACGCCGCCTCCAGTTCGACGACCTCTCCGTCTCGGTCCCCCAAGAGGGCGTCGCCGACGTCTGTGCCATCGACGGGGTAGACGCCGTCGAGACGACCGATACCATCGCTATCACGACCGCCGACGCCACCGACGAGGATGTCGAGTTCGACGGGTGACCCCACGGTCAGTTTCGTCGTGCCCGCCAGGAACGAGGCCGACTATCTCCCCGCGACGCTGTCCTCGATTCGGTCGGCGGCGGCGTCGGTCGACCACGAGTGTCTGGTCGTCGACGGCGATAGCGACGACGCCACCCGAGCTATCGCTCGCGACCACGGCGCTCGCGTCCTCACCGGCCCGGCGACGGGCCAGGGCGACGCCAGACACCGCGGCGCCCGCCACGCCAGTGGCCGGTGGCTCGCCTTCGTCGACGCCGACACCCGCCTGCGACCCGACTACGTCGAGGCTTTGCTCGCGTTCGTCCGCGACCGGGACCTCGCCGGGGCCAACAGCCGCTGTCGCGTCACCGGCGGCTGGCGCACTGTTCCGTTCGAATGCCTCTTCAACCACGGGTTACCCGGACTGTCGCCGCCGCCGTTCCCGGGGTTCAACGTCTTCGTCTCCCGGCCGGCGTACTTCGACGTGGGAGGGTTCGCGAGCGGCCCCAACGAGGACGTGACCTTCAGCCACCGACTGGGCCGGGCCTACGACACCGCCACCTGTCCCCGTGTTCTCGTCGAGACCTCCGGCCGGCGGATGACGGGCGACGGAATCTGCCGCACGGTCGCCCACTACACGAGACTCGAGTATCGGCGCCTGCGCGCCGCCGAAAGCCGTAACTGACTCGTAATACTTGCAGTATAATGGAGTATGAGCGCGCTCACCCATCCCGTCGTCGTCCTCGGGATGCTCTCGACAGCGCTCGCGCTGCTCATCGCGGGGGTGGCCTGGCAACAGCGAGCGACGCGGGGCGCGCGGACCTACACACTCTTGATGGTCACACTGGCCGTGTGGTCGTCACTGTACGTCGGGCAGTTGCTCCCGCCGACGGTGGCCGGCAAGCGCCCGTGGTTCGTCGCCCGGCACGCGATGAGCCCGCTGTTCGCGATGGCGTTCTGGGTGTTCGCCGCCCAGTACACCGACCGCCGGGAACTGCTCGACCGCCGGCTTCTGGTCCCGCTCGTCGGCGTCGGCGTCGCGTTCGTCGCGCTGGTGCTCCTCAACCCCGGCGAGCTGTACTGGTCGGCGCTCGCGCTCGACTCCATGGGCGAGCTCCGTCTGCTCGAACTCACGCTTGGCCCGCTGTTCTGGCTCAACTGCGTCTACATCTTCGGCGTCGTCGGCGTCGCCCACGTCGTCATCGTCTCCACGTGGAAACGCACCTTCGCCAGCTACCGGCCCCAGCTGCTCGTGATGACGGTCGTCGGCTCCATCGAGTTCGGCCTCTCCGTGCTCTTTCTCTCGGAACACACGACGTTGCTCCCGGCGCTAAACCCCTGGCCTAACGTCCAGCTCATCACCTACGGCGCGACCATCGCCGCCATCCCCATCGGCTGGTCGTACGTCAACGACTTCTTCTTCGACATCCAGCCCCTGGCCCGGCAGGCCGTCATCGAGAGCATGGACGACGCCGTCTACATCGTCGACCGTGAGGGGACGATTCGGTACACGAACCCGCCGGGGAACCGGCTGCTGGGCCGGCCCCCCGACGCCGACGCCCCGACCGAACCCGTCGAGGCGGCCTTTGCCGCCCGGCCGACGCTGTTGTCCTGCTACGAGCAGTCCGTCGCCGGCGCCCCGGTCGCCGACGACACCATCCTCGCCTGCGAGATAGACGGCGACCAGCGCTTCTACGACATCGGCGTCTCGACGATAGAAAACTCCACGGGGGAGGACGCCGGGGTCGTCGTCGTCGCCCGCGACATCACCGAGGAACGCCGCCAGCGCGGCCAGCTCCAGGTCCGCACCGCCCAGCTCGAACGCCAGAACGAACGCCTAGAGGAGTTCGGCCAGTTCGTCTCTCACGACCTGCGCAACCCTATCCAGGTCGCCTCGGGCTACCTCGAACTCGCCCGCGAGACGGAGGACCTCTCCCGGCTCGACGACGTCGACCGCGCCATCCGCCGGATGAGCGAGATGGTCGAGGAGCTGCGCGAGCTGACCACCGTCGACCGCGACAGCCTCGACGCGGACCGCGTCAACGTCGCCAGCGCCGCCCACACCGCCTGGGCCCACGTCGACACCGGCGGCGCCGCCCTGCAGGTCCCCGAGAACGCCATCATTCTCGCCGACATCGACTACCTGCTCCACGTCTTCGAGAACCTTTTTCGAAACGCGATAGAACACGGACGTCCCGACGAGGCCGAAGCGATGCTGGGCGATGGCGGCGGTCTCACTGTCACCGTCGGCCCGCTCGAGGGCGGCGGATTCTTCGTCGAAGACGACGGCGTCGGCATCCCCGAAAACGAACGCGACGCCGTCCTCGACCACGGCTACACCACTACCGACGAGGGCACCGGCCTCGGGATGTCCATCGTCCGCACCATCGCCGACGCCCACGAGTGGACGGTCTCCGTAACGGAGAGCGACGCCGGCGGGGCGCGGTTCGAGTTCCGGAACGTGGACCGGCCCGGGGAGTGAGGGGTCGTGGTTGTGTACGGTGCCGCGGGTGTGAACAGCCAGAAAGCCCCCGGACTCTCGACTACTGCGACTCGCTGCGCGCTTCGCTCACTTCGTTCGCTCCAGTGCTTGCGTCGTCTCGAACGTCGAGAGTCCGGCCCCTTTCAGTCCCACCCAGTGCTGTTTGACCAACCGGCTACGGGTGGACTGAAAGGGGCGGGCTGCTACACGAAGGCGGGCAACGTAAGCACGCGAACGGAGTGAGCGCGCGCAGCGAGCCCCCCGAGTGTAGCAGCCCGGGGCTTTCTGGCTGTTAGTATCGGCCGCTGTCGAGGCGCAGGCAACCCGCGATATTCGCACTGGAGAATTACTGCCCACCGTAGCCGTCCGATTCGCACGGTTTTTGACGGTGCCCTGTTTTATCCCCGATGAGGGCACGTAGCTCAGCCCGGATAGAGCGTCGGACTTCTAATCCGACGGTCGTGGGTTCGAATCCCACCGTGCCCGCTTCTGCGAGGAGCACGAGACGTGACCAACGGGAACGTCTCGCCCGCGACGAGCGAAGCGGCCAGTGGATTCGAACCCTGAAAGCCGCACCCCGGTCGGATACAACGGTGGCATCCGCTCACCGAGGTCCCTGTGCGAACACCACTGTGTCCGCACTGACGCGTCGATTACGTCGACAACCTGCCTACGGCGGCTATGATATGCCAGTCACGTCACGGCAGGTCGTGTTCAGGTGTTGTCGATGACGGTTTCCTGGTACAGTACATCGTTACTGGTGCCTTCTATGATCGCCATTCGAATCTTGACGACCTCTACATCGGAGTTATCGGAATCTATTATGGCCTCCATTCTGTCGCCCGAACTGAAGTCCTCGTCAGAGCCGGTAAAGGCCGTGTACGTGCCCGACGCGCCTCCGACCTTGTGGAACGACGGGTCACCATCAACCGCCGCACTATAGAGGAACGAATCTACTTTGGCCCGTTCTTGGAACACTTCACTGTCGGTCGTGCCGGTCGAAGTGTCTTCTAGCGTATATTCGAGACTGATGTAATTGTCGTAGCCGTCGAAGCTCCCACTGGTGACCTCCATGGTGAGCTTTGACGGGGCGCTCGTACTGTTCACACTGTTGCTGATGGCCAGGCTGCCGTCACCATCGCCGTCGCCGTCGCCATCGCCGTCGCCATCGCCGTCGCCGTCACCATCGTCGTCACCGTCACCGTCGCCATCACCGTCGCCGCCACTGCTTGCGGAGAGTTGACTGCTATAGGTGTCGGAGTAGAGTACCTGTGAGGAGTCGTCGGACGTAGACCGGACGACACTCGTGTCGTAGCCGGCGATTTCGATGTCGCTCTCTCCGCCGCTGAGTGAGACTTTGAACGAGTCCCCTGCGGTCACTTCGTCCCCGTCGATGCTGGGCGTGTACTCGACGTCAACATCCGTGCCGTCGACGGTGACTGTCTTGGTCTTGCTCCCGTCGAGCGACGTCGAGAAACTCGTTGTTTTACTGGCTCCGCTGGCCGTGTCCGCGACGGTCACCTCGACCTCCATTTTCGCGTCACTGGGGTCGAACGATTTCCCGCCGTCGATACTGAACGTGACTTGCTGGTCGTCGACCGTCGAATCGACAGCTGGTGCGGGTGAGCTTTCCTGTTGCTTATCCCCGAATCCGAGCGCGAAGGCTCCGACACCCGCCGCCAGTACGACCGATATGGCGACCAGCAGTATCACGCCGATAACTGGACTCACCCCCCTTTCATTCTCACTCACGAAATTAATATTGCTTTTCATTACTATGCAATTATATATAGGTGCGGTTAATATTTTCCCACACTCTACTGGTGTACTTATAGAAAGTGCGAGGCGAAAACCCACGGCTTTAGCCGTGGGTAGCTCAATCGGGCCACGTGGGGGTCGGTTCCAGCGACGGCACCACCGACCGCTCTGTCGACTGGGGAACGGTCGGACGACCCTCGTCGACCTGCCGACGGCATCGAGAAGAGCTTCGGTGACGTAGCGACCGAAAAAGCCGATATCGCCGTCAGTGAGTCGGTAGCGGGCCAGCCGCACCTCGACTGCCGGGTGCCGATAGTGTCACCGACTCGACGATATTCGGCTGGTGGAGTGGTCGACGCTCCCTAGTTCTCCGTCAACCG
The DNA here is from genome assembly GCF_029338235.1 of Haloarcula rara. GTDB lineage: Archaea > Halobacteriota > Halobacteria > Halobacteriales > Haloarculaceae > Haloarcula > Haloarcula rara. Next base: position 1,513,910 of record NZ_CP119785.1, read on the forward strand.
ACCCACGGCCTGGGAGACTTCCTCTATCGTCGCGGCCTGTTCCTCGTTGGCGGCGGCGATTTGCTCGGCTTCGGCGGCGACGGTGTCGGCCTGGGCGACGAGTTCGTCGAGCATACTCGCGACCTCCTCGGTGCTTGCGGCCTGTTCGTCGGTGGCGTCGGAGACCTCGCGGATGCCCTGGGCGGTCTCGGCGACGGCGTCGGCGATGTCGTCGAGCAGCTCCATCGCCTCGGAGACGCGCTCGACGCCGGCCTCTATCTGTTCGGTCGTCTCGTCCAGGCTCTCGACGGTGTCCTCGGTGTCGGCCTCGATGGCGTGGACGAGCGTCTCTATCTCCTGGGCGCGCTCCTGTGAGTCGCCGGCCAGGGACTTCACCTCGTCGGCGACGACGGCGAAGCCGCTGCCGGCCTCGCCGGCGCGGGCGGCCTCGATGGAGGCGTTCAGCGCGAGGATGTTGGTCTGTTCGGCGATGTCGTTGATGACCTCGACGACGGCGTCGATTTCCCCGACGCGGTCCTGTAGTTCGTCCACGTCGTCGCTTACGTCGTCGACGGCGTCACCGACGTCGTCCATCACGCCCATGGCGTCGTCGGCGGCCGACTGGCCGTCCTCGGCGAGTTCGCGTGCCCGCTGACTGTTGCCCTCGACCTCGCTGGCGCTGGCGGCGACCTCCTCGACGGTGGCGCTCATGTTCGACACCTCGCTGGCGATGGACTGGACGCGTTCGGACTGTTCGCCGGTCAGGTCAGATATCTGCTGGGAGGACTGGGCGACGCCGTCGGAGGACTCTTTGAGCTCGGACATCGGTGCTTCGAGGTCGTCCTCGACCTCCGCGGCGAGCCGTTCGCGCTCCTCGATTTCCGCCTCGAGCTTCTGGCTGTAGGAGTGGATGTACGTGTCCGCGACGACCTGCATGTCCAGATTGATGATGCGCAGGACCGACGTGATATCCTCCCGGAGGTCGGTGACCTCGTCCTCGACCACCGCTTCGACGGCGTCGAGCACGTCCCCGTCTGACACATCTCCGCCGGCTGTGGCGGTGCCGCCGTCCGTCGCGGTGTCCCCGAGTGCGGTCTGCAGCCGCTCGGTGATGCGTTCGCTCGCCCGGTCGGTCAGCAAGGGGAGGATGAGGTCGTAGTAGACCCCGTACTGGCCGATGTAGTGTTTCATCGGCATCTCGAGGATATCGTGGAGCTTGCCGATGCGGGCGCGGTTCTTGAAGTAGTCGTCGTCGTACTCCCCGTCGGCCAGCGTGACGAAATACGCTCGCTGGGTGTCTTTCAGGGCGTCGACGGCTTTGGGCGACCGACTGATGACCTCGACCGTCTCGTCGTACTGCGTGAGGTTCTCGTAGAACGCCTCGGCGATGGCGTCGGCGTTGTCTTCGAACAGCGGCCGGAGCGCCGCCAGTCGCTCCCGGTCGCTGTCGTCGAAGTTCACGAACTCCTTCCGCCACTGAATCTCCGTCCGGTCAAGCCCGATCTCTCGGACGAGCGCGTCGATATCGACCTGGTCGTTCAAGCCGCCCTGGCCGAATCTGGAAGCGTAGTCCGCCATACGAGGACTGAGAGTAATCTATTACTTATACTTATAGCGGCAGTATTCACGTTTGATAGCAGTCTCACCGACAGCGGCGGGGTGGCCGGCCATCTCACTGGGAACCGCCGAGGGTACTGCGAGCGCCTGCCGCTGGCCCCACCACAACCTGGTGTCGGTCAGTGATGCCGTCGACTGCGCGACCGTCTCGGCGTCGCTTCCCGTCCCTTCTGGCAGGTCGCAAGCGTTTTGCCGGCGGCCACTGTACCCCGACGCATGCCCGACTGTCCGCTCGCCGACGACTGCCCGAGCTTCACAGAACGCATCGAGGGGATGGGCTGTACGCACTACGGCGACCGCGGGGGTGCCGAGTGGTGTAACCACTACAACCAGCCCATCTCGGACCTGAAGAGCCAGCCCGTCAAGCCGGGTCAGGAGGTCGTCGTCGAGGTGGACGACATCCACGAGAGCGGGGCCGGCGTCGGCCGGACCGAGGACGGCTTCATCGTCATGGTCGACGGCGTCCTGCCGCCGGCCAGGTCGAAGGTCCAGATAACCAAGGTCCGGTCGAACCACGCGCGGGCGGACGAACTCGAACGGCTCGAACTGGACGAGGACGACGAGGCAGACGGCGACGACGCGGACGAGGGCGGCTATCAGGGCGACGACGATGACGAGGACGACGGCGAGCGCCTGGGCAGCCGCGACAACTTCTGGGGCAGCTAGGGCACCGAGTTTTTTGGCCGACTCGCCCGTCTACTGTGGTATGGACCTCGAACTTGCGGGCAACGCTGTACTGTGTACGGCCGCGACGAGCGGACTCGGACGAGCGAGCGCCGAGCGGTTCGCACGCGAGGGCTGTGACGTGGCCGTCTGTGGGACGACACCGGCCCACGTCGAGGAGACGCGTTCGGCCCTCGAGGATATCGGTGACGGCGACGTCCTGGCCGTCGAGGCCGACATCACCGACCCGGACGAGGTCGAAGCCTTCGTCGAGGAGACCGTCGAGACCTTCGGCGGCCTGGACCACGTCGTCACGAGCGCCGGCGGGCCCGAGCCGGGGCCGTTCATCGAGACGACCGAGCGCGAGTGGTACACCGCCTACGACCTGCTGGTGATGAGCGTCGTCTGGACGACTCGCCACGCCTACCCCTACCTCAAAGAGTCCGACGCCGGCACTATCGTCAACATCACCTCCCGGTCGGTCCGGGAGGTCATCGACGACCTCGTCCTCTCGAACTCGGTACGGCGAGCGGTCATCGGGCTGATGAAGACCCAGGCCCGCGAGTTCGCCCCCGAGGTCCGGGTCAACGCGGTGCTCCCTGGGGCCCACGAGACACCGCGTATCGAGGAGCTCGTCGAGGCCGCTGTTTCCCGCGGGGAGTACGACTCCTACGAGGAGGGCATCGCGGCGTGGGCCGACGCGCCGCTGGGCCGGGTCGGACAGCCCGAGGAACTCGGCGACGTAGTGGCGTATCTGTCCTCGGCCCGGTCGTCGTATGTCACCGGGACCGCGCTGCCGGTTGATGGTGGGGCGATGAGAAGCTAGGGCGACTCCGAGCAGCGCGAGGAGTCTCCAGGCGACGCGGGGAGCGAAGCGACCCGCGGAGCATAGCGAGGTTCTGAGCGCAGCGAAGAACCTCGGCGGAACGGGGAGAGCGAGGCGTGACCGGAGGACGCCTCGATCGCAAACGGAGAGGGGCCTCCGGTCCCGCAAGCAGTCGAGCGGCGGTGCCGCCCGACGACGGCGACCCACGGGAGCCGTGGAGCACAGCGGGACATCGCTGAACGACGAAGCTGAAGCGACCCACAGCAGCTCTGCGGTTCACTCCGTTCACCGCGTCGCGTTCGAGGTTTCGACCGGGGGCGAAACCTCGCTATTGAGGCGGCTGGAATCGGTCCCGAGCCGACCCGGTCCCGGTCGCGAGCTGCCAGACCAGCACGCCGAGACAGACGAGCGCGACGGCGGCCGTGGCGATGTACCCGACGCTGTCGACGGCAAACAGCTGCTCGGGAAAGAGCGCGGCCAGGACGAGCAGGCCGACAGCGGAGAAGCCGACTAGCAGCGGCACGACGGTGAGCCAGAACTGCCGGAGAACGCCCATACGCCGCCAGAAGTCGCCAGCGGTAATGACGGTTTTGTCCGCTCGACTGTCACCACGTCTCGATACTGCCGGCCTCGATGTCCTCCACACAGCCCTGGCAGTCGGGGTGGTCGGGGTCGAAACACTCGGGCCGTGCCTGCTCGTCGAGCGAGACCGCGCGGCGGTCGGCGTGGCGACGACAGACGATTCTGGCGCGACCATCGTCGTCGCGTGGGAGCCCGGCCATCGCGGCTCGCTTCCCGTCGCTGTAGGCGCGTTTGGCCTCGGAGAGCTGGTTCCCGACCGACCTGATGGTTCCGCTGATAAAGCGCTCCAGCCGGGCGTCGTCGTCGGCCATACCCACGCTATCGGCCGACGCCAAATCAATCTTCCCGACGGGGCCACGTGGCACCCAGATGGCCGTCCCGGACTTTCACTTTCGCCACGCCAGACGAGAGTTTATAACCGAACGCGACCAACCGTCGATTGTCTCCCACCGAAAAACAAAGCGGAGACAGTGAAAGCCAATGTCAGAGACAGATTTGCGTACCCACGCTGAAGAGATACACGAGCAGTTTACCGACCAGCTCGACATCGACGTCGACGACGTCGAGGAGCGCCTCGACACGCTGGTCAACGAGTACAAGGTGCCCGCGAGCGAGGCCCGCCGGAGCGTCGTCAACACGTACTTAGACGAGGCCGGGATGGAGCGCGACCAGCTCGGCGGCGGTGGCGGCGGCAACGAACAGGTCGACCTGGCGGACGTCGACGCCCCCGAGGAGTGGGTCGACGTCCGCGCGACGGTCGTCGAGCTGTGGGACCCCCGCGCCGACGCCGTGGCCCAGGTCGGGCTGCTTGGCGACGAGACGGGCACTATCAAGTTCACCAAGTGGTCCAAATCCGACCTGCCCGAACTGGAGGAGGGCAAATCTTACAGCCTTCGCAACGTCGTCACCGACGAGTACCAGGGCCGTTTTTCGGTCAAACTCAACCGGACGACGACTATCGAGGAGCTGGACGAGGAAATCGAGGTCGGCGACGACAGCGTCGAGGTCGAGGGCGCGCTGGTGGACATCCAGTCGGGCTCGGGGCTCATCAAGCGCTGTCCGGAGGAGGAGTGCACCCGCGTCCTCCAGAACGGCCGCTGCAGCGAGCACGGCGAGGTCGAAGGGGAGTTCGACCTCCGTATCAAGGGCGTGCTCGACGACGGCCAGGAGGTCACAGAGGTCATCTTCGACGAGGAAGCCACCGAGAAACTCACCGGAATCACGCTGGAGGAGGCAAAAGAGATGGCGATGGACGCGCTCGACACGACGGTCGTCGCCGACGAGATGCGCGCCGATATCCTCGGGCGCTACTACAGGGTCACCGGCCCGACGTTCGGTCGCTACGTCCTGGCGGACGACCAGGAGCGACTGACCGGGACCGTGGATGCGGACGAACTACTCATCAAAGCGAGGTCGATATAGATGGCTACTACCCCAACCCGCGAAGTCGCCCGACGCGTCTTCGCCCGCGAGTTCAACGACGCGAGTTACACGTTCAAGGAATCCGACGACGACCGAGCGCCGGTGTACGTCCTGTTGCCGACCGGCCAGCGCGCCAACCGGGTGTTCCTCGTCGGCACCCTCACGGAAACCGAAGACGTCGGCGAGGACAGCGAGTACTGGCAGGGCCGGGTCGTCGACCCGAACGGCGATACGTTCTTCATGTACGCCGGGCAGTACCAGCCCGACGCGGCCTCGATGCTGCGCGAGCTGGAGCCGCCAGCGTACGTCTCCGTCGTGGGCAAACCACGGACCTACGAGACCGACGAGGGCGACGTGAACGTCTCCGTCCGTCCGGAGTCCATCTCGCAGGTCGACGAGGCCACCCGCGACCGCTGGGTCGTCGAGGCGGCCGAGCGTACGTTAGAGCGCATCCGCCGGTTCAATGAGGCAGACCCGGAGGACCCGGACATCGACGAGTACATCCAGATGGCTCACGAGGAGTACGGCGACGACGTCGAGCCGTACCGCCAGTCCGTGGTCGGGGCCCTCGAGAGCATGGAAGACGCCGCGGAAGCCAGCGCCGACTAGAGTTCGAGCAGTTCGACCAGCGTCCCGTCCGGGTCCCGGACGAACAGGATGCGCGTCCCGCTCTCGGTCGTCTGCGGTTCGGCGATAGTTTCCACCCCGCCGGAGAGTTCTTCGTACACTGCATCGAGGTCCTCGACTTCCAGCCCCAGATGGGTCGCTCCGGGCTGGTTGAGGCCGCCCTCGGGGCGCTCGTCGCCTTCGGGCGTGTACTCGACGAGTTCGACGCGGGCGTCACCGGCGTCCAGGTGGACGAACTCGGCGCTCGCGCCGTCGATACCGACGCCGGTGGCGAAGGCCTCGCCGCCGACGGCGAACTCGCTCAGGACGTCGAGCCCGAGCGTGTCCCGGTAGAAGGCGACGGCGCGGTCGAGATTGCTGACGGTGATAGCGTAGTGGTGTGCTGTGGGGTCCATACCGGACGCTCTTTTCCCGCTGGTAAACAGTTTGGCGTGTTTTCGTCGGCCGTGTTTAGTCAGGAGATTTGGAGTTCAAACAGCCAGAAAGCCCCGGCTGGCTCCGGTCGAGGGCCTCGCTGCGGTCCTCACTACGTTGCGGTCCTTGCGTCGGCCGTCGTCCCGGAGCCAGCCGCCCCTTTCTGGCTCTCCGAACCAATCTCTGCTAAAGTAAACACTGCCGTTTTCGTCTGCTGTGCCGTGCGAGCGTCTGACAAACCATTAAATACGATGAGAGACGAATAGGTCACAACCATGGGGAACAAAAACAAGACTATCTCGTTCCGGGTCAGCGAGGACAAGTTCGAGACGCTCCGGGAGATCGCCGAGGAGCGCGACATCTCGCTGTCGGCGGTCTTTCGCGACTACGTCGACACGCTCGTCGACCACGACGGCCAGGTGACGGTCGCGCCGGACCACGAGATAGAGGCCGCGACGACCGAGGAGACCAGTTCCGAGAGCTTCCCGCCGAAAGTCGAGGTCCCGAAGAGTTTCGTCCGCGAGCACGAGCGCCTCGAACTGGAGGCCGAGCATCTCCGCGAGCAACTGGAAGAGCACAAGCGCTACGTCACGAAGCTGCGCACCCAGCTAGACGAGATGGACCAGGACGAGGTCATCCATCTCGAAGACCTAGACGAGGGCGAAGAGGAGGAGGACGCCTCCTACCGCATCGGTAGCTTCGACGACGAGTTCTAATCTTTCTCGCGATTCCGACAGCTCGCTCTGGGGAGGGACCGCAGTGTTTTATTCGAGTGTCTATCTACAGAAAATATAGCTGAAGGTTCGTTTTTCGCTGCGATAGGGACGCTGATACCCGGTCTCGTGATGCTGAGCTCCGGGTTCGGTCTCCGCCCGACCGACCGTCTCGACTCCGCCGGGCGGGCTGATATCGTCGCCGGATGCGTGCTGAGCAGCTACGCGGCGCTCGCGCTGCTGGTCGCGCGGGGCGAATACTGGGTTTTCTCTCCGTATTTCTATCTCTTTTTCGTCGTGGGGTTCCTACTGTTCCGCCAGTACTACCTGGTCGTCAGCCCTGCTGACCGGCGCCAGCGAGACGCCATCAACGCAGCCATCGTGGGCGTTCCGGGCGCGGCGGCGATGGTCGGGCTGCTCGTCTCGACGGATGCCATGTTCGGGCTATTTCTGACCGCTATCCCGGCAACCCTCGCTGGCTGTGGGTTGCTTCTCCGAGACGCTGCCGGGGCTTTCCGCGGCGAGGCTGTCTACGTTCGTGACGTGACCGCCGCGCTACTGTCACTCTTGCTGGGACCGATGTGGCTGTTTCTGGCGTTGACTGCGATTATCCCGGGACAGTAGCGGTTTGACCGACCAGCTAAACTCGGGTTCTGCTATCCCGGCCCGACTCGCTACTGTCGCGCGATGACTGACTGGATGACCTTCCGTTCCCCTTTCCGCAGGTGTTCGGCCGCTGTACTCGGCGCACAGGAAAGCGCCGCGGCGACGTCTTCCTGGTCGGATTCTCGCGGGATGGCGTAGTAGCCCAGTTCCAGCGCGGTTTCGAGGGCCGCCTGCTGGCGCTCGCTCAGGTAGCTCTCGGTGACCTGCGGGAGCCCGGTCAGGCCGCCGACGGACTGGACGGTGGCCTCGACCGGGTCCGGCACCGACTCGATGGCGTGCTGTATCACCTCGGCCGGTCCGAAGGCGGACATCGACACCGTCCCGTCCGCGTGGTAGACGATAGGTGGCACGACGACGAGCCCGCGGTAGCTGACGGGCTCGAACGTCGCCCGCGAGGTCGGCGTCATCTCGTCGAAGATGTACGCGTAAAAGGCGTCGTCGCCGGCGGGCTCCAGTTCGTAGTCGATGACTGCCTCGATGTCGCTTGCCGCCGCGTCGTAGGCGTCGATGTCGCCGACGACGTAGTGGAGTATCCCCAGCGTTCCGTCCGCCCAGTTCCACTGCAGCGCGGTCGCCCGCTCGATGTAGGGGGCGTTCATGAGCACGTCGAACATCGGGTGAATCTCGGATTCGCGGCCGCCGGCGTCGAGCTCCAGCCGGACGTGTTTCATAGCCGAACGTTCCAGCGACGGCTCACTTAAACCCACCGTGCAAGTCCGGCAGGACCGACTCCTGGCACCGGGCAGTACGTCGAGATATGCAGACACTGGTGACAGGTGCGACGGGGACGCTCGGAACGGCACTCGTCTCACGGCTGCAGGCCGCAGGACACGAGGTCAGGGCGGCCAGCCGGTCGCCGCCCGCGGACGGGACCGCCGACTGGGTCGAACTGGACCTCGCGAGCGGCGACGGCCTCCCGGCCGCCCTGGAGGGTGTCGACGCTGTCGTCCACGCCGCGACGGCGCCGACGGGCGACACCAAGGCGGTCGATGTCGAGGGAACGAGACGGCTGCTCGAGGCGGCGGCCGACGCCGCCGTCGAGAACGTGGTCTACCCCTCCATCGTCGGCATCGAGTCGATTCCGTACTCCTACTACGAGCACAAACTCGCGGCCGAACGCGTCATCGAGGATAGCGACGTGCCACACACGATCTTGCGGGCGACGCAGTTCCACGAGTTCGTCGCCGACAGCTTCGACACGCTGTCGAAGCTGCCGGTGTGGCCACTGCCGACCGAGATGCGGATACAGCCGGTCGCCGTCGGTGAGGTCGCCGACGTGCTCGTCGAGGCGGCAGTTCCCGACCCGCGCGGGCGGATGGCGCCGATGGGCGGCCCCGAGGTCCACTCCGTCGGCGCCCTGGCTCGGGGCTACCGGACGGCAAAGGGACTGCGCCGTCCCGTCGTTCGGCTTCCGATACCCACCGCGACGTTCCGGGCCTTCCGGGACGGCGAGGCCACCTGTCCGGACCGGGCGGTCGGCACTGTCACCTGGCAGGAGTGGCTGCAGGCGGATGGTTTCTCATCGGGGACGCCGACTTCGGCGTCCGGGTCCGGCTCGCCCGCTGACACTACCTGACGAGGTGATTCCGTCGCTCGCCGGCCAGGCGCTCTATCTCGCGGTTGCCGTCGACGCCCGCGAGCGTCTCGATGGCTTCGAGCGTGCGGACGCTGTCGTCCAGAAAGGAGAGGATGTCGCCGGGGTAGGCATACAGCATGTAGTCGTCGGTCATCACGTCGACGATGGCGTCGGGGCCAAGGCCCTGCTCGCGCAGCTCCAGCAGGTAGCTGACGAACTTCCGTTCCGGGCAGCCACAGTGGGGGGCGGCCTGGCAGTCACAGTCCATGAAGTCCTCCGCGAAATCGAGCACCCGCTCGCGGGAGGCGTCGTCGAGTTTCGCCAGCCCCTCGCCCTGGAAGAGGATATCGAGCGTCGCTCCCTTGAACGCCCCCTTGGGGAAGCTCGTCTCCAGCTGGGAGGCGAGTTGCTGGTGATTCTTGACGTATATCTTGTCTGTGATGGCCACGCGTGGGCGTTCGTAGTCGCTGCCGGAGTAAAAGCGTCTCGGGACGCCCTCAGAACGCCGCCAGCACGGCCCGCATCACCTTCGATTCGGCCTTCCGGAGGTGGGTGCCGGCGGTCTGGGGCGAGCAGTCGAGTACCTCGGCCACGTCGGCCTGGGTCGCCCCGCGGGGCTGGTCGTAGTAGCCCAGTTCCAGCGCGGCTTCGACGGCCTCGCGCTGGCGCTCGGAAAGTGTGGTCGCCGGTTCCTAGAGTGTTCCGCGGAACCGCCCGATTTCCTTGACCTCGATGTCGAAGACCTCGGGCATATCTGCGAAGGCACGCTGTAATGCCTCGGGATCGCCGACGACGCGACCGTGCATGGCTCCGTCGCGATATATCATCGGCGTCCGGAAGACGAACCCCGACAGCGGGTCCGCCCGGTGAAGCGCGTCGAACAGTGACGTTTCGAGGGGGCGCATCACCAGCAGGGCGTAGCTCGGCCCCTCGTCGTAGTCGGCCACCTCGACCGATTCGACGCCGGGCGTCTCGGCGGCCCCCGACGCGAAGGCGTCGGTGTCGCCGTCGATGGCGAACAGGAACGTCTCGACGCCGTCGACCGTCGTGTTCACTTCCAGCACTCGTGCCTCCTCGATGGCGTCGGAATTCGCCAGGAGATTGAAGAAGGTCGGCGCCGCCTCGGGGTCGATGCGGGCCGTCGCCCGAATTGTCCGCATGTACTGTGGCCCGCGAGCCCAGTACATAAACCCCACTTCTATACCCCACAGCAGCTACTCGGCCGTGTCCACGCTCGTATACGGTGATGTCATCGAACGCAGCACGACAGGACGCGACAGCGGACAGCCAGGGGCCGCCGGCAGTCGACAGCGAGGGGCTCTCGCTGACCTACGCCGACGGTACCGAGGCCGTCCGGGACGTCTCGCTCACGATTCCGCGCGGGGAGTTCTTCGGCTTCCTCGGACCCAACGGCGCGGGCAAGACGACGACTATCAAGCTGCTCTCGACGCTGCTCGCCCCCACCGGTGGGACGGCGCGCATCAACGGCTACGACGTGGTCGACGAGCGCTCCGCCGTCCGTGGAACCGTCGGCTACATGGCCCAGCATATCAGCGTCGACACGGAGCTCACCGCCCGCGAGAACCTCCGGTTCGCCTGTGAGGCCTACGGCGTGACCGGCGGTGACCGCATCGACGAACTGCTGGACCTCGTGGACCTCGCCGACGTGGCCGACACCCCCGCAGGCAACTTCTCCGGTGGGATGCAAAAGCGCCTCGACGCCGCGATGGCGCTCGTCCACGACCCGGCGCTCGTCTTCCTCGACGAACCCACCACCGGGCTGGACCCGAAGGCCCGCAACCGCCTGTGGGACTACTTCGAGCGCATCAACGACGCGGGCACCACGATTTTCCTCACGACGCAGTACCTGGAGGAGGCAGACGCTTTATGTGACCGGCTCGCGGTCATCCGCGACGGCGAACTCGTCGCAGACGACTCGCCGTCGGCGCTGAAACGCCGCCTCGGTCCGTCCAGACTCACTATCGACGTCGCGGGCGGTCAAGAGGCCGCCGAGAACGCCGCACGGGCCGCCCGCCAGAGCGGCCTGGTGACCGACGAGACCGTCCTCGAGACGACCGCCGACGGGCTGGACGTCGCCACGCCTGCCCCGACCGAGGACGGCCCCGACCTCCTGGTGGCGCTCCGGGACGCCGGCGTCTCGGTCACCGGATTCGATATCGAGAAAGCCACACTCGACGACGTGTTCCTCGCTATCGCCGACGACGGGACGACGGGACTCGACGTGGAGCGCCCACAGCCGACGGCCGCCGCGGGGGAGTCGGCATGAGCGCCGCCACACCCGACCGTCCCACGCCGGCGGGCAACGGCCTCCCGAGAGACGTCTGGGTCAATTTCAAGCGCTGGTCCCGGAAGGCGATGCGGAACCCGACAGCCTTCTTCCTCGAAATCGCCGTCGGCGTCCTCTCACTGCTGTTGTTCTCGGCGGTGTTCGGCGACGTAGGCGAACTCGCACTCGAAGCGGCGGGGTACGGCGGCGTGGAGTATCTGACCTACCTGGTCCCAGCGGTGTTCATGCAGGCGACGATGGGTTCTGCTTTCACGTCCGGCGTGGGGCTGGTCGGGGACCTGGAGAGCGGGATGTTCGAGAAGGTCACCGTCACGCCGATGGGGTGGACCGCCGTGTTGCTGGGGAAGGCAGCAGCTGACCTGTTGCGTATCCTCGTCCAGGTGGTGGTCGTCCTCGCGCTGGCTGTCGCGCTGGGGGCGTCCGTCGAGACCGGTGTCTCGGGCGTGGTCGGAATCGCGGCCGTCTGTCTGCTCGTCGGCCTGCTGTTCATGTCCGTCGCCAACATCCTCGGCGTGCTCGTCCGCGACGAGGAGGCCATCAACGCCGCCTCGATGCTGTTCATGTTCCCCTTGCTCTTCCTCTCACCGGCCTATATCCCGGTCGCCGACGACGTCGCGTGGCTCGCTCGACTTAACCCGATAACCTACGGCGTCGACGCGACTCGTGCGCTCGTGCTGGGTGAGGACGTCTCGACGGTACTCTCCGTGACCCGCTTCGGCGGTATCTACGACACACTCGTCCCGTCGGTGGCGATACTCGTCGGGCTGAACGTCCTCGTCGGCGCCCTCGCCGTCTGGGTCCTTCGGCGGGCCAGTAGCGCCGACGCCGGCTGATACTACCGGCTGTTCCAAACTGACGGAATCCGCGGTGCCGAATCGCTCCAGGGACGTACGGCCAACCGTATCAGCTATCCGTGGCGGTCCCTGTGGTCTCCCGGTTACGTGTCGCCCGCGGTGTACTCTCGGTTCCAGTGGGAGTTTCCCCGCAGTGAATCTCGTCGTAGGACCAGTAGTCTCCGATGGTCCCCGTCTGTCCCGGGGTGTGCTCCTCCCTGAATTCGACGGCCGAAATCCGGATATCGTCCTCGCATGCCGCTTCAGCGGGAGTCTGGAGCTCGATTCTGTACGGAAACGCCGACGCGGTGAGTTCCAGCGGCACGTCCAGCCGGCGACCGCCACACGGCTCACCGGTATCCGTCGCCGCTTCGCTCCTGATGTCGCCGAGGTCGCGATGAGCTATCGGGTCGCCGTTCTCGTCGAAGACGACCGCTCGGACGCCCGCTAAGGTCCGCTCGCTCCCGAGGTAGAACGTGGCCCTGACCGCGCCGTCGATGGTCCACGTGTCTTCGGCGACTGTGATCTCTGTCTCCACCGTTGGCCGGAGGCGGACCTCGTACTCCGGGGGAGCGCAACAGCCAGCGAGCGCGAGCGGCCCGATTCCGACGGCACCGAGCAGTCGCCGACGTGTCATGTCCATAGTTCTGTCTCTCCTGTGGTGACCGCTCACTCGTCGTCGAGCCTACCTGCTATTCAGCGATAACTGGTAAAATATTTGGGCAGAATCTATGCGGAGAACGGCGCACCGTCGACACTGTCCAGCCCTACCACTCGCGCTCGCCGACCGCGTCGACGGTCGCGGCCCAGAGGTGCAGCCCGGGGATGACGTCGTCGAGCATTTCCTCGTCGAACTCGCGAAACAGCTCCTGGACGTCCCCGACGAGTTCCTCGTCGAACCCCTGCGAGGCGAGCGCGTCGGGCGCGAGCCGCGGTGCGTACGGGACCGAATCGACGAACGCGTCGGTCAGGTCGTCGGCGCGGGCACACGCGCTCTCGTAGGTCTCGCTCTGCAGTACCGGCCCGAGGTCAGCCCAGAGCGTCTCAAACAGCGCCGGCCACTGGGCGAGACACCGATAGATGCTCGGCAAGCCGTCGTCGAAGCCGTGGAACTGCTGGAATCGTTCGGCCGTCTCGGCGATGTCCTCGTCGAACTCGTCGACGGGGACCATCGACGGCTGCCGGCCCCGGTCCGCATCGAGCCAGTCCGGAAACGGCGCCGTCGCCGCGCGCTCGGGTTGGAGGTCGCTGCCGACCGGGTCGTCGTGGAGCGCGCGCTTTGTCACCCGAAAGAGGACCGCGAGCCGCGGGGCGACGACATCGAACGTGGCCAGCTGTTCCCGTAGCTCGGTGTACTCGGCGGGCGTCACACCGAGCTCGCTCCGCCGATACGTCGGTATCCCGACGTCGCGCTCGATGGTCGACAGCACCGTCTCGCGGTAGCGAACGGTGTATCGTGCGAACGCTTTCGTCTCGAAGAGCGGCTTCACCTGCGACCACAGATACCGACAGAACTCGGGGTCGTTCGCCATCGTCGTCCGCCATATCCAGTTGACGAAGGGCGCCCGGAACGTCCGCTGTATGTCGTCGTAGACGCCCCGCTGCCACCCGCTCGCATCCATCTCGTAGCGCTGGTCGCTTCTGTCCATGTCGAGACGACGGGGTCCGGACTGTTAATTGTCCGACCGCGACGCTCATACTGGTGGCTCTACCGAACTGCCGTAATTCGCCATCCCGGGGGTGGCGAACTATCTCAGTTCGGTACAGCCACCGGTATCAGCGGGCGGCTTCCGGCGTTCGTTCCACGGTGACGGCCGGCTCCATGTCGTGGGCGAACCGCAGCAGGCTCCAGACGGGCGAGCGCTTCGCGCCCTCGGCCAGAATAGCGGCGTCTTCGTCCGAGAGGTCCTCGCCGTCGATAGCTATCTCGACGCGGATATCGTCGAACATCTCCGCGGATTGCTCGACGTCGTGGATCATCAGTACGACGCGGGGGTCGAAATCGAGCCGGACGCTCGTCTCGAGGTCGTCCAGCTCGATATCGTTCGCTATCGCGGTGACGCCGACCGCCACGTTCAGGCAGCCACTGAGTGCTGCGAGCGCGACTTCTATCGGCTCCATGCGGTCGGTCGGGTCGACGAACCCGGATGCTTCCTCCATCTCCTTCCAGGCCCCCAGCGGGAGCGTGTACTCGCGGGTCTCCCGGCGGATCTCCTCGCCGCCGAGCGTGTATTCGTCGACCTTCGCCAGGCTGTGAAAGAGCCGCCCCTCGTAGGGGGCGCGGGCGCCCAGCTCCATCTGGACGTCGTCGGGGTTCGCTGTCGCGTGCTCGACGAACTCGTGGAACTTCTCGCGGTCGATGCCCTGTGTTACGGTTTGGTGCTCTGTCATTGCAGTTTCACTCCGTTCGTATCCACGGCAAAATCACGTCGGTGCCGACCCCGCCAACCGCCCGGACGACTTTCGGCTGTGGATCACGTTCGAGTACGCTCGAAATCATAATGAACGTTCGTGATAGTTACGTCAGTTTACCGTCGTAGTAGTTGCCCAGTACGGCCGTCGCTCCCCGGAAGCCAGCGACGCTCGTCAGTAGAGTTCTTTGACCACTTCCGCGGGGTTGCCCTGGACCACGACGTCGCTCGGAACGTCCCGGGTGACCACCGCGCCCGACGCCACCACCGACCGGTCGCCGACCTCGACGCCCGGATTGAGGACTGCCTGGCCGCCGAGCCAGACGTCGTCGCCGACGCTGACCGGCTTGCCGTACTCCTTACCTTCCGCTCGCTCGCTCGCGTCGAGCGGATGGGTCGCCGTGTACACGTGGACCGACGGTCCCAGCAGGCAGCGGTCGCCGAATTCTATCGGACAGACGTCCAGGAAGACACAGCCGAAGTTCGCGAAGAAGCGGTCGCCGACGGCAATCTGCTCCCCGTAGTCACACCGGAACGGTGGCTCGACGGTCGGATTCTCGCCGACCGACCCGAACAGTTCCTCGAGGAGGAGTTCCCGGCTCTCCCGGTCGGTCGCGACGGTCTGGTTGTACAGCCCGACCAGCTCTCGGGCGCGTTCGCGGTCGGCGACGAGTTCGGGAGCTCGCGGGTTGTAGAGTTCCCCGGCGAGCATCTTTGCTTTCTCACTGGGCATAGGGGCCGTTCCGGCGACGAACGGATAGCACTGGTGCCCGCCGATTCTCCGCATGCGAGTCGGTGACGCACAAAGCGCCGTTTTATCCTTCCGAACTGTTAATTTATATCCGGTTGACAATCGGCGTGATGACACGAAAACTGCTGGTACTCCTCGTCCTCGTCTCGGTGACGATAGCGGGCTGTTCCGGCGGCCAGAGCCCGGCCACACCGACGGCGGAGCAGACTGACGACCCACCCGACGAGGTACCGGGGGTTTCGAACGGGACGCTGACGAACGCCACCGCGCTCACGACGGCGAACGGCGCCGGCATCGTCGCGGACGGCGCAGAGATACGTATCAGACAGACCGCCCCGGACAGCGAAGCACAGAGCCACCTGACAGTGGCTGCGGACGGCACGTCCGAGTTCTCGCGGACGGTCTCGGCCGACGGCAACGAATCCGGCGTCGCGTACTACACCAACGGCACGGGGACCTACGTACGCGCGGACCGCGACGGCGAGACCAACTACCGCGTCGTGGAGCGCTCGGTCCGGCCGCTCGATGGCGTCAACTCGTCGCTCGAAGCCGTTCTGGCTGCCGGCAATTTCACCGTTGCTACCGAGTCGACCGATTCGGCGACCGTCGTGTTGACCGCCGACGAGTTCACCACGTCGCCGGACAGTGACGTCCTCGAGGGCGCGACGCCACAGGACGCTCGGCTGGTACTGACCCGGGACGGCGCGGTCCGTAATCTCACGGTCACCGGACAGCGGGACGGCCAGACGGTGACCTACACGTACGAGCGCAACCGGGCCGCCGTCGATACTGTCCCCGCTCCCGACTGGCTTGCCGACGTGCCACGGACTGCCGACCTGCAGGCCGACCTCTCCGCGACCGTCGTGAACGACTCTGTGCTCCGTATTGAGCACGGTGGCGGTGATACGGTCCCCGCGAACACCACCCTTCAGTTCACCGCGAACAACACCGCCGGCACCGTCACTTTCGACGCCCCGCTCGAAGCCGGCGACACCCGGTACGCCTACTTCGCGGCAGGCAACGAGTCACTCGTACTGGCCGACGACCGACCGGCCGCGGACGCGACCACGTCCGTCGACAGTCCCGCCTCGGTCACGATTTCGACGACCGACGGCGTGACCCTGCTCAGTGTCGGTATGGGCTGGGGGTCCGAATCCGCGAGTGGGGGGTCCACGGGCGAGGCCGGCGGGAGCGATGCGTAGCCGGTAGCCCGTCGCCGCGCCGGACCGACTTCGATGTCGAACTGGGAGGGCCCAGGCGCCCCCAGTACCGAGATGGTCGAATTGCACACGTAGCAACCAATATCCGTTCCCACGCCGGACCCAGCCTATGGAGGAACTAGCCGGGACCGTTCTCGTCGGGGAGTCGTTCGAGCCGATTCGGGGCCGCGTTGTCGTCGAAGACGGCCGAATAGAGGCCATCGAGGAAGCTGAGACGGATTCGACTGACATCGTCCTCCCGACGTTCGTCAACGCACACACCCACATCGGCGACAGTGTCGCCAAGGACGCGGCCGTCGGGCTGTCGCTCGAAGACGCCGTGGTGCCGCCGGAGAGCCTGAAACACCGCCGGCTGCAGGCGGCCGACAGGGCCGAGCTCGTGACGGCCATGCGCCGGACGCTCCGATATATGCACCGGACCGGGACGATAACCTGTCTCGACTTCCGGGAGTTCGGGGTCAAAGGCGCACGGGCGCTCCGTGACGCCGCCGCCCCGCTCGATATCGAGCCGTTCATCTTCGGGAGCGACGACACGGCCGTCCTCGAGGTCGCCGACGGCTACGGGGCCTCGGGTGCGAACGACGCCGACTTCACCGACGAGCGGGCCGCGTGCGCCGAACGCGGGGTTCCCTTTGCCATCCACGCCGGCGAGCCCGACGCCACCGACATCCACCCCGCGCTCGACCTGGACCCGGACCTGCTCGTCCACATGGTCCACGCCCGGCAGGAGCATCTCGACCGGGTCACAGCGCAGTCGGTCCCCGTCGTGGCCTGCCCGCGGACGAACGCCGTCCTCGAGGTCGGTCGCCCGCCGATACGGGACCTGCTCGACCACACGACGGTCGCGCTCGGGACGGACAACGTAATGCTTAATCCGCCGAACATGTTCCGCGAGATGGCCTACGTCGCGACCCACTTCGACGTGAGCGCGCCGGAGGTCCTGGGGATGGCGACGACGGCCGGCGCCGACATCGCCGGCCTCGACTGCGGCGTCGTCGTGCCTGGCAAGCGGGCGTCGCTGACCGTCATCGACGGCGACTCGGACAATCTGGCCGGGTCGGCCGACCCGGTGGAAGCGGTCGTCCGGCGCGCCACCCCGGCCGACGTCGAGCGGGTGCTGGTCTGACGGTCGGTCGGCAGGTCCGCCGCCCTCGCCCGCGTGCTCCCCGTCGTTCTCAGCCACAAGAAATTTTAGTATATCTATCACGATGTGCCGTATGCGCAAGCAGCTGGGTACTGTGGCCCTCGCAGCGCTGTTCCTCCCCGCCGGCTGTGGCGGTGCCGTCAGTACCGACGGTCCCGGAACAGGAGAACCACCGACTCCGTCGCCGACCGAGAGTGGGACGGCGACCCAGTCCGTGACGCAGACCCCCAGTTCTGTCGACTCGTCGCGAGTCCTGGCATATACCGCGCTGAACGACGAGCAGCAGTCGGCCGTTAGAAAGGCCACCGACGGCGAGTCGACCTTCGTCCCGAACTCGTCGTATATCGACGACTCCGCGGGGTACGTCTCCGAGGATACCCCGTTCCGATTGCACGACTACGTCCGCTACGAGAACCAGACGTACGAAGTGGAGTACGTCGCCGGCGACACGCGAGCGACGGTGTTGCACCTCGAGCGGACCGAGTGACTACTGCAGTCACCGGACCTCTGTTGTCCGCCGGTTCTGATACACCTCGAAGCTAGCTCACCGACAGATCCCGTCCGGCGGCCCCGTTACCCTCCGAGATAGCTGTTCAGTTCTCGAAACTCCTCTGCCGAGAGGATAACGTCAGTCTCGAACGCGTCGAACCGCTCGAAATCGTCGTCTATCGTCAGCACCGTATTGACACCTTCGGTCATCGCCACCCGGGCGTAGTAGCCGTCCCAGCCACCCACGTTCGCATCGCTCGCCTGCGCAAACCCGCCTCGAACAGTGTCCTCGTCCATCCCGTCGTACCAGTGGATTCGCTTCGCGTCCATGAAGTTCCCCAGCAGTCGGGACGCCTCGTCGTTCGACCGTCCGTAGTACGTCGTCAGGACGTTGTGCGCACCGACCACTGCCGGATACGGGACGACGGCGTCGATGTCGCCACTGATAGCCCGTTTCACGTACGAGAGTGCCGTCTCACGAACCGGGGCGTCCGTGTGCGCCAGCGCGATTACCCCGACGTCGAACAGATACGGCCCTTCACTCATCGTCGGCCTGCTCGGCACCGCGTCGAATAGCGTCTCTGTGCTTCTTCGCGACGGGGTCATCGGCCGCCTCGCCCGGCGGCGTCTCGGTCCCACGCCCGGATGTCTCTGCGACGAGCCGTTCCATGCGTTCGATAATCTCGTCGGGCCCGTCTTCGGGTTCGACGACCGCCTTCCCGTCTTCTTCGCGGACCTCGACCTCCGTGCCCGGTGTAATTCCCAGTCGCTCTCGCAGCTCCTGTGGGAGGACGACCCGACCCTTGGAATCCACTTTCGCCATAATCCCACCTACGGTGGGAATAGATATGGCTGTTTCGGTCACCCCTCCACGGACGGACGCTGTCGGTCTCCGCTCAGGTCACAGACAGCGACGCTATCGGCACCTCACCACGGCGCGAAGCCGGGGTCGATGAGCCGCTCGTCGTAGTCGAGGTCGTCTATCGTCGCGAGGTCGCCGTCGTCGAGCGCAAGGTCCTGACTCTCCCAGTTCGCCCGGACGTGGGCCTCGCTGGTCGCTTTCGGAATCGCCGCGACGTCGCGCTGGCGGAGCCACGCCAGGCTGACCTGGACCTCGCTTACGTCGTGTTTCGCGGCGACGTCGCTCAGCTCTGGCACGTCGAAGACCTT
Source organism: Haloarcula rara (assembly GCF_029338235.1). Taxonomy (GTDB): domain Archaea; phylum Halobacteriota; class Halobacteria; order Halobacteriales; family Haloarculaceae; genus Haloarcula; species Haloarcula rara. The sequence goes on from NZ_CP119785.1 coordinate 1,533,321, forward strand.
CCCGCGGGCGATTGGCGCGTAGGCGACGACGGCGACGTCCTCGTCCGCGCAGTACGTCCGGAGCTCCGCTTGCTGGAGGAGTGGGTGGCACTCGACCTGGTTCGCGACGATAGGGGCCGCCGAGTGGTCCTGTGCCGTCGCTACCTGCTCGGGCGTGAAGTTACTCACCGCGATGTTGTCGACGAGCCCCCCGTCGTAGAGGTCGTTCAACGCCGCCATCGTCTCGCCGGCCTCGTAGCTGCCCGCCGGCCAGTGGACGTAGAGGACGTCGACGTAGTCCAGCCCGAGTCGGTCGAGACTCGCCTTCGCGGCCGGGACGACGTCGTCGCCGGCGAGCTCGTCGTACCAGAGTTTCGTCGCGACGACGACCTTCTCGCGGGGCACCGACGACGCCTCGATACCGGCGCCGACGGCCGCCTCGTTGTCGTACATGGTCGCGGTGTCTATGTGGCGATACCCCATCTCCAGTGCCGTCCTGACGCTCTCGGTGGCCTGCTCGCCCGTGTTCTTGTACGTGCCCAGTCCGAGTGCCGGAATCCCGTTTTCGACGGTCGGAACGTCCATAGTGGCTGGTGGGCGAGCAGGCCCGTTAGCCCCTCGGTCGCGCGCTCGACTCGACAGCCACGGGGCCAAACGCTTACCCCCGCCAAACACTCATGGGAACCAGATGGAGGTCGCACTGCTGACCGTCGGCGACGAACTGCTCTCCGGCGATACGGAGAACACGAACGCGTCGTGGCTGGGCCGACAGCTTACCGCGGCCGGAGCGACCGTCACCCGCGTGTTGACGGTCCCCGACAGCGAGCCGGTCATCGCCGACGCCGTTGCCCGGTACCACGAGGCCTTCGACGCGGTCGTCGTCACCGGCGGTATCGGCGGGACGCCCGACGACGTGACGAAAGCTGGCGTTGCACAGGCCTTCGGCCGCGACCTCGTCGTCCCCGAGGACGTTCGAGCCCATCTCGAAGCGAAGGCCGAACAGTTCGCCGCGGACAACCCCGAGACGGTCGACCGGTACGACATGGACCTGGACCTCGACGCGTGGGCGTCGATACCAGCGGGCGGTCAGGCGTTGCTGACCGACGAGAGCTTCGCCGCCGGCTGTGTGGTCGAAAGCGTCTACGTCCTGCCCGGCATCCCCGCGGAACTGAAAGCGATGTACGCGACCGTCGCCGACGACTTCGACGGCGACCGGACGACGGAGACGATTCACACGCCCGCGCCGGAGGGCGCGCTGGTCGGGGCGGTCACCACGGCCAGCGAGCAGTTCGACGTCGCCGTCGGGAGCTATCCCCGGAAAGACGACGCGCCGGGGCGGGTGACGGTCACCGGCGACGACCCGGCCGCCGTCGCCGACGCGGCGGCGTGGCTGCGTGAGCGAATCGAGACGGAGTGAACCGGACGTGGGCGTGTCGGACGGCCGACGGTGTCTCCAGCGTGGACTGCGACGCGCCCGCTGCTGTGGCCCCATCCGAATCTATAGATATCCCCGCCTGCTAGCTGGTGCAGATGGTGGACAGTCCCTGCACGAGCGTCTGTGCTCTCGAAGACGGGCTCTGTGTCGGCTGTGGGCGAACCGTCGCCGAAATCGCCTCTTGGCAATCGATGAGCGACGAGGAACGGGAGCAGGTCGTCCAGGCGATTCAGCAGGGCGAGCGGGCGTACCCGAAGGCCGACTAGCCGGCGAGCGGTCGGCGCCTGTCTCAGCATCGGCCGGCCGTTCAGGAACGAAAAATTCTGCGTGCTCCAGCGTCTACTCGGTGCTGTTCGCCGTCCTGTCCTCGTATACCTCGACGGTGAACGGTTCGTCGACGGGTGCGTCCTCGGTGTCGAGATAGCCCGTGGCGACCGCGGTGTAGGCCGTCCCGTTCTCGACAGTGACGTTGACCGTCTCGACGACTTCGCCGTCGTCACTGTCCGTCGCGTTCCGGACCTCCAGCGTGTAGTTGCCTGCCGGAACCGTCTCGTACTCGGTCGCGTCGTTGAATTCGACGTCGTCGAAGAGCACGTCGCCGGTCTCGGCGACGGTCACGTCGACTGCGGGCGCCTCGGGCGCGAGGTGGGCGAGTCGGACCGCCGATTCGTTGTCGGCCGGGGCCGCATCGTCAGCGAGCACTCTCGCGATGAAGTCCCCGCCGTTCTCGGTGCGTTCGCCGCCGACTGCAACCGTGGCCTGGCCGGGTTCGATGTCTATCTCGTCTTCGAACACGATCGTCTCAGAATCGTTCGCCGGCGTCACTGTGACGTTCTGTGTTCCCACCGGGACCGTCTGGTACTCACTTTCCTCCCTGAACTCGACGTCTTCGTAGACCAGTTCGCCGTCGACGTAGACGTCGACCGCCGGTGCATCAGCGACCGCGTGGATGACTCGTACCTCCGCGTCAGACTGGTCTTCCTGTGCCGCCGCGACGCCGGCACTGGCGACGACCATGCTTCCGAACACGGCCGCTGCCAGCGCGAGCGCGAGTACTCGTGTTACTGTTGTGCTACGTGTCGCGTTGTCTATCATACACGGAGACACCAATTCATATCAATATTGTTATATGTGGCGTACGGGAGCGCTGTCTCCGGCTGTCGACCGACGGCGACCGGAAAGACCGGCCTGTCCCACGACTGTGGTACCTTACTCTGCATCGGGTCTCCCCTATCCACGGCATATCTGTGAGTAAGTACCGCGACCACATCGTGACGGAGTGACCGCTGTCGGACGAACGACGCGAACGACCGCCGACCAGAACCCGGCGACAGCGGGGAAACGACGAGACCTCGGGCCGGCGTCCGCTTCCCCGGCTGTCGCGCTGCTTGTCCCGAAACCAGGCGAGTGGGTTCTGCGCTCTCACCGCTCTTTCGACCGTCGCCCACAGGATATCCGCGTCTGTGAGCGGCGGGCTCTCCTGGTGACTCAGTACCGGGCGTCCCTGATTGCCGGGTCGAGCTCGTCGAACTGGGCCAGGTAGCTATCGCGTTCCGCACGGAGCTCCGAAAGCGTCGACTGGGGGTCCGGGAGCGCCGACCCCACGTCGAACTCGTCGACGTCCATTCCGGGGACGTCGCTCGGGACGGTGAGCCCCGTCGTTTCGTCGCGCTGCCACTCGAGCGATTCGCGCGCGATACCCCGTAACAGCGTTACCGTCTCCTCGACGCCGACGTCGACCGGGCCGACGCTGCCGGTGTTCAACACGAAACAGTCGACGTCGAGGTCGGCTATCAGCTCGCGGAATCGGTTGCCCTCCCGCCCGTCCGACCCGATGATGAACGGGTTCGTCCCGACGACGCGAATCGACTCGCCGGCGGCACTCGGGTCGCCAGCACTCGTCTGGACCGACTCACCGAGCATGAACGCCGCCGCGGCTTCTTCCGGGGAGAGCTGCGCGACCGGTGGCATCGCCGGGTTGCGCGTGATGAAGAATATCTGGTCGACCTCGGCCAGGTCGATTGCCGCCCCGGCGGAGGGGAGTTGCTCGCGCTGGATGATGGCCCGCCCGTTCGTCGTGTAGCGGTCACTGTCGAAATCGACGGCCCCGTCTTCGTCGACGTCGACGTTTTCGAGCACTGCCGACTCGGCGCTCACGGCGTCGTACATCGCGGGTTCGGTCTCGCTGTCGAGGCCGTGGGTTTTCACGAACAGCCCCCGGCCTTCGCTGCCGGCCACGGTACCGTCGGGGAGCAGCGCGCAGACGTCGTCCTGAAGCATCGCTGCGTTCTCGGGTTCGTCGAGCCACAGCCCGTGGGCAGTCAGCGTGGACTTGCCGGTTCCCGAGAGGCCGAGAAACAGCTGCCCGACGGTTTCGAGCCCGTCCTCGGTCTGTAGTTCGACCCGTTTGCTCCCCGCGTGGAGGCCGAGCCCGCCCTGTTCTTTCGCGTAGTACATGAACAGCCTGAGAAACGACTTCTTGGCTTCGCCGGTGTAGTCGCTGCCGATGACGGCGGTGAATCCCGCGTCCGGGAAGACGCGAACGGCGACTTCGTCCCGGTCCGGGAGCTGGACGGTGTAGAAATCCGGCTCACGTTCGCCATCGGCGGGTTCGAAGAGCTTCGCCAGCCCCAGCGCGACGTGGCTGTATTCCCTGGGGACGTAGTACCGGCAGACGTAGGTGTTGTCGGGATGGCGACCCATCTGCCGGTCCAGACAGACGAGCGCTCTGTCATCGAGGGCCGAGAGAGCGTCGTCGACGAGTTCGTAATCCGCGCCGTCGAACTCGTGGTCGACGGCGTTTTTCGTTTTGTCGGCGTTCCGCGAGCGCTCCCGGCTTACGTACGACGGCGAACCGAACGCCGTGGTCGTCTCGAGGTGCCGAGAGTACGCCCGCAGCTGGCTCTCTGACGGGTTATACGCCACGTTGTCGGACGTCTTCGGATCTGGCAGCGCAGCCACGTACGCCGCGGCTGGTACCGATGGCTGTTGCATCCGTACGAGAGGAGCCAGCCCACGCGCCAATAAATATGATAGGATTGTGATAGTAGTAAACATCTACAGCGCCGGACGGCCGGCGTACGGGTCCGACGCTCTGGCTGGCCACGGCAGCCGGTCGCACCGACGCAGTGCCGGCAGGGACTAGCCGTCTCTCACGTCTCGGGGTTCCACTCGCCACCGACTCTATCGACGCCCATCATCGATTGCCCCGGGTGTTCGGTGAACACGACTTTCATGTTCTCCTCGGGGAGGTCGAACGCCGCGGCCGCGTGTTCCATCGTGGCAAGCGCGAACGCGCGTTTCCGGTCGACGGACCGCCCCTGACGGATTTCGGCGTCGAGAAACAGCAGTGGCCCATCGACGGCCCGCCCGAGATGCATCTCGGCCCGGTCGCGTTCCCGAATCGTGACCGCGACGTGACCGCTGGTCGTCGCCATCTCGGCCGTGTACAGGTCCGTCACGTGTTCGGCAAACGACGCTTTCTCCGCGTCCGACAGCGACAGCGAGACATCGAACTGTAACAACGGCATACCGGCAATCCACCCGAGCGTGACTTTTAGTTTGTGACGGTAGCCCAATAGCACTCCTGTGGAGTCGTCGCTCCGGATATGTCCAGTGACACTCGCGTACTCCCGTGGTACCCCAAGCAACACCATTTAAAGTGCGGGTGCACTTACTGGAGACTGATTGAGTACATTGCACAGGTGTCTCGAATCCGGACCAATATCCGGTACGTTGTCTGTGAGCACTCGGTGGTGACTGTGTCTACAGATAACTCCGAAACTGTCGAATATGCGGACATGGACGGTATCTCGCCGATGGCGTGGCGGCTACTCCGGGTCGCCGCCGGGTACGAGCAACGGGGGGTCGAACGGGAAGTCGACGATCTCATGCAGGCACACCTCTCGATGCTCGAAAACGGAACCCGTGGCCTATCAGAAGCCCGCCGCCGAGTTCTGTTCGACCTGTACACTGCTGACCTCGGTGCCGACCAGGTCGAGGCGATAGTTGACAACTTCTAGAAACGTAATAATTCATAATTCACGTTTCCCGCAAAACTTAATAGCGCCGGCTGGAGATTACGGCTGTATCAATGATACACCGCACGCTGAGCGAGGCACAGCAACGATTGGTGAAGTTCGGCATCGCCTCCCTCGGGACCGTCCTCATCGCGGTCGCACCGACCCCGGAGGGGCTGTCGCTGGCTGGCCAGTACACGCTTGCGACGATGTTTTTCGCCGGGTCGCTGTGGGTGACTGGCACGCTGCCACTCGCTGTGACCGCGCTGTCGATTCCGGTGTTGCTCACCGGCACCGGGGTCTACGACAGCATGGACGCCGCACTCGTCGGGTTCGCGGACCACCTCATCTTCCTGTTTATGGCGGGGTTCATGCTGGCAAACGCGCTCCAGAAGTACGACATCGACCGGCGGATCGCCCTGTACACCATGGCGAAGATGGGCAGCTCACCCCGTCGCCTGATCGGAGCCGTCATGATATCCACTGCGGGGCTGTCTATGTGGGTCTCGAACACGGCGACGACAGCGATGATGACACCGATCGCTGTCGGTGTCCTCGCGCAGGTCCTCAGCGGTGAGAAGGTCGCAGCCGTCGGTGACTCGGCCACAGACGAGACCACCTCTGGCGCGATGACGGACGGCGGAATCGGAACCGCTGACGACTTTACCAACATGCAGATCGGGATGTTGCTCGGGACGGCATACGCCGCCAGTATCGGCGGCGTCGGGACGATAATCGGGACGCCGCCAAACGCCGTGCTCGTCGGGCAGCTCAACGCGATTCTGGGATACGAGATCGGATTCGTCGACTGGCTGCTTATCGGTCTGCCGGTCGTGCTCGTCACGCTCCCCATCGTCTGGTATCTCCTCACGTACGTCCTGTACCCGCCACAGGTCGACAACGTGGACGATGCACAGGCACAGGCCCGGGCCTATCTCGACGAGGAGGACAGCCTCGACGCGCGGGGCCGACGTGTCGCGTACATCTTCGGGGCCACGGCCGGTCTCTGGGTGCTTGGCGGCCTCGGGACGTTCCTGTCCGGGTATCTGCCGGACGTGTGGATGACCACGCTCTTTGGCGGCGACGGGATGACGGTGTTCGGGGTCGAAGGGCATCAGGGGCTCCTCTACTACGTGATGGTCGGCGTGATGGCGATTCCCGCGCTCGTGCTCGCAGACACCATGGAGTGGGACGAACTCGTCGACATCGACTGGGGGACGCTGCTGCTGTTCGGTGGCGGTATCGCGCTCGCGGACGCGCTCGCGAACACCGGAACGACGGAGTGGATCGCCAACACGGTGTTCGGCGGGCTGACCGGGCTGCCGGTGCTTGTCATCATCGCCGCCGTTGTCCTGCTCGTCGTCTTCCTGACCGAGATGACCTCCAACACCGCGACGACGACCATCCTCGCGCCGATACTCATCGGCCTGGGTAGCGTCTTCGCGGCCACGCTCGGCCTGACGGAGTTCAAGACGGCCATCTTCCTGTCCGTCGCCGGAACCATCGCCGCCAGTTTCGCGTTCGCGTTACCGGTGGCGACCCCGCCAAACGCGATCGTCTTCGGGAGCGGCTACATCAAACAGGAGCACATGTTGCGAACCGGCGTGATTCTCAACATCATCATGACGGCGATACTGACGGGGCTTATCTGGCTCCTCTTTACCTTCGTCTGGCCACACCTGCTCTGGTGACGCGTGCGAATCTCTTGTCCGACGGATTCTCCTCTACGATGACCCAGCACCGAACGATTTCGCTCGTCTTCCTGTGGCAACTGGCCGCGAGTATCTGTTACTACGCCGTGTTCGCTGCCACACCGTTTCTCCGCGACGAATTCGGTCTGACCGGCACGACGGTCGGCATCGTGGTGACGGTACTGACGCTCGGCTACGCGGTGTTTCTCCTCCCGCTCGGGGCGCTCACGGACCGCTACGGTGAACACCGCGTCCTCACTACGGGGCTCGTTGGCCTCGCCGGTGGCACACTGCTCGTCTCGCTCGCAGGGACGTACGCGACGTTGCTCGGGAGTGTCTTCGTCCTCGGTGCGCTGTACGGAACGGCGATGCCGGGCACGAACAAGGCGATATTCGACACCGTGCCGACCGGCCGGCAGAACCTCGCGACGGGCATCAAACAGGTCGGTGTCACCGCGGGAAGCGGCGTCAGCGCGGTCCTCCTGACGAACGTGGCCGCGGCCCGCTCCTGGGAGACCGGCTTTCACGTCGCCGGGGCCCTCGCCGTCGCAGTCGCGCTGCTGTTCGCTGTCACCTACACCCCGGCGACGACGGACCGAGCGATGGCGTTTCCCGACTTCCGGGCCCTGCTTCGAAACCGGCCGTACCGGTCGCTCTGTCTCGCGGGGTGGTTCCTCGGTGCGGCGCTGTTTACCACCGTCGGCTACACGATACTCTACCTCGAGGCGTCGGTCGGCCTGTCGGTCGCAATAAGCGGCCTCGTCCTCGCCGGGCTCCAGGTGTCCGGCAGTGTCGGCCGACTCCTCACCGGCTGGCTGAGCGACACGTTGCCCGGGGAGCCGCGCCGACGTATCGGCGCGATTCTCACCGTCCAGGCACTCGGGAGCAGTGGCCTGTTCGTGGCCGTCGCGTTCGTCGACCGGCGACTCACGGCGATAGCGGCGTTCGTAACGCTCGGGTTCTTCGTTCTCGGGTGCACCGGCGTCTACTACTCCTGTATGGCGACGCTCGTCCCGACCGAGAAGATGGGCGGTGCGACGGCCGGCGGGCAGCTGGCACTCACGTCCGGGGCGCTTCTCGCACCGCCGGCGTTTGGCTTTCTCGGGGACGCTGTCGGCTATCGAGCGAGCTGGCTGCTGCTTGCCGGACTGACGGCGGTCGCTGCGGTTTTCGTCGTTCGCGTCGTTCGCACGCCCGCTCCGAACCGCGCTGGGAGCGGTGAAACAGCCTGTTGCGGTAGTTCGTCCGACGACTAGGACTCACAACGGAGACAGAACACAGTGACACTCGACGAAGACGCACTCGAATATCACCGACGGTCGCCGTCGGGAAAGGTAGCGATTTCGACGACCAAATCGACCAACACACAGCGGGACCTCTCGCTCGCGTACTCGCCCGGTGTGGCGGCGCCCTGTCGGGAGATAGACGAGGACGGGACCCGGGCCTACGACTACACGGCGAAGGGGAACCTCGTCGGCGTCGTCTCGAACGGGTCGGCCGTACTCGGGCTCGGTGACATCGGCGCGCAGGCGTCGAAGCCGGTGATGGAGGGCAAAGGCGTCCTCTTCAAGCGCTTCGCCGATATCGACGTCTTCGACATCGAACTGGAACTCGACGACCCCGACGCGTTCGTCCAGGCAGTTGCGGCCATGGAGTCGACCTTCGGCGGTATCAACCTCGAAGACATCAGCGCGCCCGACTGCTTCGAGATAGAACAGCGCCTGGGCGAGCGGATGGATATCCCCGTCTTCCACGACGACCAGCACGGGACCGCGATAATTTCCGGCGCGGCACTGCTCAACGCCGCCGAAATCGTCGGCAAGGATCTCTCGGAACTGCAGGTCACGTTCGCCGGGGCGGGGGCGGCCGCGACGGCGACGGCCCGATTTTACGTCTCACTCGGGATTCCACGTGAGAACATCACGATGTGTGACGAAGACGGGGTGCTCTCGGAGCGACGCGCCCGTGCCGACGAGCTCAGCGAGTACACCGACCCCTTCGCCCGCGGGGTCGAGGACGGCGACCTCGCGGACGCGATGGCCGGTGCGGACGTCTTCGTCGGGCTCTCAGTCGGCGGCATCGTCAGCCCGGATATGGTCCGTTCGATGGCGCCCGACCCCATCATCTTCGCGATGGCCAACCCGGAGCCCGAGATAGCGTACGAGACGGCGAAAGCGGCCCGGGAGGACACGGTCATCATGGCCACTGGACGGTCAGACTACCCCAATCAGGTTAACAACGTCCTCGGCTTCCCCTTTATATTCCGTGGCGCGCTCGACGTGCGTGCAACCGAAATCAACGAGCCGATGAAACGCGCGGCGGCGAAAGCGCTTGCGAAGCTCGCCCGGGAAGACGTCCCCGATGCGGTGGTCAAGGCCTACGACGACGACGTGTTGCAGTTCGGCCCCGACTATCTCATCCCGAAGCCGCTCGACCAGCGGGTCCTCTACGAGGTGACGCCGGCGGTCGCGGAGGCGGCGATGGAGAGCGGTACGGCGCGCCGCGAACTCGACCTCGACGACTACCGCGAGCAGCTGGAGGCCCGGCTGGGCAAATCCCGCGAGATGATGCGTGTCGTGCTCAACAAGGCGAAGTCGGAGCCGAAGCGGGTCGCTCTCGCGGAGGGGGAAGACGAGAAGATAATCCGGGCGGCGAGCCGGATGTCCGAGGACGGCATCGCCGACCCCGTCCTCGTCGGGGCGGCGTCGGACATCCGCCGGACAGTCGGCGAGCTCGGGCTGGACTTCGAGCCAGTCGTCGCAGACCCGACCGGCCCCGAGTGGGACCACTACGCCGAGCAACTGTACCAGCGCCGACGGCGGGACGGCCTCACGCAGCGAGAAGCGACCGAACTCGTCCGCAGTGACCCCGACTATTTCGCCAGTATGATGGTCGAGATGGACGACGCCGACGCGATGCTCAGCGGGCTCACACACCAGTATCCGTCCGCACTCCGTCCGCCGCTGGAGGTCATTGGCACCGCCGACGACGCCGACTACGCCGCCGGCGTCTACATGCTGACGTTCCGGAACCGGGTCATCTTCTGTGCGGACACGACAGTGAACCTCGACCCGTCACCGGAGGTGCTGGCGGAGGTGACCAAACACACCGCAGAGCTCGCCCGTCGGTTCAACGTCGAACCGCGCGCGGCGCTGCTCTCGTATTCGGACTTCGGGAGCGTCGATAACGACGGGGCCGCGAAACCACGGGACGCCGTCTCGATACTCCACGAGGACCCACAGGTCGAGTTCGACGTCGACGGCGAGATGCAGGCCGACACCGCCGTCGTCGAGGAGATGCTCGCCGGGACCTACGGCTTCGCGGACCTCGATGGCCCCGCGAACGTCCTCATCTTCCCGAACCTCGAAGCGGGGAACATCGGCTACAAGCTCCTCCAGCGCCTGGGCGGCGCCGAGGCCATCGGCCCGATGCTCGTCGGGATGGACAAGCCGGCCCACGTCCTCCAGCGCGGTGACGAGGTCAAGGACATCGTCAACCTCGCCGCCGTCGCCGTCGCCGACGCCCAACACCGGGACAGCGACGACTAGCCGTTGGACCGCCCCGAACGCAGTTTCGACACTGAAGCACCGGTACGTTTACCTTCCGGCCGATGTATCAATGATACATGGCGCTCGAAACAGTGCTCCTCGTCGGTCGGCCCGGCGACGAGGGCCACGGCGCGAAGCTCGCAGAGGCGGCAATCGAGATAGCGAAGCCGGCCGGGGCCCGCGTAATCGTCGGCCAGATATTCACCGACGAGGAATACGACACCGCTCTCACGAGTCTGGGCATCGAAGACGAGACCGGGGACCGCTCCGAGGAGATAGCGCTCGAACACGGGATATTCAGTTCGATGGTCGCCCGGCTGGACGACGAGGGCGTCGACTACGACCTGCGAACTGCCGTCGGCCGACACAAAAGTAGCATCGTCGACCTGGCAGCCGAGGCGGACCTCCTCGTCATCGGTGGCACGAAGCGGTCACCGGCGGGGAAAGCGGTTTTCGGGTCGTCGACCCAGGACGTCCTCCTCGAAGCGCCCTGCCCGGTGGTGTTTGTCCGCCGAGAATGACCGCCATGGTACGCCGGACTCCTGTCCCCGATGTCGTCTGACGACCTCGAAGCGGCGCTCGACGGGCTCGTCTCGCGGTTCAACCTCGGCGAGTACGAGATAACCGCGTATCTGGCGGTGCTCCAGCACGGTGAGCTGACCGCCTCGGAGATAGCCGACCGGACGGACATCCCCCAGCCCCGGGTGTACGACACCGTCCGGAGTCTCGGGGACGTCGGGCTGGTCGAACTCAAGGAGTCCCGACCGATGAAAGTGCTCGCGCTGGACCCGCGGTCGGCGTTCGGGGACATCCAGGACTCCCTCGACAACCTGGTCTCGGACCTCTCCGCTCGCTACACCGCGCCGGCCCGCGAGCCCGAAGCCGTCTCCCTGGTCAAATCGCGGCCGACCATCCTGCGCTATCTGGCGGACATCATCGACGCTGCCGAGTACGAACTCCTGCTGTCGCTGACACCCGACCTGCTCTCTCGCTTCGAGGAGAACCTGCGGCGCCGACGGGCGGCCGGTATCGCGACCGAAATCCTGCTGTCGCCGGCCGCCGACGCGCCCGAGCCAGCCGAGTTCGACTACGACGCCGTCGCAACCACCGTGAAGGGGCGCCGGGGTATCACGACCCCCGTGGTGGCCGTCGCTGACGGGGACTACTCGATGTACGCCACCCGGGAGTCGGTCCGGGGCAACAACGACCGCTACGGCGTCATCTTCAACCGCACCGAGCTCGGCTTTCTGGTCTCGGGCTTTCTCAACACCGTCCTCTGGACGACAGCGGAGCCCATCGCGACCGACGACTCGGAACGCTCGTTCCCGCGCCGCTACGGGACCATCAGGCGGTGTATCTCCGACCTCGCCGCGCTGGAGGGGGCGTTCCACGCGACCATCGAAGGCCGGGACGTCCAGTCGGGCGAGCACTGGGTGGTCGAGGGCCGGGTCGGCGAGGTATCCTTCGGCCCGAACCGCGAGGTCGCGACGCTCGTCGTCGAGACCGAGGACGGCCCGGTCGACGTCGGCGGCCAGGTCGCCGCTTACGAGGACATCGAGGCCTACGAAATCAGGGTCGGTCGGGGTGACCCACCGGGCGCGTAGCGGCGCTCTCTCGACACACCGTCCGCCGCCCCTGCGGGAACCATCACCCCTCGACCGGCGGGGCCCGCCCGACGCAGCTCGGCGTCCCGTCCGCGCCCACCACCGGCCACCCCTCGCGCCAGCGAATCCGGTCGAGCATGAGGACCCGCCGCGGCGTCGCCCCGACCCACGCCCTGCCCCCGACGTAGGCGTGATAGTGCAGCCACCAGCCGCCCGCTGCGTCCCGGACCACCGCACAGTGGCCGGGTCCGGGAAACGCCTGGTCGCCCTGCAGGACGGTCGTCCCAGTCGCGCCGTCGGCCGTGAGCCGGTCCCCAGCGCGGTTCCGGTACGGGCCACGTAGCTCCTCGGCCCGCCCCACGACGACGTGGTAGGTGCTCTCGGCGCCCGCACAGCAGGTCCCACGCGACCCGAAAAAGTAGAACTGGCCGTCGCGCTCGACGACGTAGGGCGCCTCGACGCCCTCGCCCGCTATCTGGAACGTCTCGCCCGCAGTCGAGAGGCCGTCGTCGGCCAGCCGGACGCCGTAGATACCCCGATGGCTCCCCCAGAACAGGGTGGGAGTCTCGCCCTCGAACAGCATCGGGTCGATGGCGTTGGGAACGCCGACGGCTTCGCTCCGGAAGAGGCCGCCCCGGGGCTCGAAGGGACCGGCGGGGTCTGACGCAGTCGCGACACCGATGCCCGGGTTGTCGGCGCCGAACTCCGAGTCGGCGTAATAGAGGCGGCTCCGGCCATCGTGTCGGCCGACGCCGGGCGCCCACAGCCCCCGATAGCGCGACCACGCCGGCTCCGTCTCGAAGGCGGGTCCGACCGACTCCCAGTCGACGAGGTTCGGCGACCGTAGTACGGGTATCAGCTGGCGCTCGATGCCGTCAGGCCCCCACTGGTGGTAGGTCCCGTAGGCGTAGTAGCTCTCCCCGACCCGGCACACGTCGGGGTCCGGGAAGACCCGGTCGTAGACCGGATTGTGGTAGGTCGCTGCCGACTGTCCCGCTCGCCGGACAGTCCCGACGAGGGCCGCGCCGACCAGCCCGACAGTGCCGACGCCGGCGAGCAGTTCGCGCCGGTTCACACCGGAGCTTCGCTAACGGGTGAAAAAAGGGCGCTGCCGGCGTTTGCAACGCGTTTCTACGGTCGCGCAGTCGTCGGTCGTCGTGGGGCGAGTCGCCGCTGTGCGATGGCGGCCCACACCACTGGGGGGACCGTTCGTCCGGTCTTCCGCGCGCGAGAACAGACACCGGAGTGCCCCGGTACGTGCTATCCAACCACCAATTCAGTACGTCTCTGGCCGCCTTCGAGAATCCCGAAGCTTTCCCTGGCGCGACACTCCCGGTTGCACTCCTGGTCGGTGACCTCTCCGAGCACGCCCTCGTCTTGCAGGGTCTCGATGGCTCGGCACGCGGTCGACCGCGTCTCTCGCGCCCGCTCAGGTACAGGCGTGGGCAGCCTGCTAGCCGTCCGCTCTTGTCTCTCCCCCGTCGTACTCGACGTCGGTGACGCGGCCCTCCCACGCCCGCAGGTCGCCCTCGGGGAGTCCCCAGACCACCTCGCCCGACAGCGGGATTCGCAGGCCGTCTCGGCGCTGATACTCGTCCCACTGGCCCGTCCACGGCGTCCGTTCGAACCCGTCCTCGACGCGTCGGTAGCGCTCGCCCTCGACCCGCCGCACCTCGTCGCTGTCGAACGCGAACGTCAGCGAGGCCGAGACGCCGCCACACTCGACGGTCGCCTCGGCCGTCCGGTCGTCCACCGGTTCCCACTGGACGCCCTCCCGCGGGAGCAGCGCCGTGGGATACCACACCGCCTCGGCGAGATAGCGCTGGAGCTGTGCCTCGACCAGCGCCGGACTCGTCCCGGTGCCATCGAGCGGGACGACCCCCCACAGCGAGACGGTCCCAGCGCCCTCGCCGTCACGGAAGCTATCCCGTACCGAGACGGTGACCAGCGGCGCAAACCGAACGGTCGCGTCCCACAGGAACCCCGGCGGGGAGACCGTGACGTGATGGGTCGCCGAGAACGGGTACCACGGCGAGGTCGCATCTCCGGTACGCAACCGGCCGGTCTGCTCGATTCGCGCCGTGTCGACGAGCGCTCGCCCCTCGGGAATCACGCTTTGCAGGTACCGACGGACTGGCGTCGGCAGCCCCTCGAAAGCGGCCGGGCTGAACGTTTCTTCCCGGCCCGTCGTCGCCTCTCGTTCGAGTGCGGCGACCCGCTGGCTCGACCGACGGGCTCGAAGGCGGCGGGCGGCGAGCATCCCTGTCAGGAGGACGCCCGCTCCGACGGCCACGCGCTTCGGCGTCCGGCTGTACTGCATAGCCATCGGTTGGTCGCTCGACCTGAAGAAGATTCACCCGCGCCGCCGGTCACCCTCTCCCGGAACCGCCTCACCCAGCGCCGCGCCGGCTGTCAGTTATCGCGGCGTCCAGCGGGTGACGCTGTCTGCGAGCGCGAGCCGGCCGTGGTGCCAGCGGACGTATCCCAGCAGGGCGATGCCCCCGAGCGCGGCGAACCCGACGAAGACGAGTCCTTCCTCGCCGACCCACACTGTGGGTCCGACGATGTCGACAGCGAGCAGCTCGGGCGTCTGCTGGGAGTGTCCGAGCCCGAACACTGCGCTCTGTGTGACGTTGTAGAAGACGTGGAACCCGACCGAAAGCGCCAGCTCGCCGGTCAGCACGTACGCGCCGGCGAGAATCAGGCCGGCGAGCAGGTAGTAGCCGTACTGACTCGCGTGGGTGACTTTCCCGCCGTGGAGGACGGCGAAGACGAGCGTGCTACAGAGGACCGCGAGTCCGATGGCGCCCCATCGCGGGAGGAACCCGTCGGCGCCTTCGGCGATGTTCTTGAGCAACACCCCCCGCATGACGAACTCCTCCCACGTCGCCGCCACCGCGACGTAGCCGAACACGACCGCCATCGCGAGCGCGAACGGCAGGTCACCCGCTCCCCGAGTGACGCCGACGACCCTCGCCCATCCCGCCCACAGCGAGACGAGCAGCGCGCCGGCGTTGATAGCCGTCGCAACCGCCGCCCCGGCGGCGAACGAGCGCCACCACGAGCGGTCGAGTGACAGCCCGAACTCGCTGACCGGCCGCCGGTCGAGCGCTCGGGCACTGACCAGCACCGCACCCAGGAGAACCACCGCGAATCCGACTGCTTCGAGCGGTTCCCGTATCGGATGGGCGAATCGGCCCCGAACCGCCGTCTGGACGACCGCGAAGGCGAGGAAGGTCACGACGGTCGGCAGGAGCGCCCGCAACGGGGCCCGGAGCCGTCGCTGTCTGCCGTTCCACACCGGCCACGTCAGCCACCGCCAGAGCTGTCGCGTCGTCGTCTCGGTCCGTCGTCCCGTCGGTTCCTCGGGCATATCCCGACCCACGAGCGAGCGCGACGTATCACCACGCCCAGAGCTTCCGGCCCGGAAGTCGTGGTGGGATTTTTATACTATCTCGACCGGTGCAACCAGTATGGACGGGGATGAGGACGAACTCCTCGCGTTGCTCGACGACGAGTACGCGCGGGCCATCCTCGCCGAACTCACCACCGAACCGATGTCCGTCACCGAACTGTGTGCGGCCTGTGAGATGTCTGATGCGACGGCCTACCGGCGTCTCGACAGGCTCCAGGACGCGAATCTCGTCACCGACCGACAGGAACTGGACCCCGACGGCCACCACTACAAGTGCTACGTGGCGACGGTCGAAGACGTGACTGTCACCTTCGCCGACGGGAGCTACGACGTGGCCGTCACCCGCTCGTCGACCGACCCGTCAGACAGATTCACCGACCTGTTCGAGGGGTTGTCCTGAGATGTTGTTCCAGTTGCGTGCGACCGGGACCGAGCCGACGGTCGCTCTGGCTGTGGTGGCGCTCTCGGCGCTCGCTATTGTCCTCTCACTGGCTATCGCGGCGGTGCTCGTTCGGGGGTACAGACGGGGGCCCGGAGGGCGAGACCTGCTCGTCCTCGCCGTCGGGTTGCTGTTGCTCACCACGCTCCCGGAGCTCCTCCGCGTCGGGCTCCCGACGGCCACCGGCGTCGGGACGGTGGGCCGTTCGGTCCTCGTCAGCGGCTGTGAACTGCTCGGGCTCGGGACCATCCTGTGGGCCGTCTACGGGGGTGGGTCGAAGTGACGCTGTCCCCCGCTGTGCTCATGGTCACTCTCACGCCGGAGACGGTCGCGTTCCTCTCGCGCGGGCTGACGGCCGCCGTCGGCCTGTTCGTCGCCGCGCTCGCGTATCGTGGCTTCCGACGGAACGGCGTCCGGAAGATGCGGTGGCTCGCCCTCGGGATTGCGCTTCTCACCACGGGCGCGTTTCTCGCCGTCGCCGTCGCCGAGCGACTCGGTGCCGATGTCGGGTACATTCTGCTCGCCCGAAACCTCGTGACCGTCGCGGGTCTCGGTGCCGTGCTGTACGCCCTGCTCGTCGACTGACGTGTCTCCCGAGTCGGTCGTCCCGGTTGCGCCGTCTGCCGAGAGACGTTCCCCATCGGCTGCGGGAGGGGAACTGGCGTATCTGCACCCGACCAGCGGTCGTCCCGTGCGCCCCGTCAGCTCGTCTGGACCGACCGCTTTAGCACCGTGTCGTAAATCTCGACGGCGTCAGAGACGCCGTCGAGGCTCACCACCGGGTTGACGTCGAGCACGTAGACGCTCTTGTGGACCACCACGTCGAGTTCGAACAGCGTCAGCTCGAAGAGCCCGGCCACGGCAGCGAGGAGTCGCTCGAACTTGGCCGTCGTCGCCGTCTCCCGGGCCAGCGACCGCATCGACCGGTCCACACCGCTTCTGGGGGGATGTCGCGTCGAGCGGCTGTGCTCGCCGACCTGGAAGAGCTTGAAGCTCATTTTCGGGGCGATATACCGCTGGACGAACCGTTCGCCGGGGAAGTCGATGTCGCCCGCGACGATAACGGACAACTCGTGGCTCCCCGGGGCGAACTCGTCTCGCGTCTTTACCACCACAGGCGGGTCCAGAGATATCTCCTCGGCCGTGCCAAAGTCGTAGCGCGGGACGTGGATTCCGGCTGTCTCGATCCGCCGGCACTTCGCGAGCCGGTCCACCGTCGTCGCCGCTCCATGGTGGCTGTTTACCGTCGGGATTCCGCCCGCTTCGGCGCGCTGTAAGTCCCGCAGCGAGTGGGGTGTCCAGCGAGCCATATGGTAGAGGTCGAGTCCCATCTCGGCCAGGTCGGGGTGGTCCCGCTCTGGGTCGAGAAGCCACAGGTCAGCCCAGGTCCGGACCCGGTCGTAGACCTCCTGCTTGCGCTCGCTCGTGGCGTCCCTGTAGGCAGCAACGCCGACGGTCGGCCTGGCGTCTGGCTGGGCCATGTGTTGCTGTAGGTTCTCAGACACTATAGCACGTGGCCCGGATTCGTCGGTGGCGAGAGCTCATATGCGATGGCGGCTCACACCACAGGGGTCAGATTCACGCTTACACCGGACGAGCGCGGGGTGCAAGCCCGAGTAAAGCAACGCACCCTCTCAGCGCAGTTGTTAGTCGTCGCTGGCCGAACGCGTCTGTGGCGCGATATCCCATCGATCTGCAGTCACGCCGTCGACGCCGACGTCCCGCAGCGCGCGGACGTCGTCGACCGTCCGTGCTGCCTTCCAGGCGATGACGTCCAGTCCGTGCTTGCGGGCGGCGGAAACGACGTCGGTTTCGAGGCAGAGTTCGTAGTGCGGGAACACGTGCGTACAGTCCAGATCGACAGCACGTGACAGGTTCGTACGGGGACCTTGCTCGAACAGGAGTCCGTTCGGCACGTCGAGGTGGCTCGTTTCGATTTCCTCGATAGCCTCCGGGAGAAACGACGACACGCGAACGTCGGAACCGGCCGCCGTTGCCAACTGCAGCGTCTCTACCGCGATATCGGGTTCTTTCAGCTCGAGCTGAACGGTCACGCCATCCGGAACGGTCCGAAGGGCCGCTTCCAGGCTCGGAATCGGTTCGCCAGAATCGCACACGGACAACTCGCGGAGTTCTGACAACGGCGTCTCCGAGAGACGTCCCTCGGCGTCGGTGACGCGGTCGAGCGTCGCGTCGTGGAACACGACGAGCTCTCCCGAGCCGCACCGACGAACGTCGATTTCGACCGCGGAGAGCCGGCGGGCGGCTTCACGGATGGCGAGAAGGGTGTTCTCCGGAACGTGCTCTGCACAGCCACGATGGCCGATTATTTCCATCTAGTCGGTTCCGAACTGCCAGCACGCATCAACATTGTGTTTCCCCGCCGCCCCCTCTCTATGATTGACAGTACTCTCTCGTCGCAATCGTCACTCACGCACGAGAGCTGCGTTCGGATGCGAGCCACGCCCGAGCGTGTTCGAGGTCGGACGGGCGATTCACTTCGATGTGTCGCTCTGCGGGTATCTGGAGGGGTCTGGTCGGTGTCTGCGGGTAGACGCAGGGATACCACTCGTCCAATCGCTCTCGGAGCACCTGGATCGCCACCGTCCTGTGCGTGCGGCTCACGATCCCGAGTCCAGCGTGTTGGTGGCCTTCGATGAGCCCGTACGCCGTCACGAATCCGGACCCGCCACAGCGAATTGCCGTCTCCGTGTCCTGCATCCCCGGCAGACAGCCGACGAGGTTGTACCGTCCGTCGAGTGCCCTGAATTGCTCGGTCAACCGGCCGATTTCGCGCTCGTCGACCAGCACGTCGCCGTTGAGTACCAGGAGATCGTCGTCGATTCGTTCGAGGACGAGCAGCAACGACGCGGCGTTCTCGTAGCGCTCCCACGCTGGGAACACGACCGGATCGTCGGGATCGTACCTGTCGAGAACGACGTCGTGGCGATACCCGAGGACGACGCTCGTTCCATCTGCGTACCGCTCGAGCAGCGCTCGCTGGCGGTCGTAAAGCGTGCGACCGTCCAGCTCGATGAAAGCTTTCGGGACGTCGTCGGTGTGGTGACCCATTCGCCGTCCCCGACCGGCAGCGAGGATCACGCCCTGCATTCGAGCACCTCCCGGGCCGTGCGTTCGCCGGCCCGACCGTCCATCGGAATCCCGAGACACTCGAGCCACGATGCTCGCCGGCGTTTCGTGGATTCCGGCTCGCCGTTCCGGTACAGTTCGTCGACGAGTTCGCGGGTGAGCGTCTCCGTCGTCACTCCGATTGGGGGCACCGTCTTGCCCGCTGCATCGACGTCCGTCAGTTGAATCAGCGGTCGACCAGTGTGCAGCCACTCGGCGATCGTGCCCGAGAAATCCGAGACGAGGATGTCCGACCGTCGCATGCTCTCGGTCGGCGTCGTGGCGGTATCGAAGACCACGTTCGGTATCTCGGCGATTCGCGTTCGACAGGCACGAGTAACGGCCAGCCCCGGTCCTTCCCGTCTATCGGTCGGATGCGGTCGAAACAGGAGTTCGTACTCCGTCCCAGCAAAGCACTCGATAACCGACCGGGCAGTGTTCGCGTACGCTCCCCGGCCGACGAGATAGTTGGTCGGCGCGTACAACACACGGCGCTCACGGGGTGACGGCGCGTCGACGAGTTCGTCAGCTTCCGGGATGCCGACGGTGACGACCCGCACGTCGTCGGGCGCGACGGCTCGGTAGGCTCTCGTGCATCGCTCGCCTGGTGCCAGTGCGGCCGAGACGTGCTCGAGAATCGTTTCCGTCGTCACAGTGACCTCACCGCGACCGATAGACGCCCCGTGTCGGAGATGGACGAGTGGATACTCCTCGTAGAACGAGAACCGGTCGATACCGAAGCGATGGTTGTACACGACGACGCCAGGGTCAACCTTCCGGACGTTCGCGTCGACTGCGTCCGGATCTCGAACACTGATTTCGGCGATGGAGTCACTACAGTCCCGGGCATCCTCGCGGACCGGCACGTAGGCCGATTCGACGTCCACGTGTCGGTCGACCGCTTCGAACGTTTTCCGCATGAACGGCCGTTCGATAGCGTACAGGACGTCTACCATTCTCGTGACTGTCGTAGCGACCGCCGTTGGGTCCTGAATCGAATCCCGACCGAAAGCGTGGCTGAGCGGCGAAATATAGCGTGCCCTCTACGCATAGACCAGCTATCGCAGTCACAGTAGTAAGACTGTCATGCCGACGACAGCAAGCCACTCTTTTACCACCGTGCTACCTGATTGCATATACCGAGGTACTCGATACGGAGACCGGTGGGTCAGCGTTCATATGCGATGGCGGCTCACACCACAGGGGGTCCGATTCGTAACGTATTTCTGTGCCAGCGGGATACCTACGAATGCTTCAGCCAGCGTGTCCGGGCTGGGGTAGTGGCATCCTTTAGCCTTGTGGTGGCTAAGAGGCGGGTTCGATTCCCGCGCCCGGACTTTTCTTTCAACAGACTTTCCACGGAATTTCTACTTGAGTGGACAATCCACTACTTTCCTCTCACTCCCGATGAGCGAAGTGTCTCCCTGATATCTCGTAGCCTTCCGCTTGTCGGTGTTAGGCTCGACACAGCGAAATCACGCTGTCGGGAAGGCAGAATCTCGGCGCTCGTGGTCGTCTGAATCAACGAACCAGCGTTTTAGAGAGAACCTCGATAGTTCAATATCTCTTCTAGCCGGTCTATGGTTCCTTGATCAACGACCTGAGATACTCTGGTTCTATCTTGCCAAACTCGGCTTTTCGATGACAGCTGATACAGAGCGAGATGACGTTCTCTAGGTAGTGCGCATCTTCGCGATTGTGGTCGTCCGAGGCGACAAACCACTTTACAGGTGTGATGTGGTGGACGTCTGGATTCCTGCCCATCTCTTCGTCTGTCCGTCCACAGACGACGCACTGATGCCCATCTCGCTCAAGTGCCTGCTGTCGAATCGCTCTCCAACCTTTGCCGTAGTCCTCGTTTCCACCACCCTCCCAGTTCGGATGGCCTTCTCCACTGAATTCGTCCGAGAGCCACGTACTGTGACAGGCTTTGCTACAGAGAACAGTCTCACCAATCTGGCTTGGATACCGTTCGACTCGTGCTCCACACACTGCACACTGACAGACTCTCTTTCCGCCGTTCCATCGGGGATTCGCGGTTTCTGTTAACCGCGTAACCGTCTCTTTGTCTTCGTCCGCGTAACATGGTGAGCAGTACTTTCCAGTGCGTCTGGATGGGTAGTACTCGAAGGTCTCACCACAACTCGCACATTGTGTTTGTGCTTTGGCTCCCTGTGACCTGCCTTCACGCAGACACTCGTCTGAGCAATATTTTTCCTGCCCGCTCTGGTCGAACTGCTCGCCGCAGTTTTCACATTTCACCGTCACAAGCGACACTCCGGGGTTGCGCCCATGGTGGGGTTGCTCCCCTTTTCCGATTTGAACCCACGCCCACATTCCGGACAGACATAGTCTCCCATCACAACCCCTCCGTTTCGGGTGTGGACCGTCCGCACACTCGCTTTCTAGACAGTACAACCGCTATTCGTTGCAATCGTATTCGTGCCATAATCGATGACGGGCACTATGTGCGCCCGCACCCGTCGCGGGCGCACTGATAAAATTGGGCGCTACTGCATAGGGGCAGAAATAGTGGGTGATGTTAAGTAAGATGCGTCATAGCTGATTGATCAGGTCTTTCAGCGCGATCGTTCTGAGAGGAACTTGGCCCGCCGATGAAAGGGTTCCAATATGAGTTACTCCAGCATATCGACGATCTTCAGAGGAAGTCGGACGCCGGAATGTAACTGTCTTGCCGGCCAATTCACGTTGAGCAGCAAAATTTTCCGTGGCTGTGCTGTCCCCATCGCTGTTGCCGTCGTTTTCATCTTCTTCGGCATTGTCTATACTGTCTTCAAGCTCCCAGCAAACTAATAGGTCCATCTCTTGCCATTCTTTGGTGTTGTTAACGATATGTTCAATTATGTCCACGCCTCTTCGCTTGAATTCTAAAGTGATAGCTGATTGCTGTCCCGTGATCGAACTAGATCCAGGAAATACTTCATGGAGCCGACTCGGTACAGATTCTGGGTCATATCGTACGAATCCGTCAAATGCTCCGATCCCGGTGAAATAGCTAGGTTTATAACAATTTAGGAGCCCCATCCCTGCTAATTGATTAAACACACCAATCACATCCTGTTCCTCGTGTGGTTCTTTAAGGTGTGGAATTGGTCCTACTCCCTCAATTGGATCCACTGATATGTCGTCCATCTCTAACTCCCGCTCCAGAGGCGTTTTTTGAAGCTCAGAATCTCTAGCAGATTGCGGGGGCGCGGCACGAAGGTAATCTTCAGCCCTACTAACCACATCGCTATGTAGGAACTGCTTCGTGCCATGGATCACGTCCTTCGTTTCGTTTGGGAAATCATTGCGTCCAGAATCTGGAGCTACATCAGTAGTAAAATGATAAAGGAACCAAAGTCGCTGGTTTCTACCGCCACTATATGACAAATTAGTATTCTCATGCCATAGTGAAATCATTCCGTCAGATGCAATCCTTATTCCAGGCTTGTGGAAACTCCAATTACCACGGATATTCCAACGCTTTTTCAGCTTATCTCTGTATTCGTTCGAATAAGTATAGAGAACATAGACCTCCAGTTCGTGCTCACGAATATATTCCTTGATATCTTCTGCCTCAGTTAAATATTCCCCAGTGTGACTATCAGTAATCCTCTCGGCTATCTCTTCGGAATCAAAGAAACTGTAGACCCCATGGTGGGCATTCCGTAATGTGGCGTCTACCTCCGCATCACTCTCAGTATCTACCTCAATAGTTTCAAGTGGTGCCTGTCCGTCCTCTAAGTCTTCGTTCAGTTTCTCATGTGGGTAGCGATAGCGGTCCTGTATATCAAGTTCTTCAGTCTCAGCATTAGCGGTATATTTCAACGTAATATCTACTGGTGGATGATTTTCATCAGCAGGCGGGACAACTCCAGCTGCAGTCTGTGTCTCGAGGATTGTCTTCATCATCTTTGCCGTGTTGAAGACATGTGAGAGATTGCTGGGCCGCGTAGTATCGTCAGTTTGGATAGTTACCTTTGTCCCCCTCTCAAAATCCTCTTCGAGTTCTTCTGGAGCGGCTTTTGGACGGGTATCGGCCCCTACATCTTCACTTTCCACCCACTCACGACCTCCGGTAAGTTTCAGACGGTACGGCTCTTCACCAGGCACCTTTGATACTACTTCAAAATGGTTGAACCCGTAAGCTAAAAACGTAAGTCCAACTCCCTTGTGACCCCTGACAGTTCCGTTATCATATAAATCGCGTTTATTAGTCGCTTCTGGAGCTATAAATTCCTGTAACTCACCTATTGGGAAACCTCGCCCGTTGTCTCTCACCGCGATGATTCCTTCATCAGTATCAATTTCAACAGTCACCTTTGCGGGAATCACCGAATCTTCATTATCACTGGGAGAATCTGATTCAGCCTCCGCTTCCGATTCAATCTCTGGAAACAAATCTCTGTTATTAGCTCTCACGATCGCGTCCATCGCATTCTGCACTGGCTCAGCAAGAACATCTATTGAATCATTATAGTCTTCGATGATGTGCTCGAGCCGCCGCTTTGTTGACGCTTCTGCTCTTTCCCCTTCTTGATAACTTAACGGATCAAATTCCGAAAACTCATCCCCATCTTCTGATGACATGAACGCTAAAACAGGACCCTGATACTTAACCGTGAGTACTTAGCAACTGAACATCATATAATCAGCAGTGCATCTATCTTGATATAGCTGACCAGTGAACGATATATAATAAGTCAATGACTTCAAATAGGAACATAAATTTCACAGCTTAACAGTGGTCGCTAGCTCAATAGTCAGAAATCAAAAATCTCCGATGGTAGCTTGCCTGTCCGACCATTGTAAGAACTCGAATATGCGTTTTCCAACTATTTCTCCCAGTTTCGGAGGAACAGCATTGCCTATCAGACGCCCAATCTTGTGGATACCTACGTCGCTGATGTCGTCGGCGAATCGGTAATCTTCGGGAAACGTTTGGATCATCGCACCTTCACGAAGCGAAAGCGCTCGGTCTTGATCGGTGTCGTAATGGCCGAATCGCCCACTCCCTAGGTTGTAGAACTGTGTCGTAATCGTAGGGGCAGGCTCGTCAGGAACCATCCGACCATACACCGATTGATACGTCTGTCCACTCGCTTTCTTGTGACACTCCAGCCGTAGCCGCTCTGGCCACGTCTCCCAACTCTTTCCTGGCTCCGAGTGGTTCACACGCTCTACGTTCGTTTCTGACAAATCTCGAGTACTGTGTAGAGAATCGTGGGCTGATTTTTCTCCAGGACCTAATGGTTCGAGATCATCGATACAGCTTCGAACGCTCGGGTAATCCTCCGGAGAAGCGTGTATCGGAGAACCGAGGTCAATCCTACCCTGCCGTGAACCGAGCACAACCCAGCGCCGGCGTGTCTGCGGGATATCGTACTCCGGGCAGTATACGCGCTTGTCGCTGTCCGGGTTGAGATTATAGCCGAATTCGTCCAACCCCTCTATGAATTCGTCGTACACCTCTGCATGACGTATTTCATAGACGTTCTCCATCACGACAAAGTCGGGTTCAACGTATCTAACAATCTCCAGAAACGCTCTCAACATCCCGTACTTCTTGTGGTCAGAACTGTCTGTACCGTGTGTCAGTGGCGAGAAGGGCTGACATGGGGCGCAACCCGCCAACAACGTTGCGTCCGCATCGTCGTCTAAATATTCGGAAACAGATTCGGGGTCTTCACGTGCGAGTTTCCCGATATCTCGGGCGACGAATTCTGAGTCGTTATTCTGCTCGTAGGGGTACCGGCAATCGGAGTCAACGTCGAAACCCGCTTCGACAGAGACGCCAGCCTGCTCCAACCCCTTCGTCAGCCCACCAGCGCCACAGAAGAGGTCTACAGCAGAGACGTGCATACAATCAATCGTACAAGCTTACCACTCCAAGGGTCTAAAGATTTTACTACTAATCGCCTGACGTTACCCTTCCAACCGCTACGAAGTTTGGTTATAGTATTCACAGTACTCGCTCGCGAAGCACCGTTGACAGAGTGGATCGGGCTGGCAGACGCTCGCTCCGAAATCGAGGAGTGCCAGATTGTACGTTCGGGCGTCGTCCTTCGGAACGAGGCGAGTTGCGAACTGAAGCTGATCTGAGGGACTATCCGGCCACTCTTCACCGAACACTCGTCCGTAGATCCGCTCTACGTTTCGGTCGAGTACTGGTAACGGTTCTCCGTCAGCGAAACAGAGGGTCGCGTTGGCGACGTACTGGCCTACTCGCTGGAGATCGGATAGTTCGTCTGCCTCGTCTGGAAGACTATCACATTCTGCAGCGATGGTTTTGAGCGCGTCAGCACGGATGTTGTAGAATCCGAGTGGTTCGATAATCTCTACGAGTTCGTCTCGTGTCGCCTCGTCGATAGCGTCCAGAGACGGGAACCGTTCCAAGAACGTCGGGTACACCGAAGCTACGTTTTCGGCAGGCGTCTGCGTCAGGAAGAATTCGGCGACGAACACCTCGTAGAGGGAACGGTTTGGTTCTCGCCACGCAAAATCTCGGAGATTCTGTGCACTCCACTCAAGTAACGACGAGCGGAAGCGAGCTTCTTTTTCCGTAGTCACGCTTCGAGTTGGTTCCGCTTCGATATTTAATACGAGGCGGCGACCCTCTTCAGCTCGATATTGTCGGGGTCAGAACTCTTCCAACGTTCTGTTGTTCGCCCGTTTCCGTTTGAGGTCCATCTCCTCGTCGTAGTTCGAGTAGTCTACTCTCCCTTCGTCGATACCGTGTTCTTCTTCGTAGACCTTCAGCCACGCTCGGCAGACGTGGTGGATGTACGGTGCTGGGATACAATTCTTCGCCAGATGCTGTTTCGGGTAGGGTTTTGGAGAGTAGTGCTTGGCCGACGCCCACCATCGCTTCGAACGCTCCGAAAAGAAGAACGACGACGTCTCTGCCGTCTTATCCGACCCAGAGTCGGTCCAGAACCGTTCGTGCCGAGGTGGCTGGGGGACACGAAAACTCGTCTCGAAGGCTCGTTCGTACTCAATCGGTAGACCGAACATTCGACCGTTCAACACGACGGGATCGTTCAGTGGTGCCCGTGGCACGTTCTCGATGACGTGGTGATCACAGAACTCCTCGGCCAAATTGCGGGCACTGGGAATCATATTCTCGTGTGCGTCGGGGTCTCCAGAGATACTAGTCGTATCTGCCCACTTGGAACAGACGGGGTGGAAGACACCGAGGTCGAAAGTCACGTCGTCTGAGATTGGAAAGTACCAATCTTTATCGGGGACGTCGAGGTGTGCGTCCGCTTTGATAGGGAGGCTCTCGTTGGTGTCACGAGGAGCGATGCCGACACGGACGACGTCACCGTAATTCGTCAAGACCTCGGACTCTGTTCCCATATCTGCGAAGCAGTGTAGGATCTTCGGCGTCTCTGTCGACGACCTACTGCCGCTCATAGGGCCACCTCTGTGGAGCCGTCTCGATAAGATTCGACACGGACTGGTGTCCCCTCTCTATCGGAGTACAGCTGAGGCCGTTGTACACTACCACGTCGGCAGCCATCGTATCCGAATATCCCTCCGAGAGTGATAAGTCCATATCCTGTTGCTAGTCGAAGCCACTTCGAGATTCAAAAGGCGACTGGCCGTCCTGCCAGGATTACAGGCTCGAAACCAACTTCTAAATCCCACTCCCCGGGGTTTCAGTCGTCTGCGACCCCAGTCTCGGGTGCTGGTACTTCTACATCGACGTGTTCGAGTATCCCACGCCCGATGTGTTCTGCGAGTAACGGTGGCACCGCGTTCCCGATCAGACGTCCCAGATTCTTCACACCGACGTCGTCCCACTCGTCGTAGAAGTCGTAATCTTCGGGGAACGTCTGCAGGAGTGCTCCCTCGAGGAGCGAAATCGCTCGGTTTTGGTCAGTGTCGTAGTGACCGAACCGTCCACTCCCGTAGTTGTAAAACTGTGTAGTGATAGTCGGTGCAGGCTCGTCCGGTCGCATTCTGCTGTACGGGGCTTTGTACGAGCGGCCACTGGCCTTCTTGTGACAATCTGCGAGTAAGTGTTCCAGTCCACGTTCCTCCCAGACTCGCCAATCTTCTCCTGGCTCGATATTTTCGATACGCTCTAAGTTCTTCTTGGAAAGTGTCCGTGACCGGTGGAGATCGTGGTCTGGATGGGTCTCCCCAGCTTGGAGCGACGGGAGATGACCGATCGCCTCGCGAGCTGTAGGGTACTCCGATTCGTCCTCGTACATCGGATCGGGCAGCGAGATGGGCCCGACTTTCGAAGCCATGACGACCCAACGCTTGCGTTTCTGTGGGATGCCGTACTCTGGACAGTAGACTTTCTTGTTTTCGTCACTGTTGACGAAGTATCCGCTATCCTCGAGAAACTCTATGAACTCTTCGTAGACGCTGTCATTTCGCACCTGGAGAACGTTCTCTGTGACGACGACGTCTGGTTCTACGTACTCTACGATCTTCTTGACGTCTTTCAAACGACCCCACTTGTCGTGATCCTCGTGGCTCTTGTCTTTCTCGTGTCCCATAGTGGAGTAGGGCTGACATGGAGCACACGCCGCTAGAACCTTCACGTCCGAATCCCAGGGGAACATTCTCGCGATAGGTTCCGGGTCCTGAGCGAGGGACTCTGCATTGAGTTGCCTGAATTCCCCATCGAGATTCTGCTCGTAAGGGTAGGCACAGTCGGGGTCGTAGTCGATACCTTTGAGAACAGATATTCCTGCTTGCTCTAACCCGTAACTGAGTCCGCCAGAACCACAGAAGAGATCTACTGCGGTAATCTTCATGCATTCACTTTCCAACAACCTCATATAAATGGTTGGTACGTTATGTTGGTATAAATAATTAGACACTTCCGCTTTGAGCCCGCGCGGTCACTGGATATATATCACGTGACGCGGAACAGTGCGTATGATTGAGGGTCGGATGTGAACGAAGTGAGACGCATTCTGCAAATATGAGTGGAAAGCACAGGACAGAGATGGACGATAGGGGATGGTTCTTCTTCAGCGGTGGTCCCGGTGCGCCCCGCTACGGAGACGACCCGACGAAACACGCCGTCGATCACGACTCTGAGGCTTTCGTTCGTGAGGTCTTACAGAACGCGAACGATCAGGCGTTAGACAACGACGAGCCAGTCGAAGTCACGTTCCGATTCGTTACCCTCACCGGCGAAGAGAAACGGCTGTTTCTCGAAGGATTGGAGTGGCAAGACGGACTCCGAGAACGATTAGAATCTGTCACCGCTGCCGATCGCGGTCGTAGCTACGATCGCCTTCTGAGTCGCATAGACGACTCGGAAGCAGAGCTGCGGTTACTGATCGTCGAAGATCGTAACACCACAGGTCTGACTGGAGACTGGGACGAAGACTCGAACTATGCAGCACTCGTACGCGACGAACTCTACAGCAGTAAGCAAGACGACACTGCGGGGGGCTCCTATGGACTAGGGAAGTCTGTCTTGTGGACTTTCTCGGGTGCGTCTACGGTGGTATTCAACTCGTTCCTGTCGGGGGACGGAGACGCCGACCGCTCACCGAGACTGATAGCGAGATCGAAATTCCCGACCCACGAACTGACGAGCGACGACGTGACTTATCAAGGAGCAGGCTGGCTTTGCCGCTCGAAGGACACCGAGAACGGCGTCAGACCGGAGTCGTTCTGGGGAGAAGAAGCTTCAGAGCTCGCAGAGCGACTCCAGATAGAGCGACCAGCAGTCGACGGGACGAGCGCTCTGGTCGTCGACTTCCGCGATCCTACTCGTGACGAGCGTCCGGATCTCGATCAACTAGCCGACGAATTCGTCGAGGCATCGGTGAAGTACTTTTGGCCAGCGATCTATAGAGGCGACCTCAAAGTCGAGGTCGAGACGCCCGACGAGACGGTCGAAGCTGACGTCGACAGTGTTCCGGCGATCACACCGTTCGTCGAATGCTACTCCTCACGCTTCACAGAAGAGGAACAACTCGAAAATGCAGGGGACGTCGCAGGATTAGATATCCCGCTGAGCGTGCCACCTCGTGCCGATGGCAGTGAGACTCCCGATGGTACCGTTCGGTTAGCGGCACGACTCGCGTCGCCTGCCGACGACGACACGTATCTCAACACGGTCGCGTTGTTCAGAGGCGCGGGGATGGTCGTCAAGTATTACGACCAGAGCCGTGTCGCGTTCGGTGACCGGAACTTCTACGGTGTCCTCGCTGCCGGGGAAGCCAGGACAGATCACCCATCGTCCGAGAGTGACGAAGAGATCGACCGCTTCTTACGATTTGCGGAACCTCCCGAACACGACGAGTGGGAGTCGACAGAGAACCTCAGAGAACAGTACCAGAGGGGGTTCAGAACGGCTATCGAAGATATGTTCGGAACGCTACGAGATGGCCTTCGGCACCTGTTAGCGAAAAGTAACGGCGGAACTGATGCACTCTCGGATAGTGTGTTGAACCGATTCCCGATTCACGGCAGCGGAGCCCCGCGTGTACGGAATCCACCAGACCTCTCCCGTGTGTTCGAAATCGACAGCACGTCTCGGTTCGACGGCGACAGATGGGTGTTCTCGGGCCGGGTCGAACCGATCGTAGACGAATACGAGGGTTGGTCTACCGAGATTTCGCTGACCAGCATCGGCGAAGATGGCTCGAGATACGACGATGTCGCGATCGAAACTTTGTCTGTCGAAGACGAAGACGTCGCTATTTCGTTTGAGGAGGATACAGTTAGCGTGGTCGCAGACTCGACGACCGGTGAGATTCGGTTCGAGGGGAGCTCCTACGCTACTAACGAGAACGATTTATTGAGTGGTGACGTCGGCGAGACACAATTGGAGATACGTGCCGAACTGGACTCTCCAGAAGGTGATCGATAGTGGTGCGACGCTCCCAAAGGCACCGTAGCACCGCACTCCCGTTCGCGTACCTGGACTCTGGACTCGACTTCGAGATAGATATGTACTCTGTCGACGGAAAGAAACCCGTCGATCTCGAACTCAAAGCGGGCCAGACTCAGATCGATCTATCCTCCGCGTTGGAGGCCGAGATGGAATCTGGAGACTGGGAGAAAGTGGTCTTGTACGGCCAGTTGGAAGTTCCTGAGACAACCGTCGAAGCTGTCTTTCCTCAGGAGGAACGTGAGTCACCACCAGCGAAACTCTACGTGGCTGTCCGCTGTCACAGTACGATATACCGAGATCGGACCATCGTATCGAAGTCACCGACCGACGACGGGGTATACGACGTAACGATAGTACTACACAAAGATGTCGTTCGAGACGAGGTCGAACTCCGACCGTACCTCGTTCGGGCGAGTGACCGGTCACGTGATGGCCAGTACGCCTATAAAAAGAACTTCCGTGTCTCGAGCGGCGACATCTACACCGTCGTCGTAGATAGACCGTCTGACGAGCAACCGCCTGCTATCGACGGTGAAGAGATCAGTTTCTCACAGGCATCTCACCTCCCTGAGGGTGAGAAACTGTACTACCTCGATTTCCGGAACGAGGCGCGGCCGAAGCTCTGGATCAACTCAGACCACCCGAGGATCACTGATGTCTTGCAGAGTCGTGGTTCGGTAGGTGCAGAAGCACGGATGCGCGACGTGATTTTGGATCAGATCAGCTACGGAGTTTGGATCCAGCTATTGATCAGAGCGGGGAGTGCTATCGACGGGGACGGTGACGTCGATTTCGAGTGGCAACAAACCGTCTTGGAGACGTTCGCTCGCAACCTGTACGAAGTCGACGATCTCTCTGAGGCGATGCAGAGATTGCGAACTGACCTCGGTGAGAAGGAGTCACTACCACACGTCTTGGAGTTGGCAGACCGCGAGCTCCAAGAGTACATAGATCACCGCACACAGTTGATCAATCTCATGGAAGAGGGACTCAGCATCTAACATGGCCGAAGAACAAACACTATATCGGTTGACAGAGGATGGCCGTCGACTCGTCGGTGAGCAATTTCTCAAAGGTGAAGCGACGATAGACGAGGACGACCTCTCAGAGCACGTCGAACCGATGCCTGGTGAACCGACAGCAGACCTGGAGAGTCTAGACACCGCTGTCGACACGGTACTCTCTGAGTACTCGGAGTTCGAGACAGCGATGGATGGCGCTCTTGCGAGGGGAGTCCATCAGTGTCTGGATATTACTCGTCGTACCGCGGGTGACCCTGGACTCTGGCACTGGCTCGCAGTCGTTCGATACCCTGAGTTCGTTCGACACCGATGGAAGTATCGCTCAGAAGAAGCGATGCGAGAGAAGTTCCTCGGTGCTGGCTCTGACCTATATTCGAACGCGATCCACCGATTGTGGTGGATCGCCGAATTGACCGCTGTCGACGGAGACTACACTGTGACCGAGGACGTCTTCACGAACCAAACGATGGTCAACAAGGTCTTCGATCGCTGGTTTGCTCGATATCGTCCAGCTGTCGTAGCGGTCTGTCGTGCGCTGTCAGACGAACCATCCTGGGTGATAGACGAATCGACACGTCGCTTCAACCACGCTCTTACGAACATCCAACTCGAAGGGCTGTCTGAGCGTGAGGCCGAAGACCTCATCCGACGGATTATAACAGAAGTAAAATCGTCGTAACGTATCTCAGACTACGTTTCTCTCATTCGTCGTTACGCATGACATCGTCCCGTAGTGACTCGATCGTGTCGACGATATCTTCTTTGTCCATCGATTCGACCCGCCGAACGGTCAACTCTTCTCTGAGGCGAGTCGTGGTGTCGCTCACTATCTCACTGTTCGACGGTGGGTCGGCGTAGTCTCCTCTGAGATCCTCTAACGCCTCGTGACACAGGAGGTCGACACAAGCAGTGGCGACCGGGCGGTATCGCGCGAACCACCTGTCGAACACGTCGTTCGCGAGTTCCTGGAATTCCAAGGCTCGTCTCGTTCGCTCGTAGTCTCGGTCTTTAGGGTCGTCGGACTCTGCTGGCTCGTAAGTTAGCTCGGCCGCCCACCAGAGCCTATGGAGTGCGTTCGAGTATATGTCGGCTCCTGCCTTCAGGAACTTCTCTTCCATGTTTCCAGGCTTTTCAGGATTGTAGACGTGGTCCCACCGATAGTGGACGAAGTCTGGGAACCTAACGATGCAGAGGTAGTGCCACAATCCAGCATCTGCAGCTTGATTTCTGGTCAAAGATAGACTACGATGTAGTGTCGGGGCGAGCTCGGCGTCGATATCACTGCTTTGGGGGTCGATATCGTCGTCGGCTTCTATCTCTTGAATCCGCTCGTCTACGGCACCGAGGTCTACAGATATGCCGAGTGGAGTCAGATACGGTTTGAGATCGTCGTGAGTGAGCTCACGTTCACCCGCGAGGAACGACTCGTCGACCATCGGTCTCCCTGCACTCTGCAGTCTGTACAGATCAGTTGTCATTCTGGATCGCCTCCTCGATCAACTTGGTCGTATCTGTCGGTAGATCGTACCGCTGGTGGACCGCGCGTTCGATGTCCTGCATGAGTGTCGGCAGGTCTTCGACGCTTCGTATGTCGGTGGCCAACTGAACAGCCGCTTTTTCGTCTTCGAGCTCTGGGTAGAGATATTCTAAGAAGAGATCTAAGACGTCTTCTTGCCAGTTGTGTTTCGTCTCACCGGTATCCGTGTCGGTGTCCCGCGCTGTCTGAACGAGCAGTTGCGTCCAAACCGAGTGTTCGATGTAATCGTAGAGAACGTCACGGAGACGCGGAGGGCCCCCCGTCGCTCCTTCGTTTTCTAGCACTTTGACCACCTGTGGGTGACCACGGTTGAGATACAACTGTGGATTCTGAGGTTCGTCTAAACTGAGGTAGTGGATATGATTCTCGTTGGGAAATTTGTCGTTGTCCTCGAAGTCCTCGATGATCGGCATGAGGAGCCCACCACCATCGTTCGGCTCGTCGAGTTGAATCGACCATTCGAGGCCGTTGGACAGGCGTGACCCTGCTTTCGACGCACAATTAGTCGCGCCTGCTTCTCGTCCGCTAGCTCTCGTCAAGAACGGCTCTAACTTGACCGTCCCTCGATGTTCAGAGCGTTCGATGTCTACCTCGAACGATTCTATTCCATCCTCTACAGGCGGTTCCTTCAGAACTCTCCGTGACCGGTGGATCGCGAGAGGGTTGGTCTTGACGAGTACGAGTCTCCCGGCAGGGCTATCCCACTCGTCGGGAGGAAACACCTCCTGGATCGTCTCTGATTCTAACGTGACCGTTCCAGTGATTGTCAGAGTGTGCCAACCACTCTCGTCGACGAGTGAGAGGAACCTCTCGTCCGCATCCAGCTCACCACGTTCGTCTAGTGGCTCCCCGTCTATGAGGAATTCTTCCACGTCGAAACCGATAGCCTCTCGTTCGTAATTGTGGGGCAGTGATTGGGTGACCAGGCTCCCCCTCTGGATCTCTTCTTCCTCTCCAGCTTCTTCTTCAGCGTCCTCGTCCGTAGCTGACATCACTCGTCACCTCGTTTGGCGATGTCCACAGAGACTTTGAGTCGAGTCTCGACACGTCGCTGGTCGAGATCAGAAGAACCTTCGAAAGTTACCGAAGTGGTCCCAGGACTCGGATTTAATCGTCCGACCTGGACGTCGTTTTCTTCGGGAAGGGACACTCCAACCCCGGGCGTGTTCGAAGAGACATTGGCGACGGGTAACCGATCGTTAGTCGCACGTTCCTCTCCCATACGGACGAGCGAGACTGTCACTTCTCGGATCTCGTAACCGTCGCTCAACGGTTCTATGTTACCTTCGAACACCCAGTGATCGTACGTCTCGTCGAACGAAATATCGGTCTCACCTGACACACGTTGGCTACTCGGCGACTCTCGCTTCGACCGGCCACTCTTCGCCTCGTTACCTATCTTGAATCGGTTTCCAAGACGTTCTGGGCCGGTTGCTCCACGGTCGACGTTCGGTGCGACGAGACTTCTGAGTTTGTCTGTGACGTCGGGCTTGATACCTTCTACCGCTTTCTTGAACCCTCGCGAGTACGTGTTCGCGAGTGTCTCTGTCCGCTCCCATTGATTATGCCGCGGTGGTTCCGCAGCGGTTAGGAACTCTTCGACGACTCGATCCGTTTCTGTCGCTTCGGTTCCAGTACCCCACGGTCTTGCTTTCCCTCCCAACAATACACCGTGGAAGTCCTCGTTACCCACTACGATTTTGTCACGGTCGTAGTATTCGACTACCATACCTGCTCCCCGAACGAATGCTACCGAGTTGCGCTTGTGTACCTCGTCAGGCTGTGCTCTACGGACGAGGAGTGCCAATTCACCATCTGTTTCCCCAGAGTCACCGGTTTTGGGTGGTACAGTGAGGTCTATACTGGTGTCTGTGATGTCTCCCGGTTCTTCGAGTTCTTCGACTGCCTCTCCTCGTTCGCTGAGACAAGATGTGAAGGGAGTGTACTTCGGATGTACATCTAAACTCGCCTCGCGAGTTTCTGTCTCCGTTTCGACGTTTACTTTTAAGTTATCATTGTAAATTGCAGGCCAGAACCACTCTAGCGTCAGATCGGTGATCTCCTCGGCTAACTCTGTATCGTCCAAGCGC
Source organism: Haloarcula rara (assembly GCF_029338235.1). Classification (GTDB taxonomy): domain Archaea; phylum Halobacteriota; class Halobacteria; order Halobacteriales; family Haloarculaceae; genus Haloarcula; species Haloarcula rara. Next base: position 1,568,108 of record NZ_CP119785.1, read on the forward strand.
TCCTCTGCGGTTGGCACTCTAAAATCGACCACCTGGATACTCGTCCCGGAACTGTCCGGGCGGGTGAGTCGAAGTGGGTCGGCCCGATCGGCTGCGGCTTCTCCCCAGAGAGACTCTGGTCTGGACCTTCCTGCCCCCTCAGATTCCTCTGCCTTTCCGTACCAGCCGTGGCCTTGGAACACAGTCTCTCCATCGGCCGATTTGTGGGTCGGTAACCGAGTACGGCCGATGAGGCGTGGAGAATCGTCTCTCGGATCCGGTTCACTGAGGGTCGAATTGAATAACACCATCGAGAGTCCAGAGAAGAGCCACAGTACTGCCTTCCCGAGACCGTAGCTTCCACCTGCCGTGTCGCCCGATTTGCTACTAAAGAGTACGTCACGAACGAGTGCTGTGAAGTTCGATTCGTCCGCAGTTTCAGCTCCCAAGAGCCCAGCCGTATTTTTGTCCTCTATCGTGAGTATCCGCAAAGCGTCTTCTTCTTCGATTCTGGACATCGCGTCGACGATATGCTCTCCACTTTCGGTTTCACCAGATAGACCGGCGTGCTCCGACCACGTCGATATGTCTAGGGCTTCGAGGTACGATCTCAGCTCGTCGCCTTCCAACGTCTCGAGTCGAAAAGTTACTTCTGCGGGTTCGTCATTTTCTAACCTCGCGTCGTTGGAGTTCTGCAGTACCTCTCTGACGAAAGTTTTCAGCCCTTGCTCACCATCTGACATCGCGTACTTCGCGACGTCGTCACCGTAACGTGCATCGGTCGGACGGGAGGTAGTAAATCCCCACTCCGCAGTCATACGCCGATCACACTGTGAGTGCTATTTCCGTAGACACCTTTAGTGAGAAGGGATCCGGTTACGGGATACATGCCACATATGTATCTGTGGAAATGTGATAAAAATTTGCCTTTCGGATACCGCCGATATCCGGTGGTTTGACAACTCTCTCGACCCCCAAGTGATGCTATGTGCGGATATTCAATACTGATCCGTAGGCGGCTGGCCAGTTGCGATATAGTGGGCACCGATGAGGTCGTACCGAATTTCACTGAACTGCCTCTGCCGTTCTACATTATCCGGGCTTACACCCGCTGGTTCGACGAGTGAGAAAACCGCCTGTGAGCCATACTCCTTCTCTAGGTTGAAAAGCCGACTCGTTGGGGTTTCAGACGTCCCTATACTGGTGAGGACTCGCTCCCACTCACTCAGTCCACTCTGACCTTCCCACACTCGATAAACGCAAGTCGACACCTCTTTGACCCGATCACGCTCGGAGAGTGGCCGTGGTTCCGTCCAATCGAGCCCCATCCAATGGCTATCTGTCGTAGTGTGCCAAGATTTCCAATCAGGGACCTGGTATCCTTGGTTATTCCAACGACGATCTGGGGTTTGACTGGTCCCTCCAGCTGTGCTATCTAAGTCCGGACACCGATTCAACATCACGTCGGGGGTCCGACCCGATTCACGCCGGCAAACTGCTACGAGAGCGGCCTCTAGAGAGCGCCGATGACGCTTGTTCGCGGCTATTGCTGGATTCGCCACCGAGACTTCTATCGAACCACCGATTGACTCTCTGAGCTTCCAGAGGGGAGCTGTCGCGTCGTGATTCCCTCCTTGTGGGCACGTACCCGAATCGAAATCAGATGCCAGTCCAAGTCCGACTCGCTCTCGGAGACCCCCTTCCGAGCCTGATTCGCCGATGTACAACAATCCGGAAATGTTTGTATGTCGGACTCTGTACACTCCCGGTGTTTCAGGAAGTTCTTCGAGTAACTGTTCCCGGTTAGATAGATTAACCCAATGTGACCAATCCAGCCCCAGCCAGGTGTCTGATGTAGGATCGGGCTCTAGCCGGGAGATACTCCGATTGGGTGTATCTAATATCTGTGCTGCTTGAATCACTCGACTCGTCTCACAGTTGACCGCGACCAACTCCGATTCTATTACCCCTTCTGGGAGATCCAAGATATTCGCTACTGCAGGTTCGGTCAATTCGTCTTGGGTGAGCGCGTATACCGTCGCTTGTCGTGACGTCAGGTCAGTGTGATCTACCAGTGTCTGGATGCGAGGTACGACGCTCGAGGGAAATTCGGGACATGGGACGACGAAACCCGCTCCTGTACCTCGATATTGATGGTGTTTTTTAATCTGCCTATCGTGGGCCAGACTAATCGCTTCGCGGCCATCTTTGGTCAAACCGAGGCGGTTAGCCACTACGTCCCAATACTGGCCAGACTCTACGAGTAAATGTAGATGTCCGTTGTCGTCTTTCCTGACTGGGATCGGATCGAATTGAGTGAACAGCACACCTATCTCTAGAAGATTTGGTGCCTGTTCCACGTCTCTCAGAGTTCTTGCGAGTACGTCCGCCCCCAGGTTGTATTCTGTCGCGACTGATTCGACAATCTCCTGATCGACTGGGACTCCGGCGAATGTATCACCACGTTGAGCGCCGACCGACTCATTATCTCTGAACACTCTGTTTCTGTCGTCAGCCATTACTTTGTCGTACTCGTATGTGGTTGTGTATTATACTCACGCTTCGACTTTCGATGGTTCCTGGATGTGCAGTATCGAGTGTATCTATTCTTCCAACCACACCATCCCCTCGTATACTCCCGCAGATACGCCGTCTCAACGCCACCGTCAGGAATCGTCACCTGTTCGCCTTCGGCCCACAATTGACCGCTGCAAGAGTTCACTCTCGGTCTCGAATGTCGGCGACACCCATAACCGATACTCCGCGTCGATCGTAAACAGCTCCCTATCGAACGTTGGGCTGGGGACTCGAAATCCCGCTATAGTCGGACTTAACCAACAAACACGCTTTAGCCCGCTGTCTGTTGGTTATAAAATTCATCTCGAGAATGCCCTATCTTGCTTCTCCCCTCGCTGACTCAACCTTGGACATTAGCCCCGCTTGTAGAGAGTACTGAAGATAGAAATGCGCCTAGACGGCCGGGTTCCCGTGGAGGCCAGCGCATGCATGCGCGCCGTGGCGTCGACTGAAAGAGCGGAGAGCGCCATGCTCACAGGTAGATGCAGACGATGCCGGACTCACTCACAAGATATGCCTCCCCAGAGAAACAGACAGATTCGATATAGTTCCCTTCAGATACCCTTCCAAGGTTAGTAACGTATGGCGGTTTGCCTAACCTTGGGACCTCTATGAGTTCTGGTATATCGACCACTTCTGTGAACGCCGAGATACTCACACTGTCGTAGTCCGCCCGCTCGCTGGGTACTGGTTCCGCCGTCTCAGCTACGGCTTCTTTCGCCCCGTCCAAGGACTGTCTCGCACTCGTTCTCTCACTACTAGCGGTGGAGTTCTCCAAGGTTGGGCTGAAGAGTTACCACGACTGCGTCCTGACTCCTACGCTGCCTGCACGAGTGCCCGAATATCCGCCTTCGACAACGGTTCGACCTCGACCCGGTCCCCGGTCGCCGAGTAGAACAGACTCGTCGTCACCGCACGGTCGGGATACACACTCGACAGCACGTGGTAGTACACGCTCAGTTGCTTGCGGTACTCCGCCTGGGCGCGCCGGCTCCCGTCGGTCTTGTAGTCGATAATCTCGACGCGGTCGTCGGTCACGCACACGAGGTCGACCACGCCGGTAATCGAGACACGCTCGCCGTCGACTTCCAGCGGTAACACGGCGTCTTCCTCGGCGAACAGCTCACCCTCCAGCCCGTCGAGTAGCGCCCGAATCCGCTCTTCGTGCTCGTTCGAGGGCGTCACGCCCGCCCCCAGAACGTAGTCCTCGGCGAAGTCGTGGACCTGCGTTCCAAAACCCATCCCGCCGTCGCCGTCTCGCTCCGGGTCGCCAGACACGTCCCCGTCCTCGAAGACGCTGTCGTCCATGAGCGAGTGGGGACTGTATCCGACGGGTCCCTCCGGTGGGGAGATAGTGAACGGTAACTGCAACTGTTCCGTCTCACCGGCCGCTACACGCTCGACGTCCGTGCGTCCCGCCTGTATCTCGACGGGCAGCTCCTGGAGGAACGTGTTGGGCTTGTCTCCACCGGCAAACACCACGTGGTGCTCGGCACGGGTAATCGCGACGTACAGCAGTCGCCGTTCCTCGTCGTACCCGTCGGGCAGACAGCGCCTGTAGACGTCGTAGCGCCAGTTGTCGTAGGCGTGTGGGTAGCGCCCATCTTCTCCGTACACCTTCCGCTGACGGACGCCGACGGACTCCTCGTAGCGAAGCACACCCGAGCTTCGCGTCCGGGGTGGGAATCGCCCCTCGTTCATGTTCGCCAAAATCACGATGGGATACTCCAGTCCCTTCGCCGAGTGGATGGTCTGGACGGTCACCGAGTCCGCGCTGGCGCTGGTGTGGATGCCGTGCGTACTCCCGTTCTCGATGCCCTGCTCGACGAAGCGAATCAGGTCGCCGCGCGTGAACGTCGTCGAGTCGTGGACCGACTGGACGAGGTGGAGGATGACGTCGGCGTACTCCCCGGTTATCCCGTAGCACTCGAAGACACGCCGAGTGAGCGAGCCGACGTTTGCCAGCGACCGGAGGGAGTCACGGAACGCTGCCATGTTCTCGGGGTAGCGCTCGTCTTCGAGAATCGCGTCGATCTCGTCGATGGTGTAGCCTGCCCGTTCGAGGACGACGGCCCACCCGCGCTCGGCGTCGCTGTCGGCGATTCGAAGCCAGGCGAGCAACAGCTTCGCGGGGTCGCTGCGGAACAGTTCCACGTCGCCGTCGTAGGCCATCGGGAAGTCGTACGCCGTAGCGACGTCTAGCAACTCACGACCGAAATCACGCGTTCGCGTGAGGACGGCGATATCACCGAAGCTCGGCGCTCGGGGCTCGCCGTCCTCGCCTTCGACTGGATAGGCCTCGTTGCCGACGATGTCCTGCACCTTCGCGAGGACGGCAACGTGTTCATCTTCGTGTGCAATCGCCTCGATAGTGGTCTCGTCGAACGGCGCGTTCGACTGGAGCGATTCGATTTCGCCAAGCGCTCCGACGTCGACGCTGTCGGAACTCGTCGCGGGCGTCTCCAGGGCGTGTTCGGAGAAATCCAGAATCGACTGCGTCGAGCGGTAGTTCTCCGTCAGCGAGATTCGCTCGACGTCCGTAGTCTGGAAGCCGACCCGAGTGTCCCCGTCCTCGTTCAGCTCCGCAGCGAACTGTTCGAGCCGCGTCTCGAACTCGGTGATGTTCTCGACGTCTGCGTACTGGAAGGAGTAGATGCTCTGCTTCCAGTCGCCGACGACCGAGAGGTTGTCCGTGTCGGCGAGCAACAGGGCGAGTTTGAACTGTATCTCGCTTGAGTCCTGGAACTCGTCGACCATCACGTACTCGAAGCCCACTCGCTCGCGGAGGGCGGGCGATTCACACAGTTGGACGAAGGCTAGCAACTGGAGGAAGCCGAAGTTGAGGTAGTTCCGCCCGAGCGCGAACTCGAGGTACTCGAAGTAGAGGTCGTGGACGAAGGCTTTGAGTTCGCTTCTGTCGGCCTCGAAGACGTCGCTGGCGACGCTTTTGTCGAGCTGTTTCGTCCCGCGACTCCCGCGAAGCTCCGTCTTCGAGGGTGCGTCAGGGAGATAGGTCTTCGACCGGCCGAACCCGGAGAGTGCCTCCCGGAGCTTCGACTGCTTGCTGCCGCCGTTGCGGGGCTCGTTCACCGCGTCGAACTGAGCTTTGAAGCTCTCGAAGGAGCCATGCAGCGCGTCTGCTCCATCGCGATACCACCCCTCGGCGGTCGGAAAGACGCCCTTCGACGCCAGTTCGTTGATGAGTTCCAGTCCTTCCAGCGGATTCGAGAGCACGCGAAAGCGGTTCGTGTACTCCGGATGGCGGTCCCGGAACTGCCCGTAGAACTCCCTGAAGTACTCGTGCTCGACGAACTCGTCCTCGATGATTCGCGTCGACCCGGTGATTCGGTCGTCGATGCCCAGGTGCGTGGGTGCACGATAGCCGTGTTCGGAGAGCAGGTCGTAACAGTACGAGTGAAACGTCTGAATCGGGGCATCAGCTAGCTCACGCATGCCATACGAGCAGTTGTCCACGATGCGTTCTCGCATCTCCGTGGCCGCGCTGTTGGTGAAGGTCACCAGCAGGACGTCGTCGGGTTCCACGTCGGACTGCTCGACGATGTTCGCGTACCGGCGGGTGATGGTGAACGTCTTCCCGGTCCCGGCCCCGGCGTCGACGTGGTAGATGCCCTCCGTCCCGTCGATGAGTCGCTGCTGGGCGTCGTTGGGCGAGGGGTCGCTCATCGCTCGCCCTCCAGGAGGAGGTCGCGGTGGTCGACTCGGCGGTAGTTCGGCTCCCCGCCGAGGCCGTCGATGGGGAACCGTTCCTCCCCCGTCCGTCGGCGGTTGAGCTCTGCTAGCCGCTCCTCGACGAACGTCTCGAAGCGGTCCAGGTCCTCGCGGAAGTAGGCCCGCTTTCGCACGCCGTCGAGAGCGCGAATCGCCTGGTCGCTCCCCTTCTCGGCGTCGACGTCGCCCGAGGTACCTACGACGACGGCCTCGGTGAACGCGTCGGCGAACTCGGAGTCTCGGAGTTCGGACTTCTCGGTCGTCTCGGGGAAGGACAGTTCGGCGACGATGTCGGTGTACGCCTCGAACCCGAGGTCTTCGAACGTCGCGACACAGTCCTTGTAGCCGTCGAGCAACTCCTCGTAGGCGGCCCGCGACGCGACGTACTCGTCGAAGGACTCCGGGTAGTACGTGACCGTCGTAAGCGTATCCGAGACCGTTGCGTCGCCAGCGATGACGTCGTCCAGATTGTCGAGGAAGTGAAAGAAGGTAAAGTCCAGTCGCTCCTCCGGGCGGACGGTTCGATAGTGCGTGAGATACAGCAGTGCCTGGTAGTCGACGGTGTCACTCGGCGGGTCGATGGCCGATTGTTTGACCACGTCGTAGGCCGACTTCTTCGACCCGCTCTTGTAGTCCAGCAGGTGGTCCGGCGCGTACACCAGGTCGATGAGCCCCTTGATGCCCAGTTCGGTGTTCTCGAACCACCGCTCCGTTATCGGTGCGTCGACCGGCTTCTCGAAGCGCTCGGCGAACGTGTTGGTCCCGAAGCCGGACGCTGCGGTGAGAAACGCCCCCGCCTCGGGTCGGTTCGAATCGAGGAACGCCATAATCGTCTCCAGTCCGATTCGATACCGTCGCTCGCGGAGAACGCGGTCGTGCTCCGGGTAGAACGGGCGGACCTCCGAACACATCAGTTCGACCGCCTCGTCGACGACTGCACTGTCCACGCTGTCGGGATGGTTCACGTAGAACTCGGCGAAGTCGTGGAACAGCCGTCCCTCCTGGAAGTAATCGGCGTCCGGGCTGTCGAGCAGCCGGCTGAACAGGTAGTCACGCGGCGAGTTCACGTAGGTGTTGAGGCTGGACTGGCTGATGGTCTCGACGCGGTCGGGTTCGACCGGTGGGTCCAGCGATTCTTTCTCGAAGCCCACTCCGACGTCGTTCAGCGACCGACTGTAGCTGACCGACTCGAGGTCACTGAACTGGCTGCACTCTCCGTCCAGTAGCTCGTTGAAGTACAGACACGGCGTCACCGGCTGTCCACCGGCCGTATCCTGGACGAGGTAGTACTGCTCGGTCCCGCTCTGGAGCAGCAACTGGAACTGTCTGATGTAGCGTTCGAACTGTGCGGCCGTGTCGACCCACGGTCGCTGTGGCGCCGAGTGCGTCCACCCCTCGTCGAGGCCGAGATAGAAGACGATAGGCCGACCGACGTAGCCCGAAGATTTTGCGTCGGCGAGCAACACGCCGCTGTTCTCGCGGTCGACCGGCACCTCGTAGGTATCGAGGTAGTATTCGAGACGCCCGAGTGCCTCGGCCGTGACCGGTGTATCCAGCAGCCCCAGTGTCTCCAGTTCGGCACGGAACCGTTCGAGCGTCGCGTTTGCCTTCGATTCGTAGGTCACGAGCAGCTCCCGGAACGTCCGTGACGCGACCGCCCCACAGCACGCCTGTATCCACTCGAGGTCGGGGTGGGTGACTACCGAGAGCCGCTTTTGGTCGTGGGAGACACCGACGTCGACGCCACAGTGTGTCAGGATGGGTTTGACGTCCGCGATGGTGGTTTCGGTCCCGCGGTGTGCGACCCGGAGCAGCCGAAGTAGCGCTCGGTGGTCGGGGTCGTCGACGAAGCCCGGTCCGCCGTAGTACGGAACGCCCGCCGACTCGAACGCTGACTCGACGAGCGAGGAGTACTGACTGCCGTTCTCGAGGACGACCGCGATGTCGTCTGCGTGCTCCTCGTCGATGGATTCGAGCAGTGCGTCGACGATGTGACCGGGCGAGTCAAAGATGTTGAACGCCGGCAGTTCGAAGGGCTCGTCGACGAACAGGGAATAGCTGTCGTACGCCTCGGGGAGAATCGACCGTTCGAGTTCGGTGAACTGCGATTCGCCGACGACTGCGACGTTCTGGGACGCCGACACCGTGTACTCGGTCAGCTGTTGTGAGGTCGTCTGGAGAGTAGATAGCTGCTCGACCACCGCTTCGGTCGTCGAATCCGCGAAGGTCTCGTAGGATAGTATCGAGTCAGCCGCTCCCTGGTGTTCCCAGCACTGCAGGACGTTCCCGATGGCGTACGCGAACGCTTTCCAGTTGTCGTCAGACCCGGCGGGTCTCTCTGCCCGTGTGGTCGACGACTCCACGCTGCCGACGACGTCGAGGAAGGCGACGCGGTCTTCGGCCTGTTCACGACGGCCCGCAGCCAGCCGGCGCGGCGTGGTCGCGAAGGTTCCGAAGTGTGGCCGGTCGAGTCGTCGGTTGAGAGCACTGGAAAGCGGCGCGTCGGGGACGAGAACGAGGTCGTAGTCTGCGACGTCCGCGTAGAGCTGGTGGAGCGGCTTCGCGCGTTGAATCGGCACACAGTATACAGTGAAACGGGACGCAAAAAGCTACCTCCGACCGATGTCTCGTCCCGTCTGCACGAGGACACTCACACCGGTCACCCGGTGCTACGCCCTCACCGTCGGTCTTTTTTACTCGCCACGACCCTATGAGTAATAGATGGCGCAATGACGCTGGCACGACTGGACCGGTACGAACAGTCCCGGGTGGGCCAGTGTGGGCACCGGGCTGTCGTCGTGGGTGGGAGTATGGCGGGCCTCTGTGCGGCCCGTGTCCTCAGCGACGCCTTCACTGAGGTCGTCGTTCTCGAACGCGACCGGCTCCCCAGCGAGCCGGTGGCCCGTGACGGGGCGCCACAGACCAGCCAGCCACACGCCATGCTCGAAGCCGGGCGGCTCACGCTCAACGACCTCTTTCCGGGATTCGACAGGGAGGTCCGGGCCCTGGGCGGGTTGAAACTGAACATGGCCGAGGCCGTGGACTGGTACGACCGCGGCGGCGTCGTCGCCGATGCGGACGCCGACTTGCCGGCGCTGTATGCGAGTCGGCCGCTGTTCGAGCACGTCGTGCGCGAGCGGCTCCGGGACCGCGACGGCATCGTCCTCCGGGACGACTGTCACTTCATCGGGTGCGAGCACGACGCCGCCGCCGGGCGAATCACGGGCGTTCGCTTCCGGGACGGCGGGGCGGAGACGACACTCGATGCGCAACTCACCGTCGATGCGACCGGCCGGACGAGCCGGACGCCGACGTGGCTCGCGGACCACGGGTATCCCACCCCTGAGGTCGAGCGGGTCACCGTCGACATCACCTACAGTACCGTCCGAATCACGCGGCCACCGGAGCGCCAGCGGGCCGTCCTCATCGCACCGGAACCGGCGCGACCACGCGGCGCCGCCATGGTTCCCGTCGAGGGGAATCGATGGGAAGTGGTCCTGCAGGGCCTCCACGGTGAACGCTCTCCCGTCGACCGCGAGACGTTCCTCGACTGGGCGGCGGCGTTACCGCTCGACGCCGTCGCCGACCGACTCCGGAGCCAGGAGTGGGTCTCCGACATCCAGCGCTATCCGTTCCCGGCCAGTATCCGTCGACGCTACGATACCCTCTCGGCGTTCCCGGACGGACTGGCCGTGACCGGCGACGCGATAGCCAGTTTCAATCCCGTCTACGGACAGGGGATGTCGGTCGCAGCGCTCGATGCACTCGCGCTCCATCTGGAACTCCCCGACGGAATCGACGGGCTCGGGCTCCGGCTGTTCGATCGGGTGGGGCCCATCGTCGACGAAGCGTGGCAGACAGCGGTCAGGAACGACTTCGTCTTCGAGGCGACGACGGGACCGAAACCGTTCGGCACAGCCTTGCTCAACAGGTACATGGACCGACTCGTCACCCGCGCACAGGACGACGGCGAACTGACGGAGGCGTTCCAGCGGGTCTTCAGACTGGAGCGGCCGTCTACGAGTCTGCTCCACCCGCGCATTCTCTGGCGAGTGTTCCGCCCTCGGCTCGGAAGCGAGACCGAGCAGTCGACCACCTGACCCGGGAGAGCGCGCCGCTCACTCCGAGTCGAACATCTCGTGGTCGTTGATGAGGGTGACGACTTGGAGGGCCTTTCTGGAGGCGTCGCCCTCGCCGTCCACGGCGGTGACGGGCACGCGGACGCTCTGGATGCGCCACTCGTCGCTCTCCTCCAGTCCCATCCGGACGTCGCTGCCCGGCAGTTCCGACTCGGCGAGTTCTCTTGCCCAGTCGGGCGTCTCCAGGTCGTCGAACTCGTCGGCGTCGCGAAACTGCACGTGGTAGTGGTCGCCGTGTTCTTCGACGGCCTTCACTGTCAGCTGTGAGGTCATGCGTACGTGGTGGCGCTCCGTGCGGATAGGCAGGCGACTTGCGAGTGCAACCGCCACCGTCTCGTACCCCAAACTGCTTCACTGCCGTCGCCGTAGCGAGCGACAGATGTCTGGTCGCCTGACGAAGCTCAAACGCCCGCTGCTGTACGTCATGGGTCCCGCCTACGTCGTCGCGGGCCTCTTGCATTTCGTCGTCCCGGACCTGTACGCCCAGATTATCCCGCCGGTCCTGCCCGCGCCGCTCGCGCTGGTTTACCTCTCGGGCGTCGCCGAGGTCGCCGTGGGACTCGGACTCCTGTGGCCGCGGACGCGACAGTACGCGGCGTGGGCGACCATTGCCCTCCTCGTCGCTATCTTTCCCGCGAACGTCTACATGGCGACCAGCGGCGTCGTCGTCACGGGGATGCCCGGCGGGGGTGACCCGTCCGCGGTCGTTCGATGGGGACGGCTGCCGCTCCAGGGCGTGTTGATTCTGTGGGCGTACTGGTACACCGACCCCGAGCTGGCGACACCGTAGCGCCCGACCCACGCTACTCGGTCTCGAACTCCTCCTGGAGCGTTTCGAGCCTTGCCTGCACGTCCCAGACGTCCTGTGTCAGTTCCTCGATGGGGGCACTGACGTCGTCGGCACTGCTCTCCGTGGCGGCGGCCCACAGCAGGTCTTCGGCCTCGTCGAGATACCCGTCCGCGAGTTCGAGGGCTCGGAGCACGTCCTGGTCGGGCGATGGCGGGTCCCCCATGAATGGTACGGTGGGCTCCGGCGTCAAGTCCGTTCAGGTAGGCTCGATATTTGTCGCTGTGTGCCGGGTGGGGAACTGCGAACTGGGGCCTGTGTGGGATAGCGGCGGCGCTCCCCGATTCCACTCTCCCTCATTCGAACTGCAGGTCACCCCGCATCGTCGTCGCGTGGGGGGCACAGACGTACTGGGCCATCTCACTGCTCGCCGTGAGAGTCAGCAGCTGGGCCTCGTCGGGTTCGGAGACCACTGGGGTCGACAGGTCACCGACAATCTCGTCGTTTTCGTTTCGAATCTCGATGTTGTGGCTGCCGCCGTCGCTTTCCGTCCAGCCGATGGTGTACTCTTCGCCCTCCTGCAGGACCAGCGTTGGATTCTCTGTGCCTTCGATTGGCGCCGGCGCCAGGCCTTCCCAGTGACTGGTCTGTGCGCTGAACTCGATAGTGGTTCCCGGGTCGATTGTAACGCCGTCACCTCCGCCGTCAGTCCCGTCGTCGTCGGCACCACCGCCGCCCCCGGGACCGCCGCCTGGACCGCCACCGCCAGGGCTGCGCATACACCCGGCGAGCAGGGAGCCAGCGGCCGTTGCTACGCTCAATCGCATGATTCTGCGCCGTGTGACTAGATAGTTTTCTGACACTATCACCCGTTTGCGACGAGGCGGGATAGGCCTTCGTCAGTCTGTGTCGTTCTGGAGACAAAGCGTCAGTATTCGACATCGAACTTCCAGCGGTCTCGATAGCCGCTGTAGGTGCCAGTGGTCACCGTCGTATCACGTGGACAGGATATATGCCGTCGGTCGACGGAGATACGCATAATCCCCACGCACAACGATGTCCCGAACCAGCTCCTCGAACGCGATCGACTCGGCGGACAGCCACGCGGCCGACGCTCGCTCGATGTCCACGGGAGACATCGCCGACCTCTATGACGACATGGCCGACCAGTACGAACGCTGGGACTGGGCCAACCGGCTGTTCAGCGGCCCGCTCCGGAAGCGAGCCTTCGCCGACGCGCGCGGCCGCGTGCTCGACGTCGCCTGCGGGACCGGGACGAACTTCCGGTATCTACCGCCCACCGCCCAACTGGTCGGCGTCGACGTCAGCGCGGAGATGGTCGAGTCGGCGCGGGCTGAACTCGACGCGCTCCGCCGGGGCGGGACGGTGTATCGGATGGACGCCCAGGACCTGGAGTTCCCTGACGACAGCTTCGATACGGTGATATCGGCGCTCTCGACGTGTACCTTCCCCGACCCGGTCGCGGCGCTGTCGGAGATGGCGCGGGTCTGCCGGCCAGCGGGCCGTGTCCTACTGTTCGAACACGGTCGCAGCGACGTCGAACTCCTCGGCCGGTTCCAGGATTGGCGCGCCGACGCCCACTACGAGCAACACGGCTGCAGGTGGACCCAGGACCCGCTCGCACACTTCGAGGAGACGGAGCTGACCGTCCACGAGAGCGAGACGCTCTTTCTCGGCATGGTCACTATCATCGAGGCACGGCCGAGTGCGGACTGACGGCCGCGCTTCGATACGCCGCCCGTCGGGTAAACACTACCAGCCGAAATAGTAACTTATCCAATATATACAGGGCAGTCGGTGCCCTACTGAACCGTATGGCATCTCGTAGTACGACCGTCTCCCGTCGGGCGTTCATGCTGGGCACCGCGGGGACGACGGCGACCGCAGCCACGGGTACCGCGGCCGCACAGGAAGCGACGCCCACGGAGGGTGGCAACGAGACCGGCGGCGAGGCCGGCAACGAGACCGGTACCGAGGCCGGCGGCGACGGCGGTGGCGGTGACGCCGGCCCGCCGGACTTCGGCGGCTTCCTCGACGACGTGGGGAACTTCGACGGCAGCGTCACCGACGCCCGGGGAGAGGACCAGGTCTCGGTGGCGGTCGGCGCCCAGGGCAACGGCGGCGCCTTCGCTTTCGACCCGCCGGCGGTCCACGTCGACAACGGGGCGACGGTCGTCTGGGAGTGGACCGGCGAGGGCGGCGGCCACAACGTCGTCTCCGAGGGCGAGGACCCGCTGGATTCGGGGGAACCCGTCGAGACCGAGGGGGAAACCTACGAGTACACCTTCGAGGAAGACGGCATCTATAACTACGTCTGTGAGCCACACGAGAGCCTGGGTATGAAGGCGTCGGTCGTCGTCGGCACCGACTACCCGACGGCCAGCGGCGGGGACGGTGGCGGTGGTGGGGGCGGTGGTGACGGCGTCCCACGGCTGCCGGACAGCGCGAAGACGCTAGGCGTCGCGACCACGGTCGTGATGGCCGCGACGCTGGGGATGACGTACGTCTTCATGCGCTACGGCGGCGACTACGAGACACCGGAGTAGCGAGGCGCCGAACGGAGTGAGGCGCCTCGAGGCGGAGCGGGGAACGCAGTGACCCGCGAAGCAGTAGCGAGGTCGGCGCAGCGAGCCGACCTCGAAGCGAAGCGGAGCGCGAGGTGGCTCCCGAGGGCCGACGCCTCTAGGTCGTCTCGCCGAACCATGCCGCCGCACGGTCGGCACTGTCGTGTAAGAGCGCCACGTCGTCGGTGAACACCTCGACGGCGACGGTGCCGTCGAAGCCGTCGAGATACTGCCCGACGACGTCGCCGTCGACCTCGCCCGCGCCCAGTGGCATGTGGGTGTCGCCACGGCCGCGCACGTCGTGGACGTGCAGGTGCGAGACGAGGTCGCCGTGGTACTTGCAAAAGCGCTTGATGCCGTCGTTGCCGGCCTCCATGTACGCGTGGCCCACGTCGAAACAGACCGAGGCGCCCACGTCCTCGGCCAGCTCGCCGAGCACGGAGAGCTGGAGCCCGTGGCGCTGGTGGCCGACGTTCTCGACGACGACCTCCACGCCGCGGGCCTCGCCCGCCGCGACGATGCGTGACAGCTGCTCGGCGGCCGTCTCACGAAGCCCGGTGTCGTAGGGGTCTCTCACTGTCGCGTGCAGTACCGCTTTGCGGGCGCCCCGGTCGCTCGCCCACTCCAGCAGCCGCTCCTGGTAGGCGACGATGGCGTCGTTGATTTCGGCCACCGGCGTCGCCACGTCCTGTTTGAACGGGAGGTGGACGACGAGGTCCCGGTCTGAAAGTGCCGCGTCGAGTCGCTCGTCGTCGAGCGACTCTGGGATATCCAGCGCCTCGCTCAGCCCGAACTCAGCGAACGCAAAGCCCGCGGCGGTCGCTTCGAGGCGGTCCAGCGAGTCGCCGACGGTCACGCCGAACTCCATACCCCGCCTTCTCGCGCCGTCGACATGAGCCGTTCGCCGCCGCAACCGCCACCGCTTTCATCCACAGCCCCCTCCCTGACGATATGGACCCTGAGGACGTCCGTCGGGACTGGGCCGAACGGTCGGGCAAGTACTCCCCGGAGTACTACGCCGACATCGGACCCAACGAGGTCAGCGAGACGCTCCGTGACGTGCTGGGCCACTACGTCACCGACGACGCCGCAATCCTGGAGGTCGGCTGTGGCTCCGGCCGGCACCTCGAACAGCTCCGACGGCAGGGCTACGAGAATCTCACCGGCATCGACATCAACGAGGACGCCTTCGACGTGCTGGCCGAGCAGTACCCCCGGCTCGACGAGACCGGGACGTTCCACGCCGGGGCGATAGAGGACCTCGTCGGGGAGTTCGACGACGACGCCTTCGACGTGGTGTACACCGTCGAGACGCTCCAGCACATCCACCCCGACGACGTGTGGGTGTTTGAGGAACTGGCACGGATAACGGGCGACCTCCTCATTACCGCCGAGAACGAAGGCAACAGCCCACAGCGTGGCCGAGGCGAGACCGCGGTGAGCTACGTCGACGACGAGTTCCCGCTCTATCACCGCAACTGGAAAGACGTCTTCTCCGAACTGGGACTGGCGCAACTAATCCGCGAGCCGACCGACCGGGACACGATTCGCGTCTTTCGGACGCTGTAGTGGCGCCGCTCAGAACTCCATGACGGCGTTCTCGGTGACGACCGAGTCGATGAGCCGCGTCGGCGTCGCGTCGTAGCCGGGGTTCGCGACCTCGAACCCCTCGGCGGGTTCGAGCATGACCTCGCTGGCCGGGCGGAAGGTGTTCTCGAAGGTAAAGCCGCTGCCGATGAACTTCGAGGACGACCCCACGACCGTGACGGGGACGTCGTGGCTGGCCGCCGAGGCGACGACCGAGTGGGTACCGATGCGGTTGTACACCACGTCGTCGATGACGCAGTTCATCCCGACGAGCACGCGGTCGACTTCTTCCAGGTAGTGACCGGCGGCGCCGTCGGTGATGAGCGTCGCACTGACGCCGTCGCGCTCTGCGAGCTGTCGGGCGGTCTTCCGGCCCAGAAAGCGGGGCCGGGACTCGGTGACGAACGCCTCGACTTCCTTGCCCGCACCCACTACCTCGTCGAAGGTCGCCATCACGGTCGAGGAGTTCTCGTGGGTCAGCAGGACGTCGCCGTCGTCGACGAGTTCGGCGGCGCGCTCGGCGGCGCGCTGCTTGCTCGATTCGACCTCCTCGACCACGTCCTCGATGGCCTCGACCAGCGCATCTTTCGCCTCCTCGACGCTGTCGGCGTCGGACTCCGTGACGGCCTCGACGATGCGGTGCTGGGTCGTATAGAGGGGGGCGTGAGAGCGGTTGGCCCGCTGGAGCGCCGAGGAGTTGCGCTCGACGACGCGGTTGAAGTCCTCGACGGTGTGGCACTCCCGCTCGGTCAGCTCGCGCAGCGCCTGGGCGGCCTTGACGGCCACGATAGAGGAGCTCTGGGTCTGCATCTCCTCTATCTCCCTGACTGTTTCGTCTATCATGCGTACATCTGCGGCCGTCGGGAATAAGGACCTTCCCCCATCCAGTCGCCGTTCTCGTGGTGACTGGCTCGGGACGCTCGAACGGTACGACATAGCAACGACTGACCACGACACTGCGAACCGCCAGAAAGCCCCCGCGTTCTCGACTCGCGCGACTCGCTGTGCGCTTCACTCCTCACTACGTTCGTCGTTCCAGTGCTTGTGATCTGAAAATCGCTCCGCGATTTTCATCATCTCGGAAGACGCTACGCGTCTTCCGGCGACGTCGTCGTGCTTCGTCGAGAACGCGGCCCCTTTCAGTCCCACCCGTACCCGGTTGGTCAAACAGCGCTGGGTGGGACTGAAAGGGGCGGCTGGCTAGACGAAGGCGGACGATGCAAGCACCGCAGGAGTGAGTATCTCGAACGACGAGGAGCGCAGCGAGTCCCCCGAGTCTAGCCAGCCGGGGCTTTCCGGCGGTTGGCGGTGCCGGTGACACTGGCTGCTGCTAGCGGGGCGTTCCGGCCGTTCGCTACAGCGCTCACGAGTGGAAATCGGTCTTCACTGCGTGCTAGGACTCCGTCCGGAGCCGGCTCGCGCCGAGGCCACTCTCCTCGCTGGAGCGCAGGATTGAGAGCGCGGTCATGATGTCAGAGCGGGTGAGTAGCCCCCGGAACTCGCCGTCGGCGTCGGTGACGACCAGCCGCCCGACGGAGTTGTCCTGCAGTTCGTTCAGCGCGTCCATCACGTCCAGATTGGGCTCGACGGTGACCAGTTCGGTGGTCATCACGTCGCCGACGGTGTAGGCGTCGCGTTCGACCTCCTTGACTGCGCGGGCGTCTTCCAGCGTGACCAGGCCGACGACCTCGCCGTTGACCTCGACGGGGTAGCCGGTGTGGCGCTCGCGGAACATCGTCCCGATGAGCTCACGGACCGACACGTCTGGCGTGACCGTGGTGACGTGGTCCGCCGGCGTCATCACGTCCCGGACCTGGACCCCCTCGAGGTCGGCCCGCATCGACGTCTCGCGGGCCTCCCCCGCGGCGCCGATGTAGATGAAGAAGGCCAGTCCGGCGAGGAAGATGTTGCCCGCGACAAAGAGGCCAAAGAGGCCAAGCATGATGGCAAAGACCTTGCCGACCTCCGCGGCGATCTGCGTCGCTCGCGCGTACGGCCGGGTGCGGGCCAGCAGCGCCCGCAGCACGCGCCCGCCGTCCATGGGGAATCCCGGGAGCATGTTGAATATCGCCAGCGCGACGTTCATGAGCGCGAGATAGGCGAAGACGAAGCGAGCGGACTCGACGACGGTCGACTCCGTGCCCGGCAGGACTAAGAAGGCAACGTACGATAGCACGCCGAGCCCGACGCTGACGATGGGACCGGCGACGGCGATAGCGAGTTCCTGTTTCCAGTCTTCGGGCATCTCGGTGAGCTGGGCGACGCCGCCGAAGAGCCACAGCGTAATGGACTCGATGGGGAAGCCGTAGCGTATCGCCACCAGCGAGTGACCCAGCTCGTGGAGGACGACGCCGGTAAAGAGGCCGACGGCGGCGACGATACCCAGCACCCAGACGAGACTCCCGTCGCTCAGGAGCGCGGGGTCCAGCCCGGTACCGAGTGACCTGTTCAGCAGGTCCGCCGTCTGCTCGACCTGGCTCGCGATGATCCACGCGAACAGGGGCAGGACGAGCAGAAAGGTCAGGTCGAGCTGGATGGGGATACCGAAGGCGCTCCCGATACGGAACCGTCGCATACCCGCCATTGGCGGGCAACGGTGATAAGGCCGGTGTGCCAGCGCCGCTACGAGCGGCGCTGCGGACTGCTGGTCGTGAGCGGATTGACCGAGTGCCACTCGTCCAGTTCGGCTCCGGGAGCACCGGTACGCACTTGCACCTCGCCCTCGTCTGTCCGGCGGACCTCGACGCGCAGGTCACAGAAGTGCTCGAAGACGTCGACCGCGACGTCCGGGTGCAGCGAGCTATCGATGTGAAACACCCCTAGGTCGCCGGTCCCGATGACTCGCCCCGTCAGCATGTGGACGAACCGGGAGACGGTCTGGAGGTCCGAGTGGGCGAGCAGCGACGAGATAGAGAAGACGCCGATACGAATCCGCGCGTAGCCGCTCTGACGGAGTTTCTCGTAGAGCGTTCCGAACTCGGTCTCGATGGCGATGAGGTCACCGGGGCCGTCGATTGGTGCGGCGAGCTGGTCGAACCGGTGGTCCTCGTCTGCCGTCCCCGAACAGTCGATGACGGCGGTCCGGCTCGGGTCCAGGGTATCGGTCACCATGTCGGCCTCCTCGAGCAGTTCACGGCCGCAGACGTCCGCCGACAGCAGGAGCTGGCTCTCGTTGCGGTAGCTCTCGACAGCCGTCAGTCCCAGGGCGACCGACCGAGCACCGGACGCTGTCGCCCCCGACACGAGGATGTTGGTGCCGGGCGCGACGCCGTCTGGGAGCAGGGGCGCCGGGAACCCGAAGCGTATCCCGGGCCGGTTCGCGGTCACGTCACACCTCCGCTGGGAGCCTCGACCCCCCTGGGGCGGCGAACCACCTCCAGCCAGTCCATCACGTCGGCCGCCAGCAGCGAAAGGTACTGGCGGTCGGACTCCGTGAACTCGCGGGGCTCCTCGTCGTAGATACACACCGTCCCGACGGGGTACCCCTCGCTCGTGTTGATTGTCGCCCCCGCGTAGAAGCGGATCTCACCGTCGTCGGCGTCGATAGTCGCCTCGAACCGCGGGTCGGTCAGGGTGTCTTCCACGACAGAGACGCCGTCGTGCAGAATCGTGTAGGTACACACCGACCCCTCGCGCGGGGTCCGGTCCCACGAGGTGCCAGTACAGGCCAGAATTTCCTGGGTCCGTTCGGTGAGGATGGCTACGGAACTGTACGGGGTCTCGAAGTGGTCGGCCGCGAGGTCGCTGACGCGTTCGACCGCCCTGACCAATCGCTCGTCGTCCAGCTTGTAGGACTCCAGCACTTCGAGTCGCTCCGTTTCGCTTGGCGGAACGGGATAGGCCGTCTGGCTCCGGTTTTCCGCCGTGCTCTTGACGAGCTGGACGACTCGGCTCCCCGTCGCCGGCTGGTCGCCGGGAACGAACTCCAGCACCAGCCCGGGACTGGCCTCGTCGGTGACCTGGTCCAGGGAGGCGTCGGCCACGAGAATCGCCCCGGTGTCGGGGGCCGTCTCCCGGAGGTGGGTAATAACGTCGATGCCCGTCCCGTCGGGGAGGTCGTAGGCCGTGACCACGCAGTCGACGATGTTGTCCGCGATGAACGCCTTGGCCGCCTCGACCGTCGTCTTACAGACGACGCTGATGTCGGTGTCGCTGACGAGCTCCCGGAGGGGCGACGTGGCGGCGGTGGTGTCCGGTGAGACGAAGAGCGTCGTTATCTCGTCCATCGGCCCGCCTCCTCGGGAGCCTCTCGTCTCACAGCTAGCAGTGGAGAACTACGCATAGCTCACCTTCTCGCCCGACCAATAAAAGTTGATTGTCTGACACCTAGGCGAGTGGTCGATGCCGAGCCAGTAAAGTAGCTCCCCGAGCGTAGTCACGCCCGTGTCGAAGCAGGCTGGGAAGGTCGAGACGCTGTTCCTCCACGAACACGGCGAGGACGTCCGCGTCGTCGGCCAGCGCGACGGCTCGCGGCTCTTTCGCGGGGTCCTCGAACTGAAGGAAACGGACGCGGGGCCACGCCCCCGACGGCTCCGCATCGAGGACGGCTCCGGCGAGCAGCTGCGCTCGCCAGACCAGTTCGTCGAACTGGCCCGGCGTGCGACCCGCATCCGCATCTCCCAGCAGACGTCCGCGAGGGCCCGCGACCGCATCAAAGAGATGCTCGACGGCTACCAGCTGGAGGCGAAGGTCGTCCGGACCTGCCGGTTTTGCGCCTCGGCGGGGCGATACTCGCCGATTACGAGCGAGACGGCCATCGAGGCCGACGGGGAGTCCATCTGCCCGGAGTGTGCGAGCCAGGAGCTTGACCGCCAGCTCGCGTTCGACGGCGCCATCACGGGCGACGCCCGCGAGCGGCTGGAGGAGCTGCTGCTCGAGGTCCAGGACCTGGACCGCATCACGAACTTGCTTTCGGGCCAGCTGGACCCCGACCTCACCAAGTTCGACGAGATCTCCGCGACCACCGAGAACGTCGACCCCGTCAGCGTGGACTCGCTGGGGCTCCATCCGGGCATCCAGGACCACCTGGAATCCCGGTTCGATACCCTGCTGCCCGTCCAGAGTCTGGCTGTCGAACACGGCGCGACCGATGGCGAAGACCAGCTCGTCGTCTCTGCGACTGCGACCGGGAAGACGCTGGTCGGCGAGATGGCCGGGCTGGACAGGGTGCTCAACGGGGAGGGCAAGATGCTCTTTCTCGTGCCGCTGGTCGCCCTGGCCAACCAGAAGTACAACGATTTCAAGGACCGCTACGGCGACATGGTCGAGGTCTCACTGCGCGTGGGCGCGAGCCGCATCGCCGACGAGGGCGGCCGGTTCGACCCAGGCGCGGACATCATCGTCGGTACCTACGAAGGAATCGACCACGCGCTCCGGACCGGCAAGGACCTCGGCAACGTCGGCACAGTGGTCATCGACGAGGTCCACACGCTGGGCGAGGACGAACGGGGCCACCGACTGGACGGCCTGATTTCGCGGCTGAAATACTACTGCGAAGAGGCCGACACCGACACCCAGTGGATATACCTCTCGGCGACGGTCGGCAACCCCTCCCAGTTGGCCAAGAAGCTCCGGGCGAAACTCATCGAGTTCGAGGAGCGTCCGGTCCCTATCGAACGCCACGTCACCTTCGCCGACGGCCGCGAGAAGATAGAGACCGAGAAGAAGCTGGTCAAGCGGGCCTTCGACTCGAAATCGAGCAAGGGGTATCGGGGCCAGACCATCATCTTCACCAACTCCCGGCGGCGCTGTCACCAGATATCCCGGAAGCTGCACTACGACTCCGCCCCCTACCACGCCGGACTGGACAACCGCAAGCGCAAGCGCGTCGAGAAGCAGTTCGCCGACCAGGAGCTGGCGGCGGTCGTCACCACGGCCGCCCTGGCCGCCGGGGTCGACTTCCCGGCCTCGCAGGTCGTCTTCGACTCGCTGGCGATGGGTATCGAGTGGCTCACCGTCCAGGAGTTCAGCCAGATGCTGGGCCGGGCCGGTCGGCCCGACTACCACGACAAGGGGACCGTCTACGTCCTCGTCGAACCCGACTGCACCTACCACAACAGCATGGAGATGACCGAGGACGAGGTGGCGTTCAAACTGTTGAAGGGGGAGATGGAGCCCGTCATCACCCGCTACGACGAGGGCGCGGCCGTCGAGGAGACGCTCGCGAACGTCACCGTTGCCGGGAACGCCGCAAAGCGGCTCAACGACCGGATGGTCGGCGAGGTGCCCACGAAACACGCGCTGGGCAAGCTGCTCGAGTACGACTTTATCGACGGCCTGGAACCGACGCCGCTGGGTCGCGCCGTAACCAGACACTTCCTGGCGCCCGACGAGTCGTTCCAGCTGCTCGACGGGATTCGGAAGGGAACGGACCCGTACGACATCGTCGCCGAGATGGAGCTGCGTGACGAGCACTGATATTCGGGCCCCCACCTTCTTGTAGTCACACAGTCTTGCGGTGTGCATGGGGCTGTTCGATAGTATCCGGCGCGTGGTCGGCGGCGGCGACGCCAGCGACGCCAGTGACGCCGACGACACCGACGACGACGTGGCGACACAGCCTGACGTAATCGACACGCACGACTTCGATGAGGCCGCGCTCCGCGAACGGGCGTCCGGTGTCGCCGGCGAAGTCGACGTCCTCGATTTCTCGCTCGCCTCGCTGGAACAGTTCGACGACGCTATCGACGCTGGCTACGACGAGGACCTCGCGACCTCTGACACACCGGGGGTCTACGCCACCGATACGGTTCGATTCGGCTGCTATCTCGGTGAGGTGCTCGTCCGGGCCTACGACGGCGAGTGGACACAGAACCCGGACTGGGGAGTCACCGTCTCCGGGCCCGACGGCACCACCACCGTCGCCGTCTTCGACGTGGCGGAACGCTCGATAACCACGGGTGCGGTGTTCGCCGCTGTCGCCGACCGGGCCGCCGTCGAGGTCGGGCTCGACGGTGCCGAACCAGTCGCCGCCCCGGACGCGGGGACGGACCAGCCGACAGACACTGGCGCTGCCGAGGACGAATCGGCGACCGCGGACCCGGCCGACGGCGAGCCGCTGACGGACGACCAGACCGCCGAGGACCTGGGCGAGGAACTGACCGCCGAGACACCGAGTGACGACGCAACCGCCGAGACACCGAGTGACGACGCAACCGCCGAGACACCGAGTGACGACGCGACCGCCGAGACAGCCGACGACGAACCGGCCACCGAGACACCGAGTGACGACGTGACCGCCGAGACAGCCGACGACGAACCGGCCACCGAGACACCGAGTGACGACGCGACCGCCGAGACAGCGGACGAACCGGCCGCCGAGGCATGGAGTGACGACGAATCGGCCGACGAGACAGCGGACGACGAACCGGCCGGCGAGACGGCGGACACGGGGACCGACGTTCCCGACCCGGCGTCGGCCGACTCGTCCCTGAGCGAGGCCGCCCGCGAGGCCGTCGGGCGCGTCATGGAAGAGGAAGGCACTGACTCGCTCATCGAGGAGGCGGAGCCGGGGACAGCGGCGGACGACACTGGCGCCGACGCGACGCCAGCGGACGGGCCTGCCGACCCGGAGAGCCCGGCAGACTCCTCAGAGTCACAGCCACAGACCGTCGACGCACCCGACCCCTCGGAGTCGCTGTTCGACGACGAGACCGCCGGAGCGGGACCGACGGTGGCCGACGCCCCCTCGGCGGCAGACGGCCCCCGGCGGGCTCGTCCGAATCCGGGTCCGCCGACGCCGCTGCCGACGCGCCGTCCGACGACCGGGGCGAGGAGCCAGCCGACGGCTCGGACCCGACAGACGGCGACGGCCTCCGCGCGACCTACGCGGAATCGGCCGAGGAACTCGTCTCGTTCTGGACGGAGTACGACCTCGACTACTCCCCCGACTCGCTGGAGCGACTCGACGCGCTGGTCAGCGCGGAGTGGGACGACGACCGGTTCGACGACGCCGACTTTGGCAGCGACGACTCCTTCGACGACCGCGTGTTCACCAGCGTGTCCACGGAGCTGGGCAGCTACTTCGGCGAGGTGCTCGTCCGGGAGCTCGACGCCGAGTGGAGCGACGAGACGGCCACCGACGGCGTCGTCGTCGAGGGCGCCGACGGCCCGCTGGCCATCCCGGTGTTCAAGGTCGCCGGCACCTCCATCAAGCAACAGCCGGTGTTCGCCCGGAGCTACGACTCGCTGCTTTCCGACCTGGAGAGGTAGCCCCCGCAATCCCCACGTTTTTGCTCGCTCCCGTCGACCAGGCAACTGTGTCGCTGCCTCCGATTACGCCCGCGATGGCGTTCGTCTTCGCGCTGATACTCGCGGCGCTCGTGCTCTTTGCGACCGAGCTCGTCCCCGTCGACGTGACCGCTATCGCCGTGATGGTGGCACTGCTTTCGGTCGAGCCGGTGACGGCCACCTTCGTCGACCTGAATCTGCTGGCGGAGCCGCTGTACGTCCTCCACCAGCCCGGGGACGACATCTCGCCGCTGGCCCAGGGACTGTCCGGCTTTGCCTCGACGGCGACGATTACCGTTCTCGCCATGTTCATCCTCTCGGACGGCGTCCAGCGGACCGGTATCGTCCAGTTGCTGGGCGCGAAACTCACCTCTCTGACCGGCGACAGCGAGACGAAACAACTGGGGGCGACAATCGGGCTGGTGGGTCCTATCTCCGGGTTCATCAACAACACCGCCGCGGTCGCTATCCTGCTCCCGATGGTGACCGATATCGCGCACGAAGGCAATATTTCGCCGTCGAAGCTGCTCCTGCCACTCTCATATGCCTCGATGTTCGGCGGAATGCTCACGCTCATCGGCACCTCGACGAACATCCTCGCCTCGCAGCTGTCGGCGGAGCTGCTGGGCCGTCCCTTCAGTATGTTCGAGTTCACCCAGCTCGGCATCGTCGTCACCATCGTCGGCACCGTCTACCTGCTGACGGTCGGCCGGTGGCTCGTCCCCGGGCGCATCCAGCCCCGCAAGGACCTCACCGAGGAGTTCGAGATGGCCGACTACCTCGCCGAGGTCGTCGTCCGCGAGGACTCGCCTATCATCGGCCAGACGGTCCGGGAGGCCCTGGCCGAGACCGACCTCGACGTCGACGTCGTCCAGCTGGTCCGCGACGGGCGGACTTTCCTCGAACCGCTCGACCAGAAGACGATACGCGCGGGCGACGTCTTCGCCATCCGGACTGACCGGGACACGCTCGTCGAACTGCTCGACCTGGACGGGCTGGACGTCGTCCCCGACGTCGAGGTCGACGACGACGAGCTCGAACAGGCCAGCGACCAGCAGAACCTCATCGAACTCGTCGTCGCCCCCGGCTCCGCCCTCGTCGCCGAGACGCTGGTCTCCTCGAACTTCCGCCAGCGCTACGACGCCACGGTGCTTGCGCTGCGGCGCGGCCGCGAACTGTTCCGCCAGCGGATGGACCGTATCCGGCTGAAGGTCGGGGACACGCTGCTGGTGCAGGCCACCGTCGACTCTATCGACCGCCTCGACGTGAGCCGCGATTTCATCGTCGCCCAGGAGGTCGAACGCCCAGACTACCGCAAGTCGAAGATTCCCGTCGCCATCGGCATCGTCGCCGCTGTCGTCGGCGTCGCCGCGCTCACGCAGGTCCACATCGTCGTCTCCGCGCTCGCCGGCGCGCTCGCGATGGTGCTTTCGGGCTGTCTCCGCCCCCAGGAGCTGTACGACGCCGTCCAGTGGGACGTCATCTTCCTGCTGGCTGGCGTCATCCCGCTCGGCATCGCCCTGCAGGAGACCGGCGGCGCCGACCTCATCGCCGACCTGTTCGTGCTGGCCGCGCCCGGCCTGCCCGCGATTCTGGTGCTCGGACTGATGTACGTCGTCACCGCCCTCCTGACCAACATCATCTCGAACAACGCCTCTGTGGTGTTGATGATTCCCGTCGCCGTCGAGGCCGCCGGTCAACTGGGCGCTAACGCATTCGCGTTCGTGCTCGCCGTGACCTTCGCCGCCTCGACGGCCTTCATGACGCCCGTGGGGTATCAGACCAATCTGCTCGTCTACGGCCCCGGCGGCTACCGCTTTACCGACTACTTGAAGGTCGGCGCGCCGCTGCAGGCGATATTTGCCGTCGTGACGACGCTGGGCATCGCGTACTTCTGGGGCCTTGCTCCGGCGTGACACGGGCCCGGGCGCAACGAAACCCTTTACTCGGTGACGGGCACAGATTGTGATACGGGATCGTGGGGTAGCTTGGTAACCTTTGGGCCTTGGGTGCCCATGCCCCTAGTTCAAATCTGGGCGATCCCATCCCACTTTTTACGGCGTCGGGTGTCCTCGCGAGCCTTCGGCTCGCTGCGGGCACCACTCCTTGCAAAAACTTGGGGAAAACTGCCGGACGCTCGTTTCACTCGCGTCCGGTGAAACGCCTCGCTCCGCTCGGCGTATGCTTTCCCGTGTGAGCAGGACCATAGATTCGCGAGTTGGCATCGTCCCGGTTCGCTCTTAGCTGCCATCCGACCGCGACTCGAACTTGACCTCCCAATTGGACCCACGGACGGGTCCATAGCCCCGTGTACGAACAGTAGCGACTGAGTCTTCTCCCATGCATCGGCCGGCACTCAGTCGTAGATAAATGAGCGTTCAATCACAATCTCATTACCGGGAACAGATACGCCTGCTCGACCAGATGATACGGCCGTCCCTCGTGTCCGCGTCGGTGCGTTCGCACGAACTGCCTCGGAGCGTAGCCCAGTAGCCGCACGTCGCTCGGACCGACGCGGGTGGCCAGGACGTAGTAGTCCGCACGGAGCCGGTCGTAGGCGTCGACGGTGAGGTCGGGGTCGGTGCGATGGCAACCGACGGTCTTGACGTCGATAGTGGCGCCGCGATAGCGGAGATCGTCGCCACCGTCGGTGTAGACCACGGGGACGTTAGGCCGCGCGTAGATGATGTGCCTGCCGAATAGGCGAATACAGGGCTACCGGCCGAGTAGCGTACTCCGGTCGGCGACGTACAGCGAGTACGCGATAATGGTAAATCCGGCAGCAGTGACGGCGTTTTCAAAAATCAACGACATGACCGTCGAGAAGGCGAACAATTGGTCTGCGAGGCCAGCCAACAATGACCCGAAAGTAATTGTACCGAAACCGACGGCGAGGTATCTCAGTGCCCGGGAACCTGTCTTCATCGCGGCTTTGGCAGCGAAGTAGGTAATAAGTCCCCCGAGCAGGAGCGTCACAGTTTTGAGTCCGATGACGATTGGAGAGATTGGGCTGTTCATAATTCCTCACGAATACGTGACCACAAGAGCGCTAACCGCTCATCCGCGGACTTTCGAGGGTGCAACCGCTCGACATCGAAGGCACTTTCTCCCTGAAGTGGAACAAAGATGCCGGTCGTGTTGCGGACATACATAGTGGCATGATGCCCGTCAGTACGCACTTCCGTCTCCTCGGCCACTAACCCCGCACCACTAAGCTGCTGCAGTTTGCGGTACGTGCTGGTCTGTGGAAGGTCACATATTGCCGCGATATCTTTGGCGGGCAGTGGCTCCTCGACAGCCGCGAGGATTTCGCGACAGTCGGGGTCCGCTAGCACTTCGAATACAGCTTGGTCGTCGACTTCATCTTCACTCACGGGGGCCTCCTGAGCGCGGCAGTGGACAGTTTCGTTCCAGGTGCTGTCGCTTGTGTCTGGTGAATCTAACGGTCGTGGGAGGGGGGATATGGTGACTACTCGGCTTGTGCTATTCCACGGATATACTAATTAATACGGTCCGATTTCCAAAATCTGGAAAGTGGTGGAATGTTTTAGCCAGCACCCTGTCCAATTAACTCCCGCAATGCAACGACCCTCCAACCGTCGCGAATTCCTGCTGGGTACCGCACTAACTGGAATCACTGCTACTGCCGGCTGTCTCTCTGCCGGAACTACATCTGAAGATGGGGAGACCCCAACCCCCACACCGGAAAAGACGCCGCCTGAGAACCTTGACACATGGCTTGAGGATGCCAACGGCTACGACGGCGACACACGTCGGTACGGACCGGCAGAACAGCCCACTATCTATGTGGGCGAGGAGACGGACGCTGGGTTCGCCTTTTCGCCGACAGTTATTGAGATATCACCGAACACAACAGTCGAGTGGGATTGGACCGGCCACGGCGGCCAACACAACGTCGTTGCGCTAGATGGGACCTTCGACAGTGGGAACTCGAACGCCCAAGCTGGGACGGTCTACGAGTACTTCTTCGAGGAGACCGGCGAGTACGCGTTCGTCAGTGAACACGATGATGGGATGCGAGGGGCAGTCATCGTCACTGAACCGCCGACGACGGGATACGAGGCCGTCGATAACTGGATGGCGAACGCTGGCAACTTCGACGGAACGGTCACCGATCGAACCGAGGCCAACACCGCCACTGTACGTGTCGGTGCTGAAGGCAACGGGGGGACTTTTGCCTTCGATCCGCCTGTCCTCCGTATTAGCACTGGCTCGACCGTCCGGTGGGAGTGGACCGGCGATGGCGGTGGGCACAACGTCTCATTCGACGAGGCTGACATCGACTCCGGCGAAGTGACGCATGAACCAGATAGCACCTTCGAACACACCTTCGATGAGACGGGGCAGTATCTCTATTCCTGTCTCCCGCACAAAGGGGTCGGGATGAAAGGCGCTGTCATCGTCGAATAAGCGTCGGCACTGCTCGTTATCGTTATCCTGTATTTCCTGTACTCACGGCACCTTCTTCGATTCCATAGTGAATGCCTGGAAGGGCGTGACCGATACAGAGCCTGAGTTATGCTGTAGTTCATGAGCGGAGCGCGTGAATCGTCGCGTCTGAGCACCCGGCGACTGTCCGGAATACGGCTCAGTCGGTCAGTACTAGCCACCCTGAGGAGGGCCTCCGGCGCGACCGAGATGACCAGTTCCTGACATCGCGTTGGCGGGTGGGGCGCTCGTCGTCGCCGCCATCGGGCCACAGAGTTGGGCATACAGTATCGGTCTGGGGCTGTTCTACGCTCCTCAGAACCGAACTGAATCTTCTACGCACGACCTTGCGGATAATCACTGCGCCACTGACACCCGTTCCAGACGGCCTCAACAGAACACCCGTCTCGCGGTACCACAGCCACGGCGCGCTCGTAGCTATCCCAGTAGTGGGCAGCGCCGTCACCTTTGACACCGATGAACGTCCCGGTTGACTGAGTGAGCAGTTGGCGTGCGGTACGTTCGGGGCGTTCCCACTTGGGATTCACCACCGGTAGCGACGCTAGACCGACAGACCAGCGACCGCCGAAACATATCTTATAGACAACACGTTTCCGACTCCAGCCCCTCGACGAGACCATGGTAGACGTCCTCGGCCACCTCGGGATGGCGCTGCTCTGGCTCGCGCCCGTCTGGTACTTCGTCGACCACCGGCGGACCGCGGCGCTGGTCGTCGCCGGCGGGTTCTGGTTCGGGATGCTCCCGGATATCGACCTCCCGCTTTCGGTCTGGGTCCCCGGGATTCACCATCACGGGGTCCTCCACACGGTGCTGGCCGCCACGGCATTCGCGGTGCTCCTCGGGCCGCTGGTCGGGCTGGTGTTTGCCCGTATCGGGGAGCGCACGGACCCGACGTGGTTCTACGCGGCGGCCCAGGAGCGCGCGACAGGCATCGGCGTCATCACCGTCTTCGTCACGGGTGTCGCACACGTCTTCGCCGATATGCTGTCGGCGCCCGACGTCTCGACGCGAATCGAACCGCTCTGGCCGGTGGTGAAAGGGCCCGTCGTGATGATGGACGTGCTCTGGTACCAGTCGTGGTGGGCGACCTGGGGGCTGTTCGTCCTCGGCGTCACGGTCAACGTGGCGGCGTGGTACCTGACCGACGGGCCGGCAGAATCGGCGGTGGGGGCGGCCACCGAGTGACTAGCGGGCTGGTGTGCTGCTACGGATTCTGCAGCCGTGAGCGGTTGACGATATCGGCGATGTTTCGGTAGGACTGCGAACAGCCAGAAAGCCTCCCGTAGCCGGTTGGCCAGCCGGCATGGGTGGGGCTTTCTGGCTCTCAGTAGCAATCGCTGCTAAGCTAACCGCCTCGAAACTCGGACCCACCACACCACTTCCACCACGCTACACGAACCTTCTTACGCGGGGCCGCACAAACCCTGTACACTCAGATGGCGACTGCCGAGAACACCGAGCTCATCGACCGCTTCGAGGAGTTCTATCGCAACTACTACCGCAACGAGATCGGTGAGCTCGCCCAGAAGTACCCCAACGACCAGAAGTCGCTGTACATCGACTGGGACGACCTCTACCGCTTCGACCAGGACCTGGCCGACGACTACCGTACGAAGCCCAGCCAGCTACAGGAGTTCGCCGAGGAGGCCCTTCGACTGTACGACCTGCCGGTCGACGTCTCGCTGGGCCAGGCCCACGTCCGGGTGCGCAATCTCCCCGAGTCCGAGGACATCCGGGAAATCCGCCACGAACACCACGGCAACCTCATCTCCGTGCAGGGCATCGTCCGCAAGGCCACGGACGTGCGGCCGAAGGTGACCGAGGCGGCCTTCGAGTGCCAGCGCTGTGGTACCCTCTCGCGTATCCCCCAGACCGCCGGCGACTTCCAGGAACCCCACGAGTGCCAGGGCTGTGAGCGACAGGGCCCCTTCCGGCTCAACACCGACCAGTCGCAGTTCATCGACGCCCAGAAGATTCGGGTCCAGGAGTCACCCGAAGGCCTGCGGGGCGGGGAGACGCCACAGTCTATCGACATCAACGTCGAGGACGACATCACCGGCACGGTGACCGCGGGCGACCACGTCCGCGCGACCGGCATCCTCAAGCTCGACCAGCAGGGGAGCGACCAGGACAAGTCCCCGATGTTCGACATCTACATGGACGGTGTCAGCATCGTCATCGAGGACGAGCAGTTCGAGGACATGGACATCACCGACGCCGACAAGAAAGAAATCGTCGAGCTCTCCAACGAGTCCGACATCTACGACCAGATGGTCGGGGCCATCGCGCCCTCCATCTACGGCTACGAGAAGGAGAAGCTCGCGATGATGCTCCAGCTGTTCTCCGGGGTGACAAAGGAGCTTCCTGACGGCTCGCGTATACGTGGGGACCTCCATATGCTCCTGATAGGGGACCCGGGTACGGGGAAATGCGTCAGTGGAGATACTCGGGTAACGCTGGCCGACGGCCGAGACGTGCCGATTCAAGATATCGTCGAATCGAACCTCGATGAGCCAAAACCGGTCGACGACGGCGTGTGGGACGCCGTCGACTTCGAGGTTCCATCGCTTCAAGACGACGGGACGATTGCCACACAGCGGGCGACGAAAGTCTGGAAACGCGAAGCGCCCGACCAGCTGTACCGGATTCGGACCGCGACCGGCCGAGAGGTCGAGGTTACACCGTCGCATCCGCTGTTCGTGCAGTCTGGTGGGCGTTTCAGCGCTGTCAAAGCGAGCGAATTGCGCGAAGGTGATTCGGTAGCAACCGCCCCAAGTGAGACCGTAGCTTCGTCAAAACCGTCGGTCGCTGCCGATGGCGGAACAGTTGTTGCAGACTGCGACCGTATCGAATCTATCGAACCGGTCGAACCGGATGAGGAGTGGGTCTACGACCTCGAAATAGAAGGCACGCACAACTACGTCTCGAACGGCGTCGTCTCGCACAACTCGCAGATGTTGTCATACATCGAACAAATCGCGCCCCGTTCCGTCTACACCTCGGGCAAGGGCTCTTCGAGCGCGGGTCTGTGCGTGACCGGTGACACCCGAATTCATACCGAAGATGGGTTCCGCAAGATACGCGACCTCGCGGTAGAGGCACATCCCGAACCGGTCGCCGAAGAGGCACGCGCACCGAAGAGTATTGGGCTACAGACATTCGACCGGGAGTCGGGTTCAGTTACCGAGCGCCAGTCCTCACACGTCTGGCGAATGCCGAAAAAACCATGCTGGAACATCGAAACTGCTCACGGAAAGTCGCTTACGGCTTCCGAGAACACGCCGGTGCTGACGTGTGGTGAGGACGGACTGGTGTGGGTCACGGTAGCCGACCTCGAACCGGGACAGCACGTCGCCGTTCCGAAATACGGGGAATTCGACCGAGAAGAAGTATCTGTCCGGGAATTCCTGGAACTTACGACCGAGAAAGTCAAACTCGCCGACGCGTCGGTCGAACGACTTCGAGAGGCGCTTTGTGACCGATTCGGGCACTTGCGAGCCGCTGCGTCGGCTCTCGACCTTTCGGAAGACTTCATTTATGACTCTCTCAGAAACCGCCACGTCCCGCTCTCGAAGCTCGATACGATTCTGGATGCCGTCGAGCTGTCCCGCACGGATGTCGATTTCGACCGGCTCATGGTCCGCCACGGCGACAGTATAGCCGTCCCTGAGACGTTCGATGACGACCTGATGTACTTGCTCGGTCTCGTCTTCGGCGATGGCGACATCTCGCTGGATCGGCGTGGCGGCAACCGTGGCATGGTTCGAATCTCTAACGGAGACGAGGAACTCTTAGAGCGTGCACAGGATATCTTCGCCGCGAAATTCGACAAGCGGCCCGATATCGAGCGTCAAGAGGGTCGTGTCTCCTGTATCCGAGTCGGCAGTGCGACTATCGCACGGCTCTTTTCGAACGCTGGGATGGAGACGCCGAAAGCCGATCTCCAACTGGCACCCGAACTGACGACTGCGGCGCACGCAGATGCCTTCGTTCGCGGACTGATGGACGCTGACGGCTCCGTCTCTGTCCGCGAAAACGGCGGTTCGAGCGTTCTCACCTCCACCATCAGCGAGACGCTGGCCGAACAGTTGCAGTTGATTCTGGAAACGTATGGCATCCGCGCACGTCGTCGTGAACGCGACCGCCGCGGGACGTACGAGCTCGACGACGGGCAAACCATCGAGTCCAAACACGTCCAACACTTTGTCGAATTATACGGAGCCGATATCGACCGGTACGCAGTGGAGATAGGGTTCGATATCGAGGCAAAGCAGCGCGCGCTACAGCAGATTACTGCTGATGTGGCCCGTCGCGGGGAGACGGTCCCGGTCGGTTCGGCGCTGATGGCGACCGACGGGGCTGGCGGTGAGTACCACTCGAATATCTCTCGCGGCGACAATCCTGGGCGGGAGCGTGCACGGGAGATACTCGACCACGTCGACCTCGGCGATACCGAAGCGCCGGTGCGC
The DNA here is from genome assembly GCF_029338235.1 of Haloarcula rara. Taxonomy (GTDB): domain Archaea; phylum Halobacteriota; class Halobacteria; order Halobacteriales; family Haloarculaceae; genus Haloarcula; species Haloarcula rara. The sequence goes on from NZ_CP119785.1 coordinate 1,600,659, forward strand.
GAGGCTGTCGAGGCCGACCTCCGATGGGACCGCGTTGTCGAGGTGACAGATGTCGGTGAGCAGGAGGTGTTCGATCTGACGGTCCCAGAAACACACAACTTCGTCGGGAACGGTCTCGTGACCCACAACACCGCTGCGGCGGTTCGCGACGACTTCGGCGACGGCCAGCAGTGGACCCTCGAAGCCGGCGCGCTCGTTCTCGCGGATCAGGGTATCGCCGCCGTCGACGAGTTGGACAAGATGAGCCCGGAGGACCGCTCGGCGATGCACGAGGCCCTCGAGCAACAGCGCATCAGCGTCTCCAAAGCGGGTATCAACGCCACGCTCAAGAGCCGCTGTTCGCTGCTGGGCGCGGCAAACCCCAAGTACGGCCGCTTCGACCAGTACGAACCCATCGGCGAGCAGATAGACCTCGAACCCGCCCTCATCTCGCGGTTCGACCTCATCTTCACGGTCACCGACAAGCCCGACGAGGAGAAAGACCGGGACCTCGCCGAGCACATCGTCCAGACCAACTACGCGGGCGAGCTCCACACCCACCGGACCAACAACCCGACCTCGAACTACACCGAGGAGGAGGTCGACACCGTCACCGACGAGGTGGCCCCGACCATCGAGCCCGAACTCCTGCGGAAGTACATCGCCTACTCGAAGCGAAACTGTTTCCCGACGATGACCGAGGAGGCCAAAACGCGTATCGAGGACTTCTACGTGGAGCTGCGGATGAAAGGCCAGGACGAGGACGCGCCGGTGCCGGTCACCGCCCGGAAGCTGGAGGCGCTCGTCCGGCTGGCGGAGGCGTCGGCTCGCATCCGTCTCTCCGACACCGTCGAGGAGTCAGACGCCGACCGCGCAGTCGAGATCGCCCACTACTGCCTGAAAGAGATCGGTGTCGACCCCGAAACCGGCGAGTTCGACGCCGACGTGGTCGAGACGGGCACGTCGAAGACACAGCGTGACCGCATCCAGAACATCCGCGGCATCATCAACGACATCGAGGACGAGTACGACGAGGGCGCGCCCATCGACGTCGTCGTCGAGCGCGCCGAGGAGGTCGGTATCGACGAGTCCAAGGCCGAACACGAGATCGAGAAGCTCAAACAGCGCGGCGAGGTGTACGAACCCCGCACCGACCACCTCCGAACCACCTGATGGACCGAATTAGCGCTCTCAGAAACGTCGAAGACGCCCTCGCGGCCTTCGAGGCTGGGGACTGCTCGCTGTCGGAGCTTGAGGCTGACGTGCGTGCGATTTTGCGGACCTACGCGGCCGACTTCGAGGGCGACCTGCGGGCCTATCGGGCGAGTGGCGCCGGCTCGGTCGACGGGCTGGTCGTCCTCGCGACCTCGGTCCCGGAGGCCCGCGACCGGGTCGCCGCGCTGGTCGACGAACCCGGCGAGTTCACCGTCTCGCCGGTGGAGTGACGGGCGAGGCGAGGGAAGCTGTTTTGACGATGGGCGCCGAGCGACCACTCGATGAGCACACTCCGTGCGGCCGTTGGTGACGCCACTACGGCGCTGGTGTGTACGCCGCCGATGGAGCAAGGGGAACGCTGTGTCGACCTGCTCTCGGCGACGACACCGGAGACGATGGTGCTCTGGGTCACCTACACCACCCCGCCGGCAGCCTGTGTCGAACAGTTCCGGGCGGACGGCGCCGCTGGGTCGCTGTCGGTCATCGCCGTCGGCGATATGCCGACCGAGGCGCCCGACGGCGTGACGGTCAAGACGGTGTCGACGCCGGACGACCTCACCGGGCTGGGTATCACGCTCAGCCAGGCGCTCTCGACCCACGACGACGCCGTCGTCTGTTTCGACTCGCTGACCGTGTTGCTCCGGCACGTGGACACGGAGACGGCCTACGAGTTCCTCAACGCGCTCACCGGCCACCTCTACGCGGCCGACGCCAGGGCGCGCTTCCATATTGACCCCACTGCCCATGACACACAGACCGTCGACGCACTCGCGTCGCTGTTCGACGCTATCGTCGAGGGCGAGGACGGGGCGTGGGCGGTCCGGAAGAGACGACTGGTAGCGTAGGCCTGCAGTTCTTCTGGACGCTCTCCGGTGGCTGGTTTCCTGGCCGGTCAATCGTCGGAGACGAGGCGTCGAGCGGCGACCACTCCGCTGGCGAGTGCCGTCACGGCCCCACCGATACCGAAGCCCGGGCCGCTACCGCCTGACGTCTCCGTGGCGTCGTCGCTGTCGTCTGCCACCGTATCCGCTGTGTGCGTGTCAGGGGCTGCGGTCGGGGTGTTCTCGGCGCTCGTCGTCGACTGCGCTCCGGCAGCCTCCGCCCAGACGTGGTGGTGACCGTCGGTCCCCAGTTCGACCCGCGAGTCCGCACTGGAGCGCTCGTGGTCGGCCGCGAGCGCGAATATCGTCCCCGACGTGCTCCCGACGTAGACGGTCCCGTCGACCACTGTCGGCGACGGAACGTCTGCCCCCTCGGCCGCTGTCGACCACTGTTCGTCGCCGCTATCGGCGTCCACGGCGTAGACGGTGTCGCCACCCCCGAGATAGACAGTACCGCCTGCCACGGTCGGACCTGCGTACGTCCCTCCACCCATCTCGAAGCGCCACTGCTGCTCGCCGTCGTCGATTGCGTACAGGGTGCCCTCGGTGGTCCCGATGTACACGGTCCCGTCGGCGACGGTCGCCGGTGCCTGAATTCGCTCGCCGGTTTCGACACGCCAGCGTTCGTCACCGCTGTCCGCCTCGAGGGCGTAGACCACGCCGTCTTCGTCGCCTACGTAGACAGTGTCGTCGGCGACAGTCGGTGCAGAGGAGCCACCGGCCTCGACCGCCCACTGCCGGTCGCCGCTCTCGATGTCGACGGCAGTGACCGTCTCGTCGCCGTTTCCGGCGTAGACGGTGCCGTCCACGACGGTTGGGCTCGTCCATCCGCCCGCTCCGCTATCGCCGACTCGCCACTGCTCTTCGCCGTCCGCCGCCGAGAGTGCGACCAGCGGTCCATCGTTGCCGACGACGACTGTCCCGTCGGCGACGGTCGGGGCGTAAAAGATGCTGCCGCCGCTGTTGGCCCGCCACTGTTCGGTTCCGCTGTCGGCGTGCAGCGCGACTATCTCGGAGCTCGCACCGACGTAGACAGTCCCGTCGACGACCGACGGCGTCGGGAAGCTCTCCATCGAGTTCACTTCGACGTTCCACAGTTCGTCACCGCTGTCGGCGTCGAGCGCGTAGATTCCGTTTCGGACACTACCAACGTAGACGGTGCCGTCGACGACTGTGGCCGAGGAACTCCGACCGCCGCTATCGAATTCCCACAGCACGTCACCGCCTTCGGCCGACTGTGTGGCACCTGTCCCGATCGCCGTGACACCGGCGATTCCGGCCCCCGTCGCGAGCCCGGTCCTGAGCACGCTGCGTCTAGACCAGTTCATACCCAGACGGTAGTATCAGCAGCTCTATTTTAAAAATATCTACGAGTAACTGACAGGAAAACGTACTCGCCCGAATCGGTTCTGTCGATCCCCGCTCGCCGTCCCACTTGCCGGACAGTGTGACCCCCGCGGGCCTGCCCACCGAAGTAGTTCTCCTGTCGCAGTCGTGCGTTTCCATGGGTTGGAGAGAAAACTGTTACAGGCAAAATAACATAAATTTTAGAATCTTCAGTAGGTTATCTATCCACGTGCTACTGGTCGTCACCTACACGCGGGCGGCGCGGCGCGACCTGCGGAACGTCTGTCGAGCCCACGAGGATACGGTCGTCCGGCAGTTCGGCCGGGCGGCGCTGCTCTCGGCGACGGAGTTCGGCGCGTTCCAGGCGCTCAGGCTCCGCGAGAAACACGGCCTCGACGTCCAGATAGAGCGGGTTCGCCCGTTCGAGCCCGAGGACGTCCCCGACCGCGTTCGCGAGGCCGCACGGGCCTACGAAGCTCGGGAGACCGCCTCGATACCGTACCGACAGTTCGCCAGCGGGCGGGACCTTCCCGGGGCCGACCAGCTACGGGGTGAGGAGCTGTGAAACTCCGCGTCTGCGGGACGACCTACGAGGGCCGCGTCGTCGATTTGCGGTGTCGGTCGGTCGACGGCGCCACCGTTGCCGCGGCGATTCGAGGGGCCCGGCCCCTGCCGGCTGTCGACGCCCCGGCGCCGGGGCCGGTGTACGACTACTGCGGGCGCGTCCACCCGTCGATGGGGCTCCGGACGAAGACGGCGCTGGCCGCCGCCGCCCGCTCTATGGGCCACGAGACGGACCACGACGACACCATCGCCGAGTTGCGCGAGCGACTTGCCGACCTCGACGGGGCCGAACCCACCCTCCCGAGCGCTCGCGAGTCGGTCGACGACGCCACCGTCGCCGAGCTGCGGGAGTCGGCCGCAACGGCCCGTGGCCGGCTCGAAGCCCGCGAGCGGCTGGGGGCCGAGACGGCCGAGATACGGGCACAGGTGCGCGAGACCACCCGGACACTCGCAAAGCGGGAGACCGAACGCGCCGCCGCCCAGCAGAGCCGACAGCAGCGACGCGAGCGCGCTCGGGAGTACCGGGACCGACAGGCCAGGCGTCGCCGGCTGGCTGACCGGCTGGCCAATTGCCGGCGCGACGCCCGCCGCGAACTCGTCGACGCGGTCGCCGACGACTTTGTGGCTGCCCTCGCGGCCGTCCCCGGGTCGACGCCGGAGGAGCGACCTGACGACCCGTTCGACGCGCCGCCGGTCCCGGCCGCGCTGGCGACGCTGCGGCTCGCTCGGACCGACGCGCCGGTCGTCCTGGAGACCGACCGCTTCCGGTCCCCGGCGGCCGCGGCCGACTGGCTCGACGCGCCGGTCGTCCGGTGCTGAGGTTTAAATCCGAACCCGGGACCACCACACCCCATGGTTACGTTCGACTGTTCGGCCAGCCGCCACGACGGAGTGACGCTGGTCACCGTCCGCCTGCGGGATATCGCCGAGCCCACGCGGGTGACCGTTCGGAACTGCCTCGACGGCCCGGTGTGGCCCCCGCGCAGCGAGGGGCTCCCAGAGGCCGGCTGGACGGTGAGCGGGTTCTCGGGCATCCTCACGCCGGGTTCGCACGCGCTGGGGTACGCGACGCCCGCCCGACCCGAGCGCCGCCGGCCGAACTCGCCGACGCCGTCGCAGTCCCGGAAGCAGACACCGGGGAGACGCCCTCGACCAGTCCCGCCGAGGTGGTCCGCGAGCTGGGCGACCCGTCGCCGCCGGCCGACGCCGTACCGACCGCCGACCCGTCGCCGTCGTTTCCGGAGCCCACAGCGCCCGGCGAGGACAGCGGTCCACAGCCCCCAGCGGACAATGCGACGTCGCCGACTACGGCAGCGACTCGCGCCGCGGGCGACGACGGCCCTGCTGGCGACCGCGGGGCCGGCTCGCCCGACAGCGACGGCAAGGGCGACCATATCACAGGGCTCCCGCCGGAAATCGGTCCCTGGATGGCGGCCATGGAACGACGGACCGACACCGCCGAGGCGCTCGCGGCCGCCGAGACCCTCCCCGAGGCGACGAAGGCGGTCCACGAGGCCGGTGGCCTCGACGGGGTCCGGACGCTCGCCGACGCCGGGGACGAGGCACAGCTCAGACACCTCGCCCGGCGGGCGCGCCGGCTCGCCGACCGGCGTGCGGGAGCGACGATACCGGTCGAGACGCTGGCTGCGCTCGCATGATTCTGACCGTCACCGGGGGAAAGGCGGCGTCGGTAAGTCGACGGTCGCGTACAACCTCGCGGCCCAGCTCGACGGCGTCGTCGTCGACGGCGACCTCGCCATGGCCGACTTGCCGGCGGGTCACGGCCCGGACCTCCACGACGTGCTGGCGGGGCGGGCGACGCCTGCGGAGGCCGTCCGCGAAGACGGCCCGGTGACGATGGTCCCCTGTGGCCGGACCCTCGCCGGCGCCCGCGCGGTCGACCCGACCCTGCTGGCCGACACGCTGGAAACGCTCGACCGCACCCACCGCTGGGTCGTCGTGGACTCGCCCGCCGGGCTGCGCGCCGACGTGGGCCTCCCGCTCGCGGTCGCCGACGCGGCGGTGCTGGTGACGACCGACTCGACCGCCGCGCTGGCCGATGCACTCCGGGTGCGTGAACTCGCCAGAGAACTGGACGCCGGGCTCTGTCGGGTAGTCCTCAACCGGGTCCGGTCAGACCCGTCGACTGCCACCGTCGCCGACCGGTTCGGCGCCCCCGTGGTTACGGTTCCGGACAGCGACGCGCTGGCGACGGCCCAGCGCCACGGCTCCCCCGTCGACCGGACCGCGCCCGACTCCCCGGCGGCGACGGCCTTCGAGAATCTCGCGGCCGCCGTCTATTCCTGTAGCTCCGTGTAAGTGCTCCGCAGCGTCACCGGCGTCACGTCGGCCACGTCGGCGGCCTCGGCCTGCGTGAGTTCGACGTCCCGTTCCTGTGCCGCAGTGTAGAGACAGGCCGCGGCGACGCCCGCGGGGTTGCGGCCGCCGATGATACCCCGTTTGCGGGCCTCGTCGACGAGTTGCTCTGCTCGGTTCCGGATTTCCTCTGGCAGCTCCAGTTCGGTCGCAAAGCGCGGGACGTACTCACGCGGGTCGATGGGTCCGGTCGGCAAGCCCAGCTCGCGGTTCAGGGCGTCGTAGGCCGCCCGAAGCTCGTTCGGGTTCGCGCGAGCGGCCCGACACAGCTCCTCTACGGTCCGTGCGACCCCCTCGGTCCGGCAGGTGGCATACACCGTCGCCGCGGCAAAGCCCTCAAGCGAGCGCCCCTGGAGCAGGTCCTCTTTCTGGGCCGACTCGAAGAGCACGCAGGCCCGGTCGCGGATGGCCGCCGACAGGCCAAGCGACCCGACGATACGGCGTATCTCCGTGAAGGCGTACACTTGGTTGCGCTCGCGCTTGGAGCTGACCTGGGCCCGGCGGTGCTGGCGGCGCAGGCGCGCCATCTGTCGACGCTTGCGTCCCTTGAGCCGCGTCGACCGACCGATCTCCGTCGAGAGCCCGCGGTCGTGACGGGACCGGGTCAGCGGCGCACCGGTCCGTGCGCTGTCGGTCTCGTCGTCCTCGAAGCTGCGCCACTCGGGCCCCCGGTCGATGCTGTCCTCGCCGACGACCAGCCCGCAGTGGGCACAGACGGTCTCACAGCCGTCCTGTTTCAGCGACCCGTCGCACTCTGGACAACCAGCGGTTGTCGTAGACATACTCGGAGCTACGGCCGCCAGGCAGGTTAAAAAACTGGTGGGAGCGCGGCTCTGTGGCAGTTCTGGCGAATTTTAACCTACCGGTTACCGGTAGGTAAGAACTCCACACTCCCGACGACGCACCTGCGAGAACCCCAACCTTAAATTCGGAGGCGCCGAACACGGAACCAATGGGTCTTGCCGACATCGCCGCCGGCATCGAGGTGACTGACCGCCAGCGCGAGCGCGGCGTCGCGGCCGTCGACGACACCGACGGCTCACTCGCCGAGCGACTGGCCCCCTTCGCCGCCGACCTTCCCTGTGACCCCGACGCAGCGGCGACCGTCGTCGACGCGTACGCGGGCGGCCGTGCGGTCGACGATTGCGGCCACGTTGCCGACCTGCCGCCGGTCACGGCCGCCAAGACGCTTCACTTGCTGGGCGAGCAGGTCTCCCCGGTCGGTCCGACCGGGCGCGAGGTCGTCAGCGACTGGCTCGACGGCCGGCTCTCCCGCAGCGACGCGATGGCACTCGCCGGCGTCGGCGAGCGAACGTTCGCGCTTGCGGCCTACGTCGAGAGCACGGATCCGCTGCCGGAGGCCCGCGACGCCGTGGAGGGCGCCCTCGTGACCGAAGACGAGGACCCGCTGGGAGAGGCGCGCAGTGACGTCGGCGAGCTGCTGTGAATCTTCGTGTGAACGAACTCTCGGCTACATCGCTGGTGGGCGACGTCGGCGAGCTGCTGTCAATCTCCGTGTGAACACGATCTCGGTTATGCTAGTCGCTCTGTAACGCTGTCTGCTGGACCACGCTTTTTACCTCTGACCGAGAACCCGGGGATATGTCGGCATCCGAACTGGCGGCGGCGGTGGGTCGGGCCCTCGACGTGGACGGGGCGGCGTTCCACGAACGGGCACGCGAAGAGGCGACACAGCTCAAAGAGGAGATTCGCTCTGGGACCTTCGACAACACCGAGGCCATCGTCGGGATGGAGCTTGAGCTGTACGCCGTCGACGACCAGACCGATGCTCTTCGTCGGATGCCACGCCAACTGCTGGAGCTCATCGGCTTCGAGAAGGAGCTGGGACTGCACAACGCGGAGATGCAGACCAGCCCGCAGCCGCTGAACTCCCACGGGCTGGCCGCCCAGCGCGACGAGCTGAAGGCGTCGCTGTTACCGGCCCAGCAGCGGGTTCGCAGCGAGGGGATCCGGCTGGTCTCGGACGGGATGTGGACGGTCCCGCCCAACGGCGAGACCGCTCGGGACTACCTCTGTGACTGCGTCGAGGAGGGAGGAGTGCGCATCGGGACGAACATGACTGACGCGGTGCGGTACCACACGATGGCCAACACCGACTACCCGTCGGCGTTCGAACTCGACGCCCCGCACGTCTCCCTGCAGGCCGAGACGGTGATGCCCGAGGCGCTCATCACCTCCATCCAGCCCCACTACCAGATTCCACACGCTCCCGACCTCCCCGAATACTTCAGCTACGCGCTGCGCATCGCCGCGCCGGTGCTGGCGCTGGGGGTCAACTCGCCCTTTTTCCCGCCGGACCTCTACGACGACGCGCCAGACGAGGAGATCGTCGCCGACGCGCACATGGAGAACCGAATCGGCGTCTTCGAGTCCGTGCTGAACCCGCCCGAGGGCGATTCGACGCCGCCGAAGGTGTGTTTCCCGCCCGACTTCGACAGCGTCGAGGACGCCATCGACGACATCGTCGAGGACGACACCATCGTCCCCCGACAGCTCCAGTCGGGCACCCGCTTCGACGACGACTTCGTCCACTTCCGGCACAAACACGGCTCGTACTGGCGGTGGGTCCGCCCAGTCTTCGAGGGCCCCACTCGGTCGGCCGCCAACGCCCGCATCGAGTTCCGCCCGCTGCCCGCCCAGCCGACCGTCGACGACGCCATCGCCTTCGAGGCGCTCGTGGCCGGGCTGATGGAGAGCCTGGTCCGCTTCGAACACCCGATTCAGTCACAGGACTGGGAGACGGCGAAGGCGAACTTCTACGCGGCCACCCGCGACGGGCTCGAGGCCGACATCGAGTGGGTCACCGCCGACGGTGCGACGACGACGGCGACCGACGAGATATACGGCGAGCTGTTCGAACACGCCCGCGAGGGACTCGAACAGCGCGGGCTCTCGACGGAGGCCGCCCACGAGTATCTCCGACCGCTGCGCGAGCGGGTCGACCGCCGGATGACGCCGGCCCGCTGGAAACACGACTACGTCCGCAAGCGCGTCGAGGAGAACGTCCCGCTGGCCGAGGCTATCTGGGGAATGCAGAACGCCTACATCAGTCAGCAAGAACAGACCCTGCTCGAAGGGACTTTCCTCGACTGGCTCGACAGATGAAGCTCTCCGACACCGAGCGAACGGTGCTGTGGGTCGCCAGCGCGTTTGCCGGCCTCGTCCACCTCGCCCTCCCTGGCTTGCTCCTGTGGCTCGGTGGGCTGGCGTACCGGTGGGTCCTGCGGGTCGAGTTCGACCCGAAACCGGGTGCGAAGCGCCGGGTTCGCCTCGTCGGGCTGGGTTTTCTGGCGGTCGCTGTCGTCCTCCGCCGGCTACTGGACCGCTGATGCGGATTCGACGTACTCTACGGCGGCCTCGGCGCTCTCGACGTGTTCGATACCTTCGAGGGAATGTGTTCCGATGCCGGCAACCGGACGGTCCATGTCGAGTGCGTGCCCGATCTCCGAGAGCGTCCCGCTACTGCCGTCGACGGCAATAACTGCCTCGCCGTTCATCACCACGAGGACGTTCCGGGCGTTGCCAATCCCCGTCGCGACAGCGGTCTCGACGTACTCGTTTGCGGTGGCGCGGTCCTCGTTTGGCAGGATACCGATGGTGTGGCCGCCCGTCTCGCGGGCGCCGGCACAGACCGCTTCCATCACGCCGCCGAGGCCGCCACAGACGACTTCGTGGCCGTGCTCGCCGAGTACCCGACCCACGTCGCGGGCCTGTTCGTACTCCCTGTCTGTAACTGTCGAGCCGCCGATAACGGCAACGCGCATGTCCCGGCTACCACCCGGGAGATAGAAAAGAGACCGTTTCTCAGAGCTGGTCGAGCCAGTCCTGGGCCTGCGACGGCGACGCGTTGGTGATTTCGGCCAGCTCCGCGGCGTCGTGTGCTGCCAGTTCCTCGACTGTCTCGACGCCGGCGTCGTGGAGGCGGTCGGCGTAGGTCGGGCCGATGCCGGAGACGGTGTCGACGTCCGAGGAGCGCTCGCCACCGTCTTCGGCAGCGGCCTCGTCTACGGCGTCCTGGGAGTTTGCCTCGTCGGCCGTGTCTTCGGCGTCCGCTTCGGCGTCCTCGACAGCGTCGCTGGCGGCGTCGGCGACCTCTTCGACGGCTGCCTGGGACGCCTCGTCGGGGGACTCGACCTCGATGTCGACTTCGTCGTCGTGGTTGCGCTCGCTGTACCACTCGGCCACGTCGGGCCAGAGCTCGGCGTGGGTCGACGAGGAGACCGAGAGGCCGATGTGGCCCGTCGAGAACTCCATTATCTCCGTGTCGTCGCTCGGGATGACCTCGTTGAACGGCTTCGAGGCCGCCGCGGGAACGAGGTGGTCGTACTCGCCCATCAGCTGGAGGACGGGCATGTCGATGTTCCCGATGTCGACGTGCTCGTCGCCGACCTCGAGCTCGTTCTTATATAGCTTGTTCTCCTGGTAGATGTCCTCGAGGAACTGGACGTAGGTCTCGCCGGCGACGTCGATGCCGTCGCCGAGCCACTTCTCCATCCGGCCGAAGTTCTCGACGAACGACTCGTTTTCCATGTTCTCGGCGAACCGGATGTACTTCGAGACGTAGTTCTCGACGGGGTCCATCAGCGCAAAGCCCACGTCGAGCATCTCGGCGGGGACGTTGCCGAAGGTGTCGGTCACGTCCGAGGGCGAGTAGTACTCGCCGGCGCCCCACTCTTCGAGGACGCCGCCGGTCTGGTCGAAACAGAGCCCGGCGGCCATCAGCCCCAGCGCGTTGACCTTCTCCTTGTGGAGGGCGGTGTACATCACCGACATCGTCCCGCCCATACAGTAGCCGAGCAGGTTGATGGCGTCCTCGCCGGAGCGGTCTCGGACCACGTCGACGCAGTTGTCGATGTAGCGGTTGACGTAGTCGTCGAGGGTGAGATGCTGGTCGAGTCGCGATGGCTCGTTCCAGTCGATGAGGTAGACGTCGTGGCCGCCTTCGAGCAGGCGCCGTACCACGGAGCGTTCCTCCTGCAGGTCGAGGATGTACGGGCGGTTGATGAGGGCGTAGACGATGAGGATGGGGACCGACTCTTTCTCGTCCTCGTCGACCTCGATGCCCGCGGCCTCGGCATCGTAGTGGAGGAGTTCGAGCTTGTTCTCCTCGTAGACGACCTCGGAAGGCGTCTGGCCGACCTCGACGGACTCCATCAGGTCGAGGCGCTCGTCGGCGACCGACGACGTCTCGACGGCTTCGGTCATCGAGTCCAGTGCCTGGCGCTGGAAGTCGAGCGCGGCCGCAAAGGGGTTGAGGGGGTTGGATGACATTGTGTTACTCCAGCTCTTCGAGGATGCGGTCGAGCTTCTCCTCGACCGCGTGCTGACGGCGCTCAACTTCGACGAGGCGCTCGGCGACCTCGTCCATGTTCTCCTGGGTCGGGAAGCCCATCTGGGCGATGGCGTCCTGGCTCAGCTCCTCGGCCTCCTGTTGCATCTCCATCATCGACTCGACGAGCTGGCCGTTCGCCGCGGCGAAGGCCGACGTGCCCATCACCTGCTTGAACGCCTCGTTGGCGGACTTGAGCCAGATGTCGCGGAACTCGGCTGGGTCGACGTCCTCGCCCTGGGCGGCGGCTGTCGACCGTTCGACCATCTGTTCGGCGGCGTCGACCCACTCCTCGTAGGCCCGGTTGTACCCCTGGAGCCCCTCGGAAATCTCGTCTTCTTTGGGGATGGAGTCCTCGACAGCGTCGGCCCACGACTCGACGAAGGCGGCCTGTGCCTCCATGTTCTGTTCCATCGAGTCTGCGACCGCTTCGTTCATCTCCTCGACCATCTCCGTCCACTCGTCTTGCATCTGGTTTGTATCGCTCATTGGTGTACTAGTAGCTCGCGTCGTCGCGAACAAAAAACGGCTGGTTAGTTACGCCTCGACGGCGTCGGCGGCCTGGGCCTGCACTTCTTCGACCTGCGACTGAATCTCCTCGACCTGCTCTTGGACCTCTTCGAGCTGGTCACCGAACTGCTCGGCGACCTCGACGGACTGGGACTCCAGCTCCTCGTGGGCCTCGACGAGCATACCGACCTGCTCGTCGACGGCGGCGACGTAGTCCTCGGTCATCTCGTCGTAGGCCTCGACGCCCTCGAGCATCTCGCTCTCGACGTTGTCGAAGACTTCGGCGTGGTTCTCGAGCAGGAAGTCGTACTGCTCGTCGACGGTGGCACGCAGCTCGTCGATGGTGCCGCCCATGCCGGGGACGGTGGCCTCGACGGCGTCGAGGTAGCTGTGGAAGGCGGTCTTCGAGAGCTCGACACTGCGGCGCTGGGCCGACTCCTGCGTGTCGAGGCTGTCGATGAGCGCCTCGTTGACGTTCTGCTGGAAGCTGACGGTCTGTTCCAGGGCCTTCTGGCTCTGCTCGATAGTCGCGCGCTGCATCTCGAAAGCGGTCGTGACGGGGGTGGTGTAGTCTACCATTGGTGTATTACTCCGTGTTGTTTGTGACCGGGAGGACGACTGTCTGGACGATGTCGCCTTCCTCGATGCCGAGCGCCTCTCGCTCCGCGTCGGGAATGCTGATTCGTCCGCCGCTCTGGACGCGGGTCTTGAACGTCGCCATCTGGCTCATCGCACCCAGCTGATTCATATCGAAGCTGGGCATGCCGCCGCTCGCGAACAACTGTTTCATCATCTGTTGCTGCTGTTCCATCGCGTTCTCGCTCGCCTGCTGCATCCCCTTGAACATCGGGGGCCACATCAGACCATCGTCCTCATCGGCCATCGGTACCTCCCACTACACCGTTCAACGACTTAAAACTTTCCGTGATTTACCATCTGCTACCATTGAATGGTGTTGAGTGGTATCGGCGAGAGAGCGGTGCCGAACGCCCCGCTCGCCCTCGCTGCGTGCGTTAACTAAAATCAATACTGCCGTTGACGGGGGGTAGCAGCCGTCTCCTGCCTATTGAGTGGAATTTAACACCAAGGTTTAATAGCCCGACCCCTAAACACGATTTATCAATGAGTTCTGAATCATTGCGCAACCCGCTGCTCGATACGTGGACAGAGACCTCTTCTCACATGTTCAACAGCGTCGTCGCGGCCAACCGGGCGGCCTTTGCGGCCTTCGGCGTCAACCCCGACGACGAGCTCCCGGCGCCCGCAGAGCGCATCGAGCCCGACGAGGACCTCCCGGAGTGGCACGTAACTATCTCGGAGGACCATCCCGGCGAGATGGGCGTCGGCGACCACATCGAGTTCACCAAGACCATCTCCGAGAACGACGTCAGACAGTTCGCCGCCGCCAGCGGCGACACGAACCCGTTGCATCTGGACGACGAGTTCGCCGAGCAGACACGCTTCCGCGGCCGCATCGCCCACGGCACACTCGTCGGCAGTCTCATCAGCGCCGCGCTCGCGCGCCTGCCCGGACTGACCATCTATCTCTCCCAGGACCTGGAGTTCCACAACCCCGTCCGCATCGGCGACCGCCTCACCGCCGAGTGTGAGATCGTCGAGGACCTGGGCGACGAGCAGTACCGCCTCACGACCCGGGTCAAGGAAGACGACACGGTCGTCATCGACGGCGAGGCCGTCGTCCTCATCGACGACCTGCCCGAGGACAGCTAGACCGCACAGAACGACCGCACCGCGCTGTTGAACCACTCCGGACGCTCCCGGGGCGGGTTGTGACCGCAGTTTTTCACCAGTTTCAGTTCGCTCTCGGCCAGTTTCGTCGCCGCCTGCTGGGACCACGCCGGCGGAAACAGCGGGTCTTCGCTCCCGTGGATCAACAGCGTCGGCACCGACAGCTCGCTCAGTCTGTCGGCGTAGTTGGTCCGGAACCCGCGCTGGCGGAACTCGCTGCGCTGCCAGCGCCGCATCGCCCGCACGGTCTGGCGGTCGACGACGCTGTGTACGTCGTCGACGAGCTCCTGTGAGGGCTCGGTCGCGCCCATGCTCCGCAGCCCGGTCCTGATGGCCGGTTTCAATGTGCTCACGCCCTGCCACACCATGTTCCCCAGCAACGGCGTCTGGAACATCCCGCTCGCGGCCGTTCGCCAGTAGGCGTCCCCGCCCAGTCCGTAGCTGTTGACCAGCACCAGTCGCTCGACGCTGCCCCCATCCAGTGCGTGGCCAAGTGCCAGCGCCCCGCCCATCGAGAGGCCCGCTATCGCGGGCTCGTCCACGTCGACGGCGTCCAGAAACGCCTCGACGGCCTCGAGATAATAGTCGGTCGTGTACGCGCGGTCCGGTTTGTCGCTCTCGCCGTGGCCCGGCAGGTCCGGCGCGTAGACGGTCCGCTCCTGGGCCAGCGCGGGGAGCGCGTGCCGCCACGACACCGTCGCCGCGTCCAGTCCGATACCGTGCAGGAACACGAGTGGCGGCCCGCTGCCGCCGGTCTTGTAGTGGAGGTCCACGTCGTCGCCGTCGACGGACAGCTCGACGCGTTCGGACCCAATCTGGGGAGTCATTGGCTGGAGTCGGGGCGCGCGTCAGATGAGGCTTTCTTCATACTGGCTAGCACTGCCCGTACGGTTGGCTCACTCGCCGTCGGAGTTATTTCTCTCGTAGGCACCATCGCGTTCCAGTCGCCCTTTCGCCCGGACGACTGACGGCGTCCGACAGCGGCCGGGTTCGCCGGTCACCTGCGGAATCGTGCAATTGTTGCAGCTCGCACACAGCGCGTCCTCGCCGGCCAGCAGTCTGGCACCGAGTCGCGGCTCGGCGTAGAAGGGGCGGGCCATCCCGACCATGTCTGCCGCCGGTTCTCCGTCCCCCGAATCCCCGCTCAGACACCGGTCGCAGTCGGCCCGCGTCCGCAGCCCGCCTTCCAGCAACACCGGCACGTCGACGCGGTCGCCGACGCGCCGACAGAAGGCGGCGTTCCAGCCGGGCTCGCGGTCGAACCGGCGGGCCTGCAGGCGGTTGAGGAGCGCCACCGCTCGCGCGCGCCAGCGGCCGCCGAACGCCGCCGCGTAGTCGTCCTGCAACTCCGCGGCCGCCCACGCCCGGTCGGGATAGGCCCCACGGACGATGCTCATGTCCCAGAACGTCGAGACCTCGACGGGGACCAGGGCGTCGTAGCCGATATCGACCAGCCGCTTGGCCGTGTCGACCGCCTCGTCCATCGATATATGCCTTCGTACGAAACTGGGTGCGACGGTCTCGGCTGGCACCTTGGTCACCAGCGGCACGTCGCCCGCGTGCTCGCGGACGGCGTCGTGGACGGCTTCGAGAAATCGTACGCCGTCGGCGAACTCGTCGTCCCGGCGGTTGTAGAACGGCGAGAGGAACTGCTGGACGAGGCTCATGTTCGCCGCCGAGAGGTGGATACCGTCGTAGCCGGCGTCGACGGCGTAGCCCGCCGCGCGGCCGAACTGCTCGGCGAGGTCCCGCACTTCCGCTGTCGAGAGCACGTGCGGGGTCAGCGAAATCAGCCCCAGTCGGTCGAGTACCCGGAGTTGCCACGGCGACCGCGAGACGGCCAGCTGTCGCTCGTCGGGATTGCGTGCCCGATAGCCGGCGTGCCACGTCGCCATGCTCCGCAGCCCGCCGTGAGCGAGCTGGAGGAATATCTTGCCTTCGTGTGCATGAATCGCGTCGGTGAGTTGTTCCAGCCGGGCGACGAAGCCGGGGTCGTGGACACGGGTCATGTTCGGCGCGGCACAGCCGCCCTCGGGCGTGACGACGCTCGCACCCTGGAAGACGAGGCCGACACCGCTCTCGGCGGTCGGTTTGAGTTCGGAGACGAGGGTGTCGACCGCTCCCTCGCCGTTGCCCGCACACTCAAGGACCGGCGCGCGATAGAGGCGGTTCGGCAGCGTGCAGCCGCCGATTTCCAGCGGCTCGGTGAGCTCGGTCACGTGTTCCAGGCTGGGCGCCGTCCGTCGCCGTGCTGTCCGACCATGTGTGACACTGGCACGGCGTGGACAAAACGGCGTCGCTCGAACTGGGGCTACTGCTCTGCGGTTCCCTCCGGTCACCGCTTCGCTTCGAGGAATCTCCCTGCGGTCGATTCCTCGCCACTGCTCTGCGGGTCACTTCGTTCCCCGCTTCGCCTTCGAGAGTCTTCGACAAGCTCAGACTCTCGCTACTTTTCGACGACGAGCAGCGCGACTCGCTCGCGGACGGCGTCGGCCAGCGTCCCCTCGGTCGCGGCCAGTTCGGTGTCGCTCACGTCGAAGAAGTCCCGGACCAGCCGTTCGTCGTAGTCGCCGAGCGTCTCGGCGGGGGCAAGCTGGTCGCGGAGGTCGGCCGCGGCGGCCGCTTCGTCACTCTCCCCGTCGGTTTCACGTCCAACGACGACCGCCACGACCGGACACTCGCCATCGCTGACGCCCATCGCCAGCGCCCGGTTTATCTGGCGGCGACCGGCGGCGTACAGCAGTATCTCGACGCCGAAGTCCTCGGCGATGGTGTCCCCGCGCTCGCGGGCCCGACCGGCGAGGTCGACGGCCCGCGCAAGGTGGGCGCGGTCGACGACGTAGCGAGCGTCGAATGCCTGTATCGTCACACCGTGGGCGTCGCCGATGTCGTCCAGTTCGGCGACGAACGCGCCCACGTCGTCGATGTCGGCCAGGCCCTCGACGACCTCCATCAGAAGTCCCCCAGGCTGGACTGGTCTTCACCGACGTCGCTATCTTCGTCTTCCTCGCTGTCCCGCGGCGACGCCTCGCTCACCTCGACGTCGGGGTCGGGCTCGACGCCCTCCATCGAGGGGTCCCGGTGGCCGGCGTTCTCCAGGACGTTCTCGGCGGTCTTCCGGCGCCCGCGCAGGGCGGCCAGCACCACCGGTTTCGCGGCGTCCCGTAGCTCGGCGCGGTCGCCGATGCCGGCCTCGAACAGCCGGCGGGCGCGTTTGCGACCGACACCGCGGACGCCGGCCAGATCGACCAGCTCCTCACGGACCCCGTGTTCGACGCGGATGCGGGCCTCGCTGATGGCGCGGGCGGCGTCCGAATCCACTTCGCCGGCCAGGGACTCGGCGGCCCCCAGCAGCCACTGGGCCGTCTCGACCTTCCCGCGGATGTCGCCCGGGCCGACGCCGTAGCGCTCGGTGATGGTCTCCTCGTCGACCTCGCTGGCCCAGTCCTCCAGCAGGCGAGCAGTTTTGAGCGCCGAGAGCCAGTCCTCGAAGCGTTCGTCCTCGAACTCCGAGGGGGTGGGGCCGAGCAGTTCGTCTTCGCGTTCGTACAGCGCCATCTCGTACTCCTCGCGGTCGCCCGAGCGCAGGTAGAGCTGGTACATATCGGGGGTGCGCGAGACGAGGTGATAGAGCCCGAGCGCCGAGATGTCGTCGGGGTCGATATCGCCGCTTTCTTCGCGCTCCTCGGCCAGTTCGCTCGCCGTGCTGAACGCGCCGTCGGCCGTCGCATCTTCGGGCGTGTCCGGCTCGTCGCTCCCGTCGGGCTCGCCCGCGTGGCGCGCCCAGTACTCCAGGCCGTCGACGATTTCGGCGGCGCTCATCGGGTCCAGGTAGAGCCGCGAGACGGTGTGACCGAGCGAGGTCGCATCGAGTTCACCGGCCTCTACTTCCAAGAAGCCGTTCCGTTCCAGATACGTCAACACGTCGTCGACCACACGCTCCAGACGGCCGCTCTCGTCGGTCTGGCTGGCATACAGCGTCTGTTCGAGGAACTCGAGGAGTCCTTTGCGAGAGCGGGCAAACCCCGAGGAGACGGTCGCGAGGATGTGCGTCCGCAGGGCCGGTTCGGCGGCGAGTTTCGAGCGCACGGGCTCGGGGTCGGCCCAGACGTACCGCTCGAACAGCTCGTCCAGTTCGTCGTGGCTGCTGGCGACGAGGACGGCCTCGCCGTACGGGTCCAGCCCGGGGCGGCCGGCCCGCCCCATCATCTGGTGGACCTCCAGCACGGAGAGGGGGCCATCCCGCCCGCCGACCCGTCGTAGCGGCGCCAGTCCCGCACGACGACGCGCCGCGAGGGTGTTGACCCCGGCCGCGAGCGTCGGCGTGGCACAGACCACCTTCACCAGCCGGTCCTGGAACGCCTGTTCGACGAGTTCGCGGTGCCCGCGGGCGAGCCCGGCGTGGTGGAAGGCGGCGCCGTCTTTCACGGCGTCGGCCAGGTCGTCGCTCGTCTCCGTGTCGCTCACGTCACGGATTTCTGCGGCGATACCCTCTAACTGGGCTTTCTCGTCGGCGCTCAGGTGCGGCCGGACCGTACTCGCCAGCCGCCCGGCGGCGGCCTCGGCGTTGCGCCGGGAGTTGACGAACACGAGCGTCGAGCCGCCCTCCTCCGTGACCTCGCCGTCCTCGTCGTGGTCGTCCTGCAGCGTGTCCCGGACGATGGCGGCCGTGGGCTTCTCGCTGTTCTGGACGGCCAGCCGGTGCTGGCTCCCGTCCTCCAGATGCAGGGCCTGCCCGTAGTGGACTCCCTTCTGGAGCTCGATGGGGCGCCAGTCCGAGTCGACGAGTTCGGCGTCGAGCCAGCCGGCGAGCTCGCCGGCGTTGCCGATGGTCGCCGACAGCGCCACCGTCTGTAGGTCGGGGTTGAGCCGGCGGAGTTTGGCCAGCGTCACTTCCAGGGTCGGGCCGCGCTGGCCGTCGTCGACCAGGTGCACCTCGTCGCTGACGACGCAGGTCAGGTCCTCCAGCCACGGTGCGTCGTTTCGAACGAGCGAGTCGACCTTCTCGCTGGTGGCGACGACGATGTCCTTGTCGCCGAGCCAGCCGCCGTCGGACTCGTAGTTGCCCGTCGAGACCCCGACAGAGTGGCCGTACTGCTCGAACTGCTCGAACTCGGCTTGCTTCTCGCTTGCCAGCGCTCTGAGGGGGACGATATAGAGGGCCTTGCCGCCGCGGGCGACGGCCGACAGCATCGCCAGCTCGGCGACGAGTGTCTTGCCACTCGCCGTCGGGATGGCCGCGACGATGTTCTGTCCCTCGGTCACCCCCGATTCGACGGCCTCGGCCTGTGGCGGGTAGAGCTGTTCGATGCCGTCGTCACGCAGGTGGTCGGGGAGCCAGTCGGGCACGCCCGGCAGGTCCGCAACGTCCATTGGTCCGTGGTTGGGCCCCGCGATGATTTAAACTCTCGTCATCGATTGCCCGAATCGCTTTTATCCTTGCTTGGCCTCGCGGGTGTATGGATAGCAACGTCGGCGGTGGGCCCGACTCGCCGGCGTCCACGACGGTTCGGATACTGCTCGTCGACGACCAGCCCGACCTCGCGGAGGTCACCGGGCTCCACCTCGAAGACCGGCGCGACAGCTTCGACGTGACCTTTGCAACCGACGGGCCGACGGCGCTCGATACCCTCGCGGAGACGGACATCGACTGCGTCGTCAGCGACTACGAGATGCCGGAGATGGACGGTCTGGAGCTGTTGCGAGCGGTCAAAGACCGCGAGCCGTCGCTCCCCTTCATCCTCTATACGGGACGGGGCAGCGAGGAGATAGCCAGCGAGGCCATCAGCGCCGGCGTCACCGACTACCTCCAGAAGCGAACGACCAGCGACCAGTACGACGTGCTGGCCAACCGCGTCGAGAACGCCGTCGCCCGCCGCCGCTCCGAGCGGGCCCGCGAAGAGTCCGAGGGCCGCTACCGCACCCTCGTCGAGGCCTCGCCCCACGCAATCCTGGTCCACTACGGCGAGGACATCGTCTACGTCAACGACACGATGGTCCGGATGTTCGGCTTCGAGGACCAATCGCAGGCCCACGGCACCGAGGCCATGTCCTACGTCCACCCCGACGACCGCGACGCCGTCCGCGAGCGGATGCATCGGGTGTTAGAGGGCCGCGAGGAGTCCGACTGGATCGCCTGGCGGCTCCTGCGGGACGACGGCGAGATACGCGAGGTCGAGAGCCGCGGGACGCCGGTGGTCTACGACGGCCGGAACGCCGTCCAGGTCGTCGTTCGGGACCTGACCGAGCAACGTCGACGCGAGCGCCAGCTCGCCGCGCTCAACGGCGCCGTCCGCGACCTCGCCGCGGCGGACACCCGGCCCGCCGTCGCCGAGACGGCCGTCGACGCCGCCGTCACGCTGCTTTCGGACCCGACGGTCGCCGTCTTCGAGGACGTCGCGGGAGCCCTGCTCGAACTCGCCGCGGCGGGGGTCGACGACGGTGTCGACTTCCCACCCGACGGCCGGGGACTCCCCGCGGACAGCGTCGAGGTGGCCGCCTACCGGGCCGGCTCCGTCCGGACCGTCGAGTCCTACGACGTCGACGCGGACCGGCTCACCGACGGCGTCGCGTCGGTGTTCCTGTTTCCACTCGGCGACTACGGGCTCCTGTGGGTCGGTTCGACGGACTTTGCCTCGGCCGACCGGAACGCCCTGGCGATACTGGGTCGCTCGGTCGTGGCCGCCTTCGACCGGCTTGCCGACTGACGAGGTACGCGGCTGTTCTGCCGCGGCGAGGGGGGGCACAGTCGCGGCTGTTCTGCCGCGACTGGCGCAGGACAACGCCTTTGTCTATCACCATCGAAACCCGGGTATGAAAATCGAATACGACCGGGACACCTGCATCGGGATGTTCCAGTGTGTCGCGGAGTGGGACGGGTTCGAACGGGACGAGGACGCCGGCAAGGCCGTCCTCGTCGACGGTGAGGAGACCGACGAGGACATCTTCGTCCAGGAGGTGCCCGAGGACGCCGAGTTCGACGCGAAGTTCGCCGCGCGGGTCTGTCCGGTCGACGCCATCGCGGTGTACGACGACGACGGCGAGCAGCTGATTCCCTAGGTCGGCTGCGCCCACGCCCGCACGCGGGGGAGTCGAAAGCCACTCGGTCGTCACGCCCCCAGCACGAGTAGATGGTTCGCCGCTCGCTCGGCACCCTCTTGCGCCGACTCGTCCGCGCCGTCCCGGCGCTGCTGGCCCGCGCCGGCCTCGTCGACCGGAACAAGGCCACGGAGGCGACGGACCTGGCCGCGCCGGTGATGGTCACTGGCGGCCTGCGCATCCTCCTGCGGCTCGCGGACTTCCTGATGGTCGGCATCGCGCTCGGCGACGCGGCCATCGCCGGCCTGGAACTGGGCTTTCAGTACTACTTCGTCGGTTTCGGACTCTCCCTTGCGGTCTCCTCGGGGACGATTAGCGTCGTCTCGCGGCTCCAGGGGGGCGACCGGCCCGACCGGGCGGACCTGGCGGTCAAGCAGTCGCTGTGGCTGGCGCTCCTGCTATCGGCGCCGCTGACGCTGGTCTCGTGGCTCTACCCCGAGGCCCTTGTGGGCGTGCTCTCGAGCGACCCGACGACGATAGACTACGGCGCGACCTACCTCTCCATCGTGATGCTGTCGATGGCCCCGCGGTTCTGGAGCATGGTCGCCTCGCGGGCGCTCGCCGGCAGTGCGGACACTCGCACACCCATGTACGTCCGCCTGCTGACCCTGCCGACGAACGTCGCGCTCAATGGGCTCCTCATCTTCGGCCCCGGCCCGTTCCCCGAACTCGGTATCGCCGGCGCGGCCTGGGGCACCGCCGTCGCCAACACGCTCGCGGCGACCATCTTCCTCGGACTGCTCGTCTCGGGTCGCTACGCGGTCCGGTTGCCCCTTCGCGGGCCACAGTTTGACCTCGGCCTGCTCCGAGAAATTGTCCGGGTGGCCCTGCCGCTGTCGGGGATGCGTCTGCTCCAGAGCTTTGCGCGCTTTCCGTTCCTCTTTATTCTGGGCGTGCTCGGGACGCCGACGCTCGCGGCCTACGCCATCGGCCGCCGCGTCATGCTGCTCGCGCTCATGCCCGCGTGGGGATACGCGACCGCCGCGTCGACGCTCGTCGGCCAGCAGCTCGGCTCGGGTGACGAGGAGTCGGCGAGCGACTACGGCTGGCAGACGCTCAGAGTGGCCCTCGCTGTTCAGCTCGCCGTCGCCGCCGTCCTCGTCGCCTTTGCCCGCCCCATCGTCTCTCTCTTTGGCACCGCCTATCCCGGCCTCGCCGCCCAGTTCGTCCGCGTCTTCGGCCTGCTCGTCGCCGGCTTCTCCGTCTCCCGGACGATGCGTGGGAGCCTCCGGGGCGCCGGCGACACCCGCTGGCCGCTCTATGGCACTATCCTGGGCGGCTACTGCTTCCGGCTGCCGGTCGCGATGCTCGCGCTGCCCGCGGGCTTTGTCGTCACCGTGCCCCTTGTCGGCCTCTCCGTTGCGCCCGGCCTCGGCCTGGGACTGCCCGCCATCTTCGTCGCCCTCGTCGGGGACTTCTACCTGAAGGCGGCGGTGAACACGGGCCGCTTCTGGACCGGGAAATGGCGCGACGTGGCGCGGAAGTCGGCTGTGGGTGCTAGTGATGACTGATTCCGGCAGGGTCTTCTTCCCATCTACAGCTACCACCCTGACAGCAGTTCAGGACAGCCAGAAAGCCCCGGCCAGTTGCACTCCCGCGCCTCGCTGCGCGCTTCCTTCGCTCACTACGTTCGCTCAGTCCAGTGCTTTCGTCGTCGGGGTTCGTGCAACTGGCCGCCCCTTTCAGTCCCGCCCCGTGGAACAGCCGACCGGGCGGGACTGAAAGGGGCCGGACGCTCAGGGTGCGAGACGACGCAAGCACCGCAGCGAAGCGAGGAGCGCAGCGAGTCGGAGCCCCTGAGCGTCCGGGGGCTTTCTGGCTGTTCTCAACCCGGTTCGCAGGTCACTGTCTGGCGACTTTCGCTCGATTAGTACCCACACAGACACACCCACACACAGACGATACTAGCGCCGAAGTCTTAAACAGGCAGAACCACGTAAGCGCAACTATACTTATGAAACACGTGAAGATACCGCAGGACCGGATCGGTGTGCTGATCGGCGAGGGCGGTGAGACGATGCGCGAGATAGAGGAGCGTGCGGAGGTGCGTCTCGACATCGACTCGGAGGACGGCTCCGTCAAGATAGATACCGTCGGCGACCCCGTGACCGGGCTGAAGGGGCCGGACATCGTGAAGGCTATCGGCCGCGGGTTCAAGCCCGAGGACGCCCTGGCGCTGCTGGACGACGACATGATGATGTTCGAGATGATCGACATCGAGGCGGCTGCCCGGAACAAGAACGACCTCCGGCGCCAGAAGGGACGGCTCATCGGCGAAGGCGGCCGGACTCGCGAGCTGATGCAGGAGCTGACCGGCGCCGCCGTCGTCATCTACGGCTCGACGCTCTCCATCATCGGCGGGCCGGAACAGGTCGACGCGGTGCGGGAGGCCGCCGAGATGCTGCTCGACGGGGCGCCCCACGGCTCGGTCTACTCGTTCCTCGAACGCAAGCACAACGAGATGAAGCGCAACGAGATCGAGTACCACCAGTTCACGGGGTAGCCGACGGGCTGGCCGCGGTCTGGGCCGCCTGCCGTAGCCGAACTGACAGTGCAACGTCCCGTCGGCGTTTTTTCACGTTCTGGGCGTAACATATAACCCTTCGAGCGGTCAATAACTCCGGAAGACAACCGTGCCGAACAACACCGACGGCCAGGGCGGGACCACCGAGACGGAGAGTGGCCAGACCGTCACCGAGGTCATGAACCGGCTGGAAGAGCTCCGCGACGAGGAAGCGGACCGCTCGGCCGCGACGGACGAGGGAATCTTGCTCGACCAGCTCGAAGAGGTCGAGAGCCGGCTGCTGGCCTTCGGTGAGGGGCTGGGCGGGAACCCGGAGGACGTGACCGACCTGCCCTTCACCGAGGAGGCGGGGCTCGACCATATGCCCGAACCGCTCTACGTCCGTCACGACACGGAGATGCTGAATCAGGTGACGTCGTGGCTGTTGCAGGACCAGCATATCGGGCTCGTCAGTCCCTACGGAACCGGGAAATCCGCCTTCCGGGAAATCGTCCTGCGTGACCTCGACAAGCACGACGACTTCGTCGTGACACATCTGGACAACCCCCGTGAGACGACGGCCCGGTCGCTGTACCAGACGATACTGGAGGCCGCCTACGCGGCGGGCTACTCGGTCAATCCGGGTCGCTACTCGCAGGTCAGGAACGGCATCCCGTGGGCGACCTCGGAGGCGAAACAGGCGGTCCACGAGATCGTCGGGCGCGTGCGAGAAGACGGGAAGACGCTGCTGCTTGTCGTCGACGAGATAGAGGTGCTCACCGCCGACCTGCTGTCGCCGCTGCAGGTGGCCGGCGACGCCGGCGTCCGACTGTTCCTGACCGGCACCCCCGAAGGGAAGCGCCGCGTCGCCGAGATTCGGGGCACGCTCGACTCGCGCCTTCGCTACTACGAGCACATCGACCCCTTCTCGCCCGACGACATCGCCGAATACATCGCCCGCTCGCTGGCGTACTTCCGTGACGAGCCCTACAACGGCCAGGCGCCGGACCTCTTTACCCGCGAGGCCATCGAGGACATCCACGAACGGACCGACGGTAACCCCCGCGAGGTCCGCATCGAGTGTCGCGAACTGTTCACGCGAGCGGCCTTTGTCTGGTACCGCACCGGCCAGGACATCGACCGGATTCAGGTCACCCCCGAACTGCGCCACCGCCGCTTCGGGATGGGCTACTGACTTTCTCCCGTCGATATCGATTCTGACGCCCGCTCAGGGGCCTATATAAAGTGGGCACGACAACACGTCTCACACCACCTAGCGGGACCGCAGTGTAGCGGTCGAACGCTCGCCACCACAACATTTATATAGAATCACTTTCAATCATCGTGTGACTATGGCTCAACAGCAGATGGGCAACCAGCCCATGATCGTACTCTCCGAGGAGTCCCAGCGCACATCTGGGAAGGACGCCCAGTCGATGAACATCACGGCGGGCACGGCCGTCGCCGAGGCCGTTCGGACCACGCTCGGTCCGAAAGGCATGGACAAGATGCTCGTCGACAACTCCGGCTCTGTCGTCGTCACGAACGACGGCGTCACCATCTTAGACGAGATGGACATCGAGCACCCGGCGGCCAACATGATCGTCGAAGTCGCCCAGACCCAGGAGGACGAGGTCGGGGACGGCACGACGACGGCGGTCGTCATCTCGGGTGAACTGCTGTCGAAGGCCGAGGAACTCCTCGACCAGGACATCCACGCCACCATCCTGGCTCAGGGGTACCGCCAGGCCGCAGAGAAGGCAAAGGAGATTCTCGAGGAGAACGCCATCGACGTCGACGCCGACGACACCGAGACCCTAGAGAAGGTCGCCGGCACGGCGATGACCGGCAAGGGCGCCGAGTCCTCGAAGGACCTGCTGGGCGAGCTCGTCGTCCGCGCGGTCCAGTCCGTCGCCGACGACGACGGCACGGTCGACACCGACAACATCCAGATCGAGACCGTGGTCGGCGGCGCCACCGACGAGTCCGAACTCGTCGAGGGCGTCATCATCGACAAGGAGCGCGTCCACGACAACATGCCCTTCGCCGTCGAGGACGCCGACATCGCGCTCCTGGACACGGCCATCGAGGTCCCCGAGACCGAACTCGACACCGAGGTCTCGGTCACCGACCCCGACCAGCTCCAGGAGTTCCTCGACCAGGAAGAGAAACAGCTCAAGGAGTACGTCGACCAGATCGCCGCCACCGGCGCCGACGTCGTCATCTGCCAGAAGGGCATCGACGACATGGCCCAGCACTACCTCGCCCAGGAGGGCATCCTCGCGGTCCGACGCGCCAAGAAGTCCGACATCGAGGCCCTCTCCCGGTCGACGGGCGCCCGCATCGTCTCGAACATCAACGACATCGAGACCGACGACCTCGGCTTCGCCGGCTCCGTCGCACAGAAGGACATCGCCGGCGACGAGCGCATCTTCGTCGAGGACGTCGAGGACGCCAAGGCCGTCACGATGATTCTGCGCGGCGGTACCGAACACGTCGTCGACGAGGTCGAGCGCGCCATCGAGGACTCCCTCGGCGTCGTCGCCGCCACGCTGGAGGACGGCAAGGTCCTCCCCGGCGGCGGTGCCCCCGAGACCCAGCTCGCGCTCGGTCTGCGTGACTACGCCGACTCCGTCGGTGGGCGCGAACAGCTCGCCGTCGAGGCCTTCGCCGACGCCATCGACGTCATCCCGCGCACGCTCGCCGAGAACGCGGGCCACGACCCCATCGACTCCCTCGTGGACCTGCGCAGCAAGCACGACGGCGGCGACGTGACCAGCGGGCTCGACGCCTACACCGGCGAGGTCGTCGACATGGAGGAAGACGGCGTTGTTGAGCCGCTCCGTGTCAAGACCCAGGCCATCGAATCGGCCACCGAGGCCGCCGTGATGATCCTGCGCATCGACGACGTCATCGCCGCGGGCGACCTCAAGGGTGGCTCCGGCGACGACGACGAGGACGAAGGACCTGGCGGACCCGGCGGCGCCGGCGGCATGCCCGGCGGCGGCATGGGCGGCATGGGCGGCGGCATGGGCGGCATGATGTAGGCGAATCGAGGTAACGAGATTCGCCGAACAGGCGAACGGGCGTAGCCCGTGAGCCTTCCCACACTTCACTCGGGCGCTACGGCCCTCGTTCAGGCAAAAACGTGGGGAAAAATCGCTGCGTGCTCCCTTCGCGGGCCTCCGGCCCGCGGCGGTCCGCGCGCTGCGGTTGAACCGGCGCGCTGCGCGCGCCGGATGCTCGTCCCTACCGCAGTCCGCACCGCTCGCTAACCGATTTCTCTCTTTGCGTTTCGATTCGCCGAGTGCAGACAGTAGTGGCCTCAGTGCAACTGTAACTCGGGACCGTTCTCAGCGGCCGTGTTGCTGACAGGGAGCCAATTGATCAGAGCCGACTGCTGTGGATCGAGCGTAACCACTTTACAGGGTTGTTTTAATCAACAGGGTCTGATGCCGTCGTAAGTATTGCTGTAGTTCGTTGCAAGTGGGTCAGGACAGCCAGACGATTACCGCTCCGGCGGCAATTGCGACCACGTCACCCAGCAGGAAGATGCCGCTACCCTCCGAACCAACATACCCGATTGCCGGGACAGCTGCGACCCGAGTGGTATCTAGATACGGTTCTGCGAGCAGGTTGTACGCACCTATGAAGATCAAGACGATTCCTGCGACCATGAATAATATCTTCAGCTTCGCTCTCGCTTTAAGTCCGTAAATTTCCGCGTTGAGTCGCCATCTCTCCCAGTCCATATCATGATAAAACGGGGCAAATTAATTAATCGTGTTGGGGAGAGGATACAGTAATTAGCACTGTCAGCCTTGTTTGAAAGCTCCACGAGAGATACATCTCAGTAGACCTACTATATACACAGTTTGTATCTTGCAACCTTTTCGTATCAGACCCCGGCCATTTCCACAAACCACGGCAATCAGAACCGCTCCCGATTGCCCAGAATGTAGCCCAGTAACACGATGAGGAGTGTCCCGCCGAACGTTTCTATCAGCGCGATGGCGTCGACGAGCGGGAGCGTCGGTTCGCTGTCGACCGGCGGCGCCGTTGTGAAGGTCACCACGCTGTAGTAGATGGGCTCGGTGATGCCGGGGTCGAGTTCGTAGGCCACCGCCGCGACGGCGAAGAGCACGAGCATCCACACCGTGAGACGGAACGGGCGGACGCCGAAGCCGGTCGTCACTCGGGACGCCCACGAGCCCAGATAGGCCCCGTAAGCAGCGAGGTTGCCCTGCCCGGGGGTCACGCTCGGCCGGCCCTCACCCAGCTGCACGTAGCCAGTGAGCGACCCGTTTGCGCGGGCCTCGTACCCCCTGGCGCGGCGTTCGAGGACGTGCTGTCGGCGGGCTTTCCCCACGAGTCCGGCCTCGCTGTAAGCGCCTTTCAGGTCGTTGTAGGCCCGGGCGATGGCGTCCCACGCCGCGGCGTCGTCGGCCGCGTCTTCGGCGCTCGTCTGGGCCCCACAGCGGGTCCCCTGGCTCACGGTGATGTCAGTCAGCACGCTCTCGCGGAGGTCGCCGCCGCCCAGCCGCGCGCCGCGACAGTCTGCGTCAGTCAAGTCCGTGCCCGAGCAGTCCACTGCGGGGAGGTCGGCGTCGGCCAGCGTCGCGCCGGCCAGGTCTGCCTCCCTGAGCGTCAGTCGGGCGCCGCTGGTGGCTTCGAGGCTGGCGTCGGCCATGTCGGCGTTCCGGAACGTCGCGCCGTGCAGCGTCGCCCCGTCGAGCCGGACGCCCTCGAATCTGGCGTCCCGGCAGATGGCTCCGGCCAGGCTCGCCCCCTCGAGCACGCTGTCACTGAGGGTCGCCTCCCGCAGGTTCGCCCCGGTCAGGTCGACGTTGCGGAGGTTCGCTCCGCTCACCTCCGCCCGGCCGAGGTTCACGCCGGCGCAGTTCGCGTCCCTGAGGTTCGCCCCCTCGAGGTCGACCTGTGCGAGGTTCGCGCCGTCGAGCTCGGCGCTGTTGCAGTTCGCGCCCCGCAGGTCCGTCCGGCCGAGATACGCGTCGGTCAGGACGGCCTTGTACAGCGTCGTCCGCCGCAGCGTCGCCCGCCCGATAGAGGCGTCGGTCAGGTCCGCGCCCTGCAGGCTCGCCCGCGTCAGCGTGGCCCGACCCAGCACCGCCCCGGTCAGGTCCGCCCGTCCCAGATACGCTTTCGTCAGGTCGGCGCTCTCGACGTTCGCGTCGGTCAGGTCCGCCCGGCCGAGGTAGGCCTTGTGCATATCGGCCCGGTACAGTTTCACCTCGACCATCGTCGCGCGCCGGAAGTTCGCGTCGCGAACGTCCGCCTCCCGCAGGTTCGCGTCGGTCAGGTCCGCACCTTCCAGGGTCGCCTCCCGCAGGTCGGCTCCCCGGAGCGTGGCGTCGGTCAGGTCCGCACCCGCCAGGTTCGCCCCGCGGAGGTCGGTGTCCCGGAGCGAGGCCCCGCGGAGGTCGGCGTCGGTGAGCGTCGCCCCGCGCAGGTCGGCCCCCGCAGGGCGGTCCCGGCGAGGGCCGCCCCTCGCAGTGTGCAGCCGGCAAGCGCCGACCCGTCGAGCAGCTCGGTAAAGGGCCCGCGTCGTCCCGGGGCCGGCTGGGTCGCCGAGTCGACCGACTGTGCCGCGTCGCTGTCTTCGGGTAGTGTCTCACCGGCGTGCCAGCGACAGCGGTCGGCCCCGTCCGCAACTGGGCGCGCACAACAGGCGGCCTGGGCGGCTTCGTCGGCCCGCCGCTCAACCCGAAGGCACTCGGCCGGCCACTCGAATCCGCACCGCTCGACCATATGTCGATTTCACGACCAGTCGGTTTAGCTTCCAGGGCCGGCCTCGCCGTACTCGCGACGGCCGGCTCGCCACTGCTCTCCGACTCACTTCGCTCCCCGGGTCACTCCGCTCGCCGGTTCGCTTCGAGGCCTCCTGTTGGTCGGCCTCGCGACGTTCGCCGTCGTCGGGCGGCCATGCCGCCCGACTGCCTGCGGGACCCCCGGCCCCGCTCCGGTTCGCTTCGAGGAACCTCACTGTGTTCGGTTCCTCGCTACTGCTCGCGGCTTCGCCGTCGTCGGGCGGCCATGCCGCCCGACTGCTTGAGGGACCTCTGGTCCCTCCCCGCTGCGCTTCTTCGAGGAATCTCCTTTCAGTCGATTCCTCGCCTACTCCATCCGGCCCGACGAGTCGGGCTCTCTGAGTTCGGGCGGCAGCTCGAGCTGTTTGATACCGGCCCGCTCGTGGATGTCGAACCGATAGATGGCGGTTGTCTCCACTCCGCGGTTCGCTTCGCTTCGAGGCGCGTCGCGCCTCGCTTCGCCCGCTCGTTCGAACAGGTCCGGGCGCCAAGCGATGTCCATCCGCTCTTCGAGGGCTTCCCGCTCCGCCTCGGAGACCGCCTCGATTGTCCCGGTCAGCAGCACGCTGCGCCAGTTGAACGTCGTCTCCACGCTGTAGACGAGAAACTGGGCCACGCCGGCCTGGTCGGTCACGGTCGCCTTCTCGCTTTCCGAACCCAGCACGTAGATGAAATACAGCGCGTCGTCGCCGTCGTACCAGTAACTCAGGGGGCGAAGCATCGGCGCCCCGTCGGTGGGGACGCCGAGGACGCCGACGCTCTGGCTCGAGAGGGTCCCCTCGATGTCGTCGTCGTCCATCCGGTGCATCCCGAACGAGTCGAGGTCTTCGACTGTCATATTCTGGCTTGGTCTGTCTGTGATATAAGCGTACTAGGCTGGTCCACAGTCCTCGTCGGCCCGTCTCCGAGCCGAAACAGTTCTGGCCCTCGCCGCGTGACACCCACCAGTGTCGCTGTTCGGAATCTTCGCGACGGCCATCCTCCCCATCGTCGCCGTCGCGGCCGTGGGCTACGCGCTGGGTCGGTACCGCGACGTCGAGGCCGACGCCCTGAACACCATCACCGTCTACGTCCTCGCGCCGGCACTCGTCGTCCACAGTCTGGCCACCTCCGAACTGGGCGGGGGGACCATCCTCTCCGTCGTCGGGGCCGTCGGGCTCTTTACGGCCGTGATGCTCGCCGTCGGCGAGGCGGTGGGCCGACTCTCGGGCCAGCGGGAACCGATGCTGGGCGCGTTCGTCCTCGTCGCCGTCTTCCCTAACACCGGCAACTACGGCATCCCGCTCGCGGACTTCGTCTTCGGCCCCACCGGCCGCAGCGTCGCGGTGCTGGTCACCGCCCTCGAGGCCGTCATGATGTACACCGTCGGTATCTACATCGCGGCCCGGGGCGGCGAGAGCGACCCGCTCGCGGATATGCGGCGGGTGTTCGGCGTCCCGTTCGTCTACGCCGTCGTCGTCGCGCTCTCGGCCCGCTACGCGGGCGTCGTGCCGCCCGTCGAGTCGACGCTGATGCAGACCCTGGAACTCGTGGGCAACGCCTCGATTCCCGTAATGCTCCTCATCCTCGGGATTCAGCTGGCCGGCGTCGACATCGAGGGGACGCTCCGACCCGTGGGGGCGGCGGGCGCGTTGCGACTGCTGCTCGCGCCCCTGGTCGCGAGCGCGGCGGTGCTACTCGTCGGCGTCGGCGACACGACCGTGGCTCGTGCGGTCGTCCTCCTGCTTGCGACGCCGACCGGCGTAACCACTATCATTCTCGTCGGCGCGTTCAGCGACGTCGGCGACGGGCTGGCCCCCGGCGAGTTCACGAGTGCGACCGTCTTCGTCACGACGGTCGCGAGCGTCCTCACCGTGACTGCCCTCGTCGCGGTGCTGGAGGCGGGCTGGCTCGTCTGGTCGTCGGCCACCGCCGCGTCGGGGTCGGCCCGCGGGTCGGCGTCACGCCAGGTTCCGCGGGTGAACCACGCGAAGGCGAGCGCCGCGGCGACGACGTTCGAGACGCCGAAGAGAGCCAGATACCCTGCTCGGCCAGCGAGAACGACAGTGCGTCGACGACGCCCGTTCCGAGCGTCGCCGAGACCGCAAAGAGTGGGTCGGCCGCCCAGGCCGGCAGGGCGACGGGGCGGGACATGACCCACGCGACCGGCAGGCGAAGGACGCCGAGCATCGTCACCGCCAGCGCCGCCGCGGTGAGGGTCTTGCCCGCGCCCCGGAACCCGCCCGAGTAGGCCCGGACGATGCCGATGAAGCCGAAGGTGGGCGCGACCCACTGGAGGAACTCGGCGCCGACGCGGACGACCTCCGGGTCGTCGCTGAAGACGCTGACCACCGCGGGGGCGGCGAAGATGGTGACGACGCCCAGGATAGAGAGGAGGACGAAGGAGACTTTCGCCGCAAAGTGGTTGGCCCGCCCCGCCCGGTCGGGGTGGTCGGCCCCGAGGTTCTGGCCGGTCATCGTCTCGACGCCGCGGTCCATCGCGATGGCGGGCATGAACACGAGCGAGAACACGCGGATGCCGACGCCGAAGGCGGCGACGACGGTGACCGAGAACGTCCCGACGATAAACAGCATCGCGTTGACCGACAGCGCCCGGCCGGTCCCCTCGATGGAGGCCGGGACGCCGATGGCGAGTAGCTTCTTCAGGTACGTGAAGTCGGGCACCATGTCCCGCGGGTTGACCTGGATGCCGCGGTCCCCCCGCAGCATGATGGCGATGCCGACGGCGAAGGCCAGCCCCCGCGAGAAGATGGTCGCGACGGCGGCCCCGACCACGCCCAGCTCCGGGAACGGCCCCCAGCCGAAGATGAGGAACGGGTCGATGACGATGTTCAGGATGACGGTGCCGAGCATGACGAGCATCGGCGTGATGGTGTCGCCGGCCCCCCGCATCAGCGAGATGAACACGAAGAAGCCAAACATCGTCGTCAGCCCCAGCGAGACCACCTGCAGGTACCCCGTCGCGCCCGGCAGGACCTCCGGGGACGCCCCCAGCACCCGAAGGAAGTCCTCGACGAAGAAGTAGCCGACCGACCCCAGCAACAGGGAGCCGGCGACCGCGAACGTCAGCGTCTGGGAGGCGGCGTACTCGGCCTGGGCGTGTTCCTCGGCCCCGGTGTGCTGGGCGACCAGCACGCTCCCCGCGACAGAGAGGCCCATCCCCAGCGAGATGAGCAGGAATATCATCGGGAAGGCAAACGAGATGGCCGCCAGCGCGGTCGTGCTGTACTGGCCGAGCCAGAAGGTGTCGGCGAGGTTGTAGGCGACCTGCAGGAGGTTCGTGATGACGATGGGAAAGGAGAGATACAGCAGCGGCTTCCCGATGGGGCCGCTGGTCAGCTCCAGCTCCTCTTTCCCCTTGAACAGCCCGCCGAGGCGGGCTGCCAGGGCGCTCACGCGCTCGCGGGCGCTCATGCGCTGAGCGCCTCCGGGCCGGCCAGCAGGTTCGTCTCCACGTAGTCGGCGAGCATCCGCTGGCTACACTCGACGGGCTGGCCGGCGGTGACCCGCTGGGTCGACGTACCGGTCAGCACCGTCACGATGAACTGTGCGGTGTCTTCCGGGTCGACGTCGGCGTCGAAGGTCCCGTCCGCGACGCCCGCCTCCAGAATCCCGGTCAGTTCGGCCACGAGGTGGTCGTCGAACCGTGTCAGCCGGTCGCGAAACCTATCCTCGTACGGCGCTTGCGCGCGGATTTCGAGAATCGCGGTCTCGAACTCCTCGCGGTTGTCACGCTCGGTCAACACTGCGTCGACGAGGCCGAGTAGCCGCTCGTGTGCGTCGTCACCCTCGAGGTCGGCCGTCCGTTCGACGAACCGCTCGTAGAGGTAGTCGAGAAACGCACACAGCAGGTCGTGCTTGCTGTCGTAGTGGTAGTGCAGGGCGGCCTTGCTCTTTGAGGACTCGTCGGCGATGTCCTGCATCGTCAGGTCCGCGTAGCCGTGCGAGCAGAGCGCGCGATAGGTCGCACACATTATCTCCTCGGCGGCGTCGCCATCGCTCATTGACAGTACTAACTGACTGGTCAGTCAAGAACCCGTTGGTTCCGTGCCAGTTGCCGTGTCTGTCTCACACACTGGCCGGTCCACGGCGACCGTCCAGAACGCCGCAGGCAGATACCGCCCGTCGACTGGCTGCCGACCCGACAGTCTGTCCGGTCGCGGAGTCGCAGGTATCGGCGATCCGGAACGCGCTCGCCAAGCCACGGACAGCGCAGCCGCTGTGTGGGCGGTGTCTCCCTCCGCTCGCGACTTGCGGCCCCGTCCCGGTGTCGCTGTGCCTTACTTCAGGTCGAGCTCGAACTGCTCGTGTTCGCTGGCGGTGTTCAACACGACGGAGGTGTTGGACTCGTTGATCTCCGGGTCGGTGAGCAGCTCCTTGATCTGGGCGTTCATCCCGTCGGTGTCGGTGAACTTGCCGACGGCGATAATGTCGTAGTCGCCGGTGACCTCGTACACCGATATCATCTGCTTGTGCTCTTTGAGGCTCTCGGTCACGTCGGGCAGGGAGGACCCCTCGACCTTGAGCTGGATGATGGCCGTGACGTCGTAGCCCAGCGCGTCGTAGTCCACCTTCGGGGTGTAGCCGTTGATGATGCCCTCCTCTTCCAGGTCCGAGAGGTGGTTCGAGACGGTCGTCACCGACACGTCGAGGTCTTCTCCGAGGCTTCGGAGGCTGGCACGGCCGTCGCCCAACAGTGCATTCACTAACTTGCGGTCGAGATTTTCATACGTCATTACATCCACTCACGGTAGCGGGGGATTAGAATTTTACGAATGTCCAAATGCGGCCGAGCAGGCCGAAATCCTTGCGCATAACGGCAGGGTTTTAGTATTAGCAGTGTTCCTTCCCGGTGTCCAAGCATGACAAGCGAACTTTCCGCTGAGGCAGAGGAGGTACTCGACGAAATCGAAGAACAGAACGTCGACTTCCTTCGCCTCCAGTTCACCGACATCCTCGGTACGATCAAGAACGTCTCGATTACGGCCGACCAGGCCGAGAAAGCATTCACGGAGGGCATCTACTTCGACGGCTCCTCCATCAACGGCTTCGTCCGCATTCAGGAGTCCGACATGCGTCTGGACCCGGACCCGTCGACGTTCGAGATTCTGCCGTGGCGCGAGAACGTCGAGGGGGGCTCCAGCGCTCGCCTCATCTGTGACGTCATCGACACCTCGACCGGGAAGCCGTTCTCCGGCGACCCGCGAGGCGTCCTCAAGCGCGCCATCGACCGCGCCAACGAGATGGGCTACGAGGTCAACGCCGCTCCGGAACCGGAGTTCTTCCTGTTCGAGGAGGACGAAGAGGGCCGCGCGACCACGAAGACAAACGACGCCGGTGGCTACTTCGACCTCGCGCCGAAGGACCTCGCCTCCGACGTCCGACGTGACATCATCTACGGGCTGGAGGACATGGGCTTCGACATCGAAGCCTCCCACCACGAGGTCGCCCAGGGTCAGCACGAGATCAACTTCACGTACGACGACGCCCTGACCACGGCCGACAACGTCGCCACCTTCCGCTCTGTCGTTCGCGCTATCGCGGCAGAACACGACCTGCACGCGACGTTCATGCCAAAGCCCATCCCGCGCATCAACGGCTCCGGGATGCACACGCACATCTCGCTTTTCACCGAGGACGGCGAGAACGCGTTCCACGACGACGACGACGAGTTCAACCTCAGCGACACGGCAAAGAGCTTCACCGCCGGTATCCTCGACCACGCACCGGCCATCACGGCCGTCACCAACCCGACGGTGAACTCCTATAAGCGCCTGGTCCCCGGCTACGAGGCCCCCGTCTACGTCGCCTGGTCCGACCGGAACCGCTCGGCGCTCATCCGCAAGCCGGCCGCCCGCACCCCGGCCGCCTCGCGTATCGAGGCCCGCTTCCCCGACCCGTCCTGTAACCCGTATCTCGCCTTCGCGGCGCTCATCCACGCCGGGCTGGACGGCATCGAGCGCGACCTCGACTGCGAGGACCCGGTCCGCGAGAACATCTACGAGTTCGACGAGGAAAAGCGCGAAGAGTACGGCATCACCACGCTGCCGACGAACCTCGGCGAGGCCGTTGACGAACTCGAACAGGACGAGGTCGTCATCGACGCCCTCGGCGAACACGTCTTCGAGAACTTCGTCGAAGCCAAGCGCTCCGAGTTCAAGGACTACCTCGTCGACGTCTCCCAGTGGGAACTCGACCAGTACCTCGAGACGTTCTAACTGCCGCTACCACGACCGCTTTTTTTCGTGACGCGCTCACCGACCAGCGGCAGCGACAGCGCGATACCGGTGCCGGCGGCCGCGAGGATGCCAACCACGGCGTCCTGTGGGGACAGTGTGACCACCACGAGACCGATGGTTCCGAGCGAGACGCCCCCGAGAGCGGTCGTGACCACCCCGCCCCGGCGGGTCGGTGCCGGCACCCCGTCGAGGGCCGTCCACGCGACCAGCCCGCCGACGCCCATCCCCAGCACCCCGGCGGTGTCCCGGGTGAGCCCGCCCGCGACGACGCCGACGAGGGCCACGACCGTCACGAGAGCGAACACGCGCGTCGGCGTCTGCAGGCGCGTCAGGACCAGCCAGAGGGTGGCGGCGGCGATGGCCGCGCCGGCGACCACGTCGACGAGGTAGTGCACGCCCAGCACGAGCCGCGAGAGCGAGACGACCGCGACGACCGCGGCCGCGACGGCGTAGCGCTGTCGCCGGGTACCCACCCGCAGCGCCCACGCGAACCCGCCCCAGACCAGCACCGACGTGGTCGCGTGCCCGCTCGGGAAGCCATAGCCCTGGCCGGTGACGACCGACTCGTAGAACGGTTCGACGGGCCAGGGGAGGTCGGCGGCCGCGGCCACTATCTCGGAGTTGGGCGGCCGCGGAAACGCGAAGACGCCTTTCAGCGCGAAGCCGACGGCGGCGGCGGTAGCGACCAGCCCGACCAGCATCGCGCCCCGCTCGCGGGTGAGGCCCCGTCCCAGCCACGGCGTGGCCGAGCCCAGCCAGTACAAAAGCAGGCTCGCCGTCGAGACGAACCAGAAATCACCGAGCTGTGTGAGGACGGCAAAGAGCACGATGACGGCGGTCGGCAGCTCCGTCAGGAGCTCCGTGACGCCGACGCCGCGAGTCATTCACGCCAGTCGCGTACCTTATCGAGGGCGATACCCGGCAGCCCGGTGACCCGGAGTCCGAGCCCGACGACGACCATCACGACGTAGAGCCCGAGCGTCGACAGCCAGACGACCACCATTGCGAGCACCGCCCAGACGCCCTGCAGGTAGTAGAACGCGCCCAGGGTCATGATGGTCCCGTACAGCAAGACGAGATAGGGGCCCCAGCCGCGGGCGTGCCCCCGGCGCATCCGCCGACGGACGTACTGCTTGAGGTCGCTCTCGACGTCGTCGCGGTGGAGTGTGCGGTCCTCCACGTCGTCGCGGAACGCCTCGAACTCCTCGCGTAGCTCTTCGAGCTCTTCGTCGGTCAGGTCGTCGACCCCCCCGCTCTCGGTGGGCGGGGGTGTCTCGCTGTCGGCATCCTCGCTCATCGCTTTGTTGGCCCGTCGAAGGGAATCGTGTTGTAATTGCCGGTCCGTTCCCCCGCTCAATACGGCGTTGAGTACCGCCCCCAGCAACAGGAGCTGGCCGGCGAAGTAGAACCACGTCACCAGCAGGAGGGCGCCGCCGATGACGCCGTAGAGCTGGAACCCCCCAGCGACGGAGGCATAGAGGCTGAAGACGGTCGCAAGCACCGTCCACCCGACGGCCGCGAACACCGTGCCCGGGAGTACCCCCCGGACCGTCGTCTTCGTGTCGGGAAAGAGGTAGTACAGCGGGAGGAAGGCGACGACGAGGATGGGAATCAGCGCCAGCCCGCCCAGTGCGACGTCGACGCCGAAGACGGCGCCAAGCGAGCCGACGACGGCAAAGCCCACCAGGGCGAGGCCGATGCCGCCAAGCGCCGCGGCCGCGTCGACGAGGCTGTCGAGAAAGCCCCCGACCTCGTGGGTGTCGTAGATACGCGAAAAGGCCGTATCGACGCCGCGAAACACCTTCAGCGCCCCCCAGACCATCACGACGAGACTCACCGCGGTCGCCCCGCCCCGCCCGCTGGCGTTAGTGAGCGCGTTGCCGAGCAGCCGCGCCGACTCCGGCGTCAACGCCGCACCCACGGCCGAGACGACCTGATCCGCGAACGCCTCGTCGCCGACGAACGTGGCGATAGCGAGCGCGAGCAACAGGAGCGGCAACAGGGAGACGAACATATAGTAGGCGATACTGGCGGCGAGAAAGGAGACCTGCTGGGTCCGGACGGCACTGACGAGGTCCCGACCGACGCTGACGGTGCGGTTCCGGTTCACAGTCGGCTATCGAACGGCCCGCACATATATCGTAACAATCGAAACAGTTTACACATCGACCGCACGGGACCGTGTGGTCGCGTCTGCAGCGATGTTCGATGGCGAGATAGCACTGCGAGCGGCCGGTGTGTGCGGGTTCCGCGACACCGTTCTATCACAGAGGTATTATATCTCGCCACCCCGACCTCCGCCCATGGAGAGGGCGATACGGACGGGGACGATGCAGGTGACGGCGCTGTGTCTCGTCGCCGCCGGGATACTGCTCGCGCTCGGCGCCGCCGGGGTCCCCGGCTCGCTGCCGCTGCTCGGCCTCCTGCTCGCGCTGTCAGCGGGGCTGTACTACACGCGGCCCGACGCCCGTATGGGACGGGTGGCGGGTATCGACGTCGACAGCCTGCTGTCGACCCTGTGGCTGGCCCCCGCGCTTGCGGCGCTCGCCGTCGCCTTCGAATCGACCGCCTCGCCCGCGGAACTCCAGGCTCTGGGCGGACTCGTCGGGCTGGCTGGGATGCTTAACTACTTCCTCCGGCCGATGTACCTGCTTGCCTACTCGCTCGTCGAGGCGGTCCAGAACCGGGGCAGCGGGTCGGCCGACCGCTGACGGTCGGCTGTCGCCGCGCTGTTCGGCGCCGACAGTCCGGCGTCGACGGTGCCTACGCCGCGGTCGCCTCGCGTATCTCACCCACGTCGGCGTCGGTTTTGAACGATGTGCCACTGTAGTGCGTTCGCGATGCCTCGTAGCCCGCCGCCCGCAGTTTCTCGATGAAGGTGTCCATCGCCTCGGCACCGCGACCCCAGCGCTTGCACAGGCGGTGCTGGTCGTAGTGGGTCGGGGTATCGAGTTCGGCCGCCAGCGTCCCACACAGCTCCCGGGCCTTCTCGGCGGTCCCCATCTCCTCGGTGACGTGGTCGGCGACCGACCGGACGAACTCGGGCTCGCAGCTCCGGGCCAGCCAGATGGGGCCGGCGGTCTGGACGTGCTCGCCGCAGTGGGGGCAGGCCGCTGGGGCGTCCGCGATGAGGCCCCGTTCGGACTCGCGCCAGAGACAGCGCTGGCAGTAGTAGACGTGCCCCAGCTCGTCGATGCAGTCGTTGGCCACTTTCGCGCCGTGGTCGAACTCGAGGTAGGTGCGGACGTAGTGACTCGTGGCGTGCGAAAGGATAGGTCGGGCGGCGATGTCGTAGCGGGCGGCGGTCCGGACCATCGCTCCCAGCAGGACTCGCAGCCCCATCTCCGCGTGGAACTCCGTGTTCCGGGGCACCGCGCCGTAGCTCCGGACGCCGCTCTCGAAGTGGGCGCCACACAGCGGCGCAGTGTCGGTCGCGGTCACACAGAGCAGGTGTTTGGTGCCCTGGATGGCCGCGTCGGCGAACGGAATCGGCGTCCCGAACGGGTCCAGGTCCACCACGTCGAAGGCTTCGCTGTGCATGAGCACGTTGGCGTTCTCGTGGTGGACCGTCCCGTCGAGGCCGTTGTCGTCGAGGTTCTCGCGACAGAGCGCCACGGCGTCGTCGTCGACGTCACACAGGCTCGTCTCCCAGCCGTCGGCCGCCGCACGGACCCCACGGATGCCGCTGGCCGCGGTTGCGTCGAGATACGTCTCGACGCGGGGCGTTCGCTCCCGGTAGGCCCGCAGTGTCGCCACGGTCAGGTCCCGGTTCAGCTCCTGGACGGGGTTGAAGAACACGTCGGCGCCCTTCCCCGCGTCGGGCTGTTCGGGGACCGTCACCGCGACCTGCCCTTCGCTTACGCGCATACCTGAGCGTGCTCACGGGGGCCCGTAAGTCGTTCGAAGGTGCGCCAGGAGTATCCGTTTCTGTGGGTGGTTCAACTAACAACGATACGTACAGCCAGAAAGCCCCACCCAGCGCTGTTTGACCAACCGGCTACG
Organism: Haloarcula rara; assembly: GCF_029338235.1. Classification (GTDB taxonomy): domain Archaea; phylum Halobacteriota; class Halobacteria; order Halobacteriales; family Haloarculaceae; genus Haloarcula; species Haloarcula rara. The sequence continues at coordinate 1,640,300 of NZ_CP119785.1, forward strand.
GGTGGGACTGAAAGGGGCGTTCGCGGGCGGCACAGCCGCCCGCGAGCTCGGGCGACCTCCGGTCTCCCGGTGGCCTGCTACACGAAGGCGAGCGACGCAAGCACGCGAACGGAGTGAGCGCGCACAGCGAGCTCCCCGAGTGTAGCAGCCCGGGGCTTTCTGGCTGTTGACAACCTAGTCATCATCGGGAGCAGCAACGGCCGGGTCACTAGCCACGGGAATCCTGACCGTCACCGTCGTTCCGTCGCTCGTGTCGAATTCGAGGTCGGCCCCGAGCGTCGTCGTCGCCCAGTTGACGAGCCAGAGCCCGATGCCGCTCCCGTGGGACAGCGCCGTCTCCTCGCCGCGGTCAAGCACGCCGAGTTCGTGGTCGGGAATCCCGGGCCCGTCGTCGCTGACCGAGAGGGCCGCTTCGTCGCCGTCGGTCGCCGCCCGAACCGTCACCGCTGTGCCGCCGTGCTGGAGAGCGTTCTCGACGAGGTTCTCGACGACGACGCCGAGCAAGACTGGCTGGCTCCGCACCGTCAGGTCGTCCGGGACCGCGACGGTCACCGCCCCGTCGTTGTCGGCCGACAGCGAGTCGACGGTCTCGGTGACCATCTCGCGAACCGGGACGGGTTCGAGGTCGGCGTCGTCAGTGCCGGCCGCCGAGAGCGTGCGGGCCTTGTCACCCGAGGCGACGAGCCGGTTGACGGCCCGCTCGATGGTCGCGGCGTGGTCGGCCTCGTCGCCGTCGAGCGTCTCCGCGAGCAGCTCCGCACGGGCCTGGATGACGACGCTCTCGTTGCGGACGTTGTGTCGCAGGAACCGGTTCAGGACCTCCAGACGGCGCTCGCGGCGTATCTCGTCGGTGATGTCCTGGAAGACGACGGTGTAGCCGAGCCGGCTCCCGCCGCCGTCGGTGAGTTCGGTCTGCTGGAGCTTGTACTCCCGGCGGCGGCCGCCGTTTGCGACGCCAAAGCGGTCGTCGTCCTCCCCGGGGACGAACCGGTCGCCCTCGACGTGCTCGTCCAGTGGCTCGGTCAGTACCGACCGCTTTGCGACCCCGAGCATCGTCTCCGCGGCGGGGTTGCAGTTCACGATGCGGCCCGCCACGTCGACGATGGCCACCGGCGTCGCGATGTCATCGATGGCCGCCCGCTCGCCGGCGCGGCGCGTGGCGGGGTGGAACTCGAACATATCGCTGCCGAGGAAGGCGTAGGCGTCCAGCACCAGATGCGGGAGGAACGCGAGCGTCGTCAGGTTTACCGCCGGCCCGATATCGAGCGCCCACACCAGAACCGCAAGGCCCGGCGGGATGGGGCTCAGGCCGACCGCGATTGCCTCCCGGCGGTACAGCGGGCCGTAGCTGAGGACGGTGTCGAAGACGAGCATCGTCCCGAAGGAGACGAACAGCATGGCCGCGAATATCGCCAGATAGCCAAGCGGCTGGATGGCGTAGCTGACGATCGTCCCAGCCGTGGCCGTCGACACGACGGTTTCGGTCCACAGGAAGCCAGCCCGCCCGTTCGCAAGCGCCAGCACCGTCACGCCCGCCGGGACGAGCGCCGTTGCTCGAAACGCCGCACTCTCCAGCGTCTCTTGCCGCCCGGTGTACCCCAGCGCGAAGCCGACGAAGACGTAACCCAGCCAGCTGAGACAGCCCCACGTTATCGCCTCCAGGGCGAGCCGAACCGGTGGATTCGACGTCAGCAGTGCCGTGCCGTAGACCGCCGACCAGACGGTGATGAGTCCGATGGTCGCAACGAACCACCTCGCACCCGGCTTTTCCCAGTGCTCGCGGAGCTGTGCCAGCAGATACAGCGACCCGACTCCCGACGCGAACGACCCCAGCGCCACCCACGGCACGTCGGCCATGAATTAGACAGGGACTCCGGCCTGTTGATGCTTCCGGGCCAGCAGCGGCTGTCGACGGATTCATAGCCGACATGAACGGTCTGCAGGTCGCCCCAACAGCGAGTGAGAACAGCCAGAAAGCCCCGAGACGCTCGGGTCGGGGGGCTCGTTGTGCGCGCTCGCTTCGCTCGCGTGCTTACGTCGCCCGCCTTCCCCGAGCGTCCCGCCCCTTTTAGTCCCTCCCGGCGCTCTTCGACCAACCGGCTATGGGTGGGGCTGAAAGGGGCGGTCTGCTACACGAAGGCGGACGACGCAAGCACCGCAGGAACGAGCGTAGCGAGTGACGAGGAGCACAGCGAGGCCCCCGAGTGTAGCAGACCGGGGCTTTCTGGCTGTCGTGAACCGAATCTGCTGCGTGGACAATCCCAATTCACATTCTTCCTAGAGCCGACGCTGTTTTGTCGGGGCTATCCGTAGCGAGCGTGTGACCGCCGTCGAGGAGTGGGTGGCCCGATTAGCCGACGCCGGGGAGTTGACCCCCGACCTAGTGACGGCTATCGTCGACGTCCACGGCGACCGGGGCCGGCGGGCCATCGAGGCCGTCGGTGAGAGTCGCGTGAAAGGGTACCGGGACTTCATGGTCGTCGTCGGTTACAAGGACGAGTACATCGTCGAGGACGGCCAGTGTGACTGTGCCGACGCCGAGTACAACCTCGACCGGGATGACCCCGAACAGCTCTGCTGGCACGCTATCGCGGTGCGTATCGCCGACGCCATCGACGCCATCGACCACCACGACATGTGGTACTCTGACGTCCGGGATTTCCTCTAGAGATCCTTTTTCTGCGTCGGGTGGACTCGCTCCGCTCGTCCACCGCTCCTTGAAAAACGTTCGCGAAAAAGGCCGGACGCTCACTTCGCTCGCGTCCGGTGTCCTGCGGGAGCACCGCGACCGCAGGGCTCGAAAGACGAGCGAAGCGAGTCTTTCGGTGAACCGACGACTTCGTCGTCGGATGCTCCTCCAGACAGCCTCCCCTTCCCCGTCGGCGCTCGGCTGCGACAGCCGTCGCAGCCCTCGCGCCCGGCCACCGCAACCGCCGACCGCCGCCGCTCACGCCACCGGCTGTCCGGCGCCGTATGTCACCTCGCCTTCGAAGGCAAACTGTGCGAGCGAGCGGTCGCCCAGGTCCAGGTCCCGCAGCGTCGCCGAGCGGTCGTGGGTCCCGACCAGCACCTCGAAGTCCCTGGAGAGCGGTCGGACGCCGACGCGGCCGTCGAAACTGACCGGAAGCGCTTCGAGCTGTCTCTCACGGACGGCGTAGCTGGTGGTTCTGTGACTGGCAGGCCAGCTCCGGGGGCGGGCGATGTCGACGGTGAGGACGTGGTCGCCGTCCTCGACGACGCTCGTGGTACGCCGGCCCGCCTCGTCGTGGTGGCTGATACGCGCGACGGTCTTGGGCAGCCCCCACACCTCGTCACCGAGTGCGCGGGCGGGCTCGGTCGTCACCGGCAGCGAGTGGACGTAGCCGCCGTACTCGCCGGTCGCGAGCGGGGCAAGCGGTCGGGCGGGCGACTGTGGCGTCGCCGAAAGCACCACGGCGAGTTCGTCGTAGGGTCGCATGGTGTCGTCGCCGATGCGGTGGTATTCGACGGCCAGCACCGTGACGAGACCCCGGCTCGGCGTGACGCGAACGGGCTCGAGGTCCTCGGGGAGCAGGGCGGCGACGGCGTCGCTGTCGGCGGGGAGCAGTAGTCCCGTCACCGTCGCCGCCGTCTCAAGCGGGACCGTCACCGTCTGGCCCGTCGAGAGCGCCACGTCGGCGTGTTCCTCGTCCGCTTCGACCATCAGACCCACCCGCGAAGCTGCGTGCTCACCCGGCCGAACCATAGCTGAATCGGGTCGGCGAGCCGCGGCGGCAACCACTTGGTCAACTGGGCGACTCTCCCGGACGGCCCGACCGGATATCGGGCACGCGGCTCCGGGTCGGTCGCCGCCTCGAGGACGTGCTCGGCGACCGCTTCCGGCGGCTCGGCAAGCGGCTCGCATTCGAGTAGCCAGCCGTCTTCGAGGGCCTCGTAGGTCGCGTCGTACTCCGGGGTCCGCTCGTCCGGGAGCTTCGAGCGGGCGTGTTCTGCGAAGTTCGTCTCGCCCCACGCGGGCTCGACGAGCGCGACGTGGACGGCCGGATTGTCGGCAAGCTCCATCCGGAGCGCGTCGGTCATCGACGACAGGGCGGCCTTGCCGGCGCAGTACGCGCCCAGTCCCGAGTACGCACACTTCGCGAGGATGCTGGAGACGTTGACGATGCGGCCGCCGCTGTGGCGCATCTCCGGCAGTACGGCCTTCGCGAGCCGGTGTGGGCCCGCGGCGAGCACGTCGAACATCGCCCGGACGTCGTCGGTCGCCACGTCCTCCGTGGGTCCGGGCGCGGCGTAGCCGGCGTTGTTGACCAGACAGTCGATGCCGCCGGTTCTCTCGGTTATCTGGTCGACGACGGCCTGGCACTGCTCGTCGCTGGTCACGTCCAGTTCGAGACAGCGACAGCGCTCGCTCACCCGCTCGGGCAGCGGCGTCTCGACGTCGGTCGCGTAGACGGTCCACCCCGCCTCGGCGAAGGCCAGCGCCGTCGCGGCACCGATGTCGGAGCCGGCACCGGTCACGAGGCCCACTTGTTCGTCGTCGGCTGTCATACTCGCGGCCACTCCCGGCCGACACAAGAATCCACCTCTGTCGCTGTTTTTCGGCCCAGACCGCTACCGACGCGGTACAGTCCCCCTTACCGCTGCTCGACGCAGTAGTCGACGTAGTTCCGGAGAATCTGCAGCCCGGTCTCGCCCGATTTCTCCGGGCCACCTTTTTCGGCCTCGGGCCTCCTCGCTCACTCCGTTCGCTGCGGAGACCACTCGTTGAAAAACGTGGGCGAAAAAGGCGCGAATCGCCGATGGCGATTCGCGTGAAACCGCGCCTCCGGCGCGGTACAGTCCCCCTTACCGCTGCTCGACGCAGTAGTCGACGTAGTTCCGGAGAATCTGCAGCCCGGTCTCGCCCGATTTCTCTGGGTGGAACTGGGTGCCGAAGACGTTGCCTTCCTCTGAGGCGACGATAGAGGCGAAGTCGGTCCCGTAGTCGGTGGTGGCGACGACCGCCTCCTCGTCGTCGGGGACGGCGTAGTAGGAGTGGACGAAGTAGGCGTAGTCCCCGTCGATACCGTCGACGAGCGGGTGGTCGCGCTGGACGTCGAGTTCGTTCCAGCCCATATGGGGGACCGTCTGGTCGCGCGAGAAACGGACGTTCTTGCCGGGGACGAGCGCCAGCCCTTCGGCGTCGCCCTGGCCGGCGTGGTCGGCCTCTTCGCTCGTGGTCAGCAGCATCTGCATCCCCAGGCAGATGCCAAAGAGCGGCGTGCCCGCCTCGGCCTCTTCCTCGAGTGCGTCCCGGAAGGGGCCGGCGTTGTCCATCCCCTCGGAGAAGGCTCCGACGCCGGGCAGAACGATACCGTCGGCGCTACCAAACTCCGCCGGGTCCGCCGTAAGCCGCACCTCGGCGCCGGCCCGCTCCAGCCCGCGGGTCACGCTCCGGAGGTTCCCGAGCCCGTAATCGACGACGACCACCTCTGCGGTGGTCTGTCTGGCGTTCATACGCCGCGTTACGCCAAGCCCGGCTAAGTGGCTTCCCCTTCGGACAGGTGTTGCGGCTAGTCGTTGTCGTGCCTCTTTCGGGGACGATTTCCGCTGCGAACCCGACAGCCCAGCTAGCAGCGAGAATTAACAGCATCGCTGCAAACAGCCAGAAAGCCCCGGCGTGCTACACTCGGGGGTGGTTCGAGAGAGCAAAGCTCTCTCGTCATCCCGAAAATCTCGGATTTTCGGAGAACTCGCTGCGCTCCTCACTCGTTCACTACGTTCACTCGTTGCGGTGCTTACGTCGTCCGCCTTCGTGTAGCCCGCCGCCCCTTTCAGTCCCACCCGTGGCTGTTTGACCAACCGGCTACGGGCGGGACTGAAAGGGGCCGTGCGCTCGGCGAAGCACGGCGACGTAAGCACTGGAAGGAACGGAGTGACTGAAGCGCGCAACGAGCCGCGCGAGTCGAGCGCACGGGGGCTTTCTGGCTGTTCAAACTCGCATCCTGCTCGCTAACCGCCGCGATTCACCCTAATAGTCGCCCAATCGCTTCTGCCCGCTCTCCCCATCAGTAAATTCGGCGGCCTTCTCCAGCGTCGATTTGAACGTCTCCTTCTGGCTGGGGTCGTACAGCGTCGCGGCCGGATGGACGCAAATCATCACCGGCTGTGGGCCGCTGTCGACGGTCATATCGCTCACGTCGCCGGCCTCGGCCGTGACGGCCACGTCCCGCTGGAGTAGGTGCTCGCCGGGGACCTTCCCGAGCGTGACGACGAGCTCGGGGTCGACGCGCTCGATTTCGGTTTCCAGATAGCCTCGACAGTTCGCCAGCTCCTGCTTGTGCGGGTCGCGGTTCTCCGGCGGGCGACAGCGCACACAGTTGGTGATGCGCACGTCGCCCCGGTCCAGCCCGACCTCGCGCAGGGTCTCGTCTAGCACGTCGCCGCTGCGGCCGACGAACGGTTCGCCCTGCTCGTCCTCGTTGGCGCCGGGGCCCTCGCCGACGAACAGCAGGTCCGCGTCGGCCGGGCCGACGCCGTTGACGATCTGCGAGCGCGACGCACACAGCGCCTCGCAGCGCTCGCACTCGGTCACGGTGAGCCCGTCCATGTTGCTCATGGCCGGCGGTTGGGCCGGCGGTGTATCAAGCGCAACGGTCCCGCTCGACTGCCACCGCCCGGGCCGCGAGCCGGGCCACGCGGAGCGGCTCCGGTCGGCCACCAGTGGGCGTGTATGCTCGGACGACGGCGTCGGCCTCGTCCGCCTCGAGCCCGACGCTGCGGACGAACACCGTGTCGTCGTTGACCGACAGCTCGCGACGGGCGGGCTGGGCGCGGTAGGTCGCCAGACGGTCCGCGATGGTGTCATCGCTAGCAAACGCGTCACGAATCGCGTCGGCGAGGCCGGGCGAGGCCTCGAAAGAGACAGAGAGGGTCGCCAGCCCGGTGTGGTCGTGGATGGCGTGGAGGTCGAGCAGGTTGAACCACGCCGGCGCGATGCCGGACAGGAAGAGATAGCCGAGGTCTTCGCGGTCGAGTCGGTCGAACATATCGCAGACGGCGACCGTCGCGTCGCTCCCGCCGACGGTGCAGGTCCCGAAGACGAAGCCGTCGACCGCCCGGTCCGCGCGGACGACCGCCCCGGCGAGGTGACTCCGCTGGTCGCGGTCCGACGCTGCGATGCCCAGTGCGCGCCGCCCCGGTTTCACGTATTCTTCTTTTCGTCCTCCTTGATGTCTTTCAGCCGGTCGAGTAGTTCGTCGTTCGACGCGGTGAACTCGAATTCGACGTCCCCCTGATGGGCGTCCCCCTCAGTGTCGAGCCCATCGTCGTCGTCGAAATCTGTGTCATACTCCTGGTTCTCCTGTTCCGACTCGTCGTAGCTCCCGAACCCCATTGTATGAACAACTATGTAGTTCAGGGTCAAAAATCTCTCGGCGAAACCGGCAGACGGCATTCGCGTGTGCGCGCACGAAGCACGCGCGCGAGTGAGTAACGCCGGCCTACCGCGTGTCGACGTTCGCCGGCCTGCTGCGCGGCGCGTCGCCGCTCGTTGGCCTACCGCGACTCCGGCGCGTCGACGTTCCGGTTCCCGCCGTGGGCGTCGGCACCGTCACTCGGCGCGGCCCAGCGGACGGCGTTGTCAAGCACCCGCTGGATGTCCTCGCGGTGGTAGATTGGGTAGGTCTCGTGGCCCGGCCGGAAGTAGAAGATGCTGCCACGACCGCGTCGGTAACAACAGCCCGAGCGGAACACCTCGCCGCCCTCGAACCACGACGTAAAGACGAGGCGGTCCGGTTCCGGGATGCCGAAGGGTTCGCCGTAGGTCTCCGTCTCGTCGATGACGATGGAATCGCCAAGTCCGTCGACGATTGGGTGGCCGGGGTCCGTTATCCAGAGGCGCTCGCGCTCGTCGCCCTCGCGCCAGGTCAGGTCACACGGCGTCCCGAGCAGGCGGGTGAAGGGTTTCGAGGCGTGGGCCGAGTGGAGGACGACGAGGCCCATCCCTTCCTGAACTCGCTCGACGACTCGGTCGACGATAGCGTCGTCGACCTGGTCGTGGGCGGCGTGGCCCCACCAGAGCAACACGTCGGTGTCGTCGAGGACCGCGTCGGTGAGCCCGTGTTCGGGCTCCTCGAGTGTCGCCGTCCGTGCGTCGTGGCCACGTTCGGCCAGTGCCTCCGCGATGGTTGTGTGGATGCCGTCGGGGTAGACCTCGGAGACGGCGTCGTCCTCGCGCTCGTGGATGTACTCGTTCCAGACCGTGACTGATGGCATGGACGTGCTTCGGTGGGGGCGTGACTAAAGGTAGTGCTTGCTCGTGGTAACCGCTACCGTACTGGTCTGTGGCACTTGGAAGCCCTCACCCGCTCGACGCGGCTAGTAACCGTCTGTGATAGCTACTGCCCTCTCCAGTGGCACTTGGAAGCCCTCACCCGCTCGACGCGGCTGTGCGGGATATCCTCGCTGCGCTCGGATAGGGCCCGCGCACCCGCGTCGACCGGATTCGCCCTTCCAGTCCGCCAGGCTCCACTCCGCTGGCCTGCCCTTCCCCGACTCAGCCGATGAAACGGCTTTGCGGCCGGGAGTGCGCTCTGTCGCACGACCCGGGGAAGGGCAGGTGCTGCCTGGTGGACTGAAAGGGCGAGGCTGGTGGCGGGCGCTGTGGCGGCACTACCGAGCGAAGCGAGGTATCCGTCACAGCGCCCGCGAGCAGTCGAGGGCTTTCGGGGAGTGAGTAGTTCCGGTGGTAGCTGTGGAAGCAATCGCTAGCGAGCAGTCGAGGGCTTTCGGGGAGTGAGTAGTTCCGGTGGTAGCTGTGGAAGCAATCGCTAGCGAGCAGTCGAGGGCTTTCGGGGAGTGAGTAGTTCCGGTGGTAGCTGTGGAAGCAATCGCTAGCGAGCAGTCGAGGGCTTTCCGGGTGTGAGCAGTTAGAGTAGGAGTGGCGGGAATATTGACTGCTAGCGAGCAGTCGAGGGCTAGACACTCTTGCGCGTCCCGCCACTGGCGGTATATATGGAGGTCCACAACGTCACCGCCGACGCAGAGACGTTCACGTGCAACGCCTACCTCGCGCTGGGCGAGCGACCTACGCTGGTCGACGCGGGCGGGTGGGAGGGCGTCGTCGACGCCATCCGCGAGCACACCGACACCGTCGACGCGGTCGTGTTGACCCACCAGCACGGCGACCACGTCCAGGAGCTCGGGCGCGTCCTCGAGGCCTTCGACGCGGAGCTGTACGCCTACGCCGAGCATCCCGACCGGGACCACGCACTCGAAGATGGGGACGAGGTGCTGGTCGGCGACGAGACGTGCGAGGTCGTCTACACGCCGGGCCACGCCGACGACCACGTCTCGCTGGTCTCGTCGAACTCCCTGTTCTCGGGCGATGTGGTGGTCCACGACGACGGTGCCTTCGAAGGGGGCTCGTTCGGCCGGACCGACCGCCCCGGGCAGTCCCGCGAACGGGAGATAGAGAGCATCAGGGAGCTGCTCGACCGGATGCCCGACGGCGTCGAGGGGATGTACTCGGGCCACGGTGGCGTCTTCCACGGCGACGTCCGCAGTATCGTCGAGAAAGCGCTAGCGCGGGCCGAACGGCGCGAGCCGAAGTATCCAGAGTAAGTCGCCGATATCGCCGTAAGCTTCTACATATCGGAAAATAAGGGTAGCCCATGCATCGGCGGACACTCGCCGGGTCGGGTCTGGGCGCTGCCGGGCTCGTTCTGGCCGGCATCCAGCTCACCCACGCGATACAGCAGACGGACATTCCGGTGGCCATCGCGGTCGACGCCCTCCCCTTCGTCGCGATGGGGCTGGCGCTGGTCTACGCCGGCTACTGGCTGGCCCGTGACGACGCCTTCGAGGCGACGGCGACGCGGGTCGTCGTCTGGGGCGCCGGCGCGACGGTGGCCTTCGCCGCCGTCGCTGCGCTCTTGCTGTTCAGCCAGCAGGTGACGATGGGCGGGCTCGACCGGGCCGCCTTCCTCACCGTCGACATCGTCACCGTCGGCGCGCTGACCGGCGTCCTCGTGGGCCTGTACGACGCCCAGAGCCGACGCCGGCTACAGGAACTCGAGACCGAGCGCGACCGGGTCGAGGCCTTCGGCCGGAAGGCCGCGGACGTGAACAACTACGGTCGGGCCATCGCCACCGCGGGCAGCGACGACGCCATCGCCGCCTACATCACCGAGGCCATCAGCTCGCTGATGGGTATCGACGAGACCGCGGTGTTGCGGGTGCGTGACGACGAGGCCGAACTACTCTCGAACACGGTTCGGACTGCGGGCGCGGAGCGGGTCGCGGAACTCGCGCGGGCGGTCCGGGCGGAGCCACGGGGCGACGTGGTCGCCCACGGGCGAGCGCCGCCGGTCGACCTGGGCGAGACGGTCAGCGACGTGCTGACGGCCGTCGTCACCGAGCACGACGAGACGACCACCGTCGTGGTCGCGGTCGAGACGAGTGGGACGGCGACCGACGAGCGCGACCGGAAGCTGCTGGAACTCGTCGTCGCCCACGCGACCGTTCGGCTGGAGAGACTCGGCGCTCAGCCGGCGTAGTGGCGAGGAATCGACCAACGGGAGATTCCTCGAGGCGGAACGGAGCGGGACCGGAGGTCCCGCAGGCAGTCGGGCGGCTGTGCCGCCCGACGACGGTGAACCTAGTGAGCCGTGTAGCGGAAAACAGCGAGTACCGAGAAAATTACGCGCTACGGGTCTCTTTGGCCTTCGGGCGGAGGTTACCGTAGCCGCATTTCCGGCACTGCTGGGCGCGCTGTGGGTTGCGGGCGTTACATCGCATGCAGATCTGCTTGTTCAGAATCCGGTCTGACGCTTTCTCGAAGCTGGCCATGCCTGCCGGTTCCCTGTCTGGGCGTTTAAGCTTTGAGTTTTTCACCCGCCCGGTTTTCAGGCTGGCCCACCTCGTTCCGGTATGTACGACCGCGTCGCGGACCTCCCGCTCACCGTCGAGGACTGTGCGTTCGAGCTGCGCGAACGAGCGACCTCCAGCGGCTTCGACCGGGTGACGACCACGATAACGCTCTCGGGGAACGGGGAGACGGGCCGGGGCGAGGACGTGACCTACACGAACGCGGCTCACCACGCGCTGGTCGAGCACGACCTCGACCTCGCCGGCGAGTATACGGTCGAGGCGTTCTCGGCCGCCCTCGACGACGCCGACCTGTGGCCCGACCCACCGGAGGAAGAGCGGTTTCGCCACTACCGCCGCTGGGGGTTCGAGAGCGCGGCACTGGACCTGTCGCTCAAACAGGCCGACACGTCGCTTGGCGAGGCGCTCGGGCGGGCGTACGACCCCGTCGACTTCGTCGTCTCGACGCGGCTCTCGGACCCCGACAGCGACGACCCGCCGACGACCGACCGGCTCGACGCCCTACGTCGGATTCACGCCGACCTCGCGTTCAAGCTGGACCCGACGCCCGAGTGGGACGACGGCCTGCTGGAATCGCTTGCCGACTACGACGTGCGCGTCCTCGACCTGAAGGGACTGTACGAGGACGAACGCGTGAGCAACGACCCCGACGCCGACTTCTACCGACGGGTCGCCAACGCCGTGCCCGAGGCACTGCTGGAGGACCCGAATCTGACCGAGGAGACCCGCCCCGTCTTCGATGGGCGTGAGGAGCGTGTCACGTGGGACGTGCCCGTCACCGGCGTCGAGAGCATCGAGAATCTCCCCTTCGAGCCGAGCGTCCTCAACATGAAACCCTCCCGGTGTGGCAGTGTCGAGTCCGTGCTCGACACCATCGCCTACTGCGAGCGCGAGGGCATCCAGCCGTACGGCGGCGGCCAGTTCGAACTCGGTGTCGGCCGGGACCACATCCAGGCGCTGGCGTCGCTGTGCTATCCGGACGCCCCAAACGACGTGGCGCCGGGCGGCTACAACGACCCCGAAGCGGGCGTGGGGCTGCCGGCCAGTCCGCTGGCGCCGCCGGCCGAGCCGCGGGGTATCGGCGTCGGCTTCGGTCGACCCTGAAAAGTGAAGCTGAAGTTACATTAGTGGCGACGTGGTAGCTCCACCCATGTACTGTCCAGCCTGTGGCACCAAGATAGACGACGAACTCGAAGCCCACGCCCGACACGCCTGTCCGTACTGCGAAGCGGGGCTGCTCGAACCGACGGCCGGTCGCGCCTAGTCCTCGACGAGATAGTCGTCCTGCACGTCGACGACCTCGGTCGAATCGGCACAGTCGGCGTACCGTTCGAGGGGTTCTTCGTTGAGTTCGAGGAAGGTGTGGCCCCAGGAGAACTTCGAGAGGATTTCTTCGGCGTGGTCACGCTCGCCCAGGATACAGAGCGCGCCGGCAAAGGCCTCCACGGTGTTGAGCTGGAACGGGGTGCCGTAGTTGACCGGATTCCCGGCGACGAGGAAGGGGAGCGACCGGTGGATTCCCTGGAGGTCAAAGGCCTCGCGCTCGGCGGTCTCCCAGGAGCAGTCCAGCGCGACCAGGCGGTCGTGGCGCGCGCCCGAACCCATGGCGTCGGCGGGTGAGAGCGCCTGGTCGGCGAAGGGGTTGCAGACGATGCCCGGCGGCGTCGAGCGGGTCGCCCGGTGGAGCTCGGCCAGGTCGAAGCGGGCGAGCTTCCGGGCGCTGCACTTCTTTGGGTCGTCGTCGCCCTCGTAGCGAACGTGTAACTCCACAGCGGGCGTACCGGGCCAGCGGGCAAAAGGCGCTCGGTACCCCGTCGACCGGCCGGCAGCGGTGAGGGCCGTTTTGTCGTTCGATTTGGCAGCCACAATTAAGTACTGACGGGTCATTTACCGGTGTGTGCTTTCCGAGGGGGCCGACGCTCCGGGGTTCGAACTACCGGCGCTAGTCGACGGTTCGAAGCGCCGTGTCGCGCTCTCCGAGTATCTCGGTGACGACGTGGTTATCCTCGCCTTTTACCCCGGGGACTTCAATCCCGCCTGCGACGAGGAGTCCTGTGACCTGGACGAACTCGACCTCTTTACGATGCAAAAGGACGTGACTATCCTCGGTATCAGCCCCGATTCGGTGTACAGCCACGGGGCGTTCGCCGAGCGCTACGACCTCAAGATTCCGCTGCTTTCGGATACGGACGGCGAGGTCGCCGAGCGCTACGACATCGGCCTCGTCGACGACATCGGCCAGCGACTCGTAGAGCGGGCCGTCGCCGTCGTCGACCACGACGGGACCGTCACCTACAGCTGGAGCACCGACGACATGACCGAGCTGCCACGCGTAGAGGAGATAAAAGACGCGCTGGCCGAGACGGGCGGGGACGACACTGCCTTCGCCCGCTATCGGGTCGGCTACGCCCACTACACGGAGGGGCGCCGCTCCTTTACCTCGGCGATGGAGAGCTTCCAGAACACGGAGTGGGTGATGGCCCAGCACGACTTCCAGCAGGCCCGCGAGGAGTTCGAGGAGGCCGCCGACCGGTTCGACACCGCCGTCCGCTTCGTCGACGACGACGCGCTGGTCCCCATCTACGAGGGGGCAAACGAGAAGGCAACCGCGCTGTGGCAGGCCGCCGACTGGCTGACCCGGTCGGCCAGTGCCTACTCCAGCGGGAGCGGCAGCAAGGGCCAGGAACTCAGGGACGACGCGGAGGTTCCGCTGGCGACGGTCCGGGAGTACGAGGAACCCCCGGACCCCGACGGCGAGTGGCCGCCCGAGATGGAGAACCTGGAGAAGGCCGAGAGCGACGACCACAGTATCCTGCCGACGGAGCCCGACGTCGAAGACGCCGCCCTGGACCTCGATATCGACGACGCGGACGACGAGCCGACCGACGCGGCCCCGGACCCCGAGGAATCCGCCGACCCCGCAGAGCAGGCGGCGGCCTCGGCAGCGGGGACCGACGCGGCGCCGGCGACCGACGACGACATCGACGACGACGAACTGGCTGCGATTCAGGCCGAACTCGCCGCCAACAACCCCGAGTCAGAACCCTCGGTCGAGGAGCTGACCGAGGAATCGACGTCTATCGTCGACACGCCGCCGATGGGTGTGTCGGACGATGAGACCGAGTCGGCGGCGGCCGAAACGGCGGAGGCCGTCGACGGTGGTCCCGAGGAAGCGACGGCTGTCGGCGACACGCCGGCGACGGCCGGAGACACAGCGTCGGCGGACGAGCGCGAGGACCCGGCCGACGCGATGGACGAGTCACCAGACAGCGACCCGGCCGGTGAGAGCGATTTGGACGCGCCAGCCCAGGGCGGCGACGAGGCCGAGACGGCCGACGGGGCGGCCGGCGACGCTGCCGTCGCAGTCGAGGAGGCCCCAACCGATGAGTCGAGCGAGGGGCCGGCGGTGAGGGCCGACGAACAGTCGGACGGAGCGGCCCCCGATTCGGCGCCGGCGATGGCGACCGACGGCAGTGACGACGCAACTGCGAGGGGGAGTGACGGAACAGACGCCGGTGAGAGTGACGAAGCGGACGACGGCGGGCCGGAACTCCAGCTCGAACTGGCCGAACCGGACCCCGACCCAATCGACGGCGACGGCCCGCCGATACCCCCGGCCGAGGAGTCAGACGGGGAGTCCGGTTCGGATGAGTGAGCCGCCGACGGCGCCGGTCGAGCAGGCGCGGGCGTACTACCGGGCGATAGACGGCGGCGACTACGACCTGTTGGGTGCCTTGCTCACCGAGGCGTTCGTCCACGACCGTCCCGACCGGACCATCGAGGGCCGCGAGCGGTTCGTCCAGTTTATGCGCGAGGAGCGACCCCAGACCGACACGACCCACCCCGTCGACACCGTGTTCAGCGAGGGCGGGGGTGAGCCAAACGGAGCGGGGGCCTCGTCCGGCGACCGGTCGGACGGCACCGTCGCAGTGCGTGGGCGCCTGCTCGACGCCGACGGCGAGCCTATCGTGGGCTTTGTCGACGTCTTTTCGTTCGCCGCCGGGCGTATCGACCGCATCGAGACGTATACTCGTTGACCGGGACAAGACATATACCGGACCATCCGCGACAGTAGGTACTGCGTATCATGTGTATAGACACCATACCACGACCGGGCGACGGCTCGCGACCGACCCGACGAGCGGGTAGGAACCGAGTAGCTATGTCCCACAGACCGGAGTGATGTGTCCATGGTGAACGGGTTTACGTCGCGACAGGAGTACACGGCCGAGACGGTTGCCGGGCGCTACCAGCCCCGCTCAGGGGCGAAAGCACTCGTAACCAGCGACCGCGCGGTACTGCTCGTCAGGGAGCGCCACAGCGACGGCACGCCGTTCTGGACGCTCCCCGGCGGCGGCGTCTGCGCCCACGAGACCCCCACGGAGGGGTTGCGCCGGGAGCTGGTCGAGGAGCTCGGCTGTCGGGCGCGTATCGACGAGCCCGTCTCGACGTTCTGGTACGCCCACGACAGCCTGGCGGCGTCGGTGTCGGTGTACACGGTCTTCGACTGTGACCTGCTCACCGAGCCGGCGCCCAACCCCGCCGAGGGGGTCTTCGAGGCCCAGTGGGCCGAGCCCGGCGCGCTCCCGCCGGCGACGCTCCCGCAGGTCCGCTATCTGTGTGCGAACGCGGTCGCGAGCGACTAGTCCCGCTCGCCCGCGCCGACGGCGCTCTCGCCGATGGGCGCCGACCCCTCGATGGCTTCTTGACCGCCCATGTAGGGCCGCAGTGCTTCGGGGACGGTGACGGTGCCGTCCTCGTTCTGATAGTACTCCAGGATGGCGACCATCACGCGAGGGACCGCGAGCCCGGAGCCGTTCAGCGTGTGGAGGTAGTCCGCGGACTCGTGGCGCTCCGGTCGGTAGCGAAGCCCCGCGCGCCGGGCCTGGAAGTCCTCGAAGTTCGACACCGAAGAGACCTCCAGCCAGCGACCGCCCACGTCGGGGCCCTCCTCCATGTCGTCGCCCGGTGCCCACACCTCGATGTCGTACTTCTTGGCCTGGGTGAAGCCCATGTCACCGGTACACATATCGAGCACGCGGTAGGGCAGCCCGAGTTCGTCGAGCACCGAAGCTGCTTCCTCGAGCAGCGACTCCAGCCGGTCGTAGCTGTCCTCGGGCCGGACGAAGTTGACGAGTTCGACCTTGTGGAACTGGTGGACGCGGACGTATCCGCGGGTCTCGGTACCGTGTTCGCCGGCCTCCCGGCGGAAGTTCGGCGAGAACGCCTGGTGTTTGACGGGGAGGTCGTCGTCGAGCAGAATCTCGTCGCGGTACATATTCGTCACCGGGACCTCCGCCGTCGGCAGCAACCACAGGTCATCCTCGTCGATGTCGTCGTCCTGCCGGGCGCCGACGCGGTAGGCGTCCTCGTCGAATTTGGGGAGCTGCCCCGTCCCCTCCATCGACGCGGAGTTGACCGGGATGGGCGGCAGAATATCGGCGTACCCCTGCTCGCGGTGGAGGTCGAGCATGAACTGGACCAGGGCGTGTTCCAGCCGGGCGCCCTCGCCCTTGACGAACTGGAAGCCGCCGCCGCTGACTTTCGCCCCGCGCTCGAAGTCGAGGATGTCGAGTTCCTCCCCGAGGTCGTAGTGGGGGACGACGTCGTCGGGGAGTTCACGCAGGTCCGAAAAGCCCTCGCGGTAGCGCTCGACGTTGTCGCTCTCGTCCTCGCCCGTCGGCACCGACTCGTGGGGGACGTTCGGAATCTCGAGCAGCGCGTCCTCGAGCTGGGACTCCAGTTCGTCGGCCCGCTCCTCGACGTCCTGGAGCTCTGCTTTGAGTTCGCTGGAGCGGGAAATGGCCTCCTGCGCTTCCTCCTCTTTGCCCTCCTGTTTGAGCTTCCCAATCTTCGAGGACACCTCGTTGCGTTCCTGGCGCAGGCCGTCGCCTTTCGCCTTCAGCTCGCGCCACTCCTCGTCGATAGCCAGAATCTCGTCGAGGTCCACGCCCGTGACGCCCTTGCGCTCGATGGCGTCCCGGACCGTCTCGGGGTTCTCCCGGACGAACTGTCTCGATAACATGGTCGGCGGTTCTCGGGGGCGGAAATTAGGCGTGTCGGTCCTAGCATCTATGGCTGTGTGCGTCGTCTATGGATTTGCTACCGTTCAGAACAGCCAGAAAGCCCCGAGGTTAGCGTGCCGGGGCTTTCTGGCTGTGGTCAATCGCGGTCACACGAACAGTTGTCTCGGATCTACCCACCCCTAGCACAACCGTTTTCCACGCCGGCAGTCACGCTCTAGTATGGCAATTGGTGACGTGTACGACGCCGAGGACTGTGCGGACGTCCACTACGTCGACACCGGGATGTACGACGTGCCCGAGTACGGCTCCGTCTACATCGTCGACGCCGAGCGGCCGGCGCTCGTCGATACAGGCATCGGCGCTCGCTACGAGACCCTCCTCGAGGCGATGGAGACGGTCGGCGTCGCCCCCGAGGACCTCGAGGTCATCGCTATCACGCACGTCCACCTCGACCACGCCGGCGGCGTGGGCTATCTCCTCTCCGAGTGTCCCGACGCGACGGTGTACGTCCACGAAATCGGTGCGCCCCACCTCGTCGACCCGACGCGGCTGTGGGAGGGGACCAAGCAGGCCGTCGGCGACCAGGTACAGTACTACGCCGAGCCAAAGCCGGTCCCCGAGGAGCGCATCGTCGAACTCACCGATGGCGACGCTATCGACCTGGGGGACCACCGTCTCGAGGCCCACCACGCGCCGGGACATGCGCCCCATCAGGTCATCTTCTACGACCCGGCCATCGACGGCGTGTTCACGGCCGACGCCGCGGGGCTGTTCACTCCCTCGACCGACGAGGTCAACGTGACCAGCCCGCCGGTGAACTTCGACCTCGAGGGGGCGCTCGAGGACGTCGAGACGATTCGGGAGCTCGACCCGGAGACGCTGCTGTACGCCCACTTCGGCACCGAGCCGACGGGCGACCGACTCGGCGAGTACGCCGAGAAGCTGGACGCGTGGGTCCAGACAGTGCGCGAGAAGCGCGCCGAACTCGAGGACGACGACGCCGTCGTCGACCACTTCGTCGAGACCGTCGAGACGCCCGCGGTCTGGGGCGAGCACAAGGCCAGCGAGGAGGTCGCGCTCAACGTGCGGGGTGTGCTCGTCATGTTGGACCGCCAGGAGAGCTGAGGCGGACTCTCCGCAGCCAGACCCCGACTACCGAACCGTCGTCTGAGACCGAACTGGCGGCCGGATGACGGAACTTATACAACGGCCGCTCTTGGATTGCGTGTACGATGGCCGCAACGGAGCTGTTATTGCTTGTCGCGGGCATAATCGCGATCGGCGTTATCGCGCAGCTGCTCTCGAGTCGGCTTCAGGTCCCAAGTATTATCTTCTACATCGCTGCCGGGCTCGCGCTGGGTGAGCCCGGGCTGGAGATTCTCACGGCAGAGACGTTCGGGAGCGGTCTGCAGACTATCGTCGGCATCGCCGTCGCTATCATCGTCTTCGAGGGCGCGTTCCATCTCAAGATAGAGCGAATCAAAGAAGCGCCACAGGCCGCGGTCCGCCTGGTGACTATCGGCGCACTCATCGCGCTTGCGGGGACCGCCGCCACCGTCAAGTACGCCTTCGGCGTCCCGTGGAACCTCTCGCTGACCATCGGCGCGTTGCTGGTCGCGACCGGCCCGACCGTCGTCACGCCGATTCTCGACGTCGTGCCGGTCAGGGACCGGGTGGCGGCTGCACTGGAGACCGAGGGCATCATCAACGACGTCACCGCGGCCATCCTCGCTATCGTCTTCTTCAAGACTGTCAACCCAGAGGCCGTCGCGGAGGGGTTCCTGAACGCCTTCTTCAGACGGCTCGGCACGGGACTGCTCGTCGGGATTCTCGTCGCCGCCATCCTCTACTACCTGATTCGATACATCGACCTCTCGCCCGACAGCGCGCCCCGTAACGCGCGACTGCTGGTGCTTGCCGGCGCGCTGGTGGCCTACGCCGTCGCGAACTGGCAGGCCACCGAGGCCGGCGTCGCCGCCGTCGCCGTGGCCGGGTTCCTGCTGGGGAACGCCGATATCCCCTACGAGGCCGATATCGAGGACTTCAAGGGCGACATCACCTTGCTCGTGCTGTCTTTCGTCTTCATCGCGCTAGCGGCGCTGCTCGAGATAGACGTACTCGTCGGGCTGGGGCTCCCGGGACTGGCCGTCGTGGCCGTCGTCGCGCTGGTCCTCCGGCCGATTCTCGTGTTCATCTCGACGATGGGCGACCGCTTTACGCGGGAGGAGCGCGTGTTCATGAGCTTCGTCGGCCCGCGGGGTATCATCCCGGCCTCGGTCGCGACGCTCTTTGCGGTCGAGCTCCGAATCGCCGCCGAGGAGCTGAACAACCCAGTACTGGCCGAGCAAGCGAGCATACTGCTGGGCGTGGTCTTTCTCACTATCTTGCTGACGGCGGTCTTCGAGGGCGGTCTCGCCCGACATATCGCGGAGAAACTGGACGTGATACCAATGCGAGTAATCATCGTCGGCGGCGGACAGGTGGGCCGAGCGCTCGCCACGCGCCTCGAAGACAGAGGCGAGAACGTCGTCATCATCGAGGAGGACGAACAGGTCGTCGAACTCACCCGAAACGACGGGTTCAGCGTGAAGGCGGGCAACGGGACGGACACGGACGTGCTCCGGTCGGCCGGGGCAGAGAACGCAAAGACCGTCGTGGCCGCGACCGGCGACGACGACGCGAACCTGCTGGTCGCCCAGCTGGCGAACTCGAAGTTCGACATCGACCGAATCATCGCCCGGGCGAACAACCCCGACAACGTCGAGGCCTTCGAGGACCTCGGGGTGCGGACCATCTCCTCGGCGATGGCGACGGCGTGGGCCATCGACAACCAGATCGAACGCCCCGCCATCGCCCACTGGATGACCGACGTGGGCCGGACCGGCGACGTCCAGGAGGTGGAGGTCAAGAACCCCGACCTGCTGGGCAAGTCTGTCAGCGACGTCGGCCCGACGCTCCCCGAGGCCTGTCTCATCGCCCTGGTCAGCGGCGGCGACCACAAGGAGGCCGAGGTCCCCACCGCAGACTACGTCCTGCAGGAGGGCGACATGGTCACGCTGCTTGGCCGCAAGGAGTCGGTGCGAGACGGCATGAAGCTGGTCACCAAGACGTAGCCCACTGGGGCCACACGCTGGTTCGCTTCGCTCGACCCCGTCGCCACACCCAACCACAGCGTTATCTGGTTGGATGTCCAAACTTTCAGGATGGCAGATAATAAGAGCGGGCGAGACGAGCAAGCCGACAACGAGCAACGACGGCAGCGACAGCGCGACATCGTCGCGGAGCTAGAACGGGGCGACGAGACCGAACCCCCGATAGGTGCGGACGAACTCGAGAAACTCGAACCGGAGTTAGCGGCAGTGACGTTCCCGGCGACAGGCGCCGAGGTCGTCGAGACCGTGGGGGACCGTTCGCTCGGGCCCGCGACCATCGGGGATTTCCTTCCCGAAACCGAGACCGAGACGTTCGCGGACCCCCAGGCGGTCCAGCAACGGCTCCGTCGGCCCACCATCGCCAGCGCGATGAAGCGTCTCATCGAGGCCAACGCGGCTATCTCGAACGACCGGCTGCGGGACTCCCAGCGGGAGGCCTACGAGCGGACCTTCCGCGAACTCAGGGACATCGACGCCGTCGACGAGGACGAGGGTATCGGCGCCGTCGCGGACTGGGTCGTCGAGCAAATTGACGAGAAAGGCAAACTCCCCGGCTCGCGGGCGGTCCGCCGGCAGGCCGCGAAGGTCTGCCGGGAGAACGGCTACGAGGTCCGCAACGACGAGTGGCTCGGTATCTGAACGGCGCCCCTATCGATGGAACTCGATGGCTGCACCTTGGCCGAAGCCGACGCATTCGGTCGCCAGTCCCAGTTCGGCGTCCCGGCGGGCCATCTCGTGGACCAGCGTCACCGGGAGGCGCGCGCCCGAGGCGCCGAGCGGGTGGCCGATGGCGATGGCGCCGCCGTTGACGTTGAACGCGTCGTCGTCGAACCCTAGTTCACGCTGGCAGTAGACGGTCTGGGCGGCGAAGGCCTCGTTGAGCTCCACGAGGTCGTAGTCGTCGGTGGCCCGGCCGGTCCGCTCGGTGAGCTGGCGGACCGCCGGCACCGGGCCGATACCCATCACCGTCGGGTCGACGCCGACGACCTCGTGGGCACCGATCTCGGCGAGGACGTCCAGTCCGTTCGCGTCGGCGAACTCGCGGCTCGTGACCACGAGTCCGGCCGCGCCGTCAGAGACCTGCGAGGCGTTACCCGGCGTCACCGTCCCGTCTGATTTGAACACCGTGGGCAGGCCCGCGAGCGTCTCCAGCGAGGTGTCCCGACGGATACCCTCGTCCTCGGTGACGGTCCCCTCGTCAGTGTTGATGGGGACGAGTTCGTCGTCGAAGCGACCCGAATCTGTCGCGTCGGCGGCCCGTTCGTGGCTCCGGAGCGCGTACTCGTCCTGGCGCTCTCGACTCACCCCGTGTTCCTCGGCGACTTTCTCGGCTGTCATCCCCATCTGGAGCTCGCCGATGTTGTAGTGCTCCGCGAGGCGGGGGTGGACGTTGTGGGTGTTCTCGCCCATCGGGACTCTCGACATCGACTCGACGCCGCCGGCGATAAGCACCTCGCGCTGGCCCGCCGCGATAGCGTCGGCGGCCCGCATCAGCGCCTCCGCCGAGGAGGCACACCAGCGGTTGATGGTCGACCCCGGCACGCCCTCGCCCAGGTCCGATAGCAGCGAGATGACGCGGGCCACGTTGTTGCCTTGCTCGCCCCGCTGCTGGGCACAGCCCCACAGCAGGTCCTCGACCGCGTCGGGGTCGATACCCGTCCGAGAGAGCAGTTCGTTCACCAGCGGAATCGAGAGGTCCTCGCTGCGGACTCCCGCGAGGGCCCCGTCTTCCTTGCCTTGCGGGGTGCGGACGGCGCTGACGATAACCGGTGTTGGCATGGCCGCCACAACGACCGCAGTCGTGTTAAACCCTCACAAACTCACGGCCACGGACGCGGGGTTGTTATGCCGACTCGTCGACGTCGAATCCCGGTGGGAGCCCGGTGTGTTTGTAGCCGGTCCACTCCTCGACTGCGAACCGATAGACGGTCACGTCCTCGGTCTCCATGGCGGCCTCGATGACGTCCGGACGCCAGGCCGCCTCCAGGACCGGCACGATATCGTCCCACTCGTCGTCAGAGATGGCGTCGACGGTACCGGTCAGCAGGGCGCTCTCCCAGCTGAAGGGGCTCTCGGCGGCGTAGGTCAGAAACACCGCGCGGTCGGTCGCCTCGACGAGCCCGCGCTTGCGGCTGTCGGGGCCGCCGACGAACGTGAAATACAGCGTCTCCCCGTCGTCGTAGCCAAAGGACATCGGGAGCAGGTACGGAACCCCGTCGGTCGGGAGGCCAAGCACCCCCATCTTCCGATTCGCCAGGAACGCCCTGATGGCGTCGTCGTCCATCTCCGTGAGCTGTATCTCCTCAACTGTCATACGAATGGAACTTCGGCGCAGCCGCGAATAAGTGGTTCGGCGATTCCCGCCACGCGAATGGGGCTCGACTCGCTTCGAGTCACTTATGACCGTCCCGAGGTAAACTGCGTGGGAATGAGCAATCCGGAACTGGACGTCGTGGAGTTCTTGCTGACGACGACTATCTACAGCGAGCGGCGAGACCTCGACCCCGACGACCTGCCGCCGGCCTACCGAACGGTGTTCTGGACCGACGGGGACATCGAGCGCCCCCTGTCGGCGACGACCTCGACGGCGCGGGAGGCCACCGGCGTCGAGCGGCCGTGGCAGGCGGTCTCGGGGCTGATGTTCACTGACCGTGACGACTTCTCAGGGACTATCTCCTTTACCGACCGGGACCTCGCCGAGGAGTGGTTCCTGGAACGGGCCGACGCCAGTACCATCGAGTCGAACCCGGTGCTCGCGGCCGAGTACGGCGACGACTACGACGTGGACTACGACGCCGCCCGCGAGGGCAATCGACCGGCGCGGGCCGACCGCGCCTTTATCGACGCGATGCTGGAGGAGGCCTTCGACAGCGAGGACGAGGACGACGAGGAGATGCTCGACCTCGTCGACGTCCGCGCCCCCGCGGAGGTCGAGACGACGCTCAACGACCTCGTCCTGACCCCCGACCAGGAAGGCGAGATTCAGAAGATAGTGAAGGCCATCGAACACCGCGACTACCTGGCCCGCATCGGCCTGCGCGAAATCGGGAAACTGCTGTTTGTCGGCCCGCCGGGCACCGGCAAGACCTCCGTCGCCCGCGCGCTGGCTCACGACCTCGACCTCCCCTTCGTCGAGGTGAAACTGTCGATGATTACCAGCCAGTATCTCGGCGAGACGGCGAAAAACGTCGAGAAGGTCTTCGAGGTCGCAAAGCGGCTCTCGCCCTGTATCCTCTTTATGGACGAGTTCGACTTTGTCGCGAAGACTCGCTCCTCGGACGAGCACGCCGCCATCAAGCGCGCGGTCAACACCCTGCTGAAGAGCATCGACGAGATATCCCTGATTCAGGACGAGGTCCTGCTCATCGGCGCGACGAACCACCCCGACCAGCTCGACGCCGCGGCGTGGCGCCGCTTCGACGAGATTGTCAACTTCCCCAAGCCCGACCGGGGGATGCGCGCGGACATCCTCCGCATCGTCACCCGGCAGATGGACATCACGGAATTCGACCCGGACACGCTCGCGGAGCTGACAGAGGGCCTGACCGGCAGCGACCTCCGGATGGTGCTGCGGGAGGCAGTCCTGGAGGCCCTGACCGAGGAGCGGACCACGCTCACCCAGGACGACCTCGAGGACGCCATCAAGGACTTCGAGGAGCGTGACAACCTGAAGAACATGGACATGATAGACGGCGACCACGACGCGCTCGTGGCGGGCGGGGACTTCACCGACGACAGCGCCGACGCGGCCTCGGACGGCGGGCACGACCACGACCACGACTAGCGAGGGACCGGCGGTCCCTCGGGTAGTGCGAGCGGCGTGAGCCACGAGCACTGCGAAGCCGCAGCGGCCTACTCACTTCTGACCAGCACCACGTCGTAGGAGCCGTCGGTGGCGATGCGGTTGCCGACGCTCGATGCCGTCGTCGTGAGGCGGCCGGCGTCGTCCGAGCCGACGAAGACCATGTCGGCGCTGTTGCGCTTTGCGACCTTGCGGACGGGCTTGGCGATGCGGTTGCCGGTGACGCTCCGGCTACACCGCTCGTACTCGAAGGTCGCCTCGGGCGCGATATCGGTGACCTGTTGGCGCAGCGTCGTCACGATAGCCTCCAGATCGAAGGGCTCGCCGGCCGGGAGCCAGCCTCGTTCCCGGGCGTAGGCGGCGTTGCGCTGTGGAATCACGCTGACGACGATGATGTCTTCGCCGAGCGGGTCGGCGAACTCGCGGGCGCGTTCGAGCGCGGTGACGGTACGCTGGGCGCCGTCGAACGGGACGACGAAGGTCATATCGGCCCCAACGGCGAGACCGAAAATATACCTCTCGGACCTCGGTGGCCGAGCCCGAAACGCGGGACTTATACTGCCGGCTGTAAGTTCGCAAAGATGTTCGCCACCCCGGGGTGGCGAATTACTTCAGTTTGTTACAGCCGGCAGTATTAGGACCTTCGCCGCGAGAGTGTCCGGCGATGGAGGTCACGCTGCTGGGCACTGGCGACACGACGGGCACACCGACCATCGGCTGTGACTGTGACACCTGCGAGCGGGCTCGCGACCCGGACGACCCACTGCGCGAGCGCCTGGCCGAGCGGGGCGTGGACGCCCAGGGCGGCGTCGAGCGGTCGCGCTTTTCGGTCTACCTGGCAAACGACGCGACGGGCGAGACGCTGCTGGTCGACGTCAGCCCCGACTTCCGCCACCAGTTCCTGCGAGAAGGGGTCCCGTTGCCCGACGCCGCCATCGTCACCCACGTCCACTTCGACCACCTCGACGGGCTGGGCAATGCCTACCGGCTGTTCGACGACCTGCCGGTGTACGCGGCCGACGAGACCGACCCCGTCACCGGCGAGAGCGTCGCCGAGGGTATCAGAAGCCGCTACGACTACCTCGACACCGTCTCTGTCCACCCCCGGACGCCCTACGAGCCCTTCGAGGTGGCCGGCTTCGAAGTAACACTTGTGCCCGTGGAACACCCGCCGCTGCTGTGCTACGGGCTGCGTATCGAGGAGCCCGAGACCGGCGCCGTCCTGGCTATCTCGGGGGACACCTGTTACGGGATTCCGGACCGCTCGCGTGCGGTGCTGTCGGGCGCCGACCTGGCCCTGGTCGAGGGAATCGTCCACGCCGAGGCCTGCGAGCGCCACCCCAGGGGCGGGGCCCACCACGACGCCGACGGCGTCCCGCGGACGTTCGGCACGAAACACATGACGCTCTCTGGCGCCCGGGACTTCGCCGCCGACATCGGCGCTGACGACTACCGCATCGTCCACACGGCTCACTTCGTCCCGGCCCAGCGGGCCTTCGCCGACGATATCGCCGTCGACGGCGAGCGCTTCTCGCTGTGACGGCTAGCTTCATGAACTGAGGCGGCCCGGACACCTTTGTACGATGGCCGTGAACACACCGTTCATGGAACGGCGCGGAATCGCGGAGGCAGGCGGCGCGGCTATCGCAAGCGGTGTGCTCGCCATCGGCGCGCTGTGGCTGGCCGTCGGCTACATCGACTGGGTCCTCGTCGTCGGGCTCGCCCTCGGCGTCGCCATCGCTGCCGCGGCGAACTACCGCGCCCGGACCGGTCACGCTGACGCGGTCAAAACGGCGGCCCCCGAGGTGACCGCCGACAACTTCGAGAACTACACGCCGGTGAAAGCCGGCGACGGCGGCACCGAGGGTCTGGAGAACGACGGCGACCGCGACTCGGAGTAATCACTGGAAGCGGTCCAGTCCCGACTGCCGGCGGCGATAGCCGTCTGGCTCGGGCTCCCACGGCGAGCGCTCGGCTCTGCGGGCGTCGGTGTCGACCGACGGCGGCTCGCTGGCCTCGTACCCGCCACACGTCGCGCCACACTCCTCGCTCGCTCTGACGGGCTGGCCCTTCCACGCGCAGTACGGGAGGCCGTCTTCGTCGGGCGAGCACTGCGCACACGCCGGGTAGTCGAACGTGCGCCACCCCTTCGCGTAGGCTCGTTCGGCCAGCCGCGTCCGCGCACTGTGCTTCTCGGCGGCGGTCACGGCCCGGACGTCGGTCCGGCCGGGGTGGCCCTCGATGCGTTCGATTCCCGGCTCCTCGACCGGGAGTCGGGTCGGCTCCCGGACCACCTCGCGCTCGCCGCTGTCGGGGTCGAACCGCCAGACGCCGACCGCGTCGGGGATTCGGTTGAGGTGGGCGCGGGTGACGTAGTCGGCCGTCGCAAGCACCACCTCGTCGGCAAGCGCCAGCGACACGTCGGTCCGGAGCTGGGCCTCGAGGTCGCCCGGTCGGTCGAGGTCGGGCTTGTTCTCGACGGCCGTGACGCGCTCGACCCAGTCCGGATAGCGGGCAGTCTGGCGGACGTACGTCCGACCGCGGCGGCGTTCACGCTCGAAGAAGCCCCGCTCGACGGCGAGTTCGACGGCCCGCTCGGCCCGGTCGGGGTGGCAGTCGAAGGCGTCTTTCCAGTACCGGGCCCGGCCCGTCCCCACGTCGGACTCGATTGCGGCCGTCGGGATGCGCTCGCTGGTGATGGCGGCCCGCGCCGGGATATCGCCCGCGACGAGGACGGTGTCGAGGATGCGCCGCCCGTGGACGTGGCCGCCCAGCTGCCGGCTCACCAGTCGCTCGTCGCCCTCGAGGGCGCCGCACAACGACAGCTCGAAGCCGAACTCACGCACGCGGTGAGAGACGGGCCTAACGAACAAAAACCGTGTGCTCAGTGGACCGGTCCGGGACGCGTTTTCAGCGCGTGAACACGCTCACGACGCTTTATTGTCCAGTGGTATACACTGTCATACGAATGGGGTGTGTAGAAGTGGGAACTGGAAGTTCGGACGCTGGGGAGTCACATCGTGTGCTGGTCGTCGACGACAATCAGGCGCTGGCGGCGGTCGTCGCGGAGTCGCTGGAACAGATCGACAGCGAGTTGCGGACGTCCTGTACCACCGAGCCGGCGGACGCGCTGAGACGGCTGCGAGAGGGCTGTGTCGACTGTCTCGTCACGGACTACGAGATGCCCGACCTCGACGGGCTGGCGCTGGTCGACCGGGACGGGACCGACACGCCCTTCGTCGTGTTCACGCAGCGTCGCGACGACGGAATCGCACGCGCCGTCGCGGACCGCGGCGGCGCCTACCTCCGGAAAGGGGCCAGCCGCGAGCAGTACCGTCGTCTGGCGACGCTGGTCCGCGACCAGCTCGGGAGATAGCCTCCGGCCGCGGGGCGAAACAGTAGGTTTATCAGTCGCACGTGGCGAATCTCCACCAAGATTACTCCCGAGATGACATCAAACAACCAACCGGAGGTGAACATCGGACTCGTCGGCCACGTCGACCACGGGAAGACCACCCTGGTACAGGCGCTGTCCGGCGAATGGACCGACCAGCACTCCGAGGAGATGAAGCGCGGAATCTCTATCCGGCTCGGCTACGCCGACGCCACCTTCCGTCGCTGTCCCGAGGAGGACGAGCCCGAGGCGTTCACCGTTTCCGAACGCTGTGAGGACCACGACGTCGACACCGACCACCTCCGGACGGTGTCGTTCGTCGACGCCCCCGGTCACGAGACGCTGATGGCGACGATGCTGTCGGGCGCGGCCATCATGGACGGCGCCGTCCTCGTGGTGTCGGCGACCGAACCCGTCCCGCAGGCCCAGACCGAAGAGCACCTCTCCGCGCTGGACATCATCGGCATCGACAACATCGTCATCGCCCAGAACAAGGTCGACCTCGTCGACGAGGAGCGGGCGATGCAGAACTACGAGCAGATACAGGAGTTCGTCGAGGGGACCGTCGCCGAGGGCGCGCCAGTCGTGCCCATCAGCGCGGGCCAGGAGGCCAACATCGACCTGCTCATCGACGCCATCGAACGGGAGATTCCAACTCCCGACCGGGACCCCGACGCGGACGCCCGCATGATGGTCGCACGGTCGTTCGACATCAACCGGCCCGGCACCACCTACGAGGACCTGTTGGGCGGTGTCCTCGGTGGCTCGCTCGTCGCGGGCGAGCTCGAGGTCGACGACGAACTCGAACTCCGGCCCGGCCGCGAGGTCGAAGAGGGCGGCCAGACGGAGTGGCGTCCGGTCGAGACGGACGTGCGCTCGCTGCAGTCCGGCGGCGACTTCGTCGACGAGGTCACGCCCGGTGGCCTGCTCGGCGTCGGGACCGGTCTGGACCCCTCGATCACGAAGGGCGACGCCCTGGCCGGCCAGGTCGCCGGTCCGCCCGGCAGCCTGCCGCCGACCCACGAGCAGTTCGTCATGGACGTCGACCTGCTCGAACGCATCGTCGGTGACGACGGCGGCGAGGTCGAGGAGATATCGACCGGCGAGCCGCTGATGCTCACCATCGGCACCGCCACCACCGTGGGCTCGGTCACCAGCGCCCGCGGGGGCGAGTGTGAAGTCGCGCTCAAACGGCCGGTGTGTGCCGAGCCCGGCGCGAAGATCGCTATCAACCGCCGTGTCGGCACCCGATGGCGACTCATCGGCGTCGGCACACTGCGTGAATGATAGTGCTCGACACGAACGCACTCATGATGCCGGTCGAATGTAACGTCCGGCTGTTCGACGAACTCGACCGATTGCTCCCCGACGCCGGGGGGTATCTCGCGCCGGACGCGGTCCGCGCGGAACTCGACAAACTGGCCGACGGCGCCGGCAACGAGGCCACCGCGGCTGCTGTCGGTCGGGACCTCCTGGAGCGGTGTACGCTCGCCGCGACCGAGGCCGACTACGCCGACGACGCCGTGCTCGAACTCGCCGAACGCGAGGACGCGACACACGCCGTAACGAACGATAAACCCCTCAAACGCCGCCTGCTCGACGCGGGGATTCCAGTAATTAGTTTAAGGGGCCGGAACAAACTGGGTATCACTCAACCATAATATGTACAAACGGGTACGCCTACGCGATACAGTCGAAGTGCCGCCGCGCCACCTCGCGGACGTCAGTCCGGGGATGGTCAAGAAGCTCCTGCAGGACAAACTGGAGGGTCGGATGGACGAGGACGTCGGGAGCGTCGTCTCCGTCATCGAGGTCCACGACATCGGTGACGGCGCGGTTTTGCCGAACAAGCCCGGCGTCTACTACGAGGCCGAGTTCGACGCCCTGACCTTCGACCCCCAGATGCAGGAAGTCGTCGACGGGGAGGTCGTCGAGGTCGTCAACTTCGGGGCCTTCATCGGCATCGGCCCGGTCGACGGGCTGCTCCACGTCTCCCAGATCTCCGACGAGTATCTGGCCTACGACGAGGAGAACCAGCAGCTCGCGTCCAGAGAGTCCAACCGCACGCTCGGTGTCGGTGATGCGGTCCGGGCCCGCATCGTCACCAAGAGTATCGACGAGCGCAACCCCCGTGACTCCAAGATCGGCCTCACCGCAAAGCAGGTCGGCCTGGGCAAGCACGGCTGGCTCAAGGAGGAGCGAAAGAAACGCGAGGGCGCGCCGGAAGCCGGTGATAGCTGATGGCGGACCGACTCGTCTGTCGCGACTGTCACCGCGTCCAGGGCGCCGAAATCGAGAGCCAGTGTGAGGCCTGTGGCGGTACCTCCCTGACGGAAGACTGGGCGGGCTACGTCGTCATCGCTCACCCCGAGCAGTCGGATATCGCCGCCGAGATGGAAGTGACCAAACCGGGCCGCTACGCGCTGAAAGTCCGCTAACGTGGCCGACGTTTTACTGACGCTCCCCGCCGCGCTCCGGAGCGAACTCAAGGAGCCGATGGGCGCTCTCTACACCGACACAGCGGCGCTGCTTTCCGATGCCGGCGAGCCGCTCGTGGCCGTGGGCGATATGGTCACGTATCATCTGCTCGAAGCGGGCCGGGTGCCCGACCTCGCCTTAGTCGACGAGCAGACAAAGCGCTCGGCCGTCGACAGCGACGTGACCGCGGCCATAACCGGCTTCGACCGGACTGTCGGGGTCGACAATCCGGCCGGAACGCTCACCCGCGAACTGCTCGAGGCGATGCGTGCGGGGCTGGATAGCGACGATACGACGCTCGTCGACGTCGACGGCGAGGAGGACCTCGCCGCGCTGCCGGCCGTGCTCGTGGCCCCGGAGACGGCCAGCGTCGTCTACGGTCAGCCCGACGAGGGGATGGTGCTCGTGACGCCCAATGGGTCCGTTCGCGAGCGTGTACGGTCGATTCTTGCTCGGATGGACGGGGACTCCCAGGCGGTTTTCGCCGCGATTTCGTCTCGAGAATAGCGGTTCGACAGAGCCACAGACAGCAAGAGACAGCGTCAGCTATCGGATTCTCCGGACTCGATTCGGGGCGAGCTACTGCGGTCGCGGCACGCTCAGGTTCTGCATCTCCACGCCGCACCGGTCACAGCTCACTGTCGAGCGGTCGGTACAGAGCCGCTTGCCGCAGTCCGGGCATTCGAAGAGCCGTTCGTCGTCGCAGGGGGCGGGGTCTGACCACCGTGGCATAGTTGTGCATAGATGCCCATCCCTGAACCTTAAACATTGTTACCATTCCGAAACAGTGGGCAATCGTCCAGAAAAAGTGGACGAACGGTCACTCCAGAACGTGAACGTGCCTGACCAGCGACCGATGGACGCGCCGTTCGAACCGGTCGGTGACGGTCCAGCCGGCCTCGCGCGCCAGGACAGACCAGTCGCGGTCGGCGACCAGCACGCAGCGGGGGGCGATTCGGTGGGACGCGTCGAGCGCACCGGAAACGAGGGTGCGAGCTCGCCCTCGATGCGGGACTGGCGGCCGTAGGGGGCGTCAAAGACCACGGCGTCGGCGGCGCCGTCGGCGAGTGGCAGGCGCGCGGCGTCCGCGCGGAAGCAGTCCCAGTCGCCGGCGGCAGGATACCGGTCGGGGGCCGGATGCCCGTCGCCGTCGAGGACGTGCCGGAGGTTCCGCCGGGTGCCCCGGACCATCTTTTCCTGTGCGTCGCCGCCCACCACGTCGGCCCCGACGAGACCGGCCTCAAGCAGGAGGCCGCCGGTGCCACACATCGGGTCGACGACGGTGGCGTCGGGACGGGCGCCGGCGATGTTCACCAGCGCGCGGGCCTCCAGCGGGGCCATGCTGCCGGGCTGGAAGAACGGCCGGTCGGTGGGCTGGCGGCCGCCGAAATCACGCAGTGAGTCGACCGCCTGCCAGCCCAGCGCACAGCAGGCTTCGCCGGCCGGGTCATCGGTCTCCTCGTCGCCCGCCGGGTCGGCGAAGTACGCGTAGAGCGTGTGATCGGGCGCTCTGCAGGTCGACGGCGAAGCCGCGGTCGGTCAGCACGCCGCCCAGCGCCCGCTCGGCCTGCTGGGTGTCGATGCCCGTGCTGGCGCGCACGTCGACGGCCCGGACCGCGACGGAGCCCTCGCGGTCGAGGGCGGCGGCCTCGAGGACTGCGGTCGCGCTCTCGACGTCGGGGGCGGCGGTGCCGACGAGGGCACAGGCCCGGTGGGTGTAGGCGAGGTGGCGGGCGCGGTCGGTGACGCCGCGGGCGGTGGCGAGGCCGGGCGCCAGCGGGGTCACGTCGCTGGCGGCGCTCGCGGCCTCGCGGCGCGCGAAGGGGTCGTCCTGCCCGCCGAGTTCGAGGACGTACACACCCGAGCACTGTTCCCACGGCGGTATCAGCGTGCCGGTCCGTCTTCCCCGGTCGGGAACCCGGAGACGGCGGCCGCACGGTCCCGGCCGGACGACCACGATGCGGGTCGGCGACCGCGGCCATCGTCGCGACCGACTCGCCGTATTTAAAACGATTTATAGTCGAGATTGTGTTAGTTTCCGGCCGTTGACTGTCAGTCCATGCCATGAACCTTTATAAAGGTTAAATACGTGTTTTAAGTCGAGATATGGTTGACCCCAAGGAAACCATCAACATCGAAAACGTCGTCGCCTCGACCGGTATCGGCCAGGAGCTCGACCTTCAGAGCGTGGCGATGGACCTCGAGGGTGCCGACTACGACCCTGAGCAGTTCCCCGGACTCGTCTATCGCACGCAGGACCCCAAGTCCGCGGCGCTAATCTTCCGTTCGGGCAAGATCGTCTGTACCGGCGCGAAGTCGACAGACGACGTCCACCAGAGCCTGCGCATCGTCTTCGACAAGCTGCGGGAGCTGAATATCCAGGTAGACGACGACCCCGAAATCGTCGTCCAGAACATCGTCACCTCGGCGGACCTCGGACGCAATCTGAACCTCAACGCCATCGCCATCGGGCTGGGACTGGAGAACATCGAGTACGAGCCCGAGCAGTTCCCCGGCCTCGTCTACCGACTCGACGAGCCCGACGTGGTGGCGCTCCTGTTCGGGTCCGGGAAGCTGGTCATCACCGGCGGCAAAAAGCCCGACGACGCCAAGGAGGCCGTCGACAAGATCGTCTCGCGGCTCGAAGAGCTCGGTCTGCTCGACTGAGCGGCCGCTCCGGCGGCAGTTCACCACCCACCGCGTAGCACAACGCACAAACGCTGGCACGCCCAACTGTCGGGTATGCTCCAGGCCGGCACGCCGAGTCTGACGGGCGGCGGCGTCCTCGCAGTCATCGTCACGCTACTGCTGACGTGGCTGTTCTACGCCGTTACCCTCCATCTGGCGGCGACTTTCTTCATCGGTGAGACGCCGACACAGCTGGCGGCAAAGGCCGCCATCGTCCCCGCTATCGTCTCGATGCTGCTCCAGCAGTGGGGGGTCACTTCGGGACTGGTCTCGCCCAGCCTCGGCGTGCTCGTGGTCGTCGTCGCCACGCTCGTCGCCGACGGCATCGCTATCAGCCTCTCCTACCGCCTCTCGACCAGTTCGACGGCGCCGCTCGTGGCGCTCCACCTGGCCTTCGCCGCGGTGCTTGGCTTCGCGCTGAACAACATCTTCAGTCTCGTGTAGATGGACGACAACGACCGCGCTATCGTCTCCTTTACCGGGCTGGCCCACGCGCTGGTCCACACCTACGAGCTCTCTATCCCCATCTTCGTCGTCGTCTGGCTCACCGAGTTCCCCGTGACGACCGCGACGCTTGGCACCGTCGTCGCCGTCGGCTACGCCCTCTTCGGCGCGGGCGCGCTGCCCGGCGGCGTGCTCACCGACCGCTACGGATCGAACACGCTCGTCACGCTCTGTCTCGTCGGGATGGGGGCCTCGTTCCTGCTGCTGTCCGTCGCGCCCGCTATCCCCGTTATCGCCGTCGCGCTCGGGCTGTGGGGCCTCTCGGCCAGCGTCTACCACCCCGCCGGGCTGGCGCTCATCTCGAAAGGCGTCTCGGCGCGGGGACCGGCTTCGCCTACCACGGGATGGCCGGCAACGCCGGTATCGCGCTGGGCCCGCTCGTCACCGCCCTCCTGTTGCTGGTGGCCGACTGGCGCGTCGTGGCCGCCCTGCTGGTCCTGCCCGCGGTGGGTGCCGTCGCCTACGCCCGGACCGCGGAGTTCGACGAGACGGCTGCGGTGCGCGCGGCGGACAGTGCCCAGCGTTCCGACGGCGGGAAGGCGAGCGACGAGAGCCGCCCCTCGTCGGAACAGCGTTCCGACGGCGGTGAGTCGAACACTGCAGCAGACGGCCCGCCGAACTCACTCCGCGAGTTTCTGGCCGACAGCCGCGCGCTCTTTACCGTCGGCTTCGCGCTGGCGATGCTCGTGGTGATGGCCAACGGGCTGTTCTACCGCGGGGTCCTCACCTTCCTCCCGGACGTGCTGGGTAATTTCCTCCCGCCCGTCGGCGACGTCCTCGGCCTGTTTGCCGACAGCCCGCTCGCCGCGGAGTTCGACCTGGCCTCGTACCTGTATGTGGGGCTGTTGACCGTGGGTATCGGCGGCCAGTACGCGGGCGGGAAGCTCACCGACCGCATCCCGACGGCCACCGGCATGGTGGCCGTCTTCGCGGGGCTCGCGGTGGTCGCCGTCAGCTTCGTCCCCGCCGCGGGCGCCGGTGTCCCGGCGCTGCTCGCGGCCAGCGCCGCGCTTGGCTTTCTCCTCTTTGCGCTCCAGCCGCTCTACCAGGCCACCATCGCCGAGTACAGCCCGCCGGGTGACCGCGGCCTCTCCTATGGCTACACCTACCTGTGCTCGTTCGGTGTCGGCGCCGCCGGCGCGGCCATCTCGGGCTATCTGCTGTCGGCCGTCGGGGTCCGGGGAACCTTTCTGGGCCTCGCGGTCTTTCCCCTGCTCGGGCTCGGTTTCGCGCTGGCGCTGTGGCGGCTGGGTGGGCACAGTGACGACACGCAGCCGCGATAAAGGGGGTTACGCCGACGACTGATAGCGGGACCGGACCTACGTCACTCGACTAGGCGCTCGATTTCGGTCACCAGCACGTCGCTGGCGCCCACGTTTTTGAGGTCGTTGATGACCTCGAAGACGCGGCTGTCGTCGACGACGGCGTGGACCGCCACGTCGTCGCTGCCGGCGATGTCCATGACGGTGGGGCCACCCATCCCCGGCAGCACGTCTTTGACTTCGGACAGAGCCGACTCGGGGACGTTCATCATCAGGTAGCGTTTCCCCTCCGCCGACAGCACCGAGTGCAGTGCCATCTGGACCTGCTGGACCTTCTCGTCGTCGGCCACGTCCTCGCGGGCGAACAGGCGCACCGAGGAGGAGAGCACCTCGTCGATAATCCCGAGACGGTTCATCCGCAGCGTGGTCCCGGTCGAGGTGATGTCGATGATGCCGTCGGCGATGTCGACGTGCGGGGTCAGCTCCGTCGCGCCCGAGACCTCCGCGATGTCCACGTCCACGTCGAGGTCGGCGAAGTAGTTCCGGGCGATGTTGGGGAACTCCGTGGCGACGGTGCCGCCGTCCAGGTCGTAGACGGTCTCGATGTCGCCCTCCTCCGGGGCGGCAAGCACCAGCCGACAGCTCCCGAACTCAAGGTCCAGCAGCTCCTCGAGATTTCCGACCTCGGACTCTCTGACCTGGTCTAGCCCGGTGATGCCGATATCCGCTGCACCGTCGGAGACGTACTCCGGGATGTCCGCGGCGCGGGCGTACAGGACCGTCACCTCGGGGTCGACGGTGTCGGCGTACAGTTGGCGGTCGGCTCCGTCGACGATGTGGAGGCCGGCCCGTTCCAGCAAGTCCTCCGCCGGGTCGTGCAAGCGGCCCTTGTTGGGGACGGCGATTCGCATACTGGGTGGTCGCGGCCGCGGGCCTACTGTCTTTCCCTCTAGTAACAGTGGTTGCGTCGTCTGCTGGCAGGGAGAACGTCCCGGTAGTGGTGCTTCCCAGCGATGCGAACAGCCAGAAAGCCCCGGCTTGCTACATTCGGGGGACTTTCTGTCTGTCCACGGTTCCATCTCAGGCGTCTCAACTGGCGCTGCCAGTCGTTTCTAGTCCCGACGCGGCAACAACAGAAAGAGTCCCCCGGCTACCAGCGTCAGCCCGGCCATCAGGTAAAACGAGAGGTCGAAGAGGCCGCGGTCGGCCAAGGCGGCGGCCAGCAGGCGGGAGGTTGCCGGCCCGGAAGCACAATGCTTTGTTTCACGACCCACTAGCTGAAACTGCTGATGAGTCCACTCTCTCTCACACTAGGGGCTCTCGTTCTGTTGAGTCTGGTAGTCGCATCGACGCTCTACGCGCGGCGAGTCCGGCGCTACGACAGTGAGCGTGCAGCGGCGATGCTGGACAGTGCTGGGGGAACGGTGTTGGGGGCCTTTGCCACGGTCGCCGCCCTCGCGCTCGTCGGCAGCAACGCCGGCCCCCTCAACGACGGGCTCGCAGTCGCCCTTCCGGCCGGCGGCTGGCGTTTTATCGGGACCGTCAGCGTCGCCGCCCTTTTGGCCGGGCTACTCGCTGGGGCGATACTCGTCTGTTACGTCCCGCTCGCGTTCGCCATCGTCACCGCCACCGAGACGGACCGCACCGCCCCTGAACTGCTCGGCAGGCTGGCTCGGTCGCTCCTCGTCTACGCCCTCGTGTTGACGCCGTTGCTGACAGTCCGCTGGTTGCCGCAGTTCGGACTCGCCGCGCTCCTCGCGACAGTGGCGGCGCTGCGGGTAGTGTGGTACCTGCTTTCCCCACAGATTGTCCGGTTCACCCACCGGACGCGACCACTGGGGGAAGCGGAGCGCGAGCGCCTCGAAGCGGCGTCCGCTGCCGTCGAGTTCGAACCGCACGCGGTCTCCGTGCTGGATAGTGAGCGGTCTCCCTCGCTCGGGATGAGTTACGTCGGAATCCCGGGTCGTCGCACGGTGCTCGTCGCCGAGCAGTTCCTCTCAAACGCGGACGATTCACAGCTTCGCGTCGCGCTCTCCCATCTCGACGCCATCTGTCGGACGGGTTTTACCGAGCGCCGGACCGCGCTCCTCTCCGGCGGTCTGCTTGGCTGTGCGTTCTTGCTCTCGCCGCTGTCGCCCCTCTCCGCTTTCCGGACGCTCCTCGCTCTGGCGGCCCTGGCCGCGGGTGTCGTCGCCGGGCTCTGGCGACTCAGCGCGAAACTCTATCGCGCCGATCGCGTCACAGCGGACCGGGTCGGTGCGCGGGAGCTGCTCGCGCTGTTCGAGTGGTGGCTCGACGAGTGTGGCCAGCCGGAGTCCACGCACGGGCGACTCGCCACAGTCCTGCACTCCCAGCCGCCACAGAACCGGCGTCTCGACCGGCTCCGCGAGCGAGCCGACGGCGACGACCCGAACCCGGCAGATTGAGGCACCGGGAGCCAGAACGCAGAGCCATGACCGACCTCCTCGTTGCCGGCGGACAGGTACTGCGACCGGACATGACAGTCGAACGCGCCGACGTGCTCGTCGACCAGGACAGCGGCGACATCGTGGCCGTCGACGACCCCGGCGAACTGGCCGGCGACGACGAACTGGACGCCAGCGGCGGCCTCGTCATCCCCGGACTGGTCAACGCCCACACACACGTCGCGATGACCCTCCTCCGGGGCTACGCCGACGACAAACCGCTGGACGCCTGGCTCCAGGAAGATATCTGGCCGGTCGAGGCCGAACTCACCGCCGAGGACGTCCGCGTCGGCGCGGAACTCGGCCTGGTGGAGATGATTCGCTCGGGGACGACGGCCCTCTCGGATATGTACTTCCACGTCGACGAGATAGCGGCGGCCGTCGAGGAGGCGGGGCTGCGGGCCGTGCTGGGCCACACCGCCGTCACGGTCGCCAAGGACGACGAGGGGGCGCGAGCGGACATGCAGGCGAGTCTCGAGACGGCCCTGGAACTCGACGGCGCGGCCGACGGGCGCATCCGGACGACGTTCCAGCCCCACAGTCTGACCACCGTGGGCGAGACGTACCTGCGCGAGTTCGTCCCCGAGGCCGTCGACGCGGGCCTGCCTATCCATTTACACGCCAACGAGACGACCGACGAGGTCGCCCCAATCGTCGACGAACACGGCGTGCGCCCGCTCGAATACGCCGACGACGTCGGGCTGCTGGGCGCGGACACCTTCCTCGCCCACTGTGTCCACGTCGACGAGACCGAAATCGACCTGCTCGCCGAGACTGGCACGGGCGCGGTCCACTGCCCGGCCTCGAACATGAAACTCGCCAGCGGGATGGCGCCGGTCCAGGCGATGCTCGACGCCGGCGTCACCGTCGGGCTGGGCACGGACGGGGCGGCCTCGAACAACGACCTCGATATGTTCGACGAACTGCGCGACGCCGCGATGGTGGGGAAGCTGGCCGCCGACGACGCGAGTGCCGTCCCCGCCGCGGCCGCCGTCGAGATGGCGACCGCGAACGGGGCCGACCTGCTGGGCTTCGATTCGGGCCGCGTGGCGGCGGGCGCGAACGCCGACCTCGCCGTCCTGGACCTCGACGCTGCCCACCTGACGCCGGCCCACGACCTCGTCTCGCATCTGGCCTACGCCGCCGGCGGGAGCGACGTGTGCCACACCGTCTGTGACGGCGAGGTGCTCATGCGCGAGGGCGAGGTCACTGTCTTCGACGAGGCGGCGGTCCGCGAGCGAGCGGGCGAGCACGCGGCGGCGCTGGTCGACCGTGCGGCCGAGTGAGAATTAAACACTCAAAGAACGTTATAAACGCTCCAACGGTTTCTGAGGCGGTAATGGTGCTGCTGACACGCAGGTGAACGAACTGAACGGGAGGGGGGGTTTAATCAGGTCTCTCGCGAGGATAGATGTGTGATACATACCAGATTATTCGCAGTTATGGCCACAGTGGGGTTGGTCCTGTTCGCGCTGGGACCGGGGGCGGCGACTGTCGCGGCTGACAGCGCAGGTAACGACTCGCTCGACGTATCGGTCAGCCAGGCGGACGCAGAACCGACCGTGACGGTGACCGATAACGATACCGCCGTCGAAAACGCCACCGTGACCGTCGAGGTCCTCGACAACGGCACGTACGCGGGTGCCGGTGAGGAGTACTCGACCGATGCGAACGGGACGGTCACGCTGCCCGAGCCCGAGGAGAACGTCTCCGTCGAGGTGACCGCGACCGACGGCGACGCGACCGACTCGACGACCGCGGAGCTGACCGTTTCGGACGAGAACGAGACTGTCGTCTTCGGTGACCGCGTCTCCTCGTTCGTCCAGTCGCTGCAATCGGGCAACTCGACCGGTATCGGTCAGCAGGTCGCGCAGTTCGCGACCGAGAACAACCCCGGCAACGCCCCGGAGTGGGCCGGTCCGCCTGAAGACGGTGACCGCGGCCCGCCCGAGCACGCCGGCCAGAACGACTCCGACAAGCGAGGTGGCCCGCCCGAGCACGCCGGCCAGAACGACAACGAGACGGCCGAGAACGACTCCGAGAAGGGCGGTGGCCCGCCCGAAGACGCCGGCCCGTCCGACGATAGCGACGACAACGAGACCGCCGAAACCGAGGAGGACAGCGGCGACGAGGAGGCCGACGGCGCCAACGGCAACGGTAACGGCGGCGGTCCGCCCGAGCAGGCCCGCGGCAACGGTAACTGAGCAGCTTCGGTAGCGTTTTACGAACTCTCTCCTTCTTCTCGGGCATGACAGCGCCCATTTCTGAGCGACTGGAGGACGCAGACGCGGCCCGTGAGTCGGGCCGCCGGAAGATGGACTGGGCAGCCCAGCACATGCCCATCTGTGACGCGCTCGCCTCGGAGTTCGAGGCCGAACAGCCCTTCGAGGGCGAGCGTATCGGCATGGCGATGCACGTCGAGGCCAAGACAGCGATTCTGGCCGAGATTCTGGCCGCCGGTGGCGCGGAAGTCGCTATCACCGGCTGTAACCCGCTCTCGACCCACGACGACGTCAGTGCCGCCCTGGACGCCGTTTCCGGCGTCACCTCCTACGCCGAGCGCGGCGTCGACGACGACGAGTACTACGCCGCTATCGAGGCCGTCATCGACCACGAGCCGACCATCACGGTCGACGACGGCATGGACCTCGTCGCGGCCATCCACGAGGACTACCCCGAGCTCATCGATACCATCGTCGGCGGGGCCGAGGAGACTACGACGGGCGTCCACCGCCTGCGCGCGATGGACGAGGACGGCCAGCTCGACTACCCCGTCTTCGCCGTCAACGACACGCCGATGAAACGGCTCTTCGACAACGTCCACGGCACCGGCGAGTCCTCGCTCGCGAGCATCGCCATGACCACGAACCTCTCGTGGGCCGGCAAAACCGTGGTCGTCGCCGGCTACGGCCACTGCGGGAAAGGCGTCGCCAAGAAGGCCAGCGGCCAGAACGCCGACGTGGTCGTCACGGAGGTCGAACCCCGCCGCGCCCTGGAGGCCCACATGGAGGGGTACGACGTCCTCCCGATGCTCGAGGCCGCCGCCGAGGGCGACGTGTTCATCACGACCACCGGCAACCGCGACGTCATCGTCGAGGAGCACTTCGAACGGATGCAGGACGGCGTCCTGCTCGCCAATGCCGGCCACTTCGACGTCGAAATCGACCTCGACGCCCTCTCGGACCTCGCGGTCGACTCCTACGAGGCCCGCGACGGCGTCCAGGCCTACGAGATGGCCGACGGTCGTCGGCTGAACGTCCTCGCGGAGGGCCGACTCGTGAACCTGGCGACCCCTATCGCGCTGGGCCACCCGGTCGAGGTGATGGACCAGAGCTTCGGGATTCAGGCCGTCGTCGTTCGCGAACTGGTCGAGAACGGCGACGCCTACGAGGCGGGCGTCCACGACGTGCCCGACCGGCTGGACAAGGAAGTCGCGGAGATTAAACTGGACGCCGAGGGCGTCGAGTTCGACGGGCTGACCGAGACCCAGGCGGAGTATATGGATTCCTGGCAGCACGGGACCTAGCGAGGTTTCGAACGAAGTGAGAAACCTCGAAAGCGAGCGGGGAGCGTAGCGACCCGCGAGCAGGGAGAGCCCGAGCGTAGCGAGAACAGCTGAAATGTCGAACGGGGAACGAAGTGACCCGTGAGACGCAGAGAGACGTCTCGGAAACGCCGAACGGGCGAGCGGACGTGCCCAGAGCGGTCGACAGGGGCCGTTACAGCGCGAACCGAAAGCACAACACCTACAATCTGATGCCCGGGTGAATATAGCAGTGAGTGGAGAGCGCTTTGTGGAGTTTCTCGCGGCCGAAGCCGCCTTCATTATGGTCGGCTTCGCCGTTGCCGCACAGCTCGCACCGCCTGATCTGTCCTCACAGATTATCGGGACACTGGTGATTCTGGCGGTGACGCTCCCACTCTCGTACTGGCTGGTCTACCGGCGGGGGCGCTGACGTCGAACCGAACTGCCC
Organism: Haloarcula rara; assembly: GCF_029338235.1. Lineage (GTDB taxonomy): Archaea > Halobacteriota > Halobacteria > Halobacteriales > Haloarculaceae > Haloarcula > Haloarcula rara. Next base: position 1,680,893 of record NZ_CP119785.1, read on the forward strand.
GGCACGGGGACGGCAATTTTATTCGGCCCCACGCGCAAGCGGTGTCCATGCAGCCGCTCCACGCGCGCTACCCGTTCCTGGCCGCCGCCCGCGAGGCCGTCGAGACCGCGGCGGTCGACCTGGGCGAGGTCGTCGCGACCGACGAGGCCGTCACCGAGCGGGCCGTGGAGCGGGTCGAACACGCCATCACCGACGGCAGTGTCGGCGACCCACACCGCCGGACCCGCGTCGAGTTGCTCTCTTACCCCGTCGCTCGCGTGCTCGTCTCGCTGGTCGATACGCACGTCTGTACCCGCAAGTACGCCCAGGCCGAGGCCGAGACGGCCCAGGACCGCTTCAGCCAGGAGTTCGCGGCGACGACGGAGTTCAAGTCCACCAGCACCGAACGCGTGAGCCTCGACCAGCTGCTCGCGGAGTTCGACCTCGCGAGCGCCGTCACCGACGCCGAGGACGGCTATTGGGTCGAGGTGGGGACCTACCTCGACCTGGCGGCCGACCAGCGGGGCGACCACTGGCGGCTGGTCAACCGGCCGCTGGCGGACGGTCGGGTCCGCATCGGCTCCGAGGAGCTACACGTCCTGCTGAAACAGGCCATCCGTCACCGGGTCGCCGAGGGACTCCCCTTCCAGGTGCCCGGCCCTATCGCCGACGAACTCGACGACGAGGTCGAGCACCTGAACGAGGTGCTCGCGGAGCTCGATCTGACCCGGGAGATAGACACCGTCGTCCCGGAACTGTTCCCGCCGTGCATGCAGGCGCTGCTGGACCAGGTCCAGAAGGGCGAACACCTGGCCCATCACTCGCGGTTCGCTATCGCCGCCTTCCTCACCAGTATCGGGATGACGACCGACGAGATCGTCGACCTCTTCCAGGTCAACCCCGGCTTCGGCGAGGAGGCGACCCGGTATCAGGTCGACCACATCCGCGGCGAGACCAGCCCGACGGAGTACTCGACGCCGGCCTGCTCGACGATGCAGTCCTACGGCGACTGCGTGAACATGGACGACCTCTGTGAGCGCATCTCCCATCCGATGGCCTACTACGAGAAGAAGATAGACGACGCCGAGGACGAGGAACTGGAGGACTGGCGCGACGAGAACAGCGACGGCGACGGCGAAGACGAAGCGGCCGAGGCCTAGAACTGCGACCGTTCCAGCCAGATGCCCGCGCCGAGCATCACGACGACGAACAGTCCAATAGCGCCGACCAGTGCGGTGCCGCCCTGGGGCGTGAGTCCGCCGTTGCTCGAGTAGGTCGTGGCGACGTAGACGGTTGCCGCGACGAACGTCACGAGGGCGATGGCCGAGATAACGACCTGCACGATGGCCTCCCGCTCGATTTCCATGTCCCGCGATATCCCCGGGGCGGCCAAAAGGGTGTCGAACCGCTCTAGCAATGGTTTGTGTCCGTGATGTGATTAGTTCTGAGAGCCAGAAAGTCCAACCCGTAGCCGGTTGGCCAGCCGGCATGGGTGGAACTGAAAGGGGCGACGCGTTCGACGAAGGCCGACAAAGCAAGCACCGCAGGCCGGAGGCCGAGGCGCGTGGTTCGAAAGGCGCCACGCGCCTTTCGTCATCACGAGAGAGTCGTCCGAAAATTGAAGATTTTCGGAAGTGAGCGAATCGGAGATTCGCGATCTGTGCAAGACCTTCGGTCTTGCAGCATCACGAGAGAGCTCCGCTCTCTCGGACGACTTCGCTCTCTCGAACGACAGCGAGTCGACCGAGTCGAACGCGTCGGGGCTTTCTGGCTGTTGGCGGTGGTCCTGACTGCTGTTGCTAGCGGGGCGGTCTGGCTGTCCACGTTCACAGTCACTCTAACACCTACGACCCACCCTGGCCGAGGGATTTAGGGTCGTTCGGGCCCTACGTTTCGACTGGACACACCGAGAAAAACAGCCGTGTCCGCCCGCTATGACACTGATTACGCCATCGGACGACACCGAGCCGACTGCACTGGCACCCGACCCCGAGCGGCTCGACGCCCGCTCGCGTCGCGCCTGGACCGAGCGGATGCTGGTCGACCGCCGCGAGGACGACAGCTACGCCGTCACCACCGAGAGCGGTCACACCTACCGCGTCGACCTGACCGAACACAGCTGTAGCTGTCCCGACCACCGGATACGCGGCGAGCAGTGCAAACACCTGCGGCGGGTCGCCATCGAGATAACCGCCCGCCGTGTCGCCCCGCCGGGCCGCGAGCGGGCGCGCTGTGACGTCTGTGGCAGCGTCACGTTCGTCCCACGGGACGCGGTCCCACCGCACCGCTGCCGGCGCTGTCGGCTCGTCCCCGGCGACGTCGTCGTCGACCGAGAGACGGGCAAGCGCCTCGTCGTCGCACGCGTTCTCGACGAGCAGGCCGACGAGCACGTCGTCGAGGCCACCGGGGAGACCGTCGCCGAGTACGAGCGCAACGACGGCTACCCGCCCGAGGACCCCGTGGTCGAGGCGACGTATCTGACCGACACCCGCCGGCGGAGGAGGCCCCGTCGCTACGCCTTCCCGCGGTCGCGGCTGGACCGGACCGACGAGCGAATCGTCGAGTGAGGGGGCAGACAGCGCCCCCGTAAAAAAGGTGAGTGGAGCGAACCGTGACAGCCGCCGTCGGTGCGTCGAAGCCCCCAGGACGGCTTCGACACACGTGTGTCGGTGTGACCCACCCCTGCGACGGCGGCACGCTATCTGCTGGCGGTATCGTTGATAAAGTCCCGCACTGCAGGGCTCACTCAAGCATCGCTGCGGCCTCGTCTTTCGAGAGGTCGCCCCGCTCGAACGCCGCGAGGATATCGAGTATCGCCTGGTCCGGCCCGCTATCGTCGGCGACCTCGTCGAGGGTCACCTTCCTCGTGTTGCCGACGAACTCGTCGAAGTCGGTGCCCTCGGCGATGGCAGTCTCCTTCTTGACGCGGTAGTTGCCGCCGTCGGTCGTGTAGAGGTCGCCCGGGTGGAAAAAGTACCAGTCCTCGCGGTCGAAGCGAGCGGCGACGCGGGGTCTGGCGCCGAAGTTCCGCGCGAAGAAGAGCAGGGCCTCTATCTCCGCGCCGTCCAGGTAGATGGGGTCGCCGGCGCTGGATTTCGCCTCGATAGCGTAGAAGGTCTCCCCGTCGCCGGTCAGTACGTCCGGGAGTTCGCGCTCGGTCGCGCTGCCGCTCGCGGGCGCGCGCATCACCGCGAAGCCGGCGTCGTCGAGTGCGTTGACCAGCTCCCGCTCGCGGCGGTCCCCCTTCGCGTTCGAGTTTGCCATTATCAGACGGTGGTTCCACACCGGTAAAACGTTCATGTATAGCGTTTATTCGGTTCATCCGGCCAGCGAACGCTGAACAGTCGACGCCGTATATATGGGTGCAGTCGCACGGAGCGGGTATGGACCGACGACAATTCCTCACTGCGACGACAGTGACCGGGACGACACTGCTTGCCGGCTGTGGCGGCTCGACAGACAGTAGCGGTACCGCGGCCGACGACGGGACCCCCGGAGATAGCACCGAAACGGCCATCGACGGAGAGAACAGCGCCACCACCGGCAGTTTCCGACTGCTCATCAGCGACCGACCGGCCGACATCGGCGACTTCGACTCGCTGGACGTGACCTTCGAGAAGGCCCGCGTCCACCGCCAAAATTCGGGAGACGACACCGACGAAACGGAGACGGCCACGGAGACCCAGACAGCGACCGAAACGGCCGAAGCGACGGAGACGGCCACGGAGACCGAAACGGCCGAGGAAACGGAGACGGCCACGGAGACCGAAACGGCCGAGGAAACGGAGACGGACGCCGAGGAGGACGACTCGGACGACGCGGACGTCTCCGAGCGGGGATTCACCGTCTTCGGCCTGGAGTCGCCGACTGTCGACCTGACACAGGTCGTCGGCGAGAAGGCCATCGGCGTCCTCGACGGCAAACTGGAGACCGGCACGTACAGCAAGATAGAGCTGTACGTGAGCGACATCGAGGGCGTCGTCGACGGCGAGACGGTGCCGGTGAAGCTCCCGAGCGACAAGCTCCAGATTCAGAAATCCTTCGAGGTGACGGCCGACGAGCCCGTCGAGTTCGTCTTCGACATCAACGTCGTCAAGAAGGGCAACGGCGGCTACAACCTCAAGCCAGTCATCAGCGAGAGCGGTGTCGCCGGGAAGGACGTCGAGGTCGAGGAGGTCGACGCCGACGAGGGCTCGACCGAGTCGTCGACGGAGAGCGGTACTGAAACGGAACGTGGAACGGAAACAGAGCGCGACACTGCGACCGAGGCCTAACAACGTCCCCGGTCGGCCGTTCGCCGCCGGCTACTCTTCGGCCCGGGATTCGATTTCTCGGATAATCTGTTCGGTCTCGCCCCCGTCGCTGCGCACGGCGTTCGCGTAGCGCTGGTACTCTTCGCGGGTGACCGTCACCGTCTGTTTCTTGCCCTTGCGGGTCAGCTCCAGTCGGACCATCCCCTGCGGGTTGTTCCGGGTGCGGAAACTCGCCATCGCGGTGAAGACGAACCAGAACGCCAGGGCGGTGCCGACGAAGTACGCCATCGCCGTCTCGAAGGCGAGCGTCTCCGCCCCGGTCGTCCATCGCTCGGGGTAGGCCACCTGGAAGATGGCGACACCGACCAGACAGAACCCGGCGCCGACGAGGACGCCGACGTTCTCGCGCCGGGAGGATGGGAGGACGGCGACGACGCCCAGAAACATCGCCGGGATACCTAGCCCGCCCAGCGTCCCGGCCAGCTTCTCGGCGGCCCGGAGGTCGCTCGCGCCCAGCCACGCGCCGACGGGTGTCGTCACGACCAGTAGGCCCAGCACGACCGCCAGCGCGCCCAGCCCGCCGAGTGTGGCCCCGGCGTAGACGCGACGCGGGTCCCGCCCCTCCCACCGGCGGCCACCGTACGCGTCTCCGAGGTTTTCCATGGGATGCCGTTGTATCCCATCCCACAAAACGGTACGTCAGACGGGCGTCGGACCTCGTAACGCGGGGCCCGCCGCCACACAGAGCGTCCCCAGGTGGTCGCTGTCGACCCGTTCGAGCGTGGCCTCGGGGAGCCGGCGGGCCAGTGTCTCGCCGGTCTCGGGTGCGACGTTGGTGTCGCGCTGGCCCTGCAGGACGGTGACTGGAACCGACACGTCCGCGAGGTCGAAGGGCCAGGGCCGGGCGAGCAGGCCCAGTTCCCGGACGACACCCGAGGGCCCGCCCGCGGTCGCCGCCAGCAGGTCGGCCTTGACGAGTCGGGCGATGTCGTCGGTCGCAAGCGTCTCGGTCTCGGGTGACTCCTGGGCCACGAGGTCAAGCGCCGCCTGCGGGTCCTGCCGGGCGAGCAGCCGCCGCTGGAGCCGGACGAGCGGCGAGCAGAGCCACGGAGCGTACGTGGCCAGTGCCCCCATCGCCCGCTGCGCTCGTCCCGTCTCGCCGACGCCGGGCGGTCCGGCCCCGCTGACCAGCGTCACCGACGCGACGGCCTCGATGGGATGACACGCCAGCGCGAACGGGGCGCCCCGGAGAATCCCACCACTCTGGCCTCGTCGGCGCCGATGTGGGAAAGCAGCGCGGCGGCGTCGTCGGGCCAGTCGTCGATACCGCGCTCGGCGGCCTCGGAGTCGCCGATACCTGGCCGGTCGGGGGCGACGAGGCGGATGCCCCGCTCGGCCGCGGCGGCAGAAAGCAGGCGGCCGAGCAGCCGCGAGCCGGGCGTCCCGTGACAGAAGAGAACGGGGCGTCCCGTCGGGTCGCCGTAGGTCGCGTAGGCGAGCGCTCGGCCGTCGCGGTCGAGATACTTCGGGGCAGCGTCCTCCGGTCGCCAGTCGGCGTCGGGAGCTGTCGCGGCGCCCATACGCCATCGTTCCGGATAGCTTCAGAAAAGTCTGGCCCCGTCGTCTAGTCGCTCTGGATGCGCGGCGCGAGCATGTAGGTGACCCGGCCCTGGCCCTCGGCGAAGTCGAAGTGCATCTTGACGGGGAACTCCTCGCCCAGCTCCATCTCGACTTCCGCGTCTTTCGGGATGGCCTTGTTCATGTTCTTCAGGTAATCAAGCGAGAACAGGGAGTGGGCGTCACCGGGCGTGAGGTCGATGAGATCCTCCTGTGTGAGTTCGAGGTGGACGTCGTCGGTGTCGCCCTCGGCGTCGACGTAAAACAGCTCGTTGGTCGCGTTGACGCCAAGCGCGATGTGGTCGCTGACCATGTCCGCCGCGGTCACCGACCGGTTGATATCCTTCCCCTCGATGACGATGTGCGAGGACAGATCCAGGTCGGGGAGGTCGGGCTCCTGGCGGATGGAGTCGGGGTCGATGAGCGCGAGCGTGTATTCGAGGCCGTCGATGGCGATGTGGAGCTTGCGCGTCTCCTCGTCGAGTTCCAGATGGACGAGCTGGCCCGAGTCGGCCATGCCGGCGATATCTTCCAGCCGGGAGAGGTTGACACCGATGAGGCCGCCGTCGGTCTCGTAGGACTCGAAGGCCGCCGCGTCGAGTCGCAGGTCGACCATACCGACGTTGGCCGGGTCGACCGCCCGAATCTCCAGCCCGTCGTCTTCGAGGTGGATCTTGCACTCGTCCACCAGCACGCTCACTGAGTCGAGAGCCGACTTGAGCGTGTCCGCACTCACGATGGCGTTGAACATCTTGAACCGGGCTACGCCCCCATGCATTAAAAAGTCCCTCATTGAATCCGCGTGCGCGCGGGGGAATCGGCGCCGACGCCGACAGTGCGGGGACGAGTCGACCCCCGAACAGACGGACCGGAGCGGTTGCAGACGCAGGCACTGGCGGTATCAGCCCGGCTCGACAAAGGATAGTGAGATGAATCGCGCAGCCGACGGCGGGGAGCACCGCTGGTGGAGCCGACGAGCGGTGTTGCGGTCGGTCGCCGCCGGCGTCGGTGCTGTCGGGACCGCCGGCGTCGCGGCGGGCCAGCAGGAGACCGACGGCAGTGGCGCCCAGGGCGGGCAGCGACACGCCGTCATCCCGGAACAGCAACAGTACGACCAGACGGTGACGGGATTTTTCGTCCACATCGGGCCGGGCGTCGACCCGCTGGAGTCCAGTGTCGCCGACAACTGTGATTTCGTCGACTGGACAGACGACGAGACGCTGGCCTACGACGCCCGGCTCATCGACCGCAAGGCCGACCCCGAGCAGACCCAGATAACGCTGTATCTCAACGACCGCGTCGACGTCGAGCCGGGGATGCTGTTTATCATCAACGACCGCGAGCAGTGCGAGAGTGGCTATCTGGGCATCTATCTCGAACCGGTCGGCATCAACCTGGCACAGCTCCGGAGCCGGGATTACACGCCAAACGCCGAGAACCAGGACGGCGGCGGTGGCGGTATCGGTGCCGCCGGTCCCGGAATGGGTGTCGCGAGCGGGCTGGCGGGGCTACTAGGTGGTGGATGGTTCTATAGTCGGCGCGGAGACTGATGACGGCAAAACAACACCCCTAACCCCATCGGTGGCGAATCACCGGCAAATGAGCGGCAAAGACGAATACTACAACAAGGCCAAACAGCAGGGCTACCGCGCCCGGTCGGCCTACAAGCTCCAGCAGCTGGACGAGACGGCCGGCCTGCTCGGCGACGGACGCACCGTCGTCGACCTCGGGGCGCGCCGGGCGGCTGGCTGCAGGTCGCCGCCGAGCGCGTCGGCGAACGGGGGACCGTCGTCGGCGTCGACCGCCAGCGCATCGAGCACCTGGAGGACCCGGACCCGACCGTTGAGTACGTCCGCGGCGACATGACCGAGGAGTCGACGAAACAGAAGGTCCGCGACGCCGTCGGCGGTACCACCGACGCCCGCGGCGGCCCGGTCGATGTGGTGCTCTCGGACATGGCGCCGAACATGAGCGGCGACTACGACCTCGACCACGCCCGTTCAGTCCACCTGGTCCGGCAGGCCTTCGAGGTCGCGACCGACCTGCTCGACTCGGGCGGGGATTTCGCCGCGAAAGTGTTCGACGGCCAGGACCTGGCGGACCTCAAGGCCGACATCGAGCCGGAGTTCGAGTACGTCCGCGAGGTGCGCCCCGACGCCTCCCGTGACTCCTCCTCGGAACTGTACCTCGTCGCGAAACACCGCCTGACTGCGCCGGTCCGCGAGGGCGACGTGGTCGAGGTGACCATCGACGACATGGGCGAGGAGGGCGACGGCATCGCGAAGGTCGATGGCTTTACCGTCTTCGTCAGCGGCGTCGGGGAAGGCGAGACAGTCGAGGTGCGTATCGACGACGTGAAACCGCGCTTTGCGTTCGGCCAGCCGGCCGAATAGCGGTCGACCTCGCTCTGCTCCGCGGTTTCGTGCCGCTCACCGCTCCGCTTCGAGGGTCTGAGCGACAGCGAAGACCCTCGCTCACCACGGCGACGGTCGGGCGGCCTGCTCCCGACCGCGGGCGAAGGCGACGACGGCGTAGACGAAGGGGGTGTCGACCAGCGCGATGACGAGTTTCAGGAGGTACTGGCCGATGATAAGCGCCAGTGCGCCCGACAGCGAGACGTCCCCGAAGACGACGAAGGCGACGCCGATGAAGATAACCGTATCGAGCAGCTGGCTGGAGGCCGTCGAGCCGATGTTGCGCAGCCAGAGGTGGTCACCGTCAGTGAACTCGCCGATGGCGTGGAAGACGAACACGTCCCAGTTCTGGGAGACGACGTAGGCCGCGAGGCTGGCGGCGACGATGCCCGTACTCGCCGCGAGCACCTGCCGGAACGCCGCCGGCTCGATGGGCTGTGCGGCCGCGGGGAGGCCGGGCGCGTAGATGGTGCTCCAGACTAGTCCCAGCAGCACGAAGTTCATGGCGAAGCCGACGTTGACGACGATTGTCGCGGCCCGGCGGCCGTACAGCTCGGTGTAGCTATCGGAGGCGAAGAACGTCAGCGCGTAGGCCACCGCCGAGCCGGGCATCACCAGCTGGGCGCCGACGACGGGCAGCGAGACGGGTAAGGAAAACGCCAGCAGCTTCGAGGCGGTTACCTGGGCGACCACCAGCGACGTGACAAAGAGGGCGACCAGGCCGATACGCAAGGGGTCCTCGCCGCTACTGCTCATCGTCCAGCCGTCCCTGTCGCTCGTCGATGTCGTCGAGCATATCGAGCGTCTTGCGGATGGAGGCCCGGATGGCCTCGCTGCGGTTGACGAACTTCCCGTCCTCCCCGACGTGGTCGTCGAGGTCCGCGAGGAGTTCGGCGGGCACTTCGACGCTTATCTTGGGCATACCCTGAGAATATTCTGTCTCGGCTTAAATCGGTCGAATCGGCCCTAATCGGCCGGTTCGCCCCGGCGCTCCGGCGTCCGTCGCCCGCCCAGCGTGTACACCCACAGGATAGCCAGCCCCAGGAGGTACGCAAGCGAGACGGGGATGCCGACCAGGAACATGGTGAAGATGCCCTGAGGCGACAGAATCGCCGAGAGTGTGATGATGCCGATGACGACCTCGCGCCAGCGCTCGTACATCAGGGTAAAGGGGACGATGCCGCCCCGATGGAACAGGAACATCGTGATGGGTATCTCCGCGAGCAGACCGATGCCGACCGTGAGGAAGAACACGAGCCAGCCGAAGCTGCTGATGCGGTAGGAGATTATCATGTTGGCCTGCAGCTGGTCGCGGGCGATGGCCGAGATGGTCACCGGCGCGACGTAAAGAAAGCCCACGAGACTGCCGACGATGAGCGCGCCAAACAGGGACCCGCCCCAGACCAGCAGTATCTTCCGGTCGCCGACGACGAGCCCGCGGTCTTTCATCGCCGGCCACGCGAAGTACGCGACCAGCGGAATCACCGAGACGGCGCCGATGATGGTCGAGAACTTCACGATGAAGACCAGGTGCTCGACGGGGTGCAGGGTCACGATGTCCACGCCGGCGCGCATCCCCTCGGGGAGGCGGCTGACGAACACTTCCCGGATGGCGCCGATACCGCCCTGGTAGAGAAAGAGGAAGACGCCGGCCAGCACGGCCCCGAACAGGCCCATTATCCAGAACGCCTTCGAGAGCAGCGAGTCGAGGATAAAGCGGATGTCGTAGTAGTAGCCGCCGATGTCGTCTTCGGTGGTCTCCTCTTCGGTGAAGGCGTCGGCCATCCCGGCCGTCGTCGAGGTGACGATGCTGCTGTCGTCCTCGGGCTGGTCCTCGCTTGCCGAGGCTGCCTGTGCGCTCTCTTCCTGGCCCTCGTCGGGGCCGTCGTCCTCGTGGACGGCGTCCCAGCGGTCGAGGACGGCCTGGGCCTTCTCCTGGTCGTCGTTCGACAGCGCCCGGTCGGCGTGGTTTAGCGCTTCCTCCTCGGTCATGACCTCGAAGGCCTCCTCGGGCGCGACGCGGACGGCGGATGCGTCCAGTTCCCCGATGTCGATGGCCGTCGGGTCGCCGTGACGCCGGCCGGTGGGGACGGCGCTCTCGCCGAGCGCCTGCAGGACGTGGTAGTACAGCACGACCGCCGCGCCCGCGAGCCCGACGACGGCGCCGATGGCGAGGGCGGTCTCGGTCGTCGAGAGGCCAAGCAGGTCGGGCCGGGCGAGCTCCCCTTGCAGACTCTCCGAGTAGGGCGCAGCGGCGGCGTCGACGGCCCGGAGCGCCTCGAAGGCCGACGTGGTCAGCAGCAGGTACACCGCGCCGCCGCTCAGGACGGCCGCCCCGAGGACGGTGTTCCACTGCTCTCTGGCGACCCGGCGGGTGCTGACGAGCTCGCCCGAGCGCTTGACCGTCACCGCGAGCTTCGAGAGCGCGAGGCTGAAGCCGTAGAGCCCACACAGCGGCAGGGCCCACATGATCTGGGTGAACGGGTCCGGGGGCGAAAAGAGCGCCCCGAAACCGAAGATGGCGAGCACGGCCAGGCGCCACTTGTCGCGAAACGTCTCGTAGGGGACGATACCGGTGTAAGAAAGCACCGTCATCATGAGCGGGAGCTGGGCCGCCAGGCCGAACGAAACCGCGAGCAGGAAGACGAACTGGAACCACTTGACGATGGAGTACTGCGGGGTGAAGCCGGCGGCCAGCGCGTTGCCGGCCAGGAAGTTGAACATAATCGGGAAGAACAGCTCGTAGGCGTAAGCGACGCCGACGGCGAACAGTCCCAGGGCAGTGACGACGAAGAGTCCGCCCTTCCAGGCGGGGATGTGTTCGGTGGGCCACCAGCCCCGGCGGCGAAGCCCGTCACGACCGAAGAAAATGAGCAGCGGTAGCGACATGAGAATCCCGATGACGGCCCCGATTTTCACCTGCAAGAGGATGACGTCGAAGGGCGTAACGGCGACGATCTGCGTGGCCTGCGACGTCGTCAGGTCCATCTTGGAGTACAGCAGGTCTGCTCGCAGTCGGTCCCAGGCCCCGTACTGCAGCGCCAGGATGGTTCCGATCATGCCGACGACGAAGACGATAAAGACCTTCTGCAGGTTCGACTGGGCAGCGGAGAGCATCGCCCCCAGCGTCTCACGGCCGCTCTGGACGGTGCGGACCGTGTCCTCGTCGATGGCGCTAGACATCTGCTCGGTGGTAGCCGACTGACTGTTATCAATTTGTTCATGGCCCGCGCCCCCTCGCTCGAAAAGAAAGTTTACAACAACCTCCGTCTAAGCCCGTCACAGATGGCTGACGGCTCCGACGGGGACGACCGCGACTGGGACGTGCCACGCCGCGAGAGCGAAGTCTATCCCAGTCTGGAGATGCCCGGATCCCCGACACCGGCTGGCGACGTGGGCTCGGCCCCGTCGACAACCGAGAGCGCGCCGACCCCGGAGCCGACCGGGTCGGGCGAGGAGTTCGACGGGGCGCCCGACGACGAGGAGATGCCCCTGGCCGACCACGTCGAGGAGATGGCGACGCGGCTGTTCATCGTCCTGGCCGTGATGGCCGGGGTCGCCGTCCTCGCCCTGCCGTACTCGGACGAACTCATCAACTTCCTCTGGTACTCCTTTCTCGACGGGCCGGCGGAGAACTGCGCCCGCATCGCCGTCGACGCGACCGAGGGTGGCCAGGCGGCCGGTCCCTCGGGCGCGGACTGTCCCCACGTCTACAGCCCGCTCGCGCTCATCCTCGCGCGGCTGAAGGTCGCCTCGCTGGTGGGCCTCATCGTCGCCTTGCCCGTCTTCGTCTACGAGACGTATCTGTTCATGCGCCCGGGGCTGTACCCCAGCGAGCGACGCTACTATCTGGCCGCGGTGCCGACGAGTCTGGTGCTCGCGGCGGTCGGCGTCGCCTTCGCGTACTTCCTCGTCCTGCGGGCGATGTTCGACTACTTCATCACCTATTCGGACCGCGCCGCCGACCTCGCTTTCGGCCTGAGCGAGACGTTCAACCTCATCATTCTGATGCTGGGCTTTTTCGCCATCGTCTTTCAGATTCCGCTCTTTGTCATGCTGGCCATCATGATGGGTCTCGTGACCCGGCAGTGGCTGGTCCAGCGCCGCCTCTACTTCTGGGGGGCCTTCGCGGCTATCGCCTTCGTCTTCAGCCCGGACCCGACCGGGATGGCGCCGCTGATGGTCGCGGTGACGATGATCGGCCTCTTCGAGGGGACGCTGCTCCTGTTGAAGTGGACCGGCACCAGCTCGCCCGTCCCGTCGAGCGAGACCCTGGCCAAGCGCCGCCCCTACGCCTACCTCCTCTTTGCGCTCGTCGGCTACGTCCTCAGCCCGCTGCCGGTGCCCACGGGCTACTACGGTGCCCTGCCGAGCGCGCTCACCGACCCCCTCGCTGCCATCGGCTTCGCCCCGTCTATCGTCGTCGGCGGCGGAATCATCGTCCTGTTCGAGCTGCTGGCCTATCTCAACAAGAACTTCTACGGCAGCGTGAAACTGTGGCGCGGCCTCCGCCGGGCCCGGCTGGCGGTCTGGACGGTCGCTATCGTCGTCGGCTACCTCTCGACGCCCGACCCGACGCTGTTCCGGCTGGTCGACCAGTTCGGCCTGCCGCTTTCGGCCGCCGCCGGTATCGCCGTGGCCCTGCTGCTGGTCTTCGAGGGCAGCCTGCTCGTCGTCCGGCGCGGGTCGAGTGAGGGGAGCGAGGAATGACCACACTGCTGCTCGTGCGTCACGGCGAGACCCACTGGAACCGCGAGGGGCGGGTCCAGGGGTGGGCCGCGACGGGGTTGACCGACCGCGGTCGCGAGCAGGCCCGAGCGCCAGGCGCGTGGCTCGGCGGGGCCCACACCGTCGACCGCGTGTTGTCCTCGGACCTCGAACGGACCCGGGCCACCACCGCGACCGTCCGCGAGGCGGCCGGCGGGCTGCCAGCGCCCGCCTTCGACCCGTCGCTCCGCGAGCGCGGCTTCGGCGTCTACCAGGGTTTTCTGGCAGCAGAGATGGCCGACCGCTTCCCCGACCACGACAGCTCGAAGAGCTACCTCACCCTCGAGGTCGACCCGCTGAACGGGGAGTCCGTCGCGGCCTTCGTCGACCGCGTCGAGCGCGCCTGGCGCGGGGTCACCGGGGCCGTGGCCGACGGCGAGACGGCCGTCGTCGTCACACACGGCGGCGTGTTGAAGCTCGTTCGGGCGATACTGACCGACCGGGACCCGCGGGCCACGCTGGCGCAGTCGTCGCCGCCGAACTGCTCGGTCACCGAGGTCCGACTCGACGGGACGCCCGAGCTGGTTCGGTTCGGCGCCACGCCGTGGCGCGAGTAATCACTCCGCGCTCGGGTAGTCGGCGTCGAACACGTCGCTCACCACGTCCTCGCTCTGCTCCTCGTCTTCCGGACTCACGCTACCAGTTCGATAGCCGTGCAAATCCAGCGTCACGTGGTCGAAGCCACAGTCCCCGATGTGGTCCCGGGCGGCGCGGACGAAGTCCGGGTCGAGCGCGGCCGCCAGTTCGCTCTCGCCCACTTCGATACGCGCGAGCCCGTCGTGGTCCCGGACCCGGAACTGCTCGAAGCCCCACGTTCGCAGCAGGCGCTCGGCCTTCTCGACGCGGGAGAGGCGCTCCTCGGTCACCTCCAGCCCGGTCGGGATGCGCGAGGAGAGACACGCCATCGAGGGTTTGTCGGCCACGGAGAGGTCGTACTCGCGGGCGATTTCCCTGACCTGTGCTTTCTCGACGCCGTGTTCCAGCAGCGGGGAGTAGGCGTCCAGTTCCTCGACGGCGCGCAGGCCCGGACGATGCCCCTCGCCGGCGTCGGAGGCGTTGGTGCCGTCACACACCACGTCGATGCCGAGTTCGCGGGCGCGGTCGTACATTGCGCCCAGCCGCATCGACCGGCAGTGATAGCAGCGCTGCTCGTCGTTTTCGACGAACTCCTGACTGTCGAGTTCGGAGAACTCCACGAGTTCGTGGCGGATGCCGATCTCCTCGGCGACCCGAACCGCGTCGTCGAGTTCCGCCGCGGGCAGCGTCTCGGATTTGGCGGTGCAGGCGACGGCATCGTCGCCCAGCGCGTCGTGAGCCAGCGCCGCCACCACACTGGAGTCGACGCCGCCGGAGAACGCGACGAGTACGCCGTCCCGGTCGGCGAGGTCCTCGCGAACGGCGGCGACGGTCTCGACAACAGCAGACATAGGGTCTGGTACTGGGTGGACGGGCAAAACGCCTTCGCGTCGAAGGTCCGCTCCGTTGACCGGTGTCTTGCACGCGTCATACTCGGGATTTTTACTCGCATGGCCTGAAACAAACAAGATAGATGCGGGGTCACTGTTACGCGGTCGCAAGCGGCAAAGGCGGCGTCGGGAAGACGACGACGGCAGTCAACACGGCTACCGAGTTGGCGGGGCGGGGCTACGACGTCGTGGTGGTCGACGCCGACCTCGCGATGACGAACCTCGGGCGCGTCGTCGGCGTCGACCACGAGCCGACGCTACACGACGTACTGGCCGGCGACGCGGCGCTCGAAGCCGCGATACACGCCGACGGGGAGTTCGCCGTCGTTCCGGGGACCGACGATATCGGCAAGATACGGGACGCCGACCCCGCTGAGCTGCGCCGAGTCATCAAGCGGCTGCAGACGGCTTTCGAGGTCGTCATCGTCGACACCGGCGCCGGCGTGGACCACGAGACGATGGTAGGCTGCGGGCTGGCCGATGACGTCGTGCTCGTGACGACGCCCGACGAGACGGCGGTGACGGACACGAAAAAGAGCCGGGAGATGGTCGAGAAAGTCGACGGCGACGTGCTGGGCGTGGTCGTCACGCGGACGCCGGACGCGGCCGCGGCGACGTCGGCCGCAGACGAACTGAGAGTCGAGATGCTGGGTGCGGCGCCCGAGGCCCCCGAGGTCGTCGGCGACGAGCCGGTCGTCACCACGGCCCCGGACTCGGCCGTCGCAGCGGCCTATAGCGACATCGCCGAGCGGCTCGCGGTCGCGGTCGACACTGCGGGCACCGCCGCCGCGGACGAGGGGGCCGTCGGCGACGACTAGCGTTCTTCGGTCGCGATTGCGGACACGGTGTCGTTGTAGTTCCCGACGTAGACGATGCCGTCGACGACCGTCGGCGGCGTCCGAATCAGGTTGCCCGTATCGACAGTCCACCGCTCGGTGCCGTCACTGGTGTCGAGTGCACGGACCGTCCCGTCGCCACAGCCCGCGTAGACGGTGCCGTCGACGACGCTGAGTTCGGCCATGAGCCAGTCGCCGGGTCGGTATCGCCACTGCTCGGCCCTGGTGGCGGCGTCGAGCGCGAAGATGTCCTCGTGGGTGGTTCCGAGATAGATGGTCCCGTCAGCGACTGCGACTGTCTGCCCCCGGGGCGTGAAGCTCTGGTAGCGCCACTGCTGGCTCCCGTCGGCCGTCGACAGGCCGAGTAGCGTCCCTTCGGTCCGGTCCGAGGTACTGATGTAGACGATGCCGTCGGCCACTGTCGGTGCGTTGAAGACGTACTTCCCGGTGTCGACGCTCCACTGCTGGCTCCCGTCGGCAGTGTCGAGTGCGTACGCCCGTCGGTCGAGACTCCCGGCGTAGACGGTGCCGTCGGCGACCGCCGGCGAGGCCTGGACGGGCCCCCGGGTCTGGAAGCGCCACTGCTGGCTGCCGTCGGCGGTGTCGATAGCGTACACGTATCCGTCGTCGCTGCCCACGTAGACGGTGCCGTCGACGACGGCGGGCGAGGACTGGACGGCGTCGCCCGCCTCGAAGCGCCACTGCCGGCTGCCGTCGGCGGCGTCGATAGCGTACACGTACCCGTCGTGGCTCCCGACGTAGACCGTGTCGTCGACGACTGCCGGCGACGACCGGACGACGTCGCCCGCCTCGAAGCGCCACTGCCGGCTGCCGTCGGCGGCGTCGATAGCGTACACGTACCCGTCGTGGCTCCCGACGTAGACCGTGTCGTCGACGACTGCCGGCGACGTCTGGATGATGTTGTCGGCCCGGAACTCCCACCGGGTGACGACGTCCTCGGTGGGCCCCGTCTCCTCGAGTGCCGCTCGTGTCCGTGCGGGGTTGGCGCCGAACATCGGCCACCCGCTGATCGACTCCTCCGCGATGGGTTCCTCGGGTTCGGGTTCCGGTTCTTCCTCCGGCGTCTCGTCCGGGGCCCCCGTCTCGGTCGCTGTCGGGGTGGCGGTCTCGGCGTCGGTCGCCGTCTCCGTTCCCGTCGGTGCCCCCGTCTCGGTCGTGTTACAGCCTGCAAGCCCCGCCGCGCCGGTGACTCCCAGCGACAGCAGGTACTCCCGTCTCGTCGGTCGTCGTGTCATGGGTGGTATCGGACACCAGACGGCTTAAAGTAGCTGTCAGAAAACACATAATATCTCCCCGGCCCTGGGGCCGTCACACGGGTCGGCGCCGCCTCACAGGGGCGCCACACTTCCGTTCTAGCTATCGCCGCCCGGCGGTGACACATATCGACAAATCGTTGTCCCGACCCCTGTCACGGGAGGTTTTTTCTCGTCGGCCGCGAATGGCCCGACAGATGGAGCTCGAATCGGTACCGGGCGTCGGGGCGAAGACGGCCGAGGCGTTGCGCGAACTCGACGACCCCGAGCGGGCCCTGAGCGAGGGCGACGTGGCCGCGCTCTCGCGGGCCCCCGGAATCAGCGAGGGTCGGGCCGCCCACATCGCACGCGGCGCGATTCGGGCCGAACACGACGACCCCGGCGGCTTCGCCGCCACACAGCGGGCCCGGGAGCTGTACGAGGCGGCGCTGGGCCTGCTACAGGAGCGCACCGTCACCGACTACGGCGCCAAGCGTCTGGAGACGCTGTATCCAAGCGGCGTTCGGAGCCGCATCGACGAGGTCCGGGCGTTCACCGAGCGCGCGCTCGAACGCGAGCCGACGCCCGCGGTCCGCGAGGCGCTTTCCGGCGTCGAACCACTGACCGAGCCCGGTGACGTGCGGGTCCGGGACCGCTGTCTGGCGACCGGCGACGCCGAGACGTACGCCGCGGCACAGTCCGCGATTCCGGAGGTGAGCGTCGAACTCGTCGACGACGCCCGCCAGCTCGCGGAGCTGGCCCGCTCCTATGCGACCGTCGTCGTCCTCGACGAGGCCTTCGCCGGCGTCGACGTCGAGGGGGACGTGCGGGTCGAACCCGACGCCCTGGAAGCGCCCGCGTCGGTCGTCCCCGAGCGCGTTCTCACGTTCTTCGCCCGGAACCGCGACGCCGTGCGGGCCGCCGTCGCGGTCCACCGCGAGGTCGACCTCGAGGCCCCCTGTGACCTCGACGCGCTCGAGTCGGCGCTCGACCAGCTCGGCGAGGACGGCTCGGTCAGGGGCGACGAGGAACTCGACCGGCTCGCGACCGCCGTGGACGACCTCGACGCCGCCGTCTCGGCCGCAGAGGGCGTCGCCAACGACCACCTGCGGGCGGCCATCGAGGAACGGGACGTCACCATCGAGGGGACGGACCTGCTGTCGCTGGTCGAACGGGGCGCGGGGGTGGACTCGCTGCTCGACCGGGAACTGGCCGACGAGTACGCCGAGGCCGTCGACCGGGCACGGGACCACCTCGTCGACGCGCTCCAGTTGCGTGACACGGAGGCGATGGCCCGCCGGGCGTTCCCCGACGAGCCGACCTATCCGGTCGAACACGAGGAACGCGTCGTCTCGCGGCTCCGCGAGGAGCTGACCGCGACGCGGGACCGCCGGGCGACCCAGCGCAAACGCGCGATAGCGGACGAGCTCGCGTCCGTGCGAGGTGCCGCCCAGACGCTCGTTGACGCGGCACTGGAGCTGGACGTGGAACTCGCTGTCGCCAGATTCGCCGTCGACTTCGAGGCCACGCTGCCCGAACTGACCGACGAGCCCGGCTTCGACATCGAGGGCGGTCGGTCGCCGCTGCTCGATGTCCCCTTCGCCGAGGTCGAACCCGTCGACTACCGCGTCGACGGCGTCACCGTCCTCTCGGGAGTCAACAGCGGGGGCAAGACCTCGACGCTGGACCTGGTGGCGCTGGTGACCGTCCTGGCCCACATGGGGCTGCCCGTCCCCGCCGAGTCGGCCCGCGTCGGGCGGATTTCGGAACTCCACTACCACGCCAAGACCCAGGGGACGCTGGACGCGGGCGCCTTCGAGACGACGCTGCGGGACTTCGGCGGATTAGTCACCGACGTGACCGCTGACCGCCCCGTTCTGGTACTGGTCGACGAACTCGAATCCATCACCGAACCGGGCGCCGCCGCGACCATCATCGCCGGCATCCTCGAATCGCTCACCGAGCGGGAGGCCGCCGGCGTCTTCGTCTCTCACCTCGCCGAGGACATCGTCGAGGCCGCCGACGCCGACCTCTCGGTCGACGGTATCCAGGCCGAGGGGCTGGTCGACGGCGAGTTGCGGGTGAATCGCTCGCCCGTGAAAGGGGAGCTCGCCCGCTCGACCCCGGAGCTCATCGTCGAGAAGCTCGCCGAAGACGGCGACGGGTTCTACGCCGGGCTGTTAGAGAAGTTCTGACGCCGTAACTCGGGAGCGACCGCCACGACCCACCCGTCGTGTTTCGCCGCGCCATCGGCGCCACTCCGGCGGTGAATCTGTGACACGGTGTCGTTGCTGGATCGCGGTCAAAAAACAGAACCGCAGGACGGGTCGTTCCCGTTAGTCGTCGCGTCGGACGGCTAGCAACGCAGCAGCGACGAGCGCGAGCAGCGCGACCGCGGCGGTGAAGCCGGGACCGCTCCCGTCCGTCGTGGCTGTCGGCCCGCCGTCGGTCGACTCGCCGTCGGTCGGCTGGTCATCGTCGACAGGCGTGGCAGTGTCGGTCGGCGTGGCAGTGTCGGTCGGCGTTCCCGGCGTCGGTGTTTCCGGCGGGTCGGTCTGTCCCGGGTCCGTCGCGAAGACCGCGTACTCGGAGAAGCCGTCCGGCGGTGCCTCCAGCACGACGCGGTTGTCGTTCTGTCTGACGACCGTCGTGTCGAGTTCCGCCCACTCGCCGGCGGTCTCGTTCAGGTGGTAGATCGACAGCTGGTCCGCCGTGACGCCGAGTTCGTCGAGCCGGGACTGCTTGACCCCGATTCGAATGGTCTCGATGCCGTCACTCTCACCGAGGACGAACTCGATGTCCGCGCCGGTGGCGAAGGTCCTGTTCGCGGGGCCTTCGACCGACGGACCGGTTCGCTCGGTGATCGAGACCGTCGCGCTCAGGTTGGTCTGGCTGGTGAAGCCGACTGCGCTCAGGCTCTCACCGTCGACGGAGATGGTCGCGTTGGTCCCGGAGATGCTATCTGAGACCGTCATACCCTCGCCGGTGTCGTCGTCGCCGGCACCGCCGACGCTACCGCCACCGCCGCCCCCGCTGGGAACGTCGGTGTCGTCGTCGGTATCGGCCTGGACGCTGAAGTCGAACTCCTCGGAAGCGCCCGAGGAGAACGACGTTGTGTCGGACTGTTCCTCGACCGACACGGTCAGTTCGTCGCCGGACTCCTGTTCCTCGGCCGGCACCGAGAGCTCGTAGTACCCGTCGGCGCCCGTCGTCGCCGTGTAGCTGTTACCGTCGGGACCGGTCACAGTGACGGTCGCGTCACTGACCGCGTCGCCGTTCTGGTCGGTAACAGTGCCGAACACCTCGTGTGGTGGACTCGGGACTGCGGTGGCAGTTGCCGGTGCGAACGCCGTGAGCACGACGACTACGACCACCAGATACCGCAAACCACGTCTGTCTGTGTTATCGTGTATCATGAGTGAACCTATCTAAAAATTTGGAATTTGGGTTTGGTGGTTAGTCGAGCTGGCGCACCGGCTCCTCGTTCGGGTACTGAGCCTCGGTGTAGACTTCGTCGTCTACGAGATTACCGACAAGGGGCGTGTCGCCGCCGCGAACCAATCGGTCTACGAGGACGACGAGACCGATTTCGAGGCGTTTCTCGATGCGGAGTGTGCGGCAGACGGGGACGCGTAGTCCGGTACAGCGCGCCGACGTACTCTCAGTGTCACCTGCGGCGTGACGAGCACCCCTGTCATCGCGTGCGCGTTCACTCGGTCTGCTGGTCGAGTTCCTCGATCGCGTCCAGCGCCAGGTTGATGTCCTCTTTTGCCGCTTCCAGGGACTGCCGTATGTTTTCGAGATTCCGATTCCCGAATCCGTCGTACTCTCGCTCTGTAGCGGCTTGCTGGTACTGGAACAGACTCGACTGCGTAGCGATGTCGTTACACGACTGTGATGCAGTGAGCAACGATACCGACACGATCCACAGTAACTCCTCGGACGTCGTTTCTCCCCTGTCTATCTCCCCTGCGGTATCCCTTGCAGGCTTAACCTGTCCACCCATTGCGTATCAGGTCTGGGGTATTACAAGAATAAAATAGTTTGCATAGAATCATATGTTCCGATAGGCGGCCCATACTTTCGCATTCGGGGAAGTACAATTTCTAGATGTAGTTTTAAATAAATACAAAAATAATTAATAAAAATAGAACGTAAAGTACCACGAATTGTCTGTTTGCTGGCCCGAGTGTGCTGCGACCGATACGATGTGTAGCTGGTGTCGACTGTCGCGACTGACCGTCGTCGCCGCTCCGAGCCCCGCGTTCACCGTCAGTTCCACTTTCACTGTCGGTGGCAAATGGTTAAGTGGGCAGCGAAGCTCGGTGAAAGTGATGAGCGACAATCCTGAGGAGGACATGCTCGGATGGGACGAGTCCGTCTTCAGGGACGAACACGTCTTCGAGATCGACTGGCTGCCGGAGACGTTCAAACACCGCGAGACGCAGATGGAGACGCTGAAGTACGCGCTCCGCCCCGCCGTCCGTGGGTCTCGCCCGCTGAACGTCATCGCCCGGGGCCCGCCCGGCACCGGCAAGACCACCTCGACCCAGATTCTCTTCGACGAGTTGACCGCCCAGACGGACGTCCAGGCGGTGCGGGTCAACTGCCAGGTGGACTCGACGCGCTACGCCGTCTTCTCCCGGCTCTTTGCTGAAATATTCGACTACGAACCGCCCTCCTCGGGTATCTCGTTCAAGAAGCTGTTCTCCCAGATAACGGACAAGCTCGTCGAGGAAGACGAGGTGCTCGTCGTCGCGCTGGACGACGTGAACTACCTCTTCTACGAGTCCGAAGCCAGTGATACGCTGTACTCCCTTCTCAGAGCCCACGAGGCCCACTCCGGGGCCCGGGTCGGCGTCATCTGTGTCTCCTCGGACCTCGAACTCGACGTCATCGAGGAACTCGACACGCGCGTCCAGTCCGTCTTCCGGCCCGAAGAGGTGTATTTCAACAAGTACGGCCAGGCCGAAATCGTCGATATCCTCGACGAGCGCGTCGAGCGCGGCTTCAACGAGGGCGTCGTCGGCACCCAGGTACTGGACCGCGTGGCCGAACTCACCGCCGAGCAGGGCGGCGACCTGCGGGTGGGTATCGACCTCTTGCGGCGGGCCGGGATGAACGCCGAGATGCGCGCCTCCCGGAGCGTCGAGCTGGAAGACGTCGAGTCGGCCTACGACAAGTCCAAGTACGTCCACCTCTCGCGTCGGCTGCGGGAGCTCTCCGATTCCGAGCGCGCCCTCGTCGAGGTCATCGCCGAGCACGACGGGAAACGGGCCGGCGACATCTACGACGCGTTCAACGAAGCCAGCGGGCTGGGCTACACTCGCTACTCCGAGATAATCAACAAGCTCGACCAGCTGGGCATCATCGACGCCGAGTACACCGAAGTGGAGGGCCGCGGGCGCTCCCGGCAGCTGACGCTCAACTACGACGCTGACGCGGTGCTCGAACGGCTCTGACCCGGCCGAGAGTTTATATGCGAACCCGCGGCCAGACCCGGCTTACCATGGACCGGAGAACGTATCTCACAGCACTGGGCGCAGCCGCCGCGGCCGTCAGCGGCTGTAGCGAGGGCGACGGCACAGAGACGGCGACCCGGACTTCGACCACCGACGGGACGCCCACACCGACCGAGCGGGCGACTGCGACAGCCCAGCAGCCCGACCCGACGCCGAGCGTGACCAACGCGGGACTGTTGCTCGACAAGGGGGAATACACGTCCCTCGGCGACATCGACAGCGTCGGTCAGGGCGCCCCACTCGTCGTCGGGGTCGAGTACGACCTGCCGGCCAGCGGGGGCAGTGCGCGCGGACTCGTCGAAACGCGCGTGTTCGACGACGAGGGGGCTCGTCTCGACACCAACACCAGAGAGGTGAACGTCGTCGCCGACGGCGACAGTGTGAGCCGGCAGGCCTGGTTCGCGTTTGACACGACTGACTGGACGATGGGCGACTACACCGCCGAGGTGCTCGCCAATTCCGAGGAGTACGACACGTCGATCTCGACGGAGGTGGCGTTCGACATCGTCGAACCGCTGGGTGCGGGCGAGGCCGAGATGTACATCGAGGAGTTCCCGGACGACGCCGTCGCGGGCGAACCGTTCGACTGGACGCTCGGCTTCCGGAACCGCACCGACCGCGACAGCAGCGTCGTCACCGACACCGTAACGCTCGACCCCGCCAGGGCTGACTCCGTGGAAGTTGACTTTTCGTACCACGAGAACGTTCCGGCGAACGGAGAAATACAGGTCGAGCGTGACGATATCCGGATCAACCGACCGGGCACATTCACCTATCGAATCGACGAGATAGACGACGAGGTCAGCTTCAGTATCGACCCGCCGGAGTGAGCTACACCAGCTGCTCGATGGTCTTCTCGGCCCACCGGACAGCGTAGTCTGCGCCGTGGTCGCCGTAGGCCGACGTATCCAGCGCTGCGAAGGGCGCGGGCAGCTCCAGGTCGTGCTTGACGGCGCTGCAGGCCAGCTCCGCGGCGGCCGCGAAGTCGGTCCGGCCGCGGGCGACCTCGCCCGGGAGGTCCGACAGGCGCGGTTGCAGCCGCTCGCCGGCGTCGGCCCAGGCGTCGTAGCAGTCGGGGTAGTCGTCGGCCCACGTCTCGAAGGTCTCGCGGGTCTGCAGCCCGAGGTAGGCGTCGTACAGCGCCACGGCGAGCTGGTAGGTCCCCGTCGGACCCACGTGTGGGTCGGTGACGGCCGCGAGGTCCCGGTAGCGGTCGCCGAAGAACGAGACGAACTGCTCGGGCTCGCCGAGGCTCGTCTCGACGATGGCCTCGGCGACGAGGAAGTCGACGAAGGCGTCGGGAGAGGTCTCCAGTCGCGGTTTGACGATGACACAGGCCGGCTCGGTCTGAGTGGTCCAGGCGACGCCGCCGTCGCCGGGCAGGCCGACAGTGAAGTCGCCCCCGACGTAGCGGGTGAGCTGTGCCGGCGCGCTGTCGGGGAGCCACGACGGGTCGAGCGCGAGCGGGTCGACCGAGTCGGTGACCAGAAGCAGGTCCTCGGCCACTGCCGGGGAAAGCGTCTCGAAGTCCGTCGCCGCGTTCAGGACGACGGCGTCGGGGGCGTACGCGTCCCGGACCGCCGCGACGTCCCCGTCGATATCGCGCTCGCTGAACATCTACGCCGAGAACACGACGAGGTTCGCGATGATGGCGACCGAGAGCAGTGCGGAGACAGCGATGGTTCCCAGGACGATTTTCGTTGCCGTACTCATGTGGGTGGCTATCGCAGGCCGGACATTAAACCTTGAGAAAGCCGCCAGGCTCGCAGCTGTCTCCGTCACTCCTCGCGGTCCTCGAAAGTCCCCTGTGGCACGGCGTCGTCGTCGCTGCCGGGCGCGGTGTCCTCGTTGTCCTGTGGCGTCGCGTACTCGCGGACGTACGCGAGCAGGTCCTCGGGCGTCGTCTCGACGCCCTGGCGGGCGAAGAAGTTCGAGATGTTGCGACAGTCCCGTTCGAGGAACTCCTCGGCGTTGGGGTGGTGTATCGTCACCGCCTGTCCGAGGTCGATGATGTACAGTTGCCCCTCGTGGAAGACGATGTTGTACTCCGAGAAGTCGCCGTGTACCAGCCCGGCGTCGTAGAGCCGCCGGAGGTACTCCTTGACGACCTCGTAGGCGGTATCTGGATTCTCGATGTGGACCTCGCTGAGACGCTTCGCTCTCCCTTCCTCGGTCCCCAGATACTCCATCACGAGGACGTTGCGCTCGACCGCGATGGGTTTCGGAGTGCGCACGCCGGCCCGCCGCGCTCGCTTCAGGTTCGAGGACTCCTTGCGGACCCACGCGGTGACGACTTTCTTCTTATCGGAGCCGATACCATCGAATCTGGGGTCGCCGTCGAGATAGCCCCGCATATCGGTGAAGTCGGAGGCGTTGATACGGTAGACCTTGACTGCGACCTCGTGGTCGCCCGAGAGCGCGGTGTAGACGTTGGCCTCCTTGCCCGTCGATATCGGCCCGCCGAAGGCGTCGATGTGGCCGTCCTGGACGAGCTTGTACAGGGCGCCGTAGGTCGCGTCGTCGAAGACGCTGGCCTCGACCTTGAACTGGTCTGCGTCCTTGATTCGCTTGCGGAACTCGCTGAACTCGCGGTCGCGCTTGCGGGCGATGCGGTCGGCGTCGGTGTCGCTGACGTCGATCTCCTCCCACTCGTCGCCGACACCGTCGACCTCCTCGGTATCGAGCAGTCCGAACTCGCTTTCGCTGTCGGTCACGTCTCGACCCCCGTCGACGCTGTGGCGCGGTGCATTCGGCGCTACTCCTTGATGTGGCCCTCCTCGCGGAGCTGGTCTGCGTCCTGTTTCTCGTAGCGCCAGGTGATGTCGGCCTTCTCGTCTTGCCAATCCCACGGCTCGACGAGGACGACGTCGTCCTCGCGGATCCAGATGCGTTTCTGCATCTTGCCCGGAATTCGGGCTGTGCGCTCGACGCCGTCCATACAGCGTACTTTGACACGGTTCGCCCCAAGCATGTCGGTGACGACCGCGAACACCTCGCTGTCGTCCGGCATCCGCAGGTCCTTCCGGCCCTCGTTGTCGCTCATACGCGGGTATTCGGTCCCGGGAGGGTTAAGTTTTGTACGATTGCCGTCGCCGCGAGCGACGGCACAGGCCCGCCGGGAAGTGGCAAGGCCCAAGACCCGGCCAGCAGAACGGTCGCCAATGACACTGACACTGCCGGCTGACGCCGCTTCGTGGGCCGACACGTGGCGCGACCGCATCAACGACAGGGAGGCGTTCGCGGCCGCCGCCGCCGACTTCGAGGCGACCTTCCGCTTCGAGATACAGGCCGACGACCGCTACGAGGGCGAGCCGGTTCGGATCCTCGTCACGCTCGCCGACGGCGCCTGTACTGCCACCGAACTCGTCGACGGTGACGCCGACTACGACTTCGCCATGCGTGGCTCCTACGACGCGTGGGCCGACCTGCTCTCGGGCGAGCTTGACGTCTCCGAATCCGTCATGGACGGCACCTTCGACGTGGTCGGCAACACGATGACGCTGATGCGTCGCCAGGACGCGATAGCCGAGATGGTCGGGGCCGCACAGTCTATCGACACCGAGTTCGAGTACTGAGCCACGGGTCCGTGCGGCTGCCCTGCCGCCCGGACCCGATGGGCTTCGACGGCCTTTTTCGCCCGCCGACCGGAACTCGGGTATGCTCGATAAACTCGGTGTCGCCGGCGTCGCCGGTATCGTCGTCCTCCTTGCGGGTATCGGTCTCGTGGCGTGGCAGAACCTGATTCTGGCCGCCGGGCTCGCCATGGTCGTCAGCGGTCTCGGCCTCGTCGTCTACGGGCTCGTGACCAGCCTGCTCTCCTCGTTCGGGCTGGGCGGGATGCCCTAGACGGTGAACTACCCCACCCTACCGCTCGCCTAACGGCTCGCGCTTGTGGGTGGGGTCGTCCGAAAATCGAAGATTTTCGTGATCACGAAAGACTCCGTCTTTCGAACGACTTCCTGTTTCCATGACGCACTTTGCAGATACGGAATTGGTATCCACAGGAAGCGCAGTCTCCACAGGCGTTAACGAGAGCGAAGCTCTCGTTCGCACATCAGAAATCTCTGATTTCTGAGGACGCTGTATCCCCTCCCTACTCGCTCCCTTCGGTCGCTCGTTGAGGAAGGGGCCTTAGCGCCTCAGTTCAGGTAAAATCAAAGCGGGCGCCGCCACTGGTCGCTTCGGTCACCGCCACCTCCCAGCCGTGGGCCGCCGCGATAGTGCGCACGATGTACAGCCCGAAACCAGTGCCACCGGTGGTGTCGCTCACGCCGGGGTCGAAGACCTGGTCCCGGACCGCAGGGTCGATACCGGCGCCGTCGTCCTCCACGGCGAACCCGCCGGCCGTCGCTTCCAGTCGAACCGTCACCGGAGTCTCGTCGTCCGTCTGTCCGTGTTCTATCGAATTCCGAAAGAGGTTCTCGAACAGCCGCAGGAGCCGGTCGGCGTCCGCGTCGAGCCGGAGCTGCTCCGGGCCGTCGAAGACGGCGTCCTCGGTGTCGACGTACTCCCAGGCTTCGCGGGCCGCCCACGCGATGTCGGTCGGTTCGATGTCGGTCGCCAGCGTCCCCTCCCGGGTCGCCAGTCGGATGTCGGTGATGATGCGGTCGATGCGCTCGTGGGCCGCCTCGATGGCGTCGAGCGACGCCGCATCGCCGTCGCGGGCCAGCGCGAGGTGGCCGCTCGCGACCGAGAGCGGATTCCGGATGTCGTGAACCAGCAGGTCCGCGAACTCGGCGAGGCGCTCGTTGTGCTGGCTGAGCTGGCCCGCCTGCTCGGAGCGCTCGGTCACGTCCCGGCCGATGCCGACGAACCCGAGTACCTCGCCGTCGTCGTCGGTGAGTTGCCGCCCCGTCAGTTCGAAGCGGACGGGGCCCTCGACTGTCGGACTCACCGCTTCGACGATAGTCTCACCTGTCTCGCGTATCTCCTCGAGGGCCGCCTCGACTGTCGGTTGGTCCGCTGGCCCGAAGAAATCCGTCGCTGCCATCCCGTCGAGTTCGGTGTCGCTCAGGCCGTACAGTTCGTTGAGTCGCTTGTTCCAGTAGACCAGCCTATCCGTCTCGTCGTACACGTAGATGACGTCGTCCAAGGTGTCCAGCGCCCGTTCGAGAACGTCCCCCTCGACACTCATGGCATCTGTACGTGGTCCCCGCTGATAACCGTTGGCAGGATATCGAGAAATAGTCCGCAAACACTGACATGCCATTTGGGTATCGCGAGTGAAACAGAACAAACGCTCGATAATATTGGATTTCGCGTCTGACCGTCCCTCTCCCTACCCATGCTCTCCGTACCGCGTGGCGGGCGTCGGTCCGCCGAGGCGGTTCGCTGTCGCTCACCACCTCGCTCTACTCCGCGGTTCGCTGTCGCTCACCGCTCCGTTTCGAGGAATCTCGCTGCGCTCGATTCCTCGCTACTCAAACAACTCTTCGTACACCTTCTGCTGAGCGGCCCGCAGATGCTGGTGGTACGTGGGCCGGGAGATGTCCATCGCCTCGGCGAGTTCGTCGCCGTCGACCTCGCGGGGCCAGTCGAAGAAGCCGCCGAGATACGCGGTTCGCAGCGCCGTCTCCTGGCGGTCGGTAAAGCGCTCGGAGAGCGAGGCCTGGAACTCCTGCTGGGTCTGGACCGGTCGCTCGTGCTCGTGGTAGCCCACCAGGTCGGTCCCGTCGTAGTTGTCCTCGACGAGCGAGAACACCTCGCGGGCGTCGCCCTCGTAGGGGAGTTCGATGGTGTAGCGAGCGACACCGTTCTCGCCGGTTATCTCCTTGGGCACCGCGCCGTGGTCGACCAGCGTCGCCAGCAGCGACTCCTCAACGGTTATTTCGAACAGCGCCGACCCCTCGTGTTCGGCTACCTGCGTGACCCTGCGGACCGATTCGTCGTCTTCGAGCGCCGTCAGGACGGCCTCGCTGTCGCCGCCCTCGGTGTCGAGATACACCCTGAGTGACCCGTCGCCCTGGGTCACGGTCCCGACGGAGGTCAGCGCCGCGTCGGTCGACGCCGAGAGCCGGCTCATCAGCAGGTCGCGGTCGGTGACGGTGAACTCCAGCTCGATGACCTTGTCCGCCGACAGAATCTTCCCGCTCTCGATAGCGTTGATGGCGTTGGCGACGGCCCGCCCCAGCGCCTCCAGGACGACCTGCTCGCGGTCGTCGAACGCGTCGGGGCGGTCCGAACAGACGAACAACACGCCGTAGGTCGAGTCGGTGTAGGAAAGCGGGACGACCATCATCGACTCGACGCCGGCCTCGTGGACTCGCTGGACCCACTCGACGTCGCTTGCGAGGTCGCCGACGATTTCGCTTCGCCCCTCGGCCAGCGCCCTCGCGCCCGGCGTGTCGTCTGTGACCGCTATCGACTCGCCGTCGGCCACGACGCCCGTCGCTCCGGCCCACTCGCTGACGTCGAGGTTGTCCCCGTGGACGGCGGGGCGGCCAATCCATGCGAGCGTGTACGGCTCTGTCGCCGCCAGTTCCGCACAGACGCCGGCCTCGACGGCCTCCCGCGTCGTCGCCTCGACCAGCACCTCGACGGTGTTCTCGATGAGGCCGTTGATGCGTTCTAAGATGGTCGCGATGCGCTCTCTGGTCTCTCTGACCTCCTGTTCGCGTTTCGCGCGGTTGCAGGCCGCGGCGGCGTTGGTCGCAAGCAGCGCGACGACCTGTCGGTCGATGTCGTCGAAGGCGTCCTCCTCGGTCGAGAGGACGCTCAACGTTCCGTGGACGCCGATAGGCATGTACAGTCCCGAACCGACGGTCGTCCCGCTGTCGTCGAGCGCGTGACTGGCGCTGTAGCTCGCCGTCTCGCCGGAGGCAAAGACCTGGCCGGCCTCCCCCTCGTCGAGGCTGTACACCGGTCGTTCGCCCAGTGCCTCGACGACCGCGTCGGTCGCCGCCGCCGGCCGGAGCACCCGCTCGTCGGCGTCGTACAGCCGGACGACGGCCATATCCAGGCCGAGCACCCGCTCGGTCGCGGCGGCGACGATGCTTGCCACGTCCTCGCGGCTCGGCGCCTGCATCAGGCTCCGGGAGGTCTCCTGCAGGGCCGAGAGCAGCTCTTCGCGGCGCTTGCGCTCGGAGATGTCACGGATGACGCCCGCGGTACCGCGAAAGTCGCCGTCTGGGCCGTACAGCACCGTCATGTGGTCCTCACAGGCGATGGTCCGTCCGTCGGCCCGCCGGAGTTCCAGCTCGAAGGTCGTCCCGACGTCGTCTCGGCCCGACGACGAGAGCAGCTCCCGCAGTTTCGACTCGGCGAGTTCGACCGTCTCGCGGTCCTTGATGATGATGGTGTGTTCGCCCAGCAGTTCCTCGATGTCGTAGCCTGTCAGCTCCGCCAGTGCCTCGTTGGCGAAGATGAACTCCCCATCGTCGTCGAGCGCGTAGACGCCGTCGTCGAGCGCGTCGATGACCTCGCCGTAGCGGTCGAACGCTCCCATAGCCACCGGGCCGTCGCCCCTCGCCACCGACGCGATACGGTGGGCCAGTTCGACGTACTGCGTGTCCCCGCCCGGCCGGACGTACGCCAGCGTCTCGTCGGCCAGCACCTCGCTGACCCGTTCCGGGTCCCCGTCGGCGAACACCACTATCGGTAGTCTCGGCCGCTCCGCCCGGAGCTGCGTGACCAGCTCGGGCAGTTCGAACGCCAGGCTGACGACACAGTCGACCTCGTCGACCGAGTCGGCCGCTGCCTGACCGGTCGCCGTCCGAACGGCCAGCCCCGCCTCGGCTGTGTCGAGGCCCGCCGCCGTCTCTGCAACCCGTTCCTCGTCGTCCCCGCACACGAGGACGGTGTGACCGCGATTCATGCCTAACTGGTTAGCCAGTCTGGCACATGAATGTGCGGGTCAGGTGCTGCGCTGGGACAGCCGCTCGCGCATCCGCGGATGACAGCCCGCACAGAGATGCTCTTCGCGCCGGTACGTCATCGTCTCCGTCGGCCGCCGGTGTTTCCATACGTGACCCACCTCGTCGTTGCAGTTGTCACAATCTACCATGGGTGTATTTATCGTGTGTGATATTATCTGGCATAAAGCTCTCGTCTAGATTTGTTTAAGGAATACTAACTGGACGGACGCTCAATTCGTCACCCGCTCGGTCTGCCGTGCTTCAATTCCCTGAATAACGCATTCGACGCTCACGAATTGTTCGCGTCAGAATGCGCCGTCCGGGAGTGAGTGAATCCGAAGGATTCACGAACGACAGAAGACGCCTCGCGTCTTCTGGAAGTGAGCAAAGCCGACGGCTTTGCGAACATCGGACGGCAAACGACCGGAGGGAGTGCGCCGTCCGGGAATTGAACCGGAATCAGACGTTCCGGGTCGCTCACTCCGTTCGCTTCCCGGGCTGCCACTGGCAGGGTTCAATTCCCTCTATTTTGCATACAAGGCTCTCACGTCCGTTCGAGCCGAGAGATGCGCCGTCCGGGAATTGAACCCGGGCTCTAGCCTTGGGAAGGCTATGTCCTACCACTGGACCAACGGCGCGCTTCGTTTACTCCGTTCACTCGCGCCCCGAGGCTCGCAATCACTTCGTGATTGCTCACCAACGGCGCTTGGTCGAACCGTCACACGGCGCGCACTTGAACGTAGCGTTTCGACCGCTGTGGACACTGGCCCCGAAACCCGGCCGACTGGTGGACGCGCGTCCGAAAATACCGCACCGATAGGTGGGTATTTGTCTCGTGCGCCCGACATTCAGGTATGGCTGATGCCGAAACCGTCATGCGGGCGACGGACCCGCTTGACCTCTCCTTCTCGGAGGCCGAACTCGAGGCGCACCGCGAGCACATCACCGCGTTCATCGAGGGCCAGCTCGACGCGGCGGGGGTCGACCGCGCAGTGATCGGGCTGTCGGGCGGTATCGACAGCACGCTCGTCTCGCATCTGGCCGTGGAGGCGCTGGGTCGGGACGCCGTCCACGGGCTGGTCATGCCCAGCGAGGTCAACGCTCCGGACAACATGAGCGACGCCGAGCGGGTCGCCAACGACCTGCTGGGTATCGACTACGACGTCATCGAGATCAACCCGCTCGTCGACGCCTTCCTGGAGGCCTACCCCGAGGCCGAGGGCGACCAGCTCGCCGTGGGGAACCTCCGGGTGCGCTGTCGCGCCGTCCTCAACTATCTCGTCGGGAACCACGAGGACGCCATCGTTCTGGGGACCGGTAACCGCAGCGAGGCGCTGGTGGGCTACTACACGAAGTACGGCGACGGCGCTGTCGACTGTCACCCCATCGCGACGCTGTACAAACAGCAGGTCCGCCAGCTGGCCAAACACGTCGGCGTCCCCGACGACCTCGCCGAGAAGACCGCAAGCGCTGAGATGTGGTCGGGCCAGACCGACGCCGGAGAGATGGGCATGACATACGACACGCTCGATTCGATTCTGGCGCTCCATATCGACGGCGGCGTGCCCAAGGACGCCACCGCCGACCACATCGGCGTCCCGCCCAGCGTCGTCGAACAGGTCCGGGAGATGTACGAGACCAGCGCGCACAAGCGCGCGATGCCGCCCGGCCCCGACCCACTTTACTGAACTGTAGCTGCTGGGTTTGGGGAGGTGAATATTGCTGTTCCGGCCAGCAAGTCTCGCTAGCAGTGGTTACTCATAGCGCTGCAAACAGCCAGAAAGCCCTGAGACGCTCGGCTCGGGGGGCTCGTTGTGCGCGCTCGCTTCGCTCGCGTGCTTATGATATGAAAATCGCGGAGCGATTTTCATCATCTCGGAAGACGCGTAGCGTCTTCCGGCGACGTCGCCCGCCTTCCCCGAGCGTCTCGCCCCTTTCAGTCCCACCTATGCTGGCTAGTCAAACACTGCTGGGTGGGACTGAAAGGGGCGCTGGGCTAAACGAAGGCGGGCGAAGCAAGGACCACAGCGAACGAAGTGAGCGAGGACCGCAGCGAGCCCCCCGAGTTTAGCCCAGCGGGGCTTTCTGGCCGTTAGCAAGGCTATTGACACGGATTGCTAGCGGGGCTTTCTGGCTCTCAGTCTCATCGCGAGCAACACTCAC
The DNA here is from genome assembly GCF_029338235.1 of Haloarcula rara. GTDB lineage: Archaea > Halobacteriota > Halobacteria > Halobacteriales > Haloarculaceae > Haloarcula > Haloarcula rara. Next base: position 1,713,016 of record NZ_CP119785.1, read on the forward strand.
ACTCGCTGCGAGCGCCACCGTACTTTATTTAGCAGCCGTCCGACGCTCCGGTATGTCATACCGCGCGAACTACGCTCGCTGTTCGTTCCAGCAACATCTCGGTCCGTCGGCGGACTCGCTGGACGTGGCGTGGGCGGACTTCTCCGGGGACAGCACCGACCAGGTCACCTTCACTGTCCCGACCGACGCGCCGGTCGAGCCGTACGTCCAGATGCAGGTGTACGACGTCGGCGAGTTCAGCCACGAGATTCGGGTCAACGGGACCGAGCTGACGGGCTTTGACATCGCCCCCGGCGAGGGCTGGCAGTACTGGATGGACACTATCGCCGACACACAGCTCCAGCAGGGGGAAAACACCATCCAGTTTAGACGCGACCGGGACACCGACGACGCGTTCATCGTCGGCACGGCCGTCGTCCACTGGAAGGAACCGGTCGACTAACTACTTAAAACGCTCCGCTGACGGTCGGCAGTCTGTGCGAAACAGTCACACGATGCAGCGTCGTTCCGACCGCAGTGGTGGGGTTTCGGGGGCACGACACGGCGGCGCGCTATCAGCGACCGTCGGCCGCTATCCCATACTTTTATATAGAACCACAGACAATCAATCGACTGATTATGAGCCAGCGTCAGATGCAGGGCCAGCCGATGATCATCCTGGGGGAGGACTCCCAGCGGATGAAAGACAAGTCTGCACAGGAACACAACATCTCGGCCGCCCGGGCGGTCGCCGAGTCCGTTCGCTCGACACTCGGTCCCAAGGGGATGGACAAGATGCTCGTCTCCTCGACAGGGGACGTAACCGTCACGAACGACGGCGTCACCATCCTCCAGGAGATGGACATCGACAACCCGACGGCCTCGATGATCGTCGAGGTCGCCGAGACCCAGGAGGACGAGGCCGGTGACGGGACCACCTCCGCCGTCGCTATCGCGGGCGAACTTCTCGGTAACGCCGAGGACCTGCTCGAGCAGGACATCCACCCGACGGCCATCATCAAAGGGTTCGACCTGGCCGCGACGGAGGCCAAGGCCGCCGTCGAGGACATCTCGACCGAAGTCGACCCCGACGATGAGGAACTCCTGAAGAAGGTCGCCGAGACCTCGATGACCGGCAAGGGCGCCGAGCTCAACAAGGAGCTGCTCGGCCAGATCATCGTCGACGCGGTCAACGCCGTCACCGTCGAGACTGACGAGGGCGAGCACGTCGTCGACCTCGAGTACCTCAACGTCGAGACCCAGACCGGCAGCGCCGCCGGCGAGTCCGAACTGCTCGAAGGCGCCGTCGTCGACAAGGACCCGGTCCACGAGGAGATGCCGACCACGGTCGAGGACGCGAAGGTCATGCTGATGGACACCGCCATCGAGCTGGAGGAGACCGAGGTCGACGCGCAGCTCTCCGTCGACGACCCGAGCCAGCTTCAGAACTTCCTCGACAAGGAAGAACAGCAGCTCAAAGAGCTCGTCGACAAGGTCGAGGCCACCGGCGCCAACGTCCTGTTCTGCCAGAAGAACATCGACGACATGGCACAGCACTACCTCGCACAGAAGGGCATCCTCGCCATCAAGCGCGGCAAGAAGTCCGACATCGAGTTCCTGAAAGAGGTCCTGGGCGCCAACGTCGTCTCGGACCTCGATTCGGCCAGCGAAGGCGACCTCGGCCACGGGTCGGTCACCCGTGACGAGGCCGAGGGCCTGTTCTACGTCGAGGGGTCCAACGAGGACGCCCACGGCGTCACCCTCCTCCTGCGTGGTTCGACCGACCACGTCGTCGACGAGCTCGAGCGCGGCGTCATGGACGCGCTGGACGTCGTCGCTGCCACCGTCACGCAGGGTCAGGTCCTGGGCGGCGGCGGTGCCCCCGAGGTCGAGGTCGCCCGACGCCTCCGTGACTTCGCCGACGGCGTCGAGGGTCGCGAACAGCTCGCCGTCGAGGCCTTCGCCGACGCGCTGGAGATTATCCCGCGCACACTCGCGAAAAACGCCGGTCTGGACGGCATCGACACGCTGGTCGACCTGCGCGCCGCCCACGAGGACGGCCAGGTCAGCGCCGGCCTGAACGTCTTCACCGGCGACGTCGAGGACACCCTCGAAACCGGCGTCGTCGAGCCGGCCCACGCCAAGCGCCAGGCCATCTCCTCGGCTGCAGAGGCCGCGAACCTCGTGCTCAAGATCGACGATATCATCGCCGCGGGCGACCTCTCGACCTCCGGTGACGGGGACGAGGGCGGCCCCGGCGGCCCGGGCGGCGCCCCGGCGGTATGGGCGGCGGCATGGGCGGGATGATGTAGCGAGGGTCTGAGCAACGCGAAGACCCTCGGAAAAGCCGAGCGGGGAACGTAGTGACCCGCGAGGCAAGACCACTTTTGCACTTCACTCGCGCGGCTTCGCCGCGCTCGTTCAGGCAAAAACGTGGGGAAAAATCGCGGCGTGCTCCTTTCGCGCGGCTTCGCCGCGCGGCAGTCCGCGCGCCGCGGGAGAACCGGCGCGCTGACTCACGGCTTCGCCGTTCGCCTCGCGGTCGCTTCGCGACCGCGCTGCGCGCGCCGGATGCTTTTTGCTGTAACGCCTGCTGTCCCTGCTGAACCGTGGTTGATTCGGTCTGCTAGCTATCGACGGGTCTGTCAGCCGTCTTCACGCGATGCTATCGTTTTGTCCCGACCAGCCAGTACACCGCGAGTCCGAGTACGGTTTCGAGCGGGCCGACGAAGACGGACCCGAGGAGAAACGCGGCGTAGACGAGAACGCCCGATATCGAACCCGTATCGTCGGTACCGTCTGTCATCGGTGCTAATGATGTACAGATATCGTTTAATAGTTGGTATCACGGTCGCCGTGGCGGTCGACCAGTACACTCGGGCACCGTCTATCGCTGGCCGGCGAGCGGCCCGCTTTACCGTGAATCCAGATTGACCGCGCCGTTCTCGGGGGAGTCTTCGACGTCGGTCGCCAGGGGGAGCCTGAGCGTGATGGTGGTCCAGCCGTCGGCCCTGTCGTAGGAAACCGACCCGTCGGCGGATTCGACGATCCACCGGACGACCCACAGCCCGAGCCCGCTCCCGTGTTTGAGCTGGGTGACGTCGGCGCCCTCGAATATGACGGCCTGTTCGTACTCGGGGATTCCGGGGCCGTCGTCTTCGACCGTGATGACGACGTTCTGGCCGGTCGCTCTGGTTGTCGCGTGGATCGGCGTCTCCGTCCGCGTGGTCACCCGGATGGTCGGTGAGCCGGTGTTGTGCGTGACCGCGTTCTCCACGAGGTTCTCGATAGCGTCCTTGATTTCGAGTCCCGTCGACACGGCGACGGGCGTCTCGATGTCGGTTTCGATAGTCGCGTTGGGCCACTTCCGCCGTGCGTCCGCGACCACTTCGCTGGCCGAACCGCCGACCTCCACTATCGTATCGGACGGAGAATCACCGAGCATGTTCTCCGCCATGCGGGCCTTCTCGCTGACGCCCGCGAGGTCCTCGGCGTGGGAGATAATCCGTGACGCGGCGTCCGTGACCTCGGGCGTGGTCGCGTTGTCCGATATCTGCTCGGCCATCCCCAGGATGACAGTCAGGTCGTTGCGGACGTTGTGGCGTAACACGCGATGGAGGACGTGGAGGTGCTGTCTGGCGTGTTGGGTCTCGGTCATGTCGGCGTAGATAGCCAGCCCGTAGAGGTGCCCCTCCGTGCGGTCGATAGGGAGCCCGCGATAGGAGAATTCCTGGACGCCGTTGGTGGTCTGTCGCCTGACCAGCTCCGTCGTCACGTTCCCGTCGGCGACCTGCTCGTCGAACCGCGCGGCTTCCGCCTGATACTCCGCCGGGACGATGTAATCGTTCAGGGACTCACCGACGATGTACTCCGGCTGGTAGCCAAAGGTCCCTTCGAACGCGGAGTTGACGGCCTGGACGAGTGGTTCGCCATCGACGAGTTCGTAGACGACGGCGGCGTCGTCAAGCAGCTCGATGAAATTTCGCAGTCGTACCAGCTGTGCGGACGAACGCTCCTCCGGTACCGTCTCTCGATGTACCGTGCCGATGACCGCCCCGAGTGTCGACTCTGCCGCCACGGGGGCGAAGTCGATACTGACCGGCACGGTCTCGCCGTCGACGACGAAGCGACAGGCGACCGTCTGGGCCGTCTGTGTTTCTATCACACGGCTGAGCGCGGTTTGCAGGGCCCCGACGTCGGCCTGTGCGACGACAGCCGTTACCGGCTCTCCGAGCAGCGTTTCGTGTTCGTGGTCTAACCACTCAGCTAGCGTGCCGGCGATTCGGGTGATCTGCAAGTCATCGTCTAGAAAGAACATGAGACGGGCGCTGTTTGGGGGAGCAGCGATTCCCTTGCTGGACCGTGCTGTGCCGTGCCTGTCATCGGTGTCGAACGCTCTAACAGGTCAACGACGGTACCAAATAAACATATTGTGGCTGTTTCAGGCAGTAACACGTCGTCTGATTGTCGTTCTCCGCCCGCGAGAGCGTTCGGTCTCCGCTCGACGGTGTCGCTGAAGGCGGCGCTGTGGCCCGCGCCAGTGTCGCGGTCCCGTGCCGGAGCACGCCGGCTTGGTAGTTAAGTGCAACCGTACCCCACACTAGCGTATGCAGACGCTGTTGCTCGGTCCCGACGACGTGAGCGAGTACGCCGACCTCCCGTCGGTCATCGACGCCGTCGCGGCGGCCTTCGCCGCCGATTGGCGGGGCGACACCATCATGCCGGCAAAGTCCTACATCGACCTCCCCGCGTACAACGGCGACTTCCGGTCGATGCCGGCGTACGTCAACGCGGGCGAGTGGGACGCCGCGGCGGTGAAGTGGGTCAACGTCCACCCGGACAACCCCGCCGACCACGACCTCCCGACCGTGCTGGGGACGCTCATCTACTCGGACCCAGAGACCGCGTTCCCGCTGGCGGTGATGGACGGGACGAACCTGACGCGCCTGCGGACCGGCGCGGCCGCGGCCGTCGCGACCGACCACCTCGCCGTCCCCGACGCGGACTCGCTGGGGCTCGTGGGCGCGGGCGTCCAGTCGTACACCCAGCTCGAGGCCATCGCCGCGGTGCGGGAGATAGAGCGGGTCGTCGTCGCCGACCGCAACGAGCAAAAACAGCGGGCCTTCGTCGACCACTTCTCGGACCGATTCGACGTTCGCGCGGGCAGTATCGCCGAGGCCGCCGCTTGTGACGTGCTCTCGACGATTACCCCGGTCGAGTCGCCCATCGTCGACCGGGCGTGGCTGGGCGAGCACACGCACGTCAACGCCATCGGGGCCGACGCCGAAGGCAAGCACGAACACGACGACCAGACGCTGCTGGACGCGAAGCTCGTCATCGACGACTACGAGCAGTGTACCCACTCGGGCGAAATCAACGTCCCCTGGAGCGAGGGCGTGCTCTCCGAGGACGACATCGACGGCGAACTCGGGGCCATCGTCGCCGGTGACATCGCAGGCCGCGAGTCCGGGGACGGAATCACACTGTTCGACTCGACGGGACTGGCGATTCAGGACGTGGCCGCGGCCCACGTCGCCTACGAGAACGCCCGCGCGGCCGGGGAGGGGACCGACTTCTCGCTGGTCGGCACGGGGACGAGCTAGCTCGGTGTCAGCGCCCCAGCGCGTCGCTGGCTCGCGAGATGAGCCAGACGACCAGCAGCAGCGGGAGGACGGGGGCCAATAGGATGAGCAACCCCAGGAATATCAGCCAGCCGATGACGTCCATCTGGGCGTCGGGGTGCGTTCCCGACGGCGGCGTCACCGTTCGGAGGGGCTCCGGGAGCCGCGAATCGTCCGTGTCATCGGCATCACTCATACTCGCTGATACGTTCGCCGGCCGAATAAACGTGTCTCGGTGGTCCGCCGTCCTCACCTCGCCCTCGGCGCGGCACTCATACCGCTCTGTCGTCGTGGACCGCCACTACGTGCGTCGGTAGTAGATGAGGCCCGCGACGAGGACGACGAGTCCGCTGATGACAGCCAGTGGCAGCAGTCGGGCTGACCCCGGTTCGATTGCAGTCGTACTCGTTGTCAGAAACAAAGACGTTACGTTCGATGCAGAGCTCGGTGAGAGCTTCCCCCTCGACGTGGAAGACGTCGAATCGCTCACCGACCTCGTAAACACCGTGGACTCACAGTTCGACGGGACAGAGGTAACAATCAAAACCTTCGACGAATTAGACAGTTGAAGATGCGTGACGGTACAGCCCTGGCCTCTCTGTTCGATACGGACCCACCGGCGCGGGCGGAACCCTGTCGACGGATACCCCAGATAGGCCGAACGCTGGGACTTACGCTTGACCGCGACAACGCGCCAGGCGTCAGTGACGATATCGACACGAACGTCGACTCCCTGTCTCTCCGTCTCGGAGATAGGCAGCTAGAATGTAACATCGGCGATGAATCGGCGGAGTATGAGTTGCCGGATTCGTATCTCGACATATCGACCGCGGCTTCGAACCTTGCGATAGAATCGAGGAACCGTCCCGAGTCAGAGCGGGAACGGTTCAAAGCCGACTATATCGAACTCCTCTCCGCACTTGCGGTCCATCTCGACCCGCTGTATCTCGCGGTAATAAACACGGCTCAGGTAACTACCGGCCCGCCGCCGAAAACCTGTCATCCATCGGGTGTACCGGTAGAGCTAGAGCGTCTGCCCTGGCTTGGGGTCTACTCGGAGCCGCTAATCGAACGCTTTGGCGGCCGTGAGCGGGTTCTGGACACCCCGGCCTGGAAGGTCGAAGAACTCGAAAACGGGAGTGTCCTCATCGTCACGACCCGGGTACCCTGGGAAGACTACGGGAGTAAACACCCGGCAGACCGGTACCTGCTGGACGGGATGGACCGTGCGGACGCCGTGTCACCGTCCAGTGAGGTGACACTGGCCGACCCGTTCGCGAGTTTCGACTCGGGCCAGATTGGCACCGATATCTGTGTCCACCGCGACGATATCGCCCCAGAGTTCGCCAACGAGGACCTCAATCTTGTCCCCGTCCGCGTCGACGAACACCGGAACCTGCGGCATCTCGACACAGATGTGTTCGTTCGTAACGTCGTCACCGACACCACGGGAGAGAAGGCCGACATCGTCAAGCGAATGCTCTCGGATATCCCGGCTACGGCCGGCGATGACCTCTACGTCTCGGCCCTACTTCGGGAGGTGATTCCGCCGTCGTTCGTTCGACTGGACGACCCCGACGACGAGAACGTCGTGACGAAGGTAATGGCTCTGGAGACGGACGTAAGCAAAATCAAGCTCCTCGTGAGTCTCGGCCGCGTGGCCCAGCAGGACGACTTCACGGTCGAGGACCTCGACTCGATGGAAGGGGCGCTGGACACGCTCGCCGAACTCGACGACACCGAGAACATCGACCAGTACATCCGAGAGCGGCTTCTGTGACTGCTGTTCCTTCGGAAATCATCTGTCGCACGCATTGAGTAGCCGGCACAGTCGCGCCCGCGTTTGCCTCCGGGGGGTCGAGCGTCTTACAGAAGGGGCTGAGCAGTTCGAGCAAACTCCGGCGGATGGTCGACGCCGCCGACTCGGCGGTCCCCAACAGGGTGCCAAACGGCGTCAAGCCGACGGCGCTGCGTCGGGCCGGCAAAGTCGACGACGCCGTTCCCGACGCGGACGTGCCGACCGGGCGCATGAGCGCGAAGCTCAACGACATGCCCGGGCCGCGCCGCCAGCGGACCACCGAGCAGTTCGACCGCCTCGACAGCGACGGCAGCGACTACCTGGGCAACACGGACATCGACGACCCGACGCTGAAAGCTGCCGACCTCTTCGAGAACACCGGGCCGAAGGGCCGCCGCGCGCTGAACGACCTCGCCGACGGCGACCGCGAGGCCGCCGACGTGTTGCTGGAGATGGACCCCAACACCCAGTGGCGGTTCACCAGAGCGTACGACAGTGATTCGGTCGACAAGGATGAACTCGCGTCGGCGCTCAGACGGTACGACGAGTTGGACGCTCAAGAGCGGGCGTACTTCAGGCAGTCACTGGCACGCTCGGACGACGACGCTGTCGAACTGCTCAACGTCGATGTCTGTAACAGCCCGTGTGACGACCCGATCGATGCGGTCTTCGAGCTCGGTCGCGACCGGAGCGAACTGGACAACTCTGATGTGAAACGGCTCCTCCAGGCCACCAGAAACGGAGAGAGCGTCGACGCTGGGCCGGGAAGTGACCGTGGGGAGTTCATCGAGCGACTCGGTAATCTTGACGACAAGGAGGATCTCAGTGGACTCGACGACGCAATGACGGTCCAAGGTAACCTCAGGGGCTACAAGGCTGTGACCGGCGAAGTCCGGACGGCGGACGAACTCATCGGTCGGAGTGACGTGAGCGCAAATCAAGTCACGATGAGTGAGGACGTGCCGCTCAGCGACGTTCCGTCACGATACAGGTCAGATCCCGACCTGGAGCTAAAGCGTGGCTCCGAAATCGACAGCAAACTGGAAACGAGTGTCGATATCGACGGCGATACCTTCGAATCACCGGCCGTCGAATCGAAGAACTTCGGAGACCTCGCCGACGATAACGGATTTGTCCAGGGACAGCGGGCAAGGGACCTCCGCCGGAAACTCGAGACGCAGGCAGCAGCCGGAGAGGACGAGATTGTAGTGGCAACGAACGATCCAGACTTCGAGTTCAGTGACGAGGCCCGAGAGAAGTTCGCGAGTAATGTCAACGATTACGAAAAACTCTCCGATATCGGGGACGTAGTCGAGTCGAAGTTTGACGATAGAGATATGACGGTCAAGTTCGTCTCGTACGATGAGCTGAGTGACTGATATGACCGATGGGCTCGTACTGGTGGATTATTTCACCACTAATCTGCAGGACAATGTCCTCCGTGGGGTGCTTCGCGCCGGGGATACTGCAGGATTCGAGACGCCAGCACCGGAGTCGCTTGACGCCAAACACGAAGGAAAACCCGGCGTCACGCTCAGCTGGCCGTTCATGCCAGTCGATGTGACGGTACACTACGACAACGACTGGGACGAACTGGAGCGAGCGCTCACCGTGAGCTTTGATGCCGGGGCGCTCCAGTCTTCAACGTGGGATAGCGAGGCACATCGGGACGAGTTCGTGGATGGCGTTATTGATCTCGTCTGTTCGCTGGCCCTATCGAACGACCCCGAGTACGTCGCTGCACACAACCCCGTGTCGACCGACAGTGATCCCGTCACTCCGACGACGCGCCCCGTCCTCGACGACATCGACCGACTCCCAGTTCTCGGCATCTACTCGCGGGATATGGTCGACACGCTGGGCGGAAGGGGCCGTGTCTTGGAAACTCCAGCCTGGCGGGTCGAGGAGCTGGATAACGGTCAGATCTTGATCATCACCGACGAACCGCCCTGGTATCACGGGGTGGGCACCGCGAACGCGACCGAGTATCTTCTGAGTGGCGGTGAGCACAGAGGGGGTAGTCAGGGTGCAGAGTGAGCCTGCCCTCTCGGACCCATTCGCCGCCCTCGAACCCGGCGACTACGGCACCGATGTCTGTGTCCGTCGTGCGGACATTGCCGCCGAGTTCCACAACGAGGATATCGAACTCGTTCGAGTTTATGTCGACGAAAACCAGGATCTACGGCGTGTTTCCGAAGATTCGTTCGTCCGGAACGTGGTAGTCGACGCCCCTGACGACGCTGCGTTCATCAAGCGGATGCTCGTCGATGTCCCTTCGGACGCTACCGAAGACACTCTCATGGTGTCGGCACTTCTCCACGGTGCGATCCCCTCGTCATTCGTGCGACTTGGCGAACCAAGTGGCAAGAACGTCGTCACGAGAATTATGGGTCTCGATGTCGAGACAAACAAGATCGATATGCTGGTGTCCCTGGGAAAAGCCGTTCAGCAACAAGAAGGAATCGGCATCGCGATGGTCGAGTCCGCGCTCGACAATCTGGCCGGTCTCGAAGATGTCGAGGGTATCGAACAGTATATCCAACAGAACCTGCTTTAATATCAGCCACGTCTGTGAGTTGCTGTGCAAGCCCGCCTACCCATCTGTCCCCTGCCCCGTGAAGGGAAAGCTATAGCAACGTCGGTCTCGGACCCCCTATCATGACTACGACCGGCGAGGAACGCGAGCGGGCCTTCGACCACGGCGAGGTCGAGCCACGCTGGCAGGCGGCCTGGGACGAGGCCGACGTGTTCCGCATCGACGACGACGCCACGGACCCCGAGTACGTGCTGGCGATGTTCCCCTACACCTCGGGGCAACTGCACATGGGCCACGTCCGCAACTACACCATCACGGACGCCTTCGCCCGCTTCGAGCGGATGCGCGGGAAGGACGTCCTCCATCCGATGGGGTGGGACTCCTTTGGCCTGCCCGCCGAGAACGCCGCGGAGGAACGGGACACCAATCCGCGGGACTGGACGATGCAGTGTATCGACCAGATGCGCGACCAGTTCGTCGAGATGGGCTTTGGCTACGACTGGGAGCGCGAGGTCACCACGTGCGAGCCCGAATACTACCAGTGGAACCAGTGGCTGTTCAAACAGTTCCGCGAGGCTGGCCTGGTCGAGCGCCAGGGCGCGGAACTGAACTGGTGTCCCTCCTGTGAGACCGTGCTCGCGGACGAACAGGTCGAGGAGGGAGAGGCTCCGGAGGAGCCTCACGGAGACGGCGGAGCCGTCGAAGTCTGCTGGCGCTGTGACACCCCCATCGACCACCGCGAGATGGACCAGTGGTTCCTGACCATCACCGACTACGCCGAGGAGCTGCTCGACGCCCTCGACGACCTGGACGGCTGGCCCAACAACGTCCAGGAGATGCAGCGCAACTGGATCGGCCAGCAGGAGGGGGCAAGCGTCGCCTTCGAAGTGGGCGAGTACGGCGAGGTGGACATCTTCACGACGCGACTCGACACCATCCACGGCGCGACCTACTTCTCGCTGGCACCGGGCCACCCCGTTGCCCAGGAAATCGCCGAGGAGAACGACGAGGTCCGGGAGTACGTCGAGATGGCCGAGGAAGCTGACGAGGACGACCTGGACGTCACCTCCGGCGTGTTCACGGGCGAGTACGCGACCAATCCCGCCACTGGCGAGGAGATTCCGGTCTACGTCGCCGACTACGTCCTGACCGACGTGGGGACGGGCGCGCTGTACGCCGTCCCGGCCCACGACGACCGCGACCACGAGTTCGCCGAGTACCACGACATCGACATCCAGCAGGTCGTCGAACCCGCCCCCGACGCCGACCCCGAAGATATCGATGTCCAGGAGGAAGCCTACACCGAAGACGGCGTGCTCGTAAACAGCGGCGAGTTCGACGGGCTCACGAGCGCCGAGGCCCGCGAGGAGTTCGTCGAGGTCTTCGACGGCGAGCATCGTACTGAATACAACCTGCGGGACTGGGGCATCTCCCGGCAGCGCTACTGGGGCACGCCCATCCCGATGATTCACTGCGAGGACTGTGGCTACGTCGAGGTCCCCGACGAGGACCTCCCGGTCGAACTGCCGGAGTTCGTCCACACCACCGGGAACCCGCTGGACGCCGCCGAGGAGTGGAAACACGTCGACTGCCCCGACTGTGGCGCCGACGCGGTGCGGGAGACGGACACGATGGACACCTTTGTCGACTCCTCGTGGTACTTCCTGCGCTACGTCTCGCCCGAACTTGAGGACGCCCCATTCGACACCGAGCGGGCCAGCGACTGGATGCCTGTCGACCGCTACGTCGGCGGCATCGAACACGCCGTGATGCACCTGCTGTACGCCCGTTTCTTCACGAAGGTGCTCGACGACGTCGACCTGCTCGATGGGGTCCGCGAACCCTTCGTCAACCTCACCAACCAGGGGATGGTGCTTGGCGAGAACGGCAACAAGATGTCAAAGAGCAAAGGAAACGGCGTCTCGCCACAGCGCATCATCGAGGAGTACGGCGCCGACACCGCCCGGCTGTTCATCATGGAGGCCGCCCAGCCCGAGAAGGAGTTCGCCTGGAGCCCCGAGGGCGTCCAGTCCTCCCATAGCTTCCTCCAGAACATCTACCGGCTGACCGACGAATTTGCGGACGGCAAGATTGCCTTCGGTGACGAAGGGCAAATCGCAGACTACGTGGCCCGCGAAATCGATGCCACGGCGGCACGGGCCACCGAGGAGTACGAGAAGTTCCGCTTCAACCACGCCCTGCAGGCCGTGCGTGAACTGGTCTCCCTGCTGCGCCGCTATCGGGAGGCCACCGACCCCGACGCCGAGACGTTCGAGCGCGGGCTGGTGACCGCCGCGAAGCTGCTGGCACCGGTCGCGCCCCACGTCGGCGAGGAGCTGTGGGAGCGTCTGGACGGCGAGGGGCTCGTCGCCGAGGCCGGCTGGCCCAGTGCCGACGCGCCCGCCGACTACGACATCGAGCGCCGCCTGGTCGAGAACACCCGCGAGGACGTCCGTGACATCGTCGACACTGTCGGCATCGAGGACCCCGAGACCATCACGCTCGCGGTGGCACCCGCCTGGAAACACGACGTGGTCGACATCGCTCGCGAGGCCGACAACGTCGTCCCCGCGGTGATGCAAAACGAGGAGCTCCAGCAGTACGGCGAGGCCGCCGCCGACTTCGCGAAGACGCTGGCGGGCCGGGCCAACCTCGACGAGCATCTGCCGCCCGAGCGGGAGCTGGCCGCACTGGTTCGGGCCGCCTGGCTCGTAGAACGGGAGTTCAGCGCCGACGTAGTGGTGGAGTCCGCCGACGAAGCCGACGACGGGCTGGCGTCGAAGGCCGAGCCAGGGCGTCCGGCTATCGATATCGAGTCGTAGCAGTTCGGTGTCGGTACCATTTTCTCACCAGTTCAGAAATAGCTAGTTGATGGCCCCGTCGGATGGAATTTCCGAACTGTTGACGCCGGAGCGCAAACAGATACTCATCGCCTCGGCAGGGTTGTTTTGCATCTCGCTCGGCGTCCTGATTCCGAGATGGGGCATCTCCCTGGGCTGGCTGTTCACCATCACCGGCGGCGTCGTCGGTGGGATACTCATCGGCGGGCTCCGCAGACGGGGCGGTGTGGACGGCTTTGTCTACGGCGCCTACGTCGGCGCCGTCGGTGGCCTGGCGTCCTCGATAGTCGGCGTCGTTCTCGGGACGGTTATCAACCTCACCACCTTCGCCTCAGAGACCTCGACCACCCCGAGCGAGTACACTATTGGCGGGTACGTTTTGATCGCCATCGTCGGGTTCGTCTCGGGAATGGTGTTCAAACTGATGGGCGCGTCGGTGGCCGGCGCCCTGGTCGGAGCGCTCCTGGACGACCGGTCCGTATGAGTGGCCACACCACTCGCGTCCGCCGGCCTTTATTTCGCTTGCCAGCCGAGTAGTTCCCATGACTGTCGAGAGTGCAGGGACCTCGGAGGTGCGAGGGGGTGGGCTCACGACTGCCCGGAAACACGTTCTCGTCGCCTCCGCGGTGCTGTTTTTCGTCTCGCTGGGCGTGTTGATTCCCGCGCTCGGTATCGTCCTGGGCTGGCTCTTCACCATCACCGGGGGTATCGCAGGTGGTATCACCGTCGGTGCGCTCCGCCGGCGCGGCGGACGAGACGGCGCGAAGTACGGCGCCATCGTCGGTGTCGTCGGGGGGCTCGCGTCGTCGATACTCGGTGTGGTCGTCGGGACGCTCACGAACTTCGTTCTCGCGCCGGACGCGAGCCTCGGATTCCTGTTCGTCGCGGCCTTCGGGTTCGTCTCGGGGATGCTCTTCAAAGTCATCGGGGCCGCCGTCGCCGGCGCGCTGACCGGTGCGGTGCTTGCGTCGTAAGCCCCCGGCTACCCTTCGAGCAATCCGGCTTCGCCTAGGTCCCGGAGCACGTCTTTCGCGTGGCCGTCAGGACGGACGCCCTCGTACAGCCCGACGACCTGGTTGTGGGCGATGACGAACGTCGTCCGCCGGGCGTGGCCGTCCACGAGTTCGACGCCGAAGGCCTCGGCGACGTTGCCGTCGGGGTCCGCGAGCAGGTCGAAAGAGAGCCCCTCGCTCTCGGCGAACGCGGCGTGGCTCTCGACGCCGTCTGTCGAGACGCCGTACACCGAGACGCCGTACGCCTCGTAGCGCTCGGCCTCGGCCTCGAACTGGCTGGCTTCGGTCGCACAGCCCGGCGTGTCGTCTTTCGGGTAAAAGTACAGCACCGTCGGCGTCGCGAAGTCGGGCCGGACCGCGTCGCGGTGCTGGTTCTTGGCGACCACGTCGGGGACGCTATCGCCGGGTTCGAGGGCCATCTCAGTTCACCGGGATGGACGTGCCGTCGTCGTCGGCGGTTGCCTTCGGCAGTGTGACGGTGAGCACGCCGTCCTCGTAGCTCGCCGTCGTCTCGCTCTCGGTGACGGCTTCCGGGAGGCTGACTGTTCGAGAGAGCGACTGCTGTCGGCGTTCGCGCTGGACGTAGCGGCCGTCGGTCGTCTCGCTTTCCTCGCTGTGCTCGGCGCTGACGGTCAGCGTCCGGCCTTCGGCCAGCTGGACGTCGATGTCGTCGCTGTCGTAGCCCGGCAGCTCCGCGTGGACGACGAAGCTGTCGCCGTCGTCTATCACGTCGGTCGGGACGGTGCCGGCGGCGACGCCGAACTGGTCGCCCAGCACGTCGAAGGCGCGCTCTATCTCCGATAGCGGGTCACGGTCGCTCATAGGCGAGTGTACACGCTCGCGGGACTTAAGACCTGAAGACCAGTTCCGGCGCCGGTCGCGGTGTGGCGGTTCCCTCAGTCGATGACGGTCTCGGTATCGTACGAGCCGAGATAGCGGACCCAGCCGTTCTCGGCCAGCGCCTCGATGTCGGCCAGCGCCTCCTGGCACCGTTCCTCGTAGAGGCCGGCGGCCGCGTCGAGGTGGAAGACGTAGTCGCCGAGCCGTTCACCGCTCGGTCGGGACTCGATGCGGGTGAGGTTGATGTCGCGGTCGGCGAAGGCTTCCAGCAGTTCCAGCAGGAGGCCGGGGTAGTCGGCGTTCGGGTAGATGATGAAGGAGGTCTTCCCGCCGCCCTCCTTACGTTCACTCGCCGGTGCGACCGCGACGAAGCGGGTCGCGTTGGAGGACTGGTCCTGGATGTCCTCGGCGAGCAGTTCGAGGCCGTCACCGGCGTTGTCCGGGTGGCCGATGGCGGCGACGTCGGGGTCCTCGCGGGCGCGCTCGACGCCGCGGGCGGTGGAGGCGACGGCCTCGACGTCGACGCCGGGGTAGTGCTCCTCGAGCCAGCCCCGACACTGGGCCAGCGCCTGTGCGTGGCTGGCGACGAGCGAGAAGGAGTCGTCCTGTGCCAGCAGCGCGTGGCGGATGGGCGTGATTATCTCGCGGACGACGGCGACGTCGTACTCGGTGAAGGCGTCGAGGGACTCGGTGACGGAGCCCTCGATGCTGTTCTCGACGGGCACGACGCCGCGGTCGGCCGCCCCCTCGGCGACGGCCTCGACGATGGCGGTCATCGATTCGGCGAAGTCGATCTCGCCGTCGTCGGCGACCGCGCGGGCGGCCCGGTGGGAGTACGTTCCCGAGGGCCCGAGCGTGATAGTCGTCATGTGGATCGCTACTCCGTTGGAGGACAAAAGGGCGGTGGTAGCGTGACTGTCGCCCGCGGTGGCCCGGCCCGGTCGATATGTAACACCTACTCTGTAAGGTATCACTTGTCTATTCAGGGGGATCGATACTTCTTCCATGTCAGAAGCGACGGGAACGCTCCCCGACCCCGACGACTACGAGTGGGCCTTCGAACAGCGCGGCGGCGTCGGCATCTGGTTCATGCAGGGCTGGCGCGGCTTCGCCGACGAGGACCTCGAAGCGGCGAGCGACCACTACCGCGAGCGCGGCAAACGGTCCGACATCGAGGCGACGCTGGCGGTCTTTGGCGACAACACGAACCTTCCCCGTGAGACCCAGGAGTACATGGGCGAGGCGTGGTCGGAGAACGGCGAGTACACCGGCGTCGAGAAGGTCGGATTCGTCTCCGAGGGGACCACCGCGATGGCGGTGAAATCCAAGATGGACATCCCCGGCGCGGATATCGAGAGTTTCAGCGACCTCGACACCGCCGTCGAATGGGCGCAGTCGGCCTGACGCTGCCGGAGGGCTCCGCTGTGTGCGCTACCGCAGCGTCGCCAGCTCCTCGTCGGTCAGTTCGATGTCGGCGGCGGCGACGTTCTGTTCGAGGTGTTCGATGCTCGCGGTCCCGGGAATCGGAAGCGTCACGTCGGAGGACGACAGCAGCCACGCCAGCGCAATCTGGTGGGGCGTGGCGTCGTGGCGGTCGGCGATGTCGTCGATACCCTCTACCCCGTTTAGCTCCCCGGCTGCCAGCGGGAACCACGGGATGAAGCCGATGCCGTATTTCTCACAGGCGTCGAGCACCGCCTGGGCGTCGCGGTTGGCGACGTTGTACTGGTTCTGGACCGTGGCGATATCGACGATGTCGCGGGCCCGGTCGAGCTGGTCGACGCTGACGTTCGAGAGGCCCACGTGCTCGACGAGCCCGGCGTCTTTCAGCTCGGCCAGCGCGTGGACGGAGTCCTCGAAGGGGGTGTCAGGGTCCGGCCGATGCAGCTGATAGAGGTCGATGGTGTCGACGCCCAGCCGGTCCCGCGAGCACAGATAGGCGTTGTGGAGATACTCGGGGTCGCCGTGGGGGAGCCAGTCGGTGTCGGTGTTGCGCAACAACCCGCCCTTGGTCGCGACCACAAGGTCATCGCGGCCCACGTCTATGGTCTCCCCCAGCAGCCGTTCGGAGACGCCGGGGCCGTAGGAATCGGCCGTGTCGATGAAGTCCACGCCGAGCTCGACGGCGCGGCGGAGCACCTCGCGGGCGTTGTCGACGTCGTCCGGTTCGCCGATGATGCCCTCGCCGGTGATTCGCATCGCGCCGAAGCCGAGCCGGTCGACTGTCAGTTCGCCGCCGATGTCGAAGGTGTCGTCGGTCATCTCCGGGACGTAGGTCCCTCGGCCTGAAATGCGGCCGGGTCGCGCCGGTCAGGTATCTCGTCCCGACAGCCGGACCGAGAGGTAGCCACCGGTATAAAAGAGGACGACGCTGGCGACAAAGGCCACGAGCGAGACGGCGACGATCGGGAGCCCCATCCCGGAGGCCACGAACGGGTTGGCTCCTGCCGTCCCGACGTAGGCGTCGACGGCCGCCCCGCCACCCAGCCCCACCGCGAACACGCACACCGTCAGGAGGATGGCAAGTCCCCCGGTCCCAAGGCCGACGTACCGCGCGAAGTCCTCGATGTCCAGCATCGTGTGGGCCTGGGACTCGCTCAGCGGCGCGCGGCGCACGCGGTACAGCGCTGTCCCGACCAGCAGGGTCGCGCCCAGCAGTTCCAGCAGCCCGCCGAAGACGCCAAGCAGCAGGACCTTCGGCGAGGCGACGGCGGGGTCGGTCGTGGGGAGGTAGCTGGCGACGCTCGCCGGGAAGAGCCCGTACATCGGGAGGAGTGCGACCAGCAATCCAAGCAGCGCGCTCTGGAGCATCAGCGTCCGCGGGACCGACTGCCGGAGGAACGCGTGGCGCTGGTATCGGACTTTCTCGTACGTGCTACCCGAGCAGATGGCGCTCGCGATGTGGTCGTCCGTCGGGGGGTCGGTAGTCATATATCTCGCCGGTTCTGGCGGTGATTTTTCAGACGAGAACATAACCTTTGTGTCTGGCCTGAAAACTGCCTTCGTGGGCCCTGAGCGGTGGTATCCGGACTCCTCGGAACTGGATACTACCCCGGCGTCACCTGGTGTGAATCGCCTCGCCGCGGGCGGCCGCGGCGGCCTCGTGGACCGCCTCGGAGAGGGTGGGATGGGTGTGAATCGTTCCCGCGATATCTTCGAGTCGGGCGCCCAGCTCGATGCCCAGCCCGACCTCGGCGACGAGTTCGGAGGCCTCCGGACCGACAATCTGGGCACCCAGCAGGAACTCCGTGTCGGCGTCGGCGACGATGCGGACGAACCCCGCACGTTCGGAAAGCGTGAGCGCCCGGCCGTTGGCTCGCAGCGGCATCTGGCCGACCACGGGCGAAAAGCCCGCTTCGCTCGCTTCGGCCTCGGTCATCCCCACCGTGCCGATCTCGGGGTCGGTGAACACCGCCGCCGGAATCGCCTGGTGGTCGAGCGCCGCGGGCTCGCCGGCCGCGACCTCGGCGGCCACCTCGCCCTCGGCCATCGCCTTGTGGGCCAGCATCGGCTCGCCGGCCACGTCGCCGACGGCGAAAATATTCTCGAGGTCGGTCCGGGCCTGCTCGTCGGTCGCCAGGAAGCCGTTCTCGTCGGGGTCGAGGTCGATGTTCTCGAGGCCCAGCGTGTCGGTCACGGGCTCGCGACCGACCGCGACGAGGCACGTATCGGCGTGGTACTCCTCGACCCCGTCGTTCTCGTCCGTCGTCGCCACGCGGACGCGCCCGTCGTCGAGCGTCTCCCAGCTATCGGCTGCTTCGCGGAAGGCGAAGTCGATGCCCAGTGATTCGGCCCGGTCGCGGACGACCTCGGCCACGTCGTCCTCGTAGCCCGGCAGGACGTCCTCGAGCATCTCCACGACGGTGACCTCGGCGCCAAGTTTCGCGAACACAGTCGACAGCTCCATTCCGATGTAGCCCGCCCCGACCACGAGCAGTTCGTCGGGCACCGTCTCCAGGGCCAGCGCCTCGCGCGAGGAGAGGACGTGCTCGCCGTCGAACTCGAAGCCCGGAATCTCGATGGGACGACTCCCGGTGGCGACGATGGCGTCCTCGAAGGCGATGGTTTCGGACCCCTGGCCGTCGCCGCCGTGGGCCACCCGGACCGTCTCCTCGTCGACGAACTCAGCGGTCCCCTCGACCAGATTGACGCCCGCCGCCTTGCACAGCGACTCGACGCCACGGGTCAGCCGGGTGACCACGCCGTCCTTCCAGTCGGTCAACGCGTCCATGTCGACGGCGGGGTCCGCGAAGATGCCCATGTCCTCCGCTTCCTGGGCGTCGTGGGCGATATCGCTCGCCGAGATGAGCGCCTTCGAGGGGATACAGCCGTGATTCAGGCAGGTCCCGCCGTAGGCGTCCCGTTCGACCAGCGTCGTATCGAGGCCGAGTTGCGCACCGCGGATGGCGGCGACGTAGCCGCCCGGACCCCCGCCGATGACCAGCAATTCTGTTCCCGTTGTAACGTCTCCGACGACCATACGCGTGTCTGGACGGGACGCCTGATAAATGGGCCGAGCTAGGAATCGCTGGTGTCTGATTTACGTGTCTCGCTGTAGACGTGGACAGCCAGAAAGCCCCGCTAGCAAGGACTGAGGACCACACCGCGAACCGCCAGAAAGCCCCGGACCTATCGACTCCCGCGGCTCGCTGCGCTCCTCGCTCCGCTGCGGTGCTTGCATCGCCGGGGTTCGTCGATAGGTCCGCCCCTTTCAGTCCCACCCGTAGCCGGTTGGTCAACCAGTGCTGGGCGGGACTGAAAGGGGCGGTCTGCTAAACGAAGGCGGCTGACGCAAGCACCGCAGCCGACCATCGGGAGGCGAGGAGCACAGCGAAGCCCCCGAGTTTAGCAGACCGGGGCTTTCTGGCTGTTGGCAGTCTCGCTCACACCGTCATAGATACCCACTCCAGCAGTTCCTAGCCGACACACTCAAGCCCGTAATCCGGCTACACCGAGCCATGAACGTCACCGTCGAGGTGGCCGGCGAGGACACCCACGAACTCGACGTCGCCGAGGACGCCACCTACGCCGACCTGCTCGCGCCGCTCGACCTCTCGCCGCACGCGGTGTCGGTGCTGGTCGACGAGCGAACGGTGCCGACGAACCAGCCCGTCGAGAGCGACCACGTCCGCGTGGTGCGGCTCATCAAGGGCGGGTGAGCGCCTGGCTAGCTGAGTTTGTCGAGGAACGACGCCCACCGCTTGTGGTCGTCGATGGCAGCCGTCCGGGCCGTCTCGCCGTAGTCCGGCTTCCGGATGTTCTCCAGGGCGTGTAGCGCCCGGTCGAGGCCGACGATTTCGTCGGCCAGCTGCTCCGCCGTCTCGCGGTCCAGCGGGTCGGACTCCAGTCGCTCCAGCCGCTGGGCGCGCTCGCCGCGCAGGGTCTTCTTGGCGTCTGCGAGCAGCTCCCGGTGCTCGGGCGGGACGCCCGGCACCTTCCGGGTCTCGATGACGAATTCAGCCAGGGGCAGCTCCTCGCCGCCGACAGTGACCGTCTCCGGGAGCGAGGCACCGATTGTCGCGCCTTGCCGATTGACCCGTGCCAGGAGTTTCTCACGCGCCGCGTCGTCCATACCGCCAGTAACGGACCCGCCCTGAAAAGTCGCCCGTCGCCGCGGCCGGCGTCGAGTCACCGCACCGTAACCCCCCGTTTTTGCCGGTCGAGCGTCTATACCTCCTATGTCCATCGAGGCGACCGACTTCTCCCTGCAAAATGTCGGATCCGGGCCGGACCCGCTGACGCTGTCCGCGCTCGCGGCCGACCACGACTTCGCCCTGTTGCTCTTCCAGCGGGACCACTACTGCACGAACTGCCGAAAGCAGGTCCAGACCGTCGCGGGCCGCTACGAGGAGTTCGCCGAGCGAGCGACGGAGGTCGTCTCTATCGTCCCCGAGCCCCCCGAGAACGTCCGCGAGTGGCAGGACAGCTACGACCTGCCGTACCCGCTCGTCGCCGACCCGGAGACGGAGGCGGGCGACGCCTACGACCAGCCCGTTCGATTCGGCTTTCTGGGCGACTGGAGCGACTTCCTGGGGCGCATGCCCGAGGCGGTCCTCATCGACCTCTCCGCGTCCCCCGAAATCGTCTGGCAGTACCGGAGCAAATCCACGTTCGACCGGCCCAGCGTCGACGACCTGCTCGCCGCCATCGACGACGCTCGCGACGGATGACCGCCGTTCGCGACGCGACGGTGGGGGACCTCCCCGACGTGATGAACGTCCTCGACGGCGCGGTACTGCGGGCCGACGCGGCCGCCGTCCGTGACCACATCGGCGACGACGAGGTGCTGGTGGCGGTCTCCACGGACGGGGAACGCGTTCTCGGTGCGCTGGTACTTTCGGGCCACCACATCGACGCCGTGGCGGTCCGGCGGCGGCGCCGGGGTCAGGGTATCGGGTCGGCGCTGGTCGAGGCGGCCGCCGAGCGGTGTGGACGGCTCACTGCCGAATTCGACGTCGACCTGCGCCCGTTCTACGAGGCCCTCGGATTCACCGTCGAGGCGACCGACGAGCCCGGGCGGCTGTGGGGCGAGCGCGACTAGTTCTGTCGGCCCGTGATGGCGTCGGCCTGCAGTTCGTACAGCGTCAGCGCCACCTCGTCGTGGGCCTCGTCGAAGATTCGGATGGGCGCGAACTGCTCGTTGATGGACTCGATGTCGTACGCGGTGTGGGACCGCGGGACCCGCTGGATGGGGCCCCGCGCGATGACGCTCCACCCGCGCTCCGCCGCGGGGTCGGCCGTCTCCTCGGCCTCGAAGACGACGTAGGTCGCCGTCCCGGTGGCCTCGATGAAATCGGCCTTGCGGTTGTCAGGTGTCTCGCCCAGGCGGAAGAAGATGGTTCCGTCCTCGTAGTGGTGGTACAGCGGGATGGCGTAGCTCTCGTCGTCGTCGGCCAGCGAGAGGACGCCGTGGCCGACGTCACGGAGCGCCGATTCGATCTCGTCGTCGCTCATCGCTCGCGTGTAGGCAAAGCGGGCGTCAGGATCCATAGTAAATCTACGACCTCTGACAGGTTAAGCCACTGGCTCGACCGGGACAGCCGTGGAAGCGGCTACCGCCAGTCAGCCCAGGAGGTACCGCATCCACGGGTACCGTTCGACGAGCGCCACGCCGCCGACCTCGTACTGTTCGATATACTGGTCCAGGCCCATGATGCGGCCCGCGCCGAAGGCCGCCACGGAGAGGAACACGAGCATGTACGCGAAGTCGCCGTTGATGTAGCCGTGGGAGATGTCCCAGTTCCCCAGGTAGAACAGGAGCATCATGAACGCGCCCCAGAACGCCGCCAGCCGGGTGAGCGCGCCGACGATGAGGCCCAGTCCGATGAGCACCTCGCCCCACGGGACGGCGACGTTGACGAACTCGACGAACCCGGCGTTACTTCCCATCGCGGTAAAGAGGCCGGCCGCGGGGCTCCCGTTTGCCTGCGGGGCGTTCGTGAGGTAGCCCGCGGCGCTGAAGCTGCCCGACAGCACCTTATCGAATCCGCTCTGGAAGAACGCGACGCCCATCATTATCCGGAGGGCGAGGATGAACCAGACGGAAAGCGTGTGGAGTCGACCTTCGGCGGTGAACCCGCCGACGCTGCTTCGAAGTGACACTTCCTGTGACGACATATGAGAAGGTACAACGGGTATGGTAGTAAGTATATGGGGCCGTTCCCGTATCCGGAGAATCGGCCTACAGCCGGGCGAAAAAGCCGTCCGCTCAGACCAGCGGCTCGACCAGGTCGCGGCCGGCATCGAGCAGCTCCTCGACGCGTTCCTCGCTGCCGGCTTCGGCGTAGATACGGAGCTTCGGCTCGGTACCCGATGGGCGCATCAGCAGCCAGGTACCGTCTTCCAGACGGACTTTGAAGCCGTCGATGGTGTTGATGCCGTCCACGTCGACGCCGGCGACGGTCTCGGGCAGTTCGGTCTCCAGGTCCGAGAGCACCGGCTCCTTCCGGTCGTCGGGACAGTCGACGCTGATGCGGGACTGGTGAATCTCGCCGTAGGCGTCGATGAGGTCGTCGACCCGGGCATCGAGTGATTTCTCGGACTCGGCGGCGGCCGCCACCAGCGCCAGCAGGACGCCGTCCTTGTTCCGGAGGTGGTCGGTCAGGCCGAACCCGCCCGACTCCTCGCCGCCGAAGAGGGCGTCGTGTTCGCGCATGGCCTCGGCGACCCACTTGAAGCCGACGGCGGTCTCGTGGACGTCCTGGTCGTGGGCCTCGGCGACGCGGTCGACGATGCTAGAGGAGGAGACCGTCCGGACCACGTCGCCCTCGCGCGTCTCGAGCAGGTAGTCGTACATCGCGGCGAGGAACAGGTTCGGGTCCAGAAAGCCCCGTTCGGGCGTGACGATACCCAGGCGGTCGGCGTCGCCGTCGTTGACGAAGCCGACGTCGGCGTCGCCCTCGGTCACTTCCTCGATGAGGTCGCCGACCTTCTCGGCTGTGGGTTCCGGCGAGCTGCCACCGAACTCGGGGTCGAGGTAGTCCCGCAAGGCGGTGACGTCGGCGCCGGCCCGTTCGAGCAGAGCGTTCGTGACGCCCCGGCCGCTCCCGTACATCGCGTCGTAGGCGACGGTGAGCCCCTCGAGGTCGGCGTCGGCGTACTCGATGGCGTGGTCCTCGTAGTCAGCGATGAGGTCACGCTCGGTGACCTCGCCGTGCTCGTCCTCGGGGAGGCTCTGGGGGTCGTCGAGGTTGCTCTCGACCTCCTCGGTGAGGTCGGGCAGCGCGGGTGCGCCCTCACCGGGGATGAACTTCACGCCGTTGTACTCGGGCGGGTTGTGACTGGCAGTTATCTGGAGCGCGCCGTCGTGGCCGCCCTCTTTGGCCGTCCAGGCGACGATTGGCGTCGGTGTGTCCCGCTCGGGCAGCACCACGTCGAATCCGTTGGCACAGAACACGCGGGCCAGTTCCTCTGCGAAGCCCCGCGAGGTCTCGCGGGCGTCGTAGCCGACGACGACGGAGCCGTCGTGGCCGCGGTCGCGAAACGTCGTCGCGAGGGCCTGGCCGACGATTCGCACCCGGGGCTCGGTGAACACGTCGAGTGTCGCTCGCCAGCCGTCTGTTCCGAAACGTATCGCTTCAGCATCGTCTTCGTCCATGTCCGAACAGTCACGTGGGCCCGTCAAAAAGGTCACCCCCTGCTTCAGGGCGTGAACTCGCTCTCGGCGCCATCTCCTCGGACCAGGGTCTCCTTCTCGGCCCGAGTGAGCTGTTTTATCTCGTACTCGCGGGACATCGCCGCCGACTTCGAGTCGAAGCGCTCGACGTGGACGAGTTCGACGGGCGTCCGGCCGCGAGTGTACTTCGCGCCCTCGCCGGCGTTGTGTTCGCCCAGTCGGCGCTGTACGTCGGTCGTGTAGCCGGTATAAAAGCTTCCGTCACTACACCGCAGCACGTAGGCGTAGTGGACAGGGCTCCGCGTGGTGGTCATCGTCCGATGCGGGTGGCCCAGTGGGCCTCATACGGATGGTTGTAGTCTCGTCCCGGTCTCGCCGGTCCGGCGAGTACCGGGAAACAGCTACAACCATTCGTATCACACTTCGTGGGCGCGCTCTTTCGACACCTCGGCGATGCCAGCGTTCGCCGAGCAGTTCGGGCAGGCCCGGATGTGTCCGTACTCGTCCGCGAACACACGGGCGAACTGGTCTGAGACGTGCGCGCCGCAGTGATTGCATTCGGGCATCGTATTCGTCGGCGACACCACCGCCGACATACAATCAGAGGTGTTCTAGTCCTATATTGCTTTACCCAAATGCTTTGGTATGACGTTCTGCTGGCAGTATCTCCCTCGCTCATTTTTCCTCCCGCGCCGCCGCGACCTGTCGAGCGATGAGCCCCGCCTGCGTGCCCGCGGTAAAGCCCCCGTCGACGTTGACGACTGACAGCGCCGTACAGGACTGGAGCATGCCCGAGAGGGCGGCCTCCCCCTCGCCGTCGTGGCCGTACCCGGTCGAGACGGGGAGGCCGATAACCGGCGTGTCGACCAGTCCGGCGACGACGGTGGGCAGGGCCCCCTCCCGACCGGCGGCGACGACGAGGACGTCATGCTCGCGCAGGCGAGACACGGCGTCGATGGTCCGGGCCAGACTGGCGACGCCCACGTCGTCGGTTCGGGTGACGTCGGCGCCCATCTCGCCGGCAATCATGGTCGCCTCACCGGCTGGGACGGCGTCGGACGTCCCGGCCGTGACGACGCCGACGCGGGCATCGACGTCGGGTCGCTCGAACGCGGGGACTGTGGCCACGAGCCAGTTCGCCCGCTCGTCCCACCGGACGGTGGCCTCCGGAGCGGTCTCGGCCAGCTGTCGGCGGACGGCCACCGCCCCGGCCGCATCGATGCGGGTGACGATCGCTCGCCCGGTCGTCTCGACGGCCGTCGCCGCGAGGTCGGCTATCTCCTCGGGTGTCTTCCCGTCGCCCAGCACCGCCTCGGGGACGCCCGAGCGGGCCTCGCGGGCCGCGTCGAAGCGGCCGGCACCGGTCGTGGCGTAGCCGGCCAGTTCCGACTCAGCCTCGGCGGGGGTCAGTTCACCCGCCGCGACTGCCTCCAGTATCTCTCGCATATCCCCCCTCCGAGGGCCGGCTACTCCTATCCGTCGGTCTCCTACGGCAGCGCGCGCGAGACGGCGAGATAGGGGCGATTGCTCCTCACATATCAATTCTACGGCCACACCCCTCGCGATAGCGGAAAAATCGGCCTTATTTATATGGGTCTCGATGGCCGAAACGCCCTGAAACCCCCGTCAGTACCGGTGAGAGCGACCCAATTGGGGAAAGTATTTAAACAATCCCTTCGCACTGCGCAGTGTATGGCAGACCTAATCGTCAAAGCCGCCGTGAAGGAAGAGCTCGATGACATGAACGTTGCGTCGGACTTCTACGATGCACTCGACGCTGAAGTCGAGGAACTGCTCGCCGACGCCGCTCGACGAGCTGACGCTAACGACCGAAAGACAGTCCAGCCGCGAGACCTGTAAGGTCGCTTCCACCCGTTTTTCTTTCAGCAACGTCCCGTAGCGACAGCGCTGTCTGCGTAGCGTCACCAGCCCCCTACAGCGTCCGAACCGTCACGCCGTCCTCACTGCCGACGTGGACTTGGTCGGCCAGTCCGACGAACAGCCCGTGTTCGACGACGCCGGGGAGTGACGCCAGCTCCCGCCCCAGCGCCGCCGGGTCGTCGATATCGCCGAAGGCACAGTCGAGTACGAGGTGCCCGTTGTCGGTGACGACGGGCCCGTCCTTGCGCTCGGCCTGTCGCAGCGTCGGCTCGCCGCCCAGCTCCCGGACTGACTCAGCGACGGTGGTCCGGGCCGCCGAGAGCACCTCCACCGGCACTGGCTGGGAGAGCGTCCTGGCCTCCTTCGTCGGGTCGGCGACGACCAGAAAGCGGTCGGCGCTCGCGTCGACGATCTTCTCGCGGGCGTGGGCCGCCCCGCCGCCCTTTATCAGGTCACCGCCGGCCACCTCGTCGGCGCCGTCGATGGCCAGGTCCACGCTCGCCTCGTCCAGGTCGGAAAGCGGGATGCCGGCCTCCCGGGCGAGTTCGCGGGACTGGAAGGAGGTCGGGACGCCGACGATATCGAGGCCGGCGTCGACCTGCCGGCCGATGGCCCGGATGGCGTGTGCCGCCGTGCTCCCGGTACCCAGGCCGACGACCATCCCGTCCTCGACTGCCTCGGCCGCCGACTCGCCGGCCGCGCGTTTCGCCGCGTCGGAGCCGCCCTGTTTCATGTGCGGACTCTCTCTGGAGGCGGACAAAACGTTTGTTCTCCCGCGGCGTACGAACAGTATACTTTTTTCCGCGGCCTGCGCGGTCGGCGTATGACACTCTTCGGAACGAGCGGCATCAGAGGGCCGGTCGGCGAGACGGTCACGGCCGACCTGGCGCTGTCGCTGGGGCGGGCACTGGGCGTCGACTGTTCTCGCGTCGTCGTCGGCCGGGACCCACGTGCGAGCGGCGAGTTCCTCCAGTCCGCGCTCGTGGCGGGGCTGCGAGAGAGCGGTACGGACGTACTCGACGTGGGCGTGGCAGCGACACCGACGGTCGCCCGGGCGGTGGGGTGGCGCGACGCCGACGCCGGCGTCTCGATTACAGCGAGCCACAACCCGCCCGAGGACAACGGGCTGAAGCTCTGGCAGCCCTCCGGGCAGGCCTTCGACGGCGAGGGCCGCGACCGAATCGAAGGCCGCATCGCCGACGACACCTTCGAACCGGCCGCGTGGGACGAAAGCGGCGACCTCGAAACGTGGGACGCCCGCGCCCGCCACGCCGAGGCCATCCGGTCCGAACTCGACCGCGAGTCGATGGACAGCCGCGTCGTCGTCGACGTGGGCAACGGCGCCGGCGGCGTCACGGTAGACGTCCTCAAATCGCTGGGCGCACACGTCGAGACGCTGAACGCCCAGCCCGACGGCGCGTTCCCCGGCCGGCCGAGCGAGCCCAAAGCCGAGAACTGCACGTCGCTGTCGACGCTCGTCGGCGAGAGCGACGCCGACATCGGCATCGCCCACGACGGCGACGCCGACCGGATGCGGGCGGTGGCCGGCGACGGCACCTACCTCACCGGCGACGTCACGCTCGCCCTGTTCGCCCGCGCGGCCGCCGAACCCGGCCAGCGGGTCGCCGTGCCGGTGGACACGAGCCTGGCGGTCGCGGACTACCTCGCCGAGATAGACGTCGGCGTGGAGTACACGCCGGTCGGTGACGTCTACGTCGCCGAGGCCGCCGAGGCCCCCGACGTGGCCTTCGGCGGGGAGCCAAGCGGCGCGTGGATATGGCCCGCCCACACGCTCTGTCCAGACGGCCCGCTCGCGGCCTGTACTATCGCCGCGCTGGACGCCGACCGCCCGCTGGCCGAGCGCGTCGCCGACGTGCCCACCTACCCCATCCGCCGGGACAGCGTCGAGGTCGAGGACAAAGCGGGCGTGATGGACCGGGTCCGCGAGCAGGTGCTCGACGAGTACGACGACGTGACGACGCTGGATGGTGTCCGCGTGGACCTGGGCGACGCGTGGTTCCTGCTCCGGGCCAGCGGCACCCAGCCGCTGGTCCGGGTGACCGCCGAGGCCCGCGAGGAATCACGGGCCGACGAAGTACTGGAGACGGCACGGGACTGTCTGGCAGCGGCTCTGGAGTAGGAGAAGCTCCCCGTGACAGACCCAGCCACGGGACAGAACGGTTATCTGCGTGTCGACCGGGCCTCGCGGATGTCGGCCCCGTCGCGTATCTTATCCTCACACTGCGGACAGACCCGTGGTTTATCGACGCCGTTTGGCGTGAAAACCCGCGCGTATGCGGCAGTTACGAAATTCTCACAGTTCTGGCATTCCGGCATACACCCTGATAGACGGAGTATACCGTCTTAATTGTGGTGTCGTGCCAAACGTTGGCACGGACGTTCAGAAATCGCTCGTCACGCTGTCGTCTTCGCCAAGTTCGACCACGCCGTCGAACCGCTCGCGGAACTGCGCGACGGTGTCGTCGTCGTGGACGCCCCCGGCGAGGTGGAACATCCCGACGGCGTCGTAGTCGGCGAGGAGTTCGAGGATGTCGCCGACGGCCTCCAGTGCCTGCTGTTCGTCGGCGTAGTAGATGAGTTCGGTCACCGAGTCGAAGCTCACGCGCAGCTTGCCGTCGTGGTCCTGCAGGAACCGCTCGGTCTCGGCGACGATGCCGGCCAGATCGTCGGGCGCGGAGACGTAGCGGACCTGGTCGGACTGGCGGCGGGTGTAGCCCCGCTCGACCGACAGCGTATCCAGGATCGTCGCGCGCTCCTCGTCGACCTCGTAGTACTCCAGTTTCTGTTTGACTTCGCGGGCGGTGGTCCGCGTCGAGATGACCAACATCGCGTCGGTGTCGGTCGAGAGGAAATCGGTGTCGAGGCGGTCGGTCGCCCCGGTGCTGGGATGTACCAGCAAGATTCCAGTGCCCCCCGCCACGGTGTCCGGCGTGTTGTCGATAGCCAGCGTGTACTCCATGTGCCGGAAAGGGCGTGGCGACGGGCATTAACTTTTGCGAGGGGCGGCCCGCTCGGCTCAGAACACGCTGTCGGCGGTCGCCGCGCCGACGACGCTGAAGATAGCGCCCACAGCGACGGCTTTCAGCGTCGTCAGCGCGACGGCCGTCTGCGTTGGATTTTCGAGGATGCCGCCCTCGATGAGGAACGCCTCGGGCGCGGTGAACACCGTCGCCAGCACAGCCACGGAGCCGAAGGCGACGACCATCAGCGAGACGAACCGGATCGGGACGCCGGCCACCTCGGCCTCGCGTTCCAGGTCCCGGTCGTCGTCGGCCTTGTACAGCGCGCCGTAGCCGATGGCGAAGACGATAGCGACCACGGCGGCCGCGTGACCCCACGACATGTTCGCCGCCAGCACCCACACCTCCTCGGTGACGACGAAGGGGCCGGCCAGCAGGAACCCGCCGACCACCTGCTGGGCGGTGTCGGCGACTCGATAGCGGCGACGGCGGGACATACCTTCTCTTGTGCTACCACCCCGGAAAACGCTACTGGGTCAGCCCGTGGCCGGTGACTCCACGGATGGCGAGACACCCGGTAGCCGGCGGCCAGCCACTGCACTCCCATCACGCCGGGTACTGTCTCTAAACTCATATGATTTATCTGGGACTGGCCTACATACCTGTCTATGAACAGTACACTCACCAACGCCGTTCCGGAGGACGTTGCACCGGTGATCGTGTTGTTTGGCGTCCTAGTCGGCCTCTCAGTGGGCTGGGTCGGGGGCAGTGTCCTGGCCGGGGCGTCCGTATCGAGCTATCTGCCGCTGCTGGCCACGCTTCTGGCTGCCGGCACCGTGGTGTACGTGGTCCGGACCGGCGAGTAGCGACGAGTCGAAGGGCGTTTTGCCCCGTCGCCCCCAGCGGGTGTATGAGCGTTAGCGACGAGTTCGACGACTGGGCCGCCCGCGGGAAGGACCGCGGGATGGAAGACCGCCACTGGCACACCGCAAAGCACGTCCTCGCGCGGATGCCCGTCGAGGCCGGCGACACCGTCCTCGACCTCGGTTCGGGCAGCGGCTACGCCGGCCGCGCGCTGAAAGAGACCGCCGACGCCGGCCGGGCCTACGGTATCGACGCCTCGCCGGCGATGGCCGAAAACGCCCGCTCCTACACCGACGACGGCGACGTGGGCTTTCTGGTGGGTGACTTCGAACACCTCCCCTTCGAGACCGACAGCGTCGACCACTGCTTCTCGATGGAGGCCTTCTACTACGCCAGCGACCCCCACGCCGTCCTCGACGAAATTGTCCGCGTCCTGCGCCCGGGCGGGACCTTCCACTGTGCCGTGAACTACTACGAGGAGAACGTCCACTCCCACGCGTGGGACGAACTGGTCGAGGTGCCGATGACCCGCTGGAGCGGGGCCGAGTACCGCGAGGCCTTCCGCGAGGCCGGGCTGGCCGTCGCCGCCCAGGACAACGTCCCCGACCGCGAGATAGAGATTCCACCCGCGAGCGAGTTCCCCACCGAGGACTGGGACACCCGCGAGGCGATGGTCGAACGCTACCGCGAGTTCGGGACGCTCGTCACCGTCGGTGTCGCGCCCTGAAAACAACGTTTTAGAACTCTGTGGAGCGCTGAACTGTTCGAAAGCCCCGCTAGCAGTGTCCGCTAACTACGGTGCGAATAGCCAGAAAGCCCCGGCCTGCTACACTCGGGAGGCTCGCTGTGCGCCTCAGTCGTCATCACGAGAGAGCGAAGCTCTCTCGGACGACAGCGAGTCGCGGGAGTCCAGAGCGCGGGGGCTTTCTGGCTGTTCATAGGACTGTGGACCAGATCGCTGAACCACACTGCTAGCGGAGGAACCCTTTTGGTAACCACTCGACAAGGTATCTCGTGTCGATTCGCCAGCGAACGTACGTCCTTGCAGGCCTGCTCGTCCTGCTGGTAACGCTTTCGACGGTCCTGCTATCGAGCGTGCTGGCGACCGTCTTCTTCGCGATAACCGTCGCGTACGTCCTCTTTCCGCTGTCGGAGTGGTTCGTCGACCAGGGGCTCTCGAAGCGGCTCGCGGCCGCCGTCTCGACGGCTATCGCCTTCGTCGCCGGCTCGCTCGTCCTCGTCCCGCTGGTCGCCGTGCTGTATCGCCGCCGGCGTGACCTCTTTGTCTTCTTCCAGCGCCTCCCCGACGAGGTCACCGTCGCCGTGGGGGAGTTCAGCTACCCCATCGACGTGCAGTCGGCGCTGGTGACGGCTCGTGACGCGACCGCAGACGTGGCCGTGGACCTCGCGAGCGAGACGCCGATTCTCGCGCTGAAAGCCGTCCTCTTTACTATTCTCCTCTACGCGATGCTCTGGCAGCCCAGTGCCCCGGGGAAAGTCGTCTACCGGACCGTCCCGAAGCCCTACCACGATATCGTCACTCGCTTTCACACCCGGGTGCGGTCCACGCTGTATGCCATCTACGTCCTGCAGGCCGCGACGGCCTTTGGCACCTTCCTGGTGGCGTGGGCGCTGTTCGCCGTCCTGGGGCTCAACGGCGCGTTCGCGCTGGCGGTCGTCGCCGGCATCCTCCAGTTCGTCCCCGTCGTCGGGCCGAGCGTCGTCATCCTCGCCATCGCCGCGTCCGAAGCCATCGCCGGCGACGCCGTCGGCGCGGTCGTTATCACCGTCCTGGGGCTCACACTCGTGGGCTTCCTGCCCGACGCGGTCATCCGCCCGCGGCTGGCCCGCTACACGACCGGGATGCCCGCCAGCCTCTACTTCGTCGGCTTCACCGGTGGGGTGCTCTCGCTGGGGATTATCGGCTTCATCGCCGGGCCGGTCGTGGTCGCGCTGTTGCTGGAAGCAGTGCAGCTGCTGGCGGACGAGAACGGGGCGCATGCCGACACGCAGGCCTGACTCGCAGGGCCGAGTTCCCTCTCAGTCCCGCTCCAGGGGCCGGTCCTGGGCCTCCCACTCGGTGAGACTGCCCTCGTAGAACTCCACGTCCTCGAAGCCCAGATGCTGGAGCACGACGTAGGTGTGGCTGATGCGTCGCGCTGTATTGCAGTACAGCACGACGCGTTTCTCGGGGACGACGCCGGCCGATTCGAGGACGGCCAGGGCGTCCTCGCGCGGGAGCAGTCCCCGCGTCTCGTCGTCGACGAGTTCGCGCCAGTCGAGCAGGACGGCGCCGGGGATGTGCCCCTCGGCGTACTCGGACTCGTCGCGGGTGTCGACGAGGACGGCGTCGGGGTCGTCGCTGGCGGCGGCGACCCGGTCGGCGTCGACCAGCGGCGTCGACTCGGGCGGGTCGACGCTGTAGTCGGTCTCTGTGACGTCGGGCGCCTCGTTGCTCGTCGGATGACCGAGCTGCCAGCTGGAGAAGTCGCCGTCGAGCAGATAGAGTTTCTCGGGGTCGTGACCCAGCAGCTCAGCCGTCACCAGGAAGCGAGCGGCGAAGACGCCGTGGTGGTCGTCGTAGGCGACTATCTCGCTGTCGGCGCTGATACCGGCCGGGCCGAGCAGCGACGCCCACTGGCTGTGGCTGGGCAGCATCCCCTCGCTGTCGCCCGACCCCTTCCGGAAGCGGTCGAACGGAATCGAGACCGCACCGGGAAGGTGCGCCATCGCGTCGTACTCCCAGCCGTCGCGCACGTCGACGACGCGTACCTCGTCGAGGTTGTCCGCCACCCAGTCGGCGGAGGCGATATCGGTCATTATCGACGCTTCCGCCTCCGACTGCTTGAAAACTCGGATACAGGCCGCTCGAAGATACCGACATTTGTTGCCTACTCTTTCAGCCCGTCTCTCCGGCGACAGCCTCACGCCTGCCTTTTCAGGGCGACATAATGAGTCACGTTGACAATACTCGTTCCTGTTGTAGGGGCAACATATGCCGTCACAGGGGAGGAGTGGCCGTCCATGCCGCCACTCGTGGTAATATATGTGTGGTAGGCCAAGGGTTCAACGCATTATGACTGATTACGCCAACGACGTGCTCGTCTCGGCCGACTGGGCCAGCGAGCACCTGGACGACTTCCAGGACGACGACTCCGGCCTCCGGCTGGTCGAAGTCGACGTCGACACGGAAGCCTACGACGAGGCCCACGCGCCCGGTGCCATCGGCTTCAACTGGGAGACAGACCTGCAGGACCAGACGACCCGAGACATCCTCTCGAAAGACGAGTTCGAGGCGACGATGGGCGAGGCTGGCATCAGCGAGGACGACACCGTCGTGCTGTACGGTGACAACTCCAACTGGTTCGCCGCCTACACCTACTGGCAGTTCAAGTACTACGGCCACGACGACGTGAAGCTGCTCGACGGCGGCCGCGAGTACTGGGTCGAGAACGACTACGAGACCACGGACGAGGTCCCCGAGTTCTCGGCGACCACCTACACGGCGTCCGGTCCGCGCGAGTCCATCCGCGCCTACCGCGACGACGTCGAGAACGCCGTCGACAAGGACCTGCCGCTGGTCGACGTCCGCTCGCCCGAGGAGTACTCCGGCGAGATTCTCGCACCGCCCGGACTCCAGGAGACCGCCCAGCGCGGCGGCCACATCCCCGGCGCGGAGAACATCTCGTGGGCCGCCGTCACGAACGACGACGGCACCTTCAAGAGCTACGACGAGCTCGAGGAGCTCTACGGCGAGTACGGCATCGACGGCGACTCCACGACGGTCGCCTACTGCCGCATCGGCGAGCGCTCCTCGGTCGCCTGGTTCGCGCTGCACGAGCTGCTGGGCTACGACGACACCGTCAACTACGACGGCTCCTGGACCGAGTGGGGCAACCTCGTCGGCGCGCCCATCGAGAAAGGGAACTAGGTCGTTCTAACCACGTCGATTTTTTCGTGTGCTGGTCGGGTAGCTGGTCGTAGACGAGGCCAGTGATATCGTCGATGTTCGCCCCGAAAGGCGACTCTCGTGGTATCGAATTCGTTCGAAACGGGACAGTCAGGGGCCAGCAACTGTCGCCGGATCGAGGCGATCAACGACGCCGTCGAAGTCATCGTCGAAGCTCAGGACCGCGTCGATGTCGTGGTGGTCGACCAGCGTGACTGTCATCGCATCGGTGAAGCTGAGCCCGTGTTCGGCGTACTTCTGGTGAGCGGTGACCGCATCCGTGAACTGCTGCCGTGAGCTGTGTAGCATATCGATTGCATCGGGATACCCCTCACCACGAATACGCCGGCCGACCTCGATTCCGGCAGCGATGTCGCCCGTTTGCCGGTGCGTGAGCGTTACGACCTCGTCGTAGACGTAGTCACTCGTCAGTACGTATCCGTACTCGGACGATTTGAGCACGGTATTCAGTGCGTCCATCCCGACAGTGTGCCGGTTGGCGTCGGTATCGTGATGCGCGTAGAATACGCCCGTATCGATGAAAACGCTCATCGGTAGAGGATGTCGTCGATATCGTCTTCTGTGGTCTCGACACCCGAGCTAATCTGGCCCTCGTTGAACGCCGCGAGTTCCCCCTCACTGAGTGTCGCCGTGCCGTCGCGGAACGAATCGATGAACTCCGCACGCGATTCGACAGCCGACTCGACTAGACGAGCCAGTAACTCCTGCTGGGTCACTTTGGTCCCCGTCTTGAGTTTGATTTCGGCCTGCAACTCCTCAAGCCGGGATTTCGTCTCTTCATCCATCTTGACGGCCGTGGCCATACTATACAGTTGTATACGCAACTGGGTTAAACTTTCTATTATCCTGATACTGGGACTCGGAAATCCTCTCTCTGGGGTCACGAGTTCCGTGAAAGTGGTGGTACGCCGAGCCGTAGATTCAAGGCCGTAGCTACCGAGAAAGCAGTGTGGACCGACAGGAACTCGAACGCGTACTGTCCGAGACGTTCGACGACACAGGGGCGGCCGCGGTGGTGGCACGACAGGCCGGTGACATGGCCGACGGGGGGCAGTTTGACGCGGACTTCGGCGGCGAACTGACCGTCGAGACGGTCGTCGAGAACCTGCATGACGCTCCCGGCGAGTATTCACTGGCCGAGCGGTGGAACTGGTGGCTTGGGGCGCTGGATATCTCTCACGGTGGGTACGCGCGGTTCAGCGTCCGCCCGGACGTGGACAGGCAGTCCTAGGCGCGTCGGCGACCGAAAAACGGCGCGCCAGCCTCAGAATACTGAGAGCCCGTGAGCCTCTCGTGCGTGTTCGAGGAGTGCCTCCGTCGTCTCGAACTCCTCGCCGCATGTGCACGTGTGGTACGTGGTCGGGGTTTGCTGGCGTGTTGCCATAGCAACCACACATTGAACGCCAATCATAATAATTGTTTATGTGGTAGTGTTATCAGCCCACATAACCGGTGGTACCGAATCTCACGGCCGCAGTCCAATGCATCGTGGTAACAGCAGACTGACCATGGTGTACGAGGGGCGTGCGCGTTTCAGTACCGCTATTGCCGGCTCTACCGGCAGAGAGACTATACCTGTCCAATCCCAACGAACGGGAAACAGTCCCCTCCCCCATGACCCAGCCGGATTCCAAGGCGGCCCATCGCGAGCAGGTGTACGAAGCCTTCGCTGACCGGCGCCAGTCACTCGAAGCGGCCGTCGATGCCGCGCTCGAGGCCGGTATGGGTCGCCTCGGTGTCGGCATCGGGTTTCTGACGCGAATCGAAGACGGGACCCAGTACATCGAGCAGGCTGTCGGCGACCACGAAGCGATACAGGCCGGCGAGCAGTGCCCCCTGGACGAGGCCTACTGTCGGCGGACCGTCCAGCTGGACGGCCAACTGTGCGTACAGGACGCCGAGGCTTCGCCGGATATCTCCGAGCAGGCCGTCGAGGCGTTCGGACTCGGCTCGTACATCGGCTGCAAGCTCACGGTCGACGACGACGTCTACGGGACGGTCTGTTTCGCCGACCCGGAGCCCCGTGAGCGACCGTTCTCGGAGGCCGAGGAGCTGTTCGTCGAACTCGTCGCTCGGCTGGCCGGCCGGGCTATCGAGCGCTGGGCATACGAGCGCGAGCAGGCCGAACGGACGGCCCAGATAGCGACCGAGAAACGTCGGTTCGAGGGTATCGCGGAGAACAGCTTCGACGTCCTCTACCGCATCGACACCGACGGCGAACTGACCTACGTCTCCGACGCGATTCAGCGAGTGCTGGGCTACGAGCCAGACGAACTCGTGGGCGATAGCTTCGCGACGCTCGTCAGCGACGACACGACGCCGGCGGCTATGGACGCGTTCGCGCGGCTGCTGGACGGCGAGACGGTCCAGGGACTGGAAATCGCGTTCACGCATCGGGACGGCCACCAGGTTTCCATGGAGGTCAACGCGACGCCCATCACGGACGACGACGCCGTCACGGCCGTCCAGGGCGTCGCCCGCGACATCACAGGCCGCAAGGCCCGCGAGCCGGAGCTTCGGCTCCGAACGCGGGCGATGGACGTCGCCGAGGTCCCAATTACCATGGCCGACGCCACCGCGCCGGACAACCCCATCGTCTACGTGAACGACGCCTTCGAGGCGGTCACCGGCTACAGCACGGACCAGATACTCGGGAACAACTGCCGGATGCTGCAGGGCCCGGGCACCGACCCCGAGGCCGTGGCGACGATTCGAGAGGGTATCGACGCGAACCGGCCGATGACGGTCCAGCTGTTGAATTACCGGCGCGACGGGACGCCGTTCTGGAACCGCGTCACCGTGACGCCAATCGAGGACGAGAGCGGGACGGTGACCCACTATCTCGGCTTCCAGCAGGACGTGACCGAGCAACAGCGCATCACGCGTGTGGTGGAGCTGCTGAACCGCGTGCTCCGGCACAACCTCCGCAACGAACTCACCGTCATCGAGGGGTACACCGACTTCATCGACGACCCGCCAGAGGGGATGGACATCCAGGCGAAGATACGACGGCCGCTCCGTCGGCTGGTGTCGCTCAGCGAGCGCGCCCGTGAGCTGGAGAACATAGCGAAGACGGCCCGCGACCCGGACCGAATCGATCCGACCGACCTCCTCTCGGGCGTCGCCGACCGGCACCGCGAGGGCACGACGGTCGATGTCAGCGTCGACACCGGCCGGGACATCTGTGCCGGCACCGAGCTGGAGACCGCCATCGGCGAGCTGGTGACCAACGCCGTCGCGCACGACCCCGACGACCACACCACGGTCTCGCTTTCGGCCCGCGACGAGGGCAAGTGGGTTGTCGTGACCGTCGCCGACGACGGCCCCGGCATCCCGCCGATGGAGGTCGCCGTCGTCGAGGCCGGCCAGGAGACCCCGCTCGAACACGGGAAGGGGCTCGGGCTCTGGCTCGTCAACTGGGTCGTCACGCAGTACGGCGGCTCGTTCCAGCTCTCGGCCGAGGACGGGACCATCGCGACGCTCCGGCTGCCGGCCGTCGCGGACGACCAGTCCGTCGCGGACGCCGCCCGGCGACCGACGGCGCTGTTACGATAGCCTGAGGGTACAGCCGTATTTGCTTCGTTAGCGAACGATGCAGAGAGCCAGAAAGCTCCGCTAGCGACGATTGTAAACCACACCGTGAACAGCCAGAAAGCCCCGGCTGGCTTCGGTCCCGCGCCTCGCTGTGCGCGCTCGCTTTGCTCGCGTGCTTGCTTCGTCGGAGTTCCCGAAGCCAGCCACCCCTTTCATTCCACCCGTAGCCGGTTGGTCAGCCGGCATGGGTGGGACTGAAAGGGGCCGTGTTCTCGACGAAGCACGGCGTTCGGTAGAGCGGAGCTCTACCGCAGCCCATCAGAAATCGAAGATTTCTGAGGACGACGCAAGCACCGCAGGCCAAAGGCCGAGGCGCGTCGTTCGAAAGACGCGACGCGTCTTTCGTGATCACGAGAGGGCTCCGCCCTCTCGGACGACAGCGAGCCGCGCGAGTCGAGAACACGGGGGCTTTCTGGCTGCTTGCGGTCTGGCTCACCTTACTGCTGCCCGGAACCGACGAAGGCAAACCACGTCGCGGTCTATGAGACTTCAATGGAGGTCCAGTTCCTCGGTGGGGCCGACGAAATCGGGCGCAGCGCCGTCCTCGTAGACGACTCGCTGTTGCTCGACTACGGAATGGCCAGCGAGTCCCCGCCCCAGTACCCGGTCGGTGACGTTGACCCCGACGCCGTCGTGGTGAGCCACGGCCACCTGGACCACGCTGGCGCGGTGCCGGCGCTCATGTCGAGTGGTGACCTCCCGCCGGTCCACTGGACGCCGCCGACCAGAGAGCTGGCGACGACCCTGGCCGAGGACACGCTGAAACTCCACGGCTCGACGCCGCGCTGTCCGTTCACCGACACCGACGTGCGCCGGCTGACCCAGGCCTCCGAGACCCACGGCTACGAGGACTCGTTCGAGGCTGCCGGTTACGAGATAACGCTCTACAACGCGGGTCACATCCCCGGCAGCGCCCACGTGCTGGTGGACGATGGAGACACACGCTTGCTCTACACCGGCGACTTCCACACCGGCGACCAGCGCCTCGT
This sequence comes from Haloarcula rara, assembly GCF_029338235.1. Classification (GTDB taxonomy): domain Archaea; phylum Halobacteriota; class Halobacteria; order Halobacteriales; family Haloarculaceae; genus Haloarcula; species Haloarcula rara. The sequence goes on from NZ_CP119785.1 coordinate 1,751,037, forward strand.
CGCGCCCTCCACTGCCAGACCCGACGCCGACGCGGTCATCTGTGAGTCCACCTATTCGGACGTGACCCACGAGGCCCGCGACAGGGTGGAAACACGGTTCGCCGACAGCGTCCAACAGACGGTCTGGGAGGGCGGCACCGTCGTCGTCCCCGCCTTCGCCATCGGTCGGACCCAAGAGGCGATGCTCGTGTGTAACGCCCACGACATCGACTGCTACGTCGACGGAATGGGCCAGCGAGTGACCAAGCAACTGAAACGACATCCCGAGTTCCTGCGGGACGCCGACGCGCTGCGAGGGGCGACATCGAGCGCCCGGTTTGTAACGGGTCGTGACGGCCAGCGCAAGCGTATCGCCGAGCAGAACACCGTCATCATCACGACGAGTGGGATGCTCAACGGTGGCCCCGCGATGACCTACGTCCCCGCCATCCGCCACCACCCCACGAACAAGGTCGCGCTGACGGGCTACCAGGTCGAGGGGACCCCCGGCCGTTCGCTGCTGGACACCGGGAGCGCAGAACTCGACGGTCGCGTGATGCCCGTCAGCGCCCAGGTCGAACTCCACGAGTTCTCCGCCCACGCTGACAGACAGGGCCTGCTCGGCTTTCTGGAGAGCTACCGCGACATCCCCGTGCTGGCCGTCCACGGCGACTGGACCGCCGCCTTCGCCGAGGAGCTGCGCGAGGACGGGTTCGAGGCGTCGGCGCCGACGCTGGGCGAGACAGTCGAGCTGTGACCCGGTTCGGGAGCCGGGTGTGGTTCAGTGCGACCCGAACAGCACGCCACTCTCGGGCCAGCGCTACCGTCTCGGGCATGATGTGTCACGCTCGTGGATTATTCCGTCTCGGGCCGAATACATCGGTATGGCGACTGTCATCGAGTTCACCAGTCCGGCCGACGAGTTCCCGTTGGGGACTGTGTTCGAGAACCTCACGGAGGCGACTGTGGAACTGGAGCGACTCATCCCACACGACACGCTGATAATCCCCTATTTCTGGGTCCGTGGCGCCGACGCCAGCGACATCGAAGCCGCGTTCGAAGCCCACGCCGGCGTGGTCGACGTCGACCTCATCGACAGCGTCGAGGACGAATACCTCATGCGTGCCGAATGGGAAGCGGAGTACTTCGGCATTCTGAGTGCTCTGGGGAAGGCCAACGTCGTCGTTCTCTCGGGGGTCGGAACCAAAGACGGGTGGGACTTCGAGGTGAGGGGCGAGGACCGGGCGGCGATAAGCGAGTTTCGCACGCTCTGTCAGGACCACGATATCTCGCTCGAAGTCACGGCCGTTCACGCCTTGCTCCCGCTTCAGGGGGACAGTTACGAACTGACCGACCCCCAGCGAGAGGCGCTCGTGCTGGCGTACGAACGCGGCTACTTCGACTCGCCGCGGACGGCGTCGCTCGAAGATATCGCCGAGGAGCTCGGTATCACCCAGCAGTCGCTCTCCTCGCGTCTCAGACGCGGCCACCGGCGACTCATCGGCGGGACGCTGATACAGCAGTAGGCCGACCGACCAGTCACCGCTCGGACATAAATACCTCCTGTATAGTAAGTGCTCAGATTAAACCGGATTTGGGCGCTACGGTCGGTGTAATGGTAGTTACACTAGCCGGTGTCAAGTTGGAGCCGCTGGAGTCCCAGACGGGTCCCGACTGCCACCGGTTCGAGTACGAGCAGGACACGACGCCGGCCAGCATGGCTGTGGTCGCGGCGCTGTCGGAAGTGAATGAGACGGACCCGATGGAACTGCAGCCGCTGCAGCAGACCATCGACGCCGACGCACTCGACGCGCTCGTGGCTGGAGGAGAGGCAGACAGTGACGCGGTTGCGGTCACACTCGACGTCGCTGCGTATACGGTCACGGTGTCCGGCGACGGCGTGGTCGCCGTGTCACCGTCGGCGACACAGCGGCCAGAGGCCCCGACTGGGACGGGTTGTCAGCTATGACCGACGGCGACACAGCGGTATCCTCCGAGCGAGAACTCCACACCAGACTGCAGGCGCTCTTGCACCGGGCCCACACCAGCGGTATCGACGTCGAAGGCGCGTGGGAGTGTCGCAACGGCGCCGAGCATCCCGACTGGGACGTCGTCGTCACGGAAATGGAAAAGAAACGCGGGTGACTGTCGGCGTCGGTTCGTGCCGACAGCACGCCGGTAGCGTCAGGTCGACTCCGAGCACACCGTCAGCCGTCGGCCCGCTGTTTCAACCACTCATCCAGCAGGTCCCGGATGGCCGCGTCCCGGTTGTCCCGGTGGTCCGCGAAGGCCTTGTCGTCGACCGCCTCCAGCAGCGCCTCGTCTAGCTCGACGTCGACCTCTTCGAGGTTGAGGAACGCTTCGTCCATGGGTTTTGAGCGGTGCCGACCGGATAAATACCCTCGTCAGACGGCCGTCGCCCGCGCGTGTGACACTGACGGCTCGCCGTCGAAAGCCACACCTCGACGGCCGCCCATCCACCGACATGGAGCGTACGCACCTCGACTTCGACCGCTACTTCGAGGTCGTCATGGAGACCGACGAGGCACAGGCCGCCGAGATGACCGTCGAACCCGGCCGCAGCGTCGGCGGGCCGGAGAACTACCACCCCGACAGCGACCAGTGGCTGTTCGTCGTCTCGGGCACCGGCGTCGCCACGGTCGACGGTGACGAGCAGCGCATCGACGCCGGCGACCTGCTCCGTATCGAGGCCGACGAGCGCCACGGCATCGCAAACGACGGCGAGGAACCGCTGGCGACGGTGAACTTCTACACGCCGCCGCGATAGCGCTCGGTCAACGCGTCGCCTCGCTTCGAGGGCCCTCGCTACTGCTCCGCGGTTCCCTGCGGTCACCGCGTCGCTTTCGAGGGACTTCGCTTCGCTCAGTCCCTCGCTATGCCACCCCGGCCTGTTCGTCCATCGGGTCCCGGATATCACCGACCACCGCCTCCAGGGCGTCGGTGACGGTGAGCAGTCCGACGACCTCGCCCTCGGCCAGCACCACGGCCAGTTCCTGGCTCTCGGCCTGGAACCGGTCTATGGCGTCGCTGACGCTCGTGTCCGCCGAGATGGTCATTGGCGGCGCGGCGACGGCTTCGAGGTCGACGCCCGCGAGCAGGTCGCCTTCGCCCGCCGCCTCGGTCGCCGCTCGGAGCAGTTCGGGGACGTAGACGATGCCCAGCAGGTCGTCGCTGTCTGTCCCTATCAGCGGATACCGGGTATGTGGCGTCTCGGCCACCTTGCGGGCGTTCTCGGCGTCGCTTTCGGCCGTCGAGAGCGCGACGACGTCTTCGGCTGGGACCATCACGTCCCGGACCTGCTGGTCGTCGGCGTCGAGCGCCGCCAGCACCTCCTCGCGCCGTTCCTCCGAGAGGTCGCCCGCCGCCAGCGTCGCGTGGAGCTCGTTGCGCAGATCCGCGCGGCTCTCGATGACGTCCTCCTCCGTCTCGAGCCACGCGCCGGACATCTCGATGCCGAAGATGCCAAGCGTCCACTTCGCGACGCTGTCGCCGACGGCGATGAGCGGCGAGATGAGTCTGGCAAACCAGTACAGCGGCGTCGCCCCGTACCGACAGACGAAACGGGACCGTTCGACGCCCAGGTAGGTCGGCGTCTGCTCGCCGTGGGTGAGGTGGACGAGGTTGATGATGGCGAAGGCGATGGCGGCCCCCAGACCGATACCGGCCAGTCGCGACCCCGCGAAGGCCGGCTCGAACAGCGCGGCCAGGGCCGGCTCGGCGACGATACCGACGGCGATGGAGGAAGCCGTGATACCGACCTGACAGCTCGTCAGGTATATCTCCAGGTCGCCCGTCATCTCCCAGGCCCGTTCCAGCGCCGGGTGGCCGTCGCCGACGAACTCCGACTCGGTGAACTGCCGCGCCCGGGTCAGCGCGAACTCGATGGCGACGAAAAAGCCGTTGGCGAGGATGAGCGCGACCCCGGCGAGCAGCCGCAGCGCTATCTCGACCGGTTGCATAGGCTGGCCGGGCGTTTCGCGTCACCACGTGAAAATCTGCTGGTTCGGCTACTCGAAGTCGTACTCGACGCCGGTCAGTTCCTCGGAGACGGTCCAGAGCCGCGCAGCGTCGGCCTCGTCCTGTGAGGCGCCGTTGGAGGTCTGGAACTCGGGTGACCCGCGCATTCGCATGAACCCGCTGGGACCGACGTACTCGCCGCCCGTGACCGCGTCGCTGGTGGCGGCATACAGCATCGGCAAGGCCCCGCGCTCGGCCGACTGGCCGAACAGCCTGTTGGCGGCTTTCATCACGGCCATCCGCACGCTCGACCCCATCTCCCGGGGTCCACGGAACTGCAGGTCCGTGTCGGCATAGCCCGGATGGCAGGCGACGCTCGTGATATCGGCCCCGCTGTCGTCCAGTCGACGCTGCAGTTCGTAAGCAAAGAGGAGGTTCGCCAGCTTCGAGCGGCCGTAGGCCGACCACTTGCCGTACTCGCGTTCGGATTGCAGGTCTGAAAAGTCCATCTCGCCGGCGGTGTGAGCCTGCGAGGACTGCGTGACGACGCGGCTCTCCCCCTCGCTCGCGCGGAGGTCGGGCAACAGGTGGCCCGTCAGCGCGAAGTGGCCCAGGTGGTTCACGCCGAGTTGCATCTCGAAGCCATCGGCCGTCTCCTGTCGGGGGATGGCCATCACGCCGGCGTTGTTACAGAGCACGTCGATGCCGTCGGCCGCCTCGCGGAGCCCCTCGGCGAAGGTCGCGACGCTGTCGAGGTCCGCCAGGTCACAGACCCGGACCTCCAGATTCCCGCCCCGTATCTCGCGGCGGATATCCGTCGCGGCGTCCTCGCCACGCGCCTCGCTCCGGCAGGCCATCACGACCGTGGCGCCGGCGTCGGCGAAGGCCCTGGTCGCCTCGTAGCCGAGCCCGCTGTTGGCGCCGGTGACGACCACCGTCTCCCCCTCCATCGGCGACATCTCCTCGACTATCCAGCGTGACATATTCGGATTTTGGCTCCCCACGTACAGAAATCCTCGCAATCTGTGGACCTTTTAGCGTCGGGCGCCTACGCTCCGGCGATGAGCGACGTCTCGGTCACCGTCTACACCCGCGAGAACTGCCACCTCTGTGCGGAAGCCATCGACACCATCGAACGGGTCGCCGACGAGGAGGGCGTCGACGTGGCGATGGACCTGGTCGACGTGGACACGGACGAGCAACTCCGCGAGGAGTACGGCGAACGCGTGCCCTACGTCCTGCTCGACGGCTCGCCGGCGTTCAAGTACCGGGTGGACGAGCGGCGACTCCGGCGGAAGCTGTCGGGGTGACGGCGTCTACACCCGCTCCCGTTTCCCCCGCTCGACGGCCTCACCCAGCGCCGCCGTCGCCGCCTCCGGGTCATCGGCCCGCGTAATCGCCGTAATCACGGCCACGCCGTCGGCGCCGGCGGCTGCCACCGCGTCGGCGTTCTCGGCCGTGATGCCGCCGATACCGACGATGGGGATATCCACGGCCTCGGCGATCTCGGCCACGCGCTCGGGGCCGACGCCGTGTTCCGCTTCGGGGATGTCGTCTTTCGACTGGGTGCGATAGACGGTGCCGACGCCCAGATAGTCCGCACCCGCTTCCTCGGCGGCCTCGGCCGCGTCGACGGTCGACACCGACCGGCCGATGACGGCCTCGGCACCGAGCAGTCGGCGCGCGGCCCGCACGGGCAGATCGTCGTCACCCAGGTGGACGCCGTCGGCGTCTAGCACCGCCGCCAGGTCCACGCGGTCGTTGACGACGAAGGTGACGCCGGCCTCGCGGCACAGTTCGCGAATCTCACGGCCCATCTCGTACCGTTCCCGGACGGTCCGCTCTTTCTCGCGCAACTGCACGACGCCGACGCCCCCGTCGATGGCTCGCTCGACGATTTCGCGGGTGGACCGCCCCGCCGACAGCGACTCGCCGGTCACCAGATAGACGCTCCAGTCGGGCATGGCTGGCCCTGGGGACGCTGCCGGCTTGTGTTTTCCGGCGCTCACCGACCAATGGTCTTCGAAATCGCGGGCCCCTCGCCGTCGTCGGTGTCGGTCTCGTGCTCGTCGAAGACGTACATCGCTTCGATGGCGCCCCCGAAGAGGAAGCCGAGGAAATGGGAGAAGTCGGCAATCCACCGCTGTCCGGCGAATATCATGACGATGAGGAATCCGGTGGCCAGCGGCGTCAGCAGGCCGACGACGATGACTTGCAGCGTCTCGAGCGACGAGTCCTGCAGCGCGTACCCGGTCGACCGAACGACCGCCGCGGCGCCGACCCCGAAGACGACGCCGCTCATCCCGACGGTCGGCCCCTGGATGAGAATGCCCGTCGCGGTCTTTCCGAAACCGATCGCGACCACCAGCCAGAGGACGTGTCGGTTGCTGGTGAGCCAGGTCATGAGGACCCCCAGGGGGAGCCACAGCCGCATGTTCCCGGCGTAGTGGCCCCAGTCCGCGTGAAAGAGCATGTTCACGGTGTAGGTGAACGGGTTCAGTAACCACAGGAGTCCCTCGAACTCGAAGACGTCGTGGAACCTGATCCCCTCGGCCGCGAGGACGCCGCTGACCCACGCGATACCGAGCACTGTGACGGGGACGTAGCCGACCACGCGCCGCACCGACAGCTCCATACAGATAGCAGTGTCTCGGGTGCCCGTTGTGTTTCTTTTCCCTCCGACCTGTCGCCGAAGCTATTACTGCCGTCACGCCCTCGGTCCCCACGTGCGAAACTTCCACATCACGACGGTCTGGGGGATTCCGATACGGGTCAACATCTCGCTGCTGGTCTTCCTGCCGGTGCTGGCGTGGCTCATCGGCAGCGGGGCCCAGATAGCGGCCTACGCCGGCGTCGTCGGCGCGCTGGCCGGCACCGAACTAGACGTCTCGGTCCTGCTTGCCGGGTCGACGCCGTGGGTCGTCGGCACCCTCGCCGCGGTCGGGCTGTTCGTCAGCGTCACGCTGCACGAACTGGGCCACGCCTGGGCGGGGATGCGCTACGACCTGGAGGTCGAGTCCATCACGCTGTGGATTCTGGGCGGGCTGGCGAGTTTCAAATCGTTCCCCCGGGAGTGGCAAAAGGAGTTCTGGATCGCCGTCGCGGGGCCGATAACGAGTATTCTCACCGGCGTGGCCTGTTACGCCATCCTGGTCGCCCTGCCGGCAAACGCGACGGTGACGCTCTTCGTCGTCGGCTGGCTCGCGGTGACGAACCTCGTCCTCGCGGGGTTCAACATGTTGCCGGCGTTCCCGATGGACGGCGGGCGCGTGCTGCGGTCGCTGCTTGCGCGAAAGCGGTCCTACGCGTCGGCAACCCGCACCGCCTCCCGCATCGGCACCTCCTTTGCCATCCTCTTTGCCGTCGTCGGCGTGCTCAACTTCGCGCCGATGTTGCTGCTGCTTGCGCTGTTCATCTACGCTGCGGCCAGCGGCGAGTCCCGGACCGTCGCGCTGGCGGACCTCCTGGAGGGGCTGACCGTCGGTGACGTCGCCCAGCCGACGCGGTTCTCTATCGACGCCGACACCACCGTCGAGGAGCTGGTCGACCGGATGTTCGCCGAGCGCTCGACGGAGTTTACGGTCACGCAGGACGGCGAGGTCGTCGGCGTCGTCACCGTCGCGGACTTCAGGGAGCTCTCGAAGGCCCAGCGCGAGGCTGACACCGTCGCCGACCTGATGGTGACGGACCTCCCGCGGCTCGATTCGGCGATGTCCGCCTTCGACGCGCTGGTCGAACTCGACACCGGCCGGGCGACGTCCGCGCTCGTCGAGAGCCCCGAGGGCACCCACGTCGTCGCCCGTGAGGACTTCACCTCGGCGATGGAGATGCGGCGGCTGGAACGGGCCGACGGGCCGTTCTGACTCGCCCTCACCGAGCGGTAGCTACTAATCCCCGCGTCACACAGCACGGGACGATGCAGTCAGGTCTCGTCGAGGCGATATCGTCGGTCGGCGGGTCGGATCCGCTGGTGCTCGGCCTGCTCGGCGGGCTGGTCATCGCCGGGATGAACCTCTTCGGGGCGTCGCTGGTGTTGGTCTGGCGCGACCCCTCCGAGCGGGCCCTTGACGCGGCGCTGGGCTTTGCCGCGGGCGTGATGCTCGCCGCCGCCTTCACGAGTCTCATCATCCCCGGCATCGAGGTGTACTCCGACGGTAACCCCGTGCCGACGCTCGTCGGTGTGGCGCTGGGTGCGCTGTTTCTCGACCAGGCCGACCGGTTCGTCCCGCACGCCCACTACCTGCTGACCGGGAGCAAGCGCTCGGACGCTGCGAAGCCGAGCGAGGACCTCCCCGTCGACGAGGAACGCCTCACCGGGGTGGTCCTCTTTATCCTCGCAATCACGCTGCACAATATGCCCGAGGGGCTGGCCGTCGGCGTCGGCTTCGGCGCGGCGGCGAGTGACCCCTCGAAGTTAGGGGCGGCCGTCTCCTTGATGCTCGCCATCGGTATCCAGAACGTCCCCGAGGGGCTGGCGGTGTCGGTGGCCGCGGTCAACGCCGGACTGGACCGCCGGCTCTACGCCGTCGTGGCCGGGCTGCGGTCGGGTGTCGTCGAGATTCCGCTCGCGATTCTGGGGGCTGTGGCCGTCGCGACCGTCGAACCGCTGCTCCCCTACGCCATGGGCTTTGCCGCGGGCGCGATGCTCTTTGTCATCTCCGACGAGATAATCCCCGAGACCCACCGGAGCGGCCACGAGCGGGTCGCGACGCTGGGGCTGATGGCCGGCGCTATCGTGATGCTGTATCTGGACATCGCGCTGGCTGGCTAGCGGTCGTAGGGCCAGTTCGGATCCCGGTCGAACTCGTCGGGGTCGAGGCAGCTGTCGGCCTCCTCGGGCGTGCAGGCGCCGTATTCGCGGAAGTTCTCCCGCGCCGTCGACAGCGAGACGTGGTTGCTGTCGCCGACGTAGTCGATGTCGCCAAACTGCGTCGGGTCGTCGAGCCAGTGACAGACCGGACAGACCTCGTAAGACCCCGGCTGTCCCTCCGGTAGCGTCCGATACCCACAGCACGGACAGTACCCCAGCTCCCGCGCCGCGGGGTTGCCGGGCGTGTCGGTCGACATATGCCGTGGTATGGTACGACACATCAAAGAACTACCGGGTCGTTCAAATCCCTCGAATCGCCCGCAGTCAGGCAATGGTCGTGCTAACGGACCGCCCTCGCTTCACGGCTCCCGTGGGTCGCCGTTCAGCATCGAGGTGTCTCGCATAGCTCGACACCTCGCTTACTCCGACTGGGCGGCCTCGACCTTGTCGGCGTGTTTCTCCAGTTCGGCGGCCATCTCGCGGGCCTGCTCGGGCGAGAGGGTCACCGTGTCGGCGTGGGGCTCGACGTTGTCGACCTGGGTGTTGTCCATCTCCAGTTGCACCGAGACGTGGTCGGGATTTTTCTTCGGCGAGGTCACGTTCAGCACCGCCATCGCCTCCTCCTCGAAGCCGTGGCCCTCGACTTCGCCGTCGAGGAGGTCGAAGGTCGTGTACGCCGTGACCCGCATGATTCGGTCTACCATGCCCGCCCGTTCGCTCCTCGGCGTCTAAACGTCTGTGTTCGTGTCGATACTCTCGAAGCCGACGCGGTCGGCGTCCTCGCGGGCCCGCTCGATGGCCGCGTCGAGGTCGAACTCGCGGACGACCTCGCCGTCGCGAATCAGCGGTTCCATGAGCGACTCGGCGTCGTCGGGGCCGGCCCGGTCGGCCAGCCCGATGTGGTGGCCGCCCTCGTTGGTTCGGTAGACGGCTTTCCGGCCGGTGAGCTTCCCGCGCTTGGCCGCGGGCTCGCCGTCGACCGCTACTATATCGAGCGCGAAATCCAGCGGGTCGGCGTTCGAGACGTAGCTCCCGACGCCGAAGCCGTCGGCCACGTCCCGCAGCTCCCGTAGCTCTGTGGGCCCGAGCCCGCCCGAGCAGAAGATGTCGACGTCCTCGTGGCCGTAGGCGTCCAGCGTCCAGCGGACCTCCCGGACGATGTGGCGGAAGTCGCCCCGCCGCGACCCCGTCGTGTCGAGGCGGACGCCGGCGAGGTCGTCGATGGCTTCGGCCGCTCTAAGGGCCTCGTCGACCTCGTCGGAGTAGGTGTCGACCAGCGCGATTCGCGGGGTCGACTCTGGGACCGCCTCGTCGAAGGCCCGCCACGCCTTCTCCTGCTCACCGCGACCGAAACAGATCATGAGCGCGTGGGGCATCGTCCCGCCCGCCTCGCGGCCGATGACGTCGCCGGCCGCGACGTTCGAGAACCCGTCCATACCGCCCAGCAGCGCCGACCGCTCGACCATCGCGCCCAGCGAGGGGTGGACGTGCCGGGAGCCAAAGGAAAGCACCGTCGAGTCCGGGGCCGCCCGCCGGGCTTCGAGCGCGCGCGTCGCTATCCCTGTCGGATGTGAGAGGAAGCCGAGCAGGGCGGTTTCCAGCCGGCAGAAATCCCGATAGGGCCCCTCGATGCGAAGGACCGGCCCGCCGTCGAACAGCGTCCCCTCCGGCAGGGCGTCGGCCTCGAGGTCCCGGCCCTCGAGCAGGGCCGCAGCGTCTTTCAGCCCCGCCAGCAGGTGCCACTCGCCGGTCGGGAACTGGTTGGCAGTCACCTCCGCGACCACGTCGGGGTTGCGCCCGGCGTGGTCCAGCGCCTCCACCGTCCGGTCGAAGTACGCGTCTGTCGCCCGCCCAGACCTGATGGCCTCGGACGAGATGCTGTCGAACGTCTCGGTCATTACCCGGGCTTCGGGCGGCGGCGAAAAAAACCGGCCGGTCGGCGGCGCCGAGGCCGGCAGTCGTGCAGACGAGACGCACTGGCGGAAAATTTTACCGGACACGCGTCAATGCTGATATATGTGGAGTCCGCCGCGCGTGTTCGGACTCATCGTCGGGCTTACGCTGCTGTTCTCCGGCGGCGTACTGGCCGCGAGCCAGTACCACCACATCAGCGGGTACGAGTCGACGACGGCCACGGTGGAGCGCGCCCAGGTCGAGGTCGTCGCCGTCGACGCGGCGTACGCGCCGGACGTCGCGTACACCTACATGGTCGACGGCGAGCGCTACACCGGCGAGAACGTCGCCGCCGGGACGGGCATCATCACGGGCAACCGCGAGAAACTCGAGTCCGTCCTCGCGTCGTCGGCCGGGACGACGACAGTGTACTACGACCCCGGCAACCCCGGCAACGCCCATCTGCTCCCGCGCTACAACTTCTTCCCGGGCGGGGTGCTCCTGGTCTTTGGCCTGTTCGTCCTGACGGACACGCTCACGCCGAAGCTGCGGTTCGTCCGCACTCTCAGCTCCCTGTTTCCCATCGACCTGCTCGAACGGATGCCCGGCGTCGAGCCACAGACGGTCGCCCACGCGCCCGACGACCCAACCGCCATACTGGAGAATCAACAGCGCTGGAGCGGCGGCGGGGAGGCGCCCGTCCGTGGCGGGGCTGTCCCCGCCGTCTGGTTCCTCTGTTATCTCTTCATGGCCGACATCGCTATCGGCTACTTCTGGCTCTCTGGCTGGCCGTACGACCTCTGGGGCGTCCTGACCCCGCTCGTCGTCGTCGCCGGCGTCATGCGGCTGGGGTTTGCGACCCTGCTGGACTAGAGGGCGCTGTCGAACGCCTCGTCATCACCCGTGTGGGGGTGGCACGAACGGGCGAGCGCGGTCGTGCGAACGACCCGAACTGTCGGAAATTTTTCCACGACAGGCGCGTACGTTGGCATATGCCGAGTCAGCCGCGCGTCCTCGGTCTCGTGGTCGCGCTGACGCTGCTGGTCTCCGGTGGCGTGCTGGCCACGGGCCAGTACTACCGACTCAGCGGGTACGAGTCGACGACGGCCACGATGGAGCGCGCCCAGGTCCAGCCCCAGTACACCGACGGGTTCGACCCGGGCCAGGCCAACGCCACCACCGACCAGGGGGCCCAACAGCCCGAATTCGGCCTCCGGAACGTGGTTTACAGGCCGAACGTCACGTACAACTACACCGTCGACGGCGAGCGGTACACGGGCGAGAACGTCGCCGCCGGGACCGACATCGCCACCGACAACCGGTCGGATGCAGCCGCACTCCTCCCCGCGCGCCGGGCCGGAGCGACGACGACCGTCTACTACGACCCCGAAGACCCCGACGACGCCCACCTGCTGCATCGCTATCGCTTCTTCCCCGGTGGACTCCTGCTGGTCGCCGGGCTGCTCGTGCTGACGGACACGCTCACCCCGAATCTCCGCTTTGTCCGCTTTCTCACCGACAAGATCCCCTTCGCGACGCTCGAACGGGTGCCCGGCGTCAAGCGGACGGCGCTCTCCGAGTTTTCGGACGACCCGACCGCCATTCTCGACAGTCTGGACCGGTGGGAGGGGACGGAGCCGGCGCCGATTCGGTCCAGTGCCAGCTCGGCCGTCTGGATGCTTTGCTACCTGTTTATCGCCGACCTCGCGATCGTCTACTTCGCCCTGTCGAGTCGGCCCTACGACCTCTGGGCCATGGTCCCGTTCTTCGCCGTCGCCACGGGCGTCATGCGACTGGGGTTCCGCCGTCTGGACCCGTAGCCCTGTCACAGCCGAGCGTATCAGCCGCCAGCGCGGTGGATTCCGTCCAGGTCGTCGACCGTCGGACCGTTGACGATGCGGACCGTCCGGCCCTCGCGGACGATGCGGAAGGCGTCGGCGAACTCGCCGTCGGGGACGACGTAGACGTTCTCGCGGGGGGTGCGGGCGTCGTGTGTCCCGGTTAGGGCGTCGCGGTAGGCGGCCGCGAACTCGACGGCGTCGCCCTCGGTGTCCCAGCGGCTCTCCCAGACATAGCCGCCGCCACCCGAGCCGTTCCGGTAGGGCACGACTGTGTCGCCGGCCCACCCCTCCGAGGGCTGGCTCACGTAGCTGTAGCGGTCGGCGGTCGTCTGGTCGTTGTGGTACATCGCCGCGAAGATGGAGGCTTCCCCGACCGTGTCGCCGACCGGGTCGTGGTCGAATCGGTTCCACTCGCCGTTCGAGCGGTCGGCGACGGTGACATCGACGGGCGTCTCGTCGGGGTAGCGCTCGGGGTGGATAATCTGCTCGGAACTTGCGGCGTAGTCCTCGTGGAGCGCGTCGACGGCGTCCCAGCCCCCCTCGTCGTAGACGCTGTCGATGAAGGCCGGCCCGCTGACGTAGGGTTGGATGATGACAGTGAACACGCCGCGGTTCTCACCACCGCCGCCACCGCCACCGCCGCGCTCGGGCGTCGAGATACAGCTCCAGCGGCGCTCACACCGCTTCTCGTAGGTATTCTCGATGTAGTTGGCCTCGCCCTCGACGACGCCGTTTCTGGCCAGCTGTGTGTCCTGTGTCTCGGGCGCGCCGCCGAGGCCGAACTGCTGGTCCTGGAGCGCGTGGACGAGTTCGTGGGCCAGCGTCCCGCGGTCGACGACCGGCGTCTCGCTCTCGCTGACGATGACGATGCGGTCCCGGCTCGGCGAGTAGTACCCCAGGACCGAGTCGCTCCGCGTGTCGCTGATGGCCTCGCTGCTCCCCGAGTCCTCGCCGACGAGCAACAGCGCCTCCCACACCTGGTCGTTCCAGGGGTCCCCGCCGGCGACGCCGCTCCCGCGGCCGCCCGACCGGTTGCGGTACTCGGCCCGCGAGATGACCTCGACGGGGACCGTGGACTCGAACTCCCGGTCGCGGATGCGCTCGATGCGAGCCATCGTCCGGGCCGTGACGGCTTCCAGTTCGCTCTCGTTGAGGCCGTCGCTCGTCGTCACGTCGACCGGGTCGTCGTACCAGTAGCCGTTCTCCCAGCCGATGGCGTCCCCGCCGCGTGGCTCCTCGGGGTGGCCCCAGAACGGCACCGAACAGCCCGCGAGCGCGAGCGCCAGGGCGAGACCGAGCGCGAGCGCCGCTCGCCTACGCATCGTACAGCTCGGTCAGCTCCGCCTCTGTCGGGGCGTTGACTACCGTGACGGTGTCGCCCTCGACGTGGACGGCGACGGCGTCGCCGAACGGACTCTCCTCGGCGATGACCCAGTTTCCGTCGGCGGTGCGCTCGCCGCCCCAGTGCCGGATGACCCGCTCCCACGACGTCGCGAACTGCTCGGCCGCCGCGTCGTCAGTCCAGGCCGTTCGCCAGACGTAGCCCGTCTCACCGTCGTTCGTGTAGACCTGCATCCGCCCGCCGTCCCAGCCGCTCGTCCCCGGCAGGTCGTAGTTGTACGGGTCGGTGGCGACGGTGTCGGAGTCGGCCAGGTCGAACCGGTTGACGACCGAGCTGTCGTTGTAATCGTCGAACACTGTGTACGCTATCGCCGCGGCGATGGCCGACGGGCCGACGGTGGCGTAGTCCGGTCGGTCGCGGTCGGCCGACGGCCGCACCCGCTCCCAGTCGTCGCTCGGCGGGGCCGGGAGCGTCACCTCGCGGGCCTCCCACTCGGGGTAGTCCGTCGGCGTGGTGACCTCGCGCGCCCCGTCGGGGACGTCGTCGTAGGCGTCGTTCACTGCGTCCCAGCCGCCCTGGTCACGGAGGTCGGCGACGAACGAGGTTCCGTCGCTGTAGGGGAAATACAGCATATAGAAGACGCCAATATGTGCGTCACTGCTCCCACTGCTCGCGCCTGACTGGTCGACCTTGATACACGACCAGTTCGATTCGCAGTGGTCCATATACTCGGTTTCGACGGTGCGGGCGTCGCCCTCGATGAGCGCGTTACGGCCCTGGATGGCGTCTCGGGTGCTGGCGTTGCCATCGATGCCGAACTGCTGGTCCTGCAGCGCGTGGACGAGCTCGTGTGAGAGGGTCTTCTCGCCGATTTCGGGCGTCTCGGAGTCGGTGACGATGACAATTTCGTCCTGTGACGGGCTGTAATACCCCTGGACGCTGTCGCCGAGCGTGCGCTCTTGGGTCTCGACGGAGCTGTCGTTCTCGCCGATGAGGAACAGCGCCTCAAACTTCGCGTTGTCGAAGGTCTGCAGCGCGTCGCCGTAGCTACCGTTGCCGCTCTGGTTCCGATACTCGGCCCGCGAGATGGTGGTGACGGGCACGTCCTCCTCGAACTCCAGCCCGCGGACGTACTCGACGCGGGCCATCGACCGGTTGACGACGGCCGAAAGCTCGGTGTCGTTGAGCCCGTCGCTGTTGTCCACGTCGAGCGAGTCGTTGTGCCAGTAACCGTTCTCCCAGCCGACCCGGTCGCTCTCGGGGTCCGGGCGGACGGTCGACGAGCCGTCCGAGGGTCCGCTTTCGGTCTGCAGCTCAAGCTCTGTGGAGTTTGTCGGCCGCTCGGTCCCGTTCTCGGTCACAGTCAGTGTCTCGTCTGTCCCGGTCGGTGTCCCCTCGTCTGCCCCGACACCCAGCCCCTGACAGCCGGCCAGCAGGAGCAACACGGCAAAGCAGACGGCCCCAAACTCACGTCGCATTAGCGAACCCTCGGGGGGCACGGCCAAAAGTTACACGCCCGAAGCTTACGTAGGGGTCCCGACCGAATGGGCGCGTATGCAACTGGACCCACAGCAGACAGCTCTCGTGGTCGTCGATATGCAGAACGGCTTCTGTCACCCCGAGGGGAGCCTCTACGCACCGGATAGCGAAGCCGCCATCGAGCCCGTCGCGGGGCTGGTCGAGCGGGCCCGCGACGCCGGCGCGAGCGTCGTCTTCACCCGCGACGTCCACCCGCCCGAGCAGTTCGAGGACGCCCACTACTACGACGAGTTCGACCGCTGGGGCGAGCACGTCCTCGAGGGCTCCTGGGAGGCCGAACTCGTCGAGGAACTGTCCCCCCGCGAGGACGACCTCGTGGTGGAGAAGCACACCTACGACGCCTTCCACGAGACCCAGCTGGCGGGGTGGCTCGACGCCCACGGCGTCAAGGACCTCGTCGTCTGTGGCACGCTCGCGAACGTCTGCGTGCTCCACACCGCCTCTAGCGCCGGGCTGCGGGACTACCGTCCCGTCCTCGTCGAGGACGCCATCGGCTTCATCGAGGCCGAGCACCGCGAGTACGCCGTCGAACACGCCGACTGGCTGTTCGGCGAGGTGACCGAGCGCCGCGAGGTCGATTTCGAGTGAGACGGATTCGTGTCGTCTGCGGGGCCCCGCTCACGCGCTGGCGCTGCTGACGGTCACCTCGACCCGCTCGCCGACCGCGAGGTCGACATCCTCGCCCACCAGCTTCACCCCGGCGTCGTCCCGTGAACAGAACAGCGCCACGCCCGTGACGGGCTCGCCGTTCGCGAGTATCCGGCGGTCGTCCCACGCGACGGTGCGCCCCTCGGCGACGCCGACGCGCTGGCCGGCCAGGTGTACCGTCCCGTCCTCGCCCCCGAGCGCGCCGCCCCAGTCGTAGTGGGGGAGGCCGCCGTCGAGGACGCCGGCCCCGCCAGCCGCCAGCCCGACGAATCGCTCGCCCGGCGCGGGATGTGTGGGGCTGTCCAGGCGCGCCCAGGTCTCGCCGGTCTCGGCGACGGTGCCCGTGCCGTCCCACGCAAGCGGCTCCACGTCGACGCCGGCCTCGACCGGGAGGGAGCCCGCCGCCCGATAGGGGTTCGCGTCGGCGGCCCTGAAGCCCAGATGGATGTGGTTGGGGACCCAGGGCGCGAAAAAGCCCGCCCGGACGAGTTCGCCCAGGTCCTCGCCCACGGCGACGCGGTCCCCGGCCTCGACCCCCGGTTTCACGTGGAGCAGGCGCGCGACGTGGTCGCCGGTGTCGACCAGAATCAGATAGTCGTGCTCGGCGGCGTAGGCTTTCGGCGGCGCCCGCACCGTCTTCGTGTCGAGTATCTCGCCGGCGACCGGCGAGGGCGCTCTGGCTCCGTCGGGATAGAGGTCGATGGCACAGCCCTCGTCGTGGGCCTCGAAGGGTGAGTTGTACAGCGAGAACCGGTAGTACTGATAGAGTACGTCCGGCGGGACAGTGACGGCCATTGCCCCCGGTTAGGAACGGGCCAGTATGTGCCTATCGTCCGAGCGTTCATACGTGATGGCGGGGCCAGGGCCACGTATGCGCTAGGAACCGCCGTGGCGGGTCCAGCGGGAGTGCGACACAGGCGAGGTTTCGAACGAAGTGAGAAACCTCGGATAGCGAGCGGAGCGGGACCGCTGGTCCCGCAGGCAGTCGGGCGGCTGTGCCGCCCGACGACGGGGAACGGAAGTGACCCGCGAGCAGAGAGTCCGTCACGGTTTTCGAGTGTCGCCTGTTCGCTATCGACGTGAGTGTTTAGTCCGCCTACCGCATACACCGGCTATGCGACTCCTGCGGGGCCGGGCGAGCGACCACAAGCGCGACTACGACCGCACTCGCGAGCTGGTCGCCCGCGTCGCCGACGACGGCGAACCCGCCCTCCGAGTCTGGCGTCCCCACCGGCAGGTCGCCTTCGGTCGACGGGACCGGCGCGCCGAGGGCTACGACCGGGCCCGCGAGGCGGCCACGGAGCGAGGCTACGGCGTCCTCGAACGCGAGGTCGGCGGCCGCGCCGTCGCCTACACCGGCCAGACCGTCGCGTTCGCGCTGGCTGAGCCCACCGCCGACGGACGCGAAGGAATCGGCGACCGGTACGACCGCGTCAGCGGGGCGGTCCAGCGCGCACTCGAAGCCGTGGGCGTCGACGCCAGCGAGGGCGAACCGACCGACTCGTTCTGTCCCGGTGCCCACTCGCTGCAGGCCGACGGCAAGCTCGTCGGCATCGCCCAGCGCGTCCGGCAGGACGTGGCGCTTTCCGCCGGTGTCGTGATTGTGCGGGACCACGACGCTATCGCGGCGTTGCTCGCCCCCGTCTACGAGGCACTCGGGGTGCCGTTCGCCCCCGGTTCCGTGGGGAGTGTGACGCGGGCTGGCGGGGACGCGGCCGGCGTGGTCGAGGCGCTCGTGACCGAACTCGTCGGCGCTCGAACCGTCACCGCCCGCGACAGCATCCGAGACACTTAGGGGCTCGCCCGGTCCAGGGAGGGTATGCTCATCCGCAACGCCACACTCGCGGACGGTCGACAGCGAGACGTCCGGGTGCGCGGCGAGACCATCGCCGAGGTGGGTCGGGGTCTCTCGGACGATGACGAGCGCACTATCGACGTCTCGGGCAAACGGCTGTTCCCGGGGATGATAGACGCCCACGTCCACTTCCGACAGCCGGGATACCCCCACAAGGAGACGTGGGAGACGGGCTCCCGCGCCGCGGCCGCCGGCGGCGTGACCTGCGTGGTCGACCAGCCAAACACCGATCCGCCGACCGTCGACGGCGCCGCCTTCGACGACAAGGTCGAGTTCGCCGCGGACTCGATAATCGACTGGGGTATCAACGGCGGCGTCACGGCTGACTGGGACCCAGAGAGCCTCTTTTCGCGCCGGCTGTTCGCGCTGGGTGAGGTGTTCCTGGCCGATTCGACGGGCGATATGGGTATCGAGCGCGAGCTGTTCGAAGACGCCCTGGCCGCGGCGACCGACGCCGGCGTCACGGTGACGGTCCACGCCGAGGACGCCGACTATTTCAACGACGACGCGACGGTCCGGGACGACGCCGACGCCTGGAGCGCCTACCGGACGGCCGAAGCCGAGGAGCGGGCCGTCCGGCGGGCCTGCGACGCCGCCACCGAGGTCGGTGCCCGCATCCACATCGCCCACACCTCGACGCCGGAGGGCATCGACGTCGCCGCCGACGCGGGGATGACGACGGAGGTCACCCCACACCACCTCCTGCTCTCCCGGCGGGACCTGCGCGAGCTGGACACCTACGGCCGGATGAACCCGCCGCTGCGCCGCGAGAAGCGACGGCGAGAGGTGTACGACCGGGTCGCTGACGGGACCGTCGACATGATTGCGACCGACCACGCGCCCCACACCGTCGAAGAAAAGGACGCCAGCATCTGGGACGCCCCGTCCGGGGTGCCAGGCGTCGAGACGGTGCTCCCGCTGTTGCTCGCGGAGGCAGCCGACCCCGACACCGACCTGGGCTACGAGCGGGTGCGGGACCTGACCGCGGCCAACCCCGCGCGGGTGTTCGACATCCCCCAGAAGGGTGCCATCGAGCCCGGCAAGGACGCCGACCTCGTGCTGGTCGACACCACGGAGACGACCGAGATTCGGGCCGACGAGCGCCACACCGACTGCGGCTGGACCCCCTTCGAGGGGTTCGACGCCGTCTTCCCGGAGTGGACGATGGTCCGGGGGACGATGGTTTTCGAGCGTGATTCAGAGGGCGACGTGTTCTACGACCACGCGGGCGAGAACGTCCGCGACGCCGACGGCGAGCTGCTCGACTAGTCAAACTATGTGCATCGATGGTGCACGACCCCGATGTGTTCTTGCTGCACACTGACCGATACCGGGTATGGTACGCTGTGTTAACTGTGACAGGGAGTACGAGCACGAACACGAACTCGACCACGAGGTGGTCGACGAGGTCGAACTGGTCGAGCAGGACGACGGCCCGCCCCGGATGCAGATAGGCGTCGATTCCCACGACGTCTGGCGCTGCAAGGGGTGTGGCAAAGTGCTCGGCGTCCGCTAGGGCTGCTCCGTCTCGACTGTCTCTTCCGGCTCCTCGTCTTTTTCGAGTCGATAGGCCGGGACTGGCAGAAAGAAGCCGTAGACGGTCCGGTAGACGACGACCCCGGCGCCGCCGCCGGTCAGCGCCGCCGCGCTGACGACCGCGGTCGGGGCCGCCAGCACGAGGGCGAAGCCGACGCCGACGGCGACGGTCAGGAGGAAGGCCGCGACCGAGGCTACCTCGGGGTAGACCCCCGGGACCACGTCGTGTTCCGCGAGATACACCGAGACGGCGATGCCGGCGGCGATGGTCACCCCCACCACCGGCACCGCCCGGACGGCCTCGCCCCCCCCGCTGAACAGTCCGGTGCCGAGCATGATGGCCGCCAGGAACAGGTCCGACTTCAGGACCGAGAGGCCCTCACTTCTCATCGACACCGAACTCGTGGCCACACTCGGGGCAACACACCTCGTCGTGGCGCAGTGCCGCCGAGTGTTCGCGCACTTCGCGCATCACCGTCGAGATGCGGTCCTCGGCCGCCATCTCCTCCTCGACGGCGAGGTCGACGCCCTCGACCTCCAGGAGGAACTTCGCGACCTCCGTCGACTCGTACATCACGTCGTCTAACTCCTCGGCGGTGAAGAAATCCGACATCGCGCCATAGAGGAAGGTCGCCCCGGCCTTGCGGACTTTCTCCTCGAAGGACGCACGAGCCTGGTTGACCGCCTGGGGCGTGTAGGTGTCGGTCATGAACGGGACCAGTTCGGGGAGGTTCTCGCCTATCTTGGTCATCTCGACGCCGGTCTCGGTCCGGAAGTCCGCACAGAGGCGGGCGATGGCCCACTCGCGGGCGGTGATGTAGGTCCGCTCGCGCAGGAACTCGTTGGCGCGGTCGTAGGTCCCACTCTCTATCTTGGTGAAACGTTCGTACTTCCGGACGTCCTCGGGGACTGCGGCCGGGTCCGTCGCGTCCGACCCGTCCGGCGAGGGTGACTGTGGCTCATCGGGCTCGCTCTCCTCGCCCGCGTCGTCGGGCTCGTGGGGCGAGACGACCCGTGTCGGCTCCTCGTCTTCCGGCGGCGGTGTCATGGCTGTCCGTGTGTGCCCCCGGCGAAAAAGCGTATCGCCCCGCTCCGTCGCCTGACTTCCTCGCCCGGCCGAGACCCCGGGTAACGTGTCGCACAGCCTGCAGGACGTGCCACAGGGATTTTTGACAGATGACGGGAATGGCCCTACATGGACATTCTGCTCGGTGTTGGTGGGAGTGAGCTGTCGTACCACGCACTGGAGGAGACCGTCGAACGCGCACAGGCAACCGGTGACGAACTGACCGTCGCGATCTTCCACAACGAGGAGGTGAGCGCGGACGCTGAGGAGATACGGGAGCGTGTCGAGACGACACTCGCAGAGACAGACTTCGACGCGACGATACGCCGACTGGAGGGCGACTCGCCCGGGAGCGAACTCGTCTCGATGGCCGAGAGCGACGGGTTCGACCGAATCGTCCTGGGCGGCGGCGAACGGTCGACGCTCGGCAAGATACAGCTCGGCGCTATCGTCGAGTTCGTGCTGTTGAACTCCCAGACCCCGGTGACTCTCATCCGATGACGCGCGACTATCCGGACGAACCGGCCGACAAGTTCCCGGGACCGCCCCGGACCGTCACCGACCGGGAGGGCCGCGAGGTGGAGCTACTGGCGGCCGACGCCAGCGACCACGACGGCGTCCTCGAGATGTACCTCTCTTTCGACCCGGCCGACCGGGCACAGGGCATCCCGCCGGCCCGGGAGGAGGCTATCGAGGACTGGCTCGACACCATCCTCGGCGAGGACACGCTGAACGTCGTCGCGGTCCACGAGGGCAGCGTCGTCGGACACGCGACGCTGGTGCCGGACCGCCACGGCGAGCACGAGCTCGCCATCTTCGTCCTCCAGCCCTTCCAGGGGGCCGGTATCGGCACCAACCTCGTCGAGACGCTGCTGGGGCTGGCCCAGTCCGAGGGGCTGGAGAAGGTGTGGCTGACTGTCGAGCGGTGGAACGACCCCGCGGTCGCGCTGTACAAGAAGGTCGGGTTCGAGACGACCGAGGCCGAGAGTTTCGAAATCGAGATGAGTATCCTGCTCTAGACGGACAGCACCGGCTGGCTGGCGTATTCGAGCACGTAGGTGGCCGCGCGGCCGACGGCGTCCTCGCTGTTTGGAGACCGCGGGATGACCAGGAAGTCCGCCTCGACGTCTTCGGCCACGTCGAGGACGACGCTGCCGGGGTTTTGCATCAACCGCTTCTGGGAGAACGCCGTCGCCGTCGAGGTGTCGAGCGTGACGTCGTGGCCCAGTTCGTGGGAGCGCTCGCGCACCCGCTGGCTGAACGCCCGGTGGTCCTGTGCGACCGACTCGGCGTCGACGGTCCCCTTGTCGATGTCTCGCCGGAGCCGTTCGTCCAGCACGAACAGGAGGTGGAGGCTGGCGTCGTACCGCTCGGCGATAGCGGTCGCGTACTCCG
Source organism: Haloarcula rara (assembly GCF_029338235.1). GTDB lineage: Archaea > Halobacteriota > Halobacteria > Halobacteriales > Haloarculaceae > Haloarcula > Haloarcula rara. The sequence continues at coordinate 1,772,919 of NZ_CP119785.1, forward strand.
CGGCTTGCTCGGACCGGTCGCTCCCGTCGACCGGGACGAGCACGAGGTCGATGTCCATCATAACAGTCTGTGACCGGGCCGGGCAAAAAGCCATCCATCGCTCGCAGCGGGCCGTGGCGACCGATGAGGTGGCTTTTTGCCCGTCGGCCGACCAGAGACAGGTATGTTCGATACGGTGGTCATCGCGACGGACGGCTCGGGGAGCGCACAGCGGGCCGTCGAAGCCGCGCTCGACCTCGCGGGGAAGTTCGACGCGACCGTCCACGCGCTGTACGTCGTCGACGAGGGCGAAGTCGAGTCCACGCCCGACGACGTCCGCGACGTGCTGGAACGGGCCCTCGCGACGACCGGCGGCCGTGCGCTCTCTTTCGTCCGGGAGGCGGCGACGAGCGACGGCGAGACCGAGGCCGACGTCGTCACCGCGGTCCGCGAGGGCGAGCCAGCCGCGGAGATACAGGCCTACGCCGAGGAGGTCGAGGCCGACCTCATCGCGACCGGGACCCGTGGTCGCCACGGCGAGCACGCGTTCCTCCTGGGAAGCGTCGCCGAGGAGGTCGTCCGCCACGCCCCGATGCCCGTGCTGTCGGTCCGCCAGCTGGAGGGCGAGGCAAACCCCGAACGCCAGGACGTCTGACAACAGGACCGCTGAAGACTCGCGACGCTCACCTTCGTGCTCCGGGGTTCGCGTGGCGAACCCTGGACCGCTGGCACGTCGCGTTGCTCCGTGCCATGCTCCAGCGTTCACACCACGAACGCTGGACCGCCGGACTCATTGCCGCTGACTGGCAGGTGTAGGCATGGACGACTGGCTCATCGACGACGACCGCCTCTCTATCGGCCGCAAATCAGTACTGCCCGGTGAGGGGTTTTTCTACCCGGATTCGTTCGAGGAGGAGAAGAGAGAAGCCGAAGCCGCCGAGACGCTCGCCGACGCCGGCGTCGTAGTCATCGCCGACCCGGACGCCGACGGGCTCGCCTGTACGGCGCTGGTTCGTGAGGCCCATGGTGAGGGTGCACTGCTCCCCGCGGGCCCGCACAACCTCCAGGAGGCGCTGGCGTGGGCCGCTGACTACGGCGAGCCCGACGCGACCGTCTACGTCTGTGACCTCTGTCCGGACAGCGAGGCGGACCTGGGCGCGCTCGACAATCTCGTCGAGCGAGTCGAGCACGTCGCCTGGTTCGACCACCACCAGTGGGACGACGCCCTCGGTGATATCGTCGACGACGCGGGCGTCGAGCGCACCGTGGGCGACTCCGAGGCGGTCTGTACGGCCGACGTGGCCCTCGAACAGCTCGACTACGACTTCGCCGACCAGTGGGCCGAACTCGCCGCGGTGACGCGTGACCACGACCTCTGGATTCGCGACGACGAGCGTAGCGACGACCTCGCCGACTTTGCCTACTGGGCCGAACCCGAGGAGTACATCGAGGCCGTCGCCGAGCACGGGCCCGACCTCTCGACGCCGGTTCACGACTTCCTCGCGGAGAAGCGCGTCGAGAAGGAGGCGCTCATCGAGAAGGCCGTCGAACGGGCCGAACTGCGCGACGTCGGCGAGTGGACCGTCGGTGTCACCTACGGCCGCTGTTCGCAAAACGAGGTCGCCGAGGCGCTGCGCGAGCGGGGCGCCGACGCCGCCGTCATCGTCAAACCCGCCGGCTCGGCCTCGATTCGGGGCACCGAGAACTTCGAGCGGGCCCACGAGGTCGCCCGGCAGGTCAACGGCGGTGGCCACCCGAAAGCGGCGGGCTGCAAGCCCGACATCTACGACGACATGATGGACTACGCCCACCACTGGACGACCAACGGGGCGGTCGCGAAACAGGCCATCGTCGACGCGTTCAAGCGGCTGCCCGAGGAGGAAGACGAAGGCGTGGATTCGGAGCGGTAGCCACGAAACACTGATATATGTCAAATTCGACATCAGCTACCACAAGATGTCGATTGCTCGTCTCCGGCGCCACGCCGACGGTGTGGACGTGGCTGGCACGTTCGTCAACGCGGCCGTCGTCGGCGCGACGCTGTACGTGCTCGACGGCTCCCCCCGCTATGCCGCCGTGACTGCCGCGGGCTTCCTGATACTCACTCTCGCAGCATCGCTCGCTGACGCCGTCGTCGGCGACTACGCCGGCAACGCGCTGTTCGGCGTCGTCGTCCTCGTCGGGGCCGTCTACTTCGCGACGCTCGGCTCGGTCTGGTTCCCCGTCGCGCTGGTCGTCGTCGGTGGGTGGCTGCTCATCGACGGCGTCCAGCATCTCCGTTATAGCGTGACCCGCGACGAGGTCGGCGTGCCGTACCGCCACGACGGGAGCGCGCTCACCGGACTCCCGAAAGCGCTGCTCGTGAGACTCGCCGAACCGTTCCTGCTGTCCGCGTAGCCTACCCCTCGACGACCCACTTGTCGGAGTAGCGCTCCCCGCAGGCACAGACCGCGTAGGCGTGGATGACGTCGCCCTCGGCATACAAGCCGCCGACCTCTTCGTTCTGTTCCTCGGCGAACGCGAAGACGAACTTCGTCGTGTGGTTCTCCTCGGGTTCCTCCTCGGCGATGGGGCAGTTCGCGTCGGTGCAGTCGTCGTGAACGTCGCCCTCGGTCTTCATCGCCTGCTGGGCCAGCCCCATCGGATCGATGCCGGTTGCCGACTGGAAGGCGTCACGACCGTTGTCGCCGGGTAGCACCAGCACCAGCCCGTCGTCGACCGGGTCGGCGTACTCAGAAAGCGCTCCGGGGTTCGAGACGGCGTCCTCGTGGAGGAAAAAGAGCACGTCGTCCGGTCGCTCGCCCGCCAGGAACTCGGCGTGGTTGCTCATACGGGTGAGAGTCGGCCACCGCCCAAAAGTCACCCGCTCTGGCCGCCCCCATAGTTTTGCCTCGACCGCCGGTAGACCGGGTATGTCCGAACTCAGCGACTACGTCACGGATATCGTCCACGAACCGACCCAGACCCAGGGGACGGGGGTCGACCTCACCGTCGCCAAGATATACGAGGTGGTCGCACCCGGTCGCATCGATTTCGGCGGCGGCGAACTCGAACCGGCTACAACGGTGCCACACAAGAGCGAGAAGCGCGACCCCGACGACGACTACGAGTGGTGGTCGCTGGACGCGGGCCAGTATCTCCTCGAGTACAACGAGTCACTGACGGGCGAGACGACCGTGACGGTCCAGCCACGGACCGAACTGCTTGAACGCGGGGCGACCCATCCGACGCTGCACGTCGAGGCGCTACCACGACTCCCGCTGACGGTCGGCGGCGCGGGGCTGAAACTGAAAGCGAACGCTCGCGTGAGTACTATCGTCGCCGCGGATACGTAGGCGACGAGCGCACCGGCGACGGTCGCAGTCGTCAGTCGTCGGCGGGAGCGAAGCTGTCCGAGGCCGACGCGCTCGTCGCGTCGACAGAGACTGGTTCTAGGTTGTCGGCGGCGCGGGTCAGCGACTCGGAGGCAGCGCGCTGGGTCTCGCCACAGCGCTCCGTCGACAGCTGGAGGTCGTCGACGGCGCGGTTCAGCGCCCGGACGCTCCGGCTCAGTCCGTCGGCGGAGTTCGAGAGCGACGTCAGGGTGGTTCCGAGGGTTTCGTGGTCGGCGTCGGTAGTGTGAGTCATCGTAATACCTACTTGTCACTGCAGGTGCCTGCCGGTTACACCTAACTAGTAAGCAAATATGGCGGCTAGACAACATTATTTGTCATGCTTTCAGCTGTTCTCCCGCTCTCGCGGACGGTTCGATGCGTTTTTGACGCGCGATGGACTGGACTGACGTATGGCTGAATTCACGGTCGCCGTCTCCGATCCGGAGAGCGGCCACACGTATCAAGTCGAGGTCGACGGACAGGACGCGAACCGCTTTATCGGTCGCGAGCTCGGCGACGAGGTCGACGGCGGCGCCGTCGGTCTCGACGGCTACACGCTCGAACTGACCGGTGGCTCCGACACGGCGGGCCGACCGATGCGCCCGGACGTCCGCGGCGTCGCCACCAAGTCCATCATGTCCGACGGCGGCATCGGCTTCGAGCCGACCACCGACGGCGAGCGCAAACGCATCACCATCCGCGGTCGCGAGGTCAGCGACGAGACCCGTCAGATCAACGCGAAAATCGTCGGGCGCGGCAGCGACGACGTCGACGAGCTGCTCGGCGCCGACGAGTGAGCGGGACCGCTGTAGCCCGGTCCAGTACCGCAGCGACCGTCGGGTCGGCCCGTCCCGGGACGCCGGCACGCGTACGCCGATGAGCGAGCGCGTCCCCAGTGACCACGACGCGGTCGACACCCATCGCGTCGCCATCGAGGCCGTCGGCCGCACCGGCCGCCCGCGCGTTGTGCTCCCCGACGCTGTCGGCCTGGAGGACGGCGACGTCGTCACGCTCGCACTCGACGGCGACGACTACGAGGCCCGCGTCGAGACCAGCCTCGACGGCGACTTGGTCGTCACGCACGTCACCGACAACCGCCGGCTGGCCCGCGAACGCGACGGCGAGAACCGCCTCGCCGAGTGGGTCGCCGACGCCACGGTCTCGGTCGGCGGCTCGGCCCACTTCGACGTCGTCACCGAGTGCCACCAGTACGGCCTGCGAACGCCCGGCAAACGCGTCGTCTACACCGCGACCGAGGCGCCGGACTCGTCGCTTTCGGACATCGCGAGCGACCTCGACGGCTGAGACGGACTGTCCCGGTCCCGGGACTGCCGTCGCCGATGCACACCGACGATACTGACTCGTGTCGGCGCCAGGCCCGCTCCGTGCGCCGGTCGGCTCCGGTTTTTCGAGCTGATACTGGCGCGAAACTCTCAATATCCGGGCCGCTGTAGCAGGCATATCGTGTCGGAATCCGTCATCGCGGACTTCGTCGGCCAGTTCAACTCCGAGGTGGCCAGCCGCAGCGACCCCATCAAGGGGCGCGTGGTCCTCTCCCAGAAACGGCTGGTCCTGGCCGCCAGCGAGGACGACAAGCTGACGATTCCGCTGGACTCCATCTTCGATATCGCTATCGGTCAGGTGCCGCCGGACCTGGGCGATTTCTTCCAGTCGACGGTGACCGTCGCCTTCGAGCGGTCGGGGAAACGGCTCGTCGCCGCCATCGAGGCCGACGACGAGAAGATAGAGAAGTTCGGCACTGTCCTGTTCAAGGCCATCATCAACGGGACCGAGACCACGGTCAAGGAACGGGCCCGCGTCGGTGGCCGCGTCACCGACGAGGGGTTCAAGCGTGCGAACCTCTTTCTCAAGCCCGGCTCTGTCGAGTTCCGCCGGAACGACGGCAGTTTCGTCGTCGAGCTCCAGACCGTCTCGGACTTCGAGCGCACCACCCGCGAGATACAGGGCGCCGACCGGCCGGTGCTCGTGGTCCGGCACATGATGGACGGCACCGCCGTCACGACGGAGGCCGCCCTGGCCACGAGCCGGAAGATGTCCATCCTCGGGCGCTATCTCCGCCGGGAGTACTCCGAACTCATGGAGCAGCTCAAGAAGATCGAACTCACCAAGGGCAAAAAGGAGGTGCTCGTGGCCATCTACTCCACCGGCGATATGGAGGGGATGCCGCTGGCCTCCATCCTCGGGAAGGACTCCTCGGAGGTGTCCATGCTGTTGGCCGACCTCGAGGCGGACGGGCTCATCCAGGACGGCGCCGACGGGCCGACGCTCACACCCACGGGACAGGTCGTCGCGAGCCGGCATCTGGAGGACGTCAACGCGTAGCTACCACTTTTTGCACCGTCGCGAGCGTCGCTTCGCGACGCTCGCTCGGGCAAAAACTTGGGGAAAAATCGCGGCGTGCTCCTTTCGCGTGCCGGAGGCACGCTCCAGCCCGCGCGCCGCGGTAGAACCGGCGGCACAGCCGCCGGATGCTAACTGACCGCTTCTCTAGTTTCTACGACGGCAGCCCTGCCCTTCCCCGCCAGCGCGGCACAGAGGCCGCGCTCGGCCAGACCTACCGCTACTGTTCTGCCGCGTCCGCGACCAGTTCGGCCGCCAGTCGGGCGGCTTCGGCGCCCGTCTCACCGAGCACGTAGGTGATTGGTTCGATGCCGAACGCGCCCCGATGGTAGAGCACGTCCGGGACAGCCCCGCGCTCCGTGAACTGCTCCGTGAGCCGCTCCCCGCGGTCCTCGTAGTCGGCCTCGAACGCCATTCGGTCGAGACCGCGTGCGTCGGCCGCGTCCAGCAGGGTATCCTCGGTGGCGAGGTTGACCGCGCCCCGACGCTCGCCGTCGACGGCTATCGCGGCCAGAATCGTCGTCGCGACGTGTTCGGAGGCGCCGAACTCGGGGTTGGCGGGCACCTCGACGCTGCCGCCCATCTCGTAGATACGGCCCGGAATCGCGGCCACGTCTGCCACGTCCGCGGCGTCGGGTAAGGCGGTGCCGACGTTGGTGCCGACGTTGGGGACGGCGGCGGCGACGCCGGGGCTCGTCGCCAGCACCCGGGCGGCCTCGCGGACGTCGTCGAGCACGGCGCGCTCGGTCCGGAGGACCGGGTTCGCGCCCCGGACACAGAGGTCACAGCCGAGCCCTTCGAGGCCGGGCATCGCCTCCTCGTGGAGCTCACAGATGGGGCCGCGGTCCTCGAAGGCTCGCACCAGCTCCTGTACCTCGGCCAGCGCGTCGTAGCCGTCCATCTCACCGCTTGCCAGCCCCGCCGCAATCGACTCGACTGTCGCCTCGGTCCGGGGGTGCTCAGCGATGTGCGGTTCCAGCTCCGGTTCGCCGCTGACGTACGTCGAGACGGCCGCCTGCGTCACGCCGAGGTGGCCGGCCACTTCCTCCTGGGTCAGCCCGTGGGCGGCGAGTTCGCGGGCGAGCAGGGCACGCAGCGTCGGCAACACGTCCTCGACGACGATCTCGCTTGGCAGCCGGAGCGACATACCCCGCCGTTCGGGGAGCGGTGGCTTATATTGTCGGCCTGTCGACGTCGTATAAGTGGATTGTATCACTAGGTTATATTACGCTGGGCCGCCCAGCCACGCCCATGAGCTTCACCGACGAACTGGCCGACGTCGGCGACCCCATCTGGGACGCCATCGTCGCCCATCCGATGGTCGAACAGCTCGGCGAGGGCACACTCGACGAATCGCCGTTTCGCTACTGGGTCCGGCAGGACTACGTCTATCTCGTCGAGTACGCCCGCTTGTTCGCGCTGGGCGCGGCCAACGCCCCGGACCTCCAGCGGATGGGTACCTTCGCCGAACTGCTTGACAGCACTATCAATACGGAGATGGACCTCCACCGCTCGTACGCCGCGGAGTTCGGTCTCAGCGAGGCCGAACTCGAGGCGACCGACCCGTCACCGACCACGCAGGCGTACACGGACTTTCTGGTCCGGATTGCCGCGACTGGCACCTTCGGCGACCTCGTCGCCGCCCTGCTGCCCTGTATGTGGGGGTTCAACGAGACAGCGAAACACCTCGACGAACGGGGCCGCCCCGACCACGAGGGCTACAGTGAGTGGATAGGGATGTACGCCGGCGAGGAGTTCTCCGAACTCACCGAGTGGTGCAAGGCCCTGATGGACGACGTGGCCGAGGGCGCCACCGCGGCCGAACGCGAGCGCTACCGCGATATCTTCGAGACCTCCGCCCGCTACGAGTACCGCTTCTGGGACGCCGCCTGGCGCGAGGAGGGGTGGGGCATATGAGAAACGACGGCACCGGGACTGTGCCGGCCACCTACACCGACTACGCCAGCGACCGAACCGACCCCCGCTTTACCGACTGGCTCCGCGAGCGGTCGGGCGACGCCTGGGACGACGCGACGGCCCACGAGTTCGTCCGCGAGCTCCACGCCGACACGCTCTCCGACGTCGTCTTCCGGCGGTATCTCCTGCAGGACTACGCCTTCGTCGAGACGCTCGTCGGCGTCTTCGGCCACGCCGTCGGCGACGCACCGACGATGGCTGCGAAGTCTCGACTCGTCGACTTCCTGGGGACGGTCACCAGCGACGAGGACGACTACTTCCAGCGGTCCTTCGAGGCGCTGGACGTCCCCGTGTCCCGCTACGGGGACCCCCACCTGACGGAGGCCACGGCGGCCTTTCGCGACCTCCTCCTGCGGGCGGCCCGCGAGGGCGGCTACGCCGAGACGCTGGCCGTGCTGGTCCCCGCCGAGTGGGTGTATCTCTCGTGGGCCACCGACGACGACCTCGCTGCCGACGGCCCCGACCGCTTCTACCTCCAGGAGTGGATAGACCTGCACGCAGTTCCCGAGTTCGAGTCGTTCGTCGGCTGGCTCCGGACGGAACTGGACCGCGAGGGCGCCGCCGCCAGCGAGCGCCGCCAGGCCCGCCTGGCCGAACTGTTCTGTCGGACCGTCGACCTCGAGGTCGCCTTCTTCGATGCGGCCTACGAGGGGAAACGCTCCCGCGAGACCCTCGGGGGTGACCGCTGATGGTCGACAGCACGCTCGCGCTCGGGCTGACCGTGGTCACGATGGTGGCCTTCGCGGCCCTGGGTATCTGGTACACACGACAGCACGACCGCTCGACCGACGACTTCCTCACTGCCCGGAACTCGATGGGGCCGGGCCGGACCACGGCGACGCTGGTCGCCTCGTCGATGGGCGTCTGGATACTGCTGTCGGCGCCGGAAGCCGGCGCCGGATTTGGCATCGCCGCCGCCGTGGGCTACGGTATCGGTACCGCCGTGCCGATGTTCGTCTACTCGAAAGTCGGCCCCCGCGTGCGCGAACTGCTCCCCGAGGGCCACTCCCTGACGGAGTACGCCCACGCCCGCTACGGGTCGACGATGTACGGCTTCGTCGTGCTGGTCTCGGCGCTGTACATGTTCGTCTTCGTCGCCGCCGAGTTGACGGGAATCGCGGCCGCGCTCTCGCTGGTCGCGGGCGTCCCCCAGTGGCAGACCGCCGTGCTCGTCGGCGGCTTTGTCCTCCTCTATACGGGCTATGGCGGGCTGCGAGCGACCATCGTCACCGACACTGTCCAGGCGATACTGGTCGTCCCGCTGCTGGCCATCGTCGCCGGCGGCGTCGTTCTCGCCGTGGGCGGGCCGGGCGCGGCGGTCTCGGGCGTCACGGCAACGAACCCGGCGCTGCTGGATCCCACCAACGCCGCCGGCCTCCAGTTCGGCCTCGCGCTCGCCTTCGCCATCTTCGGGGCGGAGATGATAAACCAGACCTGGTGGCAGCGCGTCTACGCGGGCCGGGACAGCGAGACGGTCGCGGGCGGCTTCCGCAACGCCACGGTGCTCAACGGCGCCATAGTGGTCGTCGCCGCCCTGTTGGGCACCGTCGCCGTCGGCCAGGGCGGCGTGGTGACCGACGTGACCAGTTCGGCCTACAACGCCGACGTGGCCTTCTTCGTCCTCGTCGAGAGCGCCTTCGGCGAGGCCATCCTCCTCGGGGTCGTCCTGCTCGCACTGCTGCTCGTCGTCAGCTCCGTCGACTCGCTGTTCTCGGCGCTGGCCAGTCTGGTCACCGCGGACCTCCCCCGACTGCTTTCCGACCCCGACGACCGTACGCTCCGGCTTGGCGCTCGCGTCCTGACGCTCGTCGTGGCCGTCGCCGCCATCTACGTCAGCCTGCGGGCCCGCAGCGTCCTCCGCCTCTTTTTCTTCGCTGACCTGCTGGGGGCCGCCGTCGCCGTCCCGCTCGTCTACGGGCTCTACTCCCGGCGGCTCACCGGACGGGGCGCGCTTCTCAGCAGCCTCGCCGGGCTGGGGGTCGGGCTGGCCTTCTTCCCGGACTTCCGCGGGGTCATCACGGCCGTCCCGCTGCTTGGCGACGCGCTGCCCGCCGCCGACCCGCTGTATCTAACCTCGTTTGGCGGCGCCGTCGTCGTCTCGACGCTCGGGACGCTCGTCGCCGCCCGTCTCTCCTCGACCACGTTCGACCTCGACCGGCTCGCTGACGCCGGGACTGTGGCGATGGCCGACGGGGCGGGCGGGAGTGACAACCCGCACGCGACCGACGGCGGCGAGCAATCGAGCGACTGAGACTGGTGGCTGTCCGTTTGCACCGATGTTCGCGGTGGCGACTCACGTCAGTTTGTTCCAGCGAAAGCGTCATCGCACCTGCCTGTGACATTGAAAACGCTACGCCGCTCACGACCCCGCGGTGTTAAATCTCGAGGTCGGCCGTCTCGAAGGCTCCCTCGTCGATGTCTGGGTCGTACTCGCGGACGGCCGAGAGGACAATCTGGAGTGTCCCGGCCGGGCTCCAGCGGCCGGTGTTGACCACGAGGTCGTAAAACGAGCGGTCCGAGAGGTCGATATCGTAGTACGATTCGTAGCGCGACTCCTCGATGACCTCTCGGACCTGCATCTCGGCGGTCATCTCCTCGCGATCGTGGGTCCGGTCGGCGCGGACGTTCGCCGGCGCGTCGAGCCAGATACGGAGGTCCGCGCGGTTGCCGGCTATCCATCCCGCCAGCCGGGATTCGAGGATGAAGGCCTTGTTGGCAGCGCCCCACTTCTCGGAGATGGTCCGGAGCCGCCGGTCCAGCGCCCGGTCTATCTCGTCGGACTGGCCGGCCTCCGCGATGAGCTGTGTCAGGGTCATATCCCGCTCGTCGGCCATCTCCCGGAACACTTCCCCGCCCGAGACGTAGCCACAGTCGAGCGCCGACGAGAGCCCCTCACAGAGGGTGGTGACGCCCGACCCGGGTGGCCCCGAGACGGTCACGAAGAGATTCGAATCGCTCAACCGGTCCGAACCGCCGTCGGTGTCGGCCATATCCCCTCTGTCCGACCCGGTCTATATAAACGCGGTGGGCTCGCCCGGCGACCTGCTTCCCGGTCACTCCGCACGTGCCGTCCCGTTCGGCCAGGCGCCCTCGATTCGGAACCGGCTACTGGTCGGCGATGGCATCGCCGGCGATGGACCGCCCGCGGGCCTCCAGTTGCACCTCGCGACGGGTCCTGACCGGCTCTAAGATGTCGGCTTCCATCAGCCGGTCGTAGACGTCCTCGACCTCGTCGATGTCCATGTCGACGAAGTCGGGGATTTTGAACGGCGAGATGCCCGAGTACAGCGCCATCAGCACCTGTGTCTCCTCGGACGAGAGGTCGACGTCGTCGGCGGCGTTGCGCTGCTCGCCCTGCCTGACGAGCCCGCCGATGAGCGAGACGTGCCGGGGGGACCCGGAGATGTGGGTCTCGACTGACGTGCCGTCGATGGTGTGTTCGACCTCCAGCAACGGCCGTTCGGTGCCGCGTATCTCCTTCTGTTTCTGCTTGACGGTGCCCACGTCGTCGATGTCGAGTTCGACGAAGGTCCCGCTGGAGATAGCGATGTTGACGGTGTCCTCTTGCTCCTCGTCTAGCTTGAAGCGGGCCTTCTCCCAGGTGGCCTCCGTGACGACGCCGCCTTTCAGCGCCGGGTGTTTCACCAGGATGACTATCTGGTCGAGCAGCGTCTTGTACAGCTCTTCCTCGAACGCTTCGCTGGCTTTCGGTGAGACGAGCCACGCGTCCCGGCCGGCCTGGAGCTTGACGTAGCCGTCGACCTGCGCCAGCGACTGGTTCATCTGGCTGGCGGTGACGCTGGTCAGCTTCGAGAGCGCGATGGTGCGCTTGCCCTGGTTGGTCGCCAGCACGAGCCGTTTGTTCGAAAGCAGGATGCGGCCGGGTAGCCACTCGATGTCGTTTCGCTTGCGCCCGTCCTTGACGACCTGGACGAACTTGCCTTTGGTGTCGACCAGTGCGTGTTCCCCGCTCATCTACTCAGAGTATCCTATTTGCCCTCGTCGGTCTTAACGGGCTCGGCCGGGACGGGCCCGCGCGCTCTCGCTCGGTCATATCCGCCCTCCGAGTTTCGAGATGGCCGAGAAGGCCTTCTTCCGGACGATGTCGTGTTCCGCGTCGTCGATGAGTTTATCCAGTGTCTTCCGGGACCGCTCGCCGCCGACCTTCCCGAGCGTGAATATCGCTTGCCCCTTCACCTGCGGGTCGACGCCGTCGTCCTCGAGGAGTTTCAGCAGCCGCCGCTCGACCATGTTGTCCTCGCCGCCCAGCTCGGCCAGGCTGGTGGCGGCGAACTGGCGGAGCATCTGGTCGTCGTCTTTCAGCGCCTCGACCAGCGAGTCGAGGACTCGACTGCGCCCGTCGTCGCCGGCGACGCGACCGAGCAGCCAGGCGGTGTTGCGCCGCTGGGCGGCCTGTGTGCTCTCCTCTAGGATTTCGACCAGCGGGACGACGACGCTCTGGTCGTCTTCGCTCGAGAGCTTCTCGACGACCGTCTCGCGGATGTCGTGGCTCCGGTCGCTCGGGACGTTCGACAGCAGTTCGATGAGCGAGTAGACGGCGGTCCGGCGAACCGCGGCCGAGTCATCCGAGAGCGCCTCGACGAGGTAGTCGACGGGCTTGTCGTTCTCGAAGTTACCGAAGGCGCCGACGGCGATGCGTCGGACCTGCTCGTTGTCGTCTTCGTACATCGGCAACAGGGTCTGCAGCGCCTGTCGGTTCCCGATGTTACCGAGCGCCTCCGCGGCCTCCCGCCGGACAGCGCCTTTCGGGTCCGAAAGTAGCGACTCCAGCGGGTTGGTCGCCCGTGAGTCCCCTATCTTCCCGGCCGAGCGGGCCGCTCGGGCCCGGACTCGCGGGTCCGAGTCCTCGAACCGCTCGGTGAGCTTCGGGACGCTGTCTGCCTGTTCCAGCCGGCCCAGCCCGTTCGCGGCGGCCATCCGCAGCTCGGGGACCTCCGCGTCCAGGGCCTGCATGAACGCCTTGGCTTTCACCCAGTCGGCGGCGTCCGCGTCGAGGTCGACCCCGGCCATGCTCCCGATGAGCTGCTCGATAGCGTTGCCGCCCAGTTCGTCTAGCGAGTCGATGGCCGCCGCGGTCACCGCATCGCTGTCGCTTTCGGCCGCGCCCACCAGCGCGTTGACCACGTCCCGCCGGTCGTCGTGGTCGGGGAAGTTCCCGAGGAGTTGGGCGGCCCGGAGCTGTACTCGCTCTTTGTCGCTCTCGCGCAACACGCGGATGAGCTCCTGGACGTCCCCGTCGCGTTCGAGTTCGTAGAGGCTCATACCCGACGGTAGATACGGTGTTGCTTATCGACCGGCTCGAATGCGTCGCGACACTCCGCGGGCAGGGTCTCGGTCATCCCGATCATTAGATAGCCGCCCTGCTTGAGCGAGTCGCGGATGGTCTCGAAGATGGGCACCTTGAACTCGGCGTCGATGTAGATGAGCAGGTTCCGACAGAAGACGAGGTCGAAGTCCCGCTTGGCCCGGCCGCGGATGAGGTCGTGTTGCTCGAACGTGACCATCTTGGTGACGTTGTCTTTGACGCGGAAGGTGTTGCCCTCTTCCTCGACGTACTTCGCGTAGTCGGAAAGCGGCGCGAGCTCCTCGGCGATATCGGTGGTGTGGGAGGTCTCGTAGGTCGCCTTCCGGGCCGCCTTCAGGATGTCGGCGTTGATATCGGTCCCGAGTATTTCGACCCGTCGAGCGTTGATATCGTCGTCGTCGAGCGCGAGCATCGCCGCCGAGTACGGCTCGCGGCCGTCCGCGCTGGGGGCCGACCAGAGTCGCACCTGGCGGTTGTTCTCGGTCAGGTCCCGCAACACCGGTCGCAGCGCCTCCCAGGCTTCGGGGTTCCGGAAGAACCCGGTGACGTTGATAGACAGCGAGTCGAGCAGCGCCTCGCGCTCCTCGTCTTCGCGCTGGAGCAGCTGCTTGTAGGACTGGTAGCTGTCGGTGTCGGTCCGGCGCATCCGCGCCGTAATCCGCCGGTCGAGGTAGGCGTCGTTGTAGAAGCCCGACTCGAAGTCCATCTCGGACTCGATGAAGCCGAGCAGGCGCTGGAACTGTCTGTTATCGGCGCTCATAGGGTCACCACGTCGAGGATGTGGACGATGTTGCCGTCGCCCAGCACCGCGGTTCCCGACAGTCCCGGGGTTCCAGAGAGGATGCCCTCCAGGGGTTTGACCACGACCTCCTCCTGGCTGTTGACCGAGTCACAGTGCAAGGCGACCTGGCGCTCGGACTCCCGAATACGGACCAACATTCCGTCGCCGTTTGCCGTCTCGCCGGGCACGTCGAAGGTATCGTCCAGGTGGATGACGGGGTAGATGTCGTCGTTGTGTTTGATGACCTCGGTCCCGTTGACCTGCTTGACTGAGGAGGTGGCCGTAATCTCGTCGACGTTCTTGATGGGGACGCCGTACTCCTCGTCGCCCACCTCGACGAACAGCACCTTGACGATGGCCATCGTCACCGGCAGGCGCAGGGCGACGGTCGTCCCCTCGCCCGGCGTGGAGTCGACGTTGACCGAGCCGTCCAGTTGCGTGACGGTGTCGTGGACGACGTCCATCCCGACCCCGCGCCCGCTCGTATCGGTCACCTCGTCGGCCGTCGAGAAGCCCGGGTGGAAGATGAGGTCGTAGATGGCCGAATCGTCCATCGCCTCCAGCTCCTCGGGCGAGCGAACGCCCTTCTCGATGGCTTTGTTCTTGATGCCCTCGACGTCGAGGCCGGCGCCGTCGTCTTCGACCTCGATGATGACGTGGTCGCGCTCGCGGGACGCGCGCAGGGTGATGTGGCCGGTCGGCTCCTTGCCCGCGGCCTCTCGCTCGGCCGGCGACTCGATGCCGTGGTCGACCGAATTGCGCAGGATGTGCATCAGCGGGTCCGAGATCTCGGTGAGAATCGTGCGGTCGAGCTCGATGTCCTCGCCCTCTATCTCGAAGTCGATGTCCTTGTCGAGTTCGCGAGCGAGGTCCCGGACCAGCCGGGGGAACTTCCCGACGACCTTCTTCAGCGGGATGAGCCGCATGTCCATCACCGTGTTCTGGAGGTTCGCCGTTATCTTGTCCAGCTCGTTGAGCGTCTCGCCCGCGGAATCGAGGTCCTCGGTCTCGACGGACCGGCGCAGCTTGATGCGGCTGGTCACCAGCTGCTCGACCAGCCCGTGGAGGTCGTCGAGCTGGTCGACGTCGACGCGCACCGACTTTATCTCGTCGACGCTGTGTTCGTCCTCGCCGCCGCTGTCGGCTGTCCCGCCCGCATCGCCCGTTCCGGCCGCGGCTACGCCGTCGGTGTCGGGCGACGCCGCGGACAGGCTGTCGGTGACGTCCGTCGCGGTGAAGCGCTCGACCTTGCCGACAGCGTCCAGTTCGGCGTCGACCGTCGCGGCGTCGCTTGCGTCGAGATAGAGGTCGAACGTGTCCTCGAACTCGCCGTCCTCGATGTCCGCTCGGTCCGGCTCGAACGCGAGGATATCGAAGACGTCCTCGACGGCCTCAAGTGCCAGCATCGAGTCCACACCCAGCATATCCGAGTCGCCGACGTCGACGGCCACGTGGACCACGCGCCCGTCGGCCTCGTCCGGGTCGATATCGGGGTCGATATCGTCGGCAGCCGGGCCACCGTCGTCGTCCGCCGATTCGGCGGCCGCTGCCGACCCGTCACCGCCGGCAGCATCGGCTCCCTCTTCGAGGACGGTCCGCAGCTGGGCCACCAGTTCGTCGGAGTTCGTGGTGGACTCGCCCTCGGCCTCGATTTCGTTGACGATGACCTCTATCTGGTCGACACCGGCGAAGATGAGGTCCATCACGTCCGGGTTCACTTCCATCTCGCCCTGTCGCATGGCGTCGAGCAGGTCCTCCATCGCGTGGGCGAGGTTCGCCGCGTCGTCAAAGCCCATCGCGCCGAAGTTCCCCTTCAGCGTGTGCGCGGTGCGGAAGATGGAGTCCATCGCCGCCTCGTCGGCGGGGTCCGATTCCAGGTCGAGCAAGGAGTTGTTCAGCTCGGTTATCGCTTCCTCGCTCTCCCGAATGAATGCGTCTAGGTACTGGTCGTCCATTATGAGGTCACCTCGGTCGTTATCGTGTCGAGAATCCCACTCGGGATCTCCTCGATGGGCAACACGTTGTCCACGCAGCCGGTCTCGACTGCTCGCTTTGGCATCCCGTACACGGCGGACGTGGCTTCGTCCTGTGCGATGGTGCGTGCGCCCGCGTCTTTCATCCGCACGATGCCGTCGGCCCCGTCGCCGCCCATCCCGGTGAGGATGACACCGACGAGCGGGTCGTCGACGACGTCTGCGGCCGTCCGCATCGTCACGTCGACAGCCGGCCGGACGCTGTTTTCGGGCGGGTCCTCGGTCAGCTTCACCCGGAGCCGGCCGTTCCGGTAGTTCTTCACCTCCATGTGGCGGTCGCCGGCGGCGACGAGTGCCTCGCCCCCGCCGAGCCGGTCGCCATCTGCCGCCTCCCGCACGTCGTAGTCGCTCCGGTTGTCGATGCGCTCGGAGAACCGTCCGGTGAACCCCTCCGGCATGTGCTGGACGATGAGGACCCGGAAGTCCGCCTCCCTGGGGAGTTCGGCCATCACCTGTTCGACCATCTTCGGGCCGCCGGTCGAGGAGCCGATGACGAGCGTCGGGTCGCCGACGTACGACCGGCCCTGGGTCCCGGCCCCACTCGCTTGACCGCCGGCTCGGGACGGTGCGGACCGCGTCCCCCGCTTCCCGACGTCGACCTTTGCGACCGAGGTGACGATTTCGACGAGCTGGTCTTTCAGCCGCGACATCTCCATGGACACCTCGCCGCCCGGTTTCCGGAAGAAATCAACCGCCCCCTTGTCGAGCGCTTCGAAGGTCACGTCCGCGTTCTCGTCCGTGTGCGCGGACAGCATGAGGACGGGCGTCGGCCGCTCGGCCATGATCATCTCGGTGGCCTCGATGCCGTTCATCTCCGGCATCTCGACGTCCATCGTCACGACGTCTGGCTCGTGCGTGAGGACGGCCTCGACGGCCTCCCGGCCGTTTTTGGCCTCCGTGGCGACCTCGATACCCCCCTCCTCGAGGATGTCCGAGATGACACTCCGCATGAAATGAGAGTCGTCGGCCACCACTGCACGCGTCCCACCGGGCATCGTCAGCTCGGCCCCTGTGGGCTGTGTTTCGTGTGTGGGCGGAACATCTGCATAGCTACGCGGAACTCCCAACCGGCCCAAAATAAAGACTCCGCCCACGTAATCAAAGTTGATAGTCCAGCACACAGCCTTTTATAGACCTACCGACCAGGTTGAGATATCCAGCAGCTATGTCCGCACAGTCAACTACAACCGGCCAGGTGCTCGAATTCAAGCTCGGCGAGGAGACCTACTGTGTCAGTATCGGCTACGTCACCGAGATAGTCGACGTGGGAGAGCTGACACAGGTCCCCAACGCCCCGGCCCACGTCGAGGGCGTGATGGACTTGCGCGGACGGACGACGTCCATCGTCGACCCCAAGACCGTCTTCGGCATTCGCGACGACGGCGACGGCCAGCGGATAATCGTCTTCGACCCCGACATCGTCCAGGACCAGGGCGCGGCTGGCTGGCTCGTCGACGAAGTGTACCAGGTCGTCCAAGTGACGCCGGACCAGATAGACCAGTCCCCGGCAAACGACTCCGGGTCGATCCGCGGCGTCGTCAAGCGCGACGACGAGTTCGTCATCTGGGTCGACCCGGCGATGGTTCACAGCGCCCAGTGACGCCCCCGAGCGTGTCGGGCAACAAGAGTTTTTAACAACAGCGAACGACCAACAGGTATCCACCTCCGATCAATATGATACAGCTAACGAAAACGGGCATCGACGGTCTCGACGATATCCTCAACGGCGGCATTGTGAAAGACTCCACGACGCTGATAAGCGGAAATCCCGGCGCCGGGAAGTCGATACTCTGTCTCCAGTACATCTACAACGGCGTGGAGATGTTCGACGAGAAAGGCATCTACCTCTCCTTTGAGGAGAACGAAAAAGACCTCCGGGAGGCCGCCGAGTCTATCGGCTTCGATAAGTGGCCCGAGTACGTCGACAACGGCGATATCAAGGTGTACGACAAGCAGGTCCTGCTCCGTGAGAACGATTTCTCTTCCTCGCTGGAAATCCTCCTTGACGACCTCGAAGACGACGACTACGACCGGCTCGTGTTGGACTCGCTGGCGATGTTCCAGCTCTTCTTCGAGAACGAGAAGGAGAAACGCACGTACCTGCTGAAACTCACCGATATCCTCCGGGCGAACGGGCTGACGACCCTGATGACCAACGAGCAGGGCGCCGTCTTCCCCGACACCGAGATCGGTCTGGAGAACTATCTCACCGACGGGAACATCTATCTCATCCAGACCCCGACCGACTCCGGTGTCAGCCGGTACGTCTGGGTCGCCAAGATGCGCAAGCAGAACATCGAGACCGACATCTATCCGATGGAGATCGACTGGGGCGGTATCAAAGTCCACCAGAACGCAAGCGCCTTCTCGATGATGAGCGAAGAGGAATCGCCGATCTGACGCGTTATTACGACGTGAAATGGCACTCTAGAGCGTTCTATCGATTGAAATAAGCGTCTGTGAAGAAATCCTTTCACCGGTCGAACCGGCCAGTATCATTGCCGATAGCTTTATTAAAGTCTGAATTTATGTTTTGATAACGATGGCATCCGCGGAGCTTCTCCAGACGCTGGGAAACAAATATAGCGCCGAGATACTCGACGCGACTGACGAACCCATCTCGGCACAGGACCTGAGTGACGAACTCGAGATCCCAATCGCGACGTGCTATCGGCGGATTGACGAACTGACCGAACACGACCTGCTCGAACTCCACGACAATATCCTCTCCGACGACCGCCGACGCATCAAAGTCTACCGGCGCAACGTCGACGAGGTTCGGGTAGACTTCGACGACGGCCTGACGATAAACGTCGAGGAACGCTCCGAAGTCACGAACAAACTCGACGAGGCCTGGCGGACGCTCTCGGACAGATAGCCGCCGCCTGCGACCGATTATCAGCCGCTTCTACCCGATTATCAGCAGGGATATTCGCGAGCGTGGATTTAATACAGGTGTTCGCTTACCACCGTCTAGCGCCGATGATAGAACTTATTTACGCCATCTCGACGCTCGTGTTCGTCGTCGCCGGACTTACCATGGTCGGGATGGCGATGCGGGCGTACGTCCAGACGTCACGGCAGGCGATGCTCTACCTGTCGATCGGGTTCTCGCTTGCGGTTGCGGGTGCCGCTGCGACGATGATCAGCGCGTTCATCAACGATTTCGACGGAGCTCGGTCGCTCCTGCTGGTCAACAGCGGTCTGACGACGTTTGGTTTCCTGTTCGTGATGTACAGTCTCGTGACCTACGAGTGAACGACCGCCTCGGGGCCCAACTGTGAGACCGTGTGTCTCGCACCGGTCTCTCCGCTCGACGAATCTGTGCTAGACGGTGATGACCGCTGCCATGTGTACTGTGTCACTTAGCTCTGCGGGACCCGCTCGCAGGCCGGCTGCGTGTCGGTGTTGTGACTCACTCTATCTTCAAAAACCGACCTAGAAACCCTCAAACCCTTGTTATCAGCAAAGATATTTCGGGGAGAGGTATTATTACTGGTGAAAGATAGCTTCTGATAGGGTCAGACAGACCTGAACTACCAATGTTCGACAAATTACGTAACGACGAGGACCGCGGGCAGGTCGGTATCGGCACGCTCATCGTGTTCATCGCGATGGTGCTGGTGGCGGCCATTGCCGCGGGCGTCCTCATCAACACGGCCGGATTCCTCCAGAGCGGTGCCGAAGAGACCGGACAGCAGAGTAGCGACCAAGTGACCAACCGACTGCAGGAAGTGAGTTCGGTCGGTGCGGTCTCGAACAACAACGTCAGTACGGTCAACATGACCGTCAAGAAGGCTCCCGGAGCGAACAATATCGACCTGAGCACGACGACGCTCCAGTTCGTCCACTCCAGTGGCTCGACTGACATGACCTACCGGGAGAACGCCTCGAATGTAGATGAGAGCTCCGAGTTCACTGTCTCTGCAGTTCAAGACGAGGGCGGCGAGTCGATAGTGGATGGCTCACCAGTTCTGAACGACCCGGCCGACCGGGCCCGAATCACGCTCAACACCTCCCAGATCGTTGGCGAGGGTGGACTGAGTGAGGGTGACACGGCGACGATCCAGCTGAACACCCAGTCCGGTGGGAACACCGAGATCCGACTGGTCGTTCCCGAGACGCTGTCTGGTGCCGACTCGGTCACCCTCTAAGCCTGCGCGCCTCTCTTTTTACGCTCTCAGCTTCCGACCAGCGACGGCACCGCCCAGCAAGCCCGGGCGGCTGGTCTCGCGCTCGTGGGTATCTCTTGGGTGTTTCTCCCCACTCGGGGGATAAAACGGAACTAGAGGCCTCTAGACGCTTGTTATCAGCAAAGATATTTTGGGGAGAGGTATTATTACTGGTGAAAGATAGCTTCTGATAGGGTCAGACAGACCTGAACTACCAATGTTCGACAAATTACGTAACGACGAGGACCGCGGGCAGGTCGGTATCGGCACGCTCATCGTGTTCATCGCGATGGTGCTGGTGGCGGCCATTGCCGCGGGTGTCCTCATCAACACGGCAGGATTCCTCCAGAGCGGTGCCGAGGAGACCGGCCAGCAGAGTAGCGACCAAGTGACCAACCGACTGCAGGAAGTGAGTTCGGTCGGTGTCGTGGCTGATAACGGTAGCGCTGACGGCAACGTCAGCACAGTCAATCTCACGGTGAAGAAAGCCCCCGGGGCGAACAACATCGACCTGAGCACGACGACGCTCCAGTTCGTCCACTCCAGTGGCTCGACTGACCTGACGTATCTAGACGGCGCTGCGAACGATACGAGGTTCAGTGTCAGCACGGTTCAGGACGAGGGCGGCGAGTCGATAGTGGATGGCTCACCAGTTCTGAACGATCCGGCCGACCGGGCCCGAATCACGCTCAACACCAGCGCGATTATCGACGACTACGGTCTGGCGGAAGGTGACACGGCGACGATCCAGCTGAACACCCAGTCCGGTGGGAACACCGAGATCCGACTGGTCGTTCCCGAGACGCTGTCTGGTGCCGACTCGGTCACCCTCTAAGCCTGCGCGCCTCTCTTTTTCGTTCTCGACCTCGACCAGCGACGGAATTATACCGCTTCCTCACACACTGTAGTACATGAGCCGGGGGCCCGACGAACCGAATCCGGAAGACGGCAAGATTCTCTCCCCCGAAGAGCTCGAGCTCGGAGACGACGAACACGTCACCCAGATCGACGAGGGTCGATACGTCGTCTCGCCGGACGTGCGCGACGACGACGACAGCTACGGCGGCACGCCGTCGATGCCGGAGCCGGACCCCGAGCCCCCGTCGGAACCCCAGACCCCGGAGTTCACCGATGGCAACGTCCACGAGTGGCTCGCAGAGCAGATGGCCGACTCGAACGCCCGCTACGGCTTCGACGTGACCGCGAAGTTCGACGGCGAGGTCGACCAGCAGCGGCTCACCTCAAACGACATCGTCACCGTCTTCGAGACGCTCATGCTCTGGTACGGCCGCCAGATGGACGGCTCGACGGACGTCCAGGACGTGCTCGGTATCCTGCTCTCGGAGTCGAACGTCCCGGTGAAGTACCCGCCCGGCAGCATCAAGACGCTGGCCCGCTCGACCGGTCTCAGTCCCGACGACTCCATCGCGGACCTCATTGACGCCATCGAAGAGCGCGACGGCGCGAAGCTGTAGCGACGGTCGGTCGTTCGGGGTGCCATTGTGGCCCCTCGTGTCGACGGCACGACTTGTTCAACCGGTCGCAGTCGGTGGTATCACACGCGATAATTTACGGGTCACATTTATCCCGGTCATGACGGTAGTAGCGGTCATGCCAGACGTACTGATTGCCGACGACTCGGAGTTCATGCGGAACCTCCTGCGGGAGATCCTCGAAGAGGACCACACTATCGTCGGGGAAGTCGAGAACGGCGTCGAAGCGGTCGAAGTGTACAAGGAACAGACCCCGGACCTGGTGATGATGGACATCGTGATGCCCATCCGGGACGGTATCGAGGCGACGAGCGAGATCAAGGACTCGAACCCGAACGCGAACGTCATCATGTGCACCAGTGTCGGCCAGGAAGAGAAGATGAAAGAGGCGGTCAAGGCCGGCGCCGACGGCTACATCACCAAACCCTTCCAGAAACCCAGCGTGATGGAGGCTATCGAGGACGTCGTCCCCTCATAGATGAACGTCGATATCCAGTCGCTCGGCACGTTCAACCAGCTCGCCCACGAAGGGGCCAAGCAGGCCACCCAGTCGCTGGCCCAGATGACCGGCATCGACGCCGTCGTCGACGTGACCAAGATCACGCTGCTTGACCGCGCCGACATCGGTGAGGACCTCGCGGGGCGAGACTTCGTCGGCGTGCAGTTCGAGTACGAGGGCGTCCTGGAGGGCGACACGGTTCTGGTCTTCGACGCCGAGTCGGCCGACACCATCGCCGACGCGTTGATGGCCGGCGCCAGCGACGACCCCGGGATGGCCCAGAGCGCCGTCAAGGAGATCGGCAACATCATGATGAGCGGTTTCATCGACGGTTGGGCCGACTACCTGGACTCGACTATCGACCACTCGCCGCCCGAATACATCGAGAAGTCGGGCGCGGCGGTGCTCCCTGAGGCCCCCGAGACCGGCGACCACCGCCAGGTGTTCGTCTTCAAATCCGAGATCGAGTGGGTCGGTGAGTCGGTGAACTTCTACATCTACATGCTCCCCGAGTACGAGCCGCTCGCCGAGGCGATGGTCGAGAGCGTCGACACCGAGGGCGACGCTATCCCCATCGACAAGCTCCAGACGTTCAACGAGATGACGACGAAGGGGACCCAGCAGGCCGCCGACAACGTCGAGATGATGACGGGGATTCCGACGGAGGCCGAGGTCACCCAGATAAGCTTCGCGCCCATCGAGGACGTGCCAAAGCAGATCGGGACCGACACTTACGTCGGCACGGTCGTCGAGTTCACCGGCGTCCCCAGTGGCTACCTCATGGTGCTCTTTGACGAGGTCTCGGCCGTCAACGTCGCCGAGGCGATGATGCCCGTCGAGATGGACGGCGACGGTCTTGACGACCAGCACAAGGCCGCCATCGAGGAGCTAGGCAACATCATGACCAGCGGCTTCGTCGACGGCTGGGCGAACGTCCTCCAGACGTCAGTCGACCACACGCCGCCGAAACTCGTCCACGACATGGGCCGGGCCATCGTGGACCCGCTTGCGGCACAGGTCGGCCAGCACCAGGAGCACGCCTTTATCATCGACTCGAAGATGCAGACCGACGATATCGAGTTCAGCGCGGAGATACACGCGCTCCCGAACGAACAGGAACTTCGGGCGGCGCTCGACGACCTGGACGTCGACCGGGCCGACGAGACCGAGGCCGACGTCGAACAGATATTCGAATAATGAAAGTCTACGACGGCAGCCAGACGGAGTCGGGCGAGGAGGCCAAGCCCGAGCGATTGAAAGTCGGCATCGCGGAGTACGAGGTGACGACCGACTCGGCGGTGTTGACGACCAGCGGCCTGGGCTCCTGTATCGGTATCGCGCTGTACGACGAGCCGACGGGTGCTGCCGGACTGGTCCACATCATGCTGCCCACTGCCGAGGACGTCGAGGGGGGCAACCGGGCGAAGTTCGCCGACACTGGCGTCACCGAACTGGTCGAGGCGCTCGAGGCCGTCGGCGCCTCGGCGGAGACCATGCAGGCCAAGATCGCCGGCGGCAGCGATATGCTTGACTTCTCGGAGAACGGCTCCTCTATCGGGTCGCGCAACCTCGACCAGGTTCGAGCGACGCTCTCGGAGTTCGACATCCCCATCGCCGGCGAGGACGTCGGTGGGGACCACGGCCGGTCGCTCAGGCTGGAAGCAGACTCCGGCGATCTCGTCGTCAAGAGCGCAAACACCGAGTCGGTCGTTCTCTGATTTCCGCGACTGAAACTGGGGCCCACTGTCGAGCGCCGTGTCGCGTCAGACGGATGGCAGTCGTGTGTCTGCTTCGAGCGCGACTCTCAGACGCTCTATCGGCACATCTCCAGTCGAAACGGTGGCTGGTATCGCCAATCCAGCAAAAAGTTACTTGATTTAACAACCCAAGGAGTTTAACTAACGGTTTTGTTATCAACCATGATAAGCTAGACGGAATATTCAAGGGTATCTGCAGGAATCGTTATAGACGATGAGTAGTTTCGCTCTCGTGCCGACGCTACAGGCACTCGCTCCGGACGTGGCCGCGCTGGTCCCAGCGCTCGTTGTGCTGCTCTCCGGGGGCCTGGTCGGGATGAGCATCAAGAACATGTTCGACTCGATCATGTCGGACGACGAGAGCGACGACGACAGCGGTGGCGGTGACGAGATGGGCGGTGGCGGGCTGATGGGCGACGACGGCGGCGACGGCGGCGACGACCTCGGTGGGCTGGGCGGCCTCGACGGCGACGACGACATGGGTGGGTTCGGCGACGACGAGTTCGGCGACATGGAGGACGCCACCGGTCCCGACACCGACGAGCTTGAACACCGGCTCGACGAACTGGAAAACGAGGTCGGGAGCCTCTCCTCGACGGTCAACACCGTCCGGACGGAAAACGAGTCCATCTCCGAATCCGTCGACGAAGTCCAAGAGAACGTCCGGAAGCTGCTTGACATCTACGAGATGGTCACGCGCGGCGTGAACCCCTTCGCCGACGACGTCGACGCCGGTATGGGCGGTGGGGGTATGGGCGATGGCTCCTTTGGCCTCTTCGACGACGACGGGGACGACGACGAGGGCGAGGACATCGACGACGACGTCGCCTCAGCCGACGCTGAGGGGTTCTTCGACGAGGACCTCGTCGAGGACGACGGGATGGCGATGGACGACGAGATGTCCCTGGACGAGGGCGACGATATGTTTGGTGACGACCTCGACGACGGTTTCGAGGACGACGGCGGTGAGTTCGACGAGGAGTTCGAGGAGGAAGACGACATGAGTATGGACGACGGGCTCGGGATGGACGAGGAGGACAGCGACGACGGGGACTCTGACGGCGGCAAATCCTTCGCGGAGCTGAAAGACGAGTACGAGTCGGGCGACGCGGAGTGGGCCGACGGCGACGGCGAAGACCTGCTGGAGGACGACGAGGAGTTGCTGGACGACGACGGCGACGACGATATGCTCGACGGCGGGGGCTTCGACGCCGACGATGGCGGTCTCGAAGACGACGACCTCTTCGACGAGGTCATCGAGGACGAGGGCGAGGAGGCTGCTGCCGACGGGATGGACGCTGTCGAAGCGGAGCCTGAGCCTGAGCCCGAACCGGAGCCAGAGCCCGAACCAGAACCCGCGGCTGCACCCGAGCCGGAACCCGAACCGGAACCCGAACCGGAGCCAGAGCCTGTGGCTGAGCCCGAGCCCGAGCCGGCGACTGACGCCACCTCGGACACGGACGCCGAGAGCGACGACGGCAAACCCTACCTCTCGACGATGCCGGAGGGCTTTGCGGCGGACCTGATAATCATCGAGTGGCTGGAGTTCCTGACGAGCCAGGCCGGCTACCGCGAGACGTCCCGTGCGATCGACTACTACGAGACCATCGGCTGGATCGACGCCGACGTGGCCGACGACCTCGCGGACTACCTGCGGGGATTCGACGACGTGGCTGATTCGGGTGACGGTCTCACCATCGACCACCACACCGAGAGCCTGCGCTACATCTCGCAACTCGACGAGGACAGCGGCGCGGAGGCCGTCGCGCTCTCGAAGCTCGTGGGAGGTGGCTCGGATGGGATTCAGCGTTAGCGGCTCGGCTGCCCTCATCTTCGTGGCCGCCTTTATCGGCTTCGGGATGTTCTACTCGGCGGCGGCAAACAGCACCGAGATGGTCAACGACGCCCGCGAGGACCGCTCCGACCAACAGCTCGAACGGACGAACACCGAAATAGAGATTACCACTGTGAACTACAACGTGACCTCGAACTACCTGAACGTGACCGTCGAGAACACCGGTTCGACGGAGCTCGCCGTCAGTGACGTCGACGTCCTCGTCGACAACAGCTACCAGACGGGCTACCGGACGGCCGTTGAGGGCGAGACGGGGACGGATCTCTGGCTCCCGCGGGAGACGCTGGCGATCAACACGACAGTCGACACGACGCCCAGCGCCGTGAAAATCGTCACCGGACCCGGCGTCGCCGCGACGGAGGTGGTCTGACGTGGCGAGCGTCTCTGCGTCGCATCTCATCCTGTTTA
The DNA here is from genome assembly GCF_029338235.1 of Haloarcula rara. Classification (GTDB taxonomy): domain Archaea; phylum Halobacteriota; class Halobacteria; order Halobacteriales; family Haloarculaceae; genus Haloarcula; species Haloarcula rara. The sequence goes on from NZ_CP119785.1 coordinate 1,798,934, forward strand.
TCGCCTCGATGATGATCGCCGCGAGCGTCGCCGGCGTGTTCACCGACAGTATCGGCCAGCTGAGCGGCGCCATCTCCGAGCAAGGGTTCGACGTCAGCAGCGACGTCCGAACCGACGTGGAGGTGATATCGGACAGCGGGAGCGACGCTATCTACAACAGCACGTCGGCGACCATCACGCTGTACGTGAAAAACACCGGCACAGAGCGGTTAGCCGCCGAACCCGGCGAGCTAGACGTCCTCGTCAACGGCCAGTTCGTCACCGACTACACGGTGACCCGGGCCGACGGTGACGGTGACTGGCAGCCCGGCACCGTCGTCCGGCTGGACATCCAGCGGTCGCTGGCGCTCGATGAGGACCACCGGGTCCAGCTCACCGTCAACGGTGATCAGGAGGTGTTTGAATTCCGAACATGAGCATCGCAAGTACTGACCTGTTCTCGCTTGGACTGGACGACCACGACCGACTGAACAAGGAACTGGGTGGCGGTATCCCGCCGGGCAGTATCATCCTCGTCGAGGGTGACTACGGGGCCGGCAAGTCCGCAATGAGCCAGCGGTTCACCTACGGGCTCTGCGAGGAGGGCCACGACGTGACCTACCTCTCGACCGAACTCACCGTCGGGAGCTTCCTCGACCAGATGCACTCGCTGTCCTACGACATGGTCGACCACATCTTAGACGAGAACGTCCTGTTTCTCCACGCCGACATCGGGGACTCGAACACGTTCTCCGGCGGCGACGAGAAACAGGAGCGCAAGGAGCTACTCCGCCGGCTCATGGAGGCCGAGGTGATGTGGGATGCAGACGTCATCGTCATCGACACCTTCGACGCTATCCTGCGCAACGACCCCAAGTTCGAGGCCCTGGTCCGCCAGAACGACGAGCGCCAGGCCGCGCTGGAGATCATCTCGTACTTCCGTGACATCATCTCGGAGGGCAAGTGCATCATGATAACCGTCGACCCGTCGACGCTGGACGAGGAGGCCATCGGCCCGTTCCGCGCCATCGCCGACGTGTTCATCGAACTCGAGATGATAGAGGTCGGCAACGACACTCGCCGCCAGATCAACGTCCTGCGCTTTGCCGGCATGGGCGAGCAGGTGGGTGACACCGTCGGCTTCTCGGTGCGGTCGGGCACTGGTATCGTCATCGAATCGCGGAGCGTCGCCTAGGGAGAGATCAAGCTATGACCGACCACGGACGTGCGAAACCATCGGACGAACTGCGCCAGATTGCAGCCCGGCGGCCCCACCTGCGGGACCACCTCAAGAAGTTCAAGCAGATTACCGGGGAGTTCCCGATGCTCATCGACGAGGCCGACGGCGAGTACGAGTCCGACCGGCCCAACGTCCTCTATCCGGTCGGGGGCCCCATCTTCTGTCACGTCTACGGCGACATCGGCCAGGACACAAAGTACTACGCCATCGAACCGGAACTGGACGAGGACGAGGGCGTGGTCTTCGACAAGGTGCGTAACCGACTGCTCCAGAAGAGCGTCAACAAGCCCGCCCCCGAGAGCGAATCCGAATACGACGACCGGATCGAGGAACTCCTTCAGGAGACCACCCGCATCCGCAACGAGGATAGCGACAGCGGCGTCCTCACGCGGCTCCAGAACATCACCGACGTCGGCAGCGTCGAGGTGACCCAGTCGACCTACGAGAACATCCTCTACCGACTCAACCGCGACATCGTCGGGCTCGGCCCGCTCGAACCGGTGATGCGTGACCCAGCCAATGAGGACATTCACGTTATCGGCCGCAGCGAGTGCCACGTCGACCACGGCGTCTACGGAATGCTGGAGACGACCGTCGAGTGGCAAAGCGAGGAGGCCTTCGACCAGTGGCTGCGCAACATGGGCGAGCGGATGGGCGACCCCGTTTCCGACTCGGACCCCATCGTCGACTCGACCCTGCCTGACGGCTCCCGCCTGAACCTCATCTACTCCGACGACGTGAGCCTCAAGGGCCCCTCGCTCACCATCCGGCAGGGCGACGAGATTCCCCTCTCCATCTTCCAGATTACGAAGTGGATGACCCTCTCGCCCGAACTGGCGGCGTATCTCTGGCTCTGTCTGGAGAACGAGCAGACCGTCTTCGTCGTGGGCGAGACCGCCTCGGGGAAGACGACGACGCTGAACGCCATCACCTCGTTCATCCCCGACGACGCCAAGATATACACCGCGGAGGACACCGCAGAGGTGCTGCCCCCGCACAACACGTGGCAGCAGCTCCTGACCCGTGAGGGCGAGGACGAGGGGACGAGCATCGACATGTTCGACCTCGTCGCCGCCGCGTTGCGTTCCCGCCCCGACTACATCATCGTGGGTGAGGTTCGTGGTGAAGAGGGGCGGATGGCGTTCCAGGCCGCCCAGACCGGTCACCCGGTGATGCTGACCTTCCACGCGAGCGACATCGTCTCGATGATCCAGCGCTTTACCGGCGAACCCATCAACGTCCCAGAGACGTTCATGGACGTCGCCGACGTGGCGCTGTTCCAGAACCGCGTCAAGCAGGGCGATAAGGTCCTGCGCCGTGTGACGTCCGTTCAGGAAATCGAGGGGTACTCCAAGGAGATGGACGGCGTCGTCACCCGGCAGGTGTTCAACTGGGACCCCGTCGAGGACGAGATCGTCTTCCAGGGGATGAACAACTCCTTCGTCCTCGAAGAGCAGATCGCGACGCTGCTTGGCTACGAGGACACGCGTGACATCTACGACGACCTCCGCTTTCGCGCCGACATGATCGAACGCGCCATCCAGGAGGGTATCACCGGCTACCACGAGGTCAACGACTTCATCTCGGACTTCCAGCGCGACGGCGTCGAAGGGATTCCGTTCAACATCTCCCGGCCCGACTGACCATGGCCCAGAGCGAAGCAGACAGCGGCATCGAACTGACGATTACCGAGACCATCCAGGGGCTCGTCGAGTCGTACCGCCAGATGACGATTCCCCTGGAGCGGTACCTCTTCTTTATCCTGATCCCCTCCATCGTGTTCTTCCTCCTCTCGGCGGTGGCAGCCGTCCTGCTCGACCTGCCGATGATGGTCCGGGCGCCCATCCCGATGCTTGGCTTCCTGGCGATGACCTCCGCTATCTTCTACCCGAAGATACTGCTCTCACAGCGCAAGCGCGAGCTCAACAACCGCTTTCACCTCATGATTACCCACATGACGGTGCTGTCGACGACGAAGATCGACCGCATGGAGGTGTTCCGCACGCTGGCCCAGGAAGACGAGTACGGCGAACTCGCCATGGAGATGCACCGCATCGTCCAGCTGGTCGACACGTGGAACCAGAGCTTAGACGACGCCTGCCGCCGCCGCGCAAAGCAGGTGCCAAGCGAGGCCTTCGCCGATTTCCTCGACCGACTCGCCTACACGCTCGGGGCCGGGCAGTCCCTGGAGGACTATCTGCTCTCAGAGCAAGAGCAGATCATCCAGCACTACACGACGGTCTATCGCTCCTCGCTCGACAGTCTGGAGGTCATGAAGGACCTCTACCTCTCGATGGTCCTCTCGATGACGTTCGCGCTGGTCTTCGCCGTCGTCCTGCCGGTGCTTACGGGGACGAACCCGACGATGACCGTCAGCGCCGTCATCGTGATGTACATCTTCGTCCAGTCCGGGTTCTATCTCGCCATCCGGTCGATGGCGCCCTACGACCCGGTGTGGTTCCACCCCGAGGAGTACCCCTCGCCCATCGAGGAGCGCCTCGACAAATCGATGTACGTGGGTGTCGGGCTCTCGGCGGTCTTGCTGTTCGTCACGGTCGGCGGGATGTTCGGCGTCTCGCCCATCGCGCTCGAGGACATCTTCTTCTTCCTCGATTCGGTCCCCCTGCCGTTTTACGCCGTCGTCCCCATCACACCGATGATAATCCCCGGCATCGTCTTCCGGCAGGAAGAACAGCGGGTCAAGAGCCGCGACGAGGCCTATCCGAGCTTCATCCGCGCGCTCGGCGCGACCGAGGGCGCGAAACAGTCGACCACCGGCCAGGTGCTTCGCACCCTCCGCAAGAAGGACTTCGGGGCGCTGACCCCCAACATCGACGACCTCTATAAGCGACTCAACATGCGTATCGAACCGACCGCCGCGTGGCGCTTTTTCACCGCCGACTGTCGCTCCTATCTCATCCAGACGTTCTCGGAGATGTACCTCATCGGCCGCGAGATGGGTGGCTCGCCCAAACAGCTCGGTGAACTCATCGCCGCCAACATGAACCAGGTGCTCCAGTTGCGCCAGAAGCGCAACCAGGCGACCACGACGATGGTCGGCCTGCTGTACGGAATTACCGCCGCCTCCACCTTCGCTTTCTTCATCGGCCTCCAGGTCGTCAACATCCTCGCCGATATGTCCTTAGACCTCAATGCCGGCAGCCGACTGGACGTCAACTCCCTCATCAACACCAGCGTCTACAACATCCCACTCATCGAGTTCCTGCTCGTCGTCATCATCATGTTCTCGGCCATGCTGTCGGCCCTGATGATTCGAACCATCGACGGCGGCCACAAGGCCAACACCTACCTCCACTTCGTGTTGCTGTCCTGGATTGGCGGGGTGACGGGCACCTTCACGAAGTGGATGGTGTCGCAGTTTCTCTCCATCTGAGACCACTTTTTGCACCGTCGCTCGCGCCGCTTCGCGGCGCTCGCTCGGGCAAAAACGTGGGGAAAAATCGCTGCGTGCTCCTGCCGCGCCGCAAAGCGGCGCGTTAGTCCGCGCGCTGCGGTCGAACCTAGCTCGCTTTGCTCGCTCGGATGCTGTCATCAGCCTGCCCTCCCCCATCTTCGCTCGGGAACGCCGATGGCGTTCCACTCGCTCACGGCCACAGCAATCAGCGGCCGTACAGTAGATACGAGAGTGCCAGAAACGTTCCCACCGCACCGGCGGCAAACCCGAGGAGACCGAACAGATACTGGCCATCGCCGGCAGCTATCGACCCGGTTACGAAGCCGACAATCGCGCTGGCGAGGACCAGGACGGCGCCCGTCTGCCACTCGTTGACAAACTCGCCGAAAGATTGGCCGGACATGCGGTCATCTCCCAAACTAAGTTACAAATAGTTGCTGTCTCTCGACAGCGCAGACGCTCACGGACTCTGCAAAAGAAAACTGAGTTCGGAGTCTCCGAACCCTCGCGGCTTCGCCGCTCGGGTATCCGAGGTCGCTTCGCGACCTCGCTCGTCTCGCGGGTCACTTCGTTCCCCGCTCGACCTGTAAGAGACTTCTCGCTGCGCTCGAAGTCTCTCTAGTCGTCGGCAGGCGCGGCGCCGCCCTCGTCGTGCTGCATCTTCGTGTGGGTGAGCTTCCCGCCGGCGGCGAGGATCTCGCGCTCTCGCTCGGAGGCGTCGAGCGTGGCGCTCGCTTCCCAGTCACCGTTGATGGAGATGGTGAACTCCTCTTTGCCCGAGCGGACGGCCTCGGCGACATCGTCGACGATCTGGATGTCGTCGCCCTGCTCGATCTTCTCGTAGGTTTCGGCGTCGATTTCGAGCGGGACGATACCGAAGTTGAACAGGTTCGCCTTGTGGATGCGGGCGAAGCTCTGGGCACAGACCGCTTCGATGCCCAGATACATCGGACAGAGCGCCGCGTGCTCGCGGGAGGAGCCCTGGCCGTAGTTTTCGCCGGCGACCAGCACGCCGCCGTCGGCGTCCAGCGCGCGCTGGGCGAACGTATCGTCGATTCGCGAGAGCGTGAACTCCGAGAGCTTCGGGATGTTCGACCGGTACATCAGGATGTCCTGCGTGGCCGGCATGATGTGGTCGGTGGTGATGTTGTCCTCCATCTTCAGGAGGGTCTCACCGCCGACTTCGGTCTCCAGGGGGTCTTTCAGCGGCACATCGGCGATGTTCGGGCCCTTGATGAGCTCGTCGTCGACGGCCTCGTCGGGGGCGATGAGGTCCGATTCGGAGTTGCCGATGTACTGGTCGGGCATCTCCAGGCCGGGGGCCTCGAGGTCGCCGAGTTCGTCGGCGAGGTCGCGCGGGTCGACGATTTCGCCCTTGATGGCCGCCGCGGTGGCGACCTCCGGCGAACAGAGGTAGACGTTGTCGTCCTCGATACCCGAGCGGCCCTCGAAGTTGCGGTTGAAGGTCCGCAGCGACACCGAGTCGCTGGCGGGGACGTGGCCGATACCGATACAGGCACCACACGTCGCTTCCGAGAAGTTGACGCCGGCGGCCATCATCTCCGCGGTCCAGCCCTCGCGGGCCAGCATCTCGGAGGCCTGCTTGGAGCCGGGGGCGACAATCATTTCGGTCGTCTTGTCGATGTTGCGGCCCTCGAGCATCTTCGCGCCGGGGAGGATGTCCTCGTAGGCGCCGTTGGTACAGGAGCCGATCATCACCTGGTCGACGTCGACGCCCTCGACCTCGCTGACCGGGACGACGTTGTCCGGCATGGAGGGCTTGGCGATGAGCGGTTCGATCTCCGAGAGGTCGACGACGATCTCGTCGGCGTACTCGGCGTCCTCGTCGGGGCCGATTTCGACGTACTCGTCCTCGCGGTCGAGTCGGCTGAGGTAGTCTTTCGTGTTCTCGTCGGTCGGGAAGATAGAGGAGGTCGCACCGAGTTCGGTCCCCATGTTGGTGATGGTGGTCCGCTCGGGGACGGTCAGCGTCTCGACGCCGGGACCGGTGTATTCGAGCACCTTGCCGACGCCGCCCTTGACCGTCAGCCGGCGGAGCAGCTCGAGGATGACGTCCTTGGCGGTGCCCCACTCGGGCAGTTCGCCTTCGAGGCGGACGTTGACGACCTCGGGCATCTCGATGTAGTAGGCGCCGCCACCCATCGCGACGGCGACGTCGAGCCCGCCCGAGCCGATGGCGAGTTCACCCAGCCCACCGGGCGTGGGCGTGTGCGAGTCCGAGCCAAGCATCGTCTTGCCGGGCGCGGCGAAGTTCTCCTTGTGGACGTTGTGGCAGATACCGTTGCCCGGGCGCGAGAAGTGCGCGCCGAAGGTACCGGCCGCCGAGCGGAGGAAGCGGTGGTCGTCCGTGTTCTTGAAGTCGAACTGGTAGGTCTGGTGGTCGCAGTACTGCGCGGCCAGCTCCGTCTGGACCTCTTCGAGTCCAAGCGCCTCGAACTGCAGCCAGACGAGCGTTCCCGTCGTGTCCTGTGTGAGCACCTGGTCGATCTCGATACCGATCTCCTCGCCGGGGGTGAGTTCCCCTTCGACGAGATGGTCGTCGAGAATTTTTTCCGTGAGCGTCTGTCCCATAACGTCCGACAATCGACGGCGCGCGGGTATAAATCCCGCGTATCCCGCCCTATTTTTCATCATCCGTCACCAGCCGACGGTTGTTCCTCAGGGTTCGAACAGCAGTGTTTTCGCTGTGGCGGTGCCAGCGACGGTATGTTCAAGAGCGGGCAGTTCGTGGCCGAGCGCCTCGACGACCTCACTGGCGCACAGATTCAGCCAAACGGTGTCGACCTTCGGCTGGGTGCGGTGTACGAACAGGTCGACCCCGGCCGTATCGGCCGGGAGGGCAAGACTGTGGGTGACCGGCGCGAGGTCGAGCCCGAGGACGACGTCTACGCGCTCGACGTGGGCGGCTACGTCGTCGAGTACAGCGACCGCGTGGTCATCCCGGAGGGCCACGTCGGCTTCCTCTACCCCCGGTCGTCGCTGTTGCGGAACTCCTGTATGCTGGATACGGCGGTGTGGGACGCGGGCTATGAAGGACGGGGCGAGGGGCTGCTGGAGGTTCACCATCCAATCGAACTGGAAGCTGGCGCGCGCATCGCCCAGTTGGTCCTCGCCGAGGCGGCCCACGAGGGGACCTACGAGGGGAGTTATCAGGGCGAGAATCTGGACTAGCGAGGCGTGAACGAAGTGAACGCCTCGTTACAGACGAGCGGTGACCAGAGGGAACCGCGAGTAGCGAGGCGTGAACGAAGTGAACGCCTCGAGGTGGAACGGGGAGCGATAGCGAGGCGTCGACCGACGGGAGACGCCTCGAAAGCGAACGGTGAAACCGTGAGCGAAGCGACCCGTGGGCGCCGCGTAACGCGGTCGAAACCATGGTATCACCTGGCATACCGTGCTACGCATTTAAATACCATCGACGAGTAATATCGGCTGGTGGTGGCGACGTCGGGCGACTGGTGCCTCTGACAGCTCTCGTCTCGACTCGCCCCACATAGTCCGTTCGGCCGGCGTCGTTTGCCAGAGTTTTATATAAGTTGCAGTCGCAATCTGTTACGTGATAGTCACATTTCACATAGAGACAGGGTTCCTTCGAGAGGCCGCGGGGCGACTCCCCGACGGGGCCGTCTCGATACAGCGGCTGCACCGCACCGAGGGTGGCTGCCGGGCGGCAGTCTGGGTCGACGTCGCCGACCGTGACACCATCGACACGGCGCTGGCCACCGACGACACCGCCGGCCCGACGTCACATCTGGGGCCGGAGGCAGAGGGGCACTGGTACGTCATCACGACGGTTGACGAACCGCTCGATGCGATGAGTCGCGGGTTGCTGACCGCCGACGGGATGCTGGTGCGGGCCGACCTCATAGAGGACGAATGGGTCGTTCAGGCCCGGTTCCCCGACCGCAGTTCCTTGCTCACGTTCCGCGAGGACCTCGTCGCCGACGGCTTCGACGTGGAAGTCAAGCAGATGCGCGAGGACGAGGACGAGGCGTCGACGCAGTTCGGCGTGACCGACCCACAGCGGGAGGTCCTGCTGCTCGCGCTGGAGCGGGGCTACTACACGGTCCCCCGCAACGCCTCGCTCTCGGACCTGGCCGCACAGCTGGACATCTCCAGCCAGGCCGCTTCTGAGCGGCTCCGGCGGGGGACCCAGACGCTCGTCGCGAACACGCTGGCTGCGCCCGCGCGCCCGTCTATCGGGTCACACCAGCACTGAAACCGGAACACACAGGGGTCGTCGCCGACGGCAGCGACCTCAGGGGGGTCACCAGCCGCTGCTCCATCTCTCGGGTTGTTTCACGCTCTGAAACCGCTCGTACCACGTTATATGAGTAAGGTGTGTACATCTGCATATGAAATCGGAGAACGGAACAGTGTACATGATACGGGGTCACGACGACGACGAGTGGGTCAGCCCCGAACCTGCAGAGGCCGTCATCACCGAGGCGCTGTTCGACGCGACCGACCTCACCGAGGACGACATCGACTACATCGGCTCGTACGTCGACGCGGCGAAGCTGCGGGCCGTCGTCGGCGACGGCGACGACGACACGATCACGTTCGACGTCGAGGGCAACGAGATCACGGTGACGGCCGGCGGCGACGTGACAGTGGCCTGATCGCCATCCAGTACGCATATATTTCCACGCGGTGACCCGCCGGCTGTGACCCGAGTCGCGCTCATCGCCCACGACGACGAGAAGCCGACGATGATAGACCTCGTCGAAGCATACGAGGACGTTCTCTCGACGTTCGAGCTGGTCGCGACTGGCACGACCGGCCAGCGCATCGCGACCGAGACGAGCCTGGACGTCGAACGCAAGGAGAGCGGCCCCGTCGGCGGGGACACGCAGATCGGTGCGGAGGTCGTCGAGGGCGAGGTCGACGGTGTCGTCTTCCTGCGGGACCCGATGACGGCCCAGCCACACGAGCCGGACATCGGGGCCCTGATTCGTATCTGTGACGTCCACGACGTGCCGCTGGCGACGTGTCGGTCGGCCGGTGAGTACGTCATCGAGGGACTCGCCCGCGACGCCGACGCGGCTACTTAATCCCGGTAGTCGGGCCGCTGTTCGTACTCGATAGGGTCTCGCCCGGCGCCGTGGCCCACCTCAGGCGGTGTGGTCCGGGCGCCGGTCGTACTCGATAGGGTCTCGCTCGTCCAGTGCCTGGAACGCCCCCAGCCGGAACGCACAGGCGTCACAGGTCCCACACGCGGGTTCGTCGCTTCGATAGCAGCTCCACGTGTCTTCGTAGGGCACGCCCAGGTCCAGGCCGCGCTCGGCGATGTCGGTCTTCGACCACTCGACGAAGGGGGCCAGCAGTTCGATATCGGTGTCGGGTTTCGTCCCCACGTCGACGACCTGCTGGAACGCCTCGAAGAAGGCGGGCCGGCAGTCGGGATAGCCCGAGAAGTCCTCGCTGTGGGCACCGATAAACACCGCCGTACAGTCGCTGGCCTCGGCGTACGAAACGGCCATCGAGAGTAGATTGGCGTTCCTGAAGGGGACGTAGGAACTGGGAATCTCGTCGCTGTCAGTGTCGGCTTCTTCGACGGCCATCTCGTCGTCGGTGAGCGACGAGCCGCCGATCTGCTGGAGGTGGCTCGTCTCGACGTGACAGAGGTCGGCCGCGTCGACGTGGTCCGCGAGTGCGCGGGCACAGTCGTACTCGCGCTGTTCGGTGTTCTGGCCGTAACTCGTGTGGAGGAGATACAGCTCGTCGTAGCCGCGTGCCTGTGCCTCGTAGGCCGCCGTGGCGCTGTCCATGCCGCCGGAGGCGAGCACGACAGCGCGGTCGTTGGTGGTCATAATTGTCGGGAGTGGGTGTCTAGGTGCCCGGCGCGTCGTTCCAGAGGTCAACGTGGAGCCGCGGCGTGTACCGGTACCCGTACTCCAGGGCCAGGTCCGCGACGACGCGGCGGCTCTCGTCCAGCTGGTCGCGGGTCTGTCCTTCCGGCATCAACAGGACCGCCTCGTCGGGGACGGGCGCGTCGGCCGCCCCGCGTACGTCCTCGACCAGCGCCTCGATTTCGGTCATGTCCTCGGGTCCGGTGACGACGAACTTTAGCTGGGTCTCGTACTTCTCGACGAAGGTCGCCAGCACGTCCACGTCGAGCCGGCGGTCCTCGTGGCGGTCGGCCCACTCGCCGTCGCCCTTCGGGTCCCGCTCGGGGGTGGGCGTGCTCGATTCGAGTTTGGGACTCACGCTCGCCAGGTCGATAGGGGCGTCGGCGGAGATGGTACCGTTGGTCTCGACGGTCGTGTGGTACCCCCGGTCGGCGAGCGCCTCCAGCAGGTCCGCGCTTTTCTCGTGGACCAGCGGTTCGCCGCCGGTCAGGACGACGTGGTCGGCGTCGTACTCGGCCACCGCGGCGACGATATCGTCGACGCCGTACCAGTCGCCCGTGGGCTCCCAGGAGGTGTGATAGGAGTCACAGAACCAGCACCGGAGGTTACAGCCGCTCGTGCGGACGAAGACGCTCGGTACGCCGGCCAGTCGCCCTTCGCCCTGGAGCGAGCAGAACAGCTCGTTGATGGGGAGGTCACCTTCGGCTGCGTCCGCACTTCGCTCGACAGCCTCGTCCAGCCCGTCGGTGTCGCTGGCGACCGGCATCAGCGGGTACAGAGTTCGCTGGTCTCCCGAACCGTCACGCGCACGTCCGAGACGGTGTCCGGGAGCCGGTCGGTCAGCCGCGATTCCAGCACGGTGGCCATCACTTCGGCCGTAGGCGGATGGTCCAGCACCACCAGCGCGTCGCCGTCGCCGCTCGCCTCGAAGGCCTCGACCAGCGGGTCGCCGTCCTCGACCAGGAAGCGGTGGTCCCACTCGTCGATGACGCTCGTGACCTCGCCTTTGTCGACGACCCACCCCTCCTCGGTGAGCTCGCCCGAGAGCCGGACGGTGACCTCGTAGTTGTGGCCGTGGGGGCGCGAGCACTTCCCGTCGTGGTGCATGAGCCGGTGACCCGCCGAGATGCGGATGGGTCGGTCACCGCCGACGACGAGCGCTCGCTCACCCGCCGCGGCGACGGGGTCCGCCGACTGCGATATTCGCTGGGGCATATCCTGTGATTATCGGACGCCGACATAAGTCGTTCGGCAGGCCCGGACCGTGGGAGTTTGGCACAAACGATAGGACGATGGAGTCCACAGAGGCGTCTATGACCCGAGACGCCGTCGAGCAGGGGTTCGAGCGCTACCTCTCGGACCTCGTAGACGAGACGTACGAGGCCTTCGACGTGGCGGCCGTGCTTCGTGGGTCCCGAAGCGGCAGTTCCCGCGCGGTGAGCAAGCTCCTGAAGAACAGCCGGCCGCTGGAACGACACGTCGTTCGCCCGAAGCTCCGCGAGTACCAGCGGACCATCCTCCGGCAGTTCGACCCAGTGCTGGACTACGCCGCCGACACCGATTCGGACTTTGCGGCCTACGCCGACGAGGTGCTCGCCCGGGACCTCTACTGGGACACGCTCAGGCGGGATATCCGCGGGCAGCGCCGCGAGGAAATCAGGGAGCGGCTGCTGGCTCGCCAGCGGGCCTTCGGCGACGCCCTTGCGCCGCTGGTGGCGGCCGACAGCGACGACTTCTTCGGGGCTGTGGTCGCGGCCTACGACCGCGAGGCGGCGCTGTCGATGGTCGAGGAGCACTTCGTGTTCACCACGCCGCTGCAGGAGGAACGGGAGGCCTTCGCCTTCGAGCTGGCTATCGACCCCGGCGACGTCCTGGGCGGGCTCGCTCGCGCGCTCCCGAACCTGGAAGTCGACTTCACTGACGAGGCGCTGCGGTCGATGCGCCGGGCCGAGAAGCGGGTCATCCCGCAGGCGAAGACGGACATCGAGCAAGCCTACGAATCGTAGCTACTGACGGCTTTGAACGCCTCTTCGACGAGCGCCTCGTTGTACGTCCACAGGCCCCGGTAGCGACCGCCGTCGGTCTCGCGGGCGATGAGCGCGCAGTTCTGGGCGCCGCTGTCGCCGTCGTCGAACAGGATGAACCAGTAACGGTCCCGCTCGCCGTTTCCTGTGTGGAGCGTCAGCGGCGTGTCCGTGAGTGGGTCCCCCGTGACCCCGCCGGGGACGTACAGATGGATGTCGATATCGGTCGTCGACAGCTCCTGGTAGACGGTTCGCTGTGCCTCGAACGCGTCGGCGCGCTGGAACCCCGCGTGGAGGCGGCCGTGGCCGGTACGCCACGCCCGGTCTTCCAGCTCGCGGGACGTGGCAAGCAGCTGCCGGCGGTCAAGCGAGACGAAGACGGTGTCGTCGAGCAGTTCGTACACGATACGGTGTTTCCGGGCGAGCGAGTCCAGGTCCTCCGGGCGGCGGATCGGCGGGGTGAGAAAGGAAAGCAGGTCCGCGAGCGAGAGCGCCCCCTGGAACTCCCCGTTGTCTCTGACGATGACGAAGGCCTCGCTACTGATAGCCGGGAGCTGCCGGTGGTCGACGGTCAGGTTGCGCGTCGCCAGCACGTCCGCGAGTTCGCTCCCGCTATCGTCGGGCGCGTAGACGATGACCTGCTTTTGCCGGCTGGCGACGTCCGAGAGAATCCGCCCGAAGCTCATCAGGCGAGTTCGGTCTCCGCGACCGCCGAGTCGTACTCTCCGGCGAACGCCACCAGCTCCTCGATCGGCTCCGGATAGGTGGTGCGCGCTATCTCCTCGTCTTCGTAGGTGACGAGCCCGGCGTCGGCCAGCAGCGGGAGGTGGGCGTGGACGAGTTCTATCTTGACTTTCGCCCACTCGTCTGGTCCCGCGGGCCCGTCGGTGGTGCTCTGCCAGCCGACGAGGATATCGGTGAGTTCGTCCAGCGTCATCGCCGACTCGGCCGGCAACGCCGCCAGTAGACGGCGTCGTTCGCTGCTGGCCAGCGCCCTGAAGAGGTCGTCGGGCGGCGGGTAGTCGACGTCACTACTGCTGGCGGAGAAATCCAGCTCGGTCGCCTGGTTTTCCTTGGCGGTCATGGTATCGTTGTCTCCGTTTTGACTGACACCGCTAATATATGTTATTCAAAAAGAATTATTGGCTTACCGTCCTACTGGTGGCAGATAGTTACCGGCACTGCACCAGTACTGTCGCGCGCAGTCGGCACGAAGGAGGGTTTCTGAACGTCTTGGACGGATCGCCGATACCGCGTGTGATGTCACATATCTCACCGGAATGAACCGGTTACTGTGGCGTGCGCGCCCGAGGCGGTGGCGATTCGTCCACCCGCGGCCGTGTGACTGTGGGGCGCCCAGGCGCGACGCGGGTTGAGTCGAACGAATGGGCGGGCGTCCGGTCGCTAGTGTCGGGTCCGAACGGCTCGAACCCGGCGACAGCTGACTCGACGACTCGTACCTTCGACTCGCAGTGTCTCACCGGTGTCGGAACTCCGTTCGACCGCTCGGGCTACTGCCAGGCGTCGAGTTCGACGACGGCGTCCGAGGAGAGCCACTCGCCGTCGTGTTCGCTCTGCAGAATTGCGCGCTGGTCTTGCTCTTCGTAGCGTACTTCGTCCATCTGTACGTTATCCGTCGCGATATTGGGACTTGTCCACATCCCCTAACTAGTGGGGTAGCTCGCTGGCCGCTGGACCGAAACCGCATGGCTGCGTGCAAACGGCACAGCACCTGGCGGTGAGGGATTGCTCCCAACGAACCGCGAGCGGTCGCGAGGAGCGACAGCGGGCGGCGAGGGATTCGAACCGAGTGGAGACATTCCGGGTCACTCGCTCCGCTCGTTTCCCGGGCTGTGGCTCCCCGGGTTCGAATCCACGGGCCGTTTGCACGGCTCACTGTTGTTCGCGGTTTCACCGCTCACTACTCCGAGACGTTCTCCGGTCACGTCTCGCAATCGCCGGCAAACGGGCGGCGAGGGATTCGAACCCCCGACCATCTGGTCCGGAACCAGGCGTTCTGTCCACTGAACTAGCCACCCACGACCGCCACAGGAACACGAAAACGACGTCAGCTTACGGGGATTCGCTCGTCTCGAGAGTGAACTCCTCGGTGGGGTAGGCCACACAGGTCAGGCAGTAGCCGTCCTCCATGTCGTCGTCCATCAGCGAGTCGTTGTTGCTGTGGCGGATGTACTCCTCGGCGGGCCCGTCGGTAATCTGGCCCGCACAGGAGATACACTGCCCCTCGCGGCAGGCGTAGGGGAGGTCCCACCCCTCCTCTTCGCCGGCCTCGAGCAGGTTCTCGTTGCTGGCGACCTCGATGGTCTCTCCCTCTTTCGCGAACTCGATTTCGTAGTACTCGACCTCGTCGTCGGCGATATCGTCGGGGTCGAAGCCGGCTTCTTCCTCTTCTGCCTCGGACTCGCCGAGTTCGCCCTCGGCCTCGCCGGCCGGAATCGCCGCCGCGCTGCCGCCACCGATACCGCGGTTGTACGGCTCCGGGAAGTCGGTCTCCGGAACCGATGCGGCCCGCTGTTCGAGGACCTCCTGCGAGATGTCCTCCGGTGCCTCCCAGCCGGTCCCCTTCGCGTAGTGTAAGGCTACGACGATGAGGGTAAGCGTGAGCCCGGAGAGGACGCCTACGAGTGATACCATATCGGTGGCTTTGGAGTACTGATTTAATTAGCTGTTGTTTTTTCGGTCGCCGCAGTGTCCCGATACCGGTGCGGGGCCGGCATTCGCGAATCTGCGGTTCTCCTCACTCCCGCCGGGGAACCTCGTGGCGACCGAAGCCGTAGCGCAACCGGTTGGCGAGCCGTCGCGAGAAGCGGCCGTCGTCGGCCCGCGAGCCGAAGCGCTCACCGAGCGCCTGGTAGATGAGCGGCACCGGCACTTCCTGTTCCAGTGCCTCCTGGACGGTCCAGGTCCCGGTGGAACCGCCCTCGACTCGGTCGGCCACGTCGCCCAGGTCCGTCCCTTCCTCGCGGAACGCCTCCTCGCACAGTTCCAGCAGCCACGAGCGGATGACGGCGCCGTTGTTCCACGTGCGCGCGACGGCTTCGAGGTCGAGGTCGTAGCGGCCGTTGGCCAGCAGTTCGAACCCCTCGCCGTAGGTCTGCATCAGCGCGTACTCGACGCCGTTGTGGACCATCTTCACGTAGTGGCCCGAGCCGGCGGGTCCCATGCGGTCGTGGCCCTCGGGCCCGGTCGCGACGGCGTCGAAGACCGGGACGAGCTCGTCGTAGGCCCACTGCTTGCCGCCGACCATCAGCGAGAAGCCCAGCTCCGCACCTGCGGGTCCGCCGGAGGTCCCGCAGTCGAGATACGCCGCCTCGGTCTTCGCCGCTCGGCGAATCGAGTCCTCGAAGTGTGAGTTGCCCCCGTCGACCACGACGTCGTTGCGGTCGACGTGCGGTTCCAGTTCGTCAAGCGCCGCATCGACGGGGTCACCGGCGGGGACCATCAGCCAGATGCGCTTGTCGCCCGACAGCGACTGTGCGAGGTCCGGGATAGAGTCCGCCGGCCGTGCCCCCGCGTCGGCGGCGTCGGCCACCGCTTCCTCGTCGATATCGAAGACGACCACGTCGTGACCCGCGTCCAGCACGCGGTCGACGACGATGCGTCCCATGCGTCCGAGTCCGATGACGCCTAGTTCCATACTCTGGCCTCAGCGAGCGGGCAGGTAGGGATTGCGGTTCGGGCCGCCGGGCGGTACCCTTTCGACCCCGGCCACCCTCTCCCCGTCCATGGACGAACGGATACGGGACCACGCACGCACGCTCGTCGAGTGGAGCGCTCGAATCGAGGCCGGCGACGACGTCGTCCTCGAGGTCGGCGAGGGCGCTCACGACCTGGGTGTCGCCGTCGCCGAACAGCTCGGCGAGAAAGGCGCGAACCTGCTTTCGACGTACCGCTCGCCGGAGCTCCAGCGGGCGTACCTGCAGGCCCACGACGGCGCCTTCGAGTCCGACCCCGACCACGAACTGGCGCTGTACGAGGCCGCCGATAGCGTCCTGATTCTGAAGGGGTCGAACAACACTGCCGGCAGCGCGGACGTGCCCGGTGACGTTCGACAGGCCCACTCGAAGGCCCGCCAGGCCATCCGGGAAGCCCGGCTCGACACCGACTGGGTCTCGACCCAGCACCCGACGCGGGCGATGGCCCAGCAGGCCGGGATGGCCTACGCCGAGTATCAGGACTTCGTCTACGACGCGACGCTGCGGGACTGGGAGGCGCTGGCCGAGGAGCAAGCACGGCTGAAGGACATCCTCGACGACGGCGAGACCGTCCGTATCCGGAACGAGGGGACGGACCTCACGCTCGATATCACCGACCGCATCGCGGTCAACTCCGCCGCCAGCGTCGCCTACGACTCCCACAACCTCCCGTCGGGGGAGGTCTTTACGGCCCCCGCCGACACCGCCGGCGTCGTCACCTTCGACGTGCCGATGACCATCCAGGGCCGTCGCGTGCGGGACGTGAAACTAACCTTCAAAGATGGCGTCGTGGTCGACTACGCGGCCACACAGGGCGCCGACGTCATCGAGGAGGTTCTGGAGACCGACGGCGGCTCGCGCCGGCTGGGCGAGTTGGGCATCGGGATGAACCGCGGCGTCGACCGGGTCACCGACAACATCCTCTTCGACGAGAAGATGGGCGGCACCGTCCATCTGGCGCTGGGGCGGGCCTACGACGCCTGTCTGCCCGAGGGCGAGTCGGGCAACGACAGCGCGGTCCACGAGGACCTCATCACCACGATGGGCGAGGGCTCCCGGCTGGAGGTCGACGGCGAGACGGTGCAGGTCGACGGGCAGTTCGTGTGGGACTGAGCAAATCCGTAGGATTTGCGAGGGTCGAGAGACGCCGCTGGCGTCTCTCGGAAGTGAGCAACCACGGAGTGGTTGCGAACGCCGATGGACGGAGTTCATCGGAAGTGAGCGGAGCCGCAGGTGACGGGAACACCGCGGGACGCCAGCGCCGTCGCTCCGACGTATCTATTTAAATCCGCGAAAGGGGTGGGGGGTTGGGGGTGGTGGCACCCAAAGTGGGTGCAGTCGGTGCTTCGACAGTGGTGGTAAAGAAGGTTCCGGCCGAGGTGTTGCGATTTTCGTTACTCGGCTGACGAATTGTCCCCGCGGCGATAACACCTATGTGCCGCCACCCCATACCACTGCCCGTGACGACGGTGTCGTCGGACGGCGCGGACGGCGCCGCCGATATCCGTATTCGCACGGCGGAACGGGCGGACCTGCTGGCGATACACCGCATCGAGCAGTCGGTGTTCCCCCAGCCCTGGCCGTTCTCGGCGCTGGAGAGCTATCTGGGGGAGTCGGGCTTTCTCGTCGCCGAGACCGACACCGACGAGGCCCGCGTCGCCGGCTACGTCATCGCCGATACCGTTCCCAACCACGGGACACCGCTGGGTCACGTCAAGGACCTCGCGGTCCGCGAGGAGCACCGCCGTGAGGGCGTCGCGACGGCGCTCTTGCGTCGGGCGCTCTCCCAGCTCGAGTCGGTCGGCGCGGCCTCGGCCAAACTGGAGGTCCGGGCCGAAAACGAGGAGGCACTCCGGCTCTACCGCCAGTTCGGCTTCGAACACCGCAAGACCATCCCGAACTACTACAGCAACGGCGAGGACGCGCTGGTGATGGTCCGGTTGCTGTAGTCGTCGCTGGCTGAACACGCGATGCCCGCAGTCGAGCGGTCGCCGAACCCGACCCGATTTATGACGGCAGCCCCTCCACACAGCTACCATGGGATACGCCTGTCCAGTCTGTTCGGACCCACAGGCCGACGCCACGCATCTGGCGAACCACCTCGCCTTCACGGCGCTGACCGGCGGTGACGACCACGAGGCGTGGCTTGACGAGCACGTCCCCGAGTGGGGGCAGTTCGGCGAGACGGAACTGGCCGAGCGCGTGGTAGACCACGCCGAGGAGCGGGAGTTTCCGCAGGTGTTCGAGGAGAGCGGGACGGGCGAGCACAACCACGCCGACGACCTGCCGCCGGGGGCCGACAGCCACCGCGGCGCGGCGTCGGTGAGTGACGAGGACGCCGAAGTGCTCGCGGAGGCCCGCGAGCTGACGAAGGAGATGCTCGAGGACGGGGACGCGGCCGAAGACGAAACCCAGTAATCCCGCGAGTTCCTACGAGCGGGCATGGAGACCGAGGGGCAGTTCTCGCCGCCGACAGCTGCCGCGGCGCGTGACCGCTACGAGTCGCTGGGCTCGACCGCACAGGTCGTCGTCAAGGAGGTCGCCAAGGCGATGGGCCTCGACGCCGAGGCGTACCGCGAACGGGTCACCGGCGAGGTGGTCGAGACGGCCCGGGACGTGCTCTTTGCCGAGTCGCTCGCGGTGACGGTGGGGAGCCGCGAGGAGTTCGACGAGTGGCGAGAAGAGACGGACCAGGAGGTCGAGGTCATCGGTGCGGACAACGTCGACAACGTCGTCTGGCACGCGCCACCGTTCGCCGAGACGGCCGTCGCCGCGACCTACCAGTCCGAACGCGACGCCGCCGTCGGGACCCTCCGCCGGCAGGCCTTCGGTCGCATCTACAGCGAGGTCGTTTGATGCGCCGGGTCACCCGGAACTTCCTGCTGGCGATGGCTGTTATCGCCGTCCTCTTGCTGGCGCTGGGGGCCCTGCCGAGCTACCTCAAGAGCGGTGACCCCTACTACATGACCGCGACGCCCGTCGGCGAGGTCGGTAACGGCACCGCGAACGCGACTGGCGAGGCTGGGACCACTGCGACGCCCGGCGGGACCGCCACTGCCGCGACAGCCAGCGCCGAGAACGCGAGCGTCGTCGACGCGGGGACCCTCTCCGAGCGGCGCTACCCCTACACCACCGAGGCGCTGGAAAACGCGACCGCCGACACCGCGGGCCAGTCGACGGCCTACTACCGGGGGCCGGTCGGCATCAAGGGCGCTTTCACCCACTCGCCGTTCGACGAGTACGATTCGCTCGCCCAGCAGTACCCCGCGGCCGTCGACGGTGACGCTGTCCGCGTGAGTCACGACGGAACCGTTTACCGGCTGGCGGTGACACAAGAGCCATGAGCCGCGATCCGACCCACGAGTGGCCCGTCCTCGAGAGCAAGGCCGAATACGAGACCGGCTGGTACACCGGCGGCTACGACCGCGTGCGCCAGCCTGACGGCTCCGAGAAACAGTACTACTGGGCCGACTTGCCCGACGCCGTCGTCGTCGTCGCCCGCACCGGCGACGAGCTGGTATTCGTCGACCAGTACCGGCCGACCATCCGCCAGCAGTGTCTCGAACTCCCCGCCGGTATCGTCGAGGACGGTGAGTCCTACACGACCGCCGGCGCCCGGGAACTGCGCGAGGAGACCGGCTTCGAACCCTCGGGCGTCTCCCTTCTGGAGGAGTTCGACTGTGCGACCGGCGTCTTGCGTCATCGGCGAGGTATCGTCTTCGCCGAGGGGCTCACCCCGACCGACCAGGAGCTCGACGACAACGAGTTCCTCTCGGTGACCACCGTCCCCATCGACGATGCGCTCGACGTCGCCCGGCGCGAACCGGCCAACGACGCCACCATCGAGGGTGTGCTGCTGGCACAGGCCGAAGGGCTGCTGTGACCGACTCGGGCGACGAGGCGGATGGCGAGGCGGCGGATAGCGAGGACCCGGCTGCGGCGGCTGGCGACTACCCGCCCGGAACGGGCCGGCGGCACCGTGGACCACCGACGACCCCGCGTGGCCGGTCCACGAGACGGCCGTCGCTTGGGAGACGCCGTTCTTCATCGCCGGCCAGGACGTGGTCGAGCGCCCGTCCGGCGAGCGCGCCGACTACTACTGGCTGGAGCCGGCCGACGCAGCGACCGTCGTCGCCGTCGACGATGGGGACCTGCTGTTCGTCCGGCAGTACCGGCCCCGTCACCGGACGACGACGCTGGAGCTCCCGACCGGCGGTGTCGACCACGGGGAATCACCGCGACAGGCTGCTCGCCGCGAGCTCCGGGAGGAGACCGGCTTCAGCGCCGACTCGGTGACCCACCTCGAGTCGTACATCCCCTCGGGGTGGCTGCGCTATCACCGCCACGTCTTCGTCGCTGACGGGTTGACGCCCGGCGAGACCGAGCTCGAGGCCGGCGAAGCCATCGAGACGGTCCGGCTACCGGCGTCGACGGCCCTCTCACGCGCGCGGGCCACCGACGGCGAGGTGATGGAGAACGCGCTGACGCCCATCCTCCTTGCGCAGGCCGACGGTCTGCTGTAGTCCGGTGGGGATTTACTCTTTCGACCGCTACGCCTCGCACATGGACGGCGAAATCGGGAACGAAGAGATGCGAGAGCTTCTGGACGCGGACGGCGCGGAGATAATCGACATCCGCTCGCCGGCGGCGTTCCGGCGGGGCCACATCCCCGGCAGCGAGAACGTCCCGCTGCCCTCGCTGGTCGACAGCGTCGAGCAGTTCGACGACGCCGAGCGGGTCGTGACGGTCTGTCCGAAGGGGAAATCCAGCGTCCAGGCCGCACGGCTCATCGCTTCCTACGAGGGGTTCGACGGCCGCGTCGAGAGCTTCGAGCCGGGGCTGACCGGCTGGGAGGGCGGATTCGAGGAGGGTGACGGGGCGGCCAGCGACGGTGGGACAGACGAAGGGGCGGGCGCCGAAACGACGCACGCCGACGAAGGGGCGGGCGCCGAAACGACGCACGCCGACGAAGGGGCGGGCGCCGAAACGACGCACGCCGACGAAGGGGCGGGCGCCGAAACGACGCACGCCGACGAAGGGCCCGACGCGCCGTTTTGAGTTCGCTGGGCTCTATATTCTATTGGGGGCTGTTTCGTCCGCGGATGCTCGGTCCGGTAAACCGGTAGTATCAGGCGTTTCTCCAGGCGAACTGTGGGGGTCGCGATAGCTACCGGAGTTCGCTCAGCCGACTGCCAAGCACCTCTCGAATCGCCCCGCTGTCCCCGCCGATACGGACGAGCTGATACCCCGCGTCGATGGCCGCCTGGGCCGCCATCGGGTCGTTCTGGATGCGGCCGATAGGCACGTCGGCAGCGAGACAGGCCTCGAGCGTGCGGTCGATGGCCGCCTCGACGGCGTCGTCGGTGTCCGCGAGCGGCTCGCCGTCCGACAGCGACATCGAGAGGTCCGCCGGCCCGACAAAGGCAAAGCCCAGCTGGGGCACCGACAGGAGCTCCTCGATGTTGTCGACGGCGCGCTGGTTCTCTATCATCGTCCCGACCAGCACCTCGCTGTCCTCGCCGCCGACGAAGCTGTCGACGTAGCCCGCCCACTCGCCCGACCGTCCCACGCCGACCCCGCGGTCGCCCACCGTACCGTCGTACGCGAAGTAGGCGGCCTCGACTGCCGGGCGCAGCTGGTCGGCGGTCTCGATGCGGGGCAACAGGATAGTCCGTACACCGGCGTCCAGCACCTTCCGGACGAGGGTGGGTTCGGGCTTGGGCAGCCGGACCAGCAGCTCGATGCCGCCCGCCTCGGCGGCCCGCGTCAGCGCCGCCAGCGCGGTGCTGTCGTAGGGGCTTGGCCCGCCGTGTTCGAGGTCCAGCCAGACGTAGTCCAGGCCGACGTCGCCCATGATCTCGATGACCGTCGGCGAGTAGGTCGCGGCCGCGGCGCCAAAGACCGTCTCGCCCGATTCGAGCGCCCGTCGAAGCCCATTTTCGCTTCTCATGGTGTTCGCTCCGCAGTGGCGCTCGCTGGCCCACCGGGGCGCGCCACCGCGCCGGACGCGACGGTCCGGGGCCGCCCTGACCGGTCGAGACGCTGTCGGCACGTAGCCGCTGTGTGTGGCATAAACTAACATATCACTGGCGACGACTTAAAATGTAGCCCGAACGACCAGTCCGCCGGCTGCCAGGTCGGGGCGAGCGTGGCGCTGTCCCAAACCATAATGTGGCAGAAAATGTTATACAATTTATGAGTCACGCAGACAGCGCGCTCGCAACGGACCTCCTCGTCATCGGGGCCGGTCCGGGCGGCTACACGGCGGCGATTCGGGGCGCTCAGCGGGGACTGGATGTCGCCCTGGTCGAGCGGGAGACGGTCGGCGGCGTCTGTATCAACCACGGCTGTATCCCGGCGAAGTCCCTCATCCACGCCGCCGGGTTCCAGCGGGACATCCAGCACTGGAACGATATCGGCATCGAGACGGGCGAGGTGTCGGTTGACTTCGACGCCGTCCAGGCCTGGAAGGACGACGTCATCGAGCAGTTGACCGACAACATCCGCGCGGGGCTGGACGCCCACGACGTCCGGCTTCTGGGCGGGACGGCGCGCTTTCGGGACTCTTCGACCGTCGTCGTCGAGGGCGAGCGGGGCGACCGAACTGTCGAGTTCGACCACGCTATCGTCGCGACCGGCTCCGAGCCCCTCGAACTCCCCGGGCTTGGGTTCGACAACGACCGCGTCATCTCCTCGCGAGAGGTCCTCCAGCTCGATTCGGTGCCCGACGAGCTCGTCGTCGTCGGCGGCGGGTACATCGGGATGGAGGCCGTCACGAAGTTCGCCAAGTTCGGCTCGTCGGTCAGGGTCGTCGAGGCCCGCGACCGCGTCCTGATGATGTTCGAAGAGGAGGTCGTCGACACCATCCAGGAGACCAGCGAGATGTACACCGACGGCATCTACACGAACGCGATAGCCACGGGGCTGGAGTACGACGAGGAGGGCCGGCCGGTGTTACTCGTCGACCACGACGGCACGGAACGGCGGTTCTCGGCCGACTACGTCATCGTCGCGGCGGGGCGGGACACGACGGCGGCCCGGGACCGTATCGCCCTGGAGAACACCGACGTCGAGCTGACCGAGGCGGGGTACATCGAGACGGACGACCAGCTGCGGACGACAGACGAGAACATCTTCGCCGTCGGCGACGCCGCAGGCGAGCCGTTCCTGGCTCACGTCGCCTACGAGGAGGGAAAGGTCGCCGCCGCCGCTGCGGCCGGCGACGACGCCGCGCTGGGCACCGACTACCTCCCGTCGGTGATGTACACCGACCCGGAGGTCGCGGTGGTTGGAAAGAGCGAGTCCGAGGCCCGCAAAGCGCACGACGACGTGCTTGTCGGCCGGGTGCCGATGTCCACCTCCGGGCGCGCGCTCTCGGCGAACAAACCCGCGGGCTACGTGAAGGTAGTCGCGGCCCCCAATGGTGAACTGCTCGGCGCACAGATTGTCGGCGCCCGCGCCTCCGACACCATCGCCGAGGCGACGCTGGCGCTGGAACTCGACGCCACCGTCGACGACCTCAGGGGGACGGCCCACGCCCATCCGACTTTCCCCGAGGCGCTTGCGGACGCCGCCGCCGACGCCGTCGGAGAGTCGATTCACTCCCACTAGCGCCGTTTGGCCCTGCTATCTCACATCCGTGACTGCCGGCCTGCAGACCGCACACTGATTGCCACTTGCTAACACATCCAAACAGCTATGGACATTTAGCTTTATAGTCATATCATGCAGTCTACAGGCAACGAGGCAGTACGCATCGGACTGAACGGCTTCGGGCGCATCGGACGCACCGTCTTCCGGGCGGCGCTTCAGGACGACCGCGTCGACATCGTCGGTATCAACGACGTGATGGAAAACGAGGAGATCGCCTATCTGGCGAAGTACGACACGGTGATGGGCACGCTCGACGGCGTCGAACTCAGCGACGGTGAGCTGGTCGTCGAGGACCACGACTTCGCCGCGCCGCTGTACGGCGAGACCTCGCCGGCGGACCTCCCGTGGGACGACCACGACGTCGACGTCGCCTTCGAGTGTACCGGTATCTTCCGCACCCGCGACGACGCCAGCCAGTATCTCGAGGCGGGCGCCGACAAGGTGGTCATCTCCGCGCCGCCGAAAGGGTCGGACCCGGTCAAACAGATCGTCTACGGCGTCAATCAGGACGAGTACGACGGCGAGGACATCGTCTCGAACGCCTCCTGTACCACCAACTCCGTCACCCCGGTCGTGGACGTCCTCGACGAGCAGTTCGGCATCGAGTACGGCCAGCTGACCACCATCCACGCCTACACCGGCTCCCAGAACCTCGTCGACGGGCCGAGCGGGAAGCCCCGTCGCCGCCGCGCGGCCGCCGAGAACATCATCCCCACGACCACCGGCGCCGCGAAGGCGGTCACCGAGGTCCTCCCGCAACTGGAAGGGAAGCTCGACGGGATGGCCATCCGCGTCCCGGTCCCGGCGGGCTCGATAACCGAACTCCTCGTGAATCTCGAGGAAGACGTGACCGCCGGCGACGTCAACGCGGCGTTCCGCGAGGCGGCCGACGGCCACCTCGAGGGGGTCATGGGCTACACCGACGAATCGGTCGTCTCCTCGGACATCGTCGGGCTCCCGTTCTCGACGTACGTCGACCTCGACCTGACGAACGTGGTCGGCGGGATGACCAAGATATTCACCTGGTACGACAACGAGTACGGCTTCTCCAGTCGGATGCTCGACGTCGCCGAGCACATCTCCGAGACGTAAACCGAAGCTGCGGTCGGGGTGGGTGACTCGTGCCCGTCCGGGCCGACACCCGCGCTCTGTGTTACCGGTCGTCCTGACCGCCCTTCTGTATCGCGTCGTCGTAGATAACGCCGCGTTCAGCGTCCAGCGTCACCACGTCGCCCTCGGTGGCTTCGTCGGAGACGGTCGCGCCGGAGACCATCGGAATCGACAGCTCCCGGGCGACCACTGCCGCGTAGCCGGTCGTGCCCGCCTGGGCGTCGACGATGCCGGCTATCCGCCCGGTGTCACCGGTGAACTCCCCGTCGAAGTGTTTCGGCACACTGAGTATCGCACCCTCGGGCACGTCGTCGAGGTTCCCGTCACCGACCCGGTGGAAGGGCCCGGAAACGAGCCCCGGAACCACCGACTCCCCCCGGCCGACGGTCTCGGAGGCGACGTGGATTTTCAGCATGTTCGAGGTGTTGACCCCTTCGAGTTCCGTCATCATCCCCGAGAGGACGACGACCGTGTCGCCGCTCTCGACGGCCCCCGTCTCCAGGCCCGACTGGACGGCGCTGTTGATGACGGCACCCGCGCCCTCGGCGGTGTAGGGCGTCGTCGCGGGCGTGATACCCCACGAGAGGGTCAGTCGGCGCTGTACCTCCACGTTGGGCGTCGAGGCGACGATGGGAATCGACGGCCGGAACTTCGCGGCCTTGAGCGCGGTGTAGCCGGATTCGGAGGCGGCGACGATGGCGTCCGCGCCGATGTCACGCGCCAGGAACCGGGCCGAGCGAGCCAGCGCGTCGGCCCGCGATGGGTCGGCGTCCGGGACGTGCTGTTCGCGGTTCTCGCTGTACTCCGGGGCGTCCTCGACGTCCTGGACGATGTTGGCCATCGTCTCGACGACCCGCACCGGATGCTCGCCCATGGCCGTCTCACCGGAGAGCATCACGGCGTCGGTGCCGTCGAGCACGGCGTTGGCCACGTCGGAGGCCTCCGCGCGCGTGGGCCGGCGCGCAGTGGTCATCGAGTCCAGCATCTCCGTGGCGGTGATGACCGGGACGCCCGCCTCGTTGCACTTGCGGATGATACGCTTCTGTATCATCGGGACGTCTTCGAGCGGGAGCTCCACCCCGAGGTCGCCGCGGGCGACCATGATGCCGTAGGACGCCTCGATGATGGAGTCGATGTTGTCGACGGCGATGTCCCGTTCGATCTTGGAGATGATGGGGATGTCCGCCCCGAGTTCCTCGAGCGTCGACTCGATTTCGCGGACGAAATCCCCGTCACGGACGAACGAAGCCGCCACGAAGTCGACCTCTTTCTCCGCGGCGACCTCCAGTTCGGTCTGGTCTTTCTCGGTGACGGTCGGCAGCCCCAGTTCGACGCCCGGGACGATGACGCCCTTGCGCCCGCCCAGTTTCCCACCGTTCCCGACGGTCGCCGTGATAGTCTCGCCGTCGACCTCGTCGACGGTGGCCGCGATACGGGCGTCGTCCAGCAGGATGCGGTCGCCCGGCTCGACCGCGGAGATGTCGTGTGAGAGCCCTATCTCCTCCGGCGTGGCCTCCGTTCCGACGACGAACCGCACCGTTGACCCGTCCGTCAGCTGGATGGGTTCCGCAAGCGGTGCCGTCCGGACTTCGGGACCGGGGAGGTCGTGCATCACCGCGACCGGGGCCGCGGTGTCCTCGTCGACCTCGCGGACCCGGTCGATGACTGTCCGGCGGTCCTCGGGCGTGCCGTGGCTCGCGTTCATCCGGGCGACGGCCATCCCGGCCTCGGCCAGCCCGGTCAGCGTCTCCACCGAGTCCGAGGCGGGGCCGATGGTACAGACGATTTTCGCCGACCGCATCTCAGGCCTGCTCCTCGATGCGCAGCAGTTCGTTCAGCTTCGCGGTCCGCTCGCCCCCGACCGTTCCGGTCTTGATGAAGGGGGCGTCCGTGCCGACCGCGACGTGGGCGATGGTGGTGTCCTCGGTCTCGCCGCTCCGATGTGAGATGACCGACTCGATGCCGTGCTCGGCGCCGCGTTCGATGGCGTCGATGGCGTCGGTGACCGTCCCGATCTGGTTTGGCTTGATGAGGATGCTGTTGGCCGACCCCGTCTCGATGCCCTCCTGCAGGCGCGAGGTGTTGGTCACGAACAGGTCGTCACCGCAGACGAGCGTCTGGTCGCGGACCCGGTCTGTCAGTTCGGCCCACTCGTCGAAGGCGTTCTCGTCGAGCGGGTCCTCGACGTACTTCAGACCGTACTCGTGGACCATCTCCTCGACGTAGTCTATCTGTTCTGCGGTCGATTTCACGTCGTCGTCGTAGACGTACTCGCCGTCCTCGTGGAGCTCGGAGGCGGCCATGTCCAGCCCGAAGCCGATTTCGAAGCCCAGTTCGTCGGCGACGGTCGCGGTGGCGTCGTCGACGATGTCGAACGCCTTCGCGTCGTCGATAGGCGGCGCCCACGCCCCCTCGTCGCCCTTGTTCGTCGGGATACCCTCGGCCTGGAGCAGCTCCTTGATGTGAGCGTGGACCCGGGCGTTGGCGAGCACGGCGTCCTCGACGCTCGGTGCGCCGACCGGCACCGAGAGGAACTCCTGGATGTTGGTCGCCTCGGCGGCGTGGGCCCCGCCGCCGATGACGTTCCCCAGCGGCGTGGGGGTCGTGTTCCCGCGGAAGGTCCCGCCGAGATGGTTGTACAGCGGGATACCGATGCTGTCGGCGCCGGCCTTGGCGGCGGCCATACTGATGGCGACGGCCGAGTTGGCACCGATCTCCGAGAAGTTCGTGGTCCCGTCGGCCTCCCGTAGCGCGGCGTCGACCGCCCGCTGGTTCTCCGCGTCGACCTCGCTTACCAGGTTCGGGACCGCTTTCTCCTCGGCCCGCTCGATGGCGTCGGCCGCGTCCAGTTCGATGGCCTCGTGTTCGCCCGTCGACGCCCCGCTGGGCGCCGCCGCGCGGCCGAAGCCACCGCTCGTCGTCGAGACGTCCGCCTCGACCGTCGTGTTCCCTCTCGAATCCAGTACGCGTCGCAGTGTGATGTCGGTGATGCGTGTCATGGGTGCTCCGAACGGGAGCTGTGTGACCGGTCAGTGAGTATTACCACAGATGAATTTCACTCCCGCTGTCATTTACTTCAAACATCGCGATAAAAGGTGTTCCGGTGGTTCTGGTCCGGGACGGTCGCTTACATGACTCTCCTGCGGTGGGGCAGTGAGTCGGCATCGAGGCGGGTGGCGCCTCGCTTCACTCAGTCGGCGCTTGCTCCGCGGGTCGCGTCGACTCGCGGCTCCGCTCCCCGCGTCGCTTTCGAGGCTTCCTTCGCTGTGCTCAGGAAGCCTCGCCCTGCTCCACGGTTCCCGGTGGTCACCGTTCCGGTACGAGGGCTCGTTCGCGTTGCTCACTCGCCCTCGCTCACCACGTCCTCGTCGGTCGGGCCCTGCCCGTCGAACTCGGCGACGACCTCGTCCAGCCGTGCCGGGTCCTCGACGTGGGGGAGCCGTTCGTCGGCGGTCGTCGACTCGGCGTCGACGCCCAGCTTGTCACAGGCCAGGTCGGCCGCCGCTTCGGCCATCTGCCGGTAGGTGGTCAGCTTCCCGCCGACGATGCTGGCCATATTCTCGACGCCGTCGTCCGCGTGGTCCAGCAGGAAGAAGCCACGGGAGATACCGCGGCCGCCGCGGGCCTGCTCGTCGGGCGCGAACAGCGGTCGGATGCCCCACCAGGTCCGTATCTCGGGGGCGTCTTCCACCGGCGGGAGCATGTCCCCACACTCCGCTCGGGTCCGCTCGACCTCGGTCTGGTCGGTCTCGTAGTCGTCCGGGTCGTCGACGTCGACGCTCGTCGTCCCCAGTACCACCTCGTCCTCGTGGGGGACGACGATGTCGCCGTCGTCCGGGTCCCGACAGCGGTTCAGCACTGGGTCGAGGTCGTCGTACTCGACGGAGACCATCACGCCGCGGTTGGGTTGCATCTCGACGTCCAGCCCGGCCATCTCGGCCAGCCGTCCCGCCCAGGCCCCGGTCGCGCTGACGACGTAGTCGGCCTCGATGGTGTTGTCGACGCTGCCACCGACCTCGACGCCGGTGACCGTGTCGTCGTCGACGTCGATGCCCTCGACCGGCGCGTGGGTGTGGACTGTCGCGCCGTGGTTTCGGGCGTCGGCGGCGTTTGCCGCACAGAGCCGCGACGGGTAGATGACCGCGTCGGGCACCGTCATCGCCCGGACGGTCTCCTCGGCGAGGTTCGGGACCCGCTCGCGGGCCTCGTCGCCGTCTAGCTCCTCGACCGGGATGCCGATGTCTTCGCAGGCCGCCCGTTTCTCGTCGAAGTAGTCGGGGTCGTCCGCCTCCAGCTGGACGAACAGCCCCCCGGTGTCGCGGATGCACGCGCCCGCGATGTCCCGGAGTATCTCGTTCTCTTCGAGACACTCCTCGGCCCCCACGCGGTCAGCTTCGGCGTAGCGGGCACCGCTGTGGAGCAGTCCGTGGGAACGCCCGGAGGTCCCGCTGCCGATGCCACCGCGTTCGACGAGCGTCACGTCGACCCCGCGCAAGGCGAGGTCGCGAGCGATTCCAGCGCCGGTTGCACCGCCACCGACGACGAGTACGTCTGTCTCCTGTGACATACCTTGCAATTAGGACAATTGACATATCATTTTATCGACGCTGCTGCAACTGGTAGCTATCGGGCGAGTACGCCCGGCGCCGCCGCTCACTGGTCACGGAATGGTGGCTCAGTTGAACGTCTCGTCACAAGGGGCTCAGCGGGGGTAACTGTTCGTCATCGCCACCACTGTCTCGTTCACTTTCGTCGCTGAAAAGTTCGTCTATTACCGAGGGACTGTTACCGAGATTCAAGGCCCTACAGCGGTACCGTCTCCAGTGTGAAACGACCTACGGCGCAACGGGTGCGTCACTGTCGGTGTCGAGCCCGTGCAACGGGACATCACCGGAGAACTCGAATTCATCGTACCAGACCGTCGGTCGTTTTGCTCGCCCCTCGTCTTCCAGTTCGATGAGCCCGTAGTCGGCAAGTTCGTGAACGTTTTCGGTTACTTCCGGGGGATGTCGATCGACGATACGTGCGAGTTCGCGGATGCTCGTGGGCTCGTATTCGACGATGGCTTCGAGCAGTTCGAGATTCGTGGGTCGGAAGATACGGCCGAACGTTGCGAGGCTCTCGATGCTGAGTCGGGACGGGTTCGGGTCCACCTCTTCTCCGTCGTCGATGGATGCGAGCGTCTCTTCGAGGCCAGTTCGGTTGGGGCGCGTGCCGATCGTGATGTGGAGCGTTTGGGTCATGGATGGTGTATTGATGTGGTTGGCTACCATTCGATGCGTTTCTCGGGCGGGAGCGCAGCACGCCAGGCTTGATAGAGTGTCTGGAGGCCTTCGTACTCGATTTCAAACACCTGTCCCGCGATATGCAGTTCGTGCGGACCGTGATGGTTGTCGAAGCGGATGATGGGCTCGTCAGCACCGGCTTCGCCGTAGTGGAACGCGTACTTGACACCCTCGGGATACTGGTCGGAGTCGGGCACCTCGAGGATGCGTATCCGGACGACAGTTCCGTCGTCATAGGCTTGAATTTCATCTTCCAATACCTCGACATCGTCTCCCATCGATGGTTGTTAGTCTGTACCCTAACAACATGAGTGTTAGGGTATAAACTAACAGTGTAGAAACGACGGTCCGTCGGTCAAATCGTGATTTGGTCACTACAGTGCCTGTGTTGATCGAGTCAAGTAGTCCGAGATAGAGCGTTCTTGATTCTGCGTGCCCCGTATAATCCAGCAAAGTTGAACAGCCATATCACTGATCACAGGTTCCAGAAAGCTCGCCCCATCGTCAGTGAGGGCGACTAATTCCGAACCGTTCACGAATCTATTAATAGAAACTGGGTCTCAGCGGGGGTAACATTTCGTCATCGCCACCACATCTGTGTAGCGGCCTCTCGGTGAAACTCGTTTATTCGCGGACGTCCGGGGAGACCGGAGAGCTGTCCCGGTCGGTGACACAGCCGGTCGTCAGTCAACCGCGCCACAGCCAGGACGGACTCACAGCAGTGCGTGCCGAGACGACGGATGCGCCTGTCAATGGTGCCGACCCCGAACCGAAAGCGATGTGTAGCGTACATAGATAGATACGGGCAATGTATAGCGACATTCTGGTTCCGACGGACGGCAGCGAGTCAGTCAAACAGGTACTGGAACACACGGTCGACATCGCCGAGGGACGGGACGTCACCGCCCACGTGTTGTACGTCGTCGACGACCGGGCGTTCCTGGCGATGGACGACGAGATGCACGACGAGGTCCTGGAGAATCTGCGAGCCGAGGGGCAAGCGGCCGTCTCCACGGTCCAGAAGGCCCTCGAAGCGGAAGGAATCGAGGTCTCGACGGCTATCTCCCGGGGGGACCCGGCAGACCGCATCGTCTCGTACGTCGAAGAGGCCGGTATCGACCTCGTCACGATGGGGACACACGCGGGCGAGTACGAGAAGAACATGCTCGGAAGCACGTCCCAGAAAGTCGTCACGAAGTCGCCCGCCCCGGTCCTCACTGTCGACGTGTCTGAGTAGCGCGACGCGGTACGCCAGTCTCGTCCGGTGGCACAGCCGCTCGCGGGTCGCCCTGACGGCCGTCGTCGTGGTCGGCTCGATGCAGAGTATGGGTGCCATTTTCGTCGCCGCGATGCTCGCGATTCCCGTGGCCGCGGAGACTGTTGTGGGCGGGTTCAAGCGCTCTGTCGTGGGCGGACAGATAGCCACACTCTCCGGTGTGTCGCTGTCGTACAGCTCCGATTTGACCGCCGGTGGCGCTGTCGTTCTCGTCGCTATCGGTATCGTCGGGGTCGTACGGCACCACTCCCGCGCCCGATACACCCCACTGACCGGCCACATACCGCCGGTTCGCCACCGGATACGGCTGCCGAGCCACACCGTTATTTAGGCTCGCACGGAAATATTGTAGTATGGCTTACACGATGCGACAGCCCGTGGCCGCCGACTTCGACGAGGCAGTCGAGACGACACGCACCGCCCTCGAGGACGAGGGTTTCGGCGTCCTCTGTGACATCGACGTCCAGGCGACGTTCGAGGAGAAACTCGAAGAAACGTTTCAGCAGTACCGGATTCTCGGCGCGTGCAATCCAGCGCTCGCTCACGAGGGGCTGGGCGCCGAACCGGACCTCGGGGCGCTCCTGCCCTGTAACGTCGTGGTCTACGAGACCGACGACGGTGCCGTCATAGTGAGTGCCGTCGACCCGGACCGGCTCATCGGGATGACCGACAACGACGCGCTGGACGCTATCGCGGCGGACGTCAGCGACCGCTTCGAGCGCGTGCTGTCGGCTATCGGTGACGAACTGGCGGCGCCGTCGGAGGCCTGACGCCCGCGACTCGCCGCCGGACTAGCGGACGGCGCGCTTGCGCTCGATGACCGGCTGATGTGGACTCCGACCGTCTCGACCAGCAGCTGCTCGTCGGTCGAGACCCCCGGAACCCGGGGGTCCGGGTCCCACAAAACAGCCCGTTCTGTGGCGCTCGCCGTCCGCCAGTACCCCCCCGATGTCGCTCCCGAGCGTGAACCAGAACGGAGGTCGCTCGGAGAGGCAGGCGAGCGCAGTGTCGTGCCTACTCACGGCCGCCACTCGAGACACGAGAATATATCTGATTACTAATTACTTACTGCCGCTGGTGTCGTGCAATATCTGGAAAACAACTTTTGCAGCGCTATTGAGCCGTCCCTGACCATGGAAGGACTTGTATAGTAGTAGTACGTATTTTGACAAACAATGGGTAACGGGTGTCTGAGGAAGTGGCTGCATGAGTCGTAGGTCACCGGACGAGTCCCCCACACAGCCGACGGTTATCGCTGCGTGTCCAGCCGTCGTCCAGTCGCTGTTGCACAGCGGCGATATCGGTGTCGCACTCGTGGGGCAAACCGCGACGGTCGAGTGGGTCAACGAACCGCTCGAGACCTACTTCGGACTTGAGGCGAACACTGTCACGGGCGAGTGCTACGAGTCGTTCGTCGAGACACATCTCGCGCCGTCGCTCGCGAATCCCGACACCGTCTCGGCGTCGCTCGATCCAGCCGACCGGGACGGGTCTGACCGACCCGAACTGCACGTGCTGCCACGGGACGGCCGACCCGAGCGGCGGCTCAGATACCACGTCCATCCGATAGCGTCCGGGCCTGCTTCGGGTGGCCACCTACTGCAGTTCACCGATATCACGGCCGAGCAGTCGACGCCGGACGAGCGGCCCGCCACCGAAACGACACCGGATACCACGGCGGAAACACAGCGGGCGGCCGAACAGCGACGGACCAAGGAGTTCCTGTGCGATACCCAGGCGATGGCTGAGGTCGGTGGCTGGGAGGTCGACCTTCGCTCTGACACCCTCCGCTGGACCGACGAGGTGTACCGCATCCACGGGCTCCCCACGGCGTACGAGCCGACCGTCTCGGACGCGCTGGCGTTCTACCACCCGGAGGACCAGGCCGACGTGACGGCGGCGTTCGAGCGGCTCACGACCGGCGGTGAGGCGTTCGACCTCGAGCTGCGCATCGTCACCGACGACGACGAGGTCCGCTGGGTCCGGGCGCTTGGACGACCGTGGCGAGACCACGACGGCGACCAGATAGGCGCCAGCGGGGCCGTCAAGGACATCACGGACAGGAAGTCCCGCGAACGGGAGCTCCGGCGGAAGAGCCGCGCGCTCGATGCGGCCCCGGTCGGCATCTCGATTACGGACCCCTCGCAGGACGACAACCCGATGATTTACATCAACGAGAAGTTCGAGGCCCTGACCGGCTACGACCGCGACGCCGCCCTCGGGCGGAACTGCCGGTTCCTGCAGGGGGAGGCGACCGACCCGGACAGCGTCGCCGAGATTCGCGCGGCGGTCGACGCCGCCGAGCCGCTCTCGACGGAGCTGCGGAACTACCGGCAGGACGGCACCGAGTTCTGGAACCGCCTCGAACTCGCGCCGGTCCAGGACGACGCTGGCGAGGTCGTCAACTACGTCGGCTTCCAGCAGGACGTGACCGAGCGCGTCGTCCGCGAGCGCGAACTCTCGGAGTCGCGCAACCGATACCGGACGCTCGTCGAGAACTTCCCGAACGGTGCCGTCACGCTCGTCGACCGGGACCTGCGGTACACGATGGTCGGCGGAACGCCGATAGATGTCGCCGAGACGACCGCTCGGGAACTGCAGGGCCAGAAACTAACGGCTGCTCTCCCGGCGGCCCTCGCGGACCTGCTGGTCCCCCACTATCGGGCCGCCCTCGACGGCGAGGAGCGGTCGTTCTCCGGCGCGATTGGGGGCCATGATTACCGGTTCCGTATCGTCCCGGTGACCGGCGACGACGGGGACGTCTTCGCCGCCATGGGGGTCTCGCAGGACGTCACCGACGAGATGGACCGCGAACGGGAGCTGCGAGAGACCAAGCAGCGACTGGACGTCGCACTCGAAGAGACGGACACCGGCGTGTGGGTCCTGGACGACGAGGCCGAGACGGTCACGGCCTTTGGCACGACTACCGAGCTGTTCGACGTCGACTCGTCGACCGACTACGTCGAGACGTATCTCGACAGTATCCATCCCGAGGACCGACCGGCTGTCGAGGCCGCACTGGAGCGGTCCCGGAGCGAGGGCGCCCGGTTCGACACCGAATTCAGAGTCGAAACGCAAGGCCGGGACCGGTGGGTCCGCGGCCGCGGGAAATTCATCGACAAGCCCGATGGGAGCGGGAAGCAGCTCGTCGGCGTTACCACTGAGGTCACCGAGCGGAAACACCGAATCGAGGCCCTCGAACGTCGGGAACGAATCCTGCGTGAACTACACACGGCGACGCGTGAGTTCTACCCGCCGCGTTCGATGGCCGACATCGCGTCGTTCCTGGTGGAGTTCATCGAGAACGCCTTCGGGCTCAGTTACATCAGCGTCAGGGAGTTCGACGAAGAGACGGGCACGTTGCAGCCGTCGGTGTGGTCGGACGACCTGGCGGCGGGCGACGCCGGGCTGGAGCCGGTCTCACCCGGGGATAACCCGGTCTGGCAGGCCTACCGGGACGGCGAAACGACGGTGTTCACCGCCGACGAACTCGGTGCGTTCGCCGAGGCGTTCGACGTCCCTATCACGCAGCTGCTGGTCGCACCCGTCGGTGACTTCGGCGTGACGCTCGCCGCGACGACCGACGGCGGCCGATTCGACCAGGTGCACATCGATATCATCGACGTGCTGGTCGCCAACGGCGAGTCGGCGTTCCAGCGGCTCCGGAGTGACGGCGTCCGGTCCGAGATCGTGGCCGAACTGTCGGCCCAGCAAGCCCGCGTCGAGGAACTCCAGGGGCTGGTCGACACTATCCAGTCGGTCCAGCATCGGCTCGGCGAGAGCGACAGCCGGGAGACGCTGGAGTCCGGCGTCTGCCGGGAGCTCACTGCGACCGACCGAATCGACTTCGCCTGGATCGGGCGGCCCAGGGGGAGCGAGACGAACATCGCACCCGTCGCCTGGGCCGGTGACGCCGACGGCTACGTCGACACCACGCTCGCCGGCGAGACGACCGGAGCGCTCCCCGCCGTCCGGGCCGCCCGGGACCTCGACCCCGTCTCCGTCCCGAAGATTTCCAGTCACGTGTTCGACGAGCCCTGGGCGAAAGACGCGCTGTCGTACTCGTTCAGTTCGGTGCTGAGTACGCCGCTCGTCTACGACGACGTGCTCTACGGCGTCCTGACGGTCTACTCCTGTACCGAGGGCGCGTTCGACACGCTGTACGACAACTTCGTGACGGACGTGGCCACGCTGCTGGTGAACTACAGTCGGATTCTCGAGCAACGCGAAGCCGGCTCACAGCAACAGCACACGACACTCGAGTTCGAACTCACCGGCCAGACGTACCCGCTCCAGCGACTCGCGAACGCGACCGACAGCACCGTCCAGTTCGACACCGTCGCCGAGCACACGCCCGACGACGTCCGCATCCTGGCGACGGTGCTGGAGGGCGACGCCGAGGCGGTGCTCGACCACGCCCAGTCGATGGCGAGCATCGATACGGCGTCGTGGTTCGGCAGCGCCGACCACCGACAGCTCAGCCTGGTCGTCCGCAAACCGTTCCTCGCGACGCTCGTGGGCAAACACGGCGGCCGGCTCGTCGAGACGGTCTCGAAACCGGACGTCACGGCGGCCACTATCGAACTCCCCGACAGCGTCTCGAAACGCCCACTGCTCGACTCGCTCACCTCGCGCTACGACCGGATAGAACTCCTCGCCCAGCGCCACTCGGCCGACCCGGCAGTCGGCGGGCAGGCCGACTTGACCGACGTTCTGACCGAGCGCCAGTCCGAGATACTCAACGCGGCCTACCACGGCGGCTACTACGAGACGCCCCGCGGCGTGACCGGCGAGGACCTCGCCGCGAGCTTCGGCATCTCCAGCCCGGCCGTGTACAACCACCTCCAGGCGGCCCATCGCCGCATCCTCCGAACGGTCCTCGACGTCGGGGCCGGTACGGACGACTGAGACGGATTGCGGTCGTCCCGCTGGGGCGTTTCCGGACGCACGGCGACCGTCAGACGCTACTTCACGCGGTTCTCGAGCGAGTCGAGCTCGCGGACACCGTAGACGAGCTTGACATCGGTTTCGGGCTCTGTGACACAGAGCAGACAGATATCCTTCTTCTCGACTTCCGCTCGCGTGAGAAACTCCTGTCCGTCGTCCATGTCGACCTCGCCGTCGACGATGACGGCGGAACATCTGCCACATCGGCCCTTGCGACACTTCAGCGACCAATCGAGCCCCTCGCGCTCGGCGGCGTCGAGTATGCTCTCTTCGTCGGATACCGTCACGCTGCCGTAGTCCGCTCGGTCGAGGTCGGCTTCCGCCGCCTTCCTGAAGGTACTCTTCTCGTGTAAACGCCACTCTCGGTCCGCAACGACACCGTAGCTGAGGTACTCGACCTCGGGCATCAGCGTCAGTTGGTCGGCCGGGCTATTATATATTGCGAGTATTGTAAAATACACACAATAATGTGCTCGGTTCTATCTGTCTGTCAACTACTGCCGTGGTCGAGGGATGGTATCCACAGCTGATAGCCAGGGGTTAACCATCTAACCTCACGGGCCTGCCACCGATTAACTGTCTATCCTCGACGCTGAACCAGTACTGGCACGACTCCGGTGTATGCGGCTCACAGAGAAACTCAGGATTGACGAACTGAACCTCAGACCGAAGCTTATCGCGTCCTTTCTCCTCGTCGCGCTCCTTGTGGGGGCGACGGGCGTCCTCGGCTACCAGAGCGTCGAGAAGCTCGACGAAGAGGCCCACCGCATCGCCGCCGACGGCAAAGACATGGGCCACGCCGCGGAGATGCTGGTCGCTATCGAGCAACAGCAGGTCGCCGTCCAGTCGGCCCAGCTCGGCGAGTCGGACGCCAGGGCGGCATACGACGAGGCCGGGTCCCAGTTCGAGGCGGAAGCGGCCGCGATGGACGCGGACGGCGAGGAGGTCGAACAGCTTGAGGCGCTCCAGTCGACCCACGCGGAGTACGACAGCCTGGCGACGGCATACTTCGAGGCTAAAGCCGCGGGCGACGACGCGGCGGCGACCGAGACGCTCACCGAGATGGACGACAAGCGCCTCGAGATGGAAGAGCAGGCCCACACGCTCGAAAGCACCGCCGAGGAGGATATGGACGCCCAGGTGGCAATCGCCGACAGCACCACGCAGACGACCCAGATGGAACTGCTCGTGTTGACGGTCCTGGCGTTCGGGATGGCGGTCGGTATCGGGATACTGCTCAACCGTCACATCACGCCACCGCTGGAACAGCTGTCCGCGTCGGCGGTCGCCATCAGCGAGGGCGACCTCGACGCCGACCTCGAGCGCCGCGAGATGGACGACGAGATCGGCCGCATGGTGGGCGCGTTCGCCGACATGAAGGAGAACCTGACGGGGGTGTTCGCCGACCTGGACGGCGTCAGCCGGGACCTCGAATCGGGCTCGCTCGACCGCGATATCGACACGGACTACCCCGGCGCGTACGGGGACATCATGCGACGCCTCGACAGCGGGACCGACGAACTCACCGGGAGCTTCGACGAGATCGAGGCCGCAAGCCAGGCCCTCCGGACGGGGCGGTTCGACCACGACATCGACGCCGACCGACCCGGTCAGTACGGCGCGGTGCTCGCCGACTTCGACAAGGGCGCCGGCCGGCTCGCAGAGAGCTTCGACCAGATATCGATGGCCGGCGACAACCTCAAGCGCGGCCGACTCGACCGCGACATCGACACGGACTACCCCGGCGAGTACGGGGCCGTCCTCGCGGACCTCTCGGCCGGCGTCGAACAGCTGCGAGCGAGCATCGCCACCGTCCAGAACGTGGCCGACGAGGTGGCCGGGACGAGTCAGCAGGTGGCCGGAAGCACGGAGGAGATAGAGGCCGCAAGCGACGACGTGGCGACCTCGGTGACGGAGATATCCCAGGGCACCGACGTCCAGAGCGAGAAACTCCAGGCGGCCGCCACGGAGATGAACGACATGTCCGCGACTGTCGAGGAGATTGCCTCCTCGGCCGAGGAGGTCGCCGCGACCGCCCAGACCGCCGTCGACCGCGGCGAGACGGGTCGGGACCACGCCGCCGACGCCACCGACGAGATAACCGCTATCGAGTCACGCGCACACGAGGCCTCCGACCAGGTCGCCGCGCTCGACGCGGAGATGGAACAGATCGGCGAGATCGTCGAGATGATATCCGACATCGCCGAGCAGACCAATATGCTGGCGCTGAACGCCTCTATCGAGGCCGCCCGCGCCGGCGACGCCGGCGAGGGCTTTGGCGTGGTCGCCGACGAGATAAAATCACTCGCCGAGGAGGCCGGTAACGCCACGACGAAAATCGAGAACCGCATCGAGGAGATACAGTCGACGACCGGCGAGACCGTCGAGGACATCGAGGAGATGACCGACCGCGTCCAGTCCGGCGCCGACACCATCGAGGACGCGGTCACGATGTTCGACGAGATCGCCGACGCCGTCGAGCAGGCCGAGAGCGGTATCCGGGAGATCAGCGAGGCGACCGAGGACCAGGCGGCCTCCACCGAGGAGGTCGTCTCGATGGTCGACGAGGTGTCGGGCGTCAGCCAGCAGACTGCCGCCGAGGCGACGAACGTCTCCGCCGCCTCTGAGGAGCAGGCTTCGTCGCTTTCGGAGGCGTCGTCGAACATCCAGCAGCTCTCTGCCCTCGCCGAGCAGCTCCACGACAACGTCGAGGACTTCGACGTGGGCGGCGCGGTCACCGACCCCGGCTCGACGGGCCGGTCCGTGCAGCCGGGGCCGACTGACAGCTCTCGCTCGCCCGGCCGGCCCGACGATTCGTCCGGGCCGACGGTGAAAACCATCGAGCCCGGGACGGACCTGTCTATCGCGGGCACCGACGGTGGGCGGGACGTCGACCCGGACGCGGGGGACCGCCCGGAGGCCGACCGATGACGGCCGCCGTCGCCGGCGACGCGCTCCCGGAGCAGGTGCTCGAGTTCACGCTCGGCGCGGAGCGGTACTGTGTCGGGCTCGATGACGTCGAGGAGATTGTCACGGCCGATTCGGTGACGCCGCTGCCGAACACGGCTCCGGCGGTCGCCGGCGTGATGGACCTCCGCGGGTCGACGACGACGATTATCGACCCCTCGGTGGTCCTCGAGGTCCCCGACACGCACCAGTACCAGCAGGTCGTCGTCTTCGACGGCGAGGACCGACTGGGCTGGCTCGTCGACAGTGTCGAACGGGTCAGCGGGTTCCGGGACGCGGCGGTCGACACTGTCCCCGACAGCCCCTACCTCAACGGTGTCATCAGCGACGACGGGCAGTTCACTATCTGGCTCGACCCGGCGGCCGTCACCAGCGCCGTCGACGCCGCCTGAGTGCGGTTTCGGCCGTAACACGCACCGTCGTGCGACCGACTACGTGGCCACGCGGTCGCTTCGTTTTGCACTCGCTTCGATTGTGTCGCCAGTCTCCGTCGCTGTCCGAGCGAGTCACGCGGTCGTGACGGTCACAGTCAGGACAGTTGTGTGGCTGGCGGCTACGCGCTGGAAAAACTACCGCGGCCGGTCAGTCGGTGCTTGGCTGCCTACCGAAGAACGTAATCTCGTAGCGGGTGGCTCCGTCGGCGTCGGTCTCCTGGCCGGACAGACGGGCGTATTCGCCGTCGGCCCCGAACTCGTAGATGAACCCGCGGACGAGGCCCCGCTCGAACTGGTCGGGGTATGGCGTCGCGAGCACCAGCTCTCCAGTCGCGGCGCCGACCGTCCTGAACGACACGGTGTCGCTGCTCTCTCGGTGCCACATCCCGTACCAGTCTTCGAACGCCGACAGGGCCGCTTGCAAGTTCGTGACGCCGGGAGGCGACTCCAGTATCGCCGGGAGGAATCGGCCAATTCGCTCGACAATCTGCACCCCGACGGCCGCTTCCAGACGCGCGAACACGGTCAGTAGCTCGTCCCGACCGTACCACGACTCCCGGTGCAGTTCGGTCAGCCCGCCGGCGGCCATGTGCTGCTCGGTAAACGTCCGGAAGGACCCCGAGACGGCGGCGACCGTGTCGGGTATCGCGAGGAGCCACCGACCGCTGACGCTCGCGCCGTCGGCCATCGACCGGGGACCGGCCACTGCCACTTCGGCCGTCTGGCCGTCCCGGGCTGGTGGCTGGCGTTTGAATCGAGCCTCGCTCTCACTGTCCGCTGGGACGAGTCGGGTTAGCTGTCGGTTCTCCGTCGTCAGGGGTGGGTTCTTGTTCGCCATATCGGTTTGCGCGCTGCTGTGGCTCTCTGTCCCGACCCGATGCTACTGAGCTATCAGGTTCAGTATGTAACCGACGTGTCGATTGGCTGGTTAGACATCTAATCCCCTGCTCGGTCTCGCCCCACAGCTACCCGGGGGCGTCTGCCCTGGCCTACACCGCTATGTACCGCTATATAACGAACTATAGCAATACTTATTCTCCCGAGACGAACCTTGCCCTCATACCCGAATATACTCCTATTATAAACGGGTTTAATACTCCTTGTGCCTGTTTCTGGTGATGACGCAGGACCCACAGCGGCTCTCAGACACCGTTTCACGACGAAAGTTTATCGCGGCGACAGGCGCGGCCAGCGCTGCCGCAATTGCCGGCTGTACCGAGAACACGGGCGAGGAGTCCGAGGGTCTCTCGGGGGACGTCGTAGTCAAGGGGAGTAGCACGGTGTTCCCTGTCTCGGACACGTTCGCAGAGAATTTCATGGAGGAGAACTCCGACGTCAACGTCACTGTCGACTCCACGGGGAGCGGTGGCGGGTTCAAGAACCACTTCTGTCCCGGCGAGGCCGACCTCAACGGTGCCTCGCGCCCCATAACGGGCGAGGAGGAAGAGCAGTGTGGCGAGAACGACGTCACACCGGTCGAGTTCCAGGTCGCCAGCGACGCGGTGACGATGGCAGTCAACAACGAGGCCGACTTCGTCGACTGTGTGACTCCCGACGAGATGTCCCAGATATGGCGCGAAGGCGGGGCAGAACAGTGGTCGGACGTGCGCGACGAGTGGCCCGACGAAGACATCGTCAAGTTCGGTCCAGCCGAAACCTCGGGGACCTACGACTGGTTCAACGAGAATATCGTCGGCGAGGACTACAACCACACGGCCGAGCACCAGCCGACCGAAGAGGACGAGACCATCGTCGCGGGGATTCGGGACAACGAGTACGCGATAGGCTACTTCGGCTATGCCTACTACAACTCCAACTCCGACGACGTCAAGGCCCTGGAGGTCGACGGCGGCGACGGGTGTACCGAGCCAAGCCTGGCAAACGCCAAGGACGGCTCCTACCCGATGGCTCGACCGCTGTTCATCTACGCCTCGGAGTCCTCCCTGGAGGAGAAAGACCAGGTGTACGCCTTCCTGGAGTACTTCCTGGAGAACGCGGAAACCGAAACCGTTGAGGACATCGGCTACGTCCCATCCAACACCGAGCTCCGGGACCAGAACCTTTCGAAGCTCGAAGAGTACGACACCGGGTCGTCGACGTCGACCGAGTAAGCGCCCCGGCGAGTACCCACCCTGTTTACCATGAGTACAGACACGATCACGTCACGCCCCGCTGGACTGGCCGCACGAGAGCGTATTTATAAGTACGTACTGTTTGCCTGCGCGTGTGCGTCCATCCTCGTAACGTTGGGAATCGTCGGCCTGCTGGCCAGAGACGCCATCACCTTCTTTACCGCTGTCAACCCGATAGCGTTTCTCACCGGGACCGAGTTCAACCTCTCGCGGGGCGAGTTCGGCGTGCTCCCGCTGCTGACCGGAACGTTGCTCGTCACCATCATCTCGGCGGCGGTGGCACTCCCTATCGGTGTCGCAGCGGCGGTCTATCTGAGCGAGTACGCGAGTGACCGAATGCGGTCGGTCCTCAAGCCCGCCCTGGAGATTCTGGCCGGGATTCCAACTGTCGTCTACGGTATCTTCGCGCTCGTCTACGTGACGCCGTTCCTCCGGGTCTTCGGTCTCCCGCTGAATACGTTCAACGTCCTCAGCGCGTCGCTGATGGTCGGTATCATGATTATCCCGATGGTCTCGAGCCTGAGCGAAGACGCGATGAGCGCCGTTCCGGACTCTCTTCGAGAGGCCGCTTACGGCGTCGGCGCAACGAAGTACGAGGTGTCGACCGGCGTCGTCATCCCCGCTGCGGTCTCGGGTATCTTCTCGTCGTTCATCCTCGCGCTCTCGCGGGCCATCGGCGAGACGATGATAGTCGCCGTCGCCATGGGGAGCCGGTCGCGGCTCTTCGATTTCTCGGAACCGCTGGCGAACCTCTGGCGGGGGAACCAGCCCATGACGGCCGCGATGGTCCAGATAAACGGCGCGGACTCGGTCAGCGGTGTCGGCTTCCAGAGCATGTTCGCCATTGGCCTCACGCTGTTCGTTATCACGTTTCTCATGAACCTCGCAAGTAACCGTATCGCCGCGCGGTATCGGGAGGAGTACAACTGATGGCGACGCCGGGACGGGAAATCGACTGGGCCGGGGAGACGGGTCAGGTCAGTCGCCTCCGCGGCGTCGCCTTCGAACTGGCGTGTCTCGCAGCCGTCGGGGTCGCGCTCGTGTCGGTGCTCGTCTTGCTGCTGTACGTTGCGACTGACGCGCTCCGGCCGTTTTCGGCCGACCCGGGATGGCATCTGGTGTTCTTCCTGACACTGGTCGTCCCGACGCTTGGTACTGCAGTCTACTTCTATCGGCTCGAAGAGCCCGCA
The DNA here is from genome assembly GCF_029338235.1 of Haloarcula rara. Lineage (GTDB taxonomy): Archaea > Halobacteriota > Halobacteria > Halobacteriales > Haloarculaceae > Haloarcula > Haloarcula rara. The sequence goes on from NZ_CP119785.1 coordinate 1,842,175, forward strand.
GGCGAAGTCGCCTACGCGACGACCGGCCTGCCAGTGGTAGGGATACTGTTCGCCGCGGCACTCGCGGTCGTACTCGACATAGAGCTGGTGACCGCGCTCGAACTGTTCGCACTGCTGGTCGCGACGCTGGTCGCGGCCGGTATCGTCGTCGTACACGGCAGATACCGGCCGGGAGCCGCCCTCGAACGGCTCGGGGTGGTGGTCGCTGCGCCGGTCGTCACGGTGTTTGGCGTCCCACCGGTCGAAGTCATACGGGCACTCAACGGCGTTCTCTCGCTCATCGGACTCCCGGCAGTCTCTGGCGCTCGGCTACCGAGTCTCCGGGAACTGATTTTGCTATCCCCGGTCGCTCCTCTGGAGTGGATTCTGGTCATCGTCTCGGTCACGATACCCGTCGCCGGGGCGCTCGGCCTGTTTGTCGCACGGAGACGGGAAAACAGACGGGACGGGCTCGCGTTCGTCGGCGGGGCCGTCGCGGCGACGCTGCTCGCTCCGGTCGCAGGCCCCCTGCTCGGCATCGGTTCGACCGGGTGGGTGCTCGCCGTCACGTTCTGTCTGCTCCCGCCTGCGGTGTACGTCGAAGGCGTCGTTCGACGCAACGAGGGCGTCCACGGACTCGCGTTCCCGCTCGTACTGGTCGGCGGAATCCTGCTCGGTGCCGTCCTGGTCCGCCAGTTCGGCTTCGCCCCGCCGGACTCGTGGCTCGACTGGCAATTCCTCACCAGCGCTCACTCGCGGACACCGGAAGACGCCGGTTTCTACCCCCCGATAGTCGGCTCGATAATGTTGCTCATCGTCGTCGCCGCGTCCGCGTTCCCAGTCGGCGTCGGTGCGGCAATCTACCTCGAAGAGTACGCGCCGGCAAGCGGCCTCAGCGGGAAGTTCGTCGAACTGGTCGAGATAAATATCGGGAATCTCGCCGGTGTCCCGTCGGTCGTCTACGGCCTGCTCGGGCTGGCCCTCTTTATCCGGGCGATAAATATGCCCTCGGGGGCGGTCATCGTCGGCGGACTGGCTGTCGGGCTGCTTATCCTCCCTATCGTTATCATCTCCGCACAGGAGGCGCTTCGAGCGGTCCCCGACTCGCATCGAGAAGCGGCCTACGGGATGGGGGCGACGCGCTGGCAGGTGACCCGGTCGGTCGTGTTGCCGCAGGCGATTCCCGGCATCCTGACCGGGACTATTCTCGCGGTCGGTCGCGCCATCGGGGAGACTGCCCCGCTCCTGATGATCGGGGCGGCGGCGTCGGTTCGGCTCGCTCCGAACAGCTTCTCCGACCAGTTGCCGGCGATGCCCCGACAGATATTCGCCTGGTCGTCGAACCTCGAGCCCGAGATTCGCCACGGCGTGCTCGCGGCCGGTGTCGTCACGCTGCTCGTCGTGTTGCTGATAATGAACGGAACGGCGATACTCATCCGGAACAAGTACCAGCGAGAGCTCTGAGACAATGGCTAACGAAAACCTCAACACGACCGCAAGCACCGAGTCACAGTCAACATCGACCGAAGACCCGACGAGCGAACCACTGGTCGAACAGTCGATTTCGGTAGACAGCGAGCGTAGCCACACCACGGCGAACGCAGACACTGTCATCGAGTCCCGTAATCTCGACGTGTACTACGGCGAGACACAGGCGCTGCAGGGCATCGACCTGGCGATTCCCGAGAATCAGGTCACCGCGATGATAGGGCCCTCTGGCTGTGGCAAGTCGACGTTCCTGCGGTGTATCAACCGCATGAACGACCTCATCGATATCTGCCGTGTCGAGGGCGAACTCACGTTCAACGGCAAGAACGTCTACGACGACGACGTCGACCCAATCGCGCTGCGTCGGCGAATCGGGATGGTGTTCCAGCACCCCAACCCCTTCCCCAAGAGCATCTACGACAACGTCGCCTACGGGCTGTCCGTCCAGAACATGGACGTAGACGTCGACGCGGTCGTCGAAGAATCCCTGAAGAAGGCCGCGCTGTGGGACGAGGTCAAAGACCAGCTCGATAAGAGCGCGCTGAACCTCTCGGGTGGGCAACAGCAGCGCCTCTGTATCGCCCGCGCCATCGCGGTCGACCCCGAAGTCATCCTGATGGACGAGCCCGCCTCGGCGCTTGACCCCATCGCGACCTCGAAGATAGAGGACCTCATCGAGGAGCTGGCCGAGGAGTACACGGTCGTCATCGTCACCCACAACATGCAACAGGCCGCACGCATCTCGGATACGACCGCCGTCTTCCTCACCGGCGGGGAGCTGGTGGAGTTCGACGATACGAACAAAATCTTCGAGAACCCCGATAGCCAGCGCGTCGAGGACTACATCACTGGGAAGTTCGGGTGAGCGCGATGGAGACACGCAAGATACAGCAGGTCGGCGGCGGCACCTACACCGTCTCCCTGCCCAAGGAGTGGGCCACGGCGGCCGACATCGAGCCGGGTGCGGTCGTCGCCTTGCACAGCCACATCGACGGCACGCTGGTGGTCCAGACGGACGTCGGGGAGGCTGGTGTTGAGCCGCTGACGCTGTCGGTCGTCGATGTCGACTCGGCGACACTCGAACGCACGCTGTGGGCGGCCTACGCCGCTGGCATCGACGCCCTAGAACTCGAGTTCTCCGACGGCGTCACCGAGGAAACCCATCGGCGGGTCGAGCGGGTCACCCGAAACCTGACCGGCGTCACGGTCACCGACTCGAGCGACGACGCCGTCCAGGTCCGGTCGCTGCTGGACGTCGAGGAGGTGTCGATAACCCAGTCGGTCCGACAGCTCCAGTTCGCGGCGCTGTCGGCCCACCGCGAGGCCACGGCCGCCCTGACGGCCGCGACCCTCGAAGCCCCGAGCGGACAGGGTGACAGCACCGACCGCATCGCCGCGATGGTCGACCACTACGTCCAGCGCGGGTTGGATTCGCTGTCGGTGATGGACGCGCTGGGACTGACCCGCCCGGCCCTGTTCGACCGCTGGGTCACCGCCCGCGAACTCGCCCGCGTCGTCGACCACGCCGACCGGATAGCGACGACTGCCGACCGGCTCGACGACCCCGTCGACGCCGCGCTCGCCGCCGATGTCGACGACCTGGCCGACCGCAGCCGCGACCTCGTTCGCGAGTCGGTGGGCGTCGTCCTCGAGGACGCAGGCGACACGGCCGCCGCTCGCCGCTGTCTCGACGACCGCGACGAACTGGTCGCGGACATCCGCGCCTTCGACCGCCGGCTGTACGAGACCGACGCCGCCGACTACCGACTCACCCACGCCGTCGACGCGCTCCGGCGCACGACCGAGAGCGCCGGTACCGTCGCCGAGGTCGGTCTGCAATCGCTGCTGCGCGAGCGCTGCTCGTCGGCGTCGGTCGCGGTCGGGCAGGCGCCCTAGGGACTGTCGGCGTGGTTCCGTTGCTCCCAGCGTGAGTCCCACCGGAAAGCCGTTTTCGCGACCCTATTGTTCCCCGTCGTGCTCCTCCTCGGGCATCTCGCCGTCGAGGACCCCGAGCAGCCAGTTGAGGAGCCGTGACACCTCACACTGGGCCGGGACGCGGTAGTCGGCGGCGGTCGAACGCTCGCCGACGAGCACGCCGAAATCGCCCTCTTCGAGCACCCTGAACGCGTCCTCGTCGGTCGTGTCGTCGCCGACGTACACCGTCCGCCAGGAGGCCGGCACCTCGTCGGCCAGCCACTCGACGATGGCGCCCTTGTGCCAGTCGACGGTCGGTTTGACCTCGACTATCATCTTGCCGCTGCCGGTCTTCAGTCCCGTAACGGGGTCGACGACCTCGTTCACGATGGCCGTGACCTCCTCGGCCGAGGCGTCTTTCGCCCGCCGGTAGTGGACGGTGAGGGTGACCGCCTTGTCCTCGACGTGGACGCCTTCCATGTCCGCGAGGCGCGCTTCTATCTCCTCGCGGACGGTCTGGAGGTCATCCATCCGCGCCTCGGCCTCCGGGTGGACCTCCCGCTCGCCGTCGACGGTGTACTCCAGTCCGTGGTTGCCGACGTAGCGGATGCCCTCGATGCCGACCCGCGGGCGGAGGTCGGCCAGCTGGCGCCCGGAGACGACGGCCACCATCGTGTCGGGGTGGGAAACAAGCCGCTCGACCGCCCGCCGGTTGGCCGGCGTTATCTCGGGGGCGTCCGGGTCGTCTTCGATCGGCGCGAGCGTCCCGTCGAAGTCCAGCGCGACCAACAGCCCGTCGGCCGCCCCGAGCTGTCGGTCGATGCTGTAGACGTTCGCGACCGGCGTCTGCTGCTGGGCCGTCATGGTTTTCCCCCCGTCGGGAGCTCCGGCTCTCTCACCGACCCTTCCCCGTCGCGCAGTGCCATGGCTGCCCGGAGGTTCAGCCCGGTCCAGGTCGCGAGGTCGTTCTCGGCCACCTGTTCGCGGAGGCGTTGCATCCGGGCACGCTTCTCGGCATGGCGCATCGACAGCGCCTCCTCGATGGCGTCGGTGAAGGCGCCGGTGTTCTGGGGTTTCACCATGAGTGCGGCGTCGAGCATCCGGCCCGCGCCCGCCTGGTCGCTGAGGATGAGCACGCCGTCCTCGTCTATCTGGGCCGCGACGTACTCCTGGGCGACGAGGTTCATCCCGTCCCGGAGCGGACTGATGAGCGCCAGGTCGCTGTGGCGGTAGAGGCTCGCAAGCGCCTCCGGCGAGATGTACTCCTCGAAGGAGAGGACGGGCGTCCAGTCGTCGGTGCCAAACCGGTCGTTGACGCGCTCGACGGCCGCCGCGATGCGTTCCTGGATGGCCTGGTAGGCGTCTATCTGGGTGCGGGTCTCGCTGCCCTTCTCGACGTACGTGAGCTTCCCCTGCCACTCGGGGTTTCGCTCCCAGAACTGCTCCAGGGCCCGGAGTCGCTCGGGGATGCCCTTGCTGTAGTCAAGCCGGTCGACGCCGACGGCGACGGTGTCGGCGACGTTGTACGTCTCGGTAAAGTCTGCCCAGAACTCGTCGGCCTCGCTACTGCCCGCCCGCTCGGCGATCTTGTCCACCTCGACGCCCATTGGGAACTCCGTGACCTGCGTCTCGTAGCCGTCGTAGGTCACCATCCCCGATTCGTGGTCCACCTCGGCCTCGTCCAGCGCCGTCTCGACGCAGTGCAGGAAGTTCTCCCGGTATCTGGGGACGTGAAAGACGAGCAGGTCGTTGCCGAGCAGTCCCTCGAGTATCGCCTCGCCGTGGGGACAGCCCCGGAAGGTGTCCCAGGCCGGCCAGGGGATGTGCCAGAACTGCATCAACACGGTCTCGTCGGCGACTCGCTCGCGGGCGATGGCGGGCGCGAGCGCGAAGTGGTAGTCCTGGAACCAGACGATGTCGCCGGGGTCGGTGTGGGCCTCGACGGCGTCGACGAACCGCTCGTTGACCGACTGGTACTGCTCCCAGTAGCGCTCCCACTCCCTGACGTTCGTCAGCGCCGAGTGACAGATGGGCCAGAGCACCTGGTTGCTGAACCCGTAGTAATAGTCGTCGACCTCGTCCTCGTCGAGCCAGACGCGACGGAGCGTGTAGCCGGGGTCCTCGGGCGGGGCCGGGACACAGTCGTTCTCGTCGACGACCTCCCGGTCGGCGTCGCCGTCGCCCCACGCTACCCACGTCCCGCCCACCGACTGCATCACCGGGTCCAGCCCGGCCGTCAGGCCGCCGGCCTGGACCTCGACGGCGATGTCGTCGCCGTCGTAGGTGTGGCTATAGGGCTGTCGGTTCGACACCACGACGAGCCCGCCCGACCCGATGGCGTCCGCCCAGTCGGTCGACTGGGCTCCGTCCGGGTCGGCGTCGTCCGCACCGGTCGTATTGTTGCTCATCTGACGTAAAATGTCGAACCGAACTAATATATACGAACGGCTTGCAGCTGCCACCTCGACGAACGAATCGGAGATAGCGGTGCTCTAACGGCGATTGAGAGCGGTGGCTCTGTCGGCGCTTCCTCGACCGTCCCAATACCTGCGACGGCGCGGGAAAACCACCGGTTTATGCCAGTGGCCCCACGAATCCCCGCCAATGACCGTCCGCCACGAGGGACTGACTATCGACTGGCTGGGCTACGCCACGATACGCATCGCGGGCGAGGACTGCGTGGTGTACACCGACCCCGGTCGCTACGGTGTCCTCACGGGGGAGTGGGAGCCACACAGCGACGGTATCGGCCATCCGCCGGCGACCGACTACCGCGCAGAGGACGCCGACGTCGTCTGTGTCACCCACGTCCATCACTACGACCCAGAGGGCATCGAGCGGGTCGCCAACGAGGACACCACTATAGTTGCCTTCGAAGGCATCGATGGCCGCGACGTCGAGCGAGACCTCCCCTCTATCGTCGACCTCCCCTACGAGGTCCGGACCGTCGACGCCAAATCGAAAATCGACGTCGACGGCGTTCCCGTCTGGACCTCGCCGGCCCACAACGAACCCGACGGCCCGCACACGCTGCCGGACGGCACCCCCTACCACCCGGAGGGCTTTGGCTGTGGGTTCATGGTCGCGGTCGACGGCACCCGTGTCTACTACCCCGGTGACAGCGACGTGTTGCCGGGCCACCGAACGCTCGAGACCTCGGTCTTCTGTCCGCCCATCGGTCCGCGGGCGACGATGGACCGCCACGAGGCCGCCGGGCTGGCGGCGACTATCGAACCCCGACTCGTCATGCCGGTCCACTACAACACCTTCTCGAATCTGGAAGCCGACTCCCGCGAGTTCGCCGCCGACGTGGCCGAGGCGGGGATTCCGGTCGTGCTGGACGAGCGGTGAGCGTGTCCGCGCCGAACTCGTCATAAATATTGTATTAACAATAGATTTACAGTATTGGGTGTGGTTGTCTAGCTATGGAGATTACGGATGTTTCCGTGGACGGTCTGATGAGCGACGACCTCGTGACTGCTACCGCCGATACGGCTATGGACGATGCCTCGAAACGCCTCCTCGACCACGATATCAGTTCGCTCGTCGTCGTGGATTCGGACGGGCATCTGGAGGGGATTCTGACCAGCACGGACTTCCTGGAGCTTGCGACCGGCGAGCGTTCCTCGGCCGGCGACACCGTCGAGCAGTACATGACGACCGACGTGGCATCCGTCGGCGCGGACGCCACGATGGTGGAGGCCGCCGCCAGGATGATGTCCCACGACATCCAGCACCTGCCGGTGGAAGACGAGGACGGCACCGTCGTCGGGATGTTCTCCACGACGGACCTCACCGCGCATCTCGCGTATCTCCAGGCCTAGGTGTGACCCGCCAGCGCTAATCACCTGGCCCAACGAGGTGGGGTATGCCCATCGCCGACCTCTCCCAGCCCGTCGAGTCCGGGATGCCGGTGTACCCCGGCGACCCCGCCGTCAGCGTCGACGCTCACGCGACGATGGCCGCCGACGGCTACCGCGTCTCGGCGCTCTCGTGTGGCAGCCACACCGGCACCCACGTCGACGCGCCGAGTCACACCGAACCCGACGGCAGGGCTATCGACGGCTTTCCCGTCTCGCGGTTCGTCCGCGACGCGGTCCGTGTGGACCTGCGCCATCTCTCCGCCCGCGAGGCGATTCGGCCCGCCGACCTCCCGACGGTCGACGCCGAGGCCGTCGTCCTGTGGACCGGCTGGGGCCGATACTGGGGTGACGCCGACTACCTCGCCCACCCCTATCTCACGCCCGCCGCGGCCCGCCACTGCGCCGAGCAGGGCTACGACGTGGCCGTCGACGCGCTCAACGTCGACCCGACGCCGGCTCCAGGTCCGGGCGCGACCGACGGGGCGGGCGGGAGCGGCGACCCGCACGCGACCGACGGGGCGGGCGGGAGCGGCGACCCGCACGCGACCGACGGGGCGGGCGGGAGCGGCGACCCGCACGCGACCGACGACCACGCCGTCGGGGGTGCCGGCCCACCACGAACTGCTCGGGAACGACCGGCTCGTCGTAGAGAACCTGACGAACCTCGGCGACGTTCCCGAGCGGTTCGAACTCGCCGCCGTCCCGCTCGCGCTCGCCGACGGCGACGGCGCCCCGGTGCGAGCCGTCGCACGCTGGGACTGACCGCCGCCGTGGGCGGGCCGCTGGCCGGGAGTCGACCGCGCCGATAGGTCGCCCTTCCCGTCTTTTTCGGGGCCAGAGGGGCAATATTTACGACTCTATCGATTAATTTAACAAACACTCTCTACTGGATACGGGATGACGGCTGTACCCACGCATATCCGGGAGTGGCCACCGGTGCGGGGTCGTCGACAGATTACCGATGATGAACTACGAAACCACTGCGGACACGAGCATCGAAGCCGCAAGCGACGCGCGGACCGACGGCGGGGCCGCCGGGGGTGGGGCCGCGTGAACCGTCTCTTGCTCCTCGTCGCGGCCGTCGTCTGCGTCGGCGTGCTGGCGTCGCCGGTGGCGGCCCAGCAGACGACCGACACCCCGACTCCCGAGTCGGGCAACGAGACGGCCGACCAGGGGCCGTCCGACCGCCCGGTCACGTCGCCCAGCGGCTCGCCGGTGACCTACGACTCGCCGACGCCGGCGAGCTCCGGCTCCGGGCCGGGCTTCGGGGTGACGGTCGGACTGGTCGCCGGACTGGTCGGTGCGGTGTTCGCCGTGCGCCGACGGACGTAACCGCTGTTTTCGGGGGCGCGAGGCCCCTGCTCTTCGCCGCTACGTCTCCCACGCCGCCCACTCCCGGTGAGCGGCTGCCACGGCTCCGACTTCCGCCGTCGAGAGCCGGCCCTGCTCGGTCAGGACCGCCGTGACGGCGTCGGCCGGCGTCACGTCGAAGGTCGGGTTCGCTACGCGAACGTCGGCCTCGCCGTCGTACAGCTCGCCGGGGTCGCGGGCTTCGAGGTCGTAGCGCCCGTCGGCGGCGACCTTGTCGCTGGCCGCGACGACGAGGCAGTCGATGCCCGCCGCAGCCGCCGCCAGAGCAGCCCCGCGGGTGCCCACCTTGTTGACGACGCTGCCGTCGGGCAACACCCGGTCGGCCCCGACCAGTACCGCCTCGGCGTTCCACTCGTCGAGTTCGAACGGCAGCGCCGCGTCCGTCGTCAGCGTCACGCCCGTCGACTCGGCGAGCGACTCGGCCACGCCGACCCCCTCGCCGCCGGGTCGGGACTCGGCCACCAGCACCGCCTCGGGGTCGCCCTGCCGGAGCGCCGCCGCGACGGTTCCCGACCGCGAGAGCGTCGCCACCCGCGCCGGGAGTTCCGACGCGGCCACCCGCGCGGCCTCGCGGTCCGCCCCGACGGACTGTTCGATGGCGCCGCGGGCGGCCCGCTCGATAGCCGCTGGGGTCTCCTCGTCGCTCGCGGCCGTCATCACCTGGTTGCTGCGGTTTTCCAGCACTGCCATCGCGGGCCGGGCGTCCCGCAGGCGACGGGCCAGGTCGGCCAGCGCCGCCCAGTCGTCGCCCGCCCGCTCGCTCGTCTCACCGGCGTCGTCGTGCCCTTCGACTGCGAGGGCTGTCTCGTCCCGCAGCGTCTCGAGCCCGCGCAGGGAGAGCCACGCCGACCCGTGCGTGCGGTCGGAAAGTGTCGCCACTCGCGGACGGACCCGGTCGTAGCTGGTCCAGAGGCGTGGGACCGTCTCCCGGCGCAGGATTTCGGGTGCGTGGACCCACTCGTGCCCGGCGGTCTCCTCGTTCGTCTCGGCCGCTCGCGAGTCACAGTCGAAGAGGAAGGGGTGGACCAGAAAGCGGTACTCGCCGTCGTCCACACTGACGGGCTCGCCCGAACGGACGAGCGAGACGGCGTCTGCCAGCCCGGTCTCCGCTTCGATTGCGGCCCGTGCGGCTGTTTCGGGCGCTTGCTCCTGGCCGTCATCGTCTCTGACGTGTCCTGCCACGCCGCCCCAGCGCCCCCGATAGCTTCCGACGGCGTCGCTGCGCCGGAGGAGCAGTAGCTCGCCGTCGTTACGCAGGAAGCAGGTGACGACCGACCGTTCGTCCATACCGCAGCGAAGGCCGGCGACCCAATCAAGCTATGCCACAGCGTCCAGCAACTGGTCGATCTCCCCGGGCGTATTGAACACGTGAATCGACGCCCGCACGGCTTCCGGGTGGGGGAGCGACCGCACGACGATGCCCTGCTCGCCGAGTCGCTCGACGGTCGCCTCGGGGTCGTCGGCCTCGAACGTGACGAGGCCGGATTCGTAGCGCTCGGGGCTCAGCAGACGGTCGCCGAGGCCCTCCTTGAGCCGGTCGGTCAGGCCCGCGACGCGGGACTCGACGGTATCGAGCCCCACGGACTCCATCGTCTCGATGGCCTCCGCGAGCGCGACGTAGGGCGCCGGCGAAGTGGTCCCGACCTCGAAGCGGCGGGCGCCCTCGTGGTAGGTGTACTCGTCGGCGCCCATATCCTGGACGCTCCGGTAGCCGATGCGGGTCTGGCGGAGGCGGGCGAGCGCGTCGGGGTCGGCGTACAGCATCCCGCTGCCCCACACGCCCAGCAGCCACTTGTGGCCCGCCGTCGCGACGAAGTCCGCGCCCCACTCCCCGACGTCGACGGGGTGTTGCCCGACGGACTGGACGGCGTCGACGAGCACCTGCGCGCCACCGTCGGACCGACGGTCCGACGAGGATCGCCTCGCGTTACTCGGCTCACCCGCGTCGTGCGCGATGTCGACCATCTCGCCGACCGGCAACTGGGTCCCGTGGCTCCAGGTCAGTGAGCTGGTGAGCAGCAATCTGGCGCCGTCTACGGCGTCTTTCAGGTCGTCCATGTCCACCCGCCCGGCCTCGGTTTCCACCACCCGGACCTCGACGTCGTGGGTGTCTGCCAGCCGGTCCCAGGGAAGGGTCCCGGCGGGGTGTTCGAGGTCGGTCCGGACGACCACGTCGCCGGGCTGCCAGTCGATGGCGTTCGCGACGAGGTTGATGCCGTCGGCCGTGCTCCGCGTGAGCGCGACGTCTTCGGGCCGAGCGCCGAGATGGCTGGCGGCGACCTCGCGGGCCGCTTCGAGGGCGTCGAAGGCGACGGTGTAAGGCCCCTCCTCGGCCGGGGCCTCGAAGGCGTGGTGCTCCAGAAAGTCGGTCGCCGCTCTGACGACGTTGCGCGGGCTGGGCCCGCTCGCGCCCGTGTTGCAGTACGTACAGCGGTCGAGCGCGGGTATCGCCGCGCGAAGCTCCGCAGGGTCCATACGTAGTCGTGGCCGACTGGGCTCTTCAGCCCTGTGCCCCAGGGGCCCAGTTGCGGGGGCGGGACATGGATTAGACTAGTCTAAATAAATAGTTCGATAACAACGATTAATAAGTTGGCGCGCCCTATCTCCCGTAATGACGAACGAGACGCGACAGACGACGGACAGACGGGGCCGCTCACGTCGCCAGGTGCTCGCCGCCGGTGGCGGACTCCTCGCGACCGGACTTGCGGGCTGTCTCGGCGGGAGCGCGGCCTCGCGCGACCCGGTGGCGGTGGCCTCCTTCTTCAGTTTCTACGACTTCGGCCGCGAGATAGCGCGCGAGACGCCCCTGACCGTGGAGAACCTCGTCCCGACGGGGCTGCACGGCCACGGGTGGGAGCCAAACGCCAGCGTCACGCGGGACGTCATCGAGGCCGACGCCTTCGTCCACGTCGGCCCGGGGTTCCAGCCGTGGGCCGACCGTGCCATCCAGACGCTGCAAGACGACGACGTCGACACGGCACTCATCAACGTCCGGGAGGGCGTCGAACTCGTCGACCTGGCGGCGTCGCTGGACCCCGACGAGGAGGGCGTCGGCGAGGAGCAGGGGAAGGACCCGCACTTCTGGCTCGACCCACAGCGGGCCGCGCAGTCGGTCGACAACATCACCGAGGGCTTTGTCGACCTGCTGCCCGACCACGAGGACACCTTCCGCGAGAACGCCGAGACGTACAAATCCGACGTTCTAGCGCGCATCGACGACGACTACCGGGCTATCTTCGACGCCGCCGAGCGGGACGTGGTGCAACTGGCCGCTCACAACGCCTTCCAGTACATCGGCGTCGCCTACGGCGTCGAGATGCGCCCCATCGTGACGAATCTGGCCGCCAGTGACGACGTGACGCCAGCGGATATGCGGGACGCCCAGGCGTTCATCAGGGAGAACGACATCCGATACATCGCCAACGGCGTCTTCGAGTCCCGTCGGCCGGCCAGGCAACTGCTTTCCGAGACCCGCGTCGAGGCGTACTTCCCGGTGACGCCCTACGCCGGCGTCCGAGAGGACTGGGTGGCCAAAGAGTGGGGCTACGAGGAGATAGCGGACACCATCAACATGCCCACCTTCGAGGTCGTCCTCGGCAACACGGCGCCCGAAGACGCCGGCCCCGACGGCTGGGCCGAGGAGTGGCGGAACTTCGAATGAGCGACCAGACCGCAGACCCCGTGGTTGCCCTCGACGGCGTGACCTTCGGCTACACGGCTACGCCGGTCGTCGAAGATATCACACTGGAAATCGACGCGGGCGAGTACGTCGCCGTCGTCGGCCCGAACGGCTCGGGCAAGTCCACGCTCATGCGACTCGCGCTCGGCCTGCTCGAACCCGACACCGGCCGGGCCCGGCTGTTCGGGGAACCCGCCAGCACGTTCGACGACGGCGACAGACTGGGCTACGTCGCCCAGCACGCCAGCGCCGCGAAATCGATGCCCATCACGGTCCGGGAGGTCGTCAAGATGGGACGATTCCCCCACGTCGGCTTCGGCCGGCTCTCCGCCTCGGATTGGGCCGTCGTCGACGACGCTATCGAGACCGTCGGGATGACTGCCTTCAGCGACCGGCGGGTGACACAGCTCTCGGGCGGCCAGCGCCAGCGGGCCTTCATCGCCCGGGCGCTGGCGGGTGAGGCCGACTTGCTAGTACTCGACGAGCCGACCGTCGGCGTCGACGTCGAGTCCGTCGCCGACTTCTACGAGCTGCTCGACTCGCTCCACGCCGAGGGCATCACCGTCCTGCTCATCGAGCACGACCTCGGCGCCGTCACCGAACACGCCGAGCGCGTCGTCTGTCTCAACCGCGAGGTCTACTTCGACGGCCCGACCGACGAGTTCGTCGCGGGCGACGCCCTGGGCCGAGCGTTCGGGACCGCGGCGAGCCTCGTGGGGGACGAGAAATGAGCGCCCTCGCGCTACAGACCGGCCCGCTCGACCTCGTCTTTGCGCCCTTCTACTGGGTGCTCGCGCTCTGGTCCGGGCTCATGGACTGGCTCGCCGCCGCGACCGGGCTGGAACTGCTCCAGTACGGGTTCATGCACCGGGCAATTCTCGTCGGCATCTGCATCGGCGTGATGGCCCCGCTCATCGGCACCTTTCTCGTCCATCGGCAGCTCGCGCTCATCGGCGACGCGCTCGCCCACACCGCCTTCGCCGGGGTCGCCATTGGCCTGTTTCTCAACGCGGTCCTCGACCTGGGCGTCTCGCCGTATCTGACGGCGGTCGTCGTCGCGATGCTCGCCGCGCTGTGTATCGAACTCATCACCGAGGCGACCGACGCCGACAACGACGTCTCGATGGCTATCGTCCTCTCGACGGGCTTCGCCCTGGGGACGACGCTCATCAGCCTCAACGCCGGGGGGCTCTCCGTCGGTGTCAACCAGTTCCTCTTCGGGAACCTCTCGACGGTCTCGGCCGAGAACGCGGCCATCCTGCTCGCGCTCTTTACGGTTATCGTCGGTGTCGTCGCCGTCACGCGCAACCAGCTGCTCTATGTCACCTTCGACGAGACCGCCGCCGCCGTCTCCGGGCTCCCGGTCCGCTGGTACAACCGCGTGACGGTGATGCTGACGGCGATGGTCGTCGTCGGCGCGATGCAGATAATGGGCGTCATCCTCGTCGCCGCGATGCTCGTCGTCCCCGTCGCCGGCGCGACGCAGGTCTCCCGGAGCTTCAGCGAGTCCATCCTCGTCTCGGTCGTACTGGCCGAACTGGCGGTGTTGCTGGGTATCGGCGTCGCCTACTACGCCGAGGCGACTGCGGGCGGGGTCATCGTCCTCGTGGCCGTCGCCATCTACGTCGCTGCCGTCGGCCTCGGCAAGCTAAAGGACCGCGTCGGCGACACGACGGCCCCGGTCGCGGGTCCGGCCGGTGCCGAGGAGACGGACGCGGACTGACCGAGCGAGGATTTCGGAACCGATATATCTGGACTCGTAAATATCTCTCTCACGACGGGCGATGGAGTCCGCCTGCCCCAACCACCCGGTCGCTCGCTGCGGTCGCGACGGGGTTGATGACTCCTTCTCCAGCCAGTCGCTATGACAGAGTCACACCCACTGCTGACGGTCGAAACGATTGTCCTTATCGGTATCGGCGGCTTCGCCGGCTCGAACCTCAGGTACTTCGTCGGGTCACTGGTCCCCGGGCTACAGGGCACGCTCCTGGTCAACGCCCTGGGGAGCTTCGCGCTTGGCTTCCTGCTGTACGAGGCGATGCATCTGGGCCTCCTGGCCGACGAGACAAAGCTGGCCGCGACTACCGGCTTCCTCTCCTCGTTTACCACCTACAGCACCTTCGCCGTTGAGACCGCCCTGACGCCCGAGTGGGCCGTGGCCAACGTCGCCGCCAGCTACGCGCTTGGCTTCGGCGGTGTCTTGCTGGCCCGCCAGGCCGTCGCCGTCCTCGAACGGAGGGAGCACCGATGGTGAGCATCGAGCCCGCCCATCTGGTCGGGACCGGCGGCGCCATCGGCGCCCTCTGCCGGCACTATCTCGGCGCGGCGGTCGACGTCGAGGGGTTCCCGATGGGGACGCTCACCGTCAACATCGCCGGGAGCTTCGTCCTCGCGCTGGTCACCTTCGCGGGTCTCGGGAGCGACATCCTGCTGTTCGTCGGCACCGGCGCCTGCGGCTCGTTCACGACGTTCTCGTCGTTCTCCTTCGACACCGTCCACCTCTGGGAGTCGGGCAGGCACCTGCAGGCCGGATTCAACGCCATCGCGAACCTGCTCGGCGCACTGGCGGCCATCGGGCTGGCGTGGGGCCTCGTCGCGCTGGTCGGCCTGTAGGACGCTGCCCCCGTTCCCTGGTCCCGTCCTCGCCCTTTGATTTTTGCCCGACCATTCAAATATGAACCCGCGACCACCCCGGCCTATGCTGTACTCACTGTGGCGTGACGAACGGGCGATAGAGGGGCTCCCAATCAGGCTGGTCATCGCGCTGGTCGTCGGCGTGGCCTGTCTCGGGGTGATGATGAGCACGATATCGGGGGTGGAAACACTCCAGGTGACAGAGGTCGACGTCGAACCCGACCCCGAGGTGACGGGGCCGGGCGACACCGACGTGACGGTCACCGTCGTCGACCCGAAGGGGTCGCCGGTCGCCGGCGCAACGGTGGTCGCAAAGAGCGGGACGGCCACACTCGACAGCGTCACGACGGCAAAGGTCGGCGACGACGGCGAAGCGGAGCTGTCGCTGGACCCATCGTTGGGGCCGAACCAGCAAGAGGGGACGGTAACGTTCTCGGTGAAACCGCCGTCGAGCGGGAACTACCGTGACGAACAGTCGAACACGGAGCTACTGGTGGTGAGAAACAAGTAGCGTATCAGTCGTGACGAATCTCAGACCGGCCCCAGGACTGCGGCGCGGTCGGACGTGCGATGGTCCCCCCGGCTACGCGTCCCAGTCTATCCAGTCTTGCTCCCAGCCGGCGCGGGACTGGGCCGACCGCTCGGCGCGCTCGCGGTCCTCGCGGCGGGTCCGGTTGCGCTCGACGGTGTCGGCCTGCTCGCCCTCGACGAGCATCGGCTGGAAGGCGACGCTGCCCAGGCGCTCGGCCCGGCCGTCGGCGTCGACGATAGCCAGCGTCTGCTCGTTCGCGCCGAGTGGCATCACCAGTCGCCCGTCGTCGGCCAGCTGGTCGAGCAGGGCCCGGGGCGGTTCGATAGCCGCCGCCTCCAGTAGAATCCGGTCGTAGGGGGCGTACTCTGGCAGCCCCTGGCGCCGTCGCGGCGGTCCACGAGGACGGCCTCGTGGCCCGCCTCGGCGAGGTTCGAGCGCGCTTCGTAGACGAGCCGGCGGGTGATGTCGATGGCCTGCACGCGGGCGGCGCCGACTCGCTCGGCCAGCACAGCGGCCGTGTAGCCGACGCCGGCGCCGACGACGAGCACCTCGTCGCCCGCCTCGGGGGCGAGCGCCTCCAGCAGGCGAGCGGCCGTACTCGGCGAGAGGACGCGGGTCCCCAGTCGCTCGAAGGGCCGGTCCGAGTAGGCCTGCTGCTCGCCGACGAAGGCCTCGCGCGGGACCGACCGCATCGCTGCCGAGAGCCACTCGCTCTGGACGACGCCCTTGCTCTCGTGTTGCAGGCTGTCGACCATGTCGCCCCGGAGCACCGCTGGGTCCATAGTCGAGATTCCAACCGGAACTATAAGAATGGCCCGACGCCGGTCCCGACCCGTCGCCGTCGGGCGGTCAGTCCGGCTACCAGGCCGACCAGGCGGTCGAGGACTCGTCGCGGACGTAGAGGCGGTTAATGTCCTTCGCGAACACCATGTCGCCGTCGAAATCCAGCTTCTCGTGCTGGTAGCCTTCGGCGTCGTCGCGGACGTGGATGCCCTCGACAGTGAACTCCTCGTCGCCGAACTGCTCGGTCTCGCCGACGGTGAACTCGTAGTCGCCGGGGACCTGGAGCTTGAAGCTCTCGGTCTCGTCGTGGCGGCCGTCCTTCGGGTGCATGGTGACGTTGACCGCGACGTTCCCGACCGCGCGCGACCAGATGGTCCCGACGGCCTCGACCGGGGCTTCTTCGGTGCGCCCCTCGTCGGTCTCCAGGCTGGTGATGCGGGCGGAGACGACTGCCTCTTCGGTCTCCAGCAGGAACTCCTCACCGACGGCCAGCTGTTCGCCCTCGGGAACGTCGACCTGTGCTTTGAACGATTCGCCGTCCTGCGAGACGACGACGTCGCGCTGGACCGTGGTGTCCTCCGGCAGCGTCTCTTTGTGGACGTGGTCACACTCCGTACAGCGGACCGTGACGTGGCCGCCGGGCTTCAGTACCTCGTGAACCGTCTCGATGTCCGGCGAACAGGCCGGACAGGGGAGCCCGATTCGCTCCCCGGGTGTCGCGTCGCTCATACGGACGTGTTCTCCGCGGGGGCGTAAATGGTCGTCGCACCGGCGCTACGCGTGGTTCGCTTTCTCACTCTCCTTGCCAAACAAATTTATCGCTTCAGCGAGACCATCCGATGATGTTGCCCGCCTGGTCCCGTTCCGATTCGCTGGCCGCCGGCATCACTATCTTGGCGGCACTGTTCGGTATCGCTCTCTGGCCCCGGCTGCCCGCCGAGGTCGCCATCCACTTCTCCGCGACGGGCACGCCGAATGACTACGTCCCGAAAGCAATCGGGGTCGCCCTGCTTCCGGCCATCATGCTCATCACGCAGCTGGTGCTGACGGTCGGCACAGCTGTGGACCCCCCGTCCCATCCGCAGACGGGTCCGGCTATCACGGTTGCGACGACCGGTTTTCTCGCTCTCGTCCACGTTCTCGTCCTCGCCTGGAACGCCGGCTATTCGGTGCCACTGGAGGGCTTGCTGGTCGCCTCACTCGTCTTCGCGGCGCTGCTTGTCGGCTACACCGTCTGGCGCGAGGAGTTCGCTATCAGCTGACCGGCAACACAGTGGCGCCACCAGAAGACAGGAGTCATCGCCCTCTCCGCCAGGAGGTTCGGTTTCTCGGTCGCGGTTCCGTGACGGCTCACTCGCCACGAGGAAGTTCCACTTCCTCGCCGCGCTCGCGGCTCACTGCGTTCACGGGTCGCTGTGCTCCCCGTTCACCATTGAGGGCCTCACTTAGTTCGGCCCTCGCTCTCACCGCTCACCTTGTGGGAGGTCTACGACCTCCCCGCGTTCGCGGCTGCGCCGCTCACTCACCACGAGGAAGTTCTACTTCCTCGCCGTCCGCATAGACGGTCGGCTCCGTCAGGATACCGTCCAGATGGATGGGCGCGTGGGTGTCCCCGCCGATGGCGTGGTCGTCGCCGATGGCGATGTGGACGGTCCCCCCCGCTTTCTCGTCGAGCAGCACCGAGCCGACGAGGTCGGTGACGGCGACGTTGGTCCCGATTCCCAGCTCGGCCAGGTTGTAGGCGTCCTGGCCCACCTCCTCGGCGGCGGTCTCGACCTGCTCGCGGATGTCGGGGTCCGAGATGTCGGTGACTGTGCCGTCCTCGACCTCGAAGGAGAGGAGCTTCCCGTCGAGTTTCCCGTGGGGGCGCATCGTCCCGTCGACGACGAAGGTCCCGTCGGCCGTTTCGGGCGCGATGAACACCTCGCCGGCGGGGAGATTCGACATCTCGCCGGCGTCGTGGACGATGCCGGTGTCGAGATACCACTCACGGTCGCCGACGGTGAAGGTGATGTCGGTGCCCTGGGGCGTGGTGACGCGAATCTCGTCGGCGTCGCCGACCTGCGTGAGCACGTCCTCGCAGTGCTGTTCGATGGCCTCGTAGTCGGCGTCAAGGCCCATCAGGAACACGCCCTCGGTGATGCCCGGCAGCGTGGCGACGCGGGCGCCGGCGGCGTTGGCGTCGCTGCGGGCCTCCGTATGTGTGAGGCTCTTGGTCGTCGGCGCCAGCACCACGTCGGCGGTCCGCATCGCGCCGGCCACTGGGCGGGGCGGTTCCTCGCCGTGCTGCTCGCCCGGCGGGTAGCGCACGAAGACCGTGTCGTCGGTAATCTCGCCGGCCACCCGATAGAGGGCCTCGCCGATGGCCTTGCGCTTGTCGTCAGTGATGACCGCACACGACTCGCCGGGACGGAGGTCCATGCACTGCTTGATGGCCGTCTCGGCGGGGACGCGGAGCGAAGAGTTGTCCATACCCGGGCCTGGGTCCCTGAGGAATTAACTCTTGGTGGGGCCGACGCGCCGTCGTCAGGTCCTGTTCCGTGGTATCGTGTGACGGGTACAACTATCCGAGTAAGAATCTTTAATCATTAATCACAAAGAATATATTCCATGGCAGGGAACCCACAGCCATGCTCCATGTGGGCATCAACGGCTTCGGCACGATCGGCAAGCGGGTCGCCGACGCGGTGCGTGTCCAGCCGGATATGACGGTCGCTGGCGTCGCCAAACGCTCGCCGAACTTCGAGGCAACCATCGCCGTAGACCGGGGCTATGACCTCTTTGCCGCCGGCGAGGACGGCGCCGCGCCGTTCGACGCGGCGGGGCTCCGGACCGCGGGCACGGTCCGGGAGATGGTAGCGGCCAGCGACGTGGTCGTCGACACCACGCCGGGCGGGGTCGGCGAGACCAACGCCGACCTCTACGCCGACCACGACACGCCGGCCATCTTCCAGGGCGGCGAGTCGGCCGACGTGGCCGAGGTCAGCTTCAACGCGCGGGCCAACTACGACACCGCCGTGGGCGCCGACACCGCCCGCGTGGTCTCCTGTAACACGACCGGCCTCTCGCGGTTGTTCGCGCCGCTACAGGAGTCCTACGGCATCGAGAAGGCCCGGGTGACGCTGGTCCGTCGCGGCGGCGACCCCGGCCAGACCGGTCGCGGCCCCATCAACGACACCTTGCCCGACCCGGTCGAGATTCCCTCCCACCACGGTCCCGACGTCCAGACGGTGTTCCCGGACCTCGCCATCGACACGATGGGGATGAAGGTGCCGACGACCCAGATGCACACCCACTCGGTCAACGTCACGCTGGAGTCGGCCCCGACCGCCTGCGAGGTCCGGGACCTGCTCGGCGCGGAGTCCAGACTCTTCCTCATTCCCGAGACGCTGGGCATCGACGGCGCGGGCAAGCTCAAGGAGTACACCCGCGACGCCGGACGCCCGCGCGGGGACGTCTGGGAGAACTGCATCTGGGCCGAGTCCGTCACCGTCGAGGGCCGCGATTTGTATCTGTTCCAGGCCATCCACCAGGAGGCCGACGTGGTGCCCGAGAACATCGACGCGGTGCGGGCGCTCTCCGAGCGGACCGCCAGCGCCGAGCAGAGCATCCACCGGACCGACGAGGCACTCGGCGTCGGGCAGGGGCTCGTCCAGCACGAGTCCGAACCAGCTCGCGCCGAGGGGACCGCGGACGACTAGTTTCCGGGGTCGGTAAACAGCGTCCCCTGCGCTTCCAACCGAATTTCTGAGAGCCAGAAAGCCCTCGGGAGCGTTCACTGCCCTTGCTAGTCGAACAGCCCGGCGACGTCGTCGTCCTTCTGGCGTTCGCGTTCGACGTGGTTCGAGAGGTGGGCGTAGACGAACCCGCGGTCCGCCGGCTCCTGCACGAACGCGAACAGCTGGCCGACGAACCGACCTTCGCCCTTTTCGTCCAGTTCTTTCCGAGCGTAGTCGACGGCGTCGGCGACCACCGCCTCGTCGTAGCCGTCGGCCTCGGCCAGTACCTCGGCAGCGACCGCCGCCGCCTCGAAGTCGAGGTCGCCGTAGCCCACGGCGACGCCCTCGTGGGTCAGTTTCGGCGGGTTGTCCCAGTCGACGCTCCCGGGGTCGTCGGCTACTCGCGCGAGGAAGGGTCTCACGTCGTCGAGGTTGACGCCGCGGTAGTCGGCGGGTAGCGCCGATAGATACTCCCCCGCGCTCTCGGCGAGCCCCCGGGCGCCCGACCAGTTCTCGTCGGTGCCGTGGTGAACGACGGCGGTGAACTGGATGAGCCCGTGCAGGAATCGCTCTTCGTCGCCCGCATCGAGGTCGATCCAGTGGTCCTCCCAAGCGTCGTGGGCGGCGTGGTATCGGCCGGCGTTGTAGACGGTGATGCCGGCCCGAAGGTGGGCGTGCATAGATACTAGTGGCGAGTCGACGCGGAAAACCCTGTCTTCGATGCGTGCCGGGACTGGGCCCCATCGACAAGCGATGCTGGGTATAGACATTCTCTCACGTGGCTCGAGCACCGCCCTTCGCTGTTTAGGTCAGCACCAAAAACGCGGCGACAATAGCGGTACAGTACAGAAACACTAGCTGCAGCACCGACCCGGCCCACTGCCTGACGGCCGACGTCTATGGGTCGTTGAGAACAAACGCCTGGTCGGTTTTGGGGTCGTAGTACGCAGTGCCGTCGGCCTGGTTTGCGATCCACTCTGCCCCCCTGCTTTGCCCCCTCCTTGGGGCTTTGGTGACTGATACCATCGGGAAACGGATTCACGCTTCAGTTGGTGGAGCCGTTTCGCTGGTAGGTAAATTCGACCGCCGGGCAACAGCCCCATTCCGGATCGCTACTATCCCGTATGTCGCAGACGTGACTCTCCTTGACCTGACACGGGACCGGGACTGCTCGATTAGCACTCGAACGAAGCCATTGCTCCCGTTTCGAGCAGTCGCGTCGGTACAGAACGTAGACGAGGAACCCGGCGCCCACAGCGATGGCGTCGAACCCCAGCAGAAATGGTATCCCTCGCGACGTATCCTGGTACAGGGCCACTGCGAGCAGGAGCAATGACATGACAATGTATAGCTACTCGAAGGACTTGTCGTTCGAGCTGTTGTCTCGCATCGCGTCGAGACGGCGCTCCCGCTCCCGCTCATCCATTTATTTACCATCCTGAAAATTCCTGGCAATAACTGTTTCGGCGCACTGAGCGGCTGTACTCGCGGTGTTCGCCGTTCGGCGCTGGTAACCGATCCCAGGGTCCGCCTCTACTCCATGTAGCCGAGCTGCTGCAACCTATCGGCCACTTCCTCACTGGTACCCTCACCACGGGCGCCGATGTCGATGGGGTCGCGCTCGCCGACGGAGCGCTCCTCGCTATGGATGGGCAACACCTCGCCGACCATATCGGTCGGGATGTCGACGCCGTGGGCGGCCAGGATGGTCGGCGCCATATCCGTAATCGAAATCTGGTCGAGTTCGCCCTCGCTCGCGAAGTCGGGTCCGCTGGCCAGGAAGATGCCGTTGCGGGTGTTCTCGGCGGCCCAGCGGTCCGGCGCGGTCGTCACCTCGCCGCCGCCGATGCCGTCGTTGACGTGGACCCCGTCGCGCATATCCACGACGACCTCGGGGCCCTCGTCGACGTACTCGCCGCTGTAGACCTCTTCGCCGCGATAGACGCCGTCGAAGACTTTCCCCTGGCTGTCCTCGACGGCCCGCAGGTCTTCGATGAGCTGGTCACGCACCGATTCGGGCGTGCCGGGAATCAGGTAGATGGGCCCCTGGCCGCTGGCGACGGCCTGGGTCTTCGTGAGGTCGATGGCTTCGAGCTTGCGGGCGCGCTTGGCCCCGGCGCTCTGGGGGACCAGCTGCTGGATGGACTCGGGGACAGTCTTGGCAAGCAGGTCGACGACGCCAGCCTTCTTGGCTACCCCGAGGACGTTCTCGCGGGTCAGCCCGAGCGGCCGGAAGAAGTCCTCGACGGTCCGCTCGTGGGCCTGGTAGCCGTTCTGCTCGAGCCACTCGTTGATGTAAAACTCCGTCGTGGTGGCGCCACAGCCGTGGTCTGACATCAGAACGAGATTGAGGTCGTCCATCGCGGCCAGTTCACCCAGCCACTCGTCTATCATCTCCCAGGCGCGCTTGGTCGGCTCGTCGTTCCAGAAGAAGTGCTGGAGGACGTTCAGGTAGAACAGCGTCACGTGGACAAAGTCCAGCTCCTCCTCTTCGAGCAGGTGCAGGGACACCTCGAAGCGGCTGTCCATCACGTCGAGGATGGCGTCGACCTCGGCGCCCCGTTCCTCGTTCGAGGACAGTAGCGGGTCGGGATGGACCCGGTAGTCGAACAGCTCTTCCAGTTCGTCTTCCAGGCCCTCGGGCGCGGCGTAGCCGCTGTCGATGCTTCGGTATTCGCCCTGGACGGCGTCGGGGCCGCCGGCGACGACGGGCCCGCCAATGTCCCGGGGCGGGTACATCGTCGGCATGTTCACCACGCCGGGGGTCTGGCCGTCGTCGGCCAGGTAGTCCCACAGTTCGGCCGTCTTGAAGTCGCCGCCCTTGGCCACGTCGATGCGCTCGTTCTCGAGGTCGATGTGCTCGAACCAGAACACGCCCAGGCCGCCCGGGTCCTTCCCGGCGGAGTAACACTTCCAGTTCGGGAAGGTCACGGGCGGGAGACAGCTCTCGGTCTCCGCCCAGGTGTGGTCTTCCCGGAGCGCGGCCAGGTTCGGCAGGTCGCCAGCCTCAAGCCACGGGTCGAGCAGCCGCCAGCTCGCGCCGTCGAGCCCGACGACGAACGTCCGCGTCATACCCCAACTCCCCGCGAGCGCCCCAATAGGTCTTTCCGTCTCGTCGCGGCGGTATGACAAAACGCATATATACGGTTGCTGAATATCGGGCAAATAGTGCGTACCGTCGCCGTCATTCCCGCGTACAACGAATCCGAGACCATCGGACCGGTCATCGAGGAGACCGGAGAGTATGTCGACCGGGTCGTCGTCGTCGACGACGGCTCCAGCGACGACACCGCTGCCATCGCCCGCGAACACGGCGCCGTGGTCGTCGAACACGTCTTCAACACGGGCGTCGGCGGCGCGGTCCGGACCGGCTACCAGTACGCGATCAAACACAACTACGACTGGGTCGTCCAGGTCGACGCGGACGGCCAGCACGACCCGGCGAAGATTCCCGAACTCCTGGAGGTCGCGACCGACGGCCACGACATGGTCATCGCCAGCCGCTATCTGAACGAGAGCTACCAGGACTACTCGGCGACGCGCAACGTCGGCATCCAGTTTTTCACTCGGCTGGTCAACGCGCTGGGCGACATCGAGATTACGGACGTGACCAGCGGCTTTCGCGTCTACCGGGTGTCGATGCTCGAATCGATACTCCACCGCGGGGACAAACACTGGGCCATCGAACAGACACTGGAGGCCGCCAAGGGCGGCTACCGCATCACCGAGGTGTCGACGAAGATGCCCACCCGCGAGGAGGGCGAGTCCCAGTTCACCCTCGACACCTTCGCGCTGTATCCGATTCGGATGACCGACACTATCCTCCGCGTCCTTCTCTTTCGCTAACTATGGTCGAGTACACCCTCGTCAACCTCATCGCGCTGGTCGTCGGTATCGCCTTCCTCGTCAACGGCTACATGATGGTCAAACAGGGACGGGAGGCCATCGCGCTCTTCGTCGTCTCGCTGGCCATCGGCGGCGGGCTCATCGTCGTCGCGGTGTTCCCCGACATCTTCCGGGTCGTCGCGACGGTCCTGGGGCTCGAACTGAAGGCGCGGGCCATCCTAGTCATCTCCAATTTGACGCTCTTTGTCGTCGCAACCTACCTGTTCAACCGCATCGGGAAGCTCTACGACCGCCTCTCGCGGCTCAACGAGGAGGTCAGCCTGCTGCGCAGCGAGGTCGAGGAACTCCGAAATGAGTGACGCCGCCGGCCGCGCAGTACTTTCCATCGACGTCGAACTGTTCGACCAGACGCCAGCCTACCGGTCGGCCGAGGGGACGACGGACCAGCAGGGTATCGGCCTGCACGGACTGGAGTGGTTCTGGGAGACGCTGGTAGAGCGCGACGCATCGACGACGTGTTTCGTCGTCTCCTCACTGGTAGAGCGCTACCCAGACCACGTCGAGGCGCTGGCCGACGCGGGCTTCGAAATCGCCTCCCACACCCACTCCCACCAACTGCTCTCCGACCTCGACGCCGACGAGCGCCGCGAGGAACTGGCTTCGTCCCGGGAGCGGCTCGAATCGCTCACCGGGCAGTCCGTCACCGGCTTTCGTGCCCCCGTCTTCGACATCACCGACGACCACTTCGACCTGCTCGCCGAGACGGGCTACGGCTACGACTCCAGTGTCGTCGCCAGCCGTGCCATCCCGGGTTGGTACGGCGGCGAGTACGACCTCGAAACCCCCGCACCGGCGACGGCCGTTGACCCCGACGCGCCCGCCGGTCTCGCCGAACTGCCCGCCAGCGTGATGCCCGGACTGCGCCTCCCACTGACCGGGACGTGGCTGCGCTTTTTCGGCCCGCGTTACACCGCGCTGGGGATGCGCCTGCTCGCCCGGCGGGGAATTACGCCGGTACTGTACGTCCACCCCTGGGAACTGGTCGGGCTGCCGAAGGTCGAGGGGGTCCCCGCGCGGGTGTACTACCACACTGGCGAGTGGATGCGCGAGGCGCTGCGCTACATCCTCGACCAGCCCTTTGATTTCGTCACTGCCCGGTCCGTGCTCGAGGGCGCCCTCCCGGACGGGACTGACCAGAACCGACCCGCGGACGGGCAACGGAAGGGGTAACGTGACGGCGAGCCGGCGCGATATAGCGATTTCGATACTGCAGTACGGCGTCGGCATCGCCGCGCTCGCGTACCTCCTCTCGCAGGTCGATATCGCCGCCGTCAGCACGCGACTCCGGGCCACCGAGCCAGACGTGCTCGTCGCCATCGTCCTCGTCACCCTCGGCGGCGTCGTCGCCCGCTTTGACACGTGGCGGGCGGTCCTTGCACCCTTCACACACGTGGCGCTGCTGACCGCCGGCCGCGTCGACCTGGCGGTGAACTTCGTCAACCAACTGCTCCCGTCGCGGCTCTCCGGTCGCCTCGCCGCGCCCTTCATCCTGAAAGCTGAGACCGGTATCGACTACGGCGACGCGACCGCCGCCGCGGGCGCTCACACAGGTATCTACGCCGTCTTCTACGGTCTCGTCTCGGCCGTCGGCCTCCTCGCCATCGTAGGCCGCGTCTCCACCGGTCTGTTGCTCCTGCTCGTCCTGTCGACGGCGCTGTACCTCGTCGCCGGCGTCGTCGTCCTGCTGGCTGGAATGAACCTCACCGTGCTGGACCGGCTGGTCGGCGTCCTGGCGTCGCTGGCCGAGCGAGTTCCCCGATTCGGGAGCGCGCTCGCCGACCGGGTCCGGGCTATCCCCGACATCACCGAGGCCTCTGCGGACGCCTTCGGCCGCATCTCGACGGACCCGCGCATCTGGCTGCGCTACGGTGCCGGGTGGGCCCTCGCGCTCGTCGTCGCCCCCGGTATCCGGGTCTGGCTACTCTTTCTCTCCTTCGGCGCGGCGGTCGACCCACTCTTGCTCCCGCTCTACCTGGTGACGGCCTACAGCATCACGCTGCTCCCGCTCACGCCCGGTGGCATCGGGGTCACGGAGGCGACCGCCACCGCCGTCTTCGTCGGGCTGGGCGTCCCCGAGGCGGTCGTCATTCCCGTCATCTTCCTCGACCGGTTCCTCGGCGTCTACGTCCCCGCTGTCGTCGGCTGGTACCCAACGCTCGATATGGATCTATCGGTGTTGTAGTGGTTCTGTTCGTCTCGCTCCTCGTGGGTTCGACTCACCGTTCCGTGGATGACTCGCCCCTTCCAAGACGACGCAGGTAGCACGGCCGGCTATTGACAACTCAGTAGTAGTATTGGGAAAAAAGAACAATTTTACGCCACACATCCATAGTCCGCCTATGGACGAACCCCAGTTCACACTCTATCGTAGCTGTACCCCAGTTACGGATGTGATATACGAAGCAGACACAGCCAGGACACCCACCGATGCCATCGTCCACGCACTGGCAACGGCGACCGATACCGAGCCCACCGAGTTGACCCCATTATACGACTCTATCGATACAGAGGCGCTCAACCAGATGTTCGGTGAGCACGGCGGAGCCAGAGATGCTAAAGCGGTTCTGGGTTTCCAGGTCGAGAACTGGAACGTATTCGTTCGCGGTGACGGACGCATCCGCGTCTGTGACGCTACCCGCCAGACCGACCCGGAACCTGTGTTCCAGGGGAAGCCGGCTTGATAACCCGCCCGACGCCCTGCGCCCGGAGCTACTGGCCAAAGAGCTAACGACCCGGGCTCTCTGCATCCGATATGGCCGAAGACGACGAACTCGAAACCATCGTCGCCGGCGGCGTCACGATGCTGACGTTGCTGGTCGCGTTCGGGCTCATGTTCGCCGGCGTCCCCTGGTTCTGGGTGGCCTTCCCCGCCGGATTCGGCGGGTTGCTTCCGATGGCGGTGGGCGCGACGCGGCTCTACCAGCGTCGACAGTCCGCTGACAGTAGCTTCAGGACCGACGAGGACGACGCGCTGGCGACGCTTCGGGAGCGCTACGCCCGTGGCGAGCTCACCGAGGCGGAGTTCGAGCGACAGGTCGAGCGGTTACTGGAGACGGAGGACGTCCGGACGGCCCGCGAGCAGGGTCGACCGCGCCGCGAACAGGAGCGTGAGCGCGACTAGTCGAAGGGGTGTTCGTGCGGGCTCGTACAGGGCTCGGTACGCTGGAGGATGAGGGTGTACTGGTTGGCTCTGAGCTCCTGTTCGTCGGCGTACTGGTCGGTCTGTGGGACGACGCCGTAGCGCAGCAGGTCCGTGTAGTCGCCGGGCGTCGCCCGCTGGGGGACGAAATCCGGCGGCCGCTCGCCGAACTCGGCGGCGATTTCGTAGTCGGTCTCCTCCTCGACCAGCGAACGGATGTACTGATACTCCGGTTCCCCGTTGCGGTAGTAGGTGCCGTTTTTCAGATACAGGAGGTCACGATAGCCCAACTGGATGTACTCGGGGCAGGGGCTCTGGGCCGCGCGATCCAGGGACTGCTGGTTGACGTTCATCCCGTGGGGTATCGCGGTGTCCTGGATGTTCACGCGGTACACCTCTACCGTGTCGTTCTCGTCGGCGTTGTCGACCAGCCACGATTCGGCTTCGTCCCGGGGCATCGAGGCGAACCCGACGGTGCCCATGCCGGCGTATATCGCCGTCGTCACGAGCAAGAGAGCCATCACGGGACGGGCGACGGCCGGGTTCCACTCGCGCAGGTCCGAAAGCGCGTTCGCCAGCAACAGCGCCAGCAGCGGGAACGTCGGCAGCAGGTGGTGGACCCGGAAGTCGTGCCACTGGGAGAACATCCCCACGTAGAGGACGAGCATGACGAGCACGAGGACGATGCCGTACCGACCCTCGCGGCGCTTGCGCAGCCCCGCGACGCTCCCGACGACACCGGCGACCGACGCGAAAAACAGCGGTAGCCCCATCCCGCTGAAGTACCCTCGCAGGAACCACCACGTGATAGGTGCGTCCGGCCCGGTCGGCCAGTCCACCCGCGAGGCCGAGCCGCCGAAGATACGCTCTACTATCTGGTCGAACCCGCCCACCATGAACGTCGGGAAGCCGAGCAGTATCGTCACCAGCCCGAGCGTCGCGCCGGTGACGAGCAGCCGCGGGGAAAGCAGGGTCCTGACAGTGTCTCCGTCACTCCGCAGCGCCCGGAGGGCGTGTGCGGTCCCGACCGCCAGGATGACCGGCGCGGCGGTGAGCTTGAACGCGATGGCGGCCCCGCCACAGGCCGCACCGACGTAGAAGGGCAGCCGCTCACCACTGTCGACGTAGACGTACAGGAAGTTCAGCGCCAGCAGGACGAAAAACAGCGCTGGCATATCCTCGCCGCCCTCGTGGGCGATGGTGAGAAAGCCAAAGGTCAGCGTGAGGATGGTCGCGGCCAGCCTGCCGGTCGCCCGGTCGACCACGGCGGTTCCGAGCCGGTAGGTCAGGTAGACAGAGCCAAGCGCGAAGGCGACGTTGAACAGCCGGACGAACGCCATGCTCCAGGTCCACACCCACTCGGGCGTGCTTGCCCACAGGTCGTAGTATCCAAAGGCCGGGTTCGGGTAGCCAATCGACGTGAAGATGTCCCCGCGGCCGGTCACCAGTGCGACGACGAGGACCGGCAGCAGCGCCAGCGCGAACAGGTACAGCGTCGCGCCGAAGGGGACGCGACTCCACTTCACGCCGTTTTGGAGCGACTCGATGCTCGGGTCCGCCAGCACCCGCCCGTAGGGGACCATCGCGTCTATCAACCGGTCCTTCTCGTCCCGCGTCGCGAAGTTCGGGATGCGGTGGAAGAACCAGAAACTGGCCAACAAGGTCGCAGCGACCATGATGTAGGGGAGGTACGGGTCGGTGCGAAAGTCCTCTCGGACCTGCGACCGCACCCGGTCGAACAGCACTCGCCCGGGACTTAACATACCTCGACAAACCCCCAGGGACGACAAAAGTCGTCTGGTCTCACGCGGACGGTACCTGTGACCGACGTTGCGGTCTCCGAACCATACTGTCGCTTTCGGGCGCCTACCGCCGGGCTACAGAATTTCTCATCGGGCGCGTGAACGCGCGCTAACCATTAAATCTCAGACGTAACCGGTAGTAATTTGTAGCGGGTTCTCTACCACGTGATATGAACCAACTGACGCTACGCCGCGGGCTGCTCGTCGTTGCAGTGGTCCTGCTCGTCGCAGTGGCCGGCTGTAGCGGCCCCTCCGGCGGCGCCACGCCGACGGCCAGTGAGACAGCCAACGGGACAGCCAGCGGAACCGAGAACGCCACCACGACGCCGGCAGCGAGTACGGATACGCCGGGGGAACTCGGGACGGTCACCGAGGAGGGAGAGCCGGCGCCACCGGAGACCGAGACCGAGTCGGCTCCTGACCTCGAAGCCAACAGCTCCGGGGCCGACCTGGACGGCGAAGAACTGAACAACGCGACGCGGGCTGCCGTCGAGGACGCCGGCTCGTACACGACCGAGTCACGCTCCTTTACCGCTTTCCGGTCACAGCGTGGCCAGACAGTTACCAGCGGGACCAGCACGACGCAGGTCGACCTCGAAGCCGGGCAGGGACTTCGCATCTCGGACCAGTCGGTCGCCAGCCAGCGGGGCACGCAGAACGTCTCGACGACCGTCTACACCGAGGGCAACACGTCCTACCGGCAACGCATCACGAGCCAGGGAACGAACTACTCCACGCAGGAGGGCGCTCGCACCAACCGCCGTGGTATCATCCCCGTCAACACCAGCAACTTCTCACAGAACCTGACGGCCGTCACCGCCGGGTTTGTCTGGGAGACGAACGGCACAACCACTGTCGACGGTGACACGGTGACGGAGTACACGCTCGCCGGTCTCGAGGACCAGGATGAGTTCACCGAGGGTATCCAGGGCACGCTGACCGATATCAGTGGGACGCTCTCCGTCGATGACGACGACGTCATTCGACAGGTATCGCTTACTCGTGAGGTAGAGAGCCGGACCGGAACGTCGACGCTACAGAGCCAACTCGCGCTTTCCGAAATCGGTTCGACCACCGTCGAGGAGCCCGAGTGGACCTCGGAAGCCGAGGACGCCGACTCGTCCTGACCGCAGCCGTCAGACGACTGTTTAATCGACCCGCTGACACCCCTTCTCACTGCTCTTTTTTGTGTTGTAGTAGCCCGCCCAGTCAGCGGTGCGCTCGTCACGGCAGTCCTGCCAGTTGCGGTGTTGTGCTGCAGAGAAACGTCCGGACGGAGTTCCACGCGAGCGAAGCGAGCGTGGAGTACGTCCGTACGTGAACGAAGTGCATCGTCCAGCGAGATTTGAACTCGTGAAGACGTTCCGGGTCGCTCACTTCGTTCGCTTCCCGGGCGTGCGCCTTCTCTGCTCAAATCTCCTCGGTCGTTTTCACATTCCACACACTCCTCGCTGTCGCTCGTCGCGTTGTGGAATGGAAAACGTCCGGACGGAGTTCCACGCGAGCGAAGCGAGCGTGGAGCACGTCCGTACGTGAACGAAGTGAACGTCCGGACGGAGATTTGAACCGAGGCGAGAAATGCTCGCTTCGCTGCGCGTTCCTCGCGTGTTCAAATCTCCTCGGTCGTTTTCACATTCCACACACTCCTCGCTGTCGCTCGTCGCGTTGTGGAATGGAAAACGTCCGGACGGAGATTTGAACTCCGGTCCCTGGCTCCGCAAGCCAAGAGGATAGTCCACTACCCTACCCGGACTCATGTTGGAGGAGGGTGGTCGGTATGAAAAGGGTGACGGTTCGACCCCCGTACGCGAGGCGTGCTCATACCACGCTCAAAGTCGCGTTTGACCCACGGAAAAGGCCTTTGTTTCAGGGGATGCATCGCCGTGTATGAAACGACGAACGCTCCTCGGCGCTATCGGTACGACCGGTCTCGCCGCGCTCGCGGGGTGTCTCGACGACGGTGGCGGTGACGGGACCCCAACCGACACCGGCACAGCCACCGAGACTCCCACACCGATGCCGACGCCGGCACCGTCGCTTACCGGCTCCGGGTTCGAGGTCGACTCGATAGAGGGTGGCACAGAGACCGACAGCGCGACTGTCAGTGCCGACGGGACGGATGTCGTCGTCGAGGGGACCATCTGGGGGGAAAACGGCTGTCAGACCGCCGAACTCGGCAGCGCCAACTACAACGACGGCACGCTGACCGTCGCCGTCGAGACGGCCGAGGATTCGGAAGCTGGCGACGCTTGTACCACGGCAACCGTCGAGATCGACTACACGGCGACGGTCGAGTTCGAGAACGGGACACCGGAGACCGTCGTCGTCACGCACGACCGTGGCGACGGGCCAGAGTCGGTCGTGACCACCTCGCCGTAGCGACCGGAGATTTATATCCGATAGCGGGGCCACCCTGTCGTATGGCGAGTTCGAGGACAGAACCGACAGACGGTAGCGGGTCGCTGTGGCAACGACAACGCTTAAGCGCGCCCCAGACCTGGCTCCCATAGATAATGGGCGAGATAGCAGACATCTACGCGGACTTAGAGACCGACGTCTCCGAGGAGGAGTTCCGCGAGGCCGTCGAAGAGAAGGTCGAACAGATGGGTGGCCTCGCCGACGAGGAGACCGCGGCGATGTTGCTGGCCCACGAACTCAACGAGGGGGAAGTCGAGACCATCGCGGACATCGAGCCGGGGATGGACGAGGTGAAGTTCATCGCGAAGGTGATGGCCATCGGCGACCTGAAGACCTTCGAGCGGGAGGGCGAGGACGAGGACGGTCGCGTCATCAACGTCGAGGCCGCAGACGAGACCGCCAGCGTCCGGCTGGCCTTCTGGGACGGCCAGGCCGTCGACATCGACGACGGGATGCTCTCTGTTGGCGACGTGCTCCGCGTGAAAGGCCGCCCCAAAGACGGGTACAACGGCCTCGAAGTCTCCGTCGACAAGGCCGAAGTAGACGACGACGCCGCCGTCGACGTCGAACCCGGTGACGGGTCGACCGTCGAGGCGCTGACGATGGGGCAATCGGACGTGAGCCTGCGCGGGCTGGTGCTGGACACCGACAGTGTCCGCACGTTCGACCGCGACGACGGCAGCGAGGGGAAAGTGTCGAACCTCACCCTGGGCGATGAGACCGGCCGCGTCCGCGTGACGATGTGGGACGACCGGGCCGACCGCGCGACCGAAATCGAGCCAGGCACCGCCGTCGAGGTGGTCGACGGCTACGTCCGCGAACGCGACGGCTCGCTGGAACTGCACGTCGGCGACGACGGCGCCGTCGACGAGATAGACGAGGCCGTCGACTTCCAGCCCGACGCCGACCCCATCGACGGCGTCGAGATAGAGCAGACCGTCGACATCGCCGGTGTCGTCCGCTCGGCCGACCCGGTCCGCACGTTCGACCGCGACGACGGCAGCGAGGGACAGGTCCGGAACATCCGCATCCAGGACGCCACCGGCGACATCCGGGTCGCGCTGTGGGGCGACAAGGCCGACAAGGACATCCAGCCCGGCGACGAGGTGCTGGCCGCCGACGTGGAGATACAGGACGGCTGGCAGGACGACCTCGAGGCCTCCGCGAGCTGGTCGTCGACTATCGTCGTGCTGGACGACGGCGCGAGCCCCGCGCCCACGCCCGAGGAACAGGCAGACGACCAGCACGCCGGGCTGTCCTCCTTTGGCGACGGCGGCGACGAGGGCGACACCGGCGTCGAGTCGACGGCAGCGGCGGGCACCGACGGGGGCGCTACGTCCGACGCCGCCGGCGCCAGCAGTGGCGCACAGGCCGCCGAACAGGTCGAATTCACCGGCACCGTCGTCCAGACCGGCGACCCGGTCGTACTGGACGACGGCGAGCAGACGATGAGCGTCGAGACGGGCGAACGCGTCCAACTCGGCCAGGAAGTCACCGTCCGCGGGGTCGTCGATGACGGCCGACTGGACGCCGACGACGTGTTCTGACGGAAACGACGCTACGGAAACTCTTAAGACCGCAACACTCCCGATTGTGGGTATGAGCGTCGAGCTTCCGTTCGCGCCCGTCGATGCGGTCATCCGACGGAACGCGGACGGGTTGCGGGTGAGTGCTGGCGCGGCAGAGGAACTGGCACGCAGAATCCAGGACCGCGGCGCTGCCCTCGCCACCACGGCCGCAGAGGAAGCGACGCGTGACGGCCGCAAGACGCTGATGCCCTCGGACTTCGGCGTCGAGGGCGTCCCCGACAAGGACGGTCTCGAGCTCCCGGTCGCGCCGGTCGACCGCATCGCCCGCCTCGACATCGACGACGACTACCGCGTCGCGATGGACGCCCGGGTTGCGCTTGCCGATATCCTCGAATCGTTCGCAGACGACGTCGCTGCCGCCGCCGCCGACCTCGCCCGCCACGCCGACCGGCGGACGGTCAAGGCAGCAGACGTCGAGACGTACTTCGAACTCGCCAAGTACTACTGAATGAACTTCGGCTACCGCGAGGTCTGTCTCGACCACGACACCGGCGAGCGCCACCCCGAGAGCCCCGACCGACTCCGGGCGGTCCGACGCGCCCTGAAGGAGTGCCACGGCGTCGACTACGTCGCCGCCGACGACGCGGACATCGACGTCGTTCGGGAGGTCCACGACGCCGACTACATCGAGGAGTTCCGCGAGTACTGCGACGACGGCGGCGGCCACTGGGACGCCGACACGGTCGCCGTCGAGGCGACGTGGGACGCCGCGCTGGCCTCGGCGGGCCTTGCCGTCTGGGCCGCCCAAGAGGCCGGTCCCGACGTTCGGGCCCGACAGACTCCCTTCGCGCTCGGTCGACCGCCGGGCCACCACGCCGTCGGCGACGACGCGATGGGCTTCTGTTTCATCAACAACGCCGGCGTCGCCGCACAAGCCGCCCTGAACCAGGGGGCCGACAGCGTCGCCATCTTCGACTGGGACGTCCACCACGGCAACGGCACACAGGACATCTTCTACGACCGCGGCGACGTGTTCTACGCCTCCATCCACGAGGACGGTCTCTTCCCCGGCACCGGCGATATCGACGAGACGGGCGTCGGCGACGGTGAGGGAACGAACGTCAACGTCGTCTATCAGCCCGGCGCCGACACCGCCGACTATCTGGCCGCTATCGACGAGGTCATCGCGCCCGCAATCGCCGACTACGACCCGGACCTCCTGCTGGTGAGTGCCGGCTTCGACGCCCACGAACACGACCCCATCTCGCGGATGCAAGTGAGTACGGAGGGGTACGGGGTGATGACCCAGCGGATGGTCGAGCTGGCCGACGACTGCGACGCCGGCCTGGGCTTCGTGCTGGAGGGTGGCTACGGACTCGACACGCTCTCGGATTCTATCAAGATGGTCCACGAGGTCTTCGACGGCTACCAGCCGGTCGCCCCCGACGACGACGTGAGCGAGGCGGCCCGCGAGGTGCTCGACGAGGTCGCCGCTCAGGGATTCGGCTCGAAATAGGCCGCCAGGTCGACGCCGAACGTGTCTGCGAGTGTCGCGATATCCGAACCGACCAGCACCTCGTATCCGTCTTCCAGTGCCGATTCGACGTGTGGACCCAGACGCACGGACAGCAGCGCGTCGCTGTCCAGGAACGCCTCGACTCGCTGGAACTCGCGGGGCCGCTCGACGACGTAGCGGTCGCCGTCGATGTAGGGGCCCGCCACGTCGGGGTCGTCGGCGTAAGTGTCGTAGAACCCGCTTGCGTGCTCGCGCACGTGGACCGGCGGCCCCTCGTGGCGCTCGACGGCCGGGCGTTCGGCGACGCTCAGTTCGACGAGCAGGGCGGCCGCGCCAGCGAGGTCGGCGTCTGCCCCGTCTGTCGCGTGCGGGTTGTCACTCCCGCCCGCACTATCTGTCGCGTGCGGGTTGTCACTCCCGCCCGCACTATCTGTCGCCAGCGCCGTCGACCGGAACACGTCGAATCCCCGCCGGTCGAGTTCCTCGGTCAGCCCCGTCAGGGACTTTCTGAGCTGGGGCCAGAGCTGGTCTTCGACCACGTCGGGCCTGGCAAAGCGCACCGCGACCGGCGTGGTCCCGCGGCGCTTGACGGCGGCGGTGACGGCCTCGGCGCCGTAGGCCGCCGGCTCGCTCGGCTCGAACAGCGACTCGCGCGGGTCGGACAGGAGCGCCCGTGCGTAGTGTTGCAGGCGAGCGACGTTGTCCGCCGAACACACTGCCGCGACGTTGCGGTCGGGGTCGGTCGGGTCCACCACGACGAGCGGGTCGTCGAACTCGGTGGTCCCGTGGGCTTCGGGGTCGAATCTCACCGGTGGGTGCCAGTCGGCCGCCGCCGCGACGAACTCCCGGAACCCGCCGTACTCGACCGTGAGTAGCTCCGTCAGGTAGCCCGAGAATCCCCGCGTCCGGAGGTCGCTGCCGTAGACGCCGATACCTTTCAGGAACTGTTTGGTGACACGGACCTCGCCCGCGAGTTCGTCGTCCAGCCGGGTCGCCAGATACCGCGTGTGGAACGGCGTCCGGTCGACAGCCGACTGGATGGCCGTCGCGTCGTCGACGGCGTAACACGGGACCAGGTCGACAGCGTAGCCGTCGACCGCCCCGACGACGTAGGGATGTTCCGCGTACTCCTCGTGACCCTCGGGGAGGACGGCGTGACCCACCTCCAGTCCGTACGCCTCCAGCTCCGACCGTTCCAGGTCGGGCGGGAAGGCGACGAAGACGTCCACGTCGCGGTCCCCCGCGGTCCACGTCCCACGCGCTGTGGACCCGACCTGGAGTACCTCCGCGTCGACCGGGAGGTCCGCGACCGCCTCGCGTGCCCGCTCCATCACCGTCGCCGCGGCCCGCTGTAACCGCTCGCGCTCCGTCTCGCTCGGGGAGACCCGCTCGCGAACCCGCGAGACGACGGCGTCGAACTCGTCACTCATTGTCCGTGGCTTCTCCGAGAGTGCGTGAAAGCGTGTCGATGGACGACCGAAGCGAAAGCCCTAATTACCAACTCGGATTACTGGCGAGTGCGAGCCGCCGTAGCTCAGTTGGTAGAGCACCTGGTTGTTACCCAGGTTGTCCCAGGTTCGAGCCCTGGCGGTGGCGTACTTCTTTCGACGACAACACGTGAGAAGCTCTGGCTCCGAACAACGTCGTCGAAGAATACGCGGAGAGCCCGGGCTCGCGACGAGGAGTCACAGACCGCGAAGCGATACGACCCGACAAACTAAAGAGTCGGACCCAAGAATACCGAACTGAGGGCCCTTAGCTTAGTCTGGTTAAAGCGATCGGCTCATATCGCCCGCGGTGACCACCGTCGGCGTGGGACACCGATTGAGCGCTGGTTCAAATCCGGCAGGGCCCATGGGTGCTCATGCAAAATCTGCAGGGTTCTTAGCTAACTATTTCCCGGATCTCAGCGGTTCTATACCCTGTTTTACTATCTACTGGCACTGATATTGTCTACAGAGTCTGGGCTCTCGCGTGTCGACAGACTCTTTTTTCGAGTCCTATCGTCGTTTGTTGAGCCCATAGCCGCTCAGCGTACATAGACTCTAAATCTAGTCGGACATAGTGTGATTTGGCTCGAGGGTCACGAACGAGACTTCGAGTATGTTCTGAGCAGCGTCAAGACAACACTTTATAAGATATCACTGTCCCACATACAGTACACGCTAGATGTCACTGCTGTTCGAACACGCCGTGAGTCAGTTTTCACCGGACAGCGCGTCGCTCGTGGCAACGGACGCGAGCGACCTCGACCCGACAGATAACACGACTCCTGTCCGACCTATCGCGGCGTTTGCTGCGCATCACGACTCGCTTTCCCATCCGGACCGGGACTGGATTTGCATCCCGCTGCACGAACCCGACAGCGCAGTCCCGACCGACGAGTACGTCGCCTACACCAATCACGAGGTTCGTGGGGAGATTTTCCTGGTCGAACGGGACGGCGACTACGAACCGGTGCCTGCGGCGGAGTTCGGCCAGACGGAACTGGCGACACGGATTCGGTTCTGGCACTCCGATTATCTCCCGAACACGTATCCGCCGGGGTACGACTCCCCGCTCGACGACAAGGAAGCGCCACGGAATCCGACTAACCCCGGGCTGCTGCTGGACGAGTTCGAGGCCTACGTGCGGGCGGAACGAGACGCGACGCGGGATGGAAACCGGGAACTCGCACGGAACGCGTCGGCGCGAGCCCTGTGTGCCCGGGATGAGACAGCGATTCCCTCGCTCTCGTGTCGCGGCCAGGACGATGGTATGTACAAATTCCGCGTCGACCTCGACCAGTCACGTCAGGACAAGCGAGACGGACAGTGGGCGTACTTCGTCGAAAACGAGTTCGGCATCTACCAGGGCAACGAGGTGCTCTTGCACGGACACGAGGGCGCGACGAGTGACGCGTTTCCCATCCCTGCAACTGTCGATCGAATCCGCGGACTCACGCTGTGGCTTACCGTCGACTGGAGCAGCGTCGCCGAGTCCGCGGCTGTTGGAAGCACGCTGAAAAACGGCGGTGAGTTCGGGCTGTCGGCGCTGCTGAACCCGGTCCCGTTCGATCGGGAACTAGACGCCATCGCTGAACTCCGAACTGACTCGGCCAGGGAAATCCTCGCTGGCGAGCGCCCGGTGACGTTCTCGAACGAGGCGGCCGCCCAGAGCGACCCCTTCGACACCGAACTGAACCAGGAACAGCAGCTCGCTGTCGACTACGCACTGCTTGCCGACGATCTGTTCTGTATCCACGGGCCGCCCGGAACCGGAAAGACTCGGACCCTCGTCGAGATCGTTCGCCGTGCCGTCGACGCCGGCGAAGACGTCCTCGTCTGTGCCGACTCGAACCAGGCGCTCGACAATCTCCTGCTCGGGGGCTCCACGTCGAACGACCTCGACGCGCAGTCACTGCACGCCCACGGGCAACACGGCGACGGCGAGTTCGTCCTCGACCGCGTCAACGCGAATCGGTCCCGCTCGTCGCTCGTCCGCCGGGGGTACGCCGACGTCGAGGACCGAGCCGACGTCGTGGCCGCGACGAACAGCAGCGCAGCCACTATCCCGCGCGACTTCGACCTACTCGTCCTTGATGAGGCCACGCAGTCGACGTGTACGGCGTCGTGCATCCCGCTGGTTCGTGCCGACCGCGTCGTGCTGGCCGGCGACCACCGGCAGCTCCCGCCGTTCAGCGCGACGGAGGACCCGCCGGAATCGAGCTATGGGCTGTCGCTGTTCGAGCACCTCTACGCCACTGGTGGCGTCTACGAGGGTGTCGGCCTGCAACTCAAAACGCAGTACCGGATGCACCGCGACATCGCGTACTTCTCCAACCGCGAGTTCTACGACCGAACGCTCCGCAACGGGAGAACCATCGACCCGCTTCCCGACCGACCGGCCATCGAGGGGTACAACGTCGGCGGGTCGGTCGACATCGACGATCACTCCCGGGCTAACGAGACGGAGGCACGGCTCGTCGTCCACCTCGTTCAGGAGCTTCTCGATGAGGTTCCAGCCAGCGAAATCGGTGTCATCACACCCTACTCCGCTCACGTCCGCCTTGTCTCAGACCTGCTCGACGACCACGTCGCGGCGGCCGACGACATCACCGTCGACACCATCGACTCTTTCCAGGGTGGCGAGAAGTCCGCGATACTACTCTCCTTGGTCCGCAGCAACAGCGACGGCGAGATCGGCTTTCTCGGGCGAGATGTCGACGGCCCACGGCGACTCAACGTCGCACTCACGCGCGCCCAGCGTTACTGTGCTGTCGTCGGCGATTTCCACACGCTCCGCTATGACGTATCGGGTAAGTGTACCGAGCTGTACCAGGACTTCCACGACTACTTCGATACGACTGGCCGACTGAACCACGTTGACCCCGCGTTCATTCCTGTGTAAAAACGAAAGTTGTCCGCATTCGGTGTCGTAGAAACTCGTGATCGTCGCCGTTCCGTCCCCCGGTATCTGATGCTGCGGTCGTCGTACGACCGGTCGAGCATCGCCAGTGCCGCCTGGAACGACTCCCTTCGGCAGTTGAGAAACGGTTAACGAGGAGCGTGGAAAAGTCGAGTGTGTGACCAGCTACATCGCGTATCCCTCTGTCGAACTCATCATCGGTCTTCACGAGCAGATCGTGGCAGAAGGTGACGCCACAGAACCGGGAGTTCGGTCGGAGGACGCGGTTGGAACCGCACTGCAGTACGTTTCGGAGGGGTTCTTCGGAGAGGTTCCTGAGACGATCCACGAGAAAGCGGTCCATCTGATGCGGCTGCTCGTTGCGGAGCATCCCTTTGTCGACGGGAACAAACGAACAGCACTCCGAACGGTAGTCGTCTTCTACATGCTGAACGGCTACACGTTCGACTATGGTGACGAAATTCGAGCCCTCTTACATCGGTTCGCAACCGACGAAGCCGCGGTCGACATAGACACTGCAGTCATCTACTTCCGCGCCTGTGCCGGTCACAACTGATAAACGGACACACCGAGTACAATTGAACAATGGCGTCCAGCACCGATTCCTCGACGGCGGTCGACGACGAGGTTCGCCAGTTGTACGAGCGGTATCAGGCTGCCGAGAGTGACGAGGAACGCCGCGAAATCGCCCTCGAAATGGGGAAACTAGACGGACGCCGCCACGCTGAGATTTACGCCGCACTCGAAGACGAGTGAGACGGATTGGTGTTGATGGCTGTGGTGAATCGCCATACGTAGCTTGATTCTGTAGTGCCGGCGACTGCTTGCTGTAGTGAACTACACAGCAATACGAGCGTTGCTAATCGCGGGCTTTGGACCGTCTAATAGTCCTGTAAAGCTAGCTGACGGTCTAGCACGTTCTGGAGTATCCCCGGCAGGGCCCATCTGACTTCACACTCTTTGGCCGCCAGCACCGGTTGCCCTCTCGCCTAAATGTTGGGTAAGTAATATGTGTCAGTGAGGCGATAGTACGACTCGATGGAGAGACGGACACTGCTGTGGCTACTCGGCGCTGGCGGCCTCGCCGGGCTCGCGGGTTGCTCGACGGAGGGCGGTAGCAGTGGGCTGTCGTCCCCATCGCGGACGGCGCCAGAGACCATGACCCAGAATGAGACAGACACGAACACGCCGGAATCGGGCGACGACGGCCTCGTCACAGTCACTGCCGAGGGGAGCGTCGAGTCGACCGTCGACCGGATTACAGCCGATATCGAGGCGAGTGACCTGACGCTGTTGACGACTATCGACCACGCTGGCAACGCGGCGTCGGTCGACGCCGAACTGCCCCCGACGACGCTGTTGCTCGTCGGCAACCCGGCCGTGGGGGTACCGCTGATGCAGGCGTCGAGGACGGTCGCTATCGACCTCCCACAGAAGCTGCTCGTGTGGGGCGACGACGGGCAGACCATGGTGGCCTACAACGACCCCCAGTATCTCGCCCAGCGCCATGGTATCGACGGCCAGAGCGATAGACTGGCACAGATTCGGTCGGTCCTCGACGGACTCGCGACGGGCGAGAGCCAGGGCGGCTAACTGTATGGAACGCTGTCGGTTCGCGTGGTGTCGTGGGACTCGCTCCAATAATCCGTCGCAGGCGTCGGTTCGGTCGAGGGACGCGATACTCCGTTCGGGGAATGTACTGACAGGCTTCGTCGCGGCCGCTTTCGCACACTTGTTCAAGCGTCGCGCACGCTCGGTCGTTCCCGCCAGCGCATTCTTTCCGGAGTACTGCCATCTGTTTGTGTTTCATGGTACCGTGTACCATCACCAACGCCGGAGTTCATCTTATACGCTTGTTCGGTATGTATCGGCCACACATTTGCGACGACGGGCTACCTGCGCTCCAGTACGACGTTACCTGCGCCATTCCGTCGATTCTCGGCCCCGACCCATCCTCAACGTTCATTACGGGCCTTCCCGATGGTGGGTGCATGTCGAGCGCCGCGCTCTCGGAACCGCAAGTGCTCGCCCACGCGAAGCGGCGGCTCTTTCCCGAGGACGACCAGTCGGGAACCTACGCCGTCGTCGATACGCAGTTCGCCGGCGGGGAGTGGCTGGCCGGGCAGGCCATCGAAGCGTCGGTCAGGGAGACGCTCGCCCCGTTCAACCACGTCCGTGTGGGGAGTGGCTATCCGGACCTCGTCGGCGTCCGGACGCTGGAGCCGGAGCTGCTCGCCGTCGACCGGCTGGGCGAGGCGCGCCGCTGGTCGCCGTCGAGGCCAAGGGCGTCACCGACCGTGGGGTCGACACTGAGCGGGGTATCGTCCAGGCGTACGACCGGCTGAACGAGGCCAACGCCGCCTACGTCGCCGTGCCGGCCGACGCGGTCTCGCAGACGGACCGCACGCTCGCCCGGCAACTCAACGTCGGCGTGCTGGGCGTCGACGCCTCGGGACGCGTCGAGCCGGTCGAGCGGCCCCGCGTCGTGGGGAACCGGGCGACCGACGAGGCGACCGCGATTCGGTTCCAGGCGAGTGCACAGGGAGTGGCCGACAAATCGTTCGGCCTGAACCATCCCAAGAACTACCTTGGCTATCCGCTGGCCCACTACGCCGACGGGCCGACCGAGCGGCTGCTGGCGGACCACAAAGTCGTCCGTGCCTTCGACGACGCCCGCCGCGGGGCGGCGTTTCTCGACCTCGTCGCGGAGCGGCCCGACGGTGTCGAACTGACGCCGCTTGGCCGGGAGGTCGTCCGGTTCGCGATAGCCCGCTACGGGGACGTCGAGGGCGCGCTGTGCGAGTTCGAGGAGTGGTATCGCTCTGCACAGTGTTTCTACGACCTCGCGCCGGCGTGGGCCGACCTCGCCAGACGGGTCGTGTTCGCCTATCCGGCGACGCAACTGCTGGTCGAGGAGCTCCAGACCCTGCACGCCGACGGGTTCGACCGGCCGACGCTGGTCGAACTCGTCCGGTATCTCCACGAGGTGCATCCGACCTTCACCGTCGAACTATTCTTGCGCGGTGACGACGACGTCCGGGCCCGGACGCTCACGGCCGAGGGCGACCTCCGCCCGGCGCCGCTGCGGGAGGGCCGGAGCTACCACGCCCCGACCGTCTTCCAGTTGAAGGCGATGCTGTATCACACCGGCATCCTGACCGAGCGCGGGGCCGAGCCGAGCAACCTCGACCCGACCGCGGACGTGTGGGCGCTCCGTCAGCGGGTGTAAGCCGTCCCGGGCGCACGAGTCGTCGGCCGTATCGAGACTGCGTCAGGCCGGACGGAGCCGCACGACGGGCGCGTCGGGGGAGTCGACAATCACCAGCAGGTGGCCGCTGTCGGGTTCGACGACGACGTCGCGTATCCGCCAGTCCCGCCCCTCGAGCAGTCCCGGTGCTTCCTCGACTGCCTGGCCGTCGACGGTGAACCGGGCGAGATACTGCGAGGCGAGCCCGCCGACGAGCAGGTCGCCCTGCCAGTCGGGGAAGGCGTCGCCGGTGTAGAACGTCGCGCCGCTGGGCGGGAACCCGCCCGAGCCACACGGCCACGAGTACACCGGGCCCACGACGTCCTCGCGGTCCTCGTGGCTGACGCCGATGGGCTCGCCCTCGCCGTAGGTACAGCCCTCGTCGGCGACCGGCCAGCCGTAGTTCGCGCCCGCTTCGAGGATATTTATTTCGTCGCCGTCCTGCTCGCCGAACTCGGCCTGCCAGATAGCGCCCGTCTCGGGGTGGACCGTCATCCCCTGGGCGTTGCGGTGGCCGTAGCTGAAGATAGCGTCGACCACGTCCGGGTCGTCGACGAAGGGGTTGGAGTCGGGCACCTCGCCCGTTCGCGTCAGTCTGAGCGTGGTCCCGAGCTCGTTGGTCGTGTCCTGGGCGACGTGGTCCGGGCCGAAGTCCTTGAACTGTCTGTCACCGACGGTCACGTACACCAGCCCGTCGGGCCCGAACACCACGCGGGAGCCAAAGTGCGCGTCGGAGTCGACAAACGGCTCGGCGACGTGGAGCTGTTCGAACGTCTCGAATCGGGCCTGCCCGACGTTCAGCCGACCCCGACCCAGATGGGTGGCTGACTCGCCGCTGTCGTTGGCCCCGGAGTAGGTCAGGTACACCCAGGGCTCGTCCGGGTACTCGGGGTGGAGCGTCGAATCGAGCATCCCGCCCTGGCCCGACACGTAGACATCGGGGGCCCCGTCGACGGCCGTGACCGTGCCCGAGTCCCGCTCGACCAGCGACACGCGGCCGACCCGCTCGGTGACCAGGAGCTGTGACGAGTCGGAAAGCGGCGTGATACTCCACGGTGATTCCAGCCCCTCGGCGACGGTTTCGACTTCGACGTCGCCGTCAGCAGTGTCAGTCTGTCGGCCGCTGTCGCCGAAACTACACCCCGCGAGTGCCCCGGCGAGTGTCAGCCCGCCAGTGGCGAGGAACGCACGTCTGTCCATCGTATCTACCTATGTGGCTTCGATGTTGTTAACGTCGTTCACACTGGCCCGGTGGGGCTGCACGACGACGGCGACCGGTGGGACCCGTCGCTGCGGGCGGGCCAGCCGCGCGGGTCACTCCTCGGCCACCGGCCACTTGCGGGCGTCGGCGTCGAGGAGCCCGCGCAACTGCTTGCGCCGGGCAGACACGTCGCCCACTGACCGGCGGAACTGTCCGTCCTCGACAGTCGGGACACCGGCCTCGCGAAGGGTCGACAGGTCGGGCACGTCGGGTGCCGTGTCGGCGCTGTGGCCGAACGACGACCCGACCGTGTCGAGATAGGTCCCGACACTCCGGTGTGCACTCTGGACGACCGCGGCCGCGGGTCGGTGTGGGGCCGGGGTTCCGAACTGCAGGATGGTCAGCGCGTCGTCAAGCACCGCGATACTGCGGACCGTCGCGAACGTTGGGTCGTCGGTGTAGAAGTAGTGGAGTATCGGGTAGGCCTGGTGGTTCGTCGTGAGTTCGTTGATGTCCGACGTTATCGAGGAAAGCGGCAGTTCGAGCGCCGAGTAGTTCTCACCGTCCCACGCCGTCCGAACGATAGCCTCGCCGTGCTGTCCGAGACTGCTGACGGAACTGGCCAGCGCGCGCTTCTGCGTGACGGCGTCGAGCACCGAGATGACGTAGCTGACGATGAGCGTGATAAACAGCATCCCGCTGGCGGTCGTGAGAACGGTCAGCATCTGTGGGAGGCCGTCCCGGGGGGCGAAATCACCGTTCCCCAGAGTGAAAAGCGAGTAGCCGACGAAGTAGAGCCGCTCGGTCCACGATATCGGGCCCGGGCCGAGCGTGTCGGTGATAGCGTCCTCGACGCCGGCGAAGACGAGCGTCCACCCGGCCCACAGCAAGCCGAGCC
Organism: Haloarcula rara; assembly: GCF_029338235.1. GTDB lineage: Archaea > Halobacteriota > Halobacteria > Halobacteriales > Haloarculaceae > Haloarcula > Haloarcula rara. The sequence goes on from NZ_CP119785.1 coordinate 1,886,200, forward strand.
AGAGCGTGATGGAAAGCAGGAGGACGACCGGGCCAGCGACCGTCAGCAGGTGCCGACGGCGATGGCCGACCAGGCGGACGCCGTGCCAGGTCCACCGCATCGCTCTGGCCGTCAGCGGCCCCGCGCCTCCCTCGACCCAGAGCGTCGTCCAGAGGAGGTCGGCAATCGCGAGACAGAGCAGGGACAGGCCGGCGAGGAGAGGCAGAAGGGTCACCGGTGGCCCCCGCGTCCCGGTCGATACGGGTCGCGGCCGTCCCGACGCGACCGGTCGCCGGCGACGCTGGACCGCGAGACGGACCCGCCGGTACGCGGCGTGGCGCTCTGGGCACTCTGTCGACCGGCCGTCGGGTCCCTGCGGGTGCGAGTCGGTTGTGGACGCGACCCCCGGCGGTGGGGTGCTCGGCCGAGTCGTGGGGGCGGAACCACACCGAGATATTGTCCTACACTGACATATATGCCGTGGGATGCACACGCAGTTTCGTCGCCAGGCACGCTGTCGGACCGACTCTGGCAGCGCTGTCCCGGCGGCGACCAGTGCCATTTGATATAGCGAAAAGGAGTTTACCACCACTCTCGCCCGAAACACAGATTCGACGGCGAACAGCGCTTTCTGCTATCCAGACGGCGAAATGCTTCAGTGTGTGGGACAGATAGTCTCAGTATGGTAACAGACGGCACTGTCACGATTGACGGGCCCCGAATCCACTATCGCGAGGCCGGTGACGGGTCGCCTGTCGTCTTGCTCCACGGCGGTATCATCGACGCCGCGAGCGTCTCCTGGCCGCCGGTCATCGACCGGCTCGCGCCCGACCACCACGTTGTCGCGCCGGACCTGCTTGGCTACGGCGAGAGCGACCTGCCGCCGGGTCCGTACTCGATACCGCGCCACGCGGGCGTCGTCGCTGACGTGCTCGAGGAACTCGGCCTGGGGCCAGTGACGCTCGTCGGGCTCTCTATGGGCGGCGGCGTGGCGATACAGGTCGCCCTCGACCGGCCCGACCTGGTCGACCGGTTGATTCCCATCGACCCCTACGGACTGGGGCGGGAGCTCCCGAACGGGCTCCTATCGTACCTTCTCGCCCGTGTCCAGGTGTTCAACAAACTGGCCATCGCCGCCTTCCGGCGGAGTCGCCGACTCACGAGTGCGAGTCTGGACGGTATCGTCCACGATCTCGACAGCCTGCCTCCGGCGGCCGTCGACGCGGTCTACCGGGAGGTACAGCGGCCCACGGCCGGGGCGGCGTTCCGGCGGTTCCGGGACGCAGAGGTCACCCGCGAGGGCTACCGGACGACCTTCACCGACAGATTCAGCGAGCTCTCGATGCCGACGCAGTTCATCCACGGCGCCCACGACGAGCTGTTTCCGGTGGTGTGGGCCCGGCGGGCCGCCGACCGGGTTCCCGAGGCCGAGCTGACGGTGCTGGAGGACTGCGCCCACTGGGCGCCCCGGGAGAACCCCGACGCCGTGGCTTCGCTGGTCAGGTCGGAGCTTTCGGAGGTCTGAGACGCTTTCGGGACCACTGAGGCGTTCCATAGCCGCTTCCCGGCTATCGTGTGATAAACCACATTACGCAATATCGAATCGGTCTGGTCGGCGACTGGCCGGCCCACGCGGAATTCGAAACTGTGGCTGCTCGCTCGCCGTATGGCCGCCGCGCCAGTGTTTTCCGCCCGACAGCCGAAGGTCGCGCATATGCAATCGGTCCCGCCCCACTGTACGGTCGAGACGGCGCTCCCCGCGGCGGTCGCGGACTACTTCGCTCCCGAGATGGGGACGCTCGACGCGTACCTCGACCTGGTGCCGGGGACGCTCGAGGCGACGGCTGGCGACACGACGCTCGGCCCGGTCCACGCCCTCCCGTGGGTGTACGTCGCCGACCTGACCGGCTGGCGCGGGCTTGCACTGGCGCGGCTGCTCGCCGATGCACGCGAGTGCCCCTGTTACCGACTGTCGCCGCTCGCCCGGGACAGCGTCGACACGCTCTGGCAGGTCCTGGACCGGAGCGGCGAGGGGCCGGTCGTGCTCCACGTCGAACTACGGGGCGACACCGGCCCGGTGCCGGGGACGCTCCGGGAGGCGCTGTGGCGGGGATACGACCAGCCCGCCGAGGGTGACGAGGCCGCCGGTGACCCGGCGAACCTGCACGTCGTCTTCACCGACACCCGGCCCTCGAAGCGGCTCACGTCGCCGCTGCCGGACGCGACGGCGCCGGTCAGCGGGGCCACGCTCTCGTATGCGCCCCGGGAGAGCATGACCCCCGAACACCCCGACGGGACGACGACGCTCGCCGCTCCGCCCGCGCTCTCCGAGCGGACCGACCGTCTCGAAGGGCTCCTCTCGGCCGCGCTCGACGGCGTCGGGACCGACGGGGAGCGGTCGGCCTTCGTCGACAGCGCGGTCGAGGCGCTGGTCATCACCCACTCGACCATCGGCAAGCAGGACCTCTTGTTCGACGTCTCGCCACGCATTGCGCTGAAACACGGCCACCGACTGGGGGGCCTCGGCGTCGACGGGGCGCTCTCGGCGCTGCGAGAGGATCTGCTCGCACAGGTCCCCCAGAGCCCGACGACCGGGGAGCTGCGCCGGACGCTGGCGTCGCTGCTCGACACCTAGACGCGCTGTCGCGCCCGCTCTCTGAGCCGCTCGATACGAGCGTCCATCGGCGGGTGCGTCGACAGCAGCCGCGAGAGCGGATTCTCCTCGGTCCCGTGGACGTACAGCGGCGTCAGCGGGCCCAGGTCCGGCGTCGAGGCGCGTTCTATCTTCCCCAGCGCCCGCGCCAGCGCCAGGGGGTTGCCCGTCACCGTCGCGGCCCGGTCGTCCGCGGCCCACTCGCGCCGTCTGGAGTACGACAGGACGAGCAGTGTCACCGCAAAGCCCACCAGCGCGATGGCGCCCAGCGCGCCGCGGTGGGTCCGCCCGAGCCACGACTGGGACCACGACTCCGGGTCGCCACGGAGCAGGGCGACCCCCGCGCGATGCCGCCGGTGAGCACGACGACCGGGAAGAGCAGGATGCCGACGACCCCGACGACGCTCTGGGTGAGGCTGTACCCCAGCGTCTGGACCAGGGCGTCACGGCGCTCGAAGTGCGCGAGTTCGTGGGCCAGCAGCGTCTCCAGTTCGTCGAGCGACAGCAGGGCAAAGAGCCGCCGGTCGACGACGATGGCCCCGCCGGGTCCGCCGACGGCGAAGGCGTTGGGCACCGGCAGGCGCGCCACCAGCAGCGACGGCTCGCCGGCCCGCATCCGGTCGGTCAGCCGGTCGTATCGCCGGTACAGCGCCGGCGCCCGCGAGCGTGGCAACACCACCGCGTCGAGGGACCGCTTGAGCCGTGCCGTTCCGGTCCAGTAGCTCAGGACGCCAAAGAGCACCGCCGTGCCCAGCACGATGGCGACGACGACCGCCGGTGACGGCCGCTGGGCCCACAGCAGGCTGAGCAGCCGGTAGCCGACCACGCCGGCGAGGAGATAGGTGACGAGCGTCCCCAGTCCCACCAGCCCCAGCACGAGCCGTCGCCCGAGAGCCATGCTGACCGCTACGTGTGGACCGGAAAAATCGCTTGGGTCGGTTGGGATGGTCGCATTTGATTGCGCAGCGATTGATACCGAGAGCCAGAAAGCCCCCAGTCCCGCCCATGCCGGCTGAGCAACCGGCTCCGGGTGGGACTGAAAGGGGCGGCTGGCTGAGCGACGGCGGACGACGCAAGCACCGCAACGCAGTGAGGAGCACAGCGAGTTCGTCCGCAAATCGAAGATTTTCGGGATGACGAGAGAGCGGTGCTCTCTCGAACCACCCCGAGTTCAGCCAGTCGGGGCTTTCTGGCTGTTCACACTCTGAAGCTGTACCAAAACACAGTCGTCAGCACGCAATGACCGTAGACTTGTGGCTCGACGTTCGTGCCGATATTCGTCACTCCCGGATAGCAGTAACTGTCGGTCTATACAGCAGCAGTATTAGCTCTCTTCGTCGTCGAATTGTTTCGCCAGCTCGATGACGTTGCCCTCCAGTCGTAGGTCGAGCCGCGGGTCTGGAACTCCCAGGCACCGCGGACGTCGACCGCCGCTTCGATGGCCGGTTCGACGATGGCGGCCTCGAACTGGTCGGGACTCGTGATAGTGATTGCCGATTTGTCGTCGTCGTTCATACCCGGAGGTCTGCCGGTAAGCATGATATATCATGCAAAATTCCTAGGTTGGTCAACCATGCCACCTATATTTACCCGTAACAGGCAAAGCAATACGAAATGAGCGTTATCGCGCATCTGCGTGTCCCCGCTGACGCATTTGAACTGGGACAGATTCTAGATGTATCCGGTGGACGGAGCATCGTCCTCGAGAATCTGGTCCCGCTCGGGGAACAGGCTGTGCCCTTCTTCACTATCCACGGCACCGAGGAGAGCAGGGCGTTCAGGGAGGCGGTACAGCGCCACCCCACCGTGCAAGACATCCAGAAGGTGAGTTCGTACGAGGACCGGACGCTGTTCGCGCTCGACTGGGACGTCTCCCAGGACCGCCTGTTTACCGGCATCGAAGAGATGCGGGCCCATCTGCTCGGCGCCACCGGCGGCCCGGACACGTGGGAGTTCGAGCTCCGATTTCACTCTCACGGGGCCCTGAGCGATTTCAAGGAGTACTGTTCTGAGGCGGGTATCTCGCTGGAAGTCGGTCGCATCTACAACCCGACCCGACCCGAGAGCGGGCCGTTCTACGGGCTGACACAGCGCCAGCGGGACACGCTGGTTCGGGCGGTGCGGGGCGGCTACTACTCGCTGCCCCGGCAGATATCCACGCAGGACCTGGCCGACGAGTTCGACATCTCCGACCAGGCGGTGACCGAGCGCCTGCGGCGCGCTATCGTGTCGCTCGTGGACAATTCACTGGTCGCAGCGATCGAGGAACAAGAGGAGTTCGGCTCCCCCGAAACGTGACCCGTCTGGCCCCCGTTCTCGCGCAGTTCGTCCGCTAGACCCAGTCTTCGGGCAGCTCGTCCTGGTGGTTGGCGATGAGTTCGACGACTGGCGCGATGTCCTCCCAGTCCGGGCCCGTCGCTATCTGCCCGGTGTTCCGGTCCCACTCGATGTAGCCCATGCTCTCGAGTTTCGGGAGGTGTTTGTGGAACAGTTCCGTTTCGAGCACGTCGGGTTCCTCCGGCGGTTCGATGATATCCAGTGGGTCCCTGTCGTCGTCGTCCTGGGGATTCTCTATGAGAAGCGCCAGCAGCAACTCCCGCCGGTAGCGGTCCGACAGCGCTTCGAGAGCGTGACCCAACTTCGTATCCGTCTCTGATTTTGACACGGTCGACACGAGACAACTTCACCTGTAACCTGCCTAAAGGCATCCTATGGCACACCATGCTGGTCCTGAGAAACTGGTGACAATATCGAACGCAAATGCCTGGACCGGCAGCTATCGGCGGTGACACTGCCGATATCTGCCACCGAGTTCGGACCGCGGCTCTGCTGTCGGGGTCGAGGTGGCTGTCTGTGCCGACTGGCGCCCGTGAACGCAATTTTATATCGCGAAATGCAATTTATGGCGCTCGATATCCTCCCCACAGCGAAGACCATCGAATCCACCGTCAGGAAGCTACTGCGGCCCTCAGAGCCGTGTCTGAATCGTCTCCGCTGTGGCCGCGCCGACGCCGTCGACTGCAGTCAGTTCCCCGCGGTCGGCCGCACGGATGCGCTCGACGCTGCCGAACCGACGGAGCAGGGCCTTGCGTGTCTCCGGGCCGATTCCGGGGAGGTCGTCCAGTGGCGTCGAGACCTCGTCGCGAAGCGTCTGGTGGTACTGAACGGCGAAGCGGTGGGCCTCGTCGCGCACGCGCTGGAGGAGATGGAGGTGCGGGGCGTCGTCGTCCCAGTCGTGCACCCGTTCCGGTGTAATCACGAGTTCCTCATCTTTCGCGAGCGCAACGCATGGCACGTCCCAGCCGGTCTCGGCCAGCGCGTCCCGGGCGGCCCCGAGCTGGCCGTCGCCGCCGTCGATGAGCAACAGGTCCGGGTCTGGGCGATCGTCCCGCCCCTCGAGTGCGCGTTCGGCCCGCCATCGGACGAGCTCGCGCATGTTGGCGTAGTCGTCGTTGCGCTCGGTGAGCTTCTTGCGCCGGTAGCCGCTCGTGTCCGGGTCACCATCGACGGCGAGGACGTTCGAGCCGACGACGCTTTTCCCCTGGGCGTGGCTCACGTCGAACCCCTCGATGCGTTCCGGTCGAGGGATGCCCAGCGCGTCGGCCAGCGCGCCGACGCCGTCCGTCCGCCCGCCGCGTTGCTGGGCGTTCTTCAGCGCCAGGTCGACCAGCGTCGCCTCCCGGCCGGCGCCGGGCACTCGCAGCGTGACACCCTCCGCGTCGAGCCACCGCTCTATCTCCGGGTCGGTGGGGTCCTCGGAACAGAGAATCCTGCTCGGGAGCTGACGCTCGGCGTAGTACTGCGGGATGAAGGCCCGATAGACGCCGGCGGGCCCTCGCCGTCCGGGGCGTCGAGCGTGTACCGGTCGCGCTCGACAAGCTTCCCGCCCTCGGCGTGGAGCCGCGCGACGACGGCCCGGTCGCCCTCGATGACGGCCCCGAGCACGTCTGTCGTGGCCCCGCTCCCGGCGTCGCTGACGGCGGTGTCGCCCTCGCCGTGGAGCGCCTCGACGGCCCCCAGCTTGTCCCGCAGGTTCGCGGCCCGCTCGAACTCCTGGTCCGCCGAGGCCTGGGCCATCGCTCGACGGAGCGGGTCCGCGAGCACGCCGACCTCGCCCTCGAAGAAGCGCTTCGCGCTCTCGGCGTCGGCGGCGTACGCCGATTCCGTAATCTCGCCCGTGCAGGGCGCGGTGCAGATTCCCATCTCGTAGTCGAGACAGGGCCGCTCGCGGTTCGAGTACTTGTGGTCCGAACAGCCACGCAACCCGTAGGTCTCCCGCAGGGCTTTCACGGCCGTCTCGACCCGCCCCTTGTCGGTGAACGGGCCGTACACCGTCGCGCCGTCGTCGGGGTCGCGGGTCACCTCGATGCGCGGGACGGCGTGGTCGGTCAGCTGGACCAGCGGGTAGGACTTGTCGTCTTTCAGCCGGACGTTGTAGGGCGGCCGGTGGCGTTTTATCAGATTGGCTTCGAGCAACAGCGCCTGCGTCTCCGTCTCCGTGACGGCGAAATCGAGCACCGCCGCCCGCTGGACCATCTTGGCGATGCGCCGGCTGCGGGGGTCGCTGTAGGAGCGGACCCGCTCGCGCAGCGAGACTGCTTTCCCGACGTAGAGGACCCGGCCGTCGTCGTCTTCGAACTGGTAGACGCCCGGCTCGTCAGGCAACTCGGTGGCCCGCCGGCGAACGCTCCCTCGGTCCATCGGGCGTCGGTAGGCGCTCGGCAGTGTTGAACGTCACGACATATACGGACCGTTGCCGTGATGTACCGGTATGAACCGACTCCAGGGGCGGGACAATCCGGAACTACGCTACGGGACCCCGTCTCAGCTGTCCTTGGGGTCCGTCAGGTCGAGCGCTCCGTCGTCTGACGTTCTCTCGCTGCCGGTGTCGTCCATCGCGTCGAGCACATTCTCGACTGTGTCCCCGTCGACGGGGCCCGATTCGCGCGATTCACTGCCCTCGACCGTCGCCGAGGACACCGGTTCTGGGTCGAGTGACTCACCGGCGCCCTGGCCCGTGGTCGCGGTCCCGTCACCGAAGTCGAGACTGTCACCGAGCGAGTCGTCGCCCTCCGACTCGGCGGACGCCTCGACGAAGCCGCCCGACGTGGCTGCCGGCACTGCCCCGTCTGACTGTATCGCCGTCCGCAGGCGGTCGAGGAGGGCGTCGTCTACATCGTCGTCCGCTGCCAGTTCGATATCGCCCTCGCCAGCGACCGAGACGACCACTCGGTTCTCCCGACTCCAGACGTAGACGCCCAGGGCGACGGCGCTGACCACCAGTGCCAGGCCGCCGAAGATACGGAGCAACTCGTCGATCAGCGCGAACAGTTCGATGGCGGTCTGTATCAGCCCCAGTATTCCCCCGAGACCGACGGCACTGGCGGCCCCGGTGCCGCTATCCAGGGAGACACCCTCGGCGAAGCTGTCGAAGTTGAACACGTACCCGAACGCAACCATAACCAGACCCACGATACCGGCTTTCAGACCCGGCATGAGGAACTTCCTGTCACCGCTGGTGCGGCGCTCGACCGACTCCACGTTCGGCCGGTCGACTTGCCGGAAGTTCGCGCCCGGCTGCTCCGGGGTGAACACAAGTAGCCGCTGGTTGGTTACGACCACGCCACCCGACCCGATTCTGACCTCTTTGCGTATCGACTCGTTGTTGTGGAGGAGACCCCTCGCCTGATCGACCCAGCTCATACCCTTGTTTGTCGGGTCTTCGGTTATGAATCTGGCCACGACCCCAACGGCTAACACAGCGCCCCACCGAACTACCCTGTATGCGCAGTGACCCCCGCTGTCCGGCATGTGCCGGGAAGGTCAGCTCGACAGCGACGTGGTGTATGCACTGCGGGGAGGACTTTCCGACCGCGGTGGACGCCGACAGCGGGCGGCCTGTCCAGGACCGCGCAACCGAGAAAGCGGACTACGAGGAGTCGGTCGACGGCGGCAGCAGTGACGCCACGACAGTCGGCTTCCTCGTCGCCATCGTCGGACTGGTGACACTCCCCTTCGCGACACCGCCGAATATGCTGCTGTTCTACGCCGCCGCCGCCGTCGGCTCGGGCATCTACGCCGCCAGACAGGCCTCGCTTCGCGAGGCGGCCTCGAAGGGCGGTCTCGCGCTCGCTGTTGCCCCCCTGGTCCTCTGGACGCTCTCGCTCGTGGTGCCCGGCACCGGCGGGCTCTCGTTTGGCAGCCTCCTGCCGGCGCTGGCCTACGCCGTCGTGGTGTCGGCCATCGCCCGCGCTATCGACTGAGACGGTCGGGTGTAACGACGTTGCGGCGAATCGCCGGGGACGGATCCGACACATCCCGGCAATGGCTTCCAACTGACCGTCCGATGTGGCCACCGCCAGCGTCGTATCAAAACTACCATGCCGCCCCGCGCGTAACTGCCGCTACCAAGGTGGCTCCCGTGACAAAGAAACAGGAATACACTGGCGATTATCCCGAGAAGACGCTGTACATCCCCGGCCCGACGGAGGTGCGCGAGGACGTCATCGACGAGATGGCCCAGCCGATGTTCGGCCACCGGATGGACCGGATGACCGACCTCTATACGACCATCGTCGAGGACACCAAGGAGTTCCTCGGCACCGACAACGAGATCATCATCCTCACCGCCTCCGGCACCGAGTTCTGGGAGGCCTCGACGCTCAACCTCGTCGACGAGAATATCCTCGTCCCGACCTGTGGCAGCTTCAGCGAGCGCCACGCCAACGTCGCCGAACGGCTCGGCAAGGACGTCGACCGCCTCGAATACGACTGGGGCGAGGCCGTAAAGCCCGAGGACATCCGCGAGGAACTCGAGGAGAGCGACAAACACTACGACGTGGTCGCCTGTGTGATGAACGAGAGCTCCACCGGCGTCCGCAACCCCGTCGAGGAGATAGGCGACATCGTCGACGAGTACCCCGACACCTACTTCGTCGTCGACGCGGTGTCCTGTCTCGGCGGCGACTACCTGGACATCGACGAACACGGCATCGACGTCGTCTTCGCGTCGACCCAGAAGGCCTTTGCCATGCCGCCCGGCCTGGCCGTCTGTGTCGTCAGCGACGAGGCCTACGAGCGTGAACTCGAACGGGACCAGGCCTCGTGGTACGGCGGCTTCCAGCGCTGTCTCGACTACTACGACCGGAAGGGCCAGACCCACTCGACGCCCGCGATTCCGGTCATGCTGGCCTACCGCAAGCAGATGAAGTACATGCTCGAAGAGACCCACGAGGGCCGCGACCAGCGCCACAGGGAGATGATGGAGTACGTCCACGAGTGGGCCGAGGAGCACTTCGCGATGTTCCCCGAGGAGGGTTACGAGTCCCAGACTGTCGCCTGCATCGAGAACACGCAGGGTATCGACGTCGCCGAGACCATCGAAGAAGTCTCCGAGGAGTACGACATGGTGTTCTCGAACGGCTACGGCTCCCAGCTGGGCGAGCAGACGTTCCGCATCGGCCACATGGGCGAACACACCGTCGAATCCATCAAGGAGCTCACCGACGCCATCGAAGCGGTCGCGGACCTCTAACCGACGGTTTCTATAGGAACTCGCCACAAGCCGGGGCCATGACAACGGCCGCGCAGACCCCGCCGGACAACCCCTACGTCGAGGCGCCGGAGACGGACTTCTCGCCCGTCGAGGAACTGGACGAGGACGCAGCCCGCGAACAGGCCGACACGCTCCGCGAGGCGATTCGCTACCACGACTACCGCTACTACGTCGAGGCGGACCCGGTCATCGGTGATCGGGCCTATGACGCCCTCTTTTCGCGGCTGCAGGACCTCGAAGCCGAGTTCGACCTCGACACCGACGGGAGCCCGACCCAGCGTGTCGGCGGCGAGCCCCTGGACGAACTCGGCGAGGTCGAACACGTCGCGCCGATGGGCTCTATCGACCAGGGCGGCGAGGTCGCCGAGGTCCGGGAGTTCGACGAGCGCGTCCAGCGGGGGCTCGCCGACGCCGGCTACGACGGCGAGAGACAGTACTTCTGTGAGCCCAAGTTCGACGGGCTCTCCGTCGAGGTCGTCTACGAGGACGGCGAGTACGTCCGGGCGGCGACCCGCGGCGACGGCGCGGTCGGCGAGGACGTGACCGAGAACGTCCGGACCATCGGCAGCGTTCCCCAGCGCCTGCGCGGGGACTACCCCGACTTCCTCGCTGTGCGCGGGGAGGTGTACATGCCACGGGAGGCCTTCACCGCCTATAACCGCGAGCGCGTCGAGAACGGCGAGGACCCGTTCGCGAACCCGCGAAACGCCGCCGCCGGCACGCTCCGACAGCTGGACCCGACGATTACGGCCGAACGACCCCTCGCCGTCTTCTTTTTCGGCGTGCTCGACGCCAGCGTCGACTTCGAGAGTCACGCGGCCATCCACGACCGGCTCCCCGAGTGGGGTCTGCGGGTCTGTGACCGGGACGACCTGGTCGAGGACATCGAGGCGGCCATCGACTACCGCGACGAACAGCTGGCGGCCCGCGACGACCTCGACTACGAGATAGACGGCGTCGTCCTCAAAGTCAACGACGGCGACGCCTGCGACCTGCTGGGAGCGACGAGTCGCGCGCCCCGCTGGGCCTTCGCCTACAAGTTTCCCGCCCGGAAGGAGGAGACCACGGTGCGGGACATCGTCGTCCAGGTGGGTCGGACCGGCCGGCTCACCCCGGTGGCGCTGATGGACCCCGTCGAGGTCGGCGGCGTCACGGTCACCCGCGCCTCGCTGCACAACCCCTCGCTCATCGAGGAGCTGGGCGTCGGTATCGGCGACCGCGTCCGAATCAAACGGGCCGGCGACGTCATCCCCGACGTGGTCGAGGTCGTCGAGGGCAACGGCGACGGCCACTTCGAGTTCCCGGACACCTGCCCGGCCTGCGGGAGCCAGGTCGAACGCGATGGCCCCATGGCGTTCTGTACCGGCGGGCTCACCTGCCCCGCCCAGCGTGAACGCTCCATCGAGCACTACGCCAGCCGAGACGGGCTCGACATCGAGGGGCTTGGCGAGAAGGCCGTCGAACAGCTGCTCGATGCGGGCCTCGTCGAGAACGCCGCGGACCTCTACGAGCTGTCGGTCGCGGAGCTGGCTGACCTGGAGGGGTGGGGCGAGACGAGTGCCCAGAATCTCGTCGACGAGCTCGACGCCGCCCGCGAGCCCCCGCTCGATGACTTCCTCACGGCGCTTGGTATCCCACAGGTCGGGGGCGTCACGGCGCGCAATCTCGCACAGGAGTTCGGGCGCTTCGAGACCATCCGCGAGGCGGCCGAGGGCGACGACGAACCGTCCGACGGTCAGGTGACACTCGGCGAGGTCGTCGGGGAGGACGACGACCGGGCGGCGTTCGAGGCCTTCGAATCCGTCCCCGACGTCGGCCCCGTCGTCGCCCGCAGCATCGTCGACTTCTTCCGGGGGGAGGGCAACCGAGAAGTGCTTTCCCGTCTGCTAGAGCACGTCGACCCACAGGACGCCGACCAGTCGACCGGCGACGCCCTCGAGGGGCTGACCTTCGTCTTTACCGGCTCGCTCTCCAACTACACCCGCGGCGACGCCCAGGACCTCGTCGAGCGAGCCGGCGGGTCGGCGACCTCCAGCGTCTCCGGTAACACGGACTATCTAGTCGTCGGCGAGAACGCGGGCCAGCGAAAGCGCGACGACGCCGAGGCAAACGACGTCGAGATGATTTCGGAAGCCGAGTTCGTCGAACTGCTCGAATCGAAGGGCGTGCTGTAGCGGCCTACAGGTCGACCAGGTCGAACGTGTAGTAGCTCAGGCCGGCAGCGAGAGCGATCCATCCCAGCATGAACAGTACCACGGCGGGGTCAGAGAAGTAAAACGGGAGGTCGCCGCCGCCAGCGGTACAGAACGCCTGGGCCTGCGTCTCGTTGGCGGTGATGTTTCCCACGTTCTGGAAGGTCTGTGTCTGCTCTGAAGTCGTGACGGTCACGGTGTTGGTCTGGTTGTTGGCCGCGACTGTCGCGTTCTCGTAGGTACCCCCGGAGACGCTCTCACAGAGCACGCGCTTGTCTTCGTCCGGGAGCCCGGCTGAAAAGAGCGAGCCCTGGGTGTCGAACAGGTTGTAGCGCGAGTACTGCTGTGGTCCCAGCTGACTCAGGGACAGATCCCACTGCTCCGCGAACTGCTGGAGGCGCGGCTGGACGTCATCGGAGAAGCTCGCCAGCATGCTGTTTACCAGCGTCTTGTACGCCTGGGTGGGCGAGGCCATCTTGAGGAACAGCACGGTGTTCCACCGCAGGGACCGGGAGAGGCCGACGTCGTTGTAGAGGAACTTGCCCACTCCGTTGGCAAAGGAGTTCCAGCCGAAGGTGACGTAGACGTAGAAGATTGCGTTCACGATAATCGACCGGAGCGTCGTCGAGACGGCCCCGGAGATGCTGACAGCGATGGCGACCATCACCACCACGAAAAGCAGCGAGAAGAGCACGAACATCGTGTACATCTCGAGATTGAGGCTCAGGTCCGAGAGTATCATGAAGAGTGCTGTGATCGACGCTGCGATGAGGAACGGGACGGCGACGACCGCGCCCCGGCCGACGACTTTCCCGATGATGACGGACCGACGCGAGAACGGGAGCGAGAGGAGCAGCTTCAGCGACCCGCTGGTTTTCTCCTTGGTGATAGCCGCGACGCCGACGAAGATCGTCACTATGGGCAAGACGACCGTCACGAGGTCGAGATAGATTCCTTCGATGACGAATCGGGTGCTCAGTCCACCGTCCGGTGGCGACGGCCCGATACCCTCGAAGTAGAGTCGGACAGCGATGGGCGCTACGAAGAGGACGGTGAATATCGCTGCCAGTACCCAGAGTCCTTTCGACCGGAGTGCGTCCTTGAAGTCCTTCTTGGCGACTGGGTACCAGTTGAACCGGTCGTGCAGCGCTCTGTCGGCCTGCTGGAGCTGCTTGCCGGCGGGGCTGGTCTCGTCACTGCCGCTCATGCTTTGACCTCCTGCTCGGTGTAGGCGGTAAACAGCTCTTCGAGGGACTGGTCCTCGGTCTCGAAGTTCTCCACGTCGACGCCCGCGTCGTTCAATGCGTTGAGGATATCCATCTTCTGTGTGCTTTTACAGCCGATTGCGACCCGCGACCCGTCGGTCTCGGTCACGTGAGCGCCGTCGATGCCCTCGACGGTGTCCTCGACGGTACTCACGTCGCCGGCGGGGTCCGCGAGCGTGACCCACAGTGTCATACCGCCCTGGACGGCGTCTCGGAGCCCCTCGATGGAGTCTTTCGCGATGAGCCGGCCGTCCTGGAGGATACCGACGGTGTCACAGACGGCGTCGACCTGGCTGAGGATGTGCGAGGAGAAGAAGATGGTCGCCCCCCGCTCGCTCTCCTCCCGGATGAGCTCGCGCATCTCCCGGGCGCCGTTCGGGTCGAGCCCGGTCGTGGGCTCGTCGAGGATGAGGAGGTCGGGTTCGCCGACCAGGGCCATCGCGAGGACGAGACGCTGTTTCATCCCCTTGGAGTAGCCGCCAGCCCGCCGGTCGATGGCGTCTTCGAGACCGACGCGCTCGAGCAGTTCTTCGGGGTCGTTGTCGGCGTTTTTCGCCTCGATGACGAACTCCAGATGTTCGCGGGCACTCAGTCGCTCGTAGACGTCGTAGCCCTCGGGGAGGACGCCGATTCGCTCCCCGATGTCCGCAGACTCCTCCTGCGCATCGCGCCCGAGCACTTTCGCAGACCCGGCCGTCGGGCGGACGAAATCGAGGAGGATGTTGATTGTGGTGGACTTCCCGGCGCCGTTCGGACCGAGAAAGCCGAAGACCTCACCTTCCTCGACGGTGAGGTCGACGCCGTCCAGGGCGACGACGTCGGCGTACTCCTTGCGGAGGCCGTTCAGTTCGATGGCGGTCATATGCGACGGTTGCACCACCCTCAGGTATAGTCTTTCATATTACTCGCCACTATCACACTTCATCATTGGGGTCGTGCGTCTCTGCCATCCGCTCGGCCTCCGTCGCGTAGCGCTCGCGGGTCTCCGGCTCCTCGACCGGCGTCAGGCGCTCGGGCTCGACGTCCTTCGCGGCCGTTACCGCGGTCCGCATCAGGAGGTTCGTCGACAGCTGCTTGGTGAGCTGTCGCTCGCCGTCGGTCGTCGCGTAGACGAGCGTCACCATCCGCTCGTCGCCGAAACTCGACCGCTCGACCAGCCAGCATCGGACCGTCGCTTCGGACTCGGTCATGAGTGAGCAGTAGCCCCGGCGGTCGAAAGGGGTTTGCGGTACGGGACACCGAGAGCGGGCTGTCGGACGTCGAATCTGCCCTACAGCTGCCGATTCTGTCCGTAGGTTTATTAGCCTGGATAGGTCAGGTTCAGGCGAGACTGTCCGTCATCTGTATGTCAGGTATTGACCCTTTCGACGACGTTTCTCCCGAGCGAGAACCCCTCCGAGCGGGTCTCGCTCTCGTCTGTATTCTCGCGGTGGTGTTTGCGGCGGCGGCGTTGCCCACGCTGTCGCTTGCCGGTGGGGTCGAGTCGGTCGGCTCCGAGAGCGTGCCCTTTGGCGGATCGTCTGACGGGGCTGGGTCCGGATCAGGATCCGGCGAGGGGAACGTGACGCCCGGTGACGGGCGTCTGACGCCCGGCGAACAGTTGGAGCGGTCCAGTCAGCGCTCCGGGGCCACGCCGACCGGGTCGCTGGACGACGCCGCCGGGAACGGAACCGAGGGACAGGCAAGCGGTGGCGAGGTCGGGAACCGGACTGGCGATGGCGACACCAGTCGAGAGGCGAGTGGTGATGCAACCGGAAACCAGACCGTCGGTGAGCCCGGCGGCCAGACGAACAGCAGCGAGGACACCGGCGATGAGGGTGGTAGCGAGGCTGTGAACCAGACGGGTGACGGAGACACCGGCAACCAGACGGGTGACGGTGGCGGGACGGGTGACGGTGACGGAACGGGTGACGGTGACGGAACGGGTGACGGTGACGGGACGGGTGATGGAGAGACTGGTGATGGTGACGGGACGGGTGACGGTGACGGAACGGGTGACGGAACGGGTGACGGTGACGGGACGGGTGATGGAGAGACTGGTGACGGTGACGGGACGGGTGATGGAGAGACTGGTGACGGTGACGGGACGGGTGACGGTGACGGAACGGGTGACGGTGACGGAACGGGTGACGGTGACGGGACGGGCGATGGAGAGACTGACGACGAGACGAACGACGGCGACACCGACGACGAGTCGGACGACGAGACGGTAAACGACACACGGGCCGACAGCTACGACGTCACGCTGAACCGCTCGGCGACGGCCGGGGCCGTGGTCGAGGTCACGGTGACTCGTGACGGGGACCCGGCGGCCGATGTACAGGTGTCGTTCAACGGCGACTCGATCGGCACGACGGACGAGGTGGGCACCGTCGTCGGGCGGGTCCCCTACGAAGACCAGCTGGACATCACGCTCGAGTCGGAGGCCCAGCAGTCGCTGTCGGCGCCGCCGCGGTCCCGCGGTGACCGGCTGTTTTCGGTTTCGGGTCCGCCCCCAGCGCAGGCGTCAAACGAGAGCTTCGCCGTGAACACCAACGTCTCCGTGTCGCTCTCGGGTCCTGTCCGCACCGGGCAAAACGTCACGCTGACCGCGACCGTCGACGGCGTCCCAGTGCGGTCGGCGGCGGTGACCGTCGACGGCGAACGGGTCGGCACGACCGACGGCAGCGGCACCGCGACCGTTCCGTTGCCGGCGGAGCCGGGGAACTACACAATCGGCGTCTCGCGTGACGCCGTCAACGGGACGCGGACGGTGACACTCGACGGGCTCGTCGTCGAGACCGAGCCGACGCTCCCGCTCGCGCTGCCGGGCAGCGGCCTCGCTGTGACCGTCACCGCCGGCGGCGAGCCGGTCCCGAACGCGACAGTCGTACTGGACGGCGAGGCGGTCGGCGAGACGGACGGCAACGGCACCGCGCGCCTGACGCTCCCGTTCGCGGGGAGCGCAACCGTCACCGTCCGGCAGTACGGCCAGGTCGGCGAGGCTGTCGTCGGCGGTCTCTTCGTCAACCTCGCCGGCGTCCTCGTGGGCGCGCTCGCGCTCGCTGTCGGCGCGGGGTATCTCCTCCGGCGCCGGGGGTCTCCCGGGCCACCGTCGCGGGGTGGCTCCGACGGGCGACCCAGCTCGCCGTCAACGGCCTGCTGTGGCTGGCCGCCGCCCTTGATGGCGCACTCGGGCGTCTTCGCGCCCGCATCCTTCTGACCGTCGCGGCGCTGCGGGCGTTCGTCGCCCGCCGGCGGACGCCCGCGGAGCTGTGGGCGGCGCTTCGGGCCTGGGCGGTGGCGAAGGTCGCGGCGGCGAGGGCCTCTGCCGACGCGGCGGCGACCGCCGCCCGGAACGCCGACCCGCGTACCGACGAGACCGACCCTGCCGATGACCGGACCACCGTCCGCGCCGCGTGGGGGCGCCTCGTCGAGCACGTCTCGTTGCGCCGGACCGACACCGCGACGCCGGGCGAAATCGCCGCCCACGCCGTCGAAGCGGACGACCTGCCGCCCGAGGCCGTCGGGGCACTCAGGAGGCCTACCGCGCCGTCGAGTACGGGCAGTACGACCCGGGCGACCACGTCGCAGCCGTCGAACGGGCCATCGAAGTCATCGAGCGCAGCGTCGAGCCCGGCGCGGACGAGGGCGGGGGTGACGCCGCGTGAATCTCCGTCGGCTCAAGCTGCTGTTGTTCGGGCTGGTCGGCGTTTCGGGTACCGTCGTCGCCGGCGCGCTCGTGTTCGCGCCGGACGCCCTGGGCGGACTGCTCCCGACGCTTCGGCAGGTGACGGAGCTGGTGGACCCGCTCTGGGTCGGTGCGCTGGTCGGCGTCGTCGGGCTCCTGACCGCGTGGCACCTCGGCCACGGCGGGCGGCGGACGACCGCCTTCGACAGCGCCGTCGAGACGCCGCCGGAGTCGGTCACCGCCGAGGAGACGCCGCTTTCCGGCGCCGGCCTGGACGAGCGCTACGAGTCGGCCGTCGCCGACGCGCCCGGAGCGATGGACGCGCTGGTCGACCGGCTGCGGGCCACCGCGGTGACGACCTACGCGTTAGCGGCTGAGATTCCCCGCGAGCGGGCCGACCGGGCCGTCGCCGCCGGCGAGTGGACCGACGACACTGTCGCGGCGGCGCTGCTTTCGCCCGAGCGAGCGCAGCCGCTGGTGGCCCGGCTGCGGCTCTGGCTGGACCCGGAGAGCGAGCGCGAGCGACGGGTGAAACGGACGGTCAGCGCCATCGACGACCTCCGCCGGGAGGCGCCCTGATGGGACGGCGCGTCCACCGCTGGCGCGGCGGCGTCGCCGCGGCGCTGACTCTCGTCAGCGTGGGGTTCCTGTGGGGGAACACCCTGTTGCTGGCGGCGGTCGTCGTCCCGCTCTCGTACATCGTCTACGGCTCGCTCTCGCGGGTCCCGCCCGACGCCGCCCTGTCGGTCTCCCGTACTGTCGTCGACGGCGAGCCCACGCCCGGAGAGCCGGTGTCGGTGGAACTTACCGTCGAGAACACCGGGCCGGCGGCGCTGACGGACGTGCGCCTCATCGACGGCGTGCCCGAGGAACTGGCGGTCGTCGACGGCGCCCCGCGGGCCTGTATCTCACTGCCCGCGGGCGAGCGCGAGACGGTGGCGTACTCGGTGATGGCAAAGCGGGGGAGCTACACGTTCGGCCCGACGGCGGTCCGGATCCGGACGCTCTCGGCCAGCGACGAGGCCACCGTCGAACTCGCGGCCGACGGCGACGGGACGCTCACCTGTGCCAACACGGTCTCAGAGGTGCCCCTGACCGACGCCACGCTCCCGCGGGCGGGCACACTGCCGACGGACAGCGGCGGGGACGGCATCGAGTTCCACTCGACGCGCAGTTACCAGCACGGCGACCCCGTCAACCGGCTGGACTGGCGCCGCTACGCCAAGACGGGCGAGCTGACGACCATCGACTACCGCGAGGAGCAGGCGGTGCGAACCGTCTTGATTGTCGACGCCAGGCCGGCCGCCCGCCTGACCCCCGAGCCGGGCTATCCGACGGGGGCGGAGCTGTCGGCCTACGCCGCCGAGCGGCTCTTCGACGCGCTCTCGGCCGCGAACGTCGTCGTCAGCGTCGCGGCAGTCGGACTCAGCGACGAGGACGTCCCCGGCGGACTCGGGCCCGACGGGCTGGCCTGGGTCGACGACACCGACGACCACACGGCCGCGCGGGTCGCACAGCTGTTCGACGGCGTCGGGGCCGCCGCGGCCCGGGCGGCGACCGCGACGCCCGAACCCGAGGACCCCATCCAGCAGTCGAGCGCGCTGAAGACCGACGGCGGCGTCGGGGACGAGGCCCTGCAGGCGGTGCTCGCTCGGCTCCCGGCGACGGCCCAGGTCGCCGTCTTCTCGCCGCTCGCGGACGACTGGGCGACCGACTGTGTCGAGGCGTTCTCCCGGCGTGACTACCCGACGACGTTGGTCTCGCCGGATATCGCACGCCGTGACACCGTCGGCACGTCGCTGTTCGCCCTCGACCGGGCGGCCCGGCTCCGCCGGGCGGAACTGGCCGGCGCGACCGCCGTCGACTGGGACCTCGACAGCCCCATCGACGTGGCGCTGCGGGCCTCGTTTGCGGACCTATTCAGTGTCTGACCATGGACGACGCACCCACGGACGAGGCGGGACTGCCCCCGACCAGCCGTGCGGTCGTCGTCGGTCTCTCCGCCGTGCTCCCTGCGCTCCTGTTCCTGAACACGGGGCTTGGCCGATTGCTGCCGGTCGTCGCGGCGACCGGGCTGGCACTCGCCGGCTCGCTGTGGCTGGCCGGCTGGGAGCGGTGGACCGCCGTCGGGCGCCTGCTCGCGAGCCTGCTCGTGGCGCCGACTGCCGTCGGGTTGCTGGCGGTGTCCGGAGGCGCAGTTGCTGTCGCCATCGGCGGGGGCCAGACCGGCCCCGGCGTCGCCGCGGCAGCGCTCGTCGCCCTCGGCGGGCTGGTTTCCGCCTTTGGAGCAGCAACCGCGCCGTGGGGCGTCTACGACCGCGACCGGGCGCTCGCCGCCGTCGGGCTCGCGGGCCGGACGATGGTGCCACTATCCGTGGCCGCCGGGGTGTCCTTCGCGTCGGGTCTCGTCAGACTCTCTTCGGGCGGCGACGGTTCGGGGACGCCCGTTGGCGCGCTCCTCGCGCCGGTCGTCGACCCGCTGTTCGCGCCGACCCCGGGACGGACACATATCGCCGTGTTCTGTCTGTTCCTCGCCGTCGTCACTATCGCCTTCGAGCGGGCGGCGATGTCGTTGCCGCTGACGGAGCTGCTCGCGGAGACGACCGACGACGTCGACCTGGCCGGTGCCGTCGAGTCGGGCAGCCGGGCGCTGGGCATCGCGAGCGTCGCCGCGGTCGCCCTGGGACTCCTCGCGCTGGGTGTCGAAACCGGGCGGGGACAGACTGTCATCGCCGACACACTCCCGGCGGGGCTCTACGACCTGACGGTCAGTCTCACCGGTAGCCCCGGCGTTCGACAGGCCCTCTGGACAGTGCTCGTCGCCAGTATCGTTGTGCGCCTGGCGGTGTGGCTGGTCCAGCGGGCCGCCCGGAGTTCGGCCGACCGGCTGGCGACGGTGCTCGCGCCCTACGTCGGTGGGAGCCTGCTGGCCGTCGGGCTTTTCCTCGTGGCCACGCCGCTCCTCGATGCCCTCCTGGAGACGGTCCAGTCGGCCGCGCCCGCCCCGGTCGCCGCCGGCGTCACCCGGTTCGTGACGCCGCTGGTCGGGAACTACGGCGCCGACATCGTCTTGCTGGTGGCGGGACTCCTCCTGCTCAGTGTCACGGGCACTGCGATCGGCTGTCTCTGGCTCGCGCTGGTGACCCACTACCTCGACGAGCGCAACCCCGGCGTCCACGTCGGCGCTGCGGGCCTGTTCGGTGCGAGCGTTTTCGCGGCGACGATGGACGTCTCGACGTGGCTCGTTCTCGTCGGCCTGGTCGGCGCGGTGGTGGTCTGGGACGCCGGCACCTTCGGGCGGACGCTGCGACGCGAGGTGGGGCCCGTCGCCGAGACGCGCCGGACAGAACTGACCCACGCGGGCGGGACGGTCGCCGTCGGGGGCGTGGGCGCGCGCTGACGCTCGTGGTCCTCGAGGTCTCTACGGGTGCCCTGACGCCGGCACCCGGAACCGGCTACGCCACCCTGCTGGTCGCGCTGTTTGCGGCCATCGTCCTCGCCGTCGCACTGCGGTGAGCTGTCTCAGGCGGTGACGGCCGGCACCTCGACGCTGTCGAGGACGTCCGCGACGACCTGTGACTGGTCGACCCCCCGCACACTCGCGTCGGCCGTCAGCACGATGCGGTGGGCAAAGACTGGCTCGACGACGCGTTTGACGTCGTCGGGGACCGCGTACTCCCGGCGCTCCAGGACGGCGGCGGCGCGGGTCACCTCGAAGAGCCGCTGGATACCACGGGGCGAGACGCCGACGCTGACGCGGTCGTCCTCGCGGGTGGCCCGAGCCAGTTCGACGATGTAGTCGAGCAGCTTCCCATCGACGGTGACGCGCTCGACGGCTGCCTGGAGCTGGGTGACTTGTTCGCCGTCGATTACCGACGAGACCGAGGGCGCCTGTGCCGTGCGGCCGGCCCGGCGTTCGAGCAGTTCGCGCTCGCCCGAGAAGTCGGGATAGCCCATCTCGGTCTTGACGATGAAACGGTCCCGCTGGGCTTCGGGCAGCCCGAAGGTCCCCTCCTGCTCGACCGGGTTCTGCGTGGCGATGACGAAGAAGGGCTCGGGGAGGTCGTGGGTGTCGCCGTCGACGGTGACCTGTCCCTCGCCCATCGCCTCCAGCAGCGCGGCCTGGGTCTTGGGCGGCGCCCGATTGATTTCGTCGGCCAGCACGACGTTGGCAAAGACGGGACCGGGCTGGAACTCGAAGGTCCCGGTCGACTCGTCGAAGACGTTCGACCCGGTGATATCGCCCGGGAGAAGGTCCGGGGTGAACTGGATGCGGTTGAAGGATAGGTCCAGCGCGGTCGCGAACGACTGGGCGGTGAGTGTCTTCCCCGTCCCGGGGACGTCTTCAAGCAGGACGTGGCCACGGGCCAGGATGCCAGTCAGTACGGTCTCCAGAAACCGGTCGTCGGCGATGACGGCGTCGCCGACGGTGTCGAGGATGCGGTCGCACGTCTCCCCCACGGCGGTGTGGTCCATATCTGTCAATGGGACCCGTCCATGAAATATCCTGCCGCTGTCGGCCTCGCCTCAGAGGAATCCGAGACGGGCGAACCAGAGGCCCCCGGCCGTGAAGACGAGCCCGAACAGCAGCGTAATTATGCCGGCTCCAACCGTCACTGTGAGGTCGTCGCGACGGTCGGCAATCGAGAAGAGCTTGCCGGTGAACCACCCGTCCTCGGCGTGTATCCGTCTTTCCAGCCCGCTGTCGTCGAGTGGGCCGAAGACTGTTATCTCGTCGTCCGGTTCGAGGCGACGCTCGACGAATTTGAGTTCGTGAGCTTCGCTTATGCCCTCGTCGTCCATGAGGTACACCTCCTCCTGGGCGACGAACTCGGCGTGTGGACCAGTCGGCGCGACGCCTTCCTCTACCAGGTGTTCGTAGTCGTTCTCCAGGGACCAGTCAGCGCCGGTCGGCTCGACCCTGACGCTGCCGGTCGCATCCACGAGGTCAAACGGGACGGCCGACGTGACGGCGTGGTCGTCCAGCCACTCCTTTTTATCCACATTCCGACCATGGTTGGAGCCCGATTTGACCTGATACCGCTCTATCGCTGTCTCGACAGCTAAACACTCGCGACCGCTGAACGGCGCGGTGACGGTCTGGTCGGCTTCGGCTACCCGTGCATCGACTTTCCCGTAGGTCCCGCCGAGATTGACGACGTCTTGCCACTCGGTCCTGTGGACGTCCAGTGCGTCCTTGAGCTGGAGGACTCCCCCGACTAGCACTGGGACACCCAGCAGCCCGGCGACGGCGAGCCCGGCGATACCCGCTATCGTTGCCATTTCCATACCTGTCGCCTCACCGGTGGCATATATGGAAATTTCGGTGGAATGTCACCACTCCACACGCATCGGGGAGAGTTTTGCCGTAACTCGTGGTTATAGATGTGTAGAGATATATGCACAGCACACATGACTGACCACTACGGATTCGGGACTCGCTGTGTCCACGCCGGCCAGGAGGAGCCGGACCCGGCCACAGGGGCCCGAGCCCCGCCGATATATCAGACTTCTTCGTACGTTTTCGACGACGCCGAAACCGCCGCCGACCGCTATGCCCTGACGGACGACGGCAACGTCTACTCCCGATTCGACAACCCGACGGTGCGGATGCTGGAGAAACGGCTGGCGTCGCTGGAGGGGGCCGTCGACGCTGTCGCGACCGGCTCCGGGATGGCCGCCCTGGACGCCGCGACGACCGTCCTCGCGAGCGCGGGCGACAACGTGGTCTCGGCCTCCTCCATCTACGGTGGCACCCACTCCTATCTCGCCAACACCGCCAGCCAGCGCGCCGTTGAGACTCGCTTCGTCGACACCCTCGACCCCAGTGCGTACGCTGACGCCATCGACGACGACACCGCCTACGTCCACTGCGAGACCATCGGGAACCCCTCGCTGGTCGTGCCACCGCTGGAGGAAATCGCCGACGTGGCCCACGACCACGGCGTCCCCTTCTTCGTCGACAACACCTTCGGGACGCCGGCGCTCTGTCGCCCGCTCGAACACGGCGCCGACATCGTCTGGGAGTCGACGACCAAGTGGATTCACGGGTCGGGCACGACCGTCGGCGGCGTGCTCGCCGACGGCGGCTCGTTCCCCTGGGGCGACTACCCGGAGAAGTACCCGGAGATTGGCGGGGAGAACCCCGCCTGGGGCTTCGACTTTTCCGAGCGCTTCGGCGAGCGGGCCTTCGCCGTGGCCGCCCGCCAGCGCGGCCTGCGCGCGCTCGGTGACGGCCAGAAACCGTTCGACGCCTGGGCGACCTTGCAGGGTACCGAGACTCTCTCCTTGCGGATGGAGCGACACTGCTCGAACGCGCTGACCGTGGCCGAACACCTCGCGGACCATCCCGAGGTTTCGTGGGTCACCTACCCCGGTCTGGAGTCCCACGAGACCCACGAGCTCGCGACCGAATACCTCGAGGGCGGGTTCGGTGGCGTCGTCACCTTCGGCCTCGAGGGCGGCTTCGAGGCCAGCAAGGACTTCTGCGAGGAGACCGACCTCGCGCAGTTCCTCGCGAACATTGGCGACGCGAAGACCCTGGTCATCCATCCCGCAAGCACCACCCACGCACAGCTCTCAGAGGACGAACAGCGGGCAAGCGGCGTCAGCCCCGACCTCGTCCGGATGAGCGTCGGCATCGAGGACCCCGAGGACGTCGTCGCCGACATCGACGCGGCTATCGCGGGGGTGAGCTGAGATGGATTCGAACACCGTCTCCGTCGGCGAGTTCGAGTTCCAGTGCGGCGAGACCATCGACGACCTGGAACTGGCCTACGAGACCTACGGCGACTTCACGGGCGACAACGCTGTCCTCGTCTGTCACGCCCTGACCGGGAGCGCCCACGTCGCCTCGCGGGGCCGCTTCGAGGAGGGCGACCAGGCCTACGCCTGGTGGGACGACATCGTCGGGCCGGGGAAGGCCATCGACACGACGGAGTACTTCGTCGTCTGCGTGAACGTCCCCGGCTCCTGTTACGGCTCCAGCGGCCCGTCGAGCACGAACCCGGAGACCGGCGAACCTTACGGTCCCGACTTCCCGCCGGTCACGGTCGCCGACTGGACGGAAGCCCAGCGTCGGGTGCTTGACGAGCTGGGCGTGCCCGCCCTGTATGCCGTCGTCGGCGGCAGCGTCGGCGGGATGAACGTCCTGGAGTGGGCCAAGCGCCACCCGGACCACGTCGAGAAGATAGTGCCTATCGCCGCCGCGGGCCGTCTGGACCCGCAGTGTCTCGCGCTCGATGGCATCGCCCGCCGGGCCATCACCACCGACGAGAACTGGCAGGGCGGCCACTACTACGACGGGCCACATCCCGACCAGGGACTCGCGCTCGCCCGGCAGCTCGGCCACGTGATGTACTTCTCGAAGTCGAGCATGGAGCGGCGGTTCGGTCGCCGGGCCGCCACCCGCGAGGCCGAGCGGGCCTTCCCCACGGACCCCGCCGGGCGCTTCTTCCCGTACCGGGACGTGGAGTCCTACCTGGATTACAACGCCTCGAAGTTCGTCGAGCGCTTCGACGCCAACAGCTACCTCTATCTCACGCGGGCGATGGAC
The DNA here is from genome assembly GCF_029338235.1 of Haloarcula rara. Lineage (GTDB taxonomy): Archaea > Halobacteriota > Halobacteria > Halobacteriales > Haloarculaceae > Haloarcula > Haloarcula rara. Next base: position 1,911,069 of record NZ_CP119785.1, read on the forward strand.
AACTACGACCTCGCGAGCGGCTTCGAGGGTGACGCCGACGCGCTGGCGGCCTTCGACGGCGCGGCGCTGGTGATGTCGTTTACCGGCGACTGGCACTTCACCAGCGAACAGTCCGAAGCACTCGCCGACGCCCTGCGGGCCACCGACACGCCGGTCGCCCACCACGTCGTCGACTCTGATTACGGCCACGACGCCTTCCTCGTCGAGCCCGACAACGTCGGGCCGCCACTCGCCGACTTCCTCGAGGTCGGCCTCGACGGGAGCGCTATCTCCGATACGGAGGAGTCCGACGAGGAGCCATCTGACTTCGCGCCGGTCCACAACAGCCTCTTTTCGAGCTAGTCTTTATCATACCTCGGCACATCTATAAATACATATGGTTGATATGTTCGCCAGCGCCGACGAGGAGGGCCTCGCGTTCGGGATGACCGTCTACGACGAGGACGGGGAGGAACTCGGGACCATCCGCGGGTTCGACCAGCACGGCTTCTACGTCAGCGTCGAGGAGGGAATCCAGTCGCTGACAGACGACCACCGCACCACGGGTGCGGCCGGCGAGGCCGAACTGATGTGGCGCTGCTGGGAGTGTGGCGCCATGGGCGACATCGACGATGACATCCCCGAGGCCTGTCCCGACTGTGGCGCGCCGAAGGAGGATATCTACTACTGGACCGAGGACTAGTTCGCACGTGAGCCGGCTCGTCGGCGAACAGCGAACTCTTCCGACCGAAGACTAGTTCGCACGCGAGCGGGCCCATCCGCGAGTAGCGAACTCGTCTTCGTGAGGATTGATTCACACAGCGAGCCGCTGCGTCGGCGAGCAGCGAATCAGTCGGCGCGCTGGATTCGGTCGGCGACGGCCGCGTCGACGCCGTCGCGAACCGCCTCGACAGCGGCCTCCGGCAGCGCGAACCGCAGGACGCCGTCCCGCCAGTCGGCGATAGCGACCCCGTCGGGGTCGAACACGATTGCGCGGTCCAGGTCTCCGAACAGTTCGGCGAGGTCGGCAAAGGTCGCCTCGGTGAGCGGCGCCGTGCCCACGGTGTGGTCGTCGGCGACGGTCACGTCGGTGTGGCCCGACACCGCCTCCAGGGCCTCTCGCTTGGGCCCCAGCAGGTCGACCCGGCGGCCGATAGCGAGCCGGAGTGACACCCGTTCGGCGCGCCGCGGCGACGCGTCGAGAACGGCCGCGAGGGCGTCGAGCGCCCCGGCCTCGTCGGTCGCCGGCGGGCGGAGCCGGTAGCTGGGTTCGGTCGACGGCCACGCCACCGATTCGGGGTCCATACCGGCCCTTTGGGCGAGGTGGTGTTGTCGGTTCTGGTCTCTCACACCGTCGAACGCTTTTGTACGGCCGTCGCCACAACCCGCGTATGCACATCGCCGTCGTCGGCGCGGGCAGCCTCGGCAGCCTGCTCGGCGGGCTGCTGGCCCGCGAGCACGACGTGACGCTGGTCGGTCGGGACCCCCACATGGGGCGGGTCGCGAGCGAGGGGCTCTCGGTGACCGGGGTTGAGGCGTTCCACGTCTCGCCGACGGCCCGGAACGCCCCTCCGCCGAGCGCCGACCTCGCCGTCGTGGCGGTCAAGAGCTACGACACCGACAGCGTGGCCGCCCAGCTCGCCGACTGCGACCTCGGGGCGTGTCTCTCGGTCCAGAACGGGATGGGCAACGAGGAGACACTAGCCGACGCATGCTCGTGTCCGGTGCTCGCGGGCACCTGCACCTACGGCGCGCGGTTCGACGAGCCTGGCACCGTCGAATTCACCGGCCGCGGCGAGGTCGTCCTGGGCGCTCGCGAGGGCGGCGAGTCGGCGGTGGCACAGCGGGTCGGCACCGCGTTTGCCGACGCCGGCGTCGATACCACCGTCGCGACAGATATGCCAACACGCCTCTGGGAGAAACTGGCCGTCAACGCCGCGGTCAACGCGACGACGGCGCTGGCTCGCGTCGAGAACGGCGCGCTCACCGAGGGAGCCGGTGGGGCCCTCGCTGCCGACGCCGCCCGCGAGACGGCCCGCGTCGCCCGCGAGCAGGGCGTCGACCTGCCCGAGGAGCGGGCCGTTTCCCTGACCCGGCAGGTCGTGCGTGACACCGCCGCGAACCGCTCCTCGATGCTTGTGGACGTCGCGGCCGGCCGGCGGACGGAAATTGAGGCCATTAACGGCTACATCCTGGCCCAGGCTGACGGGCCGGCCCCGGTCAACGAGACGCTGACGCGGCTGGTCCGGACGTGGGCGGCCAGCAGAGACGCCCAATGAGAGTCAGTTTGCGTCCTGCCCGCCGTCGGCGGCCGTCTCGACAGGCTTCTGTGCCATCCCGAGCATCTCGCGGGCCTCGTCCGGCGTGGCGATGTCCCGGTCCAGGCGCTCGATAATCTCGGCGGTGCGTGCGACAAGCTGCTGGTTGCTCTGGGCTTTCTCGCCGCGCCGGTAGTAGAGGTTGTCCTCCATGCCCACCCGGACGTGGCCGCCGAGCAGGACCGCCATCGTCGTCAGCGGGAGCTGGTGGGGGCCGACCGCGAGGACGTTGAACTCCGCGCCGTCCGGGATGTTGTCCACCATCGTCTGGAGGTTCCGGGGGTTCGCCGGGGTGAACGAGCCGCCGAAGATGAGGTTGATGTAGGGCGGCTCCTCTACCAGCCCCTCGTCGATGAGCCGGCGGACCTCCGCCAGCTGGCCGGAGTTGAACACCTCCATCTCGGGTTTGATGCCTTTCGCCTGCATCTCGACGGCCAGGCGCTCGATGTTGTTGCGAGTGTGGTTCGTGATGATGTGTTTGTCCCGTTTGAACGGCCCCATATCCAGTGAGGCCATCTCTGGCGGCGGGTCCGTTCGAATGCCCGCGATGCGGCTGTCGTACTTGGCCTGCCCGCCGGTGGTGTTCTGGATGATGATGTCGTCACACGCATCCCGAATCGCGTCGTTCACCTCCTGCAATCGGCTGGCGTCGTTCTCGCCGTGCTCGTTGCGCCCGTGAACGTGCGCGATTGACGCACCGACCTCCTCGCAGGCAGCCACCTGCTGGGCGATCTCCTCGGGCTGTTCCGGGAGGTTGGGGTTCACGTCTTTACCGTGGATCGCGCCGGTGGTGGCCACCGTGATGATGACCTTCTTTTGCCGGTGGTAGTCGTCGTATGGCACTACTGCGACTCACGGTTGTCGCCACTTGGGTATGATACAGCTATCGCCCCGCCGGCGGGGGTACGCGGCACGTATCCCCGGAAACCTCTCAATAACCAAGCCGGCTGCCGGGCACCGTTCACGACGATGACCTGTCCGTATCTGGACTACCGAGACGCCGACGGCGAGAAGGAGTTCGACCACGACCGTCCGTACTGTCAGATACAGGAGTCGTTCGTCTCGCCGATGGAGGCCGACCTCTGTAACGACCGCCACGAGTTCGACCACGAAGCAGACTGTGCGGTGTTCCAGCGCCACCACTTAGACGCCGACCAGCTCGTCCCCGGCCTGGAGCTACAGGATGCGGACTGAGACGGCGACGACCACCTCGCAGTCGAGCGGTGACGACTACGAGATTCGCTGGTTCTGCGAGGGGGACAAGGCGGACTTTATGTCGCTCCATCGGGAGACCTTCCCGGACGGCTCCGACGCGTGGTTCGACTGGAAGTTCCTCGAGAACCCGTATCTCCCGGAGACGCCCATCGTCGTCACCGAACACGACGGCGACATCGTCGGCGCGCGACCGAACCTCGCCTTCCAGATGCGTGCCGGTGACACCTACCACACGGCCCTGCAGTCCTGTGATACGATGGTCCACGAGGACCACCGCCGCCAGGGCCTGTTCAGCCGAATGAGCGAGCGCCTCTTTGCCGACTACGTCGACGCCCAGCCCGCCTTCACGTTCAACAACCCCAACCCGATGACGACGGCGGGCCTGGAGAAACTGGGCTGTGACATCGCCGGCGAACACACCACCTATTACCGCATCCAGAACCCCGCGGCCTATGCCAGCCTTGACGGCCGGCTCGTCGAGACGGCGACTGCCTCCGCAGCCAGTGCCTATCTCGCCGCTCGCGACCGGCACTTCGACCCGCCCGCCGAAGTGAGCGTCACCCGACACACCGAGACGCCGGCCGCGACGCTTTCGGGGCTCTACCGGCGCCGCCCGCCGTCGGAAATCCACGCTTACCGCGACGAGCAGTTCTTCGAGTACCGGTTTGGCAATCCGAACTGGGAGTACACCGCCTACACCGCCACGCTCGGGGACCGGCCCGTCGCCGGCGTCGTCACCGGCACCGGACAGAAGGAGGGCCACACCGTCACCAACGTCGCCGACGTCCTCCCGCTGGTTGGCGGACCCGAACGCGACCGGGCGCTCCCCGCCGTCTTCGACCGGCTCGTCGCCGACCACGCCGACTCGGACGTCGTCGCAGTTCGGGGAACCACTGTCCCTCACGACCTCCTGACGGCGCTTGGATTTCACAGCGACCAGCGGCTTCCCTTCGCCCCGATGGCCACGCCCACGCGGCTGGTCGTCTCGCCGATTCCCCCCGAGGGCAGCTGGCGCGTCGCGGGCCGGGATATCCGCGAGATGGACAACTGGCGGCCCACCTTCGTCGAACACAACACCGCCTAGGAAACGTGGATTTTGATTTTCGTGTCGTCGTGACTACCGACGCTGCTGGAGTAGCTTTTCGTGACAGCCAGAAAGCCCCGGCTGGCTAGACTCGGGGGCCTCGCTGTGCTCCTCGGCCTTCGGCCTGCGGTGTCTGCTCACGGGCCGAAGGCCCGTTATCACGTGCCGAGGCGCGTAGCGCCTCGCGCCTTGCGTCGGCCGCCTTCGTCTAGCCAGCCGCCCCTTTCAGTCCCACCCATACCGGTTGGTCAGCCGGCTGGGCGGGACTGAAAGGGGCCGAGCGCTCGGCGTTCGAGACGAAGTAAGCACCGCAGGAACGAACGCAGTGAGTGACGAGGAGCACAGCGAGTCGCAGTAGCCGAGCGCTCGGGGGCTTTCTGGCTGTTAGCATCGGCGTTGGCGGCCATTGCTGGCGGGGCTTTCTGGCTGTTAGCATCGGCGTTGGCGGCCATTGCTGGCGGGGCTTTCTGGCTGTTAGCATCGGCGTTGGCGGCCATTGCTGGCGGGGCTTTCTGGCTGTTAGCATCGGCGTTGGCGGCCATTGCTGGCGGGGCTTTCTGGCTGTTAGCATCGGCGTTGGCGGCCATTGCTGGCGGGGCTTTCTGGCTGTTAGCGGTCATTACGGAGTCGGCTGTCACACAGTTAGCCACCGTTCCTAGTTCCGTTTCAGCACGTAGAGCGCCGCGCCGCCACCCAGCAGGAGCGCGAACAGGTAGCTCGCTACGCGATACAGAATCGCGATGACGGCGGCGTCGGTCTGTCCGATGGCAGACAGCGCGACGACCAGCACGACGAGTGCGGTCTCGACGGCGCCGGAGCCGCCGGGCGAGGGGACCAGCCCCGCCAGCGTCGAGGCAGGAACGATGAAGAAGACGAGCACGAGCGGGAGCTCGGCGCCGATGGCCTGCGCCGAGAAGTACAGCGGCAGGGCGAAGAAGACCCAGCCGACATAGGAGACGCTGAGGGCCTTCGCGAGCGCCCGGCGGTCCCGGGCGATGCGCTCGAACGCGGCTTCGGTCTCGTGGATGCGGCTCCGGAGCCCGTCGAGGCTGACCACGGGCAGGTGGTCGACGAGCGGCGCCGAGAGCCGGAGGACGGCGCGCCGGAGCTGGTCGCGAAAGCGCCACCCGACGGCGGTAAGCAGCGGGACGCCGACCGAGAGGACGACCAGCCCGCCGGCCAGTGGTTCGATGGCTTCTGGGAGCTCGCTCCCGTACAGCAGCGCCGCGAAGCCGACCCCGGAGAAGGTGACGAACGGAAAGAGGTTCAGGAGGTCGGCGGTGACGACGCTGGCGAGGCTGTCCTGGTAGCTGGCCTCCGTGTCACGGGAGAGGACGTAGGCGATGAAGGGCTCGCCGCCGGCCTGGCCAAGCGGCGTGACGTAGTTGGCGAAGGTGGCGGCGTAGTAGGTCACCACGAGCTTCGAGAAGGACTCCTCGATACCGGCGACGCCAAGCACTATCTGCCAGGCTTTCCCCCACGCGGTGAGACAGATTGCCGTCGAGAGACAGGCCAGCGCCAGCCAGCCCAGGTCGGCCCGGCGGAGGCCCGAGAGGACCCCCTCGGTCCCGACGAAGTCGACCAGCAACGCGATGACCCCGCCCGCGACCAGGAAGCCCAGCAGTATCTGAGCGACGGTCTTGCGGTCCAGAAAGTCGAGGGTCGCGCTGTCCGAGCTCACGTCAGTCGATGTAGCCCAGGTCCTGCAGTCGGTCCTTCGTCTCGTCGTCCATCTCGGAAAGCACGTCGCCGTCGGCCCCGTCGGCCTCGTCGGGCCAGGTCGCACCGACCGAGTCGACGAACTCGAACAGGGCCCGCTTCAACTGGTCGGGCTCGTCGTCGGTTCCCGCGAGATTCGCCGTCTCGTCGGGGTCGGTCCCCACGTGATAGGCCTCGTCGGGGATGCGCGTGCAGTGGATGTACTTCTCCTCGACGGTCCGGGCGGCGCCCATCCGGGAGTAAAAGCGGGACTGCTCGTCCAGTTCGATACCGGCCCCGCTTGCTTTCCCCTCCAGCTGGCGCAACTCGACGACGGGCTGGTGGTACTCGACGAAGCCGACCTCGCCCCGGGGGACCCCGCCCAGTTCCTCTGCGAACTCGCGGTAGTCGGCCGACAGCAGCGAGCGGGGCGACTCCAGTGAGACGCCTCGCCCCTCGGCGCCCGCCGCGTCCAGAATCGTGTGATAGAGGTCGACCAGCTCGACGGTCGTCTCCTCGTCCCGGCCCGGCTCGATGTCGGGGTGTTTGACCATGAGCGGGACGTTGACCAGCGGGTCGTAGATACCGAACTCGTGGCCGTACAGCTCGTGTTCGCCGAAGAGTTCGCCGTGGTCTGCCACTACGACGACGGTGGTGTCCTCCCACTGGCCCGTCTCTTTCAGGTGCGAAAAGAGACGGTCGAGCTGGTCGTCGATGTGGGCGAGTTCGGCGTCGTAGAGGCCCTTGATGTCGTCCCACTCCTCGTCGTCGATGTCGCGGGCGCCGCAGTTGAACTCCTTTGAGTTCTGGCACACCTCTGTCGAGTCGACGCCGGGGGCGAACCGTTCGGCGTACTCCTCGGGCGGGTGGTAGGGGAGGTGTGCGTCCATCAGGTTGATGAACGCGAAGAAGTCATCGCTCTCGTCGATGAAGTCGATGGTCTTGTCGATGACCTGTGGCGTCTTCGTGTCACCGCCGCCGCCCTCGGCGAGGTGTTCGTGTATCTTGTTCCCGACCTGGACCATCCGGTCGGCGACGCTCCGCAGCGTGTCGTTGTCGTTCATCGTCTGCCAGAGACTCGCCAGCGGGCCGGAGAGCAGCTCGCTGGGCATTATCTGGAAGAAGTTGTCGTGGTCGTCAAAGCCCGCGGTCAGGTTCGTGTAGCTCGTAATCCAGGCGTTCGAGGAGTAACAGGCGGTGGCATAGCCCGCCGCCGAGAGCGACTCGGCGAGCGTGGTCGCGCCCGCCAGATAGGGGTCCTCCTGGGTGGCCTCGTGCTCGCTGGGATACAGGCCGGTGAACATCGAGGCGTGGACCGGCAGCGTCCACGGGGCCGGCGCGACGGCCCCCTCGTAGACGGCGGCCTCGTCGGCGAACTCGGCGAGGTGCGGGGTCGTCTCGCGGGTCTCGTCGTAGACGGTCAGACGGTCCTTCCGGACCGTGTCCAGGACGACGAAGAGGACGTTTTCCCCGTCCGTATCAGTCATACAGTATCAGAATTCGCCGATCGGGTTAATACAGTGTGGTTGCATCCGATGGGTTGCCCGCTCGGACAGCCGGGGCGATAGATGGCGTGTCAGACCGAGCGAACGCTCTAGAACGGCGCTTCCGGACCCTCGTCGTCGCCGCCGACGTCGCCGCCGCGGGAGTCGCCGCCGCCGAAGGACGGCGTCATGCCGCCGTCGGCGCCGCCGGCCATCCCCTCGCCGCCCTCCATTCCGGTGCGTGCGACGACCTCGTCGATCTCGGGGATCTCCTTGGTCATGCGGGTCTTGATAGCCTGGATGGTCATCGGGGAGATGCCACAGCCCGAACACGCACCGCCCAGGCGGATGGTGACGCTGCCCTCTTCGCGGTCGATGTTCTCGATGGCGGCGCTCCCGCCGTGCATCTGAATCTGCGGGAAGTTCCGGCGCAGGAAGTTCGTGATTCGCTCGCGCAGGTCGTTCTCGTCGTCGGCTCCGGTCTCGGTGCTCATAGTGGCTGGATGTGGGGGCCGGGGAGGCTTAGACCTTTGGACTGGCGTGGTTTCGCGTGGACGTTCGTGACAGTTTGCGCGCTCGAACGTCGCCGCTCACTGCGCGTCGTCGATTGCGGCGTTCAGCGCGTCCAGTTCCTCCTGCATCCGCGCTTCCGTGTTGGGGACGTAGCCGACCTGGTCGGCGACCAGCTCCTCGTCCGCGCTCTGCTCGACGAAGAAGCGGGCGAACTCGGTGACGTGGGCCTCGCCGAGTCGGTCCGTGCTGACGTAGGTGAACAGCGGCCGTGCGAGCGGGTATTCGCCGCCGTCGGCAGTGTCGAGGGTCGGTTCGACACAGCCACTGCCGTCGTCGAGCCCGACGGCTTTCACGCGGTCGCTGTTCGCTCGGTAGTACGCGAAGCCGACGTAGCCGATACCGTACTCGTCCTGTTCGACAGCCTGTACGATGGTGGTGTCCTGCTCGGTCGGCTCGTAGTCGCTCGTGTGGCTCGCGTCGTCACCGAGCACTCTCGCTTCGAGGTAGTCGAAGGTGCCGGAGGTCTCGGCGGGCCCGTATCGATTGATTTGCTCGTCGGGCCAGTCGCTGTCGACGTCCGACCACGTGGTCGCGCCGTCCGCACGCCATATCTCCCGAAGCTCGTCGGTCGTCATGCAGTCGACCCAGTCGTTGTCGGTGTTGACGAGGACTGTCACCGCGTCGACGCCGAGCCTGAGCTCGTGGGACTCGACGCCGCTGTCGGCACACAGCTGTTCCTCCTCGGCGGTTATGGGTCGCGATGCGTTGTTAAAATCGGCCTCGCCCGTACAGAAGTGGTTGCGGAACCCGCCGCCGGTACCCGTTTGGGCCACAGAAATTGCGACGTCAGGGTGCTGCTGGATGAACACCTCGGCCACCGCATCTGCGAGGGGGTAGACCGTACTGCTCCCGGTGATATCTATCGTCCCCTCCAGCGGCGTCTCCTTGGACTCGTCCGTCCCGTCGGGCGTCTCCGTCGGCTCGCCAGTCTCGGTCTCGTCGGGCGTCTCCGTCGGCTCGCCTGTCGCCGTGTCGTCCGGTTCGTCGTCCGTCGTCTGGCCATCGTCACTGTCGCCGAGACAGCCACCCACCGCGACCGACAGCCCGGTCGCGAGAGCGCCGAGATACTCGCGTCGGTTCGGCATATCTGCTCACACACACTACACGATAAAAAGTCGTCCGCTACTGGGCCCGGACGAAAACCCCTTACAGCGCGGCGCGAAACGCTTCCAGTAATGAGCGACAGCGACTCGGGCGGTCCGAAGCAGGTCTCGGACCCCGACTACCACAGCCAGAACCACACGGCTGCCCAGACCTGCGGCTGGACGGCCAACGCCCTTCGCGGGGAGGGGAAGTGTTACAAGTACGCATTCTACGGCATCGAGTCCCATCGCTGCATCCAGATGACGCCCGTGGTCAAATGCAACGAGCGCTGCGTGTTCTGCTGGCGGGACCACGCCGGCCACGCCTACGAACTGGGCGACGTCGAGTGGGACGACCCCACCGCCGTCGCCGACGCGAGCGTCGAGCTCCAGCGCAAGCTGCTGTCGGGCTTTGGCGGTAACGAGGAGGTGCCCCGCGAGGTGTTCGAGCAGGCGATGGAGCCCCGGCACGTCGCCATCTCGCTGGACGGCGAACCGACGCTGTATCCCTATCTACCGGAACTCATCGAGGAGTTCCACGACCGCGATATCACCACTTTCCTGGTCTCGAACGGCACCCACCCGGAGATGCTAGAACGGTGTGACCCCACCCAGCTGTACGTCTCCGTCGACGCCCCAGACCGGAAGACGTTCGATTCGACGGTGAAGGCCGTCGAGGACGACGCCTGGGACAGCCTCATCGACACGCTCGACGTCCTCGCGGAAAAAGACGACACCCGCACCGTCATCCGGTCGACGCTCGTACGCGAGGAGAATATGCACCACCCCGCGTGGTACGCGGCGATGTGTGACCGGGCCGACGCCGACTTCGTCGAGCTGAAGGCGTACATGCACGTGGGCCACTCGCGGGGCCGACTCGACCGCGAGTCGATGCCCAGCCACGAGGAGATTCTCGACTTCACAGAGGCGATGCGGGAATTCCTGCCCGACCACGATACCATCAAGGAGGTCGAACCGTCCCGCGTGGCGATGCTTGCTCGTGACGACGATACCTGGGTCCCCAAGCTGAACAAGGACAGCGAGTTCTGGGCGTCGGACCCGCTCGTGGAGTACTGACGCAGAACCCGCAGACCGAACCGCTGAGTATACCCGTCGCCACTTCTGAACGAACGTGTGTCCCGCCGGCTGTACACCGTCGGTCTGTTCGCCCTGCTGGCGACGCTGTGGGGCCTGTCCTTCCTGGCCATCGAAATCGGTCTGCGAACGCTTGCGCCGGTGCTCTTTGCGGCCTTCCGGTACGCTATCGCGGCCGTCCTCCTGCTGGGCGTGGCCCTGGTACGCCGGACCGAGTGGCGCCCGTCGGGCCGGCCCGACGTCGACGCCATCGTCGGCGGCGGCGTCTTTCTGGTCGCGGGCAACGCGCTCCTCTTTCTCGGCCAGCAGACCGTCCCGAGCGGTCTGGCGGCCATCATGCAGAGTCTGGTGCCAGTGTTGACCTCGCTGTGGGCGCTCGCCTTGCTCCCCGAGGAGCGCGTCTCGGCCGTCGGGGCGGTCGGTATCCTGCTCGGTTTCGTCGGCGTCGGCCTCATCGTCCGCCCGGACCCGGCGAACCTGCTGGGCAGTGACGTGGTCGGTCGCCTGCTCATCCTCGGCCAGGCCGCGAGCGTCGCGCTGGGCGGGGTCATCATCCAGCGGGCCGGCCCCACGCTGGACCGGGCCGCGCTCTCGGGGTGGTCGATGGCCGTCGGCGGCGTCATCCTCTTCGGGCTCAGCTACGCCCTCGGCGAGCCGTTCGGGCTCCCCGCCACAGTCCCCGGCTGGGCCGCCGTCGCCTATCTCGGCGTCTTCGCGACAGCGGTGGCCTTCCTCATCTACTACACGCTGCTTGAGGTCCGCGGGGCACTGGAGACCTCGCTGGTCGCCTATCTCGTGCCAGTCGTCGCGACCGTTGTCGGCATCGCGGTGCTGGGCGAGTCCATCACACTCCCAACTGTCGCCGGCTTTCTGCTCGTCTTGGCCGGCTTCGTCCTCCTGAAACGCCGAGCCATCGGCGAGCTTCTCGTCGACGCGCGGCGGTGACGACGTCTCGCTTTCCAATTGTGTGACGAGTTCCACCTTCGGTATGCTTATCCGAATATAGTCCGTACCGGTGGGTATGGCAGACTCATCGGGACAGGCCGTCGGGCGCGACGAGCTGGCGACGCTGAAGCTGCTCGCGCTCGAGGGCGCGATGGACGAGCCGACGAAGGTCTCCTGTGCGGATCTGGCCGGCCGGCTCGACGCCTCGAACCAGACGGCCTCCCGTCGACTCCAGCGACTCGACGACGCCGACTTGCTGGACCGGGATATGCTGGGCGACGGCCAGGAGGTCCACATCACGAGCGCGGGCGAGCGCCGCCTCCAGTCCGAGTACGCCGACTACCGGCGCATCTTCGAATCGGACGCGAGCGTCCACCTGCTGGGACTGGTCACCTCCGGCATGGGCGAGGGGCGCCACTACATCACCCTCCCGGGCTACATGGAGCAGTTCATCGAGCGCCTGGACTACGAACCGTTCGCGGGGACGCTGAACCTCGAACTGACCGAGGACAGCGTCCGCAAGCGCGCCCGTCTGGGCGCGCTCGAACCCGTCACCATCGAGGGGTGGGAAGACGACGAGCGCACCTACGGCCCGGCCTATTGCTACCCCGTCTCCGTCGAGAGCGGCGACGGCGAGTACGAGCCGGCCCATATCATCGCGCCGGAACGCACCCACCACGGCGAGGAGAAGGTGGAGCTTATCGCGCCGGAGAAGCTCCGAGACGTCCTCGAACTGGAAGACGGCGACGAGGTGACTGTCCATGTCTCGGAGTGAGTCCGTGGACGGTGACACCGCAGCGGCCGCCCAGGCCGCTATCGACGCGTTCGCCCGCGGGGAACCGGTGTTGATACACGACGCCGCCGACCGCGAGGGCGAGACCGACATCGTCTACCCGGCCGGTTCGGTCACGCCCGAGGCCGTCGCGCGACTGCGTAACGACGCCGGCGGGCTGGTCTGTGTCGCGCTCTCGGACGCCGTCGCCGAGTCGCTCGACCTCCCGTTCATGCAGTCGGTGCTCGACCATCCGACGAGTGCCGACCACGAACTCGCCTACGACGAGCGCTCCTCCTTTTCGCTGACGGTCAATCATCGGGACACCTTCACCGGCATCACCGACGACGACCGCTCGCTGACCATCACTGAACTGGCCGCGCTCGCGGCCGACCCCGACACCGATGGATTCGCCGACGCCTTCCGCTCGCCGGGCCACGTCCACCTGCTGCGGGCCGCGCCGGACCTGCTCGCGGACCGCGAGGGTCACACCGAGCTGGGGATCGCGCTGGCCGACGCCGCCGACCAGCCGCCGGCCGTCGTGGTCTGTGAGATGCTCGACGACGAGACCGGCGGCGCGCTCTCGCCCGCCGACGCGCGGGCCTACGCGGCCGAGACGGGGCTCCACTACGTCGAGGGCCGCGCCATCGTCGACGCGCTGGCCTGATCTCTACAGGCCGTCGACCAGCGACTCGAGTTCGTCGACGGTTCGAGACACTGACGCCGTCACGGTCGCCCCGTCGCGGTCGACCGAAAGGCCACCGACGACGTCGGCGACCTCGGTGTCCCGCAGCTCCGACGCGGCGCGGTCGCGCAGCTCTCGGACGAGGCTCGCCACGTCCCTCGCAGCGGCGGTGTCGGCCGCGGAAAGCGTCGTCTCCAGCCCCCGAACGTCGCCGTTGCGGTAGACGGTGCCGGCGAGCGTCCTGACGTCGTCCAGCGGGGTGACGTCTATCGACTGCCCGTCGTCACCGCCGACGCCCGCCGGGACGGCCTCGTTCTCGGTGGGCTCCGGCAGTCGGCTGGCAAACCGGACGGGACCCTCGCGGGTGTCCGTGTACGCGTCCCTGAGCGGGCCACCGAGGGCCGCTGCCTCCCCGTTTGTGACCTCGACCGCGTCGTAGACGGCCCCTTCGGTCCCGACGGCGACGCGGCCCGACCCGAGGGCGCCGACCCAGGGGGCCCCGTCCGACTCGGGTTTGTAGACGACCGTCCCGGACTCGTCTAGCTCGGAAAAGTCGATGTCGTCGACGTTCTCGATGCCCGATTTGACGTCCTCGGCGCTCAGCTCCGCCTGGAGAACGACGCCGGCGTAGCCGTCGAACAGGTCGTCACCGTCGCCGCCGACGTCACCGAAGACCGTCGCGTGGTGGACGCTCTCGGGGCTGGTCTCGAACTCTGCCTCGACGTCGGACAGCAGTGCGTCGACGTTCCGGGGCTGTTCGGCCGACGAGTCGGCCGAGACGTACTGCGCGCGCTGTTGCAGGGCGGCGGTGACCAGCGTCCGCAGCCCGTCGTCCCGGTGTAGGGCGTCGACGTTCGCGTTCATGACGGCGTCCGCGGTTGCAGGGACGGTATCGAGAGCGGGCGTCGAGGGAGCCGAACTGAGTTGGCCCGCCACCGTACCGACGGCCACCACCGATGCGAGTCCGGCGACGGCCTGGAGGGCATCTCGTCTCGCTATCTCTTTCACGCCGCCACCTACACACGGCTAAACTTCAAATTACCTGAATTGAGGCGTTAAGGCCCTTCCTCAACGAGCGAGCCGCCTCGGATACCGGCGCTTCGTCGGGCAGTCGGATCGCTTAGGCGTCCTCGATCAGCTCTTCGAGCTCCGATATCGTCCGTTCGAGGGAGCTCGTCACGCTCGAACCGTTCCGTTCGATGGTGATGTCTTCGAGTACCTCTTCTGCGTCCCCGTCCTCGATCATCGAGTCGAGTTCGTCCTTTACGTCTTTTAGCATCTCCTCTACGTCTTCGGCGGCGTCTTCGTCCTCGGCGTTCATCGTCACCTCTAGCCCGCGGGTGTCGCCGTCTCTGTACACGGAGCCAGAGACCGTCTCGACGTCTTCTATCGGGCTGAAATCGATGGAGTCCTCGCCGGTCCCGCTTTCCTCCGGGACGGAGCTGTCGTCGGGGTCCGGCATGTTGGTGGCGAACCGGAAGGGCGCGTCCCGCGTGCTCGTGTACGCGTCCTTGAGTTCTTCCTCGATGGCGTCCTCGTCGCCGTTCTTGACGTCGATGGCGTCGTGGACGGCGTCCTCTGTTCCGACGACTATCTCGTCCGACGGGAGCGCTCCGACCCACGGGCCGCCCTCCTCTTCTGGTTCGTAGACGACTGACCCCGAGTGCTCCGCCTCTTCGAAGTCGATGTTGTCCGCGTTCTCGATGCTGTCCTTGATGTTCTCCGCAGTCAGGTCCGCGTTGATTATAGCGGCGCCGTACTCCGCGAACGTCTCGTAGTCCTCCCCACCAAACTCGCTGAAGGCGGTTATCTCGTGGAGGTCTTCCGGGTTGGTATCAGATTCGTCTTCGAACTCTTCGAGTACCTCGTCGAAGTCCTCCGGTCCCTCGTAGTAGTCGGACTCGGACCGCCTCTCGAGGTACGTATTGGTCAGGGTCTCGACGCCCTCGTCCTCTCGGATGACGTCGATGTTCGCGTACATGAGCGCGTCCGCGTTCTCGGGAATCGCGTCGAGCGCTCCCGACGGGCTACCGACGAACGGAACCGAGTCCAGACAGCCAGCCGTACTTCCCACCGCGGTCACTGCCGCGAGTCCAGCAGCAGAACGGAGCAGTTCTCTTCGTTGCATGCTTGCCATGAGACTCTCCTTATCATGAGCTAACTTCAATTTATTGGTACTATCGAATAATGTAATCATAGCCGGTGTCGGTTGACTTGACAGATATCTCTGCCCGAATATCCGTGCCGTGTGTCCCCGTCTCGCTCACCGAAAGCTATTACAGGTGCTTCGGATACGCGCCCTCGAGACGCGGGCGGGGGAGCACGTCGAGGTCGAGGGGACCGTTTCGAGGGCTGTAATCAACTCGTACTCTCCCCTGGAACGGCTCGCGGGGGTTCCAGGCGGCTGCGCAGTATCCCGGCCGCACAGCCCGGGTCCGATAACCTCGGCTTTCGACGCCTCCGTCTCGGCTTACCGGTCGCTACGGCAGCAATAACAAACCGTATTTGCGACAGGATGTCGTCCGTATGGAACAGGATTCCAGCGACTACCGAGCATCGTATCGTCGACTCGCCACACTGGCGGTCGTCCTGAGTCTCGCTCTCGTGCCGTTGAGTGGACTCGGCGCCGCACAGCAGGCCGACGCGGCGGGGAACCAGTCCTACGTCGCCATCCAGGACGGCGAGTGTACGCCAATCTCGTCGTTCTCGGACAACGAGTCCGCGATAGAGTACTACGACTACCGGCTCCCGGAGGAGTTCTCCGATAACCCCTACGCCAACGCGACCGGGAACGCCTACGGGTCCGAGGGAACGATAGACCTCCAGGAGCCGAACGGAAGCGTCGTCTTCCTGTACACCGACACCACGGACAACAGTACGTACCTCGTCTTCGTCAACGGCCAGGAGGCCAACGACAACTCGACCGGCGGCGCGGCCACGTTCGAGATTAGCGGCCTCCCCGAAGACGGGAACTGGACGGTCCGTGACGACGACTACGACGACCCCACGAGCGTCGATAACTGGACCGTCACCAACACGACGACGACTGTCGACTGGATATGGTCCGAGGCGGCCACCGACGGCGGTGTCTACTCGGGTATCGACAACGACACCAACGTCACTGTCGACCCTGCGTTCAACGAGGAGGCCGAGCTGTTCGGCCAGAACGGCAACGGGACCGTCGACTCGTGGCAGGTCCTCTCGAACGAGAGCGACAACGTCACCCGGACCGACCTGGAGCTGAACGAGTCGCTCCAGATCGCCGGCGGCACCTGTGAGGACCCCGCTGACGGTGCGGACACCGCCGACGGTAACGACACGACCGAGACTGACGAAAACGAGACCGCGTCGGTCACCTTCGACGACCAGGAGACCGACGGCACGAGTGTCACGGTCCAGAACGTGACGGTGCCCGAGGACGGCTACGTCGCCATCCACAACGATAGCCTGCTCGACGGCGACGCCGTCGGCAGCGTCGTCGGCGTCTCCGAGTATCTGGAGGCCGGCAGCTACGACAACCTCACCGTCGAGCTGTTCGACGTGCCGGGTACCGACTTCAACGAGTCGGAGCTGACCGCGAACCAGACGCTCATCGCGATGCCACACGAGGAGACGAGCGGGAACGAGACCTACGACTTCGTCAGCAGTAACGGCACCGAGGACGGCCCCTACACCGACGATGGGGAAGCGGTGACCGACGACGCAGACGTCACGGTGGGCAACGACACGGAGGACACCAACGAGACCGAGACGCCGGAAGACAACGAGACTGAGACGCCGACTGGCGACGATCCAATTCTTTCGCCGGCAGAGGACGACAACGAGACGGACACGCCGGTGGAGGACGACACGCCCACGGACGACGGCGATGACCCCATTCTCTCCGGGTAACTGACGACCCACTCTAGCCATTTTTTGCCTCTCGCTCGCAGCGGTCCGCCGACCGACACGGCCAGCGCTGCGCTCTCCACACACGCCTAACGGACGATAGCGACGGGACTCAAAGGGCTGGTGACGACGACTCTCTCTGTCCGCCCGAGCCGCCGCGGCTGTGAACGGGCGAGACGGACCGTCAACACTCTTAACCGAGGACTTCAATGGGGTAGGTATGACACACGACGAGCCGTTCGCTGCTACCGAAGCGAGTCGCACAGCGACGTGGGGGCTGACAGCATGAGCGGTCGCCCGGAGATGTTCGAGGGCGTCGACGAAATCTGGCTCGACGGGGAGTTCGTCGACTTCGAGGACGCACAGATCCACGTCCTCACCCACGCGCTGCACTACGGTACCGGCGTCTTCGAGGGCGTTCGCTGCTACGAGACCGAGGAGGGCCCCGCTATCTTCCGGTGGGAGGAGCATCTCGACCGCTTCTACGACTCCGGCAAGGTGTACGACATCGACATCCCCTTCGAGAAATCGGAACTCACCGAGGCCACGGAAGAACTCATCCGTCGGGAGGGGCTCGGCTCCTGTTACATCCGTCCCATCGCCTTCTACGGCTACGGGCCGCTGGGACTGAATCCCGGCAAGTCGCCGGTCCAGGTCGCGCTCGCAGTGTGGCCCTGGGGCGCCTATCTCGGTGACGATGCCCTGGAGGAGGGCGTCGACGTGGCCGTCTCCTCCTGGCGCAAGTACGCCTCCAGCCAGATTCCGACCAACGCAAAGACCACGGGCACCTACGTCAACAGCGTGCTCGCTTCCCAGGAGGCCAAAGCCAACGGCTACGCGGAGGCTATCGTCCTCAACAAGGAGGGCAACGTCGCCGAGGGCCCCGGCGAGAACATCTTCCTCGTGCGCGACGGCGAGATATACACCACCGGCCTGGCCGAGTCCATCCTCGACGGTATCACTCGCCAGACGGCCATCGAACTGGCCGAGGATATGGGCTACGTGGTCCACGATGAGGCGACCATCTCGCGGGGGGAGCTGTACACCGCCGACGAGCTGTTCTTCACCGGGACCGCGGCGGAGGTCACGCCTATCCGTAGCGTCGACGACAACCAGATCGGCGCCGGCACCAAGGGCCCCGTCACCGACGAGATCCAGACGGCCTTCTTCGACCTGATCGAGTCGGGCGACCGCGAGGAGTGGTTCCGCTACCTCTAGTCTTCGTCGCTCGGGATCGGAATCGTCTGTTTGCGATCGTTCGTGTCACCGAAACCGGCCGAGAGGATGCGCGTCAGCGCTTCTTCGACACGCTCGTCGGTCTCCTCGTACACGTCGGATTCGACCTCGATGACGTAGCCCGTCGTGATGTTCGGCGCCGTCGGCAAGAAGAGCACGTCGCGGCCGTCGTCGGTCGTCTTGCCGGTCTTGAACGCCGTCATCCGCATCCCGTCCCACACTTCGAGTTTGACCGGCGCCTGGAGTTCGTCGGTCCCGCCGACAGCCGTCTCGACCGCCATCTTCGAGGCGTTGTACACCACGCGCAACCCCGGAACGTAGTTCATCGTGTCGTCGAGGGTCTGTTCCACGAAGTCGCCGAAGGCCGTCCGCATCAGATAGCCCACGGAGAAGACGATGAGGACGAAAAGCACTATCGCCACCGACACGCGGACGAACTCGACGGCGGTCGGTGTGACGGCACTGGTGGGGGCCCCCAGCGCGAGCAGGAGGTCCCTGTCGACGGAGGGGAGAAACACGGACGCCCCGGCGAGGATGCTGTAGAGATAGACGATAACGTACGTCGTGACGAGTATCGGCAACAGGATGATGAGCCCGCTGGCGAAGTCCCGCTTCCACGACGAACCTGAGGCCATATCTCCACCTGAGCGTGACGGATTATCAGCCCTTTCCTTTTGCTATAGAACGTGTGAGGCGACATCTAGTATCAACGAGTGTTATAGTTCGGTCGCTGACCGACGGAAGCCACATCCGTTAAGACAGCGCCACGAGACGCGCGCATATGGACATACTCGGGGTCGTCGTGACGGCGATGTGGGCAATGTTGCCCGCGTACGTGCCCAACAACGTCGCCGTGCTGGCGGGCGGCGGGAAACCGATAGACGGCGGGCAGAAACTGGGTGACCGCCGCATCCTGGGCGACGGAAAGACCCAGCGGGGAACCGTCCTCGGGACGGCGGCCGGGCTCGGGCTCGCACTGTTGCTCTCGGAGATTGCGCCGACGGTGAGCGACCTCCTTGGCACCCAGCTGCCGACGTTTCCCATCCTCGCCGGGCTCGGACTGGCCTTCGGGGCGATGCTGGGCGACATCGCGGCGTCGTTCCTCAAGCGCCGGACCGGCCGGGAACGGGGCGCCGCCTTCCCCGGGCTGGACCAGCTCGACTTCGTCGTCGGTGCGCTGGCCTGCGTCTGGGTGCTTTCGCCCGAGTGGACCGAAGCGACGTTCACCACTCCGGTGTTGCTCGTCGTGCTCGTCCTCACGCCTCTCCTGCACGTCGTGACGAACGTCGGCGCCTACGCGCTGGGGCTGAAAGACGAGCCGTGGTAAGCCCTGTCCAATACGGAGTATCGTCGTCCCTTGCCGCCCCGACTGGCGACCACCGGTAAACGCCTACAATACTCCGTAGGAAGTGATGTGCTTTTCACAGCGGCCGCGTGAAGGTGGAGTATGAGTACTTCGACGCTGCGACTTGCGACACGCGGCTCCGACCTCGCGCTCCGGCAGGCCGCCACGGTTCGGGACTCGCTCGCGAGCCGACGGCTCACGGTCGAACTGAGCGAGGTCGAGACGACGGGGGACCAGCTCACCGACGAGCTCATCCACCGGCTGGGCAAGACCGGCGCCTTCGTCCACAGCCTGGACGAGAAGGTCCTTTCGGGCGAGCTCGACGCCGCCGTCCACTCGATGAAGGATATGCCGACCGAACGACCCGACGAACTGGTCGTCGCCGGCGTGCCCGAACGCGCCGCCGCCGAGGACGTGCTGGTGACGCCCGACGGTATCGGCCTCGAGGACCTGCCGGAGGGCAGCGTCGTCGGCACGTCGAGCCTGCGCCGGAAGGCCCAGCTGCTCGCCGAACGCCCGGAACTCGTCGTCGAGCCTCTTCGGGGGAACGTCGACACTCGAATCGAGAAGCTGCTTGCGCCGTCGCTCCAGGAAGAACATCAGGAGCGCCACGAGGCCGAGGAAGAACGGAAGGGCGAGGCAGGTGACCCCGACAGCGACTACGAACACCCCTACGAGCAGGACGTCGAGGCGTGGTTCAACGGGCTGGCGGAGCTGGAACGCCGCGCACTCGAACGCGAGCCCGACACCGAGTACGACGCTATCGTGCTGGCGAAAGCCGGGCTGGACCGCGCCGGGCTGACCCACCACGTCGGGACCACGACGCTCGACCCCGAGCAGTTCGTCCCTGCGCCGGGCCAGGGCGCGCTGGCGGTGACGGCCGTCGACGGCGACCTCGCGGCGGATATCAACGACCGACTCGACGACACCCAGACGCGCGTCGAGACGACCGCCGAACGGACGATTCTGGCCGAACTGGGCGGTGGCTGTGTCGCACCGATTGGTATCCACGCCCGCCTCGCCGGCGGCGTCGTCAGAACCGTCGTCCGGGTGCTCTCTCAGGATGGTACCGAAAACATCCAGGTCAGCCGTGACCTCCCCGTCGAACGCCACATCGACGCAGCCCGGGAGCTCGCGGCGGAGCTCGCCGACCGAGGGGCCGACGACCTCATCCAGGCCGCCCGTCGAGATAGCGAGGGGGCCGACGACGACGCCGCGACTGCCCGGGAGGAAGACGAATGAGCGATAACTCACACGAGGGAAAGAGAGAGTCGACGGTCGGGAAGGTGTATCTCGTCGGCTCCGGCCCGGGCGACCCCGACCTGCTGACGGTGAAGGCAAAGCGGCTGCTGGAGGAGGCCGACGTGGTGCTCCACGACAAGCTTCCGGGCCCCGAAATCCTGGGGATGATTCCCGAAGAGAAGCGCGAAGACGTGGGCAAGCGTGCCGGCGGCGAGTGGACGCCACAGGAGTACACGAACACCAGACTCGTCGAGACCGCCCAGCAGGGCAACGTCGTCGTCCGGCTCAAGGGTGGTGACCCGACCGTCTTCGGCCGGGGCGGCGAGGAGATGGTCCATCTAGCGAACAACGGCATCCCGTTCGAGATCGTCCCAGGCATCACGAGCGCCATCGCCGGGCCGGAGGCGGCGGGCATCCCCGTCACCCACCGCGACTACGTCTCCTCTGTCTCCTTCGTCACGGGCCACGAGGACCCCACTAAGGACGAGTCGGCGGTCGACTGGGAGGCCCTCGCTAACACCGGCGGGACCATCGTCGTGCTGATGGGCGTCGGCAAACTGCCGGGCTACACCGACGAACTGCTGAAATACGGGATGGCCCCCGACACGCCCGTGGCCCTCATCGAGCGGGCGACCTGGCCCGACCAGCGCGTCGCGACGGGCACCCTCGACACCATCGTCGACGTCCGCGACAGCGAGGGTATCGAACCGCCCGCCATCACGGTCATCGGCGAGGTCGCGGGCGAGCGCGAGCGGGTCGTCGAGTTCCTGGAGGGGGCCTGATGCGCGAGGCCACGCCTGCGGGTCGCGGCGTTCCGGCCCGACGACGAGCGACTGGCGGACGCCGTCGAACTGCTGGAATCGCTGGGTGCCGACCCGGTCCCCGACCCGATGCTCGCGGTCGAACCGACAGAGGCGGCCCCGCGAGAGGACTGTGATTACGTCGTCCTGACGAGCAAGACCGGCGCCGAACTGGCCGCCGAGGCCGGCTGGGACCCCGGCGAGGCGACCGTCTGTGCCATCGGCGACTCGACCGCCGCGGCGCTACGTGAGGCCGGTTACGCCGTCGACGTCGTGCCCGAGGAGTTCTCCTCGACCGGACTTGTCGAGCGGCTCGCGGCCGAGGTGGCCGGCGCTCGCGTCGAGGTCGCCCGTTCTGACCACGGCTCCGCGGTGCTGACCGACGGGCTCGAAGCCGCCGGTGCGTACGTCCACGAGACAGTTCTCTACCGGCTCGTCCGGCCACCCGAGTCGGGCGAGTCGGCACAGCTCGCGGCCGACGGCGAGCTCGACGCCGCGCTCTTTACCTCCTCGCTCACCGTCGAGCACTTCCTCGATGCGGCCGAGGAACGCGGCATTCGAGAAGCTGCCCTCGAAGGTCTCTCAGACGCGACAGTCGGGACTATCGGAAATCCCACGAAGGAAACAGCCGAAGCAGCCGGCATCCACGTCGATATCGTCCCGGACCGGGCCGACTTCGAGACGCTGGCCTGTGAAGTTGTCGAGGCGGCCGCCCCGACGCATCACGAGTAGCAGACACGGGTCGGCCGCCTCAATCGGCCGGCTCGCTCGTGCGCTCCTCGCTCGCAAGCTCCGCCCGGAGGGTGTCGAGTTCGTTCTCGACGGAGCGGTCCGTCGAGAGCCGGTCCAGCTCCCGGTCGATGTCGTCACCCTCCTCGAGGACGTTCTCTAGCTGGCCGGTCTCCTCCAGTTCCTCGAGCGCCGCCGCGCGGGCCTCCATCCGCTCCGTACGCTCGGTGGCTCGCTCCATCGTCCGGCCGACGTCGTCGATTGTCTCGCCGACGCCGGTGAACGCTTCGGAGACGCGGGCCGACGCCTCGGCGGCCTCGTACCGGGCCTTGACCGTCTCCTTGCGCGTGCGGAACTGCGCTATCTGGCTCGATAGCTCGGCCCGCTTGCCGACCAGCTGGTCCTGGGTCGCCTGCAGATTCGATATCTGCTCGCTGAGCTCGGTTATCTGGGAGACGTGGGCCTGTTTCTTCTCTACGGCGCGCTTTGCGAGGTCTTCACGGTCCTGGCGCATGGCCGCTCGCGCCTGACCGTCGTACTTCTCGACGTTCTCCCGGAGCCGGCGGCGATGTATCTCCAGGCGTTTCTTCTGGGTCGTCACGTCGGCGACGGCCCGGGTGACGTTCTGTAACTCGTCGCGTAACTGCTCGTAGGAGTAGTCGAGCTCGCTCGCGGGGTCCGAGGCCCGGTTTATCAGCGCCGAGAGCTTCGAGCGGATGGTGAAGGCGAGTCGACCGAGCAGGCTCATCGACCCACCTCGACGGACTGACTGGCGAACGCGGGGCGGTGATTCATACAGTAATATAGAATTGACAATAGGATAATCCCATCGGGCAATATCGGGCTACCGACGGAACCGCTCTTGGACGTCTATACAAGCTTGTGTGAGGGTATGGGCCAGTCACAGAAACGCTACCTACCAGTTATATATCAATCTCAGTTTATTGATATGGGGGCCGGTAGTACTGTCACGCATCGATGGAGCGACTCCGCTCGGTCTGGACTTCGGTGCCGGATGACGGGACGAGGTCACCAATCGACTGCGAGACGGGGCCCGAGAGCTGATGCCCGACGACTGGCCAGTCGTCGCGCTGCTGGCGGCGGTGGGCGTCCTTCTGCTGGTCACCGCTGGGGTGGTGCTGACCGGTGTCTTCGGGCTCTTCGGGTCCGGTGGGGCGGGCGTTGCAACCGAATCGCCGGCCGTGCCGACGCCCAGTGACGGGGTGCCATCTGACACGGCTACGACCGCCAGCCAGCCGTTCACGTTCGAAACCCACGAGGTAGCAGAGTGTGGGTTGCTGTGTCGCAACGTGACCTCGACGGTGAGCAACGAGCAGTCGACGGTCGCCCGCGACGTGACTGTCCGCACACGGCTCTACGCCGGCAACGACACCGACGGCGAGGTCCGCTGGGAGGCGACCGAGCGAGTGGCTCGACTCGACCCCGGTGAGACCTACCAGACGACACAGCGCGTCGAACTCTCTATGGATGCCGCTCTGGCCATCCGTGAGGCAGACGGCTGGGTGAGCATACGTACAACGGTCGAGACAGCCGAGCAGTCGGTCACCGTCACCGACCGCCGCGAAGTGACATGAGGCGTCGGCTTCGACCGCCGCGAAGTGATATGACGCGTCGGCTTCGACCGCCGCGAAGTGATATGACGCGTCGGCTTCGACCGCCGCGAAGTGACATGACGCGTCGGCTTCGACCGCCGCGAAGTGACATGACGCGTCGGCTTCGACCGCCGCGAAATGAAACGGCGCTCCTGAAGCTTTTTATCCGGAGGCGAACCTACCTCGCCACCATGAGCGTTCCCGTCCCTGCGCTGGCCGACCGCGCGACAGCGTCTGCCGACCGCCTCCGCGCGGCCGACCGCGTCCTGTTGGCCTCCCACATCGACGCCGACGGGCTGACGAGCGCCGCCATCGCGTCGGCGGCCCTGGCGCGGGCGGGGATTCCCGTCGAGACGGTGTTCAAGAAGCAACTAGACGCCGACGAGATAGCGAGTATCGCCGCGAGAGGCGAGGAGACGGTGCTGTTTACGGACTTTGGCTCCGGCCAGTTAGACGTCATCTCCGAGCACGTCGCCGCGGGCGACTTCGAGGCCATTGTCGCCGACCACCACCAGCCCGCAGACCCCGAGGACTGCCACCCCGACGCAGTCTACGAGACCGACGGCTACGCCGACTTCGACTACCACTGCAACCCGCTGCTGGTCGGCATCAACGGCGCCTCGGAGCTGTCCGGCGCGGGGGCGGCGTACGTGCTGGCCCGGGCGCTAGAACCCGACGACAGCGACAACCGTGACCTCGCGGCGCTGGCAGTCGTCGGCGCGGTCGGTGACATGCAAGCCGTCGGCGGCGAGCTCGTCGGGGCGAACAGCGCTGTCGTCGAGGAGGGTGTCGCGGCCGACGTGTTGACCGAGGGGACCGACCTCTCGCTGTACGGCAAGCAGACCCGCCCGCTCCCGAAACTGCTCGAGTACGCGACGGAGGTCCCGATTCCGGGCATCTCGAACGACCAGGCCGGGGCGACACGCTTCCTGGAGGAGCTGGGGCTGGACCTGAAGCGACAGGGCGAGTGGCGCACCTGGGCGGACCTCACCGACGACGAGCGCCAGACGGTCGCCAGCGCGCTGGTCCAGCGGGCCGTCAAACGCGGCGTGCCAGCCGGCAAGATAGAGTCTCTCGTGGGGACGACCTACACGCTGACAGCCGAACCAACCGGGACTGAGCTCCGAGACGCAAGCGAGTTCTCGACGCTGCTGAACGCCACCGCCCGCTACGAGCGAGCCGACGTGGGACTGGCGGTCTGTCTGGGCGACCGACAGGCGCCGCTGGACCAGGCCCGGAAACTGCTCGCGAACCACCGCCGGAACCTCTCGCAGGGGCTGGACCTCGTCAAAGAGCGCGGTATCACCCACGCCGACCACGTCCAGTATTTCGACGCCGGCGACGCCATCCGTGAGACCATCGTCGGCATCGTCGCCGGGATGGCCCTTGGCACCGACGGCGTCGACGCCGACAAACCCATTATCGCCTTCGCCGACGCCGACGGCGAGACGAAGGTCTCGGCCCGCGCGACCGGCCCGCTGGTGGGCCGTGGCGTCGACCTCTCGGAGGTGATGGGCGAGGCCGCCCGCTCTGTCGGCGGTGATGGCGGCGGCCACGACATCGCCGCCGGTGCGACCGTGCCAACGGGCAAAGAGGAGGCGTTCATCGCGGCCGCCGACGACATCGTGGCCGACCAGCTCGGGTAGGCCCGCCGCGGCGGCAATAAGAGCTATACGTTCTCACATACGATAATGGGGCGAATGGACCGACGCGTACTGTTCGACGCCCTGCTGGTCGTCGTCGGGGGGCTCCTCGCCTACACCGAAACGTTCGGCTTTGCGGACCCACGAGCGACACTCCGACAGATACTGGCCATTCTCGCGACCCTGGACGTCCGCGTCTATCTCGTCCTCAGCGGCCTCTTTGGCATCGTCTTTGTCGGCTACCTCGTCGTCTACCTGCCACAGAAGGACGCCCGGACCATCCGGCCGCGGTAGTTCACAGCCCACCACGTGGCACAACTCCGTACCACCTTTATTCCATGGGTCCCTCCTCCCGGCCAATGACCGACTTCGACCCCGGGCAGTTCGAGGACAAGTACGCCAACTACTTTCCACAGCTCCAGAAGGCCTACCAGCAGGCCTTCGAAGTGATGAACGACCGCTACGACTCCGAACTCGTCCACGCCATCGACCAGCAGGTGTTAAACGAGTCCGAGCCGTTCTACGACGACGACCGCGGGTTCTACGTCGAACTCCCCGAGGACCCGGCCGACCGGCTCACGGCGGTCATCGTCGACGACGAGAAGTTCGCGGTCGTGCTAGAGGAGTACGTCGACCAGCTAGCGACGGAACTGCACGAAATATTCGGCGTCGAGCGCTGAAAAAACGGTTCGCTCGGTCGCTACGGAATCGTCGGCGTCGGTGTCGGCGTGGGTTCCTCACCGCCGTCGCTACCGCCGAATCCGCTATCGTCACCGTAGCCGCCACCACCGAAGCCACCACCACCGAAGCCGCTACCTGGCGCGTTTTCGGGCGATTTGTTACCGGAGACCAGGAAGTCGAGTAAGTTACTCACCAGCACCTCGTTGTCGGCGTGGTAGAGGTACTCCTGGTCGAAGATGCTCGCGTCGCCGACTGTGACGAAGTTCCCGCTCCGCGAGAGAACGCCGTAGGTATCCGACTCGCGTGTCGTCGACAGCGTCGTTCCCTCGGTGGCGGTCAGCACCGGTTCGCCGCCGTTGACTGCCACTGACTCGTGGAGCACCACGCGGTCGACCCCCTCGGTGAGTTCGGAGTTACCGGACGGGGTCGCGTAGACGTTCCGGTAGTTGTTCGCGTTGTCGTCCATGTTGTACAGGTAGCCGTTCTCGTAGGTCACGCCGTACTCGTTGGACACGGAAAGCAGCGGGTTCGGCGGCGGAGCGCCGAAGCTACCACCGCTGGCGCCGAACAGCCCCTGTGGCACCTGCTGGCGCGGCTCGTCCATCAGGACGACGCGACCGCCGGCGTCGGTGAACGCCTTCAGCCCGGCGGCGTCCGACTCGGAGAAGGGCTGGCTGGCGCCGAAGACGATGTACGCGTCGGCCTCGCTCAGCGTGCTGTTCAGGCCCGCACCGTACGTCGAACCGCCGGAGCTGTACCGGACCGTGGCCCCGCTCTCGATCAGCGCGTTGGCCATCGGCGTCACTGTCTCGGGCGTGACACTCGAGCTGCGAGTCGTGTCGATGACGACGACCTGTCCCTCACCGTCTTCGGACATCGATATCTCGCCGTTTTCCTCGGGGACGTCCGCGACCGCATCGTCAGTGTTGAACGCCGAGGCGTTCGCGTCGTCGACCGCCGGCGCGGACCCGCCGCCCGCGCCGAGTGCGACCGACCCGACGCCGACCGCTAGCACGAGCGCGACGAGGAAGACGCCGACTCGTTTCGCGACGTCACTCATCGCGAACACCTCCCTGGTCGGTGCTGTTGTACAGGATTCGTTCGTTCTCGAGGGTGCCAAACAGCATGAAGAACCTGACTCTGTCGATGCCGTTGTCGTTCATCGGCGCCTGTTCGACGGTCACGTTACCGCTCGTCGCGTCGGACCCGTTCAGCCCCAGCAGACTGGTCTGGGGCTGTGCGGGGTCGCGGTAGCTCACCTGGTAGTCCGAGACGCCGGCGTCGTCTGCGGCGGCTACGACGGCATCTTCGGTGTTTCCGATCTCGTCGGCGTAGCCGGTGTTGACGGCGCGACCGCCGACGTAGACGGTCGCCTCCGCGACGGTCTCACGGTCGACAGTGAGATTATCGCCGCGCTCTTCCATTACCGAGCCGACGAAGGAGCGCTGCATCGACTCGATGGCAGCGTACCACTCGTCCTGTGTCATCGCGCCGGCCTTGTCCGGACCTGTGGTCACGCCTGGCGGGAGGCCGCCACTCGACGAGACGCTCGCTCTGACACCGACGCTGCCGACGAGGCTGCCCGGCGTGACGTATATGCCGTCACTCGGGATGGCGGTGTAGTACGCGCCGGAGGCTGCGGTGTCACCGACGCTCGTGTACACCGGCTTCTCCGCTTCGAGCCGTTTGACGGCCAGGTACATCGATTCGCTGGCCGCGGCCCCGCCACCGGGGCTGTTGATGTCGAGCACGACCGCTTTGACGGAGTCGTTCTGCCGGAGCGAGCGAAGCTCCGCGACGGTCTCCTGTGCGGACGAGCCCGTTATCGGTTCGTCGACGTTCACCACGACGACGTGGTTCTCGTTACTTTCCGCGACTGCCACCGCGTAGGGTGCCACTGCGGCACCGATGAGGAGGGCGACGATCGCGAGGACTGTGTACGACTGGAGGGCAGTCGCCACATACGTATCAATTGGGTTATCCATAGCGCCTACATTCCGTCCCTGACACGTGCGCATAATAAAACTATATGCATGTATCTGCGGCGCAGTTGGTCTCCGTTGTGCCGACTCGGTCCGACACCGACATGGCAAAGTTCCTTACGCTCGCCCCGCAAGCGCGGGTATGGACCAACGGACGCCACCCCAGACCGAGGAAGGCTGGTACGTGCTCCACGACTGTCGCCGTGTCGACTGGGACGCCTGGCGCGACGCTCCCCAGCGGGCCC
Organism: Haloarcula rara; assembly: GCF_029338235.1. Classification (GTDB taxonomy): domain Archaea; phylum Halobacteriota; class Halobacteria; order Halobacteriales; family Haloarculaceae; genus Haloarcula; species Haloarcula rara. The sequence goes on from NZ_CP119785.1 coordinate 1,939,403, forward strand.
GTGACCGGGCGCTCGCCGAGGGTATCGATTTCCTCGAAGGCTACGAGTCAGTGGCTGACGCCGAGGAGGGCCAGACGGCCGTCTACACCGTCATGGGTCACAAGGCCGACCTGCTGATACTGCACCTGCGGCCGACGATGGCAGACCTCGACGCCGCCGAGCGCCACTTCGAGCAGACCGAGTTTGCGGCCTACACCGACCAAGCGTTCTCCTACGTCTCGGTCACGGAAGCGTCGGGCTACACAGAGAAGGCCCGCGAGTACTTCGAGGGCGAGGTCGACGACGACTCCGGCCTGGCACAGTACATCCAGGCACGGCTCCACCCCGACGTGCCCGACGAGGAGTTCGTCTGTTTCTACCCGATGAGCAAGCGCCGGGACCCAGAGCAGAACTGGTACGATATGTCCTTCGAGGAGCGGGCCGCCCACATCAAGCGCCACGGCGACATCGGCCGTGGCTACGGCGGGAAAGTGAACCAGATGATATGTGGCTCCATCGGCTTCGACGACTGGGAGTGGGGCATCACGCTGTGGAGCGACGACATGACCCACATCAAGGAGCTGCTGACCGAGATGCGATTCGACCCGTCGACCTCGCGCTTTGCGGAGTTCGGTCCGTTCTACGTCGGCCGCCGGTTCGCGCCGGCAGACCTGCCTGCCGTCCTGGCCGGACACAGAGTCCCGACCGACGAGGCCGATGGGGTACCGTCGACCGCCACAGACGACCAGTCGGCCCACGCCACCGCGACCGACGCGCACGCGGCCGATAGCGGGCACTCGGGCGACGCCGACGGCCACGGGAACGCCCACCCCGGCAGCGCGGGCGAGGGCGACCACCCACACGGCGACGACGCCGCCGACGCCGACCACCCCACGAGCGGCGATAGCGAAGACAGCTCGTCGGGTAGCACCGGCGGCCGCCCGGACGTCTCGGGCGACTTCGAGGAGGTCGACGACGCCGTGGGCCGGCTGGGCCGGCTGGGCCTCCACGAGGGCGAGGCCTACGACGCCGGCGATTACGCGCTCGTCTTCCACTCCTCGGGGGACGCCGAAGACCTCGTCGACGACGTGGGCGAGCTCGCCGAGAGCTTCGACCACTACGACCGCCACGTCACGACGACGGTGCGGGCCCAGAGCGGCCAGAGCTACGTCGTCAGTATCTGGACCGCGAAGGAGGCCGCCGAGACCGCCGCCGGCTTCCTCGGCGACCTCGACGGCATCGAGGAGCGCGTGGGCGGCCAGCTCGGCGAGCCCGACGGGGCGGCTGACAGCGACGAGGACGACCGGACCGCTGCGTCCTCTCAGTCCATCCGCGAGGAACTGGACGCCGAGGGGGTCTACGCCGGCCAGCCCCACGGCGAGGACGTCTACGCCCTCGTCGTCTACTCCGAGGCCGACCCGGAGACGCTGGCTGAGGAGGTCTCGGGGCTGCGTGACGCCTTCGACCGCTACGACACGCACGTGCGGACGACCATCTACGAAGATACGGACTCCGACACCACCGCCGTCGCCTCCCTGTGGGACACCGAGGACGCCGCCGGAACGGCGAGTGACTACCTCACGGACCTCCCCGGCGTCGTCCGTCGACAGGGCGAGAGCGACGGCTTCGGGACGATGGGGATGTTCTACACCGTCAAACCCGACTACTGCGAGGACTTCGTCGCAAAGTTCGACGCCGTCGGCGACCTGCTGGCGGAGATGGACGGTCACCGCGAGACGGCGCTGCTTGCCAATCGCGACGACGCGAACGATATGTTCATCGCCAGCCAGTGGGACAGCAAAGACGACGCCATGGCCTTCTTCCGCTCGGATGAGTTCTCCGAGACCGTCAGCTGGGGCCGGGACGTGCTGGCGGACCGACCGCGCCACGTCTTCCTGGCGTAGTGGCTCAGGTTTTCGTTACTGATAACTAATCGACAAGCGTTTTTACCTGTCCACCGCTATCGCGAGCAATGGTGGGCGAGGCGGGACTAAGCGTCGCTATCGCCGTCATGATGCTCGCCGCGGCCCTCGCCAGCTACGGGTTCGCCTGGTACTCCCGGCGACGGGCCGAGCACCCCATCTCCGACCGCTTCGCGCTGCTGATGGTCGCCGACGGCTCCTGGGCGCTGTTCCTGTTGCTCGGGCACCTGAGCCCGACCGACTCCCTCGCGCTCCTGTCGCGGACGCCGATGACGGCCTCGGCGGTCTTCGCCACCGTCTTCTGGTTCATGTTCGTCATCGAATACACCGGCGACAGCGAGTGGATACCCGACGTGACAGAGTGGCTACTCGCCATAGCAGCCGCCGGCTACGTGGTCGTCTTCGCGCTCAACCCCGGCGGTATCGCCTACTCCAGCCGTGGTGTCGCCAGTTTCGGTTACCTCCGCGTGCCCTACGAGGTGTTTGGGCCGTTCATGATCGGCTACACCCTCTACACGTACGTCGTCCTCCTGTTCACGTTCGGGCTGCTGGGGCGGTTCCTGCTCCAGACGCGCAACCTCTACCGGAAACAGGCGGCCGTTATCTTCGGAGTGACCTTTCTGGTCCTGGTCTCGACAGTCGTCTACGTGTCGGGGGTTTCGCCCCATCCGCGGCTGGACCTGACGCCGGTCTTCTTCGTCCTTCAGGCCGTCGGAATCGGCATAGCGCTGTACCGATACGACTTCCTCGACGTCGAACCGATGGCGGCCCACACGCTGCTCGAAGAGATGGCCGACCCGGTGTTTGTCGTCGACTCCAGCGACCGGCTGGTCGACTGGAACGACGCCGCCGACGCCTACGTGGAGCGCGACGACGGCCAGACGGTCCTCGACGATATCGCTATTCCGGGCCTCCCGAGGACGCTGACCGTCACCGACGGCGGGTCGGGCGGCGACACGAGCACAGTGACGACGACGAGGGCCGACGGGAGCCGGGAACGGGTCACTTTCGACGTGCGGACGACGCCCATCGAGGACCGCTACGATATCGTCCGGGGTCGCGCCGTCGTCCTCAGGGACGTCACCGAGCAGGAGCAGCGAAAACGTGCCCTCGAAACCCAGAACGAACGGCTGGAGGAGTTCACCGGGATGGTCAGTCACGACCTCCGGAACCCGCTGCAGGTCATCGACAGCCGCATCGAACTCGCCAGACAGACCGGCGACCTCTCCCATCTCGAGGACGCCGGCGAGGCGACCCGGCGCATGGAGGAGCTGCTCGACGACCTCCTCGACCTGGCGCGGGAGGGCCAGGTGCTGGACGAGACGCGCGAGCTCGACCTGGCCAACTGTGCGAGACGCGCCTGGGACTCCGTCGACGCGCCCGAGGCCACGCTGTCCGTCGAGACCGACCGCGTCGTCGTCGCCGACGAGTCACGGCTCCGGCAGGTGTTCGAGAACCTCTTTCGCAATTCGATAGAGCACGGCGGCCCCGAGGTGACTGTCACGGTCGGGGACGCCGACGGCGGGTTCTACATCGCCGACGACGGCCCGGGTATCCCCGCCGACCAGCGCGACAGCGTCTTCGACTTGGGCGAGACCTCCTCGGCCGACGGCACCGGCTTCGGCCTCGCTATCGTCGAGCGCGTCGTCGCGGCCCACGGCTGGTCGGTATCGGCGAGCGAAGGCGAGAGCGGCGGTGCCCGCTTCGATGTCTCACTCTCGGAGCGGACCCTGCCTGCACTCGACGAGTGACGCCGCGGGCTACCTGGTCGGTTCGGCGACGAACCGCAACCGCCGGTAATCGGCCGTCCAGGTCTCCGTCTCGGAGTCATAGAGGTCCGGGCGCAGGCGCTCCTCGACACCATCGAGGATGGCCTCGCGGTCCGCCTCGGAGACCCCCTCGAACAGTTCGTCGCCGAACATCCCGACCCACTCGCGCAGCCCAGAGGCCCCGCCGTCCAGTTCCGTCGGCCGGTCGAACAGCGCCGCGTCGGTGACCTCCAGCCCGTGGGCCGCCAGACGGGGCGCGTACTCGCCGACGCTCGGGAAGTACCACGAGTGGTTGGTGTCGTAGCCGCGCGCGTCGAGTTCGGCCCGGACGGCCCGCTCGACCCGCTGGACGTTGCCCCGGCCCCCGAACTCCGCGACGAAGCGGCCCGTCTCGCCCAGTGCCTCGCTGACCATCGACAGGACTGCGTCGTGGTCCTCGTCGGGAATCCAGTGCAGCGCGGCGTTCGAGAAGACGGCGTCGAACGCGTCGGGCTCGTACTCGCGGGCGTCGGCCACCGCAAAGTGCAGGTCGGGGTACCGCTCGCGGGCCTGCTCGACCATCGACTCGGCGGCGTCGATGCCCACGACCTCGGCCCCGCTGTCGGCGATGACTGCCGTCAGCGTGCCCGTCCCACAGCCGAGGTCGAGGATGCGCTCCCCGGGCTGAGGGTCCAGCAACCGCACCACGTCCCTTCCGTACTCCGCGACGAAGCCGTGGCCCTCGTCGTAGTCCTCTGGGTCCCACTCGTTGTCTGGCATACCGGGGCGACGGCCGGATGCGGATAAAAACTGTCGGGGGTGTGAGAGGGCGCTCCCATACGGATGGTTGTAGATTATTCCCGGACAGCGGCGACGCCGGGGGTCGCTGCGTCCCGGTAAACCGCTACAACCATCCGTATCAGTCGTCGTCTTCGGTCGTTGTCCGCTCGATATCCAGCTCGTCGAAGTAGATATTCGCGCCGTCCTGAGCGACCTTCTCGGCCAGCACGGCACATTTGATACGCATCGGGGAGATGTCGACCCCGAGCATGTCGACGATGTCGTCGCGGTCCATCTCGCGGAGCTCCTCGACGGCCATCCCGTGGAGGCGCTCTGAGAGCATCGACGCCGAGGCCTGGGAGATGGCACAGCCGTCCCCGCGGAAGGCGACCTGCTCGATTGTCTCCTCGTCCTCGCTCAACACCACGTCCATCCGGATTTCGTCACCGCACATCGGGTTCTCGCCGACGTGGGTGAAGGTGGGATCCTCGAGCTCCCCCGTATTCCGGGGGTTCTTGTAGTGGTCGAGAATCTGCTGCCGGTACATGTCGGAGCCTCCGATACCCATTGTTGAACTCTTGTACGGTACTCCGGCGGATAAGGGTTGCCTCTCCACCCTTTTTTGGCGGGGTCACACTGTGTGCCCAGACAGCGGGACCGCCGCTCCGGTACCCCCTCGGCGAGTGGCGCCGGGCGCTACAGGAACAGCGCGGGCACCGTGTTCCGGAAGATGTTGAGCGAGATGAGAAAGAGGAGCCCGACGACGAACCAGTTGAACTTCGCCTCGTCTATCTCCAGGCGTCGGAGGTACGTCCCCACCAGGAGGCCGACGACGGTGACGACCGCGATTACGGAGCCGAGCCAGAGGCGATAGGGCGTCAGCAGGTCGGTGAAAAAGAGCATCTGGACGATGCGGACCGTAAATATCGTCCCCAGGACCATCGACAGGCCGCCGATGTACCGCTCGACGTCCCGCTCGAAGGTGTGAAAGTACGTCGGGAGCAGCGGCCCGAGGTTGGCGACGGCAAGCAGGAACCCCTGCAGGAAGCCCGCGACGCTGAGCGCGACCGGATGGTGGGCCTCCTGGACGGTCACGAAGTTCTGGGCGACCTGGAACAGGACGTAGCCGAAGATGACCAGCCCGATGAGGAACGGGACGATGGGGCCGGCCCGGAACCTCGCGAGGAAGGTGACGCCGATGACGGTGCCGATGACGGCCAGCACCAGCAGGACCCACTCCTCGCGGACGAACGCCAGCCCGGTGTCGGTCTCGCCGACCTGGAACATGTTCAGCATCCACGGCGGGATGGCAAGCACCGCGACGGCGAGTGTCGGGTCGATGACCGAGGCGAAGATAGGGGTCGTGATAAGCGCGTAGCCGAAGCCGATCATCCCCTTGACGGCGCCGGCGACGACGGCGACGACCACGAACAGCGCGAGCAGCCCCCCGGAGACGTCCGACTGGAGCCCCTTCGTGACGTTGTCCATCCCGGGAAAGAACACGATAGCGCCGGCCGCGACTGCGAGCGTCGCGGCTGCCATCATCACCTCGCGGTACCGGAAGTCGACGAGGTTCGCCAGGAACTGTTCGGCGTCGATGTGTGGTTGGTCTGAACTCATGAACGGATGGAAAGCGAGTAGCTGAGTGGTCCGTCCTATAACACAGCCGCACTTCTCTCCGTCCTTACCGGTCGTATCTGAAGCGACCGGTGACTGGGTCGCTGGTCACTCGCCCGGTATGACGGAGTTTTCCGGCCCCCTCCTACGCTATCGACCGTTTCGGTCGCGTCATAGACGCCCGCAAGTTTTGCTCACTGTGCCCTCCCGAGCGCGGTCGAAGACGCTCGCTCGTTCCGAGTTGCTTCGCCATGCGAAGCAACTCGTGTCAGGCAAACAGCTGACGAGCCTGGCGAGACTCGCTGCACTCGTCTCGCTGGCTCTCGGCTCACTTTGTTCGCCGAGAACGTCGTCTATCGCGACGACACTCGTCAGGCAAACAGCTGACGAGCCTGGCGAGACTCGCTGCACTCGTCTCGCTGGCTCTCGGCTCACTTTATTCGCCGAGAACGTCGTCTATCGCGACGACACTCGTCAGGCAAACAGCTGACGAGCGTCGTCGATGGCCTCGACCAGCTTGTCGACCTCTTCTTTCGTGTTGTAGACGTAGAAGGACGCTCGCGCGGAGGCGGGAACGCCGAGCTTGTCGTGGAGCGGCTGCGTGCAGTGGTCGCCCGCTCGAATCGCCACCGCCGAGTCGTTGAGGATAGAGGAGAGGTCGTGGGCGTGGACGGAGTTCAAGTTAAAGGAGACGAGACCGCCCCGTTCGACGCCGGCGGGCGGGCCGAGGATGTCGATGTCACCCTCGCCTTCCAGCTGTTCGATGGCGTACTGGGCGAGTTCGTTCTCGTGGCGCCGGATGGCGTCCATGCCGATATCGTCCAGATAGTCACAGGCCTCCGCGAGCGCGATGCCCTGACAGATGACCGGCGTGCCGGCCTCGAACTTCCAGGGGAGCTCGTGCCAGGTCGAGTCCTCGAAGGTGACCTTGTTTATCATCATCCCGCCGTAGAGATACGGCTCCATCTCTTCGAGGATGTGCTTCTTGCCGTAGAGGACACCGATACCGGTGGGCCCGGCCATCTTGTGCCCCGAGAAGGCCAGAAAGTCCGCGTCGATGGCCTCGACGTCTACGGGACGATTCGGCACCGACTGGGCGCCGTCGACGAAGATGTAGGCGTCGTGGTCGTGGGCGATGTCAGCGAGTTCGGAGACCGGATTCACGGTCCCTAGCGTGTTCGAGACGTGGACGACGCTGACCATCGCGGTGTCGTCGCCGATGAGTTCGCGGGCGTGGTCCATGTCCAGGGTCCCGTCCTCCTCGACCTCGATGTAGCGACAGGTCGCGCCGGTCTTCTTGCAGATCTGCTGCCAGGTGACCAGCGAGGCGTGGTGTTCCATCTCGGTGAGGACGACCTCGTCCCCGGGCCCGAGTTCGTTCAGGCCCCAGGCGTAGGCGACGAGGTTCTCGCTCTCGGTGGTGTTCTTCGTGAAGACGATCTCCTCGCGGCCGCCGGAGGCGCCGATGAACTCGGCGACCCGGTCGTGGGCCTCCTCGTAGGCGATGGAGGCCTCCTGGCTCAGCTGGTGGAGCCCGCGGTGGACGTTGGCGTTCGTGTGGCGATAGTAGTGAGCGATGGTGTCGACGACCCGGTCGGGGGTCTGGGTCGTCGCAGCGTTGTCGAGATAGACGAGCTGCTCGCCACCGAACTCCCGCTGGAGGATCGGATACTCCTCGCGGATGGCCTCCACGTCGAGCGGTTCGATATCGGTTTGTCCCATTGGCTAGTGACAGGGGTTGGGCAGTGAACTTTCTTTTGGTTCACCAAAACCACGCTTCGTCTGGAGCGAAAACAGCCCGTCCGGGCGGTCCGTGAGTATCACCGCGGATACCCACAGGGGCCTCGCTGTCCGGCCGCCGCCTGATGTATTCGGCCCGTTCGGGGCTCCGTTTATCAGCCGCTGAAATAGTGACAAATATTTTATGAGTGTGGCTGTACTGTACCACCAGCGATGGGGGACCCAGACGACCGCAGTTCCGATGTGGTGAAACAGCCCGACGGGGGCGTGGTTCGACACGGGAGCCGACAGCGCGCCCGCTCACTTCGACCGACCGGGACCCACGAACAGCCCGGCGTCGAGCGCCACGAGGTGCCCGGCACAGTCCACGTCGGCGACTATCACGAATACCACCACGCCGACCGGTGGAAGGCGGCCGACACCCCGCTGCGTGGTGACGCCGACATCGACTGGCTCGCAAGCGACGAGTGGCTCGCCTACGACGTCTACATCCAGGCGGCCGGCCGCTACGAGCTGACACTCGATGTCGCCGCGGCCGACAGCTTCGGCGGCGGCGACCTCGGAATCGTCGTCGACGACGACCCGCTCTGCCGGGTCGAGTTCGACGCCACCGGTGGCTGGTACGACTGGGACGAGATCAGGACCGAAGTCGAACTCCCCCGTGGAACCCACACCGTCCGGCTGGTCGTCTTCGAGGGCGGCTGGAAGCTCAAACAGCTACAGGTGCGGTAGCGAACTAAAGCCAGAGCAACTGTGCGTGGCGGGTCCCGTCCACGTCGAGGACGTTCTCCTCGTCGACGAACCCGTGCTCTATGGCCACGTCCACGCTCTCGGTGCCGACGATGTTGGCGACGCTACAGCGCGCGAGGCTGTCGACGACCTCCGATTCGGTGACTGTCTCGCCGCCGTAGAACTCCTCGGAGACCGTCAGCGAGACGGGACCGTCCTCGAAGGTCTCGCCCATGACTTCGGCGTCACAGACGGAGACGAGCAGCCCCTCGTCGGTCTCGCGCTCGTTGAGTATCATTCGAGCAGCTGCTGTTCGGCCTCGTCGCGCATCTCCTCGACTTCCTCGGCCAGTTCCTCGGCCTTGTCGTACTCGCCCAGCTCTTCGAGCGCGCGGGCCTTCTCTTCGAGCACGTCGGCGTTACGGAAGCTCAGCCGAATCGCGTTGTCGAACGCGTCGAGGGCGTCCTCGGCCAGCCCCCGCTCCAGCAGGAAGAAGCCGCGGTTGTACCACGCTTCGCCAAAGCGCGGGTCGATTTCCACCGCTCGCTCGGCGTGTTCCAGTGCCTGTTCGGTGCGGCCCGACTCCCACAGCGCGTAGGCCAGATTGGTCTCGGCGGTGGCGGCGTGGTCGGACTCCTCGTCGTAGGTCAGGGCCTCCTTGTAGGCCCCGATGGCGGCGTCCCACTCCTCTAGCTGGGCGTGGGCGGCGCCCTTGTTGGTCCAGGCCTCCTGTTTGAGCCGGTCGTCCTCGCTGAACTGGGCGACCCGCTCGAACGTCTCTGCGGCCTGTTCGTGGCGGTTGATATGCATGTACTCCAGCCCGACGTCGAGCAGTTGCTCGGGGTCGACGGCGTCGGAACTGACGTTGCGCCGGTCGAGCATGTCCGTCAGCACGCGTGAGTCGACGGGGTCGACCTTGTCCGGGTCGACTTCGAACTCCGGCGGTTCGAGGTCAAAGCCCTCGTAGGGGTCGTCGAACCCCTGTCCTTCCGAGAACTGGTGGTCCTCGCGCTCGCGGTCTGTCATTGCCCTGGATTGACGGTCAGGCGGGTTAAGGGCTGCGTCCCGGCGCCACGTTCTCAATCGGGTGCGTCGCTCGTCCGGCCACTCGTCTCATCGATGCTCAGTACGACGTAGCCGAAGCCGCCAACGGCGAGCAAGAGACCGATGGTACTGCCGTTCGCCGAGAGACCGTAGACCGCGAGACCGACAGCGGCAACGAGGATGGCTGTACACCGCCGCACCGTGTTCTGGAGGGCCCCGACGTCGTCCATACATGACGCCTCGGCGACAATTATGACACGTGTTTCGGCGCCGGAGCCAAGGGCGGCCCACACCTGGTGGCGCGTATGAGCAAGCGACTGTTCGTCAGCGTCGACCTCGACGGGCTGGCCGACGCGGTGGCTGCCGTCCAGCAGCGGTTCGCGGGCGCCGGCGGCCTCCGCTTGACCGACCCCGAGCAGGCCCACGTCACGCTGAAGTTCCTGGGTGACACCGACCCCGAGTGCGTGGACGACCTCGTGACCGAACTTGAGCGCGCCGTCGCGGACAGCGGTGTCGAACCCTTCGAGGCCCGGTTCGGCGGGCTGGGCGTGTTCCCCTCACTCGAGTACATCAGCGTCGTCTGGGTCGGCGTCCGCGACGGCCACGGGGGCCGCGAACTGGCGGCGCTCCACGAAGCCGTCGAGGACCGAACCACGGCGATGGGGTTCGACGCCGCGGACCACGATTTCACGCCCCACGCCACCATCGCCCGGATGGACCACGCCGGTGGGAAGGGGCTGGTCCAGGACGCCGTCGAGACCGATGACCCGGACGTCGGCCGCCTCCGGGTCGAGGCAATCCGGCTCACCGAGAGCGTGCTGGGCGAGGACGGCCCGACCTACCGTACTGTCGAATCGATTGCGCTCTGAGCGCCAGCGTGCAGCTCTAGGTCGGCCAAAAACAATCAAATTTATGATAATTCTTATGTCCGTGAGTCCAGTAGGACTCGCATGGTCGTCGTCGAGAACGTCGCGTTCGTCTTTGTCGCCGGATTGCTGACGGCGCTGGCGACCGGGCTGGGTGCCGCCCCCTTCTTTCTGGTCGAGGAGTTCTCCGACCGGTGGAACGTCCTGCTGTGGGGTATCGCCTCCGGCATCATGGTCGCCGCGTCGCTGTTCGGGCTGGTCCGGGAGGGACTGAACTACGGGTCACCGATTCTCCTGGTCCCGGGACTGCTCACCGGCGTCGCCCTCGTCGTCGTCGGGCACGAACTGTTGGAGGGGTACAACCACGGTCCGGAGAAGTTCGAGGAGGCCGATTTCAAGAAGCTGGTGCTCATCCTCGGCATCCTGACGGTCCACAGCTTTCCGGAAGGTGTGGCCGTCGGCGTCTCCTTTGCCGAACTCGGACTGGACGGCGCCAACGCGGGCGAGACGCTCGCCGTTGCCGGCGTCGCGGTGCCGCTGCTGGCGGTGTTCATGACGGTGGCCATCTCCATCCACAACGTCCCGGAGGGGACGGCCATCGCCATCCCGCTGCGGTCGCTGGGGGTCAGCGAGCCGAAGATGGTGTGGTGGGCGGTCTTCTCCTCACTGCCCCAGCCCATCGGGGCCGTCATCGCCTACTACTTCGTGACGCTGGCCCGGGAGTTTCTCCCCTTTGGCTTTGGTTTCGCGGCCGGGGCGATGATATATCTCGTCGTCACCGAGTTCGTCCCCGAGGCCCTGGAGTACGGGCAGAACCTCGCTGGCGGCGGCAAGCGGGAGCTACTGACAGGCGTCATCGCGGGCGTGCTGGCGATGGTCCCGCTCGCGTTTATATAACTGAGCGCTTCCGGATGACTTTCAGGTCCACGAAGGCCTGCAGCGGGTCGTCGAACTCCTCGACGCGGTTCTCCATCCGGTAGCTGGAGTGGTCGACGGCGAAGTAGTACGGGCCCGCTGATTCGACGGACTGGCGGTTCCCGTCGTTGTCGGTGGTCGCCTCGTACATACTGTCGGCTTCTCGCTGTACAGCCGCCTGGCTGAACTCGCTGTTGCCCGGCGGTTTCGACTCCGGGTCGTCACCCTTGATGTACGCGTCGTACTGTTCGAAGGCGGACTCGTCGCTGAAAAAGTAGACGTCGAAGGCCTGTTCGGCCCGGACGATGTATTCGATGGCGCCGCCGGTGTCCGAGAGGTCCGGAATCTCTTTTTCCATCCACGCGTTCCCGGGGTCGACGGTGACGTCCTGCTGGACGCTCACGATAACCTCGCCACCACCGCCGAGGCATCCGGACCCGGCGACGACCATCCCCGTCCCGAGTGTCTGTAGCACGGACCGTCGCTTCATACGTGACTGGTGCCGATTTCGGAACTTAACTCTACGCGCCCACTTACCAACCATGATAATGAAAGTCCTCTGTGGTCAGGCAGGCGACGGCGAGCCGAAAAGGAAGGAATTTAAGCCGTGGCACAGAAGGTCCGACACCATGAGCAAGAAGTCGAAGGCCAAGAAGAAGCGTCTGGCCAAACTCGACAACCAGAACAGCCGCGTCCCGTCTTGGGTCATGCTCAAGACCGACCGCGAAGTCCAGCGCAACCCCAAACGGCGCCACTGGCGCCGGGGCGACACTGACGAATAATGAGCGCCGGTGACTTCGAGGAGCGTGTCGTCACGATTCCGCTCCGCGACGCCCGTGCCGAGCCGAATCACAAGAAGGCCGACAAGGCGATGAACCTCATCCGCGAGCATCTCGCCAAGCACTTCTCCGTCGAGGAGGACGCCGTCCGCATCGACCCCTCTATCAACGAGGCGACGTGGGCCCGCGGCCGGTCGAGCCCGCCGAGCAAGCTTCGCGTGCGCGCCGCCCGCTTCGAGGAAGAGGGCGAGGCCGTCGTCGAGGCAGAGACAGCGGAATAACCCTTGCTCCGCGCGGCATTCTCCGGGTCGTCGTACGTCGGTGTCTTCGCTCGTGCGACCGACGACTGCGTGCTGGTTCGCCCCGACGTAGACGGATCGCTGGTAGAGGAGATCAGTGCGGAGCTCGAGGTCCCCGCCGTCCCCACGACGGTGGGCCACTCCGCGACGGTCGGTGCGCTGGCGACCGGCAACAGCAACGGGCTGCTCGTCTCCTCTCGCGTGCGCGAGACGGAAATCGAGCGCATCCAGGACGTCGTCGACGTTCCGGTCACCGAACTGCCCGGGCGCATCAACGCCGCCGGAAACGTCGTCTGCTGTAACGACTCGGGCGCCTACGTCCACCCCGACCTCTCTCGGGAGGCCGTCCAGGCTGTCCGTGATGGGCTCGGCGTCCCCGTCGAGCGCGGCGTCATCGCCGGCGTCAACACCGTCGGTACCGCCGCCGTCGCCACCGACAGCGGCGTCCTCTGTCACCCGAAAGCCACCGACGGCGAACTCGACGCGCTCGAGGACCTGCTCGACGTCTCGGCCGACATCGGTACCGTCAACTACGGCGGCCCGCTGGTCGGCTCCGGACTCGTGGCCAACGACGCAGGCTACGTCTGTGGCACCGACACCTCCGGGCCGGAACTGGGCCGTATCGACGCGACGCTGGGTTACATCGACTGACGCGCTGTATTCCTCGTTTTTTTTGCGGCCGCTGAGCCGCGGCTGTCGGCATCCGCGCACTGGATCCGGGTAATGTCAACATTTATCATGATAGACGTTGAACGACTATACATGTCAGAGAAAGAACTGACGACGGCCGAACCGAAGCCGCTCGTATGCCGCCGGTGTGACTACGCGACGGAGGTTCTCAGGACGTCATGTCCGATGTGTGGCGGTGATATGATATACGAACCGGACTAGCGAGGCACCGAACGAGGCACCGAACGAGGCGAGGTTCCTCGAAAGTGCCGGGGGAGCGGAGCGACCCGCACAGCGAAAGCGGTGGGTGGAGGCCTCGGTAGTCCGCTTACAGGGACGCGAGCGTCACCGCGTTCAGCGCGACAACGGCCAGCGAGACCAGTGCGAACCCGACGAGTACGGCCGTGTCCCGGGGCTCGTCGAACCGGGCCCACGCGACCACCACGACCACCAGGGCGCTGAACTTCAACAGCCCAATGCCGGGCGTCCCGTAGGTCTCGATGAACGCCCGGGCGACGGCGTTGCCCTCGCTGAACCCCTGGTCCATCCCGACCATGGTAGTCACGACGTCGAACAGCGACGAGAGGATGACTACCGTCCACAGGACGGTGTGTGACTCAGAGAGCGGCCGCTCACCTGGGAGCCACCCCGCGCCACTGCCGCCCATCGCCGGGCTGTCGGACCCCACTGTTGTCTCTCCCGTCGTCGGCGACCGATATAAGCGCTGTTGCCCCCAGTCCCGCCGCCGTCCCGGACTTCCGGGGTGTGGGTGAAAAACACCGAAGGGGAAGATACTTCCCTGTCCTGCCCGCACCGGAGGATATGAGCACGTACACTGTTCGCGGTAGTTTCCCGGCCCGCGACGGGCCCCAGCAGTTCGAGAAGGAGGTCGAAGCGCCCAACGAGGACGTCGCCACCGAGCGCGTCTATAGTAACTTCGGTTCCCAGCACAATCTCAAGCGCACACAGATCACCATCGACGAGGTGGCAGCATGATGGGCGGCGGTGGCGGTGGCGGCATGCAGCAGCTCCAGCAGGAAATCGAGCAGCTCGAAGCCGAAATGGAGGCCATCGACGAGGAAGTCGAGCGCCTGCAGGAGAAGAAATCAGACATCGACGACGCTATCGAGGCCATCGACGTGCTGGAGTCGGGCTCGACGGTGCAGGTCCCCGTCGGCGGCGACGCCTACGTCCGCGCGACGGTCGACGACATCGACGAGGTCGTCGTCTCGCTCGGTGGCGGCTACGCCGCAGAGCGCGACCAGGACGGCGCCGTCGATACGCTGGAAGCCAAGAAGGAGACCCTGGACGGCCACATCGAGGGACTGCAGGACGACAAGGCCGAGGTCGAGGGCGAGATGAGCGAGCTCGAACAGCAGGCCCAGCAGATGCAACAACAGCAGATGCAGCAGATGATGCAACAGCAGGAAGAGCAGCAGTCCGACGAGTAAGGTCCCCATGTTCGATGGACTGAAGGACAAACTCAGCGGGTTCACCAGCGACGTCGAGGACGACGTCGACGAGGACGCTGTCGAAGACGACGCCGAGGACGAAGCAGCCGAGACGGAGGCAGCTGACGCCAAGGCCGTCGAGGCCGAGTCGGAACCCGCGCCAGACACCGGAGCCGAATCGCCGACCGAGGCCGATAGCGGCGACGCCGCCGAAGCCGACACCGAGACGGTCGAGGAGTCCGCCGAAGCCGACACCGAGACGGTCGAGGAGTCCGCCGAAGTCGACACCGAGACGGTCGAGGAGTCCGCCGAAGCCGACACCGAGACGGTCGAGGAGTCCGCCGAAGCCGACACCGAGACGGTCGACGAGCCCGACGCATCCGGCGCCGAGACGGAGGCCGAAGCGGTCGACGAGCCCGCCGAAGACGACAGCGAGGACGCTGCCGACGAGGCGGACGACGGCGGCCGAAGCCTCACCGAGAAGGCCAAAATCATGGCCACGGGGAAGACCGTCATCGAGGAGGAAGACCTCCAGGGCCATCTGGACGACCTCGAACTTGCCCTGCTATCTTCCGACGTCGAGATGAGCGTCGCCAACGAGATACTCTCCGGCGTCGAGGAAAACCTCACCGGGGAGACCCGCCGGCGCCTCTCCAGTACCGGCAATCTCGTCCGGGACGCGCTGCGGGAGGCGCTGTTCGACGTCATCAGCGTCGGGCAGTTCGACTTCGACGAGCGGGTCCAGGCGGCGGACAAACCCGTAGTCATCATCTTCACCGGCGTCAACGGCGTCGGGAAGACCACGACCATCGCCAAGCTCTCGCAGTACTTCGAGGACCGCGGGCTCTCGACGGTGCTGGCAAACGGCGACACCTATCGGGCCGGCGCCAACGAGCAACTTGAGAAACACGCCGAGAACCTGGGCAAGAAGATAATCACCCACGAGCAGGGCTCTGACCCGACGGCTGTCGTCTACGACGCCGTCGAGTACGCGAAGGCCAACGACGTGGACGTGGTGCTTGGCGACACGGCCGGCCGGCTCCACACTTCGGACGACCTGATGGCCCAGCTCGCCAAAATCGACCGCAACATCGATCCGGACATGACGCTATTCGTCGACGAGGCCGTCGCCGGCCAGGACGCGGTCAACCGCGCCCGCGAGTTCGACGATGCGGCCGAGATAGACGGCGCGATACTCACGAAAGCCGACGCCGACCCCCAGGGCGGGGCCGCCATCTCCGTGGCCCACGTCACCGGCAAACCGATTCTCTTCCTCGGGACCGGACAGGACTACGACGACCTCGAACCGTTCGACCCCGAGGAAATCGTCGACAGTCTCTTCGACGAGTGAGCGCCGTCTCTTACTCTCACACTACTCGACTGGCCTCCCGAACACAGCCGTCATGCGACGATATTCGCACCCGATAGTGTCGAGTCAATCCGGAATTACAATCCGGTTTACCCCTCGTAAACTGTCACTTACCATAAGCCCTGGCGCAGACGGGCCTATCGATGCAACGGAACAGCACGACTCGACGCGGTGTACTGACGGTCGCCGGCGGTGCGCTGGTCGCCCTCGCCGGCTGTAGTAACAGCGGTGGGCAGAGCGGGACGCCCACCGAAACCGACACCGAGTCGGGTGGGATAGAGCCGACGGACACCGAGACGGCCGAGCCCACGGAGACGGAGGCCGAGCAAGCGACCGAGGACGGGACCGAGACGCCCACGGGGGGCGACGCGATGCTCCGGGTCGCCCACCTCGCGCCGGACGCGCCGAACGTGGACGTCGCTGTCGACGGTACTGAGGTACTCACGGACGTTCCGTTCGAGACGGTGAGCGATTACCTGTCGGTGACGACCGGAGACCACCAGATAACCGTCACGCCGACCGGCGGGTCGGAGGCGGTGTTCGACCAGACCGTCACACTGGAGAGCGGACGCCAGACGGCCGCGGCCGTCGGCGAAGTGTCGGGCGAGAGTCAGGCGTTCACCGTGACGCTGCTTTCCGACGACGCCGGAACGGCGGACGCTGGCAACACGAACGTCCAGGCCGTCCACACGATTCCCGACGCCCCCGCCGTCGACGTCACTTCCGGCGAGACGGTCATCGCCGACGACATCGAGTTCGGTGGGGCCGGGGAGTACGTTACCGTTCCCTCGGACACCAGCACCGTCGAACTCCGGCCGGATAGCCTGGCCAACGACGAGGAGCCGGTCGGGACGTTCAGCGTCGACCTGACCGACATGGCTGCCCAGACCGTCTTCGCGACGGGCTATCTCGAACCCGCCGGCGGGCAGCCCGAGGCCCGGCTCGTCGTCGCGACCGACGCCGAACCCGACAGCATGACCGGCGGGACGGAAACGCCTACTGGGACTGCCACGGGAACCGCGACCCCGACCGACGGGATGTGACACCACCGCGGTCGCACAGTCTCGCGGGCCACGGCGCTCGTCCGTCGTGACAGTGTCCGGGTCAACTGTCACGACACCTTCTGTACCGCCGCTCGCTCTTTCCGAGGACCCTCACTCCGCTCGGTTCCTCGCTTGCTCCACGGGTCACTCCGTTCCCCGTTTCGCTTCGAGGGACTTCGCTCTGCTCAGTCCCTCGCCTGCTCCACAGCCTCCACGAACTCGACCGCGCTCTCGCGGACGCCGTCCATATCCTTGTTCCTGATGGCCTCGTAGTCAACTAGCGCCGAGCCGGCACCGACCGCGACTGCGCCCGCATCGAAGTACTCCGCCACGTTCTCGGCGTCGACGCCGCCGGTCGGCATGATGGGAACGTCGCCGAGCGGTCCCTGAATCGCACTGATGTGTCCTGGGCCGACGGTCGAGGCCGGGAACATCTTCAGCATATCCGCGCCGGCGGCCATCGCGTCGGCGGCCTCCGTGGGTGTCATGACGCCCGGAATGCAGAGCACACCCTCGCGATTGCACACCTCGATGACGTCTTCGTCGAAGTGGGGTCCGAGGATGAACTCCGCGCCGGCCTCGATTGCGTTGCGCGCGGCCGCGGGGTCCATCACCGTCCCGACGCCGACGATGGCGTCGGTGTCGGAGAGCGCCCGGTCGACGGCAGCGACCTGCTCCGAACACCGCTTGGCGTCGGCGGTCAGTTCCAGCGCGCGCACCCCGCCGTCGTGGACGGCGCGGGCCACGTCGACCATCTGGTCTTCCGGAACCCCCCGCAGGACGGCCGTGACGCCGCTGTCGAGGAGTGCCGCTTTGACTTCTTCTTTCCGTGTCATGGGTCACAGTCGACGGCCTGGCCGGAAAAACGTAGCTGAACCAGTCACTCGTCAGGTTCGTACGGCAGGCCGGGGTCGGACTTGGGCGCGCCGACGCCGAGCACGCGGCCCGACTGGTCGGCGTCTTCTGGCACGAAGGCGCGGTGGGGGCTCTCGGGCTCGGCGATGAACACCTCGTCGGTCTCGACGACGAACTCCCCGTCGGGTGTCTCGATGTGGACCGGCCCCGAGACGACGTAGAACAGCTCCTCGCGCTGTTTGTGGTAGTGATACGAACGCGGGAGCTGTTCGCCGGGCGCCATCTCGTAGGTGGCCGCGTGCAGCGCCAGCAGCTCCGCCGCGTCCGAGAGTCCCCGGCGGTCACACGGGTAGTCCTCGGTTTCCGGCAGCGCCTCGGGGTCGATGTGGTGGTAAGGCATACTGGGTGGTGGGGCCGCGAGCGGGGAAAAGCGTGTGGTGGTGTCCCCGACCCGTGTCATCCGAACAGCCAGACGAGCACCGATAACGTTCCAAGCGACGCCACGGTCGTCACGACGACGTTCATCGAGGCGAAGGCGGCGTCGCCGCCGAGTTCGCTGGTGTAGACGTACGTGGAGACGGCGGTGGGAACACCGAGCATGATGACGGCCGCCGACAGGGCCGTCGACCCGACGCCCAGCGCCGAGAACACGGCCCAGGCGAGGACGGGCATCCAGACGACCTTCAGCAGGACGACGCCGGTCGTCGGCCGGAGCGTCGACAGGGACAGCTCCGTGTCGAGTTTCGCCCCGACACAGACAAGCGCCAGCGGGAGCGCGAGCGTCGCGACGGCGTCGAGGCCGGTGACCATCGGCGCCGGGACGCCGACACCGCCGACCGAGGCGGCGATGCCAGCGGAAAGCGAGACGAGGACGGGATTCGTAGCCAGCGCCCGTAGTTCGCCCGACAACGACGCGTCGCTGTCGTTGATGCGGATGAGTGTCAGCACCGTCACGGGGACGTGGGTCAGCGCGCCCAGCCCGAGGACGACGCTGGCGATGGCGGCGGCCTCGCCGCCCAGCGTCGCCGCCACCAGTGGGAGCCCCAGAAACCCCATATTCCCGTGGTAGGACTGCACGATGGCGACGCTCCGGCGGGCATCGCTCTCCCGGCGGCGGTGGACGATCCAGCCGGCGGCGACGGTCGCCGCGAGGACGGTCCAGAAGCCGACCAGCAGTGCCGGCGAGACGAGTTCGCCCAGCGGGCGGTCGAACGTCGAGGCAAAGACCAGCGCCGGGAGGGCAACGTAGAACGCGACGGCTGTCAACGTCTCCGTCCGCGACGCGGTCAGAAGGGAGACGCTGCGTGCGGCCGCGCCGATGGCGAGAAAGACCAGCATGAAACCGAGCTGCTCGATGACGGCCATACCGGTCCCTTCGAGCAGGTACTTTAGTGGCTTTCGTCACCAGGGCGCCGTGCCACTGGCAGTCAGGGGCAGACTGCGTCTCGCTCAGTTCGCCTGCACGACGACGCTGGTGGTGCCCGCGTCCGCCGCGACGGTCACGGTGTAGGCCCCGCGCGGTTCGACGGTCCAGAGCGCACCGTCGCTCCCGGTCGAGCCCACGGGCTGGCCGTTAATCGTGACCGTCCCGTCGACGTCGCTGTCGGTCTCGTTGTTCGACGCGGTGACGAGCAGCGGCCCCGTCGCGCTGGACTGGCGGACCGTCACCGCGAGGGTGCCGTTGACGTTACGTGCTGTCGACGTCGTCCGGACGTCCGAGAGGCTGCGGAACTGCTCCTCGTAGAAGACGTCGGTCGTCCCGCCGTCGAGATACGCCCGCAGGTTGCCGTTGGGATGGTCGGCCGTCAGTTCGTAGATGCCCGAATCGCCGTAGAACGTGAAGCTCGGTCGCTGTCGCTCGTAGAGCCACGGGTAGAGGTCGGCCGCCCGCTCGTCCGCGACGTCCAACCGGTCAGTCTCGGGGTCACCGTCGTTGATTGCCGTGTCGAGGAACTGGTCGGGCGCACTGGCGTCCCGTGCGCCGTCGAGGCGGGTCTCTCTGACGTACTCGTCGTCTGTCACCGTCGCGAGCATATAACCGGTGTCGGCGACCTCGATGTACAGTGTGCGGCCGGCCGCCTCACCCGACTGGAGCTGGTCTCCGATCGGGCCGGTAAGGGTCCGTAGCTCACCCTCGACCGAGCGAAGGCGGGTGATGGTGGACTCGTTCAGCGAATACTCGGGCGCGGTGTCGGGGGCAGCCGAGACCCGATCGAGTGTCGCCAGTAGCTCGCTCGCCTCGGCGTTGACGACGAGGCGCGTCCTGAGGAACGCCGCTGCAGATATCTCATCGCGGGCGTAGCGGGCGATAGCGGCGTCCTGGCGCTGGTCGAGGGCCTGCTCCTGGGCTTCGATAGCTGCCAGGCGGTCGGTCACGAGTCGTGCCCGCGCCTCGCGCCCGTCGGCCCGTCGGAAGCGTTCCTCGAACGAGAGGGCGTCGTGTCGGTGCTGGAGCTGTGTCGACCAGCCCTCGGTGGCGGTGCCGACGTCGACGTCGGTCTCGTTGTGGCTGGTCCGTCGGACCTCACCGCCGGGGATGGTGAGCTGATTCGTCGTGTTCTCCACGGTGTCGATATTCTGGGCGGGAACCGCCGTCGTGAAGGTCCGCTCTGGCGTCGCGTAGGCGCCGGCGACCGGGAACGCCGCCGCGGTGACGAACAGCAGCGCGACGAGGAGGGCAGGAAGCGGTCGCATTGTCGATTCGTATACCGGCAGCGTACAAAAATCTCTCCCATTACACCACCCGTAACTGTCGCGTGAGAAGCGCCGAGACGTTTCACCGCCACCGCTGACGTTTTATTCTTCGATAGAAAGGGTTTTGCCGACAGCCCGTACACTCTTTGTGTGATATGGCCCCGCGGGTATCCGCCGTCCTCCTCGTTCTCCTCTTTGTTGCGTTCCCAGCGGCCTCGGCAGCCACACTGCCTGTCGCCGCCCCCAGCGAGCCGGCCGCGCAGTCGACGACGGCCCAGGAACTGGCGGCCGAGAACACGACGTTCCAGGTACAGTTGTACCCGGACGGAGACGCGCGCTGGCGGGTCGTCGAGCGATTCAATCTGACGGACGAGAACGACACCCGAGCGTTCGAACGGCTGGGCGAGACGTTCGTTGCCGGGAACACCGAGGAGAACGCACTGGCGGAGTTCCGGACCGCGAGCGATGCGGCGGCCAGCGCGACCGGGCGCGACATGGAACTGCGAGACGTCAACCGTGAGTACGTCGTGGACGACGGACAGGGACGGCTCGTCCTCTCGTTCAACTGGACGAACTTCGCGGCCGTCAGCGGCAGTAAGCTCCGGCTCGAAGACGCCTTCTACACGCCGAGCGGGACGTGGCTTACCAACCTCGCGGCGGGCCAGTCACTCGTCATCTCCCCGCCCCAGGGGTACGTCCTGACGAACTCGCCGCAGAACTCCTATATCGACGACGGAGACCTTCGTATCGACGGGGGTCCGGCGACGACGTTCGAACGTGGCGATCTGAACATCGTCTACGATAGCGGCGGGTCCCCGAACAGCACGGGGACAGCGACCGACGAAGGCCCCATCCAGGGCGGCGGGTTCCCGCTGTGGGGTGGTCTGGGCATCCTGCTCGTCCTTGGGGTAGTGGCCGCGTTGCTCTACCTGAACGAGTCCAACGAGTTCCCGGCCGTAGGCGGCAGCGCGACCGACAGCGACGGCGGGGACACACCGTCGGCGCCCGCGCCGACCACCGACGATGACGAGTCGACCGACGAAGTCGACGTCGAGTTGCTCTCCGACGAGGAACGCGTCGAACGGCTGCTCACCCAGAACGGCGGTCGGATGAAGCAGGCACGCATCGTCAAGGAGACCGGCTGGTCGAACGCCAAGGTGTCCCAGCTGCTCTCGTCGATGGACGAGGACGACCGCATCGACAAGCTCCGCATCGGGCGGGAGAACCTCATCTCCTTCCCCGACGAGGACGTCACCGAGATCGAGGACTGATACTGGTGGCTGTAACAAACTGACGTACTTCGCCACCCTGGGGTGGCGAACACCTTTCCGAACCTACAGTCACCAGATGAGCGGGCCGGCGGTAGCGTTTTCTCGCTGCCGGCCCACCGTTCAGTGTGCAAGTCCTTGTCACAGCGGTGCCGGTGTCCCGGGCCGACGGCGACTCCGACACCGGCGGCACCGAGTACCGCCTCGGTGCGTGGGACGCCCGTGCCCTCGAAGCGGCCGTAGGGTTACGGGAGACCCACGGGGACGTGACAATCGTCACGGCGACCGTCGGGCCGCCGGCGGCCGACTTGGTCGTCCGGGCGGCGCTGGCGAAGGGGGCCGACCGCGGGATACGTGTCTGGGACGACGCCCTCGCCGAGACGGCCCTGTTCGACCCCCGGCTGAAAGCGCGGCTGCTGGCTGCGGTGGCCGCCGACGTAGAGCCCGCCCTCGTACTTGCGGGGGTCCAGTCCGGTCCCGACGGGTTCGGTGCGACCGGCGTGGCCCTGGCGTCGACCCTGTCGTACGGCTGGGCCACGGTCGTCACCGACATCTCGCTCGATCGCGACGCGGGCGTCGTCTCGGTCCGGTGTGACCGCGACGGTCCACACGTCGACCTGGTCGCGGTCGACCTGCCGGCCGTCCTCACCGTCGGGTCCGGCGCCAGCGAGCCCCGGCACGCGAACCTCGGGGCAGTCAGGGCCGCACACCGGGCCGAGATTGCGGTGTGCTCACTCGACGACCTGGGGCTGGACCCGGCTGCTATCGAACCGTCGCTGACACGGGCCGGCACTGCCGACCGGGACCGCGACGTGACACTGTTCGAGGGACCGCCGGACGAGGCGGTGGCCGACCTCGCGAGCGCCCTCCGCGCTCACGGAGTGGGGCCGTGACTGTCCTCACCGTCGCCGAGCACCGCGGTGGCCGGCTGCGCGAGGTGAGCCGCGCGACACAGACGGCTGGGCTGGAACTTGCCGAGGCGACCGACGACCCCGTCCACACCGCCGTCGTCGGCGGCGACGCCGAGCGGTTCGCACCACGACTCGCCCGTGACGGCGTCGACGTAGTCCACACGGTCGCCGAGGGCGAGGAGTTCACCTACGACATCGCCACGCAGGCACTGACACAACTGGTCGCCGACATCGACGCGCGGGTCGTCCTCGCGCCGGGCTCGGCGACCGGGCTGGCGTACGCCCCCGCAGTTGCTGCCCGACTCGGCTGGCCGGTCGTGACCGACGCGGTCGGGCTGGACGCCGCGGACGGCCTGACGGTCGCCCGCGAGGCCGACGGGACGGTGACGACGTTCGCCGTCGACGGCGACCGGGCCGTGGTGACGCTCCGGCCCGGCGAGTGGCCCTCCGCCGAGGCGACTGGTGACGCCGAAATCTGGTCGTTCGCGGCTGATATCGACGACGTAGCGGTCCGGTCGACGGTGACCGGTTCCGAGACGCTCGGTGACCGCGAGCTCACCGAGGCCGACGTGGTCGTGGCGGTCGGACGCGGCATCGGCGCCGAGGCGAACCTCGAGGTGGTCTTTGACCTCGCCGAGGCCATCGACGAGACCGTCGCGGCCGCCAGCCCACCGGTGAAACGGGGGTGGCTTCCACCAGAGCGGCAGGTCGGCCAGTCCGGCGTGACCGTCGCCCCCGACGTCTACCTCGCCATCGGTGTCTCCGGCGCCGCCCAGCACCTCGTCGGGATGCGTGAGAGCGACACTGTCGTCGCTATCAACAGGGACCCGACTGCGCCGATATTCGACGTGGCGGACTACGGCATCGTCGCCGACTTCGCCGATGTCGTCCCAGCCCCGGTGGCCGCGTTCGATTCCTGAGTCGGCCGGAATTTTTACTGCCGTGTAGCCTCTGCTTACCGGGACTGTATCACTGTTTATATTTTGAGTTCTTCTGGTATGCAAAATACTGCCAGTAGGGTCTTCTTTACTGTCAGAACCCTTATTTCCGGTAAACTTATGATGGGTGATTAATGATGTACGTGTCAGCAAGAGGGGCGAGTATGGGCCGGTCGCCGAGGCGACCGGCGTGGGACCTCTCGGCGCATACATAAATCACAATGACAGACCGGATTACTGACCGCATATCACGACGGAGCGCACTCAAAACACTGGCAGTCTCGGGGACGGTGGGTCTCGCCGGGTGTGGTGGGATTTTCTCGGACTCTGACTCGACAGAGTACGGCCCGACGGACGTTCCACCCAAGCCGGAGGGCATCGACGAGTGGGGGAAAAAGCTCAACGAACACGCCAGAGAGGCCAACATCAACTGGGAGCAGTTCTCTGACGACGACATCACGCTGACGTTCGGGATGGGGCTGCACCCATACTCGACGACGTTCTCGACGACGCCCGAAGGCGAGGAGAACAACAAGGCGGTCAAGGACTATTTCACCGACCTCACCGGTATCGAGGTCGAGTACGAGATCGTCTCAGAGGACAAGTTCTGGTCTGAGACCGAGAGCGCCCTCTCCAGTGAGAACAATCCCTACGACGGCATTATGAACGGGCTGTGGCCCTCGGGCGGCTACCACTACGGCGACAACGGCACCGCCTGGGTCCGTGACCTCATCCCGTACATCAACGACGCCAGCCTGACCGACAAGAAGTGGCTGCGGATGGGCGATTACAGGCGACAGACCATCGAGTTCATGTCCTACCCCAACGCCGACGGCACGGTCGAGCTGACGGCCCTGCCGAACGGCATCGAGTTCTACGGTGGGACGGCCATCCACAAGCCGACTTTCGATACGCTCGGGCTCTCGGAACCGACGAACTTCGCGGAACTGGAGTCCGCCGCCAAGACTATCGCCGAGTCGAGCGACGTCGACCGGCAGGGTATCGTCTCTCGGACCAGTTCGGCCACGCTGTCGGCAGCCAACTGGGGGACGATGTTCAAAACCTACGGCGGGGAGTGGATCGACCGGGAGAACCGGACGGCGACACTCAACGAGGAAAAAGGCGTCAAATCGCTCGAACGCTTCGGCAACATGCTGAACAAGTACGGCCCGACGGACCCCGGGTCGTACGACTGGTACAAAAACAACAACGCCTACAGCAACGGCGACGTCGGGATCATGTACTCGACGCCACAGACCTCCGGTATCGTGGACACCGAGGTGATGCAGGAGACGAAGTGGCTCCCGCCACTGGAGGGACCGGACGGTCAGGATCCGGTGGCCGACACCTGGGTCTGGGCGACCGGTATCACCGCTACTTCGGACAACCCAGAGGCGGCGTGGCTGTATCTCCAGTGGGCTAACTCACGCATGGCGAACCTGCTGCTCTCGACGCGGCAGTGGGAAGACGACGGGCCCCGCGCGGGCTATGCCCGGTTCGACTATATCAAAGACCAGATCGAGCAGGGTAACGCGCCCCCGGTCCCCGGCGAGGGGTACATCGAGGCGTTCAACCAGGGGATGGACGCCGTTCCCGGTGGCAAACCCGACAAGCCCCAGGAGTATCCGCCGGTCCCGGTCGACACGCCCCAGAACATGAACATCATGCGCCGGGCCGCCGGGGCGATGAGCAGCGTCGTCAGCGGCCAGCAGACCGCACAGGCAGCGCTGGACGACGCGGCGTCCACTATCGACGACGAGGGGTTCCTCTCCGAGGAGTCGATTCCCCAGCGCTACGTCGCAGACGACAGATTCTTGGACAGAGACTACGGTCAGCAGTACGGAACTAATGGGAACTGATACACAACGATGAGTGGAGAAGACACACAGCAATCACGGAGCGTCGAGGAAGCCAGTAGCATCCTTCCCGGCTTTCTCGCACGGAGCTTCCTCGCGAAGTTCCTGGTCGCGCTGTTGCTGATATCGGTCGTCATCGTCGGTGTGAGCGCGAACACGTACGACCAGACGTCCGATCAGCTGACTGCGGAGACCCAGACGGAGTATACGGGTGTCGCGAACCAGAGCGCGACACAGATCGAGGAGTGGCGCGAGTCACGAAGCGACACCACCCGTCGACTCTCGCAGTTCGAGGTGGTTCGCAGCGGCACGCAGCAGGAACGGCAATCGTTCCTCGAGAACGAGCGCGAGCAGCTCCCGGGGGACGTTTACAACGTCCACCTCGTCGACTTCGAGGACAGCTCGAACATCACCGCGAGCACGGACGAATCCGAGATCGGCCAGAACCTCAACACGCGCGAGGCGCCCTGGCAGACCCGTGTCGGGAATCTGAGCACCAACGATGACGGCGTGTTCATCTCCCGTGCAGAAGAGGCACTGGGACGCTCGCTCGTGTCGTTCGTGACGGAGGTCGAGACCGAGAGCGGTGAGAGCCGATACCTCGTGGTCCAGGCTGACATGGACGCACTGGCCGGGGACCTCCCGGCCCCATCCGAGGACGTCTACTCGCAAGTTATCGACAGCGAGGGCCGTATCGTCGCGGGGACCCAGGACACTCAAGCGCTGGACCGTAACGACGGCTCGCTCTCCGTCTACTCGGAGAACCCCGACCAGCTGAGTATCCTCCAGGACGGGCTGAACGGCGAGACCGGCTTCGTTCAGGGCAGCGAGATCAACAGCTCGACGGTCCCGTCACACGGGGACTACGCTATCGGGTTCGCCGCGGTCGGGGGCGACGACTGGATCGTCGCGACCCACGTCCCGCTCTCGACGGCGTACGCGCTGCGGAGCACCATCACTACGAACCTGCTCGTCCTCTCGGGCGCGGCGTTCTTCGGTATCGCGTTCATTGGGCTCGTCTTCGGCCGTGGTGCGACGAGCGCGCTGAACGGGCTGACCCGGAAGGCCGAACAGCTGGAGGCGGGGAACCTCGACGTCGACCTCGACGTGACTCGCCGCGACGAGTTCGGTCAGCTGACCGCCTCGTTCGCGAACATGCGCAACGCACTGCGTGACCGTATCCAGGAGGCCGAATCCGCACGGAAGGAAGCGGAGGTCTCCCGGCAGGAAGCACTCGCCATGACCGATTACCTCCAGGAGAAGGCACAGGACTACAGCGAGGTCATGCAGCAGTGTGCCAACGGTGACCTGACCCAGCGCATGGAGATCGACAACGAGAACGACGCGATGGACCGCATCGCGGCGGAGTTCAACGACATGCTCGGCGAGCTGGAGAAGACGACCGGACAGCTCAAGACCTTCAGCGAAGAGGTCGCCGAGTCCAGTGACATCGTGCTGACCAACACGGAGAACGTCCGTCAGTCCGCCGAGCGAGTCACTGCCTCCGTCGAGAGCATCAACACGGACGCGACCGATCAGGGGGCCCGCCTCGAAGAGCTGGCCGGCGACCTCAACGAGGTCATCGACCGGCTCCACTCGCTGAAGGGCAACCCCCACGTCGACATCAACGACGAGTTGGACCAGTTCCAGAACGTCGCGAACGTGCTCGAACAGGCGACCGGACAGAGCCAGTCTATCCGCTCGGAAGCCGAGAGCGCGGCCGAGACCTCCAAACAGCAGGCCGACGAGCTGGACGAGGTCTCCGAACGTGCCGACCGGCTCAAACGCTACGCGAAGCCGCTCGGGGGTATCCTCGACCGCTTCGAGACCGCCGCGGAACACGAGTTCGTCTTCTCCGGCGGCCCGAGCCAGCCGGTCCAGAACGACAACGACGACTGACTTCGCGGTCACTTTTTTGATTTTTTGCCAGTCTGGGAGGCGGTGCTTAGTTTAGCGGAGATTCGCTCTGAGAGCCAGAAAGCCCCCGCGTTCTCGACTCGTGCGGCTCGCTGTCGTCCGAAAGACGGCATAGCCGTCTTTCGTGATCACGAGAGAGCAGAGCTCTCTCGAACGACGCGCCGTAGGTGCTTGCTTCGCCGTGCTTCGTCGAGAACGCGGCCCCTTTCATCCCCACCCATGCCGGCTGGCCAACCGGCTACGGGTGGGACTGAAAGGGGCGGCTGGCTCCGGGAAGACGGCCGACGCAAGGACCGCAACGTAGTGAGGACCGCAGCGAGGCCCTCGACCGGAGCCAGCCGGGGCTTTCTGGCTGTTCGAACTCGGAGTTTCCTAAGTAAACACGACATCTGGAATGCCCGCACACACTGGGTCGTCAGGTACTTTTCCCCGTGGTCCCAAGCCGACGGTAATGGAGTATCTCGAGGCGCGTCGTGACCGCGTCGAGGCGCGGCTACAGGCCGTCATCGACGACGTCGAACCCGACGAACTCGCAGACCAGGTCGGCCACGTCGTGCTCTCGGGCGGGAAACGGGTGCGCCCGACGGTGGCGGTGCTGGTGTGTGAGGCGCTGGGTGGGGACCCGGCCGACGCCGTCGATTTCGCCGTCGGCATCGAGCTAGTCCACAACGCCTCGCTCGTCATCGACGACATCATCGACGAGTCCGAGGTCCGCCGCGGGACCCCGGCGGCGTGGGCAGAGTACGGCCACGGACCGGCCATCATCGCCTCCGACGGGCTGCTCGGGGAGGCCTTCGCGCTGTTCTCGTCGGACGAGCGGGCGATGCAGACCGTCTCCGAGGCGATGGTCGAACTCGGCGAGGGCGAGGCTATGGAGCTGGTCGCCCAGCCCACAAACGAGACCGAGTACATGGAGCTCGCCCGCCGGAAGACGGGCGCGCTGTTCCGGGCGGCCGCCGAGCTGGGCGCCATCGCCGCCGACGCCGACGCCTACACCGTCGAGGCCATGGGCGAGTACGCCCAGCGCGTCGGGGTGGCCTTCCAGATGCGCGACGACGTGCTCGACGATATCGCCGACGAAGAGACGCTCGGCAAACCCACCGGCCACGACGCCGAGATGGAACGACCCTCCTTCGTCGAGGTGACCGACCTCACCACAGAGGAGGCAAACGCCAAGGCCCGCGCCGAGTCCGACGCCGCCCTGGAGGCGCTCGACACCGTCGACGCGCAGAAGTCTCAGTCCGTGGAGTACCTGCGGGAACTCGCCGAATTCGTCGTCGTTCGGGAACGCTGACTAGCAACGACGGCTTCTGGTGCTGTCTTCGATGTCTGGAGTCCCGCAGCTGACGGCACTGAGAGCCAGAAAGCCCCGGCTGTGTCGACTCGGGGGGCTCGCTGCGCGCCTCGGTCGCTTCGCTCCCTGCGGTGCTTGTGTCGCCCGCCTTCGTCGACACAGCCGCCCCTTTCAGTCCCACCCAGTGCTGTTTGACCAACCGGCTACGGGTGGAATGAAAGGGGCGAGCGGCTACGGGAACCCCGGTGAAGCAAGGACCACAGCGAGTGAAACGAGCGAGGACCGCAGCGAGCCGCGGGACCGTAGCCGCTCGGGGCTTTCTGGCCGTACACTGCAGCATTCGTGTGTCAGATTGCTAGCGGGGCTTTCTGGCCGTACACTGCAGCATTCGTGTGTCAGATTGCTAGCGGGGCTTGCTGGCCGTACACTGCAGCATTCGTGTGTCAGATTGCTAGCGGGGCTTTCTGGCCGTACACTGCAGCATTCGTGTGTCAGATTGCTAGCGGGGCTTTCTGGCTGTTTCCAGTAGGTCCGGCCCCAACAGTCACCACAACGAGAACAGCAGGTCTTTAGCCGGGAATCGACAACACAGGGGCAATGACAGTCATCGGTGTCGTCGGACTCCCCGGCAGCGGCAAGAGCGAGGCGGCCGAGGTCGCCCGCGAGATGGGCGTCCCGGTCGTGACGATGGGAGACGTGATTCGCGCGGAGTGTCGCGAGCGCGGGCTGGACCCGGCGACCGACCACGGGACCGTCGCGAAGGCGCTGCGCGAGGAGAACGGGCCGGGGGCCATCGCCGAGCGGTCGCTGCCGATTATCGAGGACGAGCGGGCCGGCCACGACACCGTCCTCGTCGACGGCATCCGCTCGGACGTCGAGGTCGAGGCCTTCCGGGACGCCTTCGGCGAGGCGTTCGTGCTCGTCGAGATATCGGCCCCCTTCGCCGTTCGCGCCGAGCGGCTGGACCTGCGGGGGCGAGACGCCAGCGTCGAGGAGGGCGGCGAGTCCCTCGAGGACCGCGACGAGCGGGAACTGGGCTTCGGGATGGGCGAGGCGATGGAGATGGCCGACGTGACCATCGAGAACACCGACTCGCTCGCGTCGTTCCAGCGCCGCATCCGGACACTGCTCGAAGATGGCGTGGAGGCCCAGTCGTGAGTAGCGTCTACAGCGTCGACGTCGAGATTACGGCGCCGGTCAACGACACCGAGGTCACGGCGAGAGTTGCGGACGCCATCCAGAACCTCTTCCCGGAGGCCGACCCCGACCACCGCGATGGCGAACTCGTCGCCGAGGTCCACACGATGGAGGGCTTCTCCGAGGAACTGCACCGTGCGGAGATTCTGGACACGGCTCGGTCGGTCTTCTTCGACAACCTGACCGGCGACCAGTTCGCCTTCGACCTGAAGAAACAGGCGGCATTCGAGGGCCGGGTGAACTTCGCCGTCGGCGAGCCCGCCGAGCTGGGCGACATCCGCGTCGACGTCACGGTGCGAGCCCCCGGCGCCGAGAGCTACATCGACTACGTGGCGCCCCCGACCGAGGACGGCAAACCCGTCGACACGGAATGACCGAGGCGCTCTGTTTCGCCCTCGACGAGGTGCTGGTCCACCGGACCCGCGCTGACGCCGATATCCTGCGGGACGTCTTCGCGGCCCACGGCATCGAGCCGTCCGACGAGGTCCTGACGACGGCGCGGGACGCCTTCCGCGATGCCTTCGAGAACCTGGAGCCAGCCCCCTACCGACAGTCGATGGCGGCGGCCCGCTCGCTGGCCGAGGCCAACGGGTTGGCCGCCGACCCGGACGCGATGGTCGCGACGCTACGCGAGCGGACGTACGCGGGAACGACGGTTCCCGACGCGGCCCGGGAGAGTCTCGCCGGGCTGGCCGAGGACAGCGCGCTGGCGGTGATTACCGACGGCCCCCGCGAGTGGCAGGTCGGCAAACTCGACCACCACGACCTCACCGACCGGTTCGACGCCGTCGTCGCCTCCTACGAGGCGGGTTCGCACACGCCAGATACGGCCCCGTTTGAACTGCTGTGCGAGCGCCTGCCCGCCGACGAGTACGTGATGGTCGGGGACAGCGAGGACGTCGAGGGCGCGCGGGCCGCGGGCTTTGTCCCCATCGAGTACAGCACGGCGGGGGCGGACCTCTGGGCGATCATCGACGCCTTGCTCTGACCTACTCTGCCAGATAGACGCCCGCCTTCGGGTGCTGGTCGGCGTCCTCGACGATGCGGTCGTCGTCCCGGGCGGCCTCGATGGCGGCTCTCGCGGACTCGCGGCTCATCTGGCCCACGACCGACATGACGTCGACGAGTTGGTCCTCGTTGATGCCCTGCCGGCCGCCGGGCGCGTTGCTGAGTACCGATGGCGCGTTCTCCTCGAAGAAGCGCAGATAGGCAGCGGGGTCGCGCTCGCCGCCCAGCTGGTCGTGCCACGCCGCCGGATACTGGCTGATGCGGCCGCCCTCGAGTTCGTAGAGGCGTTCCCCGTCGGCGACCCAGCCGTCCGAGTCGGTGCGGCGCTCGTCGACGACCTCGCCGAAGACCTCGGTGTCGAAGCTGCTGTCATCGCGTTCGTTCAGATCCCGTGCGTACGCGGCGATAGCCGCCTCGGGGACACCGGGCCGGTCGTCGTGATACCGTTCGAGGATGTCGACGAGCGCCCCAGTTCCGAGGCCCTCGCCCTGGTGGACGATCTCGTCGACGGCCTGCTGGTCGGTGTCTACCATACCGCCAGTACTGTCGTCGAACCGATAAGCCGGCGGCTTTCAGATGCCACTGGCGAAGATAGCGAGCCATCTACCTGCCTCGCGCGGTTCGGTCACCGGCGTGGCGGTCAGTACGCCCGCTGCAGGACCACGTCCCCGCCGCTCGTCCGGACGGTGACCCTGTCGCCGTCGTTGTTCCAGACCGCCCCGCTGGCGCCCCAGTACCGGGCGGTCGCGTTGTCGCTCCCGCTGCCGGTGTAGAGGGTGGTCCGTTCCCCTGGCCCGAGCGAATAGATTCCGAACGTGTAGCTGTGGCCCGCGGCGTCGGTGACGGTCCAGCCGGTGAGGTTCAGGGCGTCCTCGCCCCGGTTCGCGAAGACGAGGTACTCGTCGTTCAGATTCTCGTTGTCGTTGCCCGCGGCGTCCTCGTGAATCTCGACCAGCGCGAGTCCCGAGGGGCTCGTGGTCGCCGTGGCCGTCGTCCAGTCGGCCGCCTCGGGGTCTACACAGCGCCAGAGGCCGCGACGGGCATCACGGGCGCCCGCCTCGGCGGTCGTGAACGACCCCTGCTGACTGAAGTCGCTGTCGTAGACCCTGGCACGCCCGCTCGCGACGAGCCGGTAGTTGAATAGCCGCTCGTCGACGACCACGTAGGCAAGCAGCCGGTCGTAGTAGCCCCGCCGGTCGAGATTGGGGTCCGTGGCGATGCCGACGGTCCGTCCCAGGAGTCGGTCTTTGGCGAAGTTCGAGGCGTTCGTCCCGGCCTCGCGGAGACAGTCCGCGCCGGCCGCGGTGTCGGGGACCCCCTCGAACTCCGCGGGGTCGTTCTCGGCGTGTACCTCCGGCGTGTCGACGCCGACAAGCCGAACGGTGTCGCGCGTGCCGTTTTTGTACTCGATGCGGATGGTGTCGCCGTCGACGACGGCCGTGACGGTGACCTGTGTGGTGTCGGCCGGGAGACTGGTCGCCGTCCCCGGCGCCGTCGGAGCGGGCCCCGTCCCGGAATCGGGAACGAGCCCGCCACAGCCCGCAAGCAGGACTAGCACGACCACCACGCCGGCTCGCCGACCTGTCATCGTCGGACCGAGGGCACCCACCTACACAACCTTTCGGGCGGAGAGTTATGACACTGGCCCGAGAGAAACCAGTCGATGCTCGCCCTGCACGTCAGTGAGGTCATGCAGACGCCCGCAAGCACTATCACGCCCGGGAGCCCCATCGTCGAGGCGGCGACGCGGCTCCGCGACGAGGGCATCGGCTCGCTCGTCGTCGAGCGCAACGGGGAGTCGGTCGGCATCGTCACCGAGAGCGACATCGTCGCCGTCACCGCCGAGGAGGGCGACACGCGACAGCTGACCGTCGCGGACGTGATGGCGACGGCGCTGGTGACCATCTCGCCCGACGCCGACCTGGAAGTCGCCGTCGACCGACTGCGCACCCACGGCATCAAGAAGCTCCCGGTCGTCGAGGACGGCGAACTCGTGGGTATCGTGACGACGACGGACATCTCCCGGTACGTCCCCCACATCACCCGTCCGAAGCTGTCACGCGAACCCCGCCCCGAGCGGCGCCGTTTCACCCGCCCCGACACGCTGTACGAGGACGACGACTGGGAGTTCGACAGCTACGGCGTCGCCGACGGTATCGACGTGGGCGACCACGTCCGCTTCTCGAAGACGCTCTCGGAGAACGACGTCGAGCGCTTCGCCGAGATCAGCGGCGACACGAACCGGCTGCACCTGGACGACGAGTTCGCCGAGGGGAGCCGCTTCGGCCGCCGCATCGCCCACGGAACGCTGGTCTCGGGTATCATCAGCGCCGCGCTGGCCCGACTGCCCGGCCTGACCATCTATCTCTCTCAGGAGCTCTCCTACCGGGGGCCAGTCGACATCGGCGACCGCGTCACCGCCCACTGTGAGGTCGTCGAACAGCTCAAAGAGAACCGCTTCCGGCTGGCGACTGCCGTCGACGACGGCGACGGGGAGTGTGTCGTCGAGGGCGACGCGGTCGTCATCTCGGACCCGATTCCCGACGCTGACTAGGGCACCAGCAGTATCGTGAGCGCCAGGGCGATCCAGCCGATTTTCAGCCCCGTGTTGACGGCGATGACCTTCGAGCCGAACTCCCGGCCCCAGATGCCGTACTGGAACGGGATGGAGCGTTTGAACGTCGAGACGGCAAAGGAGACGATGCCGCCGACGAGCATCGTCGCCACCGCCGTCCGAGCGGTGAAGGTGCCGTTCTCGATGAGCGGGGCGATGACGACCGCGCCGGAGGTCGTATCGAGCGCGAAGGCCGCCACCACTGGCACGGCCGCGCCCGGCAGGCCGAGCAGCCCGGTCAGCCCGCTGGCGCCGGTCGTCAGCGCCTGTCCGGAGCCCCCCGCCAGGACGAGAATCTCCTCGGAGTACGCGACCAGCAGGGCCACGACGACGTAGATGCCGGCCAGTCGCGGGAGAATCTCGCCGAGTTTCTCGCCGGTCTCGAAGAGCGCTTCGAGGACCCGCTCTACGTTCGTCTCGGGTTCGTCCTCGTCGTCGCTGGCCGTACCGTCGTCCGCACGGGTTTTGGCGCCCCCGTCCGGCGTCGCGGCCATCGCCCCGCGGTCGACGTTCGCGCTATCGAGCAAGACCGCACCGGCGACGATGCCGGTCAGCGTGATGGCGAGTGAGATGAGCCCCCGCGTCGTCACGTACAGCACGCCGACGCGGGCCCCGAGGATGGGAATCAGAATCGGGACGTAGAACGTGACGATGTGCTGGGCGAACCCGAAGAACGTGTTGATGGTCACCGCGACCAGCGTCGCGCGGTCGTCGAGCACGCCGGACTCGCGGAAGTCCGCGAGCATGCCGTAGCCCGCCGTCGGCGAGGCGGTCGTCGTCAGGATGGCGGTGCCGACCTCATCGGGGAGGTTCGCCGGGCCGGTGAGATACTGCGAGACGACAGCTATCTTCTCGACGAGGCCAAACGAGACCGCGAGATTCGCGAGGAAGACGCCTATCGAGAGGAAGATGGCGATTCGCAGGACCCGCCAGACGACGTCGGCGAGCAGCGTGACCAGCGAACTCACGCCACGCAGTTCGGTCGACAGCGTCAAAGAGGCGTCGGTCCCCGCGTGTCGGCCCGGGACTTGCAGCTGCAAGCGCCAGCGTTGGAACGCCCGGCCCGATAGGCTATCCGATGGAAGAGAACCAGACGACAGCTTCGGACGACGTCTCGGTCCAGCGAAACGAGGAGATTTTCAACGACGACGGGACGCTCGTCGGTATCGTCGGCGACGCGACCGCGGCGGGGTTCACGGTCGAGACGGTCGCCTCAGTGACCGTCGCACACGGCGACGCCGCGCGCCACGACGACGAGGACCCCGGCCAGGAGTTCGGCGAGGGGTACATTATGTGGCGATGCACCGAGTGCGGTGAGCTGGGGGAACTCGACGAGGGGTTCCCGGAGACCTGTCCCAACTGCGGGGCGCCGCGTGAGGCCATCACGAAGGACCGAGAGGACTGAGACCGCCGTTTCCCGCCGGC
Source organism: Haloarcula rara (assembly GCF_029338235.1). Lineage (GTDB taxonomy): Archaea > Halobacteriota > Halobacteria > Halobacteriales > Haloarculaceae > Haloarcula > Haloarcula rara. Next base: position 1,974,330 of record NZ_CP119785.1, read on the forward strand.
TACACCAGCACCCTGACGGCGCCAAAGAGCACCAGCACGCCCAGCACGTCACACACGTTGGTGACGACGGGGATGACCACGTCGTCGGGGTCCAGTTCGAACCGGTAGGCGGCGTAGGTCGTTATCGTCGTGACGGCGACCGCCAGCGCCGCCAGCACGACGCCGCTGAGGAGCGCGACCGCGACGACCGTCGACAGGGCGAGCCGGGTCCCGCCGAGCAGGAACTGCAACAGCCACGCGCCGGCGCCCACGAGCGGGAAGACGGTGACCGCCAGCGCGATGGTGGCGACGGCGTTGCCCACGAGTCGGTCGTCCTCGGTGCTGAAAGAGAGCAAGCCGAGGTGCAGGGCCGTCGAGAACCGCGCCGCGAGGATGCTCCCCAGATTGCCGGCCATCCCGATGGTGACCGGCACGAGCACGAGTAGCGTCGGGTAGCGAAGCAGCGTCGACTCGAACGTATCGAGGACGATACCGCTGCCCAGTTCGATTGCGGTGAGGACGATGAGGACTGGCAGCATCCGGCGGACGATACCCCGCACGGTCCAGTTCGACGCCACCACGCTATCCGCCCCCCAGCGCGAGGACGATACGGGTCGCCACCAGCAGCGTCGCGATGCCGACGACGTCACCGGTCGTCGTCACCACCGGCCCCGCCAGGGTGTCGGGGTTCAGCCCGCGACGGTAGCCGACGAAGACGACCGAGACGACCGCGATGGTCAGCAACACGCCCGAAATCAGGCCCGCGAGCAAGGCGATAGCGACCAGCGTCGACAGCGACGCCGACGGCCGACCCAGCACGCCAAGCAGCGCGACCGCCAGGACGGCGGCGATACCGCTGACCATGACGCCGTTTGCCAGTGCCGCCGCCACCGCCGCGTTCACCCGCTCGTCATCAGTCGAAAAGGTCGGGTCGACCAGTCCCTGATGGAGCGCCGACCCCAGCCGCGCCCCCAGCGACCCGTAGACGTTTCCACGCGTCGCCAGCAGCGCCGGCACCAGTACGAGCAGGCCCGCCACCTGCTCCAGCTCGGCGTCCATCCCGCCCAGAACGACGCCTGCGAACAGTCCGCCGGCGGCACTGAGTGCCAACACGGGCAGTGACTCCCGGTAGGCCTCCTCGGCCACCTCGCGGACGGTCATTACGACACGCAAGCGCGTCCAGTCGCAAAAAGCACCCGTCTTTGGCGCTGCCGATAACAGCGCGGCCTGGATTACTACCGCGATGGATACAGACAGCCAGAAAGCCCCCGGACGCTGGACTCCCGCGGCTCGTTGCGCGCTTCGCTCACTACGTTCGCTCCAGTGCTTACGTCGCCGGGGTTCGTCCAGCGTCCGGCCCCTTTCAGTCCCACCCAACGCTGTTTGACCAGCCGGCATGGGTGGGACTGAAAGGGGCGGCGGGCTGAAGGAAGGCGGACGACGTCACCGAAAGACGGCTTTGCCGTCTTTCGAGATGATGAAAATCGTCTCGCGATTTTCAGATCACAAGCACGCGAAGCGCGCCTGGTTCGAAAGGCGCGCAGCGCCTTTCGTTCATCACGAGAGAGCTCCGCTCTCTCGGACGACAGCGAGTCCCCCGAGTTCAGCCCGCCGGGGCTTTCTGGCTGTTCACGATAGCAGTAAACTCATCGGCACTATCTGTTGCTAGGGACCGAAGTGTTCACACTGACTGACCCCTACCTCCCCCTAATGACGGAGCCACGGGTGCTGCTGACGAACGACGACGGCATCGATGCGCCGGGGTTGGCGAGCTGTTACGAGGAACTTCGGGCGGTCGCGGACGTGACGGTGGTCGCGCCCATGGAGAACCAGAGCGGCGTCGGGCGAACCCGGAGTCACCGTACCGCCCGCGAGAGCCACCCGTGGGGGTACGCCCTGGACGGGACCCCCGCCGACTGCGCGGCGTACGGGCTGCGGGGGCTCGATGAATCGTTCGACCTCGTCGTCTCGGGCTGTAACCACGGGCCAAACGCCGGCAACTACGTCGTCGGCCGCTCGGGAACGGTCGGGGCCTGCGTCGAAGCGGGCTTTCTGGGCACGCCAGCCGTCGCGGTGTCGGCGTACCACTGCGAGGACTTCTTCGTCCACCCCGCGGCGGAGTACGATTTCGACCGCCCGGCCCGGGTCATGACCGAGGTGGTCGTCAGGGCGCTGTCGGGCGATATCTTCGATACGGCTGACTTTTTGAACCTGAACGTCCCCGTCGACGTGGCGGACCCCGAGATGCGGCTGACCGAGCCTTACCACGATTACGACCTACAGGTCGAACACGACACGGCGACCGACGTCGACGAACAGGCGACCCAGGGGACCGTCGGCGACATCGCGCTGCGCGACGTCGTCTGGCCGGACACCGCGGGGTGGGAGAACCCCTTTGACGGCGAGGCCGACCTCGCCGAGCGCTACCCTGAAGGGAGCGACCGTCGGGCCATCATCGACGGCGCGGTGAGTTGCTCGCCGCTGACGGCGCCAGCGGTGGGCGTCCAGTCCGACGCACTCGACCGGCTGGTCGGAGAGTTTAACGAGAGCGAAGCGGTCCGCAAACGCAACCGGTAGTCCGACTACTCCGTCGCCTCGACGGGGTTGCGCCGCCGGAGCCGCCCCTCGTCGTCGAACCGTCCGGCCTCGTCGGTCACGTACCACTCGCCGGTCGTCGCCGCCGTCGCGACGTCGCTCGTCTCCCAGTAGCGCTCGACGACGTGGTCGCCACGGAAGGCGACAGTGCCCACTTCGGTGATGGCGACCTCCGTCCCGGGGAGCGGGTCTCCCAGTGCCGTCAGCTGTTCGGCGCCGTACTCGTTGACACAGCCGACGCCCGTGAGCTCCGTCGTCCCGAAGACCTGACTGACCGGGACGCCGAGCCCCCAGAGGAACTGCGTCGTCTCCGGGTCGAGCGGGTCGGTCCCGGACAGCGCGTGGTCGAGGTCCCCGAGCCCGAACGACTCCCGGAGCGGCCCGAACACGACGCGGGCCGCCGCGGAATCCGTCAGCGACCCCGTGTTCCCGTTCTGGACGGCCTGTCCCCGGTCGATTGCGGCGCCGTTGGCCAGCCGTCGTTTCAGCCCGCCCAGCTCCGCTATCGCCGCCTCAAGCTCCGACCGGAGGTGGTCGTACAGTTCCGGGGACCCGATAAGGACGTCCGGTTCCACCGCTTCGAGCCCGCCGACGACGTCGTCCGTCGGGATGTACGCCGCCGCTGCCCCCCGGTTCCAGAGGTAGTACGTCGCCGCCCGGTTGAAGATATCCGACTGCGACAGCACGGCGGTCCCGGTCGACCCCCGCGTGGCCGGGAACTGTTCGGAAAGCATCGCGGCCGCGGCCAGCAGGTTCCGGTGTGTGACCGCACATTCGACCGTCCCCATCTCCGCCCCGGGCGGGGAGACGATGGTCGCCACGTCGTCGGGGTCCGCGTCGAATCCCGGGAGGGTGTCGCGGTTGCCGGCGGGCAAGTCGCTGATGTCGAACACCTGCTGTGCGCCCGCCCTGACGGCCTCGCTCGCGGTGCCGTCGACGACGACCGTCTCGATGTCCGTGGTGGCCTCGACCGTGACCGTTCGTTCGTCCGTCTGGCCCGCCTGGATGGGGACGGAGACGACGCCCGCGAGATGGCAGGCGATATCGACGACCGACCAGCGGTACGAGGGCCGAGCACAGATACCGAGCGTCGTCCCGGGCTCGACGTCGGCGTCCAGCAGGCCGGCGGCGACCCGCCACGCCTGCGTGTACAGCTCACGGAACGTCTGTGATTCGTACCCGTCGCCAGTCGGGACGTACGCGGCCGGCCGGTCGCCGTGGCGGTCGACCTGCCGTGCGAACCAGTCCGCGACCGTCCCTTTCGGTATGGATACCGTCCCGCCGACGTAGACGTCGCTTTCGAGTTCCACCTCGGTGTCCTCGGCCTCGTAGGTCCGCTCGCCCCCTCGGGTCTGGTTCAGTTTCCCGGGCTGGTACTCGTAGTCCTCCGGCACCTCTTCTTGGTAGTACTCACTGTACTTCTGGTCGATGTCGGGGCCGGCGATGTGGGCGTCGAGCCACTCCTTCGTGAACTCCAGGACGTCCGTCGTTATCGGATCGCCGTTCTCGTGGCGCTCGCGGAACTCCCCCACCGTCTCGACGAACTCTTCGTGGAAGTCCTTGTGGTCGTAGAAACAGTCCGCACAGTCCATCGCGTACCCGCAGTCCTGCATGAACTCCTCCTCGTCGCCGAAGTGGTACTCCGTGTACCGCTCCAGTTCCTCGAGGATATCCCCCACCACCGCCTCGGAGTGACCCGCTTCGATGGCCACGTGCAGGTCGTTCAACAGCCCGAACAGGTGTTTGTGCTGCTCGTCGAAGCGGTCGATCTGTGTGCTGTACCGCTCGTCACGCCACTCGATGAACTCACCGTCCGACTCGGCCATACACCCGACTTCGTAACGAAACAAAAAAGCGAGACCGGGAATTCCCACTCAGTGAAAACTGCCTCGAGCGACTCAGAACGGGCCGCCGCCCATCCCGCCCATGCCGCCGCCCTCGCCCTGTTGCATCTGTTTCATCATCCGCTCCATGTCGCCGTCGCCCATCCCCTGGAACTGTTTTAACATCTGGGACATCTGCTTGTGCTGTTCGAGCAGTTCACGCACGCGCTCTTCGGGCTTGCCCGAGCCGGCACAGATGCGCTCGGTGCGGGACTGGCCGATGATGCGCGGATTTTCGAGTTCCTCTTCGGTCATCGAGTCCATGATGACGTCGAAATCACGCATTCGCTCCTGGGTGACGTCCATCGCGTCGTCGGGGAGCTGGTCCATCAGCCCGCCGCCCATCCCCGGAATCATGTCCATCACCTGGTCGAGCGGCCCCATGTTGTTCATCGTCTCCATCTGCTTGCGCATGTCCTTCAGGGTGAACGAGCCCTCCAGCATCTGCTCGGGGTCCCAGTCCTCCTCCTCGTCGCCGGTCTCCTGCATCGCCCGCTCGACGCGCTCGGTCAGCTGTTTCAGGTCGCCCATCCCGAGCAGCCGGGAGATAAAGCCAGAGGGCTCGAAGCGCTCGATGTCCTTGACCGTCTCACCGGAGCCCAGGAAGGCGATGGTCGAGTCGGTCTCGTCGACGGCGGCGAGTGCGCCCCCACCTTTCGCCGTCCCGTCCAGTTTGGTGATGACGACGCCGTCGATACCGATGGCCTCCTGAAAGTCCGCGGCCTGGCTCTTGGCGCTCTGGCCCATCGCGGCGTCGAGTACGAGGAGGTTGCGGTCCGGTTTGACCTCCTCCTCGATGCGTTCGATCTGCTCGATGAGCTCCTCGTTTAACCCGTCGCGACCCGCCGTGTCCACGATGCGGACGTCGGCTTCCTCGGTCGCCTCGAGCCCGTCGCGGGCGATTTCGACGGGGTCGTCCTCGTCGGGGTCACCGTAGAAGTCGACCTCGGCCCGGTCGGCCATCTCCTTTGACTGGTCGTAGGCGCCGGGCCGGTCGGTGTCGGTCTGGATGATGGCCGGTCTGAGTCCTTTCGTCGAGAACCACCACGCCATCTTGGCGGCGGTGGTGGTCTTCCCCGACCCGTAGAGGCCGGCGAGCATGATGGTCTGTTCTTCGAGCGGGAGTTCTGTGGACTCCCCGACCATATCGACCAGTTCCTCGTAGACGATGCGAAGCACCCAGTCCCGCGGCGTCGTGCCCGCCGGTGGCTCCTCCTCCAGGGCGCGGGTCTTGATGTTGTCCGACAGCTCCTGGACCAGCGCCACGTCGACGTCCGCCTGCAACAGCGACCGCTGAATCTCCTTGACGATGTCCTCGATGTCCTCTTCGGAGATGCGGGACTTCCCCCTGAGGTTGTCCAGCGTTCCCCGGAGAGAACTTCCGAGATTGTCGAGTACCATTGTTGGCCCCACCTACAGCACCGCGCGGGTAAAACACTGCGGTCCCACCTTTTTTCTTCGTCGGGTGTCCGCAGCGCCGCCATCGGCGGCGCTGCGGGCACCCTCCTCGAAAAACGTGGGCGAAAAAGGCCGGAATCGCGGCTGAGCCGCGATTCCGGGGAAACCGCGCCGGAGGCGCGGTATGCTCTTCGTCCCGGCAGGCCTGCCCTTCCCCGCGACCTTTTTCATCGTCGCCCTTCCTCGCTCACTCAGTTCGCTGCGGGAGGGCTCCTCGAAAAACGTCGATGAAAAAGGCCGAATCCTCGCTGTGCTCGGATTCGGTGAACCGGCTCGCTCCGCTCGCCGGACACTCCCTCGGCAGACCTGCCCTTCCCCGGGTCGCGGCCCGGAGGCCGCTCCCGGCCAATGCGGCAGCTACCGCCTGTCTCTCCGTTCGCAGCGCCGCTCAGTTAACCTCGTTGTACATCTCGTCTATCATCTCGTCTAAGTCCGGTTTACCGCCGCCGGGCTGCTGGGGCGAGTTGCTGAACTCCCCCCTTGCCGTCCGGGGCGTCGCCCTGGGTCCAGGGCTGCTCGGGGTCCTCGCGCTCCTCGTGGGCAGTGGACATGAACGTGTAGTTGAACTCCTGGTTCTCCTTGTCCTGGTCGAAGCTGTTGGGGACAGGGCGGTGCTCGCCTAGCGCGTCGAGGGCGGCGTGCCACTGGTTCTGGTGCATCGTGTCCCGCGCGATGAGGTATTCGAGCATATCCTTCATGCCGGGGTCGTCGGTGAACTCGTAGAGCCGCGTCGCGAGCAGCCGACCCGTTGACTCGGCCATGATGTTGGCGTACATGTCGGCGGCGAGGTTGCCGGAGGCGACCACGTAGTTGCCGGTGAAGGGCACGCCGTTGCTGTCGACCGGCATCGCGTGCAGCCCCGAGGAGAGCGCCTGGCGGGGCTGGCCCGACCGCATCATCTCGTCGATGACGGCGTCCTCCCGGGCGGCCTCGCGGGCCTCGTCGGACGCCCCTTCCAGGTTTTTCGAGACCGCGGTCGCGAGCATCTCGATGTGACCCAGCTCTTCGGTGGCGGTCTCCATCAGGAACTGGCGCATCTCCGCTTTCTCGGCGGGGACGGCGAAGGCCTGGAACATATACTGGAGGGCGACGCGCATCTCCCCTTCGGCCCCGCCGATGGCCTGCTGGAGCATCTTCGCGAACTGCGGGTCCGGCTCCGCTACCTCGACCTCGTACTGGAGTTCGTCGTCGTGATGGAACACGTATCAACTCACGGAAAGAAACTGAAAAAGCGAGTTGCCTGCAGTTGCCGGCGCCACCGGGACAGGCTGTTCACGACCCGTGGTGGGCTATTCGGGCACTTTCGCGACGGTCGTAATCGCTCGCGGGCTACCGGGCATCGACTGCTGGATGTGGTGTTCGAACTCCTCGAAGCCGGCCTCGCGGAACATCCGGTCGGCTTCGTCCTCGTCGTAGAACAGCATGATGGCGTCGGCTACCTTCTGGAAGACGCTGGAGTTGGGGTAGTCGGGACCGACGATGAGCACCTTGCCGCCGGGTTTCGTGATGCGGCGGGCCTCTTCGAGGGCGTCGACGGGGTTGGGCCAGTACTCGATGGAGCCCGAGGACCAGACGTGGTCGAAGCTGTCGTCCTTGAACGGGAGCCGCTCGGCGTCGCCCATGTGATACTGGACCCGTCCGAATTTGCCGAACTTCTCAAATGCCCTCGAGAGCTGGTGGGGGCTCTGGTCGAGCCCGTAGATGGTGTCGACGTGCTCGAGCAGCCCTTCGGTGGCGAAACCAGTCCCACAGCCGACGTCGAGCACGCGGTCGTCCGGGTCGAGCTCCAGCAGCTCGATGGCCTCGTCGCGCATCTCTTCGTTCCAGACGAGCGGATTGATCTCGTCGTACACCTTCGAGAGGTACTTGTAGAACGTCCGCGCCCGGGCTTTGTTCTCGAGGACTCCCATTGGTGGTTCTTGGGGCTTACTGGACATAATTCCCCGGATTCTCACCCGAGTCGGGTCCCCGGCGACATGGCTTCTGATACCGCGAAAACTTCGCAACTACCAAATAGCCGCTGGAGTAAGGTTCGGACGATTAGAGAATGCCACGGCCAGAAGTTCTAGACCGGATAAAGGAGGCCGAGCAGGAGGCCGACGATATCGTCGCCGAGGCCGAGGAGGACCGCGAGGAGACCATCGCGGCGGCTCGCGAAGAGGCCGACGAGATTCGCGAACAGGCCCGCGAGGACGCCGAGGCGGCGGCCCAGGAGCGCCTCGAGGACGCTCGCGAGGAGATAGAGGCCGAGCGCGAGGAGCTCATCGAGGAGGGCGAGTCGGCCCGCGAGGAGCTCGAACAGCAGGCCGAAGGGCGCGAAACCGAGGTGGTCGACTACGTGACAGACCTCTTCGAGGAGGCGGTACATGCTCAGACCTGAGAAGATGTGTCGCGTCTCGGTGACGGGGTCGAAACGCGTCATGGAGTCCGTCGTCGAGTCGGTCCACGACCTCGACATGCTCCACGTCACCGAGTACGACGGGGCCTGGGAGGGCTTCGAGCCGGGCGATCCGGTCGAGGGCGCCGACGAGGCTTCTGACCAGCTCGTCACCGTGCGCGCACTGGAGTCTATCCTCGGCGTCGAGGCCGAGGACGCGGGCCCGACGCGACTCGTCACCGACGAGGCCCTCGAGGAGGACCTCGAAGAAGTCCGGACGAAGGTCACCGAACTCGACGACCGGCGCGACGACCTGCGTGACGACCTCCGGGACGTCGAAGAGCGGATATCGACCATGGAGCCGTTCGTCCGGCTCGGTATCGACCTGGACCTGCTCCGTGGCTACGACACGCTCGCCGTGGCAGTCGGCGAAGGCGACGCAGACGAAATCGACGGGGCCCTCGCGGACAGCGACGTCGACACGTACGAGCTGTTCGATGAGGACGGCGTCGTCGCCGTCTTCGCGCGCGCCGACGCCGACGAACTGCAGGACGCGCTGGTCGGGGCGACGTTCTCCGCGCTCGACGTGCCGAAGGGCGACGGCGACCCGACCGAGTACTTAGAGGAGCTGAACCACCGCAAACAGCAGCTCGAATCGAAGCTCGACACGGTCGAGAACGAGCTCGACGAGCTTCGCCTCGACTACGCCGGCTTCCTGCTGGCCGCCGAGGAGAAACTCTCCATCGAGGTCCAGAAGGCTGAGGCGCCGCTGACCTTCGCGACGACGGAGAACGCCTTCATCGCCGAAGGGTGGATTCCCGACGAGGAGTACGAGCTGTTCGAACAGCAGGTCAGCGCGGACGTCGGCGAGGCCATCGACATCGAGAAGCTCGAGGTCGCCGCCTACGACAGCGACGGACACGTCCACTCCCAGGAGGAGGTCGAGGGCGAGGGCGGCCACGACGAGGCGGCCGCCGACGAGACGCCGCTGACCGACGAAGAGGACGCCGGCCGCGAGGCCGTCGCGGACGGGGGCCACGCCACGACGGGCAGTGGGCTCGTCACGATGGGCGAATCCAGCCCGCCGGTCATCCAGGACAACCCCGGCGCGGCCAAACCCTTCGAGGCGCTCGTCGAGGTCGTCAACCGCCCGAAATACGGCGAGTTCGACCCGACGGTGCTCTTTTTCCTCACCTTCCCCGTGTTCTACGGGTTCATGATCGGTGACCTGGGGTACGGTATCCTGTACTTCCTGGCCGGCTACGGCCTCTACTCGAAGGCGAGCGGCGACGTGATGAAGAGCCTCGGCGGCGTCGCGATGTGGGCCGGTGGCTTCACCGCGGTCTTTGGCGTGCTGTACGGCGAGTTCTTCGGCCTCCACCAGCTCGGTGATATCGTCTGGGGCGGCAGTCCGCCGATCCACAAGGGGCTCCAGCCGGTGTACGGCGAGTACGCGCTGGGCTGGCTGCTCGTTAGCGTGCTGGCCGGGATGGCCCACCTCGCTGTGGGGTGGACGCTCGGCTTCTTCAAGAACTTAGAGCACGGGCTCTGGGACGCCATCACTGAGAGCGGTTCCTGGCTCCTGATGCTGTTTGGCTTCTGGACCTGGATCTTCAGCGACTTCCCTGCCGGCAGCAAGCCCGGCTTCATCATCGGGAGCGAGGCCGTCTTCGCGGGTAATCCGTTCGGGCTGGGCTTTACCGGCTTCTCGGCGACCGTCGGGATGGCGGCGCTGGCCGTCTTCGTCGTCGGCCTCGTGCTCATCGCGCTCGCGGACTTCGCCGAGTTCGTCGAGGCCGTCTTCCTGCAGGTATTCGTCAACGGGCTCTCCTACACCCGATTGGCAGCGGTCCTGCTGGCGAAAGCCGGGATGGCCTTTGTCGTCAACCTGCTGTTCTTCGGCGTCTACGTCGACAGCAAGGGCGGCTGGCACTTCGGAATCGGCGGCATGCCGCCGGTGCCCGAAGGGTCCGAGACGGTGATGTATCACGGCTACGAGGTCACGAGCATCATGTTCCCGGGCCTGATGCACTCGGGTATCGCCGGCGTCGTCGGCGGGCTGCTCGTGCTCGTGCTCGGCCATATGCTGGTGCTCATCCTCGGTGTCACGAGCGCCGGCCTGCAGGCCGTGCGTCTCGAGTACGTGGAGTTCTTCGGGAAGTTCTTCGAGGGCGGCGGCAAGAAGTACAGTCCGTTCGGCTACGAGCGGACCTACACGACAGACGACTGACTGCCGCCATATTTCCGGCTATAGAAGCAGCGAAATTATCGACCGATCGTCGACTGGTACCCACTCACAGACGGTCGTCCAGCCACGCCTAAACCGCCAGAACAGGCTGCTGACGAACCGTTTTGGGAACCTTTATGAACTCCGTGGCGTCACATACGCCTGTTCGGACACGAGCAACTTCACAGAGGACTTCAACAACATGATCGAAACCATCGCACCCGTTGTCAACGCTGTACTGCAGGAAGGTACTGCTGCTGCGCCAGCTATCCCACCGAGTGCCGCCGCCGCACTCGCTGTCGGTCTCGCTGCGCTCGGCTCGGGCTACGCCGAGCGAGGTATCGGCGCTGCCGCCGTCGGCGCCGTCGCGGAGGACGACAGTATGTTCGGCCGTGGACTCATCCTGACAGTCCTGCCGGAAACGCTCGTCATTCTCGCGCTGGTCGTCGTCTTCGTCGTATAAACATCTCCCTTTTCAACAATGAGCCTTGAAACAGTCGTAGAGGACATCCGAGACGAGGCCCGCGCGCGTGCAGAGGAGATTCGGGCCGAGGCCGACGAGCGCGCCGACGAGATTATCGCCGACGCCGAGGCCGACGCGGAGGAAATCCGCGAGGAGCGCGAGGCCGAGGTCGAGCGCGAGATTTCCCAGGAGCGCGAGCAGCGTCTCTCCTCGGCGAAGCTCGAGGCCAAGCAGGCCCGACTGGGCGCCCGCCGGGACGTGCTCGAAGACGTCCACGAGGACGTCGAACAGGCCGTCGCCGACCTCGAGGGCGACCGCCGCGAGGAGCTGACCCGCGAGTTGCTCGACGCCGCCGCCGACGAGTTCGACGACGGCGCCGCGCTTCGGGTCTACGCTCGCGCCGAGGACCAGTCGCTCATCGAGGATATCCTCACTGAATACGACGATGCAACGTTCGCCGGTGAGCAGGAGTGTCTCGGCGGTGTGGTAGTCGAGAGCGAGGCCTCCCGAGTCCGTGTGAACAACACGTTCGACTCCGTGCTGGAGACCGTCTGGGAGGACAACCTGAAAGCAATCAGCGACCGACTCTTCGAAGACCAATGAGTCTGTACGGAACAGCATCCGGCGGCCGGGCAAGCAACTACGAGTACGTCATCGCTCGGGTCCGCTCCCGTCGCGCTTCGCTGTTCGACGACGACGACTACCGCAAGCTGGTCCGGATGGGGACGAGCGAGATCGCTCGTTTCATGGAAGAGACCGAGTACGAGACCGAGATGAACGCACTCGGGGCCCGCTACAGCGGTTCGGACCTCGTCGAGTACGCGCTGAATCGCAACCTCGCGAAACACTTCGACGACCTGCTTGAGTGGTCCGAGGGGGCGCTGTACAACTACATCGCACGCTATCTGCGGAAGTTCGACGCCTGGAACGTCAAGACGGTCATCCGCGGGTTGTACGCGGGTGCCGACCTCTCGGCCATCGAGGACGACTTCATCCGGGCCGGCGAGTTCAGCGAGCAGCGCGTCGACGCGCTGCGCAACGCCGGTTCCATCGAGGAGGTCGTCGAATCGCTCGACGACACTATCTTCGGAGCGTCACTGGCCGAGGCGTACGAGGTGTACGAGGAACAGCAGGTCCTCGTGCCCCTGGAGAACGCTGTCGACCGCGCGTTCTACGAGACACTGCTCGACGGGCTGCCGAGCAACCCGGAACGCGACAGTGCGACGGGGCTGTACGTCCAGTTCCTGCGGGCCGAGGTGGACTTCCGAAACCTCCGGAACGCCCTTCGGCTGGCCCGAAGCGGCGCGGAGACGGACCCGGCCGAGTACTACATCGACGGCGGCAAACTCTTTGACCAGCAGTCCCTGACCCAGCTTACGGCCAACATGGACAATCTGGTCGCAACTGTGCGTGACAGCACGTACGGCGACGACCTCGATTCGGCCCTGTCCGCGCTGGAAGACGCCGGGAGCCTGGTCGAGTTCGAGCGCGCACTCGACGCGGCGCTGCTGGAGTACGCCGACAAGTTGTCGACCCGCTACCCGCTGTCGGTCTGTCCGGTGCTGTCGTACATCCTCGCCAAGGAGCGCGAGGTCGACAACATCCGGGCCATCGCCCGCGGTCGCGAGGCGGGGCTTTCCCCCGACGAGATCGAACAGGAGCTGGTGATACTATGAGCCAGGAGATAGCAGTTATCGGGAGTCCGGAGTTCACGACGGGCTTTCGACTGGCGGGGGTTCGCAAGTTCGCGGACATCCCCGCACAAGCAAAGGACGAGCAGCTGGACGACGCCGTCTCGGAGATGCTCTCCGACGACGACGTCGGCATCGTCGTGATGCACGACGACGACATGGACCATCTCTCTCGGTCAGTTCGGAAAGCGGCCGAGACGAGTGTCGAACCGGTGCTGGTCACTCTCGGCAGCGAGGGTGCCGGCAGCGGCGGGCTGCGTGAACAGATCAAACGAGCCATCGGTATCGACCTGATGGACGAGGAGTAAACTATGAGTCAAGCAACAGAATCCGACGTCCGCGAGGACGGCATTATCGAAAGCGTCTCGGGACCGGTCGTAACGGCTCGGGACCTCGACGCCCGGATGAACGACGTCGTCTACGTCGGTTCGGAAGGGCTGATGGGTGAGGTCATCGAAATCGAAGGCAACATCACCACCATCCAGGTGTACGAGGAGACCTCCGGGGTCTCCCCGGGTGAACCGGTCGAAGGGACCGGTGCGCCCCTGTCGGTGGACCTCGGGCCGGGAATGCTCGACGCCATCTACGACGGCGTCCAGCGCCCGCTCGACGTCCTGGAGGAGAAGATGGGCTCGGCGTATCTCGACCGCGGTGTCGACGCGCCGGGTATCGACCTGGAGAAAGAGTGGGAGTTCCAGCCGGAAGTCGCGGAAGGCGATTCGGTCGAGGCCGGCGACATCGTCGGCACCGTCCCCGAGACGCCCAGTATCGACCACAAGGTGATGGTCCCGCCGAACTCCGATGGCGGCGAAGTCACCGCCATCGAGTCGGGCACGTTCACCGTCGAGGAGACGGTCGTCGAACTGGACTCCGGCGAGGAGATCCAGATGCGACAGGAGTGGCCGGTGCGCCAGCAGCGGCCCTCCGTCGACAAGGAGACCCCGACCGAACCCCTCATCTCGGGCCAGCGCGTGCTCGACGGCCTCTTCCCCATCGCCAAGGGCGGGACCGCGGCGATTCCCGGTCCCTTCGGGTCGGGCAAGACCGTCACCCAGCACCAGCTCGCCAAGTGGGCCGACGCGGACATCGTCGTCTACGTCGGCTGTGGCGAGCGTGGCAACGAGATGACCGAGGTCATCGAGGACTTCCCGGAACTGGAAGACCCAATCACGGGCAACGCCCTGATGGACCGGACCTGCCTCATCGCGAACACGTCGAACATGCCCGTCGCAGCGCGAGAGTCCTGCGTCTATACGGGTATCACCATCGCGGAGTACTTCCGCGACATGGGCTACGACGTCGCGCTGATGGCCGACTCCACCTCCCGGTGGGCCGAGGCCATGCGTGAAATCAGTTCGCGACTCGAGGAGATGCCCGGCGAGGAGGGGTACCCCGCGTACCTCTCGGCGCGCCTCTCGGCGTTCTACGAGCGGGCCGGCTACTTCTCGAATATCAACGGCACCGAGGGCTCCGTCTCCGTCATCGGTGCGGTGTCGCCCCCGGGCGGGGACTTCTCGGAGCCGGTGACCCAGAACACGCTGCGTATCGTCAAGACGTTCTGGGCGCTGGACGCCGACCTCGCGGAGCGTCGGCACTTCCCCTCTATCAACTGGAACGAGTCGTACTCGCTCTATCGGGAGCAACTCGACCCATGGTTCGTCGACAACGTTCGGGACGACTGGCCCGAGACGCGACAGTGGGCCATCGACACGCTGGACGAGGAGGCCGAACTGCAGGAGATTGTCCAGCTCGTCGGGAAGGACGCGCTGCCGGAGGACCAGCAGCTGACCCTGGAAATCGCGCGCTACCTGCGTGAGGCGTGGCTCCAGCAGAACGCGTTCCACCCGACGGACACCTACTGCGAGCCCGAGAAGACGTACCGTATCATGGACGCTATCAAGACGTACAACGACGAGGCCTTCGAGGCGCTCGACGCCGGAGTGCCCGTCGAGGAACTCACCGACATCGAGAGCGCTCCGCGGCTCAACCGCATCGGCGTCCAGGAGGACTACAACGAGTACATCGACGAGCTCGAGGACGACATCACCTCGGAGCTCCGGGAGCTCTACTAATGAAAGAGTATCAGACAATCACTGAGATCAGCGGCCCGCTGGTGTTCGTCGAGACCGACGAGCCGGTCGGCTACGACGAGATCGTCGAGATCGAGATCGGCGACGGCGAGACCCGCCGTGGCCAGGTGCTCGAATCGGCAAGCGACCACGTCGCCATCCAGGTGTTCGAGGGGACGGAGGGTATCGACCGCGATGCCTCCGTTCGCTTCCTGGGCGAGACGATGAAGATGCCCGTCACCGAGGACCTCCTCGGGCGAGTCATGGACGGTACCGGCCAGCCAATCGACGGCGGCCCGGAAATCGTCCCCGACGACAGACAGGACATCGTCGGCGCGGCTATCAACCCGTACTCCCGGGAGTACCCCGAGGAGTTCATCCAGACCGGGGTGTCGGCCATCGACGGCATGAACACCCTGGTCCGCGGTCAGAAACTGCCCATCTTCTCGGCGTCGGGGCTGCCCCACAACGACCTCGCGCTCCAGATCGCGCGACAGGCATCGGTGCCAGAGGAGGAGGAAGGCAGCGAGGAGGGCTCTGAGTTCGCTGTCATCTTCGGTGCGATGGGTATCACGGCCGAAGAGGCAAACGAGTTCATGGACGACTTCGAGCGCACCGGCGCGCTTGAACGCTCCGTCGTCTTCATGAACCTCGCGGACGATCCGGCCGTCGAGCGGACGATTACGCCGCGACTCGCGCTCACCACGGCCGAGTACCTGGCCTTCGAGAAGGACTACCACGTGCTGGTCATCCTCACGGACATGACCAACTACTGTGAGGCGCTCCGAGAGATCGGCGCCGCACGTGAGGAGGTCCCGGGCCGACGTGGCTATCCCGGATACATGTACACGGACCTGGCCCAGCTCTACGAGCGGGCCGGCCGTATCGAGGGTCGTGACGGCTCTGTCACCCAGATTCCCATCCTCACGATGCCGGGCGACGACGACACGCACCCGATTCCGGACCTGACCGGCTACATCACCGAGGGCCAGATCTACATCGATCGGGACCTCAACAGCCAGGGCGTCCAGCCCCCCATCAACGTCCTGCCAAGCCTGTCGCGGCTGATGGACGACGGTATCGGTGAGGGCCTGACCCGTGCCGACCACGCCGACGTGAAAGACCAGATATTCGCCGCCTACGCGGAGGGTGAGGACCTGCGCGACCTCGTGAACATCGTCGGTCGCGAGGCGCTGTCGGACCTTGACAACAAGTATCTGGACTTCGCCGACCGCTTCGAGGAGGAGTTCGTCGACCAGGGGTACGACACCGACCGCGACATCGACGAGACGCTCGAACTCGGCTGGGACCTGCTCTCGATGCTCCCGAAAGATGCGCTGAACCGCATCGACGAAGAGCTCATCGAGGAACATTACCGCGAGGAAGAGACGGCCGAAGAAGTCGCTGCGGACTGAGAGCGGCGACGGTTTCGACCCTCGTTCTCACGGCTCTCGACTGGGTTCACGCAAGCTTCGCCGCTTAGTACCCAACTGATTGGGTGTGCTAAACTTTACCTTCGGAACCCAAATTACAGTTGCACTATGCCACAACCAGGAAGCGAACAGATATGGCTATGGCTGGGTACAGCAGGCATGTTCCTCGGCATGCTATACTTCATCGGCCGAGGCTGGGGCGAGACGGACGACCGTCGCCAGAAGTTCTACATCGCGACGATACTGATAACAGCGATCGCGTTCGTGAACTACCTGGCGATGGCGCTCGGGTTCGGGCTGACCATCATCGAGTTGCCCAACGACCCCGAGGCGCCCATCTACTGGGCCCGGTACACTGACTGGCTGTTCACCACGCCGTTGCTGTTGTACGACCTCGCCCTGCTCGCCGGGGCGGACCGCAACACCATCTCGACGCTCGTCAGTCTCGACGTGCTGATGATCGGTACCGGCGTCGTCGCGACGCTGTCGGCCGGTAGCGGCGTGCTTGCGGCGGGCGCCGAACGGCTCATCTGGTGGGGAATCAGCACCGCGTTCCTGCTGGTGTTGCTGTACTTCCTGTTCAGCTCGCTGTCGAGCCGGGTGACCGATCTGCCAAGCGACACCCAGGGGACCTTCCGCACGCTGCGGAACCTCGTGGCCGTCGTCTGGCTGGTCTACCCCGTCTGGTGGCTCATCGGCACCGAGGGGCTCGCCCTGGTCGGCATCTTCACGGAGACGGCCGGCTTCATGGTCATCGACCTGGTCGCGAAGGTCGGCTTCGGGTTCATCCTCCTGCGCAGTCACAGCGTCCTCGACGGCGCCGCGCAGGCCCAGACGACGGGTGCCTCGCCCGCTGACGACTAGCGCAACTGGCGTCATGACCCACGAACGGCGTGGGTCCGACTGACGACGCGGATTTTTTCCACCGCGAACCCGACAGCCACGCCGCCGAGACGACTGAAAACGGTTAACTGGCTACGCCCGAAACGGCCCTGTAATGGCGAAGGACGTCAAACCCACTCGGAAGAACTTGATGCAGATAGAGGACCGCATCGAGCTCTCCGAGCGCGGGCACGATACGCTGGAGAAGAAGCGTGACGGCCTCATCATGGAGTTCATGGATATCCTCGACCAGGCACAGGACGTCCGTGAAGACCTCGACGACTCCTACGACCGCGCTCAGGACGCGATCAACATGGCCCGGGCGATGGATGGCGACGTGGCCGTCCGTGGTGCCGCGGCCGCACTCAAGGAACACCCCGAACTGACGACTCAGTCGAAGAACATCATGGGTGTCGTCGTCCCCCAGATCGATTCGACGGGCGTCAAGAAGTCCCTGGACGAGCGTGGCTACGGCGTGATGGGCACCTCCGCCCGAATCGACGAGGCCGCCGACGCCTACGAGGAACTCATCGAGAACATCATCCTCGCCGCCGAGGTCGAGACGGCGATGAAGAAGATGCTCGAGGAGATCGAGACCACAAAGCGGCGCGTCAACGCCCTGGAGTTCAAACTCCTGCCCGACCTCCACGACAACAAGGAGTACATCGAGCAGAAGCTCGAAGAGCAAGAGCGCGAGGAGATCTTCCGCATGAAGAAAATCAAGGCCAAGAAAGAAGAGGAGGAAGACGCGCTCGCGGCCGAGGAAGCCGAGAAAGCGGAAGCGGAACGGCTCACGGCAGACGACTGACGGGCGTGACGTCCTATCACTGGTCGTTTGGTGAATCGTCCCACATGTTCGAATCGTCGTCCCAGCCGTCGTCTGCCACACCGGACTCGTCGTCGACAGTCGATTCTATCGTCTGACCACCAGAGGCCGACGTCGCTGTCGGGTCGTCCGTCGCCGCATCGGTTTTCGCCGAGAATCCTTCACTGACGACGACAGTGCCAGCGAGGATATCGAACAGGCGTTGCCGGCGGTCCGACATCGCCATCGAGGCGAGGGCGACGAGATAGCCCAGCCAGGTCCCGGCGGTGATGGCGGGGATGTTCCGGACCAGCGCTTTTCTCACCCCGATTTCGTCACCCGCTTCGGTCACGACGCGGATACCGAGGAGCCGCTTGCCGACGGTCTGGCCGTTCCAGACGGCTTCGAGGATGGGGCTGTAGCCGACGATGACGACGACGGCGGCGACGAGAGTACCGAAGATGAAGATGGTGTCGGCCGCCTCGGGACGCTGTGTGACCATGCCGAGAAGGAGCGAAAAAAGGGCCATGACGGTCATGACGACGAAGAAAACCACACCCATCAGCAGGTAGTCGATTATCTGTGCAACGGTCCGGGCACCGATAACGTCTGTATCCGACCGGCCTGGTTTCGTTGACATGTACTTTCGTGTTTGTGACGGCGATAAATAGGTACTGCAGTACACCTGTACCCACCAGACTCATACTCGCCGCGGGCACAGGTCCGGTATGTCCTGTTCGCACTGTGGCGGTGCCCTCGTGGCCGTCCCCGTTCGCGCGGACCTGCGCGAGTATCTCCCCGGGGACGCCCCCGCCGTGGCGCTCTGTCGCGCCTGTCTGGCGATGGAGCCGGCCGACGAGTCGCCCGACGATGTCCCGAACCTCACCGACCTCGACGACGCGTTCCCCGCCAGCGCGGACGCTGCCGTCCCTATGGCGCTGCTCGTCGGCCTGCTCGACTCGCTGGCGGTACACCGCGCGGAGATAACGGCGTTGCTCGAACGGGTCGAACGGGCCGGGACGGACCCGTTACTGGCCGTCGACCGCCTCGCGGACAGTTACGGCGACGACGCGCACGTCGACCTCGGCCGTCGTCGGCACCAGCTCGAACAGCTACTCTGAGGCAATCCTAACGAGTTAGGCACTGTAAATTTATACATCCCGTCGCATGCACGAAATGCGGCAGACGTAAGCGTGTGTCCGCTTGTGGACCGACACTCTGCCCACTCCCCTATTCCCCACCCCCCATTCCCCATTCTGGATGGGTCAGACGCCAGTCGAGTAGCGGAGCAGTCCGGCGACGCCGCCGAAGGCGGTCTGTAGCTGCTCACCCTTCTCGAAGTCCGTGGAAATAAACACCGTTTCGGTCCCGCGCTGGTCGGCCAGCTCCATCAGGTGGTCGATGGCGTCCTCGCGTTCGCCGTCCTCGGCGTCGACCGAGGCGCCACAGCGGGTACACTCGTGGTCGGGTGTCGCCTTCGAGCTGTCGACGAGCTCGTACTCGTCGTGGCCGTTCTCGCAGGTGTAGGCGACGACGTCCTTCCGGAGGTCCTCGGAGATGAGCAGCTCCTCGACGGCGCCCATGTTCAGGTTCTGGCGGGTCTGGTCGAAGCCGTAGGTGGCCTTGTCCCCGTCGTGGAGCTGCTTGAAGAACTCCTCCATGACCTGCTTGTCCTGGAGCATCTCGTGTTCTTCGAGGACGTCCTCCGCGGCGTCGACGAGGTCGTAGAGGCCGGACTCGTCGGTGTAGGCGATGTCGAACTTCCCAAGCACCATGTCCTGGAGCTCGTGGTGGAGGTAGTCGCCGTCCAGGAACTCGTCTTTGGTCGGTGAGGGGCCGCCCACGAGGACGCCGTCCATCTCGTGGCGGTCGGGGACCATCAGGTCGTTGGCCATGCCGGCGACCTCCTGGTAGAAGTTGTCGATGGCCTCCAGGCGCAGGCGGGCGAATCGCTGGGCGGACTGACCACCTTTGCGCTGCTTGCCCGGCACCAGCGAGGAGGCGGACTTGACGGGTTCGACGCGCTTGCCCTTGAGCCAGCCGACGTTGGCCTCGCGCCGGTCCAGCACGACGAGCCCGAACAGACCCTTGTCGGCAAGCATGTTCTCCAGTGGCTCGGTGAGAAAGGCCGAGTCACAGTGGTAGCGAAAGGACTCGATGGGGTCGGGGGGCGATTCGAGCACCTTGGTCACCATGTTGGTCCGGCCGCCGCCGCTGTCGATGGCCCCGGAGAACAGCACCATCCCGTTTTCGGGCGGGCTGTGGTCGTAGTAGCGCAGGCGGTCCTTGATGGAGGTCAGCGCATCCTGGACGGCCGTCCGGGTGGCCTTCGATTTGATGTTCGACGCCTCGGAGTGTTCCTGGGTGACGTGGGCGACCACGTCGCTCAGCTGCTTGTCCTCGGGGACGTAGATAGAGACGAGCTGGGTACCAGAGCCCTCGTACCCTTTGAGTTCCTCTATGACCTTCTTGAACTCGTACTTCTGTTTGTCAGATTGCTCCTGTCCGTCCTGCTCACTCATTGTCTTTGTTTCGGTGAGGCTGCGTAAGAACCTGTTGACAGAGAGGTTCGAGCAGCGCGAGAACCTCTGGCATGCACAGCGGGGAACGAAGTGACGACCCGCGAGCAGCGAGAGCCGAACGTAGTGAGGGTCTCGAAGCGGAACGGTGAGCGTAGCGAACCTGGAGCAGGGAGGCGTGAGCTTCGCGAACGCCTCCTTCCAGTCGAACGGGGAGAGCGAGACCGACCGCAGCGAGGTCGTTCGAGACGGCTTTGCCGTCTCGTGATGTTGCAAGACCGGCGGTCTTGCACAGATCGCGAATCTTCGGTTTTCGAGGACCTCGAAAGCGAACCGTGAGACAAGCGGGCGAATCGAGCAGGGCGAGGCCAGCGACCTACGAGCAGGGGGCGCGAGCTATTACCTGCCCTC
Source organism: Haloarcula rara (assembly GCF_029338235.1). Taxonomy (GTDB): domain Archaea; phylum Halobacteriota; class Halobacteria; order Halobacteriales; family Haloarculaceae; genus Haloarcula; species Haloarcula rara. Next base: position 1,995,122 of record NZ_CP119785.1, read on the forward strand.
TCAAGGCCGGCAAACCGTTCCACTGGTACCGACACCACATCAGTAGCGTGCGTTCTCGGGTATTACTCACTTGTCATGACGGCTCACGGACAGCCGGGTTTATATGACTGCCCCTATTGAACACAGACAACAGATTATGGCGGGGTATGTTTGTACCATCGCAGGCGGGAAAGGCGGGGTCGGCAAGACCACGACTGCTGTCAACGTCGGTGCGGGACTGCAGGAACTCGGCTACGACGTCGCGGTGGTCGATGCCGACCTCGGGATGGCCAACCTGGGTTCGATGCTGGCGGTCGAACCCGAAAAGAGTGTCCACGAGATTCTGGCCGGCGACGCGGCCGTCAGCGAGGCGCTGACCGACGCCCCCGGCGGGCTGACCGTCATCGCCGGCGAGCAGTCGCTGGACGCCTTCGCCGACGCCGACCCGGCGAAGCTCCGCAAAGTCATCAAGACGTTGCGGGCCGCCTACGACGTCGTCATCATCGACACGGGCGCCGGGCTGAGCCACGAGGTCGCGGTCCCGCTCGGGCTCGCGGACGGCATCGTCCTCGTCACGACCCCTGACGAGGTCGCCGTCGGCGACACGGTCAAGACTGCCCAGCTCGCCGACCGCATCGACGGCAACGTTATCGGCGGGCTCATCACCCGCGTCACCCGCCACACGGACGTCGCCGACATCAACGAGCGCTTCGATTTCCCGCTGCTTGCGGTCATCCCCGACGACCCGCAGGCGACCCACGAGGAGCCACTCGTCCGCAACGAACCCGACAGCCCCGCAGCGGACGCCTATCTCCGCCTGACAGACGCCCTGGAGGGCGTGTTCTTCAGGGGCGACACCGCCGAGGCCGACCTCGACACCATCGTCGACGACGCCTGGTTCCTCGACGAGACGGAGGCCGCAGCCGACGAGGACGACGCCGACGAGGAGAGCTCCGGCGGCGTCTTCGGCCTGTTCAATTAGTGTCCGCTCTCTCTTTCGTGCCGAGTGGTATCGGTTCTTGAGACGCAGCGACCGCTATGAGTCCTGTGAGCCAGAAAACCCTGACTAGCTGTGTCGACCGCTGTAAACCGGGTTCATAGACGGTGCGTCACATCGAGGTCGGTGCGTCGACACCGATAGCGTCCAGCGCGTTCGCCACGGTGTGACGGGTGCCGGCGACGAGTGCGAGCCGGGCCGCACGCGTCTGTTCGTCCGCGTCGAGGACGGGACACTCCCGATAGAAGGCGTTGAACGTCTCGGCGACAGTGCGCGTGTAGGTCGCGACCGTGTGGGGCTGGAGGTCGTCGGCGGCCTCCTCGACGACGGCCGGGAACCGCGCGAGCACGCGAAGGAGGTCCAGCTCTTCGGGCTCGCCCAGCTGGTCGAAGTCGGGGTCGTCGGGTATCTCGCCGGCGTCCTCCGTGATACCACAGCACCGGGCATGGACGTACTGGACGTACGGGGCCGACTGGGCCTCGAAGTCCAAAGCGCGCTCCCACTCGAAGGTGATGCCCTTGGTGGGCTGTTTCGAGACGATGTCGTACCGCACTGCGCCGACGCCGACCTGGTGGGCGATGCGCTCGATGTCGCTCTCGTCTAGGTCGCCACGCGTCCGGTCGTCCAGTCGACGCTCGACTTCCTCGCGGGCGCGGGCGATGGCCTCGTCCAGCAGGTCGTCCAGGTCGATGCCGGTGCCCTCACGTGTGCTCATGCCGCCCTCGGGGAGGTTGACCCACGAGTAAAACACCTGCTGGAGCCGGTCGGTGTCGTTGCCGAGCAGGTCGAGCGCGGCAGCGAGCTGGTCAGCCTGGAGATGGTGGTCCTCGCCCAGCACGGTGACCGCGCGGTCGTAGTTGTCGAACTTCCACTCGTGGTGGGCCAGGTCACGCGTCGTATAGAGGGAGGTGCCGTCCGAGCGCAGGAAGACGAGGTTCTTCTCGAAGTCGGGCAGGTCGAGCTGCCAGGCGTCCTCGTCGTAGACGGCACAGTCGAGTTCCTGCAGCCGGTCCACGAGCGCGTCGGTGTCGCCGTTGCGCATGAACCGGGTCTCCTTGACGAACTCGTCGAACTCGGCGGGCAGGCGCGCGAGTGTGTCCTGCATCCCGCCCAGCACGGTGTCGACGACCTCGGCGACGCGTTCGTAGGTGGCCTCGTCGCCGTCTTCGAGCCCCTGCAGGATGGTCTGGACCTCCTGTTCGGCCGCTTCGACCTCGCTCTCCTCGCCGTCCTCCAGGAAACTGTTGCCCTTGCGGTAGTAGCGGACCATCTCGTACTCGGGCGAGTCACGCTCGGGCTCGGGCAGGTCGGACTCGTCGAAGGTCTCGTAGGCCCAGGTGAACACCGCAATCTGGCGGCCCGCGTCGTTGACGTAGTAGTGGCGGTCGACGTCGTAGCCGGCGTAGTCGAGCACGCGGGCGATGGCGTCGCCGATTATCGGATTGCGCGCCCGGCCGACGTGGACCGGGCCGGTCGGGTTCGCGGAGGTGTGTTCGACGACGACGCTGGTGTCGCGGTCGGGCAGCCGACCGTAGCTTTCGTCCGTGGCCGCCCCCAGCGTCTCGGCGAAGTACGCGTCGCTCGGCAGGAAGTTCACGTAGGGGCCCTGCGTGGTCACGTCGCTGACGTACTCGAGGTCGGCGGCGTCGATGGCGTCGGCGATGTCGGCGGCCACTTTCGGCGGCGGCGCGCCGACCTCGCCGGCCAGCCGGAACGCGGCGCTCGAAGCGAGCACGGCCTCGACGTCCTCCGGGGGCTCCTCGATACCGAGGTCCTCGGTCGGCAGATCGAGAGCCGTCAACGCCGAACGGAGCGCGTCTTCGGCCTCGGAGCGGAGCTGTCTGAACATACGCCCTCTCTCATCGCGGGGAGTAAATGGGTAACGAAACGCCGGGGGAGCCGGCCCCTCTCAGGCGAAGAAACGGGGGCCAAACAGCATCACGAAGAGGCCGCCGATCATCGACGCTGTCACGGCCAGTGTCACCGCCGTCGTGAGGCTCCGCCGACCGGGCACCGGTAACCGGGAGACGACGGATTCGGTCGAGGCCCGGAGGATGTGACCGCCGTCGAGCGGGTAGGTCGGGATGAGATTGAACTGGCCGATGATGATATTTATCCAGCCGGTCCAGAACAGGACGTTCGCGAGGAGGAACACCGTCGACTCCCCGAGGGCGGCCAGCGGCCCCTGCACGGTGTAGAAGTTCGTCGCGAACCCGGTAAAGCCGGGGAAGTTGTACCCAAGCTGTCCCGCGATGCCGATGACCGGGAGCACCAGTACGGTCGCGAACCGCTGGACAACGCTCAGGTCACCGACGTCCGAGGAGCCGCCCGAATCTCCGCCGATGAAATCGAGGAACGTTGCGGCGGGGTACCGGTCGAGACCGAAGTCGTCGACCGTGATACCCGAGACGCCTCGCTCGGGGGAGATACCGAGCAGGGCGCCGCCGTCACCGTCGTCGCCGGCAGTGACGTTGTAGGTCCGTCGCTCACTGTCGACATAGGCCGTGACGGTGACCGACTCGCCGGCGGACCGATTGTCCAGCACGTCGACCAGTGCGGCCGTATTCACCGTTCGCTCGCCGTCTATCGCCGTGATGACGATGCCGGACTCGGCCGGTGCACCGGCGTTCGCGAGCGCCCCGTCGGCCTGGACCAGCGCGTAACTCCCGGTTGGCAGCTGTTCGGTGCGGCCGTCTTCGGTTCGGATCTCCGCGACGGGATTGGCCCGCGCGGCGTCGACGAACTGCCCGCCCGTCGAGACGTTCGTCCCGTTGACGCTGACGATGGTGTCTCCGCTTTCCAGGGGTGAACTCTGGATGGCGCTGCTGACGACAGCTGACCGCTGGACCGTCACCGACTCCTTATCGCGAAACTGGACGGTCACGCGCGTCTCGTTGGTCGCCGCGAGCGTCGACTCCAGGTCGCCCGGACGCTGGACCGCCTGGCCGTTGATACCCGTTATCACGTCGCCGGATTCGATGCCCGCCTCGGCCGCGGGAGTCGCCTCGACGGTGCCCCCGACGTGGTAGCCGTCGACGACGGCGATAGAGCCCGCAATCGGCCCGAAAAGCAAGAGGAGCGCGAGAAAGGACAGCGCGAAGTTGTTGGTCACGCCCGCCGCGTACATCCGCACCTGTGCGCCGCGGTCGGACTTCAGCAGCTCCGTCTCGTCGGGTTCGACGAAGGCCCCGATGGGGATGACCGACAGGAGCGCAAGGCCCATCGACTCGATGTCGATATCCTCGACCCGGCAGAACAGCCCGTGGCCCCCCTCGTGGACGACCAGCGCCAGGAGGAGTCCGAAGACGATTTCGGGTGCGACCGACAGCGGCAGGAAGTCGTTGACGCCCGGAATCGCCAGCGCGTTCCGTGGCTCGTTCAGCGCCGAGGGCTGGGGGTTGACCACCGCCTGATACGCGCTGTAGGCGACCAGCAGGAACGAGCCGACCATCACGACGAGGGCGGCACCGACCCCCAGGTTCCCCCACGCGCGCCAGAACCGCTTCGGGCGGGCCAACCGCGTCAGTATCTGCTTTCCCCGCTGGGTGTGTAACGTCGCGAGTGGGCCGCTGACGTTGACGTACTCCGGTAATACACCACGTGATTTGAGCGCCATCGCCGCCAGCGTGTACGCGGCGAGTCCGACGAGGACCCACGTCAGTGTGTCCACCATTCACTGGAAGATTGGGCCAGCAAAGCAAGAGGGTTTGGTTCCACCTTTTTCGTCGTTGGGTGCGCTCACTCCGTTCGCGCACCACGCCTCGAAAAACGTGGGCGAAAAAGGCGCGAATCGCCATTGGCGATTCGCGTGAAACCGCGCCTTCGGCGCGGTATGCTCGTGACCGCCTGCCCTCCCCCGTCTTCGCGCGATGGAACGCGCTCCCGGCCACCGCTACTGCATCCGCTCCTGCTGCCGACTTACGCTTCCCGTCGGAGCCGCTTGACCACAAAGCCCCGGTCGAGTTTCCCCATGAAGGTCCCGAGCTGTGGCCCCTCGGTGTCGTCGAACAGCAGCCGGTAGCCCGCGGCGAAGAAGTCCGACATCTCGATATCGTGGCGTTTCGCGGTCTCGTATATCTCGCTCTGTATCGCTTCGCCGTCGTGTCCCTCGGCGACGTAGTCGGCCAGCTCGTCCAGGGCCGCTTCCATCTCGGGGGCAAAGTCGACGTCGGGCAGCTCGGCGCGCTTGAGTTCGTAGTCGAACTCGTTGCCGGTCCGGCGGGCCCAGCGCTGGGCGCGCTCGACGCGGGCCAGCGCGTCCTCGACGGCCCACTCGGGCGCGTCCTCGGGGATGTGACCCTCCTTGCGAGCGATTTGCTCCCTGACGTCGGGGTCCTCGGTCATCCCGAGGACGGCGGCGAAGGTATAGGGGATGCGAACGCGGTCCTCGCGCACGTCGTCGACGACCATGGGGTAGGCCCGCTCGGCGAGTTCGCGCTCGGCCTCGTCGCGGGGTTCGACATCGCCGAAGTATATCTCCTCGAAGCGGTCGAACTCGTCGACCAGTCTGTCGACATTCTCGACGGAGAAGTCCCGCTGCTTGCGGGGGTTCTTGACGAAGAAGTATCGCAGCACTTCGGGTTCGAGAATTTCGAGGACTTCGTCGACGGTGACGACGTTGCCCGACGACGAGGAGAGCGGTTCGCCCTCCAGGGTGAACCACTCGTAGACCATCGGCACCGGCGGCTCGATGTCGAGGACGTTCTCCGCGACGTCCTCGCCGGAGGGCCAGGAGCCTTCGGCGTGGTCCTTGCCGAAGGGCTCGAAGTCGACGCCCAGAATCTCCCACTGGCCGGGCCACTCGAAGCGCCACGGGAGCTTGCCATCCCGGAGCGTGGCGACGCCCTCGTGGCCACACCCCTCGATGGTCTGGTCGCCCGCCTCGACGTCCGTACAGACGTAGTGCACTTCGCCCGCCTCGAGGTCGACCTCGGTGACGCCCTCGGTGAGTTTCCCGCACTCGCGACACTGGGGCAGGAAGGGGACGTAGTCGTCGTCGACCTTGTTCTGGTACTCCGAAAGCACCTCGCGGGCGCGGTCGGCCCGATCCAGCACTCGCCGGCTGACGGCCTCGAACTCCCCGTCAGCGTAGAGCTCGGTGTTCGAGACGAAGTCGACGTCGACACCCACCAGCTCGGCGCTCTTTTTCAGCAGGTTCGTGAAGTGGGCGCCATACGAGCCACAGTCACAGTCGAAGGGGTCGGGGATGTCGGTGTAGGGTTTCCCGAGATTGCGCCCGAGCGCGCCGGCGTTCACGTCGCCCAGCCCCACGATGTTCCACTCGAGGTCGGCGAGCTGTCGGGGGACCGCCCGCAGGCGGTCCTTGTCGTCGGCCGTGAACACCTGTCGGACCTCGTGGCCCCGGTCGCGCAGAGACTGCGCGACGTAGTAGCCACGCATTATCTCGTTGAAGTGGCCGATATGTGGGACGCCGGATGGCGAGACGCCGCCCTTGATAACGATTGGGTCGTCGGGTTCCCGGGCCTCGATGGCGTCGGCGACCGACTCGGCCCAGAACGCTCGCTCGCTGCCGCGGCCGACCTCGTAGGGATCCTCGGCCATCTATGCCTCCGGGAGGATTTCCGTGCCCGCAAAGTCGTCGTCCTGTACCGCGTCGACGACCCGCTGGGGGTTGGTGCCGTCCAGTACGATGGTCCGAATCCCCGAGCGCTGTATCACCTTGGCCGCCAGCAGGTCCACCGGCGCCGAACTGCCGGCGTTCATCTCCATGTCGGCGATGACGTCCACGAGTTCACCGGCGGTCAGCTCGTCGAAGCGGGTCGCCTCGCCGTCGCTGTTGGGGTCGGCGTCGTAGACGCCGTCGACGGAGGTCGCGTACACGAGGAGGTCGGCGCCGACGTACTCGGCGAAGGCGGCGGCGACGGCGTCGGTGGTCTGTGCGGCGACGATTCCGCCCAGGACGGGGATATCCCCGCGGCGGATGGCCTCGCGGCCGCTCTCGTAGCTCTCCGCGGGCGTCGGCGCGGCGCGGTCGTCGAGAGCGGCGATGAGCAGGCGACCGTTCAGCCGGGTGACGGCGATACCCAGCTGGTCGAGTTCTATCTCGTTTGCGCCCAGTTCCCGGGCGGTGGTGATGTACTCGCGGGCCGTGGGGCCGCCACCGACGACCGCCCCCAGGGTGTGGCCCGCCGTATCGAGTGACTGGATGGCGGCCGCGTAATCGGCTACCCGGTCCGGTTCGAGGTCTGGGGCGAGGACGCTCCCACCGACAGAGATGACGACTTTCATTGGCCCGGCGTAACCGCGAAAGGCGCTTAAGCGTTGTCAAGCCCGGACGCCCGAACGGCTGCCAGGCGTCTGACGCCGACGGAGTAATATTGCCGCTAAATGGCCGGGAAACCGTCCTCGATTCCCGCTTTCCACCCCCAAAACCGAGCCTTCCTGAAAACCGAAATAGAGGATTTAGAAGCAGTTATAAAATGTTTGGGGGCCTTAGAAACAGTCGTAAAAAGTACTATTTGGGCTGATTTGGCCTGAAAGTCCCCGAAGCGACGCGAACCTTCCTTCCTTTATATACTCCTCCCGAACCACGTGAGAAACGAGGTGACACAGATGAGCGCTACTACGCAGCCCTCCGGTGAGGAAGCACCCTCGAAAGAACAGCGACTCAGGTCGTTCCTGGCGGAGAAGGCAGCCGATGGTGAGATGTACTTCAAGAGCAAGTTCATCGCAGACGAAGTCGGACTCTCCCCCAAGGAAATCGGTGCCCTGATGGTCAAACTTAAAGACAGCGCGACGGAGATACACGTCGAGAAGTGGTCGTACACGAGCGCAACCACCTGGCGTATCGAACCCGCGTAGCGACGTTCACACCACCTGGTCCCCCCCCCTCTATCGCTCTGTTCAGTCGGAGCACCGAGTATTAATGTCCTCGCCGACTACCAGTAGCCGATGAGTGGCCACGGCGACGAGGCGCCGTCCCCCGACGAACTCGCAGGTGTGTTCCACGTGGCAGCAGTCGACCGGAGCGACGGCACAGTCCGGTACTTCGGCGAGCCCCTGGTCCGACCCGACGCCGTCGTCGAGACGCTCCGCCCGCAGTTTGCCCAGTCGGGCTATACGCTGTCGCTGGAACGACAGCCGGCCCCGCAGTCGCCCGCGCAACCGGGTTCGGGTCCACCCGTCCAGCCGGCAGACGACGGATTCGGCACCCCGGCGACCGAGCAGTACGCGCTGGTGGCCGAACCCCGGGACAGCAGCGGGATACCGTGGCTCAACGTCGCGCTGCTGATCGCGACTATCGCCTCGACGCTGTTTGTCGGTGCGAGCAGCTGGTACTACATCCCGGTCACGGAGCAACCACTGCGCCTGTTCGAGGCCTGGCCCTTCGTCGTCGCGATGCTGGGCGTGCTGGGCATCCACGAGCTGGGTCACTACGCCGCCGCCCGCTACCACGGCGTCGACGTCACCCTTCCGTACTTCATTCCCTTCCCCTCCCTGCTGGGGACGATGGGTGCCGTCATCAACATCCGCGGGCACATCCCCTCGCGCAAGGCCCTCTTCGATATCGGTGTCGCGGGGCCGCTTGCGGGGCTTGTCGCGACAGTCGTCGTCACAGTCGTCGGCTTCACGCTCGACCCCATAGCGGTCCCCGAGCGCGTCCGGTCGGGTGGGGCCGAGTACGCCATCAACTTCCACGACCCGCTACTGATGCAGGCAATCGAGGCGTTCGTCAGGACTCTCGGTGTCGGGACCGCGGTGGGACCGACGGAGGCGGTCCATCCCGTCGTCTTCGCCGGCTGGGCGGGGATGTTCTTTACCTTCCTGAACCTCCTGCCGGTCGGACAGCTAGACGGGGGTCACATCGTCCGCGCCATCGTCGGCCAGCGCCAGGAGACCGTCGCCGCTGCGGTCCCCGGCGGCCTGTTCGCGCTCGCCGGCTTCCTCTATCTCACGCAGGACGCCCCGCCCATCGGCTACGGCGTCTGGACGCTGTGGGTGTTCTGGGGGTTGCTCTCGGCGGGGATGGCCTACGCCGGACCCGCACGGCCGACCGTCGACGACACCCTCGACAGCCGACGCACGTTGCTCGGGGTCGTGACCTTCGCGCTCGGCCTGGCGTGTTTCACACCGATTCCGTTCGAGATAGTCACTGCCTAACCGGGCTCCCGTCGAGACCGGCTGCTCTCTCTGTTGTCGACGACCGGACTCGATGGCTGGGGCAGATGAACTCGCCCGAATCGTGTAAACAGTGCTGAAATATCGGCCCGTTATAGGTGGCTGGCCCACCGCTACCCTGACAGCACATGCTCTCCGAAGACGGCTCGTCCGCCGACGACCCGCTGGCAGGGCTGACCCACGAGGAGCGCGCCAGTGCCGCAACCAGAGCTGTCGAGCAGGTAGCGTCGACACTCGCCGCCGACCGTCAGTGCGAGTAGCCGCGGTCGGGCAGCGGTTCCTCGTCGAGTGTGACGCCCGACTCGGTAATCGTCCCGACCCGATGGAGCGGGCAGGGCGTCGCCGCCCGGGCCGCCGCCAGCTCGGCCTCGGGGACCGCAGACACCAGCTCGAAATCCTCGCCGAAGAAGACGCCCAGTTCCCGCCGGTCCGCGTCGTCCTCGGCCAGCCCGTCGACCCGCTCGTCGATGGGCAGCGGCCCGGTCAGGGCCGCGCCGCAGTCGCTTGCCGCGACGAGCTGGTGGACCGACCGAGCCAGCCCGTCACTGGAGTCAAGCATCGCCGAGGCGTAGGGGGCAAGCGCCCGGCCCGCGGCCACCCGCGGCGTGAACCGGAACAGCTCGTTGGCCGCCTCGACATCGCCCCGGTCGAAGTAGCGAATCGCCGCCGCCGTCCGACCCAGTGTCCCGGTCACACAGAGCGCGTCACCGGGTTCGGCACCCGACCGGCGCACGGGGTCGTCGGTCTCGCCCAGCGCGGTCGTCGCGACGGTGAACTCGTCGTGGCCGTCGAGGTCCCCACCGACGTACTCCGCCCCGACCGTGTCACAGACCGCCGTCGCGCCGTCGAGGAAGGCCCCCAGTTCAGTCTCGTCGAACTCGGGGGCCGCGTACACCGCGACCGCCGCCGTGGCCTCGGCCCCCATCGCCGCCACGTCCGACAGCGACGCGCCGACGGCCCGCCAGCCAGCGGTGTACCGGCTCGTCCCCGCCGGGAAGTCCGTCCGCTCGTGGAGCATATCAGTCGTGATGACCTGCCCGTCGACGACCGCACAATCGTCACCGGCGGCCGTCAGCCGGTCGCTGACGAGTCCCAGCGCGGTCTGTTCGTCCATACGCGGTTCTAGCAGCCGTTGGTAAAAACGACGGTGGATGTTCGGCGCCCGAGGGCGACTCAATAGTGACTGCGGACAGCCAGAACACACCACCCGTAGCTGTTTGACCAACCGGCCGGGGCGTTCTGGCCGTTCCAGTTGTTCGTCCTCGCCGTCGTCACATATCAGTCCACTGGTCGGTACGTTCAAACCCCAGACGGCCCACCGATGTGGTATGGACGGCAATCGCGCGGCGACGATTGCGGGCTTTCTGGGCGCGCTCGCCGTGCTCGCGGTGCTGGTGTGGATTGTCGGGGTCGACCGGACCGTCGCGGCGCTGCTGGCGGCGGACCCGGTCGCGCTCGTCCTCGTCGGCGCGCTCGCCGTCCTCTGGCTCACCACGTGGGGGCTGGCGCTGTGGTCGGTGCTGCGGGCCCTCGGGAGTCCGATTCGGGCCTATCTGGCGGTGCTGGTCTACGCCGGCGCCGTCTTCTCGAACAACGTCACCCCCTTCGGGCAGGCCGGCGGCGAGCCGCTCTCGGCGCTGCTCATCTCCTCGGCGGCCGACACGGAGTACGAGACGGGGCTGGCCGCCATCGCCAGCGTCGACACGGCCCACTTCGTCCCCTCGGTCGCCTTTGCCATCGCCGGGTTCACGTTCGTGACGGCGGGTGCCGTCCAGCTCGGGCGGAACCTCGCTTTCGCCGCGGTCGCCGTCGCGGCGCTGGCGGTGGGGCTCCCGGTCGCCGGGTTCCTGGGCTGGCGCTACCGCTACGAACTGGAAGAGGCGGTCATCAGACTGTTGACCCCCGTCATCCGCTGGCTCGGTCACACCGTCCCGAAGTGGTCGCCGCCGACGACGGCGACCATCGCGGCCCGCATCGAGAGTTTCTTCGCCGCCATCGACCGCATCGCCACGGACCGGAAGACGCTGCTGCAGACGCTGGGCTTCTCGGCGCTGGGCTGGGCCTCGCTCGCAGGGTCGCTGTGGCTCTCGCTGTACGCCGTCGGTTACGCGGTCCCCGTCGCGACGACGCTGCTGGTGGTTCCGGTCGGCAGTATCGCGAGTCTGGCGCCGCTGCCCGGGGGTTCCGGTGCCATCGAGACGGTGCTCGTGACGCTGCTGGTCTCGACGACCACCGTCCCGGCGGCCGTGGCGGCCTCGGCGGTGCTCATCCACCGCGGGGCGACGTATCTGTTCCCGCTGTTGCTCGGCGCCGGCGTCGCGAGCGCTCTCGGTGCCGACCACGCCGCGGCGAACGCCAGAGAGTGAGCCTGCTGGGACGGCTCCGGCGTGGTGACCGTTCACGCCCTGGGCCGGACAACGATGCGCTTAAATGACGCCAACGGGAAGCAAGGGCCAATGACGACACTCTACGACGTGCCCGCAGAGGACCTCATCGAGGCCCTCACCGAGACGCTCAAGGACGATGACGACATCGAGGCCCCCGAGTGGACCGCCGTCGCCAAGACCGGCGTCGACCGCGAACTCCCGCCCGAACAGCCGGACTTCTGGGAGCGACGCGCCGCCAGCCTGCTCCGGAAGGTCGCCGTCGACGGCCCGATGGGCGTCAACGCCCTCAAGACCGAGTACGGCACCTCGAAACAGGGTACCACCCGCTACCGCGTCCGCCCGCACCAGAAGGCCGAGGGGTCGGGCTCCATCATCCGCACCGCGCTCCAGCAGCTCGAGACGGCCGGCTACGTCGAGACCAGCGAGGCCGACGGCCGACGCGTCACCGGCGAGGGTCGGAGCCTGCTCGACGACACCGCCGGCGAGGTCCTCTCGGACCTCGACCGTCCCGAACTCGAACGCTACGCATAACTGCGGCTCCGAAATCGTTTTCCCGCCGAACCCGGTAGCTGTTGATATCTATGAGTGGTGACCCCAGCGAGGAGGAACTCGAAGAGCTCCGCAAGCAGAAGATGGAACAGCTCAAGGAGCAACAGGGCGAGGGCGACGCCGAGGCCCAGCAGGCCGCCCAGCAGCAGGCCGAGGCCCAGAAGAAGGCCATCCTCCGCCAGCACCTGACCGACGGCGCCCGCAAGCGGCTCAACACGGTCAAGATGTCCAAACCGGACGTGGGCGAGCAGGTCGAACAGCAGATTGTCGCCTTAGCCCGCAGCGGCCGCGTCGGCGACACCATCGACGAGGAGCAGATGAAACAGCTCCTCTCGGAGCTGACGCCCGATTCGAAGAGCTTCGACATCAAGCGCCGGTAGATGCGCGCGGCCCTGCTGTTCAGCGCCGGCAAGGACTCTACACTGGCGGGGCTCGTGCTCGAGGACTTCTACGACGTGACGCTCGTGACCGCCAGCTTCGGCGTCGTCGACCCCGAACCCGCCCGGGAAGCCGCCGAAGCCCTCGGCTTTCCCCACGAGACGGTCGCCCTGGACCCCGACGTGGCCCGCGAGGCGGTCGAGCGGATGCACGAGGACGGCTACCCCCGAAACGGCATCCAGCAGGTCCACGAGCACGCCGTCGAGCGGGTCGCTGCCGGCGACTGGACCGACGAGCTGGACGCCGTCGCCGACGGCACCCGCCGGGACGACCGCGTCCCGACTATCGAGCGCCCGCTCGCCCAGAGCGTCGAGGACCGCTTCGGCGTAGACTATCTGGCCCCCCTTGCGGGTATCGGTCGGGGCGCCATCGACGATATTGTCGCCGACGAACTCGTAGTCGAGACGGGGCCGAGCGCCGAGATTCCGAAAGCCGACTACGAGGTGGAACTCCGTGCGCTGCTGGTCGGGGCGTACGGCGACGGCGCCGTCGACGAGGTTTTTCCCGACCACACCCAGTCCCGGGTGCGTGGCCGGCGGTAGCGCCCTCTTCACCGTCTGGAACGCCGGTAACTATAGCCCGGCTGTCGGGTCGTCGACGGCTCTGTAGGACTGGACGGCCAGGGCGAGCCCGAGGGCGAAGATGGCGGCGAAAGACCAGACTTCGTTCACTGCCGCGTAGCCACTCAGGCCCACCGCGACGAGACAGAGTGCTGCCGAGGCCAGCTTCTGGACGCTGGCGACGGGTCGATTCACGCTCACGAGGTCGCTGTCGTCAGTCGACGTCACTGTCCTGAGTCCTGCGGTATGCTCCTGTAACTCTTTTCATGCCGACGTGGGCCGATAATATCCATCAAATGACAGGAATCGGTGGCCCGGTCGCGCCAGCGAGGCGCGAACGAACAGTTTCAAGCGCGCCCTCGCTGTACGCGCTGGTATGTACGACTCCGTCAAGGGATTTCGTGACTTCTACCCCGAGGAGATGGGTTCGCGGCGCTGGGCGATGGACACCATCGAGAGCACCGCCCAGCGCTACGGCTTCCGGGAGATAGGGACGCCGGCGCTCGAACCCACCGAGATGTACACGGACAAGAGCGGCGAGGAGATCGTCGAGGAACTGTACAGCTTCGAGGACAAGGGCGGCCGCGAGGTGGCGCTGACCCCGGAGCTGACACCCACCGTCGCGCGGATGATGGTCGCCAAGCAACAGGAGCTCCAGAAACCAATCAAATGGGTCTCGACGCGACCGTTTTGGCGCTACGAGCAGGTCCAGCAGGGCCGGTTCCGGGAGTTCTACCAGACCAACGTCGACATCTTCGGCTCCAGCGAGCCCGACGCCGACGCCGAGATTCTGGCCGTCGCCGTCGATATGCTCTCTGACCTCGGGCTCGAGGACGACGATTTCGAGATTCGGGTCTCCCACCGAGATATCCTCTCGGGCCTGCTGGCGTCGTTCGACGCCGACGTCGACACCCGCGAGGCCATCCGCGCCGTCGACAAGCGCGCGAAGGTCGACCGCGAGGCGTATCTCGACCTGCTGTACGAGGCCGGCCTCAGCTACGAGGACGCCGAGGCCTTCGACGACCTGCTGGAAACCGGCGAGGACGACCTCGACACGCTCGCTGCCCGGTCCGACACTGTCGCCGCGGCGACCGAGAACCTCCGTGCAGTGCTCTCGGCCGCCGACGACTTCGGGGTTCGGGACCAGCTCACGCTCTCGCTGTCGACCGCTCGCGGGCTGGACTACTACACGGGTGTGGTCTTCGAGTGTTTCGACGCGACCGGCGAGGTCTCACGGTCGGTCTTCGGCGGCGGTCGTTACGACGACCTCATCGAGGGCTTCGGCGGCCAGCCGACGCCCGCGGTGGGCTTTGCCCCGGGTCACGCCACCCTGCAGTTGCTCTGTGAGCGGGCGGGCGTCTGGCCCGAGGAAGCGCTCGCGACCGACTACTACGTCCTGCAGGTGGGCGACACGCGGCCGACCGCCGCGCGAATCGCCCGCGACCTGCGCGAGAAGGGCCACGTCGTCGAGACCGACGTCGCCGACCGCTCCTTTGGCGCACAGATGGGCTATGCCGACAACGTCAACGCCGAGACGGTCGTCATCGTCGGCGAGCGCGACCTCGAAAACGACGAGATAACGATAAAGGAGATGGACGACGGCGAGCAGATTGCCGTTCCCGTCGACGAGTTCCCGGGCGACCGCGACCGGCCGACCTTCGCCGACTTCGCCGAGTGACGGCCTAGCTTTTTCAGCCTAACGTCACTCTATTGATACATGGTGCCGTCCCTCGGGACGTGGCGGCTCGCCGCCGTCGTCACGGTCCTCTCGTACGGATTCGCAATCCTGCTCGGTCTCTTCGGACTCCCACGGCTCGCGGCGGCGCTGTTCGTCGTCGGCTTCCTGATTGCCACGCCGCTCGTCCTGATTCTCGGGACGGCGTCGTCAGCGGTCGAATCGTCTGAGATGGAATCCGCCCCGCTCGAAACAGCGGACGAGATGGCGGCGACCACTGCCGACACGCCGATAGCTACCCTCCGCGGACGATACGCCCAGGGAGAACTGACCGACGAGGAGTTCGAACGACGGCTCGAACGGCTGGTCGAGACCGAACGGCTCGCCGACCGCGAACGCGAACTGGAGCTCTAGAGGTCCCGTTCCATCTCGATTTCGACGTGTTCGCGCAGGCGGGTCTCGAAGCCCACCGAGCGGTAGACGCGCATCGCGACGTGGTTGCGCTGGGAGACGGCCAGCCAGACGTGCTCGATACCTTCCGCCTGGCCGTGGCCCAGTAACACTTTGATTAGCTCCGTCCCGATGCCCGCCGACTGGTAGTCGGGGTGGACGAAGATGGCCAGCTCCGAGCTGTTGTCCTCGACCGGCACCAGCACGGCGTGGCCCACCGGTCGGTCGTCGTGCCACACGACGACGTTGAGCCCCTCCTCCAGCAGGGTCGTTACCCACTCGCGGATGGCGGGCTCCTTTCGGGGCGGGACGCCCTGGGACCGGGAGTCCGCGTCGAAGTCGGTGTACATCGACACCAGCGGCTCGGCCTCGCCGTCGTACGCCGCCATCCGGACCGTCCGATTCTCGCCGTCGGTAAAGTCATGTGGCGGACGGGGGAACTGGCGACTGTCCTCGGCGGAGTTAGCCATTCTATTGCCAGCTAGGGTCCCGACGTTGGTAAAGCCGCAGGGTCCACTCGGCGACACGGCTGCCGCTCCGCCGGCGGCAAAGCGGAGCCGAGTGGGACCCCGCTACTGTCCTCGCCCGGTGAGAACTCGCCCGGTCGTCGCTCAATCGTCTGTTATCGGCGGACACGGAAAAGCCGGGGGGCACAAGTGCAAGCGCTTCAAACACCGCGCCATGCGCGCCTTTCGGGTCGCCTACGACGGCCGGCCCTACAGCGGGTTCCAGCGACAGCCCGACGTGCCGACCGTCGAGCGGGCGCTTCTGGCCGGCCTGGCCCGACTGGGCGTCTGTGAGCGCGACGCGGTCCCCGAGGGCTATGCGGCGGCCGGCCGTACCGACGCGGGCGTCTCCGCCGTTGCACAGACGGTCGCCTTCGAGGCTCCCGAGTGGCTGACACCCACGGCGTTTACCAGCGAACTGCCCGCCGATGTCAGCGTCTGGGCCAGCGCCGACGTTCCGGAGGACTTCCACGCGACCCACGACGCGGCCGACCGTCGCTACACCTACTTCTTGTCCGCCCCCGGAGCCGACGACGACCTGGCCGCCGAGACGCTCGAGGCCATCTGTGGTCGGCACGACTACCACAACCTCACGCCCGACGACGACGGGACGGTGCGGGAGCTTCGCGGACACCTCGAGCGTGACGGGGACCTGCTGGTCGTGACCCTCGCTGCGGGCGGGTTCTGCCGCCAGCTGGTCCGGCGGGTCGTCGGCCTGCTCGACGAGATTATCCGCGGTGCGGCCCCGCCATCGAAGGTCGACTGCGTCTTCGACGACGAGCCGCTACCCGGACCCGAGGGGGTCGCTCCCGCACCCGCTTATCCGCTGGTGCTGACCGGCGTCGACTATCCAGGTGTTACGTTCGAGACCGATGAGGAGGCCAGTGACAGCGCTCGCTCGGTGTTCGAAGAGCTGCGAGTGGAACGCCAGACTGCGGCGCGGGTTGCAGAGTGTGTGGTTTCGGGGCTAGAGTAAAGCGTCGCCGTAGTCGACCCTGCGAACGTTCGAAACAGCCAGAAAGCCCCGCCCAGCTACACTCGGGGGGCTCGCTGTCGTCCGAAAGGCGCGACGCGCCTTTCGTGATCACGAGAGAGCTTTGCTCTCTCGAACGACGCCCTTCACTCACTACGTTCGTTCCAGTGCTTACGTCGCCCGCCGTCGTGTAGCTGACCGCCCCTATCAGTCCACCCATGCCGGCTGGCCAACCGGCTACGGGCGGACTGAAAGGGGCGAGCGGCGACGGAAACCCCGACGATGTAAGGACCGCAGGGAACGCAGTGACCGAGGACCACAACGAGTCGCAGGACCGTCGCCGCTCGGGGCTTTCTGGCTGTTAGTAACGCTGTTTTCAGACTCAACTGTCCTGTCTACTAGCCCGGAAAGGCTTACTTCGGCGCCTTTCCTAACCCGAGGCACATGAGTTCGGTACCCGCACGCGACGATATCGACGAGGAGTACAAGTGGGCCCTCGAATCCCTCTACGCGGACGACGAGGCATGGGAGGCGGCCTACGAGAAGGCAGAAGCACTAATCGAGGACCTCGAGGCCTACGAGGGCCGCTGCACGGACGACGCCGCGACCTTGCTGGCCACGCTCGAAACCTACGAGCAGCTGATGCGTACGGTTTCGAACGTCGCCTCTTACGCCCGGATGCGCCGGGACGAGGACACGACCGACGACACCTACCAGGCGCTCACTGCCCGCTCGCAGTCGCTCTCCTCTGAGGCGAGTTCCGCTGCCTCCTTCCTCGAACCCGAACTGCAGGAGCTGACCGAGGACGACATCGACGAGCTGGTCGAGGCCGAACCCGACCTGGCCGAGTACGAGCACTACTTCGACGACGTGCTCCGGATGAAACCCCACACCCGTTCGACGGAGGTCGAGAACCTGCTTGCGGAACTGGGTGAGGTCACCGGCGCCGCCGGCGAGGTGTACAACATGCTCGCCAACGCCGACATGGAGTTCCCGACGGTGGAGGGGCCCGACGGCGACGCCCAGCCCATCACGCTCAACAACTTCACGACGCTGCAGAAACACCCCGACCGCGACTTTCGCCAGCGGGTGTACGAGACGTTCTACGACGAGTGGGAGGGCGTGCGAAACGCCGTCGGCACCGCGTACAAGAACTCGGTGAAGACGGACGTGAAGCTCGCGCAGGCCCGCAACTACGACACCGCTCGCGAGGCCGCGCTGAACGGCCCCAACGTGCCAAGCGAGGTGTACGACACGCTCGTCGACACCGTCAACGACAACCTGGACGCGCTCCACCGCCACGCGGAGCTGAAAGCCGACACTATCGAGGGCGACGACCTGCGGATGTGGGACCTCTACGTTCCGCTCGTCCAGGAGGAATCGCCCGAAGTCAGCTACGAGCAGGCCTGTGAGTACGTCACCGAGGCTGTCGCGCCGCTGGGCGAGGAGTACCAGTCCCGGTTGGCCGAGGGCCTCGATTCGCGGTGGGTCGACGTCTACGAGACCAAGCACAAGCAGTCCGGCGCCTATTCGGGCGGGACCTACGACTCACAGCCGTTCATCCTCATGAACTACCAGGACGACGTGGAGTCGATGTACACGCTGGCTCACGAACTCGGCCACTCGATGCACTCTGAGTACACCAGCGAGTCCCAGCCCTACGTCTACTCGGGCTACGAGATATTCGTCGCCGAGGTCGCAAGCACCGTCAACGAGACGCTGCTGACCCACCACCTGCTCGACACCGTCGAGGACGAGCAGCTGCGCCGGCACGTCCTCAACGAGTATCTCGAGCGGTTCCGCTCGACGCTCTATCGCCAGACCATGTTCGCGGAGTTCGAACACCGCACTCACGAGATGGCCGAGGCCGGCGAGCCGCTGACCCCCGACAGACTCGACGACCTCTATGCCGACCTCAAGGGCGAGTACTACGCGCCCGCCGAACTGGACGACCGTATCGCCCGCGAGTGGATGCGCATCCCGCACTTCTACCGGGCGTTCTACGTCTACCAGTACGCGACCGGCATCTCCGCTGCCGTCGCGCTCGTGGATGGGATTCTTGACGAGGGCGAGCCCGCGGCTCAGCGCTACATCGACTTCCTCTCCAGCGGCTCCCGGGAGTACCCGCTCGAACTGCTGCGTGGCGCCGGCGTCGACATGGCCTCGCCCGACCCCGTTGAGTCGGCCCTCGACACCTACGGCGAGTATCTCGACGAGTTCGCGAGCCTGCAGTAGGATTCGGACATCTCTCGCACCCGCCCGGGCGGGCAAACGAGACGCTTGGCCGACACAAGCCGGGTGTGTGACCCAAAGGCACTTTTAGTCTCAACCGGTAGTACCGGGCAGTCAAATGTCGCGCAGTCCCTCGCTTCCGGAACGACCACGCCTCGACCTCGACCCAGAGATGACGCCGGAAGAGCGTCTGGAGGCGCTCCGGGATCACTTCGAAGAGATAGTCCGTGTCAACGAACAGCTCACCGACCAGCTCGACAGCGCCCAGGAACGCCAGGCCGACCTCTCCGAGGACGTCGACCAGCTCGAACGCGAAAACGAGACGCTCAAGACCTCCTCGCTGTACATCGCGACGGCCGAGGAGCTGACCGACGACGGCGTCGTCGTCAAACAGCACGGCAACAACCAGGAGGTGCTGACGGAAGTCTCGCCGTCGATTCGGGACACGCTCGAGGCCGGCGACCGCGTCGCCATCAACGACTCCTTCAGCGTCAAGCAGATTCTGGAAGCCGAGACGGATTCGCGCGCCCAGGCGATGCAGGTCGAGCGCTCGCCCGACGTGACCTACGCGGACATCGGCGGGCTCGAGGAACAGCTGATAGAAGTCCGAGAGGCCGTCGAGGAACCGCTGCTGAACGCCCAGCAGTTCAAGGACGTCGGCATCGAACCCCCGAGCGGCGTCCTGCTGCACGGGCCGCCCGGCACCGGCAAGACGATGCTCGCGAAAGCCGTCGCCAACGAGACCGACGCCACCTTCATCAAGATGGCCGGCTCGGAGTTAGTACGCAAATTCATCGGCGAGGGCGCCCGCCTCGTCCGGGACCTCTTCGAACTGGCCTCCGAGCGCCAGCCCGCTATCATCTTCATCGACGAGATTGACGCTATCGCGGCCAAGCGAACCGAATCGAAGACTTCCGGCGACGCCGAGGTCCAGCGGACGATGATGCAACTCCTCTCGGAGATGGATGGCTTCGACGACCGCGGTGAGATCCGCATCATCGCCGCGACCAACCGCTTCGATATGCTCGACCGCGCTATCCTGCGCCCGGGCCGGTTCGACCGCCTCATCGAAGTCCCGAATCCGGACGTCGATGGTCGCGAGCGCATTCTGGAGATTCACACCGAGGAGATGAACCTCGGCGCCGGCGTGGATCTGGGCGCCTTCGCCGCCGAGACCGAGGGGCTCTCGGGGGCCGAGCTTGCCTCGCTCACGACGGAGGCCGGGATGTTCGCCATCCGCGACGACCGGACCACCATCGAGCAGGCCGACCTCTACGACGCACTGGAGAAAATCGACCAGGACGAGGAGACGGGCAGTCAGCCGGTTGCCTTCGCCTGAGAACCTTTTTCTGCGTCGGGTGGACTCGCTCCGCTCGTCCACCACTCCTTGAAAAACGTTCGCGAAAAAGGCCGGAATCTCGGCCTTAGGCCTCGATTCCGGTGAACCGACGACTTCGTCGTCGGATGCTCACGCTGGACATCCTGCCTTTCCCCGTCTTCGCTCGGGTGTGGCAGAGCCACACCACTCGCTCGCGGCCACAGCGCCGTTAACCCGGTTCAGTCCGACCCGGCGCGGGCGTGACTCGCCGTCGCCTGCACGTCGGCGCCGTCGGCGTGGAACTCCCCGAGACAGTTGTAGAGACCCCGTTCGTAGATGTCCGGTTCCTTGCTGATGCCGATGTGCGAGCCGATTTTCGCGTCGGCCCAGTAGGCCCGGTGGGGACCCTCGAACAGACGCATCAGCAGCCGGGGGTCGATATCCATCTTCACCCAGCCGTCGTCGTAGTCGTCGGTATCGAGGTCGCTGGTGTAAGAAAAGCCCGACCCGTCCATCGACAGTTCCAGGCAGACGTCGTCGACGAGCGGGACGAGGACGGTGGTGTCGCTCTCGAAGCCGATGTTGGCCCGCTTGCCCTCCATGTTCTCGTAGGCCAGCGGAACGTACGCCCGGAAATCCTGCAGGCTCGGTATCGGGTCGTGCTCGTAGTCGAACTCGCGGGGGGCGAGTTCGGTTTCGATGTACTCCTGTTTGGCGTCCTGGTCGATGGGCTCGAAGGGGGCCGAGCGCTCGCCGGTCGTGACGTCGATATGCTCGCCGGAGTTCAAGAAGACACACTCGTGTTCGGGCCCGGTGTGTTCCTCGAAGAACTCTTTGGCCTCGATTCGCGGGGGATTGGCGGTGTACTCGTTGAGCTCGGCGAGCTCGCCCGCGAGGACGTACTCGCCGGCGAAGGGGAGGTAGTACGTCGGTTCGAACAGGTCGATGAAGTTCAGGGCCAGTTCGTGTTTCTCCCGGATGACGCGGTCTCGTTCCTCGATTTTCTCCTCGTGGTCGTAGTTGGTGACCGCCTGCGGGTAAAACTGCGCGGCGCTGTACTGGTGACAGAGCAGGTCGATCTCGCCGTACTCGGCCTTTATTTTCTTGCAACTGGACTCGGCGATGGGGTAGGGACAGTCGTTCGTGTTGACCACCGTCTCCTCGCTGTCGGCGATGACGGCCATCGAGTCGACCTGCGTCGAGCCGTCCTGGTCGGCCTCTTTGTCGTACCACGAGCAGCCAAAGAAGTTGCCACAGAGCTCGGGGTCACAGCCGTCGGCGGCCAGAATCTGGATGTGGGTGTCGCTGCCGAGGGCATATCGTTCGGCGTGGGGTAGCTCGACGGCCTCGAAGCCCAGCTCTTCGACGGCGTCTCGGAGGTAGTCCCAGCGGTAGTCGTGGATGAGGACGGGGATGTCGTCGTCCATCCGGGCCAGACTGTCCGGGTGGAAGTGGTCCGGGTGGACGTGGGAGACGTAGATGTAGTCCACGTCGTTGAAATCCTCGGGCTCGAAATCGGGCTCGGGGTAGTGGGCCCAGGAGCCGTAGTACGCCCCGTCGACGAGCCACGGGTCACAGAGGACCGACGTGTCTTCGGTCTCGATCAGCACCGCCGCCGATTCGAGGTATGTGACTTGCATCAGTCGACAGGAAGGACCACGTGGCCATTGTTATCGCCGCGTTGTCGACGCTCGGCGGCGCGGACGGCCCGGATAAGCTCGGCTTGCCGCGCCGAACGTGCCGGCTTTCGCCCCGCGCCGCGGGCGAAACGAAACCCCTTAGCGGCCGGGTCCGCCACGCACAGACATGAGCACCATCCAGGTCGTGTGGGGGACCGCTACTGGCCCGACCGCGCTGTCGTCGTACGACGCGGCGCTTTCCGAGGCCGGCGTCCACAACTACAACCTGGTGACGCTCTCGTCGGTCATCCCCGCCGGTCCGGCCATCGAACTCGCGGGGACGGCCCCCGACCTGGGTCCGCCGGGCGAGGCCCTGGAGGTGGTCCAGTCGGCCGCGACCGCCGCGCCGGGCGAGCGGGCAGCCGCGGGCATCGGCTGGGCCCGCAGCGAGGACGGTCCCGGTATCTTCTACGAGGTCGACGGGACCGACCCCGAGACCGTGCGCGAAGAGATTCGCGAGGGACTGGCGGCCGGGCGGGCCCTCCGTGACTGGGCGTTCGTCGAGGAAGACGTCCGCGTCGAGTCGGTCGCGCCCGAGGACCGCCACGCAAGCGCGGTGGTCATCGCCACCTACGGCGAGAGCCATCCGGTCCTATAAGCCGAGCTTTCGCCGGATAGACGCGGTTCGACGGCAACATTCTCGCAAAGCCACTGGCTTTTTATCAGTCAGCTACCTACCCCAAGCAGAACCTTCATGTACGGTAATTCGCCGTTCGGTGGCGAGACGGAGAAAGTAACGCTCACGCGTGAACAGCGCCAGACGCTGCGCCGGGACCTCGCGAGTGTCGCGGCCCGAACGCGAGAGCTACTCCCGGGGGAGTTCGTGGTGGGGTCGGAAGTCAGTGACAGCGAGACAGGGCCACGAGCGACGATCGCGGTCCAGCCGCCGGTCGGCTCTGTGGTCAGTGCCGACTACCGGCCCGAAGACCCGGAGTCGGCGACCATCTCCGCCGACGAACGGGACGACCTCGCACAGGGTATCGCCGCCTCGGCGGCCCTGCAAGTCAAGCAGGTCATGGGCGAGGACAGCTCGCCGACAGCACAGTAGCGAGCGCCGTTTGCGACCGTCGGCGGTCCTCACAGTGTTGCGAAGCGAGACGCCCGCTCAGCGACGACGCTGGCGCTGTGTCAGTGTCCAGCCGTCGTCGGTGAACGAGCCCCGAACGGCCTCGTAATCTCGGTCGGCCATCCCGTAGAAGGACTCGCGACCGACGGGTGTCTGCACCCGGAGCACGACGGTGTGTTCGGTGACGTCGAAGACGGTCAGCGACTGCCGGCCCGTCTCGTCGGTCCACGTCTCGCGGGGCTGACCTTCCCGCTCGACACAGGTATGGCCGTACTCCCAGCTGTGTGATTCGGCCCGGTCCAGCGCCGCCTGGAGCCCCACTCCCGGCACGTCAGACGACGACGTGTTCGACGTTGCCATGCGAGACGTTACACCGAACACCGCAAAAAATCGTGTGATTCCGGCGTGCTCGCTGTGCCGGCGAGCGTGGGTCTTGACCCGTTGCGCTCACGCGTCCGTCGGCGGGTTGTAAAACAGCGCGTAGCCGATAGAGCCGGTCGCGGGTATCGAGCCCGCGGCCATGGCGACGGCGACGCTGAGTGAGGTCGCGACGGCTCCAAAGGCCGAAAGCGCCATCGCTATCGCGATGCTCGCCAGGACGAGGTCGGCCGTCGAGAGCGCCTCGGCCATCGTGTCTGTGCGGAGACACGCCTGCTAATTAAATATTATTACTCGCGTTCGGTGTGCTCGTGCTCGCCCGAGAGGAACGCCCCGATGTCGGGGCGTTCGTTGACGAAAAACGGCAGGACGACGCCGACGCCAAGCAGTAGCGCCAGCACGAGCGGTCCGGGGAGGTCCAGCCAGGCGGCAGTGTAGCTCAACAGTACTGCGAGGGCGCCACAGCCCAGCAAAATCTGGTTCTCGCGGGAGAGCATACGCGCCCGTTCCACCGGGGCCGAAAAAAGCATGCCGCATGTTCCGGCGGAGTCTCGCTACTGCTCCGCGGGTCACTACGTTCCCCGTTCCGCTTCGAGATATCTCCCTTCGGTCGATATCTCGCTGCTCGCGGGTCGCTCCACTCCCCGCTGCGCTTTGTCGAGGTTCCTCACTCCGTTCGGAACCTCGCTACTGCTCTCCGGCTCCCTGCGGTCGCCGGTTCGCCCCGAGGTCTCGCCGGCTGCGAAACCTCGCTATGCTCGCGGGTCACTACGTTCCCCACTGCGCTTTGTCGAGGTTCCTCACTCCGTTCGGAACCTCGCTACTGCTCCGCGGCTCCCTACGGTCGCCGCGTCGCCTGGCGGTTTCGCCCGTCGGGCGAAACCGCCCTACTTCCCCCAGAAGGGGTCCCGATTCCGGTGGTTCTCCAGGTACATCGACAGCGCCTCGCGCTCGTCGACCGAAATCTCCTCGCGCAGTTCCTGTTCGAGTATCTTGGCGTGTTTCTCGGGGATTTCGACCCAGAGGTCGTCGCCTTCCTCTATCTGGCGGCCGACCGTCGGCCCGTCGATGGAGGCCGCGAGCTGTTCGCCGGTCCGGGCCGAGTCGACGTCCTCGCCGGCGTCCTGCAGCGACTTCAGGCGGCCGACCCGCGTCGGCTCGTTGCCGTCCCATTTGACGACGTTGACGTTCCGGCGGAGTTCGCCGGAGAGCACCTCGATACCGACGACGGCGGGGTCGTTCTGCCGGAACGTGTGGTCCGGCAGCACACGGAACTTCGCCGGGCGGGTGATGTTCTCGAGAATCTGTTCCTGCTGGGACTCCTGAATCTCGGTGACGTGGTCGTCGTACCCCTCGACGAGCTGGTAGATGACGTCGTCCTCGAACAGCGTCACGTCCTCCTGCTCGGCCAGGTTCCGGGCGTCTTCGAGCACCTCGACGGAGAACGCCAGAATGGCCTGGTGGGTCGGCTCGTTGGCCGTCTCGGCGACGCGGACGTCCCGGGGAGCGACGGCGCCGACCTCGGCGCGCATGATTGGAATCTCCTCCTCTGCGAGGGTGCTCGAAATCGCCTCGAGCGAACCCAGCGTATCGGCCTTGACGACGACGCCTTCCTCCTGTGTCGTGACCTCTATCTCGGAGAGCTCCTCCTCGACCTCGGCGATGACCTCGCTGCGCTCACGGTCCCGGAGCACCCGGATGGGTGCGCCGGCGATGGCGTCGTCTAAGTCCGGCGCAGCGATTTTCACCCCGTCGGCCGCGGCCACGGCGTCGACCTGCTCGAACTGCTGTTCGGTGCGTATCTCTTCGAGCGGCCGCGGACGCAAGAGCGCGCGCACGTCGGTGACGATGGGGCCCTGCAGCCCGCCGACGACGATGGTGTCGTCCTTGTGAATCGTCCCGTCGTAGATGATGGCGTCGAGCGTCGTCCCGAAGCCCTGGGTGTCCTTGACCTCGAGGACGGTCCCGACGCCGGGGCCGCTGGCGTCTATCTCCATCTCTTCTTTCATGTACCGCTGGGAGAGTCCCATCATCACGGTCAGCAGGTCCGGGATGCCCTCGCCCGTCTCGGCGGAGACGGGGACGACACCGATGTTGGCCTGGAAGTTCTGGACCCGCCAGTACATATCCGCCGAGAAGCCGTTATCGGAGAGCTCGCCGATGAGCTCGTACAGCTTCTCGTTTAGGTCCGAGGTGACCCGCTCGGACTGGGCGTCCATCGTCTGCTGGACGGGCTGGTTCTCGTTGGGGTTCCAGCCCGGCACGGTGTCTATCTTGTTCGCGGCGACGATAAAGGGCGTCTGGGTCCGTTTGAGGATGTCGATGGCCTCCAGCGTCTGGGGCTGGAACCCGTCGTTGACGTCGACGACGAGGATGGCGATGTCGGCCAGCGCCCCGCCCCGAGAGCGAAGCGTCGAAAAGGAGTGGTGGCCGGGCGTGTCGATGAACAGCAGACCGGGCAGGTCGAAGTCCGTGGGGTCGACCAGCTCCCCGGCGATGTCAGAGATGACATCGAGCGGGACTGCCGTGGCCCCGATGTGCTGGGTGATGGCGCCGGATTCGCCGGCCGTCACGGCCGAGCCGCGGATCCGGTCCAGCAGGCTGGTCTTCCCGTGGTCGACGTGTCCCAGTACGGCGACGATGGGCGTCCGTAGGGTGTGCTCCGTCTCTGTGGTGGCGTCCTGATCAGACATAGATGGGCCTCAGAAGTTACTGGAAGGTGTCGGCCACAGTAGTTAAGTTCGTCGTCATGGGCTCCGCGGCCGGGCTGTTCGCCCCTGCAGTCCGCTGCTGAGGCCGCCACGAAGCGCTGTCGTCTCGCTTCTGGGACGTCGCTGGTACGCTCCTAACGAGTGTACTACGTCCGTCTGTGACGTACTGCTGTAGATTAGTTCCGGATTGCGCCGACCCGGGGTCGGCGCATACCGGGACCTCGCTACAACACTGCGTCAGACGCCCCGTGGCGTTTATGTAATCTCGCTCAGAAAGGGGGGTATGGCCGAAATACTCGCCGAGAATCTCTCGGGGAAAGACGTCATGGGTAGCGACGGCGCGGAGATGGGGAGCCTCTACAACATCACGATGGACCTCTCGTCGGGGTCGCTCAACCACCTCGTCATCGACCCCGCGGAATCGCTCCGGAACACGGACTTCGAGTACAGCGACCAGGGCCGCCTGCTCGTCCCCGTGGAGCGAGTCAAGGCAGTCAAGGATCACATGATAATCCAGCGGTAGATGTACGTTCTCGACTCGTCAGCGTTCATCAACGAGTACCACACCGACGAGCGGATAGCGACAATTCCGCTCGTCCAGGAGGAGCTAGAGGGCGAGGCCGCCTACCGATTCGACGCGCTCGAGGGCTCGGGGATGCACCTGCATATCCCGGAGGAAAACACCGTCGAGCGCATCGAGCGGGCCGCCCGCGAGACGGGCGACCTCGAAGAGCTATCCGAGACCGACATCCGCCTCGTCGCCGCCGCCTTCGAACTCGACAGCCCGCTGGTCACCGACGACTACGCGATGCAGAACGTCGCGGAGAAACTGGACGTCCGCGTCGAGGTCATCGCCCGGGAGGGCATCACCGAGCAACGGGAGTGGCGCTTCCAGTGTGCCGGCTGTGGCCGCGAGTTCGACGAGAACCGCGACCGCTGTCCGGTGTGTGGCAGCTCGCTGTCCAGAAAGAACCCGGCCTAGATCGTCCGTTCTTCCACGTCTTCGAGGCCGACCTCGATGAGCTGCTTGAGCACTTCCTCTTCGGTGATGCCGTAGCGACGGGCCAACACCTGAATAGCCCGGGCCTGGTCGTCCTCGCACACGACCGTGTACCGGGTTGACATACATTGACAATGAACCGCGTCCAGCTTAAATACCCGTCAGACAGCCGTCACACGGCTCGAAAGCGCCTGCAGGTGGCGGTGACTCGCGCTGTCAGCCCGGCATCGTCAGCGAGGTGGTCGCGATGTAGTAGTTCAGCACGAACAGTCCGGCGTTCCAGCCCCCGTGTGCCAGGGCGGGAACGAGGATGCTCTCGGTGTACTCGTACACTGCACCGAGGACTAGCCCGAGCGCGCTGGCGGTGAGGATGTACGTCCAGGCGCTGCCGGAACTGATAGCGAGATAGTGCCCCATCCCGAAGAGGAGGCTCGCGAACACCACTCCCGGAACCACGCCGAACGCGCGCCGGAACAGTCCCTGAACGACGCCGCGGAAGACGAGTTCCTCGGCCGGCCCGACGAAAAAGAGCGCGACGGGAACCATGTACAGGAAGAGGACGGGGTTGTCCCGGCCCTGGGTGATAATGTTGTTCTGGCCGGTCTCGACGGCGACGCCGAACAGCGTCTCGGCGAGGGTCGAGAGCACCTGTACGACGACGCCCATCACCAGCGAGCCCAGCAGGATGCCGACCACCCCGACCGCTGCCCAGCCGAGGTCCGAGGGGCGGGGCCGGCGCAGATAGACCAGCGACTGGTCGTCTCTGACCTGGAGGTAGGCGACGCCCGCGAGTATAAATCCGACGAACGAGATGGCGTTGACCGCCGCGTACAGCCCCGCCGGCGTCGAACTCGCGTCGAGGCCGTTCTCGACGTTGATGCCAAGCAGCGCCGCACCGAGCGCCGAGAAGACGCCGGCAAAGAGGAACGCTCCGGCGACGACGGCCAGCGCACGAACGACGCTTTCGGTTATCGTGCGACCGTCGGCGACCGAGACGTACGGCGGGGAGAGTGCCATTGCAGTTGCCGGCGGTACGCGAGCGAGGCCCAAGACCCCACCGATTACCGGCAGTGGCCGAGGCGGCCGCCTCGCCCGGCTAGTCGATGCGGTAGCTGGGGCGTTCCTCGACTACCTTCGTCTCCTCGGTCTCCTCGCCCGACAGCAGGCCACGTGCGGCGCGCTTGCCCCACTCGACGGCCGGCTGGGTGAACGTCTCGATGTCGGCCAGTTCGCCGACGAGGACGGTGGCGGCCTCCATCGCGTACAGCAGTTCGCCCAGGCCCTCCGCGTCGAGTTCGTCGAGCTCTATCTCGACGGCCGGCCGACCGGCCTCGGCGAGGCTGGCGACGGTGGCGTCGTACTCCGCGTCGAGCAGCTGGCCCAGGTCCGCGCCGGCGAAATAGGAGAGCGACTCGTGCTCGGACTCGGGAATCGGCACGTCCGCCCGCGCCTGTGGCCGGACGACGGTGACCATCTTGTCCTGTGGCCCGGCCCGATACAGCTGGAGCTGGGAGTGCTGGTCGGTGGCGCCCAGCGCCCGGGCGGGCGTCTGGCCCCGTCCCTCCTTGCCGAGGCTCTCGGCCCACAGCTGGGCGAACCACTCGGCGAAGTACTCCAGCCGTTCGGCGTAGGGCATGACGGCGTTGACCGCGGCACCCTCTTCTTCGAGCGCGTAGCAAACGGCGCCGTAGGCGTAGCCCGGCGAGTCGAACAGGGATGGACCGAGCCCGTCGGCGGCCGCGCTGGCCCCCTCGAGCAGCCCCTCGATGTCGACGCCGAGGACGGCCGGCGGGACCAGTCCGACCGACGACAACGCGGCGAAACGGCCGGGGACGCCGTCAGGGACTGGCAGTCGCGGCAGGTCGTGTTCGGCGACCAGTTCGGCCAGCGGGCCGGACTCGCCGGTCGTGACGACCGTCAGCTCCGTCCAGTCGACGCCCGCGTCCTCGTAGGCCTCCCGCACCACGAGGAAGTTCGCCAGCGTCTCCGCGGTGGTCCCGGACTTCGAGACGACGTTGATGGCGGTGTCTTCGAGCGGGAGGCCGGAGAGCGTGCGCTCGATGTGTTCCGGGTCGACGTTATCGAGGATGACGTGCCGGTCGGGCTCGTCGGCCAGCGCCGCTGTCACCGTCTTCGCGCCGAGCGCGGAGCCGCCGATACCCACCGTCACGACGTATTCGGCGTCTGCCACGGGCTCGACGGCCTCGCGGATTCTCGTCGGGTCCGTCTCCTCGGGCAGGTTCAGGGCGGCGTACCCGAACTCGCCGTTGTCCCGGCCCGCGGCGATTGTCTCGTGGGCCGCGGCCACTTGTTCGTCCAGCTCTTCCAGGTCGTCTTCGTCGACGCCGGGGTCAGCTACGTCCCCGAGCGCCGCACCGATATCGAGCTGCATACGCCAACTCTCGAAGCCCTGTTACATATGTACCCGGTTCACAGCAGCAGCGTCCCCCGGCCGACGACGAAGGCCAGCGCGGCAAAGACCATCCCCGCCTTGAGCCACCGCTGTCCGCTCCCGGGGTCGACGAAGGCGTAGCCCGCCGCCGCGAGCATTGTCACGTTGGCTGGCAGGACGGCCAGCACGTATCCGGTTCCGAAGGTGCCATCGAGATAGGGAAGCACGCTTGCAGCGACCGCGACGACGATACTCGCCAGGCCGAGCCACAGCGACGGTGACTCGCCGATGGCGATGGGAAGCGTTCGCAGTCCCTCCTGTCGGTCCCCGTCGATGTCTTCGACGTCTTTGATTATCTCGCGGCTGAGCGTCGCGATGGCCGCGAGTGCGAACAGGACCACGGTGGCACGGACGTCGCCCACGGCCGCACCCCCCAGGAGCAGGTTACTCGGCATCACGACTGCGATGAGAGCGTTGCCGACGCCCGGGAGCGGCTTGAACACTTGCGTGTACGCGAGGAGACCAAGTGCGTTCCCCACGACGATGACGGTCCCCCACAGCGGGAGCAGGAGCGACGCCACGAACCCGGTGCCAAACAGAGCGAGACTGTACAGCAGCGCCCTCCGTGCCGAGATTGCCCCGCGCGGAATCGGTCGGTCCGGTCGGTTGATAGCGTCGATGTCCCGGTCGAAGTAGTCGTTTATCGTGTTACCGCCGGCAGTGACCGTCGTCGCGGCGACGACAGCCGCACAGACCGCGAGCGGCCGCGTGAGGATGCCGCCGGCGACGAACGCGCCGATTACTGTGAGTACCCCCGTGAACGCGACGTTACCGGGTCGCGTTATCTCCAGGTACACGCCCAGGCCCGAAAGCTGTCGTCTGAGCACCGCGAAGAGACCGTCACTTGCACTCACTGTCCCCCAGCCGGTCTGAACCCCACCACGTGAGTTGCTCATACAGTACAATCGACCCCTAATGAAACGATTATTATTATATTTTATCATCTATAACAAACCAATCATATTGTGCAACAAAACGTGAAACCAATCGCGTCTGGGGATGGGGACGAGACGACTGCACAGCCGACCATCGCTCGCCCGACAACGGGGCGTTTAACCCGCTCGTCCCGCTAGGTCGGGTGATGACAGACGCGCAGCCGGCCGAGGGCGAACGGAGCTACAACGGGTTGCCCGGCGCCTTTCCGTACGCTATCCGTGCAAGCGAGTCGCTGCTGTTCAAGGGCTATGTCGTGGTCGCTATCTTGCTGACGGTCGCCATCGCGCTCATCTTCACCTTCGGTCTCATCGGCGTCCTGGCCAACAGCACGGGCGCCCGGGGCGGGACGTTCACCTTTTCACGAACCTTCTTTCTCTTTGTCGGCGTGCTCGTCGTCGCACCCTTGCTCGCGCCCGTCCTGCTGGTTGCCCGTCGCCACCGCCGCACCGCCTCGTCGGTCGCCTACGACCGCGGACTGGCCCTCTCGGCGCTTGGGTTCGTCGCCTCGCTGTACGTCGGGCTGATTATCTCCGTCCCCCCGGCCCTGCAGGAGTCGACCGATAGCGGCGTGGTGATGGCCCTGTACGGCCTGCCACAGCTCGCCGGGCTGGTTCCGCCGCTGCTCGCCGTCGGGCTGATGTATCTCGTCCACAGGACGCTGAAGTGAGTGCTTTCGGTGTTTTCTATACCGCTACCTCTGACTGTTCACGGTCGCACTCATATCCTCATCCATCGCTAGTCGAAACCCCGAAAAACGGCCCTGACGTACCGGTCGCCATGACCCAGAAAGAGGGGACCTTCCTCGTCACCCACGCCGACGAGTCGTCGGTCACGGTTCGGGACGTGGTCGATGCGCAGGTACTGACGCTGTCGGAGAACCCCGGTCTCGAAGCCGGCGCCGTCATCGAGGCCACACTGGCGGCGGAGCCGCCGATGGAGGTGACCTACGCGGTTGCCGACCTCGCTGCCGAGTACGAGATTCCGGTCGAAGTCGTCGACCTGGAGCCGACCCAGCAGGCAAAAGAGCTCGCCGCCGACCAGCCCGTCGGCGAGCTGACGACACAGGAGCGGGCCGGCACCGGGGAGTTGCACGTCCTGACCGTGCCCGACGGCGAGGCGGCGGCGACGGCCGAGGACGTCGCAGCCGACGAGGAAACGGTCGCCCGCGCGGGACGGCTGGGCGTCGACCGCGTCGAGATTCGAATCGCCGACGGCGTCGTCAGCGTCCGGTATCTGCCGGATTGAGCGACGGTTCGATTCACTCGCTCCCGCGCGTAGATTACAAAGGCTTATTCGGGGGCGTGCCACACCTGCGGCCATGGTCGCGTTCGAGGTCCCGGAAGTCGACTACACGCAGTACTCCAACCGTCAGCTCATCGCGATACCGCTGGTGGTACTGGCGGTCGCGCTGGGGGTGCTCGCGGTCACGTACGCGATGACCGGGTCACCGGTCGCGCTGGGCAACGACTTCACAGGGGGATCAGAAATCAAGGTGCAGTCGTCCGAACCGATTTCGGAACAGCAAGCCACCGACCTCTTCGGTGACACCGTGGTCTCGGTCCAGGAGGTCTCCGGGCAGGACCAGTACATCATCACGTTCGAGCGCTCTGCGGACGTATCGGACCTCACAGATACGGCCGAGGAAGCCGACGGCATCACCGTCCTCCAGAGCGGGAGCACCTCGGCGGTCTTCGGCGAGCAGAGCCAGCGGTTCGCTCTCATGGGCGTCGGCATCGCGTTCCTCGGCATGAGCCTGCTCGCCTTCGCTCTCTTCCGGACGTTCGTGCCGAGTATCGCCATCGTCATCTCGGCGTTTTCCGACATCGTCATCCCCGTCGCCATCATGAACCTCGTCGGTATCAAACTCTCGCTGGGGACCGTCGCGGCACTCCTGATGCTCATCGGGTATTCAGTGGACTCGGACATCCTGTTGAACAACCACGTCCTCCGGCGCTCCGGTGGGTTCTACGAGTCGACCTACCGGGCGATGCGGACGGGTGTGACGATGACGCTCACCTCCATCGCCGCGATGACCGTGATGGCTATCGCCGCGACGCTCTTTGGCATCGACCTGATGGCCTCTATCGGTATCGTGCTCGTGCTGGGGCTGACGGCCGACCTGATGAACACCTATATGCTCAACGTCACACTGCTTCGCTGGTACAAGTACGAGGGGGTCAACCGATGAGTACGCTCCGTGACAACTGGCGTATCGTCCTTCTGGTCGTCCTCCTGCTCGCAAGCACCGTCGCGCTCTTTGTCCCTGGAGCGCCGCCGGGGACGAGCGCCAACGAGAGCGCCGGCGGCGACCAGCTCACGAACCTCCAGTACGGTATCGACCTCTCCGGTGGCGCCCGCATCGAGGCGCCTGTCGTCGGGATGACTGCCGAGGGCATCAACGTCTCGGTGAACGACGAGGCCGATGCCCAGCAGGCCATCGCTGACCGGCTGGGTATCGACCCGCTCGATGTCGAGGTTCGAGGGGTCGAGGAGCGCGGTGAGAACGGTACTGTCGAGGTGTACAACGAGAACGTCACCGAAGACGAGTTCCGGACCGCACTCGAGGACGAGGGGTACCAGCCCACGACTATCCGGGACGGCGTAACGGCCGAGACCCGTGAACGGATGGTCTCCGTTATCGAGGACAAGATATCCACCTCCGCGCTCAGCGGTGGCCGCGTCCAGGACGTCAACTCGCCCGGCGGCCAGAACTTCATCAGCATCACCGCACCCGGGCGAGACGCTGACGAACTCATCGACATCCTCAACGAACGAGGTGTCGTCCGTGTCTATGCCGTCTACCAGAACGACTCCACGGGCAACTGGACCCAGCAAGAGGTCCTCGGCCAAGACGACTTCCGTAACATCGGCAACGCACAGGAACAGGACAACCAACCGCAGGTCCCGGTGGTCGTCAGAGATGGTCCGGCCGAGCGGTTCCAGAACGACATGGCCGAGGCCGGCTTCGGGGGCGGAGCCTCCTGTGGGGTCGACGCGAGTGACCACGACTCCGTCGACACCATCGAAGGGACGTGTCTGGTGACGACGCTCAACGGTGAACCCGTGTTCATCGGCGGCGTCCAGCAGAGCCTCGGGCAGTCCTTTGCCGACGGGTCCTTCGCCGACGACCCGTCGTTCGTCATGACGACCACCTCCATGGCGGAAGCACGAGACCTCCAGCTCTCCCTGCAGGCCGGCCGACTGCCGGCCGACCTCGACTTCGAGTCCGGCACCCAGAACACGCTGTCGCCCGCACTCGCGGACCAGTTCCGGACGAACTCCCTCATCACGGGACTGCTCGCGGTGCTCGCGGTCAGTCTGGTGGTGTACGTCCGCTACCGGCGCCGCGAGGTCGCCCTGCCGATGATCGTCACCGCGCTCTCTGAGGTGTACATCCTGCTTGGCTTCGTCGCGATGGCACAGTACCCGCTCAACCTCTCGCATCTGGCCGGGTTCATCGCCGTCATCGGGACGGGGGTGGACGACCTCATCATCATCGGTGACGAGATTCTCCAGCAGGGGGAGGTCGGGACAGCCCGCGTGTTCCAGAGTCGCTTCCGCAAAGCGTTCTGGGTCATCGGCGCGGCCGCGGCGACGACCATCGTCGCGATGGTTCCGCTCGTGGGCTTCCCGCTGGGTGACCTCTCGGGCTTTGCCATCATCACCATCGTCGGCGTCCTCATCGGTGTGCTGGTCACCCGCCCGGCCTACGGTGACATCCTCCGGAACCTCGTGCTGGACGAGTAACCGACGTAGCTGCTATCTTTTCGGCCGGTAGTCATCTGACTGCGTACCGCCAGAAAGCCCCCGAGCGATGCGGTCGAGGGGCTCGCTGCGCGCCTCGCTCACGTCGTTCGCTGCGGTGCTTTCGTCGCCCGTCTTCCCGCATCGCTCGGCCCCTTTCAGTCCCGCCCGTGGCGGTTGTACAACGGCATACAGTTGTGTCGGTTGGACGGTGTGCCTTCAGAAGTCCCCGAGCGACGACTGCTCGGCGGCGGCCAGCACGTCCTCGCAGGTGGACCACGACGAGCGGGCACACTCGGGCAGCTCGCCGTGGCGCTCGACGTAGTCGGCCAGAAACGCCCGCGTGGTGGGGTCGCTGGGGTAGCCCGAGCCCACGTCACCGTGGGCGTCGGCCAACCGTTCGACGTGGCTGTCGCGGGCCACCTTCGCGAGGATGGAGGCCGCGCCGACCAGCGGGTCGGTCTCGTCGGCGCCGTGTTTGGCGGTGAGCGAAAGCGTCGCGTCGACGCGGTCGGCCACCCGACGACCGAAGCGCTCGGCGTCGGTGTCGCCGGCGTCCACCAGCCCCGCGAGCCCGTCCGTCGCCACGCCTGAGAGCGCCTCGGCGTGAGCGGCAACGGTCAGCGTGTTCATGTCCGTCTCGGGGTCGTCGATGCGGGCGACGGGAATCTCCGCGACGGCGACGGCGTCGGCTCCCGCTCGGATGTCGCCGTCCAGCCGCTCCCGTGTCGCGGGTGCGATACCCTTCGAGTCACCCACGCCGTCGGGCAGTGCGTCGGGCTCGGCTCGCACCGCCGCGGCGAACATCGACCCCAGCACGGGCCCTTTGCCGGCCTCGTCGACGCCAAATCGCATGGCTGGTCGGTTCGCGGCGTCGAGTAAAGCCGTTGTGGTCGGCCGTTACACGTCCCGGAAGAACGCCTCGTCGGCGAAGGGCTCGTCCTCGCCCTGGACGTCCACGACGTCCAGCGCCGTCACCACGGCGTCGACGCCCAGCAACCCGCTGAGGCTCGGTTCGGTGCGACCCTCGTCGCTCGAAATCAGCTCCTTCACGTAGAGGCCGCCCGCGCCGTGGATACGGATGTCTGCGTGGGTCGAATCGACCAGCTCGCCGCTGGTGGCGTAGACGTCCCGCGTCCGTGTGAGGTCCGCTCGTCGGTGTGCGACGCGCTGGGGCGTCTCCTGGTGGATGGTCGCCCCCTCGAGCTCCTCGAGGGCGCTCTGGAGGGCCTCGTCGGTGACCGGCTCGCCGAACTCGACGTCCATCCGGTAGGTCTTCGAGGCGTCGAGTTCCTTGACCCGCTCGACCATGTCGTGGGTCGCCAGCCGGAGCCCCTCGACCTCGACCTTGCCGTCGGCGAAGTCGTTGATATCCGCTTCCAGTTGCTCGACGTCGACGTCGCGGACGCGGGGCTCGTCGACCTCGATGACGAACGGGCGCCCGGATTCGAGCATCAGCGCGTCGACGTCCTCGCGGCCGGCGCCGTGGAACGTGCCCGCCTCGCCGTCCATGGCCTCGACGACGACGGGCGCCGAGAGCTGTTCGACGCTCTCGTCGTACCGGAAACCGGTTCCGTCACACCCCTCGCAGGGCTGGCCCTGCCAGCGACCGGTGCCGTTGCAGTCGTTGCAGGGCCACTTGGTCTGGGGGATATCGCGTTCGAGCTTGCGGTAGCGGCCGTAGACGAACGCGGAGTTGACGTTGACGTCGACCTCGTCGGTCGACTGGTCCAGCGTGAACTGGACGTCCGGGCGACCGAACTCCACCTCCGCGCCGGTGATATCGCCGATTCGCTTGCCCACTTCCCGATTGAGTTCGGTCTTCAGCGCCTCGCCGGCGTCCTCGTCGAGGCCGACGTCCTCCCGGAGCAACGCGTCGTTCTCTTCGAGCAGGGGCGGGACCTTCGTGCCGACCTGGTACGTGTTGAACTCGTAGCCACGGACGGCGGTGGCGGCCTGTTCGGCCCACCACTCCACTCGTTCGCTCTCTAGTTCACAGACCCAGCAGTCCTCGGCCGGCTCGAAGGGCTCGTCGTCCTCGAGCGCCAGCGAGACCCGGAGCGCGTGGCCCCGCTCGGCGTTGGCCAGCCCGAAGCTGCGCTCGGCGAACAGCCGACCGAGACAGGAATCACAGAGCGGCCCCGTGGCCAGCGCGGCCCGCGCGTCCTCAAATACGGTCATTGTCGATGCGAGGAGGGCGGCCGGTAACTGCGTTTCGACCTCGCCGTCTCGGGTAGCAGCCAAGCGAGTGAGACGGCCTGCAACCGCCCGTCCCGGCTCCGGACCGAACCAATTTTACCCTCGGCTGTCCGCTGGATGGATATGAACCCCGTCCTCGTCGCCGTCCTGCTGGGTATCCTCCAGGGGATACTGGAGTGGATTCCCGTCTCCAGCGAGGGCGGGGTCGCGCTCGCTTCGACGGTACTCGGGGGGTTCGCACCCGAGGACGCGACGCGGCTGGCGCTGTTCTTGCACGCCGGGACCGCCGTCGCCGCCATCGCGTACTACCGCGCGGACGTCGTCGACATCCTCGACTCAGCCCGCGAGCTCACTCGGCGTCCCTTCGCCGACGAGACGGCCGACCTCTCCTTTCTGGCGATAGCGACCCTCGCCACGGGGCTGACCGGACTGCCGGCGTATCTCCTGCTCGACGCCGCCGTTTCCGGGCTCGAAGGGGGGCTGTTCCTCGCCCTGGTCGGTGGCCTGCTCGTGTTGACGGGGCTGCTCCAGCGCTTCGCCGTCGCGCTGTCGCTGGGCGAGCGGGCCCGGCCGGACTGGGTCGACGCCGTCTTCGTCGGCGCGCTCCAGGGCGTGGCCATCCTCCCGGGCGTTTCCCGTTCCGGAACGACCGTCAGCGCGCTCCTGTTGCGCGGGCACGAGGGCGAGTCGTCGCTGCGACTCTCGTTCCTACTGTCGATTCCGGCGGCGCTGGGTGCCAACGCTCTGGTGCTGGCCGACGACGGCGTGCCGGCTATCGACCCGCTGAGTGCGGTGGTCGCGCTGGCAGTCAGCGCGCTCGTCGGCTATCTCACCGTCGACGCTCTGGTCAGACTGGTTCGGCAGGTCCCCTTCTGGACCGTCTGTGTCGTCTTCGGTGGCCTGGGCGTCGTCGGCGGGTTGCTGGTGGCGCTCTGAGCGGTGGAACTTATATACGAGTCGGCGACAACTCTGTGACGACAGCGG
The DNA here is from genome assembly GCF_029338235.1 of Haloarcula rara. Classification (GTDB taxonomy): domain Archaea; phylum Halobacteriota; class Halobacteria; order Halobacteriales; family Haloarculaceae; genus Haloarcula; species Haloarcula rara. Next base: position 2,032,474 of record NZ_CP119785.1, read on the forward strand.
CTATGAGTGGTGACGAACACAAGATACTCGACACGTCCGGCGACTTTCAGTACGTCGTCCGCGGCGGCGAGCCGGTCGCAGACCCCAGATGGCAGTCCTGCCGGCTCATCGTCACCAACAAGCGGCTCATCCTCGCGACCTCGGACGGCAAGACGCCGATTCCACACTCGAACATCTCCGTGCCCGACGACCCCGAGAGCGCCGTGCCCGAGGAGGTCCCACCCGGTGCGACGGTGCTCTCGGTCGGCGACAACGTCCTGCTGGTGGACGCGAGCAACGTCGCCGATTTCGCGTTCGAGTACCGACGGGCGACCCTGCAAGGCGAGGTCATCCTCGCCCGGCATCCCGCCGTCGTCGGCGGGGTCATCCAGGACGACGCCGAGTGGAGCAAGGCCCGGTTCCGACTGGACGACGACGAGGTCCGCCTGCAGTTCCCGGGCGGCGGGTCGACCGTCTTCGACATCGACGACGTGGGAACCATCGAGACCAGCGAGAGCACCGTGCTGGGCGATACGCGGGCAGTCGTCGAGGTCGAACACACCGACGAGGAAGGTCGCAGCGTCGAGACCCACTTCTCCGGAATGGCCTACCACACCGACGCGCTGGAGGCACTCTTCGGGGCCGTCGTCGACGAGCGAGAAGACGACTACGAACTCTCCGAGATGGAGAGCCAGGTGCTGATGGCGCTCTATTCGGGGGTCTCTCCCTTCGAAATGGCCGACTTCGTCGGCACGACGCCGGACGACGTCGAGGAGATATACCAGAAGCTGCTGGACGTGGGGGCAGTAGACAAGGTCCGGACCCGGACGGAGGTCAGTCTGAACGCCCAGGGGCGGAATATGGCGAGTGAAGCGATGAGTGGGGAGTAGCGAGGAACCGAACGGAGTGAGGTTCCTCGAAACGGAACGGCGACCGGAGGGAGCCGTGGGGTAGGGAGATACTGACCCCAGGGAGGTATCTCTAGTTGTGAGCGGGGAGGAACGACCCGCGAGCAGAGAGACATCGAGCGGAGCAAGATGTCTCTACACGAGCGAGCGGGGAACGCAGTGACCCGCGAGCAGAGAGACATCGAGCGGAGCAAGATGTCTCTACACGAGCGAGCGGGGAACGCAGTGACCCGCGAGCACTAGCGTGGTTTGAACGAACGGAGTGAGCGGACCTGGCGGAGTGCAGGTGGTATTTCGGTCTCGCGTAGACCGGGCGCCCCCTCTCGTCGTGGACCAGTGGCGATATCTCCGTCCTGATACAGCGGTCCAAATCGTCGGTACTGTTAATATTCGAGACCTGTATATATAATGCAAATTGTCGACACCGAATAACCGTGCTGTCTCACCAGTCATCGGCACTATTCTGCTCGTCGCGATAGTCGCGGTAATAGCCGCGTTCGGCGGTGCTGCTGTGATGTCGCTCACCGAGGAGCGGGAGCCGGCACCGGAGGTGAAACTGGAGACGCAGCTGTCCGAGGACGGCTACGGTCACGAACTCGTCCACAGACAGGGAGAGAAGCTCGACGGCGACAAGCTGACGTTCCGCGGAGCGTCGGACCCAGATGTACTGTCGGGAACGGAACTCGAGGCGAGCGACAGCGTCGGTTTCTATCCACAACAGCGGGAACTGACGCTCGTCTGGGCCGGCGACCACGGAGCGACCTACGAGCTCGCGACGTTTACTGTGGACCGGACGTTCCCGGCGCCCGACGAGGGCTGTTCGTGGGTCACGAGCGAGTTCGACGACGAGACGGTGAAAGTCGACAGTATCGTGGTCGACTGTGACGTGACGAACGACAGGGACATCGGGGTGGAAAACGGTGGCGCCATCGTCGGTGACGTCACGAGCGAGAACAAAAATGTCGATGTCATCACTGGTGGAACAGTCTACGGAGACGTCGTTGCCAACCACGGAGTGAAAGTCCAAGATGGCGAGGTGACCGGTGCGGTGACCGAACGTAACGAGAATATCAAAATCGACAATAGCTCAGTCGGTGGCACTGTCACGGCTGACAACAAAGAGATAGAGGTCATAACCGGTAGCTCCGTCGACGGCGACCTCGTGGTGAACGCCGACGATATGATAAAAGTCCAGTCGTCGAGTTCGGTCTCCGGTTCGGTGGTCACCGACGGTGACGTGGACCTCGACGACGCGACTATCGAGGGTGACGTCTACGTGGGTGGCTCTTTCGACTGTGACAACACGACCATCGACGGACAGGACTGTGGCAGCTACACGCCGAGGGACCCGAGCGACCGGTGATTTGACCGGCGCGGCTACTCGGCCGCTCGCACCGCCTCCAGCGACCAGAAGAAGCCGAAGTAGGCGACGACGCCACCGAGCAGCGTCAGGTAGTAGAGCCACTCGGGCCCGCCGGGCAGCAGGTCGAAGACGACGGTGACGACGGTAACCCACGCCAGCGCGAAGACGAAGTCGACGACCATCCCGCCACGGTGCTCCTCGACGTGCTCGCCGACGGTTTCGAGCAGCCCTTTCGGCGACGTCATCGCCATCTCACGGCTCCTCGTGTTCGTCGACGACGAGGGTGGGGAGGTGGCTCGACCGGAGGACGCGTTCGGTGACGCTCCCCAGCAGGGCCCGCCGGACACCCGAGCGCCCGTGGCTCCCGATGACGATGAGGTCGATGTCCTCGTTGTCGGCGTAGCTGGTGATTATCTCGTGGGGGGTGCCACCTCGCACCTCCTCGATGACCTCGACGTCGTGGTCGCGGGCCGCGTCGGCGACGACGCCGGTCGCCTCGGCGGCGTCGGCTTCCACGTCACCCATCTCACCGAAGTTGCCCTGTCTGATACGGTCGAGTTGCTCGGAGCCGAGACTGTAGGCGAGCCAGTCGGGGTCGACGACGTACAGCGCGTGCACTGTCGCCCCGTACTTCGCGGCGAGGTCAACAGCGTGCTCGACCGCGACGTTTGCCGTTTTGCTTCCGTCCGTCGGGATGAGGATGTTCTCGTACATTGTCAGTCGTCCGCAGGGGTGTCACCGCCGCTGGAGACGATGTCCTCGGCGGTCTGTTGCTGGCCCATCGGTTCCGGGCTGTGACACTGCCTGACCATCTTCTTGGTCTCCAGTGGCGGTTCGGGCGTCACCAGCGAGACGGCGATGGTGACGATGAAGACCAGTGGCGTCCCGATCAGCGCGGCGCCGATGGGCGGGACGTACTGTGCGTAGATGGGAACGAGCGCGCCGCCCTCTCCGGCGATATCGGCGAGAAAGCCCACGTAGGCCGGCAGGACGCTGTTGATAATCGACGTGATCCACAGCAAGAGGCCGACGGTCATTCCGGCCAGGGCGCCCTGGCGATTGGTGTTCTCCCACCAGAGACCGAGGAAGAACATCGGGAAGAGGACGGTCCCGGCAAGCGAGAAGGCGTAGGCGACGAGTTCGCCGATGAGCGCCGGCGGGTTAAAGGCGGTCACCGTCACTAAGGCCCCGATGCCGACGATGGTCGCGCGCCCGATGAGCACCTGCTGGCGCTGGGTCGCGTCGGGGTTGATGAGTTCTGAGTAGATGTCGTGTGCGACCGCCGACGAGGCCGTGATGAACAGCCCCGCAGTCGTCGCGATGGCCGCGGCCATTCCGCCCGCGGCGACCAGCCCGACGAACCACGTCGGGAGGTCGGCGAACTGCGCAGCGAGGACGACGATGACGTCACCTTCCGCTCCGGACATCGCCTGTCCACCGCTGTAGACTGCTTCCGGTGAGATGTTGTTGACCGCCGCGAACAGGTCGACGCCGAAGGCGGCCATCGCGGGGGCGGCCCAGTACAGGAGCATGATGAAGAACAGCCCCGAGACGGTCGACCAGCGAGCGGTCCGCTCGCTTTTGACCGTGTAGAACCGCACCAGGACGTGGGGAAGCCCACAGGTCCCGACGATGAGGGAAAAGGCTGTCGCCACCCACAGGTAGTAGCTGTTCCCGCCGATAAAGGGCTCGGAGAACTGCCGGCTGAGTTCGCTGAAGAGGGCGCCGTACTCTATCTGTGGCAGGACCGTCGAGTACCCCTCTGAGATGCCGACGACGTAGACGCCGGCGAGGAACGCGACGATGAGGATGACGTACTGGACGGCCATGTTCTTGGTCGCACCCAGCATCCCCGACAGCGCGAGGTAGCCGACGGTGATGGTCATCATGACGACGATCATCGGGATGATGTCCAGACCGAAGACGTACTGGCCGACCAGCCCCATTCCGCGGGCCTGGCCCACCGAGTAGACGTACGCGATTAGCAGCGTGGTGAAGGCCGCCAGTGCGCGGGCAGTGGGCGAGTTGAATCGGTCGGCGACGAAGTCCGGGGCGGTGTACTTCCCGAACCGGCGCATCTGTGCGGCGAGGAAGATGAGCAAGACGAAGTAGCCGGTGGTCCAGCCGACGATGAAGGCCAGGCCGTAAAAGCCCGAGAGCGCGACCAGTCCGGCCAGGCCCAGGTAGGAGGCGGCCGACATCCAGTTGGCGCCGATGGCCATCCCGTTCTCGATGTTCCCGATGCCCCGTCCGGCGACCCACATCCCCTCGGTGTCGGCAACCTTGAACACGTAGCCGATGACGAGGAAGGAGGCCATCATCAGGAAGACGATGATGGCCGGCAGTAGTTTGAACGAGATGTCGAGCGCCTCGGCCTGCAGCGGTATCGTCATCGCTGGGACCTCCCGTCAGAGCGCGACTCTGATGCGGGTCGCCTCGTTTCACTCGGCTCACCGCCGTCGGTCGCGGCGGTTTCACCGCTCTCGGCGTCGCTCTCCACTTCGCCCGAATCGGTCCGGCTGTGGTCGATACCGTACTTGTCGTCCAGCTTGTCGCGCTGGCGGGCGTAGACGGCCGCCAGGATGAGCGCGCCCGTCGGCGCGCCGAAGCCGACGAGGAAGTAGTGCCACGGGAAGCCAAGCACCGGCATCGTCGTGGTCATCACCTCGGGCGCGATGGCCGTCAGCGTCACCGGCCCGAAGACGATGAGCGCCCAGGTGACGAAGCCGGCCCAGACGATTCTGAGGTGGTCGCGCATATAGGCCGTGCTCGGCTTCAGCAAGTTCACCTCCTCGTCGAGATAGTCCGTGTTCCGATGACGCTGTGCTGCTTGCGAGATACCACCATCGGAGCGAGGCTCCGATGCGGCTCGTCTCGTTTCACTTGACCCGTTGCTTTCGACAGCGGCGGTGTCGTCGCCCGCCGTTTCGTGATTGTGTTTGTCTGGCATGGTTGGGTTCGTCTCTCTCCCCCACCGTGTTCGAAAATCGGTTCTCCGGGGGTGTTCGACGCCATGACCCAGTGGCGCCGTCCGGGCGTCTCCGCCCGGAGCCCCCTCAGTCGTCGCTCATCTTCGACTGGATGTCACTGACCACGTCGGGGTTGCGCAGCGTGCTGGTGTCGCCCAACTCTTCGCCGTTGGCGATTTCCTCCAGCAGCCGGCGCATTATCTTCCCCGAGCGGGTCTTCGGGAGTTCGGGCGTGAAGATGATGGCCTCCGGCCGCGCGATTGGGCCGATGGCGTCCTCGACGCCCTCGACGATTCGCTGTTCGAGGTCGTCGGTCTCTTCGGTGCCGTCCTCGGTGATGACGTAGGCGTAGACGGCTTCGCCCTTGATGTCGTGGTCGCCGCCCACGACGGCCGCCTCCGCGACGCCCTCGACGCCGACGATGGCGCTCTCTATCTCCATCGTGCCCAGCCGGTGGCCCGAGACGTTGAGTACGTCGTCGACCCGGCCAAGCACCGTGATGTAGCCGTCCTCGTCGATCTTGGCGCCGTCTTCTGGGAAGTACACCCACTCGTCGCGGTCGGGGTTGGAGTACTCCCGCCAGTACTCGTCGACGAAGCGCTCGTCGTTCTTGTACAGGGTCCGGAGCATCCCGGGCCAGGGCTGGTTCACGACCAGATAGCCGGCTTTCCCGGCACCCACGGGGTCGCCGCTCACGTCGACCACGTCGGCGCTGATACCCGGCAGCGGCGGTCCCGCCGTCCCGGGTTTCATCTCCCCGATTGCCGGCAGTGTCGTCAGCATCATCCCGCCGGTCTCGGTCTGCCACCAGGTGTCGACCACGGGGCAGGACTCCTTGCCGATGTGTTTGTAGTACCACTTCCACGCGCGGGGGTTGATGGGCTCGCCGACGGTCCCCAGCAGGCGAAGGCTGGAGAGGTCGTGCTGGTTGGGGTACTCCGTGCCCCATTTCATGAACGCGCGGATGGCGGTGGGGGCGGTGTAGAGCTGGGTCACCTCGTACTCCTCGACGATCTCCCAGAGCCGGTCTTTCTCGGGGTAGTCCGGCGTCCCCTCGTACATTACCGTCGTCGTCCCCAGCGCCAGCGGCCCGTAGACGATGTAGGAGTGGCCGGTGATCCAGCCGATGTCGGCCGAACACCAGTAAGTGTCCTCGGGCTTGATGTCCAGTACCGCGTGGCTCGTCCAGGCGGCATAGGAGAGATAGCCCCCGGTCGTGTGTTTGACCCCTTTCGGCTGGCCCGTGGTCCCCGAGGTGTACATGAGAAAGAGCATGTCCTCGGCGTCCCGGGTGACGGGCTCGACAGTCGCGCCCTCGTGTTCGGCGACGAGTTCGTCGTAGTCGTACTCGCCGTCTTTCATCGGGTGGTCGTAGTCGTCGGCTAACCGGTCGACGACCACGGTCTCGACGTCGTGGCCCACGTCTTCGAGCCCCTCGTCTGCTTTCTCCTTGTGGGGCAGCGGGTCACCGCGGCGGTAGTAGCCGTCACACGTCACGAGATACTCGGAGTCGGCCGACTCCATCCGGGTCGCCAACGCGTCCGCGGAGAAGCCCGCGAAGACGACCGAATGGGGCGCGCCGATGCGGGCACACGCCAGCATGGCCACCGGGAGCTCCGGAATCATCGGCATGTACATCGTGACCACGTCGTCCTCCTCGACGCCGAGGTCGCGCAAGGCGGCGGCGAACTCGTTTACCTCCTGGTGGAGGTCCGCGTAGCTGTAGGTGCGTTTCTCGCCGAGTTCGCCGATCCACTCGATGGCGGCTGCCTCGCCCCGATCGTCGAGATGTCGGTCGAGACAGTTGGCCGAGGCGTTCAGCTTCCCGTCTGTGAACCACTCGTAGTACGGGGCGTCGCTGTCGTCGAGTACCTGGTCCCACTCGGCCTCCCAGTCGAGTAGGTCGGCCGCCCGCTCCCAGGCGTCGGGGCCCGCTTCTTCGAACTCGTCGTAGATGGCAGGGTCGGCGACGTTGGCCTGCTCGACGAACGACTCCGGTGGCTCGAAGACGTCCTGTTCTTCGAGTCGTGCTTCGAGTTGGACCTCATCGTCTGACATGGTCTATCATAGACAATCACGGGCGTTGTTGATAAACGCCGGGGTCGGTCACCCGTGGTAGGAACCACCTACGTCCCCCCAGTATTGTACTGCGGTGTCCGGAACGGGGCACCGATGGCCGGCGTCAGCTATCGGGATGGGCGCGGCGTCGCAGTCGGCCCGTTCTCAGTATCGACACTCGCGGCGCAACCTATTAACGCCGGCCTCGATAACGACGGCACAGAGCGGCCCATGAGCGACACAGAGAAGAAAATCGCCGATATGCAGGGCCAGTACCTGCAGGCGGTCTCGCAGGGCCAGCGGCTCACCGACGCCGAGTGGCAGAACTGCCGCATCATCCTCACGACCGAGCGCGTCGCGCTCATCGCCGACGAGAAGCGACAGGTCGCACTGACCGACATCGACCGCATCGCCGACCGGTTCGACGTGAACCAGCAAAGCGCCGGCGTCTCCGAGTACGTCGCCCTCCACGTCGGCCCGGACGTCCTGCTGGTCTCGGCGTCGAATCACGAGGCATTCGAGACGGACTTCTACCGGGCGAGCCTGGACGGCGCGGTCATCCTCGTCCAGCACCCCGCGGTGAAAGGCGGCGTCGTCCAGAGCAACGAGTGGACGAAGGGCCGGCTGAAGATATCGGACGAAGCAGTCAGGCTCGCGATGGCCGACGGACAGGCCGTCGATATCGAACGGACGGACATCGGCGACCTGACTGTCGAGGACAAACAGGTCTCGGGCGAAGAGCGGACCGTCATCCAGGTCGAACACAGCCAGGACGACATCAGCGTCGAGACCCACCTCGCCGGCGAGGAGTTCCACGCCACCGTCCTCCGGACGATGCTAGAGGACAGCGCCGAGCAGAACCGCGCCGACCTGGACCTGTCCTCGACGGAGAAACGCGTCATCATGGCGCTGCACTCGGGCGTCTCGCCCTTCGACATCCCGAACTTCGTCGGCATCGACGTCGAGAAGACCGAGGCGATTTTCGACCGGCTCATCGAACTAGACGTCATCAGCGTCCTGCGCGAGCGGACCGAGGTGTCGCTGACGACGAAGGGACGGCGGGTTGCGGGCGATAGGATGGGAGAGCAGTAGCGAGACGATGAACGTAGTGAATCGTCTCGAAGCGGAACGGCGACTGAAAGGAGCCGTGGAGCAATAGCGTGGTTTGAGCGAACGCAGAGAGCGAAAACCACGAAGCGAAGCGGGGAGCGAAGCGACTCGCGGAGCAGTAGCGAGCTCAGTCCTAGCACGGCTCTCGAAGTAAACTGGAGCGGGACCGGCGGTCCCACAAGCAGTCGGGCGGCGACCTGCCCGACGACGGGGAGCGACCGCCAGCGCGACCCGACGGCGCGCTTAGATTCGCACTTGCCGCTGGGAGGGCAAATGTTGCACCATTAGCCCCGCCATATTGAAATCCCTGCTGGCACTGATACGTGTATGGACATCGACACGGCGGTGGTGCTCGCCGCTGGCGAGGGGACTCGACTGCGGCCGCTGACGCGGAATCGACCGAAACCGATGCTGCCCGCTGGGAACCGTCCGATTCTCGAACACGTCTTCGACGCCCTGGTCGAGGCGGGCGTCGAGGAACTCGTCGTGGTCGTCGGCTACAAGCGCGACCGCGTGCAGGACCACTTCGGACCGACCTATCGCGACGTGCCGGTCACCTACGTCACACAGAACAAGCAACTGGGCAGCGGACACGCGCTCTTGCAGGCGCGCGAGGCCGTCGACGAGTCGGTGCTCGTGCTCAACGGCGACCGGCTCATCGACGCCGGGACGGTGTCGGCCGTCGCCGACAGCTTTGTCGAGACGGGCGACCCGTCGCTGGCCGTCGTCGAGCGCCACGAGACGAGCCGGTACGGGGCCGTCGAGATGCACGGCGACGAGATCGCGGAACTCGTCGAGAAACCCCGCGACGGCGACTACCGGCTCATCAACGGCGGCGTCTACGCCTTCTCGGCGGACATCTTCACTGCCATCGAGGAGACGCCGCGACAGGCGGGCGAGCTGGCGCTGACGGACACCCTGGAGCGTCTCATCGAGCACGACCGGGTCCGCGGCGTCGAGGTCGACGGAATGTGGGTCGACGCCACCTACCCGTGGGACCTGTTGACCGTGGCTCGCGAGGTACTGTCCCGGGGCCGCGTCGTCGAGGCGGCCCGCAGCGACGGCGTCTGGATTGCCGATTCGGCGCGGGTCCACCGCGAGGCCGTCCTCCAGGGGCCGGTCGTCGTCGGCCAGGACTGTGAGGTCGGGCCCGACGCCGTCATCGGCCCGAACACGGCGCTTGGCAGTAACGTCACCGTCGGCTCGAACGCCGTCGTCCAGGACAGCGTCATCGACGCGGACACGCGTATCGACCCCGGGTCGACGCTCATGGACACCGTCACCGGGCAGGACGTCCACCTCGGGGCGAGTACGGTGGTCCCCGCCGGCCCGGCCGACGTCCAGGTCGGGACGAACATCTTCGAGGAACAACGCCTTGGTGCGGTCATCGCCGACCGGGCCCGGGCCCGCGGCAACGTCAGCTTCACGCCGGGGTCGCTGGTCGGCCCGAAGGCCCGCCTCGACGTGGGCGTAACCGTGCGTGGCAACGTCGCGGAGGGCGCGGAGGTGACCCGCTGATGTGCGGAATTATCGGCTGTGTCGGCCGCGGGTCCGAGACGTTGGAGACGCTGGTGCATGGCCTCTCGAAGCTGGAGTACCGCGGCTACGACTCGGCTGGCGTGGCGATGGCCGACGAGCGGGTGTCGCTGTGCAAGAAATCGGGGAAGATAGCGGACCTCCGGGACGCCCTGGAGAGCGCCGCGCTGTCCGGCTCGGTCGGTATCGGCCACACCCGCTGGAGCACGCACGGGCCGCCGACCGACGCGAACTCCCACCCCCACCAGGACTGCCAGGGTGACGTGGCCGTCGTCCACAACGGCATCATCGAGAATTACCAGAGCCTGCGCGACGAGCTGGTCGCGGCCGGTCACACCTTCACCTCCGATACGGACACCGAGGTTGTCCCCCACCTCATCGAGGACGCCCGGGCCGAGGGCGCCGAACCCGAGGCGGCGTTCCGCCAGGCCATCGCCCGCCTCGAGGGCAGCTACGCCATCGCGGCCGTCGTCGCCGGCACCGAGGCCATCTTCGCGGCCCGCCACGACTCCCCGCTCGTTCTGGGACTTGACGACGGCGCGACCTACCTCGCCAGCGACGTCCCCGCGTTCCGCGATTTCACCGACCAGGTCGTCTATCTCGCCGATGGCGAGTTCGCTCGGCTCGATTCGAGCGGCTGGGAGGTCACCGATTCGGACGGTCTCGTCGTCGAGAAGGACGTCGACACCGTCGACTGGGACCCCGAGGAGACCGGGAAAAGCGGGTACGACCACTACATGATAAAGGAGATTCACGAACAGCCCCGCGCACTGCGGCAGTGCCTGCGCGAGCGCGTCGACGAGATGGCCGGCACTGTCGACCTCGATGATTTAGGCGACCTCTCGCCGACCGGCGTCCAGTTCGTCGCCTGCGGGACCTCCTATCACGCCGCGCTGTACGGCGCCCAGCTGTTCCGCGAGGCCGGCATCCCGGCCCAGGCCTTCCTCGCAAGCGAGTTCGCCACCTCGGTGCCGCCCATCGGCGACGCCCTGGTCATCGGCGTCACCCAGAGCGGCGAGACGGCCGACACGCTCTCGGCGCTGCGGGCGGCCCAGAAACGCGGCGCCCGAACGCTCGTGGTCACCAACACGGTCGGCTCGACGGCCGCCCGCGAGTGCGACCACGCCTTCTACATCCGTGCCGGCCCCGAAATTGGCGTCGCCGCGAGCAAGACCTTCTCCTCGCAACTGGCCGCGCTGAACCTGCTCACGCTGGGGATGACCAACTCCGACGACGCCCGCGAGGTCATCAACGCCCTGCGGGAACTGCCCGCGGACCTCCAGCGCATCCTCGATGAGTCACGCGCCGAGGCGGTCGCCGAGATGTACGCCGACGCCGGCGCGTACTTCTTCATCGGCCGCGGGCTCCAGTTCCCGGTCGCACTGGAGGGCGCCCTGAAGATGAAGGAAATCACCTACAAACACGCCGAGGGCTTTGCCGCCGGCGAGCTCAAACACGGCCCGCTTGCGCTCGTCACCTCGGAGACGCCCGTCTTCGCCGTGGTCATCGGCGACGACGAGAAGGCCCGCAAGACCGTGGGCAACGTCAAGGAAGTGGAAGCTCGTGACGCACCGGTGGTGGCGATCACGGACGGCCAGACCGACGTGCACCGGTACGCCGACCACGTGCTGGAGATTCCCGAGACCCACGAGCGGGCGGCCGCTGTGCTCGCGAACGCCCACCTGCAGCTGCTGTCCTATCACACCGCGGCGAAGCTCGGGCGGAACATCGACAAGCCGCGGAACCTAGCGAAAAGCGTGACCGTGGAGTAGACTGAATACGAGCAACGAGGGAAGTGAAGCTGTGAGGGGCTACTTGAACTCCAGATTCCGTATAAATTGTACTTGGATACGCAGAAATATTTCGAGGATGCGCCCCATCTGTACGTCTTGTTGGCAGTGTTTAGTTAGGCGGCTCGGAGCGCGAACAGCCAGAAAGCCCCGGCTGGCTGAACTCGGGGGGCTCGCTGTGCTCCTTGGCCTCCGGCCTGCGGTGCTTGCGTCGCCCGCCGTCGTTCAGCCAGCCGCCCCTTTCAGTCCCGCCCGTAGCCGGTCGGCCAGCCGGCATGGGCGGGACTGAAAGGGGCCGCGTTCTCGACGAAGCACGACGAAGTCGCCGAAAGACGCGGAGCGTCTTTCGAGATAATGAAAATCGCGTCGCGATTTTCAGATTACAAGCACCGATGGCGCGCAGCGAGTCGCGCGAGTCGAGAACGCGGGGGCTTTCTGGCTCTCGGAACCACTCGCTGCTAAACTAAACACCACCGTCTTGTTCGGCGAAACGCTTAGCCGTCCTGAACTCGAACACTGGGTGAGAGAACTGGAGGTAAGAGAGGCATATGACAGACTCCAGCGAACGTGAGTCGCTCGCGAAAAAACACGAGGCTAACAGAACGCAGCGACTCGAACAGATCAAACACTGGGTCGAGTATATCGAGTCGAACCCGTCGGAGACGTGGGGGCCACAGCTCAACCGACTCGTCAATACGCAGCTCGAATCGGCTCGTGACACCGACATTTCCCCGGAGCAGTACCGACGAATCAAACGAATCAGTGATTCTAGAGACGATTGAGAGACGGACTGCCGCCGGGTTCAGGCAGCACATCGACAAACCGCGGAATCTGGCGAAAAGCGTGACGGTCGAATAGGAGACGTCTCCGAACCCGCGAATCGCTACTCAATCTGCTCTTCGTCTTCTGCGGGCGGCTCCGGTGGTTCGAGCAACGCGGCGAGCAGCTGTCCCGTTCGAGAGTCTGCTAGCGCCGCGCCGATGGCGGTCACGGTCGACGCTATGTGCGAGTCTGCCCACGCTCGTTCGACGGGATCAAGCACCATCTCCAGCAGCCGAACGAACGGGCCGATAGTGCGTGTCACCCGCAGGTCGATGACGATGACATCGGGGTCCGGCTCAGCGGTCAGCCAGCGGAAGCAGTAGGAGTGACGGACTATCGTTTCCATGCGGCCTGTGAGGCGCTTCGCCGCGCCGACGAGTATCGACCCCTCGCTCGCTCGCCCAACTGCTGCTGTTGCCCCCCGGAGTAGACGCGCGGTTCTGGACTGGTCCCAAACCATGGGTCATCGCCCGATGTCGACGACTTCCGTTCGCACAGTGACCGGACCGAGGTCGAGCACGACCGTCGAGCCGTACTGTATCCGTTCCCCTCTGAACTCGACGCCGCCGTCCGTCTCGCTGACTCTGAGCTCGGTCGTGAGCGTGACGTCACGCAACGTCGGATGGTCGTTGACGACGATAGTCCCGTCCTGGGCAGTCGAGATAATCGGTGTCGGCTCCCTGTCGACATCCCTCACGTACGCCGTCGGGACGGTCCCAGCCTGCTCGGTCTGGCCCGGTCGAATCGCGTTCGCGGTCTCCTCGGACACTTCCGATAGCTCGAGCGTTACCGTTCGGTTGGTTAGGGCCCTGCTCTGGAGACTGGTATCGACCTGCTCGATGCGGCCGTCGATAGTGTACTCCTCCGTCGGCAGCGTCATCCGTTGGCCGGTCCTGAGATCTGTCCTGCCGAAGCGACGGCTGTCCTGCTGGGTGTAACTGGACACGTTGGCTTCGACCAGGACCCGGCGCCGATCTGGATTCGTAGTTGGATAGACGGCCACGTCCTCGACGGTCGCTGCAGTATAGCCGGCGACGCTGACCTCGTCACCGGGAGTGACCTCGCTCGCGTCGGTTGCCGAGACTCTATCACTGAGCAAGACGGTGGTGGTGCCTGTGTCGAGCCCGCTGCCGACTCGCACGATGCGACCGTTGATGGTGTACTCTGCTGTCGGGAGCCGCACTCTTTGTCCGGCACGAAGTGCCGTCGCGCCGAATCGCTCGGTGCCCTGCTGGGTGTAACTGGACACGTTGGCTTCGACTAGCAGGACTCGCCTGTTCGGGTTCGACGTCGGGTACACCGCCACGTCCTCGACGGTTGCAGCGGTGCGGCCGCCGACGTCGATTTCGTCACCGGGCGTGACTGCGCTCGCATCGTCCGCCGAAACCGTCTGCCGGAGAACGACACTCGTGGAGCTGCTGTCGAGGCTTGACTCGCCACCGATATCGCTTATCTTCCCCTTGACGTCGTACTGTGACGTATTTATGCTCAGGCTCCGACCGAGACGCGGCGGGGCCCCGGCGTAGTCGATACTATCGTTTCGGTCGATGCCCTGGAGTCGGACCTGAGCGATTACACGTGTCTGATCTCCCTGTGGCGCGAGGTAGAGGTCGGTAATCGTCAGGTTCGACCCCTTGGTCGCGTTCACTGTATCGCCTTCGTTGAGCGCGGTGACGATGTAATCCGGTTGCGTGCCGAGGTCCAGCGTGACGAACGCTGTGCCTGTCTCCGGGCCTGCGTCAGTCTGTTCTCCACCAGAGAGTACCAGTCCGATGCCGGCGACAGCGACTGCAAGAACGAGCAAGACGACGAGCGCATCGACGACGTTGACGACCCCGAAGAGATTGCCCTCGTCGTCGATGAGTCCGCCAGACGGGCCACCGAGGGAATCCATACGAGGACGTTTATTGGGCGGGGTATGGGTTTTTCGCTTGTTGAGAAAATAATTGCCCAGACGTGCGCAACTTGCTACACCGTTTTAGTAGACCATATATGTGTTTAATATGGGTCTATCACGACTACAAGTAGAATCTGATGTGTGGTGGAAGACTGATATAGGATCCAATTTTTGAACGGAGTAAAACGCCTGTTTCTATACATTGGGTTCACAGATTTTGAATCCAATAACCTATTACTGCGTGCCTCTGTACTCCCGTACACCTCGTTCAAATGTCTCTGAGAACTGCTGTGACGAACCTTCGAAAGGCCATTCAGAAACCCAAATTGGCTGTCAGAGAATTAAACCTCCGTTACTACCGAGTCAGTAATCAAACTCGATTTAATGATGATGGGCTCAATTTCATTGAAGAAGATTGGGATAATATGCTGTTACTTGACGCATGCCGTTTCGATATGTTCTCTAAGTTTTCTAATATTTCTGGAGAGCTTTCTAAGGTGCAGTCATCTGGATCCTGTACTATAGAGTTCCTTCATGCGAATATAGCCAACCAGGAATTACATGACACTGTCTATGTTACCGCGAATCCTGTTTACCATCGAAATCGCGATGAACTTAATGCTGAATTCCACGACGTGATTAATGTTTGGCAAGAGGATGGTTGGGATGATGAGTACGGAACTGTTTTACCTGAAACTACATCAGAATATGCTCGTAAAGCAGCTAAAAAATATCCAAATAAGCGCCTGCTTGTACACTATATTCAACCCCATTACCCTTTTATTGGTTCTGACACCTCATTTGATAAGCAGCAGCTCCACACGGACCCGGATCAGCGGACCGAGGATCAGATTCGGTTCTGGTTCAGGATTTTTATTGGCTCTCTTGACATTTCGCCCAATGTTGTTTGGGAAGCATATAATTCAAATCTACGCCCTGTTCTGAGTAGTGTAAAAGACCTTCTTGATGATCTCTCTGGCCGAACCATTGTTACTGCTGACCACGGAAATCTTGTTGCTGAACGAGCTTTCCCGATACCTATCCATGAGTGGGGGCACCCATGTGGGCTATATCATTCAAAACTAGTCAATGTCCCTTGGCTTGTAGTGACGGATGGTTTCCGAAAAAGTATCTCCGCTGAACCTCCTAAAAATAAAGACGGGGAAATAAATTCTGCTACCGTGGAGAACCGGTTGAATGATCTTGGTTATCTCTAACTATGGCTCCGATTACAGACGAACTTTCCACCGTTTTCAATAGCGCTGTATTTGTTTTATTCGGCGGCTTGCTGAGCAAAGGAATTGTATTGTTGGAAAAACTGTTGATTGGTAGGACGTTTTCTGTTGCTCAATTCGGCGAAATAAACCTCGCAATTGCGATTTTTGCGCTTGGTGCAACGGTATCTTCTGTAGGACTGACTCAGGGGGTACCGCGCTACTTACCACGTTCTGAAGATAAAAAGATACAGCGCGGAATATTATTTAGCAGTCTAATTATCACTGGTATAATTGCAATTCTTGTCAGCCTTATATTGGTTGTTATGACAGGATTTCTCCAGCAAGCACTATTTGACAGAGCAATTCCCAAATTGGCTCTTTGGGGCTTCTTTATTTGTATTCCTCTTTTTGCTCTCCTTCAAGTAATGGTGTCTGGCATTCGAGGACTCGAAAACACTCGATATAAAGTGTATGTGGAAGACATTTTTTACCCAGTTTCTCGTCTAGCTTTTATGTGGGGTTTGATAGTCTTTGGAATCGGAATCAACTCTGTTTGGATCTCCTATATCACAGCGCTAATTTTAGCTTTTGTTCTATCCAATTCCTTTTCTAATAAACTCTTAACACTAATTGGGGAATATCAGCCCCCGTCTAAAGAATTACTAACATACTCTGCGCCACTCATGGTTTCTGCAGTTGTTGCCACTTTATTAACTAAAGTTGATACTTTTATGTTGGGTGCCTTTACTAGCTCCTACGAGGTTGGGCTTTATAGTGCAGGGTACTCCATTGCTTCAAGCTTACTCATAATTTTATCATCATTTGGATTTATCTATTTACCAATTGTATCTAGGTTAGATGTTGACGACGATAGCGACGTTAGCACAATCTATCAAGTTGTCTCAAAGTGGGCTTACATTCTAACTTTCCCATTATTTGCTGTATTAATAATCCACTCCCACGAAATCTTGGGATTAGTACTTGGCAATCAATATCGAGCAGGTGGAACTGCCTTATCACTACTTTCGATCGGGTTCATGACGCACGTGGCTGCTGGTCGAAATCGTGAAACACTATCTGCATTAGGATTTCCACGATACGTGCTCCTATCAAATCTTATCGTCCTATTATTGAATATCGTGCTGAACGCCTTTTTTATACCCCTTTATGGGCATATTGGCGCAGCGCTCGCGTCTCTACTATCTTTTGTCGCTGTGACGGTTGTTGTTTATATACTCTTATACTATCTCGCAGATGTAACTCCAATTTCTAAACGTCTTATCCGAATCTATGTCGGCCTCCCAGTTTGCATACTCCCGATTATATGGGTTTTACAGGCTCTAATTCCAATCTCTGTTCTAAGTATTTTCATTTCTGCTTTTGTAGCTACCGTCTGTACAGGAGTAGTAGTGTATCTTTTGAATGGTCTACAAAAAGAAGATACTGCTATCATTGATGCGGTTGAGTCTCGAACCGGTATCTCGTTCGATGTGCTTAGGTCAGCTCTCCGTGAGTACATGAGAATATAGATTGTAAAAGCACCATTTGCTTGGTACCGACTACACCGCAAGGAATATTTCCTGTGATAGCTTTCTAAGTTACATCCACCATGTCACTTAGCAATATTTCGGGCCTATCAAATACTGTAAAAAAATTCCTTTCTAATATCGATAACGAGGCATGGATGCGTGCTCAATTCGCTGACCGAATTCTTGCTCCAATACATCAACAAGTCTATGATGATGAAAATGCAGTTGAGATCCTTGACGAAGATTGGGACAATCTATTCATTTTGGACGCCTGTCGGACAGATTTATTCGAACAAACTGCAAACCTAGACCAGTTTGATTCATACGGAACTCGCCAAAGCAAAGCTAGTGGTACACGCGAATGGGCGCAAAAAAATTTCAATGGAGATGCTGCTAGTGATGTTATTTATATCAATGCATCCCCAGTTGTCTCAAGAGAAATTGGCACTGCAGTTGGCCGCTTCATTGAAGTTTGGAAGAACGATTTTAATACAGAGATAGCTACTGTCCCACCAGAAAAGGTAGCTGAAGCCGCGATTGAAGCTGCAAAGGAGCATCCAGAGATGCGTTTGATAGTCCACTTCATGCAACCTCATTATCCATTTATCGGATATCCGGATCTTCGATTCACCTCGTTTCAGGGGACTGACGAAATTGAACTTGATGTGTCTGGAAAGGCCGACAATGTATGGGACGGTTTAGCACTGAATCTAGTGGACAGTGAACAATGCTGGGAGGGATATGAATCAAATCTTGAAACTGTGTTGGAAGTTGCTCTTCCGCTTGCAGAAAGCTTAGATGGGAAAACTGTGCTAACATCTGATCACGGAAACCTATTCGGCGAATATCCAGCAGGGTCCCCCCTCAAAATCTATGGCCACCCAAACGGGGTTTATCATAAGAACCTTCGATGTGTTCCATGGGCTGTAATAAATAAAGATTCTGAGCCAACAGAATCAACTCAGGAACAATCTATCGATAGAGATGATCAATTGAAAGCATTGGGATACACTTGAGGCCTTTCACTATGGTGTAACCAAATTGCTAATAATGATTTAAATTATGAAAGCCGACTTAATTGAGCGTGGCCGGAGCTTTAGGACAGCAATGTTAATGACTTTTTATATTTCATTCATTTCATATCAGCTGTTGGGGCGCCCGGTCAGCTTGAATCCTCTTTTTACTGTTCAAAATATAATATTAAGCATCTGCTTATTATCGCTATCATTTTCCGCCCTCCATTTGATTGCAGTAGAAAAACAAATAATTTTCAATAGGCAGCTACAAATGCTGACAGTAATTCTAATATTTGCATTGATTAGCATTCTTTGGGCTAAATCCACAGTAAGGCTTATTCAGCTTCTAAAATTCCAAGTCCTCTCCTGGGCGGCCTTCGGTATTTTAGTCTCAACAGTTAGAGATAGGAAGCAAATTAAGTATTGGATAGGTTTCCTGGTGTTTCTCCCCATATTTAGCATTATAATAATCACCGCAATTACACTAATATATCCACCAGCTGGCGGACCTTCTATAGGCTACTTCCGGAACTTCCCATTTGATTCAAATATTAACATACACTCAATAACATTACTCACCGCATTTCCAATTGCTACTCACTATTTTTATCATGGCGACACGATTTATAAGCGACTTGTCGGAGTTTTTATATTGGCCAGTGGCATCATCGTAATCCTGCTTTCAGGCTCTCGGAGCCCATTCTTGGTCTTGGGTTTCTATCTTGTTGGTTTAGCAATTCTCAATCATAAACAGATTGGATGGCAGCAATCACAAACTGTTGCTAGAGCCGCTCTTACACTTTCAATCTCATTTATGCCAATTATCCTTCTGTTTGAACCCTCGATTTTTGGAAGATTGGTAGAGCGGTCCGTATTAGAATTGACTTATTTAATCCAAGGAGATCTTTCTGAGCCAGGTCCGGTTCGCTCACGCATCTATATTACTGTTTGGTATATAATTAGTGAGCCGCATAACTTATTGACAGGTGTTGGATTCAACAACTTTGGTACTGTATATGCTGAATATTCGGGACAAAATTACTATCCGAACCCTCATAACCCTATATTCAAGCTTCTAACTGAATTAGGTGTACTCGGAGCAATATTCATAACCTTGATAATATCCTTTCCCCTTATATGGACGTATAAGGGATTGTTGCAAATTGGAAATAGGGTACGTGCAAGTGAGTTCGCCTCCATCGGTTGGGTTTACGTCTTACTTTTGTGCTTCGGCATCTTCCAGCCACTTTTATCAAGACATCAGTTTTTCATTTCCAGTGCCCTTGTTTTCTCTCTTTATCGACTTTCGGGATCTGAGCCTGGACAAGAAGATGGTGATTAATGATGGTTGATGATTTTAATATATTACTGATTACTGCACATCGTCCATCTAAGACAGCCGATCCGATTAAAACTGTTAATGGTTCGAGAGCGATTGTTTTGGATAACTCTAAACCCTTTATAAAAAAGTATATATGTTTACTCATAAATATATTTAAAACGATTAATTCTGGAGACTATGATACTATAGTGGTTAATGGGATGAATTTGTTGGGGCTATTGGTTGTGGCCACTGGCCAGGTTACTAGAACTCCGGTTGTGGTCCGACTTGGCGGGAATATATGGCTGAGAAATAAAAAACGAAGGAGGCAATATTGGAATCAAAAATCGTTCCGAAAACTTGCAAAATATGTGCTTCGTAGCGTAATTTCTTCTATTGTTCAATTGGGGGCTGTTGGATATATAACTGTCTCAGAGGATTTAAAAGAAAAGACCATCCGCAAGACTGGCTGTAACAAATCGTGTGTTCAGGTTGTTCATTCTCCAGTAAAACCAAACCCATATGTAAATGAATCCGACACAAACCTCAGCTTAGATATAGAAAAATCTAAACAAGTCATCTTGACCGTCACTAATCTCAAGTTCCCGGCCAAATATGAGGGTGTTATGGATGTAATTGAAGAAATCAGACCGTTGCTGGAGGAACATGAAGATGTCGTTTACATCATAGCTGGTGGCGGTCAATATTTATCTAAAATCGAACATTATGTCAAATCATTAGACATTAATAATATACATTTACTCGGCTACGTGGATGAAGTTGAGAAATTATATCCTAGTTGCGACATTTTCACGTACGTTTCGTATAATGATGGATATCCAAATGTTGTGCTTGAGGCTGCTGCTGCAGGATTACCCAGGGTAACGAATGATGCATGTGGTCTGCCAGAACAGATTGACAATGGTGTCGATGGTTTTTTAGTTGATATTAATTCCAATCCAGGCTCGCTTCGAGATTCTATAAAGTATTTATTGGATGATTCTGAACGTGCTGCTTCCATAGGTGATGCAGCAAAGAGTAGGGTTGAGACTCAAAATAATGATCGGCAAATTGGTGCGGATTTCCACTGCTCTGTAAAAAAAATACTCACCGAAATCCAGTAATGTAACTATGCGAGGTTGTTATACTAATCTACCGACGCTCTTTTTGACTCTTACTCAAGTATTCAGGTTAATGCCCGTCTCGAGCCATTGCCTGAGCTGTTTTCACCGTCGATATACCGTCGGTGAACTCATGGAAGTTGCTACTATGAATAAACTAGTATCCTGCCATCGCCACCCTGGTTTTAGAGTTTTTAATAACTCACTGGATATTGAAATAAAACCGCCGTTTGTATATCTCTGGCCGATGAATGGAAATAGTGACGCTTCAAAGGGAAACCCAGAATGTATCTCCAATCATCGAACTGTTAAACAAATTTCAGGAAGACCATGGTAGCTAACTCTCTTCGAGCGTCGTTCAGAGACCTCTCGGTTTCGAACGTCTTCGTCTACGTCGGTGATGCGGTTCGTGCAGATGCTATCCCTGCTGAGTTTGCGAATCAGGGTGCTTCGGTCCGAACAGTCGCCAGTTCCACACATAGCCCGGCATCGTTCGCGTCACTCGCCACCGGGTGTTATCCACCGACCCACGGCGTCCGGTCGTTCAACGACCGGCTGCCGGAGAGTCTAACCCGTCTTTTCGATCTCCCAGGTGTCGACACTCGGTTTCTGAACTCCATCTTCGCATATGCGACCGAGTATCACGGTAGCGATGTTGACCCAATACATTCTGTACTTAATACCGAGCCAGATGCAGTCTCGTCTCCCTTCGAGGGACTGGAGCCGCCGTTCGTTACGATGGAGCGGGGCCCTGGTGGACACGCACCATACGGCGACCACACCGGTACTGCGGTGGAATACTTCGAGGACAGAGGTGGCGACCGACAGACTATCCAAGCTGACTACGAACGGAGTATCGAACTCGATATCGAAGTGTTCGAGAGCCGCATCAAGGAGTTGGCCGAACGCGGAATACTCGAAGAGACGCTGGTAATTTACACTTCGGACCACGGGGAACTACTCGGTGAGGGCGGGGCGCTGGGTCACAACGACCCGATGCGTCCGGAACTGGTGTACGTCCCGACTATTTTCCGACACCCCGATGTCCCCCAAGAGACACTCGGTGACACGAGTTTCCATCATACGGACCTTTTCCCGACGATCCTTACAGCGCTCGGGCGTGACGCTGACTGGGACCAATTCGACGGGAAAAGCCTCGTCGAGGCACTCTCGGACACCCCGCGACCGTGCTTCTGGGAAAACCAGTTCCTTCCCGACAAGATACCCGGCATATCTGGACGCCTCGGATACGAAGGCGTCTGGGACAGCGGTGGCGGGTGGGTCCGAACTGACAGTTCGAGGCTTGACCGGTACAGCGTGTTGCTGGGGAAACTGTTCCGCAGTTCCAAGCGGCGATATATGCGCCGCCATATCGGGGAGTGTTTCCGGTCTCACTGGTGGGGCCAACAGACGTTTGGCAACCCCGGGTTCGATGATGACCAAGCCCAGTCAGTCCTTGAACGGGCAAAATCTGACGCACGAAGGGGAGAGAGGCGAGACTTATCCGAGGCAGAGACAGAACGACTCCGAGACCTAGGATACTTAAACTGATGTGGACCACACAGTTACACCTACGACCGACTCTACCTGTCCTGTTGAGACAGACGTATGCGCGTTCTCAGTAACGCTCCGGACCCCCGATTTGGGGGGCCGTTACAACGCTCGCTCTCGGTCGCGAAAAAGCTCCGACCACAGGGTATCGAGACAGTCTTTCTCGTACCACGAGGCGACGACCGATTCGTCGATCGTGCCCGTGAAGATGGCTTCGAGTGTCGCCGTATCGACCAGCCACGGATTCGTTCTCCGAGACTCGTCGGTGCAAACCTCCGGTTCCTCACCGGCTTTGCAGGATGTGTACGGACTGCGGCAGAAACTATCGACGAGTACGATATCGACGTCGTTCACGTCAACGGACCGCTGAACTACGCCGTGGCTCTTGCAGCTGCCCGCTCAGATGCGGCTCTGGTCTGGCATTTTAACGACACGCTCACGCCGACGCCCCTGAAACAGCTCTCGGCTACCCTCGCACGACGATGGGCCGACGAGATCGTCGTGGCTGCCAACGCTGTCGCGGACTACTTCTTCGACGAGGCAACCCAGACGGCGACAGTGTACGCCCCAGTGGACCTGGACCGGTTCGACCCCACTAAGGTCGGCGCTTCGTCGGATACGCTCCGCTCGGAGTTGGGTATCGAAGCGGGGGTTCCGATTGTCGGGACCGTGGGGAATATCAACCCGGCAAAAGGCCACGAGTACCTCGTCGAAGCATTTTCTGACATCGGTGGCCCAGCCCACTTGGTTGTGGTCGGGAAGCAACTCGACTCCCAGCAGGGGTACTACGATGACCTCCAAGCCAAACTCTCCGAGTTCGGTATCGACGCTCGGGTCACGTTCACCGGCTGGCGAACCGATATTCCGGCTCTGCTCTCTGCGTTCGACATCTTCGTGCTGGCCTCGGTAACGGAGGCCTGTCCGATGGTCGTCCTCGAAGCGATGGCTATGGAGTGTCCCGTCATCGCAACCGACGTTGGGGGTGTCCGGGAACAGATTCCCGGCCCGAAGTACGGATGGGTCGTTCCGCCAGAGGACTCCGCCGCGCTCGCAGCGGCCATTGAGTCTGCACTTTCGGCTGCAGACCGAACTGAACGGGCGTCTAACGGACGCGCCCGTGTCGAGGAACAGTTTTCTCTCGCAGCCTGTGCGGACGCCCACGAAGCGGTGTACCGGAGCGCAGTCACCGAGAATTGACGCCGTCCCGGAACAGTGTTCGAATAGCTTATCGGCTCGCACCTATCAGTGGGGGGCATGTCGTCTACTGGTGGGAAGAAACCCTCTGTTACGCTGGTCTCTCAGGTTTTCACTCCCGACAGCTCGGCTAACTCGACGATTCTCTCGGAGCTCGCTGTCGGACTTGCCGACCGCGGCGTGGACGTCACGGTAATCACGACCCAGCCGTCGTATACGGAAGAAGACCGAGCGACAGACGCGCCGAAACGGGAGGTTCGAGATGGTGTGGCGATTCGCCGCCTGCCCGCGACTCGGTTCGACCGGCAGGAGGGAATCGCGAAACGAATGTGTAACGAGCTAAGTTTCTTCCTCGTTGCCTTCTTTTATCTGCTTGGCCGCCGACCTGGCGACGTCTTACTGTTACCGACAGCGCCGACGTTCCTTCCGCTCGCTAGCTGGCCGCTCCGTCTGCGTGGCTATCAGCCGGTTCCTATCGTGATGGACCTCTACCCTGCGATGGCTGTCGAACTGGGATATCTCTCGCCCGGAAGCCGGGTCGCCGATGTCTGGGAGTGGCTGAACCGGCGGGCGTACCGGCGGGCAGTAGAGACCGTAACCATTGGGGACTCTATGGCTGACGAACTCCGCAACCGGTATGGAGACATTCCCGTCACAGTTATCCACAACTGGGAAGACGGCGAGTTTATCACGCCCATGGACAAATCGGAGAATGATTTCGCACGGGAACATGGGTTCGGTGAGGTCTTTACTATCCTGTACTCCGGGAACCTCGGTCAGCATCACGACTTGGAGAGTCTCGTCGAGGCGGCGGACAAACTCGAAGGCGAAGGCGTCGATGACTTCGAATTCGTCTTCATTGGAGAGGGCGGAAAAAAATCAGAGTTACAGGCGCGTTCGAAGCGTCTTGACCTCGACTCTGTCCGTTTTCTCCCGTACCAGCCGTTCGACAAACTCCCTCAATCACTGACATCGGCCGACGTCGCCGTCGTTACCATGGCGAAGGGTGTCGAAGGGCTCTGTGTGTCGAGCAAACTCTATTCAGCGCTTGCCAGTGGGCAGGCCGTTTTGGCGATAACGACACCCGATACTGAGGTCGCCCGTGTCGTCAAGCGTACTGGCTGTGGTATCCACGTCGAACCGGACAACCCAGAGGCAGTCGCTGAGGCTGTCCGGAAGCTCAAGAGTGACGCGGCAGCAGTCGACCGGATGGGAACTCGGGCCCGCGAAGTATTCGAGTCCGAGTTCGAGCAGGAGGTAGCTATCGACGCCTACGAGCGCCTCGTACGGGACTTGGGGTCTTCGAAGCCGAGATAGCTGCTCCATCGCTCCGTAATAGAAAGAAAAATACAGGCCGAAACGAGACGTGTGGCTAATCAGATGGATATCCAGTCCGAACTTGACGACCGGCCCGTCTTTGTCACGGGCGGCGACGGTTTCGTTGGCTCACACCTCGTTGACACACTCGTTGAACACGGCGCAGACGTACACGTGTTCGTTCGCGCCACTTCCAGTGGCGAACTGAACAACATCCGCCACCTGCGCGACGACATCACCGTCCACCGCGGCGACCTCAGGGACAAGCACTCCGTCGAACGCGCCCTGAAGACATTTACCGACCACAGCGAGACGCTCATTTTCCACCTCGCGGCTCAGGCCCACGTCGGCGAGTCGTGGGACCGGCCCTACGAGACCGTCGACACCAACGTCACGGGGACGCTCAACCTCCTGCAGTCCGTCGTCGACCTTGACCTCGACATCGCGAAGTTCGACACCGCAGGGACGAGCGAGGAGTACGGCAACGTCAAAGAGGAGATGGCCGACAACCACGAGTACGAGGACGACGGCCGCGTCCTCCTCTCCGAGCGCTCGCCGGTCAATCCGACGAGCATCTACGCGACATCGAAGCTTGCCGCCGACTTCCTCACGATGAACTACAACGACGCGTACGGGCTGCCGACGGTCACGACGCGGATGTTCAACAATTACGGGCCGCGCCAGAACCCCCGCTACATTACTGGGACTATCATCACGCAGGCGCTCGAACGGGATATCGTCGAACTCGGGAATCTCCAGCCAAAGCGGGATATGTGCTACGTCAGCGACGGCGTCCGTGGACACCTCCACGTCGCTCTCGGTGGCAACCCCGGTGAGCAGTACGTCTATGGCTACGGTGAGAACATCTCCATGCGCGAGTGGACCGAGACTATTCTGGAAGTCGGCGACGAACACGGCTACTGGGAGCGCCCCGAGATTGTCCAAGCCGACGACCGCTACCGGCCCGGTGACAGTGACGTCGAGGAACTGTTGGTCGGCTACGAGAAGCTCCACGAGGAGACCGGCTGGGAACCGCAGGTCTCCTGGCGTGAGGGTATCAAAGAGACTATCGACTGGTACGCGAATAACAAACAGGCGTGGTACGGACGGGTGGACTGGCGATGAGCGACGAGTTCTGGGACGGACGAACGGTGATGGTGACGGGCGGGAGCGGCTTCCTTGGCAGCCACCTCGTCGAGGAACTGCGTGAGCGATCGGACGATGTCGAGGTGTTTGTCCCACGTAGCAACGACTACGACCTGCGCGAGCGGGCCGCGATTCGACAGGCGTTCGTCGAGTCGGGAGCCGATACTGTAATCCATCTCGCAGCGACTGTCGGTGGCATCGGCGCAAACCGAAAGAACCCCGGCCGCTACTTCTACGACAACGCCGTCATGGGTATCGAGCTCATGGAGATGGCCCGGAAGTTCGACGTCGAGAAGTTCACTATCCTCGGGACTATCTGCTCGTACCCGAACCACACCGAGGTCCCGTTCAGTGAGGACGACCTCTTCGACGGGTACCCCGAAGAGACGAACGCCCCGTACGGTATCGCGAAGAAGGCGCTCCTCACGCAGTCGAAGGCCTACCGGAAGCAGTACGATTTCAACAGCATCTATCTGATGCCGGTGAACCTCTATGGTCCGCGGGACGATTTCGACCTCGAATCCGCCCACGTCATCCCTGCTATCATCCGCAAGTGTCTGGAGGCCCGCGACCGCGGCGACGACGCGATTACCGCGTGGGGGACCGGCGAACCGACCCGGGAGTTCCTCTACGTAAAAGACGCCGCCCGCGGCATCTTAGACGCCACCGAGGAACTCGACCGGAGCGAGCCGGTCAACCTCGGCAGCGGCGCGGAAATCAGCATCCGCGACCTCATCGAGAAAATCGCGGAACTGACGGAGTTCGACGGCGACATCGAGTGGGACACCTCGAAGCCGGACGGACAGCCGCGGCGAAAGCTCGATATCAGCCGTGCCGAGGCGTACTTCGGCTGGGACGCGGAGACCGACTTCGAGGATGGGCTCCGACAGACGATAGAGTGGTACGAGTCCGCCCGAGACGAGTATCCGGCCGGAGGTGTTCACCGCGGTGACTAGCGGTGAGGAAACAGCAAACTCAGGTCCGGTCGACCCGGGGTACATCTCAAATGGGGACTGGGAGACCGTCGTCCGTTCGGTCCCCATCGTTTCGGTCGACTTGGTCGTCCTGACCGATGACGGAGTTGTGCTGACCAAGCGAACGAACGAACCCGCCAGTGGAGAGTGGTTTGTCCCTGGTGGCCGGGTCAGGAAAGGCGAGCGGTTAGAGGCAGCCGTCCACCGAGTCGCAGAGACAGAACTCGGTATCGATGTCACTATCGAGCGGTCGCTGGGTGCCTACGAACACCTCTACGAAACGTCTGAACTCGGCGACGCTGGCGGAAAACACTACGTCCCACACGGGTTTGTCGTCCGAACTGTGGGTGAGTCGTTCACGCTCGATTCGCAACACGAGGCCGTCGATGTGTTTGCAGACCCGCCTGCGGATCTCCACGAGTACGTAGAAGCTTATCTCCACGATGCAGGCGTGTACTGACTCGTTAGCTCCGTGAGTCGGGCTGGCCACAATCGGTCAGTCGTGTTTTTGCGAGGACTGCACGCCCAGCTACTGTCGATGTATTTTTCGCCAGACCAGTAGTCCGACGTCCACACCCACACCGTACAGCTGCCTGGTGACAATTTTCAGGTCGAACCAGAACGACTGCTTCCGGATGTACTCGATGTCGTAGCGGAGTTTCTCTCTGGGGTGCTCGCTGGTCATCCCGTTTATCTGTGCCAGTCCGGTCAGGCCGGGTTTGACGAACCATCGCTTGCGCCACTCGTTTGTCTCCGCTTCGAGGTGCTCTTCTTCGTCAGTCCAGGCGGCGCGTGGGCCGACGACGCTCATGTCGCCGACGAGTATCGACCACAGCTGTGGAATCTCGTCGAGATGTGTCTGCCGGAGGTATGTACCGACACGCGTTATCCGGTCGTTGTCTTCCCCAGTTGGCGTGGTCGTTTCTTGGCCGGTCGTCATGCTCCGGAACTTGTAGATGGTAAAGCGCTCCCCGAACGCGGCCGTTCGCGTCTGGCTGTACAGTACCGGCCCCGGAGAGTCCAGCTTCACTGCGGCCGCGATGGCGACGATCACCGGCGAGAGACACAGCAACGCGAGCCCGGAGAAGGCGATGTCGAACGCGCGTTTGACGACGTAGTCCTGCCAGTCCCACGGCTCCAGATGGGTGTCGACGAGTTCCGCGCCCGCCGATTCTGCGACCAGGACGCTGTCGGCGTGGTCGCGGTGGACTTTCGCCTGCACGCCGTGTTCGAAACACGCCGAGAGCGCGCCGAAGAACTCCTCGCGGTCGGGGTGTTCGAACGCCAGCAGGACGGTGTCGATATCGTGTTCCACGAGCACTTCGTCGAGTCGCGAGAGCCCGCCCAGGCGCGGGAGCTGGTCCGGGCTCTCGATGGTGACGCCGCCGTCGGCGATACGGTACTCCGAACCGCCGTGCTGGACGCCGGCCGGGGCGACGAGTCCCAGAATCGGCACCTCGGAACTGTCGTGGAGGGTCCGCATAATCTCGATGTCGTCACCCACGATAATCGCCCGGGAGGAGACGCGCGGTCGCTGTCGAATCGTCACGAACCACAGCGGGAGGACGACGGCGAGGAGGACAATCGTCGCGATGAGCGTCGTCCGTGGCAGGCGCGACGACCAGTCGAAATACCCCAGTGTCGCCAGCACGGCCGCAGTGAGAAACACCCGTTTGTGCGTCAGCGAGATGGTGTCGAGAATCCGCCGCGGCCGGGGTTTGAACAGCGGCCACAGCACGGCGAGCGTTATCACGACTGTCGTGCCCACCTGGTCCGTCAGCGCGCCGTTGGAGAACGTGGTCGGCTGTAAGTTGTCGAGCGGTGGGACTGTCGTCACGACCGCCTGGACGAGCGGTGTGTTGGCGAGGACGACTGCGGCGGCGACGAACACCACTGCCCCACAGATTGCCGCCACCCGGTACCGCCACCCTGACTGCATTACCAGATAGGTTGGGAGTACAGTATAAAAATACTACGAGGTCGACTATCAGACATGATTCTGTCACAGAACGTTTGTCCCCGCCCACCGTTCCACAGTAGTAGGTGACTACTGTCCTCTGGCTCCTATCCTATCCCCGACCTGGACGTGGCCTCGTCTCACGACCGCCGAACCAGCGGTTCGTACCACTCCCGATTCGCCTCGTACCAGTCGATAAACTTTCCGACGCCCTCCCGAATCGTGTGACTGGCCTCGTACCCCAGCAGCTCCCCGGCCAGCTCGGTATCGGCGTGGGTGTGCTCGGAATCGGCATCGTGGCGCTCTGCGTACGCGAGCTCCAGCTCGGGGGCCAGCTGGTCGCGAATCTCCGCAGCCAGCGTCTTGATTTCGATGTTGTCCGTCGACCCGATATTCACGGCCCGCCCGTCGGCCGCGTCCTCCTCGAGTAGCGTGACGTTCGCTTCCACCACATCCTCGATGAACGTGAAGTCCCGCGTCTGCATCCCGTCTCCGTATATCACGGGCGGCTCCCCGTTCATACACCGGGAGACGAAGTTCGAGATGGCCATGTTGGGGCGCATTCGCGGACCGTACACGGTGAAATAGCGCAGTGCCACCACGGGGAAGTCGTACACCTCGCCGTAGGAACAGGCGTAGCGCTCGGCCGAGAGCTTCGAGGCGCCGTAGGGCGAGACCGGCGTCGTCGGGTGCTCCTCGTCGTATGGTAAATAGCGTGGTTTCCCGTACACCGACGAGGAGGAGGCCATGACAAAACGCTCGATACCGGTGTCGCGGCAGGCGTCCAGCAGGTTGAGCGTCCCGTCGACGTTGACCGAGTCGTACTTCCGGGGGTTCTCGACACTGGGGCGCACACCCGCCTGTGCGGCCTGATGGTAGACGTAGTCGGCCTCGCTCACGAGCTCTGTGACGAGGTCGGCGTCGCGGACGTCACCCTCCACGAGTTCGTAGCTGCCGCCGCCCGCCGTGGCGGCCTCGCGTCCGGTCTCGACGTTGTGTTCCTTGATCTCGAGGTCGTAGAACGGGTCGAAGTTGTCCAGGACGACGACGCTGTGCCCGTCGCGAGCGAACCGCTCGGCGAGGTGACCGCCGATGAAGCCCGCCCCACCGGTGACGAGAATTTGCATTATCGGAGGGGTGATTGGGTAGTAATTAGTTACGAGGAGCGTACCAGCAAACGAGCATCTGGTTCCCTCTGCTGGCTGGTGTCGCTTCCACGTGTCTGAAACAACGAGCTGTGACGGCTTCGGTATCGAGAGACGCGCTCGATGGCGTTTCGATGTCGATTACCTGTCGACGGACGAAGCGTCGGCGGGATACCGGAGAGGAGTGCCCGCAACCAGACACACGACGGTTACGGCGCTGTTTTTCCAGTGGCTCGTCGGGATATCGATACTACGTATTCCGAGACGGCTGTGGCCGTCGTTCGTCTGCGTGACCGGGCTGTTATCCAGTCTCTATACTCGGTTAGAAACTGCGGGCGACGGCCAGTGGCCATCGGTAATGGGAGAGGACGGGGCCACAGCGAAACACCGTCCCCGCTGTTTCGCTGTCTACTGTTCGCTCGCGGCCAGGTTCTCGGCCGCCAGCTCCGGGTCGACCTCGCCCTGCAAGCGCTCCTCTGCTTCGTCGCGGTCCTCGGGATAGCCGATGTCGTTGCGCCAGCCGTCCATCCGGATGGCGTCGATGGTGCGACCGGAGTGAAGGAGCAGGTCGATAGCGTCCGATATCTCGTACTCGTCCCGGTTGGACGGCTGGACGAGGTGGCAGGCGTGGAAGATGGCCGGCGTAAACGTATAGAACCCGGTCATCACCAGATTCGACGGCGGGTCCTCGGGTTTCTCGATGACTTCCGTTATTTCGCCGTACTTGTTCGTGTCACAGACGCCGTACCGGGAGGCTTCGTCCCACGGGACCTCCTCGACCAGGAACGCGGCGTCGGCGCGCTCTTCCTGCTGGCGGTTGACCACGTCCTGGAGATTAGCGCTGAAGATGTTATCGCCCAGCATCAGCATGAAGTCGTCGTCGACGTCGTCCTCAACGGTCAGCAGGGCGTGGGCCAGCCCCTTCTGTTCGCGCTGGTGGGTATAGGTGATGGGAACGCCGTCGAACTCGTCCTCGTAGTGGTTGATGATGGCCTGTTTCTTGTAGCCGACCACGACCAGCAGCTCCTCCGCACCGAGGTCGATGAGCTGCTCGAAGCAGTGTGTGAGGATGGGTTTGCCGGCGACCTCGACCATCCCCTTGGGCTTGTCCTCGGTGAGCGGACGGAGACGTGTCCCCTCTCCGGCGGCGAGTACGACTGCTTTCATGCTCCTCTGTCGTTCGTCCCCGGGTAAAACTCTTGTTGGCTCGAGTGACTCATCGGCTGGAGAGTGCGGCTGCCGTACCCTCGGCCCGCCGCTTGCACCACCGGCCGACTGCCCGGAGGCCGGGCGCGCCGTCGAACGCCCAGAGCAACGTCGCGGCGGCGAACAACACGACTTCGGCGAACAGGTTCGGCGTGATATCCGCCGCGAGGAAGTGTGCGAGGATGCCGGTCGACTCCTCGTAAGCCGGCAGCGCGAGGGCGGGCCAGAGCAGATAGGATAGCTCGGCGAACTCGCCGTCGAGGAACGCGTAGATGCCGTCGGTCGCGAGGTGGACGAGATACCCGATGGCGAAGCCGGCCCAGGCCCGGCGGGCTGCGGGAGTGTTGAAACGCCACCACAGCAGCGCCAGCAGCGGGACGGCCACCAGTAGCGAGTGGGCGCCCGCCCGTCCCGAGGGGAGGACGCCGAACGTCCACGAGAGCGGCTTGTCGATTAGGTCGGGGAACTGCGTCCCGACGGCCAGCGGGAGGACGAGGCCGGCCGTCGGGACGCGGCCGTACCGGCTGCGAATCCAGAGTGAACACAGCAGATAGCCGACGGCGGCGTGTCCCCAGGGCCACATATCGCCTCCTCCGTGCGAGGCGAAAATGAGCCTTCTGCTCTGGACCACGCGGACCGGGTCTAGTCGGCGGTGACCCTCGTCCCGTTCCGGACGGCGCTCTCGTTGACGGTCACAGTCGATGTCTCGCCGTCGCTCTCTACGGTGTAGTTGCCGGGGTTGGCGACGACCAGCCCGTAGCGCCCGTCCGCGTCTACGGCGGTCTGTCGCACGTACTCGAACTCGCCGTTGGGAACGGAGACAGTCGCCGTCGCGGTCACCGTCGCGTTCGGGCTGGCTGTCCCGGAAAGCGTGGCCCCGGGGACCAGCGCGAACGCCTTGTGTGACCCGCTGTCGGTCGCATAGACGGCCTGGTAGTGGCCCAGCCCCGCCACCGATCCGTTCCGACTCCCGTACCGAGTGTGCAGGCGGGACTGCATCGTCTCGGGCTCGGCCGCGCGGTACTCTGTGACGACGTAGCCGACCCTGCCACGCAGTCGGTCGTACCACTCGCTTTCGTTCGTGGACGAGACGAACGGCTCGTAGGTGTTCCGCGCGTAGGCGTAGCTCCGCGACTCACCGCTGACGAAGTAGTTGTACATTCGGTTCTTTCCCCACTGGCTGAGGACGTAGTTCTCAGGGTGCTCCAGCCCGTGTTCGGACGCGTCACGCTCGATGGCAGTCGCCGTCTGATACTGCCCGCCGTCGACGGTGACCTGCCCCGTCTTGACCGGCACCTGGACGAGGCCGAGGCTCCCGACGAGCAGGAAGAGCACGCAGAGCAGCCCCAGCATTCGCGGCTCGGGGACCAGCGCGTCGGTGACGGCCGCCGTCCGTTCGCCGGTCACTGGGCGGGCCAGTTCGACTTTGGCGGCCAGCCAGACGAAGGCGTAGCCGGCAAAGACCGCAGCGAACGTCGCGAGCTCACCGACGAAGCGGACCTGGATAGCCGCGAGGCCGAGGAAGTACCAGGCGTAGACCGCCACGACCAGCCAGTCGGCGCGGTCCCGCGTCGCGAACTGGACGCCAAGCACCATCACGGGCAGCGCCATGACGAGCCCGAAGCCAAACAGGAGCAGGAAGCCGATTGTCCCGGGGTCGAACAGCCCGACGGTCTCGGCGATAGCGTCGCTCCGGAACAGCGCGTCGGTCCGACTGAACGCCTCGTCCCAGCGCTCGCTGAACAGCGACCGGACGGTGAACAGCCCCACCACGAACGCGACGCCCTCGACGGCTGCGAGCTGTCGCGCCGTCCCACCCGCTCTGGCAACCACCGCTGCGGTCGCGACGACGCTACAGACGCCAAGGAACAACAGGAGCGGCGTGCTCGCGACAAGTTCCGTGTGCCACTCCCAGTTCGTGTGGACAGTCCAGACCAGCGCCGCGGCGAGGCCGGTCCCGCCGACGAGCGGGAGATTCGCAAGCAGGGGCGCCCGGCCGGCCTTGACGTCCAGCAGCGTCTTCGCCGCGACGACGACGCCGACGGGGACAATCAGGAGCGGTCCGGCTTCCCAGGCCAGTACCTGCCCGGTGATACCGACACCCAGCAGGACACCGCCGGCCCACGGCACGGGCGACCGCAGCGACGCCCGGTCCCGTGCCGTCGTCACGACCAGCAGCAGCGCCAGGGCGGTCAGTCCCAGCCAGGGGTAGTCGAAGGCGTGGTGGTCGGCAAAGCCCAGACTCGTCCGCAGCGCGTGGCCGGGGATGAGCGCCAGAAAGAGCACCGACGCAAGCCCGACGCGCCGGTCACTCGTCACCCGAACGGCGAGCAGATACACGAACACGCCCGAGATGACCGCCGAGACGACGGGGTACCACGCGAGCACGTGACCGATAGTCTCGGTGGTCCCGCCCAGCAGTTCGGCGACCCACCACAGCGTGGCGACCAGCAACGGTTCGCCCTTGGTCACGTCCGTGGGGAGCACCGACAGCGCGGCGAAGTCGGCACCGCCGCTGGCTTCGGCGGCCACCTGTTCGACCAGATAACGGTAAAAATACGCGTCGTTGCCGGAGAAGACGATATCGCCGCCCCGGTAGACGCTCCCGACGACGTAGGTCCGGGTGAGGACCACCACCGCCAGCGCGGCCGTGAGCAGGCCAGCGGCCCGTCCGTCGACGGCGGGAACGGCGAGCCAGTCGAGGTCGAACTCCCGCTCCCCGTTCGCCGTCTCGTCTCCCACTGCGTCGTCGCCATCGAGCGCCCGGCGAACGGCAGCCGGGTCGGCGACGGCGTACTCGTCGCCGCGCTTCTCGACGACTCCGTGCGAGACCAGTTCCCCGAAGGCCCCCGAGTCGACGTCGATGTCGTCGAAGCGCCACGCGTCGTGTTCGTCGTCGACCGCAAGTGCGGCCGCAAGCGCGGATTCCAGCTCGGGCCGCTCGTCGAGTAGTTCCGTCGGCCCGCGCTCGTCACTCATGTGTGCTCACATTCCCGTGGGGAGAATAAACCCATCGAGAGTCGAACGTGGCCGTCTGGGGCGGCTGGTGTGTTACTGCTGGATACGCCAGTCGGCGTGGCGCTGCTCACCCCCACCCCGCGACCGGCATCTCCAGGGTAACCCGAGTCCCCGACTCATCGGACTCAAATGCTACGGAGCCGCCGGCGATGTCGGTCCCCCAGGCGGTCAGGGCCAGCCCGAAGCCGCTGCCGTGTTTCAGCGGCGTCTCGGCCCCGTCTTCGACAAGTGCGAGCTCGTGGGGCTCGATACCGGGGCCGTTGTCCTCGACGTGGACCGCGACGGTCTCCTCGCCCGGGTCGACGCTGACGCGGACCCACGGCTCGGAACTGGTGTTGTGCTGGGCGGCGTTCTCGATCACGTTCGAACAGACGATGTCGAAGAGGCTATCGACGAGGATATCCTCTGGCGCGGGCTCGTACTCGATGTCCACTTCGGGATAGCGCCGCGCGGTCGCATCGACACACTCCCGGAGGATGCCGTGCAGTCGGACGTTCTCCCGTTCTTTCCGGCCCTTCTCGAAGACGTCGATAATCTTGCGGACCTTCTCCCCGATTTCTTCTATCTCGATGGCGTTCTGTTTGAGGGTATCGGCCTTCCGCTGGCAGTTGTGTGTCGCCAGGTAGCCGGCGTGGCCGATGATGATCTGGATGTTCGTCCGGATGTTGTGCCGGAAGACGCGATGTAACACTTCCAGGCGCTGTTGCATCCGGAAGAGGTCGCTGATGTCGTGGAGCGTGATGATGCGGCCGATGGTCCGGTCGTGGATATCGGTCACGGGGCTCTCGGAGACGTCGTAGGATTCACGCGTCCCCGGCGGCGTGAACACGCGATTGCTCGCGGTCTCCCCGGGTGCGTTCAGCGTCGGGCTGACGGTCTTGAGCTTGTTGCCGAGCGCTTCCTCGGGCGACGTCCGGAGGGCGGCTGCTGCCCGGTCGTTCATGTCTACGATAGTCCCGTGCGTGTCGAGGACGAGCGCACCCTGGTGCATCTGTTTGTACAGGGACCGCCGGGCGTGTCGAATGGGGGTGGGGCTGGCGCCGAAGAGCTTGAACCGCGTCAGCGCGGAGAGATACGCGACACCGGAGAGCGTGAAGGCGACCGGCGTCGGGTCGATTCCCGCGGTCGGGAGCTGTCCGGACAGGAACAGCAGGTTCGTCACCCAGGGGGCCACGAGCCCGATAAGCAGCGCGAGACTCTGGCCACGGAAGGTACGCACCTGGCTCGTGACGAGTTCTAGGAGTGGGACGATTCCGAGGACGCCGAGCAGATAGGTGTAGGCCGCGATGACCCAGAACCAGGGGCCGGGGAGTCGCATCGGCGTGTCGACGTAGAGCAACTGGTGATACTGGTCGGTGAGCGCGAGAAAGACCGTAATCGCAGGGATAACTGCCGCCAGCAGCACGTGTCGCTGTGTGGTATACTCGTTGTAGCCGCTGTATTCTAGCGCGAAGACGAGCCACGCGACGGGTATGAGTGCGATGCCGATCCAGGAGATGTCGATGAAGAACGCCCGGCCAGCCGCGGTGGTCGCCTGTATCTGGAACAGCAGTGTCGCCGACCACCAGCACTGCCCCGCCATGAGGAGGACCAGCGGCATCGCCCCGGGTTCCGGCCGCTCCCGCCACGCGAGGAGCCCGGCCGTGACACCGACCGCGACTGACCCGACGAGTGCCAACTTCATGAGTATCACTGATGCCACGGCTTACCATGAGTGACGGCTAACGACACTAATAAGATAGGGTAACTGGCGGAAGAATCACAGAGTGTCAAATAAATCCGCTGGAATACGCAGTTTCCCACAGTTCGTTGGTTCCATCACACCACTCCCCACCGTTCACACGGACCGATGCGACATCACACCGCTGGCGGGACCAGGAGTGCGAGCATGGGTAGCCGGCTGCACTCGGCAGCAACCGTGAGTTTCCCGCTGTCGTCGACACGGCCGAGACAGGTCACGATGACGGTCAGATATCCCACACAGAGGAGAAGCAGGACCGTCTCGGGTCGCGTGAGGAGGCCGTCGCTGGCCGCGGTGACGAGCACTGCGGCGGCGAGGCTCGTCACACCGTAGAGCGCGTACCGGGTGCCACGGACACCGAGGACGACGGGGAGGGTTTTGACACCCGCTTCTCGGTCGCTAGCGCGGTCACGGACGTTCGGTATCTCCACGTCGACGAACGTCGCAAGGAAGAAGGTCAGACACACGACGCCTGCGGTCAGGGTCACCGGCGCACCGGCGAACGCGATGGGCAAGAGGACGACGACGAGCGCCCAGGCACCGGCGACGAGCACGGAGTTGAGGATGAATATCTGCTTGAGCCGGTTCACGTGCCCAGAAAAGGGCAGCCAGTCCAGGGCGTAGACGACCCAGATGGCCCCTGGGACCAGCGCCAGCGCGAAGGCCGCTGGGCCGCCAAGCACCGATAGCGCGACCGCGAGTCCGTACGCGAGTGCCGACAGGGTGTAGAGGCGCCGATCGTAGCGCCTGATGAAGGCCGTCCGGGCCGGCGTCGTCTGCTCGTCGGTCTCGACGTCGGCCACCCTATCGTTGCCATATACCGCGAACGTCAACAGCCCCGCGATGGCCGGTGCCGGTGTCAGGGGAAGCGAGAGCAGTTCCGTCACGATGAGTACCTCTGCGACCGCGATGAACGCGAGATACGCTGAACTATACAGGAGGACGTCTCTGGCTGACCCGGCGAACCGATGCAGTCTGTCTCGCATCGGGCGGGGTGGCACAGTCGTCGAATCGTCCGTGTCGTTGGGGGAGTTCGTTGCCATTACTGCGTATAAACATTTGACAGATAACACAGAAAATTATCGACTGCAACACAGATACTAAGGGGTGGATAACTCGCCAGGACGAGGCGAGACTCACTCCTTACCGGCCCTCGCGCCCGCGGCCTGTGTGACGTGTGCGAACGTCACGAGACCGAGCCCGCCGACGATGTTGCCCGCCGTGACGACGCTCACCACGATGGTGAACCGGGACGTACCGACGCTCACACCGAAGAGAGCCCCCAGGAACACGTGCAGCGCCGTGACGACGACGTGTTCGAGCGGGCCCAGCGCGAGCAGGACACCCACGACGTAGGCCAGTGAGAGGCGGCTCCCCTCGCTATCGACCGAGACCAGCAGAAAGGACAGCAGGCTCACGAGCGCCCCGCCCGCGATGGCCCGGGCGAAAGAGGCACCCAGGGCCCGGCCGACGCTCTCGGTCGCCACTGTGGCCAGTACTGCGGGCGTCCCGGGTGGCAAGGCGCCCTCGACGGCGAAGACGAGCGAGAACAGTCCCCCGCCGACGAGGTTCCCGAGGAGCGTCACTACCCACAGCCGGCAGAGCGCCCACACTGCTGTGGGGTCACCGCTGTCGACGGCCGCGGCGACCGGGTCGGAAAAATTCTCGTTGAACAGCTCCGTCCGGCCCGCGACCAGAAAGGTGACGCCGACGCCGAAGGCCAGTGCCCCGCCGAGGGCGGCGACGCCGTGGCCGACCGATTCCAGGCGGCTCTCGACGATGCCGAGTGCGACGAGCCCGAAGACGATGGTAAACCCCGCGATGAAGCTCGTCGAGACGAGTTCGAGCAGCGACTGGTCGAGCCGGCGCTGGCCCGCTTCGACCGCCCGGTCGAAGATCTCGTCCGGCGCCGGGGCTGCTGGCATACGCCGTCGTGGACCACGGGCCTGAAAATGCCGGCGAGTGTTCGCGGCCGTAGCCGCTGCTTACGTTAATTTCCGCCCGTATTGATACTGTAGGTTTTTAAACACCCTCCCCCAACGGCAGTCTGATGGGTGTCCGCTCCGGATGGCTCGGTCGCGCGAAGCGACAGTTCTATGCGGACCTTAGAGCGGACCCATATCTCCGCTATCTCCTGGTTGGCGCGCTGCTACTGGCCGGCTTTGGCTTCTGGCATCGCATCCCTGTCTTTGCGACCTGGGACGAACACGACCGGGTGTTAGACGCCCTGGTCGCCTACGCCGAAATCGTCCACGACCCCAGTATCGAGGGGGTCCGCGAGGGGCTCTCCTGGAGCCGCGCTCCCTTCGGCGCCACGCTGTGGGTGTACTTACTGGCGGTGTTGCCGGTCGTCCTGGTCGCGCTCTTCACCGGGCAGGGCGACGCCATCGCGGCGATGCGGGGCCCGGCCTACGCGTACGGTCACTACCCCCTCTGGGCGGAGACGCCCCGATGGATATGGACGTGGAGTCTGACCTTCGTCCGGCTGACGAACGTCGTCTTCGCCGTCGTCACGGTCTATCTGCTCTACCGACTCGGCACACGACTGGAGAACCGCGTGACCGGCCGGCTTGCCGCCCTCCTGCTGATGCTTACCTTTGGCTTCCTCAAACTGGCCAAGGAGGGCGGCGAGGACATCCCCGCGACGATGTGTCTCGTGGCGTCGATATACTTCCTCGTCGGGTACCTTCAGACAGGCGAGCGACGCCAGTTCTACGCCGGAAGCGCCGTCGGTGGCCTCGCTATCGCGTTCAAACTCACGCTCGGGCTCGTGGTTCCGATTATCGCCCTCGCGTTCCTTTTGCGCGCCAGCGGTGAGGACGGTCTGCTCCGGCGAGCGCTCTGGCGGCCGCGGCTGCTGGTCGGCGGGGCCGCCCTCGGTGCCGTCGTCATCTGTCTGGGCTTCCCGACGCTGCTGGTGGGTGACTTCGAGGCCATCGGCGCCCGCTGGTTCGACCGGACCGGGCGACTCGAACGCGCTGTCGGGCCGACGGCACCGACGTGGTGGTGGTTCCTGCGGACCTACGCCAGCGGCTTCGGCTGGCCGCTGCTGATTGGGGCTATGGGCGCACTGGCCGCCAGTATCGTCCATCTGGTCCGCCTTGCGCCCAGTCGTGCGGCGCTCCGAGAGCGGGTCCCGGGGTTTGACGAGCGGGCACTGCTCGTGGGGGCGCTGGTGCTGTTCCTCCTCTTTTTCTCGCAGTGGCACGACTGGCGGGTCCACCATATCCTCCCGACGTTCCCGCTCGCGATGGTCGTCCTCGCCGACTCGCTCGAACGCTTGCGCGGCCACCGAAAGCGGGTCGGCCACGTGGCGCTGGCCGTCGTCGTCGTCAGTTCGGCTATCTACGCGGGTGTCGGCGTCGGGATGTATGCCTCGATGCCCCGCGACGAGGCGACCGGGTGGCTCAACGAGAACGCCGAGGAGGACGCCACCATGGAGGTGTACTTCCACGCCTTCTTCGAGAACGCCATCCCCCACGGGATGGACCTCAACACGCCGCTGGACGGGCCGGCGGAACGGGACCCCTGTCCCGAGTACATTCAGGTCGGCGACAAGGAACTGCTGTATCTGCAGGATATCTCCGACGCACAGCGTAGTTCGGAGGTAAACTCCAATCTAGACTCTCGGGCGGAGTACATCCGGGCGCTGCTGGAAGGCGAGTACAACTACGAGGTCGTCGCCGAGTTCGGACAGCGACCGCCGAACTTCGTCCCCCATCGCCCGGAGCCGGGGTCGCTACGTGACCTGATACCACTCGGTATCAATCCACACAGTGACCAGTACGGTGACGAGCAGGAACTCGCGAGCGACCAGTACGTCGCTATCCTCCGCCTCGAAGGCGACTGTGTCGAGTCCCGGGACCCGCCGTGGTAACGGGCGAGAAATCGACGCTGCGCATTCCCCGACGTAGCCGGTCCACAGGCCCGCGTTCACCCAGTGCACATCTGTGCTTTTTTGTATATACTACGCAAAATAAACCCAAATGGACGCCCGTGTTGGATGGTTCGGTCGCGCGAAGCGACAACTGTATGCCGACCTCAGAGACGACCCGTACCTCGGCTATATTCTTCTCGCGGCACTCGTACTTACCGGCTTTGGCTTCTGGCACCGCATCCCTATCTTCGCGACCTGGGACGAACACGACCGGGTGTTAGACGCCCTGGTCGCCTACGCCAAAATCGTCCACGACCCAAGCATCGAGGGGATTCGAGAGGGACTCTCCTGGGGCCGTGCCCCCTTCGGCGGAACGCTGTGGGTGTACTTACTGGCGGTGTTGCCGGTCGTCCTGGTCGCGCTCTTCACCGGGCAGGGCGACGCCATCACGGCGATGCGAGACCCGGCCTTCATCTACGCCCACTACCCCGTCTGGGCGGAGACGCCCCGATGGATATGGACGTGGAGTCTGACCTTCGTCCGGCTGACGAACGTCGTCTTCGCCGTCGTCACGGTCTATCTGCTCTACCGACTCGGCACACGACTGGAGAACCGCGTGACCGGCCGGCTTGCCGCCCTCCTGCTGATGCTTACCTTTGGCTTCCTCAAACTGGCCAAGGAGGGCGGCGAGGACATCCCCGCGACGATGTGTTTCGTCGCGGCGCTTTACTTCCTCGTGGGCTACGTCCAGACCGGGGACCGGCGCCAGTTCTACGCCGGCTGTCTCGCCGGTGGCGCCGCTATGGCGTTCAAACTCACGCTCGGACTGGTGGTGCCCGTCACCGTCCTCGCCTTTCTGCTGCGGGCCCGCATCGCGGACGGGTCGCTCCGGCGGGCGCTGTGGCAACCGCGCCTGCTGGTCGGCGGGGCCCTCCTGGGCGCGCTCATGATTGTCGTCGGCCACCCGACGGCGCTGGTGGGTGACTTCGACGCGGTGTATCACCGCTGGTTCGGCCGTTTCGGCCGGACCAATCGGGCCGTCGGCCCCACAGCACCGACGTGGTGGTGGTTCCTGCGGACCTACGGCAGCGCCTTCGGCTGGCCGTTACTGCTCGGTGCTATCGGTGGGCTGATCGCCAGCGTCGCCTACCTCGCTCGCCTCGCGCCGGGCCGGGCCGCGCTCAGAGAGCGGGTCCCGGGCTTCGACGAGCGGGTGCTGGTGATCGGCGCGCTCGTCGCCTACCTCCTCTTTTTCTCGCAGTGGCACGACTGGCGGGTCCACCATATCCTCCCGACGTTCCCGCTCGCGATGGTCGTCCTCGCCGACTCGCTCGAACGCCTGTGCGGCCACCGAAAACGGGTCGGCCACGCGGCGCTGGCCGTCGTCGTCGTGACCGCGGCCGTCTACGCCGGCGTCGGCGTCGGGCAGTTCGCCTCGATGCCCCGGGACGAGGCGACCGAGTGGCTCAACGAGAACGCCGAGGAGGACGCCACCATGGAGGTGTACTTCCACGCCTTCTTCGAGAACGCCATCCCCCACGGGATGGACCTCAACTACCCGCCAATCGACGAGAACGCCGACCCCTGTCCCGACTACATCCAGGTCGGCGACAAGGAGCTGCTGTACCTCCAGGACATCCCGAAGTCACAGCGCAGCGGGGAGGTAGACACCGCCGTCGAGCAGCGCCAGGCGTACATTCGGGCGCTGCTCGATGGCGAGTACAACTACGAGGTCGTCGCGGAGTTCGGCGAGCGGCCGCCGAACTACGTCCCGCACCGCCCGGCGCCGGGCTCCCTGCGCGAGCTCGGACCGCTCGGCGTCTACCCACACAGTGACCAGTACGGCGACGAAGTGGAGCTCGCGAGCGACCAGTACGTCGCTATCCTGGAGCGACGGGGCGAGTGTGACGGGTCGCGGGACCCGGCGTGGAACTGGTAGGGGCGAGTCCCGCGCTCACTCGCGGCCGCTCAGGCGGTCGTGTCTTCCTCGTAGGTGTCCGCCGTCGGGTCCCGCCCGGCGTAGAGGGCGACGGCCCCGATACCGGCGACGATGGCGACGACGAGTGTCCAGAACGCCGAGAACGCCCACAGGGAGTCGGCGAACATATCGAGTACGAACAGCGCTGTCAGGATGACGAAGCCGGCGACCGAGAACCAGCCGAACCAGCCGAGTGCGTTTCGTGTCATAGCAGCCAGAACGTAGGGGGGAGAGCGGGGTGAACGGACGCCTTGCGCCTGCAACGGGTGGGCCACTATCGCGGAGTAGGTGCGTGATAACAAACCGCCGAACCCGCCCACCCTCGCCCGATGAGTACGGACACAACTGCCGACCACTGCGACAGCGTCATAGACACCGTTTCGGGTGCTGTGATCGTCGAGCGCGAGACGCTCGAAACCGTCCTCTCGGGCTTTCTGGCGCGCGGGCACGTCCTGCTGGAGGACGTCCCCGGCACCGGCAAGACGTTGACCGCGCGCTCGCTGGCGGGCGCGCTCGGGCTCTCCTTTTCCCGTATCCAGTTCACGCCGGACCTGCTGCCCGCGGACGTGACCGGCACCTACGTCTTCGACGAGCAGTCCGGCGACTTCCAGTTCCGACCCGGCCCCATCTTCGGGAACGTGGTGCTGGCCGACGAGATAAACCGAGCGTCGCCGAAGACACAGGCCGCCCTGCTGGAGGCGATGGCCGAGGGACAGGTCACCATCGAGGGCCGGACCCACGAGCTACCCGAGCCCTTCTTCGTCATCGCGACGCAGAACCCAATCGAGCAGGACGGCACCTTCCCGTTGCCGGAGGCACAGGTCGACCGCTTCATCGTGAAGACGAGCCTGGGCTACCCGGACGAGGCCGGCGAGCGCGAACTCGTCGACCGCCGGGCCGCACGCACCGACCGCACGCCCGAGGTCCAGCCGAGTCCGGGCGTCGACCCGGCCGCGCTCCGCCGGGCGCCCGAAGCCGTCCACGTCGCCGACGAGGTCCGGGACTACGTCGTCGACCTGGCCCGGGCGACCCGCGAGGACCGACGCGTCGAGACCGGCGTTTCACCGCGGGGCACCCAGCGGCTGTTCGAGGCGGCCCGGGCGCTCGCAGTCGTGCGAGGGCGGGAGTACGTCACGCCGGACCACGTCGCCGAGATCGCGCCGGTCGTCCTCGCACATCGGCTCGTGTTGACGCCGGACGCCCGCGTCGAGGACGTCGCCAAGGACGCCGTCGTCGCGGACCTACTCGACGACGTGGCAGTGCCGACGGTCACCTATAGAGCAGCGCCAACAGAGTGACCGCGGCCGAAAGCAGGAGGACGAGCGCGCCGAGGGGGAGCCCGGTCGCCCCGTACTCGTAAGTAACCAGCGCGACGACCACCGTGACGGCGCCGTAGGCCGACGTCGTCCCGGTGTGTAACAGTTCGACCGAGCGGGTCTCGGCGTCGGTGCGGAGCTGTTCGCCCAGACTGATACCGTGTTCGGCGACGTCCCAGGCGGCGATGGCGGCGGCGGTCGCCCCCAGCAACCGCAGCGGGCCGGCGGCCTCGAAGATGCCGACCAGCGCCACGCCGACGACCATCGCCGCGAGTCCGGCCGAGACGAACCGGCGGGCAACGCGCTGGCCGAGCGGCCGAACGCCGAGTCCGACGAGCGCCATACCGACGAGTCCGGGTACCAGTTCGACGCTCTGGCGGGGTCCGCGAGCGTCTCGCCCCGGAGTATCGCGCCGAGGACGAGCGCCGCACCCAGGGCCGTCCAGAGCCGTCCCTGCGGGACGGGCGCCTCGAACTCGCGACCGCCGGCCACGACGAGGCCGACGCCGGCGAGGGCGGCGACGATAGCGACGCGCTGGTCGAGCGTGGGTGCGAGTATCGCCGTCGAGACGCCACAGAGCACCAGCGCGAGGCCGCTGGCGAGGGGCATCGGCCGGTGGCTGACGTTCTCGCTCACGCGGACCACCGCCGTCGCCCCTCGTCCAGCAACACCGTGCCAAGCGGCGTCGCCGGGTCCCAGTCGACGACCGGGATATCGGCCCCGCGGAGCGTGCGCAGTCGCAGTCGCCGCTCCCGTCGGGCCAGCCGCCGGCCCAGGCTCCCGTCGGTCGTCACGTCGGGGCTGATGACCGTCGTCGTGTGGCCGGCGGCCGCGAGGGTCCGTATCGTCTCGACGATGCGCTCGTCGGCAAGCGGCGAGAGCACGAGGACCTGCGTGTCGCTCCCGAGCTGTTTGCGCAGTAGCGTCGCCTGCCGGTCGAGGTCGCCTTCGTCCGTCTCCTCGGCCCCGCCACCAGCTCGCACGTGGCCCGGCGGCGTCGCGTCGAAGGCCGGATGGGTCCCGAGCAGTTGCCACAGCGCCGTCTCGTGGTCGGTCCCGACGCCGGGGGCGCGGAAACACAGCTCCCGACCGAAGGCGGCCAGGCCGACGGCATCTCGCGTCTCCGAGAGCGCCGAGACGAGCTGCTCGACGCCGGCCAGACAGTGAGCGACCGCGTTCGGACGGCCGTCGGCTT
Source organism: Haloarcula rara (assembly GCF_029338235.1). GTDB lineage: Archaea > Halobacteriota > Halobacteria > Halobacteriales > Haloarculaceae > Haloarcula > Haloarcula rara. The sequence continues at coordinate 2,076,725 of NZ_CP119785.1, forward strand.
CGGCTCGGTAGGCCGGCGCGCGTGCGTCGACCAGCAGGCAGACGGACGTCGGCCACTCCTCGCGGAACTCGACGGTGGTGAGCTCGCCCGTCCTGGCCCACCGTTTCGAGTCGATACGGCCCACCGGGTCGCCGGGTCGGTACTCCCGGACCGAGTGGAACTCGATGCCGCTGCCGCCCTCGTCCGTGAGGAGCCGTCCCGCGTGACCGTCGGGCTGCTCGCGAACCGGCAACTCGGGGACGGCGTCGGCACACTGTATCTCGGTGCCGGCGGCGACGGTCGTCTCGACCTCGTGGGCGCCCGTGATATCGCGGGCGACGACCGTCGCCGGGTCGAACTGGTGGCGGCCGGGCTCGGTCTCGACGGCGTAGCTGAACTCGGCCGTCTCGCCGGGCCGGAGCACGGCGGCGTGGCGCGGGCTTCCAGACGCGACCGAGAGCATCGCCGGGACGCCGTCGACGATTCGACAGTCGGCCAGCGTCCGGTCGCCGGTGTTTGTCACCCTGGTCGTGACCGTCACCGGGTCGCTGCTCGCGGGCCGTCGGTCGCCGAGGCGCCGCTCCAGTTCGAGCTCGACCGCCGGCGGGCGCGAGAGCCGTGGGTACACCGCCATGCCCGCGCCGACGACGCCGACAAGTAGCGTCGCCGGGCGGTCCGTCAGGACGCCGACGGCCACGAAAAACAGCGCGACGGCGACAATTCCGCGCCAGCGCCCGGTCGCACGGACCGTCACGGCCCCTCACCGCCGTCAGACCGCCGGTCTGGCGTGTCTCGGGGACCGTCGGTCCCCTCACCACCGTCGGACCGCAGGTCCGACGAGGTTCGTCTCGCGTTGCTCGGCGCACCACCGTCGGCCGTCCGGTCCGTGTCGCCCTCGACCAGTACGTGGGCGGTCGTGCGGGCCGCGTGCTGTGTCCAGGCGTCGCCACGCAGCGCCAGCCGCAGGCGCTCGGTCACCGTCGGCCCGGCCGACTCGTCGGCCAGAAAGCGGGCCGCGACCGGGTCGTCGGTCCAGGCCCCCGACTCGACGCGCTCCCTGGCGCTCGCTCGGCTCCGGCCCTCGCCCAGCTGGTCGGAGACGGCGGCGGTCCGGAGCCGCTCGCGCAGGTACGCTCGGTCGGCCGTCGAGAGTGCCCACGGCAACCGGGCGAGCATCTCGTCGACCCGCTCGCCCGGTCGCGGGGCGTCGGGCACGGTCTCCGGGTCGGGCGGGGCCGCCTGCTCGACCTGGCCCGTCGCGCGCCGGGCCACCATCCAGCTCAGAACGACGAGTGCGACGCCGCCGAAGGCCCCGAGCAGGAAGTAGTCGTTGCCGAGCCACGCGAGGGCCGCCTCGACGGGCAACAGCGTCGCGACGCCGGGGAAAAGCGCCAGGGCGAAGGCGACGACGCCTATGGCCACGAGCGCCAGCCAGCCGATTCGGCGAGTGGTCGCGCTCACGCGCGCTCACCGTCGAGGCTGGCGAGCGTCTCGCGGGCGAGGCGGGCCTGTTCGTCGCTCGGGGGCTGGGTCCCGTAGCGGACGTCCTCGAAGGTCCGACGGAGCCGGTCGACCTGTCCCGGGTCGAACCCTCGCTCGACCGCGCGGCGGGCACAGTCACGCGGAGTGTGCGTGCGGGGCCGGTCGACGCCCGCCCGCTCGACCAGTTCGACCCACGCCCGCTCAACGTCGTTCTGTGGGACCGGTGCCAGTGGGTCGGCCGCCGGGTCAGTAGGGTCGCCCCAGACGGCCCGGCGGAGCCGCTCCCGGTAGCGGTAGGCGAGGATTACGACCGCCAGAACGAGCCCGAGCCACAGGAGCAGCGACAGCGGCCAGCCGACGGGGGCCAGCCCGCTGTCACTGTTCGACGCCGACTCACCGGCCGGCTCGTCGTCTTGCTCCCCGGCGCTGTCGGCGCGGCGCTCGCCCTCGCCTGCTCGCTCGTCCCGGGACTCCTGGTCCCCGGCGCCGCCGCTCTCCTGTTGGTCCTGTGGCCCGTCGCCGGCTTTCGCGTCGGGCTGCTTTGCGTCCCCACCGCCGTTGCCCTGGCTCTCTGTGTCACCACTTCCTCCCTCGCGGTACCGCTCGTCGACCTCCTGGGCGGCCGCCTGTATCTCCCCCTGGCTGTCCTCCCCCAGCGGCAGCAGCTCCCACTGGACGTCGACCGCGTCCGCCGGGTCCGTCGACATCGACGCCGCGAGCGTCGACGCCGAGAGCCCCACAGCGGCGATAACGACGACGGCCATCCCAGCCGAGAGTATCCGTTCGGTGTTCATTCAGTTGGTGCGGGCTGGGGCATAGGTGGGCCTTGTTATAGACCGACTATCTGTCCACAGCGGGCTCGAGCGCCGGTATCACTGGACTCGGCCCGCGCGGCGAGGGCACCCTCGAAGGACCCGAATTCTCATGACCCGTGACTGTCAAGCCAGGAGCGATGAACGTCAGTATCGTCGGCAGCGGCTACGTCGGGACAACCGTCGCGGCGTGTCTGGCCGACCTGGGACACGAGGTCACGGCGATAGATATCGACGCGGACATCGTCGACGCTATCAACGACGGCGAGTCACCGATTCACGAGCCGGGACTGGACGAACTGGTCGCCGAACACGGCGGGCGTCGACTGCGGGCGACGACCGACTACGACGCTATCCGGGACACCGAACTCACGATGCTCGCCCTGCCGACCCCCTCGAACGAGGACGGCAGCATCGACCTCCAGTACATGGAGGCCGGCGCCGCGAGCGTGGGCGAGGCGCTGGCTGACGGTGACGGCCGCGAGACGCCCCACCTCGTCGTCACCAAATCCACCGTCATCCCCCGGACGACCGACGAACGCCTCGCCCCTCGAATCGCCGAGGCCGGCCCGGAACGGGGCACGGACTTCCTCGTCGCCTCGAACCCCGAGTTCCAGCGCGAGGGGACCGCCGTCGCGGACTTCCTGAACCCGGACAAGCTGGTCTTCGGTGCCGACGATCCACGCGCGTTCGCCGCGCTGGGGGAGCTATATCTCCCGCTTCGGGAGGCCGCCGACAGCGAGGTGGCCGTCGTCGAGACCGGCATCGCCGAGGCCGAGATGATAAAGTACGCCAACAACACCTTCCTCGCGAGCAAGGTCAGCCTCATCAACGACATCGGCAACGTCTGTAAGGAGTTCGGCGTCGACGCCTACGAGGTCGCCGACGCCATCGGCCTGGACGACCGCATCGGTGAGCGGTTCCTGCGCAGCGGCGTGGGCTGGGGCGGCAGTTGCTTCCCGAAGGACACCGACGCCATCATCGCCGCCGCCCGCGAGGAAGGGTACGACCCCGCCGTCCTCTCCGCTGCGGTCGAACTCAACGACGAACAGCCCGAACGGTTGCTCGCCCTGCTCGACGATCACGTCGACGTGACGGGCAAGCGCATCGCCGTGTTAGGCCTGGCGTTCAAGCCCGGCACCGACGACATCCGTAACACGCGCGCGGTGCCGGTCATCGAGGGCCTACGCGAGCGTGGCGCGGAAATCGTCGCCTACGACCCGGTCGCGACAGAGAACATGCGCGAGAAGTATCCGGATATCGAGTACGCCGAGTCGGCTGCGGGGGCACTGGAAGGGGCCGCCGGTGCGGTCGTGGTCACCGACTGGGACGAGTTCGCGGCGCTGGACGACGAGTTCGACGCGATGGCCGAGCCGGCCGTGGTCGACGGCCGGCGGGTCGTCGACCGGCGCGAGGGAATCACGTATGAAGGACTGACCTGGTAGGCAGCGGGCGGGACTACTCCTCGTCCGACTCGAAGTGCTCGCGAACGACGGACTCGACGTTGTATTCCCGTTCCCAGCCGAGGCGCTCCTCGGCCGCCGTCGTGTCGACTGGGAACTCCGAGACGAGCGTCTCCTCGCCGGCGCGGGGGTTCTCGACGAGTTCGACGTCGACCTCGTGGCCGTGTTCGGCCGCGACGGACTGGACGAGTTCGGCGACGGTTTCGACGCCGGGGTCCTCGTCGCTGGCTATCTCGTACTTCTCGACGCCGGTCTCGCCGGCCTCGAGCTGTTCGACCAGTCGCTCGGCGCTGCGCAGGTAGGCTCGCGCCACGTCTTTCACGTGGACGAAGTTGCGACACTGGGTGCCGGGTTCGTACACCGTCAGCGTTTCGCCGGCCGTCGCCCGCGAGAGGAAGAAGTTGATGACAGTGCCCTTGGATATCTCCCGGCCGTCGATTTCGTGGCCGCCGTAGAGATTCGATATCATGAACTGGTGGGCCGGGAACGCGCCGTCGGCGAAGTCCTCGATGGCGCGCTCGCTGAGGAGCTTCGTCCGGCCGTACCAGTTCATCGGGTCGCGAGGATGGTCGACCGTGATGGGGAACTCTTGTGGGTCGCCAATGACCGCCATCGAGAAGGGGAATATCATGGCGGCGCCGGTCTTCCGGCAGAACCACGCGACGTTTTCGGTCCCCTGGACGTTACACTCGTAGGCGAGGTCCCGTTTTGCCTCGCAGTCGTCGACGCCCGAAATCGCCGCGAGGTGCATGACGACGTCGGCGCCCGAAAGGGCCTCCTCCAGCCGGTCGCGGTTCCGGATGTCGACGTGTTCGACGTCGACGTCGCCCACCGAGCGGACCTCGCCCAGATAGAAGTTGTCTATGGCGGTTATCTCCCAGTCGGGGTGCTGTGCCTCGAGTTCGACGAGGACGCGGCTGCCGATGTAGCCGGCCGCGCCCGTGATTGCGATGTGTGTCTCAGCCATCAGTGAATCTCCGTGCGATGTCGCGGACCCCCTCGCGGAGGGTCGTCTGTGGTTCGAAACCCGTCGTCGCCAGCCGGTCGAAGTTGACGTGGTAGGACGGGCCGGGATGTTCGTCCTCCAGATAGGTGATGTCGACCGCGCCGACCTCCTCGTCGACGACATCTGCGATCTCGGCTATCTGGTAGTTGGCGTCGTTGCTGCCGACGTTGTAGACGCGTCTGTCCCAGGCGTCGGGATTCAGCGCGGCGTGTTTGTACGCCCGCGCTGCGTCGCTGACGTGGACGAACGGTCGCCAGTTCGACCCGTCGCCGTAGACGGTGAGCGTGCGCCCGGTCAGCGCTCGGAAGACGAAGTAGTTCACGACGAGGTTGAACCGGACCCCCGGCGAGTAGCCGAAGTTCGTCGCCATCCGCAAAGCGGTACCGTCCATCCCGAACTCCTCGCAGTAGCTCTCCAAGAGCGCCTCCGAATCGAGTTTCGTCTCGGCGTAGGGGTTGATGGGGTCGGGGTTGACCGTCTCGTCGATGTCAGTGCTGGTCGCGCGGCCGTAGACGTTACACGAGGAGGCGAAGACGACGTTCTCGACGTCGAGCTTGCCGGCGGCAGTCAGCACGTTCTCCGTGCCGTCGTAGTTGACTGCGACGGTTTCCTCGCGGCGGTCGTGAGTGCTGGCCGCGCCCGTTATCGCGGCGAGGTGGACGACGGTGTCGACGCCGCGCATGGCGCTCTCGACGTCGCCGTACTCGCGGACGTCGCCCCGGCGGAACTCGAGCTTGCCGTTGACCGCGCCCATGAGCGCCCGCGGCGACCCGGAGGCGAGGCTGTCGAGAACGACCACTTCGCCGACCCGGTCGTCGTCGGCAAGCTGCGGAATCAGGTCGCTGCCGATGTAGCCACAGCCGCCCGTGACCAGCACGTCGGTGGCCATTATTCCTCGTCGACCAGGACGCCCGGCAGGAAGCGGTCCTCGTGGGCCTCGATGGTGTCGGCGTAGCTGGTCAGGGTCTCGAAGATGTCTTCGACGCCCTCCTCGAAGGTCTGGTCCTGCTCGCCGATGAGAGCCTCGTAGCGGTCGTACTCGATTTCCATCTTGTGGGTCTCGTCCTCGTCGCGCGGGTTCTCGAAGTGCTCGACGGCGACGTCGAGATCGAAGTCGTCACCGACCTCGGCGATGGTCTCGGCGATCTCGACGATGCTGATGGCGCGGGTGACCTGGTTGTACACCGTCAGGCCCTCCGGCCGGTCGTCGGCGTCACCGAGCGCGAGCTGGGCGAGCCCCTCGACGGCGTCCTCGAGCGAGACGAACGGCTTGCGCTGTTCGCCCTTGCCGTAGACGGTGACCGGGTACCCCGCGACGGCCTGGGCACAGAAGCGGTGCGTGACCGTCCCGAAGTAGTAGTCAAAGTCAAAGCGGGTCTTCAGCCGGTCGTCCTCGCGGGTCTCCTCTGTCTCGGTCCCGTAGGTGATGGCCGTGCGCACGTCCGAGACGGGGATGTCGAACTGCTTGTGGGCCAGCCGCATATTCGCCGCGTCGTGGGACTTGGTGAGGTGGTACCAGGACCCGGCCATCGCCGGGAACGGCACGTCGTCGGCCTCGCCCTGGTTCTCCATCGTCGCGCCGCCCTCCGGGATGGGGAACTCCGGCGCGCCGTAGACGCCCGTCGTCGTCGTCTCGATGAAGTGCGTGTCCGTGAGGTCGTTCTCCTCGAGGCCCCACAGCAGGTTCCGCGTGGACTGGAGGTTGTTGTGCTGGGTGAAGTTCGCCCGTTCGCCGTTTATCTGGGAGTAGGGCGCCGCGGGCTGGGCGGCCGCGTGGACGATGGCGCGTGGCTCGTGGACCTGGAGCAGCTCGTCGACGAACGACCGCTCGACGAGGTCGCCCTCGACGAAAGACATGTTCGTAATGCCCAGCGTCTCCCGGGCGGCGTCGAGACGTTCGTCGATGGACGCCACTGGGACGGCGCTGGTCGACCCGACGTCTTCGACCCACTCGCGCCGACCGAAGTTGTCGACCAGTACGACCCGCTCGTCCGTTCGCGACGCGATGCGCAGCGCTGTGGGCCAGCCGATGTAGCCGTCTGCCCCGGTTACCAGTATCGTCATTAGTTACTCGGGTCGTGAGTAACTCCCGAACGATATATATTTTCTGTACTCGCGCTAGCGGGAGTTGGTGTTCGTTGCGCTGTGGTCACTGCTGCTGATTGCCCATCTAACGCGACTGCTCACAGCCAGAAAGCCCCCGGTCGCTCGGGTCGCGCGCCTCGTTGTGCTCCTCACCACTCTCTGCGTTCGTGGTTCCGGTGCTTACGTCGTCGTGCTTCCCCGAGCGACCGGCCCCTTTCAGTCCACCCGTAGCCGGCTGGTCAATCTGTGCTGGGTGGGACTGAAAGGGGCCGGGCTATGGACGAACCCCGGCGAAGTAAGCACCGAAGCGAGTGTAACGAGCGAGGAGACAGCGAGCCGCGGGAGTCCATAGCCCGGGGGCTTTCTGGCTGTAGTCGACCGATATCACTCTCCTATCACTGACTTCGCCAACGGTCGGTTCCGGAAGGGTTAAAAATCGCCCTCGCATTCGTTCAGTTGCTATCGCACGGGCCGGTGGGGTAGCCTGGTATCCTTCGGCCTTCGGGTGGCCGTAACCGCGATTCGAATTCGCGCCGGCCCATACTTCTCGCGGCGCTCACGTTCCAGCGCCGCCTGCTGTCTGCCACAGCGGGGAACGCGAGGTCAGGAACCGCTCGCTGTGAGCACCACAGGCCCATCCGAGCGGGCCGGCTGGGCGGTCCGCGGAAAAACCGGCCAGCCGAACTATCGAGATTCAGTCGGCCAGTGCCAGAGGGGACCCACACTGTGGACACGACATCGTGACGGCGATCTGGGCGGGCTTGACCAGCAGGCTCGCCCGTTTACTGAAGCCACAGCTTCGACACTCCAGCTTGGCATTCTCTGCGCTCGTGTTAGTGACCATATAAATAGGATGGTGGCCTATATATTGAAACTATTGTATTATTTACCGAAATTCGGTGAAAAACCTTCACAGATCGGGTATATTATAAGCGATATTTACAATCTTATTCTGCACAGCAGGATTGCGCAGTCTGTCCCGTCCTCGCTGCACATCTTCGGACCCCGAGTTCACGAGGCCACGGCGCTGGTGGTCCCGGTGCCTGCCAGGCCAGCCCCAGCGGCCGTGGGAATCGTCGCAACTGGCCCCAGCAGCCCGCTCCCGGTCCGCTCGCGGCGACCTGTCCCGGACCAACAATATTATACTCGTCCTTACACTGCCGGAAGTATATGCGCTGGAACCGGTACAAGGGGTTTCTACTGCTGGCGCTCGGTCTCTCTGCGCTCGTCCAGGTCGCTTATCTCCGCACCCACGAGTTCCCGGCGCTGCTGGGTGGGCTCTTTCTGGAGATGGCGGCGACGGTCGCCGACTCCGGAACGCTGCCGACGACGATTGACGGGTTCACGCCCGCGGGTGTCCCATTCGCCTACCCGCCGCTGGGGTTCTACGTCATGGCCGTTTTCCTGAAGCTGGGCGTCGACGGCGTGGCGCTGCTTCGCTTCGGTGCGCCGGTCGTCTTGCTTGGCATCGTCGCGCTCGTCTATCACCTCACGTGGGTGCTCACCGACCGGTCCGAGACGGCACTCCTCGCGGGCATCATCACCGGGACACACGTCTCGCTGAACGTCTATCTCTTGGGGGCGAGCGGCTTCGTTCGCGGGCTGGGATTCATCTTCATGCTGGTCGCGATGCTCGGGGCCTACCAGTACTTCGCGAACGACGGGGGGCGGCGGGCACTGGCCACCGCGACCATCGGTTGGGGGCTCGTCGTGCTGACCCATCCCGTCCACGCCGCGGCGGCGGGGCGGCCGTCGCCGCGGCGTGGCTCGTCTGGGACCGCTCGCCGCGGGGGCTCGCGACCGGCGCGGGCATCGCCGGCGCCGGGCTCGTCATCGCCAGCCCGTGGTGGCTCACCGTCGTCTCGAACCACGGCCCGGATATCTTCTTCGCCGGCGCGGGCTCGCACGGCTCCATCAACAGCAGCCTCTCGGACCTTGGAGCGCTGGTCGGCTGGTTCTGGGACGGCGGCTACGTCCTGAACTGGCCCGCGGCCTTTGCGGTCGTGGGCGCGCGTCGCTGGTCGCCCGGGGCGAGTGGCACCAGCCCGCCTGGCTGGCCACACCGGTCGTCCTGCTGGTACCGCCCCACGGCCGACTCGGGATTCTGGTCGTCGCGCCGCTGGGTGCGGTGGGATTCATGCTCGCGCTGTCGCTGCTTACCGACCTGGACATCGACCTGCCCGACCGCTCGACGGGGCCCCGCTCCCGTCTTTCTCTCCCGTCTCGCTCCAGCCTGCCGACTCACCTCTCTCGCGTCGACCTGCCGGACCTGACGGCGCGGCAGGTGGTCGCTATCGCCTTCTTCCTCGTCCTCGTCGGCCCCTTCGTGGGCCAGAACATGGCCGCCGCGTCGGGGACGAGCACGTACAGTCCGCTGCCGGTGTACGCCGACGCCGAGGACCGGACGGCGATGGACTGGATCGAAGCCGAGACCGCCGCCGACGCCCAGGTCGCCGTCGTCGGTGGCGCAAGCGAGTGGTTCCCCTATCTGGCCAACCGCACGTCGGTCATCGTGAAGTACGGGACCGAGTGGTCGGGCCAGGAGACGTTCACCAGACACGAGTCGGCCCAGCACGAGCTGCGGAGCTGCTGGAACGCCTCGTGTGTGAACGCCACGCTCGTCGACCACGAGTTCGCGGCCGAGGTCGATTACCTCTACGTGCCCTACGGCGGGTTCATGTCCGGACGCAGCGGGGCGAGTATCTCGCCGGCGCTGCACGAGTCGCTGCGTTCCAGCGAGCAGTTCAGTCGGGTCTATCGCAACAGCGGTGTCGGCGTCTACGAGTACAACCTGACCGCAGCGGTGAGCGAACCGCGACAGCGAGCCGACGACGCGTAGGCGTCGGCGTCGCGCCGGAGTCGGACCGAACAGTCAGTCGTCTGATGCGGTCTCGAGGGCGTCCCAGTCGATGGCCCAGCCCTCATCGTACACCGCGGGGACCTGCCCGACCGCGTCCTCGGCGCCAGCGGAGTGTTCTTTGAGCCGCTCGTACTCCAGGGGCGAGGGCTGGAGCTCGAACTCGTCTGGGGTGTCTGCGGGGCCGTCGACGACGAACGAGAGGTAATGTCGCCCGTTCGTGGCCTTGTGCGTCTCACAGTCGGCGTCGTACTGGCTCATATCCGGGCCATCCGTCGGTGGTGATAAAAGCGCTGTGTGGGACTCCTAGTCACACCGGGCCGAAAACCTACCATCCCCGGCGCCGAATGGCCGCCAATGCACACAGGCGACATCGCCAGTCGACTCGACGACGAACTCGACACCGAGGCGTACGCGGACGTCGACGCCAGCCCGAATGGGCTCCAGGTCGGGCCGGCCGACCGCGAGGTCGAGACTGTCGCGGTGGCCGTCGACGCGGCCGTCGAGACCATCGAGCGGGCGAGCGAGGCCGGCGCCGACCTGCTCGTGACCCACCACGGCATCGTCTGGGGCTCCATCGAGCGGGTCACGGACGGTAACTACCGCCGCATCGCGCCGCTGCTCGAGAACGATCTCGCGCTGTACGTCGCCCACCTCCCGCTGGACGGTCACCAGCAGCTGGGCAACGCCGCCGGGCTGGCCGACCTGCTTGACCTCGACAACCGCGCGCCGTTCGGGGCGATGGGCGGCGAGTGGGTCGGCCAGCGCGGTCGACTGGTCGGAGGTCGCTCGCTCGAGGCGCTTGTCGACGACCTCCAAGACACTCTCGACACTGGCGGCCAGCCGGTCCAGACCCTCGACTTTGGCCCCGAGACCGTCGAGGACGTGACCATCGTCACGGGCAGCGGCGTCGACTGGCTCGGTGAGGCCGTCGACGTCGGTGCGGACGTGCTTATCACCGGCGAGGGGAAACAGCAGGCCTACCACGAGGCCCGCGAGGCCGGCATCAACGTCGTGCTCGCGGGCCACTACGCTACCGAGACCTTCGGCGTCCGGGCCCTGGCCGACCGGCTCGCGTCCTGGGACCTGGAGACGACGGTTATCGACTGTCCCACCGGGCTGTGATGGGCGGGGTCGACTACGCGGCCGTCGAGAGCGACAGTGACCTCCTCGAGTGGTCCCGGACCTACTGCCGCGAGGTCCGACGGCAGTGGGGCGTCGACGTGCGGTTCGACCTCGTTGAGTGGGAGATATCTCACCGGGCCAAGCGCCGGGCTGCGGCGGTCAAGCGACCGAAGCTGCCCGATGCGACCGTCGGCGAACCCTACGACTGGACCACTGTCGATGGGGCCGACGGCCGGCCGCTACCCTGTACGCTCTCGTTGACCCGCGAGGCCTTCGAGACGTTCGACCGGGCCGAGTGGGAGGCGACGCTGCGCCACGAGCTGATCCACGTCGAGCAGTACCAGCGGGACGGGACGACAGACCACGGCGCGGCGTTCCGCGAGCGGGCGTCGAAGCTTGACACCGACGTGCACTGCCAGGCCTTCGCCGAGGCGACGTACGTCCTGACGTGTGAGCGCTGTGGCGGACTCGTGGCCCGTCGATACCGGGACTGTCCGCTGGTCCGCGAGCGCGAACGGTACCGCTCGGACTGCTGTGGGGCGGCGCTGGAACTCGCGTAACTCACTGCTTGCGAATGGCGTAGCCGGTCACACTGAGGCCGATGCCGGAGACGCCGGCGACCGACGCGAACACCGGTATCCAGGCGCCCGGCAGGACCAGGAGGCCGGCGACACCGGTCACAAAGGTCAGGACGAACACTGCCAGCATCCCGAGCAGTGACCGCTCCATATTGTTGATGGTTGACGATTTCACGTGATAAGTATTTGGACTCGGTTTGTGGCGTGGTCAGCCACCGTTGCTCCGGGGGCGGACGTGGCGCCGGCGGCTCTGTCAGCGCTCGCTCAGCGGTGAGAGCCCCCGGAGTCGCCGGAGCGCTCTGACGGTGAGTGTCGACCCGGCCGCAACCAGTCGGTTCGGGACGCTCGGCACCGGGACGAGCGGGTCCCGCGCCGTCGAGACTGTCTGGCTCTCGGTGTACTTGCGGAGTCCCTCGGGTCCGTGGCGTCGGCCGATACCCGAGTCACCGACGCCGCCCATCGGGGCGTCCGTCGCCGCCCACATACTGAGGTACGCGTCGTTAACACACGCCGTCCCCGTCTCGATTCGGCGGGCCACGGTCTTCCCGCGAGCGGTGTCGCCGGTCCAGACGCTCGCGTGGAGCCCGTAGTCGGTGTCGTTTGCGCGCTCGACCGCCTCGTCGGCGTCGCCGACCGGCGTTATCGAGACGACCGGGCCGAACGTCTCTTCACAGGCCGCCGTGGCGTCGTCGGGGAGGTCGGTGAGGACCGTGGGGTCGTAGAACAGCGGACCCACGTCAGCCCGGCGACGGCCCCCGGTCTCGACGGTGGCTCCCCGCTCGCGGGCGTCGGCGACGTGTGACTCGACCGTCTCCAGCTGGTGCGTTCCGATGAGCGAGCCGACGTCGGGCCCGAAATCCAGCGACGCACCGAGTTCCAGTGCCTCGGCGGCTTCGACGAACTGGGTACAGAACTCGTCGTACACCTGCTCGTCGACGAAGATACGCTCGAAGGAGATACACAGCTGCCCGGCGTTGGCGAAGCTCCCGTGGACGAGCCCCCGGACCGCTGTCGGGATATCCGCGTCGTCGAGGACGACAGCAGCGTTTTTCCCGCCCAGCTCCAGCGAAGCGTCGATGAGGTGCTCGCCGGCCAGGGACGCCACAGTCCGTCCGGTCTCCGTGCTCCCGGTGAAGGTGACGTAGTCGACGGCCGAAAGCAGGGGTTCACCGAGCGCGTCGCCGTACCCGGTGACGACCTGGACGAGGTCCTCGGGCACGCCCGCCTCGACGAGCAATTCGACGGCCCTGAGCGCGGAGAAGGGCGTGTCTTCGGCCGGTTTGAGCACGGCCCCGTTGCCGGCCAGCAACGCCGGGAGCATATCGGAGATGGCCAGCGTCAGCGGGTAGTTCCACGGTTCGATGAGGCCGACGACGCCGACGGGGTCGTGGTGCTCGACGGCCGTCGTCACCAGCGGGAACGCGCCGTTTCTGCGGACCGGGGCGAGCTCGTCGGGCCCCCGCCGAGCGTAGTAGTCGGCGGTGAGGACGATATCGAGTAGTTCGGCGTGGGCATCCATACGGGATTTCCCGCCCTCCAGCTGGACGATATCGAGCAACTCGGCGTCGTTTGCGAGCATCTCGTCGGCGACCGACTGCAGTATCCCCGCTCGCTCTGTGACCGGACGCTCGGCCCACTCGGACTGGGCCGCTCGCGCCCGGGAGACGGCCTCGCTGACGTCCGCGGGCTGGCAGGCCGGGACTGTCCCCAGTTCGCCGTCGGTGAAGGGGCTCCGAACGACCAGCGAGTCACGGGCTTCGACCCGCGGTATCTGCCCCTGCAACCGCTCGATTGTCTGCTCGGACAGCGACGACGAACCGTTCAATCCTGCCATTGTTTCTCGAACAGGCGGACGACGTATCCTTCTTTTGTCGGTGCTCCTCGACGGCTGGTACGAACCACGCCGTTTTAGCCCGCTGGCCGACCACTGGGGACCAATGAGCGACCACGAAGACCGAGAGACGTTCTGTCACGACCCCATCGGCCACGCAGAGGCCCGCGCGGGGATGACCGTCGGCGAACTGGCCGACAGCTACGGCGAGGCCGGTATCGGTGCCGCCGACATCCACGAGGCCGTCGACATCTACGCAGAGATGCTAGACGACGACGTCACGACGTTCGTCGGCCTGGCCGGCGCGATGGTTCCCACGGGGATGCGGGCCATCGTTTCGGAACTCATCCGCGACGGCCACGTCGACGTCCTGGTGACGACCGGGGCCAACTGCACCCACGACACCATCGAGGCCATCGGCGGCAAACACCACCACGGCGAGGTGACCGCCGAGGGCCACACCGAGCGCGAACACGACGAGAACCTCCGGGACGAGGGCGTCGACCGTATCTACAACGTCTATCTCCCACAGGAACACTTCGCGCTGTTCGAGACCCACCTCCGCGAGGAGGTCTTCACCGTCCTCGAAGAGGAGGGCGCGGTCTCCATCCAGCGCATGACCGAGGAACTCGGCCGGGCCAACAGCGAGGTCAACGAGCGCGAGGACGTCCACGAGGACGCCGGGGTGCTGGCTGCCGCCTACGAGAACGACGTCCCGGTGTACTGTCCCGCTTTCCAGGACTCCGTGCTCGGCCTGCAGGCCTGGATGTACTCCCAGACGAGCGACTTCACCGTCGACGCCCTGGCCGATATGACCGATATCACCGACATCGCCTACGAGGCCGACAGCGCCGGCGCGCTGGTCGTCGGCGGCGGTGTCCCGAAGAACTACGTCCTCCAGACGATGCTCGTCTCGCCCGACGCCTACGACTACGCCGTCCAGCTGACGATGGACCCCGCCAACACCGGCGGGCTCTCCGGCGCGACGCTGGACGAGGCCCGCTCGTGGGGGAAATTAGAGAAGGACGCCCGCAACGTGAGCGTCTACGCCGACGCGACCATCACGCTCCCGCTGGTCGTGGCCGCCGCCCGCGAGCGCATCGGGGAGTAGCGAGGCCGACCGGAGGGAGACCTCGGATACCGACGCGGGGAGAGCGAGGCGCGAAGCGCCTCGAAGCGAGTAGCGCGGAACGAAGTTCCGCGGACCATTCGAGCGGGCGAAGCCCGCGAGAAGACGGTGGAACCGCGAGCAAAGTGACCTGCGGAGGAGTCGGCCGGGAAATCGTCCCGTCCCTGGCGGCGCCGCCCTTGCCGGGGCGCTCGACTCACCCCTGTTGCCAGAGGAACTCGTCGTCCTCGACGAGGTTGTCGAAGTGGCCCTGCTGGAGATAGCCACCGAACACGAGGACGACGATTCCGAGGGCGGCAAGCGGCAGCGCCCAGACCGTGCTGGCGCCGCTGACGACGACCGAGGTCGCCGCCGCGAAACACAGCGTCCCGGTCGCGATGGTGATAGCGAAGAGCACGCTCCGGCGGGCACCGGTCTCCGTCTCGTCGAACAGCTGTTGGTCCATGATAACTAGAGCGACGGTATGCACCAGTACGCCTTATTTATAATGGCTAGTCTCTGGGATTCCCTGGACGGCGATGGTCGGACCAGCAACCGCCGTGTGTGGCACTCTCACGCGCTCTCGCTCGGTTTGGCAATCCTTTAGCCGGTCTTTGCGCTCTAGCCGCCAATGAGCTACAAGATCGGACTCGTCGGCAAGCCGTCTGTCGGCAAGTCCACCTTCTTCAATGCGGCGACGATGAACGACGTGCCCGAGGGCGCGTATCCGTTCACGACCATCGACCCCTCGATGGGAGAGGCCTACGTTCGGGTCGACTGTGCGGCCCCGGAGTTCGAGCACAGCTGTACGCCCAACCACGGCTACTGTGACGATGGCGTCCGGTTCGTCCCGACGAAACTGGTCGACGTGGCCGGGCTGGTCCCCGGTGCTCACGAAGGCAAGGGGCTGGGCAACCAGTTCCTCTCGGACCTGAACGAGGCCGACGTGCTCATCCACGTCGTGGACTTCACCGGCGAGACGGACCTAGAGGGCGAACCGACCGAGGACCACGACCCGCGCGAGGACATCGAGTTCCTGGAGAACGAACTCGATATGTGGTATCTGGACGTCCTGGAGAAGGGCATCGAGCGGTACCGCTCGGGCTACCACGGCGAGAACGGCGACATCGAGGCCGACCTCGCCGAGCAGCTGTCGGCATTCAAAATAAGCGAAGAGGAAATAAAGCAGGTCATCCTCTCGCTCGACCTCGAACTGGACCCCGATGCGTGGGACGACGACGACCGCTTCGACCTCGCCCGCGAGATCCGCATCCGAACCAAGCCGATGGTTATCGCGGCCAACAAGATGGACACCGAGGCCGCCCAGGACAACTGGGAGACCGTGACCGAAGACCCCGACTACGAGCATCTCACCTTCGTCCCCGTCTCCGCCCACGCCGAGAAAGCCCTCAAGAACGGCGCGGAGCAGGACGTGCTCGACTACCGCCCCGGCGACACCGACTTCGAGGTGACGGCAGACCTCCCCGAGGAGAAGGCCGCCGGGCTCGAAGAGATACGTGCGTTCATCGACGACTTCGACGGCACTGGGGTCCAGCAGGCCCTGGAGACGGCGCTGTTCGAGGAACTGGACGCGATTGCGGTGTTCCCCGGGGCGCGCAAGCCACAGGACGACGGCACCTTCCTGCAGGACTGTTTCGTCCTGCCCGACGGCTCGACGGCGGAGGACTTCGCGTACTTCCTGCATACTGACATCGGTGACGGGTTCCTCCACGCCCACGACGTGCGCTCCCAGCGCCAGATCGGTGCGGACACCGAACTGGACCACCGCGACGTGGTCGAGATCACGACGACGAACTAGATAGCCACCGGACAGCCGTTTATCTCGCCGCCGCGCATCCCGTCGGCCAGCCAGTAAACCGAGAGCGTGAGCACGACCACGGCACCGAGGGCGAACTCCAGGCCCTCGAGTGGCAAAAAGAGCAGTGACGTCGAGACACCGACGAGCGAGAGCAGCCCGAGCAACACAGCGGAGCCACAGGCCGCACAGCCCGCCTCGAGCGTGCCCAGCACGACGCCCGCTGCCCCCGCGCCGCCCTGCTGGATGTCCAGCCCGTGCTCGCGGAAGTGGTAGGTCGCTATCGCGATGTCGAGGCCAGTCAGGAGCGCGACTGCGACAAGCAGGAGCCCCTGGGTCGGCGTGAAGTTGGCGCCGACGAAGGGGTACAGCTCCCAGAAGATGGTCAGCCGACTCGAAAGCGGAAGCGACCCGCCGACGACGAGGTCGATGAACACCGGCGCGTTCAGCGAGACGACGAAGGCCGAAAGCGAGGCGGCGAGTGTCAAATATCGTCGCCTGTTCACACCTTTGGGTGGTGGCGACCTCCTTTAGCCCTTGTTCCAATTTGCACCCGAAAGGGACAACCGCCAGCGACCGGTAGGTGCGCCCGGCCGATGACGAGCCGGTGTTCCGAGCCGGGGTGACTCCCCGCCGGTGACGAACCCTATGAGTGCCGAGGCCACTACTTTAACCTGAGCTGGTGACACAGCCGGCCGGACGGATACGCAGCGACGGTCGCCTCTTGCTGTCGAGAACGCGGCCGTCCCGACGCTTCCCGCCTCGCTCGCCGAGAACGGTACGTTATTACACGAGGAGCAAAAGATACCGAAAGATGGCGTCGGTGGCGCTTTTAGCAATCGCACTGCTTTCCAGTGTTTCGTTGGCGTGGGCCCTCGGCGCCAGTAGCACGTCACCCCCACTGGCTCCCGCGGTCGGTGCCCGCGCCCTTTCCGTGATGCGCGCGGCGCTCCTTGTCGGCGTCCTCGCGGCGGCGGGCGCGGTCCTGCAGGGCGGGAGCGTCTCGGAGACGGTCGGTAACGACCTCGTTCTCGGGCCGTCGTTGACGCCGCTTGCCGTCGCCGTCGGCCTGCTCACCGCTGCCGTCTTCATCGCTATCGGGGTCGCCACCAGCTATCCCATCCCCGCCGCGTTCGCGACGACCGGTGCGATAATCGGCGTCGGACTCGCACTCGGCGGCGACCCCGCCTTCGAGACTTACCGCGAACTGGCGATGTTCTGGGTGCTCGTTCCGCCGACCGGCGCGTCTATCGCCTATCTCACGGCTTCGATGCTCCGGCGCGAGGACGTCCCGGACACCGTCGCCATCCCGCTTCTGGGCGGTCTCGTAGGCGTCGTCGTGGCCAACGTCACCCTCGAAGCCCTCCCGGCCACCGCCGGCACCCGGCCGACCATCGCCAACTTCGTCTCGCGCCTGCTGGGGCCAACCCCCAAAGTCGTCGGGACGTACGACCTCGCTATGGTCGCGACCACCCTGGCCTGTGGCGCCGGGCTGTTCTTCGTGCTCCGACGACAGACGAGACAGTCGGTCGATGTCGCAGTCCGACGGTTTTTGCTCGCACTCGGCGGGCTCGTCGCCTTCTCCAGTGGCGGCAGTCAGGTCGGTCTCGCGATCGGACCACTGCGTGTCATCGCCAGCGAATCGGCGCTTTTGACGGCGCAAAACGTCGCGCTGGTGGGTGCCACCGGAATCCTGGTGGGGGGCTGGACCGGTGCGCCCCGAATCATACAGGCTGTCGCCAACGAGTATTCACAGCTCGGAACTCGGCGGTCCATCGCAGCGCTCGTCCCTGCCTTCGTCATCACCCAGACCGGTATTCTCCTCGGCTTTCCCATCTCGCTCAACAACATCATCATCTCGAGTGTCATCGGCAGCGGCCTCGTCGTCGGTACCGAGGGCGTCTCCATGCGGAAGATCACGGTCACCGCTGTCGCGTGGCTCTCGGCGCTGCTGGGCGCGTGTCTGGTCGGATATGTGGCCTTCGGTTTCGCGTCGACACGGCTTTGACCGGGCGGGTGCGACCGGTCGGGTGCGACCGGTCGGACGGCCCGCGAACAGACGCCGCGCACCGTTGCGCTGCCGCCCCGACTGACGTGGCGGTCGGGGTGCCGAGGCCAGCTTTTCACCTGGGACTCCCGACGGACGGTCGTTTGATTGGGGCCCGGATGAAGGGTGACATGTGAGCGACACCACAGTGACAGTATCTGCGGGCCGACGATGAGCGACGGCGACGACGGGCCGTGGACGTGCGACGAGTGCCTCGGTCAGTACCCGTCGACGCCCACCGGCTCACCCAGGCGGATGCCCATCGGCGGCGGGCCGGGGAGGGGCTCGCCACGGGCCGCGCCGACGTAGAGCGCGCTGTTGACGAGGCCGATGTGGCTGAAGGCCTGCGGGTAGTTGCCCAGATAGCTCCCGTCGGCGGGGTCTAGCTCCTCGGCGAGCAGCCCCAGCGAGTTGACGTACTCGACCAGCGTCGCCAGCCGGTCGGCAGCCTCGCCGACGCGACCGGACATGGCCAGCGCGTCGACGAGCCAGCACGCACAGAGGACGAACGCGCCCTCGTCGCCGGGGAGCCCGTCGTCGCCGTCGTAGCGCCTGACCAGCACCTCTGCTTCCAGCAGCCGGGACTCGACGGCGTCGATGGTCCCCTGGACGCGCTCGTCGTCGAACGGGAGGAACCCGACCACGGGGATGAGAAGCCCCGTCGCATCGAGCGTCTCCTCGTCGCCGTAGGTCTGGACGAACGCGCCGATATCCTCGTCGTACCCCTTCTCCAGTACGGACTTGCGAACCGCCGTCCGCGCCGCCCGCCACGCCTCGACTGGTGCGTCGAAGCCGTGGGTCTCGGCGATGTCTATACCGCGGTCGAGCGCGGTCCAGGACAGCACCTTCGAGTAGACGAACTGTTTCGGGCCGTCCCTGACCTCCCAGATACCGGCGTCGGGCTCGTCCCAGACCTCGGTGACGTAGTCGACGACGCCCCGGACGAGCGCCCACTCGTCGTCTGCGAGCCCGCGGTCGTGGCTGTAGAGTTCGTCGACTGCGAGCAGTAGTTCGCCGTAGATGTCGAGCTGGCGCTGGCCGGCGGCGCCGTTGCCGACCCGGACCGGCCGCGAGTCGCGATAGCCCGAGAGGTGGTCGAGTTCGCGTTCGGTCAGCTCCGCCTCGCCGTGGAGGCCATAGAGCGGCTGGATCGATTCCGGCTCGGACGCCGAACAGAGGTCGACGAACCACGAGACGTAGTCGGCGGCGGCGTCCGCGTGGCCGAGGTTCGAGAGCGCCTGGACGGTGAACCCGGCGTCCCGCAGCCAGTTGTAGCGGTAGTCCCAGTTCCGGACGCCGCCGATGTCCTCCGGGAGCGAGGTGGTCGGCGCGGCGGCGATGGCCCCGGATTCGGCGTGAGTGAGCAGCTTCAGCACCAGCCCGGAACGGACGACGTGGTCGTGCCAGGGGCCGCCGAAGACACACCCCTCCGAGGGGCAGTCGTGACACCAGTCGCGCCAGTACTCGACCGTGTCCGACAGCGCCGCGGCGGGGTCGGTGTCGGCGTCCTCGGCGCCGGTACACCGCAGTAACACCCACTCGGTCGAGCCCGGGTCGAGCGTCGTCGTCCCAGTGGCCCGCCCAGCGTCCCCGTCGAGTTCGAGGTCGAACGCGGCTTCGAGCGTCGTTCGCTCTTCCGGCCCGGCCGCCAGGAGCCCGGCGGCAGTCCGCTCGAAGGTCGCGTCGGCCCGCCCGTACTCGAAGGCCGGGTCGAAGGTTAGCTCGGCGCTAACCGGACCCCCCTCGCAGTCGAGCCGTCGGTAGAGCACTCTCTTCGGGTGGTCGACGGCACCGGCCGGCGGCATGAAATCCGTCACAGTCAGGACGCTGCCGTCGGTCTCGAACCGCGTTTCGAGGACGTTCGTCCTCTCGCGGTAGCGCTGGCGTCCAGCGGTCCCGTCGGTCGGGCCGACGCGGAACCGCCCGCCTCGCTTCGCGTCGAGTATCGCGGCGAAGACACTCGGGGATTCGACGTGTGGGAACGGGAACCAGTCGACCGAGCCGTCGGGACCGACCAGCGCACACGTCTCCAGGTTACCCACGAGCCCGTACGCTTCTATCGGGGTGTAGTCGCCGTCACGCACCGGCCCACCTCCGGTTGTGGGCCGCTCCAGCCAATATATTGTATAGTTGACAGCCCATGTGAGAGGCTACGTCCGGCAGCCTGAAAAATAACCGCCGCCGCTGCCAGCACAAGAGTGACCCCGTCAAAAGTACAACGATTTGTCAAGATGGCAGATTACGACATCATCGTGCTCGGCGGCGGGACCGGCTGCCTGGTCGCCACTGCGGCCGCCGACGCGGGGCTGGAGACGGCACTCGTCGAGCGCGGTCGGCTCGGCGGGACCTGTCTGAACCGCGGCTGTAACCCCTCGAAGAAGCTCATCCACCGCGCGGACGTCGCCGAGGCGGTCCGCCACGCCGACGGGCTCGGCATCGACGCCTCGGTCGACGGCGTCGCGTTCGGCGATATCGTCGCCGACGTGACGGCGACCATCACGGAGGAAGCCGAAGCGAAGGCCCAGCGCGCCCGCGAACGGGACGGACTCACCTTCTACCAAGCCGAGGGCCGCTTCGTCGGCCCCCACACGGTGGCGGTCGACACCGGCGAGGGACTCGGTGGCGACCGGTTCACCGCCGAGCGAATCGTCCTCGCCGGGGGCTCGCGGCCGATGATTCCAGCGGCCATCGACGGGATCGACGAAACGTCGTTTCTGACGAGCGCCGACGCGCTCCGGCTCGAAGCGCTCCCCGAACGGCTGCTCGTCGTCGGCGGCGGCTACATCGCCGTCGAGATGGGTCACTTCTTCGGCCAGATGGGCAGCGACGTGACCGTCGTCGGCCGCGGCGACGTACTCCTCGACCGCGAGGACGCGGCTATCGCCGAGCGTCTCACTGAGGCCTACCGGGCGAAACACGACCTGAAGCTTGGGTTCTCGGCGACGGCTATCGCGGACGACGACGGCGAACGCGTGGTCACGGCCGAGTCCGAGGGCGGCGAGGAAACCGAACTCCGCGGCGACCGACTCCTGCTGGCGACCGGCCGGCGGCCCAACAGCGACCTGTGGAACGTCTCGGCGGCCGGCATCGAGACCGACGAGCAGGGGTTCGTCGAGACCGACGACTACCTGCGTACGTCGGTCGAGGGCGTCTACGCCATCGGCGACATCGCGGGCAACTATATGTTCAAACACTCGGGCGATACGGAAGCCGAGTACGCCGTCGCGAACGCCGTCCACGGGAACGAGCGGGCCGTCGAGTACCCGGGGATGGCCCACGCCGTCTTCGGGTCGCCACAGGTCGCCGGCTTCGGCGCGACGGAGGGCGACGTCGACGGCGAGTACGCTGTCGGGACCTGCGCCTACGACGACACGGCGCTCGGGGCGGCGCTGCGCGACGAGGGCGGCTTCGCGAAGGCTATCGTGGACGAGGACGGGGAGATACTGGGCTGTCACGTCGTCGGGCCCGAAGCGTCGACGCTCATCCACGAGGTGAGCACGGCCGTCGCGGCCGGGGCTGACGCCCAGGATATCGCGGCGACGATACACGTCCACCCCGCGCTCTCGGAGGTCGTCCAGGGCGCGTTCCGCGATGCCGTCGATTACGGACACGACGGTCTTTGAGACACTCTTTCCCAGCCCAAACGCGACCGCACAGTCAGGCCGGGAACCTACACCTATCGAGAATATAACATGACTATGGTCAGAATCGCGCTCACCGGAGCGGCGGGCAACGTCGGCCGAGAACTCGTCGACGCCTTCGGCGACCACGACGTGGTCTCCTTTACCGACTCCGAGACCGACGACATCGACGGTGAACTGTTCGACGTGACCGACCCCGACGATGTGCTGGCGAAACTCGACACCTTCGACGCCGTCGTCCACCTCGCGGGAGCCGCATCGCCCGAGGCCGAGTGGGAGACGGTCGCCGAGACGAACGTCGAGGGGACGAAACACGTCCTCGACGCCGCCGTCGAGAACGGTATCGACCGGGTCGTCTTCGCCTCCTCGAACCACGCCGTCGGCGCCTACAACTCCGCCGACGACGACCCCGAGACGACGACGCTGACCGACAGCCGCCCCGTCCGCGGCGACGCGCCCGCCGCGCCGGACTCCTTCTACGGCGTGAGCAAGCCGCCTGCGAGGCCCTGACGAACTACTACGCCGAGCGCCACAGCCTCGAGGTCGTCACCCTCCGTATCGGGTGGTACATGACCGAGGCCGACCTGCGCGAGGCGACCGGCGACGACGTCGACCCGGGCCGGGACCGCTTCGCGCGGGCGACGTGGCTTTCCCCCCGGGACTGTCGGGCCATCCACCGGCGGGCGGCGACGGCCGACCTCCCCGAGAGCCCCGTCACGCTCAACGCCGTCTCGCGCAACGACCGGCGCTACTTCACTCTCACCGAGACGATGCAGACGCTGGGGTATCGACCACGGGACAACGCCGAGGAAGTTCTGGCGGGGTGACCCCCCGAATCACGTGGGACGGGTGGGCCCCGCGCACCGACCAGTCACGAGAACGACGGTAACACCGCTTCCTCGTAGAGGTCGACCATCGCCTGCTGGTCGTCGCCGATCTGCATCGTGTAGACGTGGTCGTAGCCGGCGTCGATAGCGGTCTGGATGCTGTCGATGTGGGCCTGTGGGTCAGGGTCCGTGATGATGCTGCTCTCGGCGATATCGCCCTCGGAGACCATCTGAGTCGCCTGTTCGAACAGCGCCGGCGTCGCCAGCTCGCTGTTCAGCTCGCCCGGTAGCGCCGAGTTGGGCCACTTCTCGTAAGCGGTCGCGACCGCCTCGGCCTCGGTCTCGGCGACACACGCCTGGAGCTGACAGAAACGGGGCCCCTCGCCGCCGTGGTCCTCCCAGGTCTCGATGGCCTCCTGTGGGCCGACCGACCAGAACCCGTCACCGAACTCGGCCGCGGCGGTCGCGGCTCGCTCGCCGTAGGCGGAGACACAGACGGGCGGTGGCTCTTCGGGGAGCGTGAACAGCCGGGCGTTCTCGACGGTGTAGTGCTCCCCGCGGTGGCTGACCTCCCGGCCCGTCCAGAGCCGGTTGCAGATATCGACAGCCTCCTCGAGCATCTCGATGCGGACGGCGTGTGCGGGCCAGCGGTCGCCCAGGACGTGCTCGTTCAAGTTCTCGCCGGTGCCGACGCCAGCGTAGAACTCGCGGCCCTCGAACATCGCGGCGACGGTGGCGACGGCCTGGGCGTAGACGGCCGGATGGACGCGGATGATTGGCGCCGAGACGCCGACCCCGACGTCGATGTCGTCGGTCGCGGTCGCGACCCCGCCTAGCGTCGACCAGACGAACGGGGCCTCTCCCTGCTCGCTGACCCACGGGTGGTAGTGGTCCGAAATGGAGAGGAAGTCGAAGCCGGCGGCCTCCGCTCGCCGCGCGTGCTCGACGAGGTCGGTGGGGCTGTGCTCCTCGCTCGACAGCGTGTAGCCTATCTCCGTCATCGTTCCCGGGACCTAGCCTCACCCGTCCCGGGAGTGAACCCACTGCCGGCACTCGAAAGCGAGCTTTCCGTGCCCAGAGCAGGTGCCGTCGGGGCCGCTCAGAACAGGTCGTCTCGCAGCCGGCCCTCGCTGTTTCGCACCGCCGATTCCGGGGCAGTCTGGGTCGCCTCGTCGGCGTCCCAGTCGAGGCGCTCGGCCAGCTACTCGGTCGTGGACGACTGTCTTGTCGCGGTCCCCCTCGGTTAGCGCTGCTATCGTACTACCAACAGTTCAGCGCCGGGTAGCAAAGGCCGGACCGGACGCAGTTGCAACCCAGCGGCTCATTGCTCGCTCGGTCGAACGAAGACGTGGTCATGACAACTGAATCAATCGAGCAACTGCTCGTCGAAGGTGTCCAGGAACTGTACTACACCGAACAACAGCAGATCGACGCGCTGGAAACGCTCGCCGAGGAGACCGGAATCCAGGCGGCCAGTCACGCCTTTGCCAGCCACCGCGAGGAGACCGAGACACAGGTCCAGCGACTGGAGCAGGTCTTCGAAGCCCTCGGCGAGAAGCCCGAAGCCAGGGAGGACATCGTCGTGACCGCGATGATAGACGAACACGACCAGTTCGCCGGGGCAAACGACGGCGAGGTACTGGACCGGTACAACATGGCGATGGGACAGAAGACCGAACACTACGAGATAGCGGCCTACGGAAACCTCGCGTCGCTGGCGGAGAAGACCGGCCACGACGAGGCCGCCGAACTGCTGGTCGAGACGCTCCGGGAGGAACAGGACGCGCTCGACGAACTCACGGCGGCCAGCGAGCGCTTCGACGAGCAGCAGATAGCAAGCGACTGACCGGCTCGCGGCCGACGGTCACGGGCGGTCCCGGAACAGCGTCAGGTGGGCGACGATGGTCCGGCTCTCCAGCCCGCCTGCCAGCGCCCCCGAGAGGACCCCGATGGTGCTGATGAACGCGCCCGTCCGGACGAGGTCGACGACGCTCACGGTGGGGTCCTCGAGGCTCGGCCAGTTCGACATCAGGTTCGGCGGGAACACGACCACCTGGATGACGAGCATCACGCCCCAGACGAGCGCGAACAGGCCGGCCATCGCCAGCACCAGCACGAGGAAGACGGTGACGTTGACCAGCGCCGTGTGCTCGGTGACGACCCGGTGGCGCTTGCGCGGGAACGAGAGGTTCTGAGCGAACAGGAGATAGAGGGCGGCGACGAGGATGCTCACCACCGCGAACAGCCCCGCCGTCAGATTTCCCATGTGAAAGCCCACGTCCCAGGACTCGGCGCTGAAGACGATGACGAGCGTCGGTGCCACCGCCGCCGTCGACAGCTTCGGCAGGGAGAGCGGAAGCAGCGGCGCCCGGCTATGGCCGAGCGCCTGCAGTATCTGTCGGGGGTTCCGGGCGGCGCTTTTGCCGTGGAAGGCGAGTCGGCCGAGTACCCCTCGCGGCGTGGCCTCCTCGGCGGGTATCTCCCCCGCGATTCTGTGGAGATACGTCTCGACGTCCGCGTCGAACTGCGGGACCGTCGCTCGGTCGGGCAGGAACTCGAACGGGTCCATGACGCCGCCACCGGCGTCGCGGTGCCGGGCGCCCAGCACGTGACCCAGGAGGTGGACCAGTAGCGTCGCCCCGTTCCAGCGGACGGCCGCGTCGTCGAGGTCGTAGGCCGGTTCGCCGCGTGGGGCGCTGCGGAGGGTCCGGGTCGAGAGGACGGCGACGCGGGCGAGCGGTGACGCGAGCCCCGGGACGAACCGCTCCCGGCTGGAGACCACCGGGACGTCCGTCACCACCACGACGGCGTCGTAGGGCCCCGCTACCATCTGGTTGGTCGCCCGGTCGAGGAACTCGGAGGGACCGCGACGGTCGTTGTCGGGAAGCGTGTGTGGCGTTTCGAGATAGAACCGCCAGGACACGTCGGTCGCCGACGCCAGTTCGTCGACGGCGTCCTCGCCAGCCCGTGTCGCGAACGCCCGGAGTTCGTCTGTGTCGCTTCCGGGGGCGTGGGCGAGGAGGACGCCGACGTCTACCGCCAGCCCCGTCGTCCCCTCACACTCCGCGGCCAGCAGTGACGGCTCGGTTCGGGACTCACTTGCCATGCCTATGTTTCATTGTGACGACACTTCTGGCTTTGGCAGAACCGTGAGAGCCGTGTGGCTGGCCCGCGAGGACGCGGTATGGACAAGCAGGCCATCCGCGAGCGGGTGTGGGACCGGCTGGAGGCCGACGGGGTCGCCCGGTTCCCGTTCCCGCCACACGACCGGATACCGAACTACGAAGGGGCCGTCGCGGCCGCCGAGCGGGTGACCGAGACGGCCGTCTGGGAGCGCGCCGAGACGGTGAAGGCCAATCCCGACTCCCCACAGCTCCCGCTGCGCCGGGCCGCGCTCCGGGCGGGCAAAACAGTGTATATGGCGGTCCCACGGCTTCGGGACCGGCGCTGTTTCTACGAGCTGGACCCGACCGAACTCGACGATATCGAGGCGGCCCCGGCGGTCTCGAACGTCGCCGACCACGCCAGCCAGGTCAGCCCCGAGGCCGTCGGGACGCTCGATCTGGTGGTCTCGGGCTCGGTCGGGGTGACCGAGGACGGCGCCCGTATCGGCAAGGGCGAGGGGTACAGCGACCTCGAGTACGCCGTGCTCGACGAACTCGGACTGGTCGACGACACGACGCCGACGCTGACGACCGTCCACGAACTGCAGGTCCTCGATGGGCCCGACAGTGCCGTTCCCGACGCCACCGTCCCCGTCGACGCCCACGATGTCCCGATGGACTACGTCGTCACGCCCGAACGGACCGTCGAGACCGACACCCCGTACCCGCGCTCCGACGGCGTCGACTGGGCCGCCCTCGATGCCGACCGACTCGCCGAGATTCCAGTGCTTGCCGAGCGTGCGCCGGAGTGATGCGCCGATTCGGGCTCGTCCCGCGACGGGACACACGCTTATAGATGTGTAATTTCTATAACAGGATATGGCACACCAGCCAGAGCGACCGAAGGAGTACGTCTGTGAGAACTGCAACAACATCGTCGCGGGCGTCGCCGACGGGGAGCCGCCGGACCGCACCTACCAGCCGCCCAGAGACTGCCGGGCCTGTGGGAACTCCGAGTTCGTGGAACTTGACAACTATTCGTCGACACCCCAGGCGGAGTAACCCGGCGATTACACGCGACCAGTTTTGCATTCTCGTCGTCCCGCCTCGGGAACGGACCGCAGCGTTCTCTCGGCCGAGCCACGTGTTGGGATTGATGGCGACGCATTAATATTAGAGGAACAAAACGTGAACGTATCATGGGTGAGAAACGACGACACGGTATCGACAGACGGTCGTTCCTCGGTGGGGCAGCCGCCAGCGCCCTCGCCGGCCTGGCGGGTTGTAGCTTCCTCCCGTTCGGGCAGTCCGGCCCGACCGGCTACTGGACCGAAGGGGGCAACTTGGCACGAACGAGTTCCACCTTCGACCCGTCGAAGTCAGAAACGCCGGACTGGTTCACCGGACCGACCGACGGGGACCAGGAGTGGCTATACGAGACGCGCAACGGAGGCTACTTCTCGACCGCCGTCGCCGTCGACGACAGTCGCGTGTTCGTCGGAAGCGAGACCGGCGTGGTCACGGCGTTCGACCTCTCAACTGGCTCGGTATCGTGGGAGCGTCGCCTCGACGCCGGCGTCCACACGGCACCGGTCGTCCGGGACGGGGCAGCTTATATCGGTGACGGCGACAACACGCTCCACGCGCTGGCGGCGGCGGACGGTTCCGAACGCTGGACCGTCGACCTCGGGACGGACCTGCGGGCCCGGCCTGCTGCGAGCGACGCGGGCCTTCTCGTCAACACGGGCGAGGGTATCTCTGCCATCTCCTACGAAGATGGTAGCCACCAGTGGAGTACAGGCGGGACACTGCGGTCACAGCCTGTCGTCAGGGACGGGACCGTTTACGCGGCGACCGGCAACGGCGTCACCGCACTCTCGCTGACCGACGGGAGTGAGCGATGGTCGACACTCGACAGTCGTATGGACGGTGTCGACGTCGACGGAGAGAGCGTCTACGCGACCGCCGGCGGAACCGTCTACGGGCTCGACCGCGAGGACGGCACCGAGCAGTGGCAGTACGACCTCGCGGACGGCACTACCGTTGGTCCAACCGTGGCTGACGGGACGGTGTACGCCAGCGCCGGGACTGAACACCTCGTCGCGCTGTCGGCCGCCGATGGCTCGGAGCAGTGGCGCTACGACGAGACGTTCAGCCTCGAAGGGAGCCCGACCGTCGCCGACGGGACCGTCTACGCCCCCGGCAGCGGGGACCTCCACGCGGTCGACGCCGCGACGGGGGAGGCACGATGGACCGTCGAAGGTGACCTCGGGATGACGAAACCGGTCGTACTGAGGGACCGAATCGTCGTCGCCAGCGCGGGCGGCACTGTCCACTCCCTCGAGCCGGGCGACGGGAGCGAGCAGTGGACCGCCGGCACCTATATGCAGGTCACCGGCGGGGTCGCCGTCGTCGGCGACACGGTGTACTTCGGGGACAACACGGACACTGTTTATGCGCTCTCGGCGAGCGACGGGAGCGAACAGTGGACGACCGACGTCGACGGCGAGGTCGCGTACACACCGACTGTCGCCGACGGAACTGTCTACGTTCCCGGTGAGAGCGGCTGGCTCTACGCGCTCGATGCCGAAAGCGGCGAGGAACAGTGGACCCACGAGGAGGGGACGACAATCGCCGGCTCGGTCGCGGTGGCCAACGACACGGTGTACGTCCCCAGCGGCAACGACCGGCTGGTCGCGCTCTCGACCGACGACGGCAGCGAGCAGTGGGAGTACGAGATATCCATCGACAGTGCACCGGCTATCGCCGACGGCACGGTGTACGTCGCTGGTTTCTACGACGACCGACTGGCGGCGGTCTCGGCCGACGACGGTAGCGAGCAGTGGTCGACCTCGGTCGAGGACCTCTCGGACGTGACCCCGGC
The DNA here is from genome assembly GCF_029338235.1 of Haloarcula rara. Lineage (GTDB taxonomy): Archaea > Halobacteriota > Halobacteria > Halobacteriales > Haloarculaceae > Haloarcula > Haloarcula rara. Next base: position 2,105,370 of record NZ_CP119785.1, read on the forward strand.
AGTCGGCAGCGACAACCTCTATGTCGTCTCTGACTCGACGCTCTACGCGTTCGACCGAGAGACCGGCGAGGAGGTGTGGGCCACGGAGGACGAGACAAACTTCTACCGGGCCCCGGCGATTACCGAGGACTACGTCTACGCTGGCACGAGCGACGAGAAACTGGTCGCACTGGACATCGGGAACGGCGACGTCGACTGGGAGTTCGAGTTCGACGACTTCACCGAGGTGCACGCGCCGGTCGCGACCGACGAAGCGGTGTACTTCGGCAACTCTGCCGGCGACCTCTACGCCGTCGACCTGGACGACGACAACGAGCAGTGGTCGGTCGAGACGGAGGCGAGCGTCGAGACGGCTCCAACTGTTTTCGACGGCACCCTCTACGTCGGCGGGTGGGGCGTCCGGGCTATTCGGTAGCCGACGCCAGCTGGGCCACGCAGTCCCGGACCAGCCCGTCGAGATTTTCGGGGAGCGTCGGGTGGTAGGCCCGGTCGGGAATCGCCCGGACGTCGAGTCCGAGTTCGACGACGACCTGGAGCGTCTTCGCGAAGCTATCGGCGTGGTAGTGAAGCCCCTGCCACCCCAGCACCGTGCCGTCCGTGGCATCGACCACGAGCTTCGAGAGTCCCTCGGAGACGTCCTTGGATTTGAAGACGCCGTCGTCGCTGGCCTGCCTGGTCGCCGTCACCACCTCGTACCCCGCCTCGCGGGCGCTCTGTTCGCTGTGGCCGACGCGAGCGAACGGATAGACGCCCAACCCAGAGAAGATGACGTGGTGGTGGACGTTCTCGTAGGGCAGGGGCTGCTGGCCTGACTCCTGGCGCAGGATGTTCTGGGCGGCGGTAAACCCCTGTTCCTTGGCGACGTGAAGAATCGGTTCCTTGCCGTTGACGTCGCCGACGGCGTAGACGTGGTCGGCGTCGACGGTCTGCATCGTGTCCGTGACCCACTCCCCCTCCGTCGAGATGGACGTTCGACCTAGACCCAGTCCGTCGAGCGTTGGACGGCGGCCCGTGAAACAGAACAGCTGGTCGGCCTCGTACTGTTGTTCGCTTCCGTCGTCGAACTCCACGTACAGCCGAACGCCGCCGTCGTCTGTCGGTTCCAGGCGCTGCTCGTAGCAGTTTGTCGGTATCTCTACGTCCCACTCGGCCTCGTAGATGCCGCGGGCGGCGTCGCCGAAGGCGGGGTCGGCCTCGTCGATGGGCCGGGCGTCGTGTTCGATGACGGTGAGTTCCATCCCGCCGGCCTCCGCCAGGTAGGGGACCATCTCCATCCCGATGTAGCCAAAGCCCATGACGATGCCCGACTCGGGCAGTTCCGTCGCGTCGAGCACGTCGGCGCTGGTCATGTAGTCGACGTCCTCTATTCCGGGGGTGTCGGGGACGGAAACGGTCGAACCGGTAGCGACGACGACGTAGTCGGCGTCGAAGGTCCGCCCGCCGGCGCGAACGGTGTGGTCGTCGACGAACTCGGCGGTGGCGTGGACGAACTCGACGCCCTCGCGCTCGGCCAGCTCGTGGATTCCCTCGCGCCGGTGCCTGGCCCAGCCCAGCACGTGGTCGTTCTTCCGTTCGACGGTCGCTTCGAGGTCGACATCGGGGGCCTCGCCTGTGAGGCGCTCGTCGTGGCGCGCCTGGAACCGGTGGGCACCGGCCGACAGCACCTCCTTCGACGGCATACAGCCCTTGAGGATGCAGAGCCCGCCGCCGGGGTCCCCGTCGTCGATGAGCGTCAGGTCGATTCCGTCCACGGTGGCGAGTTCCCCGGCGACGGCCGCGCCGGCGCTGCCGTACGCGCCGATGATGACGACGTGGGTCATACCTGGCCACTAGCTACCCGGTTTGATAAAGGCACCCGCGGCGTGTCCGGTTCGGGCACGACCGCTTGCCCCCTACTTGTCGTCGCCCGGGAGGAGCGACCGGCGGCTGCGGCTCCGGAAGTCGCCGGGCCAGACGTTCCTCGCGCGCGACCAGACGACAAACACCGACGGGAGGACCAGCAGCGAGGTGAGGAAGGCATAGACGATAGAGAGCGCCGTCAGGATGCCGAACTGGCCGATCGCGGGGAAGACGGCGAGCGCGAGGACGCCGATGCCGAAGACGGTGGTGAGCATACTGCCAAACAGCGCACCGCCGGTGCCACGCACCGTTCGGTCGAGCGCGGTCACGAGGTCGGCCGTGTGGTACTCGTCGGCGAAGCGATGGACGACGTGGACGGAGTAGTCCACGCCAAGGCCGATAGTCAACGCCAGCATCGTCCCCGTGATGGCGTTCAGCGGGATGCCAAGATAGCGCATGGTGCCGGCCAGCAAGGCCACGGTGACCACGACCGGCACGACGTTGACGATACCGAGCGAGGGTCGTCCCTCGATGACCCAGTAGATGAACACGAGGAAGACGGCAGTCCCGGTCAGGGCGATGGCCAGCGAGACGATTGCGGACTCGAAGATGACGTCGGAGACGGCCTGGAAGACGACGGTGCTCCCCGTCGCCGTCGCGTCGAACCGGAACTCGTCGGCGACGTCACGGGCGTCGCCCGTCACCTCGCCGTCGCCGGCGTCGGCCTCGACGCTGTAGACGACACGGGTCGCCCGGTAGTCCTCGGTGATATAGCTGAGCGCCTCGCTTCGCGAGGACGACGACAGCAGGTACTCGTATATCTCCGCTAAGTTGTCGTCCGGGACGCCGTTGTCGTTCTGGTCGTTGCGGGAAACGAGCGCCCGGAACTCGGGGTCCCGCTCGGCGCGGTCCTGGATGACGGTGACGATGGAGGTCGAGTCGGCGCGACCGTCCTCACGGACGAACGAGTCGGGCGGGTCTTCGCCCGCCCGATGTATCTGTTCGAGGGCGTCGTCGCTCCGCATCGGCCCCTCGACGTACACCGTCACGTCACCGCCCTGGCTCGAGGTGAACTTCTCGTCTAAGAAGTTCGTCGTTCCCGTGACGGTGTACTCGCTGGGGGCAAAGGGCTCGGGTAGCGACTCTATCCAGTCGGGGTTGTCCTCGGGCGGGAGGAAGTCGTCCTGGGAGAACGAGGTCGAGATGCCGGTCGCGTACATCCCGGCCCCGCCGGTGACGACGAGTATCACCAGCAGGAAGACGACGGGCGCGCGCTCGGCGATGACGACGCCGCCCCGCAACACGCCACTGAGTTTCGACCCCTCCGAGCCCAGCGGGCGCTGGCTGAACGTGGGGATGGGGTAGCGCTCGCGCAGGCGGTCCAGTTCGACCTTCGCAGCGGGGAGGAAGACGCCGAAGATGAGGAACGTAAAGATGATGCCGATGGCGGCGACGTAGCCGAAGTCCTGGATGGGCGGGAGGTCGCTGGAGAGATTCGAGAGGAAGCCGATGACCGTCGTCCCGGTGACGATGCCGAAGGCGACAAGCAGCTGGTCGGTCGTTGTGCGCATCGACCGCCCGATGCCAGTCCCCGTCTCGCGTTCCTCGCGGTAGCGGTTGACCGCGTGGATGCCGAAGTCGATACCCACCGCCAGCAGGAGCGGCGGCACTGCGATGAGCATCTGCGAGAAGGGAATTCCGGCAAGCCCCATGAAGCCGAACGTCCAGACGATGGCCATGAACAGAGCGATAAGTCCCAGCGCCATGTCGGCGAGGTCCCGGTAGGCAATAGAGAGAAAGAGGAGGATAAAGAGGAGTGCCGCGGGCACCGTCAGAATCAGGGAGTCGGCGACGACGTTGGAGAACTCCGCGGCGAGAATGCCCGCGCCGAACACCGTCATCGACCCCGCACCCGTCGTGTCGACGGTGAACTCGGTCTGTCGCTGGATGTCGGTCAGGGGACTGTCACCGCCCTGGCCCGACCCCGACGAGAGACCGGTCGGCAGCTCGTGCGTGACGACGCCGATAGTGGCCGACGCGGCGGCGGACTCGCGGTTGAAGTCGTTGCTGAGCAGCGACGTGAACTGCGGGTTGTCGGCGGCGTCACGGACGGCGGCGTCGATTTCGCTGTCGGTCGACCGTTCGAGCGTCCGAATCTGGGCCTCGGTCGTCGTCGCCGACGGGTCCAGTTCGCGGGCGACGATCGCGGCCGCAGACGACGTCGAGGTCACCCTGAGGTCGTCGTGGTTCTCCAGGGACTCCTGGGTCCGGAGCATCCGCACCATCGCGGGTTTGGCGAGGACGTTCGTCTCCGACTGGATGAGTTGCGTGCTACCGGTATCTGCAGAGAACGCGGGCGAGAACTTCGTGTTCACCTCTTCGAAGGCCTCCTCGGCCGGCAGTCCGGTCGTGAACTGCTGGGTGCCGGCGTTCGTCGAGATGTTGCTCAGGCCGGCAGTAAAGAGCAGAGTCACGACGAGAAATGCGAGGACGACCTTGCGGGAGTCCTCGACGATGCGGTCGTCGGCCCAGTCGATGTAACGCTGATAGTTCATCGGTTCGGGACGCTCCGGGCCACGCGACGGCTAGCCGGTGGCCAGTGGGCTGTCGTCAGGTTGGGGCTGTGACTGGATAAACGCTTCATTTCGATCACCGTTCCTCGCTTTCCGACGGTGGGGTCGCGAGTCCCTGGTCCGTGGTCACGCCCCGCTTGTCGGTCCACGGGAAGATAGAGTCGGCGACGTTCCCGCTTTCGGCGTCGTACCGGCGGAGCCGGTCCCAGACGACCAGCACCGACGGGAGGACGAACATCGACGCTAGATAGGCGTAGACGACCGATAGCGCCGTCAGTAGTCCGAAGTTCCCGACGATTGGGTTCAGCGCGAGCACCAGCACACCGATGCCGCCGACGGTCGTCAGCATGCTGCCGGTCAGCGCGCCGCCGGTGCCGACCACGGTCCGGCGCAGCGCAGGCTCTAGCGCCAGCGTTTCGCGCTCGTCGGCGAAGCGGTGGACGACGTGGACGGCGTAGTCGGTCCCCAGGCCGACGGTGATAGCGAGGATACCGCCGTTGAGGGCGTTGAAATCGATACCCAGGTACCGCATCGTCGCGACGAGGGCGACGACGGCCATCATGATAGGGATGACGTTCACTACGCCGAGGCTCGGCTTCCCTTCGAGCAGCCAGTAGATGCCCACCAGGAACAGCGACGACCCGACGAGCGTTATCAGGAGACTCTGGAGGACCGTATCGAGGATGAGCGCCCCCGCGTCCTTGAAGACGATGGTGATGCCGGTCGCCGAGGCGTCGGCTCGGTGGTTGGCCGCGACCTCGTCACCGGCCGCCGCTATCTCGCCGTTCGTCGCGGTGCCGTCGGCCGTGTAGATAATCTGGGTGCTCCGGCGGTCCTCGCTGAGGAACTGCTCCAGCTGCCCGGGGCTGTCCGCCGCCAGCGCGTCGTAGATGACCGGGAGGTTGTCGTCCGGAATCCCGTTGTCGTTGCGGTCGTTGCGGGAAACGAGCGCCCGGAACTGTGGGTCCCGCTCGGCGCGGTCGCGTATCACCGTCACGAGGCTCGTGACCTCCGCCTCCCGCCCCTCGCCGTCGATTGTCTCGGGCGGGTTCCGGCTGGCGCGGTGGAGTGACTCGAGCGCGTCGTCACGGCGCATGTTCCCCTCGACGTAGACGATTACCTCTTCCTCCTGGTCGAAGTGGCGGTCACGGAGGTTCCGGTTCTCGACGGACTCGAACTTCTCGGGCGGCGCGAGCGGGCCCAGCTGCTGGAGGAAGTCGGGGGTCTCCTCCTTGGGGAGGAAATCGTCGCTGTCGAACTCGGTGCTGACGCCGGTGGCGTACCCGCCGGCGACGGTCGTCGCCACCAGCGCGACAATCAGGAAGACGACCGGGGCACGCTGAGCAACGGTGACACCGCCCGAAAGCAGCCGGCCGAAGGCCGACTCCTCGGAGCTAAACGGGGACTGGCTGAAGACGGGGATGGGGTAGCGCTCGCTCAGGCGGTCGACGTACACCTTCGCGGCGGGGAGGAAGATGCCGAAGATGAGGAACGTAAAGACGATGCCGATGGCGGCGACGACGCCGAAGTCGCGGTTGGGCGGGAACGCGCTGACGAGGTTCGAGAGGAAGCCGATGACCGTCGTCCCGGTGACGATGAAGAAGGCGACGAGCACCTGTCTGTTCGTCACGCCCATCGCGTCGGCGATGTCACTGCCCGTCGCACGCTCCTCGCGGTAGCGGTTGACGACGTGGATACCGAAGTCGATACCCACGGCTATCAGCAGCGGCGGCACGGACACCAGCAGGGGATTGAACGGGATGTCTGCCAGTCCGATAAACCCGAACGTCCAGATGAGCGCCATCACGATGGCGCCGATGCCAAGCAGGAGGTCGACGAGGTCCCGGTAGGCGACGACCAGGAACGTCACGATGAGTATGAAGGCCGCCGGAAGCACGATACCAAGGGATGTCGCGATGGTGTTTGGCGTGCTCCCGAGCACGCGGATGTCACCGCCGACGGTGCCGACGATGCTTCTGACCCGCTCCTCTCGGTTGTCGATGTCGGCGGCGTCGTGGGTGACGGTAGATTCGGTCACCGAGGCCGACGCTGACTCCCGGTTGAAGTCCTCGCTGACCGACGACGTGAACGTGGGGTTCGTCTCCGCGGTCGTCCGGACGGCCCGGTCTATCTCGCGCTCGGTCGCCCCCTCGAGGACGTCTATCTGTGCGGAAAGCGTCGTGGCGTTGGGGTCCAACGTGGTCGCGACGTCACGGGCGGGCGAACTCGTCTCGGAGACGCGCAGCTCGTCGTTGTCGTTGATGCGTTCCTGTGCCCGCAACGACCGCAGCAGTGACTGTTTCGACAGTGCGTTGCTTTCTTTCTGCAGCAGCGTCGTCGACGTCGTCGACTCGCTGAAGGAGGCACCGAAGTCCCGCTGGATATCCTGGAACGTCTCGTAGGACTCCAGGTCCTCGATGAACTGCTCCTGGCCGGATTCGGTCTCTATCGCGCCGAGGCCGGTGGTGAAAGCGACCGTGAGGACCAGGAACAGGAGGACGATACGACCTGGGCTCGTAGTGATGCGCTCGTTCACCCAGTCGATGTAACGCTGGTGGCCCATCCGTGTCTACCGGAACCGCATGTATCCGCCCACGGCCAGTACCAGCACGAGCGCGACGCCCCCGATGGCCGTCAGGGGCAGCCCGCCGCCACCGTTTGCGTCGGTGACTTCGATGGGGACCCGGTAGGTATCGGAGATAGACGAGTCGCCGTCGGGGTCGTCGTACCTGAAGTCCAGCGAGACGGGGTAGGACTTCTGGAGCGCGTCGCCGTCGGCGCTGACGCTGAACGTTATCGTCTCGGACTCGCCGGGTCCGAGCGCGTCGATGTAGGCCTCATCGTCGTCGGTGTCGATGGGCGAGGAGGCAAACAGCTTGGCCGTGATGTCCGAGAGCGTCTCGTTGCGCGTGTTCGTCACCGTGATCTCGATATTACCCGACTGGCCGATACCGACGGAGGTGTTGGCCGAGTCGAGACTGAACTCGTCCTGGTCGGGGCTGACCTGCGCCTGTGCTTCGAGGGTGTCACTCTCCACGCGGTCGTCCTCAGTGTTCCGATAGCTCGTGACGAAATCGAACTGCTTGGAGCCGGCCTCGGCGCTGTCCGTGGCGTCGGCGGTGAAGGTCACCTCGGTCGACTCCCCGGAGTCAAGGTCTCCGACGGCGATCTCGGTCTCCTCTGGCGAGATGTGCTCCTTGTCGCTGACCCACTTGATGACGGCGTTGTCGACGTCACGCGGGCCGTCGTTGGTCACCGTCGCGGTGATAGTCCCCTCCTCGCCGGCTGAGAGGGTGCTCTCGACGTCCGAAAGCGAGAACTCCTGTTCGGGGTCGGGCGTGATGCTCACCGAAGTGTCGGTAGACTCCTTGCGGACGCCGTCGGGGTCGTCGAACGCGACATTGAGCTGGAAGGGATAGGAGTCGACCTGGGCGTCGTCGCTCGCGGTGACGTCGTACCGGAACGTCCGGGTCTCGCCCGGCGCCCACGAGTCGACCGAGCGAGTGCTCTCCGTTCCCTCGCCGAAGGTCAGGTCTCCGCTCTGGCTCGCCAGCGTGACGTCGCTGTCGTTCGCGGCCGTCTGGCCGGTGTTCTCGACGGTGACGGCGACGGTGCCAGTGGAGCCGACCTGTGCGTTGGAGTCGACGTTCGTCACGTCGAAGGTGGCGTCGTCGCTGACGGTGACGCTGACAGTTCGGGTCCGCGTGACGCTCTTTTGCTGTCGCACGCCGCTCGAAATCCGGCTGTAGTAGTCGTAGTCCAGGACGACCGGGACGTCGTAGGTGCCGGGCTCGGCGTTCTCGTCGACGCTGACCTCGAAACTCGCGGTGGTCGGCGCCCCGGTCCCGAGACTACCCAGCGACCGCGTGCCGGTCTTGATAGATATCGGGGCCGACCCGTCCCTGACGTCGACTGTCAGTCCCCGGGCGGTCTGGACCTCGCTGTTCAGGGACGGGTTCTGGTCGTCACCGAGGTCCAGGTCGCCGCTGTTTACGAGTACCACGTCGAGCGTGGTCTCCTCGCCGATGGCGACGGTGTCGTCCTGGAGTGAGGCCTTGATGTCGGGACTCCCCCGGGCGACGGCAGTGGCGGTTCCGGCAGCGAGCACGAGCGCGGCGACGACCAGTAACAGAGAGATTGTGCGATTGTTCATGGGTCAGCGGGTAGGGCGGTCTGGAGGGTCGGTTTCGAATCGGCCGGCGGCCACCCCCCGTGACTCGCCGGCGTGCCGTTTTTGAGCGGCTACTCAGTCAGTTACATCTGAGGACCAATTCGTTAATTAGCTTTGTGATTTCTCACCGCCGTATCGGTCGGCAAGCCACGCCTCGTCCGGTTTCACCGTTCGGTGACGGGTTCTCCTCGGTCTCGTTTCGACCCGAGAGTCCGTGAGCGAGTACATCGAGGACAACGTCGTCCGCGGGCGGACGGACACCGATATCGCCTGCTGCGCCAGCGACCGGGCCGGCTGACGACCGGCGGTACGCAGAACAACGCCGACCCGCGGCTGACGACCGGGAGCCCGGGCGACCACCCGTTCTTCCCGTCGAGACCCCTCGAAAAGGACCTGCGCGACCCCGACGGCGACGAGACCGAGGAGTAGCCCACCCGAGTGCGGTCGGTGTACACGCACGACGCGGCCTTATTTTGGCGGGAAATAATATCAGCTGATCTTATATAATGGTTGTTACCCAACCTTAATACGTCAACCAATTGTCTGTTCGGGCACGCGGAGTTGAGAGACACAATGACAGAAGACACCTACGTCGGTGCGATAGACCAGGGTACCACAGGCACGCGGTTCATGGTGTTCGACCACAGCGGGCAGGTCGTCACCAGCGCCTACGAGAAGCACGAACAGATTTACCCGGATCCAGGCTGGGTCGAGCACGACCCGGTGGAGATCTGGGAGAACACCAAAGAGGTCGTGACCACGGGTCTCGACGAGGCAGACCTCGACCCCGAGCAGCTCGAAGCCATCGGCATCACCAACCAGCGCGAGACCACGATCGTGTGGGACAAGGAGACCGGCAAGCCAGTCCACAACGCCTTGGTCTGGCAGGACCGTCGGACGACGGACCGCGTCGAGGAGATTCAACAGGAGGGGAAAGTCGAGTGGATTCGCGAGAAGACGGGACTCGAGTGCGACGCGTACTTTTCGGCGACGAAGACCGAGTGGATTCTCGACAACGCCGAGCCCCTGAAGCTGGAAGCCGCCCGCGGCGAGGACGTTCGCAAGCGAGCCGAACAGGGCGAACTCCTCATGGGGACCCCCGACACGTGGATGATATACAACCTCACGGGCAACCACATCACGGACGTTTCGAACGCGTCGCGGACGATGCTGTACAACATCCACGAGATGGAGTGGGACGACGAACTCTTAGAGGAGTTCGGCGTGCCAGCGTCCATGCTACCGGAAGTCCGTCCCTCTTCGGACGAGGAGACCTACGGTTCCACGGACGCCGACGGCTTCCTGGGTGCCGAAGTGCCCGTCGCAGGCGCGCTGGGTGACCAGCAGGCCGCGATGTTCGGCCAGACCTGTTTCGACAAGGGTGAGGCCAAAAACACCTACGGGACCGGTGCGTTCTACCTGATGAACACCGGCACCGAGGCCGTCGAATCGGACCACGGCCTCCTGACCACCATCGCCTTCCAGATGTCCGACGAGCCGGTCCAGTACGCGCTGGAGGGCTCCATCTTCATGGCTGGCGCCGCAATCGAGTGGCTCGAGGACGTCGACCTCATCAACAACGCCGCCCAGACTGCAGAACTGTCTCGTTCGGTCGACTCGACTGACGGCGTCTACCTGGTCCCGGCATTTACCGGGCTGGGCGCGCCCCACTGGGACGGCCGCGCACGCGGGACCATCGTGGGGATGACGCGTGGGACGCGCAAAGAGCATATCGTCCGTGCGACGCTGGAGTCCATCGCCTATCAGACCCGTGACCTCGCGGAGGCGATGGAAGCCGATTCGGGCGTCGAGACGGACAAACTCCGCGTCGACGGTGGCGCAGTCAAGAACAACTTCCTGTGTCAGCTCCAGTCCGACATTATCCAGACGGACATCGCGCGACCTGAGGTCGACGAGACCACCGCTCTGGGCTCTGCCTACGCGGCCGGCCTCGCCGTCGGCTACTGGGACACTGTCGACGAGCTGCGCGACAACTGGCGAATCGACCGCGAGTTCAGCCCCGAGAAAGAGGCCGAAGAAGTCGACAAGCTGTACGACCGGTGGGACGACGCCGTCGAGCGCTCCCTCGACTGGGCACAGGAGGAGTAACTGTCGACGGGGCACTGCATCTGCGGTCCGCCGTGGTGTCGGCGCCGCGCATTCCCGACGTACCCTTATTTTGCAACGCGTCCGTTCCTGGAGAGAGATGCTCCAGACACTCGCTGTCGGCGGTCTCCAGCCCGTAATGGTTCTGACCGTCGCGGCCGTCGTCTTTCTGGGCGGTCTGGTGAAGGGGACGGCTGGCTTTGGCTACGCCATCGTCGCTACTGCTGTGCTGGCGACGCTGTTCTCGCCGACCGTCGCCGTCGTCGTGATGATCCTCCCGATGCTCGTGGGCAACCTCCGACTGCTCGGCGAACTCGACCGGGCCGAGATTCCCCGGTGTATCGCCCGCTTCTGGCCCTACGTCCTCGCGACAGCGGTCGGGACGCTCGCGGGCATGGCCCTGCTGGGACGGATTCCCCGACCGGTGCTGGCGCTCGGACTCGGGCTGTTCACGCTTGCCTACGTCGCCGCCACCCAACCCTGGGTCGTCCTCCCGGGCGAAGCGTGGACGCGCGAGCGTTGTTTCCGACCCGGCACCGCGGCGACGGTCGGCATCGGGCTGGTCTCGGGGTTCGTCTTCGGTGCGACGAACGCCGCCGTCCAGGTCGTCGCCTACCTCGACAGCCTCGACCTGGACCGCTCGACGTTCGTCGGGGTCCTGGCCATGATACTCGTCGGTATCTCCCTGCTCCGGCTCGGGGCGGCGTGGGAACTGGGGCTGTTCGCTACCGGCAACGTGGCCCCTGTCACCCTCCTCGCGCTCTCTGCTGTCGCCGCCGTCCCCGGCCTCGTGGGCGTCGCGGCCGGCCAGCGCCTCCGGCGGCGGCTCGCCGAGGGCACGGTGACCGCGGGTGCGCTCCTGTTGCTCACGCTTATCGGGCTGAAACTCCTCGCTGACGGCGCGGCCGGGCTGTGATCGTGATTATTGTAGATTATGGACGGTAGCGCCGACCCCGGGGTCGGCGCGTACCGGTAAACCGCTACACGAATCACTATGACTGGCCGTCCCTGTGCCGAAAGAGGTTAACAGATGGACCGACGATTGCCACTCGAATGAGCGAGCAACCGAACAAGGGGACCAGCGGGGGGCCACAGCTGGGGAACCTCCTCACGGTCGTGGGGTGGATCGCGATAGGCGCGGTGTCGCTCGCCACCGTTCTGGTCGTCCTCGGAACCGTCGTCGTGCTTCCGTTCTCCCGTGACGTCGCCGTCGGCCTCGGGCTTGCACTTGGGGGCGGTGTCGGCGGCGTCGCCCGCCTCTTCCGGGCGTCCGAGGGGGTCGAATCGGCCGACCAGACGATGACAGTCGACGTCGACACCGTCGGACCGACGGCGCCGGAGCCGGCGGACCTCTTCGACGGCCACCCCGACCCGGTGCTGTACTACGCCGACGAGGGCCACGGGACCGTCGTCCGGGCGGCCAACGACGCGTTCGGCGAGACGTTCGACGTGCCCGTCGAGCGCATCGAGGGAACGCCGCTCTCCGAGGCGCTCCTGGTCGCCGGCGAGGAGACGGTCGACGCCGAAGCGGTCACTGCGGGCGGGCTCGACCGTATCGTCGACTGCGAGACGACGGCCGGGACCGAACGGTTCCGCCTCAGAACGATCGGGAACGGCGAGACCGGCTACCTGCTGTACACACCGCAGACCTAGCTCGGCCGCCGCGTGATGTCACGGAACGCGGTGTCGATATCCTCGAAGTCCGAGAGCGCCTCGTCCATCTCCGCCTGCAGCGTGTCGGCGCGCTCCTCGAGCGATTCGACCCCTTCGTTGCTGTCCAGCGTCTGGGGCGTCTTCTCTCCTTTCAGCAGGGCGAGTTTCGACGTGACCTCTAGATACTCCGCGAGCCGGTCGTCGTACCGTCGGGCGGCCAGCTGCTGGTCGATGGCCGCTACCAGGTCCTCCTTCTCGACGGGTTTGCAGAGGTAGTCGTCGAAGGGCATATCGATGATGTCGAAATCGGGGTCGACCGCCGTTATCATGATGACTCGCGTCGAGATATCCCGGTCGCGTATCTCCTCGAGGACCTCGTCGCCACCCACGTCTGGCATCCGCCGGTCGAGCAACACCACGTCGATATCGTCGTCCAGCCGGTCGAGCGCGGCCGCCCCCCCGTAGGCGGTCTCTGTCTCGTACCGGTTGCGGAGACGCAGCGCGTAGACGTCAGCCACTTCCGCCTCGTCGTCGACGACGAGGACGGTCGCGTCCGCAGTAGACTCTGACACAGTAGCCTATACTGTCGGGGGCTGGCATATAACTATTTGTGAGCCACGTAGTGTCGGCCCCTGTCAGGTTCCCGGGGGAAGCGCGGAACGGAACTTTAAAGATTGCGTCACGGCCAGTTTCGGCATAGGAATGCTCGCGCCACCGCTGCAAGTCATCGACGGCTTTCTGCTGAACTACACTATCGGTGATGTCCTGTTGCTCGGGTTCGTCCTCGGTGCCGTCGGCATCCTGCCGACGCGCTCGCTGAAAATGCTGGGTGTCCACACCGTCTCAATCGGTGTATTGTTGCTGTTGATACCCTCCTCGATGCTGGCACCGAACGCCGGCAGCCTGCTCTCGTCGTCGTTCGCGTACAAACTGGTCGGACTCGTCCTCCTCGCGCTCGCGCCGGTCCTGTACTCGGTCGGCCGGAAGTAGCTACCCCAGTTTTCCCAGCGCGGTGAAAAAATCCAGCGGTGGGCCAGCCAGCCGAATCGGTTCGCTCGCCCGCGTTATCGTCACTTTCTCCGGTGGTGACAGCGATTCGCGCACCCGTCCGTCGCTGACGACGACACCCGCGTCAGCGGCGGCGACCGACACCGTCACGTCGCTGTCGACGTCTGCCACGAGCGGCGGCATCCCGTCGGTCTGTGCCATCCCGGTGATGACCAGCCCCCCGACGGCGGGGTGGACGAGCGGCCCGCCCTCGCTCAGGTTGTAGGCCGTCGAGCCGGTCGGCGTCGCCACCAACAGTCCGTCGGCGTGCCCGCTCGTGTACAGCGAGCCGTCGACGCGGACCTCGAACTCGGCGCCGCCACCGCTGCCCCGGTGTGCGCCCTGCACCACGACCTCGTTGAGCGCGGGCGAGAGCTCCCAGCCGTCGCCGGTCGCCCGGAGTCGCGGCATCGCTCTGGTCCGTGCGCTCCCGGTCCGCTGGATGTGGTCGACCTCGGCGACGACCGTCTCGACGGCCTCTTCGGGCGCCAGCGCGTTCAGAAAGCCTACCTCGCCGAGGTTGACGCCCATGATGGGCGTCGAGCCGGCGCCGCGGGCGGCATAGAGGAAGGTTCCGTCGCCGCCGATGCTGACGACCAGCGTACACTCGCTCATCTCCTCGACCGGTCGGGTCGACGGGGTCGCGGCGTTCCACGCGTTGTGGTCCTGGAGCGCCCCGCCGGTGGTCTCGTCGACGGCGACGGTCGCCGAGACCTCCTGGAGCCGGTCAGTCAGCGTACTCGCGAGTGCCATCGCCCGGTCGTTGTCCCGCTGTGCGACGATGCCGACGGTCATGGTGGCCGTTCCCGCCGGGTGATTATAAACCCTCCACGACGGCAAGCTTATATCTGTCTGCACGACAGTGTGCACCCATGGCTGTCTGTGGCCGGTGGTCGCGCGAATGAGCGAGGACCCGGAGGACCGCGACGACGACTGGTTCGAGAGCGCGTTCGACGACGAAGACGAGAGCAACGCGACCGACGAGTCCGGCGACGAACCTGACGCCGAGAGCGACGCAGGGAGCGAGAGTCCGTTTGCCGGCGACGACGGCGGCAGTCCGTTCGAGGACGATAGCGGTAGTCCGTTCGAGGACGATAGCGGTAGTCCGTTCGAGGACGACGGCGAGTCCGACGGGAACGACGGCGGGAGTCTCTTCGGCGACGACTTCGCGACGGCCTTCGAGTCTGCCGGCAGTCCCGGCGGCGGTGGCGGGTCCGGTGCCGAGTTCGAGGACGAGGACTTCGACTCCGACATCCCCCGTATCGACATCGGTATCGATGGGTTAGACCGGATGATACAGGGCGGGATTCCCCGCCGGCACCTCATCGTCGCCATCGGCTCGGCCGGGACCGGCAAGACGACCTTCGGGCTGCAGTTCCTCCATCACGGCCTCGAGAACGGCGAGAACTGCGTGTTTATCACGCTCGAACAGTCCCACGACGCCATCATGGACACCGCCGACGACCGCGACTGGGGGTTCGACGAGTACGAGGCCACCGACCAGCTGGCCGTCGTCGACCTCGACCCGGTGGAGATGGCAAACAGCCTCGACAACATCCGCGGCGAACTCCCGGGACTCATCGAGGACTTCGACGCTGATCGGCTCGTTCTGGACTCCGTCTCCTTGCTGGAGATGATGTACGACAACCCCGCGAAACGGCGCACCGAAGTGTTCGATTTCACCCGCTCGCTGAAGGCCGCCGGGGTGACGACGATGCTGACCTCAGAGGCCAGTGAGGACAACCCCTACGCCTCCCGCCACGGCATCATCGAGTACCTGACCGACGCCGTCTTCGTCCTCCAGTACGTCCGCTCGGAGACCCGGGAGACTCGCCTCGCCGTCGAGATACAGAAGATACGCAACGCCAACCACTCCCGCGAGACCAAGCCCTACGAAATAACGATGGACGGCATCAGCGTCTACCAGCAGGCCAATATCTTCTGAGGGCGCTCGGCTGCGGACAGTCGGCACTGTCCGCTGTCGGGACGTGTGGGGAAACAATCTTTTATTTGCCCGACCGGCGAACCGTCGGGTATGACGCTACTCGTCCCCTTCGACGGCTCGGCGCTCTCGGAAGCCGCCCTCGAACGAGCCACGGAGTTCGCGGAGTTTACCGGCGAGGACGTGCTCGCGCTGACGGTCGTGCCCGACGAACCAGAATACGCCCTCTCGCGGAACTGGGTCGACCCCGAAGACCCCTTCGACCCCGACGACATCGCCGAGCGATTCCGCCAGCGAGTCGTCGATATCGCGCCCGAAGCCGACTTCCGCTATGAGGTTCCCGACGACGTGAGCTCGATGGCCTCCTGTACGACCGACGTGACCCGGACCATCCGCGCGGTCGCCCACGAGGTCGATGCCTCCGTCGTCTTCATCGGTAGCGAGAACGCCGGCCGCGTCTCCTCGCCGGTGTCAAGCGTGGGCGCCCCTGTCTCCGAGGACCCGAGCTACGACGTCTACATTACTCGGCACGCGTGAGCGCGGCAGGTGAGCCGCGCTCTCTCACGCGGAATAGCGGCAGGTGAGCCGCGCTCTCTCACGCGGAATAGCGGCAGGTGAGCCGCGCTCTCTCACGCGGAATAGCGGCAGGTGAGCCGCGCTCTCTCACGCGGAATAGCGGCAGGTGAGCCGCGCTCTCTCCTGCCTGCGAGGGCACCGACGGCCGCTCACCGCACGACGGTCACCGGGACGGTCGCTCGGCGGACGACGATCTCGGCGACGCTGCCCAGCAGGATTCTGGACATCCCCGAGCGGCCGTGACTCCCCATCACAATGTGGTCGATGTCGTGCTCGTCGGCGTACTCGACGATGGCCTTGGTCGGCCGGCCGACTTCGACGGCCCGTTCGACGGCCGCGACGCCGCCGTCGCGGGCGATGGCCGCCAGTTCGTCGAACCGGTCGCTGGCCTCGGCCTGTTTCTCCTCGTACCACTCCTCGGAGAAGGAAGGGACCGACGCTTGCGCGCTGTAGCCCGCCTCCGCGGGGTTGATGACGTGGAACAGCACCAGCGTGGCGTCGGGGAAGTTCTCGACGGCAAAGTCGGCGGCCGCCTCAGCCTGTTCGGAGCGGTCGATCGGGACGAGAACGCGCTTGGTCATACATCCCTTGCCACTGCCGGCGGGCTTGAATGTTCGGCTCGCTGCAGCGGCTCGGTCGTTTCGCGAACGCGGAGCGTTCGCTCACTCCACGGCTCACTACGTTCGCCGTTCCGTTTCGAGGTGGTTCACTGCGTTCACCACCTCGCTACTCCCTGCCGTGGCGTGTCACACACGTCGAGAGCCCGATGAGCTCCACGGGCTCGGAGTTGTCGGGCGAGTAGACGACACGCTGGCCCTTCTCCATGTAGGGGACCTTCGATTCGAGGTTCGTGGGGATGTTGACGGCCTTGATGGCGTCCTCGTCGCCCAGATTCAGGACCATCGTCGTGTTGATCTGCTTGAATACGGGGTCGGCGATGTCCTGGGGGTCCTGCGTGATGAGATACAGCCCTAGTCGCTCCTTGCGGCCCTGCTTTGCGGCCTCGGTGAACTTCCCGATGACCTGCCGGCCCTGGACGCTGTCGGCGTCGGTGAGGAAGTTGTGGGCCTCGTCCATCCCCAGCACCAGCGGGGTCTCCTTGATGCGGTCGTACAGCGGGTCGTTCGAGAGCTTCTGGTCGATGAGCAGGCTTGAGACGGCGAGCACGATGGTCGAGGCGGTGCGAGAGTCCGTGATGTGGTAGGTCGGAATCACGGTCAGCCCGCCGGCCCGCACGAGCTGGGAGATCTGGTCGGTGATGGGGCGGGCGTCCTGGTCGAAGACCGTGCCAAAGCCCTGGACCCGCCGTTTCACGGCGTCGAAGGTGGCCTCGTGGATGTCGCCGGTCTCGTCGAGTTCCTCCTTGAGCGCGGGGTCGCTCAGGAAGGTCGTGAACTGGTCGTACGTGGCGCTGCGGCCGTACTCACGCTTGAACCGCGGCAGGAGCGTGTTCGTCAGCGCGGTGTACTGGTTGTCATTGAGGCTGGAACCGGCGATGAGCCACGGGTTCGAGTGGACCAGCGAGAACGGGATGGTGAACTCGACCTGTTCGGCGCGGTGATGACTGGCGCTGTACTCGGCGCCTGCGACTTTCGGAACGAACGCGATGGTGTCGTCGTGCCCGCCCGTCTTGACCCCCTCGCGCTCGCAGCGACGGGCGAAGTCGTCGGTCATCTTGGGGTTGTCGTCGTGCATCTGGGCGTACTCGTCTTGGGGGTCGAACTGGACGACGGCGAGTTCCGGCGTGCGCCCGTCGCCCATCTCGTAGGTGCGACCCAGATACTGCCGGAGGACGTTCTTCGAGCTGTGGGTCTTCCCGGAGCCGGTGCCACCCGCCACGAGCGTGTGCCGGAAGACGAGCGGGTCGCCCGACTCGTAGTCGTCTTTGAGTCGATAGTCGATGGTCGGCGGGCTGGCGCTCGTCTTGACCTTCTCGCCGCCGACGGAGAGGTGGCCCAGGAAGACGCCGTCCTCGGGAATCTTCAGCCCGGTCTTTATCTCGGATTTGTCGGTCGCCTCGCGGACGACCGTCTCGGGTTTGGGGACGCGGTCGGTCATCCGGCGCTTGAGTTCGTCTCCGTCCTGATAGAGCACGGCGATGGGGTCCAGCGCCGCCATGAACTTGAAGTCCTGCTCGTCGATTCCAGCCTCGCGCATCGCCCGTCGGGCGTGTATCTCGGTGGCGTCGTCGGCGCGGAACTCCTGGGCGTACTCCAGGGCGGAGATGCGACAGAAGAGCCGCTCGCCGTCGGGATAGGGCACCAGGAGGTACTTCCCAAGACGGACCCGCGAGCGGTTCTGGACGGTGACGTAGGCCTGGAGGTGACACTCTTCGTCGTCCTCACTGATGCGGAGCCCGTCGGCCGCCGAGAGGACGCCCAGCCCGGTGTCGATCCCGGCCGGCGTCACGTCCATGGTCTCGAAGTCGTCGTCCGCGGTGTCGCCGACGCCGTCCGCGGTGGTGGCGCCGCTATCGGTCGCGTCGGCCGCCGCTGTCCCGTCGGTCGACCCGTCGCTCTCGTCGTCCTCGCCGTCGAAATCAGTGAAGTCCCCGAGGTCGGACATACAGCCATCCACGGTAGCCGGGGATTAACACCTTTCCCCAGCACGCCGGAAGTGGAACGCTTACCCTGCTGGCCCACAGACTGACGCGTATGAAGCCGGTGCGGCTGATGTCGTTCAACGTTCGCTACGACACTGCCACGGACGGCGTCCACAACTGGGCCCATCGGCGGCGGCTGGTGGCCGATACCGTCCGGTACCACGACCCCGACGTGGTGGGCGTTCAGGAGGCGATGACCCACCAGCTCCGGGAGTTAGAGACCATGCTGCCGGGCTATGAGTGGGTCGGCGACGCGCGCGATACGGCCGCACCGAGCGGCGAGCACACCGCCGTCGGCTACCGGCGCGACCGGTTCAGCGGTCTGGCGACGGACACCTTCTGGCTCTCGGAGACCCCCGAGACGGCAAACTCCGTCGGCTGGGACGCCAGGCATCCGCGGGTTGCGACCTGGGTGCGACTGCGCGAGCGGGGCGCGGACCGCCCGCTGGTCGTACTGAACACCCATCTGGACCACGCCGGGGGCGCGCCAGACGGGAGGGTATCGAGCTGGCGCTGTCGCGACTCGCCGAGCTCGTCGACGACGCGGCGGTCGTCCTCTGTGGCGATTTCAACTGCGTCGTCGGCGGGCCGGCCCACGACGCTGCCAGCGGCTACGACCTGGGCGGCGGCCGACGGCTCCGCGACAGCCGCCGGCTGGCACCGACCCGCCACGGTCCGACGACGACCCGGACCGACTTCGAGGACCTGCTGCCGGAGATGGGTATCGACCACGTCTTCGTCAGCGACGACGCCGCGGTCACCGGCTGGGCGGCCGTCACCGACCGCGACGACGCCCACTACGCCTCGGACCACCTGCCGGTCGTCGTCGACTGCGAGTTCTGAGCCGAGGTGATGCTTTTGCCCGCTGGGTGCTTACTCTCGGGTATGTTACTCGTTTCCGGCACTGCGGGGGAGGCCGGCCTGACCGGCACGCTGTACGAACCGGGCGAATCACCGCCGTCGTTTCGCGGGGCGCCCGAGGAGGGGTCGCCCTACGTCTGGGTGTGTGACGCCTTCTACGAGGTCGAGAGCGGCGGACAGCCCCAGACCGTCGGGGACCGCGAGCTCCGGGTCGCCTTCGAGTCGCCGGCGCCCCGTGGGTTCCCGGACCAGGCGGCGGCGCTGTCGGCAGCGAAAGAGCACATCAGAACCCAGTTCGCCCGGCTGGACGTCCCCAGAAGCGAGGTCGACATCACGGTTCGTCGGCGCGTCGACGCCTAGAACTTCTCTTCGATGGCGCCCCAGCGGAGGTCGTTGTAGGAGGCGTCGCGGTCCGTCTCGAACTCCCGCTCGATACGTCGGGTGAGTTCCTCGCTGCCCTGTCGGTCGATACTGGCGAGTTCGTCCGCCTTCGCGACGGCCAGTGGCGGCCCCTGCTCGGCGGCTACGTCGTGCAGTAGCTGGCGGGTGAGCCGCTCCCGGCGCTCGGGCTCTTTCGTGAAGGCGTAGGGCGCTTCCACTCGAAAGACGAGGTCCGTTCGCGGGTCGTAGACGACGAAGAAGGTCACCTCGTAGGCCTCGGGCTCGAGTTCGCGGTCGATATCCAGGGCGTCGCCGTCGGCGGCCATCATCCCGTCGGTGCCGGCCCGCGAGCGGAACCAGTTGGTGCAGGTCAGCGCCTCTGTCTGCCGGTCGCCGTCGTCGCGGCGTTCGAGGATGTGCCGGAAGAAGGCGCTGTCGCTGGTCCATGGGGCCGCGGTCTTCTTTCGGATGGTCCGGGTCAGGGGCTTGCGCGAGGAACTCTTGACGAACCCCACGAGGGGGACGTCCTTCCTGACGAACCGCTCGACGAGTTCGACGTAGTTGCCGACCACGCTCTTGGGGCGGTCGTCCTCGGCCAGCAACTCGGCGAGTTCGGTGTCCCGGTCGGCCCACCGGAGCAGGCCGGTGGGGTAGATGGGACCGTCGAGCACGAGCAGGTCCTCGACGGCGTCGGCGTTCATGAGGGCGTGGTCGCTCTCGGCGAGATACAGCGCCAGCGCGTGGACGACCCGCTGTTCGAAGCGGTCGACCTTGGGTGCATCGAGCACCCGCCGGCGGGCGTAGCCGCGGTCGTCGGCCCGCCACTCGTCGTCGAAGGCGAGCGTCGCGTCGTTCGAGTGGACCGCCATGATGATAGTCCGACCGCGGTGGAGGTCCACGTCCGACGGCGTCGCGCTCATCGCGGCCTGTGCCACGTCCAGCACCAGCCCGTTCTTGAACGTTGTGGGGTTGATAGTGCCCGAATCTAGCCCGTGCTGGGTCGGGAACGGGGCGTCCTCAAGGGCGATGTCCGCGACGGGGACCTTCCGACGGCGCTGCTCGCCAAGCGGGACGAGTATCTCGCGGCCGTCGGTGTCGTACAGCGGGTCCAGAAACGACTCCCAGACGTCCTCTGCGGCGGCCCCCTGGTCACTCGTCTCGACGGTCGCCCCGACCTGGCCGGCCAGCCGGGCGATTCCGTCGACGTGTACCGGGTCCAGCGTCATGTGCGTGGGTTCGCCGGTGACGGCATAACTCTGGTGGGCCGTGGGGGCAACAGTTAGGGGCGTCCTGTCGCTACGCTACCCCAGTGCCATCACACCGTCGCCGACCCCGTCCCGCCGGAGGGGACTGACGTGGTCCTCTTCGACGTGCTGTACGTCGGTGTCGCCGTCGTCGCGCTGTGGTTCGGCGCCGACCAGTTCGTCACCGGCGCCTCGCGGGTCGCCCGCCGGCTCGGTGTGCCGGGGCTTGTCATCGGCCTCACCGTCGTCGCCTTCGGCACCTCGGCCCCGGAGTTCGCGGTGACGATAGATGCAGCCCTCGCTGGCCAGTCGGACATCTCCGTGGCCAACGTCGTCGGCTCGAACGTGCTGAACCTGGGCTTTATCCTCGGTGGGGTCGCGCTGGTTCGGGCCATGGCGACCTCCCGAACCCTCGTGCGCCGCGACGGCCTCCTGCTGGTCGCGTCGACGGCACTGCTGCTGGTTGTCGCACTCGACGGCCACCTCTCCGCGGTCGAGGGGGGACTGCTGTTCGCGTCGCTACTGGCGTATCTGGTCGCGCTCGCACGCTCGGAGAGCGACGGCGCGGCGACCGCCACCGACCAGTTCCACGCGCCCGACGTCGGTCGGCTGCTGGTCGGCCTCGCGCTCGTGGTCGGCGGGGGCCACCTGCTGGTCGTCTCGGCCGTCGACATCGCCCGGGTCGCCGGCGTCTCCGAGTGGGTAATCGGGCTCACCATCGTGGCCGCGGGCACCTCGCTGCCGGAGTTCGCCACCTCGCTCGCCGCCGCCAGGGCCGGCCGGACCGGCATCTCTGCGGGGAATCTGGTCGGCAGCTGTATCTTCAATACGCTCGGCGTGCTCGGGCTGGCCGCACTCATCCGGCCGCTGACCGTCTCGTCGGTCGGTGTCGAGGGGGCCGCGTGGTTACTGGGAACCACCGTGGTGGTCGTGGTGCTGTTCTACACCGAAGAGACGCTGTCCAGAATAGAAGGTGGGTTGCTCGTCGCGCTCAACGCCGCGAACTGGCTCTGGAATCTGCTGTGACTACTCTTTGCCCGACTCCTCGCGCAGCAGCCGCTCGATGGCCTCCGCAATCTCCTCGTAGGACCCCATCGAGAGGCCGTCAGTGGTGATGAGCACGCCCTGGCGCTCCGTGGTTGCCCGGAGCAGATAGCCGTTCTCGAAGGCCCGCACGGTAAAGCGGTACTCGCCCAGCTCGGACTCCTGGTAGGCGTTCTTGGTCTGTTTGTACCCCTGCCACTCGTGGCCGACGAAGTCGTTGAGGTCCGCGTCCTGTTCGAGGTCCTCGCGCAGATAGAGCTGCTCGAAGTTCGCCCGTGTGAAGTACGTCACCGACCGCAGCGAGTCGCCTGTCGCTGTGCGGGCCGTCGTGACGATGGCGTCGGCCAGGTCCTCCGAGAGGATGTTTCGCGTCATGCCAGTAGGGTGACGGTCCACCCTCTTAACGTCGGGGTTCCCGGCTAGGGAACCTGATACTGGGGCGGTCGTGCTACGCGGTCACAGCGGGGCGTTGTCGCGGGTCGACGCCGCAGACGGAAGCCGAAACTCACGGCGTTGCGGTGTCCGCGACACTTCGGCGACCGAAGGGCTATTACCCCGTTCGTGTGACCATTCGCGTATGCAAGTCGGGCTCGTAATCCTCGACGGCTGGGGACTGAATCCGGACGAGAACGTACGGGACGCCGTGGCTGCGGCCGAGACACCCAACTTCGACCGGTACCGCGAGGCCGGTGCGGACTCGACGCTTTCGACACACGGCCGCCGGGTCGGGTTGCCCGAGGGCCAGATGGGCAACAGCGAGGTGGGCCATCTCAACATCGGCGCCGGGCGCGTCGTCAAGCAGGACTCCGCCCGGGTCACCGACACCGTCGCCCGGTCGCGCGGCGAGACGGAACCCGACCCCGACGACCAGGACCCACCGTTCTTCGAGAACGAACACATCCTCTCGGCCTTCGACTACGCCGAGACCAACGACGGCAAAGTCCACTTCATGGGGCTGGTCTCGGACGGCGGCGTCCACTCGTATCAGGACCACCTCCACGCGCTCATCGAACTCGCCGACGAGCGCGGGACCGAGGCGGTCACACACGCCTTCACCGACGGCCGCGACACCTCGCCGAAGGGCGGTGAGGGCTACCTCTCTCAACTGGCCGCCCACGCCGAGAAACACGGCACCGGCCACGTCGCGACGGTGACGGGCCGATACTTCGCGATGGACCGCGACCAGAACTGGGAGCGCACCCGCCGGGCCTACGACGCTGTCGTCGACGCCGACGCCGACCATCAGGTCGAGACGGCCGTCACGGCCGCCACGGAGTCGTACGCCCGTGACACCACCGACGAGTTCATCGAGCCGACCGTCATCGACGGCTACGACGGCATGGACGACGGCGACGCGGCCGTCTTCTTCAACTTCCGGTCGGACCGGGCCCGCCAGCTCTCCCGGATGCTCGCGGATATCCGCCCCGACGCCTGGGGCGCTGACACAGAGCCGCCGACGATTCGGCTGGTGACGATGACCCAGTACGACAGCACGTTCGACCTCCCCGTCGCCTTCCCGCCGAACCAGCCCGCCGACACCTACGGCGAGGTGCTCTCTGCGGCCGGCCTGACCCAGCTCCGGCTCGCCGAGTCCGAGAAGTACCCCCACGTCACCTACTTCCTCAACGGCGGCCGGGAGGTCGAGTTCGAGGGCGAGCGCCGGGAAATCGTCGAGTCCCCGGACGTGCCGACCTACGACCTCCAGCCGGAGATGAGCGCGCCCGGCGTCACGGACACCGCTATCGACGTGATAGAATCCGAAGACCCGGACGCCCTCGTCCTGAACTACGCCAACCCCGACATGGTCGGCCACACCGGTGACTTCGACGCGGCCAAGACTGCCGTCGAAGCGGTCGACGAGCAACTCGGCCGGCTGGTCGAGACCATCCACGACGCCGGCGGCCACGTCCTCGTCTGTGCCGACCACGGCAACGCCGACGACATGGGAACCGAAGAGGACCCACACACCGCTCACACGACCAACCCGGTGCCGTTCATCTACGTCGCGCCGGGAGCGGGGTCGGGAACCGACCCCGAAGAAGCGAACGGCGACGCCGTGAGCGACGGCGGGCTGACCGCCCGCGACGGCGGGACGCTGGCCGACCTCGCGCCGACCATGCTCTCGCTCATCGACGTCGACCGGCCCGACGCGATGACTGGCGAGCCGCTGCTTGAGTAACTGCTCTCCGGTCCGGGGCCGCTCCGCAAGTCCCGCTCACTCCTCGCGCAGCCCGAACTCCGCCGCAGTACCGACCGCTGCGTGCGTATCGCGTCGGCGTCACCCGGCGGATACGCCGTCGCCAGTTCGAGCGCGCGGTCGAGGTCGGCCCGCGCCGACACGGCCAGCTCCCGGGCAGCCGCCTCGTTGCCGACCGCCAGCTCCCAGTTGGCCGCCTCCCGGCCGTCAGCGGCGCGCTCAAGCCGCACGTCGACGAGCGCCTCGATGGCAGCCGCCGCCTCCTCGCGCGCCCGCTCTCTGATGTCGTCCGACAGCGTCGCGTCACCGGTGACCAGCGCTCCGACCGTCTCGTAGATATCCAGGGCCGCCTCGAGGTCCGCGATACGCTCCTCGGGGTTCTCCCGGTCCGCCGCACGGGCGGACCGGTGGCGCCCGGTCGCGAACAGCCGTCCGAGACTCGTATCGGCGATATCGTCTGCCATCGTCAGCCCGACCATGCTGTTCTCGGTCGCGAGGCCGTCCCGCTGGGCCCGCTCGAGGGCCTGCTCGAAGCGGTCGTAGGCCGCGCGCGCTCGCCGGTAGCTCAGCTCCAGGTCTCCGGTGTCGAGGCGGCGGCGCGCCGACGTGAGCGTCTCTCGGCCCGCCAGGACGTACCGATCGCGGACGAGACAGTGGAGGTCTCTCTCCACCGTGGACTGCGCGCTCGCGGTGGTTTCAGGACGCGTCTCGACTGCCTCCATCGCCGCCCCCAGTCGACGGTCGAAGGCCTCCCACTCCCCGGCCGCGAGATGGGCCGACAGCGCCTCGCAGTGGTCCGCGAGGTCGGTGTCTCCGGTTGACACGGCCCCCGGGTTGTCACAGGCCACCGGGAGGAACGCCGCCACCGCCTCGAGGTCCGACTCGCGGGTCGGAAACGAGTACGCCTGCCCGTGCTGCGTCTCGAACTCGACACGCGGCGTCCCGGCCTCGCGGTGGACCGCCACCTCGGCGACGTTCGTGTACCGGTGGGAGGTCACGAAGTCGGTGTCGCGGCCGACCGGGTCGGCGACCAGGATAACGATGCGGTGATCGGTCAGGCCAAGGTAGGCGCCGGCCCCGTCATCGGGACGGACCGCTCGGCCGCCGTCCGCGCCGCGCTCGACGCCGGCTTGCGTGTTCGTCAGCAGGTGTCGCAACCGCTCGCCGTCCTGCAGATACGGATCGAGTGGCGTCGCGGTAGTCGTGTCTGTCATCGGCGATCCGGCTCCGGGGGAAATACAGCGAGTAGGGGACCGCAGGGAAGATAAATCTACCTGAGACCCGTCGAAAAATAATCGACTACGAACGCCCGTTTCGCGTCGAGAGATACGCAGGGGGGACGCGGTCGGTGGTGTAGGTCGCCTCGCCTCGTTTGGCAATCTCCAGACCGTCCGCTTCCATCGCCGCCGCGTCGACTTCGAGCAGTACCGGGTCGTCCGCGTGGCGGGAGCCGACCTCCGTCGCCGTCTCGACGCTCGCCGAGAGGTGGACCCGCTGGCGGTTCATCGGTCGAAGCCCTTCCTCGGCGATTGCAGCCACGTTCCGGGGTGCGGTGCCGTGATAGAGCGTGTCCGGGACCGGGCCGCCGTCGGCCTCGATGGTCACGTCGACCGAGTGGCCGTAGGCCGCCCGGATTCGGTCGGAGTCGCCGCCGGGGTCGCGCTCGAAACGGCCCTTCGGGTCCGTCACCACGACGGCGTCGACGGTCTCCCGGTCTGGCCAGTTGTACTTCGACTCGACAGCGTCGACGAGGTCCGGCAGCGCTGTCCAGCCGTTCCCGTCCAGGTCGAGCCCGGCGTCGTCGGGGAAATGCCGAAGCGCACCCGAGACGAACTTCGAGAGCTGTCGACGGCGGTCACCGTCGACGACGTGCTCACCGTCTGCCTCGCAGTGTGGGCAGCTATCGCCCTCGAAGAAGCCGTGGTCGTCGCATCGTCGCACGTCTGCTGGCATGGTCTCCGTGTCTGTGGGCGCCGGTGAAAAGCTCCCTGCTCACCCGGTCCGAAACGACAGGTCCAGCGTCGGCGCGGAGTGGGTCAGCGACCCCATAGAGATGATGTCCACGCCGGTCGCGGCGTAGTCGGGGACGGTCTCGACGGTGATGCCGCCGCTGGCCTCGGTGAGCGTCTCACCGTCGGTCTCGGCGACCAGTTCGACGGCCCGCTCGGTCTCTTCGGTCGTCATGTTGTCAAGCAGGACGATATCGGCCCCGTACTCGGCCGCTCGCGGGGCGTCTTCGACGGTCTCGACCTCCACGTCCAGCTTCGTGGCGAAGGAGGCACGTTCGCGGAAATGCGAGATAGCGCCTGCAAGTCCCATCTCGGCGACTTGGTTGTCTTTGACCATCACCATATGCGAGAGGTCGAGCCGGTGGGTGTCGCCGCCGCCGGCCGCGACGGCGCGCTTCTCGACGCCGCGCAGGCCGGGCGTGGTCTTGCGGGTCCCGGCGATAGCGGTGTCGTCCGAGACGGTCCGGGCCGCGTCCACTGCAGCGGCCGTCTTCGTCGCGATACCCGCGGCGTGGCCGACAATATTCACGGCGACGCGCTCGCCCCGCAGTACCTCGCGGGCGGGTCCCTCGACGGTGAGGACGAGGTCGCCGGCTTCGATGCGGTCGCCGGCTTCGACCTGCTCGGTGGTTCCACCGCCTCGCTTCGAGGTGTTTCGCACCTCGCAATCGAGATACGAAAACACCGCTCGCGCGGCGTCCAGCCCGGCGACGGTTCCGGTCTCCTTGGCGACCAGCCGCCCCTCGGTCTCGCCGGGTACGTCGTTGGTCACGTCGTGGTGGCCCACGTCTTCCCGCAGCCACCGTTCGACGTCGGCGTCGGTAATCATCAGTCCGCGGACGATTCCGCCGGCGCTTTCTCGACGAGGTTGTGGGTGCCGACGCTCTCGGTGTTCTCGCTGGCGTGGCGGGCCACGAGCAGCGCCGTCACGCTCGCGTGGCGCAGCTCGTACAGCGACCGGCTCGTGCGGGTGCGCACGTAGGCGTCGACCTCGCCCTTGAGGCGGCGCAGCAACGCCATCGCCTTCCCGAGTTCGGCGGGGTCGCGTTCCACGCCCAGTTGCTCGTCCATCACGCGGCGCAGCCGGTGCATCTTGTCGCCGGCGAAGCGGGCGGGGAGGTCCGGGTCCCGCTCCAGCAGGTCCGGGGCTTCGATGGGGTCGACCGGCTTGCCGGCGGCGTCCTCGCCGGCGCGAAGGCCCCAGACCAGCCCTTCGAGCAGGGAGGTCGAGGCCAGTCGGTTCGCGCCGTGGACCCCCGTTCGGGAGCACTCCCCGACGGCGTAGAGCCGGTCGAGCGTGCTCCGGCCGCGGTCGTCGACGCTGACCCCGCCACAGAGGAAGTGCTCGGCGGGGGCGACCGGGATACCCTGCTCGTAGTCGATACCGTGGTCCCCACAGCGCCGGGCCAGCCCGGGGAACTCGGCGGCGAACTCGAGCGGCGAGACGTCGAGCAGGACCTCGCCCGTCGCCTCCCGTTCGGCTTTGACGGCGCGGGCGACCACGTCGCGGGGCGCGAGTTCGGCGTCCGCGTGGTAGTCCGGCATGAACCGCTCGCCCTCCCCGTTGCGCAGCAGGCCGCCCTCGCCGCGGACGGCCTCGCTGACGAGGAAGACGCCGCTGTCGTCGTCTTGCTCTGCGGTTTCGCCGCTTCGCTTCGAGGCCCGCTGGGCCTCGCCTGGTACTGCGACGGTCGGATGGAACTGGACGTACTCCATGTCTTCCACGTCCGCGCCAGCCAGTGCGGCCATCGCGATGCCGTCGCCGGTGGCCATGTCGGGGTTGGTCGTCCGCGGGTAGAGCTCGCCGATGCCGCCGGTCGCCAGCACCACGCTCCCGGCGTAGTGCGGGGTCACCTCGCCGTCGGATTCGAGCATCGCGCCGTGGACGCGCCCCTCGTGGCGAATCAGTTCGAGCGCGGCGGTGTCGTCCATGATCTCGACGCCGTCGCGGGCGTCGAGGTAGTTCAGGAACGGGACGTGGATGTGCTTGCCCGTCGCGGCGTCCACGTGGAGGATGCGGTCCTCGCTGTGGGCGGCCTCGCGGGTGAAATCCAGGTCGTCGCCGCTGCCGTTCGTATCAAATTCGACGTCGAGCGTCTCCAGCAGCACGTCCTCGACGGCGTCGTTGGCGTTCTCGACGAGCACGTCGACGGCGTCGGGGTCGGCGGTGTCGTCGCTTGCGGCGATGATGTCTTCTTTGAACTGCTCGGGGTGGTCCCGGGAGACGGCGATGCCGCCCTGGGCCCACCACGAGGAGGCGCCTTCCGGGCGGGTCGCTTTCGTCGCGACGGTCACGTCGCTGCCCTCGCGTACGGCGCCGAGCGCAGCAGCCAGCCCGGCGATACCGGAACCGACGACGAGTACGTCGGAGGTGTCGTGGTCAGTCATATTTCCAGCATCCGGTCGAGTGCGACCTGGGCCAGGTCCTTCTCCTCGGGCGCGACCTCGATGACGTTGCGTTCGCGGCCCTCGACCAGCTCCTCCAGGACCCAGGTGAGGTAGTTCGGGTCTATCTGGCGCATCGCGTTACAGTCCATGCAGGCGTCACCGCACAGCGGGACGACGTTGACCTCGGGGTGCCACCGCTGGAGGTGGTGGGTGAGGTGAATCTCCGTGCCAATGGCCCACGTGTCGCCGGGGTCGGCCTCGGTGACCTTCTCGCAGATAGTCGCCGTGGAGCCGCTCACGTCGGCGGCTTCGACGACTTCGCGGCGACACTCCGGATGGACGATGACGTTCGCGTCCGGGTGCTCCTCGCGGATGCTCTCGATGTGGTGCTCGCGGAAGCGCTCGTGGACCTGACAGTACCCTTCCCAGAGGATGATGTCGTTCTCGACGGCCTCGGCGGCGGTGGTCCCCTCGGGGTCCCACGGGTCCCAGTCGACGATTTCGTCTTCCATCCCCAGCCGGTAGGCGGTGTTTTCCCCCAGATGCTTGTCTGGCAGGAAGAGTACTTTATCGCCTCTCTCGAAGGCGTACTCGAAGGCCTTGTGGGCGTTCGAGGACGTACAGACCAGCCCGCCCTGCTCGGCACAGAACGCCTTCAGATCGGCGTAGCTGTTCATGTACGTGATGGGGATGATGTTCTCGTCGGTCTCGGCGGTGAGTTCGGCCCACGCGGCGTCGACCTGGAGCGCCTCGGCCATCCCGGCCATGGGACAGGACGCCTCCATCGAGGGGAGGATGACGCTCTGGGCGTCGTCGGTGATGATGTCGGCGGACTCGGCCATGAACGTCACCCCGCCGAAAATGACGTAGTCGGCGTCGGAGTCGGCGGCCTCCTTCGAGAGCTGGTAGGAGTCCCCGATGAAGTCGGCGTGCTCGACGATTTCCCGTCGCTGGTAGTTGTGACCCAGGATGACAACGTCGTCACCTAGCTCGTCGAGCGCCGCCTCGATGCGCTCGGTCCGTTCGTCCTCCTCGAGCTCCCGATACGCCGGTGGGAGCTGTTCGAGGTTGTCGTATTTGAAGAGGCTGAGGTCGGTCTCGAACTCAGCCGTTTCCATTTCGGGCAAAGTTGACCCTCCTATAGGTGACTAGTCGTTCGAACTCCTCTATTGAAAAAATTTTGCCTTCAATATACTCCGATGGGGAGAATAGTAGGTCGGTAACGAACTTTGTTGGAATTCGGCGTATGATAACGATAGTCATACACTCGGCGACCGACCGTCCCGTCGCTGTCTCGCGATAGATGGGGCTTACACCGCCTGTCGCGCACCGCTGTTCGGTGTTTTTCCCTCCCTAACTCGGCGGCTGTGCCAGACTGCGGGTGGGCGTGACGCGGCTCTGACTCGCTATGCTGGTGGCGTGTCGTCGTCCGGCTCCGGGGGCCACCGATAAGAGCAACTGTTAGGGGGCCGGCCCGCAACCGACCTGTATGACCGACGCCGAGACCCTCGCCCGGAAGGTACAGGACGGCGAGTTGCGCCTCTACGAACTCGAAGACCACGCCGACGCCGAGACGGCCGCCGCCGCCCGCCGGCAGCTGCTGGCCGAAGAGGTCGGCGCCGACCTCGAAACGGTCGGCGAGTACGCCTTCGACGCCGCCGACGCCGAGCCCAACATCGAGAACATGGTCGGTGCGGCCCAGATACCGATGGGTGTCGTCGGCCCGCTACCCGTCGACGGCGGCGCGGCCGAGGGCGAGCACTACCTCCCGCTGGCGACGACCGAGGGCGCCCTGCTCGCGAGCGTCAACCGCGGCGTCTCCACGATTCGCCACGCCGGCGGTGCGACGGCGAGAGTACTCAAGTCCGGGATGACGCGTGCGCCCGTGTTCAAGGTCGACGACGTGGCCGAGGCCGGCGAAGTGTCGGCCTGGGTCCGCGAACACGTCGCGGAACTGGCCGACGCGGCCGAAGCGACCACGAGCCACGGGGAGCTACAGGACGTGACTCCCTACGTCGTCGGCGACAGCGTCTTCCTCCGATTCAGCTACGACACCAAGGACGCGATGGGGATGAACATGGCCACCATCGCCACCGAGGCGGCCTGCGACGTCATCGAGGCCGAGACGCCCGCCGACCTCGTCGCGCTGTCGGGCAACCTCTGTTCCGACAAGAAACCCGCCGCCATCAACGCCGTCGAGGGCCGCGGCCGCACGGTGTCGGCCGACGTCCTGATTCCCCACGAGCAGGTCGAGGAACGGCTGGACACGACGACGGCGGCCATCGCCGAAGCGAATACCAGAAAGAACCTCGTGGGCTCGGCGAAGGCCGGCGCGCTGGGCTTTAACGCCCACGCCGCCAACGTCGTCGCCGCCGCGTTCCTCGCGCTGGGCCAGGACGCCGCCCAGGTCGTCGAGGGGTCCAACACCATCACGACCGTCGACGCGCGCGAGGAGGGGCTGTACGCCTCGGTGACGCTGGCCTCGCTCGAAGTGGGCACTGTCGGCGGCGGGACCTCCTTACCCACCCAGTCGGAGGCGCTCGACGTGCTCGGCTACGGCGGCGGCGGCGACCCCGCCGGGAGCAACGCCGACGCGCTGGCGGAGGTCATCGCCGCCGGGGTGCTGGCCGGCGAGCTCTCCCTGCTGGCCGCGCTGTCCTCGCGGCACCTCTCCTCGGCACACGCGGAACTCGGCCGGTAACGCGGGTCGCGAGCGGGGCCGAATCACGTACTTTTGTGCTACCGGCTCGCAAACCGGGTGACATGGCCGACTCCGAGTACCCGATAGACGACCTCGACCGACAGATAATCCACGCGTTGCAGGGCGATGCCCGTCACACGTCAGCCAGCGAAATCGCCGAGTCCCTGGACGTCTCGGCCCGGACTGTCCGCAACCGAATCAGCAACTTGGAGGCGGCCGAGGTCATCCGCGGCTATGACGTCGACGTGGACTACGAGGCCGCGGGCTATCAGCTCCACACGCTCATCGTCTGTACGGCGCCGATTCACGAGCGAGAAGAGATAGCCCGCCGGGCCCTCGACGTGGACGGCGTCGTCGCCATCCGGGAGGTGATGACCGGTGCGGAAAACGTCCACGTCGAAGTCGTCGGCGTCGACGGCAACGACCTCAGCCGCATCGGCCGCGACCTGAACGACATCGGTCTCGAGGTCGTCGACGAGGACCTCATCCGCAACGAGTACACGCGGCCGTTCCACCAGTTCGACCCGGAGGCGGTTGCCGATGATAAATGAGTATAATTTTCCGGGTACGGCTATATACCAATCTTGATTTCGGATACGGAATTCAAACCCGTTCCTTTATTCACTTCCGGAATTAAGTGTCGGCCAGTACCTGAGCGGTCGAGAGCCACTCGACCGCTATGACAACGCCTGTCCACAAATGACACATCTGGCCCCCCACTCATGACGAAAGACCTCGAACGCGACCTCGGACTCCCCGCTGTGCTGGCTATCAGTATCGGTGCGATGATCGGTAGCGGCATCTTCATCCTCCCGGCACTTGCGCTGAAAATCGCCGGCCCCGCCGTCATCGTCGCGTACGCGCTGGCCGGCCTCCTCGTGGTTCCGGCAGCCCTCTCGAAGTCGGAGATGGCGACCGCGATGCCCGAGGCCGGCGGGACCTACATCTACATCGAGCGCGGGATGGGCCCGCTGCTTGGTACCGTTGCCGGCGTCGGCACGTGGTTCTCGCTGTCGTTCAAGGGCGCGCTCGCCCTGGTCGGCGGTGTCCCGTACCTCCTCCTTCTCTTCGACCTGCCGCTGAAACCGGTCGCGCTGGCGCTGGCCGGCGTGCTCATCCTCATCAACATCGTCGGCGCCAAACAGACGGGGCGGCTGCAGGTCGGTATCGTCGTCGTGATGCTGGCGGCGCTTGGCTGGTTCGCCGCCGGCAGCGCCCCCAGCGTCCAGTCGGCCAACTACGCGAACTTCTTCGCCGACGGCATCGGCGGGTTACTTGCGGCGACCGGGCTGGTCTTCGTCTCGTATGCCGGCGTCACCAAGGTCGCGAGCGTCGCCGAAGAGGTCGAGAACCCAGGCAAGAACATCCCACTCGGTATCCTCGGATCGCTCGTGTTCACCACGCTGTTGTACGTCGGAATCGTGGCCGTACTCGTCGGCGTGACCGACGCCGGCACCGTCGCGGGTTCGCTGACGCCCGTCGCCGACGCCGCCGAGGTGACGATGGGCCAGGCCGGCGTCGTCGCGGTCATCCTCGCTGCCATCCTCGCGCTGATTTCGACGGCCAACGCGGGTATCCTCTCCTCCTCGCGGTACCCCCTTGCGATGAGCCGGGACCAGCTCGCGCCGCCGTCGCTGTCGAAAGTCAGCGAGCGGTTCGGGACGCCGCTGAACGCCATCACGCTCACCGGCGCCGTGTTGCTGGTGCTCATCGCCTTCGTCCCGATACTGGAGATTGCGAAGCTCGCCAGCGCGTTCCAGATCATCGTGTTCGCGCTCATCAACGTCGCCGTCGTCGCCTTTCGCGAGGGGTCGGCGGAGTACGAACCGGTGTTCACCTCGCCGCTGTACCCCTGGATGCAGATATTCGGCACGATAACCGGGTTCCTGTTGCTCACCCAGATGGGGACTATCGCCCTGCTCGGCGCCGTCGTCATCACTGTCGGCAGTATCGCCTGGTACTTCCTCTACGTCCGCCAGCGCGTCGACCGCGAGGGGGCGGCGACCGACGCCATCCGACGACAGGTCGGCCGCGAGGCGCTCACCGACGTCGAGTCCGAGATCGCACGGGACTCGAACGAGGTGCTCGTCGCCCTGACGAAAAACGACGGCGGCGCGCGCGAACGCGCCCTCGTCGCGCTCGCGGCTGACCTGGTCCGACCCGACGACGGCCGCGTCGTCGCGGTCCGGTTCGAGGAGGTCCCCGACCAGATGCCCCTGACCGACGACATGGCGACCCAGTCGGAGGCGGACATCTCCTTCGAGACGCGGACAGAGGCCCTTTCCGACGAGCTCGGTGTCGACATCGAGGCAGACGAAATCGTCAGCCACGACACGAAACACGCCATCGTCAACTTCGCCGAGGGCCGTGGCGTCGACACCATCGTGACCGAACACGAGCCCCTCCGACTCCGCTCACGACTGGGCGGCGACCCCATCGACTGGGTCGTCCGCCACGCCCCCTGTGACGTGTTACTCGTGGACAACCTGGGGTACAACGAACCCAGTGACATCGCCCTCTCGGGTGACGGCGGCCCGTACCCGCCCCTGGCCGTGAAAGTCGCCGGCGCCGTCGCCGAGGCCAACGACGGCAGCGTCTCGCTGTGGCACCCCGGAAACGGGTCCGACGAGCAACAGCGGACCATCGACGACTACCAGGCCGAGCTGTCGTCGATGCTTTCGGTCCCGGTGCAGTCCGAGCCGTTCCGGACCGACGGCGGCGCCCCGCCCCAACCGGACCTGCTGGTGCGCCGTGGCGCAGACGACCGCATCCGCAACGCGGTGCTCGACGACGGCCCGACCGTCCCGAACCCCGGCTGTACGACGGTAACGGCCTACCCGCACCAGTCGCGCCGCCCGTCGCTCACTCGGCGGCTGCTCGAACGACTCACGTTCTGACCCTCCGGGTCCCGGTTGCGGGTACGGTGACCGGTATCTTTTCGGATGGCCCACTCCCGATATCCGTATGGACAGTCGCGAGTACGCTTTCGAGGGAGCCGAGCCCGATATCCACGGATACGCCCACGTCAGCCGCGAGGCGACGGTCGTCGGCGACGTGTCTGTTGGGCCGAACGCGAACGTCTGGCCCGGCGCGGTGCTGCGGGGCGACGTTGGGCCGGTCGAGGTCGGCCGCGAGACGGCTATCGGCGACGGGGCCATCCTCCACGCCTCGACCGTCGGCGAGAAGGTGATGGTCGGCCACGGCGCCGTGCTCAACGACGCCGACGTGAAAGACGGGGCGCTCGTTGGCTTCAACTCCACCGTCAGCGACGCCGTCATCGGCGAGGGCTCTATCGTCGCCATGGGCACTGTCGTCCCACCGGGCTACGAAGTGCCCGCCAAGTCGTTCGTCCGTGGGAGCCCCGCGCAGGTGACACCGCTCTCGGAGACGACTATCGACCCCGACGAAGTGTTCGAGGCGTTCTCCTCGGGCGACTACGCCAACCTGGCCGCGCGACACGAGGACCTCTTCGAATAGGGTGAGGGTCCGACCGCAGGGAGGACCCTCGAAACGAAGCGGTGACCGAAGGGAACCGCAGAGCAGCGCGAGTCACTTCCATTCTGGTTCTCGGCGTTTGGACTGCCATCGCAAACTCCCACTACCGGACGGACCACTTATAATGCAAGAGCCGCCACAGTTGCGTCATGGACGATATCGTCGACCTGGTGCGCCGCTCGCTGGCCGATGAGACCTACGGGGAGTTCACCGACCGGGTCGACGCACAGGCCGCGGAGCTTCGCCGGGCCATCGCGGCCGGCGAGTTCGACAACGAGGCCTTCTCGGTCGGGCTGGAGGTAGAGCTGTACGCCATCAACAGCGTCCCGGAGCCACCCGAACCCGAGGACGAAGCGGACGAAGACGCCGAGGACGACGGGGCGGCGGAGGCGGCCCTCGACGACGACCTGTCGGGCGGCGACGGCGGGTCGGCGTGGGACGGCTCGCTGGAGCCCCAGAGCGAGTCCGGCGGGGGCGGGGCGTCACTGGAGCCCGCAGACGAGACGCCGCCGCCCGACACGGGAGACGGCGAGGCCGAAGCCGAGAGCGCGGGCGACGACTCGGGCGACGACTTCGGCCCCGGCGAGGGCCCCTCGCTCGACGTCGACCCGGACAGCCCGCTCGCGCCCGACGACCCCGAGGACGTCGAGCCCGACGACCCCGAACCGGCCGTCGAGGCCGAAGCCGAGGGCGAGGACGACGAGCCGTACATGGACCCCGAGGAGTGGGAGGGGCGGCTCACCCGGCTCCCAGACGTGGTGTTCGACGGGGAGGCGAACAAGGAACTGGGTCTGCACAACGCCGAGATAAACACCGAACCCAACACCTTCGACGGGGCGGGCATGGAGGTCCAGACCACGGCCGTCGAGATGCACACCAAGCAGGCCCGAGCACAGGCTGAGAAACACAACTGCGAGCTGATTCTGGACGCGATGTGGACCATCCCGCCCGAGGAGGGCGCCGAGTCGTATCTCTCGGCCCACGAGGAACGCGACGGCGTGATTCTGGCCGACAACATGCGCCAGGCGCCCCGCTACGTCGCGCTGGACAACGAGGCCGTCCAGCACGCCGGCGGCGCTATCGACTTCGCGGTGCCGGGCTACGAGGGGTCGTTCCCGACGATCCTGTTCGAGTCGCTGGCGACCTCTATCCAGCCCCATCTCCAGATTCCCGACACCGATGCGTTCCCCGACTACTACAACGCCGCCATCCGCACCCTGGGGCCGCTCCTGGCGCTGTCGGTGAACTCACCGTTCCTGCCGGCGGATTTCTACCCCGACCATACCGACGGGGAGTGGCTCTGTGCCAACACCGACCACGAACTGCGAATCTCGGCGTTCGAGCAGTCGGTCAACACCAGCGAGAACCCCAAAGTACGGGTCCCACGCGACATCGATAGCGTCGAAGACGTGGTCGACCGCGTCGTCGCGGACGATTGCTTCGGTCCGTTCCTTCGGGAGTGGCTCGACGAGAGCGAGCGGGACACCCTCGAAGACGATATCTGGGAGTTCGACCACAAGCGGGGGACCTACTGGCGCTGGCTCCGCTGTGTCATCGGCGGCACACCTGTCGAAGGCGCCAGCGACGAGCGCTCGCTGCGCATCGAGTACCGCCCGCTGCCCACCCAGCCCCACGTCAAGGACATGATCGGGCTGCAGGCGCTGACGGTCGGGCTCATCCGCGGCCTCGTCGTCGCGGACCACCCCGTCACCGAGCTCCCGTGGGTGGAGGCCGAGCGGAGTTTCTACGCCGCCGCGGCCGACGGGCTGGCGGCCGACCTCTCGTGGGTCACCATCCACGGCGAGCGTACCACCGACCACGAGGTCATCTTCGACGAAATCTTCCGCTTTGCCCGGCTGGGACTGGAAGAACAGGACCTGCCCGAAGCCCGTATCGACGAGTATCTCGACCCCATCGAGGACCGCTACGACGCCGGCGAGACGCCGAGTTCGTGGAAGATAGACCGGGTCCGAAGCCACCTCGACGACGGGCTCGCACTCGAGGACGCGATGACCGAGATGCAACGGGAGTACTTCGAGCACTGCCGCGAGCACCACACGTTCGCGGAGTGGGTGCGCGACGAGACGTAGCTCTCTGGCGACCGCTGGCAGGACACGCCGCCGAACGACCATTTATCCGGGTGCCGAACCTACGGAAAGTCGATGGTATCCACAGGCGATTCCGCACCCGATATCTCCGCGACGCTCGCGAACGGAGAGGTAGAGGCGTTCGAACTGTCCGACCACCTGGGCGACGGGCCAGTCGTGCTCGCGTTCTTCCCCGGTGCGTTCACGCCGCCGTGTTCCAACGAGATGGTGGCGCTCCAGGAGCACCTGGACGACTTCGAGGCCGCCGGCGCGACCATTCTGGGCGTCAGCGCCGACTCGGCGTTCTCGCAGAACGCCTTCCGCGAGGAACACGGCCTGGACTTCGCCCTGGTCAGCGACATGGACCGTAACGCCATCGAGGACTACGGGGTCCGTATCGACATCGGCGACCTCGGTCTCATGGGCGTCGCCAATCGCTCGGTGTTCGTCCTGGACGACGACGGCGAGGTCACCTACAGCTGGGTCGCCGACGACCCGACCAACGAGCCCGACTACGAGGAGCTCCTCGACGCCGTCGAGAGCGTCTAGAGGACGCGGATTTCTTTATAGCCGATTCGGATACGAACAGCCAGAAAGCCCCGACCGGCTACACTCGGGGGGTCTGGCTCTCGCTACTAATCCCTTCGGTCACTGATACTGAAAACCCGAAAACAGCTTTTCTATCGGTCGCTACAGGTCGACGTCGACCGTCTCGTCGCCGTCCAGCCCGTCGACGGTGAGCGTCGCCTGTCCGGGGCCGGTCTTCTCGACCTCGATGTGGGCCGAAAAGGAGGTCTGGAGGCCGCTGATGGTACTCGACATATCCGCGCCGATGTCGGCGCTGGTGTCAAGCGCACAGACGCCG
Source organism: Haloarcula rara (assembly GCF_029338235.1). Taxonomy (GTDB): domain Archaea; phylum Halobacteriota; class Halobacteria; order Halobacteriales; family Haloarculaceae; genus Haloarcula; species Haloarcula rara. Next base: position 2,143,151 of record NZ_CP119785.1, read on the forward strand.
ATACCGTCGCCCCGGCGCAGTTCGGTCAGGAAGTTGGAGTTGAGAAAGCGATACAGCGACCGGGTGTCGTCGACCTCGCCGGCGATGGTCGAACAGAGCATGATGCCCGAGCGGAACCGGTCCGAGTGCTGCTGGGCCGAGGCCACGAGCGTCGAGAAGTCCATCCCCAGTCGGGTGAGGTCGCTGATGTCGTCGACGGACTGGACGTCCTCGCCGCTGGCCGGGCCCTCGCAGGTCAGCACCGAGGCCCGGTTGCCGGCACCCGTTCGGGCGTTGTTCAGGTCCCGCTGGACGGCCCGACCGCCGCTCCCGGTCGAGAGGACGATAGAGCGCTCGTCGTCGTCGGCCGCGACGAGCTGACTGAACACCGTCTGCAGCGTGTCGGCGTCCTCGCCGGTCAGCAGGATACTCGTCCCGCTGTCGATTGGGCCCAGTGAGAGCGAGTCGACAGCGAACCCGTCGGTTGCGAGACTCATCGGGCCACCTCCTCGCCGCGGGCGTCGCGAAGCGACTTCCGCAGGTCCAGAATCTCCATGGCCGTCTCGGCGAAGTCCTGGAGTTCGGCGCGTTCGACCGCGTCGTAACTCCGCTTCTCGAAGTCGATGAGACACACCTGGCCGATGACCTGTCCGTTCGGGGCGGTCATGTTCGCACCGGCGTAGGAGACGATACCGAGGTTCTCGAGCTGTTCGTTCTTGTTGAACCGGTTGTCGTCGGCGATGTCTTCGATGACCATGACGTCCTCCTGGAGCATGCTGTGGGTGCAGATGGTGTCCTCACGCGTGAGACTGTCCAGGTCGGCCCCGTGGCAGGCCAGGAAGTTCTCTTCGTCTTTCTCTATGAGGCCGATGAAGGCGACGCCGGCGTCGAAGTGGCTCGCGATGAGGTCGGTGAGCCGCTCGAAGCTCTCGTCGATGGGGAGCTCGTCGATGTCGTACTCGGCCAGCGTCGCCAGTCGCTCCTCTTCGTCGTCGGGCCGGAGGAAACCGACCTGGGCGCTGTGTTCGATGACGTCGTTCGTGACGAACCCGAGCCGGTCGTGGGCGTCCGGGAGGTCCCGGTTCAGATATTCGACGATGGTCTCCTCGAAGGAGGCGGTGTCGATCTCCTGCGGTGGTCGGTCCGTAAAGAGGACGCTCGGTACCTGGGGTGCGTGTTCGCGCACGGCCTCGATGACGTCCATCCCGGTTCCGTCGGGCAGGTCGTAGCTCGTGACCACACAGACGACTGACTCCGCCTGGAGCAGTTCGGTCGCATCCTCGACGGTGGTCGCTTCGACGGCTGCGAGCGTCCCTTCACCGTCGATGGCCGTCGACACGTCGTCGATTCGCTGCTCGTCGTCGACGCACAGCACGGTTCGTGAGAGGTCGGTCGCCTCCTCTGTTGTCGCTTTGGACATACACTCCAGTTCGGAAACCGACGTATAACTGTGGGTAGCCGATTATCGGCCATGATTTTTCAAGCAATTATATAAATAAGATCGGTGCCAACAACGCTACTGACGGTTGACAGCACTGGCCGGAAAGCGCCCCGTTTTGCCCGGCTCAGACCCGGCGCGCGCCCGTGCCCGCCGACACCTGCCGGAGGTCGAACCGGTCGCCCTCGATGGGGACGCCCTCGAAGGGGTCCGCATCGAGCAAGAGCGCGCCGTCGAGGTCGGCGTAGTCGACGAGGGGCGCGAGGTGGACGGCGGCGGAAAGCGAGGCGCTGGACTCGACCATACAGCCAAGCATCGTGGCGAGCCGGTGGGCGTCGGCAGCGTGAACCAGCCGCCGGGCCGCCCGCGGACCGCCGCACTTGGCAGCTTGACGTTGACGACGTTACAGGCGTCTGCCAGCCGCGGGATGTCCGTCGCGGTCTGGCAGGCCTCGTCGGCACACACCGCCATGGTCGTCACGTCGGTGACCCGGGCGAGCCCGGCCACGTCGTCGGCGGCGACGGGCTGTTCGAGCATCGTCACGCCGCCGGCTTCCAGCCAGCCCGCCTTCGCGACGGCCTCGTCTGCGTCCCAGGCCGCGTTGGCGTCGACCCGCAACTCGGTCTCTGGGACGGCCGCCCGCACCGCGTCGAAGCGGGCCCGGTCGTCGTCACTGCCGAGCTTCAGCTTCAGTATCCCGAACCCGGCCTCGACGGCTGCGTGAGCCTTCGCCGCCATCTCCTCGGGCGGGTCGATGCCGACGGTGTAGCTCGTCGCCGGCACGCGCTCCGGGTCCAGTCCCCACTGGCGGTACAGCGGGACGCCCAGCGTCCGGGCGGCCCAGTCGGCGACGGCGATACCGACGGCGCTGCGGGCCGCCGGCTGGTCGGGCGCCACCTCGCGGCACAGTCGCTCGATGCGCTGGCCGGCGTGGGGGTCGCCGACCTCGTCGACGGCGGCGAGCAGGTCGGGGAGCGTCTCGGTGACCGTCTCGGTCGTCTCGCCGAAGTAGGCCGACGGGGTGACTGCGCCGTACCCCGTGGTTCCCTCGTGGGTCAGCTCGACGACGACACACTCACAAATCTCGCTGGTCCCGCGGCTGATACCGAACGGCGCCGACAGCGGCAGGTCGTGGCGGGAGACGGTCCAGTTCATATTATCGCCTCGAAGAGGCGGTCGGGAATCCCGTCACGGACCGGGTCGGTCGCGGGCGCGTCGATGGCCTCGCCGTAGGCGGCGACGGCGTCGGCGGCCGCGTCGTCGTCGAGTCCCAGGGTGTTCAGGGCGCCGGCGGCGACCGGGGCGTCGGAGATTGGCGCAGCCACCCGCTCGTAGAGGTCGGCGTACTCGCCTGGCTGTGGCAGTTCGAACGACTCGTAGCCGTGGACCCGCTCGCGGCCGGCATCGTGGCACATGACCATGGCGTCCGGCGCCGACCCGTGGAGGATACTCGTCGTCACACCGGAGTACGCCGGGTGACCGAGCGCGCCCTGACCCTCCACCACGACGAGGTCCATCCCCACCGGCGTCTCGACGAGCCGTTCGACCGCGCCGGCGGCGTAGTCCGAGACGACGCGGTCGACGACGATTCCCCACCCCTCGATGACGACACCGGTCTGGCCCGTCGGCACGACGACAGCGTCGAGGCCCCGTTCGCGGGCCGCGTCTCGGAGTTCGTAGGCCGTGGTCATCTTCCCCGTCGAACAGTCGGTGCCGACGGTGGTGACGACGGTCGCCTCGACCTCGCCGGCGGTCCCCTCGGCCACAGTGAGGTTCTCGGGCGGTTTCCGCACGTCGACGAGCTGTCCGCCGTGTTCGGCGGCCAGCTTGGCGAACGCTTCGTCCTCGGCGAGGAAGGTGTGTAGCCCAGAGAGGACGTGTACGCCCCGCTCCAGGGCCGCCCGAACGTCGGGCCGCCAGGACGCCTCGAAGCCGCCGCCGATGGGCGCGACGCCGATGACCAGGGCGTCTATCTCGGGGACCTCGTCCATCGACGCGACGATTGGGGCGTCCTGGACGTCCGGGAGGTGGTCGGCGACCCGTCCGCCGGCTCGCTCGCGGTCCAGTACGGCCCGAACCTCGTGGTCGCCGTAACGGAGCAGTCCCACCGCTGTCTTGGCGCGGTCGGGAAACGAATCGTGGGCGAGAACGGCGACCTGCATACGTGGCGAGTCGCGTGGCGAGCGCCTAAAGCTAGGGTTACGGGACGACCAGCCGCACGGTCCACAGCGACCGCACCGCGTCGGCGAGTGCGTCCTCAGGTTCGCCGGTGGCGTCGACAGCTTTCGTCACCGCGGCCCGCTCGTCGAACTCGTGGATGACCGACCCCTCGCCGAGGACGTACAGCCGCTCGGGATCGACCTCCTCGATGGCTGCGCGACAGCGCTCGACGTGGTTCGCTATCTGCTGGTCGCGCAGGCGCTCGAACCGCGACTGGGAGAACCCGCCCTTGGAGTGTTGGCTTTTCAGCTCGGAGTCGAAGCCGTGGAACGCCGTCCGCTCGCGGCCGTCGTACTCCCCGAGGGCGAACAGGTCCGAGCGAACGAGCGCGACCGTATGCTCGCCGGTCGGTTCGAACCACGACCGGTCGAACTGGACGCTGTCGTCCCAGCCGGCGAAGGGTTCGGGCGGCACGGGCACCGAGAGGCAGGCCGACAGCAGTCCCGCGTCGTCGGTGACCGCGAGACACGGCGCGGCGCCGGCCACGGCCTCGCTGCGGTCGCCGAAGGCCGCCCGGACCGCGTCTGGCACGTCGTGTTCGCCGGCGACGTAGGCGGTGAAGACGCCTTCTCGCGCTGTCTCGAAGGCGGCCAGCCGGTCGAGTATCTCACCGACGCGGTGGCCGTGGAGCCGTTCGGCGTCGCGGTCGGCGGCGCCGGCGTCGGCCGACTGCAGACGCTCGACGCGGTCCTCGAGCTCGGCGACGCGGTCCTCGAGGCGGTTCTCCCGCTCCTCGGCCCGCTGGCGAGCCGTCGTCGCCTCGGCGCGCCGTTCCTCCTCCGCGTCGAGTTGCCGTTCGAGGTGGCGCTTTGCTTCTTCGAGTTCGGCGACGCGCTCCTTCAGCGACTCGCGCCCCAGCAACCGGTCAAGCATGGACTGAACTGCCAACGGGGAGTGGCTTAAAAGTGGTTGCCCGCGCCGACCGCGCCGAGCCGGCCGGCTACACCGCGCTGTCGGGGAGTGTCTCACTCGTGTCCGCCACCGACAGCAGCTGGGCCGCGTGGTCGGCCTTCGCGAGGAACACCTCGCTCAGGCTCGGCGGGTTCCGGATGTCCGCGTCCGCGAGTACCGCCTCGGGGACCGCGAGCGTGTCCGCCGGCACCTCCTCGTCGCCCCGGACGGGGAAGTGACGCCGGCCCAGTTTCATCACCAGCGGGAGGTCTGTCCGTGTTACGCCCTCGTCGCCGTACAGCTGTTGATTCACTCGCTCGTGCTGGTCCCGACACATCGCGGGGCCGCCCTCTCGTGGTTCGACGTAGAGGCGGCCGAGGTAGTAGCCGCGTGAGAACTGTTCGAACATCGGTACGCGTGAACGATGCACATGAATATATAAAAGCCTTCGGCGAAATCCTCTTGTCGTCGGGCTATTCTAGCGAACGCGGGTTCTGTCGGCCCGGTCTGTTATACCGATGGCTGTAAGTTCCTGTTTGTTACAGCCACCAGTATTAGGCACTCGTTTCCAGCGCTGCAACTTATCCACAGGTGCGGAAATCCCCGGCCTGTTCCGACTGGTCGCCTCTGCTCTCGCTATGACTTGGCCACCGCGTATCGACAGCGTTTCACACCGCCGTCCTACATCCTCTGTATGGAGAGTCGGGGACCGCTTCCACGGCGGTACGCACGCTACTACCTGGAGAACGCGCCGAGTCTGGTGTGGCTGGTCGTCGTCAACGCCGTGGCTATCCTCGTGGGCGTTCGGTACTACGTCGAGACGATGCCGGGCGTCTCGACGTTCCTCTGGCCGCTGTACGCCGATTCGCCGACGGCCCTGTTCCTGATGACGCTGTCGCTGGTGACGCTGTGGCCGTTCCTGGGTGATTCGCTGGAGGACGTGCCGACGAATCTCCCGCTCGCCTATCTCCACACCATCGCCCTGGTGTGGCTGGTGAAGATGGGCGTCTGGACGGTCGTCGCCCTGAACCTCGGATTCGACGTCTACTTCCCCGCGCTGTGGGCGTACTTCGGTATCATCGTCACCCACGTCGGCTTCGTCGCCGAGGGGGCGCTGGTCCCACATTACGCGCGGACGACCCGCGGAGCGCTGGTGACGGCGCTGGTTCTGGCGCTGGCCAACGACCTGTTAGACTACGGCTTTGGCTACTATCCGCCGTTGCGCTACGACCCCGGGCCGGCGCTCGTCGTCGCCACCGTGGCGCTGTCGGTGGGGTCGGTCGCGGTGGCGTCACGATGGCTGCCGAGGCTGGATGAGAGCGGCGAATAAACGCTCTTGGACTAGCTCGGCGCGTCTCGCGGGCGCGTGAACGACACGAACGAACGACCCGGTTTTTATTTGGGGGAGGCCATAGACCCTGATAGATGACTCACCGTCACACGCTGGTGGTCGTGTCGGTCGCCGTCGCTATGCTGGTCGCCCCGACTATCATGGCCGGGGAGACCGCGACGGCGACCCGCAACACGACCAACGAGAGCGGGGAAACCGCTGGGATGGGGGCGCAAGTGACGGCCTTTACCCAGTCTAGCTCTACCGCGATGAACGATTCCGTCGAGAACGGGATGTGGAAAGCCGGGTTTAACCAGTCGAACGCCAGTGAACGGGCACCGCTCGTCCAGAACCGGACCGGAACGCTGGAACAGCGGCTCGACCGACTCCAGCGACAGAACGAGAGCCTGACAGAGCGTTACGAGAACGACTCGATTCCGGAGCCAGCCTATCTCGCCCAGCAGAGCCGGCTCAGCGCCCGTATCGACTCGCTGCAGACGGCGATAAACGACACCGATGAAGCCGCGGCCCAGGCCGGTGTGAACGATAGCCGGCTCGAACGGCTCCGACAGAACGCCTCCGAGCTGAAGGGGCCGGAAGTTGCGGCCATCGCTCGCGGTCTGGGCGGCGGCCCGCCGGCGGAGCGGGGCCCGCCCGAAGACCGCGGCGAGCGGGGCCAGTCGGCCGGTGAAGGCGACCGCGGGGCAACAGAGAACCGGACGAACGGTCCCGACCGGACGGGTGGCAACGCCGCCAACGAAACGGACAAAGGCAGTTCCGGCGGGAACAGTTCCGCGGGCGAGACCGACGGCGAGAGCGGCAGTCAGGCTGGCTCGGGTGGCGGCGATAACCGCGCCGGCGGCGGGCAAGGAAGCGACAACGCGCCGGGCCGGTCGAAGAACTGACGGCCATCTGAGGGTCAACCTTTTTAACTACGACCCATTACGTCAGGTGAATGGACTCCGCCGAGTTGCTCGACCTGCTTGGAAACGCCAACCGCCGGCGGATTCTGCGGCTGCTCGCGCACAAGCCCTGCTACGTGACCGAGATAAGCGAGTATCTCGGCGTCAGCCCGAAAGCCGTCATCGACCACCTCAAGAAGCTAGAGGAGGCGGGACTGGTCGAGTCCCGGACCGACGACCAGCGCCGGAAGTACTTCTCTATCTCGCGGAACCTCCGGCTCGAAGTGCGGGTCTCGCCCTACGAGTTCGGGACCAAGAGTGCCTATCCGACGAGTACCGGACTGGATATCTCGACCTGCCGGCACCTCTCTATCGAGGTCGAGGACGAGGGCGGCGGCGACCTCCGGGACCTCGCGCGACAGCTCAACCGGCTCGAACAGCTGGAAAACGAGCTCTCGCTGGCCCAGCGGTGGGTCCAGGGCCGGGTGACCGACGTCCGCGACCGCTTCGACGAGGCCGTCGAGAACGGCGAGGGGCGCCTGTACGCCGAGCTGGTGAGCGCGCTCACTCACGGGCCCCTGTCGGTCCAGTCACTGTCCCGTGAGCTCGAGGCCCCGCCGGAACTCGTCGAGAAGGCGCTGGGACGACTCGCCAGGGAGGACGTCGTCGAGCGGACGGAAGAGGGCTGGCAGCTCCACTAGAGCTCCCGGGTCAGTCCGTCGCGTAAGTCGCGCCCGAAGTAGTGGCCGACGACAGCCAGCACGAGCCCGACAGCGGCGGTGATGGCGAACAGTCGCGTCCCGTTCAGGCCGGCAAGCACCTGCGGGAGCAGCGAGGTGACGACAGACAGACCAGCGAGCACGCCGCCGGCGACGGCCGTCTCGACGTAGCGGCGCTCGCGGTCCAGCAGTCCGTGGAGGAACGCGCCGACGGGGATGCCGGCGAAGGCCACGAACGGAATCATCGGGACGAGGCTCCCGAGCGTCATCCCGGCACCGACGGCGACAAAGGCGACAATCAGCGCCCGGACCGAAACGTAGCTGCCGCTGGATTCGGCGGCTGTGTCAGTGGCGTCCTCGGACAGTGACCCGAGTGTGGTGTCCGTCCCGTCGGTGGCGTCCGTCGCCACCGACTCTACGTCCGTCTCGGATTCGCGGGTTCGCTCCACCGTTCCGTCGGACATACCGGTACTCGGCTCGCTGGACGTATGTCTTTTATGGGCGCCGTCTGACGCGCGTCAGCCGCCGGGTGACGCCGGCAGCGGGGCAGCCGGCGTTCGACTGCCGGGTGACGCCGGCAGCGGGGCAGCCGGCGTTCGACTGCCGGGTGACGCCGGCAGCGGGGCAGCCGGCGCTGCCTGCTCACGGACCGCCTGTCGCGAGGGCGAACGAGTGGGTTCAAGTCACGGCAGCCAGAACTGGCGGCTATGAACGCAGGCGACCGGGTCCGTGTCGACCGCGCGGACCAGCGTTACGAGGGCGTTTTGCTCCCTTCGAGCACTGACGAGCACCTCGTGGTCAAGCTCGACGGGGGGTACAACGTGGGTATCGACCGCGACGAAGCGAGCGTCGACGTCCTCGAATCCGACGTCTACGACGTCGAGAGCGCACAGGACGAGGAGGGCACCTCCGAAATCGAGTTCGACGACGACCTCCCGACGGTGTCGCTCATCTCGACCGGCGGGACCATCGCCTCGACCGTCGACTACCGCACCGGCGCGGTGACGGCGCAGTTCGACGCCGAGGACGTCCTCCGGGCGGTGCCCGACCTCGCGGGGATGGCCAACTACCGCGGCCGCGTCGTCGCCAACATCCTCTCGGAGAACATGACGCCGGCGGTGTGGCAGGACCTCGCCCGCGCCGTCTACGACGAGATAGAGGCCGGTGCCGACGGCGTCGTCGTCATGCACGGCACCGACACGATGCAGTTTACCGCCTCGGCGCTTTCCTTCATGCTCGAGACGCCGGTCCCCATCGTCTTTACGGGCAGCCAGCGCTCGGCGGACCGGCCCTCTTCGGACAACGTCATGAACGCCGTCTCGGCGGTCGAGGCGGCCACGAGCGACTGCGCCGAGGTGCTCGTCTGTATGCACGCCGGGGAGTCCGACGACCGCTGTGCGCTCCACCGCGGGACCCGCGTGCGCAAGAACCACACCTCCCGCCGGGACGCCTTCGAGACGGTGGGCGCGGAGCCGCTGGGGACCGTCGACTACGACACCGACGGCGACAACGCGGTGTCGTTCCGCAGGGACTACCAGTCCCGGGGCGAGCAGGACCTGGCCCTGCACGACGAGCTCGCGACCGACGTCGAACTCGTCAAGTTCACGCCGGGGATGGACACCGCTGTCCTCGAAGCCGCGGCCGACGGCAGCGACGGGCTCGTCATCGAGGGCACCGGGCTGGGCCACGTCAACACCGACTGGATATCCGTCGTCGAGGACCTCGATATCCCGGTCGTGATGACCAGCCAGTGCCTGGAGGGCCGAGTCTGTGACCGCGTCTACGACACCGGCCGGGACCTGCTCGACGCTGGCGTCATCGAGGGCGAGGACATGCTGCCCGGCACCGCCAAGGTCAAGCTGATGTGGGCGCTCGAAAACAGCGACGACGTGGCCAAGGCGATGGGGACGCCCCTTTCCGGGGAGATTCAGCAGCGCTCGACGCCGTGGCTGTAAGCGCTGTAGCTTTTTCTCGCTGGCCGTCGACCGTTCGATATGACGCCGACCGTCCGACAGGCCCGCCTCGACGACGCCGACGACGTCGTCGCGTTCGCAGAGCAGGTGTGGAACGAGCGCCACGACACGGTCGATTACGTCCCTGACGTGTTCGCCTCGTGGGTCGAGAGCGACGGCCCTGACCAGCACACCGTCGTCGCCGAGGTCGACGGCACTGCTGCCGGGCTCTGTCAGGCGGTCATGCTGACCGACCACGAGGCGTGGTTCCAGGGGATGCGCGTCGCCCCCGACCACCGCGGCGAGGGGCTGGGGCTGGCGATGGTCGAGCACTGTTTCGACTGGGCCCGCGAGCGCGGCGCGACGGTCGGGCGCAACATGGTCTTCTCCTGGAACGACGCCGGCCTCGGCCAGTCGGTCGCGGCGGGATTCGAGCCAGACACCGCCTTTCGGTTCGCTCATCCCGAGCCGCGCGCCGACGCAACGCCCGACGGTCCCGTGACGAACGACCCCGCCGCCGCCTGGAGCTACTGGACCGCGAGCGACGCCCGGACACACCTCTCGGGGCTGGCACTGGACCCCGACCGGGCCTGGGCGCTCTCGGAACTGACCCGCGACCGGCTCGATCGGCTGGCCGACGAGGCGGCCGTCTTCGCGGTCACGGCCGACGGCACGACCGGCATGGCCTGCCGAACCGGGACGAGGCCGGCGCCGTCGGGCGATGGGACGGTCGCCGAGTACGCCGTCGGCGCCTGGGACGACCGGGACGCCGCCATGGCGCTGTTCGACGCGATTCGGGCCGACGCCGGCGACCTCGGTGTCGAGGGGACGCGTGTCCTCGTCCCCGAGACGCCCCGCCACGTGGCCGAGGCCGCCGCTGTCCGGGCCGAACTGGCCGACTGGCCCGACTTCGTGCTCGCTGTCGACCTCACCCGCTGAGGGCACCTCAGAACCGTTCAGTCGTTATCAGAGCTTGTAATCCGCCACAGTACTCAAATGCGATACCGACCAATCACGGTGTAGATGGCCCGCTTCGGCGTCTCGTCTGCCTTCCTCGCATACACGCTCACCTACGCGATCGCCACACTCGGCTGCGGTATCGCCCTCTTTCGCGCCCGCCGTGTCACCGACAGGGACACCCGACGGGGGCTCGTCGGGCTCCTGGCCGCAAGCGGTGGGTGGGCCGCCCTGGAACTGGCCTTTCTGGTCGCCCCGACGCCCGCGACGGCGTACGTGACGTATACCCTCAGCCTCGTCGTCGGATTGACGACCGTCGGGGCGTGGCTCTACTTCTGTTCGGCCTACACCGGCCGCTCGTTCCATCGGAATCAGTTCTACCGGCGCCTCTCGGTCGCCGTCTATCTCGGTATCGTCGCGGTGAAACTGACGAACCCGATTCACGGGCTGTACTTCGATACCGCCCTGGTCACGACGCCGTTCCCGCACATGACAATCAGGCACGAACTGTTCCACTGGGTCGTCGCCGGGCTCTCGTATGCCCTCGTCTCGGTCGGCATATTCATGCTCTACGAGATGTTCCTCGACGCGGAGTTCGATACGAGACCGCTTGCAGCCCTCGTCGGTGTCACGGCAGTCCCGGTCGTGCTCGATATCGTCGGATTCAGCACCGACTATCTCATCGACATCAACTACGAGCCCATCGGGGTCGCCGTCTTCGCCATCGGTGTCCTCTATGTCTACCAGTCCGAGTTCCTGACCGTCCAGCTGACCGACGGGGTCGAGGACCCGGTCATCTACCTCGACGGTGACGAAATCCGCAAGTACAACCGGATGGCCGAACGGCTCTTCCCTGAGCTTTCCGGCTCCACCGGTGATTCGCTCCCGTCGGTCGCCCCCGACGCCGCCGCCGCCCTCGAGAGCGACACCAAGATACTCGAACGGAGCCGGGACGGCGAGCCGGCGTACTACCTCGTCAGCGAGACCACGTTCGCACTCGGACAGGCCAGTATCGGCCGGCTCGTCGTCTTCACCGACGTGACCGAGACCGAGGGCCAGCGCCGGGAGCTGGTCCGGCAGAACGAGCAACTCGAGGGGTTCGCCGCCGCCATCAGACACGAACTGCTCAACACGCTACAGGTCGTCAGCGCCAGAGTCGATATCGCCGGCAAGGCGCTCGACGACGGCGACGTGACCGCGGCCCGGGATTCGCTGCGCACCGCCTCGGGGACGACCGACAGGATGTCGTCCATCGTCGGGGACCTCGCGACACTGGCCAGATACGGACAGACGGTCGAAGCGGCGGAGGTAGAACGTGTGGGACTCGCCGATATCGCCGGCGCGGCGTGGGAGCGAGCCGACACTGGGTCGATGGCGCTCTCGGTCGACGGCGACGCGACGCTTTCGGCCGACCCGGCGCGACTGCGGTCGCTGTTCGTCGACGCCTTCGATTTCGCGGCACACAACGACGCCACGATGGTGACCGTCCGCCCGACCGACGACGGGTTCACCATAACCGACGACGGAAACGGGGTGGGCGACAACGACCCGGACGAGTTCTTCGAGTACGGCAGCGCGATTCCGGACGCCGAGGCCGGGCTGGACCTGCCGAACCTCCGGATGCTGGCCGAGACGCACGGCTGGGACGCGACGCTCGATACGGCCTACCAGGACGGCATCAGAATCGTCGTCAGCGGGGTCACGACGCTCCGGGCCGAGTCCGACCAGCCCCCTACCCGCCACTGACCGGCGGGAAGAGCGCGAGCTCGGCGTCCGCCCTCAGTTCCGTCGCCAGTCCCTGACGGGCGCTGAATGCGTCCTCGCCGTCGACCAGCAGGCGGATGTGGTCGGCCAGGTCGCCGTCCTCGAACACCTCCGCACGCAGTGCCGGCTCGGTCTCGACCAGCGCATCGAGTGCGTCCCCGACGGTCGCGCCGGGTTCGACGTCGACGCTGACCGTCTCGGCACCGGCGGCGTCGCGGAGGTGTGCGAACAGCTTCCACTCCATACACGATGCCCGAGAGCGCCGCCCTTGAGGGTTGTGACACCGCCCAATGCTCAGCTCCGCGGTCCCTCGTCGGTGGCGCCGGTGTTCTCGCCGTCGGTCTCGCCGGGGGATTCGTCGCCGGTGGGCTCGTCGTCGCCCTCCGCGAGGAGGTCCCCGTCAGCTGGTTCATCGGCCGTCGGTTCGGTGTCGTCGCCGGTCCCGCTGGCGTCGTCTACCCCGTCGTCTTCGATTTCGTCCGTCTCGTCCGCCTCCTCGGACTCCGCAGCTTGCCGCTGTCGGTTCGCGGCCGTCTCGACCCGGCGGAGCGCCTCCGGCGTGGCGATGGCGTAGATGACGTCGCCGTCGTCGAGCACGCACTCGCGGGAGGGAATCGGCTCCGGCGGGCTGTCGGGCTGTGTGATGGCTGCGACGGTGACACCCAGCTCGCCGATGGGCGTCCCGGCGAGCTCGCTGCCGGCCGGGACCGTGATTGTCCCCATCGTCTCGTCGGCGGCCCGGAGCAGGGAGGCGAACTCCCGGTCCGGGCGGTCCTGGACGGGGAGCGTGACCAGCTTGTACTCTCTGGTCGGGTCGAGCTTGGGCGTGTCGGCCGCGTCGATAGCGACGGTCACCACGTCGCCCGCGACGCCGCGCAGCTCGCCGGTCAGCACGCGCTCGTGGGGGTCGGTGTCCCACACTTGCACGAGGTCGCCGGAGCTGGCGGCGTTGGCCGGGTCCGCCCGCACCGCGACGGCGTTGGTCGCCGGCGGGAGCGTCGGACCGATGCCGGCCGCTCGTGAGCCCACGGCGACGTAGTCGACGGTGCCGTCGTCGTCGAGTTCGAGGTCGACGTGGCCGACGCCGTAGTCGGTCTTGAGCCGGCTGACGAGCCGGTCGCGGAGTTCGGTCTTCGTCAGCCGCCGCGGGAAGAGAAAGCGCTTGCCGGCCAGCGACGCTTTGGTCTCTTCGGGCATCGGGTCGTAACCGACGATGTCGTCGATGTCGTCGGGCAGCTTCACTGAGGTGACCCGACCAACTGTCTGGACGATCTCACTCACGTCGGCGTCGACGGTGCGCCCGCCGGTCGCAGCAAAGAGGTCCGTCCCGACGGCGTCGCCGACCCGGATACCGACAGAGGAGCCCGCGGCCCCGAGCGCGAAGGCGCCGAGATTCGGGAGCACGTCGCTCGTCTGGAGGATGGCCGCTTCGGCCTGGGGGTCCGAGATGACGGCGCCGAGCGCGCCGGTCGCCCCGACGTACACCGAGACGACCGTCAGCCCGAAGAGCACGCCCAGTCCGGTCGGGACGCGCTCACGGACGTACCAGCGATACACCAGCGCGACGAGGCCCGCCGCGACCGCGGCGGCGAACCCGACGCCGAGGAGCCACGCCGCGAGCAGTACCGGGTCCTCGGTGGTCGGATTGCTCTGGAGCGGGGCCGCCTGTAGCGCGACGAGCGCGTGGGCGCTCATGCGACCGCCTCCTCGAACGCGTCGAGTGCGTCCGTGGTTCCGACCACGTACAGCTCCTCGCCGGCGACGAGTTCGGTGTCGCCACGCGGTGCGAGGCGCCAGCCGCTGGGTTTCCGCACCGAAAGCACCGCGACGTCGTACTGCTCTCGGACCCGCGCCTCGCGGAGCGACTGGCCGTCGAGCTCGCTCTCGGCGTCGAGTGTCACCCGTCGGAACCGGTTGCCGGCCCGTCGCAGCAGGGAGATGAGTTCGTACTCGCGACGGGTCCCACGCGGTTCGACGACGACCTTCGCGCTTTCGGCCCGCAGGAGCGGGCCCGCGTCGGTCCGGGTCACCGCGACGGTGAGTCGACCCTCCCCGCCGGCGGTCGTCGGTGCCCGCACACCTGCCGGCGGCGCGTCGGCGTCGGCTACCGCCGACGTCTCGGTCGTCTCCACGGGGGTCGGTTCGTCCGTGTCCGTGGTTCGTGCGCTGACGACGGTTCCCCTGACCTCGGCGTCGGGAGTCAGCACCGTCACCTCGTCTTTGCGCCCGAGGCCGGTCGGGAGCAGGGCGTCGACCGACACCGCGTGGCGCCCGTCGCTGATTCGCTTCGAGAGCCCCGAAAAGGGCGGCGCGGCGGTGACACTCGCCCGGCCCTGCTCGTCGATGCTGACGGCGACGTCGCCGAGATCGAACTCCGTCTTCAGGCGCTCTTCCATGCGGGATTCGAGTTCACCGATGCGGAGGTCGACGGGGAACGTCCACTCGCCGCCCCGTATCTCGGCCCGCAGCGACTCGGGCAGGGGCGGATACCCCTCCATGTCGGCCACGTCGCCGACCACGCCGATGCGGACCTCGTCGCGTCCACCGACCAGCTCCACCACGTCAGCCGACAGGCGCTTGTCCCGCAACCCCTGCAGGGAGAGCCGCTTCGGGAACTCGGCGCCCATCTTGTCCCCTTTGCTGTGGGCGTACAGCGACACCATCCCGACCAGCAGGATGGCGGTGACGACGCGCTCGGCGTTTGGCGCCGACGTGATCGACTGGTCGGCGAGTGCCAACAGTCCGCCGCTGACGCCCGCCAGCGCGATAGCCAGCACGACGACACCCAGGCCGGGGATGGTCACCCCGGTGAAGTACTTGAACGCAAAGCCCAGGGCCCACGAGACCAGCGCCGGAACGACGCCGACGAGCAACCCCAGATAGATGCCGAGCAGAATCTCGACGGGGAGGGAAGCCATGTGCCCACCGTACCGTTCCGGTAGTAAATCGTTTCCGGCGGGGTCCGTGCGGTGGCGCTGTGTGGCCGCCAGCGACTCACCGCGCTCCCCGGGTTGTGTCGGCACAAACGGTTTGCCCGACCGCACGGATTGGCGTGTATGGCTCGTGGCCGTGCTGTCGCCGTGGTCGCGCTGCTTCTGCTGGCGGGCTGCCAGGGGTTCGAGAGCGACGGCGGCGAGACGGTGACGCCCGCGACGGTCCCGACAGCTAGCGGCGAGGCCACGACCGACCCGGCGGCGATAGCGGACCGACACCGGCAGGCACTCAGCAACCGGTCGTACACGACGACGGTGGCGCTGACCGTCGAGTACGAGAACGCCACGACGGCCCGGCTCATAGACGAGTTCGCCGTCGGAAGTAACGGGGCCTACCGCTACCAGCGTCGGGTTCGCGACCCATACCCCCAGGCCGCGTCGAACTTCACCATCTGGCAGAACGGCTCGACGGAGTTCCGGCGGGAGACGGCCGAGAACGGGACGGCGACCGTGACGGTTAGCGACAGCGTCGGCTTCGAGGACGTCACGCTCTCGGGCTTTCTGCGGCGGGTACTGCGGGGCTTTGACTTGACCGCGGCGCGGGCAAACGGGCAGACACAACTCACCGGGGAGCAGACCGGGCCCCTGACCGTGCCGCTGCCGACCGCTCTGCGCGACGGCCGCGACGGCACGCTCGAGGCGGAGCGACGCGACGGCATCGTCCGGTCGCTAACGGTCGACGCGCAGGCGGACCACCCCGATAGCGACCAGTCCGTGACCGTCCGGATGCGCGTTACTGTCAAGCGTGTCGGTCGGACCGACCCCGAACGGCCGGCGTGGGCCACCGAGTCGAACGCCAGTGGCTGATACCGGCCGCCGGGCTACGAGCGGTGGCAGCGAAAAAACGGTGGTGTCGCGAACTCGCTTCCGCGAGTTTCTGGATATTCTGACGGTTACGCCGTCAGCGCCCAGAAACTGGCCTCAGGCCAGTTTCTGTATATTCTCGACGACGGCCTCGGCGAACTCGGAGGTCGAGAGCTTCTCGCCGCCCTCGATCTGTCGCTCGAGGTCGTAGGTGACCTTGCCGCTGGAGATGGTCTCCTCGACGGCGTCGCGGATGAGCTGTCCGGCGTCCTTCCAGCCCATGTACTCGAGCATGAGTCGGCCGGAGAGAATCATCGCGGTCGGGTTGACCTTGTCCTCGCCGGCGTATTTCGGCGCCGAGCCGTGGACCGGTTCGGCGAGACAGCGGGCCTCGCCGAAGTTCGCGCCGGGGGCGATGCCCAGGCCGCCGATCTGTGCGCCGGCGGCGTCGGACATGTAGTCCCCGTTTAAGTTCATCGTCGCGATGACGTCGTAGTCGCCGGTGCGGGTCAGGAGCTGCTGGAGCATGTTGTCCGCGATGCGGTCGTTGACGACGAGCGTGCCCTCGGGCTGTTCGCCGTCGTACTCCTCCCAGAGCTCGTCCTCGGTGATGACGTCCTCGCCGTACTCCTCCTCGGCGACCTCGTAGCCCCAGTCGCGGAAGGCGCCCTCGGTGAACTTCATGATGTTGCCCTTGTGGACGAGCGTGACCGAGTCACGGCCCTCCTCGATGGCGTAGTCGATTGCCTCACGGACCAGTCGCTTGGTGCCGAACTCCGTGATGGGTTTGACGCCGATGCCGACCGGACCGTCGTGGATGGTCTGGTCGAAGTCCATCTCCTCTTCGACGAACTCCTTGACCTCCTGGACTTCGTCGGTGCCGGCCTCCCACTCGATGCCGGCGTAGACGTCCTCGGTGTTCTCCCGGAACGTGACCATGTCCATCTCGCTGGGGTCCTTCACGGGGGAGGGGACGCCGTCGATGTAGTACGTCGGCCGGACGTTCGCGTAGAGGTCGAGCGTCTTCCGGAGCGCGACGTTCAGCGAACGGAAGCCGGCGCCGACGGGCGTCGTCAGCGGCCCCTTGATGGCGACGTTGAACTCCTTGATGGCCTCGACGGTGTCGTCGGGCAGGTTCTCGTCGTACATCTCGCGGGCGCTACCGCCGGCGTAGACGCGCATCCAGGAGATGTCGCGACCGGTGGCCTCGGCGGCCGCTTCGAGGACCTTCTGGGCGGCCGGACCCACGTCCGTCCCGATACCGTCCCCGTGGATGATGGGAATAATCGGGTTCTCCGGCACGTTCAGCTCGTTGTCGTCGGTAACTTCGATCTGCTGTCCCTCGTCTGGGACATCCACTTTGTCGTAGTCGTAGCCCATATCGCGCCCCATGATAGTTGTCCCTAAAGGGTTGCCGCTTTCCTGCAAACTTGGTAACGTACACCACTCGAAGACGCGACAGTACTACCGGACCGCGTCGACCATCGCTTTCAGCTCGCGGGGGCCGTCGAGACCAGCGCACGGGAGAGTCTGCGGCGGGCGTTCGCGAGGGAATCGCCCACCGCTGCGCTCGCTCCGCCGAAGACGCCCGCTCCGTGGCCCAGCAGGACGCGGTCGGGGTCGATATCGGCGAACGTCTCTCGGGGCGGGGACAGGCGCGCGAGGACGTTCAAACCGAGCCGTTCGTCACCGATAGTAAAGGCCGTCCCCGAGGAGAGCACGTCCGGCACGTACACTGTCCCGTCGCGATCGCGGTAGTCGTCGGTGCCGTCGCGTCGGTACATCGACATGACGACTACCAGACCCGAATCGAAAAAACGGTTGTGTGCTCCTGTCAGTCCGCGGCAGTGCCGCTCGGGCTCGACGAGTCGGTGGAGTCCGTCTCCGAGCCCGTGGCCTCGGAGTCGGCTTTCTGCATCAACTCGCCGAACTTGCTGGACCGGTCGGCGAGCATGTCGGCCGTCTCCGAGTCGGGCGTGTCGTCGGCCGACTCGATGAGGAACGTCGTGATGACGACGGTCTTTATCCACGGGCGGAGGAAGCCGAGATAGAGTGGCCCGAAGATACCGGCCACGACAACCCAGCCGATGTACTCGACGGTCGTCGAGAGCCCGCTGAACACCGAGGCCAGCGGGCTCAAGGCGAGCAACAACAGGAACGCTGTCCCGTAGAGGGCGAAGACGATGGCCAGCGTCGACCCCAGCACCGACTTCCAGTTCTTCGCGTAGAGGGTGAGGCCGTCCCGGGCCGCAGTCCACCGGCCCTGCTCGGGGTGGCGGAACACGTGGGCCAGTATCGCCTCGTCGATGTACGTCGCGGCCAGCGCGACTCCCTTGCCCAGCAGCCAGACGAGCTTCTGGAGTTGGGGCGCGAAGCTCAACCACCGGGAGACCGAGAGGACCGCGTTGTTGAACTGCCTGACGATGCCTTTCACGAGCTGGTCGACGCCGAACAGCGTGCTGGCCTCGGCGAAGTTGTCCTTGACCGTTGTGACGCCGTGGCGAATCTGGTTCTCCGGGACCTCGCCGGTTTCGATAATTTCGACGATGACCGCGATGTGGCCGGCTTTCGCCAGATACAGCACGTACCTGTTGAGGAGCTTCCAGATGTAGACGAAAAGCAGCGTGGCAAGGAGTAGCCCCACGATGCCGATGACTCCCGATATCGACTGAGTCTGGAACAGCCGGTAGCCGGCATAGAGGACGCCCCCGAAGTATACGACGGTGAACACCCCGAACAGGAGCCCGATGCCTATCCGTAGTAACACGAACGGAAGCGTCTGTTTGAATACGCTCGTCGCCCTTCTGAAATGAAGCTTCATCTCGATGTTGGTTGTCCGAGGTTTGAGTTAATAATAATGGTTGCATGGGACGAATCCACAATGAGGCCACCGGGGGCTTATCCGGCCGCCGACCGAGGAAGGAGTATGGAAATCGTCGTCCACGGCGGTGCCGGCAGCCCACCCGAGGAGCCGGCCGACCGCCAGCGGGCGCTCGCCGACGCGGTCGAGAGCGCCGCGACCGCCGACGGGCCACTCGAGGCCGTCTGTCGGGCCGTCCACCCGCTGGAACTGGACCCCGATTTCAACGCCGGCGTCGGCGGGGCCGTCCAGAGCGACGGCGTCGTCCGCACGGAGGCCGGTGTCATGACCGACGAGGGGTGGCGGGCGCGCAGCGGGCCTGACGGGCGTGGCACACGCCGCAGCCGTGGCTCGTCTCGTCGCCACGGAGACGCCCCATCTCATCGTCGCCGGTGACCCGGCCCGCGAGCTGGCGGCCGCCCACGGTGTCGACACCGGTGTTACCCTGCTGACCGACGCGACCGACGGGCGATTCGAGGCGGCTGACCCGCCACTCCTCACGAGCGACACCCACCTCGACTGGGTCCGCGAGCACTTCGGCGGCACCGACACCGTCGGCGCCGTGGCGACCGATGGCGACCGTCTGGCGGCGGCCACCTCGACGGCCGGACGGTGGTTCGCGCTGGCCGGCCGCGTCGGCGACGTGTCGCAACTGGGCGCGGGCTTTTTCGCCGACGACCGCGGCGGCGCCAGCGCGACCGGCGAGGGCGAGGCTATCGCCCGGTTCGGACTGGCTCGCCGCGCCGTCGAACTCCTCGATACGTTCGGCCCTCGGGAGGCCGCTAGCGAGGCTATCGCCGAGTTCAAGCGCGAGACTGGGGGGCGAGCGGGTGTGCTCGTGCTGGACCACGAGGGCCGCGTGGGTCGGGAGCACAACACTGCCGCGATGCAGACCGCGCGGAGTGAAAAGTGAGACTCGGTGGGCGCTACCGGGCTTTCACCGCGACAGACGCCCCTATCTGGTTGGTACTAGAACTGTAGACTGCGCTTCGTAGCGAGGCTCTATCCCTCTTTACTCTAGAACGACCAGACAAACGGCGACTGCTGCCAGCGAACACAAACGCTTTCGGCGGCCGGCCCGGAGTCGTCGGGTATGAGCGATGTCGATTTCGAAGCCGAGCAGTACGAGAAGTGTCGCGAGGCCGGCGAGATACTGGCCCAGGTGCGCGACGAGGCCGCCGAGCGCGTCGAGGTCGGGGTCTCCCACCTCGAAGTCGCCGAGTGGGCCGAGGGCAAGATACGGGAACTGGGGGGCGAACCGGCGTTCCCGGTCAACATCTCTATCGACGAGGAGGCCGCCCATGCGACGCCGGAACGGGACGACGACAGCACGTTCGGCGAAGAGATGGTCAACCTGGACATCGGCGTCCACGTCGACGGCTGGCTGGCCGACACCGCGGTGACGGTGGACCTCTCGGGACGGGACGAGCTGGCTGCCGCCTCCGCCGAGGCGCTCGACGCGGCCCTGGACGTTGCGGGCCCGGGCGTCGACGTGGGCGAGATAGGTGCGGCGGTCGAGGACGTCATCGAGGGATACGGGTTCAACCCCGTCGTCAACCTGACCGGCCACGGGCTGGGCCACTGGGAACAGCACACCGCGCCGAACATCCCGAACCGCGAGGTCGCCCAGGGGGCGACGCTCTCGCCGGGCGACGTGGTCGCCATCGAGCCGTTCGCGACCGACGGCCGCGGCAAGGTCAAGGAGGGGTCTAGCGAGGAGATTTTCGCGCTCGAACGCGAGGGGACGATTAGGGACCGGACCGCTCGGCAGGTGCTAGACCAGGTCACCGAGGAGTTCAAGACCCTGCCCTTCGCCGCTCGCTGGCTCGACTCGCCGCGCTCGAAGATGGCGCTGCGCCGGCTCAAACAGCAGGATATGGTCCACGGCTATCCGGTGCTGAAGGAGGAAGACGGGACGTTCGTCAGTCAGAAGGAACACACCGTCATCGTGACTGAAGACGGCGTGGAAGTGACGACGCGGTGAGCGTGGTCGCACGCGACCACGAATCGGCGAACGGGCGGCCTCGACGCCAGTGAGCCTGGAGCCCACGGTTCTTCGGGAGACCACGCTAACTGGTCGACGCCGACACGGGACTCACTGACGTCGTTTGCACGGACTCCAGTGGACGAGCCGTCGGTTACTGGCTCGGCTCGTCAGACAGTAAAATAGGCCGTCTATGCGTTGTTCATCCGCGTGCTCGTCGTCGCGCCACAGATCTGGCACTCGCTGACCCGGTACGGTTCCCGCGAGAACTCCGCGTTCTCCTGCTTGTTGCTCTCGGTCTGTATCTGGACGCTGACCGCGTGTGGTGTATCCCGCTCGCAGTCGGCACACGTCTCTGACATATCGACCCCGTCGTTTGTAGTGGCCATTCTACTTCGTACTCGCTCGGAAAACAGCATAAAAACCGTCTACCGTTCCAGTTGTTCAGACGGTTCATGCCCGGAAAGGAAGCCGACAGCGGTGGGCGACGTTACCGCCGCCGACAGCGCGTTCTGGTGCCGTTCTCAGCGGTTGATATTCGGTTCAGGGGGTGTGAACGGCCGAAACATTTAAATATTGGGGGCGGTCGGTCGAAGTGGTTTTAGACCGGCGTCCAGAGCCACCTGTATGGACAGCGTGTTCGCGCCGTGGCGCATCGACTGGGTCGAACGTGATGAGAAGAACCCCGACGTTGACTGTGTCTTCTGTGCGTTCCGGGACGCTGAGGACGACCGCGAGAACCGCGTTGTCGCCCGGAGCGACCGCGCGTTCGTCCTGCTGAACAACTACCCGTACAACCCCGGGCACGTGATGGTCATCCCCCACGTGCACACCGGCGAGTACGGCGACCTCGACGACGAGACGCTGCTCGACCACGCCCGGCTGAAACAGCGGACCTTCGACGCCGTAGAGCGTGGCATGGGTCCGGACGCGTTCAACGCCGGCCTGAACCTCGGCGGCTCGGCGGCGGGTGGCTCTATCGACGACCACCTCCACACCCACGTCGTCCCGCGATGGGAGGGCGACACCAACTTCATGCCCGTCGTGGGCGACACGCAGGTCATCGTCGAGGCGGTCGACGACAGCTACGACCGGATACACGAGGGGTTCGCCGAGCAGGACGGTACCAGCGTCCCCGGGCCCGAGGCCGCCGTCCGGGTCGAGACGGCCCCGAAGGGGATTTAGGGTCGACCGACCACTCCCCGAACAGATGACCCGGCGCGACACACTGAGGCGGGTCGGCATCCTCGTACTGGGAGTCAACCTCGCGCTGGCGCTGCTGAAAGGCGCCGTCTGGCTCTCCACGGGGAGTCTGGCCGTCCAGAGCGAGGCGGTAAACAGCACCGCCGACACCGCCTACTCGCTGGTCATCGTCGCCGGGCTCTACCTGACGACCCAGCCGCCCGATTTCGAACACCCCCACGGTCACGAGCGCATCGAGCCGTTCGTCTCGCTGTTCGTCGCCGCCGGTATCTTCGCCGCGGGCGGTATCGTGCTCTTCCAGGCCGGCCGGGCGCTGCTTTCGGGCACCGTCGCCGTCACGCAAGGTCCCTACGCCGTCGGCGTGCTCGTGCTGTCGGCGGTCGCGAAGTACGGCCTGTACCGGTACTGTCTCGCGGCCGGCGACGACTCTCACTCCCCGGCGCTGGTGGCGACGGCGAAGGACAACCGCAACGACATCCTGACCGCCGGCGCGGCGCTGGTCGGTGTCGTCGGCGCGTCGGCCGGCTACCCGCAGCTGGACCCGCTGGCCGCGGTCGTCGTCGCCGTCGGTATCCTCTATACGGGCTACGAGGTCGTCCGAGACAACGTCGCCTATCTCGTGGGTGCCGCGCCGCCCGAGGACCTCCGCCGGGAGATTCTCGAACGCGCACTGGCCCACGACCAGGTCCAGGGCGCCCACGACGTCATCGCCCACTACGTCGGCCCCGAAATCGACGTGAGCCTCCACATCGAGGTCGAGGGCGAGTTGACGCTGTATGCGGCCCACGACATCGAGACCGAGGTCATCCAGTCCATCAAGGCGCTGCCGGAGGTCGACGACGTGTTCGTCCACGTCGACCCGAAGGAACTGGGCGAGTGGAAAGAGGACGACGAGGTCGAGCGACTCGCCGACCTGGAGTGACTGGACCGCCGCCTGGCTGGCGGCCCAGGCGTTCGTCCCGGCCCGCCGGGACCGCCGGGGGTTTCCCGCCACGGACCGTAGACTTGCGAACATGGCTCATATGACCGCGGAGCTCGACGACGGCACCGAAATCAAAGGCATCGAGGAGGTCGTCGAAGGCTCCCACGGCGTCCACCTGAAGAAAGAAGTCCAGAGCAACAGCGTCGAGCGCGTCGCCTACATCCCCTACCCGAACCTGGTCTACGTCTACCACGACCAGTAGTCCGATTCGCGTCGGATTTTATTACAGATGCTGTCGTGTGTTGTGGTATGACAGACGACAGCGAAACGGACGGCACGACGTTCAGACTCGGGCGGATCGTCTTCGGCCTCGGGATGGCCCTGCAGGCTTCCGAGGACTTCCGGGATATGGACGACACCGTCGAGTACGCCGAATCGGCTGGCGTCCCGTTCCCGGACCTGCTGGCCCCGCTGGCCTCGGGGATGATGATCGCCGGCGGTCTGGGGGTCGCGTTCTGGCGGCTGCCCCGTATCGCGACCGGCGCGGTGACGAGCTTTCTCGCGGTCGTCACGCTGACCATGCACGACTTCTGGAACGCCGACCCGGACGACCGCGACGGCGAACGACTCGCCTTCTTCGGGAACCTGGCGATGTTCGGCGGCGCCCTTGCCTTCCTGCACGAGGCCTACCGGAGCGACTAGCATGGCCGCCGTCAGTCCGCCAGCGGTGCCCGCTTGACCGGCTCGCCGAAGGCATACACCGTGCTGTGACTCGTTATCTTCACGTCGACGAAATCGCCGACTTCCAGCCCGCGCTCTTCGGCGTCGACGATGACGACCTGGCGGTAGGCCTCGTCGTAGCCGACCAGCGACTCGTCGGTCCCGTCCTCGACCAGGAGCACCGACGAGGTCCGGCCGACCATCTCCTCGTGGGCCTGGCCCACCACGTCCATCTTCAGTTCGGACATGGCCTTCGAGCGGTCCTTCTTCGTCTGGCCGCCCAGTCCCTTCATGTCGGCGGCGTCCGTACCGGGACGCTTCGAGAACCGCGTGACGTTGATTTTCTCCGGTGTGGTCTCCCGGAGGAGGTCCATCGACTGCTCGTGGTCGGCTGGGTCCTCGGTCGGGAAGCCGACGATGAAGTCCGTCGAGAGCGTCCAGTAGTCGAGCGCGTCGTCGAACGCGTCGACGACTTCGAGGTACTCGGAGACGCTGTGCTGGCGGCGCATGTCCGCGAGCACGTCGTCGCTCCCGGACTGGACCGGCGCGTGGATGAAGTTGTACAGTTCGTCGTGCTCGGCGAACACCGCCGCGAGTTCGTCGCGAACGCCGTGGAGTCCCTTCGGGTTCGCCATCCCGACACGCACGCGAAAGTCCCCGTCGATTTCGGTGCAGATGCGCTCGAGCAGTTCGGGCAGGAGACTCTCGCCCTGGTTGGTGTCCCAGCCGTAGACGCCGGTGTCCTGGCCCGTAATCCGAATCTCCTTCGCGCCGGCGTGGACCAGGGCCCGGGCCTTCTCGACGTTCTCCGCGACCGACGGCGACTCGATGCGCCCGGTCGCCTGCTTGGTGATGCAATAGGAGCAGTCGCTCATACAGCCCCGAGCGATGGGGAGGATGCCGACGACGCCGTTGATGACCGTCTCCGTGTCGGGCGTCACCGTCGGACACTCGCCGTTGAGGACGTACTGTGGCACGTCGTCCCAGTGCAGGACTTCGGCGTCGAGGCCCGCCTCGCGGAACTCCTCGCCCTGTGCGAGTGCCATACAGCCCGTGACGACGAGGTCGGCGGGTGTCTCCGCGTCCAGCTCTCTGGCCCGTTTGAGCATGTTGCGCTCGGTCTTCTCCAGTACCGTGCAGGTGTTGAGGATAGCCACGTCGGCCGATTCGGGACCGTCGGCCGGGTGGTGGCCCCCCTCGCGGAGCGCCTGCTCTATCTGCTGGGTCTCACCTCTGTTGGAGGTGCACCCGTACGTCTCGATGTGATAGCGGGCCATCGCGTGCTAGGACGCAGTATCCTTGCGGGCAAAAGTGCGACGGATTGGGGGCAGTCACGGCAAGACGATTCCGGGCAGTGCTTCGCGCAGGAGCGGGAACGCTGTTTCTCCGGAGAGATAGAGGCTTAGCCCCACGGCACCCGCGTAGATTCCGAGGCCGGCGAGAGCGGTGACGAACAGCGGCGAGAGCCCCGCAGCCGTGGCCGCGGCGTAGACGATTACGGCGCCACCGATTCCAAACGGCAGCGCGTCGAGCAGCGCGTACAGGAGCATACTCATGTCTCGCTCGGGTCCGCAAACGTCGGATAGGCCTGCCACTGTTCGACGATGCGGTCACCGGCTGAGGCCCCGATACGCTCCGCGCCGGCCTCGAACATCGCCTCGGCGTCGGCCCACGAGCCGATGCCGCCGCTGGCTTTCACGGGGCGGTACTGGCTCAGTAGCTCGACGTCCGCGACGGTCGCCCCACCGTCGGCAAAACCGGTGGCGGTCTTGAGGTAGTCGGCGCCGGCGTCGGCGACCAGTCCGCCGACGCGGTGGAGCTCCGATTCGGAGAGCAGCGGGGCCTCGACGATGACTTTCACCGGAATCGGGACCGAGGCGACGACCTCCGAGAGGTGCTCGCGGACGGCGTCGTCCTCGCCGGCCTTGAGCCGCCCGACGTTACAGACCACGTCGAGTTCGTCGGCACCCGCCTCCCACGCCGCCCGGGCCGCCCCGGAGACGGCGTCGGTCGCGCCCTGGCCGTGCGGGAAGTCGATAACCGCGGTCAGGGGGACGTTCGCGTAGTCGGTCGCCAGCGGGAGCGCCCACGGCGGGACGCAGGCCCGCATCCCGTACTGCAGCGCCGCGTCCAGACACTCACGGACCGCGTCGGGCCCCGTCGTCGGTCCCAGAACCGTGTGCTCGATGCGGTCAGCTACCTCGTCCATACCCGATATGCAGATGGCATCTACCTAAACGTCCCGGGTAGAGACGGGTACTCGTCGCGACGTCCCGGGGTGGACCGACCGCCTAGTCGGCTCCCGTCGATACCCTGCACTGTTCGATATGAGGCCGGAAGCTTTTCATCTACTGAGGGCGGGGTGGGAGATATGGTATTGCCGACGGGGTTCGCGTTGCCGCCGCTGCCGTATCTGGTCGTGCTCGTCGGCGGCGTCGTTCTCATCGCTGCGTTGCTGGTGGCCCTGGAGCCGCCCGTCGACCAGCGCACTGTCGTCGCCCTGGCGCCGTGGATGGCCCTGGGCGGCGCGTTACACGCGCTCAACCAGCCACCCATCGAACTCTACAACCCGACGCTCGCCCCCCTCTTCGGGACGCCATCGGTGTATCTCACCACGTTCAACACCATGGGGACGGTGTGGCTCCTGCTGTCCTTTCTGGGGGTCCGACTGGGCCACGACGAGAACGTCCCCCGGAACCTCGGGCTCGTCGGCACCGGCATCCTGACGGTCATCCTGGTACTCTCTGCCATCACTGCCCTTCGCTCCGGCATCATCGACCCCGTCTGGGCGCCGCTCTCGGTGATTCTCTCCCTGTTTGTCGCCGCTATCGCCGTCCTCGCGGTGGCGCTCTGGCGGACGCCGCTGGTCATCAGGGCGCGCTATGCCGCCCCGGTCGTCGTCTTCGCACACGTCTTCGACGGTATCTCGACGGCCATCGGTACCGACGTCATCGGCGTCGCCGAGCGCTCCCCCGTTCCACGCGCCATCATGGAGTTCGCCGGCGGGCTGCCGACGGCCTCGACCATCGGGAGCGGTTGGCTGTTCGTCCTCGTGAAGCTGGTCGTCGCGATCGCCGTCGTCGTCCTCATGGACGACTACCTGCAGGAAGAGCCGGTCGAGGCGAGCCTCCTCCTCTCGCTGGTGGCCGCCGTCGGACTCGGGCCGGCGACGAACAACGTCGTTCTGTTCCTCTTTACGGGCTGACCGGGTCCGTCACTCTTCCTGTGACAGCTGCCCGGAGAGGTTTCGGTACATGATACCGTAGAGGAACGCCGCGGCCAGCAGTCCCAGGACGACGCCGAGGGCCAGCGACTGGCCCGACCCGTCGGTGATTCGTTGGGCGCCCACCGCCAGGAAGCCGAGTACGAGGCCAAAGACCAGGGCGATGACCGCCGGTTTTCGCATCCGCGGGTGAAACAGCGAGATATCGTCGCTCATAGCTGCAGCGTTGCGACGAACCCACGTCATTGTTGCGGAGAATCCCCGGCGGTTTTACCGACCGGCGTCGAAGGCCCCCGCATGGCCAAACAACCCCATCTGCTGGTGGAACCGGGCGACCTGCACGATATCGTCCTGCTCCCCGGCGACCCCGGTCGCGTCGACCGCATCGCCGGTCACTGCGAGGACAGCGAGGTCGTCGCACAGAACCGCGAGTACAAGCTCGTCAACGCGACCTACGAGGGACGGGACGTGACCGTCTGCTCGACCGGAATCGGCTCGCCGTCGGCCGCAATCGCCGTCGAGGAGCTCGCGGCCGTCGGCTGTGAGACGTTCGTCCGCGTGGGCACGACCGGCGCCCTCCAGTCCGGCATCGACATCGGTGACATGGTCGTCGCCACCGGCGCCGCAAAGGACGAGGGCACCACGGAGCGCTACGAGGACAAAGCCGTCCCCGCGGTGCCGGACTACGACGTGCTGTCGGCGCTGGTGGACGCGGCGGAGGATAATAACGAGGACGTCCACGTCGGACCTGTCGCCACGGACGACGCCTTCTACGCCGAGACAGAGGCATACGTCGAGGACTGGGAGGCCGCCGGGCTGCAGTGTGTCGAGATGGAGGCCGCCGCCATCTTCTCGCTGGCCCGCCGCAAGGGGCTGGCCGCCGGCGCCATCTGCACCGTCGACGGCAACCTCGTCGAGGGGACCCAGAAGGGCGAGACCGACGACGACGAGCTCCCTGAGAAGGCGAAGAACAACGTCGAGCGAGCCATCGACATCGCGCTGACTGCGGCGACGACGCTGTGAGTCACAGACTGCACCGGAACGTGGCCGGTGTGCTTAGGATGGCCGAGACCCAGGCATAGATATGTTCGACGAGTTCGGCCAGCGTATCCGGAGGCTCCTGGAACGGCTCCGCCGCGCCGAGCGACGAGAGCTACGGGAGTTTCGCCGCTGGGCGGAGACGACCGACCGGCTCGTTCACCTTTCGGTGCTCGTGTTCGTCCCGCTGCTCATCGGGCTGGTGACGCTGCTGTCGAACGCCGTCCCACAGCTTTCCTTCCTGCTCTTTCCGCCGCTGGCCTCGGGCAGTTACACGCTGTTCGTGGACCCGCGCGGGAAGTACGCCGACCCCGTGCAGTTCGTCGCCGGGCTGACCATCGGCGCGGCCTGTGGGCTGGGGGCGCTGTGGGTGTCGACAGCGCTGCTTTCGTCCCCTTCGGGACAGTTTCAGGTGGCCGCCGGGGCGGCGGTGCTCGCGACGCTGGCGACGGGGCTTATCACGTGGCCCTTCGACATCGAGGAGCCCTCGGCGTACTCGACGGCGCTGCTGGCGCTTTTGGTCCAGCCGTCCCAGCGACTGACCTTCCTGGGCAGTATCTTCCTCGCGAGTGCCATCGTCGCCGTTGTCTTCGTCGTCTGGCGCAACCGCTTCTACGACCGCCGGGCGACCGTGCTGTACGAGTCGACCACCGGTGACGACCACGTGCTGGTCCCGATGCGTGGCGAGCACGCCCACGCGACGGCGATGCTCGCCGCGCGCCTGGCCGCGGCCCACGAGGCCGGGAAGGTGGTGTTGCTGGATATCGTCGGTGACACCGAGGCCGCCGAGACGGAACGGGCGATGCTGAACGGCGGCATGGGGGTCGCCGGCGTGGAGGCGGCCGGCACCGATGGCGAGGTGAGCGATGCGGTCCGCGAGCGTGTCGAGCGCCTGGAGTCCCGCGCCGCGACCGTCGAGACGCGCGTCGGCGTCCCCTGTCAGGTCGTGGTCGCGACCGGCGAGGAGTCGGCGGCCGCGACGACGTTGCAGGCCGCCGAATCGACGAACTGCGACCTCATCGCGCGCCATACGAGAGCGAACACGGCGCCCTGACGACGTATCTCCGGGAGCTGTTCCGCGGTCGGTCGGACGTACTCGTCCACCGCTCGCGCAACGGCCGCACCCGCTGGCGCCGGGTGCTGGTCCCGGTCAGGCGGGCCAGCGACGTGGCCCATCACATGGTCGATTTCGCCGTGCGCCTGGCCGGCGGGAGCGGCCGCGTCGCCGTCGCGACCTGCATCGGCGACGGCGGGGACCGGCGTCGCGCCGAGTCGATGCTGGCCGACCTCGCCGAACCGTTCGTCGGCGATATCGAGACCCGCGTCAGCGGTGCCGACATCCACTCGTTTCTTGGCCGGGCGAGTACGGAGTACGACCTGGTGATCATCGGGGCGAGCCAGGACCGCAGCGCGGCCTCCCGCTTCATCACGCCGCCGACGTTCGAGCGCCTGGACGACCTCGAGACGGACGTCGCTATCGTCGACCGGAGCCGCTGACTGGTGGGCTGTAATCTCTTTTTCGCCCGGTCACAGGTCGGTTTTCTCTTCGACGTCGAGAAGATGGTCGGCGACGGACTCCATGCCTTCGCGACCCAGCGCCGACTGGACGAGCAGGTGCCCGCCGATTACCGCCGGGCTGATGACGGTGTCGGCGCCAGCCCGCCTGAGCTTCTCGACGTTTTCGCGGTCGGTCGCGGCGGCGACGACGTTTACCTCGGGGTTCAGCGCACGGGCGGTCAGTATGCCCAGCGCGTCCTGCGCGTCGTCGTTCGTGGCAGCCACCACGGCCAGAGCGTCGTGGATACCGGCCCGTTCCAGGGGCACCTCGTCGCTGGGGTCGTCAGTCAAGACGGTGATGTCGCGCTGCTGGAGCCGTGTCGCCTTCTCCTGGTCCGGTGTCACGACGACGAACTGCGCCGCGCCCGTGAGCTCTTCGAGTATCGGTTCCGTCAGGTCGCCGTAGCCGAGGACGACCACGTGGTCCTCGAGCAGGTCGAGTTGTGCGTCAGTCATGTTCCCGAGTGCCTCCGAGAGGCGTTTTTCGATGGCGGGTCCCAGCAGGGTCCCAAGCGCGATGGCGAAGCTGGCCGTTCCCAGCAACACCACCGACATCCCGAACAGCGTCGCCCGATCGCTGGCCGGCGTCACGTCGCCATAGCCGACCGTACTGGCCGTCACGAGCGTGTAGTAGAAGGCGTCGGTGAGCGTCGTGACGCCGTTGAACTCCTCGCGCAAGGCCCACGTGCCGACCGTGCCGTACACCTGGGCGCCGAGCAGGGCCGCCCCGGCTGCCAGCTGGGCCGTCGAGAGGTCGAACTCGCGGTCGAAGCGGTACCGGTTGACCAGCAGCGTCGGCAGCGACACAAGCGAGAGGACGACAAGCGGCGCCGACAGCGGCGACGACTGGACCACGCCCTGTAGCGCCGACACCGGGAGCAAGACGACGGTCAGATACCATGCGGCCCGCAGCCGCCGGCGCAGTCCCGTGACACTCACGAGCAGCGTAAACCCCGTCAGTGCCCCGGTGAACCCGGCGGCCTGCTGGAAGCTCGCCGGGATGAACGTCTCCAGTGTCCCGCTGACGGGGGCGGTGATGTTCGCCACGCCGGTGACAAAGGAGAGTATCGCGACGAGCGTCGGCAGCAGTATCGTCGCCCGGGCGCTCAGCCACTCCCGCGACCAGTCCATACCCCTCTGTCAGTATCGGACGGGGTAAATGTACTGTCCCTGGCTCGGTTGTGTGGTTGCGTGACGCGCCGCCAAATCCGAACGTTCAACCCCGAACCGGCCCTACTGCCACCTATGTATGCGGTCGTCGGCTGTAGCGAGTGCAGCGCCCTCTGGGTCGTCGAGGGCCGCCCCGAGACGAGCCAGTGTCCCCGCTGTGGGGGGCGCCGCCAGCACGCCAAACGCCGGAAGTTCGTCGAGACCGACGACGAGGACCACGCCCGCGAGGTGCGCTCGTCGATGCTCGCCAACCGCCAGGGCCACGGTGACGCCTTCGCGGAACTGGATTCGTTCGCCGAGATGGACCGCCAGGTCGACGATGCGGGCGTCGACGACGAGACCTACCTCGAAGCGTCGGGTATCGACAGCGAGGCCGTCGCGTCGGCCGGCGACCGGGCCGACCAGGGTCCGGCGGCGGGCGCAGCCGGAAAGAGACCGTCCTGCAGGCCCTGCGCGACCTGGACGAGCCGACCGAGGCGGACGTGGTCGCCTACGCCACAGAGCGCGACGTCCCGGCCGACTACACCCGGCGAGCGCTCGCGAAGCTCGTCCGGGCCGGCCAGGTCAGCGAGTCCGGCGGGAGCTACCGGCTCGTATGACCGACCTGGAACTGGAGGCCGGGCCGGCCGCCGTCGGGTCCTTGGTCGGGCTCGCCGGGATACTCTTCCTCGCCGCGCCGGTCGTCGCCCCGGTCCCGATTGGCGGACTCCGGGTCAGTCCCGTCGCGCTCTCCGCTGTGGTACTCACCGCCGGTTTCGCGCTCGGGACCGTCGTCTTCGCGCTGCGGGGCCGGCGGCTGTTCGCGATGGCTCACGGCGTCTTCGCGGTCGCGTGGGCGCTGCTTGTGGCCGGGCCGCTCTTCGGGAACGGCGACCTGTTGCTTGCCGGCGTGGTCGTGCTCGTCGCCGGCGTCGGCTTCCTCGTGAGTCAGGCACGCTGATCACAGCCAGCCGGCCATCTCAGCGAGGGTCGCCAGCGCGAGGACGATAGAGACGACCTGCTTTACCAGCGCAAGCAGCCGCTGTGCGGACGCGACGGGCGAGTCGGTGTCGGGTTCGTTGGAGGACATAGTGGACGTCCGCGGGGACTGCCCGTCGGACGCATCGGAACTACTGCCGGCTCCGAGAAAAGCGACGGCCACGGCCCCGTGGCGAAAGTGAAACTGTCAGGTCAGGTCGACGGCCTCGTCGAACAGCGGTTTCAGGCGGCTGACGGTCTGGTCGTCGTGGGCGCCCGGGTCGAGATGGAAGTGAGCGACGGCGTCGGCGTCCCGGAGCTGGCCGGCGAACATGTGGAGGAACTTGAAGACGGGCTGTAACTCCGCGAACTGCAGCATCTCGGTCATCGAGTCCATGCAAGCGACGAGCTGGCTGTCGTCGTCGTGGTCGTTGAGGTAGTTGTTGAGCCGCATCCCCAGACCGGTGATGTCGTTCGGGTTCGCCGTCGTGACGAAGACATTCTCGGGGACGTTCTCACCACTTGGCTGCTTTCCGGGCTGGTCGCCGACGACGACGATACCCATCCGCCCGGGCAGCTCGCCGTGGTGGTCGCGCCACTGGGCGACGAGATCCGACGGTGTGCCGGAGTAGGTGACGTGCAACACGTCGAGGCGGCCGGGCGGGCCGGCGCCCTGCAGGTCGAGACAGGTCGTCCGTTTTTCGTCACTGAGGGAGGGGGCCATCACGATGACGTTCGTTCCGGGCGCTGGGCTGTCGGATGCCGTCATTGGTGCCCGTCGCCGAGGGTCGCTTCGGTACTACCGGCGCCAGGCGGTTGCTGGATTCGCATATAGGGTTCTCGTTCGATGTACTCGACGAGACGGGTCGAGCCCATAAACCCGCTGGGTGACTTCTTGAGTTCGATGTACTGCAGCCCCTTGTCGGTCACCCAGGTCTCCAGCGTCTGCCAGGCGCCGTTCTCGTAGAACGCGGCGAGTTCGTCGTCGATTGTCGCGGGGTTGAACATATATATCGAGGTGTCCCCCGGCAGGTAGAGGTTCTCCTCTTCCCAGAACCGTATCTGGCGGAGCTCGTCGTCCGACAGCACCGGCAGCTGTGCCTCGACGTTGAGGACGCTGAGCATCGGCCGGTCGCCCCGGCGGTCGTCGATGGTGCGGAAGACGGCGGCTGGGTTGTCGGTGTCGTGCTCCTGTGGCTTGAACACGTTTCGCTTGGTGTTCTCCCAGATGTTGGCAAAGTCCACCAGAAAGAGCTCGTCGTTCGCCAGCATATCCGCCATGTCGCCGATGCGCTCGTCGATGATGGTCCGCAGCCGCTTGGGCGGCAGTTCCACGGGCGGAATTATCGTGATGGGCATCCCCGCCTCGCGGGCCTGGACCATGAGGTTCGTCAGGATGGAGTGGGGGCTGGCTTGCCCGTCGTGTTCCAGCAGCAACGTCCCGCCCTCGACGATACCGCCGCCCATGAGGCGGTCGAGCCCGTCGATGCCCGTGGTCATGTGGTCCGAGGGGACGAACTCCCCGGGGTGGGTCCGCAGCCGCGGCGAGATGCGCAGCCCCTCGTGCGTGAAGCTCACCTCGTGGACGCGGGTGTCGTGGTCGACGCCGCGCATCTTCACGACCTCCAGGAAGCGGTGGTAGTCGCCGCCGACGTTCTCCCGCCACAGCCGGAGTACGCCGTGGGTGTTGAACTGGACGGCGTCACTGGCGGCGACTGTCTTGACGTCCTGCTGGGTGAGGTCGGGCTGGGACTCCTCGGCGGTAAAGACGGCTGTCGCGCCGAACTCGTCGTTGAGCAGGCGGATGAAATCCAGTAGCGTCCGGCGGAACACGTCCTGGTCGTCGCCGATGGCCGACAGCCCCGAGACGGAGTCGAGCACGACCCGGTCGGCGGGGGCGAACCGTTCGAGGTACTGGGTGATGTACTGGGACTCGAAGGGCGCCGAGTACTCTCCCCCGAGCATCTTCCCGCCTTCGAGGGTTTCGAGCGTGAGTTCACGGCTGTCACCGCCCTCGACGGTCTGGCCCGGGGTCGCGTGCAGCGACGTGACCGTGAGGTTGTCGTGGTGGAGGTCGAAGGCGAAGTCCTCGAAGGCGTCGGCCAGCTCCTGGAAGGTCTGTTCGGTGCTGATGTACAGACAGTCCTCGTCGCGGGCCACCCCCTCGGCGAGGAACTGCATGGCCAGCGTGGATTTCCCCGTTCCCGGGCCGCCGGTGACCAGTACCGTCCGGTTTTCGGGGAGTCCGCCGTCGAGGATGCTGTCTAGGGTCTCACTGCCTGTCGGGACGGACATGTGATTATCTGCCCGCAGTTAGCAATCGCCCCGTAAATCACTGATGCCAACAGTATCAGTCCTGAAACTCCTCAGTGCCACTGCTAGTCGATGTGGACCACGAGGACGGGGACCGGCGAGCTCTCGACGACACGCTCTGTGACGCTCCCAAGGTTGGCCACCCGGTCGCGCCCGGTGCGCCCGTGGGTACCCATCACGACGAGGTCGATATCCGCCGATTCCGCGTAGTCCACGATGGCCTTGTGGGGAATCCCTTCCTCCATTCGCGTCTCGACCTCGAGCCCGGCTTCCTCGCCGCCGACCCCGATGTCGTCGAGCGCGACTTCGCCTTCCTCCTCCAGGGACTGGCGCACGTCGTCCTGCGTGTCCTTCTCGGCGGCCAGTACGAGCCGCCGGTCGACCACGTAGAGTCCGTGCAGCAGGGCGTCGTTGTCGCGGGCGATGGAGACGGCGTGGGAAAGGGTCTCCGTCGTCCCGGCACTCCCGTCGGTCGCGACCAGTACGTTGTCGTACATCCCGTGGGACTGCGTCCCGACGGTACATAGTACTCCCTGTTGGCACACCGCACGGTATCGGCTCTCCCGCCGTGGCCCGCGTTCAGTCGAAACCTCGCTGCTCCGCGGTTCCCGACGGTCACCGCGTCGCTTTCGAGGCGTCTCGCAAGCGAGACGCCTCGCCAATCATGCCATACACTTTTGCTCCCGGCAATCTTTGCTAGTTACTACCATGCATGGGGAGCATCAGCCGGTGGCGGACCGGGCGGAGCTATACGTCCGGTCGCTGCTCCCGGAGGGGTACAGCCAGCAGCAGGCGGCCACGCTGGACCGGGTCGACGGCCTCATCGCGGACGGTGTCGTCGGGGAGCGGCAGGTACAGGTGTGTGGGCACCAGGTCCCCGCGTCGGTCGCCGCGACCCGGACCGCGGCCGGCGAGCGGCTCGTCACCCGACTGACCGCCTTCCAGGCGTGGGCGAAGCGAAACGACTGCTCGCTCGCGCCGGCGATGGAACTCCGCTCAGTGGACGACTCACTGGCCGACGCTCACTACCGAGCGCTCCGTCTCCCCGCCGTGTTGCTGGCCGAATACCGCGACGGTGACCTCCGCTGTGTGACGCCCCACCACGACGGGGAGGCGGTCCGAAGCGTCGGAGACCGCCTCGACGAGCTGGCGACGGGAGAGCCGACGACCTTCGAGCCGCTCCGACAGACCACGCGCCTGACTCCCACCTCGGCCATGGAATTCGAGCCCGAAGACGGCGACTCCGAGGAGCGCGACACCGAGGAACCCGCCCTGCTCACGTAGCGGTACGGCGTTTCCGTCCGTCGATATTTATCACGGCGTGCGCCCGACGGCCGATGACTCCCGTCGGCCGTCTCCGTGCTCTCGCCCTCGCTGCCTTCCTGGGGACCGCGCCACCATCTCAATACACTTATCCCCGGCCGCTGTCGTAGCGTGGAGTATGAGTACGGTCACGGTCACACTGCCCGACGGGTCCACGCTCTCGATGGACGAAGGCAGCACGGTCGAGGACGTCGCCTACGAAATCGGGCCGGGCCTCGGTTCGGACACCGTCGCGGGCGTCGTCGACGGCGACTTGGTCGATAAACACACCCCCCTCATCGAGGACGTCGAACTGGTCATCGTCACACCCCAGAGCGACGAGTACGTCGACGTACTGCGTCACTCGGCCGCCCACGTCTTCGCGCAGGCGCTCCAGCGGGAGTTCCCCGAAGCGACGCTGACAATCGGACCGTGGACCGACGACGGCTTCTACTACGACGTCACCGGCGTCGACTTAGACGAGGACGACCTCGAAACCATCGAGGCCGAAGCCGAGCGCATCATCGAGGCCGACTACGACATCGAGCGCGAGGAGGTCCCCCGCGAGGACGCCTTCGAGCGCTACGAGGACAACCCCTTCAAACAGGATATCCTCGAGACCGAGGCCGCCGACGAGGACCCCGTCTCCTTCTACCAACAGGACGACTTCTACGACCTCTGTCAGGGTCCCCACGTCGAATCGACCGGCGAGATCGGCGGGTTCGCCCTGCTGGAGATATCCGCGTCGTTCTGGCGCGGCGACGAGGACAACGAGACCCTGACTCGCGTGTACGGGACGGCGTTCCCGACCGAGGACGGGCTCGAAGAGTACCTCGAGATGCGAAAGCAAGCCCAGGAACGTGACCACCGGAAGATCGGTCAGGAGATGGACCTCTTCTCCATCGACGACACCACCGGGCCGGGGCTCCCGCTGTACGAACCCAACGGCAAGAAGATCCTCAACGAGCTCTCCGACTACGTCGGCCAGCTCAACCGCGACGCGGGCTACGACGAGATAGAGACGCCCCACGTCTTCCGCACGGAACTGTGGAAGAAGTCGGGCCACTACGACAACTACGTCGACGACATGTTCCTGCTGGAGGTCAACGACGAGGAGTACGGCCTCAAGCCGATGAACTGCCCGGGCCACGCGACCATCTTCGACCAGAAGTCCTGGTCCTACCGTGACCTCCCGGTGCGGTACTTCGAGGACGGGAAGGTCTACCGGAAAGAGCAGCGCGGCGAGCTGTCGGGGCTCTCCCGAACGTGGGCCTTCACCATCGACGACGGCCACCTGTTCGTCCGGCCCGACCAGATCGAACAGGAGGTGCTGGCGACGGTCGACATCATCCTCGACACGCTCGATACGTTCAACCTCGACTACACGGTGCAGTTCGCCACCCGGCCCGAGAAGAGCGTCGGCGGCGACGAAATCTGGGAGAAGGCGGAGAACCAGCTCGAAACCGTCCTCGAGGAGCAGGACATCGACTACGTCGTCGAAGCGGGCGACGGCGCCTTCTACGGCCCGAAGATAGACTTCGCCTTCGAGGACGCCCTCGGTCGCAACTGGGACGGACCCACGGTCCAACTGGACTTCAACATGCCCGAGCGGTTCGATCTGACCTACACTGGCGAGGACAACGAGGACCACCGCCCGGTGATGATTCACCGCGCGCTGTATGGCAGCTACGAGCGCTTCTTCATGGTGCTGACCGAGCACTACAACGGGAAGTTCCCGCCGTGGCTCGCCCCGGAACAGGTCCGCATCCTCCCCGTTTCCGACGACAACATCCCCTACTGCGAGGAACTGCAGGCCGAACTCGACGACTTCCGCGTCGAGATAGAGGACCGCTCCTGGACCGTCGGCAAGAAGATTCAGGTCGCCCACGACGACCGGGTGCCCTACATGCTCATCATCGGCGACAACGAGGAGGAGGCCGGCGATATCTCGGTCCGCGACCGGAACGAGCGCGAGGAGAAAGGTATCGACCTCGCGGAGTTTCGCGACCACCTCGAAACCGAAGTCGAACAGCAGCGCACCGCCGTCACCTTCCTCGCCGGTCGGTAACCTCGCCCGACACGCCGATTATTTCTTCTCCTCTTTTAGCTCGTCGAGTTCGGCCTCGACTTCGCTGTCGTCGACTTCGCTGATGGTGTCGTCTTCGAGTTCGTGTTCGAGCTCTGACCCGAGGGGTTCCTCGTCGCCGTCCTCGCTCGCCTCGCCCTCATCCACACGCTCCTCGCCCATCTCCGCTTTCAGCGTGTCCAGCTCGGCGTCGACCTCACCGTCCTGCTGGACCGTCTCCAGCTCTCTGTCCAGCTGGCTGCGGTCGTCGAGCTGGTTCTCAAGGACCCCGTCCTCCCGGAGCTCGTCCATCGCCTGCGAGCGGGCCTCCATGTCCTCGGTGCGCTCCTCCGCGCGCTCTATCGCTCGGCTCACGTCCTCCATCTCGTCGCCCGCACCGGTCATGGCCTCGTTGACCCGCACGGAGGCCTTGGCGGCCTCGTGTCGGGCCTTCATCGTCTCCTTTTTCGTCCGGAACTGCTCTATCTGGCGCTGGAGCTCGTCTTTCTGCTCGACCAGCTGGTCCTGCTGGGACTGGAGCTGGCTTATCTGGCCTTCCAGCTCCTCTATCTGGCTCATCTTCTGCTTTTTCTTCTCCAGGGCCTGCCGTGCGAGGTCGTCGCGGTCCTGCTTGACGGCCTGGCGGGCCTGGTCGTTGTGTTTCTCGACGTTCTCTTCGAGCCGGCGCTTCTGAATCTCCAGACGCTTCTTCTGGGTCGTCAGGTCTGCGATACCTTGCTTGACGTCTTGCAGTTCGTCGCGGAGCTGTTCGTAGCTGTAGTCCAGCGTCTCGGTCGGGTCTTCGGAACGGTTCAGGACGGCGTTGACCTTCGACCTGATGACGTACGATGCGCGCGAGAGGATTCCCATATCCCACATTTCGGGTCTCTGACCTTAAACTTCTTTCATGCGGTGGGTTCACCGTGTCGACAGCTACACGCGCCTCGCGCCCGACAGTCGAGCCATGAGCGACCCCGTCGTGATATCCGGCGGCCGCGATGTCCGCGGGCGTCTCGACGGAGGGACGGACGCAGAACCCACGTCCGTCGACGGAGGGACGGACGCAGAACCGACGTCCGTCGACAGCCCCGACACAGACAGCGTGGTCGTGGCCTGTCCGCCCCACCCACAGCACGGCGGCACACGGTCTGACCCGCGGCTCCGGGCCGTGAGTGACGGCCTGGCTCCCGACGTGGCCTGTCTCCGATTCGACTACGGCGAGTGGGACGAGGGTGAGGGCGAGACCGCCGACGCCGAGCACGCCGTCGCGTGGGCCGCCGACCGTTTCGACAGCGTCGGCCTGTTCGGCTACAGCTTCGGCGGCGGCGTGGCGCTGCGGGCGGCCGCCCGCGCCGACCCGCGAGTCGCGGCCTGTTCCGTGCTGGCGCCGGCCGCCGACCCCGACGTGCTCGAGGCGCTGGACTGTCCGCTGCAACTGGTCGTCGGCGAGCGCGACACCGCTGTCGACTGGGCGCCGGTGGCCGACCGCGCGGCGGCGCTTGGCCACGCGGTCGAGCGGCTGCCGGCGACCCACCAGTTCCACGGTGCGTTCGATAGGATCTCACAACTCGTTGGCCGCTACCTGGCGACACGGCTGTGACGATGGCCGGCAATCGCCGGCCGAGTACTTATTCTATATACTACAAAATAGGGGGCTATGTCCACGGCCAATCGACTGCCGACCATCAAGCGGGCCAGCCACGGCGCGGTCTCGCTGGCTGCCGGCTTCCTGGCCGGTCTCGCGCTGTTTCTCTCTATCGGCGCCTCGACGGGTGACGCGGTGTTTTCCGCCCTCGTACTCTCGGCGCTGGTCGCGCTCACTCGCGCACTGACCCGTGGTGTCTGAGGCCCGTACCGCTGGGACAGATGGCCGCTATCGTGTCCGTATCTGGGACGAACACTCATAGATTCGCTCGTGATAGACCAGTCGTGGTGTCTCTGTGGACACGAGTACTGAAATTCGACCGGGCGATGAACTGACGGAAGACCGAATATTCACCCTGCTGTCGATGGGACGCCGGCGCGAGCTGCTTCGGGCCGTCGACCAGCTGGGCAGGGAGGCGACAGTCGGCGACGTCACCAACGAGATAGTCACCGGCGAACACGGGACAGACGCCGGCGCGAGAGCGCGAAAGACGGTCTACGTTTCGCTGCATCAGACACACCTTCCCCGACTCGTCGAGGCGGGCGCACTCGTCCACGACGCCCACGAGAAGACGGTTCGCCTGACCGAGCGCGGCGACGTGTTGCTGGCGTATCTCCGGTTCGACCCGACCGCCGAGCGAGCGGGACTGCTCTCCAGGGTGTTCCGACCGGGCGGGCACAAGCGCGCGAAGTAGCCACTACCGCGGGCGACAGTGCGAGCGAGTGGCGAAGATGGCGCGCTCCGAAACCGTTTTGAGGGCACGGGATTCACCGACAGTATGCCGACCGAACCCGAAACGGACTACGACCCGGAACTGGGTCGCAAGTTCATCTTCGTCACCGGCGGCGTGATGTCTGGCCTGGGGAAAGGCATCACCGCCGCGAGCACGGGCCGCCTTCTGAAAAACGCCGGGTTCGACGTGACCGCGGTCAAGATTGACCCGTATCTCAACGTCGACGCCGGCACGATGAACCCCTTCCAGCACGGCGAGGTGTACGTGCTGAAAGACGGCGGGGAAGTCGACCTCGACCTGGGGAACTACGAGCGCTTTCTCGACATCGACATGACGTTCGACCACAACGTCACCACGGGGAAGACCTACCAGCACGTCATCGAGAAGGAGCGCGCCGGCGACTACCTGGGCCGCACGGTCCAGATCATCCCGCATATCACCGACGACATCAAGCGGCGCATCCGCGAGGCCGCAGAGGGCAACGACGTCTGTATCATCGAAGTCGGCGGTACCGTCGGCGACATCGAGGGGATGCCCTATCTCGAAGCCCTGCGCCAGTTCGCCCACGAGGAAGACGAGGACGACATCCTCTTTACCCACGTCACCCTCGTCCCGTACTCGAAGAACGGCGAGCAGAAGACAAAGCCCACACAGCACTCCGTGAAGGAACTGCGCTCTATCGGCCTCCAGCCGGACGTGCTGGTCGGGCGCTGTTCGGACAAGCTCGACATCGACACGAAAGAGAAGATAGCGCTGTTCTGTGACGTCCCCACCGACGCCGTCTTCTCGAACCCAGACGTCGACGACATCTACCACGTCCCGCTGATGGTCGAGGAAGAAGGCCTGGACCAGTACGTCATGGAGCAACTGGACATCGCCGAGGAGGCCCTGCCCGAGGCCGAGCGGGAGAACCGCTGGCGCGAACTCGTCACCCAGCAGACCGAGGGCGAGGTCGACGTCGCGCTGGTCGGCAAGTACGACCTCGAGGACGCCTACATGTCAGTCCACGAGGCGCTGAAACACGCCGGGCTGGAGAAGAACGTCGACGTCAACGTCGAGTGGGTCAACTCCGAGAAGATGCCCGACCACCACGAGAGCCGGATGCGCGAGGCCGACGCCATCGTCGTCCCCGGCGGCTTCGGGACGCGGGGCACCCAGGGCAAGATAGACGCCATCCGGTACGCCCGCGAGAACGACGTGCCGTATCTGGGTCTCTGTCTTGGCTTCCAGCTCGCGGTCATCGAGTACGCCCGCAATGTCCTCGGACTCGAGGGCGCGCATTCGGCGGAACTCGACGAGGAGACGCCCCACCCCGTCATCGACATCCTCCCCGAGCAGTACGAGGTCGAAGATATGGGCGGGACGATGCGGCTGGGCGCCCACGAGACCGACATCGAGCCCGGGACGCTGGCCGCGTCACTGTACGGCGAGGACTCCTGTACGGAACGACACCGCCACCGCTACGAGGTGAACCCGGAGTACTTCGACGAACTCGAAGCCGCCGGCCTCAAGTTCTCCGGGCGCTCGGCAAACCGTATGGAGATACTCGAACTCGCGCCCGAGGAACACCCCTACTTCATCGGGACGCAGTTCCACCCCGAGTTCCGCTCGCGGCCAACGAGAGCCAGCCCGCCCTTCGTCGGCCTGCTGGAGGCCGTCCTCGGTGACGATCCACACGGCGTCGACGCCGAGACGGAGGTGAGCCACTGATGGTGAACCCCGAAGAGTTCATCGACGAGAAGATCGAGGAGATAGCCGACGAAGTCGGCGAGAAGAACGCCGTCATCGGCCTCTCCGGTGGGGTCGACTCCTCGACTGCGGCCGCGCTGGCCTACGAGGCTATCGGCGACCAGCTCACCGCCGTCTACGTCGACACCGGGCTGATGCGGAAAGGCGAGACTGACGAGATCCGCGACACCTTCGACTACATGGAGTCGCTGCGTATCGTCGACGCGAAAGATCGCTTCCTCGAGGAACTGGGCGGCGAGACCGACCCCGAAGAGAAACGCCACATCATCGGCGAGCAGTTCATCCGGGAGTTCGAGACCGTCGCCCGCGAGGTCGACGCCGACTACCTCGTCCAGGGGACCATCTACCCCGACCGCATCGAGAGCGAGGGGACCATCAAGTCCCACCACAACGTCGGCGGCCTCCCCGAGCGCATCGACTTCGACGGCATCGTCGAACCGATGCGGGACCTCTACAAGGACGAGGTCCGCGAGGTCGCTCGCGCGCTCGACCTCGAAGAGATAATCTCCGAGCGGATGCCGTTCCCCGGCCCCGGCCTCGCGGTGCGCATCATCGGCGAGGTCACCGAGGAGAAGCTGGAGGTCGCCCGCGAGGCCAACCACGTCGTCGAGGAGG
Source organism: Haloarcula rara (assembly GCF_029338235.1). Taxonomy (GTDB): domain Archaea; phylum Halobacteriota; class Halobacteria; order Halobacteriales; family Haloarculaceae; genus Haloarcula; species Haloarcula rara. The sequence continues at coordinate 2,185,156 of NZ_CP119785.1, forward strand.
AACTCGAGGAGTACGAGCCGTGGCAGGCGCTGGCGGCGGTCATCGGCAAGGCCACCGGCGTCAAGGGCGACAACCGCGTCCACGGCTGGGTCGTCGCGGTGCGGTCGGTCGAATCGCGTGACGGCATGACGGCCCGCGCCCAGGAACTGGACTGGGACACCCTCCAGCGGATGCAGAGCCGTATCACGGGCGCCCACGAGAACGTCGCCCGCGTCGTCTATGACGTGACACACAAACCGCCCGCGACCATCGAGTACGAGTGACGATGGACATTATTCTCGTGGGGGACGACCCCGAACGGATGCGCGACGCTCTCGAGAACGAGGGCCACACTGTCACCGTCGCCGACGTGGGGAATCGTCCGGGGCTGGAGGAAGCCGGCGTCATGGACGCCACGGTGTACCTCCTGACGGAGATGGACCAGGCCACCTCCATCGTGGTCGCGAAGGACCTCAACCCCGAACTGCGCGTCGTCGTCTACGCCGAGGGGTCGCTGCCGGACTTCGCCAGCCGCCAGACCGACCTCGTCGTCGACCCGAACCTGCTGAACCCCGACGCAGTCGCCGAGGAGCTGTAAGGGGGAACCTCGGTTTTTGATTGCTATCTAGTGAGACAGCGCTGCAAGAGCCAGAAAGCCCCGGCGGGCTTCGGTCGAGGGCTTCTCTGCGCTCCTCGCCTCCCGCTGGTCGGCTTCGGTGCTTGTATCAGCCGTCTTCCCGAAGCCCGCCGCCCCTTTCAGTCCCACCCATAGCTGGTTGGGCAGTCACCGATGGGCGGGACCGAAAGGGACCGGTTGCTTGACGAACCCGGACGATGCAAGCACTGGACGGAAAATAGTGGGGAAGCACACAGCGAGTCCCGGGAGTCGAGCAACCGGGGGCTTTCTGGCTGTTGGCACATCTATTCGATACCTCGAATCTCCCTCACAACCGCTTGACAATATCGGATAGCCGCTCGCTCCCGCCCTTCTTGAAGGGAACGCCGTGGCCCATTCCCGCCACCTCGAACTCGGGCGCACGCTCGACCAGCGAGCGGACGCTCCGCTCGACGGCCGCGGTGTCGTAGCTGATGACCCAGGGCGAGGGTTTCAGCCGCCCGCCGGACTCCCGGACCAGGTCGCCTAGGAACGCCGTCGACAGCGACTCGCTGACATAACAGACGTGACCCGGGGTGTGTCCCGGCGTCTCGTAGACGGTGAACGTGCCGACGGTGTCGCCGTCGACGACGGGTTCGACCGGATTGTCGGGCGGCGAGGCGAGCGGTCCGCCGAGTCGCTGGATGAGTCCCTTGTGATTCGACAGCGGCGGTTTCCGCTCGCCGGTCACCAGCGGCGCGTCGGCCGCCCCGACGTGGATTGTCACCTCGGTACCGTCGAACGCGCTCAGTCCGCCGACGTGGTCCATATCGAAGTGCGTGATGAGGATTCGGTCGAGGTCACGCAGTTCGAAGCCCGCCGCACGGAGCCCGCCGATGAGCTCACTGGCGTGAAAGGCCGTTCCGGCGTCGACAAGTGTCAGGCTGCCGTCGTCGACGAGGAATGCGTTGGTTCCCGTGAGGTCGTACCACCACACGTCGTCGGCAAGCGTGGTGACCATACCGGCGCTACGGGCTCAGGGTGAAAAATCGTCTCGAAAGTGGGCGCCGGCCGCTCAGAACGGGAGTTGCGACCGGACGAACTGGACGCCGGTCTTGGTCTTGGACGGGTCCCGAATCCACGCCATCTCATCGTCGGTTAGCTCGAAATCGAAGATAGCCATGTTCGCTTCCAGATGCTCGCGACTCGACGCCTTGGGGATGGTGGCCACGCCCGCCTGCTGGACGAGCCAGCGCAGCGCGACCTGTGCGGGGGACTTGTGGTAGCGGTTGCCGATAGTGACCAGGGCGGGGTCGGAAAGGACGCCTCCGCGAGCCAGCGGGCTGTAGGCCGTCAGCAGGACGTCGTGGATGCGACAGTAGTCCAGTAGCTTCTGCTGGTCCCAGTAGGGGTGGTACTGGACCTGGTCGGTGAGGATAGGCGCATCCGAGAGCTCGCGGGCCCGGTCGAGACGCTCGGGCGAGAAGTTGCTGACGCCGATATGCTCGACGACGCCGTCGTCGACGAGGTCGTTCATCGCGTCGAGGGTCTCTTCGAGGGGTGCCATCCACGGCGTGTTCGGCCAGTGGATGAGCAGGCAATCGAGGTACTCTGTCCCGAGCTTGTGCAGGCTCTCGCGGGTCGATTGCCGAACCGACGTGGCGTCCCGGTTCGAGCCGTCGAGTTTCGTCACCAGAAACACGTCCTCGCGGTCGACGTCGGCGGCCTCGATGCCCAGGCCGACCTGGCGTTCGTTGCCGTAGGCCTGTGCCGTGTCGACGTGGCGATACCCCAGCTCCAGAGCCGTCTGGACCGTCTCGGTACACGTCGGACCGGTCAGCTGCCAGGTACCCAGGCCGAGCGCGGGGACCGAGGTGCCCTGGACCTCGATGGTTTCCATACCCGAGCTACTGCCGCCAGCGGGATAACAGCGATGCCAACAGCGGCCGTCCGCGGATGGTGGCGCCCGAGCCGACGGCGATGTCAGGCGTGCCGCGACCGGCGGCGTGCAGAGTCGCGCCGTCTCGGCCGCTCACTCGTCGAGCTGGTCGACCAGTACCGGCGCTTCGGTGGCCAGAATCTCTCCCACCGCCAGCTCGGCCGCCTCGACGTCGCCCGGCAGACAGAAGACGAGCGTTCCGTCGCTGATGCCGGCCGTCGACCGGACGCCGACGATGCCGGTGCCGATGTGGTCGGCCAGGCGGGCGCGAAACGCCTCGCCGAAGCCCGGCAGGGCCTTCTCCAGGAGGGGATGGACCGCCTCGATGGCCATCTCGTCGGCCGCCAGCCCGACGCCGCCGACGGTGACGACGACGTCGACGGCGTCCCGGTCGACCAGGGTGTCGACCATCTGCTGGATGGCGTCGTAGCCGCCCCGGAGGCGCTCGCGCCGCACGACTGTGTGTCCGGCTGCCTCGAACGCCCCCGTGACGCTGTCTTCGAGCGCGGCCCGGTCGCCCGACACCGTCACCACGGCCACGTCGACCGCGCGGCTCGGCGGGGTTGTCCCGGCCGTCTGGGCCGCTGGTGCCGTCTGGGCGGTGCCACCGGCCGTGACTGCCGCCTCGCTGTCGCCGTGGGTGGCGTCCGCCGACGTGGTCGCGTCCGCGAGCGGGTCCTCGTCGGCTCGCTCTGCCGCCGAGCCGTTGTCCTCGTCGGCTCGCTCTGCCGCCGAGCCGTTGTCCTCGACCAGTGGGTCCGTTGAGGCCGCCGGCTCTCCGTCGGTGTCCGTACTGTTCCCCGCCGTTTTGTCCCCCGTATCGTCGGCCGCCCCGGTAGCGTCGTCCTCGCTCGACGATTCGCTGTCCGCCGAGTCCGACTCGGACTCCGACTCGTCGTCGATGGTAGGGCCACGCCGGGTGTCACGGGACTGGAAATCGACCATATCGGCCCAAAGGCCGGGACCCGCTAAATGGTTGTCCCGCACATAGCTTTCGAATGTCGCCGACATATTTGTAAAATATCGCGCAGAAAATTTATATAAAGGAGCATAAATACATTACATATGGAAGGGGTGTACCACGTGGTGTGTCACAAGTGCCCGTTCGAGGGGCTCTACGGGTCGGCCACGCACGCAACTGTAGAGCGCACGGCACACGAACAGGAGTACGACCATCGCGTTAGCTCCCTCCAGATTGAGCGACCGACGCCGCCGACCGAGGTGTGACCGACCGACCGCCAGTGTTTTGCAGTCGCTGACCCGACGGTGAGCTATGCAGGCTGTTCAGGCCGCTGTCAGGGGCCGGCGTCTCGCCCGACGAGCCCGACCTGAGGGAACAACGATTCGCTCGGCCGGGCACTCGGTCGCGCAGGCAGGTGCATTCGATGGGTGACGACGCGCCCGACGACGCGCCCGACGACGGCTACGTCCACCGCCCCAGCGGCGAACCGCCACGCCAGGCCGATACCAGCGACGAGTTCGGTCGTGAGGGATGGGTGCTCGTGGGGATGATTATCCTCGGATTCCTCGTCGTCCCCACGGCCATCCTGGTCCTGCCGGCCGCCCAGGGTGTTGTCCGGTCGCTCGGGCTGACGCTTCGGGCCGCCTATCTGGCCCTGCCGCTCGTCCCGGCGTTCCTGCTGGGGGCCATCGCGGTGTGGTCGGCACTGCGCTCGCGGCAGTCGTAGTATCGGAGTCGATACTCGGCCGCGAACGTTTATACAGGCGTCTACCCACCTCCGTACCAAATGGTCTCTACGCCCCTCGCGGTGGTCCTGCTGGCCGCCGTCGTCGGGATGGGCGTGGCCGGACTGGTCTGGCTCCACCGCGACCGGCCAGGTGCCGGCCCGCTGGCCGCATTCGTCATCTCGGCCAGCCTCTGGGCCGTCGCCCACGGGCTCGAACTCGCAGCACCCGGTGTCGTACTGATGGAACGGCTGGTCCAGATGCAGCTCACGCTCTCGGTCGTCGTCCCCGTCGCGTGGCTCGTGACGGTGCTCGAGTACACGGGCCACCCGGGCTGGCTCACCCGCAAGCGGGTCGCGCTACTGTTGATAGAGCCCGCCGTCTTCGTCACGCTGGTGTGGTCGAACGGGGCCCATCGGCTCGTCTTCCGGAGTGTCACCGTCGCCACGACCGCCGAAACGAGCACGCTGGTCCCCGTCTGGGGGCTGGCCCGCTGGGGCCACCTGGCGTATATGCTCGTGTTGATACTGGCGGGCGGGGTCTTGCTCATCCGGATGATGCTGCGAACCACCGAGCATTTTCAGGGCCAGGTGCTCGCGCTGCTTGTCGCCATCACCGTCCCGACGGTCGGCCACTCCATCCACGCGTTCGACCTAGTGCCGGCCTCGTTTGACCCGACCAGTCTCGGCTACGTCGTCTCCGGTGTCGTGCTGTCGGCGGCCATGTTACGGGGCCAGCTGTTAGACGTCGCCCCCGTCACCCGCGACCTGGGCCGGGAGGCGGTGTTCGCCGAGATGGACGACGCGGTCGTCATCGTGGACGGGTCGGGCCGCATCGTCGACATCAACGCCGCCGCCACGGTCTTTTTCTCGGCGGGTCCCGCGGAGCTGTCGGGTCGGGAACTGGCTAGCGAACTGCCCGACCTGGCCGAGACCGTCCCCGAGGCGGGCAAACGCGCCCAGACCGAGACCCGGCTGGAGCGCGACGGCGCGGTCCGGTACTACGACGTCCGAATCACGCCGCTGTACCGCTCCTACGGCGTCGTCTCGGGCCACCTCATCAGTCTCCGGGACGTGACGAACCGCCGCCAGCGCGAACAGCGCATCGACGTGCTCAACCGACTGCTCAGACACAACATCCGCAACGAGATGAACGTCGTCCGGGGGAACGCCGACCTGCTGACCGACAGCGTCGACCCGGCCGAACGGGACCGCATCGACCGCATCGTCCGGACCGTCGACAGCATCGTCGACCGGAGCAACAAGATCGGCCGCGTCTCCGAGGCCCTCGAAAGCGAGCGCGCCAGACCGGTCCGGCTGCCGGAACTCCTGGAGACGGTCGTCGCGGACGCCCGGGAGCGCTACCCCGAGGCCGATATCTCACTCTCCTGTCCCGAAGCGTGCTGGGTTGACGGCTCGCCGGCGCTCACGCTGGCGTTCGAGGAGCTGCTCGACAACGCTGTCGAGCACAGTTCCACGAGCCCTGACTCGCAGGCTCGCCAGGACGCTGTCGAGCACAGCTCGACGGGTAGTCGACAGGCGGCGGACGGCGCCCTCGAACAGGTCGCGGCCGCGGTGACCGTCGACATCGAGGTCACTGTCGGGGACGACGGCGTCGTCGTCCGGGTCAGCGACGACGGCCCCGGTATCGCCGACCACGAGCGGGAAGTCATCCTGGCCGGCGAGGAGACGCCGCTCCAGCACGGCTCTGGGGTGGGGCTCTGGCTCGTGAAGTGGGTCGTCCGCAACGTCGGCGGCACGCTCTCCTTTGGGGACGGTCCCGGAACGGCCGTCGAGATAGAGCTCCCGGTGGCGGCGCGGCCGCCGACCGCGGACAGGCAGACTGACAGGTAGAACGCGGACGAGTCGGCGACGGACGACTCGCCGACTGCGTGAGCTACCGTTCTTCGTCGCGGCGCATCGCGATTTCGAACCACGGACAGAGCCGGAGCTGCCGGTAGTACTCCGGATGCTCGTCCAGGCGGTCGTAGGGCGCCCACATGAGGCCGTCGACCTCCTCGGGGTTCGGGTCGAGCGTCGTGTCGGTCAGTGTCGCCTGCAGGACCGCACAGACCTCCCACTCCAGGCCCGCGTTCTCGTAGTAGCGCTTGTACTCGAAGCGGTCGGTCACCCGGAGGTCCTCGTACTGGTCGGGCGTGATACCCAGTTCCTCTTCGAGGCGTTCCTCGGTCGCCTCGACCTGGGTCTGGCCCTCGACGGGGTGGGAGGCGACGGTGCCGTCCCAGTGGGTGTCCCAGAGGCGCTTTTCGGCCGCGCGCTGGGCCAGCAGAATGTTCCCGTCCTCGTCGAACAGCAAGGCGGTAAAGGCACGGTGTCGGATACCGTCGCCAGTGTGGGCGTCGAGCCGGTTGACGAGACCCTGTGGGTTGTCGTCGGCGTCGACCGCGATGACGTCTTGCTCGGCGTTCTCGTGTTGCTCGTCGGCGTCGGAGGTCATGGCTGCTAGCACACCCGGTGGTGTCTTACGCGCTTCGACTTTTGACGGCGCTCGGGCGGGGGAAACCAGCGACACCTGCCAGTGTGGGTCGTGACGGATGCGAGACGCGATACTCGACTGCGAAAACGCGTTCTGCGCCTCAGTCCCACCGATTCCCGTCGGTCGGGTCCGGGCCGCTGTAATCGTCGTCCGCGTCGCTCGTCCCGCTGTCGTCGGGCGTGCTCTGGGTGGTCGTGGTGTCGGCGTCCGCGCTGGCGGCGCCCGCACCCGCCGTGGTTCCGGCGGCCGCATCGGGGCCCGTCTTGGTCGGCCCGTCCGGAATCTCCGGCAACTCACCGTGTATCTCCCGGTACGCGTCGGCGAAGCCGCTCGCCCAGACGAAGGCGATAGCCGAGAAGCCGACGAAGAAGATGAACGGGACGACGAGCAGGCCGATAATCGTGATACCCACGACGGTGCTGACCACTTGCATGAGGATGCTGATGACGATGGCGAACCCGACAGCCCGCAGCATCGTCCGGCTCGTACAGACCCGCTTCAACACGTTGACGTCGAAGCCGGCCGCGAGCTCGTCTTTGAGGACGAAGTTCGACAGCGCCACCGGCACTACGATGGCCAGTAGCAGGCTCCCGGCGAAATTAAGCACGAACCCGACGAGCGACCCCAGCAGCGAGAGAATCTCGATGCCGGCCACGGCTCCGATAAACGAGATGACCGCCGACGGTATCCCGGCGACGAGGCCGACGACGATACCGTAGGCGAACAGTATCGCGAACGTCTTGGCGCCCTGGATAGTGAGGTCAACGATGTCGAACTCGCCCCACGACGGCGGATTCTCCGTGTCCCCGCGGAGGACCCGCCGTACTACTTCCATCATATAGCCGTACACGGTGAGAACCGGTACGAAGAGCCAGAAGAAAAACAGTAGCACGCCGCCGATTCCCACCCGCTTGATCCAGTCTTCGCCCTGCGTCTGGTAGCGCAGTGCCGCTTCTAACATAGTATCGTAGCAATTCGTAGTTGCCTGTAAATAGCTTGTGACTGGCAGTAAACACTACTGCAAGTGGTTCACTTGCTCCCCAGTCCGGTTTCGGAGCTATTGGACACACTACTGTCCGGTGTATGCGCAGCGCCGGCTCACCTCAGCGGGCAGACCCGCCGCTCAGAACAGTTCGGACCGAAGATGAAATGGCTGGGGAGTTTTGACCCCAATGACGGCAAAGCCGTCGGTTGGAGTGGGCCAACTCGGATTTGAACCGAGAGCCTCCCGGTTATCAGCCGAGCGCTCAACCTGATTGAGCTATTGGCCCAGGTGAGCGCATCTGAGTATTCCCGAGGGGTATAGAAAAGGGTGACGTTTCACCACCGCGGTGTCAAACCGCCACAGGGCGTGAGCGTATGCTGCCCCTGCTCCACGGGTCGCTACTGCTCTGCGGTCACCGCTCCGCTTCGAGGCGTCTCCCGTCGTCGTCGGGCGGCTCTGCCGCCCGACTGCCCGAGGGACCGCCGGTCCCTCGCTGGTCGACGCCTCGCTATCGCTCCCCGTTCCGCTTCGAGGAAGCTCCTTGCAGTCGCTTCCTCGCTACTTGTCTTCTGACTCTTCGAAGTCCACGTCGGTCGCGTTGTCGGGGTCGAAGCCGCTCCCCGAATCGCCGGAGGCGTCCGGCCCCGGACCGGTCGCGCCCGGCCCGGCAGCGCCCTCCTCGTTGGGGAAGCCGCCGATGTACACCTGGCCGGAGGCGAAGCCGCCGGTCTTGGCGTCGATGTAGGGGCGGACGACCCACCGGCGCACCGCCGCGCGGATGGGGTAGCGGGTCGGCGGCAGGGCGAGCAGCAGTCCGACGAAGTCGGTCACGAGCCCGGGCGTGAGGAAGAACGCGCCGGCGGCGATGAGCAGCCCGCCGTCGATGAGCTCGTTTGTCGGCACCTCGCCGGTCGCGAGCTTCTGCTGTATCTTCTGGAGCGTGGCCCGCCCCTCCGCCCGGACGAGTAACATCCCGACGAGGGCGGTCAGGACGACCAGGGCGACGATGACCAGCGGCGGGACCGAATAGACGACGCCCGTCGCGAGCGCGACGAGCAACACCGCGTCGAACAGCGGAATGAGCAACAACAGGGCGATTGCCCGGAGCATACCCTCGATTGCAGGGCCTTGGTCAAACGCTTTTGGATAGCGAGATGTCGACCGAAGGGAGACATCTCGATAAAGCACAGCGGGGAGCGTAGCGACCCGCGAGCAGCGAGGTCGCGAACAGAGTGAACGACCTCGAATAGCGAGCGGTAACCGCGCCCGCCGCTACCGCTCGTGCACCCGAACGTCGACCGGCTCGGTCGGCGAGAGCGTGATGCGCATTGCCAGGTCGAGCGGCGGTTCGGTGACGGTCTCGAAGCGGTAGCGCTGGGCCAGGGTGGCGATGGCGAGTTTCGCTTCCATCCGGGCAAAGCGCATCCCGATGCAGTGCCGTGGGCCGCCGCCGAATGGGTAGTAGGCGTAGTCGGGCAGTTGCGCCTCGAACGCGTCGGTCCAGCGCTCCGGGCGGAAGGCGTCGGGCTCGTCGAACCAGCGCTCGTCGCGGTGGACGAGCCACTGGGGAATCGTCAGCTGGGCGTCCGGCGCCACGTCGTAGCTGCCCAGTGTCACCGGCTCGGTGGGCTGACGGAAGGTGGTGAAGGCGGGTGGGTAGAGCCGCAGCGCCTCGGTCAGCACGTCGTCGAGATAGGGGAGTTCGAAGAGGGCTTCCGGGGTGGGGTCCGCGCCGCCCAGCACCGAGTCGAGTTCGTCGTGGAGCTTCTGCTGGCGCTCGGGGTGGTGGCCAAGCAGGAACCAGGTGTAGGTGAGCGTCAGCGCCGTCGTGTCGTGGCCCGCCACGAGGAAGGTCAGCAACTGATGGCCCAGCCGTTCCCGGGTCATCGTCTCGTCGTCCAGCGACAGGAGCAGGGAGAGCACGTCGTCACGGGCCTCGCGCTCAGTGGCGCTCTCGGCCTGGCGCTCGGCGATGATGTCGTCCAGCGTCGCCTCGAAGTTCGCGCGGGCCGTTCGCACGCGACGGTTCGTCGGCGTCGGCACCGCGAGCGGGACGTAGGCCGACAGCGAGCGGGGGTCGAGTCGTTCCCGGAGCGCCGACAGGAGCGGCTCCAGGGCGCCGGCGGTGCGGTCGATGTCCACGTCCAGCAGCGTCTTCCCGAGCACGCGCAGGGTGTACTCGCGCATCTCGGGCAGGACGTCGAAGCGCTCGCCGTCGGTCCACTCGTCACAGGTCGCGGCGGCGAAGCCAGTCATCGTCTCACCGTAGGCGGCGATTTTCTCCCGGTAGAAGGCGGGCTGGAGTGCGGTGCGCTGTTCTTTCCACTCCTCGCCTTCCAGCAGAAAGAGCCCCTCGCCGATGTACTCCCCGAGCGAGCGCTGAAGCAACGCGCCCTTCTCGTAGCTCCCCTCCTGGGTGACCAGTATCTGCTCGACGAGGTCCGGATGGGTGACGAAGTAGCCCGTCGTCCCCGCGACGTTGTACCCCACCACGTCGGGGTCCATCGCGCCCACGCGGTCGTAGAAGCCAAGCGGGTCCCGCAGCATCGAGAGCGTGTTGTCGACGACGGGGACGCGGCCGAGACGGGGCGGGTTATCTCCGGGCGTGACCGGCCCCGGATGGTCCACCTCCTGTGTTGCCATATTTCACCCTTTGGCCGGTGGACAATTCGGTCTTTCGTCCTAGCAAGTGTTGTCAACGTTTCGTCTGATACTGTTGCTTACAGCCAGAAAGCCCCGGCCTGCTACACTCGGGGGTCTCGTTGCGCGCTTCGCTCACTGCGTTCGCTCCAGTGCTTACTTCGTCCGCCTTCGTGTAGCAGGCCGCCCCTTTCAGCCCCACCCAGCCCTGTTTGACCAACCGGCTACGGGCGGGACTGAAAGGGGCGAACCGTTCGACGACGGCGGACGACGCAAGCACCGCAGGCCGGAGGCCGAGGAGCGCAGCGAGGCCCCCGAGTCGAACGGTTCGGGGCTTTCTGGCTGTGCTGAGTCGCACTCTCGGTAACGGTCGCTGCCGTCTGTCCGGGAATTGGGCCATCCAGACCGTCCCCATCGGAATGACGCATGTTTGGTCGGAGTGACAGCCCCTATGTGTGCCCATCACCGACAGCCGGTATGGACGAATTCGCAGCGGAGACCAAGGTGGAGTGGCGCGAGTGGGGGCCCGAGGCCTTCGAGCGGGCCGCCGGCAGCGGCAAGCCGCTCCTGCTCTCGCTTTCGGTGCCCTGGAGTCCGGAGTGTCGGGCGATGGACCGGGGCGTCTTCGGGGAGCCACGCATCGCGGCCAACATCAACGACGGGTTCGTGCCGGTGCGGGTCGACGCCGACCGGAACCCGCTGGTGCGGGAACGGTACACCATGGGCGGGTTCCCGTCGACGGTGTTCCTGACGCCCGAGGGCGAGGTCATCAGCGGCTCGACCTTCCTCGGGCCCGACGGGTTCCGGGGCATTCTCGACTCGGTGCGTGAGGCGTGGGACGCCAAGGGGGCGTCGGCCGGCTCCGTCCCTCGCCAGCTCCAGGACGAGGCACCGCCGGCGGGCGAACTGCGCCCGCGCATCGAGGAGCACATGGTCGAACAGCTGCTTGGGGCCTTCGACGAGGAGTACGGGGGCTGGGGCTCGGACGTGAAGTTCCCGCTGGCCCGGACCATCGAGTTCGCCCTCGTCAGAGCGCGCGACCAGGCCACCCGAACGCTGGAAGCCGTCCAGACGCACCTGCTCGACACCTACGACGGCGGCTTCTATCGGTACGCGACGGGGCGGGACTGGTCGAACCCGCGCCGGGAGAAACTGCTGGACGAGAACGCGGCGCTGGTCCGGGCCTTTGCCCACGGCTACCGGTACACCGGCACGGAGGCCTACCGGGACACGGCCATGCGGACCGTGGCGTATCTGACGACGGAGCTGTGGACCGGCGACGCCTTCGCCGGGAGCCAGGCCGGTGACGACGACTACTACCAGGCCGGGCCGACCGACCGGGAGGACGCCGAGCCACCGCACGTCGATACGACCGTCTTCGCCGACCGGAACGGGCTCGCGATAGACGGGCTCCTGTGGGCCCACGCGTACACCGACGACGAGCGAGCCCGACGCTACGCCGAGCGCGCGCGTGACTACGTCACTACTCAGCTCGTCGACGAGGACGGCGCGGTGATTCACGACGACGCCGCCGACAGCCACCGCGGGCTGCTCATCGACCAGGCCGGATTGTTGCAGGGGCTGACGACGAGCTGGCAGGTACTGGGCGAGGGCGGGCCCGCCGAAGCCGTCGCCGACTGGACCGTCGACCACCGCCAGCAGGAAAGTGGCGCGTTCCGCGACGGCCCCGACGAGGGTGCGGGGCTCTGTGGCCGGTCGCTCCACCCACTGGACTCGACGGTGGAACTGGCCGACGCCCTGGTGGACCTTGCCGCGCTCACCGGCGAGGAGCGATACCGTGCCACTGCCCGCGAGGCCGTCGAGTCTTTCGCCGGCGCCGCCGAGCGGATGGGCGTCGAGGTGGCCGGCTACGCCGGTGTCGCCGCCCGGTTGCGGGACCCCCAGCGACTCGTCGTCGGCACCGAAGCGGGAACGGACCTCCACCGGGCCGCGCTTCGCCTGGCCGACCACGAGACGACGGTGGTGCCCGACTCGGACGGCGACGGCGTCGCCCGTCGCTACGAGGGCGAGACGGTCACCGCCGAGGGCGAGACCCCACAGGACCTCGACGCTGCGCTGACGGGCGACGTATGAAACAGTAAACATCCGATTAGTTTTTGTCCGTCCGTCGAGAGGATGGCGTATGGCAAGTCTGCGAGACCTGGGGCTCTCCGAGTACGAAGCCCGCGCGTTCCGGTCGCTGCTTTCCACCGGGCCGACGACGGCGAAGGAGCTCTCCCGGGCCAGCGACGTCCCGATGGGACGCATCTACGACGTGCTCAACAGCCTGGAGACCTACCGGCTGGTGCGCAGCCAGACGGCGAGCCGGCCGAAGAAGTACGTCGCCGTCGAGCCCGAGACGGCACTGGACCGGCTGCTCGACGACAAGAAGGAAGAACTCGAGGCGAAGGCCGAGCAGTACGAGGACATCGTCTCGGAGCTGGGCGACCAGCTGGAGGCCGGCGACCACGTCGACGAGCCGTTCTGGACCGCCGCCGTCGGGCCCGAAGAGACGCTGAACCTCCTGCTGGAGCGGCTGGCCGCCGCCGAGGACCGCATCGTCATCGTCGGCTCGCCGCCGGCTCGCCAGCTGGACATCGTCGAAGCGACCGAGATGGTCGTGGACAAGCTGGTCGCCGCCCTCGAACGCGGCGTCGACGTCTCCCTGCTGGTCGAACGCGACCTCTTCGAGCGCCTCCCCGAGGGCGCCAACCGCGCCTACTACGAGCGGCTCTCGGCGTACGATAACTACAGCGCCCGCTACAGCGAAGCCGTCTCGACGACGTTCGAACTCATCGACGACACCGAGGTCTGCATCGAGGTCCCACACCCGCTGGGTCGGGACGAGACCTTCGGCGTCATCGACCTGAAAGACCCCGATTTCACGGCCGACGTCAGCGAGGCCTTCGCCGAACACTGGGCCGAGGCCACGCCGGTCGGACCGCCCTGAGAATCAGTCGTCGTTAGGCTGCTCTTCGGACACTTCGCTCCGCAGGTCTTCCAGCTTCGCGATGCGTTCGGCGTGAGCGTTGTGCTGGTGGATGGACTCGTCGTTGGACTGTTCCATGTAGACGATGGCGTCGTCCGGGAGGTCCGGGAAGCGGTCGACGACACCCTCGGCCAGCGCTCGCACGCAGTCCTCGACGAACTTCGCGTCCTTGTGGGCCTCGAAGGTCATGTGGTCCTCGTCGGGCCGTTTCGCGAGGTTGTAGATGCGCGCGCTCATAGAGTCACGGGCGACCTCGATGAGCTCGTTCAGGTCGACCTCCGGGGCACCGTCGCTCTCGACGGTGAGCGTGGCGTGGCCCCGCTGTGAGTGGCCGGCCTGGGGCATCTTCTGGAGGAACTCGTCGATGACCTCGTCCTCGACGGCCATGCTCTGGAGGGTCTCACGGGCGCGAGCGGCGGACATCCCCTGCGAACAGGGGCAGACGGTCATCCCGGTGACCTGCGCGCCGATCTCCTCGCTGGTGCCCTCGTCAGTGGCCGTCGCCGAGGCGATGATGGTCGCCGTCGACTGGGTGGCCATCTCGCTCTCGGGAGTCTTCTCGTGGGTGACGTAGTCGGCTTCCATCCGAACCTCCGCCTTCGTGGTGTAGTCGTGTTTCTCCAGGAGGAGCTCGGCGGCGTCGCCACAGACGTCCTCGACGCGGTAGGCCTCTTCCGAGACCGCCGTCTCCAGCGTCTCGTCGATGACTTCCATGTTCCGGGACATGTCCGCGCCCTTCCGCCAGGAGGGGAGGTCGACGAACACTTCGAACTCTGCCATGAGAACGATTGGGTCCCGGTCGCGCCGGCCCAGTTTGACGAGCTTCTCGACACCGGTGACACCGACTCGGTTGAGACCGACGGTCACATCCGGACTCGACGCCTGCACGTCCGGGAGTTGCTGACTCATTGGCCTCGCTTAGGACGAGACTCGGTTATTGCTTTCGGAACCTACAGGACGTGAACAGACAGGTGCCACCGGTGGTGCTGGCCGACGGAAAAACAGACGAATCAGTCCGCGGTCGTGGGGTCCGGCCTGTCGATGTCCCGGAACGCCCGGTCGAAATCGGTCGGGTCGAAGTCGGCCACCAGGTCCGACAGCGCCGCTTCCGCCGTCTCGATATCCGCTTCCAGCTCGCTGAACCGGTCGCTCTCGGCCAGTTCCTCGAGGGTTTTGCTCTGGATGAGGGCGGCCCGTTTCGACGTAAGCGCGTAGTACTCGCGGAGCTGTTCGTCGTAGGTCAGACACCGCACGAGGTGAGCCACTGTCCCCAGCAGCGCTCCCTCGGTGACCGGTTTCTGGACGTAGTCGTCGAAGGGCATCTCGATGATGTCGAAGTCGGCTTCCTCGCCGGTCACCATCGCGACCCGCGTCTCCAGCCCGCGCTCGCGGATGGCCTCAAGCACTTCACACCCCGAGAGCTTGGGCATCCGCCGGTCCAGCAACACGATGTCGACCGACGGCGACAGCGCCTCCAGCGCCGCCGGCCCGCTGTAGACCGTCTCGACGTCGTACGTCTCCTCGAGCTGTGATGCGTACGTGTCCGCGACGTCGACGTCGTCGTCGACGATGAGTATGCGAGCCCCCCCAGCTTCTGACATTGTCTCGATTCAGAGGACGGACAAAGACAACAAAAGGGTTGTGGCGGTTTACAGCGCGTGAAACAACCCCCCGCGATATCCCCGTCCCGCTACTCTCCGACGATGTCGTCGTACCGCGCCCCGGTCTGCTTGAGCGTGGCTGTCGAGTAGAGCCGGTCGTGGTCGACGGGGAGATACGCCGTCGAGAGCTCGTCTATCTTCTCGTCGACGGCGTCGGCGTCCCGGCCGTGAATCATCGTAAACAGGTTGTACTCCCACTCTTGTTCGGGCCGGCGCGGGCGGTGGTAACACAGCGTGACGTAGGGGAGCTCACCGACGCGCTCGCCCAGTTCGTCGAGCCGGTCGTCGGGCACGTCCCAGACGACCATGCAGTTGTTGTCGAAGCCGGTCGTGATGTGGTTGACGACACAGCCGATACGCTTGATACAGCCGTCGTCACGCAGGCGCTCGATAGCCGCGAGCACGTCGCCCACGTCGGCATCGATGGCGTCGGCGATATCCCGGTAGGGCGTCGCCGAGAGCGGGAACCCCTCCTGTATCTCCAGCAGGAGCCGGCGGTCCAGCGCTGAGAGGTTCGCGGCGGCGTCCTCGCTGATACGGGTGGCGCTTGCGTCGGTCCCCTCGATAGATTCTCGCGCGAATCTGTCGCTGTTGACGACCGGGAACTCCAGGTCGATGTAGTAGTCGGTCAGCATCGGGAGGACGAGCACTGAACAGCCGGTGCGGGCCTCGATGTCGGCGAGAATCTCGTCGCGTTTCTCGCGGGAGCCCGCGGTGACGACGAACCACATGTTCCACTCGTGGTCGCGGGCGTAGTTGTGGTTCACCTGCCGGTAGTCGTTGATGACGGCGGCGACCTCGTCGAAGCGGTCCTCGGGGGCCGACACTGCGGCCAGCGTCGAGGAGCCGATGACCGGCGGGTTCAACACGGCGCCAAAGCGCCGGAAGATACCGTCATCGCGGAGCTCCTCGACGCGTTCGAGCGCTTCCTCGGCCGGGATACCCAGCTGTTCGCCCAGCGCGTCGAACGGGCGTTCGCGAATCGGGAAGTCGCTCTGAAAGCCGTCGATGAGCGCGGCGTCGACGTCGTCGATACGCTCCCGCCAGTCACCCGCCCGGAGACTCATTGGGTCGGCTTAGGAGTGGACGGGTGTATCGTTTTCGGGAGCGACCGCTGTTCCCGCAATATGAGAACGAAACGGAGGGGCTTTCAAACTCGCCGCCTAACGGCGTGGCATGGCACAAGCGACCCGCGAGTACGGCGACTGGCCGCTGAAACGGCTGATGACCGAGGTCGTCGGCTCCGGCCACAAATCGGCCGACGACATGACCCGCGAGCAGGCCCGCGAGGCGTTCCAGCGCATCCTCGACGGCGAACCTGACCAGACGACACTCGGCGCGTTCTGGCTGGCCAACCGCTGGAAGCGCAACACGCCCGAGGAGCTGGGCGCCTACGTCGACGTGATGGCCGAAGAGTCGGTCAGTACGGCCCAGCCCGACGCCGACCCCGTGGACTGCGGGGCGAACTACGACGGCAAGGGCCGCTCGGCCATCCTGGGTGTGGCCGCCGGGCTCGTAGCCGCCGCCGCCGGGACCCCCGTCGTCGTCCACTCCGGCGACCGCGTCCCCACACAGAAGCAAGACGCCTACAAGCACGTGCTCGACGAACTCGGCGTGCGCACGGAACTCGACCCCACCGAGAGTGCCGACATGGTCGACGACGTCGGCTTTGGCTTCTACTACCAGCCCGCGTTCAACCCCGGCATCGACGCCCTCTTCGACCGCCGTGACAACATGGGCGTGCGCGTCTTCGTCAACACCGTCGAGACGCTCGCGAACCCGTCCGGCGCCAGCGTCCACCTGGGCAGTTTCTACCACCTCCCGTTCGCGAAGAAGATGGTCCGCACCCTCACCGAGTCCGAGACGACCAGCCTCGAGCGGGCGCTGTTCTTCCAGGGCATGGAAGGGTACGACGACGTGCGCCCCGGTGAGACCGTCGTCGCCGAGTGGCCCGTCGAGGGCGCGGAATCGGACGGCGATGACATCGCTGACTTCGAGATTCGCACGGGCGAATACGGGATGGACGTGACCAGCGACGACCTCGCCGTCGAGGACGTCGCCGGCGAGTCGGCCGCGATTACCGAGGCGGTCCTGACCGGCGAGCGCACCGACGGCTTCGCCGACGCCGTCGCGCTCAACGCCGCCCTGCGAATCTACGCCCGCGAGGACGCCGACAGTATCGCGGAGGGACTCGAACAGGCCCGCGCGGCCATCGACGACGGCAGCGCCGCCGAGGCCCTCGAGGCGCTCCGGGCGTTCTGAACCGGCGGAATCCACTTTTCCGTTCGGCCCGAACGACGAGTGATGACTACGACTGCCGACGAGTGGACGGTCCCAGCCGACGGGGCGCCCTGGCGCCACGACACCGTCGAGACCAACGGCGTCCGGCTCCACGTCGTCACCGCCGGCCCTGAGGACGGCGACCTGGTCGTACTTTTGCACGGCTTCCCGGAGTTCTGGTACGCCTGGCACCAGCAGATTCCGGCCCTGGCCGAGGCGGGTTACCGCGTCGTCGCGCCGGATATGCGCGGCTACAACCGCTCTGAGAAGCCAGCCGGCGTCGACGCCTACCACATCGACGAGCTGGTAAGCGACGTGGCGGGGGTAGTCCACGCGTTCGACCGGGACTCGGCCAACGTCGTCGGCCACGACTGGGGCGGCCTCGTGGCCTGGCAGACCGCCATCGACCGACCCGCCGTCGTCGACCAGCTGGCGGTGCTGAACGCGCCACACCCGACGAAGTACGAGCGAACGCTGCGCTCGAACCGGGCCCAGCTCGGCAAGTCCTGGTACGTCGGCTTCTTCCAGCTGCCGGCACTACCCGAGTGGGTCCTCGGTGCGCGGGACTTCGAGGCTATAGAGCGGATGCTCGGCGAGGGGACGGTTCGGGACGGGGCCTTCTCCGAGACGGACCTCGAGCGCTACAAGGCGGCGTTCGCACAGCCGGGTGCCCGGACGGCGGCCCTTAACTACTACCGGGCGCTCGCCAGACGGAACGCGTTGCTGACGCTCACCCAGGGCGGCGTCGGCGACCTGCCGGTTCGAGCGCCGACGCTGCTCATCTGGGGCGAACAGGACGCCGCGCTGGACGTGTCCCTGACAGAGGGCCTGCAGGAGTGGGTGCCAGACATCCGGGTCGAACGGCTCCCCGACGCGAGCCACTGGGTGCAGTTCGACGCACCTGAACGGGTGAGTGAGTTGCTACTTGAGCACCTTGCATAGGGCGGACAGCCGACACTCCCGCAGCTCCACGGATCGCTTCGCTCGCGAGGCGACGTGTCGGGCTCCCGCAACCCGCCCCGCGGTTGCTGGTCAGGCCATAGTGGTCATGGTCGCGTCCCCCTTCAAGAACCCTCGGCGCCAGTGGGCAAGTTTTTCTCCCGGGGTGTCCTCCCACCTGTATGAGCGACCTGACAGCGACGCTCCACACGACAGAGGGCGACATCGAAGTCGAACTGTACGAGGACAGAGTCCCGAACACCGTCGAGAACTTCGTCGGGCTGGCCGAGGGCGCCGACGACTACGACGAGGCCGAGGTCGGCCCCGGCAGCGGCGCCTGGGAGGACCCCGACAGCGGGGAGAAGCGCATCGACCCGCTCTATACGGACATCGAGATTCATCGCGTCATCGACGACTTCATGATTCAGATGGGCGACCCGACTGGGACCGGTCGCGGCGGCCCGGGCTACACCTTCGAGGACGAGTTCCACGACGACCTGACCCACGACGAGGCCGGCATCCTCAGCATGGCCAACCGCGGCCCCGACACCAACGGCTCGCAGTTCTTCATCACGCTGGGCGCCACGCACCACCTCAACGGCAAGCACGCGGTCTTCGGCAAGGTCACCGACGGCATGGACGTCGTCGAGGCGATCGGCGCGACGGAGACGGACCCGAACGACGCACCCACCTCGGAGATTCTGCTCGAATCCGTCGACGTTCACCGATAGTTGCATCGGTGGTAACTGCTTTTTAGGCGGCGGTCCTCACCCCGACCAGTGGCACATATCGACCGACTGACCGTGTATCCGGTGAAGGGGCTGGACGCGCTCGACGTCGACCACGCGCGGGTGCGTCCGGGCGGGACGCTCGAACACGACCGGGAGTTCGCGTTGCTCGACGCCGACGGCGAGCGCGTCAACGCGAAGCAGTCCGACCGGTTTCACACGCTGCAGACGAGCTACGACCCCGAGACGACGACGTTGCGCGTCACCTCGCCCGAGCGCCGCGAGTTCACCCTCGACACCGAGGCCGGCCGGGCCGAGGCGGCGACGTGGCTCACCGACGCGCTCGGGCTGGACGGCGACATGACACTCGACCGAAGTACGGGACTGGGACACGTCGACCGCCAGTCGATGGGGCCGTCGGTCATCAGCACCGCGACGCTTTCGACCGTCGCCGACTGGT
Source organism: Haloarcula rara (assembly GCF_029338235.1). Taxonomy (GTDB): domain Archaea; phylum Halobacteriota; class Halobacteria; order Halobacteriales; family Haloarculaceae; genus Haloarcula; species Haloarcula rara. The sequence continues at coordinate 2,204,533 of NZ_CP119785.1, forward strand.
TCGACGAGCTGACCGTCGACAGCGTGCGACGGCGAATGCGCGCCAATATCGAGGTCGGCGGCGTCCCGGCGTTCTGGGAGGACCGCTTCGTCGGTGCGGACGCACCGGCGTTCCGGGCCGGTGACGTCCGCATCGAGGGGGTCACGCCGTGTGCCCGCTGTGTCGTCCCCGAGCGGGACCCCGACACCGGCGAGCCGACCCCCGAGTTCCGCGAACAGTTCCTCAGGAACCGCCGGGAGACGTTCCCCGAGTGGGCCGACCGGGACGCCTTCGACCACCTCTACTCGCTGATGGTCATCGCCCGCGTCCCAGAGGCCGACCGCGAGGAACGTATCACCGTCGGCGACGACGTGGTGGTCGTTCCGTAGGCCTACTTCGCGCCGGCGACGCCGCTCCCGATTGCGGCCCCGCAGTGGCCACAGGCGACGAGGTAGAACCGTTTCGAAGCCTTGATGAATCCAGTTTCGACCCCCATCTCGACGAACTCTACGTCGCTTTGCTCGTCCAGGGCCGTCTCGCAGTCCGGACAGTGGGCCATTTCAGGCTGCCCCCGCGTTGCCGCGTGCACCCGCGACGCCGCTCCCGATGGTCCGCCCACAGGCGGCACAACTGGCGGTGTAGAACCGCTTGGACGAGTTGATGATGCCGATGGTCGAATCGCGGTCGGTGAACTCGATGTCGGTCTCGTCTTCGAGCGTGGTCCCACATCCAGGGCAGTGAACCATACCGGCCGTGTTCGAACGGCCCCGACAAGTGTTTTCTGCAGAAACAGTTTCCGTGGGAACCGACAGCGGAAAGAGCTTCCGCCCTCTACGGACTGCTATGACAGAGGCCGACGAACCAGTCGACCCAAGCGAGTTTGGGGAGCAGAACGCGCCGCCGGTCGAGGAGAAGCCCTACAAGATAATCTTCGAGGCCAACAAGTGCTTCGGCGCGGGCAAGTGCGCCGAGGTCTCGATGAACTGGTCACTGGACCTCGACACCGGCATCGCACAGCCCAAGGCCTACTTCTTCGGAGAGGAGGAACTCGACCACAACGTCGAGGCGGCCGAGATCTGCCCGGCCAAGAAGGACCGCGGCGTCATCCACGTCGTCGACCGACGAACCAACGAGGAAATCGCCCCCGACCCGGCCGGTGACGGCAGCCTCTCTGTCGACTGGTGAGACTGTCGGCGACGCGAGCGCCCCGTCTGGGCGCACGGTAACCGAAAGCCGTTCTGGGCGGCCGTAACCGAAACCCGTTTTCCCTCGCAGTGTACAGAGTGAGACGCGCGAGGGTAGCCGAGCCTGGCCAAAGGCGGTGGGCTTAAGACCCGCTCCCGTAGGGGTCCGCGCGTTCAAATCGCGTCCCTCGCACTCTCAGACCGCAAGCGGGAGGCGTGAGCGTAGCGATTGCTCCGAAACGGCACAGCGGGGAGAGCGAGGCGTGAGCGAAGTAAACGCCTCGAACGCGAGCGGCTACGCCGCGAGCGCGAAGTGACCCGCGAGCCACGGCTACGCCGTTCCGCTCGTGGCCCGAAAAAAGCGCCAGGGGGACTGGTCAGCACTGCCGTGGGACTGGACGCCGACCTTACATCGAGCCCGCGTTCTGTTTCACGAGCAGGTCGAACGCCTCGTCACCGGGCTCGTCGTCCGGCGAGAGGTAGCCGGCCGCGTAGGCGGTGTAGATCTGGCCGCCCTCGAGGCTCGTGTCCGGGAACTCCGCGACCACGTCGCCGTCGTTGCTCGACGTGTCCGGTCGTATCTCGACCTCGTAGGTGCCCGACCCGACTTCGGTACTGCCGGATTCGCCGTAGGGGACGTTGTCGAACAGGACGACGTCGCCGTCGCTGGCAGTGACGTCGACGTTGGGGGCGTCGGGCGAGACGTGGACCACGCGGAGTCGGGCGTTGCCCTCGGCCGGGGCGCTGTTGTCGTCCTCCAGGACGAGCGGCGCGAACGCCTCGTCGGCACCCTCGCTGATTTCCCCGGCCGCGACCACCGTGTAGGCCGTCCCCGCCGCCACGGTGACTGCCTCGTCGTAGACGACCGTGCTCTCGTCGCCGGCGGCGGTTATCTTCACCTGGCGGTCGCCCGCGGGAACCTCCAGATAGCCGCTCTGGGAACCGAATTCGACGTCGCTGAGGACCTCGTCGCCGTCGACGTAGACGTCGACGTTGGGTGCGTCCGGCGACATGTGGGCGACCCGAACCATCGCCATCTCGGACATATCGCCGTCTGCCGTCTCGGTCGCCGTTCCGTCGTCCATCTCCGTCCCGGTCTCTGTCCCATTCGGGGAGCTCTCGCCGCCCTCGCTGCCCCCACAGCCGGCCAGTCCGACAGTCGCTGCCGTTCCGAGACCGAGCAAGACTTTCCGTCGACTTGTGTCAGATGACATCACCTGATTCCGAGGCGTGTCGGTAATATAATACATTTCGCAACTCGGACTAGAATCTCTCTCAAAACTCGCTAAAATGGGGTGAGAGTCTCTCTAAACACTGCTCACGGGATTGTAGCCGAAATGGTTTTACCGGGCATTCCCCGAGTATGAAACATGGTGCAGCGGCGTTCGGTCGGGGCCCCCGAGGCGACGGGGCTATCGGCGGTCGGCAGCGAGTCGGACCGGCGGGTCCGGACTCCACCCCGTCCGAACCGCGATGTCGGTAGATTCTTTTCGTGGCGTTTGGAATCAACTCCCGAATGGATACGGTCCTCTGGCAGACGCTTGCCGGTACGCGTGGAGGACCGAACCGCGCCCGTGTCCTCCGTGCGCTGGACGACCAGCCGCGGAACGCCAACCAGCTCGCCGAGGAGCTCGACCTGGCGTACAACACGATTCGGCACCATCTGGAGGTCCTCGAAGAGAACGGTGTCATCACCAGCAGCGACGCCAGCTACGGGGTCATCTACCTCCCGAGCGAGCGGGCACAGAACAACTGGGACACGGTCGAGCAGATACTCACACAGGTGGACGACTGATATGAACTCAACGTCACGGGCCAGGACCGTCGGCGGGACTCGGGAGGCGCTATGAGTCTCGTCCTCGACGTCGCGCGAATCGCCGCCGCTATCAACATCGTGTTGCTGGGTGGGCTCATCGCTATCTGGGTCCAGACCTATCGGGAGATACGCGCGCCGATGACGCTTGGCTCTATCGTGTTCGCGACGTTCCTGCTGGCCGAGAACGCCGTCGCGCTGTACTTCTATTTCAACGCGCCGGCGGGGATGCCGCCACTGGCCGTCGACGTGATGGCAGTGCTGCAGGTTCTCGAAGTGGTCGGTATCGCCGCGCTGAGCTACGTCACCTGGAAGTGATACGGATTGTTGTAGCTGTTTACCGGTTATCGTTCGACCGAGGGTCGGCGATACCGGTACGAGACTACAACAATTCGTATGAGACGACGCGCTTTTGGCGGTGAGACGGCTATACTCGGCAGATGACTGACGTGCCAGACGACGTCGCAGACGTGTTCGACGCCCGCGAGACCTTCGTGCCAGGCGGCAGCGGGTACGTGATCGAGACGACGAGTTTCGAGGGCCACGTCACCGCGAGCGAGGGCGAGAAGTGGCGCACCGACTACGAGGTGACCGTTCGAGCGCCGACGTTGCAGGCCGCGACGGCCGACGAGGTCGGCCCGGCCGTCCGTGACGGCTGGTTCGAGACCTTCGAACGGCGACTCGAAGACGCGCCGAAGGCCACCCGCGTCGCGGTCGACCTGGACGACTACACCGTCGAGGAAGACGACGAGGAGGTCGTCGTCACCTACCGCTTCAGCCTGGGCGGCGAACGCGAGGCCGCCGACGTGGCAAAGGCGTTCGTCGAGTACGTCGAGGGGACCTACGTCGAGGGTATCATCCCCGGCTACGAGTACGTCGGCGTCGTCGCCGACCTGCTGAGCGCCGCCAGCACCGGCGGCAGCGAGGGGAGTCGCGGCGGGACGCCGCTGTAGTGGGGCGGTAGCGGAAAGTGTGGCATACGGCGAGCGAAGCGAGCCGTTTCACCGGAATCGAGGTCGAAGACCGAGATTCCGGCCGTTTTTCCCCAAGTTTTTGCAAGGAGTGGTTCGAGCGCGCCGGAGGCGCGACTCGAACCCGACGCCGTAAAAAGTGGGTTTACTAATCCATAGCGATGTACGTCTGCGTGGACTCGACACCCTCGATGTCCTGGACGTGGGTCGCGGCCACGTCCTTGACGGCGGCGGGAGTCTCGACGCGCACCTTGGCGATGAGGTCGACGTCGCCGGCGACGATGTGGGCCTCTTCGACGCCGTCGATGGCCTCTATCTCGCGTCGCAGGCGGTCGGCGTCGCCGGTGTGGGCCTTGACCATGACGTAGGCGGTGACCATTCTAGGCACCTCCCAGCGCTTTGGCGGGGCCGCTCTCACCGGCGACGATGCTCCTGACGTCCGAGAGCGTATCGAAGTCGGCCAGGACGACGAGGTGGTCGCCGGCTTCGAGTGTCTCGTCGAGGTCGGGCGTCGTCAGCGGTGCGTCGCCTTTCCCGTGGGCCATGAGCTTGGTGTTTGCGGGCAGTTCGAGTTCGGAGAGCGAGTAGCCTTTCATGGGTGCGGAGTCGGTGATGGTGAACTCGACGAGCTGGAGGTGCTGGGCGATGTCGGCGATGGCGCGGATGTTCCCACCCAGCAGCGCGTTCTTCGCGGCGATGGCGCCGAGCCGCTCGGGGTAGATGACTTCGTCGACGTCGGACGCGTAGCGCCGGTATATCTCCTCACGGTAGTCCTCGTCGATGCGCATGACGGTGCGACAGCCGTGTTCTTTGGCTATCATGCAGGCGACGAAGTTGTTGTTGAGGTCGCCGGTCAGCGCGCCCAGAGCGTCCGCCTCGTCCAGGTCGGCCGATTCGAGGGTCTCCTCCAGCGCGCCGTCGCCGGCGATGACGTCAAAGCCGGCGGCCCGGGCCCGCTCGATGGCGCTCTCGTCGAGTTCGATGAGCGTGACGTCGTGGCCACTCTCCCGCAGTACCCGTGCGGTCCGCAGCCCCACACGGCCGGCACCCACGATAACGTATAGCATAGACGGCAGTACGCGACGGGGACGAATAAAAGTACCCCGCCACGCCTGCCCAGTGAGGGGACGCGCCGGCCGCTCCCGACGCCCGGAGCAAAACTCGCGCGAACGTTTTTGATACTGTGGTACGTCATACCACAGTATGGCATCCGCGTTCATCATGATAAAGACAGTCGCAGGCAAGTCCGAGGACCTGCTCGCTGCCGTCCGTGACTCGGCGGGCATCACCGAGGCACATATCGTTGCGGGGCAGTACGACATCATCGCCGAGGCCACCGGCGAGGAAGTGTACGACGTGATGCAGTCCGTCTCGACACGCGTACGGGACCTGGATGGCGTCGCGGACACCCGGACCTACATCTGTCTCGAATAGCGAGGAAGCGACCTGAGGGAGCTTTCTCGACCATTGCGAGCGGGGAGCAGGTGCGACCCGCGAGTAGCGGGACGCCGACCGAAGGGAGGCGTCCCGGAAAATCGAAGCGGTGACCGAAGGGAGCCGCGAGTAGCGTCGTTCCGACACGGCAAAGAGCCTCGCCGCCCTACGAGTGGTATGGTCAGCGTCGTCGCCATCGCCGGGCTCGTCGTCATCGTGCTAATCAACAGCGCTCTGACGGCACTGATGACGCGCTTTTTCCGGGTCCGACTGGACACTCGATGGGGTGGGTTCGTCTACTCGCTGTTGCTCTGTCCGTTCGCCATGTTCGTCGTGTTCATGGTGTTTGCAGTGCTGGGCTTTGGCGCCGGACTGGGGCTCAGTAACGGTATCGCGGTCGCGGTGACGATACTGGTCCCGCTCGCACTGGGGATGACGTTCGACTACATCTGGATGCCCTCGCCCGACGAGGTCGACCTGCCGACGTCGACGTAGCTACGCCAGCGCGTCGCGAACCTGTTCGTAGACGGTGTCTGGCTCCTGGGTAGCGTCGACCCGGACGAAGCGGTCGGGGTCGGCCTCGATGAGTCGTTCGTAGTTCGCCCGAACGTCGGCAAGGTACTCCGCCGTCTCGAACTTGTTCGTGGCGCCGCTGCGGCGGGCGGCCGTCTCCGGGTCGAGGTCGAGATACACCGTCAGGTCTGGCGGGCGGGTCCAGGGTTCGTGGACCTGCTTGACGTACGCGAGTGGGTCGTCGAAGTGGTCGCTGCCGGCAAGCGTGGCGCCCTGATAGGCGTATCTTGAGTCGGAGTAGCGGTCGGAAACCACCAGCGAGCCGTCCTCGAGGGCGGGCCGGACGGTGTCGGCCAGATGGGCCGCGTGGTCGGCCGTGTAGAGAAAGAGCTCGGCCAGCGAGTCGGCGCTGTCGTCCTGGATAGAGCGCATGACCGCCTCGCCGTACCAGCTGTCGGTCGGTTCGCGGGTGAAGGTCGCTTCGACCCCGTCGTCGGCCCGCAGCCGCTCCCACACCGTCGTCTTCCCGCTGCCGTCGAGCCCCTCCAGCGTAACGAGCATACCGGAGCGTCGGCGGCCGGGTACGTAAGCGCCCCGAACCCCGATACGGACTGTTCTAGCTGTTTACCGATGCCTGTCCATCGGGGTGGACGATATCGGTACGAGACTACAACAGTCCGTCTGCCCCCAACTGGTTTCGCCCTATCTTTACGGTCGTTCGGCGGAAAGGAAATGGTATGGACGTACTTGTAGTCGGCGGGACTGGTTTCGTTGGACAGCACCTCTGCCGGGAACTCGACGACCGCGACCACGACGTGACTGCCCTGTCACGGGACCCCCACGATACCGAGCTGCCCGACGGCGTCACCCGCAAGGAGGGCGACGTGACCGACTACGACAGCATCGCGGGCGCCTTCGAGGGCCGTGACGCCGTCGTCTTCCTCCCAGCGCTGTCGCCGCTGTTCAAGCCCGACGGCGGCGACGAGATGCACGAGGTGGTTCATCTCGGCGGCACCGAGAACTGCGTCACGGCGGCCGAAGAATACGACGTGGACCGCTTCCTCCAGATGAGCGCGCTGGGTGCGGACCCCGACGGCGCGACCCACTATCTCCGGGCGAAGGGGAAAGCCGAAGACGTCGTCAAAAACTCTGAGCTGGACTGGACCATCTTCCGCCCGTCGGTCGTCTTCGGCGACGGCGGCGAGTTCGTCTACTTCACCAAGCGGCTCAAGGAGATATTCGCCCCTGCGGTGCCGCTGTACCCGCTGCCCGGCGGCGGCAAAAAGGCCCACTTCCAGCTCATCTGGATAGACGACCTCGTGCCGATGCTCGCCGACGCGCTGGAGGACGAGGACCACGTCGGCCAGACCTACGAGGTCGGCGGACCCGAGACGCTGACCCTCCGGGAGGCCACGGAACTGGTCTTCGAGGCCGAGGGGAAGTCAATCACTATCGTCCCGCTGCCGATGCCCCTGGCCAAAATCGGGCTCCCGGTGCTTGGCTCGCTCGGGTTCCCGATGGGGAGCGACCAGTACGAGGGGCTGGACTTCGACAACACGCCCACCACCAACGACGTCGAGGCGTTCGGTCGCGACCCCGCGTCGTTGCGGTCGTTCCGCTCGTATCTCGGGGTGGCCTAGTCTCCCTGCATTGTCAAGGCAAATAATGAGGGCTGCCGTTCCTGTCGGGAATCGCTACAGTCCGGACGCGAGCCGAACGGCCGTCAACCGACTGTAGCCGTCCCGTGGCGCCCGCTGGCGATTTCAGGGACCATCGTACGTCAGCCAGCTTTTGTTTCTGCATCGAGCTTTCATCGATGAGATTTGGGCAAAAAACTTATACGCACTATCCTACTTACCACTTTCAACCGGAGAACTATATCAATGAAACTCGCGATGATCGGCTTCGGGCAGGCCGGTGGCAAAATCGTGGACAAATTCCTCGAGTACGACGAGAAGACGGGCTCGGGAATCGTCCGCTCGGCCGTGGCGGTCAACACGGCCAAAGCTGACCTGCTGGGGCTAGAACACATTCCGGAGGAGAATCGGGTACTAATCGGCCAGGCTCGCGTCAAGGGCCACGGCGTTGGCGCCGACAACGAACTGGGCGCCGAAATCGCCGAGGAGGACATCGACGAGGTCCAGGGGGCCATCGACAACATCCCCGTCCACGAGGTCGACGCGTTCCTCGTCGTCGCCGGGCTCGGCGGCGGGACCGGGTCCGGTGGGTCGCCGGTCGTCGCGAAACACCTCAAACGCATCTACACCGAACCCGTCTACGGGCTCGGTGTCCTGCCGGGCAGCGACGAGGGCGGCATCTACACGCTCAACGCCGCCCGGTCGTTCCAGACGTTCGTCCGCGAGGTGGACAACCTCATGGTGTTCGACAACGACGCCTGGCGACAGACCGGCGAGTCCGTCGAGGGCGGCTACGACACTATCAACGAGGAGATCGTCCGGCGCTTCGGCGTGCTCTTTGGCGCCGGCGAGGTCGAGGCCGGCGACAACGTCGCCGAGAGCGTCGTCGACTCCTCCGAGATTATCAACACGCTCGATGGCGGCGGCGTCTCCACCGTCGGCTACGCCTCCGAGGACGTCGAAGTCGACTCCAGCGGGGGCGGACTGCTCTCGCGGTTCAAGGGTGACAGCGACAGCGGTGACGACGGAATGGACACGGCCAACACCACCAACCGCATCACCTCGCTGGTCCGCAAGGCCGCCCTCGGGCGGCTGACGCTGCCCTGTGAAATCGAGGGCACCGAGCGCGCGCTGCTCGTGATGGCCGGGCCGCCCAACCATCTCAACCGGAAGGGTATCGAGCGCGGCCGCAAGTGGCTCGAAGAGCAGACCGGCTCGATGGAAGTGCGTGGCGGGGACTACCCGACCAACGCCCCGAAGGTCGCCGCCTCTATCCTGCTGGCCGGCGTCCACAACGTACCCCGAATCAAGGAGCTCCAGCAGGTCGCCATCGAAGCCCAGGACAACATCGACGACATCCGCCAGCAAAGCGAAGATAACTTAGAGAACTTGGTTGAAGACGATGAAGATGAACTCGATCCGCTATTCTAGGGCGACGGTCGCATTGCTCTGTGTCGTCGGGTTGCTGGCCGTTGCGGGCACAGCGGGTGCCTTCACCGTCTCGACAGAGGGCGATGTGCCCAACGAGACTGCCGTCGGCAGCGAGGTGTCGGTCACGTACGTCATCGACGACCCGTATACGGACGTTCCGAGCGAATGGACGCTCGACGGCGAAACCGAACTGGAGAACGTTAGCTGGTCCGTGGAGGTCCGCGACCGCGGGAGCGTCGTCTACGACGAGACCTACGGTGAGCAGTCGTTCACACAGACGATGAACGGCGAGGGCGCCCAGGACGGTGACGAGGTCCGTATCACGCTCGAGGGGACCGTCCCAGCAGTCGAGACCTACACCTACGAGCCACCCGAGCAGTACACGGTCGCGAACCTCGCCCGCGTGACTGGGAGCAACGAGAACGAGTTCCGTAACGATTCCGCTCACCACTACACCGAGGACAGCCGCGAGGCGCGCCAGGCTATCAACGCCTCCCAGCAAGCCGTCGCGGACGCACCGGGCGATAACTCGGATGCGAAGGCACAGCTCGACCGGGCCATCTCCGCCTACGAGGCCGAGGACTTCGACAACGCGGTTTCGCTGGCCGAAGACGCCGAGCAGCAGGCCGAGCAGGCCCAGCAAAGCCAGCAGACCACCCAGACGCTGCTGTACGCGGCCGGTGCGGTCGTGCTCCTCCTCCTGGTCGGTGGCGGGGGCTTCTATCTCTACAGCAAGTCCCAAGAGGACGACTACAGCAAGCTGTAATGCGACTCGTCGTCCCCGTCTCGGGGTCCGACCCGAAAACCCGCCTCTCCTCCGTTCTCACGCCCGACGAGCGCCGCGAGTTTACGGAAGCGATGCTCGCAGACGTCCTCGCCGCACTCGAGGCGGCCGACCACGCACCGGCGGTCGTCGCGACGGCGCCTGTTACGTGTGAAGCGCCGGTCACTGTCGACGAGCGTGGGCTCGATTCGCTCGTCAATGGGCTGCTCGCCGAGACCGACGGGGAGCTTGCGATCGTGATGGCCGACCTCCCGCTGCTCACGCCGGGCGCCGTCGAGCGGCTGTTCGCGCCCGAGGCCGATGTGGTGCTGGCGCCCGGCACCGGTGGCGGGACGAACGCCTTCGTCTCCCGCCATCCCGACTTCCGGGTGGACTACCACGGCGCGTCGATACGAGACCACCGCCAGATTGCTCGCGCGGCCGGCGCGAGCGTCGCCGAAGTGGACTCGCGCCGACTGGCGACGGATATCGACGAGCCGGACGACCTGGCGGAGGTCCTGCTTCACAGCGACGGCGCCGCCGCCAACTGGCTCCGCGACGCCGGCTTCGAACTCGTCACCGACGACGGTCGCGTGACGGTCGAACGGGCCTGAGCGGACCCCCGGAGGCGAGACGCTTACAGTGCTCTGGCCCGAACCAGAGAGCGTGCAGTACGACCGGCTTACCAAGGGAATCGCGGTCGTCTTCGGCGTCCTCACAGCCGTGCTGACCGTGGTGGGCATCCTCTCCAGCCCGGCCGTGCTCTTTCTGGCGCTGATGTTCGGGGCCTCGACGTACCTGATGTACTACCACCTCAGCGGACGGATGGCCGCGAGCGTCTACGAGCGCGTCGAGCAGCGGGCCGCGACCGACGGTCGTGGCGCCCGCCGTGGCGACAGCCGCGGCGGCTTCGGTGCGGGGCCGCGCGAGGAGTGGGAACCACCCCGCGACGGCCGGGCGCGCCGCACCGCAGAGCGGGTCCGCCAGGAGCGAGCCCGCCGGCAGCAGGCCCGGGGCGGACGCCAGAGGACGGCCCGGCGCCGCCAGTCCGTTCAGCAGTCGTCCGGACCCACGCCCGCGGAGGCGTACGACCGGCTGGGACTGGACCCCAGCGCGGACCAGAGCACGGTCAAGCAGGCCTACCGCGAGCGGGTCAAGGAGACCCATCCGGACACCGACAGCGGGAGCGAACGGGAGTTCAAGCGGGTGAAAGCGGCCTACGAGACGCTCACCGACGACTGATGCGGTGACCGCAACGACCAAATCCGTGCCGGCGCCAGTTCCCGTATGACCGAGACACCGCCGCTGGTGGTCGATATTGACGGGACGCTCACCGACGACACCCGAGCCGTCGACCCGCGCGTGTTTCCAGTCCTCGCGGAGTGGCCCGAACCAGTCGTCGTCGCGACCGGCAAAGCGATGCCCTATCCTATCGCTCTCTGTGAGTTCGTCGGCATCGACTACACCGTCATCGCGGAGAACGGCGGGGTAGTGTTCGTCGAGGCCACGGACACGCTCCAGATAGAGGGCGACAAGGCGGCGTGTCTCGCCGTCGCCGAGGCGTACCGGGAGCTGGGATACGAGATGGGCTTTGGCGAGGTCGACCTGGCGAACCGGTGGCGCGAGACCGAGGTCGTCGTCGACCTGTCCCAGCCCGAGGAACCGCTGCGGCGTCTGGCTGAGGAGCACGGACTGGAGTTTTTCGACACCGGCTTCGCCTATCACGTCACCGACGCCAGTATCGACAAGGGGACCGGACTGGACGCGGTCTGTACCGAGCTGGGACTCGAACCGGTGGATTTCCTCGCGGTCGGTGACTCCGAGAACGACGCGGCGACGTTCGACGTGGCCGGTGAGTCGGTGGCCGTCGCCAACGCCGACGAGACGGCGCTTTCTCGGGCCGACCGCGTGACCGAGGCGAGCTACGCCGACGGCTTCCTCGAGGCGGTCGAGCCGTATCGCTAGGGCGAACCGGCGACACAGACGCTCTGAACAGCGGGGCTGGTGTCGCACGACGGCTGGACCCCGCTGGCGAGTGACCTACATAGGCCACGCTGGCCCTGCCTTCGCCTATGAACCTTCACTGTGAGAGATAGAGACACCCACCGTACATAACAGGGCGCAGGAACTCCATACCCGGGGAAAGCTTTTGTTTGCCCCTCCGTTACGCACCGTCATGAGCCCCGACCGGGCCGTCCTCCAGCGCGCGCTGGACCGCGGCGAACAGGAGGGTGGCAGCGTCGAATTCAAAGAGCGGCTCACCGAGGACCTCCACCTCTCGGAGGGGCGGCTGGAATCGCTGGCCGCACAGCTTCGCCATCGCGTCCTCTCCGGGGAGGGCGAGGCGACCTACGTCGTCGGCGTGACCGACGAGGGCGGGCTGGCCGGTATCTCCCCCGCCGAGTTCTCCGAGTCCATGGACGTACTGAGCCTGCTCGCAGAGGAGGCCGGCGCCCACATCGAGGAGGTCCAGACGTGGGGTGTCGACGGCGTCGCCGACTCGGGCGGCGGAGGCGACGCCAAGGGTATCGTCGGCGTCGCCACCATCCGCGAGGGCGCAGTACTGGAAGACGACGACCACATCGTCGTGGGGACCGCCGGCCACGTCGACCACGGCAAGTCCACGCTCGTGGGGTCGCTCGTCACGGGGGAGGCCGACGACGGCGAGGGGAACACGAGGGGCTTCCTTGACGTGCAACCCCACGAGGTCGAACGCGGTCTCTCGGCGGACCTCTCGTATGGCGTCTACGGCTTCGACGAGGACGGTCCGGTGCGGATGGACAATCCGCATCGCAAGACGGACCGGGCCCGCGTCGTCGAGGAGTCCGACCGGCTGGTGAGCTTCGTCGACACCGTGGGCCACGAGCCCTGGCTTCGGACCACGATTCGCGGGCTGGTGGGCCAGAAACTGGACTACGGCTTGCTCACTGTGGCCGCCGACGACGGCGTCACCGAGACCACCCGCGAGCATCTGGGCATTCTGCTGGCGACCGAACTCCCGACCATCGTCGCGCTCACGAAGACAGACCTCGTGACCGACGAACGGGTCAGCGAGGTCGAGCGGGAGGTCGAGCGGGCGCTGCGCGAGGTCGATAAGACGCCGCTTCGGGTCGAACGCCACGGTATCGACGCCGCTATCGAGGAAATCTCCGAGACTGTGGTCCCCGTGGTGACGACCAGTGCTGTCACACAGTGCGGGCTGGACACGCTGGACGAGATGTTCGAACGGATGCCCAAGACCGGCGGCGAGGTCGGCGAGTTCCGGATGTACATCGACCGGACCTACAACGTCCAGGGCGTGGGCGCCGTCGCGTCCGGGACGGTGAAAGCCGGCGAAGTAGAGGCTGGCGACGAACTCCTGCTGGGCCCGATGCAGGACGGCCAGTTCCGCGAGGTCGAGGTCCGCTCCATCGAGATGCATTACCACCGTGTCGACGAGGCTAAGGCCGGCCGTATCGTCGGTATCGCGCTCAAGGGGGTGCGAGAGGCCGACATCGAGCGCGGGATGGTGTTGCTGCCCCGGGACGCAGACCCCGACCCGGTCCGTGAGTTCGAGGCCGAAGTGATGGTGTTGAACCACCCGACTCGCATCGGCGACGGCTACGAGCCGGTCGTCCACCTCGAAACCGTAAGCGAGGCTGCGAAGTTCTACCCGGCCGGGGGCCAGCTGCTGCCGGGCGACGCCGGTCAGACCAGGGTTCGGTTCAAGTTCCGGTCATACCTGGTCGAGGAAGGCCAGAAGTTCGTCTTCCGCGAGGGCCGCTCGAAGGGCGTCGGGACGGTCACCGACGTGGGGACGGAGTGACCGCCGTTAGGTACCCTTGCTTTATCTGTCGGGTGTCTCTCGTGGGGCATGGAGCTGCTCGTCTACGGTGCCAGTGGTCCTGTCGGGCGCCGGCTCTGTGCGTCCGCCGTGTCCGACGGCCACAGTGTGACGGCGTTCGTTCGTGACACCGCGCGGGCCCCCGACGGCGTCTCGGTTATCGAGGAGGACGTGACCGACCTGGAGGCCGTCGCGGCCGCGGTCAGCGGTCAGGACGCCGTCTGTAGCGCGCTCGGGCCCGACGACGGCGATTTCGCAGCGCTCGACACCGGTCTCGAGAACCTCGTCGCCGCGATGGAAGCCTGCGGCGCCGAGCGACTGGTCGCCGTCGCCGCCGCGGGCATCCTCCAGGCCACGCCCGGGCGACTCCGCCTCGACGTGGACGACTTTCCCGAGACGCTGCGACCGCTCGCCGACGCCCACCGGGCGGTGTACGACCGACTCCAGCCCTCGGGGCTGGACTGGACGCTCGTGTGCCCGCCCCGGATGCCTGACGGTCCGCCGACGGACCACTATCGCACCGCGGTCGAGTACCTCCCGGAGGGCGGGCAGTCCGTCTCGACCGGCGACGTGGCGGCGTTCGTCTACGACGCGGTCCTCAACGACCGGCACAGCTGCGAGCGAGTCGGCATCGCCTACTGAGACGAGACGAAACTGTCGTTCTCGACCGCGAGCATGTCGAAGCGGACGGCCCACTCGAGAATGTGCTCAACGCGTCGTCGCCAGTCCGCTTCCCACTCGGGGTCGCGCTCGCGTTCCCAGCGCGGTATCTCCTCGCGTACCCCCTCGAACGCCGTCCCAGGACTGTCTGCACCCGCAGCCACTGCGTCGAGCAACTCGGCGACGAGAAACACCCGCTCGCGGGCGGCCGTCGCGAGCGCGTCGCGGTTCAGTTCCGCACGAGTCCGATGGTACCCGCGCTCGGTCTCGGTCACTAGCCCGAGCGCCTGCAGGAACGTCAGATACGACCGGGCCTGTTCACGGTTGTCGACGTCGGTCGCGCGCTGGATGGCTGCACAGCAGTCGGCCTTGTCGTCGGGGACGAGCGGTATCGCCGTTCGGGCCGTCCGGAGAAAGTCGAGCGAGCGGGCCGGCGGGGCGACCTTGTAGCGCATCCCTCAGAGCCCGAAGCTCTCGACCAGGACGTCCTCGTGGGTCTCGCCGACGACGTGGGTGTCGCCCCCGACCACGTCGATGGTCACCTTCGCCGGCCCGAACAGCTCCACCGGCAGTTCCGCGAAGTCCCAGTCGACGTCCTCGAAGACACCGTCGAGCGGTCGGCCGTACTCCGCGCCGGCGACAGAGGTGACCTCGTCGACGATATCGTCGACCGGCTCGTCGACGGTGAGGTGGACCTCGCTCCCGTAGGCCAGTGCGTCTGTGGTCCGGGCCATCGCCGTCGCCTCGTCGGCCGCGACGGGGGCGACCGGCGCCCGACCGTTCGCCGAGAGCACTTCCGCCGGGTCGTAGCCCAGCTCGGCCAGCCGGAAGACGGCGATTTCGGCGGCCCGCGCCGCGCTGGCGACGCTACCGGTGACGCTCGCGGTGGCGAACGCGGGCAGGAAGACCCCGGTCTCGGGAACGCCGGTGCGCTCGGCGACCTGCGCGGCGACGGCCTGGTCGGGGAGCTGGTCGGTCTCGACGGCGAGGACGGCGAACTGCTCCTCTTCGCGATAGCCGATGCGGCCGAAGATGTCCTCCTCGGCGACCAGCGCACGTGCCGGGCCGCTGCCCAGTCCTTCGAAATCGTCCGTGGTCAGCTCCCAGCCGCCCTTCTGGGAACAGAGCAGGGCCAGCGCCGGGTGGTCAGTCGCGAGTTCGACGTGTGTCAGCGGGGCCGCACCGACCCGTTCCATCCCAGTCTGGACCGTCGCCAGGCCGGCCGTCTGGAGCTCCGCCAGCACCAGCCCGGCCTCGACGGCGCCGGGGACCTCGACGCCGAAATCGAGGACTGCGGCGTCGCCCTCCAGGGCGTGGACGTCTATCGTCAGTTCGTCGGCGAAGTCGATGGCCTCGTCGACCAGCTCCGTGGCCATCCGATTGAGCGTGTTCATACCCCGCTTTCGCCAGCCGGCCTTTTATACGGATTGCTGTAGTCTCGTTTCGGTATTTCGCTGTCGCGAACACTGGGACACAGCTACAACAATCTGTATCAAGTGCCGCCTTCGCCGCCGCTCCGTGCTTCCCGACCCAGCTCGTCCGCTACCCTGTCGACCTTCTCGCTGGCGCGCTGGTCGACGCCGCGCTTGTCGTCTATCTTCAGGAACGTCTCGACGCGGTCGGACTGGGCGCCGACGGCCTCGTGGGCGGCGTGGGCGGCCGCGAACAGCTCCTCGCTGTCCGCTGCCTCGATGACGGTGCCCATCGGCGTGGTCTCGTACTCGACGTCGAACTCCTCCAGCGCGGCGACTGCGTCGGCGACGTAGGGCGCCATACTCTCCTCGACGACCGGTGCGACCGACAGGAATCCGATGCAGGTCATATGCCTGTCTCGGTGTGGCCCGTTCCTAACGCTGGTGTTTGGCGACGCGTCGTCGCGAGTGGTTGCACCATCAACATTTATTGTCAGGCCCACCACAGAAAAAATCAAATGGGGGATGGGACGCGTGTCCTCGTCGTGGAGGATGACGCCGAGCACCGGGAGGTGTACGACCGCGTACTCTCCGAGTTCTACGCGGTCTCGACGGTCGCCAGCGGGGCCCGCGCCGTCGAGACGATGACCGACGACACCGACGTCGTCGTGGTCGACCGGCCGCTCCCGGAGCTGTCGGTGGCCACGCTCGTCGGTGAACTCACGAACCGATACCGCGATTGCTGTGTCGGGCTGGTGACCCGCAGCGAGCCCCACTTCGACGTCGACCGGTGGCTCGGGGTCGACGACTACCTGGTCAAGCCCGTGACTACCGAGGGGTTGCGCGAGACCGTCGAGGGGCTGCTCGCGCTGGCCGAGTACGACACCACCTACCGAACGCTGAGTCAGAAGCGCGTCAGAAAGAGCGTGCTGGCCCAGGAACAGCGGTCGACGAGACGCCAACAGAATCCCGAGTGTGCCCGCCTCCGTGCCGATATCGAACGGCTGGAGCGGGAACTCGACGAGCTAGCCGAGCGCCTCGACGGGACGGCGCGGGCAGTGCAACGGTGAGGTGGCGTCACAGGCATCGGGCCGGGAGCGGCCTTTGTGCCGCGACTCGGGGAAGGGCAGGGCTGCCGACACTATGGATTGTGCAGACTAGTATACGGCGAGCGAAGCGAGCCGTTTCACGGGAATCGAACGAAGTGAGATTCCCGCGTTTTTCCCCCAAGTTTTTGCGAGGAGTGGTTCCCGCAGTGAGCCAAAGGCTCACGAGGAAACCCGACGAAGTAAAAAGTGGGAATGCGCTGGCTGGGATTTGAACCCAGGTTGTGACCATGGCAAGGTCACGTGATACCAACTACACTACCAGCGCTCACTTCATTCGCCCTGACCCTCGCGACCACGTGGGGTCGCTCGGTACCAGCGCGCACCGTTTCGCACGTCGCCTCTCTGCATTCCAAAGTGGCGAGGGTGATAGTAAAAAGCCTTCCGTTTCGCGGGGAAACCACGGGGCCGGAGCGGGGCCGTTCGTGTGGAACGTCACCACGGCGCTGGCTTTTGGAAGCGGCAAACTATGGGCTGGCAATTCAGGTGAGAGTGGGCTGTAGTGGCGTGTGAACGCGTCTCAACGCACGCGCGAAGCGGGGTCTTTTTACCGTAGGGACGGAGTAGTATCGCTACAGTCTAGTGGCGCGACGTGGAAGCGTCACGGCATGACGACCAGCGTACTCGTGCCCGACTCCCTCACACGGGAAGCCGAGGACCGCCGCGAGGCGACTCGGAAACTCGGATACGTGGCCCGCGCGGCCACCGTGTTCCGGGTGGACCGGCTGACAGTGTACCCCGACCCGGATGGTCGGGGCAAGTGGGAAGACGGGTTCGTCGAAACCGTGCTGCGGTACGCCGCGACGCCGCCACACCTCCGAAAGGAGATGTGGGGCAAGCGGGACGAACTAGAGTACGTCGGCGTCCTGCCGCCGCTCCGCGTGCGTTCACAGACCGGCTCCGGATCCGAGGGTTCGGGGTCGTTAAGACAGGGAATCGTGACCGAGGTCGGAGCTGATGGGCGCGTCCGGGTCAATTGCGGAATGCAACACCCGATCTCCCTCCCCGTTCCAGCGGATATGGATGTGGGTGAGGGAGAGCGCGTGACCGTCAGGGTCTCTTCGCGACGGCCGGTCCGGGCGAAACTCGTCGACGCCCCCATATCGGGGTTCGACGTCGTTTCCGCGGACCTCAACATGGCACTCTCGCGTGACGACGCCGGACTCACCATCGCGTCATCGCGATACGGTGAGCTGGCAACGACTCGTCGCCTGGGCGAACTGGCCCAACGACGGGACACCGAGGGCGGCATGACAGTCGCCTTCGGGGCACCCGAGCGTGGGTTACCGTCCATACTCGACGTGGACCCGGACGCCGTCCGGGGAGACCAGCGGAACGACGAATCCACAGGGTTCGACCTCTGGCTGAATACGGTTCCGAACCAGGGCAGTGAGGTCGTGCGAACTGAAGAAGCGATGTTCGCCTCCCTCGCCTGTCTAACCCTCACGGAGTAAACGAATGCCACAACCAAGCAGACCACGCAAAGGCTCGCTGGGCTTCGGCCCGCGCAAGCGCTCGACGAGCGAGACACCTCGCTTCAACAGCTGGCCGTCCGACGACGGGCAGCCGGGCGTCCAGGGGTTCGCCGGCTACAAGGCGGGCATGACACACGTCGTGCTCGTCAACGACGAACCTAACTCCCCCCGCGAAGGGATGGAGGAGACTGTCCCGGTGACAGTCGTCGAGACGCCGCCGATGCGCGCCGTCGCCCTGCGTGCGTACGAAGACACGCCGTACGGTCAGCGTCCGCTGACGGAGGTATGGACCGACGAGTTCCACACGGATCTCGATCGGACCCTCAACCTGCCGGAGGACCACGACCCGGACGCTGCTGAGGAACAGGTACGCGACGCTCTCGACGACGGTCGACTGGGCGACGTGCGTCTCATCACGCACACCGTCCCAGAGGCCGTCCCGAGCGTCCCGAAGAAAAAGCCCGACGTGATGGAGACTCGCGTCGGCGGTGGATCCGTCTCGGACCGCCTCGAGCACGCCCTCGAGCTCGTCGACGACGGTGGCGAGCACTCGATGAACGACGTCTTCCGCGCCGGTGAGTACACCGACATCGCGGGCGTCACCAAGGGCAAAGGGACGCAGGGTCCTGTCAAGCGCTGGGGCGTCCAGAAGCGGAAGGGCAAACACGCCCGCCAGGGCTGGCGCCGACGCATCGGCAACCTCGGCCCGTGGAACCCATCTCGCGTGCGCTCGACGGTCCCCCAGCAGGGTCAGACCGGTTACCACCAGCGCACGGAACTGAACAAGCGCCTCATCGACATCGGTGAGGGCGACGACGCCACCGTCGACGGCGGCTTCGTCAACTACGGCGAGGTCGACGGGCCGTACACGCTCGTCAAAGGCTCGGTCCCCGGTCCGGACAAGCGCCTGGTGCGCTTCCGGCCCGCGGTCCGACCCAACGACCAGCCGCGCCTCGACCCCGAGGTGCGCTTCGTCTCCACGGAATCGAACCAGGGATAATCCATGCAGGCAACTATCTACACTCTGGACGGCGAGGCCGACGGCGAGGTCGAGCTCCCCGATGTCTTCGAGACACCGGTGCGCTCAGACCTCATCGCCAAGGCTGTACACGCCGCCCAGGCAAACCGAAAGCAGGACTACGGTACCGACGAGTACGCCGGCCTCCGAACGCCGGCCGAGTCGTTCGGTAGCGGTCGCGGCCAGGCACACGTCCCACAGCAGGACGGTCGTGCCCGCCGCGTCCCGCAGGCGGTCAAGGGCCGCGCGGCCCACCCGCCGAAAGCCGAGAAAGACCGCTCTGTCGACATCAACGACAAGGAGCGCCAGCTCGCCGTCCGGTCGGCCCTCGCCGCCACGACGGACGCCGAACTCGTCGCCGAGCGCGGCCACGAGTTCGACATCGAGGAGGTCCCCGTCGTCGTCTCCGACGACTTCGAGGACCTGGTCAAGACCCAGGAAGTCCTGGGGCTTCTCGAGGAGCTCGGCCTCGAGGCGGACATCGAGCGCGCTGACGAGACGAAGATCAAGGCCGGGAAGGGCTCGATGCGCGGTCGGAAGTACCGCCGCCCCTCCTCTATCCTCTTCGTAACCAGCAGCGAGCCGTCGAAGGCCGCCCGCAACCTCGCGGGCGTCGACGTGGCCACGGCCGGGGAGGTCAACGCGGAAGACCTCGCACCCGGTGCCGCGCCGGGTCGGCTCACCGTCTTCACCGAGTCCGCAGTCGAGGAGGTGGGCGACCGATGAGCTGGGACGTCATCAAGTACCCACACGTCACCGAGAAGGCCATGAACGACATGGACTTCCAGAACAAGCTCCAGTTCGTCGTCGACGACAGCGCTGGGAAGCCCGAGGTCGCGGAGGCCGTCGAATCTCAGTACGAAGTCACCGTCGTCAGTGTGAACACGCAGAACACGATGGACGGCGAGAAGAAGGCCGTCGTTCGCCTCTCCGAGGACGACGACGCCCAGGAAGTCGCCTCCAGAATCGGGGTGTTCTAACCATGGGACGACGAATTCAGGGACAACGACGCGGTCGCGGGACGTCCACGTTCCGGGCGCCCTCCCACCGCTACAAAGCAGATCTGGAGCACCGTAAAGTCGAAGACGGCGACGTCATCGCCGGCGAAGTCGTCGACATCGAACACGACCCGGCCCGCTCGGCGCCCGTCGCGGCCGTCGAGTTCGAGGACGGCGACCACCGCCTCGTGCTCGCGCCGGAAGGCGTGGGCGTGGGCGACGAACTGCAGGTCGGCGTCAGCGCCGAAATCGCCCCCGGGAACACGCTCCCGCTCGCGGAGATTCCCGAGGGTGTGCCGGTGTGTAACGTCGAGTCCAGCCCCGGTGACGGTGGCCGTTTCGCCCGCTCGTCGGGCGTCAACGCCACGCTGCTCACCCACGACCGCAACGTCGCGGTCGTGAAGCTCCCCTCCGGGGAGATGAAGCGACTGGATCCGCAGTGCCGTGCGACCATCGGCGTCGTCGCCGGTGGCGGCCGGACGGACAAGCCGTTCGTCAAGGCCGGCAAGAAGCACCACAAGATGAAAGCCCGCGGGACGAAGTACCCACGCGTCCGTGGTGTCGCGATGAACGCCGTCGACCACCCCTTCGGTGGCGGTGGCCGACAGCACCCGGGCAAGCCCAAGTCCATCTCCCGCAACGCACCGCCTGGCCGGAAAGTCGGGGACATCGCCTCGAAGCGGACCGGCCGAGGGAGTGACAAATGAGTTCGGAATACCAGATCGGCCACGAGGGAGAGTTTACCTTCCGAGGCCACACGCTCGACGAGCTGCAGGACATGGAGCTCGAGGAAGTCGCGGAACTGCTCCCCGCTCGCCAGCGGCGAAGTATCGAACGCGGTCTGACCGAGGAAAAGCAGAAGCTCCTCGCAAAGGCCCGCGACGCCGAGGAGGAGGAAACGGCCAACAACCCCATCCGGACGCACCTGCGCGATATGCCGGTGCTGCCGGTGATGGTCGACCTCACCTTCGCCGTCCACAACGGTCAGGAGTTCGAGCGCGTGAAAGTCGAGCCCGAGATGCTCGGCCACTACCTCGGTGAGTTCCAGCTCACCCGCAGCTCGGTCGAACACGGTCAGGCCGGTATCGGGGCGACACGCTCCTCGAAATTCGTACCGCTCAAGTAATCATGGGAATCAGCTACTCAGTCGACGCCGACCCGGACGCCACCGCGAAAGCGATGCTTCGGGAGCGGCAGATGAGCTTCAAGCACAGCAAGGCTATCGCCCGCGAAATCAAGGGCAAGACGGCCGGCGAGGCCGTCGAGTTCCTCGATAGCGTTATCGCCGGCGACCAGCCGGTCGCGTTCAAACAGCACAACTCCGGTGTCGGCCACAAGTCGAAGGTCGACGGGTGGGACGCCGGTCGCTTCCCGAAGAAGGCCAGCGAGGCCTTCCAGGACCTGCTCGAGAACGCTATCGGCAACGCCGACCACCAGGGCTTCGACGGTGAGGCCATGGAGATAATGCACGTCGCCGCCCACAAGGTCGGCGAATCACAGGGTCGCAAACCGCGTGCGATGGGTCGCGCGTCCGCGTGGAACTCCACGCAGGTCGACGTCGAACTCATCCTCGAGGAGGTCGAAGGCTAATGGCCGACGAACAGCAGTTCATCGAGGACGGCCTCCAGCGGACCCAGATCGACGAGTTCTTCGCGGACGAACTCGGTCGCGCCGGCTACGGCGGCATGGACGTCGCCAAGACGCCGATGGGTACCCAGATCGTCCTCAAAGCCGAGAAGCCAGGAATGGTCATCGGCAAGGGCGGGAAGAACATCCGGAAGATCACGACGGAACTCGAGGAGCGGTTCGACCTCGACGACCCGCAGGTCGACGTCCAGGAAGTCGAGGAGCCGGACCTCAACGCCCGCATCGTCGCGGACCGCCTGGGCAACGCCCTCGAACGTGGCTGGTACTTCCGCAAGGCCGGCCACACCACCATCGACCGCATCATGGAGTCCGGTGCGCTCGGTGCTGAGATCGTCCTCTCCGGGAAGGTCACGGGCGCCCGCTCGCGCGTGGAGAAGTTCAACCGCGGCTACATCAAGCACAACGGCGAACCCGCCGAGGACATCGTCGACAGCGGCGTCGGCGTCGCGGTGATGAAGCTGGGCACCATCGGTGTCCAGGTGAAGATCATCCCGCCGGAGGCGGAACTCCCCGACGACTTCGAGGTCTACGACGACGCCGAGGTCGAGGACTACGTTGCCGACACGGACGGGGAAAGCGTCGAGGAGCTGCTCGAAGGCGAGCCCGAAGAGGCTACCGAGGCCGAGGAAGCGGCCGATGAGGCCGCTGCTGCCGAGGCAACCGACGACGCTGCTCCCGACGAGGAAGTCATCGAGGAAGCGGTCGACGTGCCTACCGACGAGGACGTCGAGGATGTCGACGTCGACGAACTCGAAGAGGCCGTCGACGAGGAGCTCGACGAGGACGTCGAGGCCGAAGCGGAAGAGCTCATGGACGAGATGGACGAGGCGGACGACAAGTCCGCCGACGCCGACGAAGAGGAGGCTGAGCAGTAATGGCCGTCCTCCACGTCCAGGAGATCCGAGACATGACTCCCGCCGAGCGAGCGGCGGAGCTCGATGATCTCAAGACGGAGCTGCTCAATTCCCGCGCCACGCTGGCGGCGGGTGGCGCCCCGGACAACCCGGGCCGCATCAAGGAACTGAAGAAGGCCATCGCCCGAATCAAGACGATTCAGGGCGAAGAAGGCGACCTCCAGTCGGAGGACGAATAATGCCACTGACACCCGAGACGCTCACACGACACGAACTCGTCGGCCTCGACGTCGAGGTCGTCGCGGCGTCCAACCCGGACGCCATCGGTATCAGCGGCAGC
Source organism: Haloarcula rara (assembly GCF_029338235.1). Classification (GTDB taxonomy): domain Archaea; phylum Halobacteriota; class Halobacteria; order Halobacteriales; family Haloarculaceae; genus Haloarcula; species Haloarcula rara. Next base: position 2,227,591 of record NZ_CP119785.1, read on the forward strand.
GTCGTCATGGAGACGACGCAGCTGCTGACTGTCGAGGGAGACACTCGGGTGTGGCACGTGCCGAAGGACAGCGCGACGTTCGCGTTCGACCTTCCATCTGGACAGAGCGAGGCGCGAAGCGCCTCGACAACCGTGAGCGGCGACGAGCCGCGAACGCGTGTCCGGGTGGAGGGCGAGCGCCTCGTCGACCGTCCCGCTCGACGCACAGCGAACGCAGGTGATTCCAAATGGCGCTAGGACTGAACGTACAGGAACCGGAGACGGCCTGTTCCGACCAGAACTGCCCCTTCCACGGAGAGCTATCCGTGCGGGGCCAGACACTGGACGGAGAGGTCGCTTCCACTGACATGGAGAAGACTGTCGTCGTCGAACGCGAGTACGACGTGAAGGTGCCCAAATACGACCGCTTTATGAAGCGGCGGAGCCGCGTCCCGGCTCACGCACCCGAATGTCTCGACCTCGCGGTCGGTGACACGGTCACGATAGCAGAGTGTCGACCGCTCTCGAAGACGAAGAGCCACGTCGTTGTGGCTGTCGAGGACGGTGAGCAATAATGGAGGCAATGAACGCCGACGTCACCCAGGGCCTGGAGAAGGGTTCGCTGATCACGTGTGCCGACAACACTGGCGCACGCCAGCTGAAAGTCATCTCCGTCCACGGCTACTCGGGGACGAAGAACCGCCACCCGAAGGCGGGACTGGGCGACAAGATCACGGTCTCGGTCACCAAGGGGACGCCCGAAATGCGTCGCCAGGTGCTCGAAGCCGTCGTCGTCCGCCAGCGCAAACCCATCCGCCGTCCCGACGGCACCCGCGTCAAGTTCGAAGACAACGCGGCTGTCATCGTAGACGAGAACGAGGACCCGCGCGGGACCGAACTCAAGGGTCCCATCTCGCGGGAAGTCGCGGAACGGTTCGGGAGTGTCGCCTCCGCAGCGACGATGATCGTATAGAACCATGACAACGCAACCAGACAAACAGCGAACGAGTCAACGAGACGCGCCGCTGCACGAGCGACACAAGCAGGTGCGGGCCACGCTGGCCGAGGACCTCCGCGAGGAGTACGACCAGCGAAACGTCCGCGTCAACGCCGGGGACACCGTCGAGGTGCTCCGTGGCGACTACGCCGGCGAGTCGGGCGAGGTCCTCACCGTCGACCTCTCGGATGCCGTCATCCACGTGGAAGACGTCACCTTAGAGACCACCGACGGCGAGGAAGTTCCCCGCCCGCTCGACACCTCGAACGTCCGGGTCACGGACCTGAACACCGAGGACGACCGACGTGTGGAGCGTCTCGAATCGGAGGATGATACCGCATGAGCAAGCATCAGAAACGCCTGTCGGTGCCAAACAGCTGGCCCGTCGAGCGCAAGACGGCAACGTTTACGGTCAAGGCCGGCGCCGGCCCGCACGGTGAGTCGGGGGTCCCCCTCCTCATCGTCCTGCGGGACGTGCTGGGCTACGCCGACAACCGCAAGGAAGCGCGCTACGCGCTCAACGAGGACAACGTCCTCATCAACGGGAAGGCGGTCTCCGACGAGGAACGGCCCGTCGGGATGTTCGACATCATGGCCTTCACCGAGCGAGAGGAGTACTACCGCGTCTTCCCCGGCGAGGGCGGTCGACTGGCGCTGACGGCCATCGAGGCCGACGCCGCCGAGTCCAAGCTCGGGAAGATCGTCAACAAGACCCACGTCGCCGGCGGCGACGTCCAGCTCGGTCTCCACGACGGTGAGACGCTCATCGTCGAGGACGCCGACGACTACTCCGGAGGCGACTCCGTCGTCGTCGACAACGAGACCAGCGAGATAATCGCCCACTTCGAGTACGAAGAGGGCGCGCTCGTCACCGCCGTCGACGGTGCCCACGCGGGCGAGATTGGCACGGTCGACGAGATTCAGGTCACCCCCGGCTCGGCCCAGAATAACGTGCTCGTCGAACAGGACGAGGGCGAGGGCTTCGAGACGGTCGAGGAGTACGTCGTCGTCATCGACGAGAACTTCACTGGCGATGCCGGAACGGCATCGGAAAACGCGAGCGGTGAAACCGCGAGCGAGGGTGATGACGAATGAGCTCGGAAACTGAGTCGGCCGACTTCCACGAGATGCGCGAACCGAGCATCGAGAAGGTCGTCGTCCACATGGGTATCGGCCACGGTGGCCGCGACCTGGCCAACGCCGAGGACATCATCGGCGAGATTACCGGCCAGAGCCCGGTTCGGACGACGGCAAAGCGGACCGTCGGCGAGTTCGACATCCGCCAGGGCGACCCAATCGGCGCGAAGGTCACGCTGCGTGACGAGGCCGCCGAGGAGTTCCTCGAGACCGCCTTGCCGCTTGCCGACCTGGCAGAGAGCCAGTTCGACGACACCGGCAACTTCAGCTTCGGTATCGAGGAGCACACGGAGTTCCCGAGCCAGGAGTACGACCCGAGCATCGGAATCTACGGGCTGGACGTCACGGTCAACCTCGTCCGCCCGGGCTACCGCGTCGCCAAGCGGGACAAGGCGTCCCGTTCGATTCCGTCGAACCATCGACTCAACCCCGAGGACGCGACCGCGTTCATCGAGTCGACCTTCGACGTGGAGGTGAGCGAATGAGCGAAAGTGAAACCCAACAGGCCAACGACGAGCGTACCGGCCAGCTCGAGTCCTGCCAGCGCTGCGGGCGCGAGCAGGGACTCGTCGGCAAGTACGACATCTGGCTGTGTCGCCAGTGCTTCCGGGAGATTTCCCGGGGCATGGGCTTCAAGAAGTACAGCTAACCATGACAGGAAACGACCCATTCGCCAACGCACTGTCGGCACTCAACAACGCCGAGAGCGTCGGGCATCTGGAGCAGACGGTATCGCCCGCCTCGAACGAGATCGGTAGCGTGCTCGAGGTCTTCTACGACCGCGGGTACATCGACGGATTCAGCTTCGTCGACGACGGCAAAGCCGGTGAGTTCGAGGTCGAACTGAAAGGAGCCATCAACGAGTGTGGCCCGGTCAAGCCCCGCTACTCTGCGGGCGCAGACGAGTTCGAAAAGTGGGAGAAGCGGTTCCTCCCCGCCCGTGACTACGGGACCCTCGTCGTGACGACCAGCCACGGCATCATGAGCCACTACGAGGCTCGTGAGGAAGGCGTCGGTGGCCAAGTAATCGCGTACGTGTACTAACAATGCCACGAGTAGAACTGGAGATTCCGGAGGACGTGTCCGTCTCCCAGGACCATCTCGACCTCACGGTCGAGGGTCCCAACGGGAGCGTCACACGTCGGCTCTGGTATCCCGACATCGACGTCACAGTCGCGGACGACGTCGTCGCGGTCGAGTCCGACGAGGACGACGCCAAGACGATGTCGACCATCGGGACCTTCGAGAGCCACATAGAGAACATGTTCCACGGCGTCATCGAGGGGTGGGAGTACGAGATGGAAGTCTTCTACTCTCACTTCCCGATGCAGGTTAACGTCGAAGGCGACGACGTCGTCATCGAGAACTTCCTCGGCGAGAAGGCCGCCCGTCGGACCACCGTCCACGGTGACACCGACGTGTCGGTCGACGGCGAGGAGCTGACCGTCACCGGCCCCGACATCGAGGCCGTCGGCCAGACCGCCGCGGACATCGAACAGCTCACACGCATCAACGACAAGGACGTGCGTGTGTTCCAGGACGGGGTGTACATCACCCAGAAACCCTCCCGAGGTGACGCCTGATGGCAGATGACGAATCCAACGACGAGACAGTCGAAGCCGAGGAACTGACCGACATCAGCGGCGTCGGTGAGGCCAAAGCGGACTCGCTCCGCGAGGCTGGCTTCCAGACGGTCGACGACGTCCGTGCGGCCGACCAGTCCGAACTGGCCGAGGCCGACGGCGTCGGCAACGCGCTGGCGGCCCGAATCAAGGCAGACGTCGGCGGTCTCGAAGTCGAGACCGAGACGGAGGCCGAGGTCGAAGAGGAAGGCGAGGAAGAGGACGAGGCCGAGGACGTGGAGACGGAGCTCCAGCCCCGCGGTCTCGCCGACAAGACGCCGGACCTCGACGACGAGACGGCCCGACAGCTGGCCCAGCGACACCGCGTCGGTGGCCCGCAGTTCAACCGACAGGACCACCACAAGAAAAAGCGCGTCCCGACGTCCTGGCGCAAGCCACGCGGCGACCTCTCGAAACAGCGCCGCGGTATCAAGGGCAAGGGCGCTACCGTCGAAGCCGGCTTCCGAACGCCGAAGGCGGTCCGCGGCAAACACCCTTCGGGCTTCGAGGAAGTCCGCGTCCACAACGTGGACGACCTGGAGGGCGTCGACGGCGACGTCGAGGCCGTCCGAATCGCCTCGAAGGTCGGCGCTCGCAAGCGCGAGCGCATCGAGGAGGAAGCCGAGGACGCGGGCGTCCGCGTGCTCAACCCCACCTACGTCGAAGTCGAGGTGAACGAAGAATGACGGATCTGTCCGCACAGAAGCGACTCGCATCGGACATCCTCGACGTCGGGAAGGACCGCGTCTGGTTCAACCCCGACCGCCAGGGTGACATCGCCGACGCCATCACTCGCGAGGACGTTCGCGAGCTGGTCGAGGAAGGTGCCATCACGGCCAAAGACAAGAAGGGCAACTCCCGCGGTCGCGCTCGCGAGCGCAAGGCAAAGCAGGCCTACGGCCACCAGAAGGGAGCCGGTTCCCGGAAGGGCAAGGCCGGGGCCCGACAGAACGAGAAGAAAAACTGGGAATCACGCATCCGCGCACAGCGCAAGAAGCTGCGCGAACTGCGTGACGACGGCACGCTGTCGAAGTCCGTCTACCGCGACCTGTACGACAAGGCCGGCGGTGGCGAGTTCGACAGTGTCGCCGACCTCGAACGATTCATCGAAGCAAACCACGGTGACGCATAATGGCGACAGGACCACGATACAAGGTGCCGATGCGGCGACGCCGCGAGGCCCGAACGGATTACCATCAGCGGTTGCGCCTGCTGAAATCCGGCAAGCCCCGCCTTGTCGCTCGAAAGAGCAACAAGCACACCAGGGCGCAGCTGGTGACTCTCGGACCAGACGGCGACCGCACGCTGGCGGCAGCAGAGTCCGGTGACCTCGAGGAGTACGGCTGGGAGGCGCCGACGGGCAACATGCCCGCGGCCTACCTCACCGGGCTGCTCGCAGGTCTTCGCGCGCTCGACGCTGGCGTCGAGGAAGCGGTGCTCGACATCGGCCTCAACACCCCGACCCCCGGAAGCAAAGTATTCGCAATACAGGAAGGCGCAATCGACGCCGGCCTGGAAATCCCCCACAACGACGACGTGCTCGCCGACTGGCAGCGCACGCGCGGTAGCCACATCGCCGAGTACGCCGAGCAGCTGGACGAACCGCTGTACAGCGGGGACTTCGACGCTGCAGACCTCCCGGAGCACTTCGATGAGACCCGGGAGACCCTACTGGAAGGTGACATCGAACTATGAGTGGTAACAACGGCTGGGAACCCCGCACACGCCTCGGCAAGCAGGTTGTCGAAGGCGAGATCGACTCCATGCAGGAGGCGCTCAACTCCGGGCTTCCCCTGAAAGAATCGGAAGTCGTCGACCAGCTCGTTCCCGATCTGGAAGACGAAGTGCTGGACATCAACATGGTCCAGCGGATGACCGACTCCGGCCGGCGAGTGAAGTTCCGCTGTGTCGTCGCAGTCGGCAACCGCGACGGGCTGGTCGGCTACGCGGAAGGGCGTGACGACCAGGTCGGCGGTGCCATCCAGAAGGCCATCGACGTGGCCAAACTGAACATCATCGACGTCTCCCGCGGCTGTGGGTCCTGGGAGTGTGGCTGTGGCCGTCCGCACACGGTCGCGCTGCGCACCGAGGGCAAGGCCGGGAGCGTCGAGGTCGAGCTCCAGCCCGCCCCGCGCGGGCTGGGACTTGCGGGCGGGGAGACCGTCCGCAAGGTGCTCGAACTCGCCGGTATCGAGGACATCTGGACCCGCTCGTCGGGTAACACGCGAACCACGGTCAACTTCGCGAAGGCGACGTTCAACGCGCTCCAGAACACGGCCGAAGCCCGTGTCCCCGAGCGTACCTTCGAGAAACGTGAGGTGATCGAGTGATGCAAGCACTCGTCCAGATTCGCGGCGACGTGAACATGGATACGGACATCCACGACACGCTGAAGATGCTGAACATCCACCACGTCAACCACTGTACGCTCGTCCCCGACACGGACGCGTACAACGGCATGGTGTCGAAGGTCAACGACTTCGTGGCCTTCGGTGAACCCAGCCAGGAGACCATCGAGCTCCTGCTTTCGACGCGTGCCGAACCCGCCGAGGGCGACGCCGACGTCGACGACGAGTGGGTCGCAGCAAACACCGAGTTCGACGACATCGAGGGACTGGCCTGGGCGCTGGTCTCCGAGGAGACGACGCTGCAGGAGCAGGGTCTCTCCCCCACACTCCGTCTGCACCCGCCGCGTGGCGGCCACGACGGCATCAAACACCCGACCAAAGAGGGCGGTGAACTCGGGCGACACGACACCGAGGGCATCGACGCGCTCCTGGAGGCGATGCGATAATGACGAGCAAGAAACGACGACAGCGCGGCTCGCGCACGCACGGTGGCGGCTCGCACAAGAACCGACGCGGCGCCGGTCACCGCGGTGGTCGCGGGGCCGCCGGCCGCGACAAGCACGAGTTCCACAACTACGAGCCGCTGGGCAAGAGCGGCTTCAAGCGACCCGAGCAGGTAAAGGAAGAGGTCGCAACGGTCGACGTCCGCGAGCTCGACGAGAACGCCGTGCTGTACGCGGCCGACGGACTCGCCGAGGAGGCCGGCGACGGTTACATCATCGACGCCCGCGAGGTCGTCGACGACGCCGACGACGCCGACGTGGTGAAGGTACTCGGTGCGGGCCAGGTCCGCAACGAACTCACCCTCATCGCCGACGAGTTCTCGGCGGGCGCTATCGAGAAAGTCGAGGACGCGGGCGGCACCGCAAAGTTGACGGACTTCGGTGAGGAACGGCAGGCAGATGCCGACACCGAAGGCGACGCGGAAGACGAGGAATAAGGATACACAATGAGCTGGAAGGACACCGCCGAACCACTGCTCGTGCGGATGCCGGCAGTCCGTCGTCCGGAAGGACACGTCCCGTTCAAGCGCAAACTCGCCTGGACTGGTGGCGTGTTGATTCTGTACTTCTTCCTGACGAACGTGAAGCTGTTCGGCCTCGACATCGACGCGAGCCAGCAGGTTTTCGGTCGATTCGGGTCGATTCTGGCATCGGGCCAGGGGAGTATCATGCAGCTGGGTATCGGACCCATCGTCACCGCCTCCATCGTGTTGCAGTTGCTCGGTGGGGCGAATCTGCTCGGGTTGGACACGCAGGACGACCCGCGTGACCAGGTCCTCTACCAGGGCCTCCAGAAGCTGCTGGTAATCGTGATGATCTGTCTGACCGGTATCCCGATGGTGTTCGCGGCGGACTTCCTGCCGCCGGACACGGCGGTCGCCCAGTCGCTGGGCGTCGGCACGACCGGTATCCAGGCGCTCATCTTCGCCCAGATGTTCGTCGGCGGTGTCCTCATCCTGTTCATGGACGAGGTCATCTCCAAGTGGGGCGTCGGCTCCGGTATCGGGCTGTTCATCGTCGCCGGCGTGAGCCAGCGACTGCTGGGTGGACTGCTGTCGACCCCCTTCATCGGTAACCAGAACGGCATCGTCTACACCTGGTACCTGTACATCACGGGCCAGCAGGCGACCGGGTCGCTGTTTACGGCCTCTGGTATCCAGACGCTGTTCCTGTCGCCCGGTGGTGGCCGGCTGCTCGCCTTGATAACGACGGTGCTCATCTTCTCCATCGTCGTTTACGCCGAGTCGGTCCGCGTCGAGATTCCGCTCTCGAACGCCCGGGTCAAGGGCGCGCGTGGTCGCTTCCCCGTGAAGCTCATCTACGCCAGCGTCCTGCCGATGATCCTCGTCCGCGCGCTGCAGGCCAACATCCAGTTCCTGGGGCGTATCCTCGACCAGCAGGTCGCGAACCTGCCGGGCTGGGTCGGCACCTACAACAACGCCGGCCAGCCGGTTGGTGGCCTGTTCTACTATCTGGCGCCCATCCAGTCGCCCGGTGACTGGATGTGGTTCCTGCAGGGGACGACCACGAACGAGGTCTGGCAGATACTCGCCCGCATCGGTGTGGACCTGACGTTCATGATAATCGGCGGCGGTATCTTCGCCGTCTTCTGGGTCGAGACCACCGACATGGGTCCCGAGGCGACGGCAAAGCAGATCCACAACTCCGGGATGCAGATTCCCGGCTTCCGCCAGAACGTCGGCGTCATCGAGAAGGTCCTGGAGCGGTACATCCCGCAGGTCACCGTCATCGGCGGTGCCCTCGTCGGACTGTTGGCCGTCATGGCCAACATGATGGGTACCATCGGGAACGTCTCCGGTACGGGCCTGCTGCTGACGGTCTCTATCACGTACAAGCTGTACGAGGAGATCGCCGAGGAGCAGCTCATGGAGATGCACCCGATGATGCGCCAGATGTTCGGATAACCCGTCTCGAAGGACTTTTTTGCGGTCGTTTCTTCCGTCGAGCAGCTGCGCGCCGAGCGGGGTTCTTGCCGGCTACACGAACGGCGCCGACACGACGGTAGTTACTTGACTCTGCAGCAAGCGATACTGTCGGTCCCACAGTGGGGTCACTGGACCGTGTCCGACGAGACGGATGCCACACCGTCGACACTCGTAGACGACTTCCGACCCGGTCAGAACCTTCTCAAGCATCGGTCACCCCGGAATTTGATATCTCGGGTTCGGTTCGTGCCGACACGGGACCCGCGCCACCGCTGGGCTCAGCAAAGCCGCCGGGGAGTCGTGTCCGGGCTGACAGTGGAACGCATAGCTCTCCCGGTAGCTTTGGATGAAAACTCGCACCTGACCACGGGAAAACCCGTAGCAAACTGTGGTTTTCAGCCTACTGTCCGGCTTCCCAGCTGAACAGCTCCGCTTCGACCTCGTTGTTCAGCTCGCGCAGGTCGTCGCTGATGTCCTCGCCGACGGGCATCTCCGCGCGGGCTTGTTCGATGATGCCACGGACCTCCGGGAACGGCCCCATCTGTGCGCCGTTGGTCGCGGGGGTGTCCGAGGACTCCTGGAACTGGTCGAAGGCGGTGGCGAAGTGGGGGTTCTCCTCGAACCAGCCCTCGCTGCGCAGCAGGTCGGCGGCACCGTCACAGACCGGGAAGTAGCCGGTCTCGCGGTGCCAGCGGGCCTGCTGTTCCGGCTCGAGCAGCCACGCGAGGAACTCCGCGGCGGCATCTTCGACCTGCGGGTCGAGGTTGTCGCCGATCCACAGCGACGCCCCGCCGACGAGGACGCCGTTGCGCTCTGAGAGCACGGGGAGGTAGCCGGTCTTCAGGCCGAAGTCGGCGCCCGACTCGATGGAGCCAAGCGACGACGTCGAGCCGATGAGCATGGCGGCTCGCTGGTCGTGGAACGTCTTCTTGGCCTTGCCGCGGGCCTTGATACCGCTGTTGTGGTAGAGGCCGTCGGCCTCCATGTCGGTCCACCACTGGAAGAAGTCCTGTCCGAACTCGCTGTCTAGGTAGGCCTTGTCGGGGACGCCGGCCCGACCGTTCTGCTCGTTGACCAGTTCCTGGCCGGCCTCGGCGAACCACTGCTCGACGAACCAGGAGTAGTTCGCGAAGGTGATTCCGTAGTCGACCACGCCCGCGCTGACGAGTTGCTCGCTGGCCTCGCGGACCTCGGCGAAGGTCTCGGGCGGGTTCTCCGGGTTCAGGCCGGCGGCCTCGAAGGCCTCTTTGTTGATACACAGCACGGGGTTCGAGGAGTTGAACGGGACCGACTGCAGCTCTCCGTCGACAGTGTAGTAGTCCGAGACGGAGTCGGTCAGTGACGATTTCGAGTCCTCCGAGAGGATACGCTCGGCGGGCTTGAACGCCCCGCTCAGTCGAGCTTTCATGCTCCCGATCTCGTTTATCTGTGCGATAGCGGGCATCTCCTCGGTCCCGGCAGCGGCCAGGCTCTCGTCTAAGACCCCGTCGTAGCTCCCCAGCGAGGAGAGTCGGAAGTGCACCGAGCCGTGTCGCTCCTCGAACTCACGGGCGAAGTCGTGCAGGAGGAGAGACTTCGAGCCGCCCATCGCATGCCAGAAGTCGACGACGGTGTCGCCTTTCGACACCGTGTGTTTCTGGCGCTCGCCGGTCGTGAACTGCGCGGCCGTCGACCCCAGCTCCTCGGCCCGCTCGGACATCACACCGACCTCCTGGGTGACGTCGGTGAGCGATTCGGCCTGACTCTCGGCGGCGTCGGCGACCGTCTCCGCCTCTGCGGTGGTCTCCTCGCTGACCGCGCTGACCTCGTCGACCATCGAGACGACCGACTGGGTGGTCTGGGCCTGCTGGTCGACCGCGTCGTCTATCTCCTTTATCGAGGAGTTGACCTGGTCGATCATGTGGACCACGTCGTCGAGCCCATCGATGGTCGAGTCCACCGCCGTGCTCGCCTGCGAGACGACGCCCTGGGTCTCGTACATGTTCTCGACGGTGGTCTCGGTCTGTTCGCGAACGTCCGAGACCGTCGAGCTGATCTCGTCGGTCGCGTCCTTGGTCTCGTTGGCCAGGTCTTTGACCTCGTTGGCGACGACGGCAAAGCCCGCGCCCGCTTCGCCGGCACGGGCCGCCTCGATGTTGGCGTTCAGCGCGAGCATGTTCGTGTCGTCAGCCACGTCGTTGATAAACTCGGTAATCTCCTCGATGTCGCTCATCAGGTCAGAGAGCTGTTCGACCTGCTGGACCATCTCCTCAGTCTTGTCCTCCATCGCCTCGAGGTCCTCGATGGCCTTGGTCGCGGCTTCCTGGGCGCTGTCGCCGCTCTCGACGGAGTCTTCCGCGGTGTTTGCCACCTCCGTCGCCGAGGCCGCGACCTCCTCGATGGTCGCCGAAATCGAGCGCATCTCGTCGCCGACCTGCTGGAGGTGTTCGTTCTGTTCGTGGGCGCCGTCGGCGATCTCGCTTATCGACTGGCTCACCTGCTCGCCCTCCTGTTCGACCTTCTCGACCTCCTGCTCGACGTCGGAGGTAGACTTGTCGACGGACGTGCTGACCTCCTTGACCTGTTTGAGCATCGTGTTCCACTCGTCGAGCATCCGGTTGTAGCTGGAGACGAAATCGACGACGGAGTCGACGTTGGAGTCGATATCTGCACGGCGGGTCAGGTCGCCAGAGGCGTTGGCGTTGACGACGCCCTGGAGCTCGGCCAGTGACCCCTCGAGGTCGTACAGTCGGTGTTGCTGGTCCTCGACGGTGTCCTCGAGGTCTTCGACCCGATTCCGGGCCTGGTCGCGCTCGTTCTGGACCTCCCGGAACTTCGCACGCAGCTCGCTGTCGGACAGCTCCTCGATGTCCACGCCCTCCTCGTCCTCGGACGGGGGCTCGACCACGCCACCGTCCGGCGTCGGGTCGTTACCGCGATTATCGCTCATACTGGGATATCTATGAAGCGGGTCTTAAGCGTCGCGTCCACATTTCACAGATTAATAATCGGGCACGAGGCCGCTCGAGAAAACTGGCCGTCGCTGTGGAACTGCGGCGGCGGGTCGTCGCTTTTCGACCTGCCGTCGTCGACGGACGTCGAGACGGGGCGCTGGCCCAACGTGTGCCCACATTTCGGCCCGTCAGGCCTCCGGCTCCATCGGGGTGACGTCGAACTGTTTCCTGAACTGCTGGACCGCCTCGTCGGAGCCGACGAGAACGATTCGTTCGTCCCCGGTGAACCGCCGCTGGGGGTCGACCGTGCTGGTGAACCCGGACTCGTCCTCGACGGCGATGACGCGACAGCCGGTCTTCTCGTAGATGCCCGACTCGGCGAGTGTCGACCCCGAAAGCGGTGTCGCGGGGACGCGGAGCAACCGAATCTGACTCGCTGGCGCGAGGACGTCCTCGCCCCGGAGCTCCATGGCGACCATCCGGGCGCTCACCTGGGGGACCGAGAGGACGTAGTCAGCGCCGGCACTCAACGCCTTCCGTGTCGCGTCGGTGTCGCTCACCCGTGCGAGTATCTCGATATCGGGGTTCAGCGACCGCGCCAGCACGGTCGTCAGGAGCGAGTCGGAGTCGTCGGGAAGGCCGACGATGATAGCGCCGGCGGTTTCCACCCCGGCGTCCCCCAGTACCTCGTCTGACCCCGCATCACCGACGATATCGACGTCGTCGCCGTCTTCGACGTCGATAGTCACGACGTCGAGCCCCGCCTCGGAGACGACCGCCAGTGCGGCCTCGCCGACCTCGCCCTGTCCGGCGATGACGATGCGCTCGTGTCTGCGGAGTGTGCGGGCCGGCTGGATGAAGTCACTGAACGCCTCCAGGGCGTCGTGTGGGCCGGAGACGAGCAACACCGTGTTCGACCGGATAATCGCGTCCGGGTCGGGCGGGAGCTGGAGTTCGCCGTCGATCCACGCGCCGATTATGTTCGCGCCCGTCTCTTCTCTGATGTTCGAGTTGCGGATTCTGGTCCCGATGAGCGGGTTCCCCTGCTGAATCGGCACCTCCGTGACCTCCAGCTCGCCGCCGAGGTCGATGGTGTCGGTCAGCTCCGAACTGAACGAGGAGACGGCCTTCTCGGCGAGCCGCTGGCCGAGCACACCGTGGGGTGACAGGACGCTATCCGCGCCCGTCTCGAGCAGGACGTCCCGCATATCGCTGTCGTCGGTGAGGGTGATGATTTCGACGTCGGGGTCTATCGACCGAACCGTCAGAATCGTGCTGACGTTCGCGTCGCCGGCGTCCGTGATGACTGCCCGTGCGGAGTCGATGCTGGCTCGTTCGAACGACGCCGCGTCCTGTGGCGAGCCGTCGATGACGGAGTAGCCGTCGTCGGCGAGGTCCTTCGCGTTTGCTTCGGACGATGAGATGAGGACGTAATCGATACCGAGCTCCCGTAACTCGTCTAGGAGCACGGCCGAGTCACGGCGGTACTCACAGATGATGACGTGGTCTTGCTTCGGGGTGAGTCGGCTGTCCAGGTTTACTTCGGCCCCGGTAAACAGCGGGATGATGATGAGTCGGAGCGTGAAAAAGCCGAGTGCGATACCGGAAATCTGCGTCCCGGCGACGAAGAGGAACATCGGCGGGTGGGTCCAGATACCCGAGTCCTGGCCGTAGCCGGTCGTGGTCATCGTCTGGACGATGAACTCGAAGGACGCGAATATCGACTGGTCGACCCCCTCGAGCCGTGCCAGCGCGACGTTGTACGTGGCGGTGTAGGCGAGTACCAGCAGCACCAGCCCGGTGAGGTACTACGCGACGAGCCGGTCCCGCCGGGAGAGCTGGATATCGGATAACCGGTCGGGCAGGTCCACCATGGTCGATTACTCCCACGTTCCTCGGCGATAGATAAAAATGATTCCCGCTGTCCGAGTTGGCCGCCCCGGTACCGACCGTGCCACGGGCGGCACGTCGTCGCCGACGTCGTGCCTTCGAGACCAGCCCCGCTCAGAACAGTCGTTCGAGCAGGCTGCGGTCGCGGTGTTTCTCCGCCAGCAGCACCGAACAGGCAACCTCGTCGATGACGTCCAGCACGAGCGACCCGGAGACGAGCCGGCGGAGCAGGCCCTCCTCGGTGGCACCGATGATGAGCAGCGTCGCGTCCTCGGCGGCCGTCTCGATAGCCGTCTCGACGTCGCCGGACTCGATGCGGAGGTCTGCGTCTTCGAGCCCGTGTTCGAGCGCCCACTCCTGGAGGAACTGCTGTCCGTTGTCCTCGTCGGCGGCGACGTGGAGCAGCGTCACGTCGGCGTCGTACTCGGCCTGTAGCAGCTTCGCCACGGACGCCGACAGCTCTGAGTCCGGGCCACCGGCGGTCGGCACCAGTATCTTCGAGGGGTCGAACCCGCGGTCCCGAAAGACCAGGAAGTCACAGGGAAGCGATTCGGTGAGCTCGTCCAGGGCCGACTCGGCTCGACCGGGCGAGCCGTGGGCGTCCGGCCCCCACCCCATCACGACCTGGTCCGCGCCGTGGGTCCGGGCGGCGTCGAAGATGGCCTCGAAGGACTTGTGCGAGACGATGGTGTGGGTCTCGACCTCGACGCCGAACGTCTCGGCGTCCTCGCGGGCGCTCTCTAGCAGCCGTTCTGAGGTCGCGTCGAGCTCGTCGGCCCGCTCGGCGGCGCCCGCGAGTGCGGTCTGGTCCGGGACGGTGACGATGTGGGTGGCGACGACTTTCCCGCCGCGCTGTTTGGCGATGGCGCTGGCGAGCGTGATGAGCTCTTTCTCGTTCTCCGGATTGGCCAGTGGCACCATCACGCGGTACTGTCCGCCGTCGGGCACCGGCGCGACGGCGTCGGCGGCGCTTACGACCTGGTCGGGCAGCTCCTCCTCGCGGCGCTGGATGTAGTCCGACAGCACGCCCTTCTGTGTGGTCTTGCCGCGGGCGTAGACGAAGTACCAGACGACCGCAACGAGCACAAACGCGCCCGAGAGCGCAATCTCCGTCCCGTCCATGAACCCGACGAGTCCGAGCGAGAAGACGGCCCCGAGTATCGGGGTGACGGGGTAGAACGGGACCTCGAAGTCCGGGTCGTACTCGGGGACGTCGGCCTCCCGGAAGACGATGAGGCCCACGTTCAACAGGGCATAGACGATGAGATGGAGGACGCTCGCGGCCTTCGCGAGCACCTCGATGTCCCGGCCGAGGAAGGCGATGAAGACGATGATGAGCGCCCCGGTGACCAGTATCGACCGGTAGGGGGTCGCGTAGTTGGGGTGAATCTCGTTGAGCCAGTTCGTGACAATCTTGTCCCGGCCCATCGCGAAGTTGATGCGGGCCGACGCGAGGATGGAGGCGTTGGCCGAGGAGGCCGTCGCCAGCAGGGCGCCGACGGTCATCACCGCGGCCGCGCCGGCGGCGACACCGCCTATCGGACCGATAGAACTGGGGAACGCCACTTCGGCGGCCTGTGCGACCGGCGCGTCCTGGCTGAGCTCCGGCCACGGAACCACGCCCAGCATCGTCGACACGAGCACGGCGTAGATGACGGTGACGAGTGCGACGGAGCCGATGATGGCGATGGGGAGGTTCCGGCCCGGGTTCTTGAGTTCCTCGGCGACGGTGGCTATCTTCGCATAGCCCAGGAAGGAGACGAACACGAGCGCCGTCGCCGGGAGGATGGCGCCGGTGCCGGACGGTGCGAGGCCGTCAGACCCGCTCAGGGTCCCGTAGTCGAAGGAGAAAAAGCCCGCGACGGCGAAGGCAGTCAGAATCGCGAGCAGGAGGGTGACGATAATGGTCTGGATGCCGCCGGTCTCTTTGGCGCCGATGTAGTTGACCGCGACGAAGACGAGCCCGGCGAGCAACGCGCCGACCTGTATCGGATTCAGAAAGGCGATGGTCGGGAGCCCGACGAACTCGGCCAGATACTGGCCGAAGCCGATGCAGTAGAACGCAGACGCGAAGGCAAGTCCCATCCAGTCGCCCATTCCGGCGATAGAGCCGAACATCGGCCCCAGCGACTTGTTGATGTAGTAGTAGCCGCCGCCGGCTTTGGGCATCGCGGTCCCGAGTTCCGAGACCGACAGCGCGTTGACCATCGCTATCAGCCCGCCGACGACGAAGGAGACGACGACGATGGGACCGGCCCCGCCGTCGGCGTTCACGGCGACGCCGGGCAGGACGAAGATACCGGCGCCGATCATCGTCCCGATGCCGATGGTCATCGCCGAGACCAGCCCGAGGTCCTTGGCGAGTTCCTCCTCGGTCATTCGTCGGCGTCCTCCCGCGGCAGGGCGACGACGGGAATCTCGGCGTTCGTGACGAGCTTCAGCGACATATCTCCCGAGAGGAACTTCATGATGCGGCCGCCGCTCCGGGCGCGGTAGGCGATAGCGCTGGCGCCGACTTCGTCGGCGGCGTCGAAGATGGCCTCGACGACGTTGCGCGCGTAGGCGGTGTGGTCTTCGGCGTCGGGGAACACCGTTCGTACGCCGGCGTACGATTCCTCGGCAATCTCCTCGGACTGTTCGACCGGTGTCTTATCGGGGACGCCCTCGCCCTTCTCAACGACGTGGAGGGAGGTCACGTGTGCCGGGTCGTACAGTTCGAGCGCCCTGGCAGTGGCCAGGGCGTCGTCTTCGTTGGCGACCGGGAGGAGGACGTGAGCGAGAAGGTCCGTGTCTTCCTCGTCGGATGAACTGCTCATACCGTCCAGTACGTGCACTCTCCGTAATGAGTGTGTTCACTGTGGGCGCTATCGGCCATATCAATATATACCGGGTTTCCGAACCAGAAGTCAGCCGCCGTCGACGCGACGGAGACTGCGGCCGTCATACGCCCTATCGCGGGTTGAGTCCGTAGATGGCCGAGCGGATGAACACGAGCACCGGGATTATCTCCAGGCGGCCGATCCACATGTTGAACAGGAACATCGTCTCGGCGGCCGGATGCATCGACGGGCCGGTGATGCCCGAGGAGAGGCCGACGTTGCCCTGGGCGCTTGCGACCTCGAAGAGGGCGTCGGCGTAGCCGAAGTCGGGCCCGGCGACGTTGACGAGGACGAGGCTGCTCACGCCGAGGAGGAGCACCCACAGGATGGTGACGATAGCGGCCTCACTGAACTCCCGTTCCATCTCCGACTGGTCGAGCACGCGGCCGTCGATGCGGGCAGTGACGACTGCGTTCTTCGGGAGGAAGACGCGCGCGAACTGCCAGATGATACCGCGAACGACGGTGTAGCCCCGTATTATCTTGATGCCGCCGACGGTCGACCCGGCGGCCCCGCCCAGCGTCATCGCGCCGACCACCATCACCTTCCCGCCGGCGACCCAGCGGCCGATGGGCGCCGACTGGAACCCCGTACACGAGAGGGCGCTCACCCACTGGAACGTGGAGTCCCGGACGGCGTCTAGCTGTCCGGCACTGAGCATCGGCACCGAAAAGGGGAGAAAGGACTGCGTCGCGAAAGCGTCGGCGCTCGCCGAGACGGTCAGTGCGTTCTGGGCGGAGAGGACGACGACGCCGAGTCCGAGCAGGACGAACAGCCAGCGCGTCTGGAGGTCGCCGACGAGCTGACGCCACTCCCGGTCGTGGAGCACCAGATAGTGGACCGGGAAGGCGATGGCCCCCAGTATCATGATGGGCAGGAGGACGAGTTCGACCAGCGGGGAGTCGTAGGTCGCGATGGAGTTGTCCGTCACGGAGAACCCGCCGGTCGTCAGCCCGGTCATCGCGTGGTTGAGCGCCTGCCAGGCGGTCTCCCACAGCGGGAGCTGGCTGCCGTAGTCGCTTTCGTTGATGGCCCAGAACAGCAACAGGAACGCGACCAGGGTGTAGCCGACGACGAGTTTCCACACCGTCCGGACGGTGGAGACGATGCTGGGGTGTATCTTCTCCTCGCGGGCCTCGCTGCGGTAGAGGGCGTAGCTCCCGCTCCCTGGGCGGGCGAGAATCGAGACCGTCAGGACGATGACGCCGACGCCGCCGACCCACTGGATGAACGAGCGCCACCACTGGATGGCGCGGGGCAGGGAGGGCTCGTGGATGGCCATCGTCAGGCCGCTGCCGGTCCAGCCGCTCATGCTCTCGAAGACGGCGTGCAGCGGGTTCCGGAAGTACGCCAGACTGGAGACGGTCGTCGTGCCGCCGACGCTGATCGGCTCCCACGCGCTCGTGTCCGTCCCGGCCGGAACGAACGTCGCCATCACCTCGGGTGGGGTCAGCCACGCGGTCAGGAAGAACGGGAGCGCCCCGAACGTCGCCACCATGAACCAGCCGCCGGCGGCGATGACCATCCCGTGTTTCATCCCCGGCACCGGGGCGTCGGCGAAGTGACGGTTCGCCAGCCCGCCGACGCCGGCGGTGAGTCCGCCCGCCGTGACGAACGCGAGCGCGGCGTAGAACTCCCGGAAGCCCAGCGAAATCACCGCGGTAACGACCATCAGCGCCGACTCCATCAACAGGAGCGAGCCGATGTCGCGGGCGATTATCCGCAGGTCCGTCGGAAACAGGTCGCCGGTCCGTCTGGACATGTCAGCTGTGGTCCTCGGTGTGGCCGAAGATGTCGGTCACGTCGGGGGTCGCACCCGTCGCGGAGTAGACGGTCAGCAGGTCGTCCGCTTCGATGCGTGTCTCCCCGCGCGGGGTTATCGGCTCGTCGCTCGACTCCCGTTCGACCGCGACGATGAGCACGTCCGGCCCCAGCAGGTCGGCCTCGTTGGCCTCCTGTAAGGTCTTGCCGTCGATAGGCGCGCCCGCCTCGACGGTAATCTCGAACACCTCCGCCTGCTCGCCGATGCGCATGAAGTCGACGATGGAGGGGCGTTTGACGGCCCGGTAGAGATACTCCGCGATGAGCCGCTGGGGGTTCTGCATCGTGTTCACGCCGATCTGGCGGAACAGCCCCATGTGTTCGGGGTTGTGGACGACAGAGACCACCTCGGGGACCTCGAGCTCCTGAGCCAGCAGACAGACCATGATGTTCGTCGCGTCCTGGTCGGTCGTCGAGACGAGCGCGTCGGCCCGGTCGGCGCCCGCGTCCGCGAGCACCTCCTTCGACGTCGCGTCGTCGTTGATGACCAGACAGTCGAAGGCCCGGGACGCCTGCTCGGCCTTGGCCTCGTCGCGCTCGATGACGACGACCTCGTTGCCCCCGGCGGTCGCAATCTCGATGAGCGGCGTGCCGATGTCACCAGCCCCAACGATGACGATATACATTCGTTCCGTCGTTCTGAATCAATCAATGAAAGGCTACCGTTCTCCCGAAGCAGGTGCCGTATGCCCCAACGCCGGTGTGGCCGTCTCTCCCCATCACTGCCACGTTCCGCGCGGCGAGACCTGCCTCAGGAGATGGAAATACACTTGGGTGGCCCTCCTGAAGCCCCCCCTATGAACACGGCAGAGGGTCGACGATGTACGTCGTAATCGTCGGCGCGGGCGAGGTCGGGTCGGCTATCGCCGAGAGCCTCGCCCCGAGCCATGACGTCGCCGTCATCGACATCGACGGTGACCGCGTGGAACAGCTGATGTACGAGGCCGATATCCTCGGTATCGAGGGCGATGGGGCCGACCTCGACACCCTGCGAGAGGCAGACGTCGAGAAGGCGGACATCCTCATCGCCAGCACGGACGACGACGAGACGAACATCGTCACCTGCGGGACCACGATGACCGTCACGGACGCCTTCACCATCTCGCGGGTCAAGAGTGCGAAGTTCCTCCGGACGTGGAAACAGTCCGAGCGGGCCTTCGGCGTCGACCACATGGTCGCGACGAACCTCCTGACCGCCGAGAGCATCGCCCGCGTGGTCGGCCTGCCCGCGGCACAGGACGTCGACACATTCGCCGACGGTGTGGTCCAGATGGCCGAGTTCGAGATATCCGAGTCGAGCCCGGTCGCCGACCTGACCGTCCAGGAGGCCGACCAGTACGACTCGCTGACCTTCGCCGCAGTGTTGCGCGGGGACAGCGTCGTCATCCCGCGCGGGGAGACGGTCCTCGAAGCCGGCGACGACGTCATCGTCATCGGGAGTCCGGAGAGCGTCCAGACGTTCGCGCACGAACTCGAACCGGACTCCGACAGCGCCCGCAACATTCTCGTCGTCGGCGGGAGCGACGTGGGCTATCACACCGCTCGCCTGCTGCAGGAACGCGGCCTGAAGCCCCGCCTCATCGAACGGGACCCAGAGCGGGCCCGCGAAATCGCCGAGGAGCTCAGCGGCACCACCGTCCTGGAGAGCGACGCGACCGACCGGGAGTTCCTCGAACGGGAACACATCGAGGACGTCGACATCGTCGTCACGGCGCTTGACAACGACGAGAAGAACCTGCTTGCGGGGCTGCTCGCAAAGCGGCTGGGCGCCCAGCGCGCCGTGGCCGTCGTCGACTCGGGCGAGTACGTCCCGCTGTTCGAGGCCGTCGGTATCGACGTGGCCGTCAACCCGCGAGAGGCGACCGCCGAGGAGATAACCCGCTTCACCCGCGAGCAACACGCAGAGAACGTCGCCATCATCGAGTCCGACCGGGCCGAGGTCCTCGAGATAGAGATAGACGAGGAGAGCGTGCTGGTCGACCGCCCGATTCGCGAGTCGGTCGCGGACCTCCCCGAGGGCGTCGTCATCGGGGCGATAACACGGGACGGCGAACTGATAAGCCCCCGCGGTGACACGGTCATCGAACTCGGGGACCACGTCGTCGTCTTCGTCGACGTCGAGTATCTGGACGAAGCCAGCAGTCTGTTGTAACGACCCCAGTCAGAGAACGGGGGATTTTTCGCAGTCCGGCATGGAGGGTACGCCCATGTACGGTGTTCGGTGATGTCGGTCCGCGTCGACTGGCGACAGAGCGTCGCGTTTACCGGCACAGTCATCAAGTACCTCGCCGTCGCGATGCTGGTGCCGCTCGCGGTCAGCGTCGTCTACGGCGACGACATCGTCACCTTCCTCGCCGCTATCGCTATCACGGTCGCCGTCGGCGTCGCCCTGGAGCGAATCGACGACAACCCCGACCTCGGCGCACGCGAGGCGCTCCTGTTTGTCGCCATCTCCTGGGGCGCCGTCGCTGTCATCGGTGCGATTCCGTACGTCATCGCGGGCTACGGCACCGAGTCGACGCTGCGTCACCCGGTCAACGCCCTGTTCGAGTCGATGTCCGGCTTCACCACCACCGGGGCGACTGTCACGGGAGAGATATCCTTCGAGCGCCACTCCCACGCCCTGCTGATGTGGCGCCAGCTCACCCAGTGGCTGGGCGGGATGGGTATCATCGTCCTGATGGTCGCTATCCTTCCCGAGGCCGCGGTCAACGGCGCCCAGCTCATCGACTCCGAGGCACCGGGACCGGAACTACAGAAGCTGACACCCAAGATAGCCGAGACCGCCCGACTGCTCTGGCTGTTCTATCTCGGCTTCACGGTCCTTTATGCCGTCCTCCTGCTCGGGCTCCACTACGCCGGGATGGCGCCGAACATGGACCTCTACAACGCCATCGCCCACGCCTTCACGACGCTTCCGACCGGCGGGTTCTCCCCGCAGGCCCAGAGCATCGCCTACTTCTCGCCGGCCGTCCAGTGGCTCGTCATCCCGTTCATGCTCGTCGCCGGGATGAACTTCGCCCTGTTTTATTTCCTGTTGCAGGACAACTACGGGGCCTTCCTCAAGGACCGCGAACTCCAGGCGTATCTCGGGGCCAACGCCGGCGTCATCGTCATCCTCTGGGGCTTTCTCTTTACGGGGTCGGCGCCGCCCCTCGGTGACCTCGGTGGCATCACGCAGGGCGCCCTGGAGAACTCACTTCGCCAGGCGTCGTTCCAGGTCGCGTCGCTGCTGAACTCGACGGGGTACGCGACGAGTGACTTCGCCCAGTGGGACACGACCTCGCAGGCGATTCTGGTGTTCGCGATGTTCATCGGCGGCTCCGCCGGCTCGACCGGGGGCGGCGTGAAGGTCGTCCGCTGGCTCGTTGTCCTGAAGGGCATCCGCCGACAGCTGTTTACCACCGCCCACCCCAGCGCCGTCAAACCCGTCCGACTGGGCGGCGCCGTCATCGACGAGGACGTCATCAACGCTATCTACGGCTTCACGCTGTTGTATCTGCTCACCTTCGGCGTCGCGACGGTGCTCCTCATGCTCGATGCAAGCCGCGTCGGACTGGAGATGACGCTGCTCGAAGGGCTCAGTGCGAGCCTGGCCACTATCGGGAATATCGGCCCCGGTTTCGGCTTCCTGGGACCGTTCGGGAGCTACGTCGACTTCCCGGCGACCAGCAAATTGTTGATGATATTCCTGATGTGGATCGGCCGCCTGGAGATCATCCCTGTCTTCGTCATGTTCACCGGCGCGTTCTGGAACGAGTAGCGGCCCCGATTCTCACTCACCCACCGGCACGCCTATACAGCGCCTCGCCCACAGTTATCGCATATGCCGCGTGACACGTTCGAGGCACGCCTCGACGCCCTGTGGACCGACGTCTGCGAGATGGGCCGTGACGTCACCGAGCGCCTCGACCGGGCGGTCACCGCCTACGAACAGCGGGACCCGGCTGCGGGTCGGGCCGTCGCCGACGCCGACGGCGAGATAAACGCTCGCTATCTCGACCTCGAGGCCGAGTGTATCGACTTGCTGGCGCTGTACCAGCCCGTCGCCTCGGACCTCCGACTGGTCGTCGCCTCGTTCAAGATTCTGACCGACCTCGAACGCGTCGGTGACCTGGCCGCCAACCTCGGCGGCTACGTCGACGCGATGGCCGGCGACACCGTCCCCTCGGTCCCCATCACCGATATCGGCGAGATGGCGCTGGCCCAGCTCCGGGACGCGCTGGCCGCCTACGAGACCGGCGACGCCGAGCGCTGCCGCGACGTCGCCGCCGCCGACACCGACCTCGACGAGCGCTGTAGCGCCGCCACGAACGACCTCGTGCGCTCGCTGGTGAACCACACCCCGGACGGCGACGTGACCGCGACGCTCGCCGACACCAAACGGTATCTGCTCACTGTCAGGGACCTCGAACGCGCGGGCGACCACGCCGTCAACATCGCCGCCCGCACGCTGTACATGGTCGAGAACGACGACGCGCTCATCTACTGAACCTTTTTTCGCCCGGGGCATCGCGCTCGCCGACGGCGAGCGCTCAACCCCGGGCAAAAACGCTCATGAAAAAAGGCCGGAATCGCCGACGGCGATTCCGGTGAAACGGCTCGCTTCGCTCGCCGCACAGTCCAGCGTAGAGAACGCGGTGTCGGCGTTCCCACGGCCGTCCACGCTACCCTCACCGTTTGACCGGTGGAACCGCAACGCGCCGAGGGTCAGCCCGGCGACGTCGACGGTCGGGCGGAATCGTCGCCGCCTCGACGCTCACCGCGCGTTCGTGACCGGTCCCCCATCAGCGACGCGGCTGGCCAGCGTTCAAATGTCAACATGTCCCACAAGAGGACTTTATTAACCCAATGGAAAAGCTGATACGGCCAGCCAAGTGAGAGCGCACAATGCCACGCGAATCCTATCAGGAACTGCTGGAGTCGCTCCGGGAGGACGTGCTCTACATGTCCGAACTCGTTCTGGACCGGCTCCGGCTGGGGCTGTCGGCTATCGAACAGAAAGACGAAGAGCTCGCCTGGGAGGTCATCGAGGGCGACGACGAGATCAACCAGCTGTATCTCGACCTCGAACAGGACTGTATCGACCTGCTGGCGCTCCAGCAGCCCGTCGCCTCGGACCTGCGCTTTATCGCCGCCTCGTTCAAGATCATCACCGACCTCGAACGCATCGGCGACCTGGCGACGAACCTCGGGGAGTACTCCCTGGAGGCCGAACGCGACGTGTTCCCGGAAGTCGACATCCAGGAGGTCGCCGAGGTCGTCATCGAGATGGTCGAGCAGGCGATGGACGCTTACGACACGGAAGACCCCGAGCTGTGTTACACCATCAGCGAGACCGACGACGAGGTCGACGAGCGCTGTGAAGCGGCCTCCGAGACCGTCGTCCGGGACCTCATCGAGCGCGAGATCGACGCCGAGTCCAGCGATTCGGACATCGAACAGCTGATGGCCGACGTCTCGCGGCTGCTCCTGACGATTCGGGATATCGAACGCGTGGGCGACCACGCGGTCAACATCGCCGCCCGCACGCTGTACATGATAGAGAACGACGACGCGCTCATCTACTAAGAACCCACTTTTTACTGCACGGGGGTCGCGAGGCGACCCCCGTTTGCAAAAACTTGGGGAAAAACTGCCGGACGCTCGTTCCACTCGCGTCCGGTGAAACGGCTCGCTTCGCTCGCCGTATGCTCTCCGCGACGGCCACGTCCTCCCCAGCCGACTGCGTTGCTCGGCTCACTGTGTTCGCCTGCGCTACTCGTCCCTCGCACAGTGTCGTCGCGCCACGGGGGCGCGACAGTGCGCGCCGGCCACCGCAGTCTCTCAGTCCAGATTTCGTGTGGGCTCCATCGATTCTTCACCGGCCAGCCCCGCGTCGGTAATCGAGAACTGCGCGGTGTCGCCGGCGGGTTTCGCGCGGTGTTTCTCCAGTGTCGCGCGGCGGTTCCCGCCCCGGAAGCGGTCCAGCCGGAGGATAGCGCCGGACCAGTGGTTCAGGGTGTGTCCGCCAAGCGCCGTCGAGCGGTCGCTGTCGGGGTCGGTGAAGACCTGGTTGGTGAAGACGACGGCGAGGTCGTGCTTGCGGGCCAGCGAGAGCAGGTGGGTTATCTGGCGGGCCACGTCCCGCAGTGTCTCGCCGCCGTCGTCGTCGTCGCGGCGCAGCCGATAGAAACCGGTGGCGCTATCTAGCACGACGAGTTCGACCTCCGGGGCGAACTCCGCGGCGTCCTGAACGGCTTCGGTCTGTTCGTCGTAGTCGTACACCTCAGAGACGATGAGACGGCCGGCAAGGTCGTCGACGGTCTGATTCGTCCCCTCGGCACGCCCGCGGGCGATCTGGGCCATCCGGTCTGGCGACAGTCCCTCGGTGTCGATGTAGAGGGCGGCGTCGCCGGCCGCCGCGACCTCAATGGCCGACGACAGCGCCAGATTCGTCTTGCCGGCCGCCGGGGGGCCGTACACCTGCGTGACGGTGCCGCGTTCGAGTCCCCCACCGAGCAGCTCGTCGACCGGGCCACAGCCGGTCGGCACGTAGTCGCTCACGGAGACGGGTTGGACGTATTCGGGTATAAACGCTCGCACCGCGGTCAGGCTGGGGGGAGGTGCCCAGCGACTGCGGCCTCGACGGTGTCGGGGTCCTCGAGGTCCGCGAGCGCGAACCGCGTGTCGACCCGCCACGGGCAGTGGAGGACGAGCGCGTCGTCGGTGCGGGTGTAGCCGTCGAAGGCGTTCCACGGTGTCAGCCGACGCGCGACGGGCAGTCGCCGTTCCAGCCCGGCGGGGCTGACGGTGTAGTCCCGCGCTTCGGTCGAGGTGTACGTGACGACGCCGAGCGGAAGTAGTAGCTGACCCGCAAGCTGGAGGGCGAACCAGTCGGCCAGGAGGCCGCCGACGAAACAGGCCCCCGTGAGGAGGGTGAACGCGCCGACGGCGAGGGCCAGTCGCTGCCGTAACGGGCCCGGCCAGCCGGCGCGAAATTCGGCCACGATATCGACGCCGTCGAGCACCGCGTCAGTGTAGCGCGTGCGGGCCATCACGCCCAGGGTGAAGCCGACGACCATCGCGCCGAGTCCGAAGGAGAACGCGAGTGCGCCGACGACACCGGTAGTCGAGAGGGCGGTTAAACCACCGAGGATGTAGGCCCCGGGTATCGCGGCCGGCAGCCACCGCAGCCGCGTCGCTCCGAGTCGGACCGCCAGCTTCGGCCGGCGGTCGGTCGCCCACCAGCCGAGCCCGATGACGACGGCGAGCGCGACGACCGTGACGCCGTACAGCAGGCCCGCGCTCTCTCCCCCGAGATGCACGACCCCGAGCACTGCGAGGGGTGTGACCAGTAGCCCGAGGTAGGTTCCGACGAGGACGCCCCAGAGCGGGTCGCTCGTCTGCTGGGTCGCCGGCGCTTGCGCGGAGGGACACATCGGTTCGGCTTCGAAGCGGAGCGAAAAAACGGTTGCCTGTCGTTCGTCTCCGCTTCCGGGGCGTCTACCACCACGCCAGCAATCGTAAGTGCCAGCCCGTCCAAGCGTAGCCAGTGATAGTCGTTGCCACGGACGACTTCGAGCTGTATCACGGCGTGGTCACGGAGCTGCGCGACCGCGGCGTGGACTTTACCACCATCGAACCCGACGGTGAGTGGCCCGACGACGCCGCTGTCGCCGTGGTCGCGGC
Source organism: Haloarcula rara (assembly GCF_029338235.1). Taxonomy (GTDB): domain Archaea; phylum Halobacteriota; class Halobacteria; order Halobacteriales; family Haloarculaceae; genus Haloarcula; species Haloarcula rara. The sequence continues at coordinate 2,253,317 of NZ_CP119785.1, forward strand.
CGGCGAGCGCGTCGAGATTCCCGACGGCGTCGAACTCGTCTCAGCCGACCCCGAACGCCCCCGCCGGGCGGTCGAGGCCGCCATCGACGCCCTGCGGGGGAGTCGGGTCGCACCGTCGTCGGTATCGACCCCGGCGAGCGGCCGGGTATCGCCGTCCTCCACGGCGAGACAGTCGTGGCGGCGTTTCAGGTGCCCGCCGCCGACGCCGCCGAGGTGGTCGGCCGGGAGGTCCAGGACGCCGCCGACCCGCTCGTGCGTATCGGCGACGGCGCTCGGCTGGCCGGCTCGCGGGTCATCGACGACATCGAGGACGTCCCCGTGGAACTGGTCGACGAGACCGGCACGACGCCGTATCTCGGTAGCGGCGCCCGCGGGATGGGCGACGTGCTGGCGGCGGCCAACATCGCCCGCCGGGAGGGCGAGGCGATAACGAGCCGCGACATCGAGCCGACGCCCGGTGAACTCACGCGTATCAAGGACCGCTCGCGGGAGGAAAGCGACACCAACCGCGCCATCGGCGCCGACCTCGCCCGGCGAGTCGCGGCGGGCGAACTCACTATCGAGGAAGCGCTGGCCGAACACGGCGGGGAGCCGGTCGAGGACGACGGCGGGCCGGACCCGACCGACCGCTGACACCGAACGCGGCCCGGCCCTACTCGCGAACCGACCGCTCGGCTCGCCGGATAACCGTCCGGACCGGAACGCCCGTCGCGTCGGCGACAGCCGCCGCGTCGTCGAACTCACAGCTCACGTCGTACACCTCGCCGTCGGTGTCGCTGGCTATTTTCACCGTCACCTCGTAGCTGTCGCCGTCGACGTCGATCGTGACCGTCTCGAAGGCCCGCTCGGCTATCCAGCGGTGGCCCGCGCCGTGCTCCCGGATGCCCAGCGTCCCCGTCTCCTCGGCGAGTCGACGGGCGACCCGGTCGGCGTCGGCCGGTTTGCAGATGACCTTCACCAGGTGACCCGGCCGGGACTTTTTCATCGTCAGCGGGACAACAGAGACGTCCCGTGCGCCCGCCGCCGACAGCGAGCGCTGGAGGTCGCCAAGCACCTCTGGCGGGGCGTCGTCGAGGTTCGTCTCGAGGACGGTGATGTCGTCCCGTCGCAGCCCGCCCGACCCGTCGCCGACCATCGCCCGCAGGACGTTCGGATGGTCCTCGAACTCGCGGGCGCCGGCGCCGTAGCCTGAGCCCTCGACTGTCAGCGACGGGAGCTGTTCGACGCCCTCGGCGACGTGGGCGAGAATCGCCGCGCCGGTCGGGGTCAGTAGTTCGGTGTCGACGGGGCCGCCCTGCATCGCCCAGTCGGCTCGCTCGGCTATCTCGACGACCGCCGGCGTCGGCACGGGATAGGTGCCGTGGCTCATCGAAACCGTGCCGCCGCCGGCCGACAGCGGCGTCGTCACGACTCGCTCGACGTCGAGGTCCGAAAGCAGGAGCGCGGCGCCCACCACGTCCGCGATGGCGTCGTCGGCCCCGACCTCGTGGAAATGGGTCTCGTCGAGGTCGGTGCCGTGTACCGCCGCCTCCGCTTTGCCGAGAATTTCGAAGATTGCGAGCGCGTCCGCTTCGACAGCCCCGGGCAGGGCCATCCCCTCGACGATGTCGACGACCTCCGGGTAGCTCCGGTGTGGGCCGTGGCCCTCGGCGGGGGTGTCGTGCTCGTGGTCCTCGTCGTCGTGGCTGTGGTGGTGGTCACCGTGGTCGTGACTGTCCCTGTCTTCGTGTCCCCCGTCAGTCGTCGGCTCGGTCAGCAGCACCTCGACCCCGGTGGCGCTGATACCGTTCCGGTCGACCGTCGAGACGACGTATTCGACGTCAAGCGCCCGCTCGACGGGCGCGAGCGCGTCGCGGTCGGCGCCCGCGGCAAGCAGCGCCCCCAGAATCATGTCGCCGGCCGCGCCCATTCGGCCGTCGAAGGCGAGTGTTCGCATACCCGCATCTCGCTCTATAGGCTGAAAAGTCTACCACACCGCTGGCTCTGCGAGCAGTACTGCATAAGCCAGAAAGCCCCCGCCCTCTGGACTTTGACTCGCGGCTTCGCCGCTCGTCAAGACGAGGGACCGCCGGTCTCTCGCGACCCGCGACTCGCTGCGCTCCTCACTACGTTGCGGTGCTTGAGTCGTCGGGGTTCGTCCAGAGGGCGGCCCCTTTCAATCCCACCCATGCCGGTTGGCCAATCAGCTACGGGTGGGACTGAAAGGGGCGCTTGGCTAAACGAAGGCGGGCGAAGCAAGCACCGAAGCCGACCAGCGGGAGGCGAGGAGCGTCGTTCGAAAGGCGCTACGCGCCTTTCGTGATCACGAGAGAGCGGAGCTCTCTCGGACGACAGCGAGACCCCCGAGTTTAGCCAAGCGGGGCTTTCTGGCTGTTCACGACTGCAGTCAGGCTGTTCAAACCCTCGCTCACTCCAACTCCTAGGTTCGGCGGACGATGTGGACGTCGTAGGCGTTGGCGTCGTCGAGCTCCGAGATGGGGACGACGACGTCGTCGGTGTCGGCGCTGCCCAGGAAGACGACCTCGGCGTCGACGTCGCGGGCCACGCGGCGGATGGTCTCGGAGAGTTCGTTGGCCGAGTAGGCGCTGACGTCCTCGTAGTTCAGTTCGGCGTCGTCAGTCGCCTCCTCTATCTTCCGGCGGAGGTCGCTGGCGGCGGTCTCGGCGGCGAAGTCCTCGCTGGGGTCGACACGCAGGCGGCGCACAGCGTAGTCCGCGCCGGTCGGGACCAGACTCACAGCGACGACGTCGGTGTCCATCGCGGCCGCGTAGTCGACTGCGCGGTTGAGGGCGGCGTCTGCGAGCGGCGAGCCGTCGAAGGGAACGAGAAATACCATATCGCGCCTTCTGTGGCCAGCCTTATCAAACGCGGCGGTGGCGGCAGTCGGCGTCGGTTTCTCGAAACCGGAACGAAAAACTGTTGGCCAATCTCCTATCTGGGCTACCTGAGATGTCTTCGCCCGCGCTGTCGCCGACGCCAGAGAACGTTCAGACCGTCGCCAACTGTATACGGAACGGCGGCGTTGTCGTCGCGCCCAGCGACACGAACATGGCCCTGACCGTCGCCCCCGACCAGCCCGACGCTATCGACCGCGTTTACGCCATCAAGGACCGGCCGACTCACAAGCCGTTGACGCTGTTCGTCCGGGACCCGCGCGACTGGCGCCGCTTCGCTCGCGACGACGACCCGGAGACCGTCGACGCCCTCGCCGAGGCGTTCTGGCCGGGACCGCTGAACCTGGTGCTCGAACGCGACAGTCCGGGACTGGACGACCGCTGTGCGATGGACGGCACGGTCAGCGTCAGCTGTCTGGCGAACCCGGTGTGGTGCGAACTGGCCGACGCGGTCGGCGGACCGGTCGCGATGACCTCCGCGAACCAGTCGGGGACGGTGCCTGACGACCGACTGGTCGACGTCGAGCTGGCGGCCGACCACGTCGGCGAGGCGGCCGATTACATCCTCGGGGGCGAGCCGGCGGGCACGACGCGCGCCTCGACTATCCTCTCGCTGGCAGCCGGCGAATCCGGCGAGGCACGGATGCTGCGCCGGGGCGACCTGACGGCGAGCGATATCGAGCGCGCCACGTCGCTGACTGTCGATTGACTGGCCTAGATGGCCGCGAACGGTGGGCAGGTGGCCCGAACCTGGCGAGAACGTGGCGTGTGATAGCAGTACGCATATAAACCCGTCGCTGCTCCTCGCAACCGCCGGTAGCATAAAGCATATCTCCCGGGATGACGGACCTTCTCATAGTCTCACTCTATGAACGAAGTGCAACTAGAAGTGGCGAAAGCGTACCCGAACGACTCGGGTCGTGGCATCGCCCGTCTTGACCCCGATACGTTGTTGCATCTCAAGCTCTCGCCCGGTGATATCATCGAAATCGAGGGTAGCGATACGACGGCTGCGAAGGTGTGGCGCGCGGACCGGCAGGACTGGAACACGGACACGGTGCGAATCGACGGGTTCACTCGGCAGAATGCCGACGTGGGCATCGGCGAACGCGTAACCATCCGGAAAGCGGAAGCGGAGAAGGCAGACAAGCTCGTGCTGGCACCGCCCGAGGAGGCGTCGGTACAGTTTGGCTCCGACGCCGCCGGCATGGTCAAACGCCAGATTCTGAAACGGCCGGTCGTCGAGCGCGATATCGTCCCCGTGATGAGCTCGACGAACCACCCGTTCATGCGCTCGCCCGGGCAGGCGATTCCGCTCATCGCGGTCGAGACCGAGCCGGAGGGGGTCTGTCTCATCACTGAGGACACCGAAGTAGAGCTTCGAGAAGAGCCCATCTCGGGCTTCGAGAAGACCGGCGGCGGCATCACCTACGAGGACATCGGCGGGCTCCAGAACGAGATTCAGCGGGTCCGCGAGATGGTCGAGCTGCCGATGAAACACCCCCAGATATTCAAGAAACTCGGCATCGAGCCGCCCCAGGGGGTCCTGCTGCACGGTCCACCGGGCACCGGGAAAACCTTACTTGCCAAGGCGGTCGCCAACGAGACCTCCGCCAGTTTCTTCTCTATCGCCGGGCCGGAGATTATCTCGAAGTACTACGGCGAGTCCGAACAGCAGTTACGCGAGATATTCGAGGACGCCAGCGAGGAGTCCCCGGCTATCATCTTCATCGACGAACTGGACTCCATCGCGCCCAAGCGCGAGGACGTCACCGGCGAGGTCGAACGTCGCGTCGTCGCCCAGCTGCTGACGATGATGGACGGGCTGGAATCCCGTGGCCAGGTCATCGTCATCGCCGCGACGAACCGTGTCGACAGTGTCGACCCCGCGCTGCGTCGCCCGGGCCGGTTCGATCGCGAAATCGAAATCGGCGTGCCAGACGAGGTCGGCCGCGAGGAGATCCTCCAGATTCACACCCGCGGGATGCCCCTCTCGGACGACGTCACCCTCTCGAAGCTGGCGACCGACACCCACGGCTTCGTCGGCGCCGACATCGAGAGTCTGACCAAGGAGGCGGCGATGAAGGCGCTGCGCCGGTACCTCCCCGAGATAGACTTAGACGAGGAGGACATCCCGCCCAGTCTCATCGACCGGATGATAATCAAACGGGAGGACTTCAAGGGCGCGCTCAACGAGGTCTCCCCGTCGGCGATGCGGGAGGTGCTGGTCGAGCTGCCGAAGATGTCATGGGACAGCGTCGGCGGCCTCAACGAGGCCAAAGAGCAGGTCCAGGAGGCCGTCGAGTGGCCGATGAGCTCCCCGGAGAAGTTCGAGCGCATGGGCGTCACGCCGCCTTCTGGCGTGTTGCTCTACGGCCCACCGGGCACCGGCAAGACCCTGATGGCGAAAGCCGTCGCCAACGAGACCGACGCCAACTTCATCTCGGTGCGTGGGCCGCAGCTACTCTCCAAGTGGGTCGGCGAATCGGAGAAGGCCATCCGCCAGACCTTCCGCAAGGCCCGCCAGGTCGCCCCGACCATCATCTTCTTCGACGAGCTCGACTCCCTGGCGCCGGGCCGGGGCGGTGAGATGGGGTCGAACGTCTCCGAGCGCGTCGTCAACCAGCTCCTGACGGAGCTCGACGGTCTAGAGGAGATGGAGGACGTCATGGTCATCGGCGCGACCAACCGTCCCGACATGATAGACCCGGCGCTCATCCGCTCGGGCCGGTTCGACCGCCTCGTCATGATCGGCGAGCCCGACGTCGACGGCCGCGAGCAGATTCTGCGCATCCACACGGACGACACGCCGCTGGCCCCCGACGTGAGCCTGCGCGAGCTGGCCGAACGCTCCAGTGGATTCGTCGGTTCGGACCTCGAATCCATCACCCGCGAGGCGGCCATCGAGGCCCTGCGCGAGTCCGACGACGCCGAGGAAGTCGAGATGCGTCACTTCCGTCAGGCCATGGAGAGCGTCCGGCCGACGATTACCGACGACATCCGCGACTACTACGAGCAGATGCAAGAGGAGTTCAAGGGCGGCTCCAGCCCGCAGCGCCAGCCCGGCGGCAGCGGTCGCATCGGCTTCCAGTGAACCTTTTACTTCGTCGGGTTCGCGCCTGACGGCGCGAACTACTCTCTGCTCACGGCGACGGAGTCGCCGTTCGCACGGTCAGCGGGACCTCCGGTCCCGCTCGACTCGCAAAACGTTCATGAAAACGCGGGAATCTCACTGACTCACGGCGCTTTGCGCCGTTCGTCTCTCGCGGTCGCAAGCGACCGCGCATCGTTCGATTCCCGTGAAACGGCGGCTACGCCGTCGTATGCTCACTTCGACAGCCCTGCCCTTCCCCGTCCTCGCGAGCGAAGCGAGCGAGGGCTCGTCAGAGCGGCGCTCTGACGGTGGTGAGCGCGACAGAGCGCGCTCACGGCCTACAGCCCGCGAAAGCTGCAGCGACGGATTCGGATTGCTGGGTCGGCTGTCTGGCAGTGTTTCCTTTAGCAGAGATTAGCTGAATTGAGGCGCTAAGCCCCCTTCCTCAGCGAGCGCCGACCGAAGGGTAGACGCGAGCAGGGAGGGGATACAGCGCCGCACAGTTTTCTTGCACGATTCGGTGGCAGGCTCACAGGCCCACGCAACCACAACGTTTTTTCAGTAGGGTAGCAGAGTATTGGGTGAACCCAATGGAGTACGACCTCGACTCGGGAGCGCACTCAACGTATTCTCTGCACTACCACCTGATACTCACCACGAAGTATCGGCGCGGAGTGCTAACCGAGGAGCGAACCCAATTCATTCGCGGGGTCATCAGCGGGTTCACGGACAACTACGGTGTCGAACTGACGAACCTCGACGGCGAGGACGACCATGTACACATCCTGTTCCGAGCGAAGCCGACCACAGACCTTGTGAAGTTCATCAACACGGTCAAGGGCGCGACCGCCCGCCGTATCCGCAACGAGTACGCGGATGAACTGAAGACCGAACTGTGGGGAGACTCGTTCTGGAACGACTCGTACTGCCTCATCTCGACGGGGCAGGTGTCGCTGGATGTGCTGAAACAGTACGTCGAGGACCAACGCGAGTAGCGTCATGTACTACGCCTACAAGTACCGTCTCACGCCATCCGACGCCCACCGTGAGGAGTTGGACCGCCACCGAGACATTTGTAGGCAACTCTACAACCACGCGCTCTACCGACTCAACGAGTACCAAGACGAACACGGTGAACTGCCGTCTATGACCACCCTACGGTCGGAATTGCCCGACCTCAAGAAATGGTGGGACAGTCTCTCTGACGTGTACTCGAAGGTTCTCCAAACCGTCGTGGAACGCCTGTTCGACAACCTCAAAGGGCTCTCCAAGCTCAAGGAGAACGGCTACGGCGTCGGTCAACTCAAGTGGAAGCCGCCACGGGAGTTCCGCAGTTTCACGTACAGTCAGTCTGGCTTCAAGCTCGACAAGAAGGGCGGCCAGACTGTGCTGTCACTCTCGAAACTCGCGGACATACCGATTCGGCTTCACCGCGCCATCCCCGACGACGCCAAACTCAAGCAGGTAACGCTCAAGAAGGAGCCGACGGGCGAGTGGTTCGCCACGTTCGGGGTCCAAATGGACCGAGAACCTCCTGAGCCGCCTAAGAATCCCGAGAACTGCGTCGGTATCGACGTGGGGATTCTCAAGTATGCCCACGACACGGACGGAACCGCCGTGGGGTCGCTCGACCTCTCCGCCGAACGGGAACGCTTGGAGCGCGAGCAACGGAAACTCTCGCGGAAGCAACACGGGTCAAACAACTACGAGAAGCAACGCCGACGAGTCGCGGAGTGTCACGCGGACCTCCGACGTAAGCGCCGTGATTTCTTGCACAAACTCTCGGCGTACTACGCACGAAAGTACGACCTCGTGGCGGTCGAAGACCTGAACGTGAAGGGGATAATGGAGTCGCCGTCGAACAGCCGCAACACGGCGTCGGCGGCGTGGCGAACGTTCCTCTCGTTGCTCGAATACAAGTGCAAGCGAGAGGGGGCGCACTTCGTGGCGGTCAACCCGAGAGGGACGACCAAGGAGTGCGCGTCCTGTGGCGTTTGGACGGAGAAGCCGCTGTGGGTCCGTGAACACTCCTGTCCTGCCTGTGGTTTCGAGGCGGACAGGGACGCGAATGCGGCGTGGAACATTCTTTCTCGCGGCCTCAAAGATGTAGGAGTGGGACACTCCGAATCAACGCCTGTGGAGACTGCGCTCCCTGTGGATACGTCCGTATCTGCAAAGCGCGTCGTGGAAGCAGGAAGCCCTACCCTCAAGGAGCGAACGGCGTCAGCCGTGAGCGAGTAGGGTAGGGTAGTTCACTTCTGGCTGTTTGAACTCCAAATCTCCGAACTAAACACGACCGGCTCCCCTCGCAGCAACCGCTCCGAGAGCCGACGCTACTCCTCTGGCTCGGACTCGGCTTCCATGGCGGCGACCAGCGAGTTATCCACGAGCGTGAGAATCGCACGCCGCAGCCGCTCGGTGACCGCCTGGTCCGAGATGCCGAACTCCTCGGCCAGGTCCTTCGTCGACACCCGCCGCGGAATCGAGTAGTACCCGCCCTCGACTGCCCGTACCAGGGCCTCCCGCTGTGGCTGTGTGAGCCCGTAGAACGGGCCGCTTTCGGGTCGGGACGGGTTGTAGATGCGGTCGATCTCGACGAGGACGTTCCGCGCCGAACAGTGCTCGCGGAACGCCTCCAGGGTCTCGTAGGTGGGGAACCGAAGCTCGAACGCCCAGGTGTCGGGCCCGCCCGTCGCGGAGAGGATGGTTGCCCCGGTCTCGGCGATGCTCCGAAAGAAGGAGTCCGCGCCCACCTCCCAGTCCAGGGCATACAGGATACTGTCGTCGTGTTCGCTGACCGCGGTGATGCTGGTCACGGAGTCGTGGGCCCGGACGTTCGCTTCGAAGGTCGACGCGACGGTCCCGTGGACGGAGAAGAAGGGCACTGCTTTCTCGCCCAGCGGGACGAGTGTCTCGAGTTTGATGCTGGCGCCCTCCGTCATATCGAGTATCTGACCCAGTTCGAAGGTGCCAGCGGGAATCCGCAGATGCGCGAGGACAGCCATTACCCTGCTTAAGGGTGCCTGTCATGTAAATATCGCTCGCTTGGGACACCGTCGCCCGAAGCGTAACTTGGCACACCATGCTTAACGACAGTTCTTTTACCCCACGCACCAACTGGTAGCTATACTGCAAGCCGCCGGAGTCTGGTCCGTTTCTGACGATGCGACCGCGTCACGGGCGGACGACAACCAGCCATGACAGGAGATATCAACAGCGCCGCAGAGTTCGAGTCCGCCCTCGCGGACATCGTCGAATCGGCTATCGAGAACAACGTCGACGTCCGCGGCTCCTGGGAGTTCGAGACGGAGGGCTCGACTCACTACTGGGAGCTCAACGTCGTCGAACTGGCACGGGAATCCGACAAAGCGGACGAGACCGACTGACTGCGGTCCCGTCTGGAACCACCCGCTCGCCGGAAGGCGACCCCTTCAGCATTTTCGAGGTGGAGTCTCAGGCCTCAAGGAGCGAACGAAGGGAGCGAGTAGGCCGGAGAGGAAACCGACACGGAACGACGCAACCGGCATACTGCGACAGGGCGACTCCCGAATATATAAGTACCGTCGATTACTCTCTGAAGTATAGACGTGCGTCGAACCGCCGTCGTGAAGCTCGCCGTATCCGACGAGCAACGGGACGCACTCCACCGAACCGCCGAGCAATACCTGTACTGCGCGAACCGAACCGCCGACTACTGTTGGTCGGACACCTCCTACACCAAGTGTAAGACCAACAAGCGGGAGGTTCGTGACGCACTCTACTCCGAACTCCGAGAGGAGACGGACCTACAGGCACAACTCGTCCAAGCCGCCATTTGTCGTGCTGTCGAAGCCGTCAAATCATGTGTCGGGCGCTGGAAGAAAGGACAGAGAGTCTCCCGTCCCACGTTCACCGTCGAAACGATGGACTACGACACGCGAAGCGCGACGTTCTACCGCAACAAGGTGTCGCTGGCAACTGTCGAGGGTCGGGTCGAACCCTCGTTCATCCTCCCGGCAGACAGCCCGACACCCTACGAGCGGTACGTGCTCTCTGAGCACTACGAGTTCCGCGAGAGTACACTTCGGTACGACGCGGTGGACGACGAGTTCTACCTCAACATCTCGACCCGGCGGACAGACGGCGACGACGAGGTTCCGGCAGATACCGGGCACCCCGACCAAACGGTCCTCGGTATCGACCTCGGCGTCAACAGCCTCGCCGTCTCCTCAACCGGCACGTTCTGGCAGGCCGACGACTACGACCACTGGTGCCGTGAGTTCGAGAAGCGACGTGGAGAGATGCAACAGCGCGGCACCCAAGCCGCGCACAACGCCCTGTGTCGACTCGGGAAGCGAGAAGACGCATGGCGGAAACAGTACATCCACACCGTCGCCAACGAGATTGTCACGGAAGCCGTCGAACACGACTGCGACGTAATCGCGTTCGAGGACTTGACCGACATTCGAGAGCGACTTCCGCACGCGAAGTGGCACCACGTTTGGGCGTTCCGACGCCTCTACGAGTACGTCTGCTACAAAGCGCCCGAACAGGGCGTCTCCGTGGAGCAGGTCGAACCGAACCACACGTCTCAACGCTGTTCTCGGATGGACTGTGGGTTCACGCACGAGGACAACCGCCACGGAGAACACTTTGAGTGTCAGAAGTGCGGCTACGAGGTGAACGCGGATTACAACGGCGCGAAGAACATCGGGCTACGGTACGCTCGAAAGCGAACACACAGACTCCGCTCCTCGCCCAAGTCGGGGAGCGGAGACGCACCAGTAGACGTGCGTCTGAATGGTGGGACGTTGAACGGCAAGAGTCACCGGCAGATTGCTGGAGACTGATTGCCGGGAGTCCACATCAAAGCCACACCCTCAAGGACCGAGGCGCGTAGCGCCGAGGGAGTAGGGTGGGGTAGTTTACGACTCCATCTGCTCGCCCATGTGGTCGAAGACGTCCCGGTGGTCCTCCTGCGGGCTGAACAGGACGACCTCGGTGTCTCGCTCGGCCCAGGCGGTGTGGCCCGGCGGCCAGTAGACCACGTCACCGCCGCGGTCGGTCTCCTCGCCCCCATCGACGTAGGAAATGGTTATTTCGCCCTCGATGACGTAGCCCCAGTGGGGGACCGGACAGTGGTCGTCCGGGAGCCCTTCAAGCAGCGGAGAGATGTCAGTTCCGGCGGAAAAGTGCATATGTTCGGCACTCAGCGTGGTGTCAGCGGGGAGTTCGCCGAAGTCCATCTGCTGCTGGACTACGGCGTCCGGTGTCTCCATCAGTGTCGGGAGTTCTTCTTTTGTCGTGTGCATCGAACGTCACCAACGGTACCGTACAGCATGGCCAGGTAAAGCTGGGTAGTACCAACTGCTGGTCGGTGCCGCGGCCGGTGCGTGCCCGATACTCCAGTGGCAACTGCAAACGGACTACAGCGGACCTCCAGCGACGGATGTCCGGGGAGTGAAACGCTTTACCCCGTCGTCACCGGGGCTGCATTGCCCGCCACGCGGCGGGGCGCCGATTGCAGGGCCGCAACTGCAGGGCCAGTCCTTACGCCCGGAAATCCGCTACGAAGGGTCGGAGGACTAATTATGACCGACGACAGCAGCGAGACACTGCTCGACCGTATCGACGACTCCCGACGGGACTTCATGAAGAAAGGCGCGCTCGCCACGGGGGCCCTCGCGCTCGGGGCGTCCGGCACCGCCGCTGCACAGGAGGACGACGACGGCGTCTTCGGCGACGGGTGGGAGGCCCTCGTCTTCATCGACAACTTCCATCCCAACGCCCGGTTCACGTTCGTCTCCGGCGTCGTCGACTGGGTCCCGAACTACGGGGACGTCCGGGACACCTTCTTCACTGACTACAACACCTACCACATCCGGTGGCTGAACACCGACGAGGTCGTCCCGCTGTTCGTCGCCGAGGACGCTCCTATCGGGGAGTACGACGAGGACCTCGGGTTCATCCCGGACGAGGACGACGACGCGGACCAGCCACAGCTCTACGAGATGGAGCGCGAATGGTCGCCCTTCGGCGACAACGAGCGCCTTATCGAGGTCGACGCCAGTCCCGTCGACGAGGACGAGGAGGACCAGATTCTCGAGAACGAGGACTGGTGGCAGCCCACGGACGACGACGGTGGGGGAACGAACGGCGCGCCGACCGACGACAACACGACGAACGGCACGTGACGCTCACGCCGTTTCGACCGACGACTGGCCGAGGCCGTCTCGGCTAGAGCACCCGCAGCCGATACCCCTCGATAGCCGTCTCGTCGGCCACGCGTCCGGTTTCGACCGCGGTGTCGACGATGTCAGCGACGAAAGCCTTCGGGACCTCGACGCTGATGAAATCCGTCTCGCCGGGGACGGTCAGGCGGGCCATCGTCCGTTCGGTGCCGTCGTCGTTGTAGATGCTTCCGACCTTCTCGCCGTCCCGCAGGAACCGAAGCGTCACGTCCGTCGCGTCGAGCCGGTCGAAACTGACCTCGAAGACCATCTGGTCGTCCTCGATACGAGCGAGCAGTCGGCCGTCGTGTTCTGTGACCAACATGAAAGGCCGTTGGAACTGACGACGTATAGGCGCCCTGCCCCTGTTATCTCATGCCGACACCGTTCCTATATAGCGCTATATTCTGACTGAACGTTCCTGAACTAGCTCGATTTATATCCCGAAAAACATTTTTCACGGTAGAAACGGAACACCCGGTACAGTATGCAACTCGACCCGTCCGCGGTCGGTGGTGCCGTGGCCGCCGACCAGTTGGTTCCTCTCGCACCTGTGGCGCCGGTCGCCGTCGACCCGGCCGCCACCGCATCGTGAACGAGGTGACGCCCTCCCCACTCCAATGACTCCTGATACCCCAACAGCCGATAGTGTGCCGAAAGCCACGCTCTTCTGTCCGGAGTGTAGCCACAGCAGTCGGTACGACGGTGATTGGACGCGAACCAGAAGCGGCAACACCGTTCACTACCTGTGTCCGGACTGTCATACGGAGATTACGAGCCGTCCGGCGCCGGCCGAACCGACGGCGGCCCCTGTCACCGAGCTCTGGACCCGCTGGACCGACACCGTCCAGATGCTCCAGCGCGTCTGGCTGCAAATGTTTTTCCGGGCCTGAAACGACCGGTCAGGGCGCGACTACAGCTCGCCCAGCTTCCGCAGCAGCTGCCCGCGGTACTCCTCGTCGGCCTGGACGCCCTTGCGTTCGAGGACGTTGCGCTCTAGCTTGTCGAGTGCGACGTTGAACGCCATCTCGGCGCCGTACCCCTCGCCGGAGCCGGCGGCCTGGCCCTTGTTGGTCCGGAGGCGAATCTGGCACTGGATGAGCGGGGTGCCACGGAGCTTCTCCTTGTGCTCGTGGAAGCGGACGTGTGCGTGCTGGACCTGCATGGCCTGGTACTTGTCGGCCACGCTGCTGATGTCCTCGCGGATGTCCGCCCGGGAGATGGTGTCCAGCAGGGAGATGTTCGTAATCTGGACGTCCATGTGGTCCTCCTCGGTGTAGGTCAGCGCCCGGAGCACGTCGGTCTTGGTGACGATACCGATGACGTGGTCCACGTCGTCGGTCACCACGAGGCCGGCGAAGTCGTGTTCCAGCATCCGGGACACGGCATCGCGCACCGAGTCGCTCGGGTCGGCCGTCTCGACCGGGCTGTTCATGATGTCGTAGACGGGCATATCGAGCACCCGCTCTATCTCGCCCGAGCGGTCGCCGCGGGTGGCCTTGTTCATGTCCCGGACCACGACGTCGACGATGTCGTGGCGGGTGACCATCCCGGTGAGGCCCTCGGTGTCATCGAGCACCGGGAGCCGGGAGATGCTGTGTTTCCGCAGGAGGTTGACGACCTGGCCGACGTTGGTGTCCTCTCGGACGGTGATGACGTCCTCCGTGTAGATCTGCTCGATGGTCAGGGCGTCGAGGTTCTCGAGAACTGCTTCCAGGATGGCGTCCTCGGTGATGATGCCCCACAGCTCTTCGCCCTGGAACACCGGCGCGACTTTGGTCCCGCCTTCCACGAGGACACGGGCGACCTTGCGCACGTCGGCCGTCCGCTCGACCTTGGGCGCCGAGCGGACCATCGCCCCTGCCTTCGCGTCGTCCTCGACGTGGGACTGCACCAACTGCTTCTGCGTGATGATGCCGACGTACTCACCGTCTTCCGTGACGATGATGCCTTTCGGGTTCTCCCGCTCGAAGATAGCGCGGACCTTCCCGAGCCGCTTGTTGGCGTCGACCTCGACAAACTCTCTCGTGGCAATGTCAGAAATATCCATCGTGGTTCCCAGACGGAGATAGTGCGTGAAGGGTTATCAAGGTTGGTTTAGTTCCCATCGCGTGGGGCCGGGGACAACGTTTAGGATGGTCGAGCCCTCTGTGGGATATGCTCCCCGACATCGGCGTGTTCGGTCCTTACACCTACCTCGTGACGGAAGTCGTCTGGGGGACCGTCGCACTGGCGCTCCTGTGGCGGGCCGACGCCCTGCGGCCGGCCGGAAAGACCATCGTCGCGCTCTACCCCATCGCGTACGTCTGGGACTGGTATACCCTCGAAGTCGGCGTCTTCGCCATCCAGCTGCGGACCGGCATCGACCTGCTGGGCATTCCTATCGAGGAACACATCTTCATGGTCGTCGTTCCCGCCCTGGTCATCGGCCTGCACGAGACTCTCCACGGCGAGTAATGGAGCCGTCCGCTGGCCTTTCCCGGTCAAGTTCTAGGTGATTATATCCTCCCGGGAGGTCCATACACTCCCCACCGAACGTATATGTAGTCCTATCTGCATATCTCGGATACCATGAATCAGACCGAACCCCACGTCGAACTGTACGTCCGGTCGATGCTCCCCGACGGCGCCGGCTCGCGCCAGGAGGCCGTCATCGACAAACTCGACGAACTGGAGCGGCGCGAGGAGATAGCGGGCTACAACGTCGTCGTCTGGGGCAAGCAAATCGCCCCCGAGTCGGCGGCCGCCAACACGGAGGCAGGGCGGTACATCCTCAACCGCGTCGCCGAGTTCAAGCAGTGGGCGCTCTCGAACAACGTCTCGCTTGAGTCGTTCTACCAGCGGACCTCGGTCGATTCCGAGGTGACCGAGTCGGCGTACGATGCGATGGTCCTCCCGGTGATGGGGCTGGCCGAGTACGACGGGAACGAACTGGCACACGTCGCACCGTGTACCCGCGGCGAGGCCGTCCACACTATCACTGACCGACTGGAGCGACTGGAAGCCGGCGAACCGTCCGCGCTCGACCAGCAGCCGGTGACCCCGATTTCGTCCGACTAGGCGTCGAGCGACCGGGCGTAGGCGCCGACGTCTTCGTCCTCGGACAGCAACGCTATCACGTCGTCGCTCGCGACGGCGAGCTCGTAGGCCGGGCGCCCCTTCCCGACTGCGTCCTCCGTCTCCGCCTTCGCGAGCAGGTTCGCCTCGGTCAGGTTCCCCAGCGCCGAGATGACCTCCCGGCGCTCGATGCCGCCGAAGGGCGGGCGGTCGAGCTCGTCCATGCGCGCCTTGGCCGTCTCGGTCACGTCGTAGGAGTGGGCCGGCGTCTCCCCCTCTTCCGACAGCTCGGCGACGGACAGCAGGACGAACTGTTCGAACGACTGGACCGAACCGAGTGCATCGTTCATACATATAAGTTCACTGGCCGGTGTAAGAAGCTACTGAAACTGACCGGAATTGCGGGACTTGATACGGGAAGGCGGTCCCAGACCGCCCCGAGATGGACCGTCGCTACAGGGACGTCGACTTTCTGCGGCGCCGGTACGCCGATGCGGACCAATCAGCGGGCGACATCGCCGACGACTGTGGCGTGACCAAATCGACGATATCCCACTGGCTCTCCCGACACGGTATCACCGATGGGGCTGCCTACGAGCGAACTCAGTGCGACAACTGCGGCGACTACTTCCGGTATGCCTCCTCGCTCCGTGCTGGCACCTACTGCTCGAACGCCTGTGCCAACGACCAGCGCAAGCGACAGGTCGCGGTCGAGTGTGCGGGCTGTGGTGAGACCTTCCAGCGACGGGCCTCTCTCGATACGGAGTACTGTTCTATCGGGTGTTGGGGCCAGGAAATCCGCACCGAGGGCGATTTCTACTGCGGTATCTGGAACGAACAGCGACGGAAAGCACTCGAACACGATGAGTTTCAGTGCGTCGAGTGCGGAATCAGCAACAGCGAACACAACGCCCAGTTCGGTCACGAACTCGATGTCCACCACCGCGTTCCTGTCCGACAGTTTGCCAAGTGGGACTGTCCTATCAGAGACGCTCACGTATTACGGAATCTTGTCACGTACTGTAGAACCCATCTCCCAGACGCGCCTGGGAGTACTACAGAGCCCGAATGACGTGAAATCTCTCACGGATTTTGTGTTGGGGATTTGAAAAATGGGTTCGGGCGGATTTGAACCGCCGGCCTCCTCCATGTCAAGGAGGTGTCATAACCGACCTAGACCACGAACCCTCGCTGCCTCGTGCAACTCTTTCTTGCCGGGGGGTATAATTGAAGGTTTCGAATTCCGGACCCGCACGGCGTCTGTTGATTCGGCACACACGACGGTGAGCAAGATGGCACCCCGATAGGCTTAAGTCAGTGTGCAGATTTGTACATTATAACACGAAAAAGACCATTGGTGACCACTATGCAGGATTACATCGAGCGCGTTACTGACGGCGAGGACCTGACACAGGACGAGGCACGCGCGGTCGCGACGCTCGTCTTCGAGGACGCCACCGAGGCCCAGATAGGGGCGCTGCTGTCGGCGCTGCGGGCCAAGGGCGAGACCGAGGCCGAAATCGCGGGCTTCGCCCAGGGGATGCGCGACGCGGCCCGGACCATCCAGCCCGACCGCGAGGGGCTGGTCGACACCTGTGGGACGGGCGGGGACGACTACAACACCATCAACGTCTCGACGACGAGCGCCATCGTCGCGGCGGGGGCGGGCGTCCCCGTCGCGAAACACGGTAACTACTCGGTCTCCTCGTCGTCGGGCAGCGCCGACGTGCTGGAGGTCGCCGGGGTCGACGTCGACGCGGAACCGCCGGCCGTCGAGGAGCGCATCGAACGGGACGGTATCGGGTTCATGCTCGCGCCCGTCTTCCACCCGGCGATGAAGGCCGTCATCGGCCCGCGCAAGGAACTGGGGATGCGGACCGTCTTCAACATCCTCGGGCCGCTGACGAACCCCGCCGGGGCCCACGCGCAGGTGCTCGGGGTGTACGACCCCGACCTCGTGCCCGTCCTGGCCGAGGCGCTGGCCCGGCTGGACACCGAGCGGGCCCTCGTCGTCCACGGGAGCGGGCTGGACGAGATAGCTATCCACGACGAGACCACCGTCGCGGAGGTCACCGGCGACTCCATCTCGGAGTACACCATCACGCCGGCGGACATGGGGCTGGAACAGCACGCCATCGGCGCCGTCGCCGGCGGCTCGCCGGAGGCAAACGCCGAGGACCTCCGGGGTATCGTCTCCGGTGAGGTCACCGGCGCCAAGCGGGACATCATCCTCGCGAACGCGGGCGCGGCCATCTACGTCGCCGGCGTCGCCGACAGCCACGAGGCGGGCGTCGAGCACGCCCGAGAGGCCATCGAGTCGGGCGACGCCGCCGCGAAGCTGGAGGACCTGATCGGGGAATGACGCGCGTGAAAATCTGTGGCGTGACAGCGGAGGCGGACCGAGACGCCGTCGTCGCGGCCGGCGCGGACGCCGTCGGTGTCATCCACGGCGTCCCGGTCGAGACGCCCCGCGAAGTCGGGGCGGACACCGCCGAGTCACTCGTCGCCGGCGTGCCCCCGTTCGTGACGAGCGTGCTGGTGACGATGCCGACGACGGTCCAGGAGGCGGTCAAGCGTGTCGACGAGATCGAGCCCGACACCGTACAGATTCACGACGGGCTGGCACCCGCGGAGCTGGGCGCGCTGGCCCGGCGTGTCACCCAGCAGATAGTCGCCGCTGTCGACGCCGAGGCCGACGATATCGCCGAGTACGCCGACCACGCCGACGCACTGCTGGTAGACTCGGTCGACGACGAGGGTGCGGGTGGTACCGGCGAGACCCACGACTGGGAGCGCACGCGCGAGGTCGTTGCCTCACTCGACGTCCCCGTGGTTCTGGCCGGCGGGCTCACGCCCGACAACGTCGCCGAGGCCGTTCGAACTGTCCAGCCGTTCGCCGTCGACACCGCGAGCGGGGTCGAGGAACGCGGCGGCGTGAAAGACCACGACGCGGTCCGGCGCTTCGTCGCGAACGCGGCGAACACCGACGGGGAGGTATCGGCGTGACCCTCGATATCTCCCGCGAGGAGTTCCTCGAGCACGCCGAGACAGACCGACCGGTCGTGGTCCGGGCCGCGGCCGACCTCGACGTCGACCTCGAACCGCTGTCGGCCTACGCCGCGCTCTCGGGGCGAACGAGCGACGCCACCGAGAGCGACTACACCTTCCTGCTGGAGAGCGCAGAGAAGGTCGCCTCCAGCGACCCGGACGGGGCCTTCGCCCCCGAGACGGACGACCGCCACGCCCGCTTTTCCTTCGTCGGCTACGACCCGCGAGCGCTCGTCACCGTCACCGGCGAGGAAAGCGAGGTCGAGGTCTTCGACGACCGCTACGCCGACCTCGTGGCCACCGACGGCGGCGACGTCGTCGACGACCTCCGGGCGGCGATGCCCGACGTCGAACTGCGCGGGTTCCCCGAGATGGACCGCCAGCATCTCGACGGCGGGCTGGTGGGCTTTCTGGCCTACGACGCCGTTTACGACCTCTGGCTCGACGAGGTCGGGATGGAGCGACCCGACTCCCGGTTCCCGGACGCGCAGTTCGTCCTGACCACCTCGACGCTGCGCTTTGACCACGCCGAGGAGCGGGTCGAACTCGTGTTCACGCCGGTCGTCCGCGCCGACGAGGACGCCGGCGAGCGCTACGACGAGCTAGTGGCGGAGGCCGACCGTGTCGAGACGGCCCTCTCGACGGCCGAGACGCTCTCGACCGGCGGCTTCACTCGCGAGGCCGAGGTGGCCGGGCCGAGAGACGAGTACGAGGACGCCGTCAGGACGGCCAAGGAGTACGTCCTCTCGGGGGACATCTACCAGGGCGTCATCTCCCGGACTCGGGAGCTGTACGGCGATGTCGACCCGCTGGGGCTGTACGCGGCGCTGCGGGAGGTCAACCCCTCGCCGTACATGTATCTGCTCGGCCACGACGACCTGAGCATCGTCGGCGCGAGCCCGGAGACGCTGGTCTCGGTGGCCGGCGACCGCGTGGTCTCGAACCCCATCGCGGGCACGTGCCCACGAGGGAACTCGCCCGTCGAGGACCGACGGCTCGCCGGCGAGATGCTCGCCGACGGGAAAGAGCGGGCCGAACACACGATGCTCGTCGACCTGGCGCGCAACGACGTCCGGCGGGTCGCCGAGGCCGGCTCCGTTCGGGTCGAGGAGTTCATGAACGTCCTCAAGTACAGCCACGTCCAGCACATCGAGTCCACGGTGACGGGGACGCTGGCGCCGGAGAAAGACGCCTTCGACGCCGCGCGCGCGACGTTCCCGGCCGGGACCCTTTCGGGGGCGCCCAAGATTCGCGCGATGGAGATAATCGACGAGCTGGAGCGCTCGCCAAGGGGACCCTACGGCGGTGGCGTCGGCTACTTCGACTGGGGCGGTGACACCGACTTCGCCATTGTCATCCGCTCGGCGACGGTCGAGGAAGGCGTTTCACTGCCCGACGGCACCGGGAGCCACGACCGCATCACTGTCCAGGCCGGTGCCGGTATCGTCGCGGATTCGGACCCAGAGAGCGAGTACGTCGAGACCGAACAGAAGATGGACGGCGTGCTGGCGGCCGTCGAGCGCATCGAGCGCGAGGGCGAGGCGGTTGAACCCACCGCTGGCGGCGCGGAGGTGGAGCGATGAGCGCCGACGCTGCGAGTGAGACGACGGGGGACCAGCCCCGCGTCCTCTTCATCGACAACTTCGACTCCTTTACCTACAATCTCGTCGAGTACGTCTCCGAGCACGCCGAGACCGAGGTCGTCCGGAACACGGCCTCCCTGGCGGACGTGCGGGCCTTTGACCCCGACGCCATCGTCATCTCGCCGGGGCCGGGCCACCCGAAGAACGACCGCGACGTGGGCGTGACGATGGATGTGCTCCGCGAGATAAGCCCCGACACGCCGACGCTGGGCGTCTGTCTGGGCCTGGAAGCGGCTGTCTACGCCTACGGCGGCACCGTGGGCCGCGCACCCGAGCCAATCCACGGGAAAGCGTTCCCCATCGACCACGACGGCGAGGGCGTCTTCGCCGGGCTGGAACAGGGGTTACAAGGCGGGCGCTACCACTCGCTGGTCGCGACCGAAGTGCCCGAGGTGTTCGAGGTGTCGGCCACGACGACAACGGAGGAGGGGACCGAGCTGGTGATGGGCGTCCGCCACCGCGAGTACCCCATCGAGGCCGTCCAGTTCCACCCCGAGTCCGTGCTGACGGCCGTCGGTCACGACGTCATCGAGAACTTCCTCGCCGGGCTCTAGAGCACGCCGAAGCCGAGCAGGCTCAACAGCCACAGCACCGAGACGACGATGATGCCGATGATGACGAGCCGCCACGCGATTTTCATCACCAGGCGGCCGACGAGCAGGACGACGGCGATCAGGACGAGTCCGACGAGCAGTGACTCGAGTGTGCCGAACCCACCGAGTTGCAATAGGGCGAACATACGTTCTATGACACACAGCGGACACAAATACTTCGTGGCTTCGACAGCGGTAGCATCAACGTTCAGCTGGTTGAAACGAACTTGAGATGGCGTGCTCCGACTCCCCACGCTCACGCCGTCTAGCGAGTTGTTGCCCGCCGCTGCTGGGGCGCATCGCAAGACGGCGGTGGTATGCTCCAATAATCGCCGGACGGCGTCACGTCTGACGCGGATTGTGGCCGTCTATATCGGGGCCCAGTCGCCGACAATCTCCACCTGAAACCCCCGCTCGTTTCTACTGGATTTCTCGCTCCTATCAGGCGGTTAGTGGGGTTCCGATTTCACTTTCACTGCGGTCTACTCACCATTAAGAAGTTATCGCCGTTGCTAGTGCTCGTACACGAGCAGTCCGTACCGTGCCGTCGGCATCGCTCACAACCACCGTAGCATCGTCTATCTGATAACTACGGAACCTGACACGAAACTGAGAAAGCAAGCGTTATACCGCATCCATGAATACCTATTCGCCGCCAGAAATGACCGGAACTCGGAACACATCACAACGGAACATCGGCCGCCAGCGGGTCGCAACAGTGGGGAGGACGACGGATGAGTGACGCGGAGCTCACCGCCGACGACCTCACGCTACCCATCAAGCGCACCGAGGGGGACACCCTCGAAGACCGGCTGACAGGAAACGCCTACCACAACATCCTGCCCGCACGTTACCTCCGCAAGGACTCGAACGGAGACCTCGTCGAAGACCCCGAGGACCTCTTCGAGCGCGTCGCGAAGAACATCGCCCTTGCCGAGGCCGTTTTCGAGGCCGGCAAGCAGGACCTCGAAATCGCGGTCACGCCCGACCAGCTCAAACCCGACCACCCGCGCCGGGACGAGCTCGCTGCCGAAGTCTTCGGCAAGGGAACGACCGCTCAGGACGACGCCGAGACGACGCTGTCGGTGTACAACGTCAACAAGTTCGCCTACGACACCGTCGTCCCGGAGCTGCCCGACGCCGTCCGGGACCACGTCGAGGAGACCGCCGACTCCTTCAAGGACCAGATGGAGTCGCTGTCCTTCATGCCGAACTCGCCGACGCTGATGAACGCCGGCGACGAGCTCCAGCAGCTCTCCGCGTGTTTCGTCGACTCGCCGGCCGACGACATCGACGACATCCACCAGACCGCCAAGGAGGCCGCCCAGGTGTTCCAGTCCGGTGGCGGGATGGGCTATGCGTTCTGGAAACTGCGCCCGTACGGCGACCCCGTCGGCTCGACCGGCGGCATCGCCTCCGGGCCCATCACGTTCATGCGGACCTACGACCAGATGTGTGAGACCATCGCCCAGGGCGGTGCCCGCCGTGGCGCCCAGATGGGTGTCATGCGTGTCTCGCACCCGGACGTCATCCAGTTCATCCACGCCAAGAACAAGGACGTCTCCCTGGCCGAGACCCTGCGCCTGAACGACCCCGACGACTTCACGCACAACTCCTTCGCCGAAGCGCTCGAAGAGGCCCGCGAACTCATCGACGACGAGGGCAAGGTTCCCAAACACCTCCGCAACGCCGTCGAGGGCCACCTCTCGAATTTCAACATCTCGGTGGGTATCACCGACGACTTCATGGAGGCCTACAAGAACGGCGAGGAGTTCACCTTCACCAACCCGCGCACCGAAGAGCCCCACATCGCCACCGCCGAGACCAAGGAGCTGTACTCGATGTTCGACCTCGGCGAGCACGTCGAGGTCGGCGAGGAGCTCTCCATTCCCGCCGAGAAGCTCTTCGAGCGCATCGTCCAGGGCGCCCACGAGAACGGCGAACCGGGCGTCATCTACCTCGAGCGGGTGAACAAGGAGCACTCCTTCGACGTCGAGGAACACCCCGACCACCAGATTCTCGCCACCAACCCCTGTGGCGAGCAGCCCCTGGAGGAGTACGAGGCCTGTAACCTCGGCCACATCAACCTCTCGACGCTCGCCTCGTTCGACGCCCCGGACTACCGCGTCTGGGCCGACGAGCACGCCGACGAGTACGACTCCCAGGAGGAAGCCATCTCGGCGTTCCTCGACGAAGCGCTGGACATGGCGGAGCTCGACCACCGCATCGAGCTCGGGACCCGCTTCCTCGAGAACGTCGTCACGATGTCTGACTTCCCGGTCGAGAAGATAGAGCAGAAGGTCCGCGAGATGCGGAAAATCGGCCTGGGTATCATGGGACTGGCCCAGCTGTACATCCAGCTCGGCGTCGAGTACGGCTCGCCCGAGGCCAACGAGATCGCCCGTCAGGTGATGCGCCACATCAACCACGGCTCGAAGAAAGCCAGCCGCGAACTCGCTGAGGACCGCGGCGTCTTCGAGGAGTGGGACAACTCCAAGTACGCGAACCCGACGGAGTACCGCGAGTGGTTCGAGAAACAGACCGGCGAGGACGCCGACGACTGGGCCGAAGGCTTCCCCATCCGGAACCACAACACGACGACCATCGCGCCCACCGGCACCACGTCGATGATTGGCAACACCACCGGCGGGTGTGAGCCCATCTACAACGTCGCCTACTACAAAAACGTCTCCGACGACGTCCAGGGCGACGAGATGCTCGTCGAGTTCGACGACTACTTCCTCCGGGCTCTGGAGGAGAACGACATCGACGTCGAGGCCGTCAAGGAAGAGGCCCAGGAGCAGATGGCCAACAACGAGTTCGACGGCGTCGACGGGCTGACCACCGTCCCGGACGCCATCGGCGAGCTGTTCGTCACCACCGGCGACCTCTCGGCGCGTGACCACGCCGGCATCCAGGTCGCCTGCCAGGAGGGCGTCGACTCCGCTATCTCGAAGACCGTCAACGCCCCGAACGACTCGACTATCGAGGACGCCGCCGAGGTGTTCCAGTACATCTACGACCACGGCGGGAAGGGCGTCACCTACTACCGCGACGGCACCCGAAGCAAGCAGGTGCTGACCACCCGTGCCCAGAACACCGAGTTCTCGGACATGGACACCGAGGAACTGGTCGCCCAGCTGGAAGATATGTTCGGCGGTATCGAGGGCTTCCTCGAGGACGACGCGGTCCAGGCCGCACTGGAGGACTCCGTCGAGGGGATGCTGTCGGTCGCCGACGGCGAACAGAGCGAGTTCGCCCGCAAGCGCTCGCGTCCCGACGTGCTCCACGGCGTCACCCAGCGCATCGACACCGGCTACGGGAAACTCTACGTCAACATCAACGAGGACCCCGAGGCCGAGCGACCGTTCGAGCTGTTCGCCAACATCGGCAACTCCGGTGGCTTTACCGCCTCCTTCACCGAGGCGCTGGCAAAGACCATCTCGACGGCGCTCCGTTCGGGCGTCGACCCCGAGGAGATTGCCGACGAGCTACAGGGTATCCGGTCGCCGAAGGTCGCCTGGGACAAGGGCGAGCAGATTCAGTCCATCCCGGACGCCATCGGCACGGCCCTGCGTCGCTACCTCGACGGCGACGTCGACAAGGCCTACCCGCAGCAGGTCACCCTCGAAGAGACCGCCGAAGAGGAGGAGGCCCGCGAGCAGTCCGCCTCCCACCAGACCGATGGCGGGCCACAGGCCGGCGACGCGAGCGTCGACGCCAACGTCCAGACCGACGCTGGCCCGCAGGCTGATGCGGGCACTGACAGCGCCCAGCAGGACCTCATCGACGCCGGCGAGAGCCCGGAGTGTCCCGAGTGTAGCTCGATGTCGCTGTACTACTCGGAAGGCTGCAAGACCTGCGAGTCCTGTGGCTGGTCCGAGTGCTGACGTAGCGACAACAACTACCGCCGCGGCCACCTGGAGCGTGTGACACCGGAGCCACCTTTCACCGCCCGCGTTCTACTCTATTTCGATGACCTCGTAGACGCCGTCCACAGTCGTGAAATCGACCGTCGCCTCGATTTCGGCGCCTTCCTCGGCCCCCTCGTCCGAGACGAGGGTCACCGGCGTGATGGGGTCGCGTTTGAAGAAGGCGACTAGCCGCTCGAAGAACGAGGGCACGCCGCCCTCCCGGCAGACGAGGAGATACCGCGAGTCGGCGAGTTCAGCCACGGTCCCGTCGAGTTCGTAGTCGTCGTGTTCGTCGGGTTCGACGACGTGGATGACCTCGCCCGTTATCTCTCTGGGCATACGCTCCGATTGGTGTCGAGGCGGATGGGTGTTACTGGTTCCGGACGACAGACCACTCGTCGCAACTGTTGTGTCGACGGTCGCCGAAGATTTCCTCCAGACAGAACGCGGAATTTTAATCCATGACCCAGTTTGAACGACAGTTATGGGTCCCACCATTTCGGTCTCTCCGGAGTCACCACTCCTCGACGAGGAACTCACTATCCGCGGTACAGGCTTCGAGCCCGGCGAACGTGTCAGGCTGGTCGCCGAGTTCGAGGTGCTCTGGGGTCAGTTTCGCGGGGAGGCGACGTTCGAGACGGACGAGAGCGGCCACATCGACCTGACCGAACAGGCGCCAGTCGCGGGCGACTACGAGGGTGTCCGCCCGATGGGGCTTGTCGAGTTCGCCGAACTGGTCGAACGGGCGGACGACGGCCCGGGCGCGATTGCGGACAGTCACCGGCTCACAGTGCGGGCCGAGCGTAACGGCGATACAGTCGCCGAGTCGTTCGTCCAGCGCCGAGCGCTCGATTCGCAGGTAGACACTCTCACCGTCGAAGACGAGCACGAGGAATTCGTCGGTGACCTGTATCTCCCGTCGGGTGACGGCCCGCATCCGGGTGTCGTCGTGCTGGGCGGGTCAGGCGGTGGCGTCCCCGCGGGGCCGCGTGCCAAACTGCTGGCGTCGCAAGGGTACGCCGTACTGGCGCTCGCGTACTTCCAGCGGGCCGGCAGCACGGACTCCGACCGCGATGACGAACACCTCCCCGAAGAGCTCATCGAGGTACCTATCGAGTATACACAAGGGGCTATCGAGTGGTTCCGCGACCACGACCGCGTCCAGTCGGTACCGGTTGGAGTGGTCGGTACCTCGCGGGGGAGCGAACTCGCCTACCTGCTGGGCGCACGAGTGAGTTCGGTCCGGACCGTCGTCGGCTACGTTCCAAGCGGTGTGCTGTTCGAGGGCATCTCCTTCAATGGCAACAGCGGTCCAGCGTGGGTGGCCGACGGTGACCCGATTCCGCACGTCGACTACCGGTTCAAGCGGCGGTACTATCTCGCTGCACTCTGGCACGTGCTCCGCGGGAAACCGGTCCCCATCGAGATAACGTACCGTGGTGGCCTGGCGGATGCCGACGCCGACACAGTCGAGGCCGCGACGGTTCCAGTCGAGAACATCGGTGGACCGGTGCTGTCGCTGGCTGGGGGCGACGACGCCATGTGGCCCTCTGACGAACTCGGTGCGAAAGCCGTCGAGCGACTCGAAGGACAGGAGTACGACCATTTCCACGACCACGTCGTCTATCCCGACGCCGGCCACAGTATCCTGGTGCCGTATCTCCCTGTCAGGGGGCGTGAGTCCACCCCGGTCTTCCCGCGATTTTCCTTTGCGATGGGTGGAAGACCAGCGGGATACGCCGAGGCGGATGTCGACTCGTGGCAGCGTGTCCTTGAAACACTGGAACGTGGACTTGGCTAGTCTTACGACTCGAACTCCTTCGAGACCCATCCCGAGGGCCCGGTCGGTGCGGGGTCGGTCTCCTCGCTCGTCTGGACGTTCCCGTCGCGGTCGACCATCCGGACCACGACCGTATGCGTCGAGCCGGGCGGGTCGTAGCTGTACTGCCACTGGCGCCAGGCATCTGCTGCGGGGCCGTCGCCGTCGGCGGCGGGCAGCGGGTCCGAGAGGGTCGCCTCGGACCACGACGAGCCGCCGTCGGTCGACACCTCGACCGTCGAGACCCCTCGGAGGCCGCCGTAGGCGTGGCCGGCGAGCTGGCGCTGGTCGTCGTCGAGCATTGTGTCGTGTTTCAGTGTCGCGGTGGGTTTGACCGAGCCGGTCCCCTCCCAGCCGCGCTGTTCCCAGTAGCCGTCGACCTCGCGGTTCAGGAACTCGATCTCCGTGAGCCACTTCGTGTTGACCTCGCCCCAGTGGCCCGGAATCACGGCGCGGACGGGGTAGCCGTGGCCCCGGGGCAACAGATTGCCGTTCATGCCGTAGACGGCCAGCCCGCGGTCGAACGCCTCCAGGGGGAACTCCACCTCGTAGCCGTCTTCGGCCTTGAGAAACACACAGTCACAGTCGCTCTGGGGGCCGGCCTCCTCGACGAGACGCCGGAGCGGGACGCCGGTCCAGAGGGCGGTGTCTATCTTGTCGCCGTTTAGCTGGTCGCCGACACAGCGAAGCGTCGAGAACTGGTTCACGGCGTCCATCTGCTTGAGGTCCTCGTAGCTGAAGCTTGCCTCGGACTCGACGGCGCCCGTTATCGAGAGGGTGTAGTCCTCGGCCGTCGGGTTGGGGTCGATGGAGTTGATGTCGACCTCGAAGAAGTTCTCGCTCACGAGCGGCTCGATGCCGTCGATATCGAAGGAGTTGCCCTCGGCGGTGTCGAGTTTCGCCTGGAGGTCCTCGTTGTCCACGCCCTCGGCGTCCAGCGGCGGGGCCGTCTCGCCCATCGAACGCTGTCGCTGGCCGACACTGACACCGACTGCGGTGGCGCCCAGCGCGACCCCGACCGTCGAGAGGGCCTGTCGGCGTTTCGAGGATATCGGGTCCGTACTGCCTCGATAGGCGTCGAACGCCTGGGCGAGCGCGACGACGGCGACTGCCGGGACGACCGGCCCCACTGCGGGGACGAGCGTCCGGGTGACGGCGGCGGTGACGAGCCAGGTGACCACCGCCGTCCCGACGGTCGGGAGCAGGCGGTTGTTGGTCTCGCGGCCGGCGAGGACGGCGGCGGTGATGCCCGCAGTAAACAGGAGCCAGGTCAGGGCGAGGGCCGTGGCCAGGTTCAGCTGCTGGCCGAGGCTGCCCAGATAGGTGATGGCGACCGTGACGACCTCTCCCGGCATCGTCCGCGAGAGCGTCCGCTCGATAGGCGAGGCGACGAACGTCGGCGTGTAGCCGGTCGCGGCGTAGGAGCCGGCGACGCCGGCGGCCCCGGCGGCGAGACCGACCAGCAGTTGCCCGCCGCGACTGTCGAGCAGCGCGTCGTTCACGGCTAGGGCTTGGCAAACCGTCTCAAAAGGTATTTTTCCAACACTGTTCCAATTTCGTCCCAAAGAGGGATATGGGGGTGGCCCGTTCGCCGTCGTATGAGCGACGACGCCGGCCGGCCCTGCCCGCTGTGTGACCGGTCGATGTACCATCGACACTGCAAGTACGTCTGCCCGGAACACGGCGTCGTCTACGACTGCGCCGATACGTTCTACTGAGACGGACTTCCGTAGCGAGTTCCCGGCGTATGCCGACCCCGGAGCCGGCAGATAGCGGAACGAATCTACGAGAACCCGACGACCGGCCACGGCCCTGTGGCAGTCGCCACACTCCGGCTGCTGGCGGATTTATAGGGATGGAAACATAGTATGTGGCAATGAGTAGTGAGGGCGATATCCGCGTGCTCCACGTCGACGACGAACGGGAGTTCGCGGAGGTCGCCGCCATGCACCTCGAACGGGCGGACGAGGGCCTGGACGTGGTCAACGAGTTTTCGGCCCAGGACGGGCTGGACCGACTCCGCACCGACCCCATAGATTGTGTCGTTAGCGACCACGATATGCCGGGGATGGACGGCCTGGTGTTCCTGAAGGCTGTCCGCGAGGAGTTCGAGGAACTCCCCTTCATCCTCTTTACCGGGAAGGGCAACGAAGAGATAGCGAGCGACGCCATCAGCGCGGGGGTCACGGAGTACCTCCAGAAGGACGTCGGCACCGACCAGTACACCGTGCTGGCGAACCGTATCAGACGGGCAGTCGGCGAGACCCGGGCCAAGTCGGCCCTCCAGGAGTCAGAACGGCAGCTCTCGACGCTCATCTCGAACCTGCCGGGGATGGTGTACCGGGCGCGCAACGAGCCCGGCTGGCCGATGGAATTCGTCAGCGACGGCGCCGCCGACCTGGTCGGCTACGACGCCGAGGCCATCGAGTCCGGCGACGTGGTGTGGGGCTCGCTCATCGACGAGTCGGACGCAGACCGTATCAACCCGCAGGTCGAAGCGAGCATCAGAGCCGGGGAACCGTTCGAGGTGAGCTACCGGGTCACGACGGCCGAGGGCGAACACCGGTGGCTGTGGGAACGGGGGCGGGTCGTCGGGAGGGCGAGGGCTTCGACCTCGAGGGAAGACGGACCCGCCGGGTCCGTCGACAGCGACGACGGCGTCGAGGTGCTGGAGGGGTTCATCACCGACATAACCGCCCGGAAGGAACGCGAACGAGAACTGGAACGGGAGCGGGAGTTCACGGAGAACCTCGTCGACACGCTCGACGACGTGTTCTATCTCATCAACCTCGACGGCGAGCTACTGCGCTGGAACGACACTACGACTGCGGTGCTTGGCTACAGCGACGAGGAGCTCTCGACGATGACGGCCTTTGACCTCATCCCGCCGGAGTTCCACGAGGCGGTCAGCGAGACAATCGAGCGGACCGTCCAGACCGGGCAGGCCACCTTCGAGGCGCCGCTGGTGACGGCCGACGGCGAGCGCATCCGCCACGAGTTCCGGGGCTCGCTCATCGAGGACGGGAGCGGCGACCTGCTCGGCGTCGCCGGTATCGCTCGCGACATCACCGAACAGCGCGAGCGCGAACGGACGCTCGAACAGTACCGGACCCTCGTCGAGAACGTCGGCGACCCGATGTACATCCTCGACGCCGACGGGGAGATACAGATGGCCAACGACGCCATGGTCGCCCACCTGGGGTACGAGCGCGCCGATATCGTCGGTAGCGACCCCGAGCGGTTCATCCCGCCCGAGGACGTCGAGCGAGGGACAGACGTGCTCACCGACCTGCTTGGCTCGCCCGAGCGGACGTGGAAGACCGTCGAGATGCGAACTATCGACGCCGACGGGAACCGGACTGTCACCGAGAACAAGGTCGCGCCGCTGGTCGACGTCGACGGCGAGTTCGCCGGCTCGGTCGGGGTGATGCGCGACGTCACCGACCGGAAGCAGCGCGACCGGGAACTGGGGCGCTACGAGACCATCGTCGAGGCCGTCGGCGACCCCGTCTACGCCCTCGACGAGGACGGCGCCTTCACGTTCGTCAACGAGGCCATCGAGCCGATGACCGGCTACACGCCCGACGAACTGGTCGGTGAGCACATCGGGACCATTATGACCGACGAGGACCTCGCGCGGGGCGACCAGCTCATTCAGGACCTGCTCGCGGACCCCGACACCGACAGCGGCACACTGGAGATGGACGTGGTGACGAAGTGGGGCGAGCGTATCCCGTCGGAGAACAACCTCGCCTTGCTCCCGAGCGAGGGCGACTTTGCGGGCACCGCCGGCGTCATCCGTGACATCCACGAGCGAAAGGCCCGTGAGGAGCGCCTCTCGGAGTTCGCCTCCGTCGTCAGCCACGACCTCCGGAACCCGCTCAACGTCGTCCAGGGGCGGCTCTCGCTGGCCCTGGAGACCGGTGACGTCAGTCACCTGGACGCCGCTGCCGGGGCCGCCGACCGGATGGAACAGCTCATCGAGGACCTGCTGACGCTCGCCCGCCAGGGCGATGCCGTCGGGAGCGTCGAGCGGATAGACGTCGCGACGGCCGCCGAGGAGGCGTGGGCGAGCGTCGACACCGTGGGAGCGACCCTCGAACTAGTCGATACCGCGACCGTCGACGCCGACCCGGACCGGCTGCAGGAGCTTCTGGAGAACCTGTTTCGCAACAGCGTCGAGCATGGTCGTTCGAGAGACGGCAAAGCCGTCTCTCGTGATGACGAAAATTCCCAAGAGGAATTTTCGAACCACTCGACGAGCCCTGCCTCGCAGGCTCGGCAGGACAGCGTGGAACACGGTCGGCCGAGAGATGGCGCGGAACAGGAGACGGCCCGCCACAGACCGACGTACGACTCCATCTCCAGGCGGCCACCCGAGGACGCTTCCATGGCGGATCTGACGGTGACCGTGGGGACGATGTCGGCAGGTAGCGACGCCATAACCGGGTTCTACGTGGCCGACGACGGCCCCGGTATCCCGCCGGAGAACCGCGAGAAAGTGTTCGAACGGGGCTACACCACGGCCAAAGCCGGGACCGGTTTCGGTCTCGCTATCGTCGAGGATATCGCGACCGCCCACGGGTGGTCGGTGCGGGTGACCGAGAGCGAGTCCGGGGGCGCCCGCTTCGAGTTCACGACGAGTCGGGCCGACCGCTGAAGTGTCGGTACGTCGGACCGGCCAGCACGAGTACCGAGAGCGAGCCAAGCAAGACCAGCAGCTGGGGCAACGCTTCGATAGAGAGCCCTTCCAGTGTCAGCGACCGCATCGACGCGCCGGCGATGACCTCGACGACGACCCACGGAATCTCGCCGACGAACGTGCCGACGACGAACGCTCGCGTCGAGACGCCCGCGAAGCCGGCGCCGTAGGAGACGGGGTCGGCCGGCACCGGCGAGAGTCTGGCTGCCAGGACACCGCGCGTCTCGCCGGTCACTTCGATGATGCGCTGGCCGGACTCGCCCAGCCAGCCGAACATCCCGCCCTGCTCGCCCGCCCGTTCGGCAAAGCGGTAGGGGATGAGACAGGTCACCAGCGCGCCCATCAGCGCCACCGGAATCCCGTAGCCGATGCCCAGCACGAAGCCGACGAAGGCCGAGAGCGGCATCGTCGGCCACGCGAAGAAGGGGCGGACGAGATACAGCGTGACGATGACGCCCGCGAGATATACCGGGTGGTCGGCGAGATGCATGGCCTCCCCGATGAGTCGAGCCGGGGAGAAGACGGCGGCGACGGCGGCGACGGCGACGACGAGGGCGGCCGACCCCAACAGCTGTCGCTTCGCGAGACTGTCCATCTACACGTGTGAGTGGTGCGGGCCGTCAAACCTCTTGTGGTGGGCGTCAGCGGGGAGTCTGTATAAAAAGCCGGCTGCGTCCGGTGTTAGTTACGTGTCGTTGTCCCGACGGCGCCCTGGTCTTCGGGTCGGAGGCTGATGCCTCGGGAGCGCAGTTCGGCGGCGAGTTCGCTTTCGTCGACGCCTGCTCGTGCCGCTATCTGAGAGAGGCTCAGCTCCGTCGTCTGGTACATCTCGACCGACTGGCTGAGTGGTGTGTAAGTCATTGCACTCGAACGGAGGGACCAGACACGTATAAATCTTGTCCGAATATTGAAATGTATGTCACGAAAAGTCTGGAGATTTCATCGTCAATCACTATATATAGTTCTATAAATGGACAATCGTCATTATCGGCTGCTTGTCGGACGGTGGCGAGTTGCAAGTCGTTGACACTGGGGAGACCGCTCTCACACCCTCGACCGGCGGTAAGGATTAATCCGGTCGCACTCGTCGGGGCTGGTGTGCCCGACGACGCGCACGACCCCGTGGAACTCGGGGTCGAACTGCTTGCCCATCTGGAACAGGAGTCGCTGTCGGTCGCCGAGGCGATAGACCGCATCGAGACGGTCACCACGAACCCCGGCGTCCAGCGCGAGATTCTCGACACCGCGGCGATGCGCGGCGTCATCGACCGCGAGGACGGCCTCGTCCGTCCCACCTCGGGTGGCACCTACGTCAGCTTCGACGCCGACGTGGTGGTCCGGGAGGGCGACTTCTCTTGTGAGCGCTGTGGCGCCGCAATCAGCACCGGCCACTTCGTCCAGTTCGATGGCGGCGAGCTCGGGCCCTTCGGCTCGACGTGTATTCGGAAAGTGCTGGGGAGAGAGTAGCGAGGTCACGAACGAAGTGAGTGACCTCGACGGAACGGGGAGCGGAGCGACCCGTGGAGTAGGAGGACTCGACCGACGGGAGAGTCCTCCGAACGTGCGAGCGGCGGAGCCGCGAGCAGTAGCGAGGTCCCGACCGGAGGAAGACCTCGAGAGCGAACCGGCGAACGGTATCCTGACTGTTTAGCGACCCTGCCGTAGTTCCTCGATTAGCGTCTGGATGGTCTCTTCCTGGGCCTCGATGCGCTCGTGCTGGCGTTCGATGGCCGTCGTGAGGTCGGCGACCTGCTGTTCGAGGGCGGCGATGTCGCCGCCGTCGTCGGCGCTGTCGGGAGCGGGAGCGACGGTCTGGGTGCTCGGCTCGGACGACGCCGTCGTCTGGGCCGGTGCAGTCGCCGTCTCGTCACCGTCACCCTCGTCATCGTCGTCGTCGCTCACCAGCGGGTCGATGCCGCTCTCCAGTCCCAGCCCGCCGCCGTCGTCGGGTTCGTCCTCGGCGTCGGTCGCCACTTTCGCGTTGAGGTCGGAAAGCGACGATACCTCGTGGAACGCAAAGAGAGCCTCTTGGAGCGTCTTGCGGACCGCGGGGGCCTGGTCGCTTGGCGCTTTGATTCGTTCGGGGCGGTCCTCGACGGCGAGGACGATGGCCGTCGCGACCGACCCCTCCTCGAAGTCAAGGCCCGTGACGGCGTCGAACGGGTAGGACTCGAAGTCGTTGTCCCAGGTGACGCTACCGATGTGTTTGAGCAGCCGTCCCTCCGTAATCACGAGCGTGAGTTCGCTAAAGCGGAAGACGCCGGTGACCTGCTCTTCGGCGTCGATGGCGTTCGAGGCTCGCAGCGTGCCCTCGATGAGCCGTTCGAGGACGGCATCGGTGCGGCTCCCGGGGACGCCGAAGTCCCGCTTCCCGTCGGTGTAAACGAGCGTGAACTTGGTCTTTCGGCGCCCCTCCGAGACGGTCAGTCGTTCGAAGTCGAAGGGGTAGGCCTCTACCTTCTCGTCGCTCAGCAGGCCTTCGCCACGGTAGACGAGCGTTCGTGTCGACGTGAAACAGACCGCGTCCTCGTCGCCGAGGGTGACGCCGGCCTGGATCTCCTCGTCCCCGAGCTCCTGCCGGACGAGGTCTGGAATATCCATGCAGGGTGCATACCAGCGCGGTGGCTTAAATCCCCCGACCGTGTGAGGGCGCCACAGTCTCCGGGGAGATGAGAACCTTCAATACGGCGAGTGGCAAAGCACCGAGTGCACTTGAGCCCGGGTGGCTTAGCTGGACATAGCGCCGCACTCATAGGGTCACACGACTCATGCGGTACCACACCGGCATGACCCGTGGGGTGCTCGTCACACCCCGGACCTGGGTTATGCGGAGATCGAGGGTTCGGAGCCCTCCCCGGGCATTTTCCAAGGAACGACGAGCGACAGCGAGTCGTGACGCCGTGAAATGCCCCAGTGGCGACGAACCCGTAGGGTCTCGGCGAGCGTATCGAGCCGAGAGCAGGAAAGAGCTTGCTCTTTCCGTGGTTCGGAGCCCTTCCCGGGCATTCGCAAACCGCCTAGTCGGTCGTCGGATAGTCGTCGCCGACGATTATCGACCCCTTCATGGCGAGCCCCTCGTGGGGCGTACAGTGGTAGTTGTAGATGCCGTCTTCCTCGAACGTATACGAGTAGTTGACGCCCGGCTCAGCGACTGCATCCCCGGAGTCCAGCGGGCCGTCGTCGGCTGAGACGACGGTGTGGGCGCCGCCCTCGCCGGTCCACTCCCACTGGACCGTGGCGCCGTTGTCGACGTGGACCGCGGGCGGCCCGAAGCCGTATGGGCCGCCGTTGGCTTCGACGCCGACCCCGACGGTGATCTGGGACCGCCCGCGCGCGTCTACGATAGTTCCGTCGTAGTTGCCCGCCGGTGCCAGATACGAATCGACCGCCGGTCGTGGGTCGGTGGTGGGCGTGCCCTGTTCCTCGGTCGGTGTCTGCTCCGGCGTCGCTGTCGGCTCCTTGTCGGTCTCTGTAGCGGTCGGTGTCGACTCCGTGCCGGTCTCCGCAGCGGTCGGTGTCGACTCCGTGCCGACCCTCGTGGCGGTCGTCGTCGGGTCTCCGGAGGACCTGGTCGCTTCGGACTCCGGGGTGCTGGAACAGCCGGCCAGTCCCACCGACGCGGCCCCGGCCAGAAGCGAAACGACCTGTCGCCGTGTCTGTCGGTCTGCCATACCGTTGCGTGATAGCGCGGAGGCATAAAATCGATGCCAAACGGCCGAATTAAACGGCGGCGTCGGTCACACCCGCCAGTTCAGGCGCCCATGCCGGCGAGCGAGGGCTCTCACAATGGGGGGCAGTGGGCGGCGAACCCGAGAGAGTTCACGCGACCGTGGGGAGGCCACGCCGTGACTCACCGCTGGAAGAGGTACGCCGTCCCCGACCGTGCGGCGCTTCCGCCCTGGCCGTCCTCGGCACAGATGAACGCGGCGTCGCCGGAAAGCGCGACGTCGGAGCCGAACTTGTCGTAGGGCTCGCCGTCGTCGGCGGTGAGCTTCGCCAGCTGGCTCCAGTCGGTTCCCGAGCGGGTGAAGATGTAGGCCGCGCCCTGGGCGTCGCTGCCCAGCCCGTCGTAGACGTCCGAGCCGACGAGCAGACGGTCGCCGTCGAGCGATATCGAGTAGCCGAACCAGCCGCGGGGCGCCCAGTCGTCAGGGGTGAGTTTCGCCCGCTGACGCCAGTTCGAGCCGTCGCGGCTGTAGACCCACGCGGCGCCGGCGTCGCCACCGGAGACGTCGTCTTTGTGTGCGTTGTGGCTCGCGACGACGGCGGTATCGGCTTCGATGGCCACCGACTGGCCCTGCCGGTCACCGCCCATGGCGTCGTCGCTCCGGAGGAACGCCTGCTGGCTCCAGCTATCGTCCGAGCGGGTGAAGACGAACGCGCCGCCGACGTCGCTGTAGCCGCGGTCGTAGCCGATGGTGAACGGGGCGCCGGCGACGACGGTACCGCCGTCTATCGCCACGTCATGGCCCAGCCCGCCGGCGGTGTCTTCCACGTCGGTCCGCTCGTCTTCGAGTTTCGACTGCTGGCTCCAGCTCTCGTCCGAGCGGGTGAAGACGTAGACGATTCCGTCGCTGTCCTCGCTGGTCCCGTCGGCCTCCGGCGCACCCACGACGACCGTGTCGCCGTCGATGTCGAACGCGCTGGCGAACCCGTCGTCGGCCTCGAGGTCGTCGGGCGCCAGCGTCGCCTGTCTCTCCCAGCGGTCCTCCGACCGGGTGAAGACACACACCGAGTCGTTCTGTTCGACCGCGTCGTTGGGCGCGTCGACGAGCACGGTCTCGCCGCTGATGGCCACGTCGTTCCCGATGACGTCCACCTCGTCACCGAGTTTCGCCTCCATGACCCAGCCGTCGTCGGTGAGGGTGTAGACGTACGCCGCGGCCGCTCCGTCGGCGCCCACGACCGCCGTGTCACCGTCCATCGCCGCGGCCGCGCCGAAGCCGGCGTCCAGTCCACCTCTGATGAGCGTCCCGACCTGTGACCACCGTTCCGCCGGGGGGACTTCTTCGAGGGTGACCTCCACGAGGTCCATCGGCGAGCCGATCTCGTCGCCGTCGCTGTCGGTCGCGGTGACGCCCTCGTAGTCGGCCGCTGCTGGCCCGCTGGTGGACTCCGTCGACACGCGATAGACGCTGTCCGTCTCCAGTGTCTCCTCGTCCCCGACGAACACCCAGGTCCCACAGGACTCTTGCCAGGGGCCGTGGCCGCTGGGGCCCCCGGCGAGCCCGACCTGTTCGTCCGCAGCCGCGGTGTAGGCCTCGTACCGTTCGGTCGCCCCACCGCCCGCCGACGAGTCGGGTACTTCGACGGAGACGCCGGTCTCGCCGTCACCGTCTTCGGCCACTCGCTCGACGTAGAACGTGTCACCCCACCCCTCGACGTTCGGGACGCAGTCGACGTCCTCGGCGCCCGTGACCTTTCGGTACGACGAGTGGCTGATGTAGCCCTGGACAGTGGTCTGATCGTCGCTAGCTTGCGCAGTGACACTCCCGCCCGCAAAGACGCTCGCTAGCAGTCCCCCACCCGCGACTGCACCGCTGCGAAGGACGTCACGCCGGTTCATCTGGTTCACGCCCATCTCATCTGACATATGTCTGGCGTCGCCGTTGCTACCGATTAGTTACGCACGATGTACGTACCAGTTCGACAGCTGTAGACAGTGATACGCTGCAAGTAGATGCATCCTACTACAGGTTCCGGAGCAGCTGTGGTCCAGCTCGCTACGTCCGGTGTCGGCACCGGCCGCCTGACACGGGAGCCAAGCGACTGGCTCCGGTGCAGGGTCGACATAACTGTACCCGCCGGGGGCCGCTACAGCTCCGTCGCGACGCTGACGTGCATCCCGACGAACGACCAGTCCCCGCTGCGGTGTTCGAGGGTGCCGCTCCATCGGGTGTCGAACTCGTACCGTTCGCCCGCTTCCGTCCAGGCAAGGCCCACGTCGTCGCTGAACCAGGCGACGGCGTCGCGCTGGGTGACACGCAGGTCCCGGCTGTCGACGGTCCAGTCGCTCGTCGAGGCGGTCTGGTCGCGCAGCCCCGCCTGGACGGTGTCGGAGCCGACCAGCCGCTCTGAGACGCCACACTTCACGATGGCGTCGTCGTCTGGCCGGTCGTCCGCGAAGAAGGTATCGAGTGGTGCCCCGTGTCGTAGCGAGTCGTAGTACTCGTGGATGGTGGCTCGCGCGTCCATAGCGGAAGCATTCGCATGGAGCAACTTACCGCTGTGGGGCGAACGAATTTCAAGCGGCCAGTCCAAGGAGGGCTATGCGCGCAGCTATCTACAACGGTCCCGGCGACATCACCGTCGAGGAGGTCCCCCGGCCCACCATCGACGCACCGACCGACGCTATCGTCCGAGTCACGCACACGGCCATCTGTGGCTCGGACCTGTGGTTCTACCGCGGCGAGAGCGACCGCGAGGAGGGCTCCCGGGTCGGCCACGAACCGATGGGTATCGTCGAGGAGGTGGGCGGGGCGGTCACCTCGGTCGAACCGGGCGACCGCGTCTTCGCCCCGTTCCTCATCAGCTGTGGGTACTGCGAGTTCTGCCGGAAAGGCTTGCACACCTCCTGTGTCAACGGTGACTCCTGGGGCGGCGAGAACGGCGGCTGTCAGGGGGAGTACATCCGGTCGACCCACGCCGACGGGACGCTCGTCAGGGTGCCCGACCGGTACGCCGACGACGAGGACACACTGCGGTCGGTGCTCCCCCTGACCGACGTGCTGGCCACGGGCCATCACGCGGCCGTGAGCGCGGGCGTGGGCGAGGGCGACACCTGTATCGTCGTCGGTGACGGCGCCGTCGGGCTGTGTGGCGTGCTGGCGGCTCGGCGGCTGGGCGCAGAGCGCATCGTCTCGATGGGCCACCACGAGGACCGCCTCGACGTGGCCGAGCAGTTCGGCGCGACGGAGACCGTTTCCGCCCGCGGCGAGGAAGCCCTCGAGCGCGCGACGGAACTCACCGACGGCGGCGCAAATCACGTCCTCGAGTGCGTGGGTGCCGCGTCGGCGATGGACACCGCCATCGAGGTCTGTCGGCCCGGTGGGACCGTCGGCTACGTCGGTGTCCCCCACGGCGTCGACGAGTCGGGACTGGACGTCTTCGGACTCTTCCGCCAGAACCGAACGCTCCGGGGCGGCGTGGCGCCGGTGCGGGCCTACGCGGAGGACTTGCTCGCCGACGTGTTGCAGGGGACGCTCGACCCCTCGCCAATCTTCACGAAGACTGTCGATCTCGACGGCGTGCCCGAGGGGTATCAGGCGATGGACGAGCGCGAGGCCATCAAAGTGCTCGTGAAAGTGTGAATTCGCCGTCAACCACATAAGTACAGAAACCAATATGGTGCGATGGCAACCACTACCACGGTTCTGGTCGTCGGCGGCGGTGCGACGGGCACTGGCATCGCACGCGACCTCGCCTTGCGCGGGGTCGACGTAACGCTCGCCGAGCGCGGTGGCATCTCCAGTGGCACCTCTGGGCGCTCACACGGGCTGCTCCACAGCGGCGCCCGCTACGCCGAGGCCGACCGTGTGGGCGCCGAGGAGTGTATCGCGGAGAACCGGATACTCCGCGAGATAGCCGGCGAGTGCATCCGCGATACGGGTGGGTTGTTCGTCCAACTCGCCGGGGACGACCCGGACTACTTCGACGAGAAACGGGCCGCCTGCGAGGAGATCGGTATCGAGACCGAGGTGATGGACGGCGACGAGGCCCGCGAGCGGGTCCCCGACCTCTCGGCGGCCGTCGAACGCGCGATGTGGGTCCCCGACGGGGCCATCTACCCGTCGCGGCTCTGTGCGGCCAACGCCGCCGACGCCGAGGCCCACGGCGCGACGATTTACCCGCACGGCCCGCTCGAGGAGCTGACCGTCGAGGACGGCCACGTGACCGGCGCTCGCCTGGGCGGGACCGTCGACGACACTGTCGAGCCCGACTACGTCGTCAACGCTGCCGGGGCC
Organism: Haloarcula rara; assembly: GCF_029338235.1. Lineage (GTDB taxonomy): Archaea > Halobacteriota > Halobacteria > Halobacteriales > Haloarculaceae > Haloarcula > Haloarcula rara. The sequence continues at coordinate 2,292,254 of NZ_CP119785.1, forward strand.
TGGGGCGGCAAGGTAGCTGCTATGGCCGGCCTCGACGTGGAGATGGCCCCCTCTCGCGGCGTGATGGTCTCCGTCGAGTACGACCGGCTGGGTCCGGTGTTGAACCGCTGTCGGGACCCCGACGACGGCGACATCGTCGTGCCCCACGAGAAGCAGGCGGTGCTGGGGACGACGAGCGTCCCCGTCTCGGACCCCGACGAGTACGAGGAGGCCGAGTGGGAAGTCGAGAAATCAATCGCGGAGTGTGCCGAGATGCTGCCGCCGGTCGCCGACGCCCCGGTCGTCCGGGAGTGGTGGGGCGTCAGACCGCTGTACGCGCCCGACGAGGGCGACGGCAATCGCCGGGGTATCTCGCGGGGGTTCTTCGCGCTCGACCACGCCGAGGACGGCGTCGAGAACATGACAAGCGTCGTCGGCGGGAAGCTCACGACCTACCGGCAGATGGCCGAGGCGGCGACCGACCGGGTCTGTGCGAAACTGGGCGTCGACGCCGACTGTGAGACCGCGACGCGGCAGTTACCCGGCGCCGAGGACGCGGCGCGGCTAGACGAGCTCGTCAAGTCCTACGACGGACAGGGCCCGACCGACCAGGACGTGGTCGGCGAGGATGCCTGAGCGAAGCGAGGGCATCCTCGAGGCAAAGCGGGGAGAGCGAGGCGCCACGCGCCTCGAAATCGAACGGCGCAGCCGTGAGCGCAGCGACCCGTGGAGCTGGGCGCGACCCAGTAGGGTTACCCGCTGGGAAAATCCCGGAACGCCGACTCGAAGTCGTCGAGTTCGGTGACGGCGGCGTCGGCCTCCTCGCGCAGGGCGTCGACGCGCTCGCTCACCTCGTGGTACTCTTCGTGGGCGTCGAGTTCGACGGGGTTCTTCTCCGCCTCGAGGGTGGCCTTCTTCGAGGCCATGGCGAAGTACTCCTGTAGCTGTTCGTCGTAGGAGTCCCGCGTCAGCATCGTCTCGACCATCTCCAGCAGGTCGCTCCGACCCACCGGTTTCGTCAGATAGTCGTCGAAGGGCATCTCGATGATATCGAAATCGGGGTCGACTGCCGTGACCATCACCACGCGGCAGTCGAGTCCGCGCGCTTCGATCTCTTCGAGCACTTCGTCGCCGGACATCTCCGGCATCTGCCGGTCCAGAAACACCACGTCGGCGCCGTCGACCAGTTCCAGCGCCTCGCGCCCGTCGTGGGCACTCCGAACCTCGTGTTCGGTCGCGAGCCACGCCGTGTAGAGCTCGGCCACGTCTCGTTCGTCGTCGACGACGAGAGCCGTAATCTCCTCTGTTGCTGTCGTTTGCACCCTTTCACCTCCAGTCAGTAACCGCGTTCACGCTACGCCACTTTGACTAGCCTCCATGATAAATCCACCCTCGGTATTATCAACGCTGATTTTTCAGGTCGGTACCACCCCAGCATAGATACCCCAGCAACTGCTACGACTATGGGATGGTTTCCGTCACTGGTGTGTGGTCACGCGAGGACCTCGCCGCGTTCCTTGAGGCCCAGACGGCCCCCCTGCGACTTGGCTGTCGGCGGCCCCGCGGTGACCTCTGGATGCTGTCGCTGTGGTATCGCTACCAGAACGGCGCCTTCGAGTGTGCGACGGCCGCAGACGCGGACGTCGTCTCGTATCTGGACCACGACCCCGACGTCTCCTTCGAGGTGTCGACGAACGACCCGCCCTATCGCGGTGTCAGGGGCAACGGGACGTCGACGGTCACGACCGACGAAGAGAAAGCGGTCCTGCGGGCGCTCATCGAGCGGTATCTCGGCGGGACCGACAGCGACCTCGCACAGCGACTGCTCGCACCGTCCCGCGAGGAGGTCTGCATCCGTATCGAACCGGACCGGCTCCACTCCTGGGACTACAGCGAACGGATGTGAGACGGTCGGTTGTAGCTGTTTTCCGGTTATCGTTGCACGTGGCCGACGATACCGGCAAGAGACTACAACCGACCGTCTCAGTCGTTTCGTCGGCGCTTTGTATCGCGCCCACGTACGTGTCGTCGATGACTCCCGACCCGTCGGTGCTCCGGTCCCTCGCTATCAGCGCGGAGGACCTGCTCGCGGCGATGGAAGCCCACGCTCGCGGTGGGCCAGCGACCGTGCTGCGTGTCACCCCGCCGTTCAGCGGCCGGATGCGCGCGCGACTGCACGTGGTTCAGACGGACGACGACACCGAGGAGACGGTCCATATCTCGCCACAGACGCTCCTCGACGAGGACGCGCCGGCGTATCCGACGCCGGACGAGACGGCCGACGAACTCCGTTCGCACGAGGAGCTTGAATACTCGGTCGACTGCCACCGCGAGTACCACGAACAGCAGGTCGAGGACTGGCGGGCGGCAGTGCTCGACCACGTCGTCGACGCTGTCAGGCTCCCCGAAGTTGACGGCGATGTGACCATCTCGCTGCTCGGTCCATAGTCTCTTGAGACCTCCCGAGCAGTATGTACTGTGTATTATCAGCAAAAACGGCCTTAGATCGCGATATAAAATCTCTCGACGGCTCTAAATAGGTTGTGAAAGGTTGGCAAGGAGCCGTCTAGTACCGTGAAACGGGCCGAAATATACCGAAACCTCTCGCAGTTATAAGATGATAACAACTGTAGCCCATGACAGGTGAAATCATGTCGAGTTCGTCAGTAAACGAACTGTTCGCCCTCGTGGACGACGCGGTCCCCAGCGTCGGCCGCACACTCGTGGCGCCCATTCGGGGCGTCGCGTTCTGGACGGCCATCGCCCTCCCGTTCCTCTATCTCCCGCTACTGGCGACCGGGCTCCAGTCCTCGGCCGTCAGGACGGCTTTCGGCGTGTTGGTGCTCGCCAACGCCGTGGCGCTCCTCGTCGGCCACTCCTACGCCCGCGAGTGAACTGGTCTCGGGACGGCGGCGACGTCGACTCCGGTACGTCGGTTTACCAGGATTTCGGGCCACATATTTAATATCCCGCTTGTCCTACCTATCTTATGGCCGCTTATGGCCGGCCGACGTTACGAGACCTGTTCGATGAGTCACCGACGCCTCACATCGCCCACCCGCCTCGTAGCCACCATCGCGACTTCTACATCGCTACCGATGGCTCGTTCCGACCCCACAGCGGTGGGCCGGTAAACGGCGACCGAACACCGACTGAGTCCGGCGGACTCGGTGTCGTCATCGAGACGCTCGACGGCGAGCGCGTCGTCCGACTGTCGGTGCCCGACTGTGCCCCCGACAACAACGTCGCGGAGTATCGGGCGCTGCATCTGGGACTGGACGTCCTCGCGACACGGGCGCCAAAAGACGCCCGCGTCGGGCTGCTCATCGACCACGACCAGCTGGCCGAGAACGTCAACGCCGAGGTGCTCGCGACACACAGCTCGGCGTACGACCCACCCCACGGGGTCAGCGTCCCGCCGGCGACGGGACTCCACTGGCGGGGCATCCAGGCCCGCATCAACGGCTTCGAAGAGGTCCGGGCCGCACGCATCGCGAGCGACCACAACCCGGCCCATCCGCTGGCAAACGCCCCCGACCAGTACGACCACGTCAACGGCGAGCCGGACCGCTGTCTCCGGCCCGAATCAGCGAGTTCGGACGAGCGGGTCCCGCCGCCCTCCAGAGCCGACCGGGGCGAGGCGTCGGACTGACGACGGCCAGGAGCGGACCGACAGCGGCTCCTTTTCTCGGTGCGTGTGATCCTCCGATAGCGGACTCAGTGGCGTCTCCCACCGTGTGATAGCGGACACAAGAGCGTCTCCCACCGTGTGATAGCGGACTCAGTGGCGTCTTTCGAGACGCGCGTGGAATTCTGATAAGTTATGAATTCCCTATATTGTGACTTGTGTAACGTTCGAAAGTGGTTCGGAGAACCTTTGCAGAACGTCACCCAGCTCAAATTTTAAGTGGGGGCGGGTATATAGTATACAACGAGAGGTGTTCCCCGCATGAGTACCGAATCGAAAACACGAGGCCCCGAGGAACAGTACCTGAACCAGTCGGCGCGCCCGACCGCCGTGTCGCGGTACGACCTCGTCCTGGCGGTCATCCCGCTGGCTTTCCTCTTGGCCGCCGCTGCCAGCGGCGTGCTCGGTGTCTCACTGTCGACCGCACTCGCCGTCGGGTCGCTCCTTGGAATCGCGGTACTCGCTGACGCGCTCTTTTTGCATCCACCGACCGGCGGCGGGCCGACGAACTAGTTACTCCTGCTGTGCGTCCACCACCGCGACACCCGCCAGCTCGACGACCACCTTTTTGCAGGTACCCTTCCTCGCTCGTTTCCCTCGCTCCGGGGAGGGCACCTGGAAAAACGTGGGCGAAAATGGCCGGTCACTCACTCCGTTCGTGACCGGGTGCTACTCCTGCTGTGCGTCCACCACCGCGACACCCGCCAGATTGACGATATCTTTCACCTCGTCGCCGCGCTGGATGACGTGGACCGGCTTGTCCATGCCGACGAGCATCGGGCCGATGGCCTCGGCGCCGCCCAGCCGCTGGAGGAGCTTGTAGCCGATGTTGCCGGCTTCGAGGTTCGGGAACACGAGCACGTTCGCGGGGTCGTCCAGCTCGGCGAAGTCGTAGGTGCCCGTGAGGATGTCCTCGACGACGGCGGTGTCGGCCTGCATCTCACCGTCGACGGGGAAGTCGACGCGGTCGTCGGCCTGCAAGTCGGCGACGGCGTCCCGGGGTTTCTGGGTCCCGGCGTTGTCGACGCTGCCGAAGTTCGAATAGGAGAGCATCGCGGCGCGGGGCTCGACGTTGAACCGGCGGGCCAGCTCGGCGGTGTGGCGGGTCACCTCCGCCAGCACGTCGGCGTCGGGGTTCTGGTTGACGGTGGTGTCGGCACAGAAGACGACCTGGTTTTTGAACGTCAGCATGTAGACGCCGGCGGCGTAGTCGGCGTCCTCGGCGGTGCCGATGACCTGCAGCGGCGGGCGCAGCGCCCGCGGGTAGTGGTGGGTCAGCCCCGTCAGCATCGCGTCGGCGTCGCCCATCTCCACCATGACACTCCCGAGGTAGTTGCCGTTCCGACACAGCTCCTCTGCCTCCCGACGGGTGACGCCCTTGCGCTGGCGCAGTTCGTACAGTCGGTCGGCGTAGGCGTCGATGTCCGCGGTCTCGGGGTCAACGACGACTGGGTCGAATTCCAGGCCAAAGCGGCGGCGGGTCGCCTCTATCTTCTCGGCGTCACCCAGCAGGACCGGTTCGGCGATGCCCTGCTCTACGAGCTGGTAGGCCGCCCGGATCATCTTTTCGTCGTCGCCCTCGCCCAGCACCACGCGCTTGGGGTCGCTCTTTGCCTTGTTCAGGACGACTCGCATCATCTCGCGTGATTTCCCCAGCCGGGCCTCCAGCTGTTCGACGTAGCTGTCGGTGTCGATCTCTGTGCGTGCACAGCCGCTGTCCATCGCGGCCTGTGCGACGGCGGGGGTCACCTCGAACAGCACCCGCGGGTCCAGCGGCTTCGGGATGATGTACTCGGGGCCGAACTGCAGCGGCTGGTCGCCGTAGGCCTTGACGACGGCGTCGGGCACGTCCTTGCGCGCCAGCTCGGCCAGCGCTTCGGCGGCGGCGACCTTCATCGCCTCGTTTATCTCCGTCGCCCGCACGTCGAGCGCGCCGCGGAATATAAAGGGAAAGCCCAGGACGTTGTTCACCTGGTTCGGGTAGTCAGAGCGCCCCGTCGCCATGATGACCGTGTCGTCGCGGGCGTGTTTGGCCGTCTCGTAGTCGATTTCGGGGTCCGGATTGGCCATCGCGAAGATGACGGGGTCCGCGGCCATCGACTGGACCATCGCCTCGTCGACGATGCCGCCGACGGAGAGCCCGACGAACACGTCCGCGCCGTCCATCGCGTCGGCCAGGTCACCCTCGGGGACGTCGCGAGCGAAGGCCGATTTGAACTCGTTGAGCTCCTCGTGGTCGGCCCGGTCGGCGGTGATGATACCCGAGGAGTCACACATCGTGATGTTCTCCCGCTTTGCGCCAAGCGAGACGTAGAACTCCGCCGTCGCGATGGCGCTGGCGCCCGCCCCGGAGAAGATGATATCGAGGTCGGAAAGGTCCTTGCCAGCGATGTCCGCGGCGTTGACCAGCGCCGCCCCGGAGATGATGGCGGTGCCGTGCTGGTCGTCGTGGAACACGGGGATGTCCATCGTCTCCCGGAGCCGTCGCTCCACCTCGAAACACTCCGGTGCCGCGATGTCTTCGAGATTGATGCCGCCGAAGGTCGGCTCCATCGCATTGATGGCGTTGACCATCACGTCGACGTCCTCGTCGGTGTCGAGTTCGATGTCGAAGACGTCGATGTCGGCGAAGCGCTTGAACAGCACGCCCTTGCCCTCCATCACCGGCTTCGACGCTTCGGGGCCGATGTCACCGAGCCCGAGCACGGCCGTCCCGTCGGAGACCACGCCGACGAGGTTCCCCTTGGCCGTGTACTGGAACGTCTTCTCGGCGTCCGCGGCTATCTCCTCACACGGCGCGGCCACGCCCGGCGAGTACGCAAGCGAGAGGTCTCGCTGGGTGTTTGTCGGTTTCGTCGTCGCTATCTCTATCTTGCCGGGCGGGTCCTGGCTGTGATACTCCAGTGCGTCCTCGTCGAGTCCCATAGGGAATGCCAGTCAGGCGGCCGTATAAATGTACGCTGGGTCATGGGCGGTGTCGCCCCCGCGAGCGCAAAGAGCGATTCCTAAGTACATCGAGTCCTCAGTGCCAACTATGACCACCCGCTTCCGCCAGTTGCTCACGGCGACGACGGCGCTTACCTTCGGGCTCATCCTGCTCGGAGTGTACACCGGAGCCATCGGTGCCGGCCTGACCTGTGAAGGTCGCTGGCCGCTGTGTGACGGCTGGCTGAATCTGTTCCCGGCTAACTGGGCGAGCTTCGTCGAGTGGTTCCACCGCCTGGTCGCGATGATAACCGGCTTCGCTATCATCGGCTCGACGGTCGCTGCCTGGCGGGGCGACTACTCGTCACGAATCAAGTATGCGACCGGCGTCGCCACGGTCGTCCTCCCGGTCCAGATACTGCTCGGCGCCAACACCATCATCAACTTCGGCGCGCTCGCGCAGGTGCTTCACCACACCGCCGCGCTGACGATTCTGACCGCGATGGTCGCCGCGACCGCGTGGTCGTTCGACGGACCCGCGACCGCTGCCGGCGCCGACACGTCGGCCGACTCGGGGACCGACGCGACGCCGAGTTCGGACTAGAAAGGCTGTTTTTCCGGCCCGCTACATGAAGTCCGAGAGGCCGGACTGCTGGTCGTCATCGTCGGCGACCTCGCTGTCGACCGTCTCGTCGGGCTCGTCACCGTCGTCATCGTCGCTGACTGACCCGCCCAGGGTCGCCTGAGCGTCCTCGTCATCCCCTTCCTCGTCGTCACCGCCCACATCCTCCTCCACGTCCCCGGCGCCGTTCGCGACGGCGCCCTCGAAGGCCCCGCCCGAATGCTCGACGGCCGCTTCCTCCCGCAGCCGTTCGGCGTCCTCGACGACGGACTGCACTTTGTTCGTGGACTCGCCCGAGCCAGTGATGAAGGAGACGTGGTCGGCCTCGAGTTCGTAGGTCGCGGCCATCGCCACGGTCAGCTCGCGGTTCTTGCAGTGATGGGTCATCGTCGCGAGGAACGGCATAACCTCCCGGCGGGCCGTCCGCATGGAGACGCCGTCGATGGCCGCTATCTTCTGGGCGATGTAGTCTCTGGTGTTGCGAGCCCCCTTCGAGCGGCCGAGCTTCGACCAGTAGCTGGGCGGGCCGTAGCGGGTCCACCCTCCTTTCTCCCCGTCGCGGGCGGCGGCCACCCCGGCGGTCATCGCGTCGCCGGCGTAGCGCCAGAAGGAGTAGTTCTGGGTCGCACGCACCCGGCCGAGCCACCGGTCGGCGTCCGACAGCGAGCGGTAGGCCCGCGCGAGCTCCGCGCCCTCGTAGTCCTTTGGCATGTTGTCCTCTATCCAGTTGATGAGGTCGTCGGGCGTCTCGTCGACGTCGTAACTGTCTTTCAGCGCCGTCTCGGCGTCGCCCTCCTTCAACACGACGTCCAGATACTCGAAGATGCCAGAGGAGGTGTCCCGTTCGCCAGAGACGTAGTCGTCGGCCTCGATGCGCTCGTTGCCCTCCGCTGTCGTCTGGAGGTCCTTGATAGCACCCCGTAAATCGCCGCTGTTCTGTTCGGCGATGTCCTCGATGGCGGCGTCGGTGTACTCGATGCCCTCCTTCCGGCAGATGTCCCGCAGGACCGGGACGATAGAGCGCTTCTGGACCGGGGAGAACTCGATGTCCTGGCAGCTGTTCCGGAGGCTATTGGACATCTCGTAGTACTCGTTGGCGATGAGAATCATCGGCTGGCCGGCCTCCTTGACGAGCGAGCCGATGGCTCGGGCCCCGCCGCGGTCCGAGTTCCCGTGGATGTTGTCGGCCTCGTCCATGATGACCAGCCGGCGACCCGCCCCGCCGGCGGTGAGGGTGCCCGACTTGGCGGCCTCGCCGGCCACCTGATTGATGACGTCTTTCGTCCGGGTGTCGCTGGCGTTGAGTTCGATGGTTGGCCAGCCCATGTCGCTGGCGAGGGCGTGTGCCGCGGAGGTCTTGCCCACGCCGGGCGTGCCATGAAGGATGACAGCCTCGTGGTGGTCGTCCCACGTGTCGGCCCACTCTTTCAGGCTATCGCGGGCCTTGTTGTTCCCCCGTACCTCCGAGAGCGTGCTCGGGCGGTACTTCTCGGTCCAGTCCATTGGTCCGTGGTTGGCGCGAGGGTCGTTTATGGATTGCGGAGCGTCACTCGTCGGCCGAGCGCAAATTCAGCCGGTTCGCGAATCCATCGCACGTGCCGTCGCTGGAGACGATGGTGTCGCCGCCGGACTCGACGAGGTGGAGCGCGTCGAACGGTGTGAACCCGTGGTCGTCGACGTACGTCGCCGCTGTGACCACTGTGTCCACGTCGCCGCGAACATCGAGAAATTTTGCGGCGTTCGTGACGACTCGTTGGGTATCGCGGTCTTCCCGGTAGGCGACCAGCAGGAGTTCGATGAGCGTGAACTGTGAGGTCCAGAGTTCGTCTTCGTGGTCCCGATACACCGTTTCTGCCGCCTCGCCGAGCCAGTCTTCGTCCTTGATGAGCGCGAGGAGAAAGTCCGTTTCCGCGTACATTCAGCGCCCGGCCTCGTCCAGTGACACTTCGCGAGCCCGGTCTCGAAGTTCGGCTGCCGTCTTGTCCACGTCGTCGAACTCGTCCCGAAGCGCTTCGAGGGGGTCCCCAGCGACCGGAATCAGCTTGATGCCGTCGTGCACGTCGACGACGTGATAGCTGTCGCCGTACCGCTCCCGAATCTCTTTCGGGAGCGTCAGGCGCCCCCGGTCATCGAGCGTCGTATTGGACATACGTCCTCCTACAATGGGTATCCTGAAAAGAGTTCCCCGGAAGCGTCTATCTACCCATCAGTGGCGCTTCACGCAAAATTGCGTGTCGAGTAGCTCTCTGGGGTTGCGGAGACGGCAAGAGTTCTTGTCGGATAGCGCGCCCAGACCGCCCGTGTCACCTCGCCGCGTCCGTCAACCGAGCGATCGCGCCCTCTCGCCCGTCGTCGGCGTCGTCTTGCTCGTCGGCCTCACACTCTTGCTGGCCGCCACTGTCTCGGCCACTGCGCTGGGACTGACGGACCAATTGACCGACCCCGCCCCGACGGTGGCCCAGTCCACCGGGACCTACGACCGCTACGCCAGCGGCGGCGGGCACTACACAGAGCAGGTCGTCCGCATCACGCACGAGGGCGGGGACACGCTCACCGTCGCCGACATCGAACTCGTCGTCGACGCGAGCGACGCCTGCGGGAAGACCGGCCGGCTGGTGAACCTCCCCGCCGAGGGCGACGACCCGCGACCCGCAAGCAAATACGTCCGCGGCGACGACATCTTCGACAACTCGGCGAACTCGGTGGAGGGCCCCATCGGCACCGGCGACGGCGAGTGGTCGGCCGGCGAGACCGCCCAGTTCCGCCTCGCGATACGGGCCTGTCGCGTCGACGACGGCGACCGACTCGTCGTCCGCATCGTCCACACGCCCACGGACGCCGTCGTCGCCGACCAGCCGATCAGGGCGTGAACCGCTGGCTCCGCCCCTGCTCCGGTACGCTTTTGTCCGCGACTGCCCTCCCGCTAGCCAATGGCACGGGGTGCCCGCGACGAGCTCGCCGAGAAGATCGCCGGCGAGGTCGCACTCAGCGACGACCCGGGGGCGACGCTTCGAAAGTGGCGGACGGACTTCGACGTCGCTCAGACCGAACTCGCCGGGCGGCTTGACGTCTCGCCGTCGGTCGTCTCGGACTACGAGAGCGGCCGCCGCGACAACCCCGGTATCGGCGTCGTCCGGCGGCTCGTCGCCGCCTTACTCGACATCGACGAGGACCGCGGCGGCGACCACATCCGGCAGTACGCCCGCGTCCTCTCCTCGGGCTTCGACAGCGACGTCGTCCACGACCTGCGGGAGTATCCGGCGACCGTCGGCGTCGACCGGGTGTACGACGCCATCGACGCCGAAGAGCTCCATCGGGGCGGGGCCGACACCGTCGCCGGCCACACAGTCATCAACTCCATGGCCGCCATCACCCGGCTCTCCTCGGACCAGTTCCACCAGCTCTACGGCCAGTCGACCAACCGGGCCCTGGTCTTTACAGGCGTCACACGCGGCGAGTCGCCGCTGGTAGCGATGCGGGTGCTCTCGCCGACGCCCAGCGCCGTCGTCCTGCACGGCCTCGACAGCGACGACATCTGGGAACACGCCCCGGACCTCGCCCGCATCGACGACGTCTCGCTGGCCGTCACCGACGCCGACCTGGAGACGGTGCTGGGCGGGCTGCGCGGGTTGCCCTAGCCGTCTCTCACAGAATCATAGTCGGCCTGCTGACTCCAGATACAGAGAGCCGGAAAGCCCCGGCTCTTTCTGGCTGTTCACCGGATGGTTGAGTGGAGTTGCTAGCGGGTCTATTCGGCTGTCACCAGTCCTGTCCTCGTCACGAGAGACAGCTAAAAGCCGGACTACTCCACGTACTTGTACGTCCGCTCGCCCATCCGGCCCCAGCCGTCGAAGACGAACTCCTCGCTGGGCTCGGTGAAGGCCTCAGCGTCGGCCTCGGCGTCGTGGTTGTGGACGTCGTGAATCTGCTCGTACTCCTCGAAGGACAGCTCGTAGCGGGTCCGAATCTGTTCGTCGACGTTGAGCTGGGCGATTTCGTCTTCCCAGCCGTCGACGACCGTCTCGGCGTGGACCTCGGCCTGGGCGCCGGAGCCATACGAGGCCACCAGCAGCTGCGTGCCGTCGAGGTCGCGACCGTTCTCGCGGGCGTGTTTGAGGCCGGCGGCGCGGGCGATGTGGACCGACCCGGTGTACCAGTTCCCGACGTGGCGGGATATCTCGAGTGTCGGGTCGATGGTCTCGCCGTACCACGCCTGGTAGCGTTCGGTCTCGGTCAGCGAGTCGGTGTACTCCCGGATGGCCTCGTAGAACGCGTCGTCGTCGTCGAATGCATCGGGCACCGGCTGGTAGCCGATCTCCTCGGCGAGTTCGTCCTCGATCTCTGTGTCGCGGATGATGTGCCGGTAGCCAAGCGCTGCGGCCTTCCGGACCATCCCCGGGAACGGGGTGTGGAACGGGATAAGCGGGTAGTCCTCGGGGTGGATGTCGCCCGAGACAGACGCGAAGTCTTCGAGGGCCTCGCGCATCCGCGCGAGGTAGACGTTGACCGACCGTTTCCCGTCGACGGAGGGGAACTGCTGGTTGGGCTTGAGGAAGTCCGTCTCGTCGGCGCTGCCAAAGCCCTGTTCGGGCGAGAGCTCCACGAGGTCGGGGTCCTCGGCGACCAGCATCGCCACGGCCCCGGCGCCCTGGGTGGCCTCGCCGGGGTCGTCGCGGGCATAGAGTGCCGTATCGGTGGCGATGACGATAGCCGCGCGGCCGCGGTGCCGGTCGGCGCGAATCCAGTTGTACGCGTCGTCCAGGCTCTGGGTGCCCGCGATACAGGCGAACTTCCGCTCGCCCTTGTTGGCGTGGTGGAAGTCGCCGTCGTACACCTTCTCCAGACAGCCCGCGACGTAGGTGGAGACGGGCTTTGAGTTGTCGAAAGAGGACTCGGTGGCGACGTCGATGCGGCCGATATCATCGGGTTCGAGGCCCTTGCGGTCCATCAGCCGGTGGGCGGCGTTGGCCGCCATCGTCACGATATCCTCGTGGACGTCCGGGAACGAGGAGGCGTGCAGTCCCAGCCCCTTCGTGTACTTGCCGGGGTCGTCTCCCTGTGCCGGCGCGAACGTCTCGGCGAGGTCCAGTTTCAGCTTTCCTGTCCAGATCTCCATCGCGTCGATGCCGACTGCGGTCATTGCTGGAGGGTCAGCCCGTACGTATAAATGACTGTCGTCCACTAGTTCGACAGATGTCGACCTATGTGACTGCTCGACATCCCACGCAGTTAGCTAACTGAGGGAGAACGGCCACCCGGTCCGCGTCCTGTCAGCTAGAGCGCCGCGAAGTAGAACCGCTGGACTGTACCATCACTCAGTCCGATTGTCACCTCGAGGTCGGCATCGGCTTGATTGTCCACGAAGTCTAGATCTCCGAAGTCCTTCTCGAAATACCTGAACCAGACTTCCACCTGCTCGCCAGGACCGATAGTGATATCTGCGCCACCATTACTGGCGAACTCGTAGGTAGTGCCGTCGGCATTCGTATTGCCATTTCTGGCTATTGTCGTCGCCCCGCCGATTCGCATCTCGTCGCTATTGCCGTTGTCGAGTTTGGTCGAGGCTCCCTGATTCGCGAAATCGTCTACCGAGAAATTAACTGCAGTTACGGCTGTCGAACGAGTGTTCTCGATATCGAACGTCATCCTGTAATTGTCGTTTCCGCCGTAATTACTGGTCACTGTGTCCTCGACCGGTTCCAGTGCTTGCCCGCTGCCACCACCGCCACCGCCGCCACCACCCGAACTCACGTTCTCGACGGTCAGATTGAACAGGTCACTCGCGCCGCCACTTGCGGCGTAGACACCGACAGTACCGTTCTCGCTGGCGTTGAAGTCGGTGGTCGCCTCGCCGTCTGCATCTGTCTCGGTGTCCGTGGTCAACACGCTCCCCACAGTACTGTCGTCGCCCGCGAACTCCACGCCGAAGCCCTCGAGTGCCGGCACGGTGCCCACCCTGAGCGTCAGCGTCGAATCGCTACTACCCCCGACGTCCCACGTGCATCCGGACGCTGTGCAGTCTGACAGGACCGCATTGGTGTTGTCTGGCTCCGGGTCAGCCCAATTTAGGCTGTACGCGCCGCCACCGCCGCCACCGCCGCCACTCGACGACGCTGTCACGTCAACAGTCATCGAGACGTTCTGAACCGTTTCTGCGTTAAATGCCGTCGCATTGGCCGCATCAGAACTGACGTAGCTGAAGTTGACGGCCGTCTCAGGGGTCCCGGACTCAGGTGCCGTGTATTCGAACGTCACCTGTCCGTCGCTGTCCGGTGTCCGTGAGAGCCGGTCCAGGCTACCGGTGTCCGCCTGTGCGTAGACGGCGGTCTTTGCGGCGTCGTTCGGCGGGTTGTTGAACCGGTCGCGGACCTCCAGGGTCAGTTCGGTGGTCTCGCCCTGGGTGACGGACGCACCGTCGCCGTCGACGTCGGTCAGATAGGCGGTGTCCTCCTTCGTAACCCCAGACCCGACGCCGACCTTCGTTAGCTGGAGGTCGTAGGTCTCGCCCCGTTCGAGTTCGACGCTGACGTTGTAGAACCCGTTCCCACTGGGAGTACTCGTCACGTTCGTGACGTTTGGCTGGGAGGTCTCGAGGTCGTCCCAGTAGGCCGCCGACCGCTGGGAGGTGAACGTGATATTAATCGGCTCAGCACTGTCGTTTTCCAGGCTGACCCGCTGTGTCGAGCTACTCACGGACCGGACGTCGACCGACGTGGCCTGCGTCGAGGACGCCGAGACGCTGCCGTTGATGGCCACGAGCGAGATGTCGGTCCCGTCGATAAAGGACTGGTCCGAGACCGTGATGTTGCCCGTCGGGAACTGGTTGTAGAGGGCGGTCTGTTCGTACGTCGTGGCCGGCGGGTCGGCGTAGACGTTGTAGTTGGGCCGGTAGGTGAGACCGCCGGTGTTGTACGTCTGGCTCTCGTTCCAGAAGTCGCCCGTCTCACGGGCGTTGCTGCCGGCGGCCTGCGCGTTCGATATCTGTAGTGCGACGCTCTCGTCCGTCGTGCCGACGGTGTTCAGCGACCCCGACGGCGGGCTGGGGTTTCTGGCCACCAGCCGACTGGGATACCGGGTGCCCAACTGCACGGAGACGCTGCGGTCCTCACCGGTCCCACGGCCCGAGACGATGGCGTTACGGAGGTCCTGCATATCTGACTGGACCTGCTGGTTGTGGTTGAACTCGACCCCGCGGTTCTGGTTGGGGACGACGACGGCCTGGTAGCTCGCGAAAGCGATGATGAGGACGGCAAAGAGCAGGATAGCACCGATCTGGATAGACTGCCCTCGCCGGTCCCCGACCAAATCCATGCCGACTACTTACGTGGTGGTACGTAAAAACCTACCCGCCAGCTATCGGACGCGAAAACGAACGATGCCAGTCCGACCAGCGCTGGCAGCGACGACTCAGTTCTCGTCTTCTTCGACGACTTCCGGGTCCGAAAGCGCCGTCTGGAGGCTGTCCAGTCCGTTGACCCACTCCGAGACGAGGCCGTATTCGAGGTCCTCGACGACCTCCATCGCCAGTTCGTCGCCGTCGATGATCCGCGTACCCGCCTGGACACAGTAGCCCAGCGCGGCGTCGAGGTCTTCCTCGGCCTCTGCGTCGGCGGCCGCGCCGACGTAGTCGGTGACCGTCGCGTCGCTCGCGACGCCCTCGGCGGTGTACTCCTCGGCGGCGTAGAAGACACAGACCAGCGAGGTCTGCACGCCGTCGATGAGCATCAGCGTCTCCTCGTCGTCGATATCTATCTCGTCGAGAACTATCTCCCGGACTCCCGCTAGCTCCGACAGCGCGGTCTCCTCGTCGAGCTCACCGTCGTCGTAGTCGGTGAGTATTTTCGCGACCGCGATGGCGGCGTCGTCCTGCAGGTTCAACAGGAGCCGAGCCGAGTCTTCGTCTTCGGGGTCTATCCCCTCGTTTTCGATGCGGTCGAGCCAGTTCTGCCAGCGTTCGTCTGTGTAGTACTCCCCCGGCGGCGTGCTCATATCTCCCCGTACGTGCGCCCGGGGATAATAGCTTCGACAGCCAATTGCGCCCGTAGTCAGGGTCGTAACCGCACGACGGGAGTCTGGCTTTCCCGCTCAGGTTCCCCGGGCTCGATGCGGATATTTATCAGTTCGCGAACAGAATGGCACGGTATGGCACACAGCGGTTCCACCGTCCGCCAGGCCGGCCGGCTCGACCCCGCGTTCGTCGGTGTCGTCCTGACGCGGCTGGGCGCTGGCGTTATCGCGCTCACGCTCCCGGTGGTCGCGGGGACGTTCGCCGGACTGCTCCTGACTGCCGGGTCGCCAGCGGTCGGGGTCGCGCACGCGCTGGCAGCGATGGACGGCCCGCTGCTCGGTGGTTTCGGGCTGCCCTGGCTGTTCCACGTCGCGACCCTCGCAGGGCTCTGTGGCTGCTGGGTGCTCGGTGCCGGACTCCTGCTTTCGGGACTGTACGACTAATCTTCCGAATGCACGCCGCGTGGTCGCTCGGTCGACGACGACTCGTCGCGCATGGTGAGCGTGCGCTGTGGGAAGGGGATATCGACGTTCTCTTCCTCGAAGGCCGTCTTGACCGCTCGTACCACGGCCGAGACGGCCCGCCACTTTCGGGGCGGCGTCGGGTGGTCTATCCAGAACCGCAGCTCCAGCACCACGGCGGAGTCGCCGAAGGACTTGGGGACGACCCGTGGCGGCGGGGAGTCGATGACGTCGCTGACGCCGACCATCGCCTCGCGGGCCAGCTCCATGGCCGCGTCGACGTCGGTGTCGTAGTCGACGCCGATATCTAGCGTCAGCCGGAGCAGCCCCTTCCGGCTCCGGTTGGTGATGGCGCTGTCGCTTACCCGGTCGTTGGGGAGGACGACGAACTCACCGTCGAAGTTCTCAAGACGCGTGTTGAAGATGGTGATGTCGGTGACGATACCCTCCTCGTCGCCGATGGCGACCCAGTCACCGATGGTAAACGGTCGCGAGAACATCAGGACGAAGCCGGCGATGAGCGACCCCAGCGTCTGGCGGGCCGCGAGTCCGACGACGATACCCAGGAAGCCGGCCCCGACGAGCAGGCCCCCGATATTGATGCTCCAGACCGCGAAGATGGTCGCGCCGACGGCGACGAAGATGGTGACCTGCCCGACCCGCAGGAGAATCTCCTCCTGATGCTCGGTGAAATCCGACAGCGCGGTGCTGAAGCGGTCTATCCACCGCTGGAGCTGGTCCGACGCGACGAAGGCCAGCATGATGAGCACAATCGTCTGTATCGTCGGAACGAGCGTCGGGTCCCGATCCGCCAGAAACGGCCGGAGCGCCGCTTCGACGTCCGCGATTCCCCAGACGACCAGAAACGAGATCACGACGATCGACAGCATCGTGAGCTGTGCCATCCGGAGCAGGAGTCCGCGGAACGTCGTCGGCGTGTACGTCGCAATCGTCTGGAGCCAGCTGCCCGACCCCGCTCCCATCTGCTCGACCGCAACCGTTCGAAGCCACGAGAGCACCGCTGGAATCACGACGACGGTCACGAGAAGGACGGCAAGAAGCAGCGCCGTCGCGACGACCCGTCCCTGGCTGGCAGCCAGCCCTTCGAGTGCCTCCTGAAACGCTCTGATGAGGTCCAGCAGCCCCCTGTTCGCGTCGGTCGCCGCGGTCTCCGTCTGCTGCACAGTCCCAGTCACGCGCCGACGGACTTGGTTCTTCGTCTTTCGATAGTGAACGGCGACCAGTCGAAAACCCGGCTCAGACGCCGCGACCCTGCAGCTTCTCTTCCTCGGGGAGGTCGGCGTTCGCGTCGCCTTTCATGCCCTTGCCGACGTTCTTGCTGATCTCGGTCAGCTTCTCGGGGTCGTCCCAGTTGTTCACCGCTTCGACGATTGCGGTGCCCATCGCCTCGGGGTCCTCGGCACCGAAGATACCCGACCCGACGAAGATGCCGTCACAGCCGTGGTGCATCATCAGCGCCGCGTCGGCGGGCGTCGCGATGCCGCCGGCAGCGAAGTTCACGACCGGCAGGCGCCCCATCTCGGCGGTCTCGTGGACGAGGTCGGCGGGCGCCTCGTGCTCGCGGGCCCACTTCTCTCGCTCCTCGTAGCTCATCCCTTCGAGCTTGCGAATCGACCCCTTGATGTTGCGCTGGTGGTGGACGGCCTGGTTCACGTCACCGGTGCCGGCCTCGCCTTTGGTTCGAATCATCGCCGCGCCCTCGTCGATGCGTCGCAGGGCCTCCTGGAGGTTGCGCGCGCCACAGACGAACGGCGCGGTGAAGTCCCGTTTGTCGATGTGGTAACGGTCGTCCGCCGGCGTCAGGACCTCGCTCTCGTCGAGCATGTCCGCGCCCGCGGCCTCCAGAATCTCGGCCTCCTTGGTGTGGCCGATACGGGCCTTGCCCATCACCGGAATCGAGACTTCGTCGATGACGGCTTCCAGCGAGGCGGGGTCGGCCATCCGCGCGACGCCACCGCGCTTGCGGATGTCCGCCGGGACGGCCTCGAGGTTCATGACGGCGACCGCGCCGACGTCCTCGGCGATGCGGGCCTGCTCGGGCGTGACGACGTCCATGATGACGCCGCCCTTCTGCATCTTCGCGAAGCCGCGCTTGACCAGGTCAGTACCGCGGCGGAGTTCCTCCAGATCGGTAGCTTCAGGCATTACGCCGGGCTTAGGACTGGATTAACTTAACGCGTGTCCTTCCACCGCTCGAACTGTGCTCTGCGGGCGATTTCGCCGCCTGGACTACGTTCTGTAACAGCACCCAGTGGCGGTTCGTCGCGACACGAAATACAACCAGCAGAACCCTGCACAATCGCTATCGGTTTACCACCGGAACCCACACGAGGAGATATGTCGGCTGTGAACCGGGTGGGACGGCGAATCGAGTCGGTCGTCGCCCGGTACTTCGACGCGTCGCTACCCGAGTCGGAGGGACTGCCACGCTACGTGGCGCCACTGCCCGAGTGGCTCGAGAACGTTGGGCTCCGACTTGCCTGGCCCATCGCCATCGTCAACCTCGTCGGGACGCTTTTTGGCTTCTGGTACTACGCCGGCCAGCCGCTGAACCTGTCGCCGCCGCTGCTGGGCGGGCAACTGGGCGCCGCCACGCCGCTGGCCTGGCCCCTGATTCCGGACTCGCCCGTCGCCACGCTGTTTATCGGCCTCTCCTTTGTGGCGTGGAAACTGGACTGGGACCTCCAGTGGCTCCACGTGCTTGCCTTCTTTGGCTGTATCAAGCTCGGCCTCTGGACGCCCTACGTCCAGCTGGTCATCAACGGCAGCGAGGGCATCGCGCCGTGGCTCTACTGGTTCCTGATACTCTCGCATATGGCGATGGCCGTCGAGGCATTCCTCATCCACCGCTATGCGACCTTTTCGGTCCCTGCAGTCGCCGTGGCCGCCTTCTGGTACGGCTTCAACGACATCGTGGACTACTTCGTCCCCGTCCTGGGCGGCCCACACCACACGTGGCTGCGTGGCGAGCCGTTGCTGTCGGGGCCCGGTGTCCACTTCGACCACACCGTCCTCGCCCACGACCTCGCGGCCGGGTGGGCGGTGACGCTGACGATTGTGGCGACCTTCCTCGCGCTCGCGACGCGGGTGGAGAAGGTGAAACGACGCCGGGCCGACAGCTAACTGCGTCGCGCCCGAACTCCTGGCCGTGAACGTCATCTGTACCGACGGCACCCGGTTTCGCTGTGACCGCTACGAACTGACCGAAAAGGGCGTGAAACTGTACAGCGGCGACGCCGAGGAGGCGCCCGAACGGTACGAGTCCGGCACCGACGAGCACCAGATCGGGTTCGTCCCCGACGCGATGTTGCAGTTCATCCTGCCCGAGGGCGTCACGCCCGCCGGTGCGAGTACGGCCCAGCCGCCACAGCAGCCGACAGGCCAGCCGCCACAGCAGCCGCCCGCCCGGCCGACCGGGCGCGCGCACTCGACGACTCGACAGCAGCCACAGCAGTGACGCCGCAGTCGGCGGCGGACTCAGAGCCGCGGGACGCGGTCGTCCAGAATCCTGACGACGCGCTCGCTGTTGTCTATCCGGTCGAGGTCGTAGACCAGATCGGGACCGAATTCCGTCGCGATTCTGAGCCGGTCGTCGGTCGCCTCGTAGCCGTAGACCTGCATCCAGGGCGTGTGCGTCAGGTCGAACGGGACCACCCAGCAGACGTAGCGGGTGGTGACGAGCCCACCGTCCGTGACCCGGACCTGCGAGCGCGTTCCGGGGAGGAACACGACCAGAAAGAGGCCGCCGAAGAGCCAGCCGGAGGGGTCCGACAGGACCGCTGCCCGGACGAAGAGGCCGGCCACGACGACGAGGACGGCTACGTCGACGACCAGTTTGAGCTGCCGGCGGCGACCGTCGTCCCCGCTCTCCGTCGTCCGCGGGAGCGTGGCCAGCGTCTCCGCGTCGCCGGGCGGCTGCTCGCGTCCCGCCATCACGGCCCAGCCGACGACGGCGAGAAAGACGCTGGCGATGGCAAACTGGTAGCGGCCGCCGGCCCCGCTCTGTATCCCGGTCCAGGTCACCCAGAGCCCCAGTCCCACCAGCGCGCCCCCGTGAACCGCACCGTGACTCTGTGGCCCAGCAGCCGACTGCGGGTAACCAGCAGGCCGCCCGCGGCGATGCCCAGGCACAGCCCCCGACTGCGACGGCGGCGACCGTCGCGTAGGGCGGCCCGCCCAGCAGCAGCACGGCCGCGGCGACCCCCGCGACGTAAGCCCCACTCCCCAGCGCAGCCGGCGGTTTCCCCTGCATGGCTGGTGGCTCACTGCGGCGGAAAATAAAGCTGTGCGGTCGGTGACGGGCCCAACAGAGTTCCAGAGAGTGTCACCGTTCGACGGCGTACTCGTCGAGCACGCTTCGAACGCGCTCTAGGTCGTCGAAGTCGCCGATTTCGTAGGTGAAGTTCGGTCCCAGTGCCGTGGCGATAGTGAGCGTCTCGTCGCCGACTTCGTAACCGGAGATCTCGTCCCACGACGTGAACTTCGTGCCGATGGGAACCGACGACCCGAGTGTATTCTCAGAGACAAGTCCCTCTTCGGTGACGTGGACGGTGAACGTCATCCCCGGCAGGAACGTGGCGGCGACGGGCACGGTGAAGACGAGAAACAGGGGATTGGACTCCACGACGGCGAGCCAGCCGAACCAGCCGACCAGCAGGGCGCCCACAGCCCAGCCCAGCAGCCGCATCGTCTGGCGGTAGCGTTCGACACCGACGATACCGACGAGGTCAGTCTCCGGCAGCGTCAACAGTGTCGCACCGCGCTCGCGGGCCGCGTCGCTCTCCGCGTTCTGGCCGACCTGTAGCACCGTGACCCACCCGACGAGCGCGAGATAGATGGCACCCATCGCGGTGGCGTACTGGCCACCGAGCTCCGCCACGAATCCGTCCCACGAGGCCAAGCCGACCAGCCCAAGCAGGGAAAGAGCCGACAGCAACATCAATCGCTTTCGTTCGGCGAAGGCCGCCAACCGTTCGTCCGTCAGAACGCGGCTGCCGACGACCAGTCCGAGACAGGCGGCGGCGAGCCCGGTGACGGCGACGGTCCGGAGCGGGCGGCCGACCAGCGCGACGACGGCCCCCACGTGACCGGCCGCGAGCGCACCGCTACCGAGCGTAGCCAGCGTCCGTCGCCTCATACGTGGCTGCTATCGGCGATGGCAAATAAATATCAGGGAACCGGTTTGTCGTCGGATCCGAACCCTATCGCACGACGACGACGGCCCTTTCGGTCTCGGTCATCTCGCCCTCGCCGGAGTAGGTGCGGGTCTCCTCGACCTCGAAGAGGTCCGGACCGAGTTCGAACTCGTCGGCGACGACGAGCCGTTCGCCGTCTATCTCGTAGTCGCCCGACTCGATGCCCGAATCGATGGCGCCCACGTCGCTGCCGAACTCCGGCCCGACGACGGAGTAGTCGAGGTCGATGCCGCTGACCTCGGTCGTGATGTCGGGGGCGTCCTCGTAGGTGTCCAGCGTCTCGACGTGCATCGCCTCGGCGATGGCGGCCTCGAACCCGTCGACGTGGCCGTACACCTCGACGTGCTCTACGTCGGCGTTCAGCGGGAGGCCGTTCTCGGTCTTGTACCGGCGCAGGGCGGAGACGACCTCCATGGCCGTCTCGCCGGCTGCGAGGTCGGCCTCGTAGCCGCCCGCGACCGGCCAGTCGGTGGTGTGGATGGAGCCGTCGTCGCTCTCAGCTCCGTATGCAAGCCGGTCCCACAGCTCCTCCGTGATGTGCGGGAGGAAGGGGGCAAACAGCTTCAGGAACGTCTGGTGAGCGGTCAGCAGCGTGTACTCGGTGCTGGCATCGCCACCGTCGCTCAGGCGCTGTTTCGCGATTTCGAGGTAGTCGTCACAGAAGGTGTTCCAGAAGAACGACCGCAGTTCGTTGCGGGCCTTCGAGAAGGCGTAGTCCTCGAACTTCGCGGTGACGGAGTCGACGGTGGCGTCCAGCTCGGCCAGTAGCCAGCGGTCGACGGCCGAGAGCTCCTCGGGCTCGGCGGGGCGGGTCGCCGGCGTGAGCTGGTCGACCAGCCGGGAGGCGTTCCAGAGCTTCTGTAGCAGGCGCTCCCCGGCTTCGAGGTCGCCCTCCTTGTACGGGAAGTCGTCGCCGATGGAGGTGCCGGCGGCCCAGTAGCGGGCGGCGTCGACGGGGAAGTTCTCGAGCACTTCGCTGGGCGGGATGACGTTGCCCTTGGACTTGGACATCGCCTCGCGGTTCTCATCGAGGACCATCCCGTTGACCATCACGTTCTCGAAGGGGACCTCGCCGGTGTGTTCGTAGCACTTCACGACGGTGTGGAACAGCCAGAACGAGATGATGTCGTGGCCCTGCGGGCGGAGGTCGAAGGGGTAGAGTTCGGGGTTGTCCATCGTGAACTCCCCGGCTTCTGCGTCCACCGAGTCGGCTGTGTCTGCCGACTCGTCGGCGTGCCAGTCCCAGCCGGCGTTGACCAGCGGCGTCAGCGAGGAGGTCGCCCACGTGTCGAAGACGTCCTCCTCGGGCGTGAGCTCGTCGTGGCCACACTCGGGGCAGCTATCGACCGGCGGGTCGTCCGAGAGTGGGTCGACCGGCAGGTCTGCCTTCTCGGCCATGACCGGTTCGCCGCAGTCCGCACAGTACCACACCGGAATCGGGATGCCAGAGTCGCGCTGGCGGGAGATACACCAGTCCCACTCCAGGCCCTCTATCCAGTGCTGGTAGCGGCTGAACATCTTCTCGGGGAACCAGTCCATCTCCCGGCCCGCCTCGAGGTACTCGTCTTTCTTGTCGAGCATCTCGATGTACCACTGCTCGGTGACGAGATACTCGACCTCGACGCCACAGCGCTCGTGGACCTGGACGGTGTGGTCGTGGTCGCGCGATTCCAGCAGATACCCTTCCCCGTCAAGGTCCTCGATGATGGCCTCGCGGGCCTCCGTCGTCGAGAGCCCCTCGTAGTCGCCGGCGACCTCGGTCATCGTCGCGGACTCGTCGATGGCCAGCCGCAGGTCCAGGTCGTGGGCCTGGTACCACTCGATGTCGTTCTGGTCGCCGAAGGTACAGCACATCACCAGGCCGCTGCCGGTCTCCATGTCGACACGCTCGTCGGCGATGATGGGCACCTCCTGGCCGAACAGGGGGACCCGAGCGGTGCCGCCGACGAGATGCTGATTCTCGTCGTCGTCGGGATGGACGAAGACCGAGACACACGCCGGGAGCAGTTCGGGGCGGGTCGTCGAGATGGTGAACGTCTCGTCCCACGTGATTGGGCCGTCGCCGTCGGCCACGAGGTCGAAAGCGATGTCGTTGAACTTCGTGGCCTTGTCCTCGTCTTCCTGTTCGACCTGCGAGATGGCGGTCTCGCAGTCGGGACACCAGATGGTCGGCGCGCGCTGGCGGTACTCCCGTCCCTTCTCGTAGAGGTCCAGGAAGGACAGCTGCGAGACGCGCTGGACCTCCGGCGCGATGGTCTTGTAGGTGTTGTCCCAGTCGACGGAGATGGCCAGCGACTGGACGTCCTCGGTGAACTCGTCCTCGTAGGTCGCACAGACCTCGCGGCACTTCTCCTGGAACTCCCGTCGCTCGAAGTCCTGGTGGCGGATGTCCAGTTCGCGCTCCGTGAGTCGCTCGGAAGCGATTCCGTTGTCGTCGTAGCCAAAGGGGAAGTAGACCGTGTCGTCGGCCATCCGATGGTACCGGGCGACGAAGTCCTGCAGCGTGAACTGGTAGAGGTGGCCCATGTGGAGGTTGCCCGATACCGTGGGCGGGGGCGTGTCGATGGAGAAACGGGTGTCGGCGTCATCTCGCGGGCTCTGCCCGCTCGATTGGTCCGCGGAGCTTTGCTCCGCGCTATCCCCGTCGTAGGCGTAGGTGTCCTCGGCCACCCAGTGGTCTTGCCACTTGGACTCGATGTCGGCTGGGTCGTACTCGCCGGTGAGCTGGTCGTCGGCTGGCGGTTCGTCGGTCGGTGGGTCCTGTGTGTCACTCATGTCGAATCTGCTGTTGGGGTAGTCGAAAACCGGTGCGGGCGTCGAGGAGGTGTATTAGTGGGGCGTGGGGACCCCTACTACGGGTACGAGAAGGGTCGGACGGTCTGCTCGACGCACCATTATCTGTTTATGAGCCAACCGGGGGCTAAACGACTTCGGTTTGGCATGGCAGCCAGCAGGTGTCGGTGGACACCTGTCAGTGGGACACGTGGAAGCGATGGCCGCTCAGTCGCTCTCGACGCCGGAGACGGCGTAGGCGGTCCGGTCCTCGGTCGCGGCGGGCGCCGTCACCAGCGAGACGCCCACGGTCAGCGAGGCGCCGACGAGGATACCGACGACCCCGGGTGTCCAGCCGAAATACGTCGCTGGCACGGCGACGTCGGTGCCGACCAGTCCCGAAAGCGTCGAGACGACGGGGAAGACGTGCAGCCCGTAGAACAGTTGGCTCCCGAGGACGCCGGCGTACATCCCGCGACGGGTGGTCCCCTGCCAGTACAGCGCCAGCGCGACCGGCACCGTGAGCTGTGCGAAGCCGCTGAAGGCGGTGTCGCCGATCTGGACGAGCGTCCCCGGCGTGTAGAGGCTGGCGACGAAAGAGAGGGTCGCAAAGACGACGACGCCCACGCGAGCAACGAGCGTCTCCCGGCTCTCGTCGCTTTCCTCGTCGCGACCGGTCAGGGGCCGGTAGAGGTCCCGTGTCAGATATGACGACCCAGAGAGCAGCATGGAGTCACTGGAGGACATCATCGCGGCCATCGCACCGGCGATGACCAGGGCGGCGAACCAGGTCGGCGTGTACTCGCCCAGTATCGCGGGGATGACGTTGCCTCCCTCCGGGACTGTGACACCGAGCCCGGCCGCCCAGGCGCCCAGCATGAACGCCGGGACAAAGAGGAGTACGACGAGTATCGGCCACAGCGCGAACGTACGCTTGAGAACTTTCTTCGAGCCGGCGGCGAAAAAGCGCTGGTTTATCTGGGGGAACATCGTCACGCCGAAGGCGATGCTCACCGCCGTGGAGATGATATACTGGGGTGTGTAGAGACCGCCGCCCAGACCGAGGAAATCGGGGTTCTCCACCGCTAGCGCGGCGGTGGCCTCGCCGGCGCCACCGACGGCCGAGAGGACCCACGCGACCGCGACCCAGACGAGCGAGAGCATAAAGAGTCCCTGGAGCGTGTCGGTCCAGGCGACCCCGCGCATCCCCGAGAGCGCGACGTACAGCACCATGAACAATGTGATACCGCCCGCACCGACCCAGAACGGGACCGCGCCGCCGGTGAGTCCGACGATGGCCTGCCCCGCGCCCTTCTGCTGGAGCATGACATAGGGGAACAGCCAGAAGAGGCTGACGGCGGCGACCACGACCCGGAGCGCGGTCGAGCCAAAGCGGTCGCCGAGCATCTCCCCCAGCGTCACGTAGCCGTGGCGCTTGCCGACGAGCCACTGTTTGTACCCAAGCACGTACCAGAGGACGGCGAAGATGATGCCGTCCATCAGCCCCATGACGAGTATCCACTCTGGGCCGGCGCTGTAGGCGAGGTTCGGGCCGCCGAAGAACGTAAACGCCGACAGCAGCGTCGCGAAGGTCGTAAACAGCAGGACGACTGTTCCGAGCGTGCGGCTCGCGAGGTAGTAGTCCTCGGCGGTGCGGTCGGTCAGGCGATAGGCGACGACGCCGACCGCGAGCGCGACGACCATGTACGCGCCGACGATGCCCAGCTGGAGCGCCGTATCAGCCACGCGTGTTCACCTCCTCGATGCCCAGTCCCCAGTCGGTCCGCGCGAAGACGGCGAAGACCACACTGGCGAGGGCCATCCAGCCGATATGCCACCAGAGCCACACCGGGAGACCCAGGGCCGTCTGGCTGGCTCCCCAGAGGAACCACGGCACGGCGAGCGCCATCAGCACCAGTGCGACGACTGTCCAGCCGACGATTCTAACGGTGCTCATTCTAGGTCTGTCTAACGGTTGTCGCTACTAATGCGTAGTGTTTCTTCACGCAGTTATTTTGAAGAACTATTCTCTTCAGCAATCCGGGCCGACGGCACCGGCAGTCACGGCAGCTCGGTGTCGCCGCGTTCGCGATCCTCCGCAGAGTGTGCTCGCACCCACAGTTCGCCGATGCGCGACAGCTTCGTCCGGTAGGACTTCCCGTGTTCCTCCTGCTCGATGTACCCCTTCCCACCGGGGCCCAGCCGGTCGACGTTGTAGATGACTTTCGAGCGGAAGGAGTCGGTGTACTCCTCGCCCATATCACGGGCCAGCGCCTGGGCCAGCTCGGAGACGGACTCGAACTCGCCGTGCTCGCCCAGTGTAAAGAGGATGACCTCCTCGAACGGTTTGACGTTCGAAAAGGAGGCGACGGGGAGTTCGACGATGTGGGAGCCGTCGATCTCCTTTGCGCCGATGGTCGTCCCGCGCTCGTCGAACTCGTTGAGCAGGTCGAGTGCCGTCGACAGTCGCTCGTCGACGCGGTCGTCGACGGCCTCGCCGGACTGTAAGTCCTCGAGCAGGGCTATCTGCTTGCGCAGCTCCTCTGCGAGTTCGGTCTCCAGGTACTTCTCGGGGACCGTGTAGTAGGTGTGGATGCGCTCGCGGTCCCCTTCACGCTCGACCATGATGGAGTGGGAAGCGGTCGCGAAGGCAAAGGAAACTGTCCGGGGCATCGCCGAGACGTTGACCCACACCTCGCTGCCCGAGTCCAGTTCGGCGTTGATGAGGGCGAAGGCCTGTTCGAAGGCCTCGTCGTAGTCGTAGACGTCGGCGACGACGACCCGCTCGGTCTCGGCCCCGAGCAGGTTCTGGTAGTCTTTCTCCAGTTTCTCGGCGAGGTTGCGCGAGTACTCGACGTTGGCTTCGGAGCCGACTGCCCCTTCCAGCAAGATGACGCGGTCCACGTCGAGTTGCTCGCGCACAAGCGGCGCGATGAGCCGGTCGTAGTCGAAGCCGACCGGGACGATGTGGGTCTGCATACCCGGGACAACGGTACGGGGTTTAAATAAAGCACCAGTTTCAGGACTGTTGACCCACAGTACTCGTGACGACACGAGACACAAGTGTCGCTGTGTGAGCGACCGTCGAGTTCGGAGAGTGGCTCTTCACGATCAGTACCAACAACGCGCTCGACCGTTCCCGGTTGATATCCGCTTACCGGGCACGCTCGCGAGAAATCTGTTTCCCGATAGTTCACTCGGTGGCGAGGTTATAACGGCTTTCGGTACTCAGTCCAGTTCACTTATCCTGGACTGTCTGATAGCCAAGTGCCGAATATCCATACCGTGCGATATCATCCAGCGACAGTTGTTTTATGTCCTTCCAACGACTGACCACTATAGAATAATATGGATATTACAGATGAAGAAATATTGAAAAAGTTACAGGGGATTGACGAGTACGAATTTGAAGCGTTGGTTGCTGAACTGTGGGAGAAACAAGGATGGAACACGACGGTTACATCTGGCTCAAACGATCGTGGCGTAGACGTTATTGCTGAAAAGAACACTCCGTTCTATCAGAAACAACTGATACAAGCCAAGCGATACTCACCGGATAGCAAGGTGGGGAGCCCGGATATACAGCAGTACAGTAGCTTAAGACACCAAATGGACAACGTAGACTCTGTCGTTGTGGTGACTACCAGCGATTTTACGCTTCAAGCACAAGAGGCCGCGAAAAATCTCAATGTCAAAATTATCGATGGGAAGCAATTCATATCATTGATAAATAAGTTGGATGCAGAAAGTATAATACAAAATTATACAGAGACACAAACGAATGACAAATCTAAGGAATATTTTCCACGTTCTCCCAATAGAAATAATAAAAAAGACATACTAAACCAGTCTATACGACTATCGAAACAAAACTCTGGAACACCAGTATATGTAATGGTCTATTTGGACGGCGCGAAATCCGGTTATGCAATAGCACCTCAATTCCCCAATGGAGCTTATAATGTTCATATGTTTATCAACGAGGCTAATACTATCGGTAATTTCGATAGACAAGATTGGGAGAATATTGTATCAGTTGCCGACAAGAACGATTTTAAATTAGTCGACATCAATGAGCAAAATCGTGAGAAAATATTCGTAGGAAGAGATAGTGGTAAGCCCCCTGAGGCTGATGAAATGTTACATGTGATGAGGCAGTTTCTGCCTGAAATTTTCTCCATTTCACCACAATATGTAGATTTGGTAATCAAGGATGACTAATCAAGAACCCCTGACTCCCCCGCGTTCTCCGATGGCTCCAGAGCCCGAGCTGGCGGGTGCGTCTAGAAAAACGGACCGCAATCGATAGCTGCGCCGTCAGGTCGACGCCGTGTCGGCGACCCAGCCGGGGTCCTGTCCCGTCTGTTTGAGCAGGTCGGCGCGACACGCTGGGCAGTAGTCCGGCGTCTCGCTCTCTGTCCGGGGGACGTACACTGCACCGCCACACTCCACGCACGCATCCTCGACGATAGTGGTACAGTCGACACAGAGGTTGAAGTCGTCGACTGTCAGCTCCCGCAGGGGTTCGAGTTGTTTATCCAGGATGTACTCGTCGATGACCGCCTGACAGTTGTGGCACGGTTGCATAGCGATCCGGTTTGTTCCATGGGACCATGTCACAAGTATCTGCCGACCCGGGCAACGACTGCGCCAGCCCGATACCGCTCAGGCGCAGGCGTCGTGGACGATGTCGCCCTCGCTGTTGGGCCCGCGGGCCTGGCCCGCGACGATTGGCTCGCCACAGTCCGCACAGGTGAGATAGTGTTCGCGGACCTGCGTCGCGCCGGCGTCGGCGGTCACCGCGCTGTCCGCGCTCGACGCCGACCCGCCGTCGGACTCGTCGAACTCGATACTGACCCCGTCGCCGGTCGTGTCGACGTCGAGGGCGTCGTTGACGCCGCAGTAGCCGGTGGTGGCGTTGAACCCGAAGACGAGTGCGCCAACGCCGGCGAGCGCGCCGCGAACGCGTTTCCCGCTTTGCAGCCAGCGAACCGCAGCGATACTCAGTCCGGCAGCCAGGAGGAAGCGAACGAGACGGTCACGACCGCCGACATTTTGGGTGTCGTCCATACCCCGAACGTCGGCCCGGACGCCCTTGTAGGTTGGCCGGCGCTACTGGGCGAAGACGTCCTCGAAGTCGTTGCGGACGAAGTACCGGACCCAGTTCCCGTAGGTCCGGTCTGCGGGGGTGTCGGCCACCTGCTCGTAACGGACGACGCCGTCTGTGTCGATCACGTAGGTCCCGGCGATGCCGGTGAGGCCGTGACTGGTCTCTTCGGTGCCGCTGTAGCGGTCGGCGACCTCGCCGTCGGGGTCGGCAAGCAGCTGGACATCCAGGTCAAAGCGGTCGCGCATCTCGACTAACTCCGGAACGGGGTCGGTGACCACGGGGAGGATGTCGACGTTGTCGTTGAACCAGAGGTTGAAAGGTAATATTAATCAAGGCTTATACAATAGGCACTCATCTATAATGTATGGGTGAACAATCTGATAAGCCACGTGTTAATCTTGTGGTAAGTTCGGAGCGAAAATCGAGATGGGATAATGCGGTCGAATCAGGGAAATTTGAGTCTCTTGCCGAACTCATTCGAACCTCGGTGTACCGTGAGCTTGAGGGTCATCACGATAGCTCATTGAGTGAACCGCAACAGGTTGAAGCAGATGCTTCAGATAAAGTCATCCGCTCACTCAATTCCATTCAGGATATGCTCGGTTCAATGGACTCTCGCCTGCGTCAAGTTGAGCAGGAATCGAGTACATCCGGGCCGAAGTACGACCTTGAGAAGGTGATACTCAACTATGCGCTCCCACGCGAGCAGGTCGAACATATTCCGATGCCTTTCACTCCAGAGAACTACGGGATTAATTGCACCACAGTTGAGGAAGTTGCACAGAAGACCGGCGCTGATGAGTCGGAGGTTCAGGGTGCGCTCACGCAGTTGGAAGAAACCGTCCCATTAGTGCAACGACAGGATGGTCCCGAGGGAACGGCCTACTACTGGAGGGAAGAGTAATGACGCTCACTCTTCAGGAGGTAGTTGACGAGTTTCAGGCGCGACGGACAGAGGCGTCAAAGACGGGTAGCGCAACCACGGGAAAGCGGTATGCCCACGACGTGAAGAAATGGGCCGACTGGTTGGAGAATACGGACAAGACCGTCTACGACGCCGATTACTACGACTTGACGGCCCGTCTTACCGAGATGAAACGTGAGGGATACGCAGTTTCAACGCTCAAGTCCTACGTTGCCGCCGTCTCCAAATTCTACCAAGATTTGGCGAAGATGGGAGATAGCCCTAACTTCGAACTTCCAGAAGAAGCTCCCGAGAATCCGTATGACCGATTTGACGACGACGACCGGAAACGGTTCTTGAAGGATGGGAGTAGCGATGAGGAGAGTCTGAGTGAGGAGAAAGTGCATTACCTCACGCCTACAGAGATTGAGGAACTGGTTGAACACGCGCCAGCACCGAAACTGAGGAATCAGTTACTTCTCCGACTTTTATTCGATACCGGATGCAGGCGGGGAGAATTGGCTAATATCCGTATAGAAGGCGATTCCCGCGACGACTGGTTTCTTGACAGAGACGACCACAGCATCAGGATTGGAGCCTTCAAGTCGTCAGATACGCGGACAGTCACATATACACCAGAGTATATTGACCGCTATCTTGACCTATGGCTTGATTCAGGATACCGAGACGCCGTCCCCAACTCGGACGAATCACCATTCCTATTTCCCACACATGAGCGAGACAGAATCTCGGGGAAGCGTATAAACGTCATTGTTAAGGAAGCCGCTGAGTCGGCAGGTCTCCAACGAACTACCGGAAATTACGTTGATGGGCGGACTCAACATAAAATCGGCGCACACACCTTACGCCACAGCCATGCAGTTCAAGCCATCAAATCAGGCATAGACGTTCGTCGTCTTATGGCATCACTCGGTCACTCTGACCTTGACGTTACCCTGACTTATCTCCAGATAGTCGAACGTGACTACGTCGAGGATAGCCGCGACTTCAATCCTTTTGGTGGAGAAGAGTAAACCCGAAAAATTGACTCACGCGCGTCTTACAGCCTTCTACGCCTACCTCCGCAAGGCGGAACGAAGGAGGGTTCCTTGCGTCCCGCACGGAGTGGAGACGCCACCCCTCCTGTTGGCTGTGCCGACTATCAGGAATGAGACAGTGTGGCAAAATGTATATAAACGGCAAGTAATTAGATACTATGACCGACTTAGACCAAATTAGGAGACGGGATGTTCTCGCTGGCTTGTCTACTATTGGCTCACTTGGAATCGCAGGTTGTGCAGGTGGGAACAATTCAGGAGACGAAGATAGCACAGATACACCCACGGAAACAGAGTACGACCCACAGGAGTATTATGGATTGCCAGAGTGTGACGGAAGTAGACCTATTCGACTCATCGCTGTCAATAGCGATGGGACTGGAATAATTCAAAATATGAGAGGACAAGACCAGTTAGTGTATGTCAAGCATAACGACGGATTCACTTCTGGCGATTATTGTGGTGGTACTATTGTTGAAGGTGGAGAACAAACCGCATACGAAGCAGATAGTGGTGAGCCGAGTCAAATTGAAATAGGTGCAGTTGAGGCTACTGGCAGGAATAAAGACAAGGCATGCAGTCAGTCAGGGGCCCTTCCTGATGGAGATTATTCTGATGGATGTGTTGACCCAAATACATTCCGTGGCTTCCAAGATGTAAGTTCGGAGCAATCTGGTGATAATGAAAATGAAGTTTGGGAAGATGCGTTGGAGGCTGAAGAAGGAGACAGCGAAGATGAGGGGACGCCGGAGGAGACGCCGGAGGGAACCCCAGAAGAACCCATAGAATTTACAGATATTAGGGCAGAATTAAATGACGCACACTCACCTATTCCCCCGGTCGTAGAATGGGCTGGAGGTGTTAGCAACAATCGTAACGAGAGTGTGGAAATACAGTACGAATTTGTAGTTGAAAATTCAGATATAACTGTAAGAGATGAACGAACGCGTGCAATTGATGCAGGTGACAGTGAGGGGATTTACGATGTTCCGATGACTTTGGATGAGTGGGCAGAGAACTCGGATTCGGACTCAAGAGATGAACAAGCTAAAGAATATAGGGGAAGATTTGAAAGCTCGAACGTATTTATTGAATATAATGGCAAAAAATGGAATGCTGAAAAAAGTATTGATGAGAGAACATCTTATCCGTAATATATCGTAGGTACTTAATCAAGTCGTGGGTCTGACCGCTCTCCTCGTAGGTATTTGCGCATTTCTGTTTCGAGTGCCTCACCCGACAATTCTTCATCGTCGTCTGCCGAAATGTTCATGCGGTCGTGTAACTCGTCGCGTCTGGCAGACGCAGAGGCAAGTTCACTGAGAGTACTCTCAAGCTCTTGTTGAATGCGGTCGTCGTCAAATTCGGCAAGAGCCTCTGCCTCGTCGTCAGAGACTTCTACCGTCCATGTTAGTTCGGTACTCATTGTCCCACCTCCTCGATATAATTCTCTGCCAATCGCCGGACGACAGCACCACGAGGCACTTGTCTCTCAACCCCATACATGAGATTACTGGCTTCGGCTAACTTGTTTAACTCCTGTTCTGTAACGCGAATCATAGTTTTATTTTCGTTCGACATAGTTTATTTCAACAAACATTTTAGAGTCAGCTTGTGAAGACTCGAAAAAGCAAGTTTGGACAGTGGCACTCACTTAAAGCCACGGTCAACTGAGGTACCCTAATTATGAGCAGTTGAGTACGTTGGAACAGTATATCTCAACCATTAACGAGTAGCAATATCCTTGGAATCGTTGCTACCCGTATTATACTATGCACTACAGCTACTTAAATATTTCGTTTTTGATATGTAATTTGCTATCAAAAACAGTACGCCTGACGAAATATGGCTCAATCTTTGCGACAGAGCTGGCTAAGGGCCGTCCTAATATGATATAAATCTGTTATAAAAACAGATGTGTCAGTCTGAAAACTTTATATATTCAAATCAATGTATTGAATGAAATATCTATTCAATCTGATAAGTCAAAGAAGTTAAAGCTTCAGAAGGTTTAAGTATCTACACCACGTACTACTGAACAAGACAGATTAGATATACGTACTGAATCCTCTATGCGATTTGAGAGAGCAAGGGTCAAAAGCTCCTACAAGAACCCATACACTCTTGTATTGGGCTTTCAGAAAATCAAATGTTTCGATACTTCTTCCCTTGCTTGCGCTTCTGTCTGTAATTCAATATGCGAGCAAGAAATAGTAAAATAAGCGATAGTACAGGCACAGAGACAGTTATCGGAGTATCGGGGACACTCGTCTGGCAAATCCTCTGGTTCACTCTCGTAGTATTGGTGCTACTGCTATGAGTGCGACGGAGTGCCTTCAAGGAATGACAGACATACTTGATGAGACGAACGTAACGGTTGAACTTGAATCGTTTGAGCCTGACCTTTTAATTACCCACCCGAGTAGAACGGTTGACCAATTCCGTCAATGGCTCAGGGAAAAACGAGAATCAAACCTCGCAGAATATGAAGACACGACGGTTCAATTCAACCCGGAACACAATTGGTCACACTACAAGGCCCGACAGAATTTCGCCAAAGCGAAGGACGTAGATAGGCATTTCTGGAACTCCTACGACGAGTTTACGACGGTTCTCATCACCCGAACAGCAGACGACAACACCGGCCCTCTGCTTGAACAGACGCAAGCTCTGACGTCAAAGTCCTACTACCAGTCACGGTATCGCCTGCTTCGAGACAGAGGCTCATCGGAAGACTATGCGGCAGTCTCAGTCTATGCGCCAAAGTACCCTACCCATGCGGATAGAACGGTGCGAACCCATATTCATACAGGCCTATGGCTCCCCGGTCACGTCGAACCGGAAGCCTTCGACTTGCTCAAGGACAAGCACATGGCTACCGTGGAGGGAGCGACGGGTTGTCACATCACCGTTCGACATCATTCGTCCGATAGCTACCCACCCGCAGAGAACGGTATCGACTCTACCCGTGGGGCGACGACGTCACTACCCTACGAGTTGGCGGGAGAGAACCAACCCCTCATGAATACTGAGACAGATGCATCAGATTTGTACGACGAGAGGTGTCTTGAGTGGTGCGCGACTTTCTCAGCAGGCGACGACGGCAGTCACGACACACCGGGTATGAGCTACTGGCGAGAGCTTGGTAGCTTCAGAGAGTATGCCGACAGGGTGGAGAACAGTATGAGGCGACAGGTAGAGAGAGACTTGCGCCGTAGTAGATTACCCCACCGTACAGAACGGTGTGGCACAAACCAAATGGATTCCCTGCCACCAGAGGCAGAGTCTTCCCCTCTCAGAATCTCCAAACCTACCAGAGAAAGTCTCTTTCGAGCAGTTAGCCAATTGGCCCAAATCCCGACACCGGATAGAAGGCTTGAGACACCGATTGACGGCAGGCTCAAGACGTCCAAGGGGATTTTCAGAGGCTCTTAACGAAGAGAGAATCTTGCCTTAGCACCACCCGGAGAATGAGTTTTCTGGAACTACCAGCAATAAACACTCCTTTTCAATAAGAGGTTATTGAATCAACCTTATACAAATAGCCGCTTCAACCAGAGGTCGTAGGCGACCTCGCTGAAGGTCTGTAGCTGTTCGGCACAGAAGCTACACCAGTGGCCGCGGTTGATGAGCACGACGACGGGCCCGTCTTCGAGGCGATCGGCGAGTGAGACCTCGCCGCCGGCGGTGCTTTCGAGTGTGAACTCCGGTGCGTCTTGGTTGTGAATGGACACACGCGTCCGTCAGTGGTTGCGCGGGATAACCGCTTGGCGGCTGTGCGGTGGAGCGGACGTTCCATCGGCGCGACCGGTTCTCTCAGTGACGCCCGGACGGCCTTCGCTCGTGGCCAGGACCCGCTGGCGATAGCCCCGCAGCCAGGTGGGCAGGTTATTTGGGCCGTCGTCGCCTACGTAACCATAGTCGCAGTGGCCTGTCGCCAGCGTTGTGCGACGGGACCGGAGACAGCAATGGACGAGACAGCAAAGTACCTGATACACGCGGAGATAACTGCCGCCGGCGTCGTCGAGCGCAGCGACGTCGTCGGCGCGGTGTTCGGTCAGACGGAGGGGCTGCTCGGCGACGAGCTCGACCTCCGTGACCTGCAGGACTCGAAGAAGGTCGGCCGCATCGACGTCAATGTTCGCTCTGAGGGCGGCAACTCCTACGGCGAGATTACAGTGGGAAGCGGGCTCGACAAGGTCGAGACGGCCATCCTCGCGGCGGCGCTCGAGACCATCGAGCAGGTCGGGCCCTGCAGCGCCGAGATCGTCGTCACGGATATCGAGGACATCCGCAGTGCCAAGCGTCGCGCGGTCGTCGAGCGGGCGACGGAGCTGCTTGCCGCCTTCGACGCCGACGCGGTTCGGACCGAGGACATCGTCGAGACGGTCCGCAAGCGGGCCCGCGTCGAGGACATCACCACCTACGAGGGGCTCCCGGCCGGCCCCCGGGTAGCGGACTCGGACGCCGTCGTCGTCGTGGAGGGCCGGGCCGACGTCCTCCAGCTCCTGAAACACGGCGTCAAGAACGCCATCGCCGTCGAGGGGACCGACATTCCCGAGGCCGCTGCGGCCCTGACCCGCGAGCGGACCGTCACGGCCTTCCTCGACGGCGACCGCGGCGGCGACCTCATCTTAGAAGAGCTCTCGCAGGTCGGCCAGCTAGACTACGTCGCCGTCGCGCCGCGTGGCCGTTCGGTTGAGGACCTCTCGTACGAGGCCGTTATGTCCGCTTTGCGGGAGAAGATTCCCTACGAGACCGTCGCCGACGCCGACTCGGCAGCGGCTGCCCTCGACGCTGGTACTGGCGAGGAGTCTGTGACGGTCCAGCCGGGCGCGGGGAGGGCGACGCGGCGACCGCCGTCGCCGGCGTCGAGGGCGAGGCGACGGCGGGGGCGACCACCGCCGGGAGCCGTCCCGATACGACGACGGAGGCCGAGGAGCGCGATGTGGACGCCGACAGCGCCACCGACGCACCGACCGTCCTCTCGGACCACATCGACGCCGTCATCGGGACCGACAGCGACACCGTCCGCATGCTCGACGCGGAGCTGAACGTTTGCTCGGAGGGCGACGCCACCGAGGCGGTGTCACTCATCGAGGGCTGTGACCCGCCGCCACAGACGGTCGTCCTCGACGATACCTGCACCCAGAAAGTGCTGGACGTCGCCGCCCAGCGCGGCGTCGAGGTCGTCGTCGCGACCGGTGACGGCGAGTACGTCAAACAGCCCACGAGCGTGCAGGTCCGGACGGTCTAGAGCTCCCGGACCAGCAACACGCCCGCCCCGCCGTCGTCGTAGTGGTCGGCCAGCTCGCCCTCGGCGCTGAATCCGAAACGCCCGTAGAACGACCGCACGCGCTCGTCGTCCGCACGAGCGGTGAGTCGCACCGTCTCGAACCCGCAGTCACGAAGCTCCTCGAGCAGGCTCCCGAGTAGCTCGGTCCCGTACCCCTGGCCCTGCAGTCCGGGGGCGACGGCGAGTTCGGCGACGTAGGCGACGGGGTGGTCCGGGACCGTCAGCGTGTACGCGATGGGTCCCTCGCCCTCGTCGAGAACCAGCACGTGGGGCGCGCCGTCGATGGCGACGTCTAGCAACTCGGGCCAGGAGTCGTCGAGGGCAGCCGACTGGATGGTTCGCAGGCGGGACTCGTCGGCGTCGACGGCGGCGCGAATCATATCAGACTGGTCGCGAGCGCGAGCCCGACGCCGGTCAGCGCCGCCGCCAGGGTCGCCAGCGTGTTGACGCCCTGATTCCCGACGATGGTGCCCTCGACGGTGGCGCCGAGCACGCTGTCGACGGTCATCCCGACGAACCCACAGGTGACGATGAGTGCGGCGCCCGTCGGCCCGACGACGTCCAGCGTGGCCGCGGCGATACCGGCGATGATGGCGGCCCCGACCAGCCCGGCGACGATACCCTGCCAAGTGACGCCGCCGTCGGTGCCCGGCTCGACGCGCTCGAAGGTGGTGATGAGCCGCGGGTTGTCGTACAGGCCGCCGAACTCACTGGAGAAAGTGTCGGTCATGGCGGCGGCGACGGCGCCCGCGAACGCATAGAGGAACAGCGTCGGGTCGACTGCGAGGTGTGTCGGGCTGGCGGCCCACAGCAACACCGCGACCAGGGCGACGATGGAGTTTGCGAGCACGTTCCCGCTCCCGCGGGCGCCCTCGTTTTCTTCGGCGATGCCGCGGTCCTGTTTGGCCTCGTACTGGTACTTCGTCGAGAGGCCACCGAGTCCGAAGAAGGTGATGAGCATGGCGAACCAGCCGTAGCCCCCGAGCACGATAGTGAGCAGGGAGAGCAAGACGCCGGTCAGCATCCCCGGGAGCGAGGCCGTATCGAGCGCGTAGGCGATGTAGCCAAGCACCGCCGAGACGCCCAGTGCGACGAACACGCGCCTGGTCCCCGCGCCGGGGTCGAGTTCGAACAGGAGCCAGAGCAGCAGGCCGACAGACAGCACCACGAGCGGGTCGTCGCGCTCGAAGAGCACGGAGCGAAACAGCGCGGCGACCAGGGCGCCGGTACCGGCCAGGAACAGGGCGGTCGGGAGCGCGACGCTCCCAGCGCCCGTTCGGGCGGCGATGACGGCCGCCGCGGTGCCACAGGCGAAGCCGGTGACGACGAAACCGGCCGTCGCCACCACCTCGTCGCTGTGGAGCTGATGGGCGACGCGCTGGCCGAAGTTGCCGTAGGCGACGATGACCACGGTGGCGACGAACACCCAGACCGGCAGGCCGAACTGTATCGCGAGGAAGGCCAGGCTTGCCGCCGCCAGCGCGAACGCGGCCAGCCCGTAGAGCCGGCCGTCTTCGTAGTCGCCCGGCCGGGCGAAGATATCGAACATCGGCGTGTCGGGGCCGACGGCGAACATGGCGAAGAAGGCGACCACGAGAAACGGCGCGGTCGCGGCGACAGTCGCGACCGCGGGCGACGTGAGCCCGGCAGCGACCGGCACGGCAAAGGCCAGTGTGCCCACCGCGGCGAACGCGCCCGCCCGTCGGACTGTCGATGTCACGTCCCGCCGGTATCCCCGAGAGGCACTTACCCTTTCCGAACTTTCCGGGCTAGGAACTGTTGCCGGTTCTGACCTGACCGCTGTCAAGAGGCGGAATATCACTGCGACCGCGTACAGCATCATAGACAGCCAGAAAGCCCCCGCACTATCGACTCGCGCGACTCGCTGTCGTCCGAGAGAGCGAAGTCGTCCGAGAGAGCGGAGCTCTCTCGTGATCCCGAAAATCTTCGATTTTCGGACGACTCTCTCGTGATGAACGAAAGACGGCTCCGCCGTCTTTCGAACCACGCGCGCTCGCTTTGCTCGCGTGCTTACATCGTCGTGCTTCGTCGATAGTGCGGCCCCTTTCAGTACCTGGAGACGCTTCGCGTCTCCCGACCCTCGCGGAGCCGCCGGCTCCGCTCAGTCCCACCCGTAGCCGGTTGGTCAAACAGCGCGGGTGGGACTGAAAGGGGGGCGTTCGCGGGCGGCAAAGCCGCCCGCGAGCTCGGGAGACCTCCGGTCTCCCGGTGGCGGGCTGAACGAAGGCGGGCGACGTAAGCACCGAAGCCGACCGAAGGGAGGTGAGGCGCGTCGTTCGAAAGACGCTCTGCGTCTTTCGTGATCACGAGAGGGCTCTGCCCTCTCGGACGACAGCGAGCCCCCCCGAGTTCAGCCCGCCGGGGCTTTCTGGCTGTAAACACTGCTGTCTCAGTTGATTAACCTGTCTCCTGGCACTGCTGCGAGGACCGTGAGCTTTAGGCGAGCGGTCGCTGTAGCGGTGAGCGTGGGTCTGTACGAACGGTATCTCGCGCTCCGACTCCGCCGGAGCGACGCCGCCCTCCCGGAGACGGTCGCCGTAG
The DNA here is from genome assembly GCF_029338235.1 of Haloarcula rara. GTDB lineage: Archaea > Halobacteriota > Halobacteria > Halobacteriales > Haloarculaceae > Haloarcula > Haloarcula rara. Next base: position 2,330,855 of record NZ_CP119785.1, read on the forward strand.
TCATCACCGAGCGGGACCTGTTGACCGACGGGGCCTACACCACCTTAGAGCAGTTCTTCGAGTGGGCGGTCCGGCACGGTGCCGAGACGGTCGTGGTCTACGTCAGCGTGCTGGACGAGGAGGTAGTGCCGACACTCCGGCGGGAGCTGTCGGACCTCCGTGCGCCGACCGACGTCGCCGTCCGCGGGCCTGAGGACCAGCGGGCCGCCGCCGCGCCCATCCAGATATCCATTGGACTCGGGGGTCAGTCGGAGTTCGCGACGGCGGTCCGCAAACTCGCCGAGCGCGTCGACAGCGGCGAGCTCGCGCCGGCCGACATCGACGAGGCGGCCGTCGAGGAGCATCTCGTCTTTCCGACGGCACCGGACCTGGTCATCAAGACCGGCGCCGAGCGGCTCTCGGATTTCATGATATGGCAGTCGGTGTACTCGGAGCTGTATTTCACCGACGTGAACTGGCAGAACTTCCGGAAGCGGGACTACCTGCGGGCGCTGCGGGATTACCAGGAACGCCAGCGGAGGTTTGGCCGGTGAGCGAAGCGAAGGGTCCAAACGCTGATAGACGAACAGCGTGAGTCTATCGGAAATTCGGCCGGTAGGGCGAATCCCGCTGAGCTACGCTCAGCGATGGTTTGGCCGGTGAGCGAAGCGAACCGTCCAAACGCTGATAGACGAACGGCGTGAGTCTCTCAGACGTTCGGTACGTAAGGGACCGGCCGTGTCGTGTTTCCAGACCGTCTCAATCAGCCGCGGGCTCGATGTCGTCCTCGACGGCCGCCCGCTCGTTGCTCGGGAGCGCGTCGCGGAAGCGACCCAGCACCTGCCGGGCCTGGGGGAGCTCGGCGTCCTCGACGGCCTGGACGAGTGACATCGCTCGACGGGCCCGGGTGGTGCGCCAGGAGGCCTCGCGGTTCTGGTAGGTCCGAATCGCACGAAGGAAATCGATTTTCCGGAACTCGGGCCAGTAGGGCGTACAGAAAAAGGTCGCGGCCTCGTTGCCGTTGGCGTGCCACGGGAGGAAATTCGAGGTGCGTTCGTCGCCGCCGGTCCGGACGATGAGGTCCACGTCGCAGGTGGGGCCCTCGTAGAGAGAGCGTTCGACGGTGTCGGCGTCGATGTCCTCGGGGTCGAGCTCGCCGGTGTCGACGGCCGCGGCGATGTCGCGGGCCGCCCCGAGCAGCTCGGCGCGGCCGCCGTAGGCCAGCGCGACGTTGAGGTTGAGGCGGTCGTACTGGGCGGTCTGGGCCTCGGCGTAGTCGATGGCCTCGCGGACCCGCTCGGGGAGCAGCTCCGTCTCGCCGATGGCCCGGATACAGACCTCGGCCTCGTGGACGCGGTCGGCGTCCGCGAAATTCCGGAGTTTCTCCTCGACGAGGTCGAAGATGTACTCCCGCTGTTCTTCGGGGCGGTCGAAGTTCTCGGTCGAGAAGGTGTACAGCGTCACCTCGTCGATATCGAGTTCGTCACACCAGTGGAGCATCGCCTCCGTGGTCTCGGCGCCCTCGCTGTGGCCCTGGGTCGTCTCGACGCCTTGTTCGCGGGCGTAGCGTCGGTTCCCGTCCATGATGACTGCGACGTGGCTGGGCGTTCCCGATAGTTCCCGCTGTAGCAACCGCTCGTAGGCCGCGTACCCCCACCGTTCGATCCGCTCTCGCATCACCCGTAGCATATCAACGAGCCGATAAGGCGTTTGTGGCTTGGGGACGAGCGTGCGAACTGCCCACATAGATTTATTAGGTGCGGGTGAGAACCTCCAATCGCAATGGCGACCGGTACGGTAGACTTCTTCAACGACACGGGCGGTTACGGTTTCATCGACACAGAGGACTCCGACGAGGACGTATTCTTCCACATGGAGGACATCGAAGGTCCTGACCTCGAGGAGGGGCAGGAAGTTGAGTTCGAAATCGAACAGGCGGACAAGGGTCCGCGAGCCAAGAACCTCACGAGGCTATAACAATGGCGACAGGTACGGTCGACTTCTTCAACGACACCGGCGGGTACGGCTTCATCGATACCGAGGACGCGGACGAGGACGTCTTCTTCCACATGGAAGACGTCGGCGGCCCCGACCTCGAAGAGGGCCAGGAGGTCGAGTTCGACATCGTCCAGGCCGACAAGGGGCCCCGAGCAGAGAACGTAACACGATTGTAACCAGCGGAGCGCGGGCTCGTTCGGGCTCGCCCCGCAATCCGAAGCCACTTAGGACGTGCCCGGCCCAGCCACGGGTATGAGCGACGGCGACGCAATCGACGAGGACCTCTATCGGCGAACCAAGCAACTACTCGAGCCCGGTGAGATACAGCTCAACGGTGCGGTGGTCCACACGGAGTACGACAACAGCGAGGAGATAGAGATGATGCAGGCGACTATCGACGTCGGCGAGATAATCGCCGAGGGGTACGGGATGGACCCCACCGACACGTTCGTCTACTCGGGCAGCGACGACCCGGAGTTCGCCTCGAACCAGCACCAGGGGCTCACGCTGGACGACGAGGAGTTCGTCTGGGAGTGCCAGCAGCTGCTGCGCGAGGGGTCGTTCGACCTCGTCTTCTACTACGAGGCCAGCGCCGACCACGAGGCCATCCTCGACGCTATCGAGGACCAAGGCTTCGCTGTGACGGGCGTCCGCGGGGACTAGTGCCACCTCAGTCGGGGAGCCGTTCCTGGCAGTTGTGGCAGTAGTTGTAGTCGGGGCCGTTGGCGGCGCCACAGATGCCACAGTTAGTCGCTTCGACGGCGGCCTGCTCGAAGTAGGCGTTCAGCTGGCCGGTGTCGCGGCCTGTGGGCCCCCCGCTGAACTGCTCGACGAGCGTGTCGTGGGCGGCGTAGTCCATGAGGCGGAACATGAGGACGAAAAAGAGCGGGGCACCGACCAGTACGAAGCCGTAGACCAGCAATCGAACGGCCAGCTCCGTGGTGGAGATTGCCACAGCTCCCCTAGGGCGGCCAGCGTCGTAAATTTTGCAGGCTCGCTCCCGCGCCGTTTTTATTCGCTGAGTCCTGACCGTCCCCTATGACTGACGAGCTCGGGCGGGTAGACCGTGCGATTCTCAACGCCTTTCAGGGGGGATTCCCCGTCGTTTCCCGGCCCTTCGAACCGGCCGCCGCGGCACTTGCCGACCACGGCATCGACGTGACCGGTGCCGAGTTGCTCGAACGGGTCCAGGAGCTCGACGACCAGGGCGTGCTGAGCCGCTTCGGGGCGCTCATCAACGCCGAGGCAATCGGCGGGACGGCGACGCTGGTCGCCACCCACGCCCCCGAGGACAGCTACGACGTCCACGTCGACCTGGTCAACGCCCACCCCGAGGTCGCCCACAACTACGAGCGCGAACACCCCTACCTCAATATGTGGTTCGTGCTCAGCGTGGTCGACGAGGACCGCGTCGAGGAAGTGCTGGCCGAGATAGAGGACGAGACCGGCGAGCCGACCTACAACCTGCCCAAACAGCAGGAGTTCCACGTGGGCGCGAAGTTCCCCGTCGAGGGGCCCCAGACCCAGGCCGTCGACTGCAGCGACGCCGGCCCGGCCGTCGAGCCGACCGACCGGCGCTCCCTGACGCCCGAGGAACTCGACCTCGTCCTCGAGATTCAGGGCGGGCTCCCCATCACCGAGACGCCCTACGCCGACGTGGCCGACGCCATCGGCGCCGACACCGAGTGGGTCATCAGTACCATCAAGCGGTTCAACGAGGAGGGGAAGGTCCGCCGCGTGGGTGCTATCCCGAACCACTACGCGCTGGGCTACTCGGAGAACGGGATGACCGTCTGGGACGTGCCCGACGAGGTCATCGACGAAGTGGGGCCGGCCATCGCCGAATTCGACTTCGTGACTCACTGCTACGAGCGCCCGCGCCACGAGGGTGTCTGGCCGTACAACTTCTTCGCGATGACTCACGGCCGCAGCGAGGACGAGAGCGAACAGCGCATCCAGCAGGTCCACGACCGGATGAGCGAGTACTGGGACGTCGGCGAGGACGACTGGGACACGCTGTTCTCGACGCGCATCCTGAAGAAGACGGGTATCAGACTGGACGACCGGGCACAGGCCAACGTCGCGAGTGAATGATACCGCTCCTCCACGACTTCAGCGACGAGACGGTGCTGGTGTTCGGTGGCGGTCCCGTCGGCGCCCGGAAAGCCCGCCGCTTCGGGGCCGAGGCCGCAGTGGTCGTCGTCAGCCCGGACTTCGCCGACCGGTCGTTTGGCGCCGCCGAATTGGTCCGGGCGGCGCCCGACGCCGACGGCGTCCGCGAGTGGGTCGAGCGCACCGAGCCGGCGCTGGTGGTCGCGGCCACGGACGACGCCGAGCTGAACGCAGTCGCCGAGGCCGCCGCCCGCGAGCGGGATGCGCTGGTCAACCGCGCGGACGACCACGGCGAGCAGGACGTCGGTAACGTGGTGGTCCCGGCAACGGTCCGGTCGGACCCGGTGGTGATGGCCGTCGCCACGGGCGGGCACTCGCCGGCGCTCTCGAAACATCTCCGAGAGTCCTTCGAAGCACAGTTCGCCGACGCGGGAGAAATGGCCGAACTGACCGGAACGCTCCGCGAAGAGTTGAAATCCACTGACATGAATCCCACGGAACGTCGTGATGCGGTCAGAACGGTGGTCAGATCCGACGAGGTTTGGAAGGCTTTAGATAGTGGCAGGTCCAAAGCTCGACAAGTAGCAGCAGACGTGATTGGATACCAAATGGGTGATACGTCGTGAGAGAAGATTCAGGTGTCATCGTCGGCGTGTGCGTGAGCCACGAGCACGCCAGCGTCGACCAGCTCGAGACGGCCGCCGCCGACAGCCAGCGCCACGCCGTCGAGTCCCTGCTCACCGAGCCCGGCGTCACGGAGGCCTTTGCCCTCCAGACGTGCAACCGGACCGAGGGGTACGTCGTCGCGCCGGACCACGAGACGGGTCTGGCGGCACTGGAACTGTTCACCCGGGCCGTCACCGACGAGGTCGTCGTCGAGATGGGCCACGAGGCGAGTCTGCGCCACCTCATGCGGGTCGCGGCCGGCCTCGAATCCATCGTGCTGGGCGAGGACCAGATTCTCGGCCAGCTCCGGGACGCCTACGAGGACGCCCGCGGCGTCGGCGGCATCGGTCAGATGCTCGAGGACGGTATCACGAAAGCCATCCACGTCGGCGAGCGCGCCCGGTCGGAGACCGAAATCAACGAGGGGGTCGTCTCGCTGGCGTCGGCCGCCGTCCGGCTCGTCGACCGAGAGTGCTCGCTTGCGGGGCAGACGGCCCTCGTCGTGGGCGCCGGCGAGATGGGCCAGCTCGCGGCGAAGGCCCTGTCCGAGCACGTCGACAGGCTCATCGTCGCCAACCGAACGGTCCCGCACGCCGAACACGTCGCCGAGACCGTCGACGTCGAGGCCAGCGCGGTGGCTCTCGACGCGATAGCGGCCGCCCTCGCCGAGGCTCGCGTCGTCGTCTCGGCGACGGGAAGCGACGACCAGGTGTTCGACGTGGGCGCCTTCGCCGACGCGGGCGAGACGGCCGTCGTCGACATCGCACAGCCCAGAGACGTGCCTGCGGGAGCCGACCGGCTCCCCTCCGTGACGGTGTACGACCTCGACGCCCTGGAGTCGGTGACCGCCGAGACCAGACAGCAGCGCCAGCGGGCCGCCGAGGCCGTCGAGGCCCTGGTCGACGAGGAGTTCGACCACCTGCTGACCCAGTACAAGCGCAAGCGGGCCGACCGCGTCATCTCCGCGATGTACGAGAGCGCAGAGCGGGTGAAAGCGGCCGAACTCAACACCGCGATGGCCCAGGCCGACTTCGACGAGGACCAGCGCGAGGTGCTGGAGGCGATGGCCGACTCCATCGTCTCCCAGCTGCTTGCAGCCCCGACCAAGAGCCTGCGCGACGCCGCCGAGGAGGACGACTGGGAGACTATCCACACCGCGCTCGAACTGTTCGACCCCGACTTCGGGCCCGAGCCCCCCGAGTTCGTCGAGGGGATGAACATCGAGGACATCCCCGAGGGGATGCGCGACGACATCCCCCCGGCGGTGCTCGAACAGCTGGCCGAGGATTGAGCTGTTTTTTGTTCGTGCGTGTTCGACAGTGGCATCGCCCAAAAATGATTGATGCGTTCGAAGTGGAGGGGTAGTTACGTGCTCGCGTTACTCGTTGCAGCAAATAAATTCAGCGTGGACGGCCTCTGTGGCATCTCTTACTGTTGACCACCTACGATGTCGGTCTCAAGTTCGACCGCATTCGAGATGTTGTCCATCAGCGGCGACGTGGATTCGACTCGCTCTCGGAGTGTCGCTAATTCCGCTTCGGAGGCGTCCGCATCGACGTAGACGGTACACCGGATAGTATCGAATCCGGCCCGGACATCATCTGAGATACCCAGGAATCCACGAAGGTCGACATCGCCGTCCATCTCGAACCGAACGCTTTTGAGTTCGATACCCATTGCCGCAGCGTTCGCCGCGTAGCCGACAGTCAGACAGGACCCAAGCGCCGCGAGGAGGAGTTCCACTGCGTTGGGCGCGGTGCGCTCGCCCAGAATTTCTTCCGGTTCGTCGCCCTCGATTGTGAACTCGCGTGTCGAGACGGTCTCGCCCGCATGGTCAAACCCGTCGACAGTTGTGACGGACTTGAGTGCGTCGACCCACTCGGTCTCCGCCCGGAACGTGAACATCCCCGCATTAGTATCGTCGCTAATCGATTCAACTGCGCCTTCTAGTGCTGAGACGTCGACACCGTTTACTGTTGTTCGGTCGGTGGTGGCCATTTCATATCACCAGTTAATTGACAACACCAGCGGGCATAAAGAGCTCTCAGTGTATGACACTCACCCACACGCCACTTCAGGAGCAGATACGTATGTTGTATGCTGGCAGTACGTAATATCCACTTCGAATCGCCAGCAATCAACCGCTGTGGAACATGGGACGTTACTCTCGTCCAAACTGTTTTGCAAGTGGCAGACCTCACGCCCAGTATGGCAGACCTGCTTTCCGGCGACGAGATTAGCGAACAGCTCCCCGCGGCGTGGGACCGCGAGGGCGACGAGATTGTCCGCGTCTACGAGTTCGACGACTATCTCGGCGCCTCTGGTTTTCTCGCCGCGGCCGCGGGCGTCGCCGAGGACGCTTGGCACCATCCCGAGATGACGGTTCGGTGGGGCGAGTGTGAGGTCCGGCTGACGACCCACGACGCCGGCGGTATCACGGAAAACGACATCGACATGGCCGAGCGGCTGGACAACGTCTACGAGTAGCGTGGGCGCCCACGACCCGAGCGAGGCGGGGGCCCGGTACGTCTTCCGCGTGACCGTCCGTCTCGACCCCCGGCCGGGCTACCGCGCCGACCCCGACACCGCCGAGACCGTCCTCTCCAGAGCGGCCGACCCGCCCGGGGAGGACGGCTGGCTGTTCTTCCGGGACACGCTCTGGCGCGGTGAACTCGGTGACGCCGCCCACGGTCGTCGGTTGGCCGAGGAAGCCCTCGAGGTCCCGGTCGAGTCGGTGACGTTCAGCGAGCTCCGGACGAGCGAGGCGTATCTCGACGACCTGAAAACGGCTATCGCCGACGACCTCGACGCGTTCAACGCCGAGACAGTTTCCGAAGTATTGAAAAAGTACCTGGGGAGCTCGATTCACGTCGTCTAGGGGGCAGAAAGGCTTTACACGCGACCCCCCTATCTATCGCTCCAATGGCGGACTACGACTTCTGGCTGTTCGATCTCGACGGGACGCTCGTCGACGTCGACCCGGCGTACCCGGTCGAAGTGATGGACCGGGTCGGCGACCGGCTCGGCCAGGGGTTCAGCGAGCGGGAGGCCGCGCTGCTGTGGTACGGCCAGGGCGCCGCCAGGCGTGACTTTCTCGCCGAGCGTGCGGTGGACCCGGCGCTGTTCTGGGACGTCTTCCACGAGGAGGAAGACCCGCTCGCGCGGGCTGAGGCGACCTATCTGTACGACGACGTCGAGACGTTCCTCAGTGAGCGGTCCGAGCCCGTGGGGCTGGTCACCCACTGTCAGGAGTATCTCACGGAACCGATTCTCGACGGGCTGGACATCGGCGACTGGTTCGACACCGTCGTCTGCTGTGACGACGACATCGGCTGGAAACCCGACCCTGAACCGGTCCACCGGGCGATGGCCGACCTCGGCGTCGGCCACAACGGCCACGCCGGCGTCCTGGCAGGCGACAACCCCGGCGACATCGGCGCGGCCTGGAACGCGGGGCTGGACGGTATCCACATCGAGCGTGGCTACCCGCTGGAGAAAGACCGGTGTGTCCGGGGTGACCATCGTATCAGGTCGCTGCTGGAACTCTGAGCGGCACCCGCTACTCGGCTGTCGCGTTCGTCGCTTCGGCCTCGTCGTACCAGTCGGGTGCGGTGACGGAGATGCTCTCGCTTTTGTCCAGGGTGAACGTGATCGTCGCTGAACCCCCCTCGCTCGGCAGGCTAAGCTCCCCGCTACGGATGATGCCATGGCTATCGACAGTCAGTCGGGCGTCGGCCGTGGTGCCCGACAAACTGAGGGGGTAATCGAGGTTATCGGCCGCAGTCTCGTTTATCGAACTCGATTCTAGCACGGAGCGCTGGTTACCGTCGACTGTCGTGGTGCCCGCGCTATCCCACTCCAAGGCGGGGATAATATCCAGATACAGCTTGGGGACTAACAGCGCGTAGCTAGCATTGGGCTGTTCTCTGTACGTGACCTCCCCCGACGCGGTGTTTCGAACGGCGTCTGTCCCGCTGTGGACGTAGTAAACAGTCGTTCCCCGTTGATCCGCGGTCGAGACCTCGTATATCTGGGATGCTGTGTCGTTCTGGTAGCCAATGGTGTAGTTGATGTCGCTGGTTTCCACCGAGAAGTCGAGATTCGCATACCCCGACAACCCCTCGTTGTAGAACGTCCCGAGCAGTGCGGAGCTGTTCGTGACTGATCCGTTTTCACCGCCCGAAAGGTCTTTATTTGGCTCCTCCACCGTGGGAACCGATTCTGTTCCCGTCGTTGTCCCCGTGGGTGTGTCGACGGAACCGCCTGTGTTGCAGCCGGCCAGCAACACCGTTACCACAACGAGGACTGTCAGGACTGTTCGCATGCACAACCATGGTTCAGTTGTTGATAAATGCGTTATGGCCCTCTGAGGCGTCTCCAGTGCAGACACGAGGAAGACAGCGGGTCGGCAGAGTCAGTTCCAAGATGAATCTTGCGGAGTTTTGCCGGCTGCAACCAAGTCCTGCGGATAAACCGCATCTGTGGCCGAGTGTATGGCACTGGCAGTAGGTCGAATTCGGCTGCACACTGCCTTGTCGTGGACAGTCCATCGGATCGACACAGGCCTGGTGGCTGCCAGAGCGGTCCCGTCGAGCACAGTTCTCTCGCTGGAAAGAACCGGAACGGTAGTGCCGAGTACCGCGTCGCCCGCGCTACAGCCGCTCAGCAAGAAAATGCTGCGCGTCCGCCGGTTGATCTATCTGGCCGGTGCCAATTCAGGGAAGATAGTCCCAGTCGTCGACGGTGATGGCATCACCGGCGTCGGGGTCGGGCTCGTCGGCCGGTACCGTCACCCAGCCGTCGGCCCGCGTCGCCGTCGCGAGGTCGGTCCCCGACAGGGGCGTCGCCGTATCGTCCTCGAGCGCGACCGGGACGAACGACCGGACCGCGGGGTCCGTCTCGAGCGGGTCGGCGAGCGTCGCCTGACGTGTCGGGTGGTCCGAAAGCGGGGCGTCGCCAAACCCCTTCAGCAAGGGCCGGAGCAACTGGACGGCACCCACGCGTGCAGCGACGGGCGACTCCGGCAACAGGAGGACGGGGCGGTCCTGGACCACTGCCAGTCCCGTCTCGCGGCCGGGCGCGATAGCGACGCGGTCGGCGACGATGTCGCCCAGTTCACGGACCACCTCCCGCAGCGTATCGCCCGGTTCGGTACCGGTCAGCACCACGATATCCCGCGTGAGGTCTCGCTGGACGGCCATCCGCAGGGCGGGGGCGTCGTCGGCGACAGCGTTGCGGTAGGTCACCTTCCCGCCCCAGCGGTCTGCGTACTGGGCGAGTGTGAACCCGGCCGTCTCGACGCGCTCGTCCGGGCCGGCATCGTACTCGACGACCCCGTCGCCGGTCGGGACGATGCCGACCTGCGGGCGCTGTCGGGCGAGTACTTCGTTCACGCCCGCGGCCTTCAACAGCCCCAGGTCGGCGGGTCGGAGCTGGTGGCCACGCTCGAAGACGGTGTCGTCGACGCCGATGTCGGCGCTCGGAATCCGGTCGTTGGCCGTCGCGTCGGTCGCCAGCACGCGCCCGACCGCGACCGACAGCGGGATGCGGTCGGTCCGGTCGACCGGCGCCGCGTAACTGCCGAGCTGGCGGCGAGCGGTCTCCAGCGTACACTCCTCTACGTCGGTCGGCGAGGCCCCGGCCATATCTGCCGTTGGCGCTACGTGGGCAAAAGCGTCCGGAGTCCCGAGACAGGTTCGCACGCATCGGCAACGCTTTTGATTCGCCCAGACGGTCCCGACGGTATGGTCCTCCTGCAGCTTGTCGCACTCGCCGCCCTCGCCGTCGGCGGCTACTTCTGCTACACCGGCGGCCGCCGCCTGCGGACGGTGTACCACATCCTCCGGAACGACCCCCTGCCGGTACGGGATCTTCACGGCCACCGTGGCCCCGTCGAAATCGAGGGCCGGGCCGTCGAAGGCGACGCCGGCACCGTCGAGGCCCCCTTCACCGGGTCGCGCTGTCTGGCCTACACCTGCGAGGTCGAGGAGCTGCGCCAGTCAGGCAAGAGCCAGTCGTGGGAGACGCTCGACACCGGGATGGGCGGCGTCGATTTCGTCGTCGACGACGGCACCGGGCGGGTGGTCGTCAATCCCGAGGGCGCGGACATCCACCTCGAATCGCACTCGGTGACGATTCCGCCCCACACCGAGTTGCCCGAGCGAATCGCACGGTACGTCGCGGAAAACGAGACCGTCGACCCGCAGGACCGGGTCGTCGACCTCAAGATAACACAGTTCGAGGTCGGCAACAAACAGCGGTTCACCGAGCGCCGCCTCGATATCGGCGAGACGGTGTACGTCTGCGGGCAGGCCACCCGTGGGCCGTCCGCCGAGTGGGGGAGCAACCTCGTGGACGCGCTCGTCGGCGACGGGGCGGCGACGCCCGTCTTCGTCATCTCGGATACTGACGAACGGGGGACGGCGTGGCGGATCGCCCGCGGGGGGCTCTGGCGGGCCGGGCTGGGTCTCGGTCTGGTCGTGGCCGTCGTGGCACTCACCCTCTCCTCGCTCGTATGAGAATCCGATAGATTCCATCCCAGAACCTGAAAACGCTTTTATCCGGCCGGAAGTGCTTGAACGTATGGGCCTTCCAGAGCATATTTTGGCCACCGTCTTCGCCAGCGATCTCAAGCCGTTCTTCTTTCAGCTCGTGTTTCTCGTCGGTATCGCCATCGGCCTCCACATGTGTTACAACGCGTTTCGCCGACTGACTCGTGTGTACCCGATTCTCAGCAACGACCCGCTGCCGGTGGAGCGACTCCACGGCCACCGCGGTCCCGTCGAAATCGAGGGACAGGCCGTCGAGGGCGACGACGGCACCGTCGAGTCGCCCCTGACCGGCACCCGCTGTCTGGCCTACAGTTACAAGGTCGAGGAATATCTCCGAGAAGGAGGTAACATGAACTGGGCGACGGTCGGAGCGGGGATGGACGGTGTCGAGTTCGTCGTCGACGACGGCACCGGACGGGTGGTCGTCGACCCCGACGGCGCGGATATTAATTGCCAACCCCATTCGGAGCGGGTCAGGTCCGGACGCAAGCCGCCCAACGTCAGCGACGCCGTCGAATTCATCGACTCGAGTGAGAAAGTGTACGGTGTCACCGACCGAAGAGCACTCACAGACGATGTCGTCGAATCCATGGACTCGAATGAGAAAGCGTTCGGGTTCAGCGAGCTCAAACAGAGCACAGACGATGCCGACGAACCACTCCGGCTAATCCGGGACAACCAACAGCGATACACCGAGCGCCGTCTCCACTCGGGCGACGATGTACACGTCTACGGGCAGGCCCGACGCGGGCCGTCTGCTGGGTGGGGAAGCAGCCTCGTCGACGCGCTGGTGAGCGACGGCGACGAAGCGCCGATGTTCGTCATTTCGGACACGGACCAGGGTGGGGCGGCGCGGCGAGTCGCCTGGCGGGGGCTCCGGAAAGCGGGGGCCGGACTGTTCCTCATCCTGTGTTTTGGTGGCTTTTTCGTCCTGCTGATGTGATTGCGCTCCAGTCTGTGCGTGACGACCCGCAGTCGGCGAGACTGCCGAAACCGCCGGGTTTACCATTGCGCCGTCCCTAGGTCGGCTCATGTCAGCGCTGCGTGAAGCGTTAGGGTCGCTTCCCGACGCCGTGTTCGCGGATGTGCTCGAATCCGAGGAGGGCTACCTGCTCGTGCTGGACCTGCCGGGCGTGACCGCCGACAGCCTCGAGGTCACCGTCGAAGCCGGTCGACTCGTTATCGAGGGCCAGCGCAGCAAGGACGTCCCCCGGGAGTTCCGGTTCGTCCGCGAGGACCGCTCCGTGTTCCTCGACGTCGAGCTGCCGCTGCCGCCCGATGCCACCGGCCAGGGCGCCGAGGGCACCGTCGAACGGGGCGTCCTCGAACTCACCATCCCGAAGGCGTCGGCCGCGCCGAGTACGACAATCCCCATAGACGAGGCCTGATGGTGACTGTTGGAGCGATGCATCGGTGGGCACCGAGGCAGCGACGGCGCTCCCCTGAACGAATCTACAGCCGCGTCTGCGGGGTGCCCGGTCGGTGAATCTCCGCGCGTACTGGCGGTTCCTCGTCGTCGCCCGGCAGTTCCTGCCCCTGTTGCTCGCGTACGCCCGCGACCGGAAGCGGTTCCTCCTGTTCGGCTCCGGCCGGCGTGTCACGAGCGAACAGCGCCGCGAGCGGGCACAGTCACTGCTCGATTCGCTGTTGACGCTCGGTCCGACGTTCATCAAACTCGGGCAACTGCTGTCGACCCGGCCGGACGTGCTCCCGCCGGAGTACATCGACGAGTTCGCGGCGCTGCAGGACCGCGTGCCGCCGGCCGACTGGGACCGGGCGAAGGTCGTCCTCGAGGACGAACTGGGACCGGTCGAGGAACGCTTCGCCGAGTTCGACACCGACGCCATCAGCGGCGCGTCGCTGGGCCAGGTGTACCAGGCCCGGGTCGACGGCCAGGACGTGGCGGTGAAGATTCGCCGGCCCGAAATCGAGGACCTCGTCGAGGCCGACCTCCGGGTCATCCGCTGGTCGCTGCCAATCCTGATGTACTTCCTCGGCGACGCCCGCTCGTTTTCGCTCGAGACGCTGGCCGACGAGTTCGCAAAGACCATCCGCGAGGAGATGGACTACGAGCGCGAGGCCGAGATGCTCCGGGAGATTCGGGGCAACTTCACGGACAACGACCGCATCCGAATCCCCGCCGTGATAGAGAGCCACTCCACACGGCGCGTGCTGACGATGGAGTACGTCCCGGGCACGAAGATAAACGACATCGACGACCTCGACGACCGGGGGTTCGACCGGACCGAACTCGCGGAGACGCTGCAGGAGGCGTACCTCCAGATGATAATCGACGACGGCGTCTTCCACGCCGATCCCCACCCCGGGAACCTCGCCGTCCAGGCGGACGGCAAGCTCGTCTTCTACGACTTCGGGATGTCGGGTCGGGTCGACCCGTTCGTCCAGGAGAAGATAATCGACTTCTACGCCGCCGTCGCCGACCAGAACATCCAGGCCATCCTCGATGCGCTCATCGAGATGGGGACCCTGAGCCCGGAGGCGGACCGGCAGGTGATGGGCGACGTGATGGAGCTGGCAATCGCCGACGCCCGCGGCGAGGACATCGAGCAGTACCGCGTCCAGCAAATCGTCCAGCAGGTCGAGGACACCATCTACGAGTTCCCCCTCCGATTGCCCGCGAACCTGGCGCTCGTCTTGCGTGTCGCCACCGTCGTCGAGGGGGTCTGTGTGACCTTAGACCCCGATTTCGACTTCATCTCGGTCGCGACCGGCTTCCTCCGCGAGGAGGGGTACATCACCGCCGGCATCAAGAACTACGTCGAGGACCGCGCGAACGAGGTCAACGACGCCGCCCAGTCGGCCGTTCGAATCCCGCCGAAACTCGAATCAGTCCTCGATACGGTCGAGCGAGACGAACTCACCGTCCAGGCCGACATCCGTGACTCAGACCGGCTGCTGGCGACGATGACCAAACGCCTCATACTGGGGATGTTGCTCGCCAGCACGCTGTTCTCGACGGCGTTCCTCTACGCGGAGGCGGGGCTGGTCGTCTCGGCTGTCGCCGGCCTCGCGGTGCTCGCGCTCGCGCTCTCGCTGTGGTGGTCGTTCCGACAGAAGAAGGGCGTCCGCGCGAAACCGCAGTTCACACGCCAGAGCATGCGCCAGCAGGAGACCGGAGCGACAAGCAGCTACGGTCTACCCGGTGACGAGGAGTAGCGGGGCATCGAGCGCAGCGAGACACCTCGAATCGTGGCGTCGCGACTCGCCCGTTTTCACCGCTGAGAACGGCGAGCGAACCGTTATAAGCCTCCTGGCCAACTTCCGGATAGAATGGTCACTGGAGCGGACGAACCCGTTCAGGTGCTTCACGTGGACGACAGCGCCGGACTGGGCGACCTGGTCCAGCACTATCTGGAAGACGGTGAGGGCGGCCTGTGCTGTCAGGTCACGACCGAGACAGCTCCCGCCGATGCGCTGAATCGCATTCGCGGGGGCGAGACGTCGTTCGACTGTGTCGTCACTGATTACCGGATGCCGGGCATGAACGGTATCGAACTCCTCGAGGCGATCCGCGAGACAGAGCCGACGTTGCCGGTACTGCTATTTTCCAGGGAGGAGACTGACAGCGTCGCCGCGGAGATAATCAGTGCCGGCCTCTCGGACTACCTCCAGAAGGGGTACGGGACGGAGCCGTACACGATGCTCATCCGGCGTGTCGAACACGCCGTCAACTCTGAGGGGCAGTTCGAAGGGTCGGTCGAGACGGAACTTGACGGTGTGGGAATCATCGGTCCCGACGAGCGCTTCGAACGGGTGGACGAGCTGTACGCCTCCGTCTACGGGTACGAGCCGGACGAAATCGTCGGGAAACACTGGTCGGAACTCCACCCGGAGAGTGCTGTCGACCACGTCAGGTCGAACGTGCTGCCCGTGGTTCGGGACGGCGGCAAGTGGGAGGGGCGCAGCCGGGGGCTCCGTGCCGGCGGCGACACGTTCACCGAGTCGAAACTGGTGACGGCCCTCGACGGCGACCGGCTTCTCATAGCCGTCTCTGATATCGACCAGTCGGACCCGGTCAGCGGGGACTGAGTTCGACCACGCTGGCCCACGACCACGGGTCGCCACGCAGCCCCGCTCGCTTCTCGAAATCCGGGTCTCGGTGCCGAGCTCGGCGGCTGAACGTATGCAACGCATCCGCTGGCTGCCCTGGGCTAGCTGGCGAGCAAGTCTCCACCAAGCTCACACACCTGCCAACAGGGACTTATGTCTGTGGCGTGTCAACTCGCAAGGTGAAATGCCACTGTTTATCGACGTCCATAGAGACGTAGACGCGACCGTAGATGACGTCATCGAGGCACACGAGAAAGACGTCGAGACACAGGAAGAGTTCGACGTCGAGTATCTGAACTACTGGGTCGACGAGGACGAGGGCGCGGTCTTCTGCCTCTTCGAGGGACCGAGCAAGGAGGCCGGCGAGAAGGTCCACGAACACGCACACGGCCTCACCGCCGACGAGATTCACAAGGTCCACCAGGGCGAGCCATCCCACTAGCTCCGCGCCACTGGAGCCTGTGAGAACCGCCTCTCCCCTGCCACCGGGGTGTGGTCGTGCCGACGGCGACGATGACAAAACCGCCTCGCCCGCGTGATTCAGGACAGCTCGACCACGCGGTCGGCCCAGGACCGAAGCCGCGCTAACGCCGCTCGCTCGTTTTTCGAAACCGGGTCGTCGACGCCCAGCGTGTCGCTGTCGAAGGCGTTGAGGACGGCACAGTCGGCCCGGTCGCAGTAGTCAGTCAGGCGCTCTACCAGGTCGGGGTCGGCCTGCAACGCGATGGTGGCGTCGTTGACGAACACCGCTCGCGGGTCGGCGGGCGCGGCGTCGATGTGCTCGAAGGCTGCCACAGCGTTGGCTTCGGCCAGCGCGAGCGCCTCGGCGCCGTCCGCGCCCGCCGACCGCGGCGCGTGGGCGTCGACCACGCCGTGATAGGCCTCGTCGGGCACCGTCGTAAACTGCGTGAGCGGGCCGCCCAGCACCTCGCCGTCGCGTTCGACCGTGGGTGCGAAATCGAGGACGACGACGCCATCGGGGCCGTGCTCCTCGACCCAGCTATCGAGGGCTCGGGCCGTCAGCTGTGTCTTCCCGACGTTCGAGGGGCCGACGACGAGGGTCGTGCCGGAGAGGGGAACTGAGAGCGCCATTCAGTCGGCGGCCATCGCGGGCTCGGTGTCGTCGGCCAGCCAGTTCCTGACCGACAGCCCCAGCAGGCCCACCATCGCCACGGCCAACACGGCGGCGAAGGCCAGGATAGCCAGCGAGACGGGGTCGGTCACCCCGCCCGCGGCCACGCGCTGGAGCCACTGGCCCGCGACCACGGTACTGACGCCGATTAGCAGGAGGCCGCCGACGTTCTCGACGGCCGAACTCGTCTGCGGGACGGCGGTCGGGTCGTTCAGCAGGTACAGCACGAGCGCGAGCACGAACGGCGTGCCGACGAAGCCGATGGCCAGTGCCTGGACGAGCAGTCCGAAGACTGCGCCGGGGATGAACACGCCCAGCGCGCTGACCAGAGCAAAGACGGCGACGGTCGCCTGGTACCGGGAGTCCGAGGTGTCCTGTGCCCACCCCATCTTGTCCGCGATGAGATACGGCGGGACGACGGTGTTGGCGCCCAGCGTCGTCACGGCAGCCCCCCACAGGCCCAGCAGGAACAGCCACTTGGCGTTCGCGCCGACGAGCGGGCCGAGCGCGTTCGCGGCGGCCACGACGCTGAGACTCGGGTCTGAGAGGACCGATGCGGCCACCAGGAAGATGGCCAGGCTGGCGATGCCGAAGGCGACCAGCATCGAGGCGGCCACGTCGAAGCGGGCCAGCGCCGACTCCTCGGTCGTCCAGCTACGGGCTCGCATCGTGTAGGACTGCATCGTCACCAGCGCGATGTGGACGGCGCCCCCGAGGATACCGGCCGCGAGCAGCGCACCCTCCACGCCGGCCGGAATCGAGGGGACGAGCCCGGTCGCGGCCGCGCCGGGGTCGATGGGGACGACAAAGAGCGAGGCGACGAACAACAGGACGACCAGCGAGACGAGGACTTTCGCGCCCAGTTCGGCGTAGCGGTAGCCGCCGCCGGCCAGGCCGACCGCGAGGACGACGCTCCAGGCGACTGCCCAGGCGACGGGGCTCAGCCCCGTGACCTCGGCGGAGACGCCCGCGAGGGTCTTCATGATGACCAGTTGCGCGAGTCCGGCCGCGATGACGGTGTCGGCCACCAGCAGCCACGCCCACGACGAGCCGAGGTTGTCCTCGACAGCCGAGACGATGCCGGCCTCGGTCAGCAGTCCCAGCCGCATCGCGAGATACTGCGCGGTCGCGCCCATCATCGCCGAGAGGACGACGACCCACAGGAGCGTGTAGCCAAAGCCCGCCCCCGCAGTCACGAGCGCGCCGATGGTCGCCGGTCCGACGGCGATGGCGCCAGCGAGCCACGTGGGTCCCATGTTCCGAAGTTTGCCGACCAGCCCGCTGGCGTCGTTCGCGCTACTCGTCGCCATCTACACGCACCCCGGGAAGGTCTCGCCACAGATGTGTTCGCTGTCGACCCACGCGGGCGGGTCTTCGTCGGTAAAGCGCGAGCGGTTACGCATGTAGGCCGCGATGTAGGCCCGCCGCCAGTCGTCGGTCTCGTTTTCGGCCGTGTAGTGGGGCAGCAGGCAGTGCTGGAAGAGCACGTCACCGGGCTCCATCGGCAGGGAAACGGCGTCCTCGGGGCCGTAGTCGCTCTCCGCGATGGTGATGTCGGTGTCGTACTCGATGGCTTCGTGACCCAGGAGGCCGTCTGTGTGCGCGCCAGGGACGATCTGCATACAGCCGTTCTCGGTCGTCGCCTGGTCCAGGGCCATCCACACCGTCACGTGGTCCATCGGGTGGATGGGGTAGTAGGCGGCGTCCTGGTGGTACTTCTTCTCGCTGCCGACCCGTGGCGGCTTGAGCATGGCCGCACTCCGGAGCAAGGAGCAGTTCGGGCCCTGGAGCTGTTTCACCACGTCGACGACGTTCTCGTCGGTGACGAGGTCGGCGAAGACGTCGTCCTCGCGGACCATCCCCAGGCCCTCGAACTTCCGGACGGGGTCGGCCCCACCGAGCGTGGCGTCGTCGACCTCGGGTTCGAGCATCCGCTCGAACTGGCTCTCCTCGCGGTCGTTGCGGACGTAGGCGTCGATACGTTCGGTCACGCGCTCGACGACGGCGGCGTCGAGGCAGTCCTCGACGACGACGTAGCCATCGCGCTGGTACTGTTCGAACTGCGCGTCGGACAGGCACATACCACCCAGTTCTACCTGCCGGTAATAAGCCGTTCGACTCCGCCAAGTTCTGTGTGAGGCGGCGGACCGCGTCGGCGCCCCGGATTCCAAACCGTTTATACTACAACACCGGCAACACGGCGGTATGGCTCGACAGCAGACGGAAGTTCGTGAACTCGACGAGGGAAGCTACGTGATGATCGACGACACACCGTGTAAGATTGACTCCTACAGCACGGCCAAGCCGGGCAAACACGGCAGCGCGAAGGCCCGCATCGACGCCCGCGGCGTCTTCGACAGCAAGAAGCGCTCGCTCTCCCAGCCCGTCGACGCGAAGATCTGGGTCCCCATCGTCGACCGGAAGCAGGGCCAGGTCGTCTCGACCGACGGCGGCGACGCCCAGGTGATGGACTTAGAGACCTACGAGACGTTCACCATGCTGATGCCCGACGACGTGGAGCTGGAACCGGACGACGAGATAGAGTACCTCGAGTACGAGGAACAGCGCAAGATCACCCGCTCGTAATGACGTTCCCCGGCGCGGTCGCCGACCGCGAGACGGCGGCCTACGCCCTCGTGGGGGCGCCACTCGACGTCTCGACGTCCTTTCGGCCCGGCACCCGCTTCGGCCCGCGCCGCGTCCGCGACTTCGGCGAACAGTTCGACGACTTCGACCACCACACCGGGCGACACTTTACCGACCTCGGTGTGTACGACCACGGCGACGTCGGCCCCTCGGCCGACACCGCCGAATACCTCACCTACCTCGAGAGTGCCATCAGTGAGTTCGACAGGGACGGCGCCGTCCCCCTGCTGGTCGGCGGCGAACACACCGTCACCGTCGCCGCCGTCCGCGCGCTCGACCCGGACGTGTTCGTCTGTACCGACGCGCATCTGGACCTCCGCGACTCCTACGCCGGCGACGACCTCTCCCACGCGACCGTGACCCACCACGCCCTTTCGGTTGCCGACCGGGCGGTCGTCCTGGGCGCTCGTACCGGCAGCGAGGCCGAGTGGGAGCGAGCCAGCGAGCGCGACGTGACGGTCGTTCCCCCCGAGGACGTGGCCGACTGGACGCCCGACTTCGAGGGCGAGCGGGCCTACTGCTCCGTGGATATCGACGCCGCTGACCCCGGGTTCGCGCCGGGGACCGGCACGCCAGAACCCTTTGGCCTGTCCCCCCGAGAGCTCCGGGACGTCGTGCGAGCGGTCGCCCCCCACGCCGTCGGGTTCGACGTCGTGGAGGTCAACGACCGCGACGACGGCCAGGCCGCGACCCTCGCCGCGAAGCTGTTGCGGGCGTTCGTCTTTGCCCACGCTGATGCGTAATCTACCGGCTGTCGTTGCTAGACGCTTTTGTCCGTCGGTCACTGATTCGGGGACGTGATTCCGGGCGCCGACGAGTACGACGTCGACATCGCTATCCCCGACAGCGAGGTCGAGCGGCTGCTGTCGGTGATGCCCGAGGACGTCGACGCGGCGCCCGAACTGAGCTACTGCCGGAACGTCTTCGTCCCGCTGACGACGGCGTGTCGGTACACCTGTACCTACTGTACGTACTACGACCCGCCGGGGCAGGCGACGCTCATGTCGCCCGAGGAGATACGCGACACCTGCCGGGCCGGCGCGGCGGCGGGCTGTACGGAGGCGCTCTTTACGTTCGGTGACGACCCCGACGACCGCTACACCGAGCTGTACGACCAGCTCGCCGAGCTGGGCCACGAGAGCATCCACGAGTACCTCCGGGAGGCCTGTGAGATAGCGCTCTCGGAGGGCCTGCTCCCACACGCCAATCCGGGCGACCAGACGCGCGAGCAGATGGCCACCGTCGCGGACCTGAACGCCTCGATGGGCGTGATGCTTGAGACCACAGCCGACGTTCAGGCTCACGGCGGGCCACGGGCCAAGTCGCCGGGCCAGCGCCTCGCGACGATTCGGACCGCCGGCGAGCTCGGCGTGCCCTTCACGACAGGTATCCTCGTTGGCATCGGCGAGGACTGGCGGGACCGGGCCGAGAGTCTGCTGGCTATCGCGGCGATGCACGACCGCTACGACCACGTCCAGGAGGTCATCGTCCAGCCGGTCGTCGAGAACGAGCGCTGGCGGGGCGGGTCGCCGGACCTGGCGACGATGCGGCGGGCGACGGCGATGGCGCGGGCCGGGCTCCCTGACGACGTCTCGGTCCAGGTCCCACCCAACCTCGCGCCGGCCCGCGAACTCGTCGATTGCGGTATCGACGACCTGGGCGGGGTGTCGCCGGTCACCGACGACCACATCAACCCGGACTACGCCTGGCCGGCCCTCGACGAGCTCGAGGCCGTTGCCGACGCCGCCGGCGTCCCCCTCAGGGAGCGCCTGCCAGTCTACGAGCGGTTCGTCGACGAGGGGTGGTGCCCGTCGGCTATCGAACGGGCTATCGACGCCGAGGGGCCGGCCGGACGGCGGTTCCGTGCGGTCCTGGAGCGGGGCGTGAACCCGACGACTGCGGTCAGCTCCGACTGAACTGCGCGAAGACGCGTGCCTCGATCTTCCGGAGGTGTTCGCCGACCGTGCTCGGCGAGCACTCGAGCGCGTCGGCGAGGTCGTCGTGGGTCGCCTCGCGTGGGCTCGCGTAGTACCCCCGGTCGATAGCGGTTTCGAGGACGGTCTGCTGGCGCTCGGTGAGACAGGCAAAGAGGTCCTTGGCCCGCGGTTCGCGGTCCCCGGTCTCCAGCAGTTCGACCGTGTAGCCGTCCATCTCCGGGGGCACCGACTCCTGTAGGCTCTCCTCGTCCCCGACGAGCGTGAACTCTATCGAGCCGTCGGCGTTCGGGACGATGGGCATCTCGACGAGGCCCGTCGATTGCTGCTGGGCCAGCAGCATCCGCTCGCTGATTTCGGTCGGCTCGAAGTTGGAGTAGGAGTACCACTGGCCGTCGGCCCCCGTCGTGGTGAACTCCAGCACGTAGTCGCTGTCGGCCATGATTCGCTCGAAGTGGTCCTGGTTCCCCCGCGACTCGCCGACCATCACGACGGTCCCGTCGGCGAGCAACTCGATACGGTGAATCGCTTCCCGCGTGATGTCTTCGGCGGCCGCGAGCTCCCCCATCAACGGGTGGAGCGCGCTGTCCCCCTCCGGTGCGAGCCGGAGCGTCACGTATCGCATACACGAGCCCAGAGCGTCCGGACAGGTAAATTCGCCGTGGATACACGGCAGTAAATTGTCTATGGACGGATACCAGTCTACGACTGGACGGCGCGTCGGGTGTCGGCCAGCCCCCAAACCGCACCTGTCTCCCCGCTGAGCACGACCGACGCTCCCGCGCTGCCGTCTGTGCCCACGACGCCGTCCCACCCGAGACGGCGCCACTGCGGTCCCTACCCTATTTCAATCCCCCGCTGATGCGAGGCAGCAACGCCACCGTTTCCTCCCGCCAAGACACGCCTACGATGACGGAGACAGACGTCCCCGGGCCGACCGGCCTCCCGCTGCTCGGGAACACGCTCGGCTGGGCGCGGGACCCGCTTGCCTTTCACGAACGGCTCGCAGACTACGGCCGGGTCGCCCGCTACGAGGCGCTCGGACAGGAGCGGTATCTGCTGACCGACCCAGCCGACATAGAGCGCGTGCTGACCGACACGGAGACGTTTCCGAAACACGAGGGCAGCATCGACCAGCTCAGCGAGATCGTCGGCTCCGGGTTGCTCACCAGCGAGGGGGAGCTGTGGGAGCGCCAGCGCGGGGCCATCCAGCCCGCCTTCTACATGGACCACATCAAGCGGTACGCGGACGTGATGGTCGACCGGGCGACCGCGGCCGCCGACCGGTTCACCCCGGGCGAGACGGTCGACGTCCACGCCGAGCTGACACGGACCACGCTGGAAATCCTGCTCGACTGTATGTTCGGGGCGGACGTGGACTTCGAGGAGCGGGGTCTGTACGACACCGTCGGGACGCTCCAGACCCCGCTGAAGCCGGACAACCAGCCTATCACGCTGTTCGCGCCGGACTGGCTGCCGGTGCCGATGCTGCGCCGTGCCGAGCGGGCGCGCGGGGAGCTTCGCGAGACGGTGACGGACATCCTCGAACAGCGCCGCGAGAACGGCGCGGACCGAACCGACCTGCTGTCGATGTTGCTCGAGAGCGACACAGCGATGCCCGACGAGCAGATACGCGACGAGATGCTGACCTTCCTCGTCGCGGGCCACGAGACGACGGCGCTTGCCCTGACCTATACGCTCGATCTGCTCTCGCGCAACCCCGAGGCCGAGCGGCGGCTCCACGCGGAGCTGGACGAGACCCTGTCGGGGCGGCCGGCAATCGAGGACGTCTTCGCCTTCGAGTACACCGAGGCCGTCGTCAAGGAATCGATGCGGCTCTACCCGCCGGCCTACGAGATTCGACGCGAGCCGAGCGAGCCCGTCCAGTTCGGCGACTACACGGTCCCCGAGGGGTCGCTGCTGTTGCTCCCCGTGTGGGTGCTCCACCGCGACGAACGGTTCTGGGACGCGCCCGAGCAGTTCCGGCCTGCCCGGTGGCTCGACGCCGATTCGGACCGGCCCGACTTCGCCTACTTCCCCTTCGGCGGCGGTCCCCGGCGCTGCATCGGTCGACAGTTCGCCATGACGGAGGCACAGCTGGTGCTTGCGACCCTGCTGTCGGGATGGCGTTTCGAGCGGGCGTACGAGGACATGGAGCTCGCTCCGGCAGTGACGCTCAAACCGGCGACCGACGTCGAGATGACGCTGCGACGACGGGCCCGCCCAGCGGGTGCCGACAGTGGCGGTGGCGGCGCCGACCGTCCGGACACCTAGCTATCTAGGTGATATCTATAATACCAACGGGGTCCAACTTTCCCGTGTACCCGGGTGTGCCTCTGACAGCCCTCCCGGGTGAATTTTGTTCTGTCGAGTACCCACCGTAGCGGCCGTGAGTCACCGGACCAGCGGTGTCCCGTCGGCACGCGGCCCGAGCGTCGGCCCCAGCACCTCGGCGTCCGGGTCGACGACCCGTCGGTGCTCGTAGTCCGTCGAGCGCTCGACGGGCGTCCGGCCGATGGCGGTTATCATGTCGGCGTACTCCCTGACCGAGCGGAACTCGCCGTAGTCCCCACCGGCCCGCTTGGTTATCTCTTCGGAGAGGATGGTCCCCATAAAGTCATCGGCGCCACAGGTGAGCATCTTCAGCCCGCCCGCGTCGCCGTATTTCACCCACGAGGACTGGATGTGGTCGATATTGTCCAGAAAGAGCCGTGAGACTGCTATCATCAGCTCGTCTTCGTCGGCGCTGGCCCCGCCCTCGACCATGCCGCGGTCGTACAGCGGCGTCTCCTCGTGGACAAAGGAGAGCGGGACGAACTCCGTGATTGCACCGGTGCGGTCCTGTAGCGCCCGCACTTTCCGCAGGTGTTCGACGCGGTGGCGGGCGTTCTCGACGTGGCCGTACATGATGGTCGACGTCGTTCCCAGGCCCACGTCGGCAGCGGCTTCCATCGCCTCGAGCCACTCGGCGCTCCCGATTTTGCCGGGACAGATGACGTCCCGGACTTCGTCGACGAGAATCTCGGCCGCGGTGCCGGGGACGCTGTCGAGGCCGGCGTCCTTGAGCCGCCGGTACACCTCGCGGTAGGACCAGTCGGTGCCCCGCCGGGCGTGGTAGGCCTCTTCGGGCGTCATCGAGTGGACGTGGACGCCGCCGACGTCCATCGACCGAATCTGCTCGCAGTAGGTCCCCGGGTCCGTGTCGTACTCGCTTGCCGGTCGGTAGTTCAGGTCGCCCCGGTCGCTGGCTTCCAGTATCTCGACGTGCCCGTCGTCCAGCGCGAGTGCGGGGTGCAGTCCCGACACCGAGCACACCTCGTAGATACCGCGGTCCAGTGCGTCCTCGACGATGCGGCGGGACTCGCTGGGCGTCTTCGTGAAGCCGCCGTGCTCTTCCTGGTAGTCGCTGCGGAACTGCTCGGAGCGGTCCTTGAAGTTACAGAACAGACACCCCGTGTTGCACGCGGTGGTGACGTTGTTGTTGAGGTTCGCGACGAAGGTGACCTCGTCGCCGACGACCTCGGCGCGGCGCCGGTCGGCGGCTTCGAGCACCAGCTCCTTGCGACGCCGGTGGATGCCCTCGACGTCAGTCCCGGTCGTGATGAGCTCGACGCCGTCGGCAACCGTCAACCGCTCGCCGTTCCTGGCCTTCGCCAGGGCGTTCTCGAAGGACTGGTCGGTCACCGGCTGCTGGGCGAACTCGATATCGCCGGCCGGTGGCGTCGCGTCCGACATTACCGGAGAGTAGGGGACGACCGAGAAAAACGTGTGGTTCCGCCTCTAGTCGTGGCTGTTTGTGAGAACGGGAACGGGAGTAGCAAGAACGTCCCACTCGCGACTAACCTGTACAGCCAGAAAGCCCCCATGCGCTCGACTCCCACGACTCGCTGTGCTCCTCGGCCTTCGGCCTGCGGTGCTTGTAATCTGAAAATCGCGGAGCGATTTTCATTATCCCGAGGGAACGCCGTTCCCTCGGAGCTCGCGAATCTTCGATTCGCTCACTCTCGAAAGACTCGAAGAGTCTTTCGGCGACTTCGTCGGGGTTCGTCGAGCGCATGGCCCCTTTCATCCCCGCCCGTATCCGGTTGACCAACCGGGGCTTTCTGGCTGGTAGTAATCGCACACACGAACCCGACACCGACCACATCAGCTAGGCAAAATCCCACCGATGAGGCTCACCGTCTCGGCGACGACCCAGGTAACGAACACGAGATACGCCCCGAGCAGGACGTACGATTCCAGCGTCGAGAGCGCGAGGTCCGTCCGGAGCGCGGTAAACAGCAGGACGGTCGCGCCGGTGAGGACGCCGAACATCGGCACCGCCATCGCGAAGTCGACGGTCCAGGTGCCAACGATGAGGACGCCGACCGGAATCGCCACCAGCAGGTCGAAGGTGTTCGACCCGAGGACGTTCGCCAGCGACGTGACGCCGCGACCGTCACGGGCGGCCCTGACACTGACGAGCGTGTCGGGGAGGCTCGTGGCCGCCGCGAGGATGGTCACGCCCAGCAGGAACTCGTCGACGCCGAAGGTCCGGCCGATGACCTCGACCGAGTGGACCAGTCGTTCGACGGCGACGAGGATGACGACCAGTCCCGAAAGCAGGAAGAGCCACTGACGCCGGGCGTCGATACCTTCGGCCTCGTCGGGGTCGTGCTCGTGGTCTGCGGTGTCCTGGTACTGGATGAAGACGTACAGTCCATAGAGGGAAAGCGGGATAGCCGCAAGCGGTCGGGTGACGGTGCCGGTCAGCGTCGCCGGACCGGGGTAGTAGATGACCGCCAGCGCGAACGTGATGAGCAGGACCGACACCGCGAGCATGTAGAACTGCGCCTCCTTGTAGACGAGCGTCCGGTTCAAATCGACGTCCTCCTCGGTGGCGATGCCGGCGACGGCCGGGATGACGAGCACGTTGAAGATGGCCGACCCGACGATGGCGCCGACACCCAGCGGCATCGACCCGCCGACGGCCGCGACGACCACCGTCGCCAGTTCCGGGAACGACGAGCCGACGGCGACGATGATAGCGCCCTGAACCACGTCTGGCAGCCCGTAGTATGCTGCCAGCCGCTCGCTGGCCGCCTCCAGCCAGTCGCTGCCCTTCCAGATGGCTGCCGTCGCGGCGAGGATGATACCGACGTCGACGAGCAGTGCCATTGTGGGGTCAGTCCACCGCCCGAAGTAAAGCGATTCCCATCGGTGCCGGTCGCACAGGCGTGTGGCCAAGTGGTCCGCGTCTTCACACTAGCAGTCTCCCCGAGTGTTTCATGTGTTTAAGGAGTAGGCGTATTAGTCACCGTTCGAGTCATCTAACCGAAGTAACAAAACGTGCGTACAATTATGAAGGACGAAACACAGCGACACGCGAGTTCGTTCGCTCACGAGACCCAGGACGTGGCGACCGTCGAATCGACCGTCCGGGCGTTCCTGCGCGAACGCGTCGACGGCGCCGGTGCGGACGGCGTCGTCGTCGCGATGAGCGGCGGGCTCGATTCGACGGTGACGGCGACGCTGGCCGTCCAGGCGCTCGGCCCCGACCGCGTGCTCGGGCTGGGGTTGCCCTGTCACAAGACCGACGCCTCGGCGACGATGGAGGCGAGCGTCGTCGCCGACCACCTCGGCATCGAGTTCCAGCGGGTCCACCTCCAGCCGCTACTGCAGGGGTTCGAACAGCGACTCGCCCCGGACCTGGCTGGCGAAGCGCCCCGCGGCCCGACGCCGACGCCGGACCGCGCCCGGCACAACGTCATCGCCCGGCTCCGGATGTGCTGTACGTACTACGCCGCCAACCGGCGGAATCGCCTGGTCGTCGGCACGGCGAACCGCTCCGAGCTTCTGCTTGGCTACGTCACGAAACACGGCGACGGCGCCGCCGACCTGTTCCCGCTTGGCGGGCTCTACAAGACGGAGGTCCGGGCGCTGGCCGGCCACCTCGGGCTGCCAGACCCCATCGTCGAGAAGGTCCCCACCACGGGGCGGTATCCCGGTCAGACCGACGCCGACGACCTCGGGGCGACCTACGACGTCATCGACTCGCTGCTGTACCGGGTCATAGAGGAGGGCGACCCGGTCGACGCCGCCGCAGCGGCGCTGGACATCGACGAATCGACGGCCCAGCGGCTGGTCTCGATGTGCGTCGAGACCGCACACAAACGACAGCTGCCACCGATAGCGGATTTCGGGGGCCGGTCCCGTCGGCCGGCGGCAGACGACTGAGTCGTCACGCCCCGCTCGCGGTATGAGAAACGTCTTTGTCACCCGTCCCAAAGCGCCGCCAATGACGAGCGTCAAGGAGTTCCGCGTCGACGAGCCGGCGACTGCCACCGAACTCGGGCGCGGCTCGTTCGTGTTCACGGACGACTATTCGGTGTTCGACTGGGGGAAGATGCCCGACGAGATTCCGGACAAGGGCGCCTCGCTCTGTACGATGGGCGCGTACAACTTCCAGTTGCTTGAGGAAA
Organism: Haloarcula rara; assembly: GCF_029338235.1. GTDB lineage: Archaea > Halobacteriota > Halobacteria > Halobacteriales > Haloarculaceae > Haloarcula > Haloarcula rara. The sequence goes on from NZ_CP119785.1 coordinate 2,358,405, forward strand.
ACCACGTACCGACCCACTACGAGGGCGTGCGAACAGAGCCCGACGGCGACGTGCTCGACCTCGGCGAGGCCCTTGCGGCCGGGACGCCGCCCGAGGAGATGGTCATCTCGCTCACCCAAGTCCCGGACCTGCCAGAGCGCGACGGCGAGTACGACTACGACGCCTATCATGCCGAGGCCGGCGAAAACTACCTCATCCCGCTGGAGATAGTCTTCCGCAACCGCGTCGGGACCGGCTCCTCGCTGCGACGACGGACCGACCCCGCCGACCACGGCCTCGACTTCGAGACGTGGCCCGACCGCGTCGTCGAACTCGACGACCCAATCGTGGAGTTCTCCACGAAGTACGAGGAGCAGGACCGCTATCTCGGCCGCGAGGAGGCCGAACGCATTGCCGGGACAGCGAGCCTCGACCGGCTGGAGGAGCTGGCACTCGCGGTCGACCACATCGTCACCGACACCGCCGCCGAGGCCGACCTCGTCCACGAGGACGGCAAAATCGAGTGTCTCTACCACGACGGACAGGTCCGCGTGGCCGACGTTGTCGGTACCTTCGACGAGAACCGATTCTCCTACGACGGCCAGCAGGTCTCGAAGGAGGTCATCCGCCAGTACCACAAGCGAACCCAGCCCGAGTGGGTCGAGGCCGTCGGCGACGCGAAGGAGCAGGCGACGGCCGAGGGTATCGCCGACTGGAAATCGCTGTGTGAGGCGTCACCTGAGTCCCTCGACGACGACGTCGTCGGGGCTGCCCGGGACCTCTACTGTGCCGGGACGAACGCCTACGTCGACGGTGCGGTCTTCGACGCGCCGTCGCTCGCCGACGCAGTCGACGCCCTGGGAGACCTCTGAGCGGCGTTCACAGCACCAAGAACACGAGAGCGACCACGAAGAGGAGGACCAGGACCAGGTTGGCGAGGCGCATGAGCTGGCCCCCGATACCCCGGTAGGCGAGGACGGTGGTCACGGCGGCCAGCAGGAAGAGCACGAACAGCCCCTCCGCGATGCCGCGCCCGGACTGCAACGGCGACAGCCAGGGGGGCCCGCGGAGAGCGAGCACTGTGAGGGACATACGCGCCGTTGACCGGTCGAGTATTTGATTCACCGGCGTCGTTCACGCGGTATCACGCACTTATCAGGGACTGGACCGCGCCACAGCCGCCGTTCCAGGACGGTCCACTCACCGCCCGGAATCGTCGCGGCCGGGTCAGAGCAAGAACGTCACGACCGCCAGCACGATGAAGATGATGACCAGCCACTTCGCGATGTCCATGCTGAGGCCGGCGATGCCGCGGGCGCCAAGCACCGCAGCGACCAGCGCCAGAACCAGGAAGAGGACCGCGAGTCCGAGTAGTCCGTCGACCTGGAGCGGAACGAGCTGTGTCGGCGGGAGTGTCTGGCTGAGTGCCATACTGTCCCTTTACTCCCCACGCGCTTGACATGAAGGGGTCGTTCACACCGGTATGACCGGCTTACCTCGATGGGATGGTGTCGGTCGGGGGTCACTGGGTCTGTGGGGTCGCACGTCAGCAGTCACGGGTAGACGATACTGTCGTCGGCCGCGGCCGCGCTGCCGGGGAAGATTAATAATGGTAAATGGTGTAGTTTTACCTATGATGGGGAAAGCATACACCTGTTCGGACTGCGGTGAACGGGTCAGTACCAGCGAGATAGTCAGCTCCACCGAGTCCGAGCGCGCGGCGCTCCGGGACGGTGACTATCTCTGTGTCACCTGTCGACAGCAGCGCCAGCTGACGAGTCCGTAGTCGGACAGGCGTTCCGTGTGGTCCGCTATGGCCTGGCTCACGGCTCGCTTCGCTCACCGTTCGCGTTCGAGGGTCGCTCCCGCCGGTCGCGACCCTCGCTAGTCGTCCGCTTCTGTGAGACTGATGACGAAGGAGTCAGACACGCGCTAACGCGCAGTCTTCCGTGGCTTAGTCATCAGCCTCAACGAAGCGGAAGACGAAGTGTTCGGGCACGAGGCCCTCACTGGCTTAGTCGTCCGCTTCGGCCTCCGGCTCGTCGTCGGCAACGAACTCGCCGAGCCCGTCGATAGGCCGGTCGGGGTTCTCGTGGTCGAGTTCCTCGGGCGCGCCCAGTTGCGCGTCGGTATTGTCGGGGTCCCGGAGCTTCGTCCGGCCGCGGTGGACCGTCACCTCGTCGCTGAGGTGGAGCTTGATGGCCTCGATGAGCGCCTCGGCTTCCAGCGGCTGGCCCAGCGTCTGGAGCTCCTCCTCGGTGGCGTCGTCGGGGACGTTAAACGCCCGCTGGGTGATTATCGGGCCCTGGTCGAGGTCGGTCGTCACGTAGTGGGCGGTGACGCCGGCGATGCGGACGCCCTCCTCGATGGCCTGCATATACGCCGAGGCGCCGGGGAACGACGGCAGGAGGCTCGGGTGGACGTTGATAATCCGGCTCTCGTAGCGGAAGACGACGTCCGGCGAGAGGATGCGCATGTACCGGGCCAGCGCGATGAGGTCGGCGTCGTACTCCGCCAGCAGGTCGAGCAGCCGCTCCTCGTCTGGCGTACCCTTCTCGTCACCGATGTCGTGGAACGGGACGTCGTACTTCTGAGCCAGCGGTTCGAGGTCGTCGTGGTTGCCGATGACGACCTCGATGTCCGCGCCGAGGTCACCGTTGGCCCAGGACTCGAAGAGGGCTTCGAGACAGTGTGATTCCTTCGTCACGAGCACCGCGATGGACTGGGTCTCGCGGTCGGCCGGGAACCGGACCTGCGTGTCGACGCCGAGTTCTTCGCCCAGTTCGGTCAGGTCCTCCCGGAGCTTCTCTTCCGTCGTCACCATATCGGCGGTGTCGACGTGCATCGTCATCCGGAAGACGCCCTCCCGGACCGCCTGGTCCAAGTCCTCGATGTTGATACCGCGCTCGAAAAGCAGCGACGTGACTTCGGCGATGAGCCCCGTTTCGTCCTCGCCGACGACGGTAATCTCGGTCAGCGCGTGCCTCACAGTCGGCACCTCCGGGCGGTCTGGGTAGTCATTGCCCCGCAGTTCGGCGGGCGCTATGCAAAAGGCTTCGTTTTCAGACAACCGACCGTGCCCTATTCTATGTCGAAGCGGTCCGCGGTCATGACCTTGTGCCAGGCGTCGACGAAGTCCTCCACGAACGTTTCCTCGCCGTCTTCGGCGGCATACACTTCAGCGATGGCGCGGAGGCGCGAGTTCGAGCCGAAGATGAGGTCGTAGCGGGTTGCCTCCCAGACCTGCTCGCCGGTGTCGCGGTCGTAGCCTTCGTAGACGTGTTCTTCGTCGGCTTCTTTCCACTCGTACTCCATGCTGAGCAGGTTGTCGAAGAAGTCGGTGGTCAACACGCCGGGCTCGTCCGTTAGCACGCCGAGGTCGGTGTCCCGATAGGTGGCCCCGAGCTGGCGCAGCCCGCCGACCAGCACCGTCATTTCCCCGGGCGTCAGGTCGAGCAGGTCGGCCCTGTCGACCAGCTGTGCTTCGGGCTTGCGGTCGGCGTTCTCGAACGACTCGCTCATGTAGTTCCGGAAGCCGTCGGCCTCGGGTTTCAGCGCCTCGAAGGACTCCTCGTCGGTCCACTCTTCTTCGGCATCGACACGGCCCGGTTCGAAGGGCACCTCGATCTCGTGCCCGGCCTCGGCCGCGGCCTGCTCGATTGCCGCGTTCCCACCCAGGACGATGAGGTCAGCCAGCGAGACGGCCGTCCCGTCCGACCGCGACTCGTTGAATTCAGCCCGGACATCTTCGAGCGTCGAGAGCACTGTCTGTAGCTGGTCGGGCTCGTTCGCTTCCCAGCTACACTGGGGTTCGAGCCGGATACGGGCGCCGTTTGCGCCGCCGCGTTTGTCGCTGTCACGGTAAGTCGAGGCCGATGCCCACGCAGTCTTGACGAGCTGCTGGGCCGTCAGCTCCGTCTCGAGGATTTCTGCTTTGAGCAGTTCGGCGGCCTCGTCGTCGATAGGTGTGAAATCACGGTCCGGCAGCGGGTCCTGCCAGAGCATCGTCTCCTCGGGCACTTCGGGGCCGAGGAACCGTTCGGGCGGTCCCATGTCGCGGTGGATGAGCTTGTACCAGGCCCGCGCGAAGGCGTCTAAGAACTCCATCGGGTCGTCCTGGAACGCCTCCAGTATCTCCCGGTAGTCGTCGTCTTCCTTCAGCGCGATATCTGTCGTCAGCATCATCGGCGTCTGCGTGTCGTCGGGGTCGTGGGCGGCCGGCGCGTCCTCGACTTCGTCGTCGTTTATCGGCGTCCACTGCCATGCACCACCGGGGCCTTTCTCGACTTCCCACTCGTTGTTCAACAGCGTGTCGACGTAGGACATGTCCCACATCGTCGGCGTGGCGTTCCAGGGACCTTCGATGCCGCTGGTGATGGTGTCGTCGCCCTTTCCGGACCCGTAGTCGCTCTCCCAGCCGAGGCCCATGTTCTCGATGGGCGCGTCCGCGGGCTCGGGACCGACGTACTCGTCGGGGTCTGCCGCACCGTGGACCTTCCCGAACGTGTGGCCGCCTGCGATGAGTGCGGCCGTCTCCTTGTCGTTCATCGCCATGCGGTCGAAGGACTGCCGGATGCGCTCGGCCGACCACTCAGGGTCCGGCTGCCCTTCCGGGCCCTCGGGGTTGACGTAGATGAGTCCCATTACCGTCGCACCGAGTTGGTCCGCCAGTTCGTCATCCTCGTCGAAGCGGTCCCACGACTCCATCTCCTGTTCGGGACCCCAGTCAGCACCCTCGTCGGGCTGGAACGCGTCCGTGCGCCCACCGGCGAACCCGAAGGTTTCGAATCCCATCGATTCCATGGCGACGTTGCCAGCCAGCACGATGAGGTCAGCCCACGAGAGTCGCTTGCCGTACTTCTGTTTGATGGGCCACAGCAGGCGGCGGGCCTTGTCGAGGTTTGCGTTGTCGGGCCAGCTACCGATTGGCTCGAACCGCTGTGTCCCGCCCGAAGCACCGCCACGGCCGTCGGTCGTTCGATAGGTCCCGGCGCTGTGCCAGGCCATCCGAATGAACAGCGGGCCGTAGTGGCCGTAATCGGCTGGCCACCACTCCTGGGAGTCGGTCATCAGGTCCTCGAGGTCCGCTTTCACGGACTCCAGGTCGAGGGTCTGGAACGCCGCTGCGTAATCGTATTCCTCACCGAGCGGGGACGGTTGTGCGTTCTGATCGAGTGCGCTCAGGTCCAGCAGGTCGGGCCACCAATCTTGGTTTGACATGTTCACGGCTATTTTGATGCCGTTTCCTGTTAAGATTGACTACTTTTCGGAGCCAATGCCATGATATAGAAAGTTATGGCCCGGTTTACGTCTTGTAATTAAATCGGATGGCACTGCGAGGGTTCAGTGGAACCGACGGTCGCGACTCAGCACAAAACCCCGCCCTCGGCTGTTTTCGACCACTACAACCGGTCTCACCGCACTCTTTCTCAAACGACACTGGTTGCTGCGTTTCGCTCGCTGGCACAGTTCCAGCCCACACAGCGGGCGGTATAGCTTAGTCCCTCCAGTTGTAACCCGCCCACGTGAGCGCCGAGTTGCCGACCGTCGTCTGTGTCGACGGCGACGACGAAACACGGAACGCGACGGTCGAGGCACTGGAGACCGCAGGGTTCGAGGTCCGACCGTGCGAGACCGTCGCGACCGTAGGAACTGCCATGGACGACAGCGTCGGCTGTGTCGTAACGACAGCCACGCTCCCCGACGGGGACGGGTTCGACGTGGTCGAACTGGTCCGGGACCGATACCCGGACTGTGCCTGTGTCTTCTTTACGGGTGAACTGCCGGCCGACCTGCCCAGGGGCGGACGCGACCAGGTCGTCGAGTACGTCCCGCGGTCGGTCCCTGGGGCCCACGACCGCCTCGTGGAGGTCGTCACGGCCGCGGCGACCGGAGCGACGCAGGCGGCCTACCCGCTCCCCGAGGACGAGAGGGAACGACTGGCCGCCCTCGCCGAGTACGACGTCGACGAGCTCTCGGCGCTGGACACCTTCGAACGGCTGACGTCGCTGATAACCTCTCACTTCGACATCGACGTGGCCTTCGTCGGGCTGGTCGACGCCCACGAGGAGCGCTTCGTCGCCTGTGAGGGGGCGAACTGGCGGACGCTCTCCCGCGAGGACACCGTCTGTACGCACACTATCCTCACGGACGACGTGATGGTCGTCGAGAACGTCCAGGAGGACCCGCGATTCGCCGCTGTCGACCGTCTCGACGAGCTCGACATCAGGTCCTACGCCGGCGCGCGTATCACCGACGACGACGGGAACGCCCTGGGCGCGGTCTGCTGTATCCACGGCGAACCCCGGTCGTACACGCGAGCCGAGCGTGACGACCTCAGACGTTTCGCCGACGAAGTCGAAGAGCAACTGGCACTGCGCCGCCGACTGGGAACCGGGGGTGCCTGACGTGGCGATGCGACACGGTACCCGCTACGAGTTTCCGGACCTCCCACTGAACAGCGTCGACGCAGGGACGAACCTGTTGCTGACCGGCCCGACGCTGGAAGGCGCCCGCGAGCTACTGCTTCGGCTGTTGCTCGGCGACGACGGCGTGCTGATAGTCACTGCAGACACCAGCGCTCGCAAGGTGCTTGCAGCGTTCGAGGACGTCGGCGGGCGCATCGACCGCGAGCGGGTCCGCGTCGTCAGCTGCACCCAGGAGCACGACGACGACCTCGGTGAGTTCGTCTCGTCGGTCGGCTCGCCCGGGGACCTCACCGGCATCGGTATCGAGTACTCCGGCCAGTACGAACAGGTGTACGCCCGCGGCTACGACACCGTGCGGACGGGCATCTACACGCTGACGCCACTGCTGGTGTACAGCGAGGACGTCCGGCCCGTCTTCCGGTTCGTCAACACGGTCACGTCCCGCATCCGAACCGCCGACGGGCTGGGCGTCTGTGCTATCGACCCCTCGGCCCACGACGAGCAGGTGGTAACCAGCATCGCCCAGCCGTTCGACGCCCGCGTCGACGTCCGGGAGGTCGAGGGCACTATCGAGCTTCGTGTCACGGGACTTCCCGAGCAACCCGACGAGTGGACGGCCGTTCCGGCGCTGGAATAACACAAGCGTTTTCTCCACCGCCCGCCCGGTGCTCAGTAATGACTGCCTTTACCGCGACCGTCACGGTCCGGCTGAAACGCGGAGTGCTCGACCCCGAGGCCGCGACCACGCAGCGCTCGCTCGAACGCCTCGGCTTCGAACTGGACGACCTGCGCTCGGCCGACGTGTTCGAACTCGACCTCGACGCCGAGGACGCCGAGGACGCCGCCGACCGCGCCGAGGAGATGGCCGAACGGCTGCTGGCGAACCCGACCATCCACGACTACGACGTGGCGGTCGCCGAGCAAGAATGACGATTGCAGTAATTCAGTTCGGCGGCTCGAACTGCGACCGCGACTCCGTCCAGGCCCTCGAAGCCATGGGTTTCGACGCCGAACTCGTCTGGCACGAGGACGGCCTGCCCGACGACACCACGGGTATCATGCTCCCCGGCGGCTTCTCGTATGGCGACTACCTCCGGGCCGGCGCGATGGCCGCGCGCTCGCCGATTATGCAGGACGTTCGTGAGGCCGCCGTCGACGGGACGCCGGTGCTTGGCGTCTGCAACGGTGCCCAGATAGGCTGTGAGTCCTCGCTCACCCCCGGCGCGTTCACCACGAACGAGAGCGCCCGCTTCCAGTGTGAACACGTCCATCTGCGCGTCGAGAACGCCGATACCCCCTGGACGGGCCAGTACGAGGAGGGCGAGGTAATCGAACTCCCCATCGCCCACGGCGAGGGCCGCTACGAGATTACCGACGACCGCCTCGAGGAACTCGAGGGCGACGGTCGCATCCTCTTTAAGTACTGCGACGCCGAGGGCGAGGTCTCGCCCGAGGCCAACCCCAACGGCTCGAAACACGCCGTCGCCGGCGTCACCGGCGAGTCCGACCACGTCGCCGTGATGATGCCCCACCCCGAGCGGGCGTCGCTCGAGGATCTCGACCGCACGGACGGCCAGCCGGTGCTGTCCGGGTTCGCGGACTGAGCGCGCAGCGTTTTCTGGACTCGCAGCACTGCCGAGCTGCCGCTATCCGGTTCGTCCAAAGGGATAGGATGGGGCCAGTGGAGCGTGTGACATGGTCCGCGGCCCCTACATAGCTAAACGATAGCAGTTGGTAAAAACGCCAGCCTACCGGAGTGAAAGTGAAACTACTCGCCTCACACGGTGAGAACAGTCACCACACTCTTTTCACGTGGGCTCGTAGTGGGCGTATGACCAGTGACGAGACAGCGGTCACCGAGGAATCTGTTCGGGTGTGGCTCGTCGAGCGGACCTACGGCGACGACGAGCAGAACCTGATTATCCTCACCTACGCGACACCCGAGGGCGACCGGGACTTCCGCAAGGAACGGGCGCTGACCTCCTTCACCGGCGACCACCGCGAGACGCCGGTCTCGATAGCGGTCGACCCGGACAACCTGGGAAGCGTCGACGACGCGGACACCCGCGACCGCTACGCCACCGAGGTCGAGCGGATGCAGGAAAAACACGAGCCCGTCGAGTCGCTGTGAGCGCCGGGCTGGGCGGCGGTTCGACGCCGCCTACGCCCCCAGCTCGGTCTCTGTGGCCCCGAGCCCGACGTACACCGCGGCGGTGGCGACCAGCGCGACGCCGACGGCCACCTGGACGGTCAACAGGTCCCGAGCCACGTTCACGTAGGCGAGCGCGAGCACGGCGAGGACGGACGGCCCGAACGTCGCGTAGGCCACCACCGCCCGACGGCGGACCGGATGCAGGGACGCGAAGTTGAACCCGACCCCGACGAGCGTGGCGAGTCCGGCGAGCAGGCCGAGCGGGAGCGCGACCAGCGCGGAGAACTCGGTCTCGAGGAGTTCGATGACTGGGACGGCGACAAGCAACGCGGTCGTGGCGGCCGCGCCGACGGCCACGACCAGCCCCTCCCAGCGTGCGTCGGTCGAGTCGGCGGCGTCGGTAGTCCACGACATGCCGACTACCGCGAAAGCGGCATCGCGTAGCTGTGTTCGCGCGCCAGGACGGCCTCGTAGGTCGCCTCGCACTCACAGCTCACCTGCTCGAAGACGCTCGGGTCCTGTCGCAGGTCGAAATCCTTGATAGCGCGCTGGACGCGGTCGTCACACTCACCGCAGTTGTGGGGCCCCCTGTCGGAGCCGTGGCCGACGGGGTCGGAGACGACGATGACGTCCTCACCGTCAGACTCGCTCTGCTCGTCTGACGAGCCTCCGGTCGCTCCGCTCCCGGAGACGTCTGCGGTGTCTTCGAGCACCTCGGCGACCGACCAGAGCCACGGCGGCCGGTAGCCGCCGTCGTGGTAGAGCTCCTCGACCATCGTGTAGCGCTGGACGTTACAGGGGTTCATCGAGACGGTGTGACAGCCCTCGACGGCCGCACAGCGCCGCACCGAGGATTTCATGTCTTCCACGGCCTCCGACTCTGTGAGGAAGGGCGGCTTCATCAGCAGGTAGGCCTTGATGCCGGCGCCGGCCTCGCGTGCTTCGGCGCAGGCGTCCTCGAAGTCCGCGAAGTCGAAGTACTTGTTCACGCAGTCGTGGCGCACCCTGTCGGTCGCGGTCTCCAGGCCGACGGCCACGTCCGTCTCCAGGCCGGCGTCGACGAAGTCGCTGACACGCTCGTCCTCGACGAAGTCCGGCAGCGACTCGACGACGATGCGGTCACGGTCGGCGAAGGTGTCGGCGATTGCCTGTCGGGTCTCTGCGGGCACCTCGCGCTCGTCGAGGAAGCTCCCCGAGGTGTATATCTTGATGAGTCCCGAGGGGTCCTCGGCGTTCTCGTCCTCGTGGTCCAGGCAGTGTTCTATCTGGGCCATCAGGTCCTCGTGGGCGACGCTCCCGCCCTCGACGGACTCAGCGACGTACCCACACATCGTGCAGCCGCCCGCGCGGGCCCACCGGCAGCCGCCGGTGTTCAGGATGATGGTCAGGCTCTGGTAGACGCCGTCGGGCGTGTTGTCCTCGTCGAGCCAGACGCGGGTCGGCTCGCGGGGGTCGTAGGTGGAATCGTTGCGCGAACGGACCTCCCGCATCACCGCGTTGTGGGCGTCCATCCCCTTGCCCTGCTCGTAGACGTCGGGACTGGGCTTGCTCATTACGCCGTCGTTGCCGGCGAGCGTGTATAGCTCCTGCGTTACCACGAAGACATATGAGGGTCGATGCGAAACATCCCCGGCGAATGGGGGACGCGTTCAAGTGCAAGAACTGCGGGACAGTGGTCGAGACGCTCCAGCGCTGTCCGTCGTGTGGCGAGGCGGCGATGCGGCCGATTCAGTCCTCCGGGGACGACGACGTGATTGCGGATATCACCGAACCGGGTGCGACAGCTGGAGAGACTGACGGCGAGTCGTCGGAGCCGGCAGCACCCGACGGGTCGCTGGAACCGGCGCCAGAAGAAGCCGAAACCTCGCCGAACGCGGACGACGCGGAACCGGCGGACACTGCCGACCCAGGTACAGCGTCGGGGCGCCGAGACACGACCGGGCGAGAGTCCGGCAGTGAGTCGGGACTGCTGTCGTGGCTGAAATCGCTGTTTTGAATCGATAGCCGCCGGGCACGACTCACTCGGCCACGTAGCCGGTCCAGCGGGCGACCACGAGCCAGGCGAGGCCGGCCAGCGTTGCGCCGACAGTGTTGGCGATCGCGTCGGCGCCGCTCGTCCCGCGTGAGGGGACCAGCCCCTGCAGGAGTTCGATGCCCACGCCGTAACCGATGGCGAGCGCGACCAGCGCCCCCACGACCACCACCTCGCGGCTCCGTCGGGCCCAGGCGAGTAGCCCGGTGAGGGCGCCGTAGCTGCCCGCGTGGACCCACTTATCCAGCGCGATACCGAACGGTGTGGGGAGGGGCGCTCCTCCGGTCTCCGGCGCCGGGACCAGCGAGACGACGAGGAGCAGCACGGCGAACGCTATCGCGGGCAGATATCGACGTGTCGGTCGGTCCATGGCAGCGCGGTACGGGTCCCTACAGTTCCTCTGTGTGGCGCATCTGGACGGCGATGCCCCGCGTCGAGGAGGTCATCTCCGCGCCGTGCATCTCCGCGCGGCCCACGCCGAAGGCCGCATCGCCCGTGACGACGACCTCGTCGCCGACGCGGATGTCGTCGCTGGCGTCGACGATGCCCGGTGCGAGGACGGAGCCGTGGGGGACGAAGGGCTCGATTTCGACGGTCTTGGTCGGCACGTCGCTCTCGACCCAGCGGCGCGCGCCCGCGGTCGTCAGCGAGAGGACGCCGTACTGCTGGGCGAGCGCGGCGAGTTGCTCGCCATCCGCGTCGTCGGCCCGGAGCTGCGGGTACCGGCCCTGCGTGGCGACGTCGGGGAACAGCTCGTCGCCCGCGCCGGCGCCGAACTGGTAGTCCGCGATAGCTTTTATCGTACGGTGCTCGCGGGTGGACTTCTGGTAGGTGTCCCACCCCTCCAGTGCCGCGGCGAGGTTCCCGAGCGAGTCCGCCGTCGTCGGGTGGTCCCGCACGGTGTAGGTAAACTCACGGTCCAGCGAGCCGGAGACGTTCTCACAGATTTCCCGGTACCCCTCGCCGGGGACGTGGGCGATGATTTCGGGGTAGTCAGCGCCCTCGAGGTACCGTTCCAGAACCCGGGAGACGAACTCTATCTCGTTCGCGCTCCAGTTACCCGTCACCACGGAGTCGTAGTGCTGGGCGGGGTAGGTGAGTTCGAGTTCCTGGGGAACGACGCCGATGGGCGAGGTCATCGAGACGACGTGGGCGCGCCACTGGATGGCGTCGTGGTACTGCTTGTGACTCTGTGAGTCGCTGTAGGGCTTGCGGGCCGAACACGGGACGAGGACGAGCGGTCGGTCGTCGAATCGCGGCACGTAGCGCTCGGTGACCCGCTGGGCGAACCGCTGTATCTCGACCCGGCGGATAGCGTCCTCGGTGGTCGCTGCGAGTTCGGCGCGGCGGATGAGCGGCGTTCGCTGCTCGACGTAGCCGTAGCGCTGGTCGAGCGTTCGGACAGTGGCGGTGAGCCAGTTGTCCTGGCGGGCCTGGCCCTCGATGTAGTCGCGCAGTCGGCCGTCCCGAATCCGGCGGCGGACGCGTGCGAGCTCGGCCGCGAGCGCGTGGACGTTGTGTTCGGCGCAGTCGCTGCGGTCGAAGGTATCGCGGGGTTGCTGGCAGGCCGGGCAGGCACACGGGAGCTCCTCCAGGTCTTCGAGGAAGTACGCCTCGTCCGTGGTGAGATAGCGGCCCTCGGTACCCCGAATCACGGCGCGGTGGGGGTCCACGAGGTCGACACCGGCGTAGACCAGCGTGGCGACGTTCCGCGGCGTGGCAACGCCGGGCAGGTAGAGCGCGGTGTCGGCGGGCACGGCGTCTTTCACCGTCGTCAGGGCGTCGACAAAGGCCGACCCGTGGCCGACGTAGCCGGTCGCACCCGAGAGGACGGTGAGGTCGGCGGCGTGGTCGCCGGCGGTCTCGGGTGAGACGACTGCGCCGGACGGGAAGTCGGCGTCGGGGTAGTCGTCGGCGAAGGCCTCGGCAACCTCGTCGGGCGTCCCGGCGGGGAGCCCGCGATGGGGAGTATCGTCACCGCCGAGTCGTCGCCCGATGGTGGCTCGGGTTCGCTCGGCCAGCGGCCCCCGGCGTCGGCGAGGACGGTGTGGACCCGCCCCGGCGTGTCGGCGTCCACGTCGTCGACCAGCGCCGGCGTCGGCACGGACTCGGCGAGGCGCAACTCGCCCAGTCGCGCGGCCCCGTCGCGCTCGTGGACCTCGAAGTAGTCGGTCATGCGTCCCAGTCGGCCGTGGCCCACCAACTATCTTGCCTTTGGAAGCGCGGCGTTTTTCGCGCTCCAGCCGGGACAGGCAGTATGGTCGGGTCCCGAACCCTGACGGCGGTCGTCGGCCTCCTCGTGAGCGTGCTCGTCACGGTTGCCCTGTGGTGGTACTTCGAGACGCTGTTTGTCTTCCTGTTTCTGCCCTTTATTCCCATCCTCTTTCGCGGCTTCGGCGGCGACGACGGACCGACCATCGTCCAGGAGTGTCCCCACTGTGGCTTCCAGGCGACCTCCGAGGCCTACGACTACTGTCCCCGCGACGGGAGCCGGCTGGAAGAACCAGAGCGGTAACTACCGAGGACAATCCGAACGACTAACACGTCACTGCCGAGTACCCGCGCGCATGGCGAGTGTCATCCTCCCGACGACACGGTGGACCGACGGCTGTGCCGACGTGCTGGCGTCGCTGTCACCCGACGACGAGCTGTTCGTCGTCGCCGACCACCCCGAGGACCCCGTCTTCGAACAGGCTCCCGGCGAGGCCGAACTGGTCGCGGCCGGCGACCCGGTCGGCTGTTCGGGGAAAGCGAACGCACTCGCCGCCGGGATGGAGCGGGCGAGCCACGACATCGTCGTCTGGACCGACGACGACGTGACTCGTGAGGCGGGCTGGCGCGACCGACTGGTCGCACACGCCCGCGAGGACGGGGCGGCGACGGAGGTGCCGGTGTACGTCGGCGGCGGACTGTGGCGCGTCCTCGAACCCGCCATGGTCCTGTTTGGCTCGCTCGGGCTGGTCTCCGGCGGTCACGTCTGGGGCGGTGGGGTCGCCTTCGACCGGACGGCGCTGGACGAGGCCCAGCTGGTCGCGGAGCTGCGCCAGACGGTCGGCGACGACAGCCTCCTTGGAACCTACGTCGAGGACCCCTGGGTCGACACCGACAATCCGCGTCAGGTGACGGTCGCCGGGTCGCCGGGAGCGGTGCGGGACCGCCTCGCGCGGTTCGCACAGGCGGCGTTTCACTTCGAACCGCTCTCGACGGTCGGGTTACTGGCCGCCTCGGCGCTGTTCGCGGTCTTCTGTCTGGTCGCGCCGCTGTTAGGAGCCCCGGTGACACTCGCCGTCGGGGCGCTCTCGTACCGGGCGGTCGACCTCCAGCGGTCGTCGGTGCTGCTCTCGCCGCTGTCCTTTCTGGTGATACCCCTGGCGCTGGCTGTTGGCCTCGTCGTCCGGACCTTCGAGTGGGGCGGCCGTCGGTATCGCTGGCGAGGGACGTTCGACGTGACCGTCGAGTGAGGTCGGGGTCCAGACGACAGAATTGTTAGCACCAGAGGGCGTTTCTGTCTCTCACCCCAATCTCCCCCATGGAACTGGTAGTGTTCGGCGGCAACGGCTTCATCGGCCGGCGCGTCTGCCGGCGGGCGGTCGAAGACGGCCACGAGGTCCGGAGCATCGCACGCAGCGGACCGCCGGCGTCGGAACTCCGGGGTCCGTGGGCCGACGCGGTGACCTGGCACGCCGCCAACGTGTTCGCGCCGAACGAGTACCGGGACGCCCTCGAGGGCGCGGACGCGGTCGTCCACAGCATCGGCATCGCCGAGGAATCCCCGACCGAGGGCGTCACCTTCGAGCGGGTCAACGGCGACTCGGCCATCATCACGGCGCTGGAGAGCGAGCGGGCCGGTGTCGACCGGTTCGTCTTCGTCTCCTCGGCGTCGACGCCGCCGATGGTTCGGGAGGCGTATCTCACCGCCAAACGACGGGCCGAGACGGCCATCGCCGACCTGGACATGGCGACCACAGTGCTCCGTCCCGGCGCGGTGTACGGCCCGGACCAGCCCCACTTCCCGTCGGTTCTCAATCGGCTGCTGGCGGTGCTGGGCTCGGTCGACCCCGTCGCCGAGCGTCTCGGCGCCGGCCGGCCGCTGGATGTCGAGACCGTGGGCAGTGCCGTCTACGAGACGGCTGTGCGCCTAGACAGCTGGGAATCCCCGCTCGACGCACAGCGCATCGCGGCGCGGGCCAGTTGAGCCAGCCGTCTCTCGACCGTCGCAAACGCAATGTTTGCTCACTTCCGATAAACGCGGTTCATCGGCGTTCGCAAACCCGGGGGGGTTTGCTCACTCCCGCGCGTGGAGGTCCCGAACTCTAACCGAGTCGGGCACCCGAGCCAGCGCCGTTTCGGGCCAGTCGTCGTGGACGAGCGTAAAGGACACCGAGGGGTGTAACTCGACCAGTCGGGCGACGCCGTCGGCGGCGGCCTCACAGGCGGCCCGGTCGGTCCGCTCGGGCACTTCGGCGGTCAGCGGGTAGGTGTCGCCGAGTTCCCGCGGATAGGGACCAAAGGGCGGGCGAACGCCCCAGGTCTCGTCGTAGCGGTCGTTCGACCCGCCTTCGGTCAGCAACACCTCGTCGGCGTCAAGCTCGAAGCGGTCCAGGCGCTCCTGGTGGCGCAGCACCTCGGGACGGCGGGCGCTCTCGGCCGACGTGTAGAAGAAGGCGTCCTTCGAGACGGGGTCGGTCCGCTCCAGTTGTGCGGCGTGGTCGAGCAGTGTCCGGTAGCCGTCGAGCATCGCCGGGTGGCCCCGGGCCCGCGAGTCCACCAGCTCAAGCAGGTTCCCCGAGCGGATTGCCTGGCGGACGGTGCGAATCTCGCCGTAGGTGACCTGGAGGTTGTGCCGCGCCAGCAGGTCCTGGCGGGTGTCGTCGTCCATCCCGCGAAGCTCGACCGGCGTGTGGGACGTACAGACCGGGCAGTGACAGGGGAACTGGTCGAGTTCGTCGAGCAGTTCGGTGCCCCGGACCGTGAGATAGCGGTCGTCGCGGGCGTATAGCGCGTAGGCGGCCGAGTCAAAGAGGTCACAGCCAAGCGCGGCGGCCATCGCGAACATCATCGGGTGGCCGGCGCCGAACAGATGGACCGGGCCGACCTCGCCCAGCCCGCGCTTGCAGGCCGCGACGACGTCGGCGAGGTCCGCGTAGCGATACTCGTTCATGAGGGGGACGACCGCACCGAGCGGGAACACGTCGAGCCCGGTCGTCGTGGCGTGTTCGCCGGCCCGCTCGCGCAGGTCGGAGTACGTCGACCCCTGGACCGGCGCGGAGACGAGCATCTCGCCCGTGTCGGTCGTGGCGGCCCGCTCCAGACGGTCCTGTGTCGTTTCGAGTTCGGACTCGGCGCGCTCGCGGTCGACGTCGGGCGGCGTCGGGATGTCCACCGGCGTCCCGATGTCGCTCCCGATGTCGTACTGGAACTGGAGTATCTCCTCGGTCGTGACGTCGATGTCGCCGTATTCGGCCAGCTGGAACGACCCGGAGTCGGTCATGATAGCGCCGGAGAAATCCAGCAGGTCGTGCAGTCCCTGTTCGAGGGCCGGTTCGCGGAGTTCCTCGGAGCCGTGGAGGATGTAGCTGTTCGTGATGAGAATCTCGGCGCCAAACTCTGACTCGAGTGCCGACGGGTCGACCGTCTGGACGTGGGGGTTGACCACGGGGAGGATGGTCGGCGTCTGGACGGTGACGCCGGCGCGTGGCACTTCCAGTTCGCCCAGGCGGCCCGCAGCGTCGTACTGACGGACCTCGAAGTTGGTCATTGTCCGTCGTGGGTGGGGCCGGCGCCTAAGGGTTGTGTTCCCTGGCCAGGTCGGCCGGGTCGGTCCGGTCGACGAGCCCGTCGAAGTCGTCGTCGAAGCTGAGGACAGTGTCGATGTCGTGTGTTTCGGTAAACGCGACTGTGGTCGCGTCGGTGAAGCTCAGCTGCTGGTCGTCGTAGCGTTCGAAGCTGTCGACGGCAGTCTCGAACACTGCTTTCGAGAGGTTCTGGAGGCGGAACAGTTCGGGAAAGTCACCGGCTCCACGGAGTCGGCGGCCGACTCGCATCGCTTCGGCGTGGCTGTCGGTCCGCGTGAGCGTCAGCGTCACCGTTTCGTCGTAAATGTAGTCCGTGACGTACGGCTGTCCATATCCGCCCTCGAGTATGGCCGATAACGCCGTCACTGCCGTATCGTGTCGGCTTGCACCTCGGTCTGCATGCGCGTAGAACACCCCGGAGTCGACGACGACCGTCATCCGTAGAGGATGTCGTCGATATCTTCTTCGTCGGTCTCGACACCCGAGTCGAAGGTACCATCGAGAAAGGCGTCAATCTCCGCATCGGACGCAGGCACGGTCGATTCTCTAAACGAGTCGACGACTTCCGCACGCGATTCGTAGGCGTCGTCGATGAGCCGAGAGAGCAACTCCTGCTGTGTCACCTTCCTGTCGGCCTCCAGCCGTATCTTGGCCTGTAGCTCCTCGAGGCGGGCCTTGGCCTCGTCGTCGACCTTGACTGCGGTCGTCATAGTAACTCAGTTACTTCCGTTACTGAATAAATGTTCGGAGGTCACCGCTCGAACAGCGCGTAGTACATGATACCGACGGCCGAGCGGCCGTCCCGCAGTTCTCCCTCCCGAACCGACTCCAGCAACTCGTCGAAGGCCGTCGTCTCGACCCGAATCGATTCGTTGAAATCGAGGTCCTGCTCGGCAGTCGGTTCACAGTCCGCAGCGAGGAAGTAGTGGAAGACGGAGTCGGCGTAGCCGTTGGCGGGCTCGGCGGTGTAGAGATGGTCGACTGTCTCGGCCTCGTAGCCGGTTTCTTCGCGGAGTTCGCGGGCGACGGCGTCGCGGGGCTCGTCGTCGCTGTCCTCCACGCTCCCCGCGGGCAGGGCGCGGTTGACCCGCTTGACCGCCTGGCGCCACTCCTCGATGACGACCACCTCGCCCTCGGGGGTCAGCGGCAGGACGACGACGCTGTCACCCTCCCGCAGGAAGTCGAAGTCGGTCTCGGTCCCGTCGGGCAGTGCGACGTCCTCGTGGACGATGTCGAACCCCGGACAGCTGTAGGGGATGTCGGCGGCGAGGGTCTCCCAGGCGAGTTCGTCAGTCATACCGGTTCCTGTGGCCCCAGTAGTAAACTGGTTACCGTCTCTCGCTCAGAGCTTCTCCTGGTCGCGAGCCTGCTGGTTCCGCCGCGTCGCCTGGTCGAGACGCTTCCGGGCGGCCGCCGACAGCGGGTCCGGCAAGTCGCCGCTGGCCTCGGTTATCTTCGTGCTGACCCGTTCGAGACGAGCGGCGACGGTCTCCAGTTGTCGGTCCGCGTTGCCGCGGTCGCCGTCTTCGGCCCGCTGGGCGGCCCGTTCGGCCGCATCGACGACGGCCCCGAGCGCCTGTGCGAGCCCGCCGATAGCGTTCTGCTGTCCGCCGCTGTCGTCATCGTCGTCATCGTCGGTATCACCCTCCTGGAGGTCGGCCACCTGTGTCTGCGTCTCCGCGGCGATATCCGCGACGAACGTCGCGAGCGATGCCTTCCCGGTGTTTGGCGCCCCGAGACCGACCGAGTCGTCGGCGTCGGGGTCGGGGTTGACGCGGACGGCCCCGACCGCGTCGTCGGTGTCCCTGACCTCCGTGGTGTAGGCGCCGCCCTGATGGACGTAGGCCGCGTCGGGGCCGTCAAGCGGCGCGTCGTACAGCCGCCCACCGAAATCGTCCTCGATGGCGAGCCGGTTCAGCTCGCTGTCGGCGTCGGCGGGGTCGAGTTCGAGCTTCCGTGCGTGCTCGCGTGCGACCAGGGGAATCTCCCCGTCGACGCCGGCCGGCGCCTGCACGCCGTCGTCGGTGACTGACACCGATTCGCTGTGGGGGCCGCGCCGGCCCGGTTGACGGTCAGCCGGTGGTCGCCGGCGGGGACGTCCGTGACGGCGGCGACCCCGCCGAAGGTCGGGACTGCCTCGGGGTCGCTCTCCAGCAGTGCGACGCCCTCGAACGCCGAGGACTGCGTGGTCACCCCCTCGCCCTCGGGCGCGTCGTCGTCGGAGACGGCCTCCGAGACGCTCGCGACGACGGTGTTGACGGCCGCCGCCTCGCCGATGGCGTCGTAGCGGTCGGCGAGAGCCGACCGGTGGTTGGGCTCCGAGATGTCCGCCGCGGGGTTCTCGTACCGGGCCTGCCCCCACGGTGCGCCGGTCGTCGAGATATGGCCCGAGACGGCGTCCTCACCGAACTCCGGGACCGCGAACTCGAAGCTCAGCTGCGGGCCGGTGAAATCGGTGATATGCTCTATCTCGGCGGTCGGCGCCAGTTCGTACTCGATGTCGGCGTCCGTTCCGGACCGCTCGGCGTGGTCGAACACCAGCCCAGTCTCGCGGTTCGGGAGTTCCGGCAGCGAGTCGGTGAGCGTCTCGAGCGAGCGCACTGTCAGCGCCTCGGAGACGAGGTCCGAGCGCTCGACCGACGGGAGGTCGTCGTGTTCGTACAGCGGCGCACCCTCGTACTCCGGAACGAGATAGGGGAGCCTGGACCCCTCGTCGCGGGGGAGCCCGTAGGCGAACGGAATCGCCGCGATGTCTTCGACAGTCTCGATGGCGCTGTTGGTGATGTCAGCCAGCCCGCCGCTGTCAGAGACGCGCTGGAACTCCGATTCGGCGTCGTTGAGCGACAGCGCGCTGGAGTGGGAGCCAAGCTCCGTGAGGATTCGCGGCACCGTCCCCGGGTCGGGGTCCAGAAACTCGTTGTTCGGGACCTTTCGCGAGTGGGAGCTCGCGACGTAGAGCTGTGGTTCGTCGGTCTCCGTGTCGACGAAGACGTGCAGGACCTCCCAGTCGTGCCAGTGGAAGTTCGTGGTGAACTGGTCGAACGCGGAGTAGACCCAGAACTGGACGGCGACCAGCGGGGAGTCCTCGTAGCTGACGGCGTTGTAGAACAGCATCGGCGCGGGCGGCTCCGAGCCGGTAAAGGCAGCGTGGTACCCGTCGAGCGCATCGAACCCCGTGACGACGGTCTCGCCGTCCTGTTCGCTGGTGTACGGGCGCGGGTCGGTCGGGAACCACGGCTCGTTTTCGTCGAAGTACAGCGTCGGAGCGAACCGGGTCGCGAGCTCTCTGGCGGCCTCGGGTTCTACCGCCGTCGTCTCGCTGTCCGCACCCGGCGAGAACAGCGGACAGCCGGCGAGTGAGGCCGTGCCGGCGCCGGCGACCGTTCCGAGTACCCGTCGACGACTCAGTCGCTGGTCGGTCACGGCTCACCGACACCTCTGGCCGCGTCGCTCACTGGCGGTCCCACGGCCACCGGGAGGAAGCTGTGACTGCATTCGAGTCTACGCAGGCTACGACATGATAAAGGCGTTCTGGCAGTCACCGGTGCCGGGCTGTAGGTCGGGCGTCGCCGGGATTTGCGTCCGTTCTGCTCAGTACCGCTCGAACCCGTCGGTGTCGAGGTAGTTGTGCGCGACGGTGATGGCGTGGTCGGCGTGGAGCGGCTCCGGCCCCAGCGAGAGCCGCTGTTCGGTGTGGCCCTCGATGGCGGCCGTCTCGGCCTCGCTGAAATCGTGGTGGTCCGAGAGCACGAACACGGGGTCGGCCGGCGGGTCGACGTCGACGACGGGGTCGCCGTCCTCGTGGAGCTGGACGACGGTTCCCTCGCGGGCCACGTCCTCGAGCGTCGCGGCGAAGCCCCGCCGGGTCAGCGAGACGCCGGGCGAGGTCTCGACCGGGACGTGACCGATAGCTTCCTCGCGTTCTTCGAGGGCCTTCCTGACCAGCGCGGCCGTCGACCGCTCGTCGGGGTTGAGCCGCCGGAGCTCGCTCCCGTCGAAGGTGACCGTGTACTCGTCGGCCAGCACGAGGTGGACCCGGACGGCCTCGCGGATGGCGTGAGAGAGAAAGAAGGCGCTGGTGACACACCGACACAGCACGTCCAGCCGGCCGGCGCCGCCGGCGAGGTCGTCGAGCGAGAACTCCGGTGTGGTGGGCGCGTCGTGGCCGATGACGACGAACTGGCGCATACTTCACCGTGTCGCCGGGCCGGGTTAGCCCTGTCGAAGCCTACTCCGGGTCGACGAACTGGCCGTTCTCGACGCCGATGAGGTCCCGGGAGACGGCGGCCTCGATGACGGCGTCGAACTCCTGGGGGTCGATGTCGTAGGCGCTCGTTGCGACTTCGCGTATCTCGGCCTTCTCGACCGGGAACTGTCGGTTCTGGAGGAGCCGCATCACCTTGTTGTACTCGAGTTTCGTCAGCCGCGGCTCCGTGCCGCTCGTGTCGTCCTCGGGGGTCGAACTGTCGTCGCCGGCGTCCTCGCTGGCTGCAGCGGTGGGCTCCGTCGTTTCTTCCCCGCCGCCGATCTGCCCACTGTCGGCCTCAGTGTCCGGTTCGCTATCGCTGTCAGCGTCAGCTCCCGGAGATTCCCACTCCTCGGCCGTAGTGGTCGGTTCCTGCGATTCGGGGTCCCTTCCGTCGTCCGCTCCCGCTTCGAACAGTGAGCCACCGCCATCGTCGCCCGACTCGACACCGCCTTCGGTGTCGGCTGGGTCGGACGCTGCTGCCCGGCCGGTCGTCGTCCCGTCGACGGCTGCCTCCCCTTCGGCCGCGTCCACAACCGCCTCGACGACCGCGCCGAGCTTCCGCC
The DNA here is from genome assembly GCF_029338235.1 of Haloarcula rara. Lineage (GTDB taxonomy): Archaea > Halobacteriota > Halobacteria > Halobacteriales > Haloarculaceae > Haloarcula > Haloarcula rara. The sequence continues at coordinate 2,379,603 of NZ_CP119785.1, forward strand.
GGCAGGCGCCACAGAGGACGACCGTCGGGCCGTCTTCGCCCGGTTGGAGTTCCTTCGGAACGACGGCGTACTCGGAGAGCGATGCGTCGAAGGCGTCCCCACAGAAGTAACACGAGGCGAAACGGTCCATACCTGCGTGTGTCGCCCGTTCGATATAAACCCTGTCGGGCCAGTTCCGCCCGGTGACGGGTCGCTTTCCGGTGGCCGCGACCGACCGGCCTGGATGTCTGGCCCCGAAGCGTTGAAACGTCCGAGCACGCTACGGACTAGCATGAGTGTCGCAGGCCTCTGTGAAATCTGCCAGCAGCCCGACGTCGAGCACGGCTGTGACCGCTGTGGGCAACTGGTCTGTGAGCGCCACTGGGACCGCCAGCTGGGCGTCTGCATCGAGTGTAGCAGTCAGGTCGGCGGCCGCGGGGGCCAGGACTCGACGGAGAACCTCCCGGACGGCGTCGATACGTTCCGGTTCTAGAGAGCGCTACCGGAACTGATTGAGCTGTTCTTTCAGCTGCTTCGCCGACTTCCCGGCGGCCTCGAAGAACTTCTCGGGCGCGCCGCGGTCCGCTGCTTCCTCTCCGGCGAAGATGATTCCGCGCGAGGAGTTGACGAGCCCGACGCCGTCGGCCAGTCCGTGTTCGACGGCGGCCTCGGCGTCCCCGCCCTGGGCACCGACGCCGGGGACGAGGAAGGGGATGTCGGGGACGAGTTCGCGAATCTCCTCGAGTTCGTCGGGATTGGTCGCGCCGACGACCAGCCCGACGTTCCCGTTGTCGTTCCAGAGGTCGGCCAGGTGGACCACGCGCTCGTACAGTTTCTCCCCCGAGGCCAATTCGAGGTTCTGGAGGTCCGCGCCGCCGGGGTTGGAGGTGCGTCCGAGGACGAAGACGCCCTTCTCCGCTCGCTGGAGGAACGGCTCCAGCGAGTCCCGGCCGAGGAAGGGGTTGACGGTGATAGCGTCGGCCGCCGGCCCGTCCACGTCGTCGAGAACGCTCGCGTACTGGCGGGCGGTGTTGCCGATGTCGCCCCGTTTGGCGTCGAGCAGGACCGGGACGTCCTTCCCGTGTGCGTACGCGATGGTCTCGCGAAGCGCCCGCCAGCCGTCGGCGTCCTCGTAGAACGCGGCGTTGGGTTTGTAGCAGGCGGCGTGCTCGTGGGTCGCGTCGATGATGCGGCGGTTGAACTGCCAGCGGGGCAGGTCGGCGTCGGCCACCGCCTCTGGCAGGCGGTCAGGGTCGGGGTCCAGTCCCACCGAGACCACGCTGTCGGCGGCCGCGATGCGGTCGGCCAACCGGTCGAAAAAGTGCATACCTACCGCGGCGATGGGGACGGATACAAGCGTTTCCCTCTGCCGCCGAGTATCACCGGTGATAATTTGAGGGCGTGGTATTTTATACTGCGTCCGAAAGCTCGCATCATGGACCGTTCCCTCGACGTGGCACACGTCGCGGAGACACTCCCGGACCTGGCTGGAGCGCTGGAGGACTCGCGGCTCAGGCCCCTCGGAGTCGTCGTCGGCTTCGCCATTCTCACCGTCGGTGCACTGCTGTCGATTGCCCCGACGACTGGTCAGTGGGCGTTCTGGTCGAACGCAGTCGCGGCCACGCTGGTGTTCGTGAGCGTGCCGCTGTTCTGCGTCGGGCTCGCCGCCCCGGACCCGCCGAAGGGCTCACGCTTCCACATCGGTGTGAACCTCTCGCGCAAGCAGCGTCAGGCGGTCGCCACCGGCTCGCTGTGTATCACGCTCTCGCCTGTGGTCATGGCGCTTGGCTCGCCGCTCGGGCTCTCGACCGTGGTACTGGCGACGGCTGCGACGCTTGCGTTCGTCGGTGCGTCGCTCGTGCTGACCGGCTTCGTCGCGTGGACGAGCGAGTCACTGACCGGCCCCGCCTAATCGACGGTCGCCGCGACCACGTCGACGAGTGTCTTGACCGCGGCCCCGCTGTGGGCCACGACCACCCGCCCGCCGCCCTCGACAGTCACGTCTTCTCGCTCGCTCTCGAAACTCGTCTGCGTCTCCAGGGCCAGCCGCGCTGTCCGCTCGGTCACGCTGACGGTTCCAAGCACCTCGTCGTCGGCCGCGACGCGGAAGGCGTAGGCGCCCTCGGCCGTCGGCTCGACGTCCGGCTCGGCGTCTTCGACTGACACCGCGCCCAGCGATCCCCGCTCAAGTCCCGTCAGCTCCGACGCAAACAGCTGTCCGATGCGCTTCCCGTCGGTAATACGTCCTTTGACCATCAGATTTCCTCCCGGACTTCGGCGGCGATACCGCCCACGTCGACCCCCTCGCTGCGGGCGTAGACGACCGCCGCGGCGTCTAAGGTCACGCCCAGCTCCGATTGCAATCGGTTGATGCCCGCGACCGCAGTCTGCTTCTCCACCCCTTGCTCGACGACCGTGTCCAGTACCTGCTCGAACGCCGACCGGGACTGCAGTATCTCCTCGCCCGGCTGGAAGCCGTCGGGAATCCTCGTCGCGGTCGCGTCGAAGCCCACGACCAGCGCGTCCTCGTCTCGCTCTAAGAGCCCCTCGCTGGTGGCCACGTCGACGAGCGTCTTAGCCTGGTCCGGCGAGAACCAGTTGCGGTCCAGCGACAGCGCTACGACAAACTCGCTCTCGGCCATCCGGTCGGTTCCCCGCTGACGAAACGGCGCGGCCACGGCCGTCTTCAGACTCATCTAGTACACTGGCGGGTCGGTCCGGGTGTAACGGTTGCGATTGCTAGCAGTGAGTGATGCTGATTTCAATTGTGAGTGTAGGTATGACTACAGCCAGAAAGCCCCGGCCGGTTACACTCCCACGCCTCGCTGCGGTCCTCACTCACTGCGTTCGTTGCGGTCCTTGTGATCTGAAAATCGCCGCTGGCGATTTTCATCATCCCGCAAGAGCGCAGCTCTTGCGAGGACGTCGTCGGGATTCGTGTAACCGGCCGCCCCTTTCAGTCCCACCCAGGCGGTTGACCAACCGGCTACGGGTGGACTGAAAGGGGCGAGTGGCTCCGGGAAGGCGGACGAAGCAAGCACCGAAGGGAGCGGAGCGACCGAGGCGCACAGCGAGTCCCCCGACCGGAGCCACTCGGGGCTTTCTGGCTGTACCGTTCGCTCGCTGTACTGTTTCTTTCGCCTCGTCAGCGGTCGCCTGTACTCCCGACCAGTCCTGTAACTAGCATCGAACGCTTCAAGTAGTCGCTCGGCCACGTACCCGATATGAAAGACCAGGGACGCTCCCCACGCAAGCGGACAGGCGGTCGACGACGGCCGAACCACAAGAAGAAGAAACACGAGCTGGGTCGCCAGCCCACCGAGACCCAGGTCGGCGAGCAGAAACTGAAGGTCCTCGCTGCCCGCGGGAACACGAACAAGGTCCGCGCCGTGACCACGAACGTCGCGAGCGTCGCCGACGGCGCCGAGACCGTCGAAGCGACTATCGAGCAGGTCACCGAGAACCCCTCGAACCCCAACTACGCCCGTCGTAATATCATCACGAAAGGCGCCATCGTCGAGACCAGCGAGGGCCAGGCACGGGTCACGTCCCGACCCGGCCAGGACGGACAGGTCAACGCCGTCCTCGTCGAGTAACGGAGCGGTCTTTTGGCGGTTTTCACGACGCCGTAGCGACCGCTGGGTGAGCGGTGCGAGGAAGAGACTCGTGGTTACGGGCGCGGCGCGGCTTTCTGGAGGGCGCTCTCGGCGATGTTCCCGCCGTAGTCGGCGGTCCGGGAGAGCGAGTCGACGATGCGGCCCAGAATCTGGGCGCTCTCGGGGTCGGCCTTGCGGACCTTGCTGTCGATGTCGCGGGCGGTCTCGTCGACGGCCGGAATCCGGCCCTGGGCGTCGTTGGCTTGCTCGACGGCCGCCTCGTTGTCGTCGGTCAGCAGCGCGTCCATCGCCATCTCTGGGACGACCGTGGCTTCGGACTCCAGCTCGCGCAACAGGTCGGCGGTGTCGCCGCTTATCTCGCCGATTTCCAGTGAGAGACTCGCTATCTTGGTGGCGTGGTCGGCGATGCGTTCGAGCTGGCGGGCGCTGGACTGGTAGTCGAAGACAGTCTCGCGCGGGAAGCCAATCTCGTTTGCGGCCGTGGGGTTCCGGAGGACGGTGCGGAACACCCGCGAGACCATATACCAGAGCCGGTCGACGTCGTCGTCACGCTGCATCACGTTGGCCGCGAGGTCGTCGTCGTCCTCGATGAGCGCCTCGACGGCGTCGGAGAGCATCGTCAGCGAGACCAGTCGCATGCGCGTGATAGCGTTGTGGATCGACAGTTCCGAGGAGTCGAGCAGGTCCTGCAGGACGATGCGGTCGGAGGTCTCCTCGATGACCTCGAGCCCGACCAGGCCCTGCGTCGCGTCCCGGATGATACGGCGCTGTTCGGCCGTGATACGGGTGGCCTCGAGCTGGATGACGTCGAAACCACTGACGTACATCGTCATCACCGCGCGCGTGAGTTTGTGTGAATCGTCCAGCCCATCGATGTCCAGGGCCCCCTCGATGCGGTCCTCGTCGCTTTTCGGTGCGAGCAACAGCAGATCCCTCTCGGCGTGGAACTCGACGACGCTCCCCGCGCTCACGTCGTTCGATGTCGCCCAGTCTTTCGGTAACGACACGGTGTACGTCGAGCCACCCGTCACCTGCACCTTGCGAGTCTCCATGGGCGTTTGTATATGCCCTCTCCGTATAAATCCATCTCTATCTATATATTCGACAACGGTTTAGGGGTGGGGCCGCGTATATCTTCGAGCTGGAGGCTGAGCTGCCCGTTTGTATCGCTCAGCTGTTCGAGACACTCACTTATCAAAGATATTCGCCAAAACGCAAAATCCGGGAAGCTAAAGGGACCGAAACCGCTATTCAGGAATTATACATAATTCATAGTGATATCCGTGTATGCTGTCATCATGGAATTACTACATAGATAATATAGATACTCTAGTCGCTCATAGTAGAGTATTTATTTAGTTCTCGTCTTACTCTTGGTGATGTCTGACTCACTGAACTCTTCTGTCTTCCCTACCGTCCTCGCCAGCGTCTCCACCTTCGTTTTCGGCGTCAGCACGGCCATCTACCTTGAGGAGTACCTGCCGTCGAGTGGCCTTCTCAGAACCGCCACGCGGCTTATGAACGTCAACATCTCGAACCTGGCCGGCGTCGCCACGCTACTCATCGTCCTGCTGTCGATGAACAGCGTCGCGATTCTCGTTCGGAACAAATACCAACAGGAGGCTTACTAATGACAACAGAGAACATGGCGACAGACGACGAGGAGACAGACTCGCTGGTCACGACCGACCCGGGGGCGGGCGGCCTCAGCGAGAACGACGACCGCGGGGCGGCCATGACGGCCGACACTATCATCGAGTCCCGCGACCTCGACGTGTTCTACGGCGAGACACAGGCCCTGCAGAACATCGATCTGGCCATCCCAGAAAACCAGGTCACCGCGATGATAGGCCCGTCAGGCTGTGGGAAATCGACGTTCCTGCGGTGTATTAACCGCATGAACGACCTCATCGATATCTGTCGCGTCGACGGCGAGCTCACGTTCAACGGCAAGAACGTCTACGACGAGGACGTCGACCCCGTCGCGCTCCGTCGGCGTATCGGGATGGTCTTCCAGCATCCCAACCCCTTCCCAAAGAGCATCTACGATAACGTCGCCTACGGGCTCCGTACCCAGGACAAGACCGAGAACATGGACGAGGTCATCGAGGAGTCCCTGAAGAAGGCTGCGCTGTGGGACGAGGTCAAGGACCGTCTCGACAAATCCGCACTCGACCTTTCCGGTGGCCAGCAACAGCGGCTCTGTATCGCCCGCGCCATCGCCGTCGACCCCGAAGTCGTTCTGATGGACGAGCCCGCCTCCGCGCTCGACCCCATCGCCACCTCCCAGATCGAGGACCTCATCGAGGAACTCGCAGCGGAGTACACGGTCGTCATCGTCACCCACAACATGCAACAGGCCGCCCGCATCTCGGATAAGACGGCGGTCTTCCTCACAGGCGGGGAGCTCGTCGAGTTCGACGACACCAACAAAATCTTCGAGAACCCCGAGAGCGACCGCGTCGAGGACTATATCACCGGCAAGTTCGGATAAGCCGTCCCCGGCGGTGGGCTGGCGTCGTCTGTCTGTCCTTTCGGTCCCCGAGCTAATTTATCGTCCCGATTTTACCGGCCCGTATGTCCCTCCGAGAGCGTGATATCGTGTGAGCGTCCGCGACGAGTTCGCTGACGACAGTCGGGACCGGGAGATGAAGCCGAGCACTGGCTGACCGCCAGGAGGGCCCTGTCCCGGATACCGGTCGAACATGGCGAGGCAGTGCTCGTCCTCGGGACGGGGAGCGGGTACGCTGCCAGAGCGCTCTCGGAGGCCACAGCGGTCGGTCGGGCCATCGGGTTCGACGCGGCACCCGGGATGGCACGGGCCGCCAGTACGCGCACGGACGACTCCCACGACAGGATGGTCGAACGGTACCGTGAACTGGGGACGCTTCTCACTGTCGGCGTCGTGCCGTAATTCGCGCCCGGCAGATTCCTGTTCGGGCCGCTGTCCTGCCCTCCACCAGTCGCTCCAGTCGCAGGTCGACGTGTCGCTATCGCTGGCGTCCGCCATCCACAGATATCCTGATTTCCTATAGCGGAATCTGATTTATTTGCCTCGCCGCTCGCGGCCGTGTTCGTTTCGGATATAAACTGAGCGGCCTGGAAAACGCCGATTACCGCGACAGCGTCGCTTCGGTGTCGATTCCGTACACGGCTTTGGGCGTTTCGACGTGTGCGGTCCGTACGGCCTCGTCCTCGCCCTGTTCCAGCAGCCATCGCACCCGGCGAGGGACCGTCTTCGGCCCGAGCACCGCGCCCGGCCGCTCCGGGTCGTCTATGTAATCGGTCTCCATCAGGAACGGTTCGTCTTCCTCGATAGCGAGTTCCAGTTCGTCTTTGTCGGCCAGAACCGACTTGGTCGGTCCCTGCAACCGGCCGCCCGAGTAGTGTTTGACGACCTGCCGGCGGTCAAGCCCCCGTTGCTCGGCCCACTGGGCCACCTGTTCGAAGTCCTCGCCGCCCTCGGTGTGTAGCTGGACGGCGAAGTCGCCGTCGGCGGCCAGCTCGAACGCGTGACACATAACGTCGTTCGAGGCGTCCCAGACGGCGTCGTCGACCTCGTAGTGGGGCCGGCCGGACTTGATAGCCAGCGCCAGGCCGTCGGTGACGTACTCGGCGGCGATGTCGAGCCCCATCCGCATGATATCCCGGGCTTCGTCGGGGGTGTAGCCGTCCTCGACCAGCCGGGAGACGAGCCCTGGATGCACGCCGAGTACCGACCAGGCGCGGCCGGGAAGCACGTCAGTTGCGTCTGCGGCCGCGTCGACCGTGAGGTCGAACACTTCGCGGAACGTCTCTTCGTCTGTGGCTGCTTCGACGAGATGCCACGAGGGCTTGTTGAGCACGAGTAAATGGGTCCCGCCGTGGCCGGCAAAGTCCTCGACGGCCTCAGTGTTGCGACCCTGGACCGGGTCGAGATGGAGGTGGTTGTCCAGCACCGGCGTCTCATCGATGTCCATACCCGGGGTCGGGGTTCCCGAGGCAAAAACGCCACTGCTCTCCGTGTCGCTTCGTCCCGGTTCGCTTCGAGGAACCTCACTCCGTTCGTTCCTCGTCACTGCTCCGCGGTTCGTCCGAGGCTCATTTCGTTCGACTCGGTCTCTCCGCGTCGCTTTCGAGACTTCTCACTGCGTTCGAACTCTCACTACTGCTCTCCGTGTCGCTTTCGAGACCTCCCGTGGTCGGCATCGCTGCTCACAGCTCGCTTTGCTCGCCGTTCGAGGGCTCGGAGACGCCTCCCGTTGGTCGGCGTCTCCTACTCGACATCCGCCGAGAGCGAAAGCCCGTCCTGAGCCGCGTTCTGGAGGGCATCGGACTTCCCGTGTTCGCCCGGCGCGAGCGCCACGGTGCGGACGCCGTTGCGGGCGGCGACCTCCAGTGCGGGCTTGAAGTCGGTGTCCCGGGAGGCGACGACCAGCACGTCGATTCGGTCGCTGGCGACGGCCTCGGTCGCGTCGACGGCCAGACGCACGTCCACGTCGCCGCTGGTGGTTATCACTTCGAAGCCACGCGCTTCACCGGCCTGGATGAGGCCCGGCGAGGCGTTCTCGTCGAGGTAGAGTCGCGTCGCGGCCAGGGGGCCATATGACTCGCCGATGGTTCGGACCTCGTCGAGGTCGACGTCGAACTCGCTGCGCAACACGTTCGGTCCGTCGACGTACAGGCCGACGCGCTCTGTATCGTCGCTGTCGTCGCGAAACCGACTGAGGAGGCTCATACCGCCATCTCACCGACGATTGAATTTAGCTCTGGTGTTTCTGTGCGTGGTGATTCCCTGGGAGTAATAAATCAGATACAGCTATATGGAACGGCTCTGGCTGCCCGAGCCCTGTGGCCACAGGTCGGTCTGTGACCGGACGCGCGGGCAGGTCGATTCCTCGGCCACGACGGCGATGCCGTTCGCCGACCGGTTCGGGCGGTCACGGGACGTTTTTCATGACGGTGTTCCATACGCTGACAGGACTATTCTAATAGACGATTCGTCCAGGCCACCAGTGCGGCTCGTAGGCCACGTCGAACAGGTCGACCACGAGCAAGCGCGCGACCGTCTCGAACGGCTCGCGGCCGTCCCGACCGAACTGGTCGGCGAGGACCTCGCCATCGGCTACCCGACGACGGCCGGATTCTCCTCGACGGGGAGCGGGTGCAGTCGTTCGGCTCGAAGGAACTGGCGCGCGAACTGGGCTTGCTCTCCCAGGAGAACGAGTCGCCGGGCACCAGTACCGTCGAGGACCTCGTCTCCCACGGCCGCTACCCGCACCGGGGCTTCTTCGAGTCGGTCACCGACGAGGACCAGGCGGCCGTCGACCGCGCTATCGACCTGGCCGGCGTCGACCACCTCCGCGACAGCGAGATGAGCACTCTCAGCGGCGGCCAGAAACAGCTCGCCTGGATCGCGATGGTGCTCGCCCAAGAGACCGACGTCCTGTTGCTCGACGAGCCGACGACGTTTCTGGACCTCCACCACCAGCTTCGCGTGCTGTCGGTCGTCCGGACGCTGAACGAGGAGGTGGGCGTGATCGTCGGTATCGTGCTCTACGACATCGGTCAGGCGGCCCGCTTTGCCGACAACCTCATGGCGATGCAAGACGGGTCGCGGTACGACTGGGGACCACCGAACGAGGTCGTGACCGAGCAGCTGCTTGCCGACGTGTTCCGCGTCGACGCCTCGGTCGACAGCGAGAGCCCGACCGGTCCACACATCGCCCCGCAAAGCGCGATAGAGGAGTAAGACGTCTCGACAGCCAGACGAGGCGGTTCGGGTCCACACGCGCCGCCAGCGCACATGGGCTCGCGCTTTTCGCGCCGTACTGACCGCGCTGAGTCGACCGTCCCGCCGAAGCCGGCACGCTGGCGGCCGCGACTCGATTTACTATCGCGCTATACGATTTACGCGCTCGGCCGAAATCACCCCGAAGGCCAACTCGTAAGGTCGCAGGGGGCGACTCACGACCTATGACACTCCGACAGTCCCCGCTTGCGGGGGTGTACGAGGAACCGACGCTCACCGGCTTTGGCGGCTGGGAGATGCCCGTCGAGTTCGACTCGATTCGCACTGAACACAACGCTGTCCGCGAGACGGCCGGGAAGTTCGACGTCTCGCATATGGGTCAGGTGACCGTCTCCGGACCGGACGCGCTCGAACTCACGCAGCGACTGACGACCAACGACGTCGGGGCACTCGACCCCGGCGACGCCCAGTACGCGGCTATCACCGACGAGGACGGTGTCGTGATAGACGACACCGTCGTCTACCGGTTGCCTGCAAAATCCGACGACGACTACCTCTTCATCCCGAACGCGGGCCACGACGGGGAGATGACTGAACGGTGGGTGACTCACCGCGACGAGTGGGGCCTGACGGCGACAGTCACCAACCGGACAGAGGAGTACGCGATGGTCGCGTTGCAGGGTCCCGACTCGGAGTCGCAGCTGTCTGCGGAGACTACACTGGACCTGACGACGGTAGGTCGCTTCGAGGTGGTGAGTACGACCGTAAGCGGCGTCGAGAGTCTGGTCGCAAGGACCGGCTACACCGGCGAGCCGGGATTCGAGATACTCTGTCCGGTAGCCGAGGCCGAGACGGTGTGGACGGCCCTCGACTGCCAGCCCTGTGGGCTCGGTGCGCGGGACACCCTCCGACTGGAGATGGGCTTTCTGCTCTCCGGGGAGGAGTTTCACCCGCGAGACGAACCCCGGACCCCCTACGAGGCCGACATCGGCTGGACGGTCGCGCTGGATACCGATTTCGTCGGCCGGGACGCCCTGGCCGCCCAGGACGGGGACGGTGTCGACGAGAAACTGGTCGGGCTGGAACTGCTGGACCGCGGGGTCCCGCGTCACGGCTACGAGGTCACCGATCCGGACGGTGCGACGCTGGGGCACGTCACCAGCGGGACGATGAGTCCGACTCTGGGCGTGCCTATCGCGTTGACTTACCTACCGACGGCATACGCCGAGCCCGAGCGTTCGGTCGAGGTGGTCATCCGCGGCGAACCGAAGGAAGCACGTACCCGGGCGACGCCATTCATCGACAGATGAGCTTCGACGTACCCGAGGACCTTCGATATCTGGAATCACACGAGTGGGTCAGCACCGACGACGACACCGCGCGGGTCGGTATCACCGACTTCGCACAGGACGAGCTGGGCGACGTGGTGTTCGTGGAACTGCCCGCTGAGAGCGACGAACTGGCGGCCGGCGAGGAGTTCGGCGTCGTGGAGTCCATCAAGGCAGTCTCTGACATCTACGCGCCCGTCTCCGGGACCGTCACTGCGGTCAACGAGGCCCTGTTCGACCAGCCGGAACTGGTCAACGAGGACCCCTTCGACGACGGATGGATGCTCGAGGTCGAGCTTAGCGACGAGAGCGAACTGGCCGAGCTGCTGGACGCCGCGGCCTACCGCGACCAGATCGAGTGAACTCTCGGTTCGGGTAGTACGATTCTCGGTGTTCGACCGAGACTGTGGCTGTGGGAACCTATTTTCACTCGCTCAGCTGTCTGCGCGGAGCCCACTGGAGCCGCTCGACCGTCTCTGAATAGCAGCGAGTAGCAGAAACCGGTTCAGAAGCCCCACGGGCAAGGACTTGCTGAGGACTGGGTTTCCTACGTTCTGACGCGATATACTAGTCAGTGCTATACGAAACGCCCGCGTCGCCGGCGGAGGTAGCGAATCGAGATAATCATATGCGGCCGGCCGCAACTGTGGCACATCAATGTCCGCTCGCTGGATCGCTCGACTGCGGTTGCAACGGCTATCATGACCAGCCCCTACGCCCCACACACCGAGGCGGAGACAGAAGCGATGCTCGAGGCCGTCGGTGTCGACGACATCGAGGCGCTGTTCGACGTGCCCGACGCCGTCGCCTTCGACGGTGCGTTCGGGATTCCCGCCCACGGCGAGCGGGAGGCCCGTCGGGAGGCGGCCAGACTCCTCGGCCGGAACGACGACCTGACGGAGTTTCTCGGCCGGGGTCACTACGCTCACTACGTCCCCAGCGTGGTCGACGACCTGGCGAGCCGCTCGGAGTTTCTGACTTCCTACACGCAGTATCAGCCCGAGGTCGCCCAGGGATTCCTGCAGGCCCTGTTCGAGTACCAGTCGATGCTGGTCGAACTGACGGGCCTGGACGTCGCCAACTGCTCGATGTACGACGAGGCGACGGCGCTGGGCGAGGCGGCCACGCTCTCCCAGCGCGTTCGGTCGGTCTCGGGCGAGACGATTCTGGTGCCCGACCACCTCCGCTCGGGCAAACGCGCCGTGCTGGAGAACTACGCCGACGGCCCCGGGCTCACTGTCGGGTCGTATCCAATGGCCGACGGGCAGGCCGACGTGGACGCACTCGCCGAACTGTGCGACGACGACGTGGCGATGGTGTACGCCGAGACGCCGACGGTCCGGGGGGTAATCGAGGAGCGCCTCGCCGACATCGGCGCCCTCGCCGAGGACCACGACGCGCTGTTCTGTCTCGGCTCGGACCCTGTCGCGCTCGCACTGTTAGAACGGCCCGCGGACGTCGGCGCAGACGTGGTGGTCGGCGACGCCGCGTCGCTGGGCACGGGGACGGCCTACGGCTTCGGGCTGGGGATGTTCGTCACGCGCGAGGAGTACCTGCGGCAGGTCCCCGGGCGCCTCGTCGGTGCGAGCGAGGACAGCGATGGACGACGGGCCTACACGCTGACGTTGCAGACCCGCGAACAGCATATCCGAAAGGAGCGGGCGACCTCGAACATCTGTACGAACCAGGCGTGGGTCGCGCTGCGGGCCGCGATGCACGCGGCGTGGCTCGGTCCCGACGGACTCGTCGACCTCGCCGAGGACTGCGTGACCCGCCCGCGCGACCTCGCCGAGCGGCTCGACGAGGTGGTCGGCGTGCAGTCGCCGGTCCACGACGGACACAACTTCCGGGAGGTCGTCGCACATACCGACCAGCCCGCCCACGCGGTCGTCGAGGACCTCGCGGCGGAAGGGTACGCCGTTCACGAAATCGGCGAACACATGATTCAGGTCGCTGCCACGGAGGTGACCGCCGAGGCCGAAGACGGGCTCATCGGCGCACTCTCGGAGGTGGCCAAATGACGATATATTCGCAAGCCAGTTGGACCGACGAGGACGGCGACCGCTACGAGCCGCTGCTCTCGGAGAAGGCGTCGAAGACGGTCGATATCGAGGACTCGCCGTTGCCCGACGAGCTGACGCGGGACTCGCTCGAACTGCCCGCGCCCGCCGAGCCGGAGCTGGCCCGCCACTACACCCGGCTCTCCCAGATGAACTATGGTGTCGAGAGCGGACCGTTCCCGCTTGGCTCCTGTACGATGAAGTACAACCCTTCCTTCACCGAGGATATCGCGGCCCTGCCGGCAGCCGCCGTCCACCCGGACCGGCCCGACCGCACGGTCCAGGGGACGCTCGGGCTCTCCTACCGGTTGCAGGACTACCTGGGCCGAATCGGCGGGATGGACGCGGTGACGCTCCAGCCGCCCGCGGGCGCCGCCGGGGAGTTCACCGGTATCCAGATTGCCAAGGCCTACCACCAGCACAACGGCGACGACCGCTCGGAGGTCGTCATCCCGGACTCGGCCCACGGGACCAACTTCGCCACGGCGGCGATGGCCGGCTACGACGTCGTGGAACTGCCGAGCGGTGACGACGGCCGCGTCGACATCGAGGCGCTCGAAGCGGCGGTCAGCCAGGAGACGGCGGCGCTCATGCTGACGAACCCCAACACGCTGGGCCTGTTCGAGCGTGACATCGAACGTATCGCGGATATCGTCCACGACGCGGGCGGCTTGCTCTACTACGACGGGGCAAACCTCAACGCCCTGCTGGGGCGGGCCCGGCCCGGCGACATGGGCTTCGACGTGATGCACTACAACGTCCACAAGACGTTCGCGACCCCCCACGGTGGCGGCGGGCCGGGCGCCGGCCCGGTCGGTGTCACTGAGGAGCTGGCACCGTTCCTGCCTGACCCCCACGTCCGACAGAGCGACGGCGGCTACGAGTACTACAGTCCCGACCACTCCATCGGTAAAGTACACGGCTACTACGGCAACTGGCCGGTGCTCGTGAAGGCATTCGCCTACATCACCCGGCTGGGCGACGCCGGGCTCGCGGACGCAAGCGCGAAGGCCGTCCTGAACGCGAACTACCTCGCCGAGCGGATTCCCTACGAGGTGCCCTTCGGTCCCTTCCACCACGAGTTCGTCGCCAGCGCGGGCGAGCAGGACGCCGCGGACGTGGCCAAGGGGATGCTCGACCACGGCGTCCACCCGCCGACGACGAAGTGGCCCGAAATCGTCGACGAGGCGCTGATGACCGAGCCGACGGAGGGCGAGAGCAAGCGCTCGCTGGACCAGCTCGCGGCCGCCTTCGAGGCTGTCCACGCCGAGGACGACGGGACGCTCGCGTCGGCGCCCCGCCGGACCGCCGCGGGCCGTATCGACCAGGTCTCGGCGGCCCGGAACCCGCGGCTGTCGTGGCAGTCACTCGATTCCGACGACTGATAATCTCGGCCGCCCATTTATGTGGATGTAGGGGTCAGTTCAGGTACTGACGCGCATGTCCGAGCAGGCAGTTATTCTCCACGTCCGCCCCGCGCCCGCGCCCGACGGTGGCGGCTCACCGCCCCTGGCCGACCGACTTGACCGACCGGTTCGGACCGCGAGTTCCACGGACGCGGCGCTCGGGGTCCTCACCGAGACCGACGTCGCCGCCGTCGTCTGTGACCACGCCCCCGAGGACGGGCTGGACGGACTGGCCGCTCTCGAAGCGATTCGGGCCGACTGCCCGTCGCTCCCGGCGGTGCTCGCGACCGACGAACCCGACGGTCGCGTGGCCGCCGAGGCGACCCGCCTCGGGGTGAGCGAGTACGTCCCTCGGAGCGAGGTCGACCCCGCAGACCGGGTCCGCGAACTGGTTCGCGGGGGCTCGGGCCCCGCGGTGCCGGGGGCCCGCGAACGGGAACTCGAGCGAAACAACGAGGCGCTGCAACGGTTGACCGAGCTGGCGTCGTCCGATTCGCACACCGACGACGACATAATCGACCGGGTCCTCGAGATCGGCGCCGACCGGCTCGGCCTCTCGCTTGGCTACCTGAGCCGTATCGAGGGGCGCGACTACGAGGTCGTCTCTGTCGTCGGCGACCACGACATCATCCGGGCCGGCACCGAGACCGACCTGGAAAACACCTACTGTCGCCGTATCGTGGACCGCCAGGACAGCTACGGCATCACCGACGCGGCCGCGGAGGGGTTATCGGACGATCCGGCCTACCGGATGTCGGGTATCGCCTGTTATCTGGGCGGCAAGGTCGTGGTCGGCGGCGAACTGTACGGTACGCTGTGTTTCGCCGACGACGAGCCCCGGACCGAGCCCTTCTCCGAGAGCGAGCAGACGTTCACCAGACTGCTCGCCGAGTGGACGAGCCGGGAGATCGAACGCCGCCAGCGCGAGGCGGACCTCGAACAGTACGAGAGCGTCATCGAGGCCGTCGACGATGGTATCTACGCTCTCGACGAGACGGGCCACTTCGAGCTGGTCAATGACGCGATGACCGACCTCACCGGCTACGACTCCGAGGCCCTGCTGGGCGCCCACACCAGCCACATCAAATCCGACGAGGTCGTCGAACGGGCCGAGTCCATCGTCCGGGAGATGCTATTCGACGAGCGCGAGGCCGACGAGGAGACGTTCGACCTGGCGATACAGCGGGCCGACGGCACCTCGTTCCCGGCCGAGGACCACATGACGCTGCTGTGGGACGACGACGGCGAGCGCTTCGGGGGGACTGCGGGCATCATCCGCGACATCACCGAACGCAAGGAGCGAGAGCGAAAGCTTCGGGAGGCTAACCGCCGCATCGAGCAGATACTCGGACGCATCGGCGCGGCCTTTTTCGCCGTCGACGACGACTGGGAGCTGACCTACTGGAACCACCGCGCCGAGGAGGTGCTCGGTCGGCAGGCCGAGGACGTGATGGGCGAAGACCTCTGGGAGATGTTCCCGGACGCCGTCGACGCGACGTTCTACGAGGCCTACCACGAGGCCATGGCGACCCAGGAACCGGCCGACTTCGAGGAGTATTACCCCCCGGTCGGTAAGTGGTTCCGGGTCAACGCCTACCCCTCGTCGAACGGGCTCTCGGTGTACTTCCACGACATAACCGACCAGAAAGAGCGCGACCGGAAGCTCTCCGGGCTGCTGGAGACGACGCGGTCGCTGATGCAGGCCCAGACCGCCGAGGACGTGGCCGAGACGGTCGTCGCGGCCGCCGAGTTCGAGCTGGGCTTTGACCTGAACCTCGTGCGGCTCTACGACGAGGAGACGGAGACCCTGCAACCGGTCGCCGCAACCGACGGGATGCCCGAACGACCGGTGTACGACGCCGACGAGGCGTACCCGGGCGAGGCCTACCAGCGCGGGGAGATCGTCCGCATCGACGACTTCGACCAGGTGCGAAACTACGACGACCGGGGCGCAAAGGCCGCGATGTACGTTCCACTCGACGACCACGGTGTGTTGAGCGTCGCAACCTACGACCAGGAGCGATTCTCCGACGCGGACGTCTCGGTCGCCGAAATCCTCGCCTCGAACGCGGCGGCCGCTCTGGACCGCGTCGAACGCGAGCAGGACCTCCTGCGCTACGAGGCCGTCGTGGAGAACGTCCGTGACATGGTGTACGTCCTGGACGAGGACGGCGGGTTCCAGCTCGTCACGGAGGCGCTGGCCGACTGGCTGGGCTACGAGCGCGAGGCGCTGCTCGGCCGACACCCACGGATGGTGCTGGACGACCAGGCGGTCGAGACCCTCGCCAGACAGGTCAGGCAACTCCGCGACAGCGACGGGGCAGCGACGGCGACGGTCGAGACGACGCTCCGGCGGGAGACCGGTGCGGAGCTCCCGGCCGAAATCGAGCTCTCGCTCATCGACGAGGCGGCCTTCAGCGGCACCGCCGGCGTCGTCCGCGACCGGACGGAACTGGAACAGACCCGCGAGGAGCTGCGCGACGAGCGGGACCGCTTCTCGTATCTGTTCAACAATCTCCCGGACGCCGTCGTCGAGACGGAGTTCACCGAGGACACGTCGCTCGTCCGCTCGGTGAACCCGGCCTTCACCGACGTGTTCGGATTCGACCGGCGGACCGTCCTCGACGGCGACCTCAACGAATACATCCTCCCGCCGAGCGACGACGCCCAGCGGGAAGCCGACTGGCTCGACGAACGGGGTGCCGCCGGCGAGACCGTCCAGGCCGAGGTCCGCCGTCGGACCGCCGACGGGTTCCGTGATTTCCTCTTCCGAGGCGTCCCCTACCGCCGGGACGACGGGCGCGTCTGGAGCTTCGGTATCTACACCGACATCACCGACCAGATCGAACGCGAACGACGGCTGGAGGTGCTCAACCGCGTGTTGCGACACAACCTCCGGAACGACCTGACGGTCGTGCTCGGCATCGCCGACGAACTCCGCGAGCGGACCGACGACGAGACCGTCCGCTCGCTGCTCGAACGGCTCCTCGGGAAGGCCGAACAGATTGCCTCGCTCAGCGACCGCGCCCGCGAGATAGAGCGCTCGGTCCGCCGCGACGACGCCGACACGGCGCCGCTCGATGTCACTGCGCTCGTCGACGAAGTCGCCACGCGGTACGCCAAGCAGTCCGAGGCGTCCGTGGACATCTCGGAACCGGAGACGACCGTCATGGCCGGCGATGGCCGCCTTGAGCGGGTCGTCGGCGAGCTGCTCGCAAACAGCGTCGAACACGCCGGCGAGGCGCCCGCGGTGTCCGTCGACGTCGACCCGTCCCCCGAGACGGTGTCGGTCACCGTCACCGACGACGGCCCGGGCATCCCGGACCACGAACTCGACGTGTTGACCGGCAGCGAACCCATCACCCAGCTGCGCCACGGGAGCGGGCTGGGCCTGTGGCTCGTCATCTGGGTGACAGAATCCTACGGCGGAACCGTGCGATTCGAGAACACGGCCGACGGCGCGTCGGTCACGCTGACGCTCCCCCGGACCGACAGCTAGGTCGCCGCGCGTATCTTTTCTGCCAGCTCTGCGTACTGTTCGGTCCCAGTCCCTTTCTGGACGAACCCCGTCACGCCGGCCTCCTCGGCCGCCGGGCGGACGTCGTCGGGCTCGCGGGCGCTAAAGAGGAGAAAGGGGAGCGACCGGTCCCGGTCCCGCAGTTCCCCACACAGCTCCAGCCCGTCGAGACGCGGCATCTTGTAGTCGCTGACGACGACGTCGTACCCCCCCGAAAGCGCCAGCTCCAGTGCCGTCTCCGGGTCGCCTTCGCTGGTCACGTCGAGGTCGTCCTCCTGTTCCAGAAAGGTCTGGACGATTTCGAGTACGTCTCTGTCCTCGTCGACCAGGAGAACGTCGATACTCATCTACACGCACTTCTCCCTTCTGAAATAAAAACCTACGGTCACCGCATCGACGACAGTCCGACGACCGCCTCGTAATCCGCACTCAGCCACGTCGACATCCGTGCGTCACCTGTCATGTCTGGTGGATAGATGGTACAGCGGTCCGGCCCGTCCGCGTAGCGAACGACGGTCAGAGACAGTTCCACGTCCGGCCGGTCGGTGGCGGCCGTGGCCGCCGCGGTTGACTCGAGACTCATCCACCTGGATTGACCGAGAGGGAGAACAAAACCGCTGCTAAGACCTCTCAGTACCGATATATAGCGTTCAGGCGCTCTGGGCCGTGTCGACCTCGCCGTCGATGCGGACGAAACCGTAATCGCATTCGCCACAGTGCCACTTGACTTTCTGCCCGAGATGCATCGTCGTGCTGGCGACCTTCCAGAACTCGCGGTACTCCTCGCACTTCGGGCAGTAGTGCTCCAGTTCGAGGCTCATGACACGCTCTTGTGTGTGGGTGCCATTGAAGCTCCCGGTTCTCGGAGACGTTTGACTGATGCTTTGGTCGGTGTTGGGGGTCAGTCTGCTTCCCGCAACAGCGAGCTTTCTCTCTCAGTACAGCTAGAAAGCCCCGGTGGGCTACACTCGGGGGTGGTTCGAGAGAGCAAAGCTCTCTCGTCATCACGGAAGACCTCCGGTCTTCCGAACGACCTCGTTGCGGTCCTCGGCCTTCGGCCTGCGGTCCTTACGTCGTCCGCCTTCGTGTAGCCCACCGCCCCTTTCAGTCCCACCCCGTGTAACAGCCGACCGGGCGGGACTGAAAGGGGCCGGACGCTCAGGGTGCGAGACGACGCAAGCACCGCAGGGAGCAGCGCGACCGAGGAGCGCAGCGAGTCGGAGCCCCTTAGCGTCCGGGGGCTTTCTGGCTGTAGTCAGAGTCGCTACACCTCTGCCTGACAGTCCATCCGTCGTTCACACCGCCAACTGTCGTTACTAGACCCGAACAGGCAAACCGTCAGCCCACCTATCACACGACATGACCACGGTCGCAGACGACCAGCCGCCACTCACGGCACTCGACGTCGACGCCGAGGCGCTGCCGCCCGCTGACACCGAGACGGCGACGTTCGGGATGGGCTGTTTCTGGGGGCCGGACGCCCGCTTCGGCGCGATGCCGGGCGTCGTTCGCACGCGCGTCGGCTACGCGGGCGGGACGGACCCGGACCCGAGCTACTACTCGCTGGGCGACCACACCGAGGTCGTACAGGTCGAGTACGACCCCGAAACGGTCGATTATTCGGACCTGCTCGACGTGTTCTGGGCGAACCACAACCCCTTCGGCGGGGCCCACAAGCGCCAGTACCGGGGCGTCGTGCTGGTCCACGACGACGCCCAGCGCGAGACGGTCGCGGCGTCGGCGGCGGCACTGGAAGAGCGAACGGGGCAGTCCGTCGAGACGGCTATCGAGTCCCTCGAGTCGTTCACGCTTGCGGAGGACTACCACCAGAAGTACGAACTCCGCTCGACGCCGGTGCTTGGCGACGAGCTGGATGATATCTACGGGCCGGCGCTGGTCGATTCGACCGTCGCGGCGCGGCTGAACGGCTTCGTCGCGGGTCACGCTGCCCCCGACCAGCGCGAGGCGCTACTCGCCGACGTCGCCCTCTCGCCGGCGGCGCTGTCCGAACTCGAACGGCGGCTTTGAGTGTCACCGCTGGACGGGACCGGCGTGACGAGAATATAAGACCGTGGCAGCCCCAGCCACGTGTATGACCATCTACACCGGCCGCGGCGACCAGGGCCAGACCGACCTGCGGACGATGGACCGCGTCTCGAAAGACTCCCGCCGTATCGAGGCCTATGGCACCGTCGACGAGGTCAACGCACTGGTCGGGGTCGTCCGGCCGACGGGCTACGATGACATCGACGACGACCTGCGGACCATCCAGAACCACCTCCACATCGTCCAGGCCGACTTCGCGAACCCCAGTCCCGGCGAGGACGACCCACAGATAACAGAGGAACACGTCGACACTATCGAGGACATGATAGACGAGGCCGACGATGAGCTGGACGCGCTGGAGTCCTTTATCCTCCCGTCGGGGTCGGAACCGGGCGCCAAGCTCCACCACGCCCGCGCAGTGTGTCGCCGGGCGGAGCGGCGCTGTGTCTCGCTGGCCGCCGAGGAGGCCGGCGTCAACGGGACCGCGATAATCTATCTCAACCGACTCTCGGATACGCTCTTTACGCTCGCCAGGCTCGTCAACAAGCGCGAGGGTGTCCGGGAGGAGAGCCCGGAGTACTGACAGTCGTACTGGACCGGCTCGCGCCGGCCCGGGTCGGCGCGACCAGCCATACGCTACAGTCGTCGTGTGCCAGCGTGGAGTGCCGCCGTCGAATTGCGGGGAGCCGTGGGGGGCCTGCGAGTCAGCGGGGGACTGAGCCCGGCGGGCGCGCTCAGTTGGCGGCTTCAGCCAGTACGTCCCAGTCCTCTTCGCGAACGTCGAAGCCCCGCGAGCGTAGCGCCGCGGCCAGCTTCCCGGTGTCTACGCCGCCGTAGCTTGCGGCCTGCTCCAGGCCGAGTGTTCCGCCGTAGTACAGCGTCAGCGCCGTCGTGAGGGAGGTGTATGACATCGTTTCCTCGTCTGGAACGTAAAGGGACACGGTATTAAAGTTTCTTAGACAATAGGTAACACAGTTCTGCTGTTAGTGGTTGTATAATAGCAACTCTAGACAGAAGAAACCAAAATATCTGGACGTACGTCTTGATAGACAGTCGGAACAGTCGCCCGGCTCCGTGTTCGTCCTACGCCGGCCGGGTTCGCAATAGCAAAGTGACCGGCCCGGAACGGTGAACTATGAAAGCGACCGCGAAGGCTCACCCCATTCAAGGGCTGGTGAAGTACCACGGGATGCGCGACGAACAGCGGCGGATGCCGTACCACGACAGCATCTCGGTCAGCACGGCGCCGAGCCGGACGAAGACCACCGTCGAGTTCGACCCGTCCCTCGACGGCGACGAGTACGTCATCGACGGCGAGACGGTCGAGGGTCGGGGCGCCGAGCGAATCGACTCGGTCGTCGACCACGTCCGCGAGCTGGCCGGTATCGACGACCCGGTTCGCTTCGAGTCGACCAACGACTTCCCGACGAACATCGGCTTTGGCTCCTCTTCGTCGGGCTTTGCCGCGGCGGCGACGGCGCTGGTCGAGGCCGCCGGGCTCGACATGACCCACCCCGAGATATCGACGGTCGCGCGCCGGGGCTCCGCCTCGGCCGCTCGCGCCGTCACGGGCGCGTTCTCCCACCTCAAGACCGGCGTCAACGACCAGGACTGTCGCAGCGAGCGCATCGAGACCGACCTCGAAGACGACCTGCGCATCGTCGCCGGGATGGTTCCCTCCTACAAGGAGACCGAAGCCGCCCACAAGGAGGCCGCCGACAGCCACATGTTCCAGGCCCGGATGGCCCACATCCAGTACCAGATCTCGGATATGCGCGACGCCCTGTATGACGCCGACTTCGAACGGGCGTTCGAGCTGGCCGAACACGACTCGCTGTCCCTCGCGGCGACGACGATGACCGGCCCCGCCGGCTGGGTGTACTGGCAGCCCCGGACCATCGAGATTTTCAACACCGTCCGGGAACTCCGCACCGAGGAGGACATCCCGGTGTACTTCTCGGTCGACACCGGCGCGAGCACCTACGTCAACACCACCGAGGAGTACGTCGACCGCGTCGAAGAAGCCGTCGCGGACTGCGGTGTCGACACCAGAATCTGGGAGGTCGGCGGGCCTGCAGAAGTGCTGGACGAATCCGAGGCGCTGTTCTGAGTAGCAGCTAGTTCGGTATTCTTTGTCGCTGCGTGCCAGAAAGCCGTGCCGGGCACGGTGTCTCTTCAATCCGACACTGCGGGGGATTTCTGGTTGGACATCGCAGCACCTACCGCGCCAACGTCGCCGCCCCTCGGAAACAACATTATCCCCGTTCAGTCCTAACCCCGGATAATGCTAGTCGCCGTTCTCGGTGCCGGCTACGCCGGTCTGACGCTCGCACGAACGCTCGAACGGACCCTCCCCAGCGACGTCGACCTGGTCGTCGTCGACGAGTCACAGGACCATCTGGTCCAGCACGAACTCCACCGCGTCGTTCGCCGGCCGTCGCTGGCCGACGAAATCACGGTCTCCCTCGACGACGCACTCGACTGTGAGGTCCGGCAAGCGACCGTCACCGGCCTCGACGCCGACGCCGGCGAGGCGACGCTCGAAACCCCCGGCGGCGACGAGGAGACGCTTTCCTACGACGTGGGCGCGGTGTGTCTGGGCGCGCGGACTGCCTTCTACGGCCTCGAGGGCGTTCGCGAGCACGCCACGCCGCTGAAACGGCTCGCCGACGCCCGGGAAATTCGACGGGACGTTCTCGACCTGGGGGACGGCGACCGAGTCGTCGTCGGTGGCGCGGGTCTCTCTGGCGTGCAGGTCGCGGGCGAACTGGCGGCGCTTTCCGACGAGGAGGGTGTCGACGCCGAGGTCTGCCTGCTCGAACAGGAGCCCGAGGTCGCCCCCGCGTTCCCGGCCGCGTTCCAGCGGGCCGTCCACGACGCCCTGCTCGACGCTGGGGTGTCGGTCCGGACCGGCACGGCCGTCGAGCGCGCCGACGCGGAGACCATCACGCTCACGACCGGGAGCGACCTCGAGTACGACCAGTTCGTCTGGACCGGCGGCATCCGGGGCTCGCCGGCACTGGACGACGACCGCCCGGTCGTGCGTGCAGACCTCCGACTGGGCGAGGCGACCTTCGCGGTGGGTGATGCGGCCCGGGTCGTCGACAGCGACGGCGAAGCCGTCCCGGCCAGCGCGTCGGCGGCCGTCCGGGAGGCCAGCGTGGCCGCCGAGAACGTCGAGCGGCTTGTCGACCACCGCCGCGCGGACGCCGGGGGTTCGAGCCACGGCTCGCCCGCTACCGGTTCGACGTGCCCGGCTGGCTGGTCTCAGTCGGCGACGACGCCGTGGCGAAGGTGGGGCCGACAGTCCTGACCGGCCGGCCGGCACTGGCGCTGAAGACGACCGTCGGCGCGGGCTACCTGGGCAGCGTCGGCGCGATACGGGAGGCGACGGACCTCGTCCGTACGGAACTGGGTATCGGCGACGAGGCGGCCGCCGAGACGGTTCCGGACGACATCGTCGACGTCTCGCAAGCGGAGTAGCTACCCGGTGTCGAGTTCGAGGAACGTCGTCGACCAGTTGTCCTCGTCGGTGAGTCGGACCGCCTCGGGCGCCCAGGAGTCCAGTGCCCGGACGAGATGTGCGCGGCCGTCCCGGAGATACGACAGTGGCGGCTCGCCCTCGCGGTAGAACCCCTGTGCCCGGAGAACGGCGCCGGGAACCGTCGATGGTGCGACGAAGAGGTCAGAGCTCTGGTAGTTGTCCCGCACCTCGGCCAGCAACGCTCCGAGCAACTGCTCGCGGTCCTCGTGGTCGGTCAGCGGCACCACGTCGGCCACTCTGGTCGTCTCCGGCCCGTACAGCTTTCCCGGCGGCGGCCGCGCGACGACGAGGGCCGCGCGCTCGCCACCGGACTCGCCCACGAACGCCGAATAGTTCCAGTTCGGGTTCGAGAGCCGCCACCGGTAGAAGGCTGGGTCCCGGCGGGCGTGAATCGTCACCGGCGCGGTGTCGGCGTAGAGCGCCGCCAGCGTCTCGACTGGGACCGACTCCTCGTGGCGGACGGACACCTCGGCCGACGTGGTCGCCCGCCGGTCCCGGAGTCGGTTGTGTGCCGAGACCAGCCCCGTGGCGACGGTGCCGGCGAGCTGATGACCTGGCGCTGTCGTCTGCGCGGAAAGCAGCGGCGCCACGTCCTCGACGCGGTAGGCGGCCGGGACGGTCCCGACACGTCGCCAGCCCAACTTCCGGTTGCCCTGCAGGGTCAGCTCGTTGGGGAAGTTGAAGAAGAAGGCGTGCTCCCGGTTCTCGTAGCGGTCGATGGCCCGCTCGGTCATCCGCGTGAACAGCCCCTGCCGTCTGTGGTCCGGGTGGACCATGGTGTCACAGGGCTGGAGTGCCGGGTACCGCTCCCCGCCGACGACCATCGGGAGCGCGAAAAAGGAGCGCGCGCCGACCAGGTCACCGTCAGCGGTGGCGACGACTATGGGGACGTGGTCGACGTAGGGGTTCGAGACGTACTTCCAGTCGAACCACTCCGGGCTGTGCTGCCAGGAGCCCAGCACGTCGGCGTAGAGGTCGATGTACTGCGCTCTGTCGGCTGCTCGGTACCAGCGGATATCGTAGCGTGACATAGGAAACAGCGCGCGCAGTTCGGCGGACGCGATACTTGTTATGAGATACTTGCAGCCGCGGGCTGGCCCACCCGCGGCTATAACTCGCGCCATCGTTCCCTACGGCGACCTTACCGGTGGGAGTAGGGACATGGCCGGCGAGTAATCGAGGTATCAAACGGCTGTAACGGGTCAGCGGCGGCGGGCGAGGAGCGCCGTGGCTAGGACGGCGACGACCGCGCCGACGGCGGTGAAGCCGGGGCCACTTCCGCCGGAGGCGTCGTCATCGACTGTCGCAGGGGTCGTGCCCTCGACGGCAGAGCGCTGGACGTAGACACCCTCGTCGTACCTCTCGGGGTAGAGCTGTCGGGTCACGTTGTGGACGGCGTTGACCACGCTCCGGGGCGCCGGCTGGCTCATGTCACGTTCCCGCACGGTGGCGACCGCGTTCTCCTGGCCGGCCGTCGTGCTGGCGTACGGTTCCTCGTCGACGAGGTAGCTGGTCTCCTCGTGGAGGACGAGGTTGTCGGGGTCCATCCGGAGTATCACTTCGTCGTTCAGCTGTGGGTAGTCGGCGTACTCGCTGGCGGCGTTGTCGGCGCCGGCGGTGGCAAGCACCGAGTCGACGAAGGTGCCGGAGGCAGCGACGTAGCCGCTGCCCAGTGGGTAGAGCACGTCGGGGCGGTCGTCGACGTCGGCGGTCACGTTCCGGACGGCGTCGACGTTGGCGGTCATCCACGCGTTGGTGTCGGCTGCGCCCTGACAGTTGCCGGTCAGGCGTCCGATACGCGTGGTCGCCTCGCGGATGTCCTCGATGTCGGTCGGCGCGGGGAGGTGATAGACTGTCAGGCCGGCGTCACGGAGCCCCTGGACGTCCCCGGCACTGGAGTTGGGTGCGATGACGAGATCCGGGTTCGTCCCGGCGACTTTCTCGCGGCTCACCCCGAAGCCGGCCGAGACGTTCGTCCGGCTCTCAGAGCCCTCCAGATAGTCGGCGTACTGGGTGAGACCGACGACCTGGTCGCGGCCGCCGATTTCCCACATCGTCTGGGCGGCCGAGGGGTTCGTCGTCACCACTCGCTCGGGTCGCTCTTCGATGGTCACTTCGGTCCCGGTCGCGTCAGTCAGCGTCACCGGGAACGAACAGTTCTGGCCGGACTGGCCCGCGCTCGCGGCCGCCGGCGTCGCGGAAAGCGACGCGAGCACGAGCAGGCCGGCAACGAGTGTCACGAGTCGTCGCATCGTCCCTACCGCTGACGCCGAACAATAAATATTTACCTACTGCAAGTGGGTTTTCAGACGTGCGAACCCCCGGAAAAACGGCCCTCTGGTCGATTGCGCTCACGGCGCTGCTGGCCCTCGTCATCACGGCGAGCGCCGCGGTGGGCCCGGTGTGGATTCCGCCCGACGTGGTGGCCCAGGTGCTCCTCAACGCTATCGCGGTGCCGACGGCCTTCGAGGTCTCCGGGGCGGCCCTCGAGGTGACGACCCAGCCGGTCTTTCGGTTCCGCGTCTCGCGGCTCCAGCGGCTCATCGTGATGAACGTCCGACTCCCGCGCATCCTGCTCGCCGCCGTTGTCGGCTTCGCCCTCGCCGCGGCCGGCACCATAATGCAGGGCATCTTCCGCAACCCGATGGCCGACCCCTCCATCATCGGCGTCTCCTCGGGCGCGGCCGTCGGCGCCGTCGGCTTCATCGTCGTCGGGGCGAGCCTCCCCTTCGGGCTGGGGCTGCGCGGGGCCGCCTTCGCCGGGGCGCTCGTCGCCGCCTTCGGCGTCTACCTCATCGCGACCGAGAACGGCCGGACGCCCGTGGCGACGCTGCTGCTCGCGGGCGTGGCCGTCCAGACGTTCCTGGGCGCCGTGGTCTCCTTTCTCCTGCTTAACGCCGGCGAGAGCGTCCGCCGGGCGCTGTTCTGGCTGATGGGTCACCTGAAGGGTGCCGCCTGGCCCGACGTGTGGTCCAGTCTCGTGCTGGTCGTGGTTCCGTTCGCCCTCCTGCTCGTCTACGCCCGTGACCTGAACGTCATGCTGCTGGGCGAGGAGGACGCCCAGAGCCTCGGTATCGAGGTCGAGCGCACGAAGCGGATACTGCTCGCGCTGGCCTCGCTTGCCACTGCCGCGGGCGTCGCCGTCGCCGGTATCATCGGCTTCGTCGGGCTCATCGTCCCTCACGTGATGCGACTGCTCGTGGGGCCGGACCACCGCATCTTGCTGCCCACGTCGGCCCTGGCCGGGGCCTCCTTCCTCGTGGCGACGGACACGCTGGCTCGCTCCGGGAGCACGGAACTGCCCGTCGGCATCGTCACCGCCGCGCTCGGGGCGCCCTTCTTTCTCTACCTGCTGCGAAAGCGGGAGGTCCACGAGCTATGAGCGACCCCAGCCCGGGACCGGACGGCCACGACGGCGAGCCGATTCCGATGCTCAGCGCCACAGACGTCTCGGTGTCGCTGGGCGGGACACAGATACTCTCGGACGTCTCACTGGCCGCCGAGTGTGGCGACGTGGTCGGCCTTGTCGGTCCGAACGGGGCCGGCAAGACGACGACGCTCAGGGTACTCCGGGCGACGCTCTCGCCCGACAGCGGCCTCGTGCGTGTCGCCGGCGACCCAATCGAGGGGCTCTCCTCGAAGCAGGTGAGCCAGCGGGTCGCCAGCACGCCACAGGCGACGGAGCTGGCCTTCGAGTTCACCGTCCGTCAGGCGGTCGAGATGGGGCGGACCCCCCATCTCGGCCGGTTCGAGCGGGCCGACAGCGGCGACCGCGAGGTCGTCGAGGCGGCAATGGAGCGGGTTGACGTGGCCCGCTTTGCCGACCGCCTCGTCACCTCGCTGTCCGGCGGCGAGCGCCAGCGGGTGCTGCTGGCCCGTGCCCTCGCCCAGGAGACGCCCGTCCTGTTGCTCGATGAACCCACCTCGAACCTCGACATCAACCACGCCGTCAACACGCTGGAGCTGGTCGCCGACCTCGCCCGGGAGGGCAAGACCGCCGTCGCGGCCATCCACGACCTGAACCTTGCCGCGCGCTACTGCGACGAACTCGTCTTGCTTGCCGACGGCGAGGTCCGCGCCGCGGGCCCGCCACGCGAGGTGCTGACCGCGCCAACGCTCCGGGACGCCTTCGACGCCGAGACGCTCGTCACCGGCCAGCCCGCCACCGACGCGCCGCTGGTGACCGCCCTCGCCGACCGCGGGTCGGTCGACCGGACCGTCCACGTCGTCGGCACTGGCGGGCAGGCCGCCGGCGCTGACCCGCCTGGTCGCCGCCGGCGCCACCGTCTCGGTCGGCGTGGTCCCCGCCGGCGACGCGGCCGCCGAGCGCGCCAGCGAACTGGACTGTGAGGCCGTCACGGTGCCGCCGTTTGCCGGGGTCGACGACAGTTCCCGCGAGCGGGCGACCGAGTTGGCCCGGGCGGCCGACGCCGTGGTGGTCGCCGGGGACGTGGGCGACGCGAACCAGTCGGTCGTCGCGGCGGCTCGGCGGTGTGTCGCCGTCGACGGCGAAGGCGTACCCGCCGTCGAGTCCCCACGGACGATAGTGGCGACCGTCGACGAACTCCCGGCGGCCGTCGCGGGGGTCGCCACTCGCGAGGGCGAGCCGGACGCGATGCGTCGCGTCGAGTCGAGCGAACAGCAAGACGGATAGCGGTCTAGAACCTACGCCGCCCGTGGACGACACTATCGCGTGGCTCCGCGGCCGGCCCTACTACGAGGGCCAGATAGTCGACGAGCGGACGGTCCCCGGCCGGGCGGCGACGACCGCCGACTGCGACCTCGAGGCCCGTCTGGACGGTGTGCTCAAAGACGAGGGCATCACTGACCTCTATGCCCACCAGGCCGCCGCTATCGATGGCGTCCGGGACGGCGACAACGTCGTCCTCGCTACTGAAACCGCGAGCGGCAAGAGTCTGGCTTACACGGTCCCGGCCTTCGAGCGGGCGTTGGACCGCCGTGCGACAACACTCTACGTGGCCCCGCAGGTCGCGCTCATCAACGACCAGACGGAGACCTTATCCGAACTGGCACAGGGCCTTGGCTTCGCCTCGGGCGTCTCCGTCGCCCAGTACACCGGCCGCCAGTCCAAAAGCGAGAAGGAGGCCATCCGCGAGCGCCAGCCCACGGTCTTGCTGACGACGCCGGATATGCTCCACTACGGCATCCTGCCCCACGCCCACCGGCTGTGGGACTGGTTCTTCGGGCGGCTCGAAACTGTCGTCATCGACGAGGTCCACGGTTATCGGGGCATCTTCGGCAGCCACGTCTCGCTGGTGATGCGGCGGCTCGCCCGCATCGCCGAGCGCTTCGACAGCGACCCGGAGTGGGTCTGCTGTTCGGCGACCATCGGGAACCCGGTCGAACACGCCGCCACAGTCACCGGCCAGCCCGCCGACTCTTTCGCGCTGGTCGACGAGGACACCTCCGCCAGCGGGCCCCGTCACTGGCTGCTGTGGAACCCGCCCGAATACGAGACCAGGAAAGGATGGGGTTCCGGCCGCCGCAAGTCCAGCCACGTCGAGACCAGGCGACTGTTCGTCGACCTCGTCGAGCGGGGGCTCCAGACGGTGGTCTTCGCCGGATCGCGCCAGACCGCCGAGCGCTACGCGGGCGACAGCGCCGACGAGCTCCGCTCGCGGGGTCACCACGACCTCGCCGACGGCGTGGGCGCGTATCAGGCGGCACTCACGAACGAGAAGCGCCGCGAGCTGGAGTCCCGCCTGCAGTCCGGCGACCTGCGCGGTGTCTGGTCGACCAGCGCGCTCGAACTCGGCGTCGACGTGGGCGGGCTCGACGCCGTTCTCATCGACGGCTACCCCGGCACGCGGATGCGAGCCTTTCAGCAGGCCGGCCGCGCGGGACGCGGGACCGACCCAGCCCTCGTCGCGCTGGTCGGCGGCGAGGACCAGCTCGACCAGTACGTCCTGCGAAACCCGGAGACGCTGTTCGAGAAGCCGGCCGAACAGGCCGTCACGAACCCCGAGAACGACCAGTTATTGCCCGACCACGTCTTGGCGGCGGCGGGCGAGAACTGGCTCTCGGCCGACGACGACCGCCACTTCGGGGAGACTTTCCCGGACGTGGTCGCGGACCTCGAATCCGCTGACAAGCTGGAGCGCCGCAGCACGGACCGGGGGATTCGCTGGACCTCGAACGGCCGGCCCCACCACGACATGAGCCTCCGGACGGTGGACGACCGCGAGGTGAAACTGGTCGCGAGCGGCGACGTCATCGCCCGCCTGCCATTCGAAGACGCACTGCGTGACGCCCATCCCGGCGCCGTCTACCACCACCAGGGACGGCGCTACGAGGTGACCGACCTCGACCTGGCCACCGGCGTCGCCGAACTCGACCGGACGTGGGCCGACTACTACACGCGCGTGCTTCACGACAAGACCATCACCGTCGAGGCCGACCTGCAAGAGCGCCCCCTCCCTACTCGCGCGGACGTTCCCGTCCGCTTTGCCTCGGTGACGATGCGAAAGCAGATTACGGGCTACGAGCGCCGCGACGGCTCCTCGGGCGAGGTACTGGGCCAGCGCCCGCTCGCCCTCCCAGAGACCAGCCTGGAGACGAAGGCGATGTACTACACGGTGCCCGAGGACCTCCACGCCGAGATTCTCGCAGGGGAGTACGGCGAGCCGGCCGACGCGGCCGACGCCGCCACCGACGGCGGGACCGGCGATTTCCCCGGCTCGATTCACGCCGCCGAGCACGCCATGATATCGATGTTCCCCTTCGAGTATCTCTGTGACCGGGGCGACATCGGCGGGCTCTCGACGCCCGAACACCCCCACACCGGCGAGCCGACCGTCTTCATCTACGACGGCTACCCCGGCGGTATCGGCCTCAACAGAGCGGCCTACCACGACGTGGCGCCGCTCATGGAGACGACGCTGTCGATGCTCCGGTCCTGTGACTGCCAGTCGGGGTGTCCGGCCTGCGTGCAGTCCCCCCACTGTGGCAACGCCAACGACCCGCTGGACAAGCACGGCGCGATACATCTGCTGTCCGGCCTGACCGGCGAGTGAGTCAGTCAGAAACCCCGGGCGCGTCGGGGTCCCTGACGGCCAGTTCGCCGTCGATGGCGTGCTGGGTCGTCTCGCTCAGGTCGATTCCCGCCGCGCGACACTCCTCGTTGACGCCCCGGACGAACGCCGAGCGCACGGCCGGGAGCCGGTTCCGTCGCTCGTTCGGAATCCACACGCGGCCGACGACGACGACCGCGGTTGGCTGACACCCACAATCGGCTCTGGCTCCTCAACGACGTGGTTGAGCTCGCTCGCGACGTCCCTGACGATACTCTCTAGCGCCGAGACGTCCGTTCGTAGGGAATGCCGAATTCGTAGGAGACACCGATAGGGCCCGTCGAGGTCCGGTTGGTCACCGTTCCGGTCGCCAGTTCGGTGTTCGGGACGACGATGCGTTCGTTGTTCGGTGTCCGGACCCGCGTCACCCGCAGGTCGATGTCGACGATGACGCCGCGCTTGCCGTCCCACTCGATGGTGTCGCCGACGTTCAGGTCAGGGTCGGTGACGATGAACGCGCCAGAGACGAAGTTTCCGAGAACGTCCTGAGCGGCCAGACCGACGGCGACGGTGAGGCCGGCAGCGACGAGGGGCCTTTCCGGGGCCCGCGTCATGAACCCCGGTTCCCGCTACCCCTCCGAGAACCGCTCGAATTCGGCCCACGCCGGGTCGCTCTCGGGGGCCGACAATCGGTCGCCGTCGACGAAGACCCCCTCGCCGTCGGTCACAGAACCCACCACGGCGGCGGGTGTCCCACCGTCACGGATTACCTCGGCTACCGCCGCTCCCCGGCCGGCTTCGACCGCACACAGGAGTGTGCCGGCGCTCGATACCTGCCACGGGTCCACGCCGACCGCGTCACACACCGCCGCGACCCCGGGCGCGACGGGCACCGCGTCGCCGTCGATATCGAACCGGACGCCCGCGCCGCCGGCCATCTCGACCAGGCCGCCCGCGATACCGCCCTCCGTCGCGTCGTGCATCGCGGTGACGCCGCCGGCCGCGAAGGCCGCTCGGGCGTCTTCGACCGCGGCGATATCTTCGACGCGCTCCTGTGCGGTCGCGACGGTTTCGGGGTCGAGCCCCAGTCGCTCGGGAAACAGTGTCGAAAACAGACCTGTCACCTCCGCCCCCGGGCCGGTCGTCACGACGATGTCGTCGCCAGGCGTGGCGCCGTCCGGCCGGACGATATCGTCGTGGTCCCCGACCCCCAGCACCGTCGCCCCGCCGACCCAGGAGCTGTCGATGCCGGGGTATCGGGCCGTATGTCCCGAGACGATGCTCACGCCGAGGCGCTCGGCGTGGTCCGCGAGACCGGTCCAGAGCGCTTCGAGGTTCTCGTCGCTCCAGGCCGGCGGGAGCGTCAGGTTGATTGCCAGGTGGGTCGGTGCGACGCCGGAGACCGCGACGTCGGTCAGGACGATTTCCAGGGCCAGCCGACCGGCTCGCTCCCACCCCAGTTCCGGCAGGATGGAGATGGGGTCGGTCGCGACGACGATAGCGCGCTCGCCTATGTCCAGGACACCGAAATCGACGCCGTGGCGGGGGCCGACCGATACGTCCGCCCGCGGTGCGCCCAGATTGGGGTAGATGACGTCGTCGAACGTCTCCCGGTCTATCTTCCCGAGGTCGCTCATTGTCTCACTCTCGCCCGGTCCGGTCTAAAATACCCCGACTTAGATGACGTATGCATCGGCCCTGTCGAACCGAAGCCGAACCTCACCACTTGGCGGCTCCGACGCCGCCGTTTTGACTTCGACCCGCCGGTCCTGCCAGCGGCAGTGGGCCCGGTAGGCGTCCCCCAGAAACTCGACGGTCTCGACCGTCGCTTCGAGTGTCGTTTCCACCGACCCCGAACCGTTCGCTCCGTCGACCACCGCGATGGCTTCGGGCCGCACCGCGAGGGTCACCGACTCACCCGCCGATACGCCAGCATCGGCCGGCAGCGGCAGCTTCGCTCCGTCGACGATGATACATGTCCCGCCGGCCGTGACGGTGCCCTCGAAGAGGTTGTTGTCGCCGACGAACTCGGCCACGAAGCGGGAGGCGGGGTCCCGATAGACGGTCTCCGGGGCCGCGAGCTGCTCGACGTGGCCATCGTGCATGACGGCCACCCGGTCGCTGAGCGCCAGCGCCTCGGCCTGGTCGTGGGTGACGTAGATGGTCGTAATCGCCAGTTCCTGCTGGATGGTCTTTATCTGGACGCGCAGCCGTTTGCGGAGCTTCGCGTCCAGCGCCGACAGCGGCTCGTCGAGCAGGAGCACGTCGGGTTCGGGCGCGAGCGCGCGGGCCAGCGCGATGCGCTGCTGTTGCCCGCCCGAGAGCTGCTCGGGCGACCGGTCGGCGACACCCGAGAGGTCGACGAGGTCGAGCAACTCGGCCACGCGCTCGTCCTCACTGCGGTCGTCCCCGAGGTCGTGAAAACGCAGCCCGTAGGCGACGTTCTCGTGGACGCTCATATGCGGGAACAGGGCGTAGTTCTGGAACACCATCCCGACGTTGCGTGCTTCGGGCGGGGCGTCGGTCACGTCCCGGCCGTCGATGGCGACGCTGCCGTCGGCCCCGTCGGTCAGGCCGGCGATGGCGCGAAGCATCGTCGTCTTCCCACACCCCGACGGCCCGACGAGGGTGAAGAACTCCCCG
Source organism: Haloarcula rara (assembly GCF_029338235.1). Classification (GTDB taxonomy): domain Archaea; phylum Halobacteriota; class Halobacteria; order Halobacteriales; family Haloarculaceae; genus Haloarcula; species Haloarcula rara. Next base: position 2,412,505 of record NZ_CP119785.1, read on the forward strand.
GGCTCGATGGACAGCGACACGTCTTCCAGTGCGGTCACGCCGTCGAATGCGACCCGCATCCCCTCCACCTCGACGCCGGGCTCGTTCATTGGTTCCACCCGCTGCCGACGCGGTCGATGAGTACGAAGCTGACGGTCGTCACCGCGAGCAGGACGGTGCCCATCGCCGTCGCCGGCCCGAGGTTCGGGCCGAGCGAGCGGTTGCCGGTGTAGCGTTCGAGCGCGACCGGCATCGTCGCGCTGTCGACCCCCTCGGCCAGCAGCACCGTCGAGTCGAACTCGCCGATGCTGATAGCGAAGGCGAAGGCCGCGCCGGCGATGAGCGCCGGGACGACGAGGGGCAGTTCGACGTCGAGCAGCGCCGTGGTCCGGTCGGCCCCGAGCGCCCGGGCGGCGTCGACGAGCCGGTCGTCGATGCTCCCCAGCGCCGGCGTGACGTTGCGCGAGACGAAGGGGTAGGCCGCGACGGCGTGGGCGGCGACGATGGCCACCGGCCCGGTGACGGTGACGCGGTAGCCAAACAGCGTCGTCCCGAAGACGAGGGTACGCAGCATCCCGAGTCCGAGGACGATGCCGCTGACGGCCAGGGCGCCGTCAGCAGGGCCTCCCAGAGCCGGGAGCCGCGACGCTCCCGGGTCGCGACGACGGAGACGACGACGCCCATCGGCAGGGCGAGCAAGAGTGCGCCGACGCCAAAGAGCAGCGAGTTCGTTATCGCGGGCAGCGGGCGAGTCGTCCCCGCCGCCGTCGAGGCCTGCTGGGCGAGCAGGAACTCGTAGTACCGGAGCGTGACGGCCCCATCGGGCGTGGTGACGCTCTCGACGACCAGGCTCACCAGCGGCCCGACGAACAGCACCAGCGCCGCGCCGGCGTAGGCGAACAGCGCCACCCGTTTCGGGTCGACGAGCGAGCGCCAGCCGGCGAACAGCGGGGTCCGCGCCCGGCCCCGCGATTCGCCGCGTGCGTTCAGTTGCGCGGCCTCGAAGCGGAGATAGACGTATATCAGCCCCAGCGAGAGCGCGGTCTCGATGGCCCCCAGCGTGGCCGCCTCGGCCAGGTCGAGACGCTGGACGCGGGCAAAGAGCCACACCTCGACGGTCGCGAGTTCGAGCCCGCCAAGGGCCAGTACGATGGGGAACGACATGAACGTGAAGATGAACGTGAGCACCGACGCGGTCAGCAGCGCCGGTAGGAGCTGTGGCAGCGTCACGTCACGGAACGCCCGCAGGGGGGTGGCCCCGAGGGTTCGCGCGGTCTCGACGCGGGCCGGGTCGACCGACTCCCAGGCGGCCGTCACCAGCCGCGTGACCAGCGGCGCGTTGTAGAAGGCATGCGCCAGAACGATGATTTCGAGCGTGAACGTCAGTTCGACCGGCCCCAGGCCGACGACCGTGAGCACGTCGTTTACCAGCCCCGTCCGACCGAACATCGCCAGGAAGCCGACGGCGACCATGATAGAGGGGAGGACGAAGGGGAGGATGGTCACCGAGCGGAGGAACCGCCGGCCGGGGAACTCGAAGCGGGCGAGCAGATAGGCCCCGGGGAGCCCGACGACGACGCTGGCGACGGTCGACAGCAGCGCCTGGTAGGCGGTAAAGGCAAACAGGTCGTGGTAGAACGGGTCACCGAGTACAGCGGCAAGCGGCGCAGTCGTGAACCGGCCGGCGTCGGAGACGGCGCTGGCGAGCACGCTCCCGACGGGGTAGTAGAACACGACGGCCAGCGTCGCCAGCGTGGCGGCGACGGCTACCGGGAGTACCCGGTCGTCCCGGGCGGACATTCAGTTGCTCGCTATCTCCCGGCCCCAGTCCTCTATCCAGCCGTCGACGTTGCCGGCGAGTTTGTCGTAGCTGAACGTGACGGGTTCGGGCGGTTCCAGCGCGTACTCGCCGAAGTCGCCGCCGGGCTCGACGCCCTCGACGGCGGGGAACTGGACGTTGTTCACGGCGATTTCCTTCTGGGCCTCCTCGGTGAGCATGAACGACATGAACTCACGCGCAAGCTCTGGGTTGTCGGCGTCTGCGAACTGCGCCATCCCCTCGGGGTTCGCATAGCCCTGGTCGTTGAGGAAGCCGACCTGGTGGCGCGACATATCGACGCCCTCGCCGTGGTAGTACACCTGGTCCGTGGAGTAGGAGACGACCATCGGGGCCTCCTCGTTCGTGTAGGCGTTGTAGGCCGGTTCCCAGTCCGAGAGAATCTGCACGCCGTTGTCCGAGAGGTCGCGCCAGTACTCGAGATAGCTGTCGGGGCCCTTCTCGTGGATGGTCCACAGGAGGAAGGCTCGTCCGGGGTCGGACTGCTGGGCGTTCTGGGCAATGAGTCCGTCCTCGTAGGCCGGCTCCAGCAGCGCGTCGAAGGTGCCGGGATTCTCTACTTCGCCCTCGTCGTAGACGAGACTGATGTAGCCCGTGTCGTAGGGGACGACGCGGCCGTCCGGGTCGAAGTTGAGTTCGGACTTGACCGAGTCGGCGCCCTCGACGTCGGCCGTCGCGAACAGCTGCTGGTCCAGCTGTTCGTCCGCACGAACGAGCTCACCGGTGTTCAGGCCGACGAACACGTCCGCCTCGACCGGCGCGCCCTCGGACTTGCGCTGGATGAACTGGTTGATGCCGCTCTCGGGCGTCGTGAACTCAACCGTCGCGTCGCGGTCGGCTTCGAAGTTCGATTTGAGCCAGTTGCCCGCGGTGTCTTCGCCGGTAAAGGAGGAATACGTCGCGACCGTGAGCGTGTTGTCCGACTCACTCTCACTCGGGGTAGTCGTCTGGTTCACTGGTTCGGCGCTACAGCCCGCCAGCGCGATGGCGCCCGTCGCACCGACTCCGGAGAGGAACGTCCGTCGTTTCATACCTCGGTGGTTACACCAAGTAATACTTGAACCCTCGCTTTCCCAATCAGGCCAGTTACGCGCCGATTTCGGTGAATAAAGCGTTTCGGCGTCGCTCGCGGCGTCGCTGGGGCGGTTCCCTCGAATCCCTCGGCAGATGGCACAACCGGCTTGACGCAGACGCGAACCGGGAGTCACTCCACCAGTTCGGGGAACTGCCGTTCCACGTACGGGCCGAGGGGGTCTGACTCCGCCCAGAGCGCCTCGAAGAGGTCCCGTCCCCACTGGACCGCCGACTCGGTCTCCGAGACGAACAGGGCGGTGGTGCCGGCGACCGAGCCGTGTTCGGACGTGTCGGTCGCCCCGCTCTCGGTTTGTCGGTCCGTCCTGCCCTCGCTCACCGCGGGCAGCTCGAACTTCAGCTTGTTGTTGGTGACGACGGATGCGAACTGGGAGTCTGTCAGTCGGAGCGTCGCCGGGTCGAGGTTGTTCAGCTCCTCGCGGTGACCGTCCCTGTACCGCTGGAAGCTGACGTCGATTGCCTCTCGAGTCACCAGCAAGCGCGTCTCCGGATGTGTGGGGATGGCCTCCTGGTGGCGCCGCGAGTAGTACGGCGTCGTGAGCTCACAGGCGTCGGCCGATTCGAGCATGCTGATGGCGACGTCCTCGCACCTGTTAGGCTCCTGGGGGACGTCGCGGACGATTTCGTACTCGCCGATCTCCGGCAGTCGCCGACGGAACGCTGCCGGGATAACGTCTATCTGATGGTTCTTCCAGAACGCCGGGTCCGTCGCGCGAAAGTCCTCCGCGGAGAGCCACTCCGAGACGCTGTCGGCGACGAGGTGCCCGTGCGCTGTGGGTTTCCAGCCTTCGTCGCCCTCGGTGAGCAGCCCGCGGCCCCTGAGCGTCGAGAGCGCGTCGTAGACCGCGGAGTCGCTCGCATCGATTCCGGACAGAAGCGCGTCGGTCGGCGTCGGGCGCTCGGCCACTCGAAGCACGATTTCCGTCCGCACCGACGAGGTGAGGACGAACTCGTTTGGCGACTGGGACGGCATTGTCCTTACTCCTGTCGTCATCACACTTAAACTATCAGATTACACACCCGACGGACCAGCCGCCAACCGGTTGACCGCTCACCCACCAGTTCACCGCTCTTCCCGGAGATACTGCGGGGTTTAAGACTATACTGATATGCATGAAATAACATGGGAAATGTGGGCGACGGAACCTACGACTACGTGATAGTCGGCGCGGGGCCGGCGGGCTGTGTGCTCGCGAATCGGCTCTCGGCCGACGAGGACCGGGTGCTGCTACTGGAGGCGGGCAAACCGGACGAGAAGCGAGAGATAGGCATCCCGGCTGCGTTCGTGGAGCTGTTCGAATCCGACGTCGACTGGGAGTACGACACCGAGCCCCAGACAGAACTGCACGACCGGGAACTCTACTGGCCCCGCGGGAAGACGCTCGGGGGGTCGAGTTCCATCAACGCGATGATATACGCTCGCGGCCAGCCCGAGGACTACGACCACTGGGCCGAACTCGGAAACGACGGCTGGGCGTACGAGGACGTCCTGGACTACTTCAAACGGGCCGAACACAACGAACGCGGCAGCTCAGAATACCACGGGACCGGCGGACCGCGGAACGTGGCCGACCAGCAGTCGCCAAACGTTCTCAGCGAGGCCTTCGTCGAGGCGGGGCAGACGGTCGGACTCCCACACAACGAGGATTTCAACGCCGGCGAGCAGTCGGGCGTCGGCCGCTATCAGGTGACCCAGAAGGACGGGGAGCGCCACAGCGCCGCCGACGCCTACCTGAAATCGGTTCTGGACCGACCGAACCTGACTGCCGTGACTGGAGCGCAGGTGACGCGTGTTCGGTTCGACGGCCAGGAGGCAGTTGGCGTGGAGTATGTTCGCGACGGGAGCGACGAGCCGGAGACGGTCGACGCCAGCGAGGAGGTGATTCTCTCGGCGGGCGCTATCAACTCGCCGCAGCTGCTCATGCTGTCGGGGGTCGGGCCAGCGGAACACCTCACAGACTACAACATCTCGGTCGTCCACGAGCTCCCCGGTGTCGGCCGAAACCTCCAGGACCATCTCAACGTCAAGGTCAACTACGCCTGCGAGAAGCCGGTCACCCTCGACGATGCGGACTCGCTGTGGAACCTGCTGAAGTATCTGGTGCTGAAACGGGGGGCGCTTACCTCGAACGTCGCAGAGGGTGGCGGCTTCGTCTCGGTCTCTGATGCGGATGACCGGCCCGACATCCAGCTCCACTTCGGCCCCTCGTACTCTGTCAATCACGGGTTCGACAATCCCGACGGCCACGGCTTCTGGCTGAGTGCGCTTTGCCTTCGCCCGGAGAGCCGCGGCCGGATTTCGCTTCGCTCTGCAGACCCGCTCGACGAGCCGTGCATCGACCCGCAGTATCTCACCGAGGAGAGGGACCTGGAGATACTGCTCGAAGGGGTCAAACTGGTCCGCGAGATTCTGCAGGCCGAGCCCTTCGACGAGTACCGCGGCAGGGAGGTGTCGCCGGGACCCGATGTGCAGTCGGACGAACAGCTAATCGAACACATCCGCGAGGCGGCAGAGACGCTCTATCACCCTGTCGGCACGTGCAAGATGGGTGACGACGATATGGCGGTGGTCGACGACCGTCTCGCTGTCCACGGCGTCGATGGCCTGCGCGTCGTCGACGCCTCGGTCATGCCGACGATTCCCAGCGGGAACACGGACGCCCCGACGACCATGATAGCCGAGAAGGCGGCCGACCACATTCTGAACCATCGGTAGCCGTACGTCGCTATCCCACTCGCTCGTCCAGAATCAGCCTCAGTCGGCGAATACTCGTCCCCAGGGTGGGTTCACTGCTGCTCGCGGCTCCGCCGCTCGTTTATCGAGGTCGCTTTGCGACCTCGCTCTGTTCACCCAACCCGCTCGTCGAGGATTAGCCTCGTCTTCGTACTCACCACTTCCTCGAGCTCCCGCGCTCGGGTGATGAGTTCGTTGACCGCGCCGGTGTCGGCCGCGTCGACGACGACGACGATGTCCTCCTCGCCCGAAACTTGCCAGACGAAGTCGACGGCGGGCCACTCCGCGATGTGGTCGGTGACGGCCTCAGTGTCGACGTTGACGTCCACGCCGACCTCTATCATGGACTTGACGTTGCCGGTGCGGGTCGCGACGGTAAAGCGCTCGATGATGCCGTCGTCGACCAGCCGGTCGACGCGGTTGCGCACCGTCCCCTCGGAGGTCCCCACCTGGTCTGCAATCTCCGTGTAGGGCGTGCGGGCGTCCCGCCGGAGTATCGACAGTATCTCCCTGTCCAGTTCGTCCATGGAGATACGAAGTTTCCGCCCCACCTGACTTGAGGATTACGAAAATCGTAACTCGGCTTCGAAAGCAACCCTTATGCCGGCCAGTCCTGTACGCATCTCGTAATGGCTGATGCATACGTAGCGCTGGAGGGGGACCGTGTCATCGAGGCGCGTGCCCGCGCTCCTGGGACGACACGCGGTGAGGTCGTGTTCACGACCGCCTACACCGGGTACGAGGAGAGCCTGACCGACCCGTCCTACGAGGAACAGATTCTCACGTTCTCCTACCCGCTCATCGGGAACTACGGCGTCCGGGAAGAGCGCTTCGAGGACGACCGCGTTCACCCGCGTGGCGTCGTCGCCCGCGAACTCACCGACGACGTCGCCGAGTGGCTCGAAGGCGAAGGTGTGCCCGCCGTCGACCACCTCGACACCCGGGACATCGTCACCGAGATTCGCGACGAAGGGGCCATGAAGTGCGGTATCGCGGCCGGTCCCGACGTGACCGAGCAGGACGCGCTGGACGAACTCCACCAGTGCAAGCACATGTCCGACCACGTCGACATCGGCGCGCAGGTCTCCGTCGACTCCGTCGAGACCTACAACGAGGGCGGTGACGGGGCCACCGTCGCCCTGGTCGACTGCGGCGCCAAGGGCTCGATAATGAGCTCGCTGGTCGAACGCGACGCCGTCGTCCACGTCTTCCCCTACGACGCCAGCGAGGACGACATCGCCGAGGTCGACCCCGACCTCCTCTTTATCTCCAACGGTCCCGGCGACCCGGAGAACTTCCAGCAGGCCGGCGAACTCGTCGAGACCTACGTCGGCGACGTGCCGCTTGCGGGCATCTGTCTCGGCCAGCAGGTCGTCGCCAACGCGCTGGGCGGGGAGACCGAGAAGATGGAGTTCGGCCACCGCGGCGTCAACCAGCCCGTGCGTGACCTCCGGAGCAACAAGGTCGTCATGACGACCCAGAACCACGGCTACACCGTCGCCGACCCTGGCGACAAACTCGACGTGACCCAGGTCAACGTCAACGACGACACCCCCGAAGGGCTCGAAAACGACGACCTGGGCATCATCACGCGCCAGTACCACCCCGAAGCCAACCCCGGCCCCCACGACTCACTCGGCTTCTTCGACGACGTCCTTGCGATGACCCAGGACTAGCGACTCCAGGTTTCGGTTTCCTGCACGGAGAGACTGCACAGCGGTGCATCTCTCGCCCGGGTGGCTCACTCCCCGTCGTCGACCGGCAGCCCGCGATACATCACCGTCTGTTTCTCGCCGCTTGCGGTCGGTTCCTCCTTCGCTGACTGCTGTCGCATCGGGAGGCCACGGTACATCACGGTACCGTCCTCGCCGACGCTCTCGGGCGTCTGTCCCTGTCGGTCCTCGATGAACGCGGTCACCGCCGCGAGCAGGTCCTCGTCGGTCTTCCGGGTGACCCAGCAGTGATAGATGTTCTGCGGCGTCGTGAGTGCGAGCCGGTGGGCGCGAAAACCGGTCCTGTAGCTGGTGTCGGCGATGGACTCGTGGGGTATCTCGATGACCCGGTCGGTCGACCCCTGGCCGACGAGACAGAGCGTTCGCCGGCCGGTGACCAGGACGACCGTCTCGTGGTCGCGGCTGGGGGCGACTGTGTTCCGTTTCGAGCCGAGCCCGACGCCCCGTTTGGCGTTCGAGAGCACGAACGCGGGTGACTCGGCCGGTTCGAGATACGAGACCGGCGGCTCGTGCAGCGGGGGTGTACAGAACCGACCCTCGACACCGGACAGTAACGGCGCGGTCACCGTCTCCGACGGCGCTATCTCCGCCAGCGTCTCTGCCCGATCGTAGGTGGCCCGGTCCGTCATCTCTGCGTACCCCGCTCGGTAGGTCCCTGCATACTCTCGTGAAGACGCTATCGTCCGCATCTAATCATGGTTCTGTATGTAGTGTTATTACTCTGGAAGGAGGATATTTGTCTCGAAATAAACTAAATTATAAACTATACGTGGTGAAAGGGCGAAAACTGACGCTCTCCCGGCTCCACTGGTTTCGCACCTGCTCGCGGCTCGCTTCGCTCACCGCTCGTACTGTCCGAGGAATCTCCCTCCGGTCGCTTCCTCGCTATTGCTCTCCGGCTCCGCCGCTCGCACGTTCGGAGAGTCCTCACTCCGTTCGGGCTCTCCTACTCTTCGCCCCAGTTGCGCGTCGTCTTCGGGCGCTCGCTGATGGCCTGCACCGCGAGTGGCTGGTTGTCGGAGTTGATAGCCTCCAGAGCCGCCTCGGTGCTCTCGCGGGTCGAGAAGTACGTCACCGTCTCCTCGACGCAGGCTTCGAGCACGTCGCGGTCGCGCGAGGCGACCAGGTCGATGTCGCCCGCTTGGATGGCCTCGACGACCGCGTCGGTGTCCTCGAAGTCGTCGAGGCCCACCACGTCGAAGTGGTCTTCGTAGCCACGCACGCCGAAGTCGACCAGCGCGGTGCCCTCGAGCGGGATATCCTTCCCGACGCACATCTGGGCCTTCTGGTAGGCCTTGCCGAAGGAGCCGGCGGTGCCCATGACCTCGCCGGTGGATTTCATCTCGGGGCCGAGACGCGGGTCCGAGTTCGGCAGGCGGTCGAAGGGCAGGACGACCTCCTTGACCGAGACCTGCTCTGGAATCTGCTCCTCGATGTCCAGTTCGGCCAGGCTCTCGCCGGCCATGACGCGGGCCGCTATCTTCGCAATCGGGACGCCCGTCGTCTTCGAGATGAACGGCACGGTACGGGACGAGCGCGGGTTGGCTTCGAGGACGTACACCTCGCCGTCACGCACGGCGAGTTGAACGTTCAGCAGGCCAACGGTGTCGAGCGCGTCGGCGATGTCCTCGGTGACCTCGCGGATGCGGGGCATCACGTCTTTGATCTCCTGGGAGCGGGGCGGAATCATACACGCCGAGTCGCCCGAGTGGACCCCGGCGGTCTCGACGTGCTCCATCACGCCACCGATGAGCACGTCGTCCTCGTCGGCGACGGCGTCGACGTCCAGCTCGACGGCGTCGGCGAGGAACTCGTCGACCAGGATCGGCTTGTCCGGGGAGACACGCACTGCTTCCTCGATGTACGTCTCGAGGTCGTCGTCGTTGTAGACGACGTCCATCGCACGGCCACCGAGCACGTACGAGGGGCGCACCAGCACCGGGTAGCCGATGTCGTGGGCCAGCTCCAGGGCCTCTTCCTTGCTCGTCGCCGTGCCACCCTCGGCCTGGGCGATGCCGAGTTCGTCCATGAGCTTGTTGAAGCGGTCGCGGTCCTCGGCTAGGTCCATCGCCTCGACGCTCGTTCCGAGAATCTCACAGTCCAGGTCGCGACGGGCCAGTTCATCCTCCAGGGGTTCGCCGATGTCGACGGAGGTCTGGCCGCCGAACTGGACCATCACCCCGTCGGCGCCGGTCGATTCGGCCACGTCCGCGACCTCCTCTGCGGTGACGGGTTCGAAGAACAGTCCGTCGGAGGTGTCGTAGTCCGTCGACACCGTCTCGGGGTTGTTGTTGACGACGTGGGCCTCGATGCCCATCGCCTCCAGCGCCTGGACCGCGTGGACCGAACAGTAGTCGAACTCGACGCCCTGCCCGATACGGATGGGGCCGCCGCCGACCACGACGACGCTCTCGACGTCGGGGTCGACCAGCAGTTCGTTGCGGTCGATGCCCGAGATGGGGTCACGGGTCGAGTAGTAATACGGCGTCGTCGCCTCGAACTCGCCGGCGCAGGTGTCGACGAGCTTGTAGTCTCGGTGGACGGTCTCGCTTTCGACGTCCTCAATCTGGACGCCAGAGCCGTCCGTCGCGGTCTCGATTTCGGCCTCGCCGCCGTCCTCGGCGTCCAGTCCAGCGGGTAGCCACGAGACGTGGGTGTCGTTGAACTCCCCGCCCGCGAGCGCGGTTATCTCCTGGTCGGTGAAGCCAGCCGCCGCGGCGGTCTCGTAGTCGCCCGCGATGGCCGCCTCGGCCGCGTCGGCGACCTCCTCGAAGCGCTCGACGTACCACTCGTGGATGTCCGTCAGCGCGACGACCTCCTCGACCGTGTAGCCGCGGAGGAACGCCTCGAAGATGGCATAGGGGCGGTCGGGCGACGGGCGGACGAGATACTCCGTTTCGAGTTCGTCGTCGCCGACCGTCTCGAAGTCCACTGCCGGGTTGTACTCCGAGGAGCGCAGCGCCTTCAGCAGCGATTCGGGGAAGGTCCGGCCGATGGACATCGCTTCGCCCGTCGACTTCATCGCCGTCGACAGCTCGAAGTCGGTGTCGGTGAACTTGTCGATGGGCCAGCGGGGCACCTTCGTGACGATGTAGTCGATGGCCGGCTCGAAGGCGGCGGTGGTCTCGCCGGTGATCTCGTTTTCTATCTCGTGGAGGCGCTTGCCGAGTGCGACCTTCGCGGTGACGCGGGCGATGGGGTAGCCCGTCGCCTTCGAGGCCAGCGCCGAGGACCGGGAGACGCGCGGGTTCACTTCGACGACGCGGTACTCGCCGCCGGGCGTGCCGTCGTCGCGCCAGGCGTGCTGGATGTTACAGCCGCCCTGGATGCCGAGTTCGCGGATGACCTTCAGCGCGGAGTCGCGCATCTGCTGGTGGCCCTCGTCGGGGATGACCTGCGAGGGCGTGACAACCGTCGACTCCCCGGTGTGGATACCCATAGGGTCGATGTTCTCCATGTTGCAGATGATGATACAGGAGTCGTCGGCGTCGCGCATGACCTCGTACTCCAGTTCGACCCAGCCGGAGATGGACTCGGTGATGAGCACCTCGCTGTTACGGGAGAGTCGGAGTCCTTTGCGCACGCGCTCGACGAGCTCCTCGAAGTCGTCGACGACGCCGGAGCCGGAGCCGCCCAGCGTGTAGGTTGTGCGGGCGATGACCGGGAGCCCGCCGACCTCGTCGACGGCGTCCTGGATGCGCTGACGAAAGTTCGCCTCGTCGAAGTCCGTGACCGACTCGTCCTCGTCGAGTGAGATAGTGGTCGAGCGGGGGACCGGCTCGCCGATCTTCTCCATGCGCTGGCGGAACAGCTCGCGGTCCTCGGTGGCGTAGATGGTGTCGAGCGGCGTCCCCATCACGTCGACGTCGTACTCCTCTAAGACGCCCTCCTCGGCGAGTTCGGCGGTGACGTTGAGGCCGGTCTGGCCGCCCAGACCGGCGATGACGCCGTCCGGATTCTCTTTCCGGATTATCTCGCTGATGGCCTCGGTGTTGATCGGTTCGAGGTACACCTTATCGGCCATGTCCGGGTCGGTCATGATGGTCGCCGGATTGGAGTTAACCAGTACCACGCGCGCGCCCTCTTCCTGGAGGGCCCGACAGGCCTGGGCGCCGGAGTAGTCGAATTCGGCTGCCTGGCCGATCTTGATGGGGCCGCTCCCGATAAGCAGAATCGTGCGGTCTTCCTCGGCTGTCATTACCCGTTCCGAGCCTACACATCGTAATAAGCCCGGCGAAACGGTACGCTTCTCGAAGCTCGGTTTCGAATATCGTAATGCGACACCCTCACACGGGGGTGGCTATCACCCGCTCACTCCTTACTGGTTCTCGCCGGTCACGCTGTAGCGGTACGGCTGGTCCCGGATAACCTCTACCTCGCCGGTCTGGGCCCGCCGACCCAGAACGGTAGCGACTCGGTGTGCGCTGTCGAACTCCTCGCCCTCGTCCTCCAGCAGCTCCAGAATCTCGCGGGCCGTCAGCGGACCGTCTGCGTCGGCGTCGTCGAGGACTTCCTGGATGCGCTCGAACTCGCCGTGACGGATGGCCATACAATCATACAATAGCCGAAACCCCATATAACACCGTCAGACTGGTGTCTGACGACGCTTTAGCCGAAATCGAAAGACGGCGACGGGACGCGTTCTGCCGATTGTTGTCATACGCTGTCGGCGATTACATCAAACAATCGTCAGGTTATCACCACTTGATACCACCGGCTGTCGGGGTGGCGTGTCGGGCTCCATCAGCGGCGACACACCCCGACTCAAATCTGCGAATCGTGCTCGTCCTCGAAGCACCGGTGAGCAAGCTCACCGAGGCCCCACTCGCGGGGCTCGTGGGGCTCCCAAGGGATTTCTCGTCCTGCGCACGATTCAGACCGCTGAATCGTGCTCGTCCTCGAAACACCGAAGACTCGCTCCGCTCGTCTTCGAGGTCTCGCTCACTACGTTCGCGAGACTCCCTTCGGAACGTCTCGGACGAACACGACTCAAACCGCTGAGTCGTGTTCGTCCTCGAAATCCCGCTCCGCGCGGTACTGGTCGACGAAGGCGCCGATGTCGAACTCCAGCATCTGTTCCTCGAACTCGGCGGCCATCTCGTCGTCCTCGGCGTGGGAGACGGCGTGGTCCATCAACTCGACGATGAGTTCGACGACTATCTCGTGGAGCCGTCGAGCGTCGAAGTCGGTGACCCAGGCCATCGAGAAGCCGACGGCGCCGTCCTCCGTCGCGTCGGCGACGGCCACCTTCTCGGGGAACTCCTCGATGACGACGCCCAGCAGGTGGGCCATCGTGAACTCGTCGTGGTCGTCGGCCGGCTCGATGGTCTCGGTGAGCACCTGCTCTAAGAACTCCGGGACGAAGCGGGCCAGCGGATGCATATCGAGCACGACGGCGTGACTCGCCCCGCAGGCGCAGTCGTACTCCCGCATCCCGAGGTCTAAGTCGTCGTGGGTACTGATGACCTCGCCACAGGGGAGTTCGAGCTCGGACTCGCGCCCGCCGGGCACGCGCGGTTCTGCCATTGTCCGGTATAGTGGTGTCCGGTGGTTAAACGCCGCGATACAGTTCGGTCACTCGGCTCCGGCCGCGTCCTCGCCGCCCCGGACTTGCAGATACGCCTCGGTAATCGCCGCAATGGAGAACGTGCTCAGGGCCGCAGACAGGACGCGGTTGAGTACGTCGACAAGCACGGAGTGCGTGGTGCCGGTCCGTACGGTGACGACACGGGTCACGACTGCGCTCGGGAGGATGGCGAGCTGTCCCAGTACGATAAGCAACAGGAGGAGTCCGAAAATCTGAACGGGGGCCCTGCGGAACCGGGCGAGGCTGTTGCGGACCGTCTCGGTGGGTCCGGCCGCCGTCAGCGCGATCTCCTGTCGAAGGTAGACAGTGACGAGGAGTATCGGCGCGACCGCGACCGAGACGAACAGCGGGGACCGTATCCCCATCTCGAACCCCGGCCCGTACCAGAACACCAGGAGGGCCTGCCTGACACCGTACACGGACAGCGCGACCCCGCCCCCGACTGCCAGGAGGATACGCGCCCGCTCCTGTAGTGTCGGGACCGGGCTCTCGGCGAACTGCTGGATGGCCCAGAACCGAACCGCCTCGTGGGAGACGACAGCGGCCACAGTCAGCGCGACGAGCACCGACAACGGCAACTCGAACGCGAGCATGTCGATGTCGAACGGCGGCGTGAAACCCCAAGGGGCCTGGACGCCCGGCGCCGTCACCAGTAACTGCTGGCGAAACGACTGGCTCACGGCCTCGTAGCCGATATTGAACACCAGCAACACCGTGAATACGTTGTACCCGGCCGTACTGGTGAGGTCGTCGTAGCCGGCCTGGAGGGCCTGACGGATGTCCAGGGACACAGGCAAATTTGCAGCTACCGGGAAATAAAAACAACCGTTCGGCCGTCGCTGCCCTATGGCCAGTCGTCGCGTTCCTCGTCCGCTTCGTTGGCCGTCGCCTCGGGGGGCTGTGGTTCGCCCAGTTCCCAGTCGGCCGCCTCGGCGGCGTCCTCGACGGGGAGGAACTCCCAGCCCGCCGTCTCGGCCAGGTCGGCGTCGGCCTCACCGCTCCCGACGAAGACGTACCGGTCCGTGTCGAACTGCTCTTTGACGTTCACGAGACTCTCCTCGCGGCCGCGGGGCCCCGAGAAGAAGTCTTGTCTGATGCGGTGTTTCCGCGTGAAGTTGGTCACGACGTAGGTGGGCTGTTCGGAGATGACGCCGACGTACTCGGACCACTGGCGCGCGTCGGTGAAGACGCTGTCCGGGTAGGCCAGCTCTTTGAGGGCGTCGAGGTCGAACGCGAGTGTCATATCGCCGCTGCCGCCGTCCATAGAGGTAGCTCCGCCCCGTGTCGAAAAAAGGGCGTCGTTCCCGTTCGGGTTCGCCGGCAGTCGCCGCTACACGTCGAGATGTGTCGTGTCGCCGGAAAAGGCCAGCTCCCAGTTGCCCCGGTTCCGGTCGAGGCGGGTCACCCCACATAGCGGCGCGTCCACGCCGTCGGTCGACCCGACGAGCCCGTCGACCACGCCGCCCACGGTCAGGCCGTGCCCGACGAGCAGCAGCGAGCCGTCGGTGTCCGCAGCAATCTGCCGGGCGACGTTCCCGGCCCGGGTCATCGCCGCCTCGTGGCTCTCGGGGAACTCGGGGACGAGATAGGGGTCGTGGTCGAGCACTATCGGCTCGAACCACTCGGCGAGGTGTGTCTGCGGGACGGTCTCGGGGTCGGCGTCGAACCACTCCGAATTCCGATGTTCGCCCAGCCCCGGCTCCAGCAGGGCGTCGTTGCCCGTCTCGCGACAGATTTCCTCGGCGGTCTCGGCCGTCCGCAGGAACGGCGAGGCATACACCGCGTCGAGGTGGATGCCCGCCTCGACGAACCGGCGCCCGGTCCGCCAGGCCGCCCACCGCCCGAGGTCTGTCAGGGGCGGGTCGTGGACGCGGTCGGCGTGGTCGTGCCACGAGGGGTCGACGCTGTCCTGTCGCTGGCCGTGTCTGACGACCCAGACAGTGTCTGCCATATCTGGTCAGGTTGGCACTGCGTCATAATCAATCTGCGCTTGCCGTTTGGTTACCGCCGGAACTGCTCTTGCTCGTCCAGCATCTCCGCCTTCTCCTGTATCTGGGCCATCTCGCGGGCGGCCTCCCCGCGGCCGCCGTCGTGGCCGTAGTACATCGACCAGTCAAGCATAGAGCCGGCAAAGCTACTCTCATCGCTGCTCTCGGTGCCGTCGTCCTCACCGGACAGTGCCTCCAGGAGTCGCCGGAGCAGTAGCCTGGTCATGGGCGAACGTTCGAATTGAACGTACAAAAAGGCAGCGGAAATTTTGAAATATTCTGGGAATTGGGGCGAATATGCGCTATTCGGCAGGTGTGGCGGTGTTCGCCTTCACTTCTTCCAGGTCGACGTCTTTCTCAAGGAGCAGTTCCTTCTGGTCTGCGACCTGGCGTTCCTCGCGGATGAGCTTCTTGTACTTGGACTGCTGGGAGAGGTCGCCGATGAGCACGCCGCCGATGAGCTGGCCGTTCTCGAAGGCGAGCCGTCGCCACTCGCTGTCGGAGTACTTGCGCTCGGCCTCGTCGTCGCCGCGTGCGGGGTGGCCAAAGGAGAGGAACGGGAAGTCGAAGTGGGTAATCGAGTACGAGGAGACCCAGCGGAACTCCTTTTCCTCCGCGTCTTCGACCATGTTCTTCCCGGCGACCGACCCCTGCTCCTTGGCCGAGCCCCAGGCGCCGTTCTGGGCGCGGGAGTTCAGGATGGTGTCGTAGTACTGGGTGAGGTCGCCAGCGGCGTAGATGTCCTCGACGCTCGTCTGCATGTACTCGTCGACGATGATGCCGTCGTCCTCCTCGATGCCCGCGCCGTCGAGGAACTCCGTGTTGAAGTTCAGGCCGATAGCGACGCCGGCCCACTCGCCGTCGAACTCCCGGCCGTTGGGGTCGACGGCCCCGCTGACGTGCCCGTCGTCGTCGACCGTGAAGTGGTCGACGCCCGAATCGAAGACTGGCTCGACGCCGTTCTCGCGCAGGGCGTCGTGGATAATCTCGGCGCCGTCACTCGAGAGCGCGTAACGCCACCACCGGTCGCCGCGCATGAGATACTTCGCGTCGATGCCCTGGGCCGCACAGACGGCCGCGAGGTCGATACCCAGCAGGCCCGCGCCGACGATGATGCCCTGGTCCGATTCTTCGGCGTGCTCGCGGATGCCGCGGGCGTCCTGGAACGTCCAGAAGTGGTGGATGCCGTCGGCGTCGCTGTTCTCGACGGGGAGCTGTGCGGGCGTCCCGCCGGTCGCGATAAGCAGCTTGTCGTACTCGTAGGTCTCGCCCTTGTGGGTGTGCACTTCGTGGGCGACCGGTTCGACGTCCGTGACGTGGGTGTTGAGCTGGAGGTCGATGTCGCGCTCGTCGTACCACTCGGGCTCGTGGATGGAGATGGGGGCCTCGGGCAGTTTCCCCTTCGCGAACTCCTTGATGAGAATCCGGTTGTAGAGGGCCTCTCCCTCGTCGGTGATGACGGTCACTGATGCGTCAGGGTCAGCTTCCCTGATGGTCTCGGCCGCGGAGGCTCCCGCGATACCGTCCCCGATAATCACGTGCGACGTGCTCATGTTCGGACGCTTCGGTACGACGCCTAATGTGGATTGCTATCTGCGTATCGTTTGCGATATTGGCTAGCAGTGAACTCCGATGTACCTCTCGGGATGCGTGAGAGCCAGAAAGCCCCCGACCGTTCGAGTACTGGGACTCGAACGGGTGGCCCCCTTTCAGTCCCACCCACCCCGGCTGACCAATCGGCTACGGACGGTGCTTTCTGGCTGTCTGTCTCCACAGTTCAGATTCTCCGTCCACAGGCGCTCACTTTCGGTAGCGAGCCTTTCAAGACGCTCGAATCCTAACGCTCGGGCGATGAAACTCCGTCAGAACGTCAGACACTGGGCCGCAAAGCGGGCATTGACGCTCCCGGTCGTCGGCGAGAAGGTCAACGACCGGCTGGTCGACCTGCACACCAACGTCTTCGCCGGGAAAGCCGACGCCGACCGGGCCGACGAGCGCCGGGACCACCTGGACGACTTCTTCGACGCGACGATGGACACGTACGTCGCCGCGCTCGAAGACGACTTTCCCGAGGCCGAGGCCCGAGAGATCACCCACATCCAGGCCAACTTCGACTTCTATAACCACGGCTGGACGGAGATGATGGAGTTCCCGGCCGACGAACTGCAGGCCCACTACGACCGCTACGAGGACTTCTTCGGCAAGTACGGCATCACCATCTCGGACCCGCTGGGCGAGTTCCGACCCGCGGGCGGCATCGCCGAGGCCCCCTCGACGCCCGAGAAGCTAGAGGACCCAGAGCACCCGCACGCGGTGGGCGGGTTCGCCGACGACGCCTACGTCGAGACCGAGGACGGCGAACTCGTCGTGGGCGGCCAGGACGAGCCAGCGGACGTTGACCCGAGCAAGGCGCCGGGCGTCGACGAAGAGCAGTCCGCGGACTGACGGTTGGAGATCACTTCTGGTCGATTCGGTCAGCCACTTCGTAGCCGGCGACGATGCCGCCGTTGAGCGAGCGTTCGGGATACTGGGCCTCGGAGGCCATCCCGGCGTAGTAGACGCCGTCGGCCACCTCATCACCGAGGTCGTATGGAACGACCATGTCTAGATAACCGCGCTCGTACACCGGCGCAGTGCGGGGGTTGCGCGAGGTCTCAACCCAGTTGACCGACTCGCGGTCGAACTCCGGGAACAGCGATTCGATGCCCGAGAGCCAGGTCTCCCGTACTTCGTCGTCGTCCTGCTGCCAGACGTCCTCCTCGGGAGACTGGATGTAGCGGGCGACGTACAGCAGGTGTTCCCCGCCGTAGCGCTCTTTCTCGACGAAGTTCGTGTGCTCTATGAGCGCGCCGAAAGGCGCCTCGTCGGCGATGTTGAGCCAGTACGTGTCCAGCAGGGGCTCGTCCATACTGATGACCGAGCAGACGGTCCCCTGGAAGTCGATTTCGCAGGGGTAGCCGGTGAGCTCTTCGAGGACGTTGGGCATCGCCGCGACGACCACGTCGTCGACGGCGTGGGTGGTCTCGCCGTCCCCGTCGTCGGCAGTGAGGCCGGTGACCGCGCCCTCGTCGGCCAGGACGTCGGTCACGCGGGTGCCCGTCTCGATGTTCTCCCGGCCCACGGCCTCGACGAGGGCGTCCAGCAAGCGCCCGAAGCCGCCGTCCAGATAGCCCAGAATCTCGCCGTTGAGGATGTCCCGCTCGCCGCGGAACTTGATGCGGCCAAGCAGCCAGGCGGCGCTTACGTCGCCCTTTCGGGAGCCGAACTTCGCGTCCAGCAGCGGTTCGAAGAAGGTCTCGTAGACGTTCTGGGTGGTGTGGTCGCGGACGAACTCCTCGACGGGGACGTCCTCGAAGTCCTCGAGTCGCTCGTAGGTGTCGAACTTCGGAACGCCGCCGCGGACGTCGATATCGAGCGTGAGCATCCCCAGCCGGAACTTGTCATAGAAGCTCAGGTGGGGGAAGGCGAGAATCTCCCAGGGTTTGTCCATCGGGTGGACGACGCCGTCGACGTAGTAGCCGTTCTCGCCGATACGCCACTCGACGTCCTCGCCCAGGCCCAGCTCCTCAGCGAGTTGGACGATGGTCTCCTCCGATTTCGAGAGGTGGTGGTAGAACTTCTCGATAGGGTCGCCGGCCGTCTCGTACACCGCGGCCAGGCCCCCCAGGTACTCGCTCGCCTCGAAGACGCGGACCTCGTGTCCGCGCTGTTTTAGCCGATACGCCGCTGCGAGGCCTGCGACACCGCCGCCGACGACACCGATCATACAACCCGGTTTCAGTCGTCGTGGGATTTAGTTTGCGTTTCGGTCGCCAGGACTCGCCAGGGCGGCCTCCGAGCCGGTGTCCGGGTCGGACTCCCCGTCGGCCCGCTGGAACTCCAGGATGGCGATAGCGCCACGGGGGTCGTTGTCCTCGTACCACACCTTCCCGCCGTAGAGGTCCATCATCACCGAGACGAAGTACAGGCCGAAGCCGCCGGCGGTCTGGTCGTTGGAGATGGAGCGTTCGAACATCGTCGTCTTCAGTTCGTCGCTGATGCCCGGGCCGTTGTCGGCCACCCGGACCTGTACCCAGTCGCCGGCGCCCTGGGTGTCGATTTCGACTCTGGGGTGGTCGCTGGTGTTGTGTTCGACAGCGTTCTCGACGACGCTTTCGAGCACGGCCTCAGCGAGGTGGTTCGCGAGGATATGCTCGTCGTCTATCTCTACGTCGACCGCGACGTCGCCCTCCCGGTCGACCGCGCTCTCGACGGCTCCCTGGACCGCGGCCGACAGGGAGATGGCGTCCAGCCGTTCGCTCTCGCTCGCGGTCACCGTCTCGTTGATGTCCTTGATGGCGTCGCTCATCTCGGTGAGGCGCTCACACCACTCGGTGATGCTGTCGATGTGGTGCTTGTCCGCCTCGCTCACGCTGTGGCGCAGGTGGTCCGCCCGCCCCTGCACGACGAGCATGGCGTTTCGCAGCGAGTGTCTGAGCACGCCGTTGAAGAACTCTATCTGTTCGTTGCGCCGCTTGACCGAGCTGCGGCTCCCGCGAAGCTCGCGCTGGCGCTGGAGCTGCTCGAGGGCGACCTGCGTGGTCTGGGCGAGTATCCTGGCGTACTGTCGGTCCTCGGTGGCGTAGCTGTCGTCGGCCGAGGCGATAGCCAGCACGCCGTGGTCGCCCATCGGCACCATCAGCGCCCGCTCCATCGGGGCGCCACAGCCGTCACACTCGGCGATTCGTTGCTCCCCGCTCTCGTAGGTCTGCCACAGCTCGTGGTCCGGCGACGTCTCGGGGTCGATAGAGAGCGACGCCGTGGACTCGCGGACGACGTCACTGACGGACGCAGGTTCGAGGGTGCCCTCGTCAGTCGCCAGGAAGACGGCGGCGGCGTTCTGGTCTAACACCCGCGTCGCAAAGCGCACGGTCAGCTCGGCGACCGTCTCGGGCTGGTCGGCCTCGATGAACTGCCTGGTGGCCGCCTGCAGCGCCTCCAGTCGGTCCTGGCGTCGCTGCTGGCCGGTGACCTCCCGCAGGACGACCAGCCGACCGCGCACGCCGCCGTGCTGGTCCGTGATGGCGCTGGTCTGTGGGTCGTAGTACGACAGCGGGTCACCCACTGCGAACACCTCGTCGCGCTCGACGTCGTCGAGCAGGCCCTCGCGGACCGACTCGACGGGGCGGCCCCCAAGCTCGTCGGTCCCAAAAAGCGACGCCGCGGCAGCGTTGTAATCGATGATACGGTCCTCGGTGTCGAGCGCGAGCACGGGGTCGGGGAGCTCGTCGACGAGCAGGTCGCCGGCAAGCGGGGTGACCGAGACGAAGTCGTACCGCAACAGGGCGACCCCCACGAGGACGCCGTTGAGCGCGAACGTAAGCGGCGTGACGTCGATGCCGGGGTGGGGCGTCGCCCCGAGGACGAACAGCCCGTGGACGCCCGCGGTCAACAGCCCCGCCGTGAGGATGACGAACGTCTGCTTGCGGTAGAGGTTCCGCGACCGGAGCAGGAACTCCCCGAACAGGGCGTAGCCAGCGGCGATACAGCCGACTTGGAGGACTATCTGGGCCACATACACCGGGCCCGTTGTGCTGACGAACAGGGTCAGGCCGCCTTCGGTGACTGACACCACCTCGGCTGTCACCAGCCCGTGGAGCGGGTTCGAAAGCGCCAGCAGGCCGTACAGCGAGGGGGCCAGCAACAGCGCTGCGAGCCGGCCGGGCGTGAGCCACCCGTCCCGGCCCGTGTACGTGAGCGCGAACACGACCCACAGCCCGACGATGAGCCCCGCGATAAGCCGCGTCAACAGGAACACCACCGATGCAACTCCCGGGTCCGCCGTGGTGAGCCAGGCGATGTTCAGCAGACACCAGCCGACGGCGGCGACCATCAGCCAGGCGAACGGGACCGTCCCCGGCATGGACCGGTCCCGCCACGCACCCGCCGCCAGGACCCCGCTGACGAGCGCACCCGCTGCGCTTCCGGCGACGAGTATGCCCGTAACATCGACGTACATACCTCTACTGTCAGATTTCGTCTCTCGGGTTTATGCGTTTGGCCCGTGTTCTCAATCCTGAGAGCGCCCTCGCCGACCCGCTACCTTTTTGCCCACCCTGCGAAAATCCGCAGGCATGCTAACCGTCCGGGCACCGGCTACCAGCGCGAACCTCGGCAGCGGCTTCGACGTCTTCGGCGTCGCGCTGGAGCGCCCGGCCGACGTCGTCCGCGTCTCGAAGGCCGACCGGACGACCATCGAGGTGACCGGCGCGGGCAGCCAGTTCATCCCCGAGGACCCCGAGAAAAACACCGTCGGAGCCGTCGCAGCGGCGCTCGAAGCGCCCGCCCATATCCAGATAGACAAGGGCGTGCGCCCGGCGTCGGGACTGGGCTCCTCGGCGGCCAGCGCCGCCGCCGCGGCCGTCGGGCTGAACGAACTCTACGACCGCGGCTACACCCGCGAGGAACTGGTCCCCATCGCCGCCAAGGGCGAGGCCGTCGTCTCCGGCGACGCACACGACGACAACGTCGCGCCCTCTATCCTGGGTGGGTTCACCATCGCCACGGACTCCGGGGTCCGGCAGGTAGACGCCTCGATTCCGCTGGTCGCCTGCCTGCCAGACATCGTCGTCTCGACGCGGGACGCACGCCGCGTCGTCCCCGAACACGCCCGCGTCGACCAGCTCGTCGAGACGGTCGGCAACGCCGCCACGCTCACCACGGGGATGCACCGCGACGACCCCGGCCTCGTCGGCGAGGGGATGCACGACACCGTCGTGACGCCGGCGCGTGCGAAACTCATCGACGGCTACGAGTCGGTTCGCGAGGCGGCCCTTTCGGCGGGTGCGACGGGCGTGACGATTTCCGGCGCCGGGCCCACGGTTATCGCCGCGTGTTACGAGGGCTCCCAGCGCGCGATTGCGAGCGCCATGCTCGACACCTTCGGCGAACACGGCGTGGACGCGCGTGCCTACCAGAGCCGCATCGGCCGCGGTGCGCAGATCTTCTGAGAGGTCGGTGTCACCAAGACCGAAATAGCGCGCCGACCAACACGCCCCATGGACGTTCTCATTACGGGGTCGAACGGCGTCGTCGGGAGCGCGCTCGCCGAACGCCTGGGCGACGAATACGACCTGACGCTGCTCGACGTCGAGGACGGCGAATACACCGACGTGGTCGCCGACGCGCGCGACTACGACGCCATCAGGTCTCACTTCGAGAGACAGGACGCGGTGGTCCACCTGGCGCTGACGCCGGGGACTGGCGGTCCCGACGACCGGTCGCTGGGGTGGTCCAGCGCCCAGGCTGACAACCTCGAAGGAATCCACAACGTCACCGAGGCGGCCGTCGACGCCGGACTCGATAGCCTCGTCTTTGCCTCCTCGAACCACGCCGTCGGGATGGTCGAGGTCCGAAACGGGCCCGAGGTCTACCACAACGACCCCGGCGGGCCCGGTGCGGAGGACGTTCGCGCCGACCACGAGGAGCCCCATCGACCGGACTCGCGCTACGGGTTGACGAAGTGTTACGGCGAGGACCTGGGGCGCCTCGCCGCCGAGGCCAACGATATTCGATTCTACGCGCTGCGCATCGGGTCGGTCCGAGCGCCGGAGTACGACCACCCCTATGGCGACGCGGAGGCGGGCGTCGAGGCCGGGCGCTGGGAACGCGGGAGCGACGCGTACGCGGAGCAGGTCGCACGCATGAAGGGGCTGTGGCAGTCACGTCGGGACTGCGCGCGGCTGGTCGCGTGCTGCCTGGACGACGAGACCGTCGAGTGGGACCACTTCTACGGCGTCAGCGCCAACGACCGCCGGTGGCTGGACGACCTGGCACACGCTCGCGAGACCGTCGGCTACGAGCCACGGGACAACGGGGAAGACTGGGACGGCCCGCCGGCGTGAGCGGCCGCGAAACGAGGGTTATCCGCCCTGGACGAACTCGTTGCGCGTCTCCACTAGCACTTCCTCGGCGTGGCCGTCGGGGTCGTAGCGGTCGGGGTCGTACACCCGCTTGACCTCGCCGTCGGCCAGCACGAACGTGTACCGGTCGACGCGCCCGCTGCTCGTGTCCAGACCGAAGGCGTCGCCAATCGTCCCGTCGGGGTCGGCAAGCAGGTCGTAGAGGACGTCCATCTCCTCAGCGAACTCGTCGTGGCTCTCGACGGAGTCCATCGAGACGCCATACACCGAGATGCCGCCCTCGCGGAACTTCGGCATCGTCTCCTGGAAGTCACGGGCCTCGATGGTACAGCCCTCGGTGAAATCTTCGGGGTAGAAGTAGACGACCGTGGGCTCGTCGAAATCTGGAGTGACCGTCTCGCCGTACTGGTTCTGTGCGCTGATCTCCGGGGCCGGGTCGCCGGGTTCGAGCATACCGGGTGGTCGGCGCGATCGGATTTACCGATTTGGGTGGGAGTGGAACCTTCCCCCGCCGCCGGTCGGCGGCGTTTGGACAACCCTTTAACCTCGCCGCCGGAACTCGCGACCATGTCGCAGCCACGACTCCTGATTCTCGGTCCGCCGGGAGCAGGCAAAGGGACACAGAGCGCGAACATCGCCGACGAGTACGACGTGGAACACGTCACGACCGGCGACGCGCTCCGGGCGAACAAGGACATGGACATCTCCGAGATGGACACGGAGTACGACACGCCCCGTGAGTACATGGAGGCGGGCGACCTCGTCCCCGACGCCGTCGTCAACGCTATCGTCGACGAGGCACTGTCGAGTGCCGACGGCTTCGTGCTGGACGGGTATCCCCGAAACCTGGAGCAGGCCGAGGAACTGGAAGGGATGACCGACCTCGATGTCATCATCTCACTCGACGTCTCCCGGGAAGAACTCGTCGACCGACTCACCGGCCGCCGGGTCTGTGACGACTGTGGCACGAACTACCACGTCGAGTTCAACCAGCCCGAAGACGAGGGCGTCTGTGACGAGTGTGGCGGCGAGCTCATCCAGCGCGAGGACGACAACGAGGAGTCCGTCCGAAATCGTCTGGACGTCTTCGACGAGAACACCGCGCCCGTCATCGCCCACTACGAGGACCACGACGGCTTCGTCGCCATCGACGGCGAGCAGACCCCCGACGAGGTCTGGGCCGACATCGACGAGGCAGTCGCCGCGCACGCAGAATAAACGTTCATAAGTCGTCGCTGCTTTCAGTCCCACAATGGCACGAACCGCGCCGAAAGTAGAGCGACTCGCCGACGACGGCGAAGCGATGACCGACGCGCTCGGCGAGGTGCTGACCGTCGCCGAGGAGCAGGGGACCGTCACCTGGAGCGACGTCAGCGACGACATCACCAGCGGCGAGTGGGGCCGGCTCATCGAGTCCGGCCTGCTCGTCGACGCCGACGGCGAGGGGTTCGTCATCGAGGACCCCGAGGCCGTCCGTGAGGCGCTCGAAGACACCGACGCCGAGCCCGAGGCAGACGACGACGAGGGATGGAGCCAGTGGGACAAACTGGCCGCCCTCGGTACTGTGGGTCTGTTCGCCGGCTACTCCATCAACTCCATCCGGAACGCCATCGGCGGGACCATCGACATCGCGCTCGGCCCGCTGGCCGAGGTGCTCCCCTTTTACGTCCTCATCCTCGTGCTGGCCGTCTTCACCGGGGCGACCTCCTCTATCCTGCAGGACCAGATGATGGATATGTCCGGGATGGGCGACCACCAGGAGAAGATGGAGGAGATAAAGGAGCGTCGCAAGAAGGCCAAAGAGCGCGACGACGAGGAGGCGCTCGAACGCATCGAGCAAGAGCAGATGGAGCTCATGACCGACCAGCTGGGCATGTTCAAACAGCAGTTCCGCCCGATGGTCTGGATCATGCTTATCAACATCCCCGTCTTCCTGTGGATTTACTGGATGGTCTTTGGGCCCGGGCTGACCATCGCCTCGCCAGTCATCACGCTGCCCATCTTCGGCGAGGTCGAGTCCTGGCGCCAGGGGCTCGTCGGCCCGATGCAGGCCTGGATTGTCTGGTACTTCCTGTGCTCGCTGTCCTTTACGCAGATCATCCGGAAGGCGCTGAACGTCCAGACCACGCCCACCGCTAGCTAAGACGGTCGTTTTGGGATTTTCGCGCAGAATTGCTTTTCAGAACAGCCAGAAAGCCCCGCTAGCAATCGGACGCTTGACTGCTACTGCTGACGTGTACAGCCAGAAAGCCCCGGCTGGCTCCGGTCGGGGGACTCGCTGCGGTCCTCAGTCGCTCCGCTCCTTGCGGTCCTTGCGTCGTCCGCCTTTCCGGAGCCAGCCGCCCCTTTCAGTCCCGCCCGTAGCCGGTTGACCAACCGCCTGGGCGGGACTGAAAGGGGCGGGCCGTTCGACGACGGCGGGCAACGTAAGCACTGGAACGAACGAAGTGAGTGAAGGGCGCAACGAGCCCCCCGAGTCGAACGGCCCGGGGCTTTCTGGCTGTGCTGAGTCACCCCGAACAGCCCAGTCACTGTAGCTGGTACTCCAGCGACAGCAAGACACAACTCATTTTATCGGTACCCCCGGATAACCACCATGTTGATTACCGTCTCCGGCCCCGCGGGCAGCGGGAAGAGCACACTCGCCGGGCACCTGGCGGACGCGCTGGACTACGAGCACGTCTCGGGCGGTGACATCTTCCGCTCGCTGGCCGAGGAGCGGGACATGACGCCCCTGGAGCTGAACAAGGCCGCCGAGGAGGACGACCAGATAGACCGCGACCTCGACCGGCGGCTGCGCGACATCGCCGCCGAGCGCGAGGACCTCGTCCTGGAGTCCCGACTCGCGGGCTGGATGGCCGGCGAGTACGCCGACATGAAGCTCTGGCTCACCGCGCCACTCGACGTCCGGGCCGGCCGTATCGCCGAGCGGGAGGAAAAGTCCGTCGACCAGGCCCGCACCGAGACCGAGGAACGCAGCGAGAGCGAGGCCCAGCGCTACGCCGAGTACTACGACATCGACTTCGATGACCGCTCTATCTACGACCTCGCCATCAACACCGCCCGCTGGGACCCCGAGGGGACCCTGAACATTGCGCTCAACGCCGTCGAGGCCTACGACGCGGCCGTCGACGAGGGCAAGACGCCGGTCGAGGGCATCCGCTACGAGTTCTGATGGCCCGCGCCCCGCCCGAGGAGCGACCCGTCGACGCCCTGCTTTCTTTCGGCGTCGTCAACCTCGACAAACCGCCCGGGCCCTCCGCCCACCAGGTCGCGGCGTGGGTCCGAGACGCCACCGGGCAGGACCGCGTCGCCCACGGTGGGACCCTGGACCCGAAGGTGACGGGCTGTCTCCCGGTTCTGCTGGGCGACGCCGCTCGCGCCGCGCGTATCTTCGACGACGCCGTCAAGGAGTACGTCGCCGTACTGGAACTGCACGACAGCGCGCCGCCGGACTTCGAGCGTGTCGTCGCCCAGTTCGAGGGGGACATCTACCAGAAGCCACCGCGCAAGAGCGCGGTCAAGCGCCAGCTCCGGACCCGCCGGATTCACGACCTCGAGGTGCTCGAACAGGTCGAGCGCCGCGCCCTGCTGCGCGTGCGGTGTGCCTCGGGCACGTACATCCGGAAGCTCTGTCACGACATCGGGCTGGCGCTTGGCACCGGCGCGCACATGGGCGACCTGCGACGCACCGCGACGGGCCAGTTCGACGACCGCTCGCTCGTGTCGATGCACGACCTCGTCGACGCGCTGGCGTTCGCCGAGGACGGTGACGAGGGCGAACTCCGGGCGGCTGTACGACCCGCCGAGGAAGCGCTGGTCCACCTGCCCCGGCTGGTCGTCGCCCCGAGCGCGGCCGAGGCCATCGCCGACGGCACGCCGGTGTACGCGCCAGGGGTTATCGATGCTGAGCCAGCGACGGTGGGTGAGACGGTTCCTGCGCAGGGCGAACTGGTCGGCGTCTTCACGCCCGACGGCTCGGCCGTCGCCCTTGGGACGCTGGTCGGGGAGCCCGACGCGGAGTCGGGGACGGTGGCTGATTTGGAGCGGGTGCTGGTCTGACTCATGGCGCCCCCGAAACGACACCCTTAATTAACGAACCCTCCTCGTCCAAAACGCGGGACCGTGGGGTAGCGGTATCCTCGGCGGATGGGGTCCGTCGGACCTGAGTTCGAATCTCGGCGGTCCCACTTTTTGCGAAGCGAAAATGAGAGCACGAAGACGAGCAGCGCGCGGTTCGAACGACGTGAGAACCGCGTTGGCGAACGGCGCAGCCGTGAGCCAGCGAGTCTTCGGCGGTCCCACTTTTCACGCGACGCAACCGCAGGAGCGGAGCGACTGCGTGTTGCGAGGATGAAACGTGGGAGCAGGGAGCAGCTTCGCTGCGACCGTGGTCCCACTACATTTTCGCGGTGCTCACTTTCGAGCGCCGCGTACGCTCCGAAACGGGCGGTTCCGGAACTCACCGAACGAAAGACCAGAGGAGGACAGCGAAGCCACACGCCAGTGCGACGGATTCAGCGATATGCACTTGCGTGAGCGTCAACGCTGTGAACTGGTAGAGAAAGCCCTCTATGAGGACGCCGAGCGTGATGAGGCCGAAGCCGGCCGTGGCAGCACGGAGGTATCGAGTCCGTTCCCGCCGATAGGCGCGAAAACTAATCGCCGTCGTCGCAATCCCCAGCAGAAGGAGGAGGGCTCGGACTGCAATCAGCGCGAGCTCCCACCCGCTGGTCACGAGTCGTCCTCTCCATCTGACGGTCTGGGCATTCGTCCGTGTAGCGAGTAGAGGACGATGAGCATTCCCACCGCGACAATGCCAGTCTGAATAGTACCGGCCATGTAAATAGAGAGCCCGACCAGGTCGAAGAGAACGCCTTCGATTACGGCCCCGATACTGATGAACAGGAATCCGACAGCGACGTACAGCAGTGGGTCGCTCCCGTGGACGCTGTACCCACGGTATGCTTGATACGCTATCGACAGCCCCAGACCGACCGTGATGAGTTTCGCGATGACGAGTTCGATGTGCATAGTTAGGTGTCCCGTATCTCACTCCAGATGCGCGAGAACCGTCGAGCGGCGTCCTCACGGACCTGCATCCTGATATCTATCGTTCCGTCCTCGATATCGACGTCGAGGTGGTCGACGTTCGATTCGTAGACGCTGTGGTGGCTCCCGTCGGCTTCGACCTGTGTCCGCTCGACGAGCAAATCGGTGGCCACCATCTCCTCGACACGGCGATAAATCGTCGAGAGGGCGACGTCGCATTCCTCGCTCAGCCCCTTCGCTGAAAGTGGCTCGCGACTCGTGGCTGCCAGAATCTGGCGGACGCGTTCCTCACCCAGGAGGTCCAGAAGCTGGCCGGCACTATGGTCTTTGGACACGGCTGTTCCTCGCAGTATGAGCTAGTCGATTGAGCATACTTAAGTAACGGAGCGATTTGCGTGCCGTGCAAAACAGGTTTCGCGTCTATGTACGTTCCGCTCGGATGTTCATCTGTAAGGTGACCGACGATGCCAAATGATTCACTGTACACGCGACGACGAGTGCTCGGAGTGACCAGTAGCGTTGCAGTCGTCGGGTTAGCCGGCTGCTCGGGGGGCGGCTCCACCGACAACCCCGAAGGCGGGGACACGACCGCCACGCCCACCGAGGACCACCACGATGCAACTGACACGGAGTCGGGCCATCATGAGGAAGAAGGTGACCACGATGATGGCGGACACGGGCACGACGAGGAGATCGGTGACCCGACCGACACCGCAGAAGTAGCGATGCTGACGGCCGACGATGGGCAGCACTTCGAGCCCCACGTCGTCCGTGTCAACATCGGTGGGACGGTAACGTTTGTCAACGAGAGCGGGAGCCACTCCACGGCGGCGTATCACCCCGATAATGACCAGCCCCAGCTCGTTCCCGACGGTGCCCAGGCCTGGGACAGCGGCCTCCTTTCGGAGACGGGGGCGACGTTCGAACATACCTTCGAGACCGAGGGCGTCTACCACTACTACTGTGCACCTCACGAAGCCCTCGGGATGATTGGTAGTGTCATCGTTGGTGAACCAGACGCTCACGGGCAACCAGCTCTCGAAGACCCACCGGCGGACAAGCCAGACAGCGTTCGCGAGAAAATATCGGAGCTCAACGAGATGTGCAACGACGCACTGGGGCATACTCACTGACTCGGTACGGACGCAGCTTTCCCCGCTATTATTCACGAACGCCGCGTAAATTCGTAACGAGCGGCGCTCCTGCAACTCACACTCAGTCGTCCGAGACAGTCGCGACCTGCTCTGGTTCCTCCCTCGCTTCCGACTCATCGTCGCCCCCCGACACCAGCGCATCCCGCGCCTCCTCGTAGACCTTCTTCGCCCGCTGCCCGAACCACTGCAGCGGCGCGACCGCACTCGGGAGCGGGTCCTCGCTGCGCAGGAACACCGGTCTCGCGTAGCTGAAGGCGGCGAGGAACCGGGCAGCGGCGAGGGGATGGCCCTCGGAGAGCCGTTCGGCGAGCCACTTGATGTCGCCGTACAGCAGCCGCTGGTGAATCACGTCGTCGCGGTACACCGGCGGGTTCGTCGGGGTGTTCCCGTCGAGCTGGCAGAGGTGGAGCCACGGGACGTCGACGCCGGAGTCGACGGCGAGCGGGACCGACCCCCAGTAGCGGCTGTTGACCTCGATGAGGTAGTACTCGCCGTCGGGCGTGCGCATAAACTCGACCTGGATGGGGCCGGTCCACTCCAGGGCGTCGACGACCGCGGCGGCGTGGTCGCGCATTTTCGGGTCACGCATCCCGGTGATGACCGTCGAGTTGCCGCCGCTGTGGGGGGTGGTTCTGAGTCGGCGCTCCTGGAACCAGGCCCGGAACTCGCCGTCCTCGGCGAGGCCGACGGTGGTGGTCGTCTCGCCGGGGACGTACGCCTGGACGAGCGGCGGGACGGCGTCGAGGTGGTCGTTTCTCGCGAGGACGTCGCGGTAGGTCGAGACGAGCTCGGCCGGCCCGTCGGCGTAGCTGTCGTCGCCGACGCGGTGGAGGTGGAGTTTCCCCGCCGAGTCGTCGACGTACTTGCTCCGGGATTTGACGACGACGGGATAGGCGAGGTCGTCGGCGAGTCGCTCCACGTCGGCAAGCGAGTCCGGGGCGTGGGTCTCCGGCGTCGGCACGGACAGCGGCTCGGCGAGGTCGAAGGTCTGGGCTTTGTCGTAGGCCAGCTTCGCCCGGTCCCAGTCGGGGACCCCAACGGTCGTTCCCGTGGCTTCGAGCCGTGCTTTCCGCTGGGAGACCACCTTGGTCGTCGCGTCGTTGACGGGGATGACGGCGAAGTAGTCGCGCTCCGCGAGGATACCGGCAAGCTGGTTGACGAACGCGTCCGGCGCCTCGGCGGGCGGGTGATGGGTGACCGCCTCCTCGGAGTACCGCGAGAGCGCCCCGAGCGAGCGGTCGGTGTCGCTCGCGGCGGTCACGGGGACGCCTCGCTTCCCGAGCGAGCGGTCGGTGTCGCTCGCGGCGGTCACGGGGACGCCTCGCTTCCCGAGCGACCGGACCACACAGAGGCCGGCCTGGCTGTCCGCGTCCAGTACGAGTGTCCGATACGCGTCCGGGTCGCTGTCGGGCATCATCGGTCTCTCCCCACGGCCGCCCACCGGATTGTTACCGCTGTGCTATCTGGTCGGTCGCCGCCGGCGTCTCGCAGGTCAGGACGGCCTCGGGTCGGGCGGTTACCCCAGCGGCGCGATGACCCCGACCCACAGGTGTGCAGTGGCGGCCGCCGAGTCGTAAGCGCGGCCTGTCGCTGGTCCCCGCCGCAACGTCGGTGGCGCTGACCGGTGCTTACCAGTGTGGAACCACTGGCGAAACCCTCCCTTTCCGGAACGCCACTATCGGTAGCCTGGCGTTCGCTCCGCACAGGCGAAGCCAACTCCCGGCGGTGGGTGCCACGCGTCGGCCGTATCGGCGTGAGACCGACGACGCTGTGCTCACCCGGGGAGTGCCGACGCGAGCGCAGTCCGATGAAAGTCGACCGACGCCGCCCGCGCACGCTCCGGATAGCCGGGGTTCGTCACCGCGCCCCGCGAGTCGACGGCGCTGTCGGCGATGGCGACGACGCGGTGGGCCGGCGCCACGGTCGGCAGCGACCGCACCCGCTCGTAGCCCGCCCGGAACGCCACGCGCAACGGCTCAGGCTCGTCGACGTACCAGTCGGCGACGAGATACTCGGCCTTGGAAAGCGCCAGCGCGGGCGGCGCGGCCATCGGACGCTCCCAGTCGAGGACGGCCGAGACGGTCCCGTCGGCGACGAGCGCGTTGCCGGGACGGAGGTCCCACGGGAAGAGTCGCGGGGTCACCTCGTCGACGGTCGCAGCGTCGAGACAGTCGCACAGTCGGTCCCGAAGGGGGTCGAACGCTGCGGGCAATCGCTCGACGGCCCGGCGACCGTATTCGACGAGCCACGTCTCCGACGTATCGCTCGCAGCGACGAGGCGTCCCGCACCCGCTGGACCCGACGCTCGCGCGAGTTCGCCACAGCCGTCGAACGCGAACGCCGTGTGCAACTCACCGAGATAGCGGCCGAACTGGCGCGCGATATAACGACGCACGGTCGGCGGGCTGTCAGCGAACGTCGTATGCAGGTCCGTCCCCGGCCGGAACTCGCTGATGGCGTAGGCCCGCCCGTCGCGACTGCCGGTCGCAACCACCGCCGGCACTGGCACGTCGGTCCGGTCACGGACCGCCGACACGAGGGCCGCCTCGGTCCGGACCGCCTCGATGGTCTCTGAACACTGGACGACGAGCGGGGAGCGGTCGGCGAACCGAACCACGGCTGTCGGCCGGTGTCCGGACGCCACAGGTTCCACCCCGACGACCGTCCGGTGGGGGTAGTGCCGTCCGACGATGTCGGTGGCCAGCGACTCGTTCATCGGTCGGGGGTCATCGGAGAATCGACGGGAGGTCGGCGAGCGATTCGAGCACGTACTCCGGGCTGTATGGGTCGGGGCCGTCGCCGTCGTCGAGGTAGGCGGCCGCCAGCCCGGCGTTGTGGGCCCCGGCCACGTCGTAAGAAAGCGAGTCGCCGACGTACAGCGCCCGGTCGGCTGGGACGTCGAGCGCGGCCAGCGTCGCCTCGAAGGGCGCGGCGTGGGGCTTCCGGCGGGGCATGTCGCCGGCGTAGACGACCGTATCGACCCGTTCGGTCAGCCCGACCGCGCCGACCTTCTCGGCCTGCCGGTACTCGGGTCCGTTCGTGAGGACGGCCGTCGCCGCGGTCTCGCGAGCGGCGTCGAGTGCCGCCTCGGCCGCCCGCCGGAAGGCGACCTCCGTGTTGTCGACGCCGTCGACGAACGCTTCGGCCAGTGCGATGGCGTCGACCCGGCGGCCGTGCTGGGCGGCCAGTCGGGCGAAGCCGGCGCCGAGATACCCCACTTCGTCGTCGGGGTCCGGCGGGCCGTCAAGCACCGCCCACAGCTCCGCCGGAGCGGCGAAGGGCTCGACGCCGACCCGTTCGAAGGTTTGCTCGTACAGCGCCGCGGTGTCCTGCGTTCGCCGCACGAGCGTCCCGTCCAGGTCGAAGAGAACGGCGTCGAACGTCACGATACTGTTCTCCAGGGATTCGAGTGACAAAAGCGGCGCGCCGGCGTCGGGCTCGCTGGTTCGTTACCCCTCGAACTCGAATCGCTCGGGCTCGTTCGACCGCAGCACTTCCCCGCTGGGATGGAGCGCCACCGCTACAGAGCCGGCTTCGTGTGCCCGAGCGAACTCGCGAATCGGCGCGGCGTCGGCGCAGTCCTCCGGTGCGTCGACGTTGATGCGGTCGGTCATCCCGTCGGTCTGGAGACAGAGCCACCCCGAAAGCGCGAGTGCGACCTTCGGGTCGCTGTCGGTTCGCTCGGGCGCGGCGGCCTCGCGGAGCCGCTCGTGCATCCCCGAGGGGACGACGTAGCGGGTCCCGTCGGGGGCGACGGCGACCTGCTGGGCGCGGAGCTCGCCCTCGACCGGGGGGAAGGGAATCACGGACTCAGTCCAGGCTGATGGTGACCGTCTTCGTCTGGGTGTAGTGGTCGACGGCCTCCTGTCCGATCTCTCGCCCCATCCCCGACTGCTTGTAGCCGCCGAAGGGCTGGCCGGCGGGGAAGTCGTTGTAGGTGTTGACCCAGATGTTGCCGGCCTCGATGTCCTTCGCACACTGGTGGGCCATGGTGAGGTCTTCGGTGAGCACGCCGGCGGCCAGGCCGTAGTCTACGTCGTTGGCGAGTTCTATCATCTCGTCGTAGTCGCTCCACTCGAACACTTCCTGAACCGGGCCGAAGATTTCCTCCTGGACGGCCGTGCTGTCGTGGTCGATGTCGTCGATGAGCGTCGGGGCGACGAAACAGCCGTCCGAGAGCGCCTCGTCGTCGGGCTGGCTCCCGCCCGTGACGAAGGCGGCGCCCTCGGTTTCGGCCGCCTCGATGTACTCCATGGTCCGCTCGACCTGCTCGGCGGTGACTTTCGGCCCGAGGTCCGTCGACTCGAGCAGCGGGTCGTCGACGGTGAGGTCGTCGGCTGCCGCGGCCAGTTCGTCGAGGAACTCGTCTTTGATGGCCTCGTGGACGAACAGGCGCGACCCGGCACAGCAGCACTCGCCGGTGTTGAAGAAGATAGCCGTGATGGTCGTCTGGACGGCCTGCTCCAGGTCGGCGTCGGGAAAGACGACCAGTGGACTCTTCCCGCCCAGCTCCAGCGTGATGTCGGTGATGTTGTCGGCGGCGCTTTTCATCACCTCGCTGCCGACCTCGGTCGAGCCGGTGAAGGCGAGCTTGCGGATGTCCTCGTGGTTCGAGAGGGGTTCGCCGGCGTCTGGCCCGAAGCCGGTGACGACGTTGACCACGCCGTCGGGGACGACGTCACCCGCTTCCGCCATCAGCTTCAGAACGGTCAGGGGCGTCTCCTCGGCGGGTTTGAGGACGACGCAGTTCCCGGCCGAAAGCGCTGGGCCAAGCTTCCAGGCGGCCATCAGCAGCGGGAAGTTCCACGGGATGATCTGGCCGACGACGCCGTAGGGCTCCTGGAGGGTCTGGACGTGGCGGCTGTCGTCGGTGTCGACCGTGCGCCCCTCGTGTGCGCGGGCGATGCCTGCGAAGTAGCGGAAGTGGTCGATGACGAGGTCCATGTCGATGCGGGCCTCTGTGATGGGCTTGCCGTTGTCCAGTGACTCCAGCCGGGCGAACTCCTCTTTGTTCTCCTCGACGGCGTCCGCGATGCTCTCGAGCATCGCCTGTCGCTGGGTCGTCGAGTAGCCGCTGTACACCTCGTCGTAGGCGTCCCACGCCGCCTCGACGGCCCTGTCGATGTCCTCGGCCTGGCCGGCGGCGACCTCGGCGAGCGTCTCCCCTGTGGTCGGGTCGGTCGTCTCGAAGGTCTCGCCCGAGACGCTCGCGACCCACTCGCCGCCGATGTACAGCTGTCGGTTCTCGGGTACCAGCTTGTTTGCGGCCTGGTCGTGGCGTTGCTTGATCGCGGACTTTCGCTCTGCTGGAGTCTGGGACGTGTCATCGACAGACATTACAATATATGATATTCGGGAAACATATTTAAACATACTCTATTTCTTACAGGAGTGTCGGTGCTTCTGCAACCGCCGGGATGGCCGCAGGGAAGACCGGCTGTGAGGCCGTTCGAACTGCGGACCCACTCAGCCGGCAGGCTGGCGTTTCTCCGACCGGTATTCACACGCTCCGGGTGGACAATCACTGCCTCCCTGCTCCGGTCGTGCCACCCGCGTATTGACAACCGAGGAGAGATACATTTTTTCCGGTCGCTGCCCCACGGTACTGACAGATGCAAGGGGCCCACTGTCTCACCATCGCCGGTGGCAAGGGTGGCTGTGGCAAGACCACGACGGCCGTCAACACGGCGTATGCGCTCGACGACGCCGGCTACGACGTCGTCGTCGTGGACACGGATCTGGCCATGCCGAACCTGCATACGGTGCTGGGGACGAGTCACGAACCGACCATACACGACGTGCTGGCCGACGCGGAACCGCTCGAAGCCGCTATCGATACGAGCGACGACGTCGCCGCAGTGTACGGTGACCCCTCGCTCGACCGCTACACGGACGCCGACCCGGCCGAGCTCAAGACGGTCTGTAACCGTCTCAGGACCGCTTTCGATGTGGTCGTCCTCGATACGGGCGCGGGCGTCACCCACGCGACGATGGTCCCCTGCGGACTGGCCGACGACGTGGTGCTGGTGACGACGGCCAAGGAACACGGCGTGGCCGACACCAGCCGGACGAAAGAGATGGCCGAACACGTCGACAGCCACATCCCCGGCGTCGTCGTCACCCGCGCCGACGACGAGACCGGCCGTGAGATAGCAGCGCGCCTCGAAACGTCGCTGCTCGCCGCGGTGCCGGACGAGCCCGACGTGTTCGGGACCGAACCTGTCGTCAGGCACGCGCCTGATTCGGACGGAGCCGCCGCCTACGGTCGCGTGGCCGACGCGCTCGCCGAGGGTATCGCTGGCGACGACTGAATCTCGTCGCTATTCGACGACGAGGGCGCCTTTCATGCCGATTCCCTCGTGTGGGGTACAGTAGTAGGTCACCACACCGGTCTCCTCGAAGGTCTCTTCGAACGTAAAGCCCTCTTCGGTCGTCTGCTCGGACTCGAAGCTTGCGCCCTCCTCGGCGACGACGTTGTGCTGACTCCCCTCGCCGGTCCATTCCCACGTCACTGTCGTCCCGGTCGATATCTTGACTGCGGCGGGCCCGAAGCCGAAGGCCCCGCCGTTTGCGTCGACGCCCACGTCGACGGCCACCGAATCGCTGTCCGTCTCGTCGGTCAGCGACCCGTCGAAGTTATCGGTGTCGGAGAGATACGACGAGACGGCCTCCGGAACGTCACTGTCGGACCCGGTGGCCGGACTGTCGTCGCTGCTTTCGCCGCCCGAACAGCCCGCGAGTGCCCCTGCGGCTGTCACTGCGCCGATTGCTCGGATGAACGACCGTCGGTCGGGAGTTGCGTTCATTACGGGCGGAGATTGGCTACCGGTGTATATACGCTTGGCCCCGGTTCTTGGCCATCGGGAACGTTCTCGGCCGGACTCACCCGCCCATTCGAAACGCTGACCGTACAGTGGTGGACCCAATTGACGCCCCCGGACCGCGTCTCTCACGACGGGACTTGCTGGCTGTTCACAATCCCAACCCGGCCCACAAACGCTTTTCAGTACCCCTCTCGAAGCGTTCACCGATGTCTCTCGAAGAGCATGTCGAGGAACTCGCCTCCGACCTCGACGTAGACAAAGAGGAGGTCAGACGCGACCTGGAGAACCTGGTGAACTACTCGGTGCCGATGGACGAGGCCAAACAGAGCCTCCGCCGGAAGTACGGCGACGGCGGTGGCGGCGGGAGTAGCGGCCCGTCCAGCAAGGCCATCGGCGAGGTCACCACCGACGACTCGAACGTGACCGTCACCGCGGTGGTGCTCACGTCCGGGCGTCGGTCCATCCAGTATAACGGCGAACAGCACGTCATCCGCGAGGGCGAACTCGCAGACGAGTCCGGCACCATCTCCTACACCGCGTGGGACGGCTTCGAGGGCGACCTCGAACCCGGCCAGACCGTGCAGTTCGGCAACGCCGGGGTGCGAGAGTGGGACGGCAAGCCCGAACTCAACCTCGGGGACAGCACCGACGCGACCGTCGCCGAGGAGACGCTCGATATCGACGCCGACGTCGGCGGCGAGGCCGCCCTCCGGGACCTCGAACCCGGCGACCGCGGCATCACCGTCGAGGTGCAGGTCCTGGAGTGTGAGGAAAAGACCATCGACGGCCGGGACGGCGAGACCGAAATTCTCTCGGGCGTGTTCGGTGATGCGACCGGCCGGCTTCCCTTCACCGACTGGGAGCCCCACGACGAGATCGAGGCCGGGGCGTCGGTCCGCATCGAGGAGACGTTCGTTCGTGAGTTCCGCGGTGCGCCGTCGGTCAACGTCTCGGAGTTCTCGACGGTCACAGCGCTCGGCGAGTCCGTTTCCGTCGCCGAGGACGCCCCGCGGATGGCCATCGGCGAGGCCGTCGAGAGCGGCGGGCAGTTCGACGTCGAACTCGTGGGCAACGTCATCCAGATTCGGGACGGATCCGGACTCATCGAGCGCTGTCCCCAGTGTGGCCGCGTCGTCCAGAGCGGGCAGTGTCGCTCTCACGGCGCCGTCGAAGGCGAGGACGACCTGCGGACGAAGGCTATCCTCGACGACGGCACGGCGACCGTGACGGTCATCCTCGACGACGAACTGACCGAGGAGATTTACGGCGGTGACCTCGACGACGCTCGCGAACACGCCCGCGACGCGATGGACAAGTCAGTCGTCGCCGACCGCATCGCCGACCGTGTGGTCGGCCGCGAGTACGTCGTCCGTGGCTCGCTGTCGGTCGACGAGTACGGCGCCAACCTCAACGCCAGCGAGTTCGACGAATCGGACGCCGACCCGGCCGAGCGTGCGAAGGCGCTGCTCGCGGAGGTCGAAACATGAGCGAGTCAGAGGACAGCGGGCCGGGCCGCCGCGAGGTCGCCCACCGCCTCTTCGCCGCAGAGTTCGACGACGCGGAGTTCTCCTACTCGGAGTCCGACGAGGAGCGCGCCCCGAACTACGTGGTGACGCCGACGGGCGCGCGGGTCAACCGGCTGTTCGTCGTCGGCGTCCTCACGGAACTGGAACAGGTCAACGAGGAGGTCCTCAGAGCGCGCATCGTGGACCCGACCGGCCCGTTCGTGGTCTACGCTGGCCAGTACCAGCCGGAGGCGCTGGCGTTTCTGGAAGCCGCGACGCCGCCGCTGTTCGTCGCCGTGACCGGCAAGGCCCGCACCTTCGAGCCCGAGGACGGCGACCGCGTGTTCACGTCCGTTCGACCGGAGTCCATCAGCGAGGTCGACGCCGAGACGCGCGACCGCTGGGTCGTCCAGGCGGCCGAGCAGACCGTCGCCCGCGTGGGTCGGATGGCGGGCGCCAGACAGTCCGACCTGTCGGGGGAGGCCCTGCAGCAGGCGCTGGTCGCGGCCGGTGTCGAAGAGAGCGACGCCGCCGGCGCCGCCCTGGCGCTGGAGTACTACGACACGACCGGTGACTACCTGCAGGCGGTCCGGGACCTGGCAGTAAACGCCGCCCGCGTCGTCGCGGGCGAGCGCGACGAGGCCGGGTCCCTCTCGCGTGCGCCCGGCGACGGCACAGACGGCCCGCTTTCGGCCCTGGCGACGATGGAACTCGAAGCACACGAGGGTGGTCCCTCGGCCGGCTCCGAACCGAGCGACGCCGCCGAGTCCGACGAACCGTCGCCTGCAGAGACAGCGGCTCCCGAGTCGACGGCAGATGCCGAGGCCGCCGAGCCGGCGACCGACACCGGGACTCCCGAGTCGGCGACCGATACGGACCCGTCTTCGACAGCCGAGACCGGGAATACTGCGACGGCCGAGACAACTGCTTCGACGGAAACAGACGAAGAACCTTCGACGGAAACAACGACCGAAACGACCAGTTCGGCTACCGAAGCTGACGACAGTTCGGAGCCGGCGACGGACGCCGACCCGGTATCGACGGAACCGGAGACCGCGTCGACTGCGGATAATGCCGACGAAGGTAACTCGGAAACGCTGGGTAATTTCGAGAGCGATGTTGCCACTGAGTCGCCGGGCGAGACTGCAGCGGACGCCGACGCGGCGACGGACGACGACGAGGTCGGCGAGTTCGACACCGAGTTCGAACTCGACGAGGACGAGCGCGAGGAGATAGAGGAAGAGTACGGCACCGACTTCCAGAGCGGGACGGAGGTCGACGACGCCGGCGAGGCCGGCATCGAGACTCCCGACCCGGAGGAGCTGGCCGAGGCGGAGCCGGCCGAGGCGGGCACTGCGTCCGAGGCGGAGCCGGCCGAGGCGGGCACTGCGTCCGAGGCGGAGCCGGCCGAGGCGGGCACTGCGTCCGAGGCGGAGCCGGCCGAGGCGGGCACACCGGCGGATGCGGAGCCCGCCGCCGAGACCGAGACGGCGGCTGCTGCTGCGTCATCGGCAGACGAACCAGCGGCCGACGAGGCGCCGGCCGCGGATGTCGACCTCGAAGACGCGGTGATGGACGTGATGACTGACCTGAACGAGGGCAGCGGTGCGGACCGCGAGGCGGTCATCACCGAGGTGATGGAGAGCTACGGTGCGGACCGCGACGCCGTCGAAGACGCCATCCAGGACGCGCTGATGGGCGGGCGCTGCTACGAGCCAGACGACGACAAGCTGACGCCCATCTGAACTGGAACGCGCCCCTTTTCTCGCGTGGTCGCCAACGACCCAGCCATGCGTGTCGAACCAGTCCCGGGCGTCCCCGCGGCCACCGTCGACACCGACGCCAAGCGACTGCTCGCGCTCGCGGACTACCACGCCGGTATCGAGGCCGGGCTGCGCTACGAGGGAGTCGAGCTCCGGTCGGCGGCCGACGAGCGGCGGGAGCGGCTGGTTGCTGCCCTCGAACGCACCGGTGCCGACCGGCTGGTCGTCGTCGGTGACCTCGGCCACGCCATCGGCTCGCCGTTCGAGACCGAACGCGAGGAGCTTGAAGCGCTGTTCTCGACCCTCACCGTTCCAGTTACCCTCGTGAAAGGAAATCACGACGGCGAGCTCGAACCGGTTCTCGACGACGTCGACGCGGACGTGACGATAACGCCGGGCCACGGCACCAGTATCGGCGACGTGGGGTTCGCACACGGTCACACGTGGCCGTCCCCGGCGGTCCTGGAATCGGCCGTCGTCTGTGTGGGCCACGAGCACCCGGTGGTCAAGCTGGAGGACGAGGTCGGGGGCAATCGGAAAGAGCGAGCCTGGCTTCGCGGGCCTCTCGCGCCCGACCCCTTCGAGGACCACTACGACCGGTCGCTCGACGTGGACGGCGACTTGGTCGTCTTCCCGGCGTTCAACGACCGCTCGGGCGGGACGTGGGTCAACGTCCCGGGCCAGGAGTTTCTCGCGCCGTTTCTCCCGGCCGGCGTGGCCGACGCGGAGGCGTTCCTCCTCGATGGCACGCGGCTCGGGAACTATCGGAACGTCTGAGAAGTCGGCCGCTCGGTGGCGCCGACCGGGCTACTGTGCGAGGCCGTCCTCGAGCCGCTGGATGAGCGACTCGTTGCCGAGGAAGGTCGGGGTGCGGCCGTGGACCTCGTCGGGCTCGACGTCGAGCAGCGACTGGGCGCCGTCCGAGGAGGCGCCGCCGGCAGCCTCGACGAGGTAGGCGAGCGGTGCCGACTCGAAGTGGACCCGGAGCTTTCCGCCGGAGTACTTGTTGGTCGCCGGGTAGCCAAAGAGACCCCCGTACTCGAGGACCTGTGCCAGGTCGGCGACGGTCGCACCACCGTAGCGGGGTTTGAGTTCGCGGGCGAACTCCTGGGATATCTCGTTCATCGCGTCGCTTCGCTGGCTCCACTTCCCGGCCATCCCGAGCACTGTCGGGTCCTCGGGCAGCGTGAAGGTCCCCCACCGCTCGCTGTGGCCGTCCCGGAGGAGGTACTCCTGGACGATGTCGCGGTCCTCCCTGGCGATGGTCAGCGTAGTGTAGGGGCCGTACAGTACCATCATCGAGGCGACGAGGTTGCGCCCGCTGGCTGGCAGGTCGCTGTCGTAGACGCCGACGATGGTCCCGACGGAGTTGTTCGAGGCCAGGTTCGAGGAGCCATCGAGCGGGTCGATAGCGATGGTGTACCCCTCTCCGAGGTCGACGATTTCCTCTCGCTCCTCGCTCGCGTAGCCACCGACCCCCTCGATGGCCGACAGCGCGTCGAAGTAGAGGTCGTCGGCCCAGACGTCGCCGCCGACCTGTTCCTCGCCGCTGGGGTTTTCGCCCGCGGACCTGTGGGCGTAGTTCGCGAGGTTCCCGCTGACGTAGTGGGACGTGTCCTTTACTTCGCGTTCGATCTCGTCGAGCGTGTTCATCTGTCTGCCTCCGCTCGGACAGGTTGGTCGTACATGATAGTTCTACATCGTGTCGGGGAGACCTTAAGCCTACACGTGCGGCTTGGGCGTGAGGGCCTCGAAGGGCTGGTCGCCGAGCCATTCACAGAGCCGACAGAGATTCGCCAGGGCGGCCTCGAACAGCTCCTCGCCGACGGCGGCGGAGGCGTCGGTCTGGTCTCCAAGGACGCCGTTGTCGGTGTTGTCGATAGCGTCGTAGAACGTGCGGGCGCCGTACTGGCGGCCCGTCTCCTCGTCGAACGCTTCGAGCCCGCCGTCGCGGGCGTCTTCGATGCGGTCCTCGTGGACCAGCTCCCCAGCGAGGTGCTGGATGAGCGAGGTCTCCTTGGGGCCGCCGTGTGGCCCGGGCGTCTCGAAGACGTCCTCGATTCGCTCGGTGATGGACTCGTCCCACATCCACTCGATGGCGTACATCGTCCCGTCATCCCGGACGCGCCGGCCCACCTCACGGAGGTGTTCGACGTTGCCGCCGTGGGCGTTGACGAAGACGACGCGGTCGATACCGTGGTACGCGAGATTTCGCGTGAGGCTCTCGACGTAGTCCCGGAACGCGGGCGCGTCGACCCACATCGTCCCGTGGAACTGCCGATGGTGGGGGCTGACGCCGACGTTGATAGTGGGCGTACAGAGATAGCCCGTCTCCGCGGCCGCGGCGCGGGCAAAGGACTCCGCGATTATGTGGTCCGTCCCCTCGGGCAGGTGGGGACCGTGCTGTTCTGTCGAGCCCAGCGGGACCAGTGCGAGCGACTCGGATTCGAAGTACGACTCGAGGTCGGGCCAGGCCTCGTCGGCGAGGTACATACTGGGTCATACGGAGCCAGCGTCTTGAACGGTCCGGCACCGGGGGCTCGCAGCGCGCTGTCGTCCCTACGACTCCGACGGCCGGAGGTGTTCTTGCCCCCAGGCGGCCATCTCGCTGATGACCGGCTCGAGCGATCCGCCGCGCTCGGTCAGCGAGTAGCGGACCCGGAACGGCTGCTCGTTGACGACTTCGCGGTCAACGAGCCCGTGTTCCTGCAGGTCTTCGAGACTGTCCGAGAGCACCTTCGAAGAGATGCCGTCGACGTTCTCCTTGAGTTCGTTGAACCCCGAGGGGCCGTTCTCCAGCAACCGATGGACGATGACGGGGTGCCACTTCTTCCCGATGAGTGTCGCCGTCGTCGTAATCGGACACCACTCCTCGCCCGCACACCACACTGCCAGGGGCTCGCTCGTACTGTCGCGCATACACGAGCGGAGACCGGCCAGCCACTAATAGTTACGTCACGTAACTGGGTCACGCTCCGTTACCGACGACTCACCTCGCCCCGGGACGACGAATGGTCCGCCCTCACGCTCCGACGGGAGGGCTAACCACGGGGTAACTCAACAGTTAGGTGACAGGCGGCCCACGTCCCGGTATGAG
Source organism: Haloarcula rara (assembly GCF_029338235.1). GTDB lineage: Archaea > Halobacteriota > Halobacteria > Halobacteriales > Haloarculaceae > Haloarcula > Haloarcula rara. The sequence goes on from NZ_CP119785.1 coordinate 2,454,751, forward strand.
CGACCCCTTTGTGGTCGTCGGCGGCGACGCCGCCGGCCTCAGCGCCGCGAGCAAGTACGGGCGAGCAAATCCCGACGGCGACGTCGTCGTCTTCGAGAAGGGTCGGTGGGTCTCCTACGCCCACTGCGGGACGCCCTACTACGTCAAAGGCGAGGTCGAGCGGCTCACCGACCTGCTGTCGTTATCGCCCGAGAAAGCGGCCGACCGGGGCATCGACCTCCGGCGGGAACACGAGGTGGTGGCGGTCGACACCGACGCCGAGACCGTGACAGTCGAGGGCGACGGCGAGCGCTTCGAACAACCCTACGCCGACCTCCTGGTCGCGACCGGTGCCCACGCCGTCACCGACCCCATCGAGGGATACCACCGCGACATGGCCTTCACGATGCACGGGCTGGACTCGGCGGCGGCCGTCAGAGCCGCGCTGGCCGAGCCGGGCGACTCTGCGGTCGACACGAGCATCGAGTACGTGGACGCCGAGCTCGTCGAGCGCTACGCGGCGATGGCCCCGCCCGAACGGGTGGCCATCGTCGGCGGCGGCTACGTCGGCGTCGAGATGGCCGAAGCGTTCCGTGCTCACGGGCTTGAGACCCACGTCTTCCAGCGGGGCCCGCACCTCCTCTCGCCCTTTGGCGACTCGGTGTGTGAGCACGTGGCCGACCACCTTCGCGAGCAGGGCGTCGAACTCCACCTGAACTGCAGCGTCGAGGAACTCGACGGGGGCGACCACGTCGAGGCGGTCGTCCACGAGAACGGCCGGGTCGACGTGGACTTTGCCCTCGTGGGTATCGGGGTCGCACCGAACTCGCAACTGCTTGCGGACACACCGGTCGAGCTGGGCGAGTCGGGGGCCGTCGCGGTCGACGAGTACGGCCGGACGAACGTCGAGCACGTCTACGCCGCCGGCGACTGCGCCGAGGACAACCATACCGTCACCGACGCGCCGGCCTGGGTCCCGCTCGGACTCACAGCCAACCGCGCGGGCCGGGCCATCGGCCAGACGGTCGCCGGCGATTCGGAACCCGTCGGGGAGGTCGCCGGCACCGCCGTGGTCAAGGCGTTCGAGCTAGAGGCCGGCCGGGTCGGCATCATCGACCACGACGACGCGCGCGCGGCCGGCTTCGACCCGGTGACGAAGAGTATCACCGCCGGCTCGCGGTCGGGCTATTACCCCGGCAGCGAGCCGACCACAGTGAGCCTGACCGCCGACCGGGAGTCGGGTAGGGTCATCGGCGGCTCCATCGTCGGGAAGGACCGCGCAGCCATCCGAATCGACACGCTGGCCACGGCGCTCGAATCGGACCTGACAGTCGAAGAACTCGAACGGCTCGACCTGGCCTACGCACCCCCCTTCAGCCCGGTGTGGGACCCGATTCTCGTCGCGGCGAAGGTGCTCCGGGGCGAACTGGAGTAACTACCACGCCGCTTCCAGTACGCCCACGATGTCCTCCCGCGTCGGGTCTAGCCCCGGGGGCCCGTTCTGCACGAACGGGTCGGCGAGGACAGCCTCGGCCACTGCAGGGAACGTTTCGCGGTCCGGTCCGTTCACGTCCCGGAGCCTCGTCGGGAGTCCGAGCCCGGCGGCGATGTCGGCGACGCGCTCGACCACTGCGGCCGCCGGGTCGTCGGCGTCGCCGACACCCAGCGCCCCGCCGAGCAGGTCCCGGCGGCCCTCGACCGCGTCGAAGAGGTAGTCCAGCGCGTGGGGCGCGATGACCGCGTGGGCTGCGCCCTGCTGGACGTCGTACGTCCGCGTGAGCCCGTGACCGAAGGCGTGAATCAGCGACAGCGTCGTCCCGTCGGGCCGGGAGATGCCGTACTGGACCAGGAGGATACCTCGCGTGAGTCGCTGGAACGTCGTCTCGTCGGTCTCGCCCGCGCCGAGTGTCTCCAGACCCTCGGCCAGCAACCCCAGGCCGCGCGTCGCGGTCGCGTCGGTGATGGGTGTGTGGTTCCGGGCGTACAGCGTCTCGATGCCCTTGTCGAAGCCGTTCATCGCCGAGCCCGCGAGCACCGATTGGGGGGTGGTCGCCACGAGTTTCGGGTCGTAACAGGCGGCCGCCGGCATCAGCCTGGGGTCGCTGACGGCGCCGCTCGCGGGTTCGGAGACGGGACAGGTCGCCGGGTCGGCGGTGACGCCGGCCACCTGCGAGAGGTCGGCGCCGGCCAACGTCGTCGGGACGGTGACGACCGGCGGGACGCCCGACTCGGGCACCGAGAGGGTCCCGCGCTCGACCAGTTCAGCGCCGACAGCCGCGGGGTCGCAGTCGGTACCCGCGAGCACCGACAGCACCGTCGCCACGTCGAGGCTGCTGCCGCCGCCGACCGCGACGATGGCGTCCGCGTCGGTCTCGCGATACTGTGTCAGTGCCTCGTAGGCCGTGCCGAGGCGCTTCTTCGGAGTCGTTCCCGCGAAGACGCCGGCCAGCCGGTCGTCCAGGCCCGTGCGGACGGGCTCTATCACCGCCGGCGTCTCGCCGACGGTCGACCCCGTGACGACGAACGCCCGCTCACAGCCCAGCGCCGTCACTTCGCTTGCCAGCTGTGAGACGCACTGTGGCCCGTATCTGACGGTGGCAGGCTCGTACTCGAAGCGGAACGGCTCGGCGAGCGAGTCCGCCATCGCTCAGCCCCCCGCGGCGGTTTCGGCGACGCGAGATGCAGACGGTTCTGGTGTCATTGCCCACCGTAGGTGACCGGCCCTTGTGTGACTTTCTGCGAGCTACGCCTCGAACCCAGCGAGCGCCGCGGCGAGGTCGTCAAGCTCACCCAGCAGCGACCCCAGCCCCTCGACGCTTTCCTTCTCGGTCCGGTCCCGATTTGCGAGCACTCGGACACGCTCGGTCCCCAGCGGGACGAACTCGAGGTCGAGTTTCTCGGCCGTCGCCCGCAGGGCCAGGCCGGCGTCAGCCTCGCCGGCCGCGACCTTGCGGGCGGGGCTCTCGGTGGCGTCGGTCGTCAGGTCGTAGCCGTCGATAGCGCCGGTCACCGTCGCCACCGAGACCCCGCGGTCGTCGGCCACTCGCTCCAGTTCGGCGTCGAAACTTCCGTGCAGGCCCGACCCGCCGTCGCGGTTGACGAACCGATAGTCGCCGTCGACCAGCGCAGCGAGGTCGCCCACGTCGCTGTCGGGTGCGACGGCGAGTCCCCACTCGCGCGACCAGCCCCCAGCGCCTCGCCCGGCTCGTCGTCCGTTGCCGGCCCGGCGACGACGGCCACGTCTGGCACGCCATCGCGGAGGCGACGCCGGCCGTTTGCGGTCCCGGTGGGCAGGTAGCGGGGCGCCTCGATTCGGTCGAGCAGCCGGTTCCACAGCGGGTCGTCCTCGCCGACGCCGAACAGCGTCGGGACGCGTACGTCCGGCGAGAACAGCGTCACCTCGACGGTTCGGCCGGCAGGGAGGACCTCGGTGTCCGGGTCGATGGCGACGGTACCGTCCGCGTCGACAAGACTCGTCGTCGCGCCGCTGCCCTTGTCGACGGGGTAGACCAGCGTCGAGCCGTCGCCGCTCTCGACCAGGCCAACGGGCATGTACCGCAGCCGTCCCTCGGTGTAGCGCTCCTCGACCGCCATCTCGCCGGCGACCGTCGCTGTCCTGGGTTCGGATAGGCCTGCCGCGTCGCGAATCACGGGCGCGACGAAGGTCCGGAAGATGGTCAGCGCCGAGACGGGGTAGCCGGGCAGGCCGACGTAGGCCGACTCGCCGATAGTGCCGACGAGCATCGGTTTGCCGGGCTTGACCGCGACGCCGTGCAGTCGCAGGTCCCCCCGCTTCTCGATGACCCGGTAGATGACGTCGACGGCGCTGGCGCTGGTCGAGCCCGAGGAGCACACGAGGTCACACTCGTCGGCGGCCTCGTGGAGCAGCCCCTCCATCGCCTCGAAATCGTCGCCGGCGTGGGGGTAGAGTACGGGCTCGCCGCCGGCGTCCTCGACACCCGAGGCAATGGTGTAGCTGTTCACGTCGTAGATCTGGCCCGCCGCGCTGTCGAGCTCGTCGCCGGGCCGGACCAGTTCGTCCCCCGTGGAGATGATGCCGACGCGCGGGCGCGCCCGAACAGTCACCTCGTCGACGCCCAGCGCCGACAGCAGCCCGATCTCCCGGGCCGTGATACGGGTGCCCGGTCCGAGCGCTCGCGCGCCGGCGGCGATGTCCGCGCCGGCCAGCATGACGTGCTCGCCCGGCGTGACTGCGGTCCGTATCTCGACGCCGTCGTCGGTCGCCGTGGTCCGCTCGGCCATCACGACGGCGTCGGCGCCGTCGGGCATGACCGCACCGGTCGATATCTCGGCGGCGGTGCCGGGTTCGACTGTGACGTCCGGTTCCTCGCCAGCGTGGACCGTCCCCGCGAGGGTGAGGGTCTCCGGTGTCGCTTCGTCGGCCCCGAAGGTGTCCCGTGCCCGCACCGCGTAGCCGTCCATGCTCGCGCGGTCGAACCCGGGGACGTCGAGCGTGGCGTCGACCCGCTCGGCCAGCACCCTGTCACGAGCCTCGGCCAGCGCGACCGTCTCCGTCCCGGGGTCGACGTCGAGTGACTCGACGACGGTCCGGGCTTCCTCGGGGGTGGCAAGGTCGCGGAACTCTCGTCGGTCGCTCATCGACGCACCTCCCACTCCTCGACGGCGACGGTCGCGCCCTCAGCGTACCCCTCTCGTTCCTCGGGGAGGACGACCCAGCCGTCTGCCAGTGCCACGCTGGAAAGGACACCCGCGCCCTTCGTCCGGGTCGGCGTGGCCGTCACGCTCCCCTCGCCGTCTTCCTCCAGGGTCACCCGTGCGAACGTCCGGACGCCGGGCTCGCTGGGAAGCTTCCGTGCCAGGCGGGCCTCCGTCGTCGGTAGCGAGACCGCCGGGCGACGCCCGGCAGTCTCGACCGCCGGTCTGAGGAACTGGACGGCGTTGACGATACAGGCGACCGGGTAGCCCGGGAGCATCACCACTGGCGTCCCCTCGATGGCGCCCAGCGCGACCGGGTGGCCGGGCTCGAGCGCGACGCCGTGGACGAACACCTCGCCCAGCTCCGATACGACCTCCGGAACGATGTCGCGCTCGCCTACCGAGGTGCCGCCGGTCGTCACGACGACGTCGTGGTCGAGGTCGCGCTCGATGGCTGCTCGCAGTGCATCGGGGTCGTCGGTGACGACGTCGCGGTAGGTTGCCTCGCCGCCCCACCGCTCGACGTACTGGGTGACTGTCTGGCCGTTCGTCTCGATGATTTCACCGGGGTCGGGGTCTGACTGGACGAGCTCTTCGCCGGTCGGGATTACGCTCACGCGGGGGCGCTCGTACACCGCGACGGTCTCCAGCCCGACGGCTTTCAGCAGGCCCAGGTCCGAGGGTCTGAGCCGGTGGCCGGGTTCGAACAGCGCCTGCCCCTCGGCCACGTCCTCGCCGATTGGCCCGACGTTGCCGCCCTCGGGAACCGCCTCGAACACCGCGAGATCGTCGCCAGTCCGCTCGGTCGCCTCCACCATGACGACCGCGTCGGCACCCTCGGGGAGTTCCCTCCCGGTGTGGACCCGGGCTGCGGTCCCCGCCCGGACGCTGTCTGTGACCTGCAGCGAGGCCGGCGACCGCTCGGTCGCGCCGAAGGTGTCCCTCGCCCGGACCGCGTAGCCGTCCATCGCCGCTCGCTCGTAGTGGGGGACCTGGCGGTCGGCCGTGACGGCCGTCGCCACCACCCGGCCGTCGGCGTCCCGAAGCTCCACCCGTTCGGTCCGCTCCGTCGGTGTCACCGCTTCCAGCAACCGCTCTCTGGCCGCCGCCGTCCGGGTGTACTCCTCGAACCCTGCCCGGTTGTCGTCCATAGCTGCGCCGTCGGCCCGGGCGGACAAAAAGCCCGGTAGCCGTAACAGGCTTCGCCACGAAGTAGGGGCATGACGCTGCGCTGTCGACGCTGTGACGAGCTGCTCACCACCGGCCTCATCGCGACCCAGCAGCGACACTGCTGTCTCAACGACACGCCCATCGCGGGCGCGTGCCCGAACCACGGGCCGGTCGGGCCCCACGACGCCGTGGACAACTAGCTGAGCGCGAGCCACCACCACGCCGCCGTGCTCGCGCCCGCGTGGAGGACCATCGCACTCACCGCGGGGAACGGGGAGCGCTGCCGGGTGAGCACGACGCCGCCCCACACCAGCGACGGCAGCGCGAGCGACTGGGCCGCGACGACCGGGACCGGCAGCACCCGCCCGGCAAGCCCGATAGTAAGGAGGACCGCGACGCTCGCGAGCAGCCAGTACGCCCGTCGGAGTTCGGGTGCCGACCACCGGACGGCCAGCGTCCGCTTCCCGACCGCGGCGTCGGCCTGGCGGTCGGGCCAGTGGGTCGAAAGCAGATTACAGCCGACCAGTACGGTGAACGGCACCACCGCAAGCACCGTCGTCGGGGAGACGCGCCCGACGACTGCGACGCCGTACATGGGGAGTAGCGTCCCTCCGAGGGCGGCGTTGGTCAGTTCCCCAACGCCACGGCGCACCAGCGCGGCCGGCGGGAGCGAGTACGCCAGCCCCGCGACGGCGATAGCGACGAACAGTACGAGTGCGGTGGGGGACACCATCCCGGACCACCAGCCGGCCACGGCGCCGGCGATACCGACGACTGTCGCGACGCCAGCCGCCCGAGCGAGTAACTCCCGGCGGACACCGGTCCGCTCTACGGCGCCGCTCCCGCCGGAGAAGGGCGTCCGCTCGGTCATGCGGTCGGTCTCGACGTCGGCGTACTCGTTCGCGTAGTGGACCCCCAGCGCCACGGGAAGCAGGGCGGCGCCCCCGACCGCGACTGCCGGCCACGACACTGCGGTGGCTGTCAGTGCCCGTGCCATCCCGACCCCGTGTGCGTAGACGAGTGCGATGAGCGCGACCTGGCTCGGGCGCGCGGCCAGCCACAGCGCCCGGAACTGTCGCCCCACGATGGCAGTTCTCATGGCCGGTGTCCAAGTATCGCCGTTCGGGCGGCTCTCGTGTCTATTCTCTCCGATTTCGGTGAGACAGTACGACAACTACACCGATATATATTGGTAACAAGTGGCAAGATAATACTATAACCCTTCGTCTTCTAGGCGATACTATCCATGAAGAAGCAAGAGCTCATTCATCTTCACAGCCTTCTCGCACAGGTACAGCACCATTACGAAGCCGACACAGGGTCCGACGTCGAACACGACGAGTACGCAGACCTCGGTGTCAAGCCGACATCGATTCACAAATCGAAGACGGACCACAAAGCCGCCGTCTTTGCGCTCGCTGACGGTCTCACCGACGACATGGTCGCCGAGAGCGAGGAACCGCTGACGCTCGCTGCCGACTGAACTTCTCTCGACCCTGGCCGTACCATCACGCTCGACAGCCGCCGGCTTCGCCTCCGCTTGTGGCTCTCGGGGCCCCAGTGACGCCGCCAAGTGTCCGCGCGGCGTCGTCGAGCGGTGCCGTGTGGTACGCGCTATCGCAACTCTCAAATCACTTATACACAGTGAGCGCCTAGTACCGCTGTGAGCGAAGATACAGGGCGGCGGAACCTCCGCATGCCAAATAGCGATCAGTTGTTTGCAGTCGTAACCGAACACCTCGGTGGGAACCACGTCCGCCTCCAGTGCGAGGACGGCGAGACCCGCATGGGCCGAATCCCCGGCCGGATGAAGTTCCGGACCTGGATTAACGAGGAGGACATCGTCCTCGCGGAGCCGTGGGACTGGCAAGACGAGAAGGCCAACGTCGAGTGGCGCTACGACGGCCAGGACGCAGACCAGCTCCGTGCCGAAGGCCACCTCGATTCGCTGACTGCCTGAAGTACCTTTTCTGCAGTGTGTGCGACGGACGCGAGTCGTTTTTTCGAGGAGTGACACGGCAGCCACTGGCGAGTCGTGGCGGTCCGCCCGCGCTGCTCGGGAGCGTTTGTCTCTCAATAGCTCCGGTCGCCAGCTGGCTCCGAACGGTCCGGCGACCACTCGTCTAATCTTGCTGACTACTAATCGTGGCACAACGCCGCTGTCTGTCGGTTAGGTGTGTGACGAACTCACGTCACGTGTGCGCCGTGTGGGGCCGGCACAGGGCGCCTTCGAGACGAGTCATTTATGTATACCCCTCCCATCGGATATGATGCGAAGGACGCCCCGGGCAGCGTGCTCGGGTCGACGGCTCGACGACCCACCTGGGTGGTCGGGTGTTCGCTCAGAGCGCATGGCCGCTTGCGCGGCTTCCGCTCGCACCATGAGGATTCCACCCCTGCGGTCCGCCGTCAAGATGGAATCTGATGTGAGCCCACGGACCCATGCAGTAGTCAACACTGGCGTAGGAACCAGTGTGTTCTACTGCCTGTTGTAACAAACTGAAGGAATTCGCTCTGCGAATATCTTCACGCCTTACAACCGGCAGTAGTTAGCTTCCGACGGAGTGCAACCACTTCCGCCGCTGATGTATATCAGCACATTCCGGTTGATCCTGCCGGAGGCCATTGCTATCGGAGTCCGATTTAGCCATGCTAGTCGCACGAACTTAGATTCGTGGCATATAGCTCAGTAACACGTGGCCAAACTACCCTACAGACCGCAATAACCTCGGGAAACTGAGGCCAATAGCGGATATCACTCTCACGCTGGAGTGCAGAGAGTGAGAAACGTTCCGGCGCTGTAGGATGTGGCTGCGGCCGATTAGGTAGATGGTGGGGTAACGGCCCACCATGCCCATAATCGGTACAGGTTGTGACAGCAAGAGCCTGGAGACGGTATCTGAGACAAGATACCGGGCCCTACGGGGCGCAGCAGGCGCGAAACCTTTACACTGCACGACAGTGCGATAGGGGGACTCCGAGTGCGAGGGCATATAGTCCTCGCTTTTCTGAACCGTAAGGTGGTTCAGGAACAAGTGCTGGGCAAGACCGGTGCCAGCCGCCGCGGTAATACCGGCAGCACGAGTGATGGCCGATATTATTGGGCCTAAAGCGTCCGTAGCTTGCTGTGTAAGTCCATTGGGAAATCCACGCGCTCAACGCGTGGGCGTCCGGTGGAAACTGCACGGCTTGGGGCCGAGAGACTCGACGGGTACGTCCGGGGTAGGAGTGAAATCCTGTAATCCTGGACGGACCACCGATGGGGAAACCACGTCGAGAGACCGGACCCGACAGTGAGGGACGAAAGCCAGGGTCTCGAACCGGATTAGATACCCGGGTAGTCCTGGCTGTAAACGATGCTCGCTAGGTATGTCACGCGCCATGAGCACGTGATGTGCCGTAGTGAAGACGATAAGCGAGCCGCCTGGGAAGTACGTCCGCAAGGATGAAACTTAAAGGAATTGGCGGGGGAGCACCACAACCGGAGGAGCCTGCGGTTTAATTGGACTCAACGCCGGACATCTCACCGGTCCCGACAACAGTAACGACGGTCAGTTTGACGAACTTACCCGAGCTGTTGAGAGGAGGTGCATGGCCGCCGTCAGCTCGTACCGTGAGGCGTCCTGTTAAGTCAGGCAACGAGCGAGACCCGCACTTCTAGTTGCCAGCAACACCCCTGTGGTGGTTGGGTACACTAGGAGGACTGCCATTGCTAAAATGGAGGAAGGAACGGGCAACGGTAGGTCAGTATGCCCCGAATGGACCGGGCAACACGCGGGCTACAATGGCTGTGACAGAGGGATGCAACGCCGAGAGGCGAAGCTAATCTCTAAACGCAGTCGTAGTTCGGATTGCGGGCTGAAACTCGCCCGCATGAAGCTGGATTCGGTAGTAATCGCGTATCATAAGTGCGCGGTGAATACGTCCCTGCTCCTTGCACACACCGCCCGTCAAAGCACCCGAGTGGGGTCCGGATGAGGCCACCATGCGGTGGTCGAATCTGGGCTCCGCAAGGGGGCTTAAGTCGTAACAAGGTAGCCGTAGAGGAATCTGCGGCTGGATCACCTCCTACTGACCGGGATTGGGGCTCTGCCCCAACCCACCTTCACTTGGTCGCTGTTTACAGCGACCAACTGGCATTGACTGGTGACCACAAGTCACCGTGAGTCGGAAGCAACTCCGACTACTGCATGGGCCCGCTGGGCTCACATGACCTCTCCGAGTCGGACCCCCTCACGGGGGCGCCGGGTGCAACTCCCGGCGGGTCCGTACGACGTAGCACGCTCGAACCGAGCCCCTTAAGTGTGGGACGGCGCTCGAACGTGATACGACGACAGATGCACCATCCCGGGTAAAACCGAGGTTGGGAAGGGTCGATTCGCCCACCATCTACCACCTTGGGGGCGAGTATGAAACCGCGTGTACGTGCGATCCAGGCGTCCACTGGACTCGTTCAGTTATACGAGTCACAACGACGTTGGCTACTATGCCAGCTGGTGGATTGCTCGGCTCGAGAGCTGAAGAAGGACGTGCCAAGCTGCGAAAAGCCTGAGGGAGCCGCACGGAGGCTAAGAACTCAGGATTTCCGAATGAGAATCTCTTCAACAATTGCTTCGCGCAATGAGGAACCCCGAGAACTGAAACATCTCAGTATCGGGAGGACAAGAAAACGCAACGTGATGTCGTCAGTAACCGCGAGTGAACGCGATACAGCCCAAACCGAAGGTCTCACGACCAATGTGGTGTTTGGACTGACTCTCAGCAGCAGACCATTTCGAAGAAGTCCCTTGGAACAGGGCGTGATACAGGGTGACAACCCCGTACTCGAAATCAGTACGTTGTGCGTCAGTTCCGGAGTAGCGGGGGTTGGAAATCCCTCGCGAACATAGCAGGCATCGACTGCTAAGGCTAAACACTCCTCGAGACCGATAGTGCACAAGTAGTGTGAACGAACGCTGCAAAGTACCCTCAGAAGGGAGGTGAAATAGAGCATGAACTCAGTTGGCGATGGAGCGACAGGGCATACAAGGTCCCTTGACGAATGACCGAGACGCGAGTCTCCAGTAAGACTCACGGGAAGCCGATGTTCTGTCGTACGTTTTGAAAAACGAGCCAGGGAGTGTGTCTGTATGGCAAGTCTAACCCGAGCATCGGGGGAGGCACAGGGAAACCGACATGGCCGCAGTCTTACGACGAGGGCCGCCGTCTTCAAGGGCGGGGAGCCACACTGACACGACCCGAATCCGGACGATCTACGCATGGACAAGGTGAAGCGTGCCGAAAGGCACGTGGAGGCCTGTTAGAGTTGGTGTCCTACAATACCCTCTCGTGATCTATGTGTAGGGGTGAAAGGCCCATCGAGTCCGGCAACAGCTGGTTCCAATCGAAACATGTCGAAGCATGACCTCCGCCGAGGTAGTTCGTGGGGTAGAGCGACCGATTGGTGTGACCGCCTCCGAGAGGAGTCGGCACACCTGTCAAACTCCAAACCTACGAACGCTGTTTGACGCGGGGATTCCGGTGTGCGGGGTAAGCCTGTGCACCAGGAGGGGAACAACCCAGAGATAGGTTAAGGTCCCCAAGTGTGGATTAAGTGTAATCCTCTGAAGGTGGTCTCGAGCCCTAGACAGCCGGGAGGTGAGCTTAGAAGCAGCTACCCTCTAAGAAAAGCGTAACAGCTTACCGGCCGAGGTTTGAGGCGCCCAAAATGATCGGGACTCAAATCCACCACCGAGACCTATCCGTGCCCTTTATCGGGCAATCGAGTAGATTGGCGCTCTAATTGGATGGAAGCAGGGGTGAGAATTCCTGTGGACCGATTAGTGACGAAAATCCTGGCCATAGTAGCAGCGATAGTCGGGTGAGAACCCCGACGGCCTAATGGATAAGGGTTCCTCAGCACTGCTGATCAGCTGAGGGTTAGCCGGTCCTAAGTCATACCGTAACTCGACTATGACGAAATGGGAAACGGGTTAATATTCCCGTGCTATCATACATCCAAAGCTGACGCCCTGGGGTCGACCATGCCGGGCTTTCGCCCGGTCGAATCGTCAAACTCCGTGGAAGCCGTAATGGCACGAAGCGGACGAACGGCGAGATAGAGAAATATGGTTCAACCTGGGGCCCGTGAAAAGGCGAGTATGATATCCGTACCGAGAACCGACACAGGTGTCCATAGCGGCGAAAGCTAAGGCCTGTCGGGAGCAACCGACGTTAGGGAATTCGGCAAGTTAGTCCCGTACCTTCGGAATAAGGGATGCCTGCTCCGGAACGGAGCAGGTCGCAGTGACTCGGATGCTCGGACTGTCTAGTAACAACACAGGTGACTGCAAATCCGCAAGGACTCGTACAGTCACTGAATCCTGCCCAGTGCAGGTATCTGAACACCTCGTACAAGAGGACGAAGGACCTGTCAACGGCGGGGGTAACTATGACCCTCTTAAGGTAGCGTAGTACCTTGCCGCATCAGTAGCGGCTTGCATGAATGGATTAACCAGAGCATCACTGTCCCAACGTTGGGCCCGGTGAACTGTACATTCCAGTGCGGAGTCTGGAGACACCCAGGGGGAAGCGAAGACCCTATGGAGCTTTACTGCAGGCTGTCGCTGAGACGTGGTCGCCGATGTGCAGCATAGGTAGGAGCCATTACACAGGTACCCGCGCTAGCGGGCCACCGAGGCAACAGTGAAATACTACCCGTCGGTGACTGCGACTCTCACTCCGGGAGGAGGACACCGGTAGCCGGGCAGTTTGACTGGGGCGGTACGCGCTCGAAAAGATATCGAGCGCGCCCTAAGGTCATCTCAGCCGGGACAGAGACCCGGCGAAGAGTGCAAGAGCAAAAGATGACTTGACAGTGTTCTTCCCAACGAGGAACGCTGACGCGAAAGCGTGGTCTAGCGAACCAATTAGCCTGCTTGATGCGGGCAATTGATGACAGAAAAGCTACCCTAGGGATAACAGAGTCGTCACTCGCAAGAGCACATATCGACCGAGTGGCTTGCTACCTCGATGTCGGTTCCCTCCATCCTGCCCGTGCAGAAGCGGGCAAGGGTGAGGTTGTTCGCCTATTAAAGGAGGTCGTGAGCTGGGTTTAGACCGTCGTGAGACAGGTCGGCTGCTATCTACTGGGTGTGTAATGGTGTCTGACAAGAACGATCGTATAGTACGAGAGGAACTACGATTGGCTGCCACTGGTGTACCGGTTGTTCGAGAGAGCACGTGCCGGGTAGCCACGCAGCACGGGGTAAGAGCTGAACGCATCTAAGCTCGAAACCCACTTGGAAAAGAGACACCGCCGAGAGTCCGCGTAGAAGACGCGGTCGATAGACTTGGGGTGTACGCGCCGAGGTAACGAGGCGTTTAGCCCACGAGCACTAACAACTCAAAGCCATCATTCATACGCACTGTGACTCGATTCACCGACGATTATCTCGTCGACTGACCGAGTCCAGGCGCAAACTGGATCGCACGTACTGAAACATCTGCCAACTGAGAGCGGTATACCATCACGGTTCGACTCCGTGACTCAGCGTTAGGCGGCCATAGCGGTGAGGTTGCCTCCCGTACCCATCCCGAACACGGAAGATAAGCTCACCAGCGTTTCGGCGAGTACTGGAGTGCGCGAGCCTCTGGGAAATCCGATTCGCCGCCACCATTCATTCACTTTCAGCCTTCCGAGGAGAGTCGTCTCTCTCCCCGGAGGGCTTTTCGTATTTACGCAGAGTGGCTACGCCGTCGTTCCGTAGTTTCCCTCGACGGCTTCAGTTAGCGGTCGATGTCGGCCGTGCTACGCACGTCTACAACGGAGCGGCCGACTTCGACCGTGTAGCGACCGCTGTCGACGGTCCAGCCGTCGTCGTACCGCGAGAAGGCGAGCTCGTCGAGGGCGAGCGTAACGGTCCGTGACTCGCCGGCGTCGAGTGCGACGGGTTGGGCGCCGGCGAACTCACGCTCCGGACGGTCGATTCCATCGACAGCAGGCGGTCGCACGTACGCCTGGACGACCTCGTGGCCGGCCGTGTCACCGACGTTCTCCACAGTGACCTCGACAGTGGCATCGCTGACGGCTGTCGCGGCGCCGTACTCGAAGGTAGTGTAGGAGTGGCCGTGACCGAAGGGGTAGGTCGACTCGTCGTCGCTCGCGTCGAAGTGGCGGTAGCCGACGAAGACGCCCTCGTCGTAGTGGGCGACGTCGTCCACGCCGGGGAAGCGGCGTTCGTCGCTCGTCGGATAGGACCCCTCGGGGGCGAACGTGACGGGGAGACGCCCGCTGGGGTCGCGGTCGCCGTAGAGGACGTCGGCAAGCGCTGCGCCGTCGGCCTGGCCGGGGTACCACTGCTCTATGACGGCGGCGACGTCGTCGCGCCAGGGAGTTTCGACCGGCCCGCCGGTTCGGAGGACGACGACTGTCCGGTCGTTGGCGGTGGCGACTGCCTTGATAAGTTCGTCCTGGCGCCCGGGGAGTGCGAGGCTGTCGCGGTCACGCGCCTCGGTGGTCGCGTCGCGCACGCAGACTATCGCAACGTCGGCGTCCTCGGCGGCCGCGACGGCGGCGTCGAGCGAGGGGTCTTCCTTGGGTCCGTCGTCGTCGGTTTCGTGGCCGCTGTCGACGAACGGCAGGAGGTCGAACAGCGAGACGTTCTCTATCTCCGGAATCCCGCGCGCGCTCGTGACGGTTCCGCCGGCACGGTCCGTGAGGCCGTCGACGGGGCTGACCGAGTGGAACGGCGTCGTCTCCGAGGAGCCCCCGCCGCCGAGCTTAGCGTCGTGGACGTGGGGTCCGACGAGTGCCACGTCGGCGTCGTCAGCCAGCGGCAGGACGCCGTCGTTCTCGAGCAGGACGGTCCCGCGGGCGGCGATGTCCCGCGCGAGGTCGCGGTGGCGCTCGCTGTCCAGTTCGCCGGGACGGTCGCGGCCGTCCAGCAGGCCGATGCGGGCCATCTGCCCGAGGACACGACGGACCTTGTCGTCCAGCCGGTCTGCCGGGACCGACCCGTCGTCGATGGCAGCGGCGAGTGGGTCGCCGAAGAGGCCGGCGCGGCTGCCGTCGGGGATGCCGTCGGGCCACTCGAACTCCTCGTCGGGGTCGTCGGGGCCCGACGGGACGCCGGGCATCTCCACGTCGAGGCCGGCGTTGGCCGCGCCGACGGTCGATTCGAGGCCGTACCAGTCGGAGACGACGTAGCCCGCAAAGCCCCACTCGTCTTTGAGTACGTCACCGACCAGGCGTTCGTGGTCGCTCATGTGGGTGCCGTTGACGCGGTTGTACGCGGTCATCACCGAGCTGACGCCGGCCTCGACGGCGGCGCGGAAGGGCGGGAGATACAGCTCCCGGAGGGTGCGCTCGTCGACGTCGGCGCTGACGGTCGTGCGGCCCGTCTCCTGATTGTTGGCGACGAAGTGTTTCACCGTCGCTAGCACGTCCTCGGATTCGATGCCGGCGACGAGTGCGCGGCCGAGGTCGCTGGCGAGCACCGGGTCCTCAGAGAGATACTCGAAGTTCCGACCGCAGTGGGGGACACGGAGCACGTTCACCCCGGGTGCCAGCAGTGCGTCCTGGTCGTGCGCGCGGGCCTCGCGGGCCATCGCAGCCCCCTGTTCGCGAGCGAGGTCGGGGTCGAACGTCGCGGCGGCGGCGAGCGTGGCGGGGAAGGCCGTCGACCGTTCGCCCTCGGCGCGGATGCCCAGCGGCCCGTCGACGAGCCGCAGCGGCGGCACGTCGAGGCGCGGGACGCCGGGGAGGTAGCCGGTCGCGGTTCCCTCGGGGTCTTCTGCCCCGCAGACGAGCGCGAGTTTCTCCGTGCGGGTCAGCTCGGCGACGAGCGAGTCGATGTCGGCCATGTAATATCAACGGTGGGTGCGGAGACCGGAAAGTCGTTGGGGCACCGTCGTTCTGGCCGACACAATCGCTATCTGTGTTTCCCCCCGAAGCCCAGATATGGATGACGACAGGCTTCCGGCGGCAACGGGCGTCGGTCGCGTCGCGCTGACCGTCGGGGACCTGGGCAAGGTGGCCGAGTTCTACGAGTCTGTGGTGGGTCTGATGGTTCACGAGCGGGCGGGCGAGCGCGCGATACTGGGCGACAGTGAGACGGCGCTGCTGGAACTCCGAGCGGACCGGAGCGCACCCGAACGACCGCGGTCGGCGGCGGGGCTCTTCCACACTGCGTTTCGGGTCCCCTCTCGGGCTGGGCTGGGTGACGCGCTGGAGCGACTCGACGCCCGGTGGCAGCTTTCGGGGGCCTCGGACCACCTCGTCAGTGAGGCACTGTACTGCCGGGACCCGGAGGGAAACGGTGTCGAAATATATCGGGACCGTCCGCGGTCGGTGTGGGAGGAGACACCGGACGGCGAGGTCCGGATGGCGACGGAGCCGCTGGACGCGACCGGCGTTCGGGAGGCAGCGAACGGTTCGGATGCGGTACCAGCCGGAACCGACGTGGGCCACGTCCACCTGGAGGTGACCGACCTCGACGCCGCCCGCGCGTTCTACGCTGACGCGCTGGGCATGACCGTCCGGACCACCTACGACGGCGCGTGCTTCCTCGCGGCGGGTGCGTACCACCACCACGTCGGGGTGAACGTCTGGAACGGGCGGTCGACGCCGGCGGGCGGGCGTGGCCTCGACTGGTACGAACTCCGTCTGCCGACCGACGCGGCGATCACCGAGGCGCGCGAGCGACTCGACCGGGCTGGGTACGCCCTCGAGGTGACCGCGGACGGGGTTCGGGTCACGGACCCGGACGGTATCGCCCTCCGCCTAACGAGCCGGTAGCGCTCGTGTTACCGGCCACTCAAATGGATAGCCGGCGTTAGCACGCGTATGACTCGCAGTGTCGCCCGCAGGGCTAGGTACCGACCGACGAACGCGACGGCCGGGAGGTCCGCATGACCGACGGACCACATCAGGACCAACAGCTCGTCACCGCCGGCACGCCGCTGGAGGAGGCGACGGCGGCGATGATCCTCGTCCACGGGCGGGGCGCGACGGCGCGGAGCATCGTCCAGATGGGCGAGGAGGTCCACCGCGATGGCGTGGCGCTGCTTGCCCCCCAGGCCGCACGTAACACCTGGTATCCCAACTCCTTCCTGGCGCCCGTCGAGCGCAACGAGCCGGGGCGCAGTTCTGGGTTGCAGGCCGTCGACGACGCCGTCTACGAGGCGGCCGAGGCCGGTATCGACCGCGAGCGCGTCCTCCTGCTGGGTTTCTCACAGGGCGCGTGTCTCGCAAGCGAGTACGTCGCGCGCAATCCCCGGCGATACGGCGGGCTGGTGGTGCTATCGGGCGGACTCATCGGCGAGACGGTCGACCCGACGAGCTACGACGGGGACATCGAGGGGACGCCGGTGTTCGTCGGCTGTAGCGACGTCGACCCGCACATCCCGCTGGAACGAGTAACGGAGACGAGCGAAGCGTTCGAGCTGCTGAACGGCGACGTCGACGAGCGTATCTACGAGGGGATGGGTCACGGCGTCAACGAGGACGAGCTCGAGGCGGTGGCCGAGCTGGTCGCCGGGCTGGTCGGTGAGGAAGCCTAAACCCGGTTACTGAGGGGTCACCGCGAGATTTTGTGGACGACCGGCGTACGTGTGAGTATGGAACGCACACGCCGGGCCTGGCTCGAGACGCTGGGGGCGGCCGGCGCGGCCGCCCTCGCCGGCTGTAGTGGGGGAGTCGTCGACGGACTGTCCGACGGGAGGACACCGAGCGGGCCGGGCCCACCGGTGTCCGAGGGCGAGCTCTACATCGGCCACGAACTCGACGCGCTGAACGAGAACATCACGGACGGCGGCGTCCCGAAAGACGGCATTCCGGCCGTGGACGAGCCGACGTTCCAGCCGGCCGAGGCAGCGTCGCTCGCCGACGACGACGTGGTGTATGGCGTCGAATGGGACGGTGAGGCGAAGGCCTACCCGCAGTACATCCTCGTCCACCACGAAATCGTCAACGACACCGTCAGGGGCGACCCGGTCGCGGTGACGTGCTGTCCGCTCACCGGCACCGCGCAGGGATTCGAGCACGGGGAGACGAACTTCGGCGTCTCCGGACGGCTCGTCAACTCCAACCTGACGATGTACGACCGGGACACCGACAGCTGGTGGCCCCAGATGGTCGCAACGGCGATACGGGGGCCCGGGAAGGGCGAGACGCTCGAGGAGTTCCGGGTCGTCTAGACGACCTGGGGCGAGTGGCGGGCGGCGTACCCGGACACCGTCGTGCTCACCGAGGAGACGGGGTTCCAGCGCCGCTACGGCTCTGACCCGTACGGCCAGTACAACCCGCCGCGGGCTACTACGCGAACGAGGAGACGCTGTTCGAGCCGCTGGTGTCGGACGACCGCGCGCCGCCAAAGCGGGTCGTCATCGGGACGCGACCGCTCGCGGGCGCGCTCGCGTTCGATAAAGCATCCTTGCTCTCCGAGCGCGTGCTGACGGGCGCCATCGACGGGACCGACCACGTCGCCGTGGCGGATTCGACACGCTCGACGGGGTACGTCTACGCGAACCCCGACAGTATCGGGGTCGAGCCCGCCGACGGCGCGGCCGCGGGACTACCGGGCATCCTCTCGGGGTTTGCCTGCTGCGGCCCGACAGTACTCATCGTTCTTGGCCTGCAGGCGAGCGCGACCGTCCTGACGCTGTTCCAGTGGCTGCTGCCCCTGACCGTGCTCGCGCTGGTCGGGACGTTGCTGTGGGTCGGTCGGAAGGTGGAGGGCTGACTATTCGATATCGGTGAACGTCCCGAACTCGTCGACGGGGACGACCGAGTAGTCGATGTTCAGCGTGTCCTTGGTCGCGCGGATTTTGCCGACGAACGTCGATATCTCTTCGAGCGTTCCCTCCAGGACGAACAGCTCCATACAGCGGTGTTCACCGACGTGGCTGTGGAAGTTCGAGGCGACCAGCCCCTCGTGTTCGTGGCGCAGGTGCATCATCTTCTCCTCGACGGCGGTGGTGTCGTAGTCGAACAGGACGGTGACGATACCCATCAGCTCCCGTCCTTCGAGGCGCTTGTCCTCGAACTCGCCGAGCAGATTACGGCTGGCCTCGCGGATAATCTCGCTGCGGCCGGTGTAGCCGTGTTCCTCGGCGAACTCGTCGATGCGTTCGAGGAGCGATTCGGGCATGGAGACGCTGACGACGGTCATATATTAAGAAAAGGGGATAATCCTATTAAGGATTATTGAAGGTCCACCGTTTGCGGAGTTTTCACCACCTACGGAGGGAAAACTTATAACTAGCTCTCAAGATGGACCTAGCAGTATGACAGCGAACGTCGTGACCGACGTGAACCGACCGTACGTTCCCGCCGGTGGAGCGAAGCTGACCGCCGAAATCGAAGTCGAACCCGGCGAGCAGGACGTAGAGCCCGTCCGGCACATCGCGCTCTGTATCGATTCGAGCGGCTCGATGTACGAGGGCGGAAACATGGACCGCGCTCGCGGCGGGGCCGAGTGGGTGTTTGGCCTGCTCAACGACGACGACTACGTCTCCATCGTGGCCTTTGACACCGAGGTCGACGTGGTGCTTGACGCGACCCGCTGGGGCGATATCTCCCGTGAAGACGCCGTCGAGAAGGTCCACGACATTCAGGCCGGTGGTGGGACTGACATGTACCAGGGGCTGCAGGCCGCGGCAGACACGCTCAAAGACCTGCCGTCGGACGAGAACACCGCGCGTCGCGTCCTGCTGCTTTCCGACGGGAAGGACAACACCCACGACCCGCCGGCGTTCGAGACGCTCGCCCGCGAGATAGACAGCGCCGGCATCCGAATCAAATCGGCGGGTATCGGCGAGGACTACCGCAGCGAGACCATCCGAAAGCTGGGCAGCGTCGCCCGCGGCGACTGGACGCATCTGCAGGCCTCGGGCGACATCGAGCAGTTCTTCGGCGACGCGGTCGAGGAGGCCGGCAGCGTCGTCGCCCCCGACGCCGAACTCGAACTCGACATCGCCGACGGCGTCGAGGTCAGTGAGGTGTACCGCGCCCTGCCCCAGACACAGGAGGTCTCGCCGGAGTGGGAGGCAAACAGCGCCGTCATCAAGCTGCCCGACCTGCTGGACCGGGAGACCCAGCGGGTGGTCCTGAAGATTCACGCACCAGCGCGACCGCTGGGCGAGCATCGGCTCGCGGACGTGACGCTTACGGCCGGCGGCGAGACGGCGACGGCGACCCTCTCCGTGGAGTACAGCGACGACGAGGAGCTGCTCCAGCAGCACAACGAGGAGATAGATATCGACCACAAACAGACCGTCATCCAGACCGAGCTGGGCAAGGGCAACGTCGCCGAGGCCCAGACCCAGATCGAGCAGATGACCCGGATTCACGGGGCCGATACGGAGGCCGTCCAGTCCGCCGAGCGCCAGACCCAGATCGTCATGGAGGGCGGCCGCGAGGAGCAGAGCCGGGCCACGAAGATAGTCACAGACGAGGGCATCCAGAAGTGACAGCGCCGCGCGTGGGGGTCGCGGCCGCAGCTACCGAGGCCTGAGCGATGCCGTGGGAACCCGAACCGGGCGACGTAATCGCCGGCCGGTACGAACTCGAGGAGTTTCTCGGCAAGGGCGGGTTCGCGAAGGCGTACAGGGCTACCGACCGGGACACCGGCGACACGGTCGTCCTGAAACACCCGAACTACACCGAGTCACAGAACGACGAGTCCGTCATCGAGGAGTACTTCGAGAAGGAGGCGGAGTCCTTAGAGCGCATCGCCGCGGCGGGCGGTCACGAGAACGTGATGGACCTCTACGACAAAGTCCGGTTCCGTGACGTCCCCTTCCTCGTCGTCGAACTCGTCGAGGGCGGCCTCGAGCTTGACGAGGTCATCGACGAGCACGGCCCCATCGCGGACAGCGAGCAGGTCCGTCAGATCGGTATCGACCTCGCGGACGCGATGGGATTCCTCCACGAGAACGAGATCGTCTACCGGGACCTGAAACCCGAGAACGTCATGTTGAAGCCCGACATCACGCCGACGCTCATCGACTTCAACACGGCGACGGGCTTTGACTCGACGGGTGATCCGTCGACGGGGAACCAGGGGACGACCATCCTGGGACCGTTCAAACCCCGCGAGGTCGCGGAGGCCAGCCGAACCGACGTGCGCCAGGGGCCGTGGTCCGACGTATACTCTATCGGGAAGATACTGCTCTTCCTGCTGAAGGGGTCGGTTCCGAAGAAAGACGGCGTCAACCCGCACGATTTCGGCGCCGACTGTGACGACTATCTGGCCGAGATCGTCGAGCGGGCGACCCAGTCGGACTACCGCCATCGCTACCGGAACGCGACCGTGCTGCGGGACGTTCTGGAAGAGAAGGACCCGTCCCCGCCGTCGACGGCGTCGATTCGGTATATCCAGGCGGGCAAGCAGTTCACCGTGGAACCGGGCGACACCATCGGGCGCGAGGGGGCAAACGGCCCGCCGGCCTCTATCACCATCGAGGACCCACAGGGGGAGTACATCTCGTCGGTCCAGGTACAGTTCGAGACGGAGGGCGGCGAGTGGTATCTCGTCGACAGGAGCCTCAACGGGACGTTCGTCCAGCAGGGGTCGGGCTGGCAACGGGTGCTCTGTGGGGCCGGTCGCGACCGCCTCAAGGAGAAGGGCGAAGATTACACCGACCGTCACGGGGAGGAGCCGCCGGAGTCGATTCGGGTGGAAGACGGCGACCTCATCTCGCTCGTCCACCCGACCTACGGCGTCACGTTCGAGTTCAAAACGGAGTAACAATGCGATACACCACGAATTACGACATCGGCGACCGGAAGCGCGGACAGGGAATCAACGAGGACAGCCTCTCGGTGACCATCTTCGAACAGGGCCATCGGGACGGCTATCTGGGACAGACGAGGCCGCCGCGGGTTCGTGAGCGGGCGCCAGAGTCGGCGGACGACGAGGCCGACACCGAGTCCGAAGAGTCGGCGTCGGACGACGCCGGCCCTGACGAGACCGACGGCGAGGCGGGTGCTGAACCGGCGGACGTGGCGGCGGCCATCGACGAGGCCGAGACAGAGGCCGGCGCGACAGCCGTCGACCCTGACGAACACGCGGATGACGCTGCCGACGAGGAAGCCGACCCGGGCCCCGACGACGCGGCCGAAGCCGGGGACACGGACGGGGATGCGGACGAGGCCGACGAGGCTGACACCGACGACGAGCCGGCGGAGATGCCCGCCAACCGCTCGGCGGGCGTGTTCGTGCTGGCCGACGGCGCGGGCGGCCACGACGCGGGCGACGTGGCCTCGTACATCGCGACGACGGTCGTCGCCGAGAACCTCGCGCCGGTGGCTATCCACGTGGCACGGAGCCATCCCCAGGATTTCGACATCGACATCCCGCCGGCCGTCCAGCCGGAGACGATGGGTCCCGAGGATATCCAGACCGGGCTGGAAAACGCCATCATCAAGGCTCACCGAGAGATAATCCGCTATGCCGACGAGTCGGGGACACAGGCGTACACCACGGTCGTCGCCGGCGTCTACGCCGACGGCCAGCTCCACCTGGGCTGGGTCGGCGATAGCCGGGCGTATCTCGTCAACGACGCCCGTGAGGAAATCGTCCAGCTCACCAAGGACCACGCCGTCGTCGAGGAGTGGGCAGACCAGGGCGAGATAGACGACGTCGAGGCACACGTCCACCCGGACGGGAACCAGATAACGCGGGCGCTGGGCGGCTCCGGTCACGAGGACCCCGACCGCGCGATGGTCGAGGTCGACACTCGGTCGGTCCGGCTGTTCGCCGAAGACACCGTGCTCGCGACCAGCGACGGGCTCATCGACGCCCAGACCGACGCGCCCCAGCTCTACGAGGAGTACGTCGAGGCCGACCGCTCCGAGGAGATGGCCGAGACCGTCCTCGACGCTGTCGTCACCGACGAGGAGATACGCGACGTCCTGCTCTCGGCAGACTCGCTTGACGACGCCGCCAGGGAGTACGCCACGATGTCGAACGAGCGCGGGGGCAAAGACAACATCTCGGTGCTCCTGTTCGAGGATGAGACGCTGCCGACGACCCCCAGTGGGGGGCTCCCAGTTCGTGCGGCCGACCCCGACGTAGACCTTTCAGAGAGAGATACAGTCATCCTCACTGAAGATTAACGGGGGGAAATGTTTTATTTCTCCCCGCAAAAGCCGCTCATGAAGGACTATGTCAGACGCGAGCACTAAGCAATCAGTCGAATGTCCTATCTGTGGGGACGAATTCGACCCTACAGTTGCAGGCGGCTGGTGTACAAACACGGAATGCGGTGAGTGGCAGTACACCGAAGGGAGTAACGAATCCGACGCTAGAGAGGCAGAAAGCACCGATTCGGGGAGCGAAGCACCGGAGGACGGCTTCGTCTCGCCGGCCCAGGAGGCACAGGCGGACAGCGAATCTGTCGACCTCTTCGACGAACCTGAGGACGAAGCTGACGAGGAAGACGATGCCGAGGTAGACGCCGACCCGCTCGAGGACACTGCCGAGGAGGACGAGCCTGCGGAGGCCGCCGACGCAGTCGACGACACCGCCGAAGCGGACGACCCAGCGGCTGCGGAGGTGGACGACGACGTGACCGAGGCGGTCGACGACGCCGTCGACGAAGACGCCGACGAAGACGACGACGCTGTCGAAGCCGACGCGACGGACGCCGACGAAGACGACGACGCTGTCGAGGCCGACGCGACAGACGCCGACGAAGACGACGACGCTGTCGAGGCCGACGCGACAGACGCCGACGAAGACGACGACGCTGTCGAGGCCGACGCGACAGACGCCGACGAAGACGAGGAGGCCGAGCCGGACGTCATCGACTGTCCCGACTGCGGTGTCGACCTCGACGCAGCGGCCAACTTCTGTGTCGAGTGTGGTGCCGATGTCTCGGACCTCCCGGCCGAGGAGACCGACGAACTCGACGCCTGTCCCAGCTGCGAGGCCGACGTCGAACCCGAGGACAACTTCTGTGTGAACTGCGGCGAGGACCTCGACGCTCATCGCGCGGGCGACACCGACGACCACGACGACGCCATCGACGCACTCGAAGCCAGTGACGACGACCCTGCCGAGACGCCGGAGTCGCTCGTCCTCGAAGTCGAGGGCCGTGAGATTCACGTCGACGACGGCGACACGGTCGGGCGCGAGATTCGCGCCGCGCTCACCGAGGCCGGCCGCCCGGACGACGAAGCCGTCCGAATCCACCGCGAACACGTACGCTTCGTACGCGAGGAGAACAGCTTCTATTTGCTCGACCTGGGCGACAACCCCACCCAGATCAACGGGCAGACCCTGCAGAAAGGCGACCGCGAGGCCGTCGCACCGGGTGACGAACTGGAGCTCTCGGGTGTCGCCTCGGTGACGGTTCAGGCGCCCTGACCCACACGAATTAAGCTCCCACAGGGAAACAGCCATGTAATGTCGGACCGCCCGCCTGCCGCGGAACTGCGACGTTCCGTCGCCGTGCTCGCTACCGAGTGGTGGCTCGTCGGCGGCGTTCTCGCCGGCTACCTGACCTATGGGGTGTGGGTGATAGGGACGGGTCTCGCACTCGATACGTTCACACCGGAACTCGCCACGACGAGTCTCACGACTATCGGGTCAACGGGGGTGACCGGACTGGTCGTTCTCGCGGCGGTCGCGTGGTTGCTCGTGCCCGCTGTGGCCGCGGCGTGGCTGCTCGACCGACGGCTCTCGAATCTGAGTGGCAACCTCGTGAGCCAGTACAGTATCGACCATCCCGGCGTGTTACCAGCGCCGTCGGGCGTTCTCATGCTCCTGGCCGGGGGCGCAGCGGTCGCTGTCGGCCCGCGCACGCCGGTTCTGGTCCTCATGACAGTCGCCAGCGTCCACCTGCTCGTCAGGACCGTCGCCTTCGGCCGGCGCGTGTACAGTTTCTCCTACAGGCCGCTGTTTACGGCCCTGTCCGCAGTGAGTACCGCTGCCCTCGCCGCCGCCTGGCTGGTCCAGGCGCCGGCCTGCCGGGGCCGGTCGGGACACGCGTCACGGACGCCGGCGTCGGGACGGTGGTCGAGACGGGGCTCGGTGCCGCGGATATCGCCCCCGGCACCGCGACGGGATATCTAGTCGCCGTGCCGGCGCTGCTCTCCGGGCTCTATCTGGTGACACAGGCGGTCGTCGCCCGTCGGGTCAGGGCGAAGGCCCCGCTCTCGAACCCGGTAAAGCGGGCCGAACAGCGCTACCCTATCATGCCGCCGGTCGCGGACAGTTCCCGTCCCGGTCCGCCGAAACCCTCGACGAACGAGGCCTCGAGCGCCACGACGACGGACTCGTCGTCGACCGACGCCGAGACGACCGATTCCCAGCCCAGTGGGGCCACTGTAGACACGGCCGCTGACACCGAAGATAGCTCTCACACTCGTGTGTTCAGGACGGACGAACCGATTCCGGAGGACGACGAGGCGATGGCCGCCGTCCGGGGCGAGCGCGAGGAAGAAGAGGACGACGGCTGGATCGACGACACCGCCATCTTCTCGCCCGACGGGGCGAGCAGCTCTGACGACGAGTGCGGGAGCTGCGGGGAGGAGATACCCCGCGACTCGGTGACGTTCTGCCCGAACTGCGGCGAGCGAATCCGACGCTGACACCCGTTCGAACCGCTGTCGGCTGTGCGTTCTCGCTGCAGGTCGCCTTGGTACTCGCTACCAAATATGCAATATATTTAATATATGCCCACGCGAAGAATTTGATACGTCAGGAACGCTGATACGGAACGTTGTAGCGATTTACCGGTAGCCGCCGACACGGGTCGGCGGTATCCGGAAATAATCTACAACGTTCTGTATGACACGGTATATCAGATGAACCACGCCACCCCGACCCACCACGTGCCCGCCGCCTGCACAGCGCAGGTGGTCCTCGAGGCCGGTTGTACGACCGGTCTCGGCAGGGACGCTTTTGCGGGTCGGGATGGCGCTGGGCACATCCGCCAGTTCCTGCCCGCCCGCTGACGTACCGACCCGTGGAACGGCGTCACTCGACGCCCACTGCGGCGAGGTATCGTCTCTCGCTGGTCACGGTCGAGTGACCAGCACGCCGGCGGGCTCGACTGGCGAGCTCGGCTAGACCGGTTCGACTCCGGCCGCCGGCCTATGTCGCTCCATGCGACTACCACTGTCGAGGCATCGGCCGACGTCTCGCTGCGGGTTCCCCGCGGCGGGACCGAAGACCTCACCAGCGGCGTCGCCGGTGTGCTCGACGCCGTCGACGCGGTCCGTTCGGTGACCGTCCACCGTGTGACGAGCGTGCGGCCGGGGCATACGGACATCCGCGTCGACGCTGACGTCGCCGTAGTGCTCGAACTGCCGGCGGCGGCCAGCGGTGGCACGACGGAGTCGGCCCGCAGTTCGGCGGTGGCGACGCAGCTCACCGACGGGTTCGGTATCACGCGCGTCAACGAGGTCGAGTCCGTCGACCCCGTGGGAGACGCCTAGATATCGAGTTCGACCGGCTCGTCGTCGGTCGACTCGTCGGGCAGCTCGGCCGCGTCTTCTTCGTCGTCTTCGTCCTCGGCGAGCTGGCCGGCCAGCAGTCCCGTCACACCGGTGACGAGCATCCCGAGCCCGGAGATGCGGGTCGAACGGACGTACCACTGCTTGGGTTCGAGCTCTCCGGGGTTCTCGTACCCACGGAGCAGGAGCTTCCCGTTCAGTTTGATGGCCTGCTTCGGGAGAAAGACCGACAGCAGTCCGTGCACGACCATCCACGCGTAGCCGACCGGAAGGAGGCGCTTTATCATCACGGGACAGTTCGCTCCCCACCCACGTGAACCCTTGGCTTATGCCCGCTTACTCCTCGTCGGTCCACATCGCGTCCGAGAGGGTCCGCTGGACGGCCTCCTCACCGACGGCCTGGGCTAGCGTCTCGAAGCCGCTGCGCTCGACGGGGTCGCCGGCGTTGGCGACCAGCCGGGAGACGATGAACTCCGGCGTGGACTTGCCCACCGTGCCAAACCGGGGCTGGTAATCGACGCGCAGTTCCAGGTCCGGGTCGAGCCCTTCGGCGAAGATGCCGTCGGTCCGGGCCACGTCGGGCAACGGCTCCAGGTCGGCAGCCAGGTGGGTGACGAACACGCCCAGCGCCGACCGGTCGACGGTGAGTGTCACGAGGCCGTGGAGCAGGTTCGCGGCCGACCCCGGTTCCGTGATGGCCTCGAACTCGTCGACCAGCATTAGCGTCCGGTCGTCGCCCGACAGCGGCGGGACGACAGAGCGCAGGGTCGATTCCAGCACCCCCGCGTTGAACGAGGCGTGTCGGCGGTGGAAGACGACGGTGTCGACGATTCCGACCTCCGCCGCCTCGGCGGGGACGGGCAGGCCCATCTGGGCGAGCAACTGCACCTGACACAGCGTCTCAAGCAGTGTGGTCTTCCCACCGGAGTTGGCCCCGGTCAGCACCGCCACGCGGTCGCCGCTGGGCGGGGCGTTCGCGCGGTCGATGTCGAGCGTGTGGTCGCCGATGGCGTAGGTGACGGGCTGGACTCCGTCGGCGTCGGCGAGCGCGAGGTTCCGGGCACGCTTGACCGCGATGGTGTCGCGGTCGACGAAGGTCGGCCGTCGCAGGTCGTAGGCGAGGGCAAAGCGGGCAAGCGACACCGAGAGCGCGAGGTCGCCGACCGCCGAGACGGCCGCGTCGATGGTCGGACGCGCGTCTTCGAGGGCCTCGCTCAGCTCCGCGGCGACGGCCTCCTCGCGGTCCTCGACGGCTTCCCCGAGCGACCGGCGCAGCTCCCGGAGTGCGGCGTCGACGAAGTCCCGCGCGTCGGTCGCGCCCTCGGGCATCGCGTCTCTGACCCGAGCCCCCTCGATGCCCGTCTCGCCGGTGACGTGTCGCACCAGCGCGTCCTGGAACTCGTCGGGCCGCCGGGCGCCGTCTCTGATAGCCTCGACCACGTCGGGCGTCGCCGCCGCGAGGTCTTCGACCTGGCCGAGCTGGTCCCGGAGCGCGTCGAGTTTGTCGTCGGCGCCCGAGCCCACCCGGTCACCGTCGCCCGCGAGTCCGGCGAGCGCGGCCCGCGCAGCCTCGAGCGCGTCGCCGTCCAG
Organism: Haloarcula rara; assembly: GCF_029338235.1. Lineage (GTDB taxonomy): Archaea > Halobacteriota > Halobacteria > Halobacteriales > Haloarculaceae > Haloarcula > Haloarcula rara. Next base: position 2,482,613 of record NZ_CP119785.1, read on the forward strand.
CGCCGCCACCCGTTCGAAGACGCCGTCGTCGACACCGGTGGCCTGCAGAGCGAGGGCCGTTTCGACGGCCGCCCGCTCCCCGCCCGCGTCGTGGTCCGCGAAGGCCGAACGGACCGCCTCGCGGTCGCCGTCGTCGAGGTCGGCCCACGTGTCCCTGGCGGCCAGCACGTCGTCCAGCCGGTCGTCCATGCGCTCGCGGGTCGGCAGCGGCGTCAGCACGCGGACGCGGTCGGCCGCGTCAGCCGTGACGGCGTACTCCTCGGCGAGGTCCAGCAGTTCCTTGTACACGTCGCGGGTGTCCCGGGTGGCAAGCAGGTCCATCGACTCGGCGCCGGTCGCCCGGCGGAGGATGCGCGTCGCCCGCCCGCGAGAGAGTCCCGCCGACGTGAGCGTGCGCGTATCCGCCGATTCGATGGCACCGATGGCCCGCTCGACGCCAAGTTCCTCGGTCAACAGCTCGGACGTCTTCGGGCCGATCCCCCAGTACTCCTCCAGTCGCATGGGCAAGCCGACGGGTGGGGTCGGTTTAGGCGTTTATGGTGGCCGCCGCTGGCAACCGTGCTCAGTTTCGCCACGAGCGCCTGGCTTCGCATGAACAGGCCGGTCCGGAACAGGACGGCGGCTCCGCCAGCCAGACTCACCCCTCGAACAGGGCTGCGAATACTTTCCGCTCGGCCGCCTGGAGGTGCTGGTGGAACGTCGACGGGACGACATCCATCGAGGACGCGAGCTGTTGCCCTTCGACGGCCCGTGGCCACTCGAAGAAGCCACCGACGTAGGCCTTCTTCAGTGCGGTGAGCTGGCGCTCGGTGAGGTAGTCCCGAACCGACTCGCGAAACCCCTGGACCGTCTCTCGTGGCTGGTCCTCGTGGTAGGCGAGCAGCTCGACGGTGTCGTATCTCTCTCTGAGCGCGTCTATCGCGCGCCGGGCACTGTTCTCGGTGCCGGCGCTGAACTCGACGTGAGTGCGCTGGCCGTCGGCCGACAGCGACCCGAGGCGGGCGCCGAACTCCGACAGGAGGTCGACGAGCGGCCAGTCGTCGAGCCGAAGCTCGACGACACTGCCCTCGTCTCCGGTGACCAGCGGTTCGGCGGCGAGCACGTCGCGGTGCGCCTCCGCTGCCGACACGACGGCGTCGGCGTCCTCCTGGTCGGTGCTGACGAGCTCGCGTATCTCGCCGTCGTCGGCGCTTTCGACCAGTATCTCGTGTTCGAACTGACAGTCGAGCTCCCGCGCGATATCCGTGAGAAACAGCTCGTCGTACAGGCCGACACGGACGGTGCGGACGGAGTCGGTGGCCATCGACTGTTTCGTCAGCACGTCGTTTATCGAGGTGCCGATGCTCCGCGCCAGCGCCCCGAGGAGCACGCGCTCGCGCCCGGTGACCCGGTCGTCAGCGAAGACGGCCAGCACACCGTAGGTCACGGAGCGGTAGGTCAGCGGGAGCAGGAGACACGTCCCGTCCGTCTCGGGAGCGGGCAGCCCGGTGGTGTCCTCGACGGCCAGTACCTCCCCGCGTTCGATGGTCTCCAGGAGTCGTTGCCGGCCAGTCGGCCCGTCACCGTCGAGGGAGATCGGCGGCTTGCCGACCCGTTCCCTGCCGGCCCATTCGGTGAGTGACAGCTCCCTGTCGGCGGCGTCGTAGCGGCCCAGCCACGCCGTCGCGTACTCGTCGCCGCCACCGAACCGCTCGGTGACGAGCCGTTCTATCTCGTCGCGGTCGCTGGCCCGCACGAGCGATTCGGTGACGTCGTTGGCCAGTCCCTCGATGCGGTCCAGTAGCTGGTCGAGCGCGACTCGTTCGGCCTCCAGCTCTCGTTTCGCCCGCTCGCGCTCGGTGACGTCCATCTGGAAGCCGACGTAGTGGGTCACGTCGCCGCTCCCGTCGCGTATCGGCGTGACCTCGACTTGGTTCCAGAACGGCGTCCCGTCGCGCCGGTAGTTCCGGATGACAAACCGTGTCTCGTTTTCGGCCTCGATGTCGGCGGCCACGTCGGCGACCGTCTCTGGGTCCGTCTCGGGGCCCTGCAGAAAGCGGTGGTTGGCCCCCATCACGTCTGTGGGCGGGTAGCCAGTGATAGCCTCGAAGGCACCGTTGGCGTAGACTATCGGTCGGTCCGGCTGTGTCGCGTCGGAGATAGTGATTCCGATCGGTGCTTCGTCGAGGACGCGCTCCTTGAGTCGTCGCTCGTCCGCCGTCGAGAGGTCGGACACTGGGCGACCGGACCCGGCGGCGGGCGCCGCGTGTTCGTCGACGGCGGTGAGGACGGCGTCGAGTGCGTCCTCGTCCGCTGCGGGGACGAAGGCGGCCACGTCGGCAGCGACGGCTCGCCGCGCGACGCCGACGTCGTCGGTCGCCGTGACCAGCACCACGGGCAACTCGGGGCGCTCTCGCCGAAGGGCCTCGAGGAACGTGAGCCCGTCACCGCCCTCGCCGGTGTGGCTGGCGACGACACAGGCGACGGCGCCGCGCTCGACGTGGTCGAGGGCGTCGTCGAAACCGGCCTGCTGGACGACAGTGAGGTTCTCGCGTCGCTTTTCGATGTCCTCGGGGCCCGGCCCGACGCTCGGAACCGCACCGGCGTAGAGGACGCGGGTCGCGGTCGCTGCCGTAGTCGACTCGGTGGCCATATCCAAATCCAGCTCCTCTCTCTCGAACCTAGCTGCCGTGGCCACTCATAGATTCGGGACCAGTCTGTCGAGTCGCGACCGGCCAGCGTCGCGGGCCAGGGCCTCCGCGGCGTGTTCGCCGCTGATGAGTGCCATCGGCAGTCCGACTCCCGGGGACGTGAACGCGCCGGCGTAATAGAGGCCGTCGACACCGGGCGCGTGGTGTGACGGGCGCAACGGGCCGGTCTGGTCGAGCGTGTGTGCGAGGCCGAGGGCAGTGCCGCCCGGCGTCCGGTACCGGTCGGTGAAGTCGGAGACACAGACCGACTGTTCCGCGACGATGCGGTCCCGCAGGTCGACACCCGTGTTCTCGGCGAGGTCGGCGAGTATCCGGTCGCGAAACGCCGCCCGACGCTCCGGACCGTCGTCCAGCCCGGGGGCCAGGGGGACGAGGACGACCACGGCGTGGTGACCGTCGGGCGCGACAGCCCCGTCGGTCTGTGACGCCACCGAGAGGTAGTACGCAGGGTCCTCAGGCCACCCAGGCGCCTCGAAGATGCGCTCGAAGTGGGCGTCCCAGTCGGTCGGGAACACGAGGCTGTGGTGAGCGAGCGGGTCGACTTCGCCCTCGACGCCGAGATACAGCAGGAGCGCCGACGGGCCGTAGGTTTGCCCCTCCCAGTAGCCCGGGTCGCGACCGTGCTGGTCGGCATCGAGCAGGTCGCGCTCGACGTGGGCCGGGTTCGCGTTCGCGACGACGCTGTCGGCGACGTGGCTGGCGCCGGTGGTCGCCACGCGGAGGCCGCCATCGACCGGGTCGAGACCGGTCACCTCCGCGCCGGTCCGGTAGCTGACACCCAGCTCTCTGCCGAGAGCGGACAGCGCTTCGACGAGGCTGTACATCCCGCCCTCCGGGTAGTAGACGCCGAGCTGGAAATCGACGTGGGTCATCAGGTTGTACAGCGACGGCGTGTTGTGCGGCGAGCCCCCGAGAAAGACTAGCGTGTACTGGAGCAGTTGCTGGAGCTTCGGCTCGTCGAAGTAGCCGGCGACGTAGTCCTGCATCGACCCGAGGTGGGTCAGCGCGGGGGCGGCCCTGAGGATGCTCGGGTCCAGCAGGTCGCGGAACCTGGCCCGGTCCTCGTAGACGAACTGCTCCATTCCAACCTCGTAGGTGCGCTCGGCCTCGGCGAGGTAGTCGTCGAGGGCGTCGGCGGCGCCGGCCTTGTAGGACTCGAAGACGGCGCGAATCCGGTCGAGGTCGGGTTCGATGTCGAGCCGGTCGCCGTCCTTGTAGAAGACCCGGTACTGCGGGTCGAGCCGCGTGAGTTCGTAGTAGTCCGCGACCGACCGGTCGAAGTGGTCGAAGAACCGTTCGAAGGTCCCGGGCATCAGATACCACGACGGGCCGGTGTCGAAGGTAAACTCGCCGAGCTCCAGCCGGTTAGTGACCCCACCGAGCGAGTCGGTCCGCTCGAGGACGGTCACGTCTGCGCCGGCGTCGGCGAGCGTACAGGCGGCGGCCAGCCCGCCGACACCGCCACCGACGACGGTCACTGTCTCCTCGGTAAGCGGTGAGTTATCAATCATTGGTGATGGGCGTGTAGTAGATTATCCGCTATGCCGACCGGTCAGGGGACGTACCAGATGCCGCGCTCGCGGTCTGCCAGCCCCCCGACGACGACGTGTGGCAGCGCGATGATGCTCACGAAGATGCTCCAGAACGCCACGAGCCCCGGTAGCAGGCTGGCACCGCCGAGCGGCTGTGGGGCGAGCGTCCAGACGAGGGCCGCCAGCCCGAACGTGGCGATGCTGCCGGCGATGAGCACGCCCCACGCCCCCAGCGCGACCAGCCGCGGGTCGTCGGCATCGAGGAAGTCGAGCCAGCCGCGTTCGTCGGCCTCGACGGCCTCGTCGTCGATGGCCGTCGTCCGGGCGACCTGTCGGGCCGAGTACCAGAGCGGGAAGTACAGCCCGACCGCGACGACGACGGGGACGACCGCGAAGTACGTCACCAGCAGGAGCGTCTCCGCGGCGTCGGCGACGAAGGAGCCGGTTCCGGCCGACCGCCAGTACCCCAGTCCGAGGTGGGTAGCGAGCAGGCCGCCGAAGCCGACCCCGAGTGCGAGCCGCCTCGCCTGGAGGTCCCCGGCCACACCGGCGAGAGCACCGGGCTCGAAGATGCTCACCATGATGCTGCTGAAGGCATAGAACGTCTCCGGCCAGAATACCATGGGGACAATCATCACCGTCCCCCCACGGACCGCGGCGGCGAGCCACCGCTGTGGCCCCGTCCGGAGGTGGCCGGTGCCGTACAGCGCGTCCATGGCCTTCAGGCCGCCCAGGCCGCCTTTCGCCATCGCGACACTCACCGCGAGTGCCAGTCCGGCGACCGGGGCGAGCAGGAGGAGCCCGACGAACAGCGCGACCGAGAGCAGATACGCGCCGACGTAGCCCCGCTGGAAGGCCGCGGCTCGTCGTCTGAGGTTCTCGAAGTGTTCGTACCCGCCGTGGGGGAGGTTCATCGCGACCATCCCGAGCAGGTAGACGCCCGCCTGGACGCGCAGCGACAGCTCCACTCCGGCCAGTCTGCCGACCGCGAACCCGACCGCAAGCAGCAGTATCGCGACACGGGACACCGTCACGGGCGTTCCCCCGGCCGTGTCGCTGGCCGGGCGGTCGCGCCAGAATCGCCGTGTGTAGCTCATAGGTGACATTTGGTCGGAAAGCAGAATGAAATGGCCCCCCAAATCACTGGGTATCAACCAGCATAAATTACTTCTAACGGTCAGGAGTGACAACCACAGGCAGGCGGCAAGCGGACAGCTACCTCGGGGCCCAGTATGGATGGGAGACAGACCACACAAGCCGGACCACTCAAGCCCCTGGCGCCAGTACACCGGCCCATGGACGAGGGGACGGAATCGCTGACCTGTCCCGCCTGCGGCGTCGAGCTGGAACGGGCGGCGGTGAACTGTCCGGAGTGTGACGAGCAGCTGGTCTCCGAGGAGGTGGTGGAGCTACTCGACGAACGGATGGACGTGGCCTTCGAGTCGGGGCGTGCGACGACGCCCCGCTGGGCGGTCGTGCTGACGGGGCTGTCACTCGGTATCGCCGTGGCGCCGCTCGTCGTCTACGCGGCCGTCATCGCCGTTCCCGACCTCCCCGCCGAGGTGGTTGTCGGACTGGGACTGGCCGGCTGGCTCTTGCCGGCGGCAGCGCTCTCGCGGCTGCCGAACCCGAGCGCGGTGCTCTCCAGGGGCCTCTATCTCGTGGTCGGCGGTATCGGCGCGGTCGTCGTCGCTGTGGCGTACGACATGGTGTCGGCTGGGCCGTCTGCGCTGGGGGGCAACTCCGCCGCGGTCGCAGTTCTCGCTGTCCCGGCAGCACTCGCGCTCCTGCTGGCCCGCCGCGTCGCTGGCCGGGCGGCTCGACAGGCCCGCGGGGAACCGGGGCCGCTCCACGAGCGGGCGGGTATCGAGCCGGAGGACGACGCCTCCGAGCCTCAGGGCGAGACCGAGTGAAACTCCGAGAGAACTGCCTCGGGGACCGGGTTCACGTACTCAAAGGACTCGTCCGCACAGAGTCGCTCGAAATCCCGGTCGGTCGTGACGACCCTGTCGGCCTCTGATTGCCTGGCGAGTGCAATGTAGAAACAGTCGTAGACATCGTGGTTCTTCTCGGCGCTTATCTCGTAGGCGTCGAGGACTGTCTGCGTGTCGACAGTGGTCGATTCCATCGGATACTGCAGTAGCGAACTTACCGCGTTTCTCGCCTCGACCGTCTCGAACCCGATGTCTTCGAGTACCCACTGGACCCGAAGCGGTAGATACCCGAACATCAGGAGTGTCCGCTCGCCCTCCAGCGCGGGCACGAGCTCGCTCGCGACGTACTCGTGGCCCGGATGGTCGTCGACGAGCTGAATCGACAGCGCGTTTATATCAGGTAGTACCCGCATCACTGGCCACCGAACGTCGACTCGCCGGCGTCGCGGAACGCGTCCTCGCCCCACTCGTCCCTCGATTTTCCGGAGGAAAGTGTCTGTAACTCCGGGAGGTCACGGACGAGTCGGATATCGGTTCCCTCTCGTACGACGGTAAAGGACGTCCCCGCATCGAGCTGTAGTTCGTCACGTAGTTCCTTGGGAATCGTCAGTCGACCGCGGTCGTTGATTTCGGCCTCGCCGTACTCCTCGTCTCCCTGGCCGTCGGTCGAACTCATTTAATCATCACTGTGTGATCTGTGTGGACAAATCACCATAAATTCTGGTGACTACTATGGTCGTGTTCGTCTTCGGTGCTGTATCTGAGGGCCCGCTTCCGGTCTGTGGACTCTTCGGGTCCACTCAATGCTGTGCGACTCCCTTCGGTCGTCTGTCGTCTTTCGCGAAATCGGAGGTTTCGCGCAGTTCCAGATGACGCTACGCGCCATCTGTCTTTCGTCGAGCCGGGGGCTCGACTCAGTCCCGAAAGACGCTCCGCGTCTTTCGTCCTTCGCGAACGCCGAGCGTTCGCTCAGTCCCAGAAAGATTGCGTTCGCGCGTACTCGCGTTCCTGCCGGAGAATGTCCCGGTAGAACTCGTCTTCGTCCTCGCGTAAGCGATTGATGATACGGGCGGCGTTGTGCGGGCCGACGCCGCGGGCCGCCAGGGCGACGACGGCCTGCTTGCCGTGAGTCTGGACGAGCGACCCCGAGCGGTAGGCCCGCTCGGTCATCTTTTCCTGTTCTTCGTCCTTGTCGTCGGCCCGTACCGCCGTGACTACCTCGTCGGCCCAGGGGTTCAGGGCGGCCACCCTGGTCGAGCCACACTGGGGACACTCGGGCTGGTCGCGCACCCGGCCGACCTGCTGGCGCCGGTCCCACTCCTTGCAGTGCAGACACAGCAGGATGACGCGGTCGCTCTGGATGCGTTCTTTCACGGTCTGGATGACCGAGGCGTCGGCGTTCTCCGGCGAGAGCAGCTCCCGGCCCGAGGAGCGTCCGCCGGTGCCGATGGGGGTGTGCTCGCTCACCGTCTCCAGGGCGACGGCGCCGGACTGGAGGTCCGCGAGCAGTTCGCTCGTCTCGCTGATAGCGAGGTCCTCGTGGCGCACCTCGCGCAGGGCCTCCTCGTACATCGGCGTGTCTTCGAGCGCCGCGAGCAGTCGGTCGCGGCCAAACTCCGTCGAGCCGCGGCCGCGCCACCGTTTCAGCGAGCCGAACTTCGTGGCGACCTGGGCCAGTTTGAACTTCAGGGCGTCGGCGTTCTTCAGGCTCAGCTCGACCAGCGCGGCCAGGTGGTCGGGGTCCGTCTCCTCGAGTACCTCGAGTACGTCCCCGGCGGTGATACCCCGCGGAACCTCGAGTTCGACGCGGTAGGGGTCGACGTCCATCGCGACCGACGACCCCACCCGCTGGCCCAGCAACGCAGACAATACGCGCCCGAGCGTCTCGTTTATCTTGTGGCCCTGGCAGGCGTTGACCACGACTTCGCGGCCCTGGAACTCCACGAGCATCGTGTTCTCGTCGGGAATCGGGGGCTCGTGGCCGGCCAGTTGCGAGAGGCCGTCCGCGACGGTCTCGGCGTCGGCGTCGTAGCGACCGGCGACGTGGCTCGCGACCGAGTCGAGGGGCGCGCCGTCCTGGAGTTGCGTCCCGGCGACGCGCCGCAGTTCGCCGACTTCCTGGGCGACGGCCTTCGGGACCGGAATCTCCGAGCCGGTCCAGGACGGGACTTCGCCGGCGGGGTCCTCGATGGGCGAGACGGTGACGGTCTCCTCTTCCTCGTCGATGGTCGTGATGTGCCACATCTCCCCGCGCTGGACGAACACCTCGCCGGGCGTCGCGAAGTTGACGACGAACCGCTCGTCCAGGGTCCCGACCTGTTTGCCGGAAGCGACGTCCTCGACGTCGTAGGTCGCCTCGTCCGGAATCATCGAGAGGTTCTGATAGAAGTACTGCCAGGTGCCTCGTCGCTTCTCTAGCTGGTCGTGGTCCTCGTCCAGCCAGACGACGTTGTTGCGGGCGAGCTCGCGGACGACCGATTTGAACTGTGCCTCCTCGAGGTCACGGAACGGGTACGCCCGCGCGAGGATTTCGTAGGCCCGCTTGGCCCGAATTTCGCCGGCGTCCATCACCAGCCCGGCAATCTGGTTGGCCACGGTGTCGAGGCTGCCGTCGTGGATTCCCGCCGGTTCGACCTCCCCGGCGCGGGCCTGTCTGGCGATAGCCAGCGCTTCGAGGGTGTCGTCGGCGTGAGTCGTGACGACGGTCCCCGAGGAGCGCTGGTCGCGTCGGTGGCCCGCTCGGCCCACTCGCTGGACGAGCCGGGAGACCTGCCGGGGGCTGCCGTACTGGACCACGTGGTCGACCCGTCCCACGTCGATACCGAGTTCCATCGAGGAGGTACAGAGTAGCGCGTCGAGCTCGCCGGCCTTGAACTGGTCTTCGACCTCGATGCGGGCTTCCTTGGACAGCGAGCCGTGGTGGACCCCGAGGTCCGTCCCGAGTTCCTTGAATCGCGAACCCAGTGCCTCCGCTGTCTGGCGAGTGTTGACGAACACCAGCACCGATTCGTGGTCGTCTATCAGGTCGTCGATGAACCGGACGTGGCTGGCCGTCTCGGCGTCGGTGACGAGTTCGCTGGAGAGCCGTTCGTCGCGGTCGGTGACCCGCGGGCGGACGACTCGAACGTCGAGGCGGCTCCCGATATCCACCTCGATTATCGAGCAGGGGCGGCCGCCGGTGAGGAACTGTCCCACGGCGTCGGGGTCCCCCACGGTCGCTGAGAGCCCGATGCGCTGGAACTTGCCGGCCACTTCCCGCAATCGCTCCAGCCCGACGGTCAGCTGTGCGCCGCGTTTGGCCGCGGCGAGTTCGTGGACCTCGTCGACGACGACGTGGTCTACGTCTTCGAGTGCGACCCGCAGCTTCGACCCCGTCAGCATCGCCTGCAGTGTCTCCGGGGTCGTGACCAGGACGTCCGGCGGGTCGTCTGCCTGCTTGCCGCGCTGGTACTGTGTGGTGTCCCCGTGGCGAACGTCGACCTCGAGGCCGAGTGTCTCGCCCCACCACTCCAGGCGCTCTCGCATATCCCGGTTCAGTGCCCGTAGCGGCGTGATATACAGCGCACCGACGCCGAAACGGTCGTCGGTCTCGCTGGCGAGGGCATCCAGCACCGGGAGCATCGCCGTCTCTGTCTTCCCGGTGCCCGTGGGGGCGACGACGAGTGCGTCCCGGCCCTGGGCGAGGGTGGGGATGGCCTTCCGCTGTGGTTCGGTCGGCGTCGAAAAGCCCCGCTCGGAGAGTGCGCTCCTGACCGCCGGCCCCAGCTCGGTGAAGGCGTCGCGTCCTTGAGTCGCCCCGTCGCTCATCGGTACTCCGTAGCTACTACAGGCGGTTAAGCACATTGCGTCGGGCGGCGACGGAACCGTCAGCCGTCCCGTCCTGGGGCCGCCCTTACCGCCACTCGTCTAAGAGAACTGCGCTGTCGGCCTGAACCCAGGCGTTGTCGCTTTCAGTGTCGTAGATTATCTCACTGCTATCGGTCTTGAGGTGGCTGTACCGGTCGAAGCTGTCGGCGTCGACCGGTGCCAGGCCCTCGTCAGTGTCAGTCGGTCTGGTAGGCATAACGTTCCTGTCACCGTACAGTTCGATGCGAGCGTGTATAGCTGCGCGGTAACAGTACCGTTACCGGCCTGAAGCGTCAGGAAGGACGGTGCTACTATGATGCAGATAACAGCCGTGCGTCCCGGTTCGCCGTGTCGGGACGGGGCGACCGCTTGCTCACCGGTCGCATCGACCGGTCCGCTCGTCGTCGCAGTTCTAGTGACTGCGTCGCGCCAGCTGTCTGACCGAGTAGTGACTGTGTCAACAGCGGTGTAATTTCCAGCTGAAAACCACGCCGCTGCCCGGACGAAATATCATTTGGTTTAACAGAAGTGGCGTCGCGCTGGCACCGGGCAGGCGGCCGTCGGACCCCGCCCTCGCACACTCGAGCGGTGTCGCCCGGCGCCTGGCCGGCCCTCAGCTGGCCGCAACGACTGAGGGTGTTTGCCATCGGGTGTCTGACCACCGTGATTTGCCGAGTAAATGGTTCCTAACCGCCGCCTCGCCCTGTCGACCGCCGACGGAGTTCTCTCATACTGTTGGCTGTAAGTACGTGGAGATATTCGGCGCCTCGGGGCGCCGAATTCTTCCGTAATGTTACAGCCGACAGTATCAGCCGAAATGATTTTCCTCGGCCGAGGACAACTCTGTGTATGCCTGTCACAGACGAGGCCGAACTCAGTGAGATACTCGCTCTGGACCGCGTCGCGGTCGTCGGCTGTTCGACGACGGCCGGCAAGGACGCCCACGAGATACCGAAGTATCTCATAGAGCACGGGTACGACGTCGTGCCGGTCAACCCCTTCGCCGACGAAATCTTCGACCGCGAGTGTTACGACAGTCTGGCCGACATCCCCGGTGACGTGGATATCGTCGACGTCTTCCGCCCGAGCGATGAAGTGGCCGATATCGTCGACGCGGCGCTCGCTCGGGACGACGACGCCGTCATCTGGCTTCAACTTGGTATCCACGACGACGAGGCGGTGGCCCGAGCCGAGGCAGCCGGGCGACGCGTGGTACAGGACCGCTGTATGAAGCCGACCCATCAGGCGTTACTGGGCTGACTTGTAACGGTTCAAGTGAAGGTTTCTCTCGAGCTGACGGTAATTTTAACACTGTACTAACATATGATTATATGTGGGTGAAGCGCTACCGCAGTTTCGTATGGAAAACAGCAGTTCGCGGGTGGACGGGGGGCGGGATGGGGCCGGCCAGACGATTTCCAAGACGTTCGACTGGAGTGAGACGCCGCCCAGTGTCGCCGTCGTTCGACTCCTGAGCGTCGCGACGAACTCCGACCCGACGGCCGTCGAACCGCTGGCGGAGGCGATCGACCCCGACGCGCTCGACCGACTCCTGCCGTCGATGGACGCGGACTCGCACCTCGAGTTCACGCATAGCTGTTTTGCGGTTTCGCTGTACGGGGACGGACGGGTCGCAGTCGAGCCCGAGGATTGCTGACACCGGTTTATCGCTGGCCCGCGTTCGCCAGGCGCGTCGAGAGCCCAACTGTTTTGACCGCCTGCGGCGTTCCTGGGAATATGAACGCAGACGAAGTCGCAGCTATCATCGAGCGCGAGATCCCGGACGCGACTGCGACGGTGACCACACCGCGTGACCCAGACGACGACAGCCACTACGCGGTCGACGTGGTCTCGCCCGCCTTCGAGGGCCAGTCGCTGGTCGACCAGCACCAACTCGTCCACGACGCGCTGGGTGAGCATCTCACTCGGGACATCCACGCTATCGAGTTGACCACCAGCACGCCGGAGTGAGCGGTACGCATTTCCCTGCCGCCCCGTAACAGGCAGCTATGAGCTTCGAACCGGAGCAACTCTCCCGCGAGGAGGCCCACGCGAACGTCGAAGAGACCATCGAGAACAACGAGGTGGCCCTGTTCATGAAAGGGACCGAGATGATGCCCCAGTGTGGCTACTCCCGGAAGGCGCTCGGCCTCATCGGACAGTATCGCGACGACGTCGCGACGGTGAACGTCCTGATGGCGACGGAGGCCTACCGCGAGAAACTGGCGGAGTACAGCGGCCGCGAGACCGTCCCCCAGACGTTCGTCGACGGGGAGTTCGTCGGCGGGAGCGACATTCTGGAACAGCTCGACGACAACGGCGACCTGGCCGAGACGCTGAACGCGTAAAAACGGGGTCGGGCCGGGCTACTGGCGTCGCGTCGAAATATAGAACGGTTTCTGGCTAGTCGTCGTCTTTCATCTCGCCGAGTTTGTCGACGAGGTCGCTGGTCGACCCTTCGACTTCGAAGGAGACGTCCCCGTCGTGTTCGTTCTCGTGGACAGCGACGCCGTCGCTGTCGTCAGTGTCCACATCTTGGTCCTTCTGCTCGGACTCGTCGTAGCTACCAAAACCCATGTTGGATAACTGTGGCGACGAGTACTAAAAACGGTCGGTAGGGCCGGCTCTCGGCCCGTGGTAGCGAGTCCCAGTCCGATTTCCCGGGAGGGGAAGTTTCTTATCTGTGGTTGTCTTTCGGTATGACAACGACATTCGATAGCCGTTCGTTTTCGGACGGCCGACTCTCCAATCGTCGCTTTCCCCCATTCATGAGTACTGCAGACGAGACCTTAGAGAAGATCAAAGCACAGGTCGAGGACGAAACGCCAGACGATATCACAATCGCATCTGTCTCCTTCGAGGGGCCGGAACTGGTCATCTACACGCCCGAAGCCAAGGAGGTGGCCACGCGTGACGGTATCGTTCGGAACCTGGCACAGACGCTCCGGAAACGAATCAACGTCCGCCCGACCCAGGGCGCACTCGTCCCCGAAGCGGAGGCCGAGGCCATCATCGAAGACACCATTCCCGAGGACGCCGGCGTCCAGAATCTAGACTTCGACGGCGACACCGGCGAGGTGTTCATCGAGGCCGAAAAGCCGGGGCGGGTTATCGGGCGCCACGGCGAGACGCTGGACCAGATATCAGCGAGCGTCGGCTGGACGCCCGAAGTGGTCCGGACGCCGCCGATGGAGTCAAACACCGTCTCGAACGTCCGGAACTTCCTGAAACAGGAACGCAACGAGCGCCGGGACATCCTAGAGCGGGTCGGCCGCCAGATAAACCGGCCGAAAACGGCGGATGACGACTGGGTCCGCCTGACGACGCTTGGCTGCTGTCGCGAGGTCGGCCGGGCATCCTTTATCCTCTCGACGCCCGAGTCGCGCATCCTCATCGACTGCGGCGACAAGCCGGGCGCCGAGGGCGAAGTCCCCTACCTCCAGGTCCCGGAAGCCCTCGCGGCGGGGCCGAACTCCATCGATGCCGTCGTCCTGACACACGCCCACCTGGACCACTCCGCACTCCTCCCAATCCTGTTCAAGTACGGCTACGACGGACCCATCTATACCACCGCACCGACACGTGACCTCATGGGTCTCCTGACGCTGGACTATCTGGACGTGGCAGCCAAAGAGGGGCGAGCCCCACCCTACGAGAGCCAGCAGGTCAGAGACGCCCTGAAACATACGATTCCCCTGGAATTCGGCAACGTCACGGACATCGCCCCCGACATCAAGCTCACGATGCACAACGCCGGCCACATTCTGGGCTCGGCGGTCTGTCACTTCCACATCGGCGAGGGCCGCTACAACGTCGCCTTCTCCGGGGACATCCACTACACGGACACCCGCCTACTCGACGGCGCGGTCAACGACTTCCCGCGCGTGGAGTCGCTCATCCTCGAGTCGACCTACGGCGGGAAGAACGACTACCAGACCGACCAGGAGGACTCCGAGCGCGTCCTCAAGCGCGTCATCAACGAGGCCCACGAGAAGGAGGGGAAGATTCTCATCCCCGCCTTCGCCGTCGGTCGCTCCCAGGAACTCATGCTCGTGCTGGAGGAGGCGATGTCCTCTGGCGATATCCCGACGATGCCGGTGTATCTGGACGGGATGATACGGGAGGCGACGGCTATTCACACGGCCTATCCGGAGTATCTCCGCGAGAGTCTGCGGGACCGCATCCTCTATCAGGACGACAACCCCTTCCTCGCCGAGCAGTTCCAGCAGGTTGACGGCGGCGAGGAGATGCGACAGGACATCGTCGACGAGGAACCGGCCATCATCCTCACCACCTCCGGGATGGTGACCGGCGGCCCGGTCATGTCCTGGCTCCGGCTGCTCGGTGGGGACCCGGACAACACGATGGTCTTCGTCGGCTACCAGGCCGAGGGGACGCTGGGTCGCCAGATTCAGCGCGGCCAGGACGAGATCACAATGTCCGACAAGAGCGGCCCCCGGGCCGAGCGCGTGAGCTTGAAGATGGGTATCGAGACCGTCGACGGCTTCTCCGGCCACGCCGACCGCCAGGGTCTGGAGACGTTCGTCGAGACGATGCATCCGCGACCGGAGAAGGTCCTCTGTGTCCACGGCGACGAGAGCTCCACGAATCAGCTGTCCTCGGCGCTGTACCAGAAGTTCAACATGCGGACGTTCAATCCGAAGAACCTCGAGACGTTCCGCTTCGTGTAGCTACCCGTCATCCGCCTCGCCCACCCCATCGATGTTCAGCGCGCTCAGCAGCCTCGCCGTGATGACCTGGTCGACGATACCCATAAGCTGGGCGTCGTCGGTGGTGTACCCGGAGAAGATGCCCAGTTCGATAGTGCCGCCGGCCATCTCGCGGTGGCCCCCCGCGCTGCCGACGTCGTCGAACGCGCTGTCGAGCACCGACCCGATATGCACCCGCGAGTCGGTCGACCGGGCACTAATCTGAATCGTGTTCTCGACCAGCCCGAAGACGATGGCCGTCTCGACACCTTCCAGGGTCATCAGGTAATCTGCGGCCTGGGGAAGCGCGTCGCGCTCGCTGGTCCGGCCGACCTGCGAGATGAGCACCGACCCCGTGACCTGTCGGTTCTCGATGGCGTGGGCGATCGTGTCGACGGTCGCGCTGCTGACGGCGGGCGTCGAGAGCTGTCGGACCATCTTCGTCTCGCTGTACTCGTGGAGGTAGGCGGCGGCCTCGTACTCTTTGCGAGTGACGCCCCGAAGGAAGTCGAGCGTCTCCCGGCGGATGGCAAAGAGGAGGGCGGTAGCGACGCGTGGCGTCGGCTCTATCGGGAGCGCCCGGATGTACTCGGTCATGATGGTCGCCGTCGCCCCCACGGCCTCGCGGTTGTCGACGAACTGCGCCGAGATATCCTCGACCGGATGGTGGTCGATGACGACGTCGATACTGGTCTCGGGCGGTACGCGATTGTTCTCGCCGGGAATCGAGTGATCGACGAAGGCAAGCAGGTCTTCGGGCGGACGGTCTCGGACCATCTCGGGGCGGAACGGCTCCAGTTCGATATCGAGCAAGTTCACCAGCGCCCGATTTTGCTGGTGTGATATCTCCCCGCTGTAGAGGATGTGTCGCTCGTCGATGCCCGCGGCGGCGGCGATGGTGCCCAGGCCGACGGCGCTGGCCAGACAGTCGGGGTCGGGGTTGTCGTGGCAGACGATAGTGAGCGTCCCGCTGTCGCCCAGTAGCTCCCAGAGCCGCCGTGGTTTGCTAACAGAGAGTTCCGGATCAGGGCTCATACTTGTCTATTGGGTGGTCGACACCCGCCTTGAGACACCGCCGGCGGCTGCCCGCTCCCAAAAAGAAATTGGATATGCGACATAATAAACCCGTTCTCCGTGCCCGACATCGGGTGGTCTCGGACCGGGCTGGCCTGTCGGTTCGGGTCGCGTAAGCGGCGCCTACCGAATCAAGCACCGCGTTACCGGACGCGGGTCGGGGATTCGGGTGATATAACAAAACATCTGTGGGACATATTGATCGTACCGTGACGGAGACACCGCACTTCGATAGCGTCGCCAGGACCGGGCCGACCGCGGCTGTGGACGGGGGGACCTGACGATGGGTGGATTCGCCGACCAATCGGACGCGCCCGACGCCGAGACACTGCTTTCCAACCGGCGTCGTCGCTACCTGCTCTACTGCCTCCACCTGTACGCGAACCCGCTTGCGCTCCCGGACATCGCTCATCAGGTGACCGTCTGGGAACGACCTGACAGCCCGGGTGTATGCCTGAAAACCCGGCTCAAGACGTACATGTCCCTGTATCACGACCACCTGCCGAAGCTCGCGAGCGCCGACCTCGTCCGGTACGAACAGGACGAAGACATGGTGGAGCTGGGACCCAGCGTCGGCCGGATTACGCCGTCACTGGAGACGCGACTCCGGCGTGACATCGACGACTTGCTCGGCGCCGAGGGGTCGTTTTGAGCGGCCCCGTGCTCAGTCGCCGCCCTCGCTCACCGTCAGTACCGGCACCTCGGCGCGCCTGACGAGCGCTTCCGCGGTGCTCCCGAGCAGGACCCTGTCCAGTCCCGTTCGACCGTGGGTTCCCATCACCACGAGGTCGACGTCGTGGTCCGCGACGTACTCCAGCAAGTCGTGTTTGGGCCGTCCAGTCCGTACCGCAGTCACGGCCTCCACACCGGCCGCCGCCGCCTCGGTCGCGATGGACTCGGTCGCGTCCGTCGCCGCGGCTTCGAGTTCTTCGAGCAACCCGGCCGGGACGCTGACCTCGGCGCCCGTCGCGATGTCTCCGACGTTGACGACACTGACGGCGTGGACAGTGCTTCCGAAGGCGTCTGCGACCGCCACCGCGTGGCCCACCGCGGCCGCCGCCCGCCCGCTCCCGTCTGTCGGCACGAGGATATCGCCGTAGCCGTTACCTACCTCGCTTGCGTCGGTGGCTCGCACCGTCAGCACGGGCACCGGCGACAGTCGCAACACCCGTTCGGCCACGCTGCCCGTGAGGTACCGCCGGAGCCCGCTGCGCCCGTGGGTTCCCATCACCACGAGGTCGACGTCGGTGTCGCGGACGTACTCGAGTATCCCCTCGGAGGGTTTCCCAGTCGTCACCGCCGTCTCGACGTCGCCGTCGACTTTGGCCGCACGCTCTTCCAGCGCGTCGCGCTCGCTGGCGGTCCGTTGCTCGATGTAGTCGTCGTCGACACCGCCCGCCGAGAACGGGCCCGCGGCCGCCTCGATGTCGACGACCGTTAGCAGGTGGACCGTCGCGTCGAACGCCCCGGCAAGCAGTGCCGCGTGGTCGGCCGCGCGGTCGGCGTGGTCGCTCCCGTCGGTCGGCACGAGAATGTGGTCGTACATCTGTGCTTGTAGTTGGTTCGCTGGGCTGATAGTTGTGGGTGACAGTCGTCGTGTGTGGCCTGCTTGATTCCACTACTGAGAGGGTGTCCCAATCTCTCCGTGTGAGGCCAGTGGCTGTGATTTGACACTGCCGACTCCGAACTATTTTATTTCGACTTTGAATACAGCGTATCATGGGTGTTTCCCTCCCAGCGGTGCTTACTATCGCAACCGGGGTTGGACTGCTAGTTCTCGGAGTTGACGTGTCATTTCCTCGACGGGTGCGGTCAGCGGGCCGGTTCGACCTTATTGTGGGTGCGTTTCTCGCCGGCCTTGGGACTGGTATCGTATTACGACCGTTACCATCGAGCAAAAACCTTCTTTTACTCCCGTTTACGTTCCTCGTCGTCGGCATCTTCCTGTACCGGAATTATCTTCTGAAACCCACCCAGCACCGGGATAGAGACCTGTACAATTCGGCTCTCTCGGCTATTCCGGGTCTGGTTGGTATGATCGGCGCTGTTGTTGGCTCAGTTGCAATAGCTGTAGTCACGTATCTGATGGTTTTTCTGGTCTTTCTTGTCGGGTTAGCGAGCCTTCTATACGATGTCATTCGCCTCGCTCGAGGGAAGCAGGTGTACAAGCGCGATTTGGTGGTAGCGGCGACGCTTACACTGAACGGATATCTGTATGTTTGGATACCGTTTGCCAGTTTCTACCCGCCGCCGTGAGCTGGTGACAGCAGGACTGCGTTGACAAGTCTGTTACTGGCGCAGGAGTATCTCACAGCAACGTACTCTAAAGCTTCCGACACTGAACTCGCCATATCGTGGATGGTTCGATTTCTGCGGTTCTGCAGTGGTAACCATGACGTCCGGCCTGGGCAAAAATGAACGGCGCAGGCCGTCTCTGTTACCGGATTGCTGGTCGGGAGGCTGTCAGAAGTTTTTAATTCCTCTGAATAGGTTTGCAACTATGGCTGGCCACTCTATCGAATTCGGCATTTTGACTATCCTAACGGGGGTGGGACTGCTGGGACTCTGGGGAGAGCTATCGGACCGTCGGTGGCTTCGTTCCGCTGGGCAGTTCGACCTCGTCGCTGGCGGCGGCCTCGTCGTGCTCGGAATAAGTATATTGATCGTCGGCCTCCACGAGGACGGTGGTCCGTATCTGTTATACGTTCCGATATTCCTCGTAGGGTTGCTACTGCTCAGAACGTACTACGCACTGGAGCCTGCCGACCAGCGACGAGAGAGAGACGGTCTCAACGCGGCACTTCTGTCCGTTCCCAGCGCGTTTGCGATGCTCGGGTGCATCAATGGACTCGCTCTGATTGGGTTGGTGGCTCCGCTGGCGGCTACGCTGGCCAGTATTCTCGCGCTGTTGAGCATCCCGTACGACGCGTTTCAGCTGGCCAGAGGCGAAGCCGTGTACATCCGGGATGTCGTGACTGCGATACTGGTTCTGCCACTACCGTGGCTCTATCTCGTATATCTGCTGATGGGTGTGTACCCCGCCTGAGTAATCAGTGAGTTCGACTGGCGGTCGATTTGTCGATAGAAACCAGGGGTGCCGTTGCCATACCGTACGTTTCTACTGATAGGTGTCGACTTCCCGACGTGAGGACTGCGAACTTCACCGATTCTGGGACTCTTTGACGGTTCTGTGAACTCTGATAGATTGATTCGGGGGTAGATGATTTGGGCAATTAGTTCACGAGACACTCAATTTTATGCCGGTTGACTGACACCGGCCCAGTTACTGGTGTTCAGTCGGGTATACGACCGACCCAAACCATTTTATTACGATACTGGATGGGGTGTATCATGGACGTTTCGCTGCCTGCGGTTTCTACTATCGCAATCGGAGTAGGGCTACTGGTACTCGGTGTGGACTTCTCACTTCTACGCCGGGTGCGGTCAGCGGGACGGTTCGACCTCGCCACTGGTACCATTCTCGTCGTCCTCGGGACGATTATTCACGTGCGCGGACTGCAAGGAGCGACTCATTTTTTCATCATCCCACTTGTTTACTTTCTCATCGGAGTGGCCGTATTTCGGACGTATTACGAGCTAAATTCCGGCACTAGCCGGCGAGACAGAGATCTCCTCACTACGGCATTACCCGGAATTTTCGGTGTCTGTGGCCTGGGTAGTACAGTCCTGGAGGGGATTGAGGTATTCATAATAACGTATTTACTGGCGATTCTGACCAGTATCGTCGCTCTGGTGAGCCTGTTGTACGATGGGAGCCGCCTCGTCAGGGGCCTCGACGTGAAGAAACGTGACGTGCTGGTCGAAACGGCTTCGGTACCACTGGGTTATGCGTATACATATCTGACATTTATGGATTTTTACCCGCCACCGTGAACTGGCGGTGAATTCGGACCCCGATGGATATCTCTACCGCCGGTTCATGATATTGTATCAGATACGCAGTTTGGACAAAATACTCGTCACGACTGCTATATCCAATGTTGCAGTGCTCCCCATCTTCCCAAAGAATTTATTTCGAACTATACATCCCGAAAAGCATGGGCGACGGAACGGTCCTGTTTGGCATGTCGGCCGTCATTACGGGCCTCTTGTTCTATCTCCTCGGGACAGGGAAGATACGAATCCGGCCGGCAGGCTGGTTTGATTTTGTCGTCGGTACGTCGCTGGTCGGATACGGGACGTTCATGATATGGCGCGGCATCGGTCGCTTCGCTAGTTTCTATCCCGTCTTCTTTCTGTATCTGCTCGGTGCTCTCTTTCTAGTTCGGACGGACTATGTCAACGCCGCTGGCGCTGACCGGCGACGACGTGACCTCTTGAACGCGGCACTGCTAGGGATGCCGGGTGCGGGAGGTATGCTCGGTGTCCTCTGGGAAGGGAACGTGCTCTTTTACAGCTATCTACCCGCGGTCCCCGCCGCACTCGGTGGTGTATTGCTGTTGCTATGGGATACTGTTCGCGCGGCTCGCGGCGGAAACCTATACGTGCGCGACGTAATCGCAGCGGTGCTCGCTGTCCCGCTCCCCTTACTCTATTATTTCATGTTCCTGTTTGCCCTGGCAGGGATGGCTCCGTGATGTGTGTCATCTCGGAGCCGGAGTTGCGCGACCACCTCACATCGCAGAATTACTTCGACCAGCGCCGACTGCTGCCGGAGTGGCTGCACCGTCGCTGACCGCGGAATCGGTCGCAGGCGCTCACTGGTCCCGACGGAACACCCGCACCGTATCACGCTTGCGCTCTACTACCTCCGCCTCCTCGAACCCGAGGTCAGTGAAAATCGTTCGCCAGTCCCGGTAGTACAGCGGCAACTCGTCGTCGACGTGATTGGCGGTCCCGTACTCGCCGCTCTCGTTCTCGACGGTGATCAGTACATCGCCGGTGACTCGCGCCAGCTCGTCGAACACCCAGGTCTCGTCCGGATGGATGTGCTGCAGTGTCTCGACAGAGAAGACGGCGTCGAAGGCGTCCGTTTCGACCCCTTCCAGATACTCCTCGATGGTCGCCGCGTGGAACTCCCCCTCGGCCGCGAGCTCGGGGTACGTCTCGCGTAGGACATCGAGGGCGTCCGCGTTCACGTCGACACCCGAGAGCGCCGAGAACCCACTCTCTGCCAGCGCCGCGAGGTGGCGGCCGACGCCACAGCCAACCTCGAGCACACGTGCGTCCGGGCCCACGTACTGCGCTATCTTCGACCGAACCAACTCGCTCGTCTCGTCCGGGCCGTAGTGGGCGTAGTAGGTCGGCGAGTACTCGCCGGACCGGTCTGCCCACGCCTCCCGGACGTCATCTGAATCCACGTTCGTTCCCGGACCTCGCCGGGTATAGATGTACCGACACGCACAGCCCCTACAGTTCGACCGTCTCCAGGTCCGATTCCAGGCCAGCGACGTGGTCGTTGTACGCCGCGACGAAATCCGCAAAGAGCGGGGCATACTCGCGGATGTCCGCCGCCGACGGGGCCTCGTACTGCGAGAGCAGATACAGCCCGCCGGTGCCGCCTACCCGGAGATACGATGTCCCGTCCCGGTCCCACTTGAGCTCCCAGCGGGTCCCGCCGACCCGTTCGGTGAAGGTCCCGTAGTCCCCGCCCTCGTAGCGCTGGAGCTGTCGCGCGATGCGGTCACAGACGTCCCGGACCCGACCCAGTACCCTGTCGCGCTCGGCGACGACGCCGTCGGTGGTCGCCACCTCGGGGAAGTCGGTCGCGACGTCGTCGAGGACGCCCTCGTGAGTCGCGACGAAGTCGTTGAACCCCGCGACGAAGGCGTCGTAGTCGACCAGCGCGTCGGCCAGCGGCCCCGGCTCGGGCGGCTGCTTGGTCGAGATGACGTACACCTCATCGTCGCGTCCCGGGTCGTACCGCAGGTACTCCAGGTCGCCGCCCTCGTACTTGACGGTCCACTCGCCCCGGTCGGTCTCGATGGTCGCGGAGCCGTAGTCGCCCCCCTGCAGCCGGGCCAGTTGGTAGGCTATCTGTCCCGCGTGGTCCCGGACGGCCGCGACCAGTTCGTCTCGGTGTTGTGCGACCGCCGCGGCGTCGGCGGGGTCAGCCGGTGGCCACTCTGTCACACCTGCTCCTGTGCCCCGACGGAAATAACTGTGTGGGAACGGCCGGTCGGGCGTCTGTTCATACAGAAGTCACGGCGCTGCGGGATTTGAACCACGCGAACACCTCGCTGCGCTCGGTGCTCTCTAGTTCAAATCCCACAACCGACGCTCCTCAGCGCTCACTGTCGTTCGCGCAGAAGTCACGGGCGCCGAGGGATTTGAACCGAAGGAAGACTCGCTTCGCTCGTCTTCCAGGGTCCAAATCCGCAGTGCCGGTTCACGTCACCGACTCGCTACGCTCATCGGTTCGTTGCACGGGCGCTGAGGGATTTGAACCACGGTCGGAGCAAGCTCCTCCCTGATGCAAATCCCTCAGCCGACGCTCTTTGCTCGTCACGTCCGTTCCTCGCAAAATCACGGGCGCTGAGGGCGCTCGCTCGTCTGGCGAACGAATCCCCTTTTTCGGCGTGTGGCCGCTGAATTCGAGGGTCCCAAAATACACCGAAAGACACAGTAATCTGTGTGCCCGTAGGTTCCTGTATGCCTAGTATCACGGTCAACGTGGATGACGACCTCAAAGAACGAATGGAGGGCCACCCGGAAATCAACTGGAGCGAGGTCACGCGACAGGCCATAAAAGAAAAAATCGAGACGCTCGAAGTGATGGACGAGCTCACCCGTGAAAGCGAACTCACCGAGAGCGATGTGCAGGAAATCGCCGATAAAATAAACGAGAGTGGGCGTAAGCGCGTTGACGAGGAGTCGGCGTAGAGACGACGAATGAAGCTGGTTATTGATGCTAATGTCGTCATTTCTGCACTCATCGCTGATTCGAAAACGCGAGAACTCATCGTCACACTCGAACCCGACCTTCTGACACCCGCGTTCGTCCATGACGAAATCGAGAACTAC
The DNA here is from genome assembly GCF_029338235.1 of Haloarcula rara. Lineage (GTDB taxonomy): Archaea > Halobacteriota > Halobacteria > Halobacteriales > Haloarculaceae > Haloarcula > Haloarcula rara. The sequence continues at coordinate 2,505,382 of NZ_CP119785.1, forward strand.
GAGGAACTGATCGTGAAGAAGTCCGGGATGGAGCCGGACCGAGTGACTCAGTTCATCGACCTTCTGTTCCAGTATATCGAAGTCGTTCCTGCTGGTGACTTCCACCCGGCTATCGAGAGAGCAGACGCGGCAATCGGGGACACTGACCCAGACGATGTGCTCTATTTGGCGTGTGCGATTGCAAGCGATGCGGCTATCTGGAGTGACGATTCCGACTTCGACGAGCAGAATCTGGTCGAAACGTACTCGACGAGCGACGTCATTGACTCGTTCGACACACGCTGAACGTCTATTGATTTACTCACCGGTCCGCAGTGTAGATGAAGGAGAAACACCGGACGACACCACCTCTATTCGGAACCGTTCGCTGAACGAACGAAGGGAACTGTGATTCTAAACCCGAATTCGGACTTAGAAGCCTTTTGAGTCGAAAATTCGGGCGTATAAGCTGATACGGGCGCTGAGGGATTTGAACCCCCGACGGTTTGGTCCGAAGCCAAGCACTCTGTCCAGGCTGAGCTAAGCGCCCTGTGTTCAGACATAGGCCGGTGTTTCGGTTTAAACCAACCGATTCGTATCGGCGATGTGGGACCGACACACTGTGTGACCAGATGTCACTGGATAAATCAGGGGACGTGACCCTGGTCACATGGTAAATTCCGCCCCGAGCGAGCCAAAAACTCTATATGTATGTCAGGGGCACATGGTGGTACTTTCCGCCCTATCGTCCCAGTCTATGTACGAACTAGGTCCTCCGTTCAGCGACACACAGGTTCCACCGGGAACGAATATCCTGGTTTCGGGACCGCCACTGTCTGGCAAGCGCTGCCTAGCTATGGAGACACTCGCTGTCGGTGCCCGGCGCGACCAAGGGACGATTATCGTCTCGACGCGCGACAGCGCGGCCCGCGTCCACGATATGTTCGGGCCACTCGTCGACGGCGAGACCGACGTCGCTATCGTCGATGCCGTCTCCCAGCATATCGGCCGGTCTACCGACATCGACATGACGTCGTACGCATCCTCCCCGCGGGACATGAGCGAGATCGGTGTCAAGTTCTCCGAGTTCATCCAGTCGTTTTACACGGACCAACAGCGCGAGCACAACCGCGTCATGGTGGATTCACTGACGGCGCTGCTGCTGTACTCGAACCTCCAGACGGTGTTTCGGTTCCTCCACGTGTTCACCTCCCGCGTCGAGAACGTCGACGGGCTGGGGCTGTACCCCATCGAGTCGACTGCCCACGACGCCGAGACCCTCTCCACGCTCGACCAGCTGTTCGACGGGACTATCGAACTCGACGCCGACGGGACGGCGACGCTAAATCTACCCGACACCGACATCCGGACCGTGAGGCTCTAGTCGGTCGTCTCGGGCGCGGACTGGCTCTCGGCTGTCGTGACTGCGGAGTCGTCGGTCACCTCGGCGTCCTCGATGACTGCCTCGGTGAGAATCGCGTCCGTATCGAGGCCCTGCTCCTCCGCGATGGCTTCGAGCAGCGCCCGCTGTTCGGTCTGCTCCCGGTCGATATCCTCGACGCGGTCGCTGGTCTCCTCGACAGTGCTCCGGAGCTCCTGGAGCTGTTCCCGTTGCTCGTTCAGCTTCGTGTAGAGGTCGTCGGCCATGTCGGCGACTTTCTGGAGCTTCTTCGTGGTGGAACCAAGGCCCATACCCGGGGTATGTCCAGGGGCCATTTGCCGGTTTCGCTCGATGACCGGGCGAGGCGGACGTTCAGCTGTCCCCGGACCGCCAGCGTAACGTCGCTGTTAAGACGCCCGCGGCCCCAGCGCGGGGTATGAACGGGCTCCGGACCGGCCCGACGGTCGGTATCGTCGGGTGTGTCGCCTACCTGCTGGTTCTGGTCGCGCCGTATCTCATCGTCGAGACGACGAGCGCCGTCGGCGCCTACTACGGCGCGGGCGCGCTCTCGCCGGCGGTCGCAGCCGTCTTCGCACTGCTTGCGATTATCGTCCTCGCCGCCGGCCGCGAGGGTCGGACCGACCCGAGTCTCGCCGCCGGCGCGGGGCTCGTGCTGGGCGTCTGTATCCTCGGCGTGTCCCTCCTTTGGGCGACGACGGTACCGACGAGCCTGGTGTTGGGCCTGACCGAGTCGACGCTCATCGAACAGCACCGCTGGGCCGTGGTGGCCGCTGCCGTCCCGATACCACTGGGCGCCGTCTGGTTCGCCGTCGGGCTGGACCTCTTCTGAGGTTTGGGGCCGTCCCGCCGACAGCCAGGCCCCCGTCGGCGTGCGGTTTCGAAGTTTCGAAAGGCCCTTATGCGGTGGTGGCGGAATTCAGGATGGACTAGGTCGGGGGGTTTGGCCCCCCTCACTACCCGCACTATGGTCATCAGCGGGGACCGAACCCGGGGGCGTCCGGTCAGACGGACGCGGACCCCGTGAGCCAACGTGGAAGCCTCGTCCCGCGGGGACGGCGGTCCACGTGGTCGCATCTGCAGGGATGCGCTCACGTGGTTAAACGATGGCAGCCCGCCAGGCACGGAAGTGAGCAGCGGACCATCGAACACCCGTCGCTCGTGGGGTCGCGGGGTGGAGGAGGCAAACGGGATTACCCGCGTCCGAACGCCGGGCAATCCCGCTGTCCGTTCCATTCATCCAGCACCCACTTTTTACGTCGAGGGGTATCCTCGCGCCGCTACGCGGCGCTGCGGGTACCCCTCTCGCAAAAACTTGGGGAAAAACTGCCGGACGCTCATTTCATTCGCGTCCGGTGAAACCGCTCGCTAACGGCGAGCGGTATGCTCCCGCTGTGTTCCTGCCCTTCCCCGAGTCGCGACACGGCGGTCGCTCCCGGCCGGACGCTGTATACTGCCCAATTCTCACCGCTTAGAGCCTCAAATAGGGACTTATTGGTCATCTGTCTTCGGTGTGAACCGGCGGCCACAGTCCCCACACCGGTAGACTGGGCGCCAGCCGCCCCCGGTCTCGTACCGCTTCATATAGGCGTCGACTGCACCACAGTCCGGGCAGACTTCTGGTGGGTTCGACCTTCGATTTCCCATAGCGGTCCTTGTGGAGTTGCCACTGTAAGCGTGTGCAGTGTGCGTTCCGATAGGGGTGGCAGGGCCGCGAGTGCGCTCCGTCGCGCGAGCCGGGGAAGGGTAGGCTGGGCTCTAGCTGACAGAGAAATTTTCAAGTGCAGGTAGTATCCGGCGGCTGTGGCGCCGGTTCGACCGCGGCGAGGCGACCACCGCGTGCCTTCGGCACGCGACGGGAGCCGAAGCCGCGATTTTCCCCAAGTATTTGCCGCGGAGTCTTGTCGAGCGCAGTACGCTCGACCGCCGGAGCGTGCAAAAAGTGGGTAGCCGAAAAGTGGTCGTTAGTCGTTTACGGGCTCCGCGACGCTCTCGAAGTCGCCGACTTCCAGCCCGCCGCTGATAGTGCGGTTCGGGTAGGGGATGTCGATGCCCTCTTCGTCGAACCGCTCTTTGACCGCTTTGACGTACTCGGCGCGGGTCTTCACGAAGTCCGAGCGGCTGGGGTTGTCAATCCAGATGCGGGACTGCAGGCCGACCGAGGAGTCGCCCAGTTCCGTCAGGCGGACCGACGGGGCGGGGTCTTCGAGGATGCCCTCGTGAGCCTCGGCCTCTTCGAGGATGATGTCGGTCGCCCTGTCGATGTCGTCGTCGTAGCCGATACCGAAGAGGAACTTCAGCCGGAGCTGGTCCTTGGCGACGGGGTTCTTGATGACGTCGTCGGTCAGGTTCGAGTTCGGAACGGTCAGCAGTTCGTTGTCGAATGTGCGCACGCGGGTGACCCGGAGGCTGATGTCCTCGACGACGCCCGCGTTGTCGTCCCACTCGATCCAGTCGCCGATGCGGAACGGCTTGTCGGTGAAGATGAAGACGCCGGCGGCGAAGTTCTTCAGCACGTCCTGCAGGGCAAAGCCGATAGCCAGCGTCGCCGCGGCGCCGACGGTGGCGAGCGATTGCAGGAAGTCGTCGAAGCCCGCCATTCCGAAGGCGACAGTGACAGCGACAAACAGCAGCAGTATGCTAAAGACTTTCTTGATAGGTTTGCGCGCGTGCTGGTCGAGGTCCCGCGAGGAGAGCGACCGGTCGACGATGGGGGTCAGGACGAGCCGGCCGAAAAAGTAGACGGCGACGAACGCCCCGACGAAGACGATGGTGCTCGCGATGGTGTCCGCCACGCCGGCAGGGAGGAAATCGTCGAGTACCGCCGAGATCGCCGGGACCTGCATTATCGCTCGAACACAGCGGTATGTCCGCGGACCTGGACGACGTCAGCGCCCACGTGGTCGGCGAGGTCGTCGGCGAGTTCCTCGGTCGTGGTCCCGCCGCGAGCGGCGCGGAGGAACTTCACCTTCACGAACTGGCTGTCCTCGAGCTGGTTGCCGAGTTCGTCGGCGACTGACTCGACGCCGTGCTTGCCGACTCGGAGTGTCGCATCGAGGTCGTGTATCCGCTGGTCTCTGGATTTCGATGGCATAGTCGGACACTGACTATGGAGTTATTTAAATCCCGCACCAACAGGTCACGCGTAGGGATAGCGTGCCTGTTCGCCACAGTCACAGGTCACGACGACGTGGCCCGACTGGGTGCGCACTCGGGCGTTGTTTCCGGTGACGAGGAACGTATCGCAGGAGCGACAGATAGAGTGTGAAAAGTCCCGCGGGAGGCGCAATCGATGCCGCTCGGCGATACGGCGTGCCCGCCGGACGTACTCGCGGGCCCGTTCGTCACGCCCCTCGCGGACGGCGTCGCGGGCCATCGACTGCAGGCGTTCGATGCGCTCGCGGGCGATGGTCTCCTCGTCTGTCATCGGTCGGGAGTCCGGTCGCGGGGCCCAAACCCCTTCCGGACGGCGACGAGGCGGTAGCGTTTTGCTCGCGGCCGCTTTCCGACCGGTCGTGCGCGTCCTGAACTATCTGGAACTCGAAGACCGGCTCGACCGGTCGGGTATCGCCACCTCTGTCGACCACCAGCGCCAGGCGCTCGCCGACGCCGGTGTCGACGTTGTGACGTCCCCGTGGACGGACGGCCATCCGGGGTGGGCCGTCGGTGGGAAGCTGGCCTTCGACGACCCGGTCTTCGAGACGTACGACATCGCTCACTGCAACATGATCGGCCCGGGGTCGGTCGCGGTGGCCCGCCACGCGAAGCGCAACGACATCCCGCTCGTACTACATGCGCACGTCACTCGCGAGGACTTCCGGGGGAGCTTCCGCGGCTCGAACCTGGTCGCGCCGGCACTGGGCGAGTATCTGCAGTGGTTCTACTCACAGGCCGACCAGGTGCTGTGTCCCTCCGAGTACACGAAAGGCGTCCTCGAATCGTATCCCGTCGACGCCCCCATCGAACCAGTGACGAACGGTATCGACACCGAGCCACTCGACGGGTTCGATGCCTTCCGCGAGGAGTACCGCGACCGCTACGACCTGGAGGGGATGGTCGTCTTCGCCGTCGGGAGCGTCTTCGAGCGCAAGGGGCTGACGACGTTCTGCGAGCTGGCCCAGGGGACCGACTACGATTTCGCCTGGTTTGGCACCTACGACGACGGCCCACACGGCTCCGACGCGGTCAGGAAGTGGACCAGTGACCCGCCGGAGAACGTCACGTTCACCGGCTGGGTCGAGGACATCCGCGGGGCCTACGGTGCGGGCGACGTCTTCCTCTTTCCTTCGAAGGTCGAAAACCAGGGTATCGTCGTCCTGGAAGCGATGGCCTGTGGGAAGGCTGTCGTACTTTCGGATATCCCCGTCTTCCGGGAGTACTACGAGAACGGGCACGACTGTCTCATCTGCAGCGACCAGCGGGAGTTCCGCGAGGCGCTCGCACAGCTCGAAGCGAACCCCGACCTGCGCGAGCGCCTGGGCGAGAACGCGAAGGCGACGGCACGCGAGCACGGTCTCGACCGCGTCGGTGACCGGCTAGTCGAGGTGTACGAGGGCCTATTCTGAACCCAGGGCCGCGATTTCGGTCCGGTAGGGCCTAGCGGTCAATGGCAAGGGTTTAGCCGTTGGTCTGTCTACGCCGTCGCCATGGCACTGCCGCAGGTCGCTGCGTTCACCGACACCTACCTCCCGACGGTCAACGGCGTGACCTACACGGTCCAGACCTGGCGCGACCACTGGCAGGCCCGCGGCGGCCGCATGGACGTGGTCTACCCGCAGAGCGACCACGTTCCCGTGGCTGGCGAGTATCCCGTCCGGAGCCTCCCGTTCCCGTTCTACGAGGGGTACCGGCTCGGGATGCCACAGATTCCGAGCAAGGTCCGCAACGCCGACGTGGTCCACGCACACACCGCCTTCAGCCTGGGGATGGCCGGCAAGCGTCTGGCCGGGAAGATAGACGCACCGCTGGTCGCCTCGTACCACACCCCGACCGGCGAGTACGCCGAGTACGTCTCGAAGACGCACCTCGTCGAGTCGGCCGTCCAGTCCAGCGCCGAGCAGTACGAGCGGTGGTATCTCGACGGCGCCGACCGCATCATCACGCCGACCGAGCGCACCGCAGAGTACGTTCGCCGGACGCTGGGTGCCGACACGGCTGTCGAAGTCGTCTCCAACGGTGTCGACACGGACTTTTTCGCCCCGCCCGAGACCAACGACTTCCGCGAGCGATATGACCTGCCCGACGGGCCGCTGGTGGGTTACACTGGTCGACACGGCCACGAAAAGTGTCTGGGTGACATCCTCACGGCCTGTGCCGGGCTGGACGTGACCGTCGTCTTCGGCGGCGACGGCCCCGCGCGCGAGGAACTCGAATCGGCGGCCGCGACCAGCGACCTCGACGTCCGCTTTCTGGGCTTTCTGGACCGCGAGGAACTTCCGGATTTCTACGCGGCACTCGACGTCTTTGCCTTCCCGAGCCCGGTCGAGACCCAGGGACTTGTCGCCCTGGAGGCCAACTGCTGTGGGACGCCCGTCGCCGGCGTCGACGCGGGCGCCCTCAGCGACACTATCGACGACGGCGAGACCGGCTACAGCTACGAGGAGGGCGACATGGACGGGTTCCAGCGGGCCATCGAGCGGGTGCTCGACGAGATGGCGACGCTTCGGGACCGCTGTCTGGCCCGGCGCGAGGCTGTCAGTGTCGGCCACGCCGTCGACCGGCTGGTCGAGGTGTACGACGCGGTCCTGCAGTAGGTGCGGACGCCGATGCCGGTCACTGTTCGGTGGCGGTCGGCCACGAAAAACGGCGGTTACGACGTGTACGACCGGCCGATGGCGAAGCCGAGTCCTGACATGGCCCCCAGTACGAGGCCGAAGACGAAATCCCCCGTGGCGACGCCGTAGATGCTCCCGAGACCGGTACCTGCGGCGACGGATTTCGCCACCAGCGGCCAGCGAATAAAGTCGAGGGCGCTCATACCCTCACAGAGAGAGGCGGTCGGTAAAAACCTGTCAGTCCACCTTTTTCCTGCGGACACCCCCCACTTGGAAAAACGGAGTCTCGTCGAGCGCAGCGAGACAAGGCTCGTCAGAGCCTTCTCTAACGGTGGTCACAAAGGCCGAATTCTCGCCAAGGGCGCGAATTCGGTTCGGAAACAGTCAGGCCAGCGCGCTGCCGGCCCGGATAATCGTCTTCTCGCCGAAGGCCGGCCCAACGAGCTGGAGGCCGACAGGGAGCCCGTCGTCGGTCTCGCCGGCCGGGACCGAGATGGCCGGCAGGTTCGCCAGGTTCACCGGCGTCGTGTTGGCGTCGGCGAGATACATCGTCAGCGGATCGTCTAGGCTCTCCCCGCGCTTCATCGGCGGCACCGGCATCGTCGGTGAGGCGAGCACGTCGGCATCGGTTAGCGCCTCGTCGAAGTCCTGTTTGACCCACGCGCGGGCGTCCTGGGCCTTCTTGTAGTACTTGTCGTGATAGCCCGCCGAGAGCGCGTAGGTTCCGAGCAGGACCCGACGTTTGACCTCCTCGCCGAAGCCCGCCTCGCGGGACTGGGCGAACGACTCGTTCCAGTTGCCTTCGCCGCCGTCTTGTCCGTAGCGGACGCCGTCGAACCGAGCGAGATTCGAGGACGCCTCGCTCATGGCGATGACGTAGTAGGCCTCGACGGCGTGTTCGACGCTGGGGAGGTCGACCTCGTGGTAGCTCGCGCCCTGGGCCTCCAGCTCGTCGATAGCGTCCCAGAACGTCTCGACGACACGTTCGTCGGCGCCGTCCAGTAGCTCGGTCGGGACGCCGAGGGAGAGCCCGTCGACGTCGCCGTCTGCGGCCGCGGCGAAGTCGTAGTCGGTGCCGTGTTCGCGGGCGTCACGTGTCGTCCCGTCGCGCTCGTCGGGGCCGGCGATGACTTCCAGTAGCTCCGCGGCGTCCTCGACGGAGCGGGCGATGGGCCCTATCTGTTCTAAGCTGTTGGCGTACGCCACCAGGCCGTACCGGGAGACCAGCCCGTAGGTGGGCTTGATACCGACGACGCCGCAGAAGGCGGCGGGACAGCGGACCGAGCCGCCGGTATCACTGCCCAGTGCCATGTCCGCGTCGCCGGCGGCGACGACAGCAGCGGACCCGCCCGAGGAGCCACCGGGGACCCGCCCTTCGGCGGCCGGGTTCTCGACGGCGCCGTAGGCCGACGTCTCCGTCGTGGTGCCCATTCCGAACTCGTCCATGTTGGTCTTCCCGGGGATGGTCGCGCCGGCGTCTTTCAGGCGTTCGACGACCGTCGCGTCGTAGGGCGGGACGTAGCCGTCGAGCATCGCCGAGCCACAGGTGGTCTGGACGCCTTTCGTGGAGATGTTGTCTTTGACTGCGACGGTGCGGCCGGCGAGTGGCCCGTCGTCGGCGCCCTCGATGGTGTCGGTGGCGATGTAGGCGTTGTAGTCGGTCATCTACGACACCTTCGGGCCTTTGAACTGGCCGGCTTCCGAGTCGGGGGCGTTCTGGAGCGCTTCCTCCTGGGTCAGGCCCTCACGGACCTCGTCGGGGCGCATCACGTTGGTCAGGTCGGCCTCGCGGTCGGTCTCTGGCACCTCGTCGAGGGCCTCGAACGCGGCCAGAATCTCGCCGAACTGCTCGGTGAACCGCTCGACCTCCCCGTCGTCCAGGTCGATGCGGGCGAGGTCGGCGATGTGGGCGACCTCGTCGCCGTCGACAGCGTTGTCGCTCATGCGATTTCCGAGTACTGGCCCGGCGGTAAGCGTTTCGGAACCGCGAGCCCAACTCTTTTGGGTGGTTCACCATGCAGCAGTAATTTGCGCCGTAAACGCGAACAGTGGTTCGGAAAACAAAATCATAGCTTTGTGATTTGGGAAAAGTTTTAAGTTGCTCAGGCCACAACAGAAGAGTACAAGAGACGTTTCTCGGGTCCCCAGACCCGCCTGTTCGCCCAACCAATGACCGATACCACCATCCGTCGATACACGAGTGAGCGCGAAACCGAAGAGGAGCAGACCGAGGAAGACGAGTCACTGGTCTGTCCAGAGTGTGGTGGCTCGCTGCTCTCCGACAGTGAACGCGGCGAGACTGTCTGTGAAGACTGCGGTCTGGTCGTCGAGGAAGACGAAATCGACCCAGGCCCCGAGTGGCGAGCGTTCGACTCCAAAGAGAAAGACCAGAAGTCCCGCGTCGGCGCCCCCACGACCAACATGATGCACGACAAGGGGCTGTCGACCAACATCGGCTGGCAGGACAAGGACGCCTACGGAAACTCCCTGTCCTCACGCCAGCGCGAGAAGATGCAGCGCCTGCGGACCTGGAACGAACGCTTTCGCACCCGCGACTCGAAGGAGCGCAACCTCAAGCAGGCCCTCGGTGAGATCGACCGGATGGCCTCCGCGCTGGGGCTGCCCGAGAACGTCCGGGAGACCGCGAGCGTCATCTATCGGCGTGCCCTCGACGAGGACCTGCTGCCGGGCCGCTCCATCGAAGGCGTCTCGACGGCGTCGCTGTACGCCGCCGCCCGCCAGGCCGGGACACCCCGCTCGCTTGACGAGATCGCCAACGTCTCCCGCGTCGACAAGGACGAGATCGCTCGTACTTACCGATATGTGGTCCGGGAACTCTCGCTGGAAATCCAGCCTGCCGACCCCGAGAGCTACGTCCCCCGCTTTGCCTCCGACCTGGACCTCTCCGAGGAGGTCGAACGGCGCGCCCGCCAGCTCCTCCAGAACGCCAAGCAGGAGGGCGTCCACTCCGGGAAGTCGCCCGTCGGTCTCGCTGCGGCGGCCGTCTACGCCGCCTCGCTGCTGACAAACGAGAAAGTCACCCAGAGCGAGGTCAGCGAGGTCGCGAGCATCTCCGAAGTGACAATTCGGAACCGCTACCACGAGCTCCTAGAAGCCGAAGACAGCGTCCACCCCTAAGTTTCGGAGGCTGCTCTTCAGTGAGCACCTACTAACCGCGACTTTCTGGCTGGACACACGCCACCAGTCCGGATACGACGCTCCGAAACGCAGTTTTCCCCCGGACACGTCGACGCGCCTATGGAGACGACTCGCCATTTCGTCGCGACTATCTACGCCGTCCACGACGGAGCCGTCGCGTTGCACGAACACGACAAACTGGAGATGTGGCTGCCCGCCGGCGGCCATCTCGACCGGGACGAACTCCCCCACGAGGCCGCGCTGCGGGAGACAGAGGAGGAACTGGGGATGGCAGTCGACCTCGTCGCCCCACAGGAGGCGATTACGAGCGAGACAGTCCGATCGATTCCTCAGCCCCAGCACTTCCTGGTCGAGGATATCAACGTCGACCAGAACGGCGCGGTGGGCCACCAGCACATAGACTTCATCTTCTACGGTCACGCACCAACCAGGGACATCCAGCCCGGGCCCGGCGAGCAGCCGGCCGAGGACTGGACGTGGTTTACCGCCGCGGAACTGGACGCCTGCAGTAACGAGATTCCGGCGGACGTGGTCGAAATCGGTCAACGGGCCATCGAGGCAGTCGCTGACAGTCACACGTAGGTTCAAGTACGAACGGGCGACCACGGCCGCTCGTGCGCTGAGTAGTCATCACGGGCCGGCCTAGCGACGCTGGCGGCCGACCGGCTCGTGTTAGAGGCCGTCCGTTCGCTACTGCTCCGCGGTTCCCTTCGCTTCACGGGTCACTCCGTTCCCCGTCGTCGGGCGGCGTTGCCGCCCGACTGCTTGAGGGGACCGAAGGTCCCTCTCCGTTCCGTACCGAGGGCCGTGCCATGCCCGCCCCTCGCTTCGCTCACCGCATCGCTTCGTGGTCTCTCGGTGTTCGGGACCACGCTACAGCAAGGACTCGATATACTGACCCACGTGGTCGTCCATCCGGCGCTTGTAGCCGGCCTGGCGGGCCAGTCGGTCGAGTTCGCGCGCGGCCAGCGAACCGTACTGGGCGGCCTTCTTGTCCCGCATCGCGATGGCCTCGGGGAGTGACCCCAGCGCCGCCTGTCGGAGCGCCCACTTGCGGGTCTCGCCGTCGACGAGCATCTGGTCGTCGAGCCGCAGCGCGACCGACACGACGCGGTCGTGGAGCAACGGCGTCACTGGCTCGACCCCGGCCCCGCGCAGCGCCAGCACGTCACGGGGCAGCTGCTTGGGCAGCGTGTTGACGACCTCTCGCTGGGCACCTCGGACGGTGTCGGCCTCGACGCGGGGGTCCTCGGGCGCTTTCTCGACCTTGGCGTACCCGCCGAACAGTTCGTCGGCGCCCTGACCCAGCGCGAGGCGGTCGAACCCGTCGGCGGCGACGCGTTCGGCGGTCAGATACAGCGGCAGTGCTATCTGGACCGACATCGCGTCCGTCCGTCCCGTCGCGGCAGCGATCTCGGGAACCGCCCGCTCGATTGCGTCGTGTGTGAGTTCGACGAACCGAAGCTCGCGGTCGAGCAGGTCGGCCGCCGACCGCGCCGCTTCGACGTCGTGACTCTCCGGGAAGCCGGCGACGTACAGCGGCGCGTCGAGGCGAGCGGCAAGCAGTGCGGAGTCGACCCCGCCCGAGAAGGCGATAGCCAGGCCGTCAGTCTCGACCGAGTCGACGCTCGTCTCGACGGCGTCACGGACGCCTTCGACGGCAGTCGCCCGGTCGTCGAAGGGCTCGGGGTCAGGAAGCGTCCAGGCTTCTCGAAGCTCGCCGGTACCCAGAACTCGTCCGGCCGGGAACAGCTGGGGCGCCGGCAGGTCGGTGAGGTCGCGGCTCCAGGCCGGCAGGGTCCCCTCGCTCGCCCCTGCATCGACGAACAGCGGCTCCCGACCGAGCACGTCCCTGACCAGCACGCCGTCTATCGCACCGGCGAAGCCGGTCGTGCCGGGTAGCGGGTCGCCACTGGCCAGCGCGTCGCGCACGACATCTTCCGGTGCGCCACGCATCGGTCACTCCAGCAAGCCGTCAAGACGGCCCGTAATCCGGCGCTTGACGCCGCCGGCGGCCTGCCGTAAGCTGATGCGCCACGGCGTTCGTTCTCCCTCGACGGTGGTCCGTCCCTCGCGGATGGCGGAAAGAATCGCGGCGACCGACGCCTCGTCGGCGTCGACTGTCGTCACCGCCTGCCCGACCATCTCGGCGATGTGGGCGTCGCTCCCGGCGGTCATCGGGAGCCCGCGCCGTCTGGCGAACCGCTCGGCCTGGCGGTTCGAGCGCCCGGTGAGCAGGCGGGAGTTGTACACCTCGATAGCGTCGGCCGTCGCGAGCTCCTCCTTGGATATCTTATCGAGGACGCCGTGGCGGGACTCCTGGAACGGATGGGGAACCACGGCCAGCCCGCCCTGCTCGCGGATGCGGTCGAGCGTCGCTGCGAAGGACAGCCCCGTGGGAATCGCTTCCGTGATACCGATCGCGAGGACGTGTCCGGCCTCGGTGGTGACCTCCATCCCGGGGATGCCCACCAGCCCGTAGTCGGGGGCCAGCTCGGCGGCCCGGAGGCTGGCTTCGAGTTCGTCGTGGTCCGTGACGGCCAGGGCGTCCAGTCCCACGGCGCGGGCCTGTTCGAGGAGCAACTCGATAGGGTCCCGGCCGTCGTGGGACAGCGACGAGTGTGTGTGAAGCTCGACCGACAGCACGCTCTGAGGTAGCAATGGATGGGGCAAAAGCGCCCCGGTCCGCGTCCATACGAATTGTTGTAGAGTGTGAACGGTAGCGCCGGCACTGAGCTCGGCGCATACCGACAATTAGCTACAACATTCCGTATCAGTCCGACGCCACCCCGTCGAAGGGCCTCGAACCGGTCACTTCCTCGTCGGTCAGGTAGCACTGCGGGTCGGGCGCGAATGGGTCGTTTTCGACTGTCAGCGCGCGGAGTCTGGAGGCCCCGCGACACACCTCGGCGTACCGACAGTCCGCACAGCGCCCCGAGAGGTGGGCCTCGCGATTGCGAAGCGCCCCCAGGAGCGGGTTCGACTCGTCATCCCAGATGGCGCCAAAGGAGCGGTCCCGGACGTTGCCCAGCGAGTAGCCCTGCCAGAACTGCGTGAGATGGACGTTCCCCTGGTAGTCGATGTCAGCGACGCGTTCGCCGGTCGGGTCGCCGCCGTTGACCCGGAGATACTCGTAGACCCGTCGGGCCTGGGCCTCGCCCATGTGTTCCCGGGCGTACTCCACAAGATAGGCCGCGTCGGCGTAGTTGCCCACAAGCAGCGTCTCTATCTCTTCGCCTCGGTCGTGGTACGCTCGGGTCATGTCACAGACCTGTGTGACGGCCTCGCGGCGGTCGGCGGGCGAGAGGTCCGCGTCGACGATTTCGGTCCCGCGGCCGCCGTAGTCCAGGTGGTAGAAGCAGAAACGGTCGACGCCGACGTCGGTCAGCACGTCCACCACCCCTTCAAGATCGGCGGCGTTGCGCTCGGTGATGGTGTAGCGCAGGCCGGTCTTCAGGCCGGCGTCGAGGCTGTTCTCGATGCCCTGGACCGCGCCCTCGAAGGCGCCCTCGACGCCGCGGAAGTCGTCGTTTCGCTCGGGCAGCCCGTCGACGGAGACGCCGGCGTAGGCCAGCCCCGCATCGCGGAGCGAGCGAGCCCGCTCGGGAGTGAGTAGGGTCCCGTTCGTCGAGAGAACGGGCCTGATACCGGCGTCGGCCGCGTAGCCGACGAGTTCTTCGAGGTCCTCGCGGACGAGGGGTTCGCCGCCCGAGAACAGGACGACGGGCGCGCCGTAGTCCGCGAGGTCGTCGAGCAGTGCCTTCCCTTCGGCTGTCGACAGCTCCCCGTCGGCGATGCCGGTGTCGGCGGCGGCATAACAGTGGTCACAGTAGAGGTTACACTGCTTGGTGACGTTCCAGACGACGACTGGGCGGCGCTGTTTCCGGTCCCGTATCTGTCGCTTCGTCGATTCGTCGGCGGCGTCGTAGCGCAGGCCGTCCCCCTCGGCGTCAAGCCCGGTCAGCAGTTTCGAGACAGATATCATTCGGCCTCACCCCGGAGCGTCTCGTCGGTCATCCGGTCTGCATCCATCGTGGGCGCCGACTCACCGTCGTCCGGCTCGGCCGCCGCTGTCTCGCTGACGCCGAGGTCCCGCTCCTGGACCCGGACCGTCTCTTCGGCCGGGCAGAGCCACAGCGCAGCGGTCGCGTGTCCGAACAGCGTCGCGGCCTGGTCCCTGGCGACGGCGGCCGTCGGTGCGCTCACGCTGCCGACGTGGGTGAGCGGTTCCGATTCGGTCTCGCGGCAGAACACTTCCCACTCGCGAGTGGTGTCTCCGCGCGGGGCGTCGACGGTCTCCAGCGTTTCCATACCGGTGCCAGGGGTTGTCCGGAAAAAACGCTGCCAGTGCGTTCTCAGCGACTGGGAACCGTCGGGGGATGTCCCGACCCGGCCTGCCGAGGAGCTGTGCGACTCGACTTGGTCGGTCATACGTGGCGTTTCGCGACGGGGTGTCAAACCCTCCGAGGGGTGTTCCCGGACCGACAGAACTGTTCCCGGAAATTGGGAACGCCGGTTGTGTTTATATCACACGCTCTCCAAATTTTATGCCAACTCACCGAAACTACGCTGTAGCGGCCGTCATACTCACGAGCCGGTGAGACTAAATCCGTCGGGACAAGAACGCCTGTCAAGGATGGTCCGGGACCCCGCGGCGGACGACGAGACGCCGACACTGACGACGGTGCTCGACGCGCTGGACGACGAGGACTGTCGGACGATCGTCAGCGTGCTGGCGGAACCGATGACCGCAAACGAGATATCAGAGGCGAGCGGGGTCCCACTCTCTACGACCTACCGGAAGCTGGAACTGCTCACGGACTCCTCGTTGCTGTACGAGGGCGTCGAGGTCCGGTCGGACGGCCAGCACGCCAGCCGCTACGCCATCGACTTCGAGGAGGTCGTCATCGCGCTGGACGACTCCCGCGAGTTCGAGGTCGATATCGCCCACCGGGCCCGGTCGCCGGACCAGCGCCTGGAGAACCTCTGGTCGGAAGTTCGCAAGGAGACCTAACTATGGTACATATCCCAAGCTCGCAGATCGGTATCGTGGTCGCGAAGACACTTATCCTCATCATGGGTGGGCTCATCACCCATTTCTCGTACAGGGCATACCGCCGGACGGGGATGCCACAGCACCGGTGGCTCGCGCTGGGCTTCGGTGTCATCACCGTGGGTGCGATACTCGGTGGCGTGATTGACATCGCCGTCGGGACATACTTCGGCCAGAACCTGCTTTACACCAGCGTCCTCGTCTCGAGTTCGATGACCGCCATCGGCCTCGGAGTCATCCTCTACTCGCTGTACGTCCGGTAGCGTTCCCAGTTTTTGACAACGCGGACGACCGTATTTATTTCAGGGAGTGTCAGTATCGGGTAAGATGCCCTCGCTCAGCACGGTCTTCCTGGTGGCGGCCAAGACACTCACCCTCGCCTGTGGGGTGGTGTTGACGACACTGACGTACAGGGCGTACAGACGCACGCGCTCGACGGCGATGCGGGTCCTCTCGGTCGGTATCGGGCTGGTCACTGCCGGTGCGGTTCTGGCCGGAAGTCTGAACCAGCTGGCCGGAGTCCCCATCGTGGTGAGTACCACTATCGAGAGTGTCTTCACCGCGGCCGGGTTCCTGGTGATGACCTACTCGCTGTACTCGGACCGCCTGGCCGGCACCTGACCGACGATGGCAGTACCGGACGAGCCGGAGTCGACTGGCGTGGCGACGGCGCGAGACCGGCTGGACCGCGAAGCAGCGGCGGTCAGGACCGAGCAACTGGAGCAGGCACTGTCGCGGCTACGGGAAGAGGGAGACCTCACCGACGAGCAACGAGCCGCCGTCGAGGCGTTGAGCGAGCGCCTCGTTGACGGGCTCCTCGCAGCCCCGAGGGCAGGGCTATGCGATTCCGCTGACAGGGCCGCGGCGGCCCGGGCCGTCCTGGCGCTGTTCGACTAGTCCAGGAACCGGTCGCTGACGTCGTCGTCGGGCAGCATACACCGGTCCTTCCGGCCGAACACGTCGTACCGGTTGGCGGCGACGACGTCGTACAGCGTGTCTCGAATCGATTCGGGGACGGCGCGGCCCACAGCCGCGGCCCGGTAGGGCCAGCCGAGCAGTTCGGCGACCCGGATGACAGCGTCCGATTTCCGGTACACCTCGCCGTCCGCGACGAGGACGACGCTGTCGAGGTCACTCGGTGGGAGCCCGTGACCCGACAGCAACGCCTTGCCCGCCGCCGACTGCAACGGGGCGAAGTGGATTCGTCCCTCAGGGTCACGCGGGATGATGAACTGGACGACGCCGTTACAGAGGTTGCAGACGCCGTCGAACAGCAGGACGGGGTAGTCGCCACCGTCGCTCACGGCTCGCCCTCCGCCGGAGCGCGTCTGCTGGGCTCGGCGACCACGTCGAGGCCGGGGCTGTAAAAGCGGACCGGGTCGCTGTCGGGTCGGTCGAACCCGTCAGCCGAGCAGAGCGTGTCGGTCTCGACCTCCGCGCGGGCCGGATACAGCGTCCACGGGTCGTGGGCGACGTCGGTGTACCGGAGGGTGCCGTCCGGCGCCTCGGTGTAGAACCGGTAACGCTCGACGAGGAACTCGCCAAGCGGGTCCTCGGGGGCGCTGAAGGGTTCGCCGGTCGGCCAGTAGGTCGCCTCGTAGTGGGCGGGCCGCGCGCCCGGATGTTTGCGCCGGCTGCGGAACTGCACGCGACCGTCCGTCCACGACAGCGAGATGCGCGCGTAGTAGTACGGCAGGTGGTGGAACAGGCGCGCGCCGACGACGCTGCTGATGCCCTGTGCGTCGAGGCTGAAGAAGTAGACGCTCGGGACGCCATCGCGCGTGACGTAGGTCCGAACGTTGAGTTCGGGAAGCGGGACGCTGGCCCACTGTGGGAGCCCCTTCGGCCGGACATCGACGTTCGTAAACGGGACCACCGACAGCCACGCCGACCCGTCGTGTGTGTCCGGGGTCAACGCCTCGGGCAGGTGCGAGTCCATCAGAGCCGGGTCGACGGGCCAGTTCTCGAAGAGGAGATGGCGCCACCCCATCTCCAGCGGGAGGACCATAGGTATCCTTCGGCACCGAGGAGAAAAAAGGCCCTGTCACAGTACAACGAAACGCTGAAACGACTGAGCGTCTACTTGGCCGTATGACGAGCCCCGATATGGACCCGGAGGCCCGCGAGAGCGTCGCCGTCGCGGTCCAGCGAGCCCTCGCTCAGCACGGCTACGAGCGGCTGACGACGGCGAAAATCGCCGAAGAGTACGAGAACAGCGAGGCGGGGCTCTACTACTACTTCGACACGAAAGACGAGATGATTGCGGCCTTCCTCGACCGCGCCGCCGACTACCTGAGCGAGGACCTGCTGCGGGTCGAATCCGACGACCCGGAGGCGGCGTTGCGTGACGCCTGCGACTTCCTCTTTCGGACCCCCGACCACCAGTACGCCGGTATCGCCGTCGCCATCATGGAGCTGCTCTCGCACGCGCCGTACAACGAGACGCTCCGGGCGCCGCTGCTAGAGCTGGAGACGGCGTGTCTGGACGCGCTGACCGATATCGTCGCCACCGGGGTCGACCAGGGCGTGTTCCGGCCCGTCGAGCCACGCGCGCCCGCCGCGTTCCTGCTGGCGGCGGCCGACGGGTCGACGGGCATCGCCGTCGCCCTCGAGATGGACGTGAGCGACGACCTCCGTCAGGGCTGGACGGCCTACGTCGACAGCCTGGTCGCCGAGCCGGCCGACTGACCCGGGACTATCGCGCCCGCATGGAAAGCGATTTAGCCGGCCGGGGGCCACGCACACCTAATGAGCCTGTCCGACAGCGACCACGACATCGTGGTCGAGGAAATCGGTCGGGAGCCGACGCGAGCAGAGGCCGCGCTCTTCGAGAACCTCTGGAGCGAGCACTGTGCCTACCGCTCCTCGCGTCCGCTCCTGACTGCCTTCGACAGTGAGGGCGACCAGGTCGTCATCGGTCCCGGTGACGACGCCGCTGTCGTCTCCCTCCCGACCTACGACGGCGACGAGATGTACATCACGATGGGCGTCGAGTCCCACAACCACCCCTCCTACGTCGACCCGTTCGACGGGGCGGCCACCGGCGTCGGCGGTATCGTCCGGGACACCCTCTCGATGGGCGCCTACCCCATCGCGCTGGCCGACTGTCTGTACTTCGGCGAGTTCGAGCGGGAACACTCTCAGTACCTCTTCGAAGGCGTCGTCGAGGGCATCTCCCACTACGGCAACTGCATCGGCGTCCCCACGGTCACGGGGTCGGTCGCCTTCCACGAGGACTACGAGGGCAACCCGCTGGTCAACGTCTCCTGTATCGGACTGCTCGAACCCGAACGGACGATTACCGCCGAGGCCCAGGAGCCGGGCAACAAGCTGGTGCTGGTTGGGAACTCGACCGGTCGAGACGGCCTCGGTGGGGCCTCTTTCGCCAGCGAGGACCTCGCCGAGGACGCCGAGACCGAGGACCGCCCGGCGGTCCAGGTCGGCGACCCCTACGCCGAGAAGCTGCTCATCGAGTGCAACGAGGCGCTGCTGGACGAGGAGCTGCTAGAGTCGGCGCGTGACCTCGGCGCGGCCGGCCTCGGTGGCGCGTCTTCCGAACTCGTCGCGAAGGGCGGGCTGGGCGCTCGCATCGAACTGGACCGGGTCCACGAGCGCGAACCCAATATGAACGCCATGGAGTACCTGCTCGCGGAGAGCCAGGAGCGGATGGTGTACGAGGTCGCGCCGGAGAACGTCGACCGCGTGGCCGAACTGGCCGACCGCTACGACCTGGGCTGTTCGGTCATCGGCGAACTCACCGAAGCCGGCACGAACTACGTCTGTACGTTCGAGGGCGAGACGGTCGTCGACGTGGACGCCCACTTCCTCGGCGAGGGCGCACCGATGAACGACCTCCCGAGCGAGGAGCCGCCGATTCAGGAGCGGGACCTGCCGACGACGGCGATGGACGAAGCGTTCGCCCGCATCGTCGCCAGCCCGAACACGGCCTCGAAACGGTGGGTGTATCGTCAGTACGACCACGAGGTCCAGGTCCGGACGAGTATGCTGCCCGGCGACGACGCCGCCCTGCTTGCGATTCGGGAGTCTGGGACCGGACTGGCCTTCTCGGCCGGCGCGGACCCCAACTGGACCGACGCCGCGCCCTACGAGGGCGCTCGCGCCGTCGCCCTGGAGAACGCCACGAACGTCGCCGCCAAAGGTGCCGTGCCCCACGCCGCGGTCGACTGCCTCAACGGCGGCAACCCCGAGAAGCCCGACGTCTACGGCGGCTTCAAGGGTATCGTCGACGGCCTGGCAGACATGTGCAGCGAACTCGACGTGCCGGTCGTCGGCGGGAACGTCTCGCTGTACAACGACTCCGCGACGGGTCCCATCCCGCCGACGCCGACGCTCGCGCTGGTCGGGGTCAAGGAGGGGTACGACGCCCCGCCGATGTCGCTGTCGGGCGAGGGGACGCTCGTGGTCGTCGGCGACCTCGCACTGGAGGGCGAAGCCGACCCGCGACTGGGCGGCTCCGAGTACACGACCCTCTTCGGCGGAACCGACGCCTTCCCCGAACTGCCGGCCGACCCGACCGGACTCGTCGAGACCATCGCCGAAGTGGCCGACGAAGACCACGTGCTCGCCTCCCACGACGTGAGCCACGGTGGCCTCGCGGTGACGCTGGCCGAGATGGTCCACGACGAGGCCGGGGCCAGCGTCGACCTCTCGACAGTCGACCGCGGAACCCGCAAGCGGCTCCTGTTCAACGAACAGCCCGGTCGCGTCGTCTTCGAGACGACCGACCCCGCGGCGGTGCGGGAGGCCTTCGACGGCGTCGCCCCGGTGACCGAAATCGGCGAGGCCGACGGCTCGAACCACCTCTCGATTACAGTCAACGACGACCGGCTCCACTACGACGCCGCCGAGATAGCCGAGCTACGAGACACTATCGAGGACGAACTGGCCTGAAATAGCGGAAAACGTCTTCTACACGAGCGCCAGCGCGATACCGAACGTCAACACGAGGCCGACGAGCGCGACGGCGGCGCCCTGTCCGACCTGTCCCATCGTGAAGTCGCTCTGTGGCGCTGTCGAACGCAGTGGCGGCGCCTTCGCGGGCAGTTCGACGTGTTCTGGGTCGTAGTCGGGCCGGTCCTCGTCGTGGTGGTCGTCTGCCATACCTGATGATGTGAGAGCGACCACCTGTAACTGTCGGAGTCTGGCTCCCGACCGCGAGTAGTGGCGGATATCGACCACTGAAACCACCGAAACGGTTAGCCTATGGTATTGATATATCAGGGTATGTTCCGGGGTTCGGCACGTGGGGCCTCCACGGTCGTGGGAGTGTTACTGCTGGTCGGCGTCGTCGTCATCGTTGGCGGCGTCGTCGCGCTCGGTGCCCTGACATTTCTGGACGGCACCGGCGCGCCCCAGGCCACGGCGACGTTCGACTACGAGCAGACGCCGGCCGGGCTTCGAATGACACCCGGCGCTATCAGCACGACCGTCAGCGTCCAGCTCAACGGCCGCGGCGTGGCGACGTTCGGGCCCGAAAGCGCGGGCCAGTCGGTCCTGCTGCCGACGGCGCCCGGCGACCGGATTACGGTCGTCTCGCGTGACGGCGAACAGTCCGTACTGGTCGACCGGACCGTCGACGACCGCTCCGAAATCGGAGATTTCATCGCCTACTACCAGTTCGACGGCGAGGACGGCGACACGACGCTCGTCGACCGGTCGGGCAACGACAACGACGGTAGCCTTGAGGGCGACCCCGGGTGGAACGACGGCTCGCTCCAGTTCGATGGGACCGACGACTCGGTCGCTGTGCCCGACCTGGAGGCGCCCGAAGAGGGGGTCACCGAATACACTATCGCAATCAGATACCAGCAGGACGGGGGAGGCGACGCCCAGGAGCTGGTCGAACACATCGACGGCGACGACAACTGGCTGGTGACGCTGTGGGACGCTGACGGGGATACCCACAGAGTGCGGTTCCTCGCGAACAAGGGCGGTGGTGGGGGCTGTTCCGCCGGGAACTGTATCCAGACCGAGGATACCATCAGCGAGGGCGAGCAACACGTGGTCGTCGGGACTCTCGACGAGGACGAACTGGCACTGTACGTCGACGGGCGCAAGATAGGCACCGATGACTCTCCGGGTAATATAAGTATGGGCGACTTGCGAATCGGACGGGACAGCGAGACGCCCGGACAGTATTTCAGCGGCGAGATGTACGAGATACGGCTCTACTACACGGCCTTCGACGACGAGGAAGTCGAGGTCCTCACCGGCGCCATGGAGTAGTTGCGGCATACGGAACATTGTAGTCTCGTACCGGTATCGCCGGTAAACAGCTACAATATTCCGTATCAGTCGAAACGATGAAACGGCCGTGTAGCGAACCCACGAGTATTCAATGACGCTCACCAAGCGGATCATCCCCTGCATCGACGTGGACGTCGACGAGAACGGGGACGCGGCCGTCTACACCGGCGTGAACTTCGAGGACCTGGAGTACACCGGTGACCCGGTGGAGATGGCCAAGGCCTACAACGAGTCGGGGGCCGACGAGTTCGTCTTTCTGGACATCACCGCCTCGGCTGAGGGCCGCGAGACGATGCTCGACACCGTCTCGGCCGTGGCAGACGAGGTCTTCATCCCGCTGACGGTCGGCGGCGGCATCCGGACTCGCGACGACATCAAGGAGACGCTGCGAGCCGGCGCGGACAAGGTCTCGATAAACTCGGGCGCTATCGCGAACCCGGACCTCATCGACGAGGGCGCGGCTGCCTTTGGCAGCCAGTGTATCGTCATCTCGCTGGACGCGCGCCGGCGCTTCGACGGGCAGGGCGAACAGTACGTCGAGGTCGACGGCGAGTCCTGCTGGTTCGAGTGTACCGTCAAGGGCGGCCGCGAGGGCACGGGACTAGACGCCGTCGAGTGGGCCAAAGAAGCCGAGCGCCGCGGTGCCGGGGAGATATTCGTCAACTCCATCGACGCCGACGGCACCAAGGACGGCTACGATATTCCGCTGATGAAAGCGGTCTGTGACGCCGTCTCGACGCCCGTTATCGCCTCCTCTGGCTGTGGCGGCCCCGAAGACATGGCGGAGGTGTTCGTCGACGCCGGCGCCGACGCCGGGCTGGCGGCCTCTATCTTCCACTTCGGCGAGTACTCTATCGCGGAGACCAAACAGTATCTCGACGAGCAGGGAATCCCGGTTCGCCTGTAGTCACTCGGTGATAGTGACCGTCAGGTCGCCGTCGACGGTGACCATATATCCGTTGTAGCGCAGCGTTACCTCGACCGGCGAGCGGCCGCCCCGGTTTGCCCCTTCGAGTAAGGTGTCCAGTTCGTCCGGGTCGACAGCGTCGTACAGCGGCGTCTCGAGGTCTAGCGGGTCGACGCCCGCCCGTGCCGCGACCGCTTCGACCACCGCCTGGCTGGCTGATTGTGGCTCCCCCGTTGACCTGGTTCTCATCTAGTTCCTAGCCACGACAGGTGACAGCATAAATACACGGGAACATCTCTGCCCGTGTCATTTGCAACAAACGTCTGACGCGAACGGTTCGAGACGGGCTGGCGACCTCGGCGGGGGCTGCCCATGCCGCGACGCCTTTGTAGCTCGGTCACCTAGGGGCAGTGATGGAATGGCGGTGTGAGTGGTGCGAGAAACCACACGAGGAGAACGACCCGCCCTGTGACAACTGCGGGCACGGCAGTTTCGAGAAGGCGGTGACTCAGGTCAACCACGAGGTCGTCCCCGGCGGGACCGTCTGGATCTGTCAGGACTGTGGGCGGTCTCACCAGCGCAACTCCCCGCCGTGCAAGCGCTGTGGGAGCGCGGACCTACAACTCCGTGAAGGGCCGCCGGAGACGGACCCGCTGGACGAGATCGGCACCCGCTGGCTCGACGTCCTCGAACCGAAGTACGTCGCCGGCTACGCCGTCGTGGCGCTCCTGCTCGGTGTCCTGCTGCTGTCGGCGGTCGGTGTCATCTCACTGCCGACGCTGGGCGGCCCCGACGGACCGCCGCCGGTGCCCGAGGCGCCGGGTAGCGCCGACAGCGTCGGCGGGCTCTCGCTGACCGCGGTCGAGGACGCCTACGTCGCCGAGCTGAACGAGCGCCGCGAGGCCGAGAGCGTGAGCGCACTCGGCCGGAACGCCACCAGCGACGAGGCCGCCGCGTACTACAACAAGGCGACCGTGACCGACGCCGCCGGGGAGGGCGACGGGCCGGACCGGGAAGCCTTCGGCCGGTTCGAGCTCCCGTGTGACCAGCCAAGCGTCGTCAGCTATCGGGTCGCACCGGAGCGGACCGGCCAGCCGATAGGTGACTTCGAGAACGAAACCGCACTGGCCACTGCGCTGGTCGACAGCTACGTCGAGCGGGGCAACGCGTTCAGTGACGGCGACACTGTCGGCGTCGACGTCCACGCCGCGCCCGACGACACCGTCTTCGTCACGTACGTCGTCTGCTAGAATTACGCTGCAGCCTCGAACGCCTCGGTGAGGTTGTCTGCCTTCTCGATGACGCGGTCGGTGCCCGCTTCGAGGGCGTCGAGGGCGTCCACGTCCGACGCCGTCTTGATGGTCAGGACGGGGTCGGTCTGCCCACCGGACTGCTCGGGGTTGACGTCGTAGGTCGCCGCGGTGACGCCTTCGGTCTCCAGCAGCGCACCCTTGATGACGTTCATGAAGGTGTGGTCTTCGCCCGCAATCTCGATAGAGAGCTCCGTCTCCGACTTGTCGATGACGCGCAGGTCCATACCGAAAGCTACCGGCGCTTGTACCCATCAACGTGTCGCTTCTCCACAGGCTCCCCCAGCGGTCGGGAGTACGTTTTTATCTCGCCACGGTGATTTGGGGCGCATGAACGTCCTCTCGGTCCTCGGACTGGCGCTCACCGTCGGTGGGGTGGTCGGCTATATCGCGGGGACGACCGTCGCCTACCCCGGTCGCGCGTTCTCACTGACGGCGGTGATGACCGGCGTGACGCTGCTTGCGGTCGGACGGTCCGACGCCACGGAGGCGGCCGCGTGATATCGGCGCTGGTCTACGCCGGCGAGGAAGCGGTCGCCTACGACGACCTCACTGCGGCGCGACGGGCCGCCGGGACGACCTGGGTCCACGTCGCGGAGGCGAGCGACGAGGAGGTCGCGGCGGTCCAGTCGGCCTTCGACCTCCACCCGCTCGCTATCGAAGATATGCGCAGCGATGCGCGGGCTAAGACAGAGGAGTTCCGGGAGTACACCTTCGTCCTGTTGAAAGCCGTCAGTCTCACCTCCGGCGAGACCACCTTCGAGAAGGAGGTGACGACCAGACCGGTCGGCATCTTCATCGGCCGGGACTGGGTAGTCACGCTCGGCTTCGGCCCGCAGGGGCCGATACAGCGCGTGATGGACGCGGCCGAGCGCGGCGACGAGCGACTGCTCCAGCGGGGGCCGGATTTCACTGCCTGTCGTGCCATCGACGTCATCGTCGACGCGTACTTCGACCTGCTCGACGAGATAGAGACCGACATCGAAGAGATAGAGGAGGAGGTGACGGTCTCGACCGACAGCGAGACCATCGAGAAGATAAACGACGTCCGCCGGGACCTGCTCTCCTTTCGCAAACAGGTGTGGCCGGCCCGCGAGGCCGTCGGCCTGCTGGCACGGGGCGACCCGAAACAGATCCAGCCACAGACGGAGAAGTACTTCCGGGACATCTACGACCACCTCGTCCAGATTGCCGACCTGACAGAGACCTACCGGGACCTCGTCTCCGGCGCGCGGGACATCTATCTCAACACCGTCTCGCAGTCGACCAACGAGGTGATGAAAGTCCTCACCGTCGTCGCGACCATCTTCATCCCGCTCACGTTCGTCGCCGGTATCTACGGGATGAACTTCGCCGGCGGGCCGTACAATATGCCGGAGCTGGGCTGGCGCTTTGGCTACCCGGCGGCGATGCTCGGCATGATTCTGATGGGCGCTACCATGCTGTTGCACTTCCGCCGGCGCGAGTATCTATAGCGCCAGCGGGACCAGCAACACCCCCATGAGTGTCGCCCTCCGACAGCCCGTCGCCGGTGGCAGGTGGCCCAAAAGCGTCGCGGCGGCGAAGATACCGACACCGAGCGGGCCGGCGAAGACGGCCGAGAGAAGGCACAGGCCCACGAGCACGCCGACCGACAGCCTGGCCGGGTCCAGTCGCCCGATACGCCTGAGATAGCGGTCCCCGAGCCGGGGCACGAGCACGGCAGCGACGACCGCCGAGATGGCGACCGCGGCGAGCAACGCTGGCAGTGCGAGCGGGACGCTCGCACGGTCGAGCGCAACCAGGACACCGGTTCGAGGGTCGCCGAAGACGACCAGTGCGAACAGGGCGAACACCGCAGTCGCCGTGTTGACGCCGCTGGTCGTCACGACGAACGCTCGCGGCCCCCGCTGGGCGGTCAGGCCCAGCGCCAGCGTCGCGGCGACAGCACTGGAGACGCCGGGCAGATACCCGACGACGGCCCCGCATAGCGTCCCGATGGTCGCCAGCACAGCGACGGTGCGCCGGGGTGTCGTCACCGCCGCGTCGGCCTGTGGCGGGACGCCCTCGCCCTCGATGGCCGCCAGCAACACCGGCGCGCCGAACAGTCCCGAGAACACCGGGACCAGCACGTCCGCGACGGGGAGGGCCCCCACGACCGGCGCGTCGAGTACGGCGAGCCCGAGGGCGCCGCTCGCCCCCAGCGACACCAGGGCGCCGACTCGGCGGTCCCACCCCGGCTCCGAGAGCACCAGCAGTACCGCGATACTGCCGAGTACCAGCGGCAGGTGTGCGGTGACGAGCGGGTAGAGACGGACCATCAGCCACGTGACTGGGACCGCAAGCGGCACCGCAAGCACCACCGCACTGGCGCTTCCCAGCGCCGAGAGTCGCAACGCCTCCCGGCCCCGCCCCTCGATGACGAGCCGGTGACTGGGCAAGCGCCGGCGGCCATCGCCGGGTCGGGAACGCCCAGGGCAAGCGCCGGCACCACGTCCAGAAAGGTGTGGGTCACTCCCGCGGAAAGCATCGCCGCCCCGACGTAGACGCGCGGGCCCGGCACCGACCCTGCCGTCGCCGCCAGCAGGAGTGCGAGCGTATTGGCGTGGAGACCGGGGACCAGCCCGCTGACGGTCCCCAGACCGATGCCGGCGGCGATAGCCGCGAGCAGGGCGGCGACGCCGACGGGGTCGGCCGCGAATCTAACCGGGAGCATGGCCGGGGCTGGTCGCCCGCCCGTACTTGAACTTCCGTCCGCCGGCGTATCGCCGAGTGACTAACCGCTCCGGACAGCGCGGCCGCTTCCCGATGGCGTCAAAAAAGTATCTGGTTGAGACGGAGTCCGTCTGTGCCGATTTAACCGAACAGCTCGCCGAGGCCTTCGCCGTCTGCCTCGTCGTCGTCATCGTCGTCTTCTTCTTCGGCTTCGGCGACCTCTTCCTCGGACGGCTCGTCGTGGTCGGCCTCGTCGCCACCCTCGGCGGGTGCGGCGGCGCCGCCAGCGGCGACGGGTGCGGCGGCGGCCTGCTCGACGGCCTCCTCGATGTCGACGTCTTCGAGGGCGGCCACGAGGGCCTTGACGCGTGACTCCTCGACGGAGACACCGGCGGATTCGAGCACGTCGGTGAGGTTGTCTTCGTTGATCTCTTCGCCCGATTCGTTCAGGATGAGTGCAGCGTAAACGTATTCCATTGTTCTGTGTTGGTGTGGTTAGAACATCGCTCCGAGCGCGTCGCCGGCGTCTTCGTCGTCATCGTCGTCCTCGGCCTCGTCTGTCTCGGCCTCGGCGTCGTCGGCGTCCTCGGAGTCGGTGTCCTCGGTCTGGTCGTCAGCCTGTTCCTCTGCTGCCGGTGTGGCCTCCACGTCCTGGAGTTCCTCGGGCAGCGCGTCCGGGTCGTCGATCTGCGTGGCCAGGGCACGGAGCTGTGCGTCGGCCTTGCTGATGAGATCGGGGACGACCTCGGGGTCCTCGATGGCGGCCGAGAGCGCGAGGCTCTTGGCGTCGCCGGTCGCGGTCTGCAGCATCGTCGGGAGCGTGGTCGCGGTCGGGTACTCGGCGTTGACCGAGAGGTTGAACGCCCCGCTGACGGCTGCGGTGATGTCGCTCTCGTACTCCTCGACGTCGATTTCCAGCTCTTCGGGGTCAAAGAGCACGCCGTCGGAGAAGACGCCGCGGAGGTCGAGACCGACCTCTTTGGGCTCGATGTCGAGCTCGTTGAGGACGTTCGCGAGGTCCTGTGAGACCTCTTCGCCCGCGTCGAGCACGGTGGAGTCCGAGAGGACCTGAATCGACCCTTCCTGGATGCGAGCGTCCGCGCCGATGGACTGGAGCTCGCCGACGAACGGGCCGGGGTCGACGCCGGTGTCGCCCTCTGGCACGACGATGTCGTTCGGGGCGACCTCGCCGGCGCCGATGGGCGCGGGCGTCTTCGAGGCCTCCAGTTCCTGGTACAGCGAGAACGGGTTGCTGTCGGTGCCAATGAGCCCGACCTGGCCGGCGATGTGCTCGGTCAGGTCTTCGAGGCCGTCGTCGACCTCCTCGAGCGCGCGGACCAGCAGGGTGTTCCGGGAGACCCGAAGCTCCGCGGTGCCGTGCAGGTCACGGCGCATGTCCTGGAGCTGTCGGGACGGAATCCCGGCGATGTTGACGACGCCGACCGAGTCGTAGGACTCGATCATCTCGACGATGTCGTCGACTTCCTCCTGCTTCCACTGCGGGATGGTCTCTGTCTTGCGTTCGCCTTCGGCGCTCATATCAGGCCACCTCCACGGCGGGGCCCATCGTCGTCTTCACGTAGATGGTGTCGACGTTGAGCGGCCCCTTCTCGAGGTCTGCGTGCAGGCGGCGGACGATGACGTCGATGTTGTCCGAGATGTCCTCGGCGGACATGTCCTCGGCGCCCACGCGAGTGTGGAAGGTCCGACGCTCACCGCTGCGCAGCTGCACGGTGTTTTTCATTCGGTTGACGACCTCGACGACGTCGTCGTCGGGGTCGAGCGGTTCCGGCATCTTCCCGCGCGGACCGAGGACGGTCCCCAGATAGCGACCGATGTCCTGCATGAGTCCCTTCTCCGCGATGAAGAAGTCGGTCTCATCGGCCAGATCCTTGGCGGCGTCATCGTCGTCGCCAAGCTCTGCGAGTTCGTCCTCGTCGAGTACGTCGTCTGCAACTTCCTCGGCACGGAGGGCTGTCTCGCCCTCGGCGAAGACCACAATGGTGGTCTCCTGTCCGGTACCGGATGGAAGAACGACGGACTCGTCGACGCGGTTCGACGGGTCGTTAAGGTCTAAGTCGCGCAGGTTCACGGCGAGGTCGACCGTTTCGCGGAAGTTCCGCTCAGGTGCCTCCTCGAGTGCGCGAGAGACTGCGTTCTCAATTTCCTGGTCTGCCATTGTTCACCTCCGTAGTACGCCAAACGGCTTCTACGGGTCAGTGAAACAGGCGGATGCCTGTCTCGTCGGAGAAGAAGCCTATCGGGAACTTAAAGCCGTCGAACCGCCAGTCCGAGCCCCCGCCGGTGGGGACAAAACGGTCGCTGCTCGGATGGAAAACGCGGAGAAGACCGCACAAACCGAGTCGCTTACGCCGACGCCTGGGCCGCAAACTCGTCGTCGTACTCGCCGCCGTCGATGCGCTCCTTGAACTCCCGTGGGTCGTTACCCTCGATGGTGACGCCCAGTGATGCACAGGTGCCGACGACTTCCTTGGCGGCGTTTTTCAGGTCGTAGGCGAGCAGGTCGGACTGCTTTTGCTCGGCGATCTGCATGACCTGGTCGACGGTGAGGTTGGCGACGAACTCCTCGTGGGGCTCGCCACTGCCGGTGTCGAAGCCGGCCTCGTCCTTGACGAGTTCGGCCGTCGGCGGGACACCGACCTCGATGGTGAAGCTGCCGTCGTCGTCGTACTCTACGGTGACGGGGACTTCCGTCCCGTCGAACGCTTCCGTCTGGTCGTTGATATCCTGCACGACTGCCTGCACGTCCACGGGTGTCGGACCCAGCTCGGGACCGAGGGGCGGGCCAGGGTTGGCCTGCCCGCCGGGGACGAGCACTTCGATAGTTCCAGCCATGTCCAAGCAATCCCTCTCGGCGGTTTAAAGGATTGCGTTTCGGGGGGCGCTGCGTGAGGGCGACACACGATGTGGTCGGTAGCGGTAGCTGTAGCGGGAAGCATACCGCTCGCCTCTGGCGAGCGGTTTCCCCGGAATCGCCACAGGCGATTCCGGCCTTTTTCGCGAACGTTTTTCAAGGAGTGGTTCGCGCGAAGCGCGAACCCGACGATGAAAAAGGTTCGTTCACGCGAAGGTAACGCCGTTCATCGCGAGGAAGTCACCGGCATCTTTGATCTCGACGGGGGAGCCGATGATACGGACCTGTTCGTCCTCGGTGCGGACGGTGACGGTAAAGCGGGCTTCCAGCTCGTCACGGATCCCGTTTAACGCACCCGCAGGTAACAGAATCTGCGTGCTGTCACGGAATCGGTCCGCGTTCACCATTATCGGTTGCTGGTGGCGGGCGTCCTATAGGTGTGTCGAAATCTTCGGGGATTAACCATGGTAATCAAGGGGTCACGGGAGGCCTCGGCCAGGGAAGAAAGCCTTATTCGGTGTGCGCGGCCGACGTACACACAATGGGGCTCGAAGAGGAGATTCAGGAACTCGAAGACGAAATCGCCAGTACGCCCTACAACAAGTCGACAGAAGCGCATATCGGTCGGCTGAAGTCGAAGCTCGCGGAGAAAAAAGAGAAGTTAGAACAGCAGTCCGGGTCTGGCGGGGGCGGCGGCTACGGCGTCGAGAAACACGGCGATGCCACCGTCGCCCTGGTAGGGTTCCCCAGCGTCGGAAAGTCCACGCTGTTGAACGCGCTGACGAACGCCGAATCGGAGACGGGGGCCTACGAGTTCACGACGCTTGACGTCTATCCGGGGATGCTCAAACACAAGGGGGCGAACATCCAGATTCTCGACGTTCCGGGACTCATCGAGGGGGCCGCGGGCGGACGCGGTGGCGGCCAGGAGGTGCTGTCGGTTGTCCGCACCGCTGACCTCATCGTCTTCATGGTCTCGGTGTTCGACATCGACCAGTACGACCGCCTGAGCGAAGAGCTGTACCAGAACAAGATTCGCCTCGACGAAGAGCCCCCACGAGTCAACATCCGGAAGAAGGGGAAAGACGGGCTCTCTATCAACAAGGCCGCCGACCTCGAACTGGAAGAAGAGACCATCAAGGGCGTCCTGCGCGAGCACGGCTACGTCAACGCCGACGTGACCATCGGCGAGTCAGTCGACATCGACCGGCTCGTCGACGGCGTGATGGACAACCGCGTCTATCTGCCCTCCATCGTCGTGGTCAACAAGGCCGACCTCATCGAACCCGACTACCTCCCGACCGTGGAATCGGAGCTCGAAGAGCGCGATATCGACCCCGACGACGCTATCTTCATCAGCGCCGAGAAGGAGAAGGGGCTGGACGGACTCGTCGAGCGAATCTGGAACGAACTCGGCCTCATCCGTATCTACATGGACAAGCCGGGTCGGGGCGTCGACCGGGAAGAGCCCCTGATTCTCCGGGAAGGCGACACCGTCGATGACGCCTGTGAGAAACTGGGCGGGAGCTTCGACGAGCGGTTCCGCTTCGCTCGCGTCACCGGCCCGAGCGCGAAACACGACGAACAGCAGGTCGGTCGGGACCACGAACTGGCCGACGAGGACGTGCTTCGTATCGTCGCTCGACGGTAACGGTTCCGCGAAATGCCTCGCGTACGCGCATGACCGTACCTATGTGTCTCCGGTCCTCCGGTCCGGTATGGTCGCTGACTCGCGGCGTCGCCTCGCCGTCGTCGCTGTGCTGGGACTGCTCCCGTGGACAGTTCTGGTCATCGGCAGCGAGTTGACGCTGGTGTTTCCGGCCGGGCTCCTGAACACGAACCCGCTCCAGTTCGTCTCGATATACGACTACTTCCTCAGCTACACCGAGGGCCTGCCGTCGTTCATCCGGTCGTGGCGCACCGGCGTGTTGCTGTACGCTATTGCACTCCTGAGTGCGCTCTCCGGTGTGGTCTGGCGCGAGGACCCCCGCATCACCGCGCTGGCGCTCGTCGGTGCGGCGCTCTCACAGGTCGGCGTGTTCCTCGGGTTCAACAGGCGACTCGGGTCCCTCGCAGTACCGGTCGGGACAGTGTGCATTCTCGTGGCGGTCTGGTGGTACTACTGGCCGTTGCTCACCGCCGACGGAGCGCCGGACGACGACTGACTGACAGGAGCCGTCGGTACGCTTTTCGCCGTTCGGGCCGACCCTTCGACCATGCTGACACTCGACCATACGATGATGCGTGTCGAAGACCTCGAAGCGTCACTGGACTGGTATCAGGACTACCTCGACTACGAGGAGAAGGGGCGCTGGGAGGCCGAGACGTTCACGAACGTCTTCCTCGGTCCCGAAGACGTCCACGAGGAAGGCGCGCTGCTCGAACTCACGTACAATCACGACGACCGCACGTACACGCACGGGGACGCGTGGGGTCACATCGCCGTCCGCTGTGAGGACGTCTACGACGCATACGCGGAGCTGATGGACGCCGGTGTCGAGGACTACCGCGACCCAGACTCCTGTGGCGGCTCGTATGCCTTCGTCAAGGACCCCGACGGCCACGAAGTCGAAATCGTCGAGCGCGACCACGGCGCGAAGTGGAGCCTCGACCACACCATGCTGCGGGTCGAAGACGCCGACAAGGCGATCGGCTGGTACACCCGGAAACTGGACTACGAGATGTTCCGCCGGTCCGAACACTCCTCCTTTGCGCTGTACTTCCTGAAGCCTCGCGACGCCGCCGACGAGGCGATGTCGGTCGAGCTGACCTACAACTACGACGGCCGCAGCTACGACGTGGGCGACGCCTGGGGCCACGTCGCGGTTCGGACAGAGGACCTCCACGACACGTGGGAGACACTGATGCAGCGCAACGCCGAGGACTATCGCGACCCCGAGAGCTGTGACGACCGCTACGCGTTTACCAAGACCCCGCAGGGTCATGAAGTCGAGATTGTTAGGGAGTAGCGAGGTTTGCGCGAGCGGAGTGAGCGCAAACCTCGTACCGAAGCGGCGAACAAAGTGAGCCGCGGAGGAGTAGCGAGGAACGTGACCAACGGGAGTGTTCCTCGCAGCGAAGCGGTGAGTGAAACGAACCGCAGAGCAGTCGCGAGATGTCTCGTTTTGCGAGAAATCCCGTACCGGACCGGTGACCGCAGGGAACCGCAGCGGAGTAGCGAGGTTTTCCACAACGCGTAAAACTCCGAGGCGATGCGGTCAGCGAAGCGAACCACAGAGCAGTAGTGGAGCTCTCTCACTGCGACCAGTGGTGAGGGTTTGCCCACCGCTTTTGCATTGGCACCAGCAGTGAGCAAACGGCACTAAGCTGTGCGCGCTATGTAAACAACGGATAGGTACCAGCGAGTGACACCGTGACCGCCCGGCTGGTCAATGGCCGCAAGGGAGTGCGCTTAGCGGGGGAAATCCGGCTTCCCCTTGGTATTTGAACCCATGCTGTCAGACGCACGAATGACACATATCTGATAGTCGCCACAAAGCCCTTATACTGGCACAGGAGCGGCTCTATGCTTGGAATTCGGGTGTGGGGAACTATGTCATCCCACACCCTTGACCACAAAGCATTTATAACATCCGACGTAGGTTACATCCGTACCCCTACCCATGGCGCCAGAAGTGAGTACACCGGTTCGGTCTATGCGTGGTCGCGGTGACCACGTCCCGACCACGTGGAAAACGGCTGACGCCGCCCGATAGCAACCAACAACTATGACAAACAATTCAGACAAGCTCCGTAGCCTGATTCTGGCTGCGCTGATGGTCTTCTCGGTATTCGCCGGGTCCATCGCGCTGACCGGAAGTGCCGCTGCGCAAGCAGGCAACCTGAATTCTGGTTCCAGCTACTTCGCTGGCCAGGATGTAACGGCAGATAACCTTGACGACACTCAAGATTACCGCGTCCGTGCGGTCGAAGATGGCGAGCCCGGGACGCTCATCCGCACGCTGGATGCGTCTGGCAGCACGATCGAGTTCACGCTCGACGGTGAACTCTCCAGCGGTGACTTCGTCATCGTGGACGAGAGCGGTGACGTCGTGGTGTTCGACGATGGCTCCTTGCAGTCCACTGAAGAACCGACCGAGTCGAACACGAGTGACGCTGAGTTCGAAGTCGTCAGCCAGGACCTCACCGCTGAGTTCGAGGATTCCTCTGTCGGCAACTCCGGTGGCTCCGCCACAGTCGATTACGAGATCGAATCCGACAAGCGTAACGACTACAACGTCAACATCTCCGCCGACGGTCTTGACGATGAGGACCTCCAGGAGATCTTTGGCGACGCAGTCGAAGATGACGTCTCTGAGGACGACGACGTGATCGAAGTCGCTGGTGACACCGAGTTCAACCTCGACTTCGACGGCCAGGACGCTGACACCTACACGTTCGAAGCGAACGTGACGGACTCTGACGCATCCGACGCCGACGACATCGAAGTCACCGACACTGGCGATGCGTCGGCTGACTTCGATGACAACGTCTACGTGGACCAGCGCGGTGACATCGTCAACATCACCGTCGAGATGGAGAACACCGACGAAGCGACGATCCAGCTTGGTCAGGAGTCCAACAACGGCTACGCTCTCGTGGCCGAAGTCACGGACGATGACGAAGACGGTGTCGCATACGTCGAGTTCAACAGCTTCACGGCTGGGAACCCGAACGAGACCGAACTGGTCGCGGGTGACGACGACACGGACGTCACTGTCACGAGCGCTACCGACCTCGGTAACGAGCCGTCCGGTACTGACATCCTCGACTCG
Source organism: Haloarcula rara (assembly GCF_029338235.1). Classification (GTDB taxonomy): domain Archaea; phylum Halobacteriota; class Halobacteria; order Halobacteriales; family Haloarculaceae; genus Haloarcula; species Haloarcula rara. The sequence goes on from NZ_CP119785.1 coordinate 2,539,574, forward strand.
ACCAACTACGACCTGTTCGTCACCGAGGGCTTCCAGAACTCGGTCAACAGCAACAACGCTGACGCCCGCGCAACGCTTCAGCTGAACGACGCGTCCGTCGACGACCTCCAGGTCTGGACGGCGCCTGAAGACACCTACGACGACCTCGACGGCGAGGATGCCGAGAACATCGACAACTACGTCGACAACAACCTCACGCAGACCGACTCCGTCGCAGCAGGCGACACGGTCGTCGTGCAGGTCCAGGCCTCCGGTCTCGAGGGCGCTCTCGAGAACCGCGACACTGGCGACTCGGCGTCTGTGCTGTACGGTCAGGCCTCCCAGGCTGACGCAAGCGACCGACTGGTCGGCCTGAACTTCGAGGGCCCGCCGGTTCCGAACCAGGACGAGCCGGAAGTTCCGGTCGGTGACCTCACCACCGAGAACTTCTCCGTCATCTACGATGACGAGAACGACCAGCACTTCGTTGTCGTCGACAGCACCGCGATGGTCGACACGTTCGAGAACGATACCGACTACGAGTTCGACGACGGTGACGAGTTCACCGCGAACTTCACGGTCTACGACAACAGTGACCTCGTCGACGACGACGCCACGGTTACTGGTGACTTCGACGTCGAAGACCGCGATGCAGAACTCGACACTAACGAAGACGACGAGATCGTCCTCGAAGCTGCTTCCGAGCAGGAAGTGACTGGTGAGACGAACCTCGCACCGGGCACCGAGGTCGACCTCGAACTCGACAGCGACACGAGCGGCGATCCGTTCGTGAAGCGGCCTGAAGCGGTCGTCCAGCAGGACGGCACCTTCACCGCGACCGCTGACTTCAGCGAGAACAGCGCTGGCTCCGAGTTCACTGCCGTCGTCACTACCGTCGACTCTGACGACTACGACGGTCGACTCGTCGACGCCAGCACTGACCCGGTGACGGATACGCCGGACACGGACACGGCAACGGAGACGCCGGACGAGCCGACGGACACGGACACGGCAACGCCCGAGCCGACGGACACGGACACGGCAACGCCCGAGCCGGACACGGACACGGCCACTGAAGGCGGCGACACCGCGACCGAGACCGGAACCAGCAGTGGTAGCGGGCCTGGCTTCACGGCCGCGCTCGCTCTCATCGCGCTCGTCGCTGCTGCGCTGCTCGCAGTCCGACGCAACAACTAACGGGACCGCCCCGTCCTTGACTTTCGAACTTTTTTGCGCGCTACTCCGGTAGCGGCCGCGCTGGGTGCTCGGCGCACACGTACGCCTAACGACAAAGCATTTAGGCCGGATTGGCAAAGGTAACACAATGCGTCTCCCCGTGCTTCAGTCGACCATCTCCGCTGGCGGGGTCTCTTTCGACCCGCTCGTCTGGTCGGAACCGCTGATGTGGGTCGTTCTCGCGGCGTTTCTGGGTAGTGCTGTCGTGGCCCGGTACGACGTGGAGTGGGCCCGCCGGGTCGCTGTGGCGGGCTGGGTCGCCTTCGGGGCGTTCTGGCTGGTCCTCATCCCGCATTTCACGCTGACACAGAAGAGCCTCATCGAGGGGGTCGGGAGTTTCGCGGCGGTACCGCTGTCGGTCTGGGCGGGTTATCACCTGTATCAGGGCCGGGACTCGCTGTTCGTGCTCACGCGAGCGGTGGGGCTGATGGGGCTGGTGTACGTCCCCTTCCTCACCATCGGCCCGCTACGTCAGGCCATCGTCGAATCTGTCGCCGACCAGACGGCGTTCCTATTGGCGCTGCTGGGGCTGGACCCGCTCGTCGTCGACGGACTATCCCATAACGGCGTCCCGATAGCCGACAAACCGTACCCCTACGACAGCACGTTCTGGTTCGAGGGCAACTCCCAGCCCATAACGTACACGATAATCCTGGCCTGTACCGGCATCGGAAGCATCGCCATCTTCGTGGGCGGTATTCTGTCCGTGTCGGCGCCGTGGCGGCGCAAGCTCCGCGCGCTGGCTATGACGGTGTCAGTCATCTACGTGTTGAACCTGGTCCGAAACGTGTTCATCGCCGTCTCCTTTGGCGAGCAGCGGATGCAGATATTCCCGGAGCTGGTGATGGCGCTGTTCAGTATCGAGGACCCCCAGATGGTGTCGTACTACGTGGCAGACCGTATCCTCGCACAGACGGGCTCGGTCGTCGCCATGGTGGCGATTACGTACTTTCTGGTCCGGGAACTCCCGGAAGTGACCGTGCTGGTCGAGGACCTCCTCTTCTTGGTGACGGGTACCGAATACGATCTGGCAGCGGCGCTCGACCAGAGCGGTGACCCGGAGGACGTCGCGTCCCCGAGCGACGATTAGTCGTCGGCGATAGCCGAAAGCGCCTCGTCTTCTATCGGATGGAGCTGTGCAGGTATCACCAGCAGATGGAGCGGGTCGCCGAAGGTCCGCTTTGCGAGCGCCGACAGTGAGTCGACGGCGACCAGCGGGTCGGGGCTTCCGGCGCGGGCGACGACGACGGCCAGCTGGTCGGGGAACGCCGCGGCGAGCAGTTCGGCAGCCTGGTCGGCGGTCATGTAGGTGTCGTCGCTTGCGGCCCAGTGGGGGTCGTCGACCTTGATGTCGAGATAGACGAGCGTGTGGAGGTCACGAGCCTGGTTGTCTTCGATAGTCGCGACGACGCTGTCCGGGACGCCATCGCCCCCGTGGGCCTTCTCGAAGGGCAGTGTCGTGGCCTTCCCGAAGCGGTAGTTCTGGAGCCCGGTGAGCGAGCCGGCGGCCGTCTGTGCGGTGGTGCCGTGGACGATGCGGGTCTCGATGCCGCGCTCTTCGGCCCGGATGCGCAGGTCGGTGTGGGTCGTCGAAACCATCGTATCCCCGGCGGTGAGGAAGACGACGTCCTCGCCCTGTGCGGCGTCGAGAACCGGCTCGGGGTCCTGTTCGACGCCGGCGCGGTCACGGACCTCGATGTCGGTGTCGTGGAACGCTTCCAGTGTCTCGAGGTCCGTCCCGACGAGGCGGCTGGTGTAGAACTCAGCGAAGATGCGGTCCGCATCGCTGATGGCGTCGCGTCCCTCGATGGTGACGGAGCGTTCGTCGTAGAGGCCGAGGCCGACGAAAGTGAGCATACCCGCCCGTCGGTCGGCCCGGGGGATAAAGGGCGCGAAGCGTCAGGCTTACCGCTCCCGACGGGGGAAAGAGCGCATGGGCGTTCCCTGCGTTCGCGTGCCAGTCACGGAGGGCGAGGCGACTCGCCAGCGACTGGCCGAGGCGGATGCCATCGACGACGGCTACGACATCACTGTCGAGGACGGCGTGCTGTACGTGCCAGTGACGGACCCTTCTGTGGTGCCAGACTGCTTCGATGTCGTGGAGTTCGACGCGCCGGTCCGGGAGGGCCAGACGATGCCGGCCGACGAGCTGGGCTTTGCGCCGAGCTACGAACGGCTCGGGGACCTGGTCATCATCGACGAGGACGACCACGAGCGTGCCCAGCGAATCGCGGACGCCATCGTGGCGTCGGACCTGCCAGTCGAGGGGGTGTTGAACCGCGCCTCGAAAATAAAGGGGACCGAGCGGGTCCGCGACTGGGAGATTCTGGCCGGTGAGACGACCGAAGTCGTCCACCGGGAGTACGGCTGTGCGTTCGAACTCGACCTCGCCGAGGTGTATTTCTCACCGAGGCTGGCGACCGAGCGCCACCGCGTGGTCGAGCAGGTTCGCGAGGGCGAGCACGCGTTCGATATGTTCGCCGGCGTCGGCCCCTTCGTCGTGCCGTTCGCAAAGCGCGGTGCGACCTGCGTCGGAACGGATATCAACGAGCAAGCTATCGAGTATCTCCGACATAATGCAGCGCGAAACGGTGTCATAGACCAAATCACGGCACTCTGTGGTGACGTCCGCGAGCTCGCGGCCGACTACGAGGGGTGGGCCGACCGTCTCGTGATGAACCTGCCACACAGTGCCGACGAGTTTCTGGCGACGGCAGTCGAGCTGGCCGGCGACGACTGCACGATACACTACTACGACATCCAGCCCGACACGGAGCCGTTCGGACCGGGCGAGCGGGCGATTCGGGCGGCTGCAGAGCCGGCCTACGAGGTGAGTATCGAGACCCGCCGGACCGTCCGGTCGTACGCCCCCGGCGAGCACAACGTCGTCATCGACGCCCGATTACGGCGGTGACGACCTGAGTGGCAAAAGTTACGGGGTCCCCCGCTGAATTTTTAGTCAACGGGACCCGACGGTCCCTTCCATTACAATGTACCGGATACTCGTCCCCGTCGATACGGACCCGGACCGAGCCCGCGGGCAGGCCGCCTTCGTCGAGGACCTGCCGACAGACGCGGCGAACATCGAGGTCGTCATCACCCACGCGCTCCCACCGGACGACGTCAAAGACCCCGACGACCCCGAAAGTCTGGCGGAGGTCGAGACTGTCGTCCTCGCGCGGGACTACCTCGAAGAGCGCGGCTACGACGTGACCCTCGCTGGGGCCCGTCTCCCGCCGGCCGACGGTATCCTCGACCTGGCCGAAGACCACGACGCCGACCACATCGTCATGGGGTCGCGAAAGCGCTCGCCGACCGGCAAGGTCATCTTCGGCAGCGTCTCCCAGCAAGTCCTGCTGGAATCGCCCGTTCCGGTCACTATCGTCGGGACGAAACCCGCTTGAAGACGGCCGCGATTCGCAATCCTTATTGCGGTTATCGGCACTATCCTGTATTGCCGAGTGGCACACTGTAGACGTGCTGTCGTAACGCGTGCTTGGTCGGGTGTGCCAATGCGCCGGTGTAGCTCAGACTGGCAGAGCGAATCCTTCGTAAGGATTAGGCCGAGGGTTCAAATCCCTCCACCGGCTTGCTTCTGCGACGAACGGACGTGAAGAGCGAAGCAACCATGTGGGGGATTTGAATCAGGAAGGAGCTCTGCTCCGACCGTGGTTCAAATCCCTCCACCGGCTCTTTCTGACCGAGTAACACGAGGTCGAGAGCGGTCTCTGTGGAGTGATTTGAACTAGACCGAGGTTCTGGGCTACGCGCAGGTTCTCGAGCGTAGTTCACAACCTCCACCGACTTTCTGCTCCGAAAGCGAGAGGGGAGCGACTCGAGTCACCCCAGATAGCCCCGCAACACGGCCCCGAAGCCGGCCGCGCCGATAGCGAACGTGACGATACCGCCGATACCGGTCAGCGTCAGCGCGCCGTTGATGCCGGCCCCGACGAGGAGCGGTTTCACCCAGCCGCCGTCGCGCCCGACGAGGCGCTCGCCGATGGCGATAAAGGCGATGGCGCCGCCGACCGCCCAGACGACGTACAGCACGATTGCGAGCGGGATTGCGACGATGATGCCGAAGATGGTGATCGCGAGCAGGAAGATCACGAGGGCGGAGAAAATCAGCGAGACGAACCCGTAGAGCAGGGAACTACCGGGCTCGTCGAGCAAAGCAGCCATCTTTCGCTCGGTGTAGTCGGGCGCGACGGCGACCAGAATCGCCCCGACGACCAGTGTAGTGAGGAAGGCACCGATAGCGCTCCCGACCAGATTAAGGAACGGGTTCGCGACCGGCTCTACTTGCGGGCCAGGGCCCGGGCCCATCTGTAACGCCCCGGTGACTAGCTGTGACGGAGCGGGCATACCTGTATACAGTCGGGCGGCAGTCAAAAGGGTGGGTGTGAACTAGCTGACGGCACGGTTCTCTGGGACCCTGGTCGCTCACGGAATGATGACTGCCCGCCCCTCTATCTCGCGCTCTTCGAGCTTCACCGCCACGTCGTTGATGTCTTCCAGGTCGTACTGGGTGGTGTGGAGGTCGACGGCGTCGCGTTCGACCAGCGCGACTAGCTCCTGCAGTTCGGCGTAGCGGCCGACGATGTTCCCCTGGTAGGCGAACTCGCCGTTGACGAGTGCCTGTGCGGGTTCGTGGATGTGGCCGCCGTAGCCGATGATGTGGTGGTCGCCGCCGGCCGCGACGATGTCGGGCGCCAGCGATGTCGTCTCGTCGGCGCCGACGAAATCGAGCACCTGGGCGGCACCGACGCCGTCGGTGATGCCCTCGATTTCGTTGGCCACGTCCTCGCTCGTCGGGTCGATGGTGTAGTGGGCACCGATGTCCTCCGCGAGGTCACGCGCGGCCTGTTTGATGTCCACGCCGACGATATCGGCGGCGCTCATCGCGTCGAGACACTGCAAACCGATGTGTCCGAGCCCGCCCACACCGATGACCACGGCCGCGTCGCCGGGGTTGAGGTCCCGGACCGCCTTCTTCGCGGCGTGGTAGGCGGTGATGCCGGCGTCTGCGTGGGGTGCGATATCGGCCGGGTCGACGCCGTCGGGCAGCGGGATGACCGACCGCTCGCTCGTGTGCAGCAGGTCCGCGAAGCCGCCGTCCGTCGTCAGCCCGTTGAACGCGTCGTTCTCGCAGTACATCGTCTCGCCCTGCCGACAGGGGCGGCAGGTCCCGCAGGTCTGGACCGGGTGGCAGATTACCTGGTCACCGGGTTCGACCAGCTGTACCTCTTCGCCGACCTCGACGACGGTCCCCGCGTTCTCGTGGCCCAGCGTCATCGGGAGTGGCTGTGGAACGTACGGTTCCCACATCCCCTCGATGATGTGGTTGTCCGTCTGGCACCAGCCAGCCCCCTCGACCTCGACGATGACGTCGTCGCTGTTTGTTACTGCTGGCTCGTCCACCTCGTCGATGGACAGTCCGTCCTCCATCTCGTCCGTGTACTCGTGTAGTCTGGCGGCGCGCATCTCGTAAATATAGATGATAAATCGTTATAAACTTCCGTCGTTAATTTCTCGGTCAGTGTCCCGAAAGGGCCGTGACGACCTCTCCCGGGTGTGTAGCCGCTCCCCATCACTGATAAACGACCCTCTAAGCTGGGGCACAAGAACGAGTGTGTGGAGCTGTGAACGCACGGACATGGCGACCACCGATGCTGTGTCAATCACGGAGGTGCGTGTGTAGCGATGAGTTTTCGGAACGCCTGGCACCGTGACGAGACGACCGTCACCTGTATCGCCTGCGGGGAGACTGTGGCGCGCTCGGCGGCCCGCGAGTACGACAAGTACGGCGACCGATGGGACCGCGAGCGCAAATCCTTCGAGTACCTCTGCAAGCCCTGTGACCGGGCGTGCTGTCACAGCCCGCGCGACGGGTTGGAGGACAGCCTCGTCGAAGCGGAGGGGGCGGAAACTGCCGAGGCGTTCGTCGCCCGCTACCTCGCGCTCGTTCGCGAGGACAGCGCACCGGCCAGGGAAGAGTGACCAGTCAGTGCGTGAGTACGAGCAGGTTATCGTCGGTCCGGGCGAGACAGAACGACGTACCCGGGTCGTCGAAGCTGTTGGTCCGTCGCTCGCTGACGAACAATCGCTCGAAGGGCTCGCCACAGGCCGGGCAGGCGAACCCCTCACGATTTTCCAGCGTCATCGTCCCGCGGTCCTGTTTGAGCAGTTTCAGCCCGTGGCGGTAGTCGTGGACGTCGAAGCCGTCGCTGACGTCTAACGTTTCCATGCAAACGCAAGAGAGGGGAACGTGCTTAAGCGTTAGACCACGTTCGCGCCGACGTAGAGGACGACGACCAGGAACACCCAGACGACGTCGACGAAGTGCCAGTACATCGAGGCGGTCGAGACCGAGGTGTGGCGCTCGGCGGAGTACTGTCCGTACCAGCCACGGACGAAGACGATACCCAGCAGGACCGCTCCCATCGTCACGTGCAGGCCGTGGAGCCCGGTCAGCCCGTAAAACGCCGAGCCGTAGATACCCTCACCGATGGTAAAGCCCTCGTGGACGATGAACTCGTAGTACTCGTACACCTGCCCGCCGATGAAGACGATGCCCAGCAGGAGCGTCACGCCCATGAGCTTCAGGAAGCGAGAGCGGTTGCCGTTCCGCAGTGCGATGTGGCTGTAGTGGAGGGTGACCGAGCTGGCAATAAGGATGAGCGTGTTGACGATGACGAGCGACCCCCACACCTCGGGGATGTCGGCGGCGAGCCAGACGTCGCTCCCGCGGACGAAGAAGTAGTAGACGAAGCCGGCGCCGAAGGTCGCCACCTCGGAGCCAAGGAACAGCAGCATCGCGAACTTCAGCGTGCGCCCGGAGTGGTGGTCGGTGCCCCGCTCCCAGAAGTCGACGACGAAGGCGTGATACAGCCAGCCGTAGATACCGACCAGGAACAGGCCGATGCTGCCGACGGTGGCGCCGGCGCCGATGGTCGTACTCACGAGGGCGTCTTCGCCCATCGAGAGGACGAACAGCGCCGCCCCAATGTATATCCCCGACCCGCCGATAGCCGTGATGAAGGGCCACCAGCTCGCCTCACCGAAGCCGTGTGGCCAGTCCTCGGTCGCTGGGAGGTGGTGTTCGTGCCCTCCCTCGTGTTCGTCGGATGTACTCATATCGCCCCCTTACGGACGGAGTATCAAAAGCCCATCCCATTGGCGGCGAGGTGCTGACCGGAGGGAAGCACCTCGAAGCGGAACGGCGAGCGGAGCGAGCCGTCGAGCGGGCGAGGATTCGAACGTAGTGAGATTCCTCGAGGCGGAGCGGGCGAGGCGTCGACCGACGGGAGACGTCTCGAAGTGGAACGGTGAACGTAGTGAACCGTGGAACAGGCGAGGAGAGCGAGGTATCGACCGAAGGGAGATACCTCGAGGCGGAACGGCGACCGGAGCACCGTGGATCGAGCGGCTGACCGAAGGGAGATACCTCGAGCCGTGTCTCAGCCGGGGCACGTGGCGCCGATGTCGGAAGCTACAGGGGGACGAGACTCGTAGGGCCGCTGATGACCACGCGACGCCGCGTCGTCGGCTGGCTGGCGGGGACGCTGTCGTTGCTGCTGGCGGCAGGGACCGTCTCGGCCCACGGGGGTAGTCTCGCGGGAGGCGGTCGCGAATCCATCACGGTGCCGACGTGGCTGTTCCTCTCGACGGGCGGCGCCGCCGTCGGAGCCTCGTTCCTGCTGGCCTCTTTCGTCACCGACCGGTCGTTCATCGAGCGTATCCACGACTGGGGTGCGCCGCTTTCGGTAAGCGACTCGCGACTTCCCGTATTGGGTGCCCGCGCCGTCGGCCTCGCCGGGTACGTGACCGTCCTCGGAATCGGCTTTTTCGGGCCGACGACCCCGCAGACGAACCTCGCCATCCTGCTGGTGTGGGTCGGCTGGTGGGCCGGACTGGCCATGACGACGTATCTCATCGGTAACACCTGGCGGCTACTGAATCCGCTCGATACCATCGCGCTGGCGCTCCCGTCGCTTGAGCGGGACTACCCCGCCCGCGTGGGCGCCTGGCCCAGCGTCGTCGGCCTGCTGGCGCTCATCTGGCTCGAAGTCGTGAGTCCGCTGGCCGACGACCCGCGCCTGCTGGCGACCGCCATCGTCGGGTACAGCGTGCTGACGCTGTCGGGGGCCGTCGTCTTCGGACGGGAAACGTGGTTCGCGGAGGCAGACCCGGTCGAACGCGTGTTCCGCTACTACGGCCGCGTCGCGCCCATCGGCCGGGCCGACAGCGGCCTCCGGCTGCGACTCCCCGGGATGGACCTCTCGACGCCGCGGTTAGTCGACGGCCGCGACGAGGTGGCTTTCATCGTCGCCCTGCTGTGGGGGACCACCTTCGACGGGCTGGTGACGACGCCTGCGTTCACCGACCTGACAACGCCGCTGGTGGAGGCCGGCCTCCCGCCACAGCTGCTCTATCCGATCGCGCTGGCCGCCGGATTCGGACTCTTCCTTGGCGCGTACTGGCTCGCCGTCCGGCTGAGCCGCCGGGCCGCCGACACATACCTCGACGAGACCGACCTCGCCGAGCGCTTCGCCCCGCCGCTTCTGGCCATCGCCGCGGGCTACCACTTCGCACACTACCTGGGCTACTTCCTCGTGCTCGCACCGGCGCTGTGGGTCACTCTGCTCTCGCCGCTGTCGGACCCCGGCGCGGTGCCCGTCTACGAGCCGCCGGGCTGGTTCGGTAGTGTCGGAATCGCCGCCGTCGTCGTCGGCCACCTCGTCGCGATCTGGGTGGCCCACGCCGCCGCCTACGAAACCTTCCCGTCACGGCTCCAGGCCGTCCGCTCACAGTACCCATTCATCGCCGTGATGGTGTTTTACACGATGACGAGCCTGTGGGTCATCACCCGACCGGAGGTGTCGCTCCCGTACTTATGACCGACGACTACGACGTCCCCGAGAACGCCGAGGCCCACGAGTGTCGCTACTGCGGGCGCCCCTTCGCCCGTGAGGAGTGGCTCGCCCTGCATCGCGGGCTGGACCACCCAGCACAGCTTGACGACGACGAAATCGCAGCGTTCCGGGCGGCCCACGAGGCAGAGGAGTCGGCGCTGGGGAACTTCCGACTGCGAGCGCTGGGCGCGCTCGTGGTCATCTACTTCTGCCTGTTGATGATCTACGCGCTGGTCTGAGACCGAAAAACGTGGCGCTCGCTCAGTTACCGTTGTGCTCGATACCTTCGAGCAGCTCGTCGACGTTCTCCTCTTCGTCTATCTCTTCCGGGTGGGCACCGACTGCGATGACGACGTCACCTTCGTGTTCGAAGCTGACGACGTGAAGCCTGACGTCTATCTCCTGGCCCTTTAGTTCGGTAGTCGCTGTGAACTCACTGACCTCGCGTTCATCGCCAAGGGACTCGGCGTTCCGGCTTCCGTCTGACTCGATGTCGTCAAGCTGCCCGGTCTGATCTGCCACCTGTTCGAGGATGCGGTCGCTCGACCAGCTCGCCGCGGGGTTGAGCGTCTGACCAGCTACCTTCGCACCCGGCGACGAGACGACAATAAACTGTTTGAGGTCGGCGACCTGGGTGTCACTGCTCGTCTCGTTCTCGATTTCTTGCTGGAGAGTTTCGTTCTCTGCCAGCCTCTCGTCTTCTGGTAGCGTCTCGTTTTCTGGTAGCGTCTCGCTGTCAACGACGTCCGCCAGCGAGCCGCCGCTGGTGTACCTGCTGACCTGGTTGACGATGCGGATAGTTCGCTCCTGGCCCAGGAACTCCACGTCGCGGGTGATAGACTGTTCAGAGGAATTGTTCAGTTCGTAGCCAGCCGAAGAGCGTGCGTCCTCTTCGACCGTAGCGTTGTTGGCCTCGAATTCGACTGTCTCGCCCGTTATCAGCCCGACACAGCCCGAGGAGACGACAACCAAGGCAACAATCGCTGTCAGTAGTATCCGTCGCATACCAGTAGTGAGTACATTACTCGATGATAAGTTTCGTGGCTCGGGCCGCGTAGAAGTCAGACGTTGGTAGGGGGCGACGCTCTCGCAGTCAGTTATTTTCACCGAGACGGTAGGTCGGTCCGTCGTCGGTGTCTTGGACCTCGACGCCCAGCGCTTCGAGTTCGTCGCGCAGTTCGTCGGCGCGTTCGTAGTTGCCCGCCGCTCGTTCGTCCTCGCGGGCCTGGAGGACGAGGTCGACGAGGTCGCCGGCCAGCGACACGTCGCCCCCTTCGTCGCTCTCGCCGAAGGCGAGCCCGAGGACGCCGCCGCCGAACTCCTCGAAGGTCTCGACGGCCCGCCGGAGCGCGACGTAGTCGTACTCGGTGTGGTCGTCGACGTAGGCGTTCACTTCGCCCGTGAGATCCAGCAGCGCGGTCATCGCCTCGCGGGTGTTGAAGTCATCGTTCATCGCTGCTTCGAAGGTCTCGCGTGCCTCGGCGACCGCCGCCCGGAGCCCGTCGTGGGTGACGGTGGCGTAGGCGTCGACGTCGTCACAGGCGTCGACCGCGCGCTCGTAGCCCCGCTGGAGGCGGTCCCAGCGCTCCTGGGCCTCCCCGATGGTCTCCTCGCTGTAGGTGGCTCTGGAGGTGTAGGCCGTCGACAGGAGGAACGTGCGAAGGACGTCCGGACCGAACTCTTCGACGGCTGCGTTCACTGTGAAGAAGTTCCCCAGTGAGGAGGACATCTTCTCGCCTTTCGTCTCCAGCAGCCGGACGTGGAGCCAGTAGTCCGCGAAGCGCTGTCCGGTTGCGGCCTCGCTCTGGGCCACCTCGTTCTCGTGGTGGGGAAAGACCAGGTCCTGCCCGCCGACGTGGATGTCGATGGTCTCGTCCAGATGGGTCATCGACATCGCCGAACACTCGATGTGCCAGCCGGGTCGGCCATCGCCCCACGGCGAGTCCCACGTCTGGGCCGTCTCACAGGCTTCCGCGGCGGGTGCGGCCTCTGGGTGCTGGTGGTCGGCGATGTCCTCCGGGTCGACGCCGCCGGCCTTCCAGAGGGCGAAGTCCGCGGGGTTCCGTTTCTCGCCGGTGGCCGCTCCCTGCGACTGCAGGTCTTCGACCGACTGGCCCGAGAGCTTGCCGTACCCCTCGAAGCTGGTCACGTCGAAGTAGACGGAGCCCGCTACCTCGTAGGCGTGGCCGCTCTCGATAAGCCGTTCGACGAGCGAGATAATCTCGGGCACGTGTTCGGAGACGCGCGGGTACACCTCCGCGCGGTCCAGATTCAGCGCCCGCATGTCCTCGAGTACCTGCTGGACGTAGTGGCGCGCGACGTCCGATTCGCTCTCGCCGTCCTCGCCGACGCGAGCGACGATTTTCTCGTTGACGTCGGTGAAGTTCTCGACGTGGCGGACGTCGTACCCCAACCACTCCAGCCACCGGGCGATCACGTCCACGTGGACCCACCCGCGGGCGTGGCCCAGGTGGGGCGGGTCCGACGTGGTGAGCCCGCAGTAGTACAGCAACACCGAATCGGGGTCGCGTGGCTCGAAGGGCTCTGTCTCGCCGGTCAGCGTGTTCGTCACGCGCAGCGTCATTACCTGCATTCACCAGACCGGGCCGCTTCAAGGCGTCGAAGCGGGCGAGACCGACTCGCTACCGACCGACAGCACCCTCGACGACACGGAGCGCGTCGGGGCCGTCTCGGCGTTCGACCGCGACGACGAGGGTCTCGTCGCCGACGCCGGCGGCTTCGGCGGCGATATCGGCTGCGCGAAGTCGCCCGAGCACGTCCCCGAGCGCCGCGGGTTCGAGGTCGCCGCTGGCGACGATACCGGTCAGCGAGCCGGCCCCGCCAGCCAGGCGGGTGTCGCCCACCACGAAGAGCGCGTCACCGTCGTCGACGTGGCCGAGGCCACTCTGCATCGAGACGCGCGCCTCGCTCTCGTGAGTCGGGTCGTCGGCCAGTTCGTCGGCGAACCGGCGCAATGCGGTAGCGAGGGCGTCGGTGTCGCCGTCGACGTCGAGCGTTCTGGCGGCTGCGGTGTAGTTGACGACACCAGCGGCGAGCGCGTCGTAGAGGAAGGGGCGCTCGCGGACGGCCTCGCGGGTGGCGGCGGCCAGTGACATGTGCCTCTCTGAGTCGGCAGGAACCAAAAGTGTGACCGGCACAGGTGGCGGCCGCGCTACCGGGCGAACCCGGCCAGCGGTCTCGTCGGTATCGACTCGGCCCACGGGGGCCGGGCAGTTCGCTCACAGCGATATCATCTAGTCCGCGTTCGAGCAGTGAAGATTTTTGTCCCTGGAGATGGAACCTTACTTAACTGGTGTCATCTGTGTGGGTGGACGGGTGTCATCTGGGGTGAAAACCGTGGGCCAAATCATCGAGGTAACCGACGACGACTCGCCGTCGGTACTCACCGACCGGGTCAGGGGGGGCTATCTGTCCGGCGAGTACCTGGCGGACGGGCCGGCGATAGACGCCGTCGAGGCCGACGAGACGGTTCAGTACGTGCTGACGAACCGGAAGCAGGGTATCGAGATAGAGAGCGGCACGTCCAGGCACGTGATTCCTGACAGCAGGTATCAGACCGTCGTGGTCGTCACGGACCGCCGGCTAATCGCGCTGGTCGGCAAGGTAGGCGGTGACGACCAGTTCACAATCGATTTCTCGGCCATTACCGGCGTAGCCACGAAGACGGACGGCCGAATCGGGAAGCTGTGTATCGACCGGGACGACGAAACGAGCTGGGGTATTCAAACGGCGGCCGACGGCCTCACCGAGGTGGCGGATTACCTCAAACAGCGGAGTGCGGCGTGTCAGGCCCCTGGTCGCGTACAGAGTGCGACCAAGTCGATTCAGGGCCTGTTCCGGACGACGTTCGGTTCGGCGAAGTCCTTCGAGCGCGACCAGGTGGCCGAACTCATACCGGCGGTGGCGGAGTCCCAGTCCGGGCGACCCGACACGGCGTCGGCTGGCTCCCCGTCGTCCACGGACGGTCGGGCAGCGGACAGGGACGACCAGTCCGACAAACCGGACAGGGAGACGGCGATAGACGACATCCTGCAGGCGCTTGCGAAGACCGACTGGCGGGCCCGTGGCGCCCGGGCCGAGAGCCCGTTCGACCTGCTCGCCGAGCGCGAAGACGAGCTGGTCGGTGTCGTCGTGCACTGCCCCGACGACGGGGAGATAGACCGGGACATAATCAAGCGCTGTGACGCGATTACGGGTGCGGCAGGTACTGACACCGTGATGCTTGCGACGACTGGCACAGTCCGAACCGTTGACGCGCGACTGGCCGCCGACCGTGGGGTCCGGCTCCGTAACGTGGCGACGATGAGTGACACGACGGACCCGCCGATGATTGAGGCCGTGACGGAGATGGTCAGCAGGGTGCTTTCGGATACCGGTTGGTCACTCCGTCCCGAGGCGTCGGGCCCGTTCGACCTGCTCGCCGAGTGTGGGGACGAACTGATGGGTGTCGTCGTCCACAGTCCCGAAGACGGGACTGTCAGGAGCAGCATCGAACACTGCGACGCGATTACGGGGGCCGCCGGAACCGACACGGTGATGCTGGCGACGACGGGAACGGTTCGTGACGCCGACGAGCAGCTGGCCGACGAACTCGGTGTTCGACTCGTCAAGTCGGACTCGCTCGCCCCGCGTCACGTGACGGAGATAGCAGACGAATAGGGCAGTATTGCCAGGGTGTCGCCTGCGTTGGTCCCGTTCGCGTGGCGAAGCCCCTAAGGCCGATTCCGCCTAAGGCCCCCCTATGGAGCAAGCGCTCGTCATCGCCGCCCACGGCTCGCACCTGAACGCCGAGTCGAGTACGCCGACGTTCTCGCACGCCGACACCATCCGCGCGACCGGCGCGTTCAGCGAGGTCAGAGAGTCTTTCTGGAAGGAGGAACCGCACTTTCGGGAGGCTCTTCGCACCGTGGACGCCGACGAGGTGTATCTCGTGCCCCTGTTCATCTCGGAGGGCTATTTCACCGAGCAGGTCATCCCCCGGGAGTTCCGCCTGGACGACTGGGACCCCGAGCTGTGGGACTCCGATGGCACGAGCGCAGATTTCGCCACGGTCACCGCCGACGACACCGGTCAGACCGTCCACTACTGTGGGCCGGTCGGCACCCACGATTCGATGAGCGACGTCATCGTCCAGCGCGCGAAGTCGGTGACCGGCGACCCCGGCGTCGGCGAGGACTTCGGCCTCGCGGTCGTCGGCCACGGCACCGAGCGCAACGAGAACTCCGCGAAGGCTATCGAGTACCACGCCGACCGCATCGCCGAGATGGGCCGCTTCGACGAGGTGAAGGCGCTGTTCATGGACGAGGACCCCGAGGTCGACGACGTGACTGACTTCTTCGAGAGCGAGGACGTCGTCGTCGTCCCGCTGTTCATCGCCGACGGCTACCACACCCAGGAGGACATCCCCGAGGATATGGGGCTGTGTGAGGACTACCGCGACGGCTGGGGCGTCCCCGAGACCGTCGACGGCCACGACATCTGGTACGCCGGTGCCGTCGGGACAGAGCCGCTGATGGCCGACGTCGTCCTGGAGCGGGCGGCCGAGGCCGGCGCCGACGTGAGCGCGGCCATCGAGCAGGTCCGCGGGGAGAGCGGCGCGGGGTCGGCGGCGGGCGACTGATACTGTCGGCTGTAACATTACGGAAGAATTCGGCACTACGGGTGCCGAATATCTCCACGTACTTACAGTCGACAGTATGAACGCCGGGGAGTGGCGGCAAGCCCCGACCGAACCGGCTAGCTTTTTTCACGTGAGTCCCGTGTTCCGGTATGGACGAGGACCCGGTGGACGCGCTGGTGGCTACCGCGCCGGACGGCATCGACTTCGACGGCCTCCGCGTCGAGGTCGGCGAGGACGGCTACACGTTCGAGACACCCGCCGAAGCGACCAGCGGGCTCGACGAGGACGCCCTTCAAGAGAAAGCAGCCGAAGACCCCCACGTGGGGAACTGGTACTTCTGGCACGCGGTCGCGCCACAGACGGACGCCCGGTGGGCGTTCCTGCGCTGGCTGGAAGGCGCCGAGGAGCACACCGTTCCGGACCGCTACGACGCGCTCGCCGACGGTCTGGCGACAGAGTGGGGCCAGCTACAGGTCACCGTCTCGCTCGACGGCGACCGCGGCCGAAGCTACGACCTCAGACACGTCGCGGACGCGGCGACTCCCGCCGACGAGCTGACGGCCCACGAGGACCCCCTCGATGCGCGCGACATCGCCAAGCACGACGACGACGGCGACTACCGCCCGCTGAAGACCGCGCCGTCGCTACAGACCGGCTGGCAGTTCCCCGACCTCGACGCCGCGGACGTCGTGGAAGCCGTCCACGCGTTCTATCCGGCGACGGTCCAGAACTGGCACCGCGAGCGCGAGGGCGAACTCGACGTCGACCACTGGCACGAGACCGTAGAACGCCAGACCGGCATCTACGGCGTCGTCCGCACCTGGGACCGCGGCGAGGGGTACGAACACGTCAACTGGGTCGCCGAGGCCTGTTGTGATGACTCCCAGTGTCTGAAACGCCGCGAGTGGGAGTACGACGAGGAGACGGAACTAGATGTAGACGGCGGCGACGGTGAGTTCCCCTGCCGGGAGCCCTGCTCGCTGGTCATCGCCGCCGCGCGCCAGTGGACGAAACTGGAGGGCGAGCAGGCCCAGACCTACGAGTTCGAACTGACACCGAGCGAGAAAGAGCAGGTCGAGGCGATTATCGACGCCGTCGCCGACGGCCGGGCCGGTGACATCCGCGAGGCCGACGTCTACGACGGCGCGAACCGCTACCGGACGCGGTTCCTGCGCGCGAAACTGTTCGACGACGACGGCAACCTCGCCGGGGTCGAGACAGACGACTAGCGCCGGTTCGCGACCACCACGGCGACGACAATCGAAAGCAGCACCAGCCCGAGGATAGCGACTGCGACGATGCCGCTTCCAGTGACCGCGCCGGCGCCGACCCCGAGCCCGACAGCCGCCCCGCTCGCGGCCAGCAGGGGGCCCAGCGGGACCGACCCGACCGTCGGAAGCTCTCTGTCGTCGGTCCGTGGCTGGGGTTTCGCCAGCTCCTCGTCGACCTCGACCGGTTCATCGGTGGCCACTGGCTCGGTCAGCACCACGTCGACGAGGCGGGTCGTCGCGCCGTAGGCGGTGACCACTTTCAGGTTCCCACGGGCGCGACCGTCATCGGTGCGTCGCACCCGGACTGCGCGTTCACCACCGCCCTCGACGTGGTGATTCGGGGCCTCGACGGCGGCCTGTTCGGAGAGCGCGTCGTCGAGATGGAGGTGGACGTGTGTGGACTCGCCGTGGTTGACCAGCACCACGTCGAAGCTGTCACTCGCCTCGAAGCTGTCGGGGACCGACAGGCTGTGGAGAGACTCCCGATTGACGTGGACAGTCAGGGCGTCGGACACTCTAGACTGTCTGTCACGCCGAAAGAAAAACCTTCAGGCGGTTACGCGGGGGCTTCCTCGCGCATGTCCGGCGGGAGGAGGTTCGGGATGCCGTCCTCGATGGGGAAGCGCTCACCGCACTCCGTGCAGGTGAGGGTGCCCGAGAGAATCTCCTCGTCGTCGCGCTCCGCGACGTCGAGGTCGAGGTCGTGTTTGTCCAGCGGACAGCAGATGATGTCCATCAGGTCCTCTTTCATACCCGCTGGTCGGAGCGGTAGGAATAAAAGGATACTGTCTGCCGACAACCCTGTCGTCCGTGCCTAGAATGGGCGCTCGCGGACGATAGTCTCGCCGCGGCCGGGGCCGACGCCGATGGCGTAGGCCGGCGTGTCCAGTTCGTCCTCGATGTACTCGACGTAGGTCCGCGCGTTCTCGGGCAGCGCCTCGAACCCTTCGCTTGCGGCCGCGCCCCAGTCGACTTCGGGCCAGCCGTCGAAGGTCCGGTAGGTGGCCTCACAGCGGCCCCACTCCTCGGTGGTGGCCGGCAGCGTGTGCAGCTCCTCGCCGTCTAGCCGGTAGGCGTCGCCGACCTTCACCTCGTCCAGTCCGGCCAGGACGTCGAGGTGGTTGATGGCGAGGCCGGTAAAGCCTGAGACGCGCGCGGCGTGGCGCAACATCGGCATGTCGAGCCAGGCGACCCGTCGGGGTCGCCCAGTGACGGTACCGTACTCGCCGCCCTCCTCGCGAATCTGGGTCGCGAGTTCCTCGTTTTCCCCTTCGCCCTGTTCTTCGTAGCCGGGCGTGTCGCCGACGACGCCGCCCAGCTCCGTGGGCAGGGGCCCGCTACCGACGCGGGTCAGGTAGGCCTTGACGATACCGATTACCTCGCCGCCGCCGACGACGCCGGGGCTGAGTCCGGTGCCCGTAGTGGCGCCGCCCGCGGTGGGGTTAGAGGAGGTGACGTAGGGGTAGTTCCCGTGGTCGATGTCGATGGTGGTCCCCTGGGCGCCTTCGAGCATCACGTTCTTTCTCTCGGCCATCTTCTCGCTGAGGAAGACGCTGGCGTTGACGGTCATGTCCTCCTCGGCGAAGCGCTCGCCGTAGTCGCGGAACTCCTCGTAGAGGGCGTCCACGTCCAGCGCTTCGGGGTTCTCCAGGTCGTCGGCGTCCATTCCGTAGACGTCCTCGACCACGGCGCGTTTCTGCGGGACGATGTACTCCAGTCGCTCACGGAGCACGTCGGGGTGTAGCAGGTCGCCGGCCCGGATGCCCCGGCGGCCGGCCTTGTCCTCGTAGGTCGGGCCGATACCCCGGCCCGTGGTGCCGACTTCGCTGTCGGATTCGCTCTTGACTTGCTCTTCGATACCGTCGAGCACGCGGTGGAACGGGAAGATGATATGGGCGCGCTTGGCGATACGCACGTCCGGGTCCAGCCCGCGCTCCTGGAGTGTGTCTAGCTCGTCGAACAGTGTTCGCGGGTTGACGACGCAGCCGTTGCCCAGCACGCCGACCTTGCCGCGGATGGCTCCGCTCGGAACCAGCGAGAGCTTGTACGTCTCGCCCTCGTGAACGACGGTGTGGCCGGCGTTGTCGCCGCCCTGATACCGCGCGACGACGTCCACGTCGTCGCCGTACAGGTCGACGATGCCGCCCTTGCCCTCGTCGCCGAGCTGTGAGCCGACGATGGTTACGGTCATCGACCGGACGTTCCGTCCACCATGATAAACAGATTACGGTCTCACAGTTACGACTGACCGGGGGCCAGGCTGCGCCCAGCGACCACCCGACGTCTCGGAGGCTCCCAGCGTGTGCTCGCGTACGCCAACACGCCCCATGTGAAACGTTACGACGGTTTTATCACCCCCCAATCTGTACAGTGAAACCGGCAAGGTCGGGTGTGTGAGGGTAACTTTTAAACCCACCCAACACAAGTTAACAATTGCCATGATAGACAGGCTTGAGAAGGAAGTCGACATGCTGGAGCGCCATCTGCAGGTGCTTCGCATGGTAATAGAGAACGAGCCTATCGGGATCGTGAAGATGTCCAACGAGACGGGCTACCCACACCACAAGGTTCGTTACTCCCTTCGCGTTCTCGAAGAGGAGAACCTCATCGAGCCCTCCAGCCAGGGCGCGATCACCACAGAACAGACCGGCGAGTTCGTCGACGACCTAGACGAGAAGATCGACGAGATCATCGACAAGCTCGAAGGGATGAAAATCGACGACGCCGCAGAGATAGAGAGCTAAGCGGTCTCTTTTCTAGAGTTCCGGGACGGCGAGGTGGAACTCTTTGTTTCGCGCTTCGAGCAGACAGAGGTGGTAGCCGCCCTTCCGCGAGAGGTTGACGAAGCTCTTGCGTTTGTCGCGGCTGAACAGGCCACTGGACGTGGCCTCCCGCGCCGTCTCCAGGGCCTCCGGCTCGAAGAAACTACTCGTGACGAGAAACGCCGCAGCCAGCGAGTCCGAGGCCGACCCGACTCGCTCCGCGTTGCGGACGATGTCGGTCATCTGGCCGTCGGTCGCGGGCTGGCGGGAGTCGTTGATGTTGGCGACCACGAGCGGATTACCCATCCGGTCGCGGACGACCACGTCGAAGGTCTCCTGTGAGCGGTGTTCCTGGCCGTCCTCGGTGTAGGTCACCGACACCTTCCCGTTGAGTTCGGCGCGGTCGATTTTCGGGATGGCGTCGTAGAGCACGCCCATCGCGCTCTCGTGGCCTGTGGTCTGTATCTCGTACAGCAGCTTCCTGACGAGCCAGTCGACAAAGCGGTACTGGATGCTCCTGCGGAGGAACTCCTCGAAGGCCTCGCCGTCGACGACCGCCTCCTCGGCGTCGAACTGGGTGTGATACTCCAGCCGGAGGTTCTCCTCGACCGACGCTCTGTCTGCGTTCCCGTTCTGGGCCGACTCCAGCGTGGCCTCGCCCTTGGAGTGGTAGCGAACGAAGAGGTTCGTCCCGTCGACGGCCTCCGCAGCCGAGAGCGTCTGTCCGTCCGGGGCGGCGCTCCCGGCCGCTGCCAGCTCCTCTTCCAGTCGCCGTATCTCCGCGCGGGCCTCCTCTAGCTCGCCGAGCAGCCGGTCGCGTTCGGCGGCGAGCTCTTGGTTCTCGGCCGAGAGGTCGCGTATCTCGCCTTCCAGCTCCGCGATCTCGGCCTCGCGGGACTCCAGCGTCGCCTGTAGCTCCGGGGACGGTGCCGACTGGGTGTCCCCGGTCGCTGCCGACGCCTCCGACCGTGGCTCGATCGGCTCGGCGTCAGCCGCTCCCGCCGTCGAGGACCGGTCGGCCGACGCGGGCTCAGCGGACGGAGACTCAGACGATATCGACTGCGTCGCCGTCGTCGTGGTCGTCGTCTGCTCCGGGGTGGAGCTCGACCGTTCGGGGTCCAGCGACGGAATCGACCGGGTTTCGAGGTCGCTGACCGCGTCGCTGTCGACCGCCGCGGCCGCGGTCTGGCGTTCCCCTGGACTCTCGTCCGTCGATACCGTCTCGGTCCTGTCTGTCGGGGGATCGGCCGTCTCGGCCTGCGTAGTCCGGCCGCCGGACGGCTCCGCGGGCTCTGTCCTGGCCGGGGCTGTCCCACCGTCGTCCGGTGCCGGTTCGGTCTCGGTCGGGGCAGGGTCCGCCGACTCGGGCGTTGCAGACTCCGCGTCGGTGGCCGGCGCCTCCGCCGTGGTCCCGCTGTCGGCCCCTGTTGCATTCGTCTCCTCGCGCCGTGTCCTGTCGACGGCCGTCCCCTGACTCGCACCGGCCGCTTTCGACCCCGGCGGGCCGGCCGCTCCGGCCCCTCGTTCGGCGACGTCCGTGGCAGCCGCCGTTCCGGGCCCGGCGTCGTCGCTCGGGCCCGGCCGGTCGCTCGCCATGGCCGCGCTATCGTCGGCGGATGAGTCCGAACCCGCCTCGCTAGCCGGCTCGGCCGCCTCCTCGGCTGGCGCGCTGTCTGGAGTCGTCTCACCCGACGCCGCTGTCACCGTCTCGTCCGCCGTTCCGTCGACCGCTGTGGCCGACCCAGCCACCGTCTCTTCGCTCTCGTCTGCCGATGGCGATGGTTCGGGAATCTCGACGGGCTCGATGTCGGCCGGCATGACCTGGTAGATACCCACTTCGCCGTCGGCCTGTTCGAAGGCGTCCTCGTCCGTGATGAGCCGCTGTGAGTTCCCGACCCATGCGACGCTCATCGAGCGCCCCTGGTGGTAGACCATGTAGTAGTCCCCCGAGAGCACGTTCTCGGACAGCTCGACGTATCCGGTGAAGCTCCCGTCTTCGAGCGTCCGGTCGACGTCCGATATCGGCGTGTCCTCGGTGTAGTACTGTGCCCGCGGGCTGTCGGCCCGGTCTTGCATCACGACCAGCAAGGGCAAGGCATCGTGGGGCGCTGCTCGTGCGGTGCCGTCGGCGCCATCGAAGGCCTCGATATCGCCGTCGAGGACGCCCACGACGGTCCCGTTCAGCATGAACAGCTGTGTGGGGCCAGTCGTGACGGCACCGGAGAAACCCTGGTCGGAGAGGGACCAGAGCCCGTCGTAGCCGCCGTCGAAGGGCACCGTGTCCCACTCGGATACTAGCTCTACCGTACGCATACTCATTACCTTCACCAAGCCGTATCGCAGACAAATAGTTTGTGCCACGTCTGACGCCGCGCGAACACGAGTAGATACTACCTGCTGTGACTACTGGCGGCAGGAGAGTCCGATGGGCATATCACGCCCCACACCCAACTGCGGGTATGGAAGAGCAACCCGGACTGAGCGACCAGTACCGGACGGCGAGTCCGTGGCCGGTGTTCGTCGCGCTGGGCCTTGTCCTCTCGGAGATAGGCGTTTTCATCGGGCTCTTTCCGGTGGCCGTCTTCGGACTCATCCTCTTTGGCGGCTCCATCGCCGGTATCCTCACCGAGTCGGGCTACGTGACGCGCCCGTGGCCGACACTGGTCGGCGTCGGCGTGGTGCTTGCCATCATCGCGGTCGGGCTGGCCGTCGCGTACGTCCCGACGGCCGACATCACGGTCGCCAACATCGGGTCGGGTCCCGTCTTGACCCGCCTCGTGGCCGTCGCGGTCGCCGGCGTCGTGATGGTGGCGATGGGCGGGGTCGGCTCGGTCATGGAACAGACGAAAGTCTGAGACAAACCAACAGCCTATTTACCGCCCCACGTCCAACGGCATGATATATGGGACTGTTCGGGTTCGAAAAGGAGACGCTGCTCGACCTCACTGTTAACGCCATTCCGCTCGGTATCCTCCTCTTTTTCATCGCGGCCTTTGCGGTCGTGAGTCCGTTCGGCCTCGACCCCGTCTTCAGCGGGCTGCAGTTCTCGCTGATGATCTCGATGTTCCTGCTGCTGGCGGTGCTCACGTACTACGCCGGCCGCGCGGTCGAGGACGCCGAACAGGCTGAGGAGGCCGCCGAGATAGCGGAATCGGACGCCAAAGCGGAGAGCCTCGAGGACGGCACAGAGACGACCGACGACGAGGCGGAGCCCGAAGGCGACGACGAGCTCCCCGAAGCGTAACAACCGGCCGGCGGAACCGCCCCTTTCATTATCACTCAGTCCTGACGTGCGTCTATGGCTGTAGGAGATCTAGTGCTGACGGGGTTGATGGCCGTCCTCCTCGTCGGCATCATCGCGTTACTCACGCGCATCGAGAACTGGCGGTCGTACACGCCGCTGGCCGGAGGTGGCACCGCGACTGGTGAGGACGCCGCCGTCCTCAACCGGGAGAAACCCGCGGGTATCATCCGCTGGCTGACGACTGTCGACCACAAAGACATCGGCTTACTGTACGGATTGTACGGCATCATCGCCTTCGCCGTCGGGGGTATCATGGCGATGCTTATTCGCGTCCAGCTCATCGCTCCGGGCGGAGCGATACTGGGAGCGAACGCGTACAACTCCATCCTGACGAGTCACGGCATCACGATGCTGTTCCTCTTCGGGACGCCCATCATCGCGGCCTTTGCGAACTACTTCATTCCGCTGCTTATCGGCGCCGACGACATGGCGTTCCCGCGTATCAACGCCATCGCGTTCTGGCTGCTCCCGCCCGCCGCCCTCCTCATCTGGGCCGGCTTCTTCTTGGCGCCGGTCACGGAGAACATGATCGAGCCGGCACAGACTGCCTGGACCATGTACACGCCGCTGTCCGTTGAGCAGGCTAACCCCGGCGTCGACCTGATGCTGCTGGGGCTGCACCTCTCGGGGGTCGCCGCGACGATGGGTGCCATCAACTTCATCGCGACCGTCTTCACCGAGCGCGGTGAGGACGTCAGCTGGGCGAACCTCGACATCTTCTCGTGGACCATCCTCACCCAGTCGGCGCTCATCCTCTTTGCCTTCCCGCTGCTTGGCAGCGCCATCGTGATGTTGCTCATGGACCGCAACCTCCAGACGACGTTCTTCGCCGTGGAGGGCGGTGGCCCGCTGCTGTGGCAGCACCTGTTCTGGTTCTTCGGCCACCCCGAGGTGTACATCCTCGTGCTCCCACCGATGGGCCTGGTCAGTCTCATCCTCCCGAAGTTCTCGGGCCGGAAGCTGTTCGGCTTCAAGTTCGTCGTCTACTCCACGCTGGCCATCGGCGTGCTATCCTTCGGCGTGTGGGCCCACCACATGTTCTCGACGGGGATGGACCCGCGACTGCGAGCGTCCTTCATGGCAGTCTCGCTGGCAATCGCGATACCGAGCGCCGTCAAGACGTTCAACTGGATTACGACGATGTGGAACGGCCGCCTTCGACTGGCCACGCCGATGCTGTTCTGTATCGGCTTCGTCGCGAACTTCATCATCGGCGGCGTCACCGGCGTCTTCCTCGCCTCGATTCCCGTCGACCTGGTGCTACACGACACCTACTACGTCGTGGGTCACTTCCACTACGTCGTCATGGGCGCTATCGGCTTCGCCGTCTTCGCCGGCATCTACTACTGGTTCCCGGTCTTCACCGGCCGGATGTACCAGCGCACGCTCGGGAAGGCCCACTTCTGGCTCTCGATGATCGGGACCAACCTCACGTTCTTCGCGATGCTGGCGCTTGGCTATCTCGGGATGCCGCGCCGGTACGCGACCTACGAATTCGACGGCGCAATCGCGCCGCTGGCACAGGTCAGCACCTTCCACCTGCTGGCCACTGTGGGCGCCTTTATCCTGCTTGTCGGCCAGCTCATCTTCGTCTGGAACCTGCTGCAGTCCTGGCTCGAAGGGCCGAAAATCGAGGACGGCGACCCGTGGAACCTCGAACGGGACGGGATGCTCGACAAGGAGTGGGAGTGGTACGACCGTAAGCTCGAGACGGCTATCACCGACGGCGGCGAGGACGAAGAGCAGTCCGCACTGACTGACGGTGGAAAGCCGAAATCGGACGATTGAGGCGGCCCTCGTCGGACCCCCGGTCCGACGGCGGTGAGCCCGCTGCGGGCAACCGGCCTGAGGACGACTGAGACAGCGCTTTTCGCTACTCTTCGAGTTGCTCGTAATCGGTCGTGAGCACCAGCAGCGTCCCCAGCCCGGAGGCCGCGACCAGTAGCGACAACGATTCCCCGGTCGATCCGGTGTAGTAGGCCACACCGGTGGTCGCGAAGCCGAGGAGGACGAACAGCGGGAGCCACACGCTTGTGGAGGTCGAGCGGGGCGGCCGTCATCTGGACTGTCTTACACGGACAGCGGGCGCGAAATAAGGCTTGGGGCGGTTCAGCTCGCGCCCGAGACCAGCACGATAGCGGTGATGAACATCATGATAGCGATGCCCGAAAGCACGATAAACAGGAGTTCCTTCTGTGACATACGCGGCCTTGGGGCCGGAAGTGAAAAAGGCTAATCGTCTCGCGCCCCAGTTTGGAGTATGAGTCAAGAGGTCGGCGAGACGCCCGGCGAGAAAGTCGTCGTCCAGATATACGTCATCATCGTCGCGCTGGCGGGCGTGATGGGCTTTGTCCTGGGGTCGATTCGACCCGCAGACCTCCAGCCGGCGCTGTTCGGCGTCATCGACCTGCCGCCGACGCCATTCGGTGTGGCGCTGTACGGGATGGTGACCGTCGGCGTCGGACTCAGTGTCATGCTGGGCCTGGTCATCTACGTCTCGCGCCGGACGGGCGCGGTCGAGAAGCGCGACCCACAGTGACTGGCCGGCCGACGGGCCCGGCGATCGGCGCTAATGTACCACGTAACTGATTTACACACCGACCGCACCGGCATAGTGTGTGCGTGTTGATTTTTGCCAGCTACTATAGACGAACCGGTCGATGTCTCGGCTGTCAGCTGATGTTCGCTACCTGAGCGACAGAGAGCCCGAAGCGGTCGGGCTGGTCGCCCTCTACGGCGTGGATATACAGCGCGGTCGAGATGGGCCCGTCAGTCAGCGACTTGAACGAGGCGGCCGCGAAGAAGCCCGCAAACGGGGAGAGCACGCCCAGTAGCAACACGGTCGTCGGTTCCATCGCCAGCGGGAACACGCCGAGATAGAAGCTCGCGATGATACCGATACCGCCGAACAGCCCGAGGCAAAAGAGAGCCCCCGCGATTTTACCGACGCTGTAGGAGACGGCGAACGCCTCGCCCCACTGCTTTTCGACGGCTTCCGTGACGTGTTGTGCGGTCGCCTGCGCGCTCGCGTCCTCGATGGCTATCGCTGGCGCCATGAACGTCGAGAGGACGTCCGAGCCCGCCATCGTTGCCGTTCCGGCCGCGTTGCCGACGCTGCCCATAGTGCCGGCCGCAAGGCGCCCGCCGTTGAAGATACCGGCGATGATGACGGTGCCGAGGACGATACGTTTGAGGTTCGTGAGTGCCACGAACAGGCCGGCAAGCGGCATCGGTCGACGACCCTGATACAGCTCGTGGAGTTCGTAACAGTAGGCGACTTTCATCGTCGTGATGAGCAAGGGGAGGCCGAGAAACACCATCGGCACGAGCAACACGAAGTAGATGCCCCAGACGACGGTCGAGTCCGGCAGTGTCGGGCCGACCGGCGTGGCCATGAACAGCGCGAGCGACGCAAAGCCCAACAACGTCCCGACGATGCCCAGCCCGGTCAGCATCGGGTAGACCAGGACGAACGGATGGGTGATTAGCGACCGAAAACAGCTTCCCGCGATTTTTAGTTGGTTTCCAAGCCCCATAGGTGGAAAATTCCGAGCCCGATATTAAACGCTATGGAACTGTCGGCTCACGCTCATTTACTTCCGGTAGCTGCCGTACTCCGATTCGAACACAGACATTATCTCACCCATCGTCGACTCGACTTTCACCGCGTCGACGACTGCCGGCATCACGTTCTCATCGGCCACCACACGCTTTCGAACCGCATCCAGTGCGCGCTTGACGGCGCCGTCGTCACGTCGCGCTTTCACTGCCTGGAGCCGCTCGCGCTGGCGTTCCTGGACGGCCTCGTCGACACGCAACAGCTCGGACTCGGGCTCCTCCTCGACCGTGTAGGCGTTGACGCCGACGACCAGTTCACCCTCGCGTTCGACCCGCTGCTGGTACTCGTAGGCCGAATCCTGAATCGCCCGCTGGAAATAACCCTGCTCGATGCCCGCGAGCACGCCGTCGCGCATCGACCCGTCGCCCAGTTCCTCGCGGATGTGCGCTATGTGGTCCATCGCCTTCTGTTCTATCTCGTCGGTGAGCGCCTCGACGGCGAAGCTCCCGCCCAGCGGGTCGACGATGTCGGCCGCGCCGGACTCCTCGGCGATAATCTGCTGGGTCCGCAGGGCGACCCTGACGGCCTCCTCCGAGGGCAGTGCCAGCGCCTCGTCGAAACTGTTGGTGTGCAGGCTCTGTGTCCCACCGAGCACGCCGGCGAGGGCCTGGATGGTCACGCGGACGACGTTGTTCAGCGGCTGCTGAGCGGTGAGTGATTGCCCGGCGGTCTGTGTGTGGAACTTCAGTTGCTTGCTCGCCGGCGCCTCGGCGTCGTACCACTCCTCCATTACCCGGGCGTAGATGCGACGGGCCGCTCGGAACTTCGCGACCTCCTCGAAGATGGCGTTGTGGGCGTTGAAGAAGAAGGAAAGCTGCGGGGCGAAGTCGTCGACGCCCAGTCCCCTCGCGAGGCAGTCCTCGACGTAGGCGAAACCGTCGGCGAGTGTAAAGGCAAGCTCCTCGACGGCGGTCGCGCCGGCCTCGCGGATGTGATAGCCCGACACCGAGACCGGTTTGAATCTGGGTGTCTCCCGGCTCGCGAACTCGATGACGTCGGTGACGAGCTTCAGCGATGGCTCCGGGCCGACGACCCACTCTTTCTGTGCGATGAACTCCTTGAACATATCGTTCTGGAGGGTGCCCCGCAACTGCTCGCGCGGGACTTCTCGTCGGTCGGCCAGGGCCAGATACATCGCGTAGATGACCGGCGCGCTCGGATTGATAGTGAAAGACGTCGACACCTCCGCGAGGTCGATGCCGTCGAACAGGCGCGCCATGTCCTCGAGCGTGTCGACGGCGACACCCTCCTTACCGACCTCGCCGTCGGCCATCGCGGCGTCCGAGTCCAGCCCCATCAGCGTCGGCATGTCGAAGGCCGTCGAGAGACCGGTCTGGCCCTCGTCGATGAGATAGTGAAAGCGCTCGTTTGTCTCCTCGGCGGTGCCAAACCCCGCGAACTGCCGCATCGTCCACTGGCGCCCGCGGTACATCGTCGGGTAGACGCCCCGCGTGTACGGTTCCTCGCCGGGAAAACCCAGGTCCGTCTCGTAGTCGGTGTCGGCGACGTCAAGGGGCGTGTAGAGCCGGTCGACGTCGAGGTTCGAGACCGTGGCGAAGCGCTCGCGCCGCTCGTCGGAGGCGTCCATGGCCGGGCCGAGGGTCTCTGCCTCCCAATCGGCTTTTGCCTCCCGTATCGCCCGTAGTTCCTCGTCGTCGTACATACCATGTGGTACGGTAGCTGTTGACAAGTTTGTTCTGCCCAGGGTTCCGTTCGGTCTCGGAGACGTCTCCCGTCAGTCGACGTCTCCCGCTGGACAGCACCGCACCTCCGCGGCTCCCGGTGGTCGCCGCGTCGGTATTGGAGACGTCTCCCGTCAGTCGACGTCTCCCTACTCTTGTAACCGCTCGGTCGTCTGTACGAGCGGGTGGCGGGCGTAATCGACGACCTCGATGTCGCCGATACACTCCAGTCCGGCCTCAGTGGCCGTCTCGGCCATCCCCAGGTCGACAGTCTCCTCGAGCACGATGACGTTTGCCTCCATCGCCCGGATGTCGAGCCGTTCGGCGGCCTTCACCCGGTGGTGGCCGTCAGCCAGGTAGAGGTGGCCGTCGTTGTCGATGACGACCAGGGGCTCGGCCAGCCCGCGTTCGAGTTCGTACACCCGCCCCTCCAGTTCGTCGGCGTACACCGTCGGCTGGGTCGGCGTGAGCGCGGCGAGGTCGACCATCCGGCGCTCGTCGTGGGTGGTGATGTCGTGGATGTTTGCAAGCGTGCGTGCGAGCTTCTCGACCTTGTCTGGGGTCGCACGCTCTATCTGTGAGCGGATGACGTCTGCGTTGGAGATGATGCCAACCAGGTTGCCGGCGTCGTCGACGACCGGGAGTTTCTGGATGCCAGACCGGAGGATGACCCGGGCGGCGTCCTGGACGGCCATCTCGGGGGCGGCGACGATGATGTCCTCGGTCATCACCCGGAACATCGGTTCGTGGTCCTCGGCGAGCAGGAGGTCCCTGGCGCTGACAAATCCCTCGACGCGTCGCCCGTCGGTGACGGGGAAGCCACTGAAGTCGTCGCTCTCGGCGATGCGTTTGGCCACTTCCGCGACGGTGTCGTCGAGGTCGACGGTCGCGACGTCGCGTGTCATATACTCCCCCACCGTCGGTCGACCCGTGTCTGCCATCACCGACCTTTGCCCAGCGAGTGGCAAAAAGACTCGCCTACCCGCTGTCGTGCTCGTCGGGCTGGGGTCGGGCTAGCCCGGCGTACTCGTCCGGCGTGTACTCCGTCGACCCGTTGACGCGCCCCAGCAGCCGGTGGGACCGGGACTGGACCGCGTCGAGGAAGCGGTCGTTGACGACAGAACTGACGATGCTGTGCAGCGACTCTTCCCGGTCGTCGACGCTGTCGAGCACGCCCAGCGTTATCTGGGCGCCGGCCATGTCGGCGTGGCCGCCCGCGGAGCCTATCTGGCCGAACGCGTCCCGCAGGGCCTCGCCGAGGTCGATATCGGCGCCGCGGGCCCGCGCCGAGACGTAAATCGTCCCGTCGAGAACGCCGTACACCATCGTCGCGTGGATACCCTCGAGGTCGAGCAGCCGGTCGGCGGCCTGTGCCAGCGCGTCGCGGTCCGAGAGCTCGCCGACACAAGAGAGCAACACCGACCCTTCCTCCTCTCGGTTGTCGATAGCGCGGCCGATGATAGCGAGCGTCTCGCCGCTGACGCTCGGGTCCTCGATGCGCTGGAGAGCGTCCATGTCCGCCCGCTGGACGAGCTGGGCGGCCGCTTCGAAGTCCTCTGCCGATACCTCCCGGCGGAAGTCCTTCGTGTCGACACGGATGCCAAAGAGCAGCCCGGTCGCGATGGACTCGGACAGTTCGACCTCCAGCCGCTGGAAGTAATCCACCAGGAGCGTACTCGTCGCGCCGACGCCGCTGCGCAGGTCGACGTAGCGCGCCTCGACCGGGAGTCGCGGCGGGTGGTGGTCGATGACGATGTCTATCGGGAGGTCTTCGGGGAGCTGGTCGTTGACGCCGGGCCGTGAGTGGTCCACCAGGGCGAACCCGTCGTAGGCATCGAGCGCCGCGTCGTCGCCGGGCTCTAGGTTCACCAGGTCGTACTCCAGGAGGTTCACGAACGCGCGGTTCTCCTGGTGGGAGATGTCGCCGTAGTAACACAGCGACACTGTACAGCCGGCTCTGGCGGCGAGTTCGCCCAGCGCGACGGCGCTCGCGATGGCGTCGGGGTCGGGGTTGTCGTGCGTGACGACCGCAAGGTGGCCGTCGATGTCGCGAAGCACCTGCTGGAGCTGTCGGGTGCGCGCGCCCGCCTCACCTACACACCGTTGCAGTCGCTCCGAGAGGACGGCTTCGGGGTCGACCACGCGGTCGGCGACAGCGTCGAGGCGACTGCGCTGGGCGTCGCTGGCCCCGTAACCGCTGTAACACAGCAGGAAGGCCTCGGGGAACAGCTCGGCGACGGTCTCGCCGGCTTCGACGGCGACGGCCGGGTCGTCGGTGGCGACAATCACCGTCGTCGGAGCGATGTCCAGCTTGGCCATCCCCGCCCGGTCGATGTCGTCCGTGACGGAGACGGCGATACCGTCCTCCCGGAGCGTCTCGGCGCGGTGCCCGTCGTCCGTGAGAACCTGCAGCTGCTCGTGGTCGCCGCTCACTGCGTGGATTATCGCTCTCGCTGTCGAACCGGCGCCAACAACCAACCGAGACGGCATAGACTCTCTCTGGTCCGGAGCGTCTAAAAACCCGTTACTTCAGCCGTTCCTGCAGGAAGGAGGGGTGGGCGGCCGTCACGCCGTCGAGTTCGAGTATCTCGTCTTCGATGACTGCGGCGAGGGAGTTCCCGTCGGTCGCGCGCACCTCCGCCATCAGCATATGGTCGCCACTGGAGGTGTACAGCGACTCGACGGCGTCGATATCGGAGAGCTGGCGGGTCGCCTCGACGTAGCGTTCGCTGGCCACGTCGATGCCGACCATGGCGATAGACTGGCCCGAGAGCTTCTTCGGGTCGATATCGGCCGAGTAGCCGACGATGACGCCCTCCTCTTCTAGCTTCTTGATATATTTGCGGACCGTGGGCTTCGAGACTTCCGCCCGGTCGGCTATCTCGGCGTATGATGCCTGCGCGTCCTCTTCGAGGACTGACAGGATACGACGCTCCGTAGACTCGACACTCATAGAGGGATATTTACCGTGGGTGAAAAAATATGTTCCGAATCAGTAACCCACTTTCGGGCCGCCGAGAACTCGCACGGCCTGTCCTCGCGGGCCCACGTCCGCTTCGGGAAACGTGGGGCCAGCGGGCGTCCCGATGTCCGCGTGGTCACAGCGTTGGCTGGTTACTTGTGGTGCTGGAGCAGGTTGTCGTAGGTCCGCTCCCACTCGGCGTCCTCGTCGAAGTACCGCTCTGCGAGCGGTTCCTCCGGCATCTCGCCGATAGAGCGTTTCTCCTGGCCGTAGGAGGGGCGCTCGTCCTCGATGTACATCCGACCGGTCAGCACTTCGCCCTCGTAGAGGCGCTCCTCGGTCTTTCGCATCATCTCGGCGGCTTCCGCCCGGTCCGAGACGTCGAAGTCGAACTCGTCGGACTGCTGGACGTCCGTGTACGGGACGTAGTGTTTCGCGTCCTTGTTCCAGGTCGGACACTGGGTCAGGAAGTCGATGTGCGCGAAGCCGTCGTGCTCGATGGCCTCGGCGATGATCTCCTTTGCCTGGTTCGGGTTGACCGCGGCCGTGCGGGCGATGTAGGTCGCGCCGGCGTTTAGCTGCTGGCTGAGCGGTCGAATCGGCGACTTCGCCGAGCCGTGGGGCTGGGTCTTTGACTTGTGGCCCTTCGGCGAGGTCGGCGAGGTCTGGCCCTTCGTGAGCCCGAAGATCTCGTTGTTGAACACGATGTAGGTCATATCGTGGTTCTCACGAGCGGTGTGGATGGTGTGGTTGCCACCGATACCGTAGCCGTCACCGTCACCGCCGGCGGCGATGACCTCGATTTCTGGGTTGGCTAGTTTCGCGGCCCGGGCGACGGGCAGCGAGCGGCCGTGGATGGTGTGGAAGCCGTAGCTGTTGAAGTAGCTGTTGAGCTTCCCGGAACAGCCGATACCCGTAAAGAGGGCGACCTCGTCGGGGTTCTTGCCCACCTCGGGCATGGCCTGTTTCAACGCCTTCAGGACACCGAAGTCCCCACAGCCGGGACACCAGGTGGCCTGTGGCTCGATGCCGGGCGTGAACTCGTCTCGCTCTATCTCTCGGTCCTCTCCGATTGCGCTGAATGCACTCATAGGTTAGTCACCTGCCGCTGGCAGGTACTTCATGTTGGTCGCGGCGAGGTCCTCGCCGTTGATGCTCGATTCGAACCCGTCGACGATCTCGGCGGGCTCGAAGGGGTTCCCGTTGTACTTCAGGAGGCTCGACATCTTGTCGCCGTACTTGCCGATCTCCTTCTGGGTCAGTCCGCGGAACTGGGCCGTGGCGTTCATCTCGACGACCAGGGCCTGGTCGACGGACTCGAGCCACTCGGAGACCTCCTCGACCGGGTACGGGGCCATGTCCGAGACGCCCAGCGCTTTCACGCTGTGGCCGTTCTCGTTGAGCCGGTCGACGGCCTCGAATGCCGTGTCCTGCTGGCTCCCCCACACGAGGATGCCGTACTCGGCGTCTTCGGGGCCGTGGTAGGTCTGGTGGGAGGCATTCTCGTCGAGGTCGGCGCGGATGTCGTCGAGCTTGTTCAGACGGCGCTCCATCTGAGCGATGCGGTTGTCGGGGTCCTCGCTGATGTGGCCCGACGGGTTGTGTTCGTTCCCGGTCGCGAGGTAGCGCCCGTCCTTCTGGCCGGGGACCGAGCGCGGACTGACGTTCGAGCCGTCTTCGGGCTCGTGGAGGAACCGCTGGAACTTGCCCGACGCGTGGTGGGCTGCGTCCTGAATCTCCTCCTCCGTGAGGACGGAGCCGGGGTCGGCGTTTGGCTCCTCGTCGAAGTGGCTCGCCGGCAGGTTCCGGAGCTCGCCCTGTATCTTCTGGTCGTAGATGACGATGGACGGAATCTGGTACTCGTAGGCGATACGGAACGCCGAGCGGGTCTGCGTGTAACACTCGCGGATGTTCGCGGGCGCGAACACGACCCGTGCGGAGTCGCCCTGTGAGGTGTACAGGACGTGTTCCAGGTCGGCCTGTTCGGGCTTGGTCGGCATCCCGGTCGAGGGACCAGCACGCATCGCTTCGACCAGCACGACCGGCGTCTCGGTCATCTCGGCCAGTCCGAGCGGCTCGGACATCAGCGCGAAGCCACCGCCCGAGGAACCGGACATGGATTTGACCCCCATGTGCGAGGCTCCGAGGGCGAGCGCCGCGGCGGCAATCTCGTCCTCGACCTGCTCTGAGATACCGCCGAACTCGGGCAGGTGCTGGGACATGATGGTGAAGACGTCGGTCCACGGGGTCATCGGATAGCCCGAGATGAACCGACAGCCCTCGTCGAGCGCGCCGTAGGAGATAGCGTTAGAACCCGAGAGAATGACCTGCTCCTCGTCGTGAGAGCCGTCCGGAACCTCGATGTCGTGGTCGATGTCGAGCTCGGAGGCGGCCTCGTAGGCGTCTTCGAGGACGGCGAGGTTGGCTTCCTGCATATCGCCGGCCATGTTCTGTTCGATGAGCGTCTCGAACTCCTCGGTGCCGATATCGAGGATAGCGGCGGTCGCCCCGATACCGGCCGTGTTGCGCATAATCTCTCGGCCGTGCTCTTTGGCGATGCCACGCAGGTCCATCGGAACGACGTGCCAGTCGTTCTCCTCGGCGGCCTCTTCGAGTTCGATCTCCTCGACGTCTTCCTCGTCTAGCAGCCCCTCGTCATAGAGGAGGACACCGCCCTCGCGGAGGTCGTCGAAGTTCTCGTACAGCGGTTTCAGCTCTTCCTTGCCGTAGTAGGCCTCGTCCTGTGGGTTCCGGGCGAAGGAGTCACCCAAGGCGAGCAGGAAGTTGTAGCCGTCACCGCGTGACTGTACATTCTCGTCCTTCGCGCGTACTTCGACGTACGTGTGGCCACCGCGGATACGAGACGGGTAATGCCGGTGTGTGAAAACGTGAAGTCCCGAACGCATCAGGGCCTTCGCGAAGTTCTGACTGGTCGAGTCGATTCCGTCGCCGGAACCGCCAGCGATTCGCCAGATTAGTTCGTTGTCTGTCATTGTGAAATCCTCGGCCCCAGCTCTGGTGCCGTACCGGAAGGTTGGGGGGCCACGACTAAAGATTTTCCACTACATCAAGTCCCATTAATCGTTATTATTCGGGCGAAGGCACCCTATTCTGGGTAAACTGCAATGATTAATCTCCGGAGTTTTCAGCCCGGCCGAAATAGTTGGAGCTCAGACAATTATCGCCCCGAATCTGGCTCGAGACCCGCGGTCGGCTCACACTGGCGACCGCGTGGCATCTCACTTGTCAGCAGGGAGCAGTGGACACCGCAGTCGCACTCGTCGGAAGGCCTAATGCCGTACCGGGCGTCTCTTCGATGTGAATGTCGCTCAGCGAACTCATCGCCGGCGTTGAAGCCCACGAGCAGACCCTGACGGTGTTCAACGCCGACGGGGCGGTCACCGACGACCTTCGGGACCGCTTTGCGGACCGGAACGTCCGGGTCGTCCGGGAGACGACCGGGAGCGGCCGGCCCGGCGAGTTCCTCACCCTCTCGGACGCCGACGGCGTCTACGCGGCGACGGATATCGACTCGTTCTACGATTCACTCGACGACCGCGAGCGCGTGCTGGGCGAGGACGCCGGTCACAGCCTCCTCGACCATCTGGACGAGACCCTCTTTACCTCCTGGTCTATCGAGCGGATGGTCGCCGCGTCCCGTGAGATAGAGGACCGCGCCTGGCGGGTCGGCGAGGGGTCCCTGTACGCCGGCTTTCAGACGCTCTCGACGCTGCAGGGCGAACGCGCGCTGTACGAGCGACTCGGCGATTCGGCAGTCGATGTCCACGCCTACGCGGTGCCCGATATCGACCCGCCGACCCACAGCACGTTCCAGCTTCATCTGGACCGCAGCGAGGAGATAGCGACGTCGTGGTTCGTCGTCTTCGACGACGGGACCGACGACGAGGCTACCACGCAGAAATGCGCGCTGCTGGCCGAGGAGCGCGAGCCCCGCGAGTTCTACGGCTTCTGGACGTACGACCCCGGGACGGTCGACTACATCGTCGACCACCTGGCGTCCCGGTACGGAACGGTCGAACAGTGAGCAGTCCCGTCGCCACGGCGACAGCGTACCGGATTGCAGAGACCGGCCAGCGCGTCAACGCCGTCGAGTTCGAACTGCACTTCCAGTTTGGCCTCTGGACCGTCGTCGACCGCGGCGAGGACCGCTGGGTCGTCCGGACACGCGACGGCGAGCGGTTGACGCTGTCGCCGCTCTAGACAACTGACTCGAACACCGAGAGGTCGTGGCCCAGTAGAGTCTCCGCGCTCGTCTCTCGCTCGATATCCCGACAGCGCGCCAGGCTCTCGCGCCAGGCGGCGTTGCTCCACAGAAGGCTCGTCGCCATCGACTGGCCCGCGTAGTTAGCCTCGACGTAGGCCTCGTCGCCCACCACGAGCAGCGGGTCGCCTGCCCGCTCGACGAGCGCACCCATGAGGCCGGGCGTGTGGCCGGGCAGGTGGAGCAGTTCGACGCCCTCGGCGAGGTGGTAGCTGTCGCCGTGGACTATCTCCCAGTTGAGGTCGTGGTCGAAGTCGCTCGCGAGGTAGGCGATAGAGCCCGCCGCCGTCTTCGCGCTGTAATAGGCGTAGGGGAGTTCCTCGCGATGGACGTAGATTGGCACGTCCGTCCCGGCGAAGTTCTCGAGGCCGCCGGCGTGGTCCAGGTGGAGGTGGCTCATGACGACGGCGTCGATGTCGTCGAGCGCGTAGCCGGCCTCGGCGAGGTCACCCTCCAGGGTATGCTCGTCGGCGTCGACGTGGGCGAAGGCCTCGTACAGCGGTGCGGGCCAGTAGCCGTCGCCGGCCTCGGGATGTGAGCCGGTGTCCCACAGTATCGTGCGCTCGGGCGTCTCGATGAGGAGGTTCCAGACGACGTACTCCTCGTACTCGTGGTCGGGGTCGCGGTTCGACGCCGTCGCGACGCTGGTCCCGTCGACGACGAAGCTCCGGTCGGCCATCACTCGCCCGCGGTCCAGAAACGTGACTTCGGGAGGTTCCATATGGGGTGTAGGGTGGCTGAAAAGAAAAGGGTGGGTCCGAACTAATTAGTATTGTCAGCCGCGTCACCGTAACTCATACAGGTGGCTGTACACACTGTATACACATGAGCACGATACGCGTCAGCGACGAAGTGAAAGAACGGCTCCGGGACCTCAAACGGGACGACGAGACCTTCAACGACCTGCTGGACCGTCTCAGTCGGACCGAGAAAGATGTCGAAGCCATCGCACAGTCCCTGCCATCCGTCGACGAGAGTGATATCGAGCGGATGGACGACGCCCGTGACCGATTGAACGACTCGCTGGAGAACCGCCGGTAGATGCTCGTCCTCGACAGGGATGTGCTGGTGAAGCTCCGCAACTCGGACCAAACAGTGGTCCAGCACCTCCAGCAGTACCGTACCGACGAGTGGACGATTCCGGCCCACGTCGCGTGGGAGTCATTTCAGTACCACGGGAGTCGGACCGATATGGTGCAGGAACTGCAGCATCTCCGAAATAGCTTCGACAGAATCCTCCCGTTCACAGTTGACACTGCCCTCGAAGCCGCGTATCTCGACGAGAAGCTACAGTCCCAGGGTGTCACCCTCGACCCGATCGACCTCCTGAATCTGGCGACAGCGCAGGAAGCAGGTGGCAGGTTCATCACACACAACAAGAACGATTTCGACCGTGGTCCAGTGCGGGACCTTGCGGATATAGATGTCGTACTGACGGACTGATCACTGCGGCGTCTGCCGATAGATGAGATTCCGCTGGATGTCGTTGGCGCCCTCGTAGATGACCGGAATCCGCGCGTCACGGAACACCCGTGAGATGCGGTTCTCCAGCAGCACCGACCGGCCACCGTGGAGTTGCATACCCTTCTGAGAACACTCCGTCGCGGCCTCGGTGCCGGCGGTCTTGGCCAGCGCGGCCCAGTAGCCGGCGTCTTCCTGGTTGGCGACGCGGCGGGCGGCGTCCCACGAGAGCGAGCGGGCCGACTGGAAGGATAGTTGCATATCGGCGAG
The DNA here is from genome assembly GCF_029338235.1 of Haloarcula rara. GTDB lineage: Archaea > Halobacteriota > Halobacteria > Halobacteriales > Haloarculaceae > Haloarcula > Haloarcula rara. The sequence goes on from NZ_CP119785.1 coordinate 2,576,958, forward strand.
CTTGTGCTGGACGGCCTGGAACTCGTCGACGGTGCGGCCGAACGCCTCGCGGTCGTGGACGAAGTCCCACGCCTCCTCGATGGCAGCGGCGGCGAGGCCGAGACCGTGGCCCGCGACGATGACCCGGCCGTGGTTGAAGAACTCCGCGAGCATGTAGAAGCCGGCGCCCTCGACGCCGATGAGGTGGTCCTCGGGAATGCGACAGTCGTCGAGGACGATGTGAGCCTGCTTCGAGGCCCGGAAGCCCATCTTCTCGGGGATGTGCTCGGCGTCGTAGCCGGGGGCGTCCGTCGGGACGATGAACATCGAGTAGTTGCCGTAGCGGTTGTTCGGGTCCGACCCTGTCTTCGCATAGAGGGTGACCCAGTCGGCCTCGACGCCGTTGCCGATCCAGTACTTCTCGCCGTTGATGACCCACTCGTCGCCGTCCTTCTCGGCACTCGTGTTCATCCCCGCGAGGTCGCTGCCGGTCTCGGGCTCCGAGACGGCGAGGCCTGTAATCTGTTCGTTCTCGGCGACGGGGCGGAGGAACTCCGCTTTCTGTTCCTCGCTGCCGTGGTCCTCGACGATTTCGGCGCCGAAGCTCGCAAGCTGGAGCGTCAGCGCGATACCGGCGTCGGCCCGGTACATCTCCTCGGCCATAGCTAGCACCTGCAGGAGGTCGTAGCCTTTTCCGCCCACCTCCTCGCCCAGGTCCTGTGCGACGAGGCCGGCCTCCATCCCGGCTTCGAGGACCTCCCAGGGGTACTCCCCGGACTCGTAGTAGTCGGCGGCCACTGGTTCGATGTGTTCCTGGGCGAACTCGCGGGCCTCGGCTTTCACGTCGCGGGCGTGTTCCGGCACCGGATACTCCGAAAGGAACTCCATACTCCTACCCATGTGCGGTGTCACCATATACCTCGTGAAACTGCAGAAAACCCCACTGGAGTTGTTTCTGAGTCCGGACTCGGCGGACTGGCGGCTACTCGCCCTCGAAAGCCCCGGGACGCCTACTCCGGCGCTGCCTCGTCTGGGACACGCCCCTCGACCAGTGACTCGTCGCTGTACTCTTCGCGCAGCACCTTCTTGTCGAATTTCCCCGTCGCAGTCTTGGGTATCTCCTCGACGGTGACGACGTTGTCCGGTACCCACCAGTTCGGGTACGTCTGTCGGATGTACTCCCGCAGCGTGTCGGACAGCGAGTCGACGCCCTCACCGCTCGGCACGACCAGCGCGAGCGGCCGTTCCTGCCAGCGCTCGTGGGGCACGCCGATGACGGCTGCCTCGGCGACGGCCTCGTGGCCCAGCAGTTCGTTCTCCAGTTCCTGTGAGGATATCCACTCCCCGCCGCTCTTGATGACGTCCTTGGCGCGGTCGACGATGTCGATGTAGCCGTCGGGGTCGACGGTGACGACGTCGCCGGTCCTGAGGTAGCCGTCCGCGAACTCCGCTTCGGTGGCCTCCGGCCGGGCGAAGTACTCCGTGGTGACCCAGGGCCCGCGGACGTGGAGTTCGCCGAAGGCCTCCCCGTCGTGGGGGACCGCCTTGCCCTCGTCGTCGACGACCCTGAACTCCAGGCCAGGCACCACGAGGCCCTGCTTGCGCCGCTTCGCCAGTCTGGTGTCGTAGTCGGTGTCGGCGAGGTCGTGTTTGACGTGCGAGACAGCACCGACCGGGGCCGTCTCGGTCATCCCCCAGGCGTGGACCAGCTCCACCCCGCGGTCGTCGAAGAAGCGTATCATCGCTTCGGGCGCGGCGCTGCCCCCGACCACCAGTCGGTCGAGCGAGGAGAGGTCGACATCGTGGTCCTTGACGTACTCCATCAACCCGAGCCACACGGTCGGCACCCCGGCGGTGACGGTGACGCCCTCGTCCTCGATGAGGCCGGCGAGGTCCGCGGGCGAGGGTTTCGGGCCGGGGTAGACGTGTTTCGCGCCGCCGGCGGTCGCCGAGAACGGGAGCCCCCACGCGTTGACGTGGAACATCGGCACGACGGGCATCACGACGTCGTCGTCGGCGAGCGGGATGCCCTGTGGCGACTGGATACCCATCGTGTGCGACCAGAGCATCTGCTGGGTGTACTCGACGCCCTTCGGCTGCCCGGTCGTACCGGAGGTGTAACAGAGTCCCGCAGGGCGGTCCTCGGCGAGTTCGGGCCAGTCGTAGGTCGTCGGCTGGTCGCCGATAAGGGACTCGTAGGCGACGGTGTCGAGGTCGGTCTCGGGGACCGACTCGCCCATCACCACGTACCGCTCGACCGTCTCGAACGGGTCGGGGTCGTCGGCGACGGCTCCCTCTAGTTTCGGCAGGAGCGACTCGTCGACGAAGACGGTCCGGTCGGCCGCGTTCTCGACGATGTACTGGATGTGTTTGTCGGGCAACAGCGGGTTGATGGTGTGCAGTTGCGCGCCCATCCCCGGGACGCCGAAGTAGGTCTCGAAGTGGCGATGGTGGTTCCAGCAGAACGTGGCGACGCGCGCGCCGCCATCACTGTCGGCCGACTCCGCGCTCTCACCGTAGCCCGCCCCGTCGAGGACGTTCGCCAGTTGCGCGACGCGGTCGCCGTACGTGTCGTAGTCGTAGCGGACGATACCCTCGTGTGATCGGGAGACGACCTCTGTTTCCGCGTACAACTGCCGCGCGCGCCACAGGAACGGCCTCAGTGTCTGGGGGGAACCACCTGGCATATGGTACCATACGACCCCGGCACACAAGAGTGTCAGCTAAATTATGGTGAGTGACCCGCACGTTGTCGATGGTCGCCTAGACTTCGATTTCCTGCATCAGACCGACCAGTTCCTCAAGCTCCGGGAACGTGTACACCTTGACGTTGATATCGGAGTCCAGCGCGTGGACCCGGGAGTCGAACATCAGCGCCATATCGTTGTCGCGGTCGCCGACGAGCTGGTCTACCATCCCGCTGCCCGGGCCGAAGGTGAAGTTCGGCGTGGAGATGTCGATAGTCGTATCCAAGACGTTCGCCCAGCCGTCGATGAAGCCGCTGGTCATGATGTTCCCGATCTCCTGGATTGCCGACCGCTCCATGTCGGTGAAGCCGCCCGCGTCGCTCGTCTCGCCCATATCGCCGATCATGCCGTGGGCGAGGTCCTTCGCGCTCCGGGCGTTGAACAGAAAGAGGATGTAGCCGTGGGGTTTCTCGACCATCTCGATGCTGATGCCGATCTGCTTCTCGTCGCCGATGTGGGTCTTGATATCGGGGATGTCGATGAAGTTTATCTTCGTTATCTCCATCTCGGTCTCCATCCCGGTCATCTGGCTCAGGTGGTTGGCGACGGTGTTGCCCCCCTCCTTTGCCATCTTGTTGAAGAGCCCGAGCTTCCTGATATCTATCATCAAACTCATAGTCAGTTGGCCCGAAATTTCGAGGCCTGCCACATAAGCTATACACCCCCATTTTCGATGCCGAGAATCGGAGGCTCCAGTGGGACTGTCCGTCGCCCCGCTCACTGCACCCGAACACTGACGGCGACGCCTTCACCGAGTGGCAGCAGGCCGGTCTCGAAGTCGGGGTCGTTCCGAACGCGTTCCAGATACGCGGCGATACCCTGGCTCGCGTCGCTCGCCTCGACCGACTCGCCGGCAAGCAGGGCCCGGATGTCGGCAAAGTCCAGCGGGCCGGCCTCGACGGCGTTGTCCGCGGCGACGACGCCACCGACCGGCACCTTCTCGCGGACGGCCTCGAACGCCTCGGTGTAGCGCCCTTTCTCGTTGTCGACGAGCACCACGTCGAAGGGGCCGTCGTAGCGGTCGACGACGTCGATGGCGTCGCCGTGTTCGAAGACCGCGCGGTCGGCGTAGCCGCCCCGCTTGAGGTACTCGCGGGCGTCCTCGAGTTCGTCGGCATCGATTTCGGTGAGCACTATCTCTCCGTCCGCGGGTATCTCGGGCGCCAGCCAGTACGCCGAGTAGCCAAAGCCCGAGCCGAACTCGAAGACCCGCTCGGCGTCGGTCAGGCGGGCCAGCAGGCGGAGCCACGCGCCGACGGCTGGACCCACCGTGGGAAAGCCCTCGCGGTCGGCTCGCTCGTCCATCTCCGCGATAATCTCGTCGGGCGCCGGCGCCAGCGTGCGGGCGAACTGCTCGGTCACGTCGGGGATGGGCGTCTCGTCCATACCGGCCGTGTGAGCGGTCGGCGGGTAAATCCTCGGTCACCGGGTCCGACTCTCGGATATGGTTCCAAGCGTGCGAGGGGCCGACCACGTAGCCAACCGATAGCACGACCGATAGATATCCCAGTGGCCGACTCGCGGCCCACTGCAGACGACCTGGCCAGTGAACAGTTTGGCGACCCCCGCATAGTAATGGTCGCCGGGCTCCTTGGTCAGCTATGGAACGAGACGTCGAGATCGTCCCCGAGGCCGGGCTGCACGCCCGACCGGCCTCGAAGTTCGTCCAGACAGTCAACGAGTACGATGCGTCGGTCGAGGTCGGACTCGCCGACAGCGGAGAACTCGTGCCCGCGAACAGTATGCTCTCGGTGACCGGACTGGGCGCGAAACACGGCGACGTGGTACGGCTCGTCGCAGCGGGCGACGACGCGGAAGCGGCGCTCGACGCGCTGGAATCGGTCCTCTCGACGCTGGAAGACGGGGACTGACCTAGAGCTTCTCGACACCGCGGGCCGCCTCGGCCTGCTCGCGGACCGACTCGACGGTGGCTTTCGGACTGGTCGCGGTGACAGCGGCGTTAACCGTCCCCTCCAGTACCGGCGCGTCGGCGATGACCGCATCGACTTCGCTCGACTCTATAGCGACCTCTGCGTTCATCACGGCGCTGCCGAGGTCGACGAGCACGACGACACCGTCGCCGCCGTCTGCCGCCTCGATAGCGGCCTCGATGTCGTCTGCGACCGTGCCGAAGCCGCCCTGGCCGTCACCGCCGACCGACTCGATGCGCGTCTCCCCACCCATCTCGCCGGCCACCGCTGCGATGCCGTCGGCGGCCGTCTGGCTGTGTGAGACGACGACGAGCCCGACCATCAGTCCTCGGTCACCTCGCCGTCAGGGATGGTCGGCGACTCGGCGTGGTCGGGCAGCTCCTCGGGGGCCTCGCCGTACTCCGTGGCCACGTCGAGCAGCTCCTCCATGATGTACAGCGTGCTGGTGGCGCCGGGGTCCTGGTGGCCCACCGAGCGCCAGCCCAGGTACGAGGCCCGACCCTTCGAGGCCCGGATGGGGACGGTGAAGTCCACGCCACGGCCCGCGGCGGCGACGGCCTTCGAAAGCGCCGCCACCGGCTCCATATCGTCGACTTCGACCGACTTCTTGAACGTGTGAACAGCCGGCACCAGCGCGTCGACCATGGTCTTGTCGCCGACGCGGGCGTCGCCGCGGTCCTGCACTTTCTCCAGATAGGTCTCCGCGAACGCGACGGCCGTTTCGGCCGTGATGCCGTCTTCGAGTTCGGGGCTGGCGAAGACCAGCGAACCGCCGTACAGCGGGCCCGACGCGCCGCCGACCTCCGACAGCAGTGTCTTGCCCGCCGTCTTGACGACGGCCATCGGCTCGGGCTCGTCGAGCTCGGCGACGGCCTCTGCGGCGGCGGCCCACCCGCGGGCCATGTTCCCGCCGTGGTCCGCGTCGCCGATAGCGGAGTCGAGGTCCGTCAGGTGGGACCGCTCGGTCTCCAGCCGGTCTGCGACCGCCGCGACCGCGGCGACGACGGCCTCGCCGTCGTCGCTCATTTCACCGTCAGCGCCGGCGTCTCCGCCGGCGCGCCGAGCAGTTCCTTCAGCTCCTCGTCGACGGCACAGACCGTGATAGAGCACCCCTCCATGTCCAGGGAGGTCATGTAGTCGCCCACCCAGGCGTCCCACGTCTCCAGGCCGTGGTCGCCCAGAATCTCCTGGAGCTTGCGGTTGACGACGAACAGCTCCATCTGTGGGGTGCCGCCCATCCCGTTGACGATTGTCATCACTTCCTGGCCCTCGTCGAGGTCGAGGTCTTCGAGGACATTTTGGGTGAGCTCCTCCGTGATATCGTCGGCGCTCATCACGTCGGTGCGCTCGACGCCGGGCTCGCCGTGGATACCGATGCCCAGTTCGATCTCGTCTTCGGGGAGGTCGAACGTCGCCTCGCCCTTCTCCGGTGTGATACAGGACGTGAGCGCCATCCCCATCGTGCCGACGTTGTCGATGACTTTCTGAGCGACCCGCTGGACCTCCTCTAAGTCCGCGCCCTCGGCGGCCTTCGCGCCGGCGGCCTTGTGGACGAGGATGGTCCCACAGACACCGCGGCGGCCCGAGGTGTACAGCGAGTCCTCGACGGCCACGTCGTCGTCGACGACGACCTGCGCGACGTCGGTCCCTTCCATCTCGACCATCTCGCCGGCGGTCTCGAAGTTCATCACGTCGCCCTCGTAGTTCTTGATGACCATGAGGACGCCCTCGCCGCTGTCGGCCGCCCCCACCAGTTCCTCTAACTCGTCCGCTGTCGGGGACGTGAACACCTCGCCGGCCGCGGCACCGTCGAGCATCCCCTCACCGAGGTAGCCCGCGTGGGTCGGCTCGTGGCCGCTCCCACCACCGCTGACGATGCCCACTTTCCCGTCAACCGGGGCGTCGTCCCGTACAAGCACCTTCGTGTCAGGAAGTCGACGAACCTGGTCCGGGTAGGCGGCCACCATTCCGTCTAGCATCTCGTCGACCACATTGTCCGGGTCGTTGATGAGTTTCTTCATAGTCCATGATTATGGACGCCACGCTGATACATAAACCTGCCCAGCAAATTACAACGGTCGTAGTTTTCGTTTAGAACACTTTTCAGAATGGCAGAAATAGACGCGGCCTTAGAGATCCCAGTAATCTGGCTCATTCCCCTCCATCCACTTGATGGAACAGCCCCGCGAGGGCTTCTCCGCGGCGGAAATCTCATCGCCGGACAGCAGCGTCTCGACGTGAGCGGCCATCTCCCGTTCGCTGGGGTCGTCGTCGGGGTTGGGTGCGTCGTCGAGCCGGCCGTGGTAGGCCAGCCGGAAATCGCCATCGTCGTTGTCAAAGAGGAACGGGTCGGGCGTACAGCGAGCGCCGTAGGCGGCCGCGACCGACTGGTCGGCGTCGTGGAGGTAGGCGTCGTAGTCGACGGTCCCGTCGGCCACGACCTCCTGCATCCGTTCGAAGGAATCGTCGGGGTACGCCTTCGGGTCGTTCGAGTTGACACCCACGACGGCGAGGTCGTCGTACTCTGCTGCCAGGCGGTTCAGCTCCGGTATCTTGGCCTTGGCGTACGGGCAGTGGTTGCAGGTGAACACGACGAGCAGCGCCTCGTAGTCGGCGAAGTCCTCGAGCGCGTACAGCCCGCCGTCGGCGCCCGCCAGTTCGAAGCCCGGCGCGCTGTCACCGCGCTGGAGCACGTCGGATTCGGAGTCGAGTGAGACCATGGTATGAGAACCTACACGGCCGGCTTGTAAAAGTCCGTGGCTGCCGGCCAGTGTTTAGTCTAGTAGCTATCGACTCACAGAGCCTGAAAGGGGCGACTGGCTGTTAGCACTCGATTTTCGTAACCAAACACGACACCGGAACGGTAAGACTGGCCCGTTCAATCGCCGGGCTGTGCGCCCCTCGCGACGGCCCGCCCACCGACCGACAGCACCACTCCGGTCAGTCCGATAGCGACGACGCCGAGCCCGGCGATAGCAAAGAAAACCGCCGCGACACCGAAGCGGCCGACGACCACCGACAGCACGGGCGGGGCGACGGCGGCGCCGCCGGAGATACCGATTGTCAGCAGCCCGAAGTTCTTGCCCGCGGAGTCCTCGGCCGAAAGCGCGTCGGCGAGGGCGGCTCTCGCGGGGCGGCTGCCGTCGACAGTCGCCGACAGGACGAGCACCAGCGCGAGCGCTCCGAGGACCGGAAGCGACCCAATCGCCAGCAGCCCGGCGACGGCGACGAGCGCGGCGTAGCCGCCGACGAGTACCGGGCCCGGCGCGTGTCGGTCGGTGAGCCAGCCGCCCCCGAAGATGAGCACCGCGCCGACGGTGAGCATCGCCGAGACGGCGAAGTTCGCAGTCGAGTCCGGAATTGCGTAGCCCGTCGACAGCAGCGTCGCGGTGTACTGTTTGATACCCCACCCCGCGGCCGACGTGCAAAACCACAGGACGGTGAGCGCGACGATGGGCGGCGAGGCGACCACACGCAGGAGCTCCCGACGGACGCGCGTGGTGAGTGGCGGATCACTGGCGGGCTCCGCCGCGGATGGCGCCGCATCGCTCGTCGGATGCGTGATATACCGGTCGACGTAGCGGTCGAAGGCCAGCAGACAGACGACCGCATAGAGGGTGCCGACGGCGGCGATAGCACCGATGGCCAGCCGCCAGTCCAGACCCAGCGTCGACGCCGCCGCGACGATGGCCGGCGGCGCGGCAAAGCCCAGCGCCCCGGTAAAGCCGTGGACGCTGTAGGCCCGCCCCCGCCGCTCGGCCGTCGTCGCCGCGCCGATGAGCGGGTAGTGTGCCGGGTGGTGGCCCGCGATACCAATCCCGGTGACGACGCTCGCCCCGAGCAGCCACGTGTAGCTCTGTGCGGTGGCAGTCAGGAGCGCCCCCAGCGCGCCGAAGGAAAGCGAGATAGCAAGTACCGGGGTCCGACCCCGGGAGTCCGAGAGCGAGCCAAACGGCAACTGCAGCGCCGTCACGACGACGCCGACGACCCCGAGCGCGACGCCGAGCTGGGCGTTCGTCAGACCGAGGTCGGCCCGTAGCGGACCGAATATCGGCGGCAACAGCATGAAATACGCGTGGTTGACCAGATGGGAGCCGCCGACGAGGCCGACGACCAGTCTGGACTGTGAGACCACTGTTTACGATGGTTCGACGGCGCTGACAAAGAACGGTCGGATTCCGTCGTCGACGCTCACTCGTCCAGTCGGGCGGCGATGGCATCGTCGAACGCGACCGCGGCCTCGAAGACCGCCGTCTCCGCGTCGACACTGAACAGTACCTCTTCGCCCTCGTCGGCGTGTTTCTCGAGAAACCCCATCTCGACGAGGTGGTCGAGGGTCCCGTCCAGGTAGAGGGACTTCAGGGCGACGCCGGCCTCGTCGCTGAGTTCGGTCTTCGTGTATCTGGTCGCCGGGTCCAGCCGCAGGAGCGTGTCGATGACGGCCGGCGCGTCGTCGTGAGAAGCGACGTGGCCCCAGCCGGTCTCGGGCGCGTCGTTCGCGTCGTCGAACATTATACTCCCTCTTTGGCTACTCCCAATTAAAACTCGCGTGTGTCTCGATCATTGCAGACTGTCACTGTGTCCCAGCGTTGAGCAAGGCTTTTGATAGTGACTGCCCGCCTCACTGTATGAGCAGCCCACGCGAGATTCTGGACCTGCTGGAGGAGAACGCCCGGTACACCGCCGAGGACCTCGCCCACATGACCGAGTTCACCGAGAGCGAGGTCGAGGACATCCTGGCGGAGCTCGAGGAGAGTGGCGTCATCAGGGGCTATCAGGCCGTGGTCAACTGGGACGCCCTGGAGACCGACGGCGAGCGGGTCCGGGCGACCGTCGAACTCAACGTCGCGCTCGACCGTGAGACCAACTACGGCGACATCGCCGACCGCATCGCGAAGTTCCCCGAGGTGACCTCGCTGCGGCTCGTCAGCGGCGACTACGACTTCGATCTCACCGTCGAGGGCGACTCGATGCGGGAGGTCTCACACTTCATCAGCGACAAGATAGCGCCCATCCCGGAAATCACCCAGACGGTGACCCACTACATCATGGAGTCCTACAAGGAACAGGGCATGGAGTTCGACGACCACGACGACGACGACAGGCTGTCGGTCTCACCATGACACTGGAGCCAGCCGACCGAGTCGACGCCGTGCCGCCGTCGGGTATCCGGCGGTTCTTCGAGCTGGCCGAAGAGATGGACGACATCATCTCGCTCGGTGTGGGTGAGCCGGACTTCTCGGCACCGTGGGCGGCCCGGGAAGCCGCGATTACGTCGCTGGAACGCGGCCAGACCTCCTATACGGCCAACAAGGGGAAACGCGAGCTTCGTGAGCGCATCTCGCGCTATGAGTCGGCACAGCACGACCTCGACTACGACCCGGACAATGAAATGGTCGTCACTGCGGGCGCGAGCGAGGGGCTCGACCTCGCCTTTCGTGCGCTGTTGAATCCCGGCGACAAACTGGCCGTGGCCCAGCCCTGCTACGTCTCCTACGTCCCCGGGGCGACGTTCGCGAGCGTCGACGTGGTCGACGTACCCACCCGCGTCGAGGACGAGTTCAAGCTGACCCGCGACGTGCTCGAAGCGTCCGGTGCGGCCGAGGCCGACGCGCTCGTCTACTGCTATCCGAACAACCCGACCGGGGCGACGATGACGGGCGAGGAGCTGCGCGAGGTGGCGGCGTTCTGCCGGGAGCACGACCTGGCCGTCTTCGCCGACGAGATATACGCCGACCTGACCTACGAGCACGAGCACACCTCAATCGCGACGCTGCCGGGGATGCGCGAACGGACCGTCGTGTTCAACGGGTTCTCGAAGGCGTTCGCGATGACGGGCTTTCGCCTGGGCTATGCGATGGGGCCCGAGGACGCCATCACGGCGATGAACCGCATCCACCAGTACACGATGCTGTCGGCGCCGACGACTGCCCAGTACGCTGCCATCGAGGCGCTTGACAACTGCCTCGACGAGGTCCAGGAGATGACCGCCCAGTACGACCGCCGGCGCAACTACGTCCTCTCGCGGTTCGAGGACATGGGCCTCTCCTGTTTCCCCGCTTCGGGCGCGTTCTATGCCTTCCCGGAGTGTCCGTGGGACGACGCCGGCGAATTCGCCGAGGCGCTTCTGCAGGAAGAGAAAGTCGCTGTGGTCCCCGGCACGGCCTTCGGGGAGGGCGGTGCCGGCCACCTCCGCGTCTCGTATGCGACCGGGCTGGACGACCTCAAGACCGCCATGAACCGCATCGAGTCGTTCGTCTCGTGAACTCCCAGGGTTACGGCCCTGGCTGCCCAACTCGAAACCAACCAGTTATCATCTGGAATATATGTGGCGAAAGTTTAAGTAAGATTGCTGTTGATACACGGGCATACTGTGTCTCACTACTCCGTACTGCCCGGTGTGGACGACAGCACCGAACTGGCGAGTAGATTTTTTACACAGGGCGTGAAGTGAACAACAATGGCAATAGAGGATACTAAATCAGGGACGGACGGGGCCGATGACGGGGTCACATCGCCCGACCGAACCGCGACAGTGGGGGAGTACACGTGGGAGGATCTCCGACGTGAACTCCACGACGGTGGTCCGTTCGACCGAGCCGACTATCTCGGGTTCGACCCCGAGACCATCGCGGACAGGCTCGAGGACGCGGCCGGTCTCGCAAAGGGCGTCAATCAACCGTTCGCCGAGTACATCGACCCGGAGACGACACCGGTCGTCAAGGGCGAGTACACCTGGGAGCACTTCAAACAGGAGTACTACTACGAGGCTGGCGCCAAGCCGTGGAACAACGGCGACCAGCCCCGCGACAAGCAGGGGAACGTCGTCCCTTTCGACGGCGAGTCGTACCTCGGTTTCGAGCCTGAGCAGACGGAGAACCGGCTCTCACAGGCCGAGGACTTCGCCTCCGAGCTGGACAAACTCGTCGACGAACGCACCGTCGACGTCAACCCCGAGCTAGACGAAGACGAGTTCTTCTCCACGCAGGAGGGTCACACGACGGTCGTCAATCGGTACGACCTCGAGAAGGCCGTGCCGCTCTCGAAGAAGTCACACTTCAAAGAGCTGGAGCGGTACTGGGTCAACAAACCGTACGCCTGCGCCATCATCTTCCAGTCCCGAAAAGAAAACGAGAAGAAGTACTACGTCATCGAACCGTATCTCAACCCCATCGAAGAGGACCTGCAGGGCTTCCTCTCGGGCAAACTCAGGACGGCTATCAAGTACTCCGAAGACGACGTCATCGTCAAAGGGTCCAACGCCGACCGGGCACAGGTCATCCAGCGCGAGGCCGAACAGCTCCTCTCGCGGTACGACCTGTATAAAGACTCCATCAGTGCGGGCGCCGGGTCGGGCTCGGGCGGGGGCGGGTTCCTCGACGGGCTCAAGGAGATGTTCAACGACACCGAGACGACCGCGCCGGAGGTGACTGGCCAGCTCGACGGCCTCTCAGTCCGGCCCGAACCGGCTATCCTCGCGGACGACCCTTCGAAGCTCACCGAGTACCAGGTCGAGAAGCTGCTGTACACGCTCAAACGGGACTTCATCGGCTACGGGCTCATCGACCCCATCAAACACGACATCAACGTTGAGGACATCTCCTGTGACGGGTACAACTCGCGGGTGTTCGTCTACCACACCGACTACGAGCAGATTATCTCGAACGTCGAACACGGCGAGACTGAGCTCGACGACTTCGTCGTCAAACTCGCCCAGCGGTCCGGGAAGGGTATCTCCAAGCGGCAGCCACAGATTGACGCCACGCTCCCGGACGGCTCGCGCGCCCAGCTGACGCTCGGTCGTGAGGTCTCCGACCACGGGACCAACTACACCATCCGCCAGTTCAAGGACGTCCCGTTCACGCCAATCGACCTCATCAACTGGAACACCTTCTCACTGGACGAGATGGCCTTTCTCTGGCTCTGTATCGAGAACAACAAGAGCCTCATCTTCGCCGGCGGTACGGCATCCGGGAAGACGACGAGCCTGAACGCCGTCTCGCTGTTTATCCCCTCGAACTCCAAGATCGTCTCCATCGAGGACACCCGCGAGGTCGAACTGCCCCAGCGTAACTGGGTCGCAAGCGTCACTCGCCCCTCCTTCGGGGACGACGACCAGGGCGACGTCGACGAGTTCGACCTGCTGGAGGCCGCGCTCCGCCAGCGCCCCGACTACATCGTCATGGGTGAGATCCGTGGTGAGGAGGGTCGGACGCTGTTCCAGGTCATGTCGACCGGCCACACCACCTACACCACCTTCCACGCCGACTCCGTCGGCGAGGTGATCAAGCGCTTTACCACCGAGCCCATCAACGTCTCGAAGACACTGTTTACGGCGCTTGACCTCGTCTCAATCCAGACCCAGACCCGTGTCGACGGGAGCAAGGTCCGCCGGAACAAATCGCTCACGGAGATCAACGAGTACTCCGCCGAGAACGACGAGATCAACGTCCGTGACGTCTACGAGTGGCGTGCGGAGACAGACGAGTACATCCAGATGGGCAACTCCAACACCCTAGAAGAGATCAAGTTCGACCGCGGGTGGACCCAGGAGAAACTCGACGAGGAACTGTTCAAGCGGAAAGTCGTCCTGGCCCACCTCATAGAGCAGGGCCTCAACTCCTACACGGAGGTCGCCGCGTCCATCCAGGCCTTCATCAACGACCCCGAGACCATCCTGACGCTCATCGCCAACGACCAACTGGAACGCTCCCTGGAGGACCTCCGGGAGATGGAGTCGGTCAAGATAGACATCGACCCCGAAAAGGAGGAGATGGTTCCCCGACCGGAGGCCCCGCCAGAGATGGTCGAGGAGACCAAGCAGGTACTTGACAACGCCGGGCCGCTGTTCAGCAAGTTCAAGAGCGGCGACACCCCGGACATCGTCTCCGCCCTGATGGACGGCAACGCGCTCGAAGACACCGACACCGAGGACGACGTGACGGAGTTCGGCCAGTTCGTCCCGAAGGCCGGCAAGGAGGCCGATAGTGGATGAGTCTGGACACGAAGGGCAAACGGCAGAACACGAAACGCCAGAAGGAGCTCGCGAGCGGTGGCGCCCTGGGTGACGCCTTCTATCCGGCCTACCAGCGGCTGTTCAACGAGGAAGGGGAGTTCGTAAACAGCGTCGAGGACAAGCTCGCCCAGGCCCGGATGGCCGACAACGTCGAGATGTTCCTCGCCCGGGCCCTCGCGGTCGGTATCATCGCCGGGGTCGCGCTCTGGCTCGTCGGGAGCCTGCTTGGCTTTATCGCGGTGAGTCTCTTTTTCGCGGGCAGCGGAGCACCGACGTTCATCGGTATCTCGATACAGAACGAGACGCTCCTGATGCTTATCGACACGCTGAAACTCCCCTTCATGGTCCTCGTGACCGGTGTGGTCTTCGGGGCCATCGGCTTCGGCGTGGGCTTTGGCTCGCTCGTCTCGATTCCCTACTTCCGTGCCAGCGCGCGCGAACGCGAAATCAATATTCTCCTCTCGGACGCCATCTCGTTCATGTACGCCCTCTCCGTGGGTGGGTTGAACCAGCTCGAAATCCTCCAGGCGATGGGCGAGGCCGAAGACACGTACGGTGAGGTCGCCCAGGAGTTCAAATCCATCGTGCTGGAGACGGAGTATTTCGATACCGACTACCGGACCGCGGTGCGCAACCAGGCTATTCAGACACCCTCGGGCGAGCTGTCGCAGTTCCTCACCGATATGCTCTCTATCATCAACTCCGGTGGGGACATGACCTCCTTCTTGGAGGACCAGAAGGAAAAGCACATGCGGACGACCAAGCAGGAACAGGAGAAGATGCTGGAGACCCTGGAGCTGTTCGGCGAGATGTATATGACCCTCTCGCTGTTCCCGCTCTTGCTCATCATCATCCTCGTCATCATGACGATGATGGGTAACGCCCAGCAGATGCTCATCTACGGCACCGTCTACGGGCTCATCCCGCTGACGGGTATCGCCTTCCTCGTTCTGGTCTCGACGGTGACCCAGGACGCTATCGGCGACGGCTACCTCCGACCCAACTCCGACGAGGAAGACGTCGTCGTCGACGAGGGTATCGCGGTGTTCAACCTCGGCCTCATCGAGTCCTACACTGGGACCTACAGCGTCTTCGACCGCATCAAGGGCCGGGAGGGGACCTACGAACTGGTCCAGATACTCAAGAAACCCCACCTGTTCTTCCGCGACCACCCGATGCTGGTGCTCGGGCTGACGATTCCGCTCTCGGTGCTTGCGCTTGTCGTGAGTATCGTCCTCGGTGAGGCACCACTCAGTATCAGCGGGATGGAAACAAATCCCGTCAGCGCCACGTTCTTCTGGGTGTACGTCCCGATGTACATCAACTTCATCCCGCTCGCGGTGTTCTACGAGTGGAACCAGCGCTCGCGGAAGGCCATTATCGGGAACCTCTCCGAGAACCTCCGGAAGCTCGCCTCCGCGAACGACACCGGGATGACGCTGCTCGAATCCATCAAGGTCGTCTCGGAGACCTCCGCCGGCAAGCTCTCCGACGAGTTCGAGACGATGCACGCGAAGGTGAACTACGGGACCAGCCTCAAAGACGCCCTGCGGGAGTTCAACAACAAGTACCACGTCCCGCGGATGGCTCGAACGGTCAAGCTCATCGCGGAGGCCCAGGAGGCCTCCAGTCAGATTCAGGACGTGCTCTCGACGGCGGCCCAGGCCGCCGAGAACCAGGACGACATCGACCGCTCCCGGAAGTCCCGGACCCGGATGCAGACGGTCATCATCATCATGACCTACCTGACGCTACTCGGAGTCATGGCACTGCTGAAGACGCAGTTCCTCGACGTGATGTCGGGGCTGACCCAGCAGGCCAGCGGTGCGGGCGGTGCCGGCGGTGCCGGCGGCGGTCAGTTCGGCGGGAACATCGACACCGACGCGCTGTCGATGCTGTTCTTCCACGCGGTCACGCTCCAGGCGTTGCTGTCGTCGTTCATCGCCGGCTACATCCGAGAAGTGAAGCTGCTGGCTGGCGTGAAATTCGCCGTCATCCTCTCGACGATTGCGCTCGTCGTCTGGATGGCTGTCGGGTAACCCCGTCACTCTCTGGGGCCGTTTTCACCTCGCCCGTTGTCGAAGTCAGTCAGTTCGAGCCGACCAAGAGCCGCGGCGTTAGCGGCCCGCTTATCGCTGACTCGCCGGCCTTTTCGTGAGCAAGGCGACGGAGAAGTGAAGGGGCCATTGGCTGATGGAGCGTAGCGACGGAAAGGAATGGACTCGCCGGGATTTGAACCCGGGGCCTCTCCCATGCCAAGGGAGTGATCTACCCCTGATCTACGAGCCCGCTTCGTATTACAGAGTATCCGACGACCTTTATTAAACCCATCGAACCAACGTCGGGACGGGAGTCGGTAGCGTGGTCAGCCACAACTGATAATAACCTCGGCGATAGTCCTTGATTAAACAGTTGTCGGGTCACAACGAGTCAACACAGATGAATACGCAGCGTAGTGATGAGTCGCAGAACCGTCGGTCGAGCCAGCCGACCGGCGACCGCGGACAGACGACGCTCGATTTCGCCATCGGCGTGAGCGTCTTTCTAGCGGTGTTGCTGTTCATCTTCCTGTTCATTCCAGGCATCCTCTCGCCGTTCACCGCGAGCGCACAGGACGAAACAGTCACGTCGAATCGTGTCGCGGACCAGCTGGCTAAGGGGACCCTAGCGGAGCCGGAAGCGCCGTACGTGCTTGACAGCTACTGCACCGAAGCGTTCTTCGCTGAGGAGAGTCCGTCGGACTGCCGGTTCTCCGATGGGTCACTCAGAACACAGCTTGGTCTGGGTCCGGGCAACCAGCAGGTCAACGTGAGTCTCCGCGGGAATCTCACGGCCAGTGGGGACGGCCAGGAAGTGCTCTACTGGGACACCACCGGCGACGACACGGGCCTGGTCGAGTCGTCGGGCGACACCCATCTCACACGTGGGGACCCGGTGCCGACGTCACGGCCGTCGGTCACGTCGGTCCGGGTGGTCACACTCGACGGCGAGGACGTGACGCTGTTCGTGGAGATGTGGTAAGATGCGAGGGCAAGCACACACACTGGAGGCGACGGTCGCTGGACTGCTCATGCTGTCGAGTCTCATCTTCGCGTTACAGATGACGGCCGTGACGCCGCTGTCCGCGAGTACGTCGAGCCAGCATATCGAGAATCAGCAGGGAGAAACGGGCCAGGGAGTGCTCGCCGTAGCGGCAGAGGCGGGGGCGCTGAAACCGGCGGTCCTCTACTGGAACAATAGCTCGGCACGCCACCACAACGTGGGCGCCCAGCGGTACTACACGAGGGGGCCACCCGAGAACCGATTCGGGGCGATGCTGGAGCGGGCGTTCGACGAGAACGGTATCGCGTACAACGTCTACTTCCGGTTCCAGGCCGCCGATGGCGACGACATCACTCGCGAGTACATTTACAGCGGTGTTCCGACGGACAACGCCGTCACGGCGACACACACGGTGACGCTGTGGGACGACGACCCGCTGTACGAGGAAGACGGCACCCCGAGTTCGACCCGGCTCAACACGGAAAACATGACCTACCCGATTCCCGACACCGGGGACAACCTCTACAACACGGTCCGCGTGGAGGTGGTCGCATGGCGAATCTGAGCCGGGACGACCGCGGGCAGATACTGCTCATTGCCGCGTTCGCGCTGGCAGTCATCTTCGTGGCGATGGCGCTCATCGTCAACTCGGCCATCTTCACCGAGAACCTGGCGACCCGGGGCGAGACAGCGGGCAGTGAGGGCGCGCTCTCGATGCGGGCAGACGTGACGGAAAATGTCGGCGAGGCAGTCGAAGCGGCCAACCGGAACGACGACGGGTCGGTCGACTCCGTCCGGGCGAGTA
This sequence comes from Haloarcula rara, assembly GCF_029338235.1. Classification (GTDB taxonomy): domain Archaea; phylum Halobacteriota; class Halobacteria; order Halobacteriales; family Haloarculaceae; genus Haloarcula; species Haloarcula rara. Next base: position 2,594,478 of record NZ_CP119785.1, read on the forward strand.
TCCGGAATATCTCCCGGCAGACCGGGTATCAGTCCGCACGCTCCGGTCGGGTCGTCGACGTCTCCTACAAGTCCTCCAGGGAAGGAGAGCGAATCTACCAGGAGAACAACTCGAACTTTACAAACGCGGCGGGCGACGAGCGCTACCAGCTGGTCGGGAACGTCTCCCGGGTCGAGGACGCCAGCGGGACGCGAGCGTTCGTCATCGAGGCGTCCAGTATTGCGGACTCCACTGCACCGTTCGAGATCAGGGTTCAGGACAGCACCGCTGGCGGAAACGAGAACAGCTGGCGGGCTCGCATCTGGGACGCCGGTAGCGACACCGTCCACGTCCAAACGGTGAAAAACGACAGCGGGACCACTGTCACCGAAGACTGCAAAGTCACGACAGATAGTCCGGGAACGAACGTTACAATCGACGTCACTGGCGGGACTATCGACGGCGAGGAGTGTGACGCGCTGGGCACTAACTCGACCGGCGAGAACTTCCACTTTGGCGCCGGAACTGGGGTGACCCCCGGCACCGACGACACCTACGACATCTCCTTTGACAACGCCACCGAGATTACGGGCACGTACTCGCTGGTCGTCCACGATGGACCGGAAGACCTCGAACTCCTCGATGAGTCCGACGGTCCGAAGTCTAATGCCGCGCTCTACAACGTGACGGTCGAGTACACGTATCTCACTGCCGACCTTCGCTACGAGACAGACGTTCGGGTCGCCCCGGGTGAGCCAGATGTCTGATGCGCGTGCAGTCTCGACGACGCTGAGCTACGTGCTGGCTCTGGCTATCGCGACGTTGCTCATCACCGGGTTGATTACCGCCGGTGGGACCTACGTCGACAGCCAGCGCGAGCAGGTCATCAGGGACGAACTCAGGGTCGTCGGGCAACAAATCGCCGCTGACGTCGAACGGACGGACAGGCTGGTCAGGGCCGGTGATTCGGACGACCCGATCGTCACCCTGAACCGGACGCTTTCGAACAGGGTGACCGGCGCCAGCTACGAGACCACGCTGGTGCCGAGCGACCAGACGCTCGTGGTGAACACAACACAACCCGACGTGTCGATTCGAATCGGTCTCACGGTCGAGACTTCACTCAGAGCGACCTCGGCACGGGGTGGCGACGTCCAGATTCGCTACAGGGGCGACAAGCTGGAGGTGCGAAATGTCTGAGCGCGCCGTCAGCGAGGTCGTCAGCTACGTGCTGGTGTTTGCACTCGTCGTCTCCGCCGTGGGCGTGGTCTCCGTGAGCGGGCTGAGCACGCTCCAGGAGACGCGCAACGACGAGCAGATGGCCAACGCACAGAAGGCCTTCAGCGTGCTGTCGGACAACGTCGCCGACGTCCACCGACGCGACGCGCCCAGTCGCGCCACGGAGATCAGCCTCGGCGAGGCGAGGCTGGAAACGGGCAGTAACGTCACGATGCGTGTCTCGGTGCGAAACTCGAGTGACACAGTGCTGGACCGGTCGTGGAAGATACGCCCCATCGTCTACACCGGTGACGAGGGCCGAAAACTCGTATACGAAGGGGGCGCTGTGTTCCGCACCTCCAACGGGGGCGGTATCCAGGTCTCCGACCCGCCGTTCGTCGTCAACAAGGACAGCGTCCTCATCTCCGTGGTCGGATTGAACCGCCCCGACAGCCAGGCCTACAGCGGCTCCACGGTACTCATCCGCACCAAGAACCAGGGAACGTCTGTGGCGTACAGCAACACGGATAACGACGCGGAAAGCGTTACCGTCGAACTGCAAAACACCGATCAGCCAGGGCTCTGGCGGGACTACTTCGAGGGTGTCGGCTTCGACTGTCAGACGTCCGGGGTCGAGTGTTCGTACACCCCCGGATCCGGCTCGACTATCGACCAGACGTACGTCGTCTACCACGACATCGAGGTCGATATCGAGTCCTGACCGCAGACAGCTATCCGCGGACTGGCGTCCGCTCGTCGTGCTTTTGCGCCTCGAATCAGCACAGCTCCAGGAGCGTTTGCGCTTCGAACCAGACTAGCGCAACAAACCGCTGTATCCGTCCCCGATAACCGCTGAACCGGTATGTGGCGTTGGACTGTGCGACCCAGACCTACGACGGATGGTCCTGCCGTCGACGCTGGCAGGACTGTGGCGAACTGGGCCCGCGACGACGGACTCAGAGAGCCACCGGGGTCATCCGTCTTCGACCTGTATCTCGTTCGTCGAGGCGTGGATATACGTCACCCGGGTGATGGCGTCACTCTGTGTCAGCACCTGCTGGGTCCTGAGTGCCCGGTCGTAGTGGATGCTCCCACCGTTCCCTTTGGCGATTGTCGTCGTGCCAGTGAGTACCCCGCCGTAGATGGTCCCTTTGTCGAGCGTGACAGTGCCGGACCCACTGGTCCCTGGGGGCGCGAAGATGACGCCGACGTACTTCGCGAGGCCTTTGCTCCCCCCGCCCCCGTCACCGATCTGGGCGGAGAAGTCCTCCTGTCCGAACATACGGAACTGGGGCGCGTCGTCGCCCGCGTTCGTGATGTTGCTATTGGAGTCCATCGACAGCTGGTTCTCGTTTCCGCCGTCCCCGAGCACATAGACGCTTGCGGTGCCGTCGCCGACCACCTCGATGGTGGCGTTCGATTCGAGGGCGACGTTCTCTTGAACGCCGAGGTAGATGTCGCCCCCGGTAGTGTCGAGCGTTAGCGTGTCTTTATTACCTACTGTGATGTCTTGGAGATAGTACGACCCCGCGGGGAGTTCGGCCGTATCGGACGTGTAACTGACCGTCTCGTCGGTAATCGGGACGCCGTCGTCGTCGTTGTCGTTGTTCTGCTCGGTCTCGTTGACCTGGGTCTGGATAATGCCGTTTATCGCCGGCGCTTTGTCGATGCCGCTTATCTGGTCCACATCGCCTTTGATTTTGGTATTGCCCTCGCAGTTATCGCACCCGTCGGTGTGGCTGATATTGCCGGATATGTCCGGACTCCCGCCGCCGTTACCGACGTACACCTTCCCACCGGAGGTGACGTCACCCAGGATGTCCCCGCCAGAGCCGCCGCCGGAGCCCCCGCTGATATCCACGTCGCCCCCGTAGACGAGGTCGCCCTTCTCGGACGTGTCGCCGTTCGACTGTTGCTCGCAGTACCCCTCGTCCGTCCCATCCGAGTTGTAGCTGTTCGTGTAGATGTCTGGGCCACAGAGGTTCCCGGCGGCCCCGTTTATTTTGAAGGTCCCACTGGCAGAGAGACTCGCCGTCGCGGACGTGACTTTGGTGTTCTCCAGTGGCGTCACCAGCGCCAAAGTCACCTTGTTCTCAGGGTGGTCGTACTCGACTGCGCCGTCGGTTCGCGTCTTGAAGTACTCCCCCCACGCGCGGTAGTACTCGCTCGTGACGGAGACCTCGACGCGAGCGTTCTCCAGCGGATTGCTGTAGGCGCTGTTCTTGGTCCCGTTGGGGAAGTACCGCGTCGTCTGTGCGTTCGAAATGACGGCCCGGTCGCCGATGGTCCCGGAGGACCCGACCGTGACCAGCGGCAGGGTCAGCGTGGCGTCGCGGTAGTGGAACTCGGGCGGTGAGACCATGACGGCGTTGCCGTTCCCGTCGGAGCGCCACACACCGCCGCCCTGGTAGGCGATGGTGTCGCCGTTGTCGGTCTGGTAGCGGATTCGGCCCATTCGTTCCGAGAAGATGGTCGTCTCGTTTCCGTTCGTCTGGTTCGTGTACGACAGTGTCATCCGGCCGGCGTCGGCCTCGACGTCATATGAATTCGCCCGCCCCGAGGAGAGGTCGACACGCTGGACCTGGGAGTTCCCGAGCGCGACCAGTGCGGCCTGGGAGTCCAGTTGTGTCATCGCTTTCTCGGCGCGTTCCTCGTCGAGTGTCTCTTGCGTGCCGCCGATGGCCCCGGACCCGAGCGCCACAATGAGTGTCGTCGCCGCGATGACCAGCGCGAAGACGAGCAGAAATCCGAGTGGTCCGGCTTGCGCCCGTGGCTGGCGCTGGTCACCCTGACCCGAACAGGTTAGCATTGGGAATGTAAACGAAAGAGGGAGTAATAAGCGCGCTGGCCGAACTACCACCGCTGATAGCCGGGTCGAAAACTGTCGGTGGTTGGTCGGCCTCAGTCGGACGTGACGTTGACGCTGTTCTCCGAGATGTGGAGATAGGTCAGCGAGGGGCGCCTAGTCTCGCCGCCCTCGACGGCGGTAGTGTCGGCGAGGGCCTCGTCGTAGTGTATATTACCTTCGTTCATCACCTCGTCGAGATCACCGACGACAGCGCCAAAGATATCGTCGTGATTGTCCAGAGTAACCTGAACTCCGGCTTGGTCATCGTTCCCAGGACCATAGATTACTCCAGTAAAGTCGACGTTATCGGGGTCTTTTTTTCCGCCCTCGAGGTCTGCATCCCCATCCGGATTCATATAGAACCAGAACTGCTTCGCGTCATCTCCTTCGTTCGAAATGGACGTATTGTCATCGAGGGTAACTTCGTCCTCGACATAGAATTCGACTCGCCCGTTACCGATTACCTCTATTCGACTGTCAAGCTTGGGCTCGAAATCGTCTTCGACGTAGACTTCGATAGTCCCACCTTCTGGTTTGAGATACACCTGCCCTCCTCCATCAAAATTGATATTGTCTATATAATACTGGCCTGCAGTGAGGTTACACGGGTCACACGTACCGTCTTTCAGTGCCTCTATGTCATCCGTATGTGTATGGTTATCGTTGCTATTGGTCAAATTCGCCCGTTTATTATCTATCAAACCGGCAACAGAGGATGTTTCCGGAACCTCAGCCCCAGTCGATATCGACCCGTCTACTATGTCTCCATATTTTGATTCGTCGAAATTCCCGCTCACATACTCTAAATCACCACTAATTGTCTGCTGGCTGCCAGTTACGGTGATGTCTCCTTCTGCAACCAGACTTCCCAAGATGTCTACCTTGTTTCTGAGTTTGATGTTCCCTGCTGTGTAGATGGCGCCGTTCTCACCGCTTGAGTTGGCGTAGTCTCCTTCTGCTTCGGAAGAATCGTAACTATCGAAATCACCTTTGTTTTTATAATCAATAGTAGTCCCTGTTCCGCCTGATATCACCCCAGCGTTTACAGTCTGTCCCTCGGTCTCCACGGTGAGTCTGACCGTCGCAGTGTTGTTATCGTGGTCGTAGTCGACGGAGCCGGAGGTTCGCTCCTTGAAATAGCTCCCCCAAGCGCGGTAGAACTCGCTCTCGACGCTGACGGTGACGAGGCCGGAGTCCACCGGGTTCACGTCGTCACCGGTGGGGTAAGCTTTCTGGGTGTCATCGTGGGCGATGACCGCGGAGTCGCCGACGTAGTTCTCTCCGTCGACGGTCACGACCGGAAGGGTCAGCGTGGCGTCCCGGTAGTGGAACTCCGGCGGCGAGATCATCACCGCGTTCCCGTCGCCGTCGGACCGCCAGACGCCGCCGCCCTGATACGCGACCTGGGTGCCGCCGCCCTCGTAGTAGACCTTACCGAGATTCGTTTCCAGTATCTTTTCGGGGGGCCCGCTACTGGTCTCGTGCGTAATCGTCATCTGCCCGGCGTCTTCGTCCAGACGGTAGTCACCATCTTCCGACGTGCCGAACTCAACCATCTGACGCTGCGATTGGCCCAGCGCGACAAGCGACGCTTTGGAATCCAGTTGGGTCATCGCCTTCTCTGCTGACTGGGCGTTCAGTTGGTCCTGCGTGTCCGTGATTGCCAGCCCGCCGACCAGCAAGACCACCGTCGTCGCACCGATGACCAGCCCGAAGATGAGCACCAGCGCTATCGGACTACTCTGTCCCCGCCTTCCTCTATCGCTTGCCCCACCAACGGCCATAATACTTTTAATTAAGATTGCTATTATAAAAATGAGCGGGTCGCCTCACCAGTCGTAATTGGTGTTTTGCTCGGCGTTGCCACCGTCCCCAGATGGCAACGGTTTAGTTCCGTGACCGACGAGGACACGACGGGAACAGCACGACCGCAAATCTGACACGCCGTGGGATTCCACGGCTCGGGATTGCGGCCGTGTTTGGCATCGTAGGAATCGTCCTACAGACTGATGCCGATACGCCTCGCTACCGGCAGCGACGAGCGGTTCGTGCGGTTCCAACGAAAACTATGGCACGAATGCACACACGCCGTCGCGGCTCGTCCGACTCGGACAAGCCGGCGGCAGACGAACCCCCGGAGTGGAGCGACGTCGAGGAAGACGCCATCGAGGAGCGCGTCGTCGAACTCGCCGAACAGGGCCACTCGCCCAGCGAAATCGGCCTGAAGCTGCGCGACGAAGGCGTCCAGGGCACCCCGGTGCCGAACGTCAAGCTCGCGACCGGCAAGAAGGTCACCGAGATTCTCGAGGACAACGACGCCGAACCAGACTTCCCCGAGGACCTCCGGAACCTGATGAAACGCGCCGTCCGACTGCGCGACCACATGGAGGAGAACCCCGGCGACCACCAGAACAAGCGTGCGCTCCAGAACACGCAGTCGAAGATCCGCCGGCTCGTCGACTACTACCGCGGTGACGAGATCGACGAGGACTTTACCTACAGCTACGAGAAAGCTGTCCAGCTCCTGTAATGTCGGCTACCGGTCGGGACCAGGCGCCAGCCCCCTCGCCCAGTGACCTCGCCGCCGCGCTCAACGAGGCCGCCTTCGTGCGGCTCGTCAGCGACGCGACCGGCGACGCGCTGGCCGGTACGGGCGTCCTGGCGCGGGCACTGGCGGCCGACGACACGCCCTTCCAGGCGAGCGTCGTCGCCCCCTTCGCCGACCCCGACCGGACAACCGAGGCCGACGTGACTGTCGCGCTCGGCGCCGGCCACTCCACAGCCGACCACACGCTCTCAGCGCAGCCGGCCGCGACGGCCTTCGCCGTCGCCCGCGAACTCGGCGCAGTCCCGACCCCGTCCTCGCGCTGGCCGGCACGATCGCCGGCGGCGACGTGGACGGGACCGTGGCCGACGCCGCCGAGCGGTCGGGCCTCGAGCGCCGCCCGGGACTCGCCGTCCCGGTCGCGGATATCGCCGACGGACTGGCCCACTCGACGCTGCTGTCGGGGCCGTTCTCCGGTGACGCCGAGGCGGCACGAGCCACACTCGGCGAACTGGACCTGCCGGCCGACCCGACCGACGACGACCGTCGGCGCGTCGCGTCGCTGGTCGCACTAGCCGTGACCGAAGACGCCACTGAGCGGGCGACCGACTCCATCGCTCGGGGACTCCACCCCTACGTCGGCGGCCCCTTCGAGACGGTCGGCGGGTACGCCGACGTCCTCGATGCGGTCGCACGTCAGGCACCTGGCACGGGCATCGCGCTCGCGCTGGGCCACGCGGGTGTCCGCGAGAACGCGCTGTCGGCCTGGCGGACCCACGCCAGCGACGCTCACAGGGCCGTCGCCGCCGCGACCACGGGCCGGTACGACGGCCTGTTCGTCGCTCGCGGCGACGCGATGCCCGTGGGCACCGTCGCCCGGCTCGTCGCGGATTTCCACGCGCCCGAGCCGGTCACGCTCGTCGTCACCGACGGCGAGGCGGCCGCCCGCGCCACCGACGGCCGGGACGTGGCCGCGGCCATGCAGGCCGCGACCAACGCGGTCGGCGGTGAGACGGTAGGACAGGGCGAGCGCGCCCGCGCACAGTTCGACGTTCCGACGTCGGAACTCATCGAAGTGTTCCGGGAGGCAGTATGAGCGGGGTCGATATCCGCACGGATGGCGGCTCGTCCGCCACTGCGGAGCTTCGGACCAGCCACGGCTCGCCGACCGACGCCGAACGCGTCGCCGCGGCCGTCCGCCCGGACAACACCGCCGAGATGACCACCCGCGTCGAGGGCGAGACAGTGGTCACGGAGATAAGGCGTGACTCCACGAGCGGCCTCCAGTCGACCGTCGACGACTACGTCGTCAACCTCCGCGTCGCAGCACAGCTTACGACTGACACAACACAATCCAACCATGAGTGAACGAAGCGTTTCCAAGCGCAAACAGCAGAAACGGTGGTACACCGTGCAGGCTCCCGAGCAGTTCGACCGGGAGACGCTCGGCAAGACCACAGCAGACGAACCGGACAAGGTGCTCGGCCGCACCATCGAGACCACGCTGGGCGAGCTGAACAACGACGCCAGCGAGAACAACACCAAACTCACGTTCAAGATAAACGAGGTCGCCTCCGACACGGCCTACACGGAGTTCGTCCGACACGAGCTGACGCGGGACTACCTGCGCTCGCTCGTCCGCCGCGGCTCCTCGAAGGTCGAGGCCTTCATCACCGTGCTGACGACGGACGACTACCGCGTCCAGATTCAGCCGGTCGCCGTCACGACGAAGCGTGCCGACGCCTCCCAGGAGAAGGCCATCCGACGCGCGATGATCGACCTCGTCGAAGAGACGGCCAAGGACCGGACCTTCGAGGAAGTCGTCGACAGCGTCGTCGAGGGCCGCCTCTCCTCGGCCATCTACGGCGAGGCCAAGGACATCTACCCGCTCCGACGCGTCGAGATTCAGAAGACGACGCTCGAAGCCCGTCCCGAGGAAGTCGCCGCCGAAGAGGAGACGGCCGTCGACGTCGACGAAGAAGACGTGGACGTCGAAGCCTAACCGTTCGGGTCGAACAGTTTCCTTTTTATTGTCGAGCGCTGAGCGGCCGCGCTGTCACTACATCAGGTCGTCGGGGTCGAGTCGTCGTCTGTCGGCGTCCCGCCGCTACTCGTCTCGGTGGTCGCCTCTTCGCCGGTCACGACGATGGTCCCGACCATTTCCCCCGTCTCGTGGGGGATACAGAAGTAGGGGTACTCCCCGGGCACCTCGAAGGTGTGTTCGAACGTGTCGCCCTCGAACATCGTCCCGCCGGAGCTGTTGCCCCAGGCGTCGCGCGCGGCCTCTTCGCTGTCGAAGTCGCCAGAGGCGAAGTAGTCGGCGCCGTCGGGGAGCCCGCTCTCGTAGGCCGTCACCGAGTGGCCCTGCTTGTTCGTGTTGAGCCAGGTGACCGTAGTGCCGGCTGTGACCTCCAGCCGTTCGGGGCGGAACTCCTTCGCCCCCATCCCCACGTCGTAGTCAGTCGGTGTGCTGCCCCCGATACAGCCAGCCAGTCCGACTGCTGCCGTCGGTACCACCGCCCGGAGGAAAGCCCGTCGCTCCATACTCGCGTTCGGGTCCGAACGGACAAATGCCGCTCGGTCTCATTCGGTGCCGTCCGACCTGAATGACCGTCCGACCCCACAGCAGCGCACCCCTCCGGGCCCGCTTGTCGAACCGGCAATGGGAGTGGCCAGTTCCTACTCTTCGACCGCCGTGCTCGCGTTCGACAGGGACGATTCGTTTTCCGAGTCTGTCTCGAACCGGTCGAGGATGGCACTGAGCGGCGTGGCGTACCGCTGGAGGTCGTTCGCACGTCTGGAGACGTCGTTGAGCTCCGCCGACTGCTCTGCCACCGTCGCGCCGACGACCTGGGTCTCGGTCTGGATCCCCTCGCCGATCTTGGCGGCGTCCCGAATCTCGCTGGCCTGTTCTTCGAGACGAGCTATCTGGGGCTCGATGTCCGCGTCGGGGTGGCTCGCAGCGACCTCTTCGAGGGCCGCTGCGACCCCGTCTATGGTTTCGGATGCCGCCTGCAGCTGCTCGCGTTGCTCCCCGATGTCGCCGGAGATCGTCTGCATGGAGTCGATTACGTTGTCGCTGGCACGCCGGACCGTGTCGCTGCTCTCCTCGACGCCCACACCGGCCCCCTCGACTTCGTCGACGTAGGATTTGAGATGGTCTGTCGTCTTCTCCAGTTCGCTGACCATCTCGTTGAACCCCTCTGCGATGCTGTCCATCGCCTCGTCTTCACCTCGCCCCTCCATGCGAACGGTGAGGTCACCGTTTGCACACTGCTGCATGGTATCGGCGTAGGCCTCGGCTGTCCGCTGGGACGGAGCGCTCCGCTCGTCACCACCGGTTCGAGCGGCGTCTTGGTCTGTCTGGGTCTGTTCGGCGTCGTCAGATCCACCCGTGAACGCGTCGCGAATCGCTCCGAGTCCACGAGTCACCACGTTCGAGTTCGTATCTCCCCCGTTACTCATTTTGATGCACCTCGATTCGGCAGATATCGTCACCGTCTTTCATACACTGTGACTCCTCGATTGTCAGCTCTGTCTCGTAATGCGTGGCGGTCCCCTCCAGCAGCCCCTTGCCGAACTCACAGAGCTGTCGGTCGGACCGATAGAGAACGGCCACTCCGCCGTCGCCGATCGGCTCCGTCTCGAGTTCCGGCGGGGTGAAACCGCTGTCGGTGCGGGCCTTGAGCGACTGGTGAATCGTCTCCTCAACGTTGTTTATCAGGTCGAGTGCGCCCCACTCGTCGTCGAAGTAGATTCGGCCGTACATCTCCGCCATCTCAGCGAAGAGGAACTGACCGAACTCCCGCTGGAGCTCCGTGTCAGTCGCCTCTGATTCCTCCAAAAGGACCTGGTATATGTTCAGAAACTCTTCGTCGGGATAGTCGTCCATCCGTGTGAACTGGTTTCGCTCTATACCCGCGGCGTCTTTGACTGCTTCCCAGGTGCTGCGATCGTGCTGTTCGATAACGAACGACCGCAGCCCTGTCATCACGACTCCATGCATCTGAATACACCCATCAATGACTGGGGGCTTAAAAATTTCCTCTTAACTGAAGAAACAAATTGTGTCTGGTAACACAAACCAGGGGGCCGTTCGACCGCAGATCGCCTCATCACCAGGTCTCGGCGGTGCGGGCTGGTACTGCTCGTCCGTCCGTGGTCCGTCGGCGACGTAAACGGTTGTTACTCCGACTGAAAGGTCAGCCTGTCGCGCAGGTCCCGAACGTCTGAAAGCAACGTGGCTCGGTCGTCGTTGTCGTCGCCGGTCAGCGTGAGATGCCCCATCTTCCGGAGCTCGTACACCTCGTGCTTGCCGTACCAGTGGAGATGGGCGCGCTCGGTCGAGAGCACCGTCTCTGCGCCGTGCATGACCGCATCCTGGCGCTCCGGGACGTCGCCGAGGATGTTCGCTGAGACCGTCGGGTCCCGAATCTCGGTGGTCCCGAGCGGGTCACCGAGCACCGCCCGGATGTGCTGTTCGAACTGGGAGGTGTGACAGCCCTCGATGGTCCAGTGACCGGAGTTGTGGGGGCGCGGAGCGATCTCGTTGAGCAAGATCTCGTCGTCGCTCGTCTGGAACAGTTCGATACCGAAGACGCCCCGGCCCGCCATCACGTCGAGGACGTCTACCGCAACCTCGCGGGCACGCTCGCGGACTTCGGGGCTCGCTCGCGCCGGCGCGACGCTCTCGCGGAGAATCTCCTCACGGTGGACGGTCTCGGTGACGGGGAAAGTGTCACGCTCGCCGTCGCCCAGACAGCCCATCACCGCCAGTTCCCGCTCGAAGTCGACCATCGCCTCGACCATCGCGGGCCCGGCGATGTCGGCCATCGCGGCCTCGACCTCGTCGGGACCACCGACCGGAACGTTGCCCCGACCGTCGTAGCCGCCGGTGCGTGCCTTCAGCATGGCGGGATAGCCCAGTTCGTCGCAGGCCTCGCGAAGCTCCTCGGCCGTATCGACGCCGCGGAACTCGGGGACCGGGACGCCGGCCTCGGCGAGTCGGCGCTTCTGGACGAGCTTGTCCTGGATGGTCCGCAGGGTCTCCGGGGCCGGATGGACCGGCGTCCCGGTTTCTTCGGCGACCCGCTCCAGCACGTCGGGGTCGGCCAGTTCGATTTCGAAGGTGAGGACGTCGGCGCGCTCGGCCAGCTCCCGGAAGGTCGATTCGTCCTCGAACCCGCCGACGAGCTGGTCGCGTACCACCGGTGTGGCCGGGCAGTCGGGCGTCGGGTCGGCGACGACCAGCTCGACGCCCAGCGGCGCCGGCTTCGCCGAGCATCCGTCCGAGCTGCCCCCCGCCAACCACGCCCACGGTCGGGCCGGGCGACGTTCGTGTCATACGACGCTCTATCGTTGGGGACCGCTTAAGCCTTTGAATGTTACCCCGCCGTCCCGTTGTCGACGGCGATTGTCAGTCCGCCGTCCCGTTGTCGACGACGCTTGTCAGTCCGCCGTCCCGTTGTCGACGACGCTTGTCAGTCCGCCGTCCCGTTGTCGACGGCGTCCTCGTTCGTCCAGACCGTGAACACGTTCCGGTCGCCGGTGGTGCGCAGCCGGTAGCTCTCGCCCTCGTAGCCGGCCGCACGTAGCTCTTCTTCGGGCACCGTCGGGTCGAAGTTCTGAGTGATGATGACCGGCGAGGTGCGCTGGTCCGCCAGCGATTCGAGGTTCCGTTCGCTGTTCTCGCAGTCGACGTCCATCTCGTCCGCGGCGAAGTACCACGGCAGCGGCAGGGAGTTGTACCACATCAGGCAGGTCGGTCTGGTGTTCCTGTAGGCATCGTCCCACTCGTCGCGTTCCGGGCCGACGTAGGCATTGTAGCGGTCGTGCTGGTTGCCGGACTCGCCGTAGTAGACCACCACGTCACTCGAGCCGTTGTTGGCCGTCGCGAGCCGGTCCATCTCGCGGAGTTCGTCCTTGAGCTCTGCGTTCGGCTGAGCGTACTGGACCATCGGGTTCGAGTCCTCGGTGGTGTTTGTGTACACCTGCCCCACGCCCGCCTGCGTGACCAGCACACAGAGCGCAAAGAGGACCAGCGTGGCGCTGCCGAAGCCGGACAGGTCGTCCGTTGCCAGCGACTGGCTGGCCCAGCGGAAGACGGCGGCCAGCGCGACTGCTGCCGGGACCGCAAGCGGGACGACCATGTGGGCGGCGAGCCACGGTGCGCCGATGTCGGTCCCCAGCGGGTAGCCAAAGATGGAGACAAAGCCCGCGTAGAAACAGAACGGAATCAGGTGCCGAGGCGTGGTGATGCCCAGTCTGTCGAGGAGGTAGCCCACGCCCGCAAGTGCCGCTACGACACGTGATCCCTGTACCAGCGCAGCGGTCGACGTCCAAAAGTGCTTCATATACGTATCGAAGGGCTTCATATCGCTGAACGGCCAGAACCACTTCCCGCTCGACTCCGAGGAGCCTCCCTCGCCGGAGGGCAGCCAGTTGCTCCACTGCTCGACGACGCGGTCGATAGTGGTTTCGAGCAGTTGCGGAAACAGCGCCGGGTTCGTGATACCCTCCCAGAACCCGACGTAGCCGGGGGTGGTAGCCGCCAGCGCCGGATGGCTTTCGATACCGTCGATGCCGGCGCCGCGTGGCGCATAGAAGAACAGCGAGACGAGACCGAACGCGAGAACGGCGAGGACGATGTGTCCGACGTAGGCGCCGGCGGTGAGCAAGGCGTCGTCGTGGCGCGCCCGGAAGCCCCGAACGACACCGACGACCCGTCCCACGTCGCCTTTCACCCGACCGACGATGCGGTTGCGGACCGCGCTGGCGGACGGCGGGCCTGAGGCGAACTCGACGGGGGCGAACCGGTCCGGCAGGACGGCGGCCGCGATGCCGTTGACCTGTCTCGGGAGCAGGAACCCGATGGCGTCCCGAAAGCCGTTCGGTAGTCCCAGAATCTTCGCCAGCAAGAGTCCGGTCGCGCCGAGCCACGTGGCCACGTAGATGAGCGCGTTCTCCTTCGAGGCAAAGCCCAGCGCGAGAAAGACGCCGGCCGCGTACATATACCGGGCTTTCCGGGTGTCGTAGAGCCGAACGAGGAAGGCGAAGGCGGTGAACATGAAGGCCGCGACGAGGACGTCGCTGCGCATGAACCGGGAGTAGTACAGCAACACGGGGTCGAGCGTGAACAGGAGCGCGAGCGCGACGATCTCGCTCCGGTTCAGGTGCTCCCGCAGCAGCAGCGCAGTCAGGGGGAGCAGGGCGCCCACGACGGCGACGGGTAGGCGCATCGCAAAGTCCGAGGGTCCGATGAGCCCGAACAGCCACCGGTCGACGTGCTGGATAAAGGGGCCGTGGATGATGTAGCGGTAGGCGAAGTTACCCGTCTCGCCGTAGTGCCAGGCCCAGTACGCGACCCGCCCTTCGTCGAAGTGGGCCACGCGGTAGCCCAGCGAGACGACACGAAGCGCGAGTCCGAGCAACGTGATAGCGACGACCAGTTTCACCGTCGCGTGGTCGTCGCTGTCGAGCCACGACTGGCCACGGCGACGGAACTGCTGGAGGGCGGGCACGACACCGCTCGACCTAGACATTACCGGGTCCAAGACGAGCGGGGATTAGAATCTTTCTGGTTTCCCGACACGGAACGGTAGTTCTTTACGCCCGAGTGTCCCCACACCGCGTATGGTGCAGCTCGGACTGGTCGTCGCTCAGTACGACAAACACGGGGACGTTATCGACGCGATGCACGAGTCGGCGCGCGCAGCCGCAGAAGATTCGGGCGCAACTATCGCCGAGACGCTCTCAGTCCCCGGGGCCTACGACACGCCGCTTCCGGCCGACCGGCTGGCGCGGCGTGACGATATCGACGCCGTCGCGGTGCTGGGGGTCGTCATCGAGGGCGACACGGACCACGACAAGGTCATCACCGAGGCCGCCGCTGGAGGGCTCACAGACGTCTCTCTCCAGCGGGACACGCCCGTCACGCTGGGCATCATCGGGCCGGGCATGAGCAAGGACGAAGCCGAGGCCCGGACCCACAAAGGTGGGTCGGCCGTCACGAGCGCCATCGAACTCGCAAAACTATGACTATGGACTTCGCTTCACGGGTCGGACGTGTAGAGCCGAGTGCGACACTCGCGATCAGCAACAAGGCCGCCGAACTGGAGGCCGAGGGCAAGGACGTCGTCGACCTGAGCGTCGGCGAACCCGACTTCGACACGCCCGAGAACATCAAGCAGGCAGCGAAAGACGCCCTGGACGCGGGCCACACCGGGTACACCTCCTCGAACGGTATCCCGGAACTGAAGGAGGCCATCGCGGCAAAGCTCCACGACGACGGGCTGACCCAGTACGAGGCCGACAACGTCATCGTCACGCCCGGTGGCAAGCAGGCCCTCTACGAGATATTCCAGACCGTCATCGACGACGGCGACGAGGTCGCCCTGCTGGACCCGGCGTGGGTCTCCTACGAGGCGATGGTGAAACTCGCCGGCGGCTCGCTGACCCGCGTCGACACCGCGCCCCACGACTTCCAGCTAGAGGGTGCGCTCGACGACCTCGCCGACGCGGTGTCGGACGAGACGGAACTGCTCGTCGTCAACTCCCCGGGCAACCCCCACGGAGCAGTCTACTCCGAGGCGGCCCTCGAAGGGGTCCGGGACCTCGCCGTCGAGCACGACATCACCGTCATCTCCGACGAGATTTACAAGGAGATAACCTACGACGGCGTCGAGGCCGTCTCGCTGGGCACGCTCGACGGGATGGAAGACCGGACGGTGACGCTCAACGGCTTCTCGAAGGCCTACTCGATGACCGGCTGGCGGCTCGGCTACTTCGCAGGCCCCGAGGAGCTGGTGTCCCAGGCGGGCAAGGTCCACTCGCACTCGGTCTCCTGTGCGGTGAACTTCGTCCAGCACGCCGGCGTCGAGGCCATCACGAACACCGACGACGCCGTCGAGGAGATGCGCCAGGCCTTCGCCGAGCGCCGGGAGTTCCTGATGGGCCTCTTCGAGGACCACGGCGTCCACGTCCCGGAACCCCAGGGCGCGTTCTACATGATGCCGGAAATCGCACCCGATGGTGACGATACCGAGTGGTGTGACAAGGCCATCTCGGAGGCCCAGGTCGCGACCGTGCCGGGCACCGCCTTCGGCACGCCCGGCTACGCGCGCATCTCCTACGCTAACAGCAAGGAGCGACTCGAAGAAGCGGTCGACCGGCTGGCCGAGCACGGTCTAATATAAGAATACTAACTGTTTTTGCCGCGGGCGACGGAACGGGTGGTATGCCAAGCAGACGTGCAGTGCTGTCGCTGGTCGCCGGTGGCACACTCTCACTCGCCGGCTGTGGCGGGTCCGCCGAAGGAACGGAGCGTGACTTCGGACTGACGACCACTGGGACCGAGGGCGTTTCCGGGCAGGCGGTCGGTATCGAACTGACGGCCCGAGGCGTCGGTGAGCTCACGTACCGCGTCGACGCCCTCCCGTCGGGCTGGCAGGTGACACAGGGGGATTTCGACCCCGGACCGACCTCGGTCCGGGAGATGTACCCGCCGGAACTGCTCTGGGAGCCCCCCATAGGGACGGTGACCGGGTCGTTCATCGTCGAGATAGGCTCGAAAGCCGCGCCCGGAGAGTACTCGCTCCCCGTCGAAGCCCGGGCCGGCGAGTCCGACGAGACCGTCGTCTCGACGGCGGTTATCACCGTCGAGGGACAGACCGGGAGTCCCTCGCCAGACGAGCAGGATGGGACCCCTTCGCCACAGGAGCAAGATGGGGGCCCCTCTCCACAGCAATCGACGGAGCGTCAGTCCCCACGTGGGACTGACTAGTCGCCCCGCTCTGCGAGAATCCGGTCGATGATGCGACCGGTCGAGAGCAGCCGTTCGGGGTCGTCCCTGTCGAGCGGGCTCGCCCGACGAATCTCGCAGTCGATACCACGTTCTGACAGCGCCGTTTGCAGGCGCTCCTCGTCGTGGTGCTGGTCGTACCCCAGCGCGATGACGTCCGGGTCGATACGCTCAATGGGGACGAAGATGTCCTCGGGGTGGCCCAGGTGGGACTCGTCGACGGGTTTCAGCGCCCCCACCATCTCCCGGCGCTGCTCGTCGGGAATCACGGGCGGTTCTTTGTGCGTGACGTTCTCCGAGCGGGCGATGATGACGTGGAGTTCCTCGCCCATCTCGGCGGCGTCTCGCAGATAGTGGACGTGACCGGGATGGAGCAGGTCGAAGGTGCCCTGCGCGACGACGCGGGTCACGAGTCGAACTCCTCCTCCCGGAGCTCCTGGTCGATGTCGTGCTGGTCGAAGTCGAAGAACGTCTCCTCGGGTGGCTCGATGTCCAGAACGGGCAGGTCGACCGGTTCACCGTCGTTGTCGAAGGCCTGCCAGTCCCCGGGCCCGTACGGGTAGCCCACGATGATGTGGACGTCTCCCCGTCCGAAGGTGGCCAGGTCGGCGTCGCTCGGCCGGAGGACGCCATTGGGATGTGAGTGTATCGACCCCGCCGCGCGCATGTCGTTTGGCACCATGTTCGTCTTGAGGGTCGCACTCACCGGGTCCGACTCGGTCCCCGGGATGACGAGCACGTCCGTCAGGACGGTGCCGTCCCGGTCTAGGCCGACCTTGCGGGCCTTGTCGCCCCGCAGCAGTCCCATGTACTCGTTCGGATGCGTGTCCTCGGACGCGGCCCGCGCGAAGTCCAGTGCCGACTCGGCGATACCGAGAATCTCGCCCGAGCGAAACAGCCCCATGCTCTCTGGTGTGTTCGGACCGGTTCTAAGCGTTCCGCTCTAGGACTAGTTGGGGATTCTGGCGACGAGAGCAGCTCTCCGAACTATGACCGCCAGAAAGCCCCGAACCGTTCGGCTCGGGGGGCTCGCTGTCGTCCGAGAGGGCGTAGCCCTCTCGTGATCACGAAAGACGCGCAGCGTCTTTCGAACGACGCGCCTCGCCTCCCGCCGGTCGGCTGCGGTGCTTGCGTCGCCCGCCGTCCTCAGAAATCTACGATTTCTGATGGGCTGCGGGAGAGCAAAGCTCTCCCGAACGTCGCCGAACGGTTCGCCCCTTTCAGTCCCACCCGCAGCCGATTGGGTATCCGGCATGGGCGGGAATGAAAGGGGCGGCGGGCTGAACGAAGGCGGCCGACGCAAGCACCGGAACGAACGAGGTGAGTTAGGAGCGCAGCGAGTCCCCCGAGTTCAGCCCGTCGGGGCTTTCTGGCGGTTGTCATCCATAGTGGCCATTACGACAGTACTGAACCCGATACTTGCTAGCCAGCGATTTCGAAGAGTACAAACCGGCGAGTGTCGAAGTGACGGCAAATGTCTTCGCCAACTGGCACCGACGACGGTGCCGAGGCTCCCGATTCGGGAGCCACCGTCTATGATCTCGCCGCTGGCTGTACCGCTGACGACGTCGACGTGGGTTCGCGCTACCGTGCCACGGTCAACGGCGTCGTCGACTACGGGGTCTTCGTCGACCTCTCCGATGCCGTCTCCGGGCTCGTCCACGACTCGAACCTCCAGGGGACCTACGAGGAGGGCGACACGCTCGTCGTCGAACTCGGGGAAGTGCGCTCCGACGGCGACATGAGCTTCGAGGAGGTCGAGGTGACCGACTACGAGACCGAACACGTCCCCCACGGGACCGCCGCCGATGTCGACGCGCTCGGTGACGCGACCGGCGACACCGTCGTCGTTGAGGGGGAGGTCGTCCAGATCAAACAGACCGGCGGCCCCACCATCTTCCAGGTCCGCGACGGGACCGGCGTCGTGCCGTGTGCGGCCTTCGAGGAGGCCGGCGTCCGGGCCCACCCCGACGTGGAAATCGACGACGTCGTCCGGGTCTCCGGCCGCGCCGAGGAGCGCAACGGCGGCGTCCAGGTAGAAGTGGACGCGCTGGCGCGCCTCGAGGGCGACGAGGCGGTCGACGTCGAAGCCACCCTCGCGGACGCGCTCGAGGCGGCGGCCGAGCCCGCCGACATCGACCCGCTCGTCGAGTGGCCAGCCTTCGAGAAGCTGTGGGAGGACCTCCGACAGGTCGCCACCGAGCTCCGAAAGACCGTTCTGGAGGGCCGCCCCATCCGGATGCGCCATCACGCCGACGGCGACGGCCTCTGTGCGAGCGTCCCGCTGCAGGTCGCCCTCGAACGCTTCATCGCGGACCACTACGAGGACGGCGACGCGCCCCAGCACCTCCTCAAGCGCCTGCCGAGCAAGGCGCCCTACTACGAGATGGAGGACGTCACCCGGGACCTCAACTTCGCGCTGGAGGACCGCACCCGGCACGGCCAGAAGCTCCCGCTGGTCCTGATGCTCGACAACGGCTCGACCGAGGAGGACACGCCGGCCTACCGGAACCTGCGTCACTACGACATCCCCGTGGTCGTCGTCGACCACCACCACCCGGACCCCGAGGCCGTCGAGCCGTACATCACCGAGCACGTCAACCCCTACCTCCACGACGAGGACTACCGCATCACGACCGGAATGATGTGTGTCGAGCTGGCACGGATGATCGCGCCTGACCTCACCGAGGAGCTCCAGCACGTGCCGGCCGTCGCCGGGCTCTCGGACCGCTCGGAAGGCGAGGCGATGCCGGACTACCTCGGGCTGGCGGAGGAGCGAGGGTACGACGAGCGGGACCTGCGGGACATCGGTGAGGCGCTCGACTACGCGACCCACTGGCTGCGCTACAGCTCGGGCGACCAGCTCATCACCGACGTGCTCAACGTCGACTGCGACGACCGACAGCGCCACACCGAGCTCGTCGATCAGCTGGCAGAGAAGGCCGAGCGCGACGTCGACCAGCAACTCGACGCCGCGATTGAACACGTAGAGCACGAACGCCTCGACAACGGCGCGCATCTCTACCAGATCGACGTCGAGAACCACGCCTATCGCTTTACCTACCCCGCGCCCGGGAAGACGACGGGCGAGATCCACGACGCGAAGGTCGCCGAGACCGGCGACCCCGTCATCACCATCGGCTACGGCCCCGACTTCGCCGTCCTGCGGTCTGACGGCGTCCGGCTCGACATCCCCCGCTACGTCACGGAACTGACCGCGGAGGTCGACGGTGGCGGCGTCTCGGGTGGCGGTCACCTCGTCGTCGGCTCGATCAAGTTCGTCAAGGGCATGCGCGAGACGGTCATCGACGCCCTGGTCGAGAAGATGGCCGATGCGGAGATCGACGAGGAACTGGCGAGTTCGACGGCGCTGCCCGACGACGTCTGATACTGTTGGCTGTAAGTACGTGGAGATATTCGGCGCCCCGAGGCGCCGAATTCTGCCGTAATGTTACAGCCGACAGTATGACGCGGCGACGGCACTTTTCAGAGAGCTCTATCGCGTAAAGCGGACGCGCCGAGCGGCCAGCCCGGCGACCACGAGCGCGCCGAGAACGGCGGCCGCGATGCCAAGCGGGACCGACGGCCGCCCGCCGTTCCAGTCGCGCTCGAACACGCGGCCGAAGTACGCCGCGACCTCGGGGCCGTGCAGGACGAGCACCACCTCGCGATTCGCCGTTGCGGCCTGCTCGTTCCAGTTAAGGCTCCCCAGGACGACCCGGTCGCCGTCGAGTATCGCGCCCTTCGCGTGTATCTTCGCGTAGCGGTCGCCCGAGTCGGCCACTTTCGCGGAAAGCGGCGCGCCAGTCCGCTCTGCCCACTCGTCGAACCGCTCGACAGTCTTCCGGTTCTCCTCGCGGACGTACCACGCCGAACTCAGGAGGAGTCGGACCTCGACACCGCGTTTCGCGGCCCGCCGGAGCGCCCGCATGAGCGGGGCCTCCCAGTCCCCGACAGTGGGCTGAATCACGTCGATTGAGTCGTTGGCCGCGTCGATTTCGGCGACCAGCGAGTCCTGGGCGTTGTCGGGCGTCACCAGCAGTTCTGTCCGCTCGACCGGGACCGTCGTCGCGTCGAACCGGGACGGATAGCTGCCGTTTGCCGGTTCCCCGCGCTCGAACGACCGGCCCTCGCGGTAGTCAGCCCACACCACGGCGTCGCGCCAACCGGCGTCCGCGCGGAACGTCGCCGCCAGCCCCTCCACGACACGGGACTGGTTCGTCGTCACGCCCCAGCCGCGACTGCTCTTTCCGCCCGTCCCCGCTGGCTTCCAGTTCTCGGTCAGGACGACTGCGCGGTCGTCGGCGACGGCGTACTTCGCGTGATGGTAGCGATACCGCGCCCGCGGCCCGGCGACGACCCGAACCTCGATACCGGCCTCGTTGAGCCGGTCCAGCGTGGTCGCTTCAGCCCGGGTGCGCCCGCCGACGGGGTCGCCTTCCAGCAGTACGCGAACCTCGGCCCCCCGGCGCTGTGCGTCGATGAGCGCGTCAGCGACCCGGACAGAGGAGAGCGTGTAGCCCGCGAGGTAGACGCGAGCGGTCGCGTTCCGTATGGGTGCGAGCGGTGCCTTCGGCGCGTCCGGAAGCGTGAACGCCCGGACCTCGCCGGGGCCGCCCCTGACGACGGGGCGGTCGGTCGCACCGAGCGGTCGCCAGCGAATCGTCGACCCAGCGACGACGCCCAGCTCGCCCTCTTCGGTGTCGCTGTAACGAACGCTCGCGACTGTGGTGTCGTTCCGGGTGAGCCGGACGCTGTCACCGCCGTTTGCGAGTGACGGCGCGCTGTCCACCCCGACGACGGGATAGTCGGTGAGGTTCCGGACGGCATCGGGAGCGTCGGTCACGGCGACCCGGCCGCTCATCGTTCGGTTCGGGAGCGCTGTCGTCGTGTCGCCGTCGGTGAGCGCGTAGCCACCGAGCGCGGTTCCGTTCGGGAGAGCGAGCACGACGAACTCGCCGCGGTCGCCGCCCCGGACGGGGTCCGGGTAGATGGCGTGGATATCGGGGCGTGTGTTCTGCGTCCCGGACGCTTCCGCGGGTGCGATTGCCGGCCCGGTAGCTGACTTGGTCAGTGATTCCGGGGTGTCGCCAGCGGCCGGGAGCGGGCCGACGAACCCGCTAGTCAGGAGCCCACAGCAGACGAGGACGGCGACGGACAGGCGGCGGAGTCGCATCGGCGGGGCTGGCCCCGCCTTCGGTCAAAAGGGTTCGGCTTACGCGCCGGCGGCCTTCTCGGCTTCGGACTGGACGAGATACGCGCGGTCGTCGGTGTATTTGGCGGCTTCCTCGAGTGCGCCCTCGGTGCCTATCTGGCGGAGCGCCCACGCGGCAGAGGCCCGGACCTCGTCGCTGTCGTCCCCTTCGAGGACGTCGGCCAGGGGCTCGACAGCGCGGGTGTCGCCCAGCAGGCCCAGCGTGCGCGCGGCGACCGAGCGCACCTCGTCGCTCTCTGCCGCGAGCCGGTTCGCGACCGGCTGGACCGATTCTTCGCTCCCGATGGCGCCCAGCGACCGGAGCGTCACCTTCTGGAGTGCGGGGTCGCCGTCGCCCTCGATGAACTCGTGGAGCGTCTCGCAGGCGCGGTCGTCGCCTATCTTCCCGAGCACTTCGATGGGGCCCTTGTTGCGCTTCTGGGCGAGCTCGTGCATCTTCTCGAAGGCCGGTTCGGCGTCGCTGCCCAGATGATAGAAGATATCGAGGAAGTACTCCTCCATGAAATCCGAACCCAGCTTGTCGAAGGCATAGAGGACCAGTTCGAGGTTCCCCTCTTTGGCGTGGAGCTTGGCGGCGTTCCACTCGGGCGGGAAGTCCTTCCGGTTCTCGTTGGTCAGAATGTCGTAAAAGCCCTTGGCGTCGAGCTGTTCCTGAACGGTGAGGTCGCTCCAGACCTCGGCGGCGTCGAGGTCCGCCTCCAGCCCTTCGGCGGCTTCCAGCAGGTCCGCGATGGTGTCTGCGTCCGCGTCGGCGTCGAGGTCGGCGGCAGTGACCGCTTCGGCGACCGAGCCGACGGCGTCGGCAGCCGCCTCGAGGTCCTCGCCGATATCGACGTCGCGGTCGAGATAGTCGGCGACCTCGGCGAGGAACGATTCGACGGCGGCGAGCGCGTCCTCCTCGCCGTCGTCGGTCCACTCGCTGTCGGTGAGCGTCGTCTGTGCGTCTTCGAGAATCCCGACGACGTCCTCGGCGTAGGGCCCGCGCTGTGCCTCGAGGTCGTCCCGAAGGTCCGAGAGCCGCGACTCGATTTCCTCGGCCGGGTCCTCGGCCTCCTCGTCGTCCTCGTCCGGTTCCGGGAGCCCTTCGACGTCGCTCTCGGTGCTGTCGAGGCGCTCCTCGACGCCGTCCAGGGCGGCCTCTGTTTCGGCCGCTTCGAGTTCCTGTTCGGCCTCGTCGAGCCGTTCGTGGAGGTCTTCGGCACTGACCGTCGTGTCAGGCACGTCGCTGGTTTCCTCGTCGGCGGGCTCGGAATCCGCCGTCTCGTCGTCCCCGTTGCTCATGTACGCAGGTGTGTGTGTCCGGGCTAAGAGCGTTTTCCTTTCCGGACCGACGCCAGCCGAAACCGTTTGCATTAGGTGCGACCGGCGTGGATGGCCGACCATGACCGCCGACAGCGTGCAGTCGATAATCGACCAGCTCCACGAGGAAGCCGAGATGGACCTCCCGGCCGGCGAGACGCCCGATATCGGCATCGTCATGGGTTCGGATTCGGACCTGCCGACGATGGCCGGCGGCAAGGGGAAGCGCCCGGGCGCCTACGCCGCCCTCGCCGACGAACTCGGGTTCGAAGAGCAGACAGAGTACACGGACGCCCCGGACGCCCGGTTCACGTTCGAGACGTTCGTCTGCTCGGCCCACCGGACCCCGGACCTGATGTACGCCTACGCGGAGACGGCCGAGGCCCGCGGCATAGACGTCATCATCGCGGGCGCGGGCGGCAAGTCGGCCGACCTGCCCAACATGACCGCCAGCATCGCCTATCCGCTGCCTGTCATCGGCGTTCCCGTTCAGGAGAAGTCCGTCGACTCCGTCATCGGGATGCCACAGGGCGCGCCCATCACCGCCGTCGACGCCGGCAAGTCGTTCAACGCCGCACTGACTGCGGTCCAGATGCTCTCCCGGCAGCACGACGAACTGCGCGACCGGCTCGTGGACTACCACCAGAGCCTGCAAGAGGGGGTCGGCGAGGTCTCACGGGACCTCCACGAACTGGGGACGCCCGGGTTCAAAGACCAGTACTGGGACGCCGACGACGAATAATACCACGGCCTCACTCCTGGGGTCCTGACAGGGGGTCGTACACAGATAGACGTAACTGTCCGAGGCGCCCGAATTCCGCCGCCGTGGCGGTTATCAACCCTTATATGCGAGTACTCCTAACCGTCGCACGATAGGAGATTCCGGAATGAGTAATCCATGGATTGCCATCGGTGCGCTCGCCGTCGTAGCCCTCGCGATACCCATCACGATGATGTTCGTCTCGAGCCTGCTGCGACCGAGCGTCCCCGAACAAGGCAAAACCGCCACCTACGAGTCCGGTGAGGTGCCGACTGGCAGCAGCCAGAAGATCAAGTTCAATATCCAGTACTACATGGTCGCGCTGCTGTTCGTCGTCTTCGACATCGAGACCGTCCTCATCTTCCCGTGGACGGTCATCTACCGCGACGCCGTCGGCGCGGTCGGGATGACGAGGGCGCTCCTGCCGATGGTCGCCTTCATCGGTATCCTCGCCGTCGGACTCGGCTGGGCATGGCGCAACGGTGCAGTCAGATGGGTGCGCAGTTCGCGCGCCACGAAGGGGGCAGACACGTATGAGTAGTGACCAGACACCACCGGCAGTGAAGGACGTATCGACCCAGGAAGCCCGGATGGGCGAGGGTGCGGACGACCGGTTCAACTCGACGCTGCGAGAGGCGTTCGGTTCGACGCCGTTCATCCTCACCAAGTTCGACCAGTTCATGAACTGGGTTCGTGGCTCCTCGATGTTCATGCTGCAGTTCGGTATCGCTTGCTGTAGCATCGAGATGATCGCCACGTACGCCATCAAACACGACCTGGACCGCTTCGGGGCCGGGATTCCGCGGGCGTCGCCGCGACAGGCCGACGTCATCATCGTCCCGGGGACTATCGTCTCGAAGTTCGCCCCGCGCATGAAGCGGGTGTACGACCAGATGCCCGAGCCCAAGTTCGTCGTCTCGATGGGCTCGTGTACCATCTCGGGCGGCCCGTTCCAGGAAGGCTACAACGTCGTCAAGGGCGCCGAGGAGGTCATCCCGGTCGACATCCACGTTCCGGGGTGTCCGCCGCGACCCGAGGCGCTCGTCTACGGCGTCGCCAAGCTCCAGGAGCGCATCGCCAACGGCGAGTCCTCGCCGGTGACGGTCAAGCCTTACGAGCTCGAACAGTTCGGCGACCTGGACCAGGACGAACTCGTCCAGCACCTCGCCGACGAAATCGACGAGGACGACCTCGTGATGCGGTACAACTGGGACGATTCGCCATGAGCCTAGAGAAACCCACCACACCGGCCGAAATCGGCGTCACCGAGGACGGGCTGGACTACGACGCGCTGGCGGACCTGCTCGGCGGTCACGTACTAGACCGCGAAACCCACGTTAACGCGGAAGGGTTCGTCATCCGTCCCGACGAAGTCCAAGACGTCCTCTCGACGCTGAAGACCGAAGCCGGTTTCGACCACTGCGCCTGTGTCACGGCCCAGGAGTACGACGACCGTTACGAGTCTATCTACCACCTGCGGAAGTACGACGACCCGACACAGGAGCTGTCCATCGTCGTGCCCTCGCCCAAGGACGACCCGCACAACCAGTCGGGCGCCCGCGTCTACGACACTGCAGACTGGCACGAGCGCGAGGCCTACGACCTGGTCGGCATCGACTACGACGACCACCCGGACCTCCGCCGCATCCTCCTGCCCGACACCTGGCAGGGCCACCCGCTCAGCCAGGACTACAACCAGAGCCAGCCCCAGATCGTCACGCTGCGGGAGAACGCCAATCCGCTGCAGGACGACAAGCGCAGCGAGGACGACCCCGATACGATGTTCGTCAACATCGGACCACACCACCCGGCCACCCACGGCGTTCTCCACGTGAAGACGGTGCTGGACGGGGAGCAGATAGCCGACATCGACCCGGATATCGGTTACCTGCACCGCTGTGAGGAGCAGATGTGTCAGAACGGGACCTACCGGCACCAGATAATGCCGTACCCGGACCGCTGGGACTACGTCTCTGCGGGCATCCTCAACGAGTGGGCCTACGCGCGTGCGGCCGAGGACCTCGCCGACATCGAGGTTCCCGAGTACGCACAGGTCATCCGGACGATGTCCGCCGAGCTGTGTCGAATCGCCGCGCACATGCTCGCGCTGGGGACCTTCGCACTGGACGTCTTCGGCGACTTCACCGCCATCTTCCAGTACGCGTTCCGCGACCGCGAAGTGGTCCAGAACATCCTCGAGGACCTCACCGGCCAGCGGCTGATGTTCAACTACCTCCGCCTCGGTGGGGTGGCCTGGGACCTGCCCGAGCCCCGCGAGGAGTTCTTCGAGAAGGTCCGTGACTTCCTCGATGACCTCCCCTACAAGCTGGAGGAGTACCACGACCTCATCACGGGCAACGAGATCTTCCAGATGCGCTGTGTCGACACGGGCGTTCTCTCGCCGGAGCTGGCCAAGTCCTACGGCGCGACCGGCCCCGTCGCCCGCGGGTCGGGCGTCGACTACGACCTGCGACGGGACGACCCCTATGGCTACTACGACGAGCTGGACTGGAACGTGGTTACGGAGACCGGCTGTGACAACTTCAGCCGCGTCCTCGTCCGAATGCGCGAGGTCGAGGAGTCGGCCCGCATCATCGAGCAGTGTGTCGACCTGCTCGAACAGTGGCCCGAGGACGACCGTGAGATTCAGGCCAACGTCCCCCGGACGCTGCGTCCGGACCCGGACCGAGAGATATACCGCGCCGTCGAGGCCGCGAAGGGCGAACTCGGCATCTACATCCGCTCGGACGGCACGGACAAGCCGGCCCGGTTCAAGATTCGCAGTCCGTGCTTCTCGAACCTCCAGACGCTGCCCGAGATGTCCCAGGGCGAGTACATCCCAGACATGATTGCCTCGCTCGGTAGCCTCGACATCGTGCTCGGGGAGGTGGACCGCTGATGGCGCCCGAGTCGGCTCCGCTTCCCGAGACGCTCGCGGAACTCGCGGGCATGGACCCCAATAGCGTCCCGGTGATGATTCTGATGAGCCTCATCGGCGCGGCCCTCATCGGCACGCTGATGATGACCAACACGGCCCTTGCGGGACCGTGGGCAAAGCGGAAGATCACGGCCGCGTTCACCGACCGCATCGCGGTCGACCGAATCGGCCCCTTCGGCCTGCTCATCATCGTCGCTGACTCGGTGCGACTCCTCTCGAAAGAGCTCATCGTTCCCGAGGGCGTCGACCGCCCGGCGTGGGACCTGGCACCGCTACTAATCGCGAGCTCTGCGCTGCTTGGCTTTGCCGTCATCCCGATGGGGAACGGGCTGCATCTGGCCGACCCCGAAGTGGGTCTGGCGTACGTCTTCGCCACGGCCTCGATGGCTTCCGTCGGTCTGGTGATGGCCGGCTACGCGTCGAACAACAAGTACTCCTTCCTCGGCGGCCTGCGTGCGGTCGCACAGAACCTGGCCTACGAGATTCCCCTGATTCTGACGGGGGCCTCCGTGGTCATCTTCGCCGGCTCGCTCCAGATGAGCGAGATCGTCGCGGCTCAGAGCCAGACGCTCATCGGCCCGCTTCCGTCGTGGTACGCCTTCGTCAACCCCTTCGCGTTCGCTCTGTTCATGATAGCGAACCTGGCCGAAGTGGGTCGGAACCCCTTCGACATCCCGGAGGCGCCGACGGAGATTGTTGCCGGCTACCAGACCGAGTACTCCTCGGTGTATTTCGTCCTCATCTACCTGGGCGAGTTCATCCACATCTTCCTCGGTGGCGCCATCATCGCCACCATCTTCCTCGGAGGGCCGGCTGGTCCGGTGCTGCCGGGCATCGTCTGGTTCCTCATCAAGATCTGGGGCGTCTTCCTCTTTACCCAGTGGGCGCGCTCGGCCGTCCCGCGTGTCCGTATCGACCAGCTCATCGAAATCGGCTGGAAAGGGATGCTCGTGCTCTCGCTTGCGAACCTGCTGTTGACTGCGGTTATCGTCGGGGTGATCGCCTGATGACCGCCGCGATTGCGACCGCTGGAGGTACCTACCAATGATTGGCATCATGAAATCCATGGCGACGACGATGAAACACGCCCTCGACGGGGAGACGTTCACGGTGGAGTACCCTGACGTCGCCCCCGAGGTGAGCCCCCGCTTCCGCGGCGTCCACAAGTTCAGCCAGGAACGGTGTATCTGGTGTCGACAGTGCGAGAACGTCTGTCCGAACAACACCATCCAGATCGTCCAGGACGACCAGCGCAACGGCGAGCAGTACAACCTCCACATCGGCCAGTGTATCTACTGTCGACTGTGTGAGGAGGTCTGTCCCGTCGACGCTATCCTCCTGACCCAGAACTTCGAGTTCACCGCGGACACGAAAGACGAGTTCGCCTACGACAAAGAGCAACTCAAGAACGTCCCGTGGTACAAGGACATCGACCCGCTGGAATCGCGCGAACCGGACCGCGGTGCGTGGATCGGCGAAGGCGACGGCGAAGTCGACTATCAGTAGCGACTCGCCGCGACCACTTTTTCAGTTCGGTACCATCTGTCACCCGTCCGATTCGTCGAGTTCCGAGACGGCGATACGGAGCCGTCCGTCCTCCAGCGTCGTCACCATCTTCGATTCGGTGAAGGTGGTGCCGTCCGCCCGGAGCCCCTCGCTGTGGCCGCGCCACCTACCCCCGTCCCGGACGACGGGCCAGACGTGTGTTCGGATGTGTTCGACTTCCTCGTCGGGGTGGAGCTCTGCCCAGTGTTTGCCCGGTATCTCCTCGGGGTCGTAGCCGTAACAGTCGGCGTAGCTCTCGTCGGCGTCCCGGTAGTGGCCGTCGCGCCCGACTACACCCACACCGTCGAGTTCGGTCTCGCTCGTCGCGTCGAACTGACCGTCCGAGTCCACGGCGTGTCTGACGCGGCGACCGAGCATGGCGTACTGCTCCGCGCCGTGGCCCTTCCGGAGATAATCGGTGACCTCCGCGCTGATAATCTCTCTGGCGACCTCGTTCGTCTCCTCGCCCGAGAACAGCAAGACGGGTAATTCGGGATGGGTCTCGCGGACGCGTTCCAGCAACTCGATACCGTTCATCCCAGGCATCCGGTAGTCGGAGATGAGACAGTCGACAGTCGCGTCACCGCTCTGGATAGTCTCGAGCACCGCTGTCGCGGACGTCTCGGTCCTGACGCGACAGTCGAGCCCGCTTCGCTCCCGTTCCAGATACAGTTCGACGAGCTCACATAGCCGCGGGTCGTCGTCCACGTGGAGTACGCGTATCGGGTCGCCCGACGAGTCCGACATCGTGTGAACTGATGTCTAGAGGCAAGATAAGCTTTTGCTCGCAGCGCTACCCGGTGAAAAGATCGGGCGGTCGAGAACCCGCAGGCTCACTGGCTTGGTGGAGTCAGCGTGGCGACGGTGGTGACGCAGTCACCGCCACAGTTTGAGCCCAGTGACGGGGTCGGTCTCGCGGTCGCCGTCGTTGACACGCTCGTCCCACGACTCATCGGTTCGCAGCACCGGCGTCTCGGCCGCTTCCCTGGTGAAATCCGTATCGAAAACGCGCATATACACCTCGCCGACGAACACCGTCCCCGCGTTCAGATGGCCGGCGACGACGGAGCCGTCGGACTGCGCGAGCACGGCGTGTGTATGGGCGTACGGTGCGGGTTCGTCGCCCTCAATCTGTGCGACGTTGCCCGCACACGATGCCACTTCCATCGGCTCGTCGAACCTCGTCGGGCCGTACGAACACGACGTCTGGTCGTAGAACGACACCTCCGCGTCCGTGAGACCGCCGATGGCGGTGAACCAGGCCGCATCGCCGTCCGCGGCCGCGTACATCGCTTCCAGTTCTGCGCGCCAGTCCTCGCCAGGTTTCATCGTCCCGACGTACTCTCCGACGGACTGGACGGACCGGATTTCCATTACGCGTATCTAAATTTAATCGGTGAAGTAGCTACCGAAACAGCCGGCAGCCCAGGTGTTCCATCAGCTGTCGACGAGCCGACTGATATCGGGGGCTCTGCGATGTTGTCCCCTGGATTTCACGTCCAGTCGCGTCTATCACGCGCTCGCTCGCGCGAGGCGAAAGAGGAATCTTCAAAGGGCCGCCGCCAAGAGAGTCAACCAAGATGGCACTGTACGAGTCAATCGCGTTCGCGCTGTTCGCTCTGGTGACGGTGGGCAGCGCGGCCGGCGTCGTGTTAGTCCGTGACGTCTGGCATTCGGCGCTGTTACTGGGCGTCTCGTTGGTCAGCGTCGCCGTGTTCTACGTGTTGAACATGGCGGCGTTCGTCGCAACGATGCAAATCCTCGTTTACGTGGGCGGTGTCCTCATCCTCATCACGTTCGCCGTGATGTTGACCCGAGAGGACGAATCCGTCATCGAGGTGACGCCATGACGAACCGACCCCGACTCAACACCGAGGGGAGCCTGGTCGCCGGACTCGCCGCCGTGGCGCTGTTCGTCGTCCTCGGAACCGTTTTCCTGACCGCCTCGTTCCCCGTCCCGGCGGGCTTTCCCGACGGGGCCGCGGTAACGAAGAGCCTCGGCGCGGCGATGTTCGACATCGCGCCGGGACAGCTCATGGACGACGGTGAGGCGGCCATCCCCGGTGAGGGGTTCCTGGTCGCGTTCCTCCTTATCGGCGTCCTCCTCGATGCCGCACTGGACGGTGCGGTGATGCTCGCAAAGCGCGAGGAAGCCGGTGAAAACGTTGGTCTCGGCTCCGGTGCGGACGAGCCAGCGGACGCCGTCGCCGCCGACGGCGGTGAGCAGGCCGATGGTCTGCGAGCCTCGTCGGACCCACGGTCCGACGGCGGCGAACGCGCCGATGGGGGTGACAACTGATGGCGGTCGCTGCTCAGTACTACCTCCTGCTGTCGGCCGCGATCTTCTGTATCGGCCTGTTCGGTGTGCTGACGCGACGGAACGCGCTCATCTTCCTGATGTCGGTCGAGCTGATGCTCAACGCGGCCAACATCAACTTCGTCGCGTTCTCGCTCCAGCACGGCAACCTCACCGGACAGGTCTTTGCGCTGTTCGGGATGGCCATCGCGGCCGCCGAGGTGGCCGTCGGTATCGGCATCATCCTCGTTCTGTACCGCAACTTCAGTGACGTGGACGTGACCAAAGCGACGACGATGAGGTGGTAACGATGGCTGCATTCACATACGCTCCGGCAATCGTCCTGCTCCCGTTCGTATCGTTCCTCGTCGCCCTGTTCCTGGGCGACCGGATGCCCAAAGGCGGCGCCCTCGCCGGTATCGCGGCGACGGGACTGTCGCTCGTGCTCTCTATCTGGGTGGCCCTCGACGTGGCCGGCTTCGTCGGGTCGAGCACGTCCTACAACGAGTTTATCTACACGTGGGTCGCCGGGGTCGATTCCATCACGCTCCGCTTTGGCCTGCTGCTTGACCCGCTGTCGGCGCTCATGCTGCTTATCGTCACCCTCATCGCCTTCCTGGTCCACATCTTCTCGCTGGGCTATATGAACGACGAGGGCGAGACTGGCCTCCCGCGCTACTACGCCGGACTCGGCCTCTTTACGGCCAGCATGCTCGGCTTCGTTGTGGCCAACAACCTGTTGATGGCCTTCATATTCTTCGAGCTGGTGGGGCTGTGTTCGTATCTCCTCATCGGCTTCTGGTTCCGCGAGGACGGCCCGCCAAGCGCCGCGAAGAAGGCGTTCCTGGTCACCCGCTTCGGTGACTACTTCTTCCTCATCGGCGTCGTTGGCATCATCGCCACGTTCGGCACCGGCCTCTTTGCCCCCATCCGCGAGGGCGGCCAGGTCGTCGAACAGAGCTTCCCGGCGCTGGCCGAGGCTGCCATCGTCGACGGCGCGACCGGACCGATTGCCATGCTCGAGACCGTCGGCATGGGCCCGCAGGCGTGGTTCACCGTGCTGGGCCTGCTCGTGCTCGGCGGCGTCATCGGGAAGTCCGCGCAGTTCCCGCTGCACACCTGGCTCCCCGACGCGATGGAAGGCCCGACGCCGGTTTCGGCGCTGATTCACGCGGCGACGATGGTCGCGGCCGGTGTCTACCTCGTCGCGCGGATGTACGGGTTCTACGCAATCTCGCCGACGGCGCTCGCGGTCATCGCGCTGGTCGGTGGCTTTACCGCCCTGTTCGCGGCGACGATGGGCGTCGTCAAACAGGAGCTCAAACAGGTCCTCGCGTACTCCACCATCTCCCAGTACGGCTATATGATGCTCGCACTGGGTTCGGGTGGCTACGTGGCCGCGGTCTTCCACCTGACGACTCACGCCGTCTTCAAGGCGCTCCTGTTCCTCGGCGCGGGGTCGGTCATCATCGCCATGCACCACAACGAGAACATGTGGGACATGGGCGGCCTGAAAGACCGGATGCCAGTGACCTACTGGACGTTCCTCTCGGGCTCGCTGGCACTGGCCGGTATCGTTCCCTTCGCCGGCTTCTGGTCGAAGGACGAGGTCCTGTACGAGGCGCTCATCCACGGGTTCGGGAGCTCGAACGGCCTCGGCCCGGTCTACCTGCTCGCGTACACGTTCGGGCTGCTTGCGGTCTTCATGACCGGCTTCTACACCTTCCGCATGGTGTATCTCACCTTCCACGGCGAGCCCCGGACCGATATCGCGCGTGACCCGGTCTCGGTCGGCTGGAACGTCAAGGGCCCGCTCTCGGTGCTTGGCGTGCTCGCAGCGACGGTCGGCTTTATCAACATGGCGCCGGTCGCGAAGCTGACTGGCGCACATATCGACTTCCTCCACAAGTGGCTCAACGGGCCCGACGAGGGCGGCTGGCCGGCAGCGCTCAACACCGGGTTCCACCACTACGAGGTGCTGCTCAAGGACGTCGCCGGTGTCGGTGTCGGCGAACCGCTGGGCTCTATCGGCACGCTGCTGGGCTCGGCGGCCCTCTCGCTGGCGCTTGCGCTTGCTGGCCTGCTCGTCGCCCGCTCGCTGTACAGCGGGCCCGAGCCGGTCGAACACACGGACAAGCTCGGCGGTGTGAAGACCATACTCATGCACAACTACTACCAGGACGAGTATCAGGTGTGGCTCGCGACCGGGCTCACGTACCCGGTCGCCCGCGCGATGGACAAGTTCGACCAGGGCGTTGTCGACGGCGTCGTCAACGGCGTCTCCTCCGTGAGCCTCTTTGGCGGCCGTCGGGCCCGACGCATCCAGTCCGGCGTCGTCAGCAACTACGCGACGCTACTGACCCTCGGGCTCGTGCTCTTGCTGGTCGTCTTCGGGCTCGCCGGGGGGTGGTTCTGAATGCTGGTCGAGACCCTCCTGCTGGTGACGCTGCTCGGTGCGGGTATCGTCATGCTTGCGCCCGACCGCTTCGCTGGGAAGCTCGCGGCCGGCATCAGCGTGATTCCGGTCGCGCTGACGACCTACATGTACTACGTGTTCCTGACCGACTACAACGGCGCCGGGAACGCCTTGCTCTCGCCCGGTGAGGTCGCCTTCGGGACCCAGATTCCGTGGCTCAACCTGGGCGAGTACACCGTCCAGTACTACGTCGGTCTGGATGGCGTCAGTATGCCGCTGCTCGCGCTGACGACCATCCTGACCACGCTGGCCATCGTCTCGGCCTGGACGCCCATCGACGAGCGCCAGTCCCAGTTCTACGGACTGATGTTACTGATGGAAGTGAGTCTCATCGGTGTCTTCACCGCGCTGGATTTCTTCCTCTGGTTCGTCTTCTGGGAGGGCGTGCTCATCCCGATGTACTTCCTCATCGGCGTGTGGGGTGGCCCACGCCGGAAGTACGCAGCTATCAAGTTCTTCGTCTACACGAACGTCGCCTCGCTGGTGATGTTCGCGGGTCTCTTCGCCCTCGTGTTCGCGACCGACGTGACGACGCTGTCCCTGCCCGCGATGGCGACGGCGTTCCGGGGCGCGACCGGCCTGCCCACCTTCGCCGGCTACAGCCTGGCGACGATATCCTTCGTCTTGATGTTCATCGGCTTCGCGGTGAAGGTGCCCGTCTTCCCGCTGCACACGTGGCTGCCCGACGCCCACGTCGAGGCGCCGACGCCGGTGTCGGTGATGCTTGCCGGCGTCCTCCTGAAGATGGGAACCTACGCACTGCTGCGATTCAACTTCACGATGCTGGAGGCGACGGCCCGCCAGCTGGCGGTGCCGCTGGCCATCGTCGGCGTCGTCTCGGTCATCTACGGCGCAATGTTGGCCCTGGCCCAGCGTGACCTCAAGCGCATCGTGGCGTACTCCTCTATCTCGTCGATGGGCTATGTCATCCTGGGGCTGGTCGCCTTTACCCCGCTCGGGATGGGCGGTGCGACCTTCCAGATGGTCGCCCACGGGCTCATCTCCGGGCTGATGTTCATGACGGTCGGCGTCATCTACAACACGACCCACACGCGCATGGTGGGCGATATGTCCGGGCTCGCAGACCGGATGCCGTGGACGGTCGGCATCTTCGTCGCGGCGGCCTTCGGCTACATGGGCCTGCCGCTGATGGCCGGCTTCGCTGCCGAATTCTTCATTTTCCAGGGCGCGTTCAACGCGGCCACGCTGGGTGCGAGCGCCCCGGTGCTCACGTCGCTGGCGATGTTCGGCATCGTCATCGTCGCGGGCTACCTGCTGTGGGCGATGCAGCGCACCCTCTTTGGCGGCTTCAACCTGGAGACTGACTACGAGGTCGGTCCCGCAGCCGTCCACGACGTGGCGCCGCTTGCTGTCCTCCTGTTGCTCGTCATCGCACTGGGTGTCGCTCCCGACCTCTCGCTGGACATGATACAACACGCTGTTGCCCCACTCACCGGAGGTGGTGCATAGATGGTCGACCCGACGTGGCTCGCGACTGCGCCCGCACTCGCCTTTGGCGCAGCGGCGCTCGTGCTGTTGCTTGCCGACAGCATCGACCCGGACACGACGAACACCACTGTACTGGGCGGTATCGCCGTCGCCGGCTCGCTCGGTTCGCTGGCCGCCGCGGTGTACCTGCTGTACGGCGGCGTCGGCATTCCGACCGGTGAGGGCGGGAGCGGTCCGGCCGTCCTCTTTGGCGGGCAGCTGGTCGTCGACCAGATGGCGCTTTTCTTCATGACCATCGTCGCGAGCGTCACCGCGCTGGTGACCCTCGCCAGCATGGACTACGTGCGCGAACACGCCTACCAGGCGGAGTTCTACTCGCTGGTCCTGCTGTCGGCGACCGGTATGAGCCTGCTCTCGGCCGCGAACAGCCTGGCGACGGGCTTTGTCGCCTTCGAGCTCGTCTCGCTGCCCTCGTACGCCCTCGTGGCCTTCCTGAAGAAGAACCGCGGGAGCGTCGAGGCGGGGCTGAAGTACTTCCTGATCGGTGCGGTCTCGTCGTCGGTGCTGGCCTACGGCATCTCGCTTGTGTACGCTGCGACCGGTGTGATGCGATTCGACGCCGTCGCGACGGCCATCCAGTCAGGCACCGTCCAGACCGTCGTCGACGGGAGCATCGAGGCACAGGCGAGTGGCGCCTCGGTGCAGATGTCCATCCTCGGCGTCGGTATCGTGATGATTATCGGCGGGCTCGCGTTCAAGATGGCCGCCGTCCCCTTCCACTTCTGGGCGCCGGAGGCCTACGAGGGCGCGCCCGCGCCGATATCGGCGTTCCTCTCCTCGGCTTCGAAAGCTGCGGGCTTCGTGATTGCGTTCCGCGCGTTCGCCGTGGCCTTCCCCATCGGCGCGCTGGCCGAGACCGGCGGCGCGGTCGACTGGTTCGTCGTCTTCCAGGTGCTCGCCATCGCGACGATGTTCATCGGGAACTTCGCCGCGGCGACCCAGGAGACAGTCAAGCGGATGCTGGCCTACTCCTCGGTCGGCCACGCCGGCTACGTCCTCATCGGACTGGCCGCGCTGACCGCCACCGGTGACGGCATGGCCCTGTCAATGAGCGCCGGGATGGCCCACCTGCTTGTCTATGGCTTCATGAACACCGGCGCGTTCCTCTTTATCGCGCTGGCGGAGTACTGGGGCGTCGGCCGACGCTTCGAGGACTACAACGGCCTGGGCAAACAGGCACCCGTCGCCTGCGCGGCGATGACGGTGTTCTTGTTCAGTCTGGCCGGCCTGCCCATCGGCGGCGGGTTCTTCTCGAAGTTCTACCTGTTCCAGGCGACCCTGAACGTCAGCGCGTGGTCGCTCGCGGCCGCACTCGTAATAAACAGCGCCCTGTCGCTGTTCTACTACTCACGGGTCGTCAAGGCGATGTGGATAGAGGAGCCCACGGGCGAGCGGACGATCGAATCTTACCCGACGGGGCTGTACACCGCCATCGTCGCGGCGGCGGTCATCACTGTGCTCCTGATTCCCGGCTTCGGCTACGTCTCCGAGGTCGCCTTCCGCGCCGTCGAACTACTGTAGCTCGTACACGAACACGCCGCCGCTCGACCGCTTTTCGACGCGACCCCGTTCTTCCAGCACGTCCAGGTGGCCAACAGCCTCGCTCATGCCCGCGAAATACTCCGTGGCCGGGAGGTCACCGAAGAGGGCCGTCATGACGTCGACGGGTGTCGTCGCGCCCTCACCGACGATGTCGGCCACCTCGCCGCTGCGCTGGTCGTGTTCCTCGAGGACGGCGTCGATACGCGCTCGCGGCGACTCGACCGGCTCGCGGTGGCCCGTCAGAAAGCGGTCGTGGCCCTGCTCCCGGAGCCAGCGTAGCGACTCGTTGAACGCCGGGAGGACTCGTGGCCGCTGGCCGCCGGCCGTCGGCGGTGGCTGCAGGAAGGGATTAGGCGTTATGTCGACAAGCACCGTGTCGCCGACGAGGGCCTCGCGGCGACCCTCGTGGTCGTACGAGAAGATGCGCTCGCCGACGGCGTGGCCGGCGACACTGTCGACCGTGAGGGGTTCGTCGTCGACGGTGAGGGTGTCACCGGCGTCGAGTTCGCGGTCCGTGTCGACGCTCTGTGCGTAGGGCAGAAAGGCCTCGGGAAGCTGTGTGACCGCCTTTGCGGTCTCTCTGGAGATGCCACAGCGCTCGAAGAAGTCCGTGAAGTAGGACTGCTCGTATCGGAGGCGGGCACCGAAATCCCGCATGATGTCGGCCCCTTCAGAGCTGGCCAGTACCCGCGCGCCGGCGTCCCGGAACCGGTGGGCCAGCCCGAAGTGGTCGGGGTGTGGATGTGTGACGAGCACTTGCGAGATGTCGCTGGGCGCCAGCTCGCGGGCTTCGAGAGCCTCCAGCAGCCGGGACCACGCTTCCTCGCTGTCTGGTCCCGGGTCGACGATGGTTCGGCCCGCGATGTAGGTGTTGACCGCACCCACCTGGAACGGCGTCGGAATCGACACCCGTGTGAACATATCCCGACCTAACGCTGTACCGGTGAAAACAGTTCGTACACCGGCGACGGTAGCGTGACCAGTTTACAGGCCGATGAAGTCGTCCAGCTCGACGTCGTCGAGGCGGCCGTCACAGACGGCACACGAATCGATGTGCTCCGGTGCTTGCCCCCCTTCCATGTGCAAGTTGCCACACTCTGTACAGACCTCGAATTTTGCTTGTAGCA
The DNA here is from genome assembly GCF_029338235.1 of Haloarcula rara. Lineage (GTDB taxonomy): Archaea > Halobacteriota > Halobacteria > Halobacteriales > Haloarculaceae > Haloarcula > Haloarcula rara. The sequence goes on from NZ_CP119785.1 coordinate 2,631,574, forward strand.
TACGGGAGAGTGATTTCGCTGTATCTCATTTGTGCCTGCGTCCAATCAAATGCTATCTGGTAACAAAGGTCGCCACAAAGGCTATATCTGTTCTCCGCGAAAGGACAGATATGAATAGACACTTCGAAGACGCTCGGTACTACCTCAAGCGCGCTGGCGAGACCGCAGGCAAAGGCGTCAAAGCGGAGCTCGAACCGGTCGAGGCGCGGTTCCGGGAACTCACTGGGACCGAGGAAGAACCCGAACCGAGCCGACTGGAGGCCGTGAAAGCCGACCTGAAGACGCTCCAGGAGCGCGCCGAGGGTGAGGCCGAGACCGCTATCGGACAGGCCCGCGAGCGAATCGGGAACTACCGCGGGAAACAGGCGCCGGAAGCGTAATCGGAACGCAATTCTTAAAGTAGCCCCTCGTATAGCTACGGGTGCCGGGTTGGTGGTCTAGTCCGGTTATGACATCGCCTTCACACGGCGAGGGTCGGCGGTTCGAATCCGCCCCAACCCATTTCTTCCATTCCTCTTTCCAAAGGACCAGACAGCGCGCCTGTGCTTAAGTACTGCAATGGGTATCACGACTACATTCGATGAAGCCGCTTCCTTGGGGTGTCTCCCGTGAGGTGGTTTCACTCAGGGAACAGAGTATTGAGTAATAAATCTTTGTATGAGGGGGATTTTGCGCGTGCGAGCTAATTCTTAATTGGTGAAGTATCAGTACTGCCACATTATGTCGTGAACACAGGCGGCGTGGCGCGTGTGTGGTCAACACCTGCGTCTCTCAGAACACATACACTATATACAATACACTCGACCAACAGAAATTATCTCTAAAAGTCACTATTAGTGCTTACTGAGCCGCTACCATCACTGATGAGGGTGAATATGAAAACTTGCAAATTACTCATTATCTACAAGCACTTCAACTGTTCTGTACTTTATAATTAGAGACAGTTTAATGCTGGATTAGAGACTTGATAATCAATAGATGACTCAGACGACTGAAGAAGCTGTGTTACTGGCCCTTGAAACAAGAAATGACCTTTTCCAGAGTCTGCATGAAATGCTCAGCAGTGACAATTATGTGGAAGTTCTGATGGCACTTGAAGAGGGGAAGACCCAAACGGAAATTGCAAACGAGGTAGGAACAAGTAGTGCTACTGTCTCTCGTGCGGTGGGTGAGTTGGAAGATTTTGAATTGATTGAGGAAGGAGAAAACGGCTACAAGAAGACCTTGCCCGCACTTGACCATCCCATGATTCAGCACTTCTATCAGACGGAGGTGCTGAACAGTGAGTGAAGATACTGACGATATTTTGCGTGATATACGTCGGTGGCTCAAGATAATAGGAATACAAGAAGCTAAACCTATACTCACAGAAGCTCTCTCATCCGAAGACCCAGAGGAAGAGCGTGACCTCAGAATAACTTATCACCTTACAGATGGAGAGCATGGCACTCGTGATATTGCGGAGCTGATTTCTTACTCAAGATACTGGATTATGTCTCGTTATGAAGAATGGTCAAACATGGGCGTTATTGAGAGAAATGCGCCAAATTCCCCCTACCATCACGTTATTAGCTTAGAGGAAGTGGGAATTGAAGTGCCAGATATACCAGAGCCAGAAGATGATGACTCGGAAGGAGAGGCTGTAGAAAGACAGGAAGACGATGACTCGGAAGAAGAGGCTGTAGAAAGACAGGAAGACGATGACTCGGGAGAAGAGGCTGTAGAAAAGCAGGAAGAAGATGTAAAAGGCGCCTCACTGACGGATTATCAATGATGGATGAAGAATCAAAGGAACTTCTTGAAAGTATTGACAACCGGCTGAAATGGTTACTTCAACTTAGAGTAGAAGAAAAATTCGACGATGGAGCTACGAACAAAGAAAAAGTGAAAATGTTATACCATATGGGTTTTGCGAATGAAGAAATGGCTGAAGTGGTAGGCACTTCGGAAAGTAGTATTCGAGGAACAGTCTCAACGCTTCGCAGTGAGGGAGAGATTAATTCATGACCAACGAAGAGATTCTTGCCGAACTGCGAACCATTCGGACACTGCTTGCGCTTGAGAAAGAAGAAGAATTGAATGGAATACTGAATGGCCTTGACGAAGTTGAGCAAGCCCTTGTTGGAGAAATTGATGATGAATGGGGTTCACTGGCCACCGAGGAGATTGCTGAAGAGTGTGATGTAGGTGAAAGAACCGTCAGAAGGCGAGTCGGAAATTTGGAAGAGATACATCTTATTGAGCGGCAAGGAAATCGTTCTGGAACAAAGTACAGAGAAACTGGCCTGTTGAGAGCCGCAGAGTTGATTACGTCTGAGTAATATCATACTTAAAATGCCAAATGATAATGACCTTCTACGTGAGTTGAATCAAAAAGTGAATAATATGCAGAGAGATATCAATGATATTCAGGGAGACGTGAATATTTTGTCTACACTCAATAAAGAGCGCCACAGAGATGATTTAATCAATCTGATTGAGGGGAAATTTGGGCGCTCAACAAATAAACGACGCGTCTGGTATTACTCGAATGGTGAGCGTGACCCTGAAGACTTGTCTGAGGAGGCAGACATTCCAATTGGCAGTGTATACCAGTGCGTCTCAGATTTGAATCGTGAAGGTCTACTAATAAAGAATGAGCGGGACGGAACAGTGTTCTACGAAAAAGCTGAGATTTCATTAGATATTGGTCTTGAAGACCGTCTCGAAGACGATATTGAAGACCTGTGACTCTCTCACCAACGGTATATTTTGGGGCATGGACGACCGCTCTGCTGGTTTGGGGAACACTATCATACAAATATTACGAAAAGTGGGAAAAGCAACCTTCCAAAGTCGGTGACAAAATTCGTCGGGTAAATGCCCGAAGTGGATATAATCAGAGCGTTGGCAGGGAAGAATTAGTCAAAGGCCTTAGAATACCTTGGAAAAGGAATGAGCTGAAACGATTTGCTGAAAATAATAGTATTAGCGTCTCTGAGTACATTACAGAGATACATCAAAGAGTTGGCCATCCTGAATATCTTTTTTTCGTTTTGTTATTCCATGCTACTGGCTTTGTTTTCACAATTAGCGGAATCTCGTATTTGGCTCCGGGAGGTATCCTCTCAGCAGAAATCTACTTGCTAATGGTCTATAGTTTATTTGTCGTTAGTTTTGGACTCTACTGGCGTTTTTAAACTAAGCTCTCACAATCGAGTAAAATGATGAAACTCAGGAAGACTGAAAATGGGGTAAACACAGGCGACGCACCATCACAGCATGCCCGACCTACACCCGGTCGAAGTGGCTGTATGTCCGTTCTGTAGTTACAATCGTTGCGTGCCTGAGACGCTTTGTAACATCATAGAGTGTATTCCCTTCCTCCCGATTGAGCATCCTATATGCAACGCTGTGACGTAGCGTATGCGGGCCTATCTCCGAAGGTTCTCCTCTTCCTCGAACAGTGTACGGTCGTACCTCAGCGGCTTCTGCGGCTTCTGAGACGACATTACGGACACTCTCTGTAGTCATTCGGTCAGATTGGCGTGATGGGAACAACGCGGGCGATTCACGCCAGCGTGTATTGAGGTACTGCCTCAAAGTCCGCACTGTATCACTGGCAAGCTCAATCTCAGTGTACTGAGGGGTGTTGTCATTTGGATAGTCTTTCTGAACTTCTGCGGGGAGCCTCAATACACCATCATCTAAATCCAGCATTTCCACATCTACAGACACTCCCTCGCCTACTCGAAGACCTGTATCATAGAGGAGTGCTATCAGAGAGTCATTTCTTCCAGCCAAATAGTCGGCACTCTCGCGTGTGGTCGCATCTCGTATATCCTCGACCTGCTCTGGCTTGAGCCATACCTGTGCTTTTGCACCCTGCTCAGTTTGGGAATTTGTAGATTCTGGCATTGAGTGTTTGTCTCTTTATATGCATTCCTCCCCCAATCACTTGTGAGTTTGGGTTTTCATTAATAAAATCCAAAACTCACTTCCCGGACAAATTTACTACAACAGGAAGCACACATTGTCGAAGAAAACATCCGGGGGGTACAGGCTTTTTTTTAAACGCACCAATTCGGTTTAGGTTCTGCGCCCACTAGTCCAGACTCTGAAAATCTTCGAAATATTCCCCAGAAATAGGGTATTTTGATACTGTTAATTGTACGAGAGTTTCTGTGCCCTCATCGGACTGTATCTTAGAAACAACCTCATAGAGCTGTTCTATAATTCACTAATCTCAATCCGAGATACATTGAATGAACCTTCTACAATTACTGCCACTCTGCTCCACTCGATGTGTGAACACAGGGGGACCGACAACGCTAACAGCATAATGCTGTGGCGGTTATGGTCTGCCGCGCCTGTGTTTACTGCGGTTCACTATTAGATGCTATTTTGTGTTGCTCGGCAAGGAGTAGATTCAGTCGGCCAAGCACTTCACCAGACACTACATGGCCGAATTAAGTATCCAGTCGTTGGCAAGTATGGTCGGAGGGCGGCGACGATTCCCTTGCGGTTTCGAGCCGCCCGACTATTTCTTAATAACTCACTTTCTGTATTTCTTCTAAACAGCCTATGAACGTCCCATTGATAGTGTTGCCACAAGGCTGGAGAACCAGTACCAGCAGTAGCCTCTCGACTACTCCTCCCCGCGCCAATGGGGTACGTTCCGTTTCGAAGGTCCTCAAAAGGATTCTTCCATCGTTTCGATGGCCTAACGTCGCTCTGGGGTGTCGCATTGCCTCTCCAAGCTGGCGACCCTTGGCGGATTCAGAACACTGATTTCGAAATCAGCGGTCAGTCAACTGCTCTCGAAGCTCAGCCTGCTTCTGCTTGATTTCTTGTTCATGAGCGGCCTGTTCCTGCTTCTCGGTCGGCCTTGAGTCCCAATGCTTCAGTAGCTTAACAGCGCCATCCTGAAGCGAACCATCGCCTATCGATTCGATACGGTCTTGAACATCAGTACTCAGCACGCAAAGAAAATCACTCATCCTTGTTTAGCACCTGTTCGCAGAATTGTTCAATTGCATCACTATATCGGATATGTGTCGTTCCAAATTCAGCCATACAAGCTCGGTTCAGTTCTTTGTGTGCTTGGTCTGAGAGCATCACAGATTTAGTCAATTTTTCAGTCATATTATAAGAAGATGTGAATAGCTTCACTCTCTTCACTATACTTGTAATAAGAGTTCACTTATAAAGGGGCAAAGGTTATAACCGAAATTCCTCAGCTATGATTTCTTCATAAGGTAACAAAGACTTTTTTGATGGGGATTGTACGGTAATTCCATGACTGAGCGTGTCTATCCGTTCCTAAACTTGACTCTACCTGAAAATGATGTATATACGAATGATGAATATGGTATTAGAATTGAGCCCATTGAGGGCGCTAACGAGTTTGAAGAAAATCGTCGGGAACTTGATTCAGAATACAGGAGTGGATACTGGCACACGGCTAATGTGTACATAGACCAACCGAAGGATGAAGCGGACAAAATCGCCAATGCTCTTTCAATGATTCTTTCGTTCACTCTATCAAGGGATGTAACGTTCAATGGCAGGTTCCCAGAGAATACAGAAGATGCACCCTTCCTTCGAATGTCTACAGCTACGTTTGATATTGATAATACCAACAATCCGTTAGTCAAAGGTCTGATAACAGGTAAACCAAATCCCGGTGTGAAACTTGGTCCGTTTCTTGATGTGGTGCTTGATGAAGTATTACCCCTATCTGAAGCCGAGCGTAAGGATAAATTAAGTCCAATATCGCAATTCTTGGAAGCCAAGGCCTCTGTCTTTGCTTCTACTGAATTTTTACTGATGTGGGTAGCTGTTGAGTCATGTGCGAATGAGAATTATGAATCGTACAAAGAATCTGTTGGTGACCTATTTAATGAAGAAGAGAGGCAACGCATCCAAGATATTGTTATAGAAACAGCTGAACAAGAATTTGATGAAAAGAAGGTTGATTTCTTAGAAAGGCGATTTAGACAAAACTATCTTTATGAGTATGGGATTGACCTAAAAATCAAGATTTTCCTTGAATATCTGGATATCGGGTTTGATATGGATGAGATTGAAGAGATAGTCAAAGAGTCGAAAAAGATACGGAATCTTGTTGTTCACGAAGCTGATTCTGGGAAGCTAATTAATGAAGAATTGAACCGATTAGGCGAATTACGGAAGATACTGATTTATATCATCCTTAGGCGTATTGGGGTGGATAAAAAAATGCAAGAAAGGCTCGTCACTCCAATGTTTCCCGGTCCTGAAATTTCGTAGTCCAATTCTCTGGTCTCTTGTAAAATCCCTTAATTAACCATCCAGAACGTCGAAAATCGACGTTTAGAATAAACCTCCAACTTAGATGTTATCGAGGTAGTCTTTCCGATTCAAGCGCCTATCTTCGAGTGTTCGAGCATCGTAGTGCTCTTCCAGAGTATCCACAGAGACAGACATACGCTCTGAGGCGATTTCTTTGGGAACGTTGCCATTCAGATGTGCAGTAATTGCCCCTCTTCTCACCGGATGAGGTGAGAGGCTTGATGGACATTTTGAGTAACTGTCTGCCATCATCGCTTCGCACTGCTCTGTGTCTCGGTCATGGGGACACTCCTCACCGAACCAACATGGACGTGTAACTTTATATACATGATGCTGAATCGAAGTCGCGTGTAAGCGTCCTTTCCGAGACGTGAGTAGCGGGCGTCTCCCGTGTTCACCCGACACCTCAAAGCGATTCTCTTGTATATAGTCATCAAGAGCTTGCGCGAGTCGGTTATCAGACACGGTGATGTTACGCTCGCCGTCCTCTTTGAGTTTGAGCGGTGTATCAGTCTCGGGCCTATGCCGGACGCTAAGATATCCCTCGGACGAGTGCCAATCATCAACGTCCAAGGCGTGGAGTGCTCCACGTCGCATACCAGAATGCCAGAGAATGTGGAAGATGATATGGCTCCTCGAAGCCCAATGAAACCGACAGAGATAATCAATTAACTTCTCTGCCCGCTCCCTCTCTATATACTCCTCTCTGACCTTCTCACCTTTCGAGACACGGGGCACTATTATTTTGTCAGCTATTCCTTCCTCTACTGCATCGACTGACTCACACCAACGAATGAATACGCGGAAAGTCCGAAGGTGCTGTTCAAGAGTAACAGAGTTTACACCCCCTTCCGAAATCCGCCAATTCTTGAAGACTTCTGCGAGCCTGCCAGTCATATCATTCATATTGTCGAGACCTTCCTCATCGGCCCACAGTCGGAATTGTTTCAGGCGGTAACGGTGGTTCTGGATAGTACTCTTCGTTGCATCATGTTCTCTTGATTTGAGGTACTGTTCTACTGCGTCCTTCGGGGATAGCGGTTCAAGTGACATGGTTGATAGGAAACCATCTCACACGAGATTTTGCCCACGTCGGCGGTTCTTGCGTGTCCTCCGCTTGCTGAGGACCGCAAGGACGAGCGGACGCGTAGCGTGCGCGACTTTCGAATCCGCCCCAACCCATTTCTGACGCCGACTGCGACGGACGAAGTGAGGAGCCAGCGGCGTCTGCATGGGAGACAAGGGTTCGAACCCTGGCAGTCGCGCGCAGCGAAGCGAGCACGTCTGCCTCCGGTGAGAATCCGCCCCAACCCATTTCTACTGCCGTCGCCGGCGGCTCGAAGCCAATAGGGATTAGTGGCAGTGATGGTCGCCGTCGTGCACTCGCGGCTGTCACTGCCAAAATATGTAATTTACTGGGCCCCAGTGCAGGCGTATGGACGACGAGCCCCTCCACGAGCAGATGGAGACGTACGAACACCTTGCGAGTGACGCGGCCGAGGCGGCCAGGAAGCGCGACGAGGCGGCCACTGAGATCGGAGACCGGCTCGCGGCGGCGATCACCGAGGCAGTCGAACAGGAAGGCGCCAACGTCGTCCAGAGCGGTCAGTCGACCGATGGTCATCGGTATCACTTCACCGCGCGGCTCGACCGGGCTGCGCTGGTAGCAGGGTTGACCGAGACGCTGCCGGACGGGTTCGTGGTCTCACACGTCAACGACGACGGGACGATGAGTGTCGAGTGGACCGGCAGCGACAGGACGCCGGGGAAACGAGAGCGTGGCGCCATCCTGAAAGCAATCATCGCTGAGGAGATGGTACTCGACAGCGATGGGCTCATCGAGAGCGTGCCGACGAGAGAGCTGGTGCTCGCTCGGGCGGTCGAGCTGGGGGTCGACGAAGACGATGCGGCGGCCCGGTTGAACCGGCTCGCGACGCTCGACGTCGTGGACCTGGCGGAGGGACGTGTCTACCCCGACGAGAACTTCTCGCGGTACTAGGCTCGCCCCTCGAAGGTCGCGTCGGCAGAGGTGTGGCCGCGGTTAAACGAGGTGACCGTCGCCCGGATGGGTTCGCCGACCGAACACGACGATGGCACGCCGTCGGTAAACAGAACGAATCCTTCGACCTTGCCGACGGCGACGCGGTCGCCGGAGTGGTGGTCGGTAAACTCTGTGATGCCGAACTCGTAGGTCCCACCGATTTCGACCGGCGGGTCACGTTCCTGTGCGGCGTCGTGGGCGCGTTTCGACGCGCTGGCTTTGGCTGACCCGCGCCGCCAGAGCACGACGACTAGTAACAGGACGACGAGGCCGGCGCCGCCGGCGAGCAGTGGGAGTTGCATACGGTGGTCTGGAGCGCCGGGCTCCTAATAGGTTGCAGCATCACGATAGTCAGAGCCCGAACCGGTCGAGCAGGCCGGCGCCGCAGGCGAGCAGTGGGAGTTGCATACGGTGGTCTGGAGCGCCGGGCTCCTAATAGGTTGCAGCATCACGATAGTCAGAGCCCGAACCGGTCGAGCAGGCCGCCGCCGTCGTCTGTCGCAGGCTCGTAGTCCCAGTCGGTCGGCAGCTCTGCGGCCAGTTCGGCGAGCTCCTCGTCGTCGAAGCGCGGATCCTCGCTGGCCGCCTCGAGCCAGTCGGCCCACTCCTCGGCCGAGAGCACCCCGCGGGATTCGGGTTCCCACTGGTCGACGAGTGCCTCGCGGTCACGGAACGGGATGTCCATGCCACTGTCTCCCCAGTACAGCGGCGAGAGCTTGAACGCGTGGTCCTCGCTATCGAGCCACACCAGCCGGTAGGGGTAGTCGTTGTAGAGGAACACGTCTTCGGGCGTTACCTCGTCGCCGTTGGGGAGTTCGAGCGTGTCGGGCATATCGAACGCTTCGGCAAGCCACGGCTTCATACTGCCGGCTGTGGGTTCGCATAGCGTTCCCAAATGGGACAGCCAGTCCTCACAGCGTTCTGTGCGAAAGGGGAATGTCGGGAGTGGCCCGCCCACGGGTGGATTCGGTGTCGTCAGTACTCGTGGAGTGGCTGCTTTCTGATGCGGGTCCGCAGGTCGCCGATGGGTGGCGCACTGTCGCCGATGAACTCCTGGCAGACCGCGTGGACCTCGTCGCGGGTGATCTTGACGTTGCCCTGCTCGATGACGTCGGCGGGCCGTTCGCGGAGTTCGCGGATGGTGCCGACGGCGAGCAGGAACGGGATAGCCCACGCCGAGAGCGTGTTGCCGCGGGTCTCTGGCATCGCTTCGAGCCACGTCTGGGCGCCGTCGAGGTACCCCTCGGCGCGGGCGGTGACGCGCTCGATGACCGGGACCAGCGACTCGACGTTGTCGGAGTCGCCGACGTCGCTGTGGTCTAGGCCCTCCTCGTCCAGCAATTCTAGCGGGAGGTAGACGTTGTTCTCCTCCTCCATATCGGTCGCCGCGTCCTTGGCGACGTTGACGAGTTGGAGCAAGAGCGCGAAGGCGCGGGCGTTGTCCTCCATCTGCTCGGTCTGTTCGGGCGTGGCTTCGTGGGAGACCAGCGCCGTCACGAGTGTCCCGACGGTGCCGGCGGCGTACCAGCAGTACTCCTCTAACTCGTCGAGGGTCTTGATACGCAGACCGCCCTCGTCGGCGTAGCGGTCGACAAACATCGCCATCCCGTCGACGAGTTCGCGAACCGGTCCGCGGATGCTCTCCAGGGCGTGGCTATCGAGCGAGCGGAAGACGCCTACGGCGCGGGCGGCGTTGTCGACGACCTCCCAGTCGTCGGTCAGCGTCGCCGGCAGCCACTCGCCGACGGCGTCGTCGAACGTTCTGACGGACGCGTCGGCGTCCGGGTCGAGGGTCTGGCTGTACAGTCGGAGGAGCTCTGACTGGGCAGCGGGGGGGATGTGTCCGGCATCCTCGATTGTGTCGGCGACACGGCAGAGAAGATATCCGACACAGATATCGCGCGCCATCGGCTCGTCGAGTTCCGAAATTGTCAAGCTAAACGTCCGTGACACTCTGTGGACGGCGTCGTAGCACCACTCAATGTCTTCTTGTGACGGCCGGCCAGTGTGGTTCTGAGACATTCCCGTCACCCGGGTTAAGGCATACTGTAATAAAAATGGGTTGGCTACGGAGTCGCCGTGGGCCACTGTGTCGATGGTGTCCCGACGCTCCGTGTCGGCCCCTGATGTGGCCGAAACGCCACCCCTAAATTCCGCAGTCCCATACGTCGGGTTATGCGAACCGGGCACGCGGCGGGGGGCGGCCGATGAACCGCAACGAGATAATCATCCTCGGGTTGACCGTCGCCGCGGTGGTCATCGTTCCCGGCCTCGCCAACGGCCTTCTGAGCCAGTGGGGGTATCCGTGGGTCGGCAGCGCCGTCTGGGCGATGGGATACGGCCTCGGCGTCGTGTTCATCTGGTACGAGTGGATTCGCCCGCTCGACATCACGGGGCCGGAGGGTGTCGGGTACGAGGAAGACAACTCGGCGGACAAGTAGGGAGGCTGGGTCCAGCACGCTCGCGAGCAAGCCACCCACCGGCCGGCGGGTGGTGAACATATACAACGCCCGTTGTACCCGCTGCGAAGTTTTATTTCGGTCCTTCCCATCCACAGGGGTATGAACGAGTTCTCGCCCGGTGAGGGCGCGCAGGGATTTCGCGCCCGCGCCGGCTGGACACGCGAGCAGGCCGCCGGTCTCGAACGAACCGCGGAGACGACCGCGCCGGTGTTCTACCCGCCCGAAACCGACCAGATGCCACATCTGCACATCTGGGACACGTGGTTCCTCCGCGAGCGCGACGGCACGCTCGCCTCGGTCGACGGCTACCGGGTGTGTTTCTCGCTGACCGCGCCGGCGGCGCTCCTGCCGGGGAAACGCCACGACGTGGCCACAATCCGTGCGTTCTACTCCGCGGACGGCCGCGAGTGGCACGACGCGGGGCCGGTGTTTTCGGATGCGCTGGGACAGCGCCAGTGGGCCGGCTCGGCGCTGTACGACGACGGCGACGTGTATCTGTTCTACACGGCGGCCGGCACGGACGGGGCCGAGGAGCTGACCTATTCACAGCGTATCGTCGGCGCCAGCGGCGGACGGGTCGACACCGCCGACGGCTTCGAACTCCGTGGGCCCTGGACTCACCACGAACTCCTCTCTCCCGACGGCGAGCGGTACGAACGCGAAGAGCAGTCACGGGCGATGATATACACGTTCCGGGACCCGTGGTTCTTCGAGGACCCCGAGACGGACGAGACGTGGCTCCTCTTCGAGGCCAACTCGCCGGTCCCGGAGGGAAGCGACCGCTTCGACGGCGACGCCGCGAAACAGGCGTTCAACGGCAGCGTCGGCATCGCCCAATCGCCGACCGGCGACCCGCTGGAGTGGGAGCTCGAAGCGCCGCTGCTGGACGCCGTCGGCGTCAACCAGGAACTCGAACGCCCCCACGTGGTCTACCGCGACGGGCTGTACTACCTCTTTATCTCCAGTCACCGCCACACCTTCGGCCCAGAGCTTTCGGGCTACGACGCGCTGTATGGTTTCGTCGCCGAGGAGCTCCGCGGCGAGTACGTCCCACTCAACGGCTCGGGCCTGGTCGCGACCAACCCGGCGAACGCGCCGTTCCAGGCGTACTCGTGGATGGCGTTCCCCCACGATGGGGAGCTGTTGGTCCAGAACTTCTTCAACTACTTCGACTTCGCCGGCGAGACGCTCGACGAGATTGCCCACCTCACCGAGAGCGAGCAGCGGCGACGGTTCGGCGGGACGCTCGGGCCGACGCTGCGAGTCGACGTCTCGGGCACACGGACCGAAATCGTCGGCAAACTCGGTCACTGGGAGATTCCGATGGCGGGCGAATCCCTCGGGCCGACCGAGCGCGACCTGCTCGCCGGCGCACAGGCAGACGACGAACGCGGGGGCTACGGGCCCTGAACGGTGCCCGGCGTCCGGGTGGGGACGGCACTCACCTGACAACTGCCCATCAGTCGCCCGTTCAACTTTAGTCCTCATGGGTCATACAGGCCGTACATCCTGTCTATGCGAGGAGAACCCGTCGCCGTTCTGGAGCACCACCAGTCGGTGGTCATCGGCCATGCCGGCGTCGCCTCCGTCGGTGAGACGCTCGGAATGGTCCCCGGCATTACGGCGCTCTCGGAGCCGCCGAGCCCGTCCCAGGACCGCTCCTCTATCACCGTCTTCGCCACCGACTTCGCGAACGGGACCGTCCCGCCGACCGAGTGGCTAGAGCGCCTGACAGAACGGGAGGGCGTGACCATCGCGGTTGTGGGGGCGCCCGCGACGGCGGACGAACTGGACCCCACGACTGCACGGGAGATAGCCCGCCTTCGGTCGGCCGTCGACGCGACCGTGGTCATCCCGCCGGGCTACCATCGGCGGGGCATCCGGTCGGTCGTGACGACGCTCCACGAACTGGTCGCCAGACCGGGGGTCATCAACCTGGACCCGGCGGACGTCAGGACGGTGCTTGGAAGCGGGACGGCGGCGGCCATCACCACCGGTACCGCGCGGGACACCGGCGACGTGGCGGCCGACGCGGTCGAGGCGGTCGAGGCGGCGCTTTCGGCGCCGTACACTGACGTCGACAACCTCGGGTCGATACTGGTCAACCTCGTCGGGGGCGAGGACCTGACGCTGGCGGCCGCCGTGGAGGCCGTCGACGGCATCGAGGCGTCGATTCCCGACGACGCGGTCCTCATCTGGGGCGCCGCCGTCGAAGAGTCCGTCTCGGCGGTCCACGCGCAGGTCGTGGCAAGCAGCGACACCACGCCGATGTTCGACCGCGTCCTGACCGAGGCGCGCCAGCCGGCGGCGGGCGAGAACTGCCCCCGCTGTGGCGGCCACGTCGCCGTCTACACCCTCGGCGAGCGCGAGACCGCCGCCTGTGACGACTGCGGCTACAGCGGCACGAGCACCACCCTGTGAGATAGCGCCAGCCGAGCGACCCTACGAGCGCCAAGCGCTGTCTAGCTCCCAACAGTCGAGGTCGGTCACAGTCGCGCTCCCGCCGACAGTAGCCAGCGAGATACCTGTCGCGTCCGTGCGCTCTGGGTAGACGCGGCTGGTGAGACAGCGGCGTTCGTTGGCGAACACCTCGACGATACTCCCGTCGACGAACACGTGGAGCGACAGCGGCGCGTCGTACGGTGTCACCGTCATCCGCTGGCTGTCGGTCGTCGCTTCGGGCGCCGTGCTCGCCTGCGTGCGGTCGACCACGACCTCGCTGGTCGCGGTGTAGCGTATCGGGGTCCGCTCCTCGCCGTCGGGCGTCTCCAGCACGCGGAGTTCGACGGCGTCGGCGTCCGTCAGCTGGACCGTCGCCTGCAGCTCGAACTGCCGGCTCCGGACGTCGAGTTCGTGGCACCCGCCCGCGCGGAGTCGGATTTCGTCGCGATGGTCGCCGTTGCCGCGCAGTTCGGTGAGTGCCGGGGCGGGCCGCTGTCGGAGCCCGCCGTCTTCGGCCAGCGACAGCTCGCGGGGCACCGACAGCGACCCGGACCAGCCGGCGTCCCACTGGGCGCCGATGTCACGCGCCTCCTTGACCCATCCCCAGGTCAGCGTCCGGCCGTCGTCGGTCCACATGGACTGTGGGGCATAGAAGTCGCCGTGGTCGAGCCGACCCCGCTGCTCGACGGCGAACTCGCCGTCGGCGTACTGGCCGAGAAAGTACACCACGTCCTCGTAGTTCGAGACGTGCAGCAGCTGTTTTTCGCCGAAGTCGAGCAGCTCCGGACACTCCCAGACGGTCCCCGCCGTGTCGCGGTCGCCGGTCAGGACGGGGCCCCGGTATTCCCACTCGCGCAGGTCCGTCGAGACGTACAGCAGCGCCGCGCCACCGCCGTCTTCCATCCCGGCGCCGATGAGCTGGTGCCAGACGCCGTCCTCGCGCCAGACGCAGTGGTCCCGGAACTCGCCGTCCCAGTCCTCGGTCCGTAACACCTCGGGTTCGGCGGGCAACTCGTCGATGACTGGGTTGTCGGGGTCCTTCACCCACGAGGTGAGCGAGTCGTCGGTCGAGGTCGCCAGACACGGGAGCTGTGCGGTGCCGCGCCCGCCGGTGTAGAGGATAGTCGCGACCCCGTCGTCGTCGACCGTACAGCCCGACCAGCAGCCGTCGCGGTCCGGGCCGTCGGGCGACGGCGAGAGGGCGACCGGGCGGTCCTCCCAGTGGACCAGGTCGTCGCTGACCGCGTGGCCCCAGTGTATCGTGCCGTGGAACGGGCCGGTGGGGTTGTACTGGTAGAAGACGTGGTACCGGCCGTTCCAGTGGACAAGCCCGTTGGGGTCGTTGAGCCAGTTCGCGGGCGGGGAGACGTGATAGCCCGGTCGGTGGGGGTCGTCGTCGAGGCGCTCGCGCATGGCCGACAGCGTCGCGCTGCCCTTCGGCCGGCCGGTGAGCGGGACCGACCCCTCGTCCGCCAGGAAGGAGACGGCGTCGGCGACGAGCGTTTCCCGGTTGCCCCGGCAGACGTCGTGGGTCGGCTGCCGAAAGGACAGCGCCGAGCCGATGCCGACGACGCGGCCGGCACCCGGCTGCCAGGAGACGACCGACCGCTCTGTGACCGCCTCGTGGTCGCCCCGGGCCGTGCTGGCCAGCACGTCCCCTCCGTGGGTGCGACCGTCTCGTAGCGGGCGTACGGGGCCGTCACACCGGCGCCCCGGGTATGGACGCGGAGCGTATCGAACCCGGCCGCTATCGGATGGTCGACGTACAGTCGCTTCCACAGCGGGCCCGTCGGTTCGGTGACTTCCGCCCAGCCCACGGCGTCCGGGCCGACGCCGTCGAACCCCAGCGGTTCGACCGCGGTCATCGCGGCAAGCGTCAGCAGGAGTGCGCCGCCATCCTGCACGAACTCGGACAGCGGCCCACCGTTGGTTACTGTCGCCGGGTCGACCGGGTCGACACGGTGCCACCAGAGCACGTCGTACTCGGTCGGGTCGAACGAGTCCGGCCGACAGCGGGCCACCGCCTCGAACCGGGATTTACACCAGTCGTACGCTGCCGACTGCTCGGCGTCAGCGTCGTCGACGAGACAGCCGATGCGGAGCGTGGCTCCCATTGGACACACTCGAACACGCAAATATAAAAACGCTCGGCAACTGTTCGATTTCGCTTCTGCTCGGTTCTGATTGACTCACTGACCGTCGTGTCCGGAATTGTCCGACCGTCGTCAGGCCAGTCGGACGGCGCGGGCCTCGGACTTCCAGTCGATGACCGTCTCGTGACAGCGCGGGCAGACGAACTCCGTGAGCTTGGTTGTCTCGTCGTTGTACGTCATTCGTGTACCACAGGCGGAACAGTCCATTATAGATGATTATACTCCTTGCATGAGAATAAAGCTTCGCCGACCATGGTACACACGGCTCACTGGGCTGGTGCTGGGAGGGTCAACCCCTGCGAGTCCACGATAGCGGCCAGTGACTCCCGGTCGAGCAGGCGGACGTCGCGCTCCGTGGCCGTCTGTTCGACGTCGTCTGGGACCGGCGTCGTGGTCGCGAGCATGACGGCGTCGGTCCCGGCGGCGCCCGTCACCTGTGCGCACTCGGTGACAGCCGCCCTGTCGCCCCCGTCGCTGACGACCACGCCCATCCGGTCGGCCCCGCGCGTGGCCAGGAGGTCGAACGGCGTCCGCGGACTGGCGGCCTGTGTCTCCCACCCGGTCGCGGTCAACGCCTCGGCGACGAGGCCCGTCACCGCCGGCCCGTCGAGTCGCACCAGCCGCTCGACGGTCTGTCCCGGACCGCTGTCGGCCGTCGGTGGTTTGATCGCGTCGGCAATCTCCGTCGGCCCCTCGACGTCGCCCAGCGTCGCCGAGACCTCGTAGGCCGGTTCGTCGTCGGACTCGATGCGGTCCGCCCCGGGGTCCTCACCGTCACGTGCGGCCCGGGCCCGGTCGATGCGTCGCTGGAGCGCCTCGACGTCTGCTTTCAGGTGTGGGACCGCGTCTCGGTAGCTCTCGGCCGCCGTTTCGAGCGCTCCGTCGAAAGCCTCGGCCGCCGTCGCGAACTCCTCCAGTGCGGCCTCGTACTGCTCGGCGTCGGCGTACCAGTCTCCCGCCCGTCTGGCCTCCTCGCCGACGGTCCGCTGGGCCGCCGCGAGGCTCTCGGCGACGGTGGTGATACGCTCCCGGAGCCGGTCGGGGTCGCCCCGATAGAGGCTGTCGCCGTCGCCCTCGGCCGCGGTGAGTGCCAGTCGATAGCCCGACAGCGCCGTCTCCCAGTGGGCGGCGGCCTCAGCCGGGTCGTCCGCCGCCACGGCCGCTCTGTCGGCCGTGATAGCCGACGGCAGCGGTGAGTCGTCGATATCCACGACCAGTCGGTCGACGCGGTTGCGCTCGACGCGTATCGCGTGAGGGTCCTCGAGCCGACGCTCCCCCTCGGTCAGCGCCGAATCGTACTCCTCGCGGGCCCGCTCGAACGCTTCGCGTGCGCCGTCGTAGTTGCCGGCTCGGAACAGGCGGTCGCCCCTGGCCGCCGCGTCTCTGGCTCGCGCGACGTGGATGGCTCCGAGCGTCGCGACCCGCTGTGCGACCACAGTCTGGGTCCGGTCGTGCAACGCGTTCCCGGGATGGTCCTTGCTGAACCCCACAGCTCTCGACCGGGCGCTCTCGACGGCGTCTCGGGTCTCGCGGGCCGCCGAGAGCGCCCGGTCGTACTCACCGTCCCGCTGGAACCGGGCCGCCGCCGAGAGCCCGTCTTCGACCACGGAAAGCGACGCCTCGACCGCTCGCCAGGCGGCGGCCGTCTCTTCTAGATAGGCCGCGAGCGCGTCCAGTCCGTCGGTCCCGGTCGGAATATGCCACGTCGTGTCGTCGTCACGCTCGACGGTGAGCTCGCCGTTCCGCCGGCCGCTAGTCGCCGCCACGTCGGTGACAGTCGACAGGGCGATACTGGTCTGCTCGTCCCCCTCGCCACGCCCCACGAGCACGAGTAGCCGGCGGTCGGTGACGACCACGACGGTCCGATGGCTGCTGTCCGGTTTGACCTGGGCCGTCTCCGTGGCCGATTCGACCGTGACCCCGCGTTTCCGGTTCGTGAGCACGTACTGCATCGTCTCGTCGTCCTTGACGAGCGCGACCGCTGGTTCGTCCGCGAGATAGCCCGTAGAGAGGAACCCACCCCCTCCGGTCCGGCTGAGCACGCCCGGCAGCTCGTCGTCCTCCCAGCTATTTAGATTGATAATCCGACCCATTAGTAGCGGTTACACCACCAGATACTAAGATACTCACTTATCTATTCTGATATTCCGATATTAATGTATCCATTTCTGTGCTAAATATTGCCAACTGGAGCCAGATCCGACCGCTGTCAGCTTTTTTCCCACGTGTGTATCACACTGGCCGGCTGGCCGACTGACGCGCGTCTGACTTGGCTTTAGGTATCAGGGCCCCAAACGGTGACTCATGGCCGGTGTCAGACAGGGAGTCACGGGAGAGCACAACCAGGCTGGGGACGGCGAGGCGCCGTCGGCCCTCCGTATCGACACGGACGTCTTCACAGCGCTGACAGCGACGGCCGGGGACAGCGGCGAACCACTCATCGTCGGCTGGTTCGACTGCTGGCGTTCGAACGATACCAGCTGAAACGATTCACATACCGCCCGCACGAACGCGGTCGGGTCTCGGTTGCGTTGTGATAGATTAGCTGTTCTCGACGAGTCTGGCAGCGATGCGCTGGGCGCCGACAGTGGGCGCCTCGTCGGGCTTTTCGGCCGCCGTCGCCTCGATGTCGCGGTTCAGCTCCTCGCTGAGTCGCTCTTCGAACTCCTCGACGATACCAGGGATACAGGCCATCCCCCCGGTGATGACGATTGGCCGGTCCAGGGCCAGCTGGTACACCTTCATGTAGTCGTTGGCCAGTTCCGGGAGGAAGGTGTTGGCGAGTTCGTCGACGGCGTCGTCGAGATACTCGTCGACGGCGTCCATCACCGACCGCTCGATGGTGAACTCGTGGGTGCCGCCGCCGGGCTGCTGGATGATGTCGGTAAAGGGTTCGAAATCGAGGAAGTCGGCGTGTTCTTCCTTGTACTCGCGGGCGGTTTGTGTGTCGATGTTGACGCGGCCCTGGGTCTCCTCCTCGACGTAGTTGGCTATCATCCGGTCGACCTCGTTGCCGGTTACCGCACCCGTGGTGAAGGGCGCGAGCTGTTCGCCCCGGCGGTACGCCGAGGCTTCGAGGTTCGTCGACCCCATGTTCACCGAGATGAAAATCTCGTCGATGGCCTCGAGGTCGTCGCCGAAGGCGGGGATGGAGCCACACAGGGACTCCGGGTAGCTCTCCATGAGTTTGAGACCGATACCGGAGTCCTCGATGACCGATTTCAGGTTCTCCAGTCCAGCGGGGTTGTCGATAGTCGGAATCGCGTAGACGACGCCGCTGTTTGCGGGGATGTCGTTCGCCTCGATGAGCGCCTCGAAGAACGTCTTGGTCATCTCGGCGCGGTCCTTGTCTTCGGGCAGGCCCGAACGGAGCATGTACTCGACGCGGTCGGGGTACTCGCGGGCGGCCTCTTCGCCGTACAGTACCTTCTCCTCGCCGGTCAGGGCGTCCTCGTAAGTCGCCATACAGGTCAGCGTCCGGATGATGCGGTTCTCGGTGCCGTGGTTGTCGGGCAGGGCGATGACAGTCCGGGTGCTGCCGAGCTTCACACCGACCGGAACCGTCCCCCCGCTCGTACTGGTGTCATCCGAGGAGTCGTCCGCCGTCGACTCCTCTTTGGCGGCCTCCGCCGCGTCGTCGTCACTCATATACGGTCGCCAGTTGTCGCTGCCCCGGTATATAACCTCACGTCAAGAATCAGCGCCGATAATGACCCGCGCGAAGGCCTGTTATGTCATGGCGGTGAGTTTCGCGACGTAGACCAGGCTCAGCATATGATCGTCGACACTGAGGTCGTTGCCGTCGTTCGTCGCCGTCTCGTCGATACCCAGCAGGTAATCCGACAGGTCCGACCGGACCCCCTCGGTGATCCAGTCGATGGACTCGTAGTACGCAAGCGCCTCGTCGGCGCCCTGGTATCCCGAGTGCATCAGCAGGAACTCCAGCCACTCGAAGACGACGAACTCGGCGGCGTAGGTCTCGGGCAACGCGGCGAGATACGGTTTCTCCTGGCTCTCGCCCGAGAGGAAGGGGAGCAACTCCCGATACAGGCCCGACCGGAAGGAACTGCCTGCCAGCATCTCCTCGTCGGCATCTTCCAGCCCCATCTCCAGATTGGCCGGGTCCGGAACGTCCTCGTCCTCGGACAGCCCGCCGTTGCGCTCGCCGCGCTGGCGAGCCATCTTCCGCAGCTCGTCCAGGTCGTAGTCGCGCGGGTTGATAGTCATGCTATCCCTATTTCAACTCCGTGAAGTTAAATCTTGCAGTCGGTCTGACGGCCGTCAGACGCCGCCAGACGGCCGCTCGATGGCGAACCGTATGCAAACGGTGAGTTACGCGTTTGATAATCGGGGGCGTATTTTTATACCGGCCGACCTCCGACATTCGGACAGTTCGACGATGAACCGGGGTTCAACGGCTGGCCCTGCCCGGATCTGCGTGACAAACGCGAAGGGCGGGACCGGCAAGACGACTGTAGCTATCAACGTAGCCGGGGCGTTGAGCGACCGGGGCCGGGACGTCCTCTTCGTGGACCTGGACCCGCAGGGGAACGCGACCGAGGGACTGGGACTCGTCGACGCCTACGACGCCCAGCCCCCGTCGCTGTTCGACGCGCTGACGGGCGACCCCAAGGTACTCTCCGAGATAATCACCGACCACGAGGAGATGGACGTGGTTCCGTCCAACATCGATATGTTGCAGGCGGAACACGAGCTGACCATCGCCGATCTCATCGCCCGCATCGACGGCCGCGGAATCGACGTCGACCCGGCGGTCCTCTCACAGTTCGCGATAAACGTCTCCCCGGAGATGGTCAGTGGGAGCCACGCGCTCGATACGCTGGACCGGGCGCTCGATACGGTGTCGGGTTACGACTACATCATCATCGACTCGCCGCCGTTCTACGGCAACCTGACCGACACCGGTGTCTTCGCGGCCCAGCACGTCCTCGTGCCGGCGCTGGCGGAGGCCACCTCCGAGCGGGCCATCGAACTGTTGATGGACCAGATGGTCGCCCTGGAACAGCAGGCCGACATCCAGGTAGAGATGCTGGGCGTCGTCGCCAACCGCATCGAGACGACCTCCGAGGCCGAGACGATGCTGAAGTGGTTCAAGGCCGCGTTCCCCGACAGCCCGGTGTGGCAGGTCCGCAAACGTGTGGCTCTCCAGCGGGCCTACACCGAGGGGAACTCGATTTTCGGGACCGAGGAACAGTGTGACATGGCCGATGTCTTCAGCGACATCGCGGCGCGGTTCGACGAGAAGTTCGGCTACAACAAGGTGACAGCATGAGCGACGACCGCATGGACAGAGCAGAGCGCATCCGTAATATGCGCGAAGGCAACCGAGGTACCGACGACCAGACAGACGACGATACGGCTGACAATGCCGAGGACGCCCAGTCTGCGTCGACCGACGACGACGGCTCGGCTGCCGAAGCGTCGACGACCGGCGGGACCGAGGACCGTGACACGAGCGCCGACGAGCCCTCGACCGGCGGGACCGACGACACCGGCTTCTCGTCGCTGACGAGCGAGAGCGGCGAGGAGTCGTCGGCGACAGAGACGGCAGGCACGGCCTCGAAGGCCGCCGAGGCGGTCGAGACTGAGACCGATTCTGACGACGGGGTCGACGCCAGCGACGCGCAGGCAGCCGCCCAGCGAGCGGCCGAATCCGCCGCCCAGGTCATGGGCGGCGAGACAGCCCCCAGGGTGGCACAGACGCCGGGGCGGAGACAGACGGCGTGGCGAACACCGAACCGGCTCCAGACGCCGAGGCTGAGAGTGACGGTCCGGCAGTCTCGGCGGGTGCCACGGGCGCCAGCACGGTCCCCGGCGACATCAGCGGCGTCGAACTCCCCGACCAGCAACTGCTGGAGGAGGCGATGGCCACCTCGTCGGTCGAGACCACCGAAGGCGGCGCCCGCGCGGCGATGGAGGGGAACACCACCCAGTCCGAAGAGGTGGTCCGTGTCCTGGAGTTCTCGCTGGGCGAGGAGTACTACTGTCTCGACATCGAGTACGTCGAGGAGATCGTCAAGCGGGACGCGGTCACGCGGGTGCCCAACACGCCCGATTTCGTCGACGGCGTCGTCGACCTGCGCGGCCAGATAACCACCATCCTCGAACCGAAGGAGATGATGGACATCGAGGGCGAGGGCGAGCAGAACCTCATCATCGTCTTCGACCCCGAGCAGTTCGAGGACCAGGGCGCCATCGGCTGGGTCGTCGACGAGGTCCGCCAGGTCGTCCCGGTCCCCGAATCGGACATAAACCATCCGCCGGTCGACGCTGAGTATATCAACGGCGTCGTCGACCGCGAGGAGTACGACCAGTTCGTCATCTGGGTCGAACCCGAGGACGCGCTGGCACAGGCGACCGCGACTGAAGACGACTAGGCCACCTCGCCGTCCGGTCTCGTTCTACGATATCGCTCCGAACCCGAGGGCCTACGTAGCTGCCACTCTCTCAAACGTGTATGCTGGCTGATTCGCCGTCGGCCGACGACGGCTTCCGACAGCAGGTCCGTTTCTACCTCCTGGACCACGAGAGCTATCTCGGGAAGGCTATCGACATCTCGCTGCTCGTGCTCAACCTCCTCTTCGTCGCGGTGTACGTCGCCCAGACGTACCCGCTGGCGTCGGAGACCAGGACGTTACTGTGGCGTCTCGAAGTGGCTATCGGCGTCGTCTTCGCCCTGGAGTACGCGCTTCGGCTCTACGGCGCCGCCGACCGCTGGGCCGAGTTCTTCAACGGCTACACGATGGTCGACCTCCTCGCTATCCTCCCGACGTTCGTCTTGGTCGCGCTCCCGGTCTCGGCGGTCCCGTTCAACGTCGGATTCCTGCGGGTCCTCCGCGTGATTCGAGTCATGCGGTTCTACCGCTTTACCGACGACGCGGAGTTTTTCTTCGGGACGATAGACGACAACACGCTCCGATCGGTGAGGCTCCTGCTGACGGTGCTGGTGCTGTTTTTCGTCTCCGCCGGCCTGTTCTACAGCGCCGAAGTCGGGACCAATCCCGACGTGACCACCTTCGGCGACGCGTTCTACTACGTCGTCGTGGCCATCACGACCGTGGGCTTCGGCGACATCATTCCGGTCACGCAGGCGGGCCGGTGGGTGACGGTCGGGGCGATAATCGTGGGCATCATCGTCATCCCGTGGCAGGCCGGGAAGATTGTCCGGGAGTGGCAAACGAGGGACAAGGTCGAGGTCACCTGCCCTGACTGTGGGCTCTCCAGCCACGATGCCGACGCCTCCCACTGCAAGGCCTGTGGCCACCTCATCTATCAGGAGTACGACTCACGGGAGTAATGACCTCGAACCCAGGTACGAACGCTTTGCCCTCCCGCGAGCGCTGTCGACGCGCGAGGCGTGGCTGGACCCGTTCGACTGGTACGCCGAGATGCGTACCGATTCGCCGGTCCGGTACGACGAAAACCGACAGTGCTGGGACGTGTTCCGGTACGAGGAGGTCGACCGAATTCTCGACGACCCCGAGACGACGCCGAATCGCCCGCCCCCTGAGTGTCGTACGGCTTTTTTATCTCGCCGGACGAGAGTCCTGTATGGCACTCAGCGACTACCTCGACGAGGTCGAGCCGGTGACGATGATGCTCGTCGGCTTCGTCCTGTTCGTGTTCCCCGAACCAGCGACCTCCGCCCTCGGTGCTGGCCTGCTCCTGCTGGGCAGCGTCTGGTGGTTCTACGAGTGGGGCCGGTAAGTGGCCCACGACCGCATCCACGCGAGGGAGCCGACCCACCACGTCGACCGCTGGTCGGTCGGACGAGTCGAGTCCGTCGGTGAACGCGACGGCCACTGCGTGGTCGAGGTCGCGGCGGCCGACGGCGAGACGGTCGAGCTGGTGGTAACCTTCGCTATCCGGGACCTGTTCCTCTCGAGACTCGATATCGAGAAGGGCGACTCACCGGTCGGCGAGCGGGTCTGGTACCGGAAACGCGGCGGGTAGACGACCCGCGAGCGGTTACTCCGGTTCCTCGACCGGCGCTTCCAGCTTCGCGACGTCCAGAATCAGCGTGTTCGACGTGTCGTCGATGGCCTCGATGGTTCCCGCGACGACCAGCCCCGAGAGGGGCAGCGGTCCCGCGGCGACGGCCTGCCCGACGCTGAAGTCGGCGACCGACTGCTGGAGGTGCAACTCGGCGCGACAGCTCTCGGGGTGGTGGACGCTCTTGAACGTGAGCCGGTCGACTGTCACGTCAAGGCGCTCGTAGTCGTGGGCGACGGTGACGGCCGCTGTCTCGTCCAGTGGCTCCCGCCCCAGCGCCTCGAAGGCCAGCTCGGTCGGTTCGTAGCCGCCGGCCGGCCCGGAGACGCCCTCGACGACGCCGAGCTGGGCGAGCCGCTGCATCTGGTTCTGGATGGTACCGAGGCTGCGGTCGACTTCGTCGGCGACGACCTGTGCCTTGACTGGCCCCTCCCCCGGGCGGTGCTGGTTGACCAGGGCAGTCAGGGTCTGCTCCTGACTCGTGGTCAGGTCGATCTGGACCATACCATTGGTAACGCGAGCGCGCTGATATGTGTGTGGATACTGTCGGCGCTTGCACCCGAGCGCTCAAATGCCTCGGGACCTTGCTTTCGGGCAGTGCCGGTCGTCTCCACCGCCGAGAGCGACGACGCGCTGTTGACGCTGCGCCGGGAGCGGCGCATGACCCGGGGCCACGCCGCCCTCTGGGCGCTCATCCTCGCGACTACCGTGGCCGACATCCTCCTGACGATGGTCGGGCTGTCGGCGGGGCTACGCGAGGGCAACGTCGTCATGGCGGCTATGCTCGCCGAGTTCGGCCTCGCCGGACTGTGGCTCGTGAAGTTCGCGGCGATGGCGTGGCTGGTCGCCGGCTGGGCGCTGCTCGACGACCGAAACGCCGCCGTCTTCCTGGCGCTTTTCGCAACTGTGACCAGTGCTGTCGTCGTCTCGAACGCGCTGTTACTGTTCTGGTGACGCTGTGACAGCCGGGTCTACCACGAATAAATAATCTCAATCACACGCGCGCGCGAGGCTTATCAGTGTACAGCCCCTATGTATGTTCATGCGAGACCGCCTGCAGACGGCCGAAACAGTGGCTGATAGCGACGACTTCATCGACCACGAGACGGTGTCGGTGTCGGTGCTCGTCGTGGGCGCGGGCGCGGCAGGTGCCCGGGCCGCGATAGCCCTGGCCGACGCCGGCGTCGAACCGCTGGTCATCGGCAAGAGCGACCACGGCGACGCCCACACGACGTGGGCGGCCGGCGGTATCAACGCGGCGCTGGGGAGCTTAGACCCCGAGGACGACTGGACGGTCCACGCGGCCGACACCCTCGACGAGGGCCACTACATCAACGACCCGGAGGCCGTCGAGCTGACGGCGAAACACATGCCCGACCGCATCCGGGAACTGGCCGACTGGGGGATGCCATTCGACCGGACCGAGGACGGAAAGATAAACCAGCGCTACTTCGGTGCCCAGTCGTTCCGGCGCACCTGCTTCGTGGGTGACCGGACCGGCGAGGCGATGCTCGACACCCTCGTCGCGAAAGCGCGGGACATGGACATCCCCTACCGGGACAACGTGATGGTGACGCGCCTGCTGACCGACGGCGAGCGGGTCGCGGGGGCGATGGGCTTCGACATGGAGAGCGGTGAGTTCGTGCTCTTCCGGAGCGACCACGTGGTGCTTGCGGCCGGGGGGTCCTCGGCACTGTACGAACGCCACTCCTCGCGCGAGGACGAGAACAACGCTGACGGCCCGGCCCTGGCGCTCGGGGCGGGGGCGCGGCTCATGGACATCGAGTTCGTCCAGTTCCACCCGACCGGGATGGTCGGCGCCCGCTACGGCGAGGAGTGGGACGGGCGCCTCGTCACCGAGGCCGTTCGGGGCGAGGGCGGCCGGCTGATAAACGCCGATGGCGAGCGGTTCATGGAGAAATACTCGCCCGACCAGATGGAACTGGACGCCCGTGACGTGGTCGCCCGGGCCATCGCCCAGGAGATACGCGAGGGTCGGGGCACCGACAACGGCGGCGTCTATCTGGACATCTCCCACCGAGACGACCAGTACATCACGGACCGCCTGCCGTCGATGTACGAACGGTTCCAGTCACTCGGCGTCGATATCACCGAGGAGCCGATGGAGGTCGCGCCGACGGCCCACTACTCGATGGGCGGGGTCGACATCGACTTCGCGACGGGCGAAACCGGCGTCCCCGGACTCTACGCCGTCGGCGAGACGGTCGCGGGGGTCCACGGCGCCAACCGGCTCGGTGGGAACTCGCTGGCCGAGACCGTCGCTATCGGCAAGCTCGTCGGCGAACACGTCGCCGAGGTGGTCGACGACCCTGCGCCGCCCGTCACTGACAGTCAGCGCGCGCTCGCCCAGCGGGAGTTCCACGCGCTCGCGGACCTGGCGGACAGCGACGGCCAGGTGACGGCCCGCGAGCTGCTCGCTGACCTGGGGGACATCCTCTGGGAGCACGCCGGCATCCTCCGGGACGAGGCGTCGCTGCGGGAGGGGCTGGCCGAACTCGACGCCCTCCGGGCGCGGACGGCCGACCTCAGTATCGACGGCGACCGCACGAGCCGCGACTTCGAGTTCGCCGTCGACCTCTCCTTTAGCCTCCCGATAGCCGAGGCCATGCTCCGGGGCGCACTCGAACGGACCGAGTCACGCGGCGCACACTACCGGACGGACTACCCCGACACTGACGGCGACTGGCGGCGAAACATCGTCGTGAGCGAGGAGCCGACGGGACTGGACCTGCGGACCCGCGGCGTGGCCGAGCCCAGCCCCGAGGTTCAGGACGCCGTCGACACCGGCTACGAACTGGATTACCACCACCTCGAATAACCGCTCCACCGCTTTTCAGCGCTGTCGGGCGGGCCGTGGAAGCCGACTCTCCCCCGCTCGCTATTCGCGCTCGTCGCCGTCCGCTTCTTTGTCGCTGTCCGCCTCGGCTTCAGTGTCCACTTCGCTGTCCTCCGCATCCTCGCTCGTGTCGGTGGTTTCGCCGTCTGTCTCCGTCGAGTCGTCGGTCGCTTTCGCCGCTGTGGCGTCGTCGGCCGTCGTGTCGTCGTCACAGCTGCCGGTCCGGAGTGTGAGCGGCTCGCGCAGGTCGAGGGCGGTCCGGTCTGGGTCCTCCCGGTCGCCGGAGAGCAGCTCCCACGACGTTATCTCGCCGTCGTTCGGCGTGTCCTCCAGTTCGGCCTCGTCGTTGAACGCGGGCTCGATGCGGAGCTCGAGGTCGTCGACCGCGAGCCCGCGCAGCGCCCCACCGTCGGTCCGGCCGGTGGTCCACCACCAGTCTATCTCGTCGGTTCGCGTGCGCTCTGTGGTCTCGTTCTGGTCCGTCTCGGTCAGGTTGCCCTCATCCTCGGTCTCGTTTTTCTCCGACTCGCTCTCGCTATCGTCATCCTCGATCCCGCTCTGGTCCGTCTCGGTCTCGCTCTCGTTCTCGCCGGACCCGTTGTAGTCGTCCGTTATCGTGCTCTCGTTTGCCTCCAGAACGGTCCCGTTGACCTCCCACGTGTCGACGTTAGTCTCGGCGTCGTAGAGGTCGTCCTTGACCGCCCAGGTCGCCTTCCCGGGAATGCCCGTGATTTCGAAGGAGACCTTTCCGCCAGGGGTCCCGTCGTCGGCCGCGTCGTGGACGACGACGAGACTCAAGCCATCGGGGCCCCGATAGAGACACAGGAGGCTCGTCTCCGGTTCCTGTAACTCACGGGTCCCCTCGGAGCTGTACGAGCGCTCGTCGAGTCCCCACTCGTAGAACGCCTCGACCGGTTCGTCACCCGAGAGCGGAACCACCGGGTAACAGTCGCCGTCCTGCTCGACGGCGAACGTGCGGTGGTCGTCGGCGTCAGTGGTCGTGGCGAGGCCGAGACCCCCGAGGGCGGCCGCCGCTGCAGTCAGGAACCGTCTGCGTGTCCCGTGTCTGGACATACTGCTCGCAACTGGGACGAATTGATTTGTTATCGGGAACTTAGCTTCGGTTGCAGTGGCTTACGAACGAACGCATCTCGGTAGCGACGGACTGTCGGTGCGAGCGGCTATCACGGAACGCCTTTAGGCTCGAACCCCCTCCCTCCGGTATGAACTACGAAGCCGCACTCGACAGAGCATACGACGTGCTCCCGGACCAGCCACGCGAGGCCGGTGAGCGCCTCTCCATCCCGGAGCCGGAGGGACAGACCGACGGCGCGTTCACACGACTGACGAACCTCGAAGCCATCGCCGACGCCCTCTCTCGGGACGCCCAGCACCTCCACAGCACCATTCAGCGCGAGTTCGGGACTAACGGGCAGTTCGACGGCGGCGAGGCCCGCTACAACGGCTCGTTCGACATCGCAGACTTCCAGGCGGCGATCGACGCCTACACCGCCGAGTACGTCACCTGCTCGGAGTGTGGCCTGCCCGACACCGTCCTCAAGACTGAGGACGGCGTGGACATGCTCCGCTGTCAGGCCTGCGGTGCCTTCCGTCCTGTCTCGAAGGGCTCTAGCAACACGACCCAGCAGAACACGCCCACGCTCGAAGAGGGCGAGACCTACGAGGTCAAGATTACCGGTACCGGCCGCGAGGGCGACGGTGTCGCCGAGAAAGGGAAGTATACCATCTTCGTCTCCGGCGCCCGCGAGGGCCAGGTCGTCAACGCCTACATCGAGTCCATCAGCGGGACGCTCGCATTCGGTCGCGTCCAGTAACGCCCCATAGAGATATTACGCCGGGCCGTCGATTGAGTCGCTATGGCGATGGGACAGGCCCGCGCGTACGGAGTCAGTGTGCTTCTCGTTGCGCTCGGTTCGGTGCAACTCGCTGCCGGCACGGTCGAGCTGCTGGTCGGTCTCGAAATGGGACTGACGACAGTCATCGCGGTCGGGAAACTCACCGTCGGTTTCGCCCTGTTACTGGCTGCCCGGTACGTCGCGCAGCTGCGAAAGCGCGGGCTGGCACTGGCACTTCTCGGCCTCTCGGGCGTCGTGGTCGTTTATTTCGGCCCGCTCCTGGCCGGTGAGCGGACGCCGCTCTCGCTTGGTAGTGTCGTCTTCGCGCTGGTTTTGATCGTGTATCTGTTCATTCACGAGGACGCCTTCGGCCCACAGCCAGAGCGCGAACTCACCGAAGAGACGAACACCCACGAGTTCATCCGCTAACCATCGACTGGCTCGATGATATCCGGCGAGTCGTTGCTGGGGCTGTTGACGGCCGTCGATATCGGATAGGTCCGCATCGGGCCGTCGTAGGGGCCAAGCAGTTCGGCGGCGGTATCGGTGTCGCCGGTGAGCCACTGTGATTCCTCGTCCGGGTCCAGAATCACGGCCATCCGATGATGGAGGTCGGCAACTGTGTCGTTTGGCTCCGTCGTGACGATTGTGAACGTCTCGACGACATCGTCCTGGCCACCCTGGTCGCCACTCGCACCGAATTCACCGAGTCCGGTCTGGCGCTGTGGCGGCTCCCACCGCTCGTAGAGACCGGCCATCGCGAAGAGGTCGTCGTCGGGCAGGGCGACGCGGTAGGGCTGTTTGCCGCCGTCTTCCGCCACCCACTCGTACATCCCGTCGGCGGGCACCAGGCATCTTCGGGACTCGTAGGCGTCGGCAAAGGAACGCTTCTCCGAGAGGGTCTCCGCCCTGGCGTTGATGTAGCCGTGGTCGTTCTTCTCCTCGGCGAAGGACGGCACCAGACCCCACTCCATGCGCTGAATCCTGTCGGGGTCCTCGCCGGTGATGACGGGGAGCGACTGGCTCGGGGCGGCGTTGTAGCGGGCCTCGAACTCGAAGTCGAAGGCGGCGTCGAAGCGGGCCTCGATGTCTGCGGGCGGCGCGAACAGGCTGTAGCGGCCACACATACACGTTGGCACGGCCCCACCGGGCAAAAGCCCTCGGCGTTGCCGCCCGCGATTTTAAACGGTATCACGACCTACACTCGCCAAGATGACGGGCGCCCCCTCGTTCTCGATTCCGACCCGGCCGACTCGACGATACCCCCACGGCAGCGGCGTCGAGTACGAGGGCGGCACGGAGTTCGAGCTGATTCCGGACAGCGAGTACACCGAGTCGGAGCTCGCGACCGTGGTCACCGATATCCTCGCCGATGGGCCGTACCGCTACGGCGACTTCCACGACCTTCCGATGCCGCTGTGGCTGGTCCGCGACGAGGACACGACCGACGTGTTTCGCGTGGCGGTCCGGGACGGGACCGTCCGCCTGCACGTTCTCCCCGAGACCGAGTCCGCAGGGCTTCGGCGGTTCTACGAGCGGCTCAGTGCGGCCGACAGCTCGATATCGTGGGCCGTCGACCGGCGGATAAACGGCTGAGTGGTCTCACACGCGTACGTTAAACGAGCCCGTCTCACCGGCCGATTGTGCCCTGCCGCGTGACCGGTGCCGTCGGGTCGATACTGAACGCGACCACCACGGCGTCGGTCGTCGCGGTCATCGTCTCGCCGCCCGACACCAGCAGGCCGCTCTCGGCCCGTTCGAAATCGGTGTCGACGACCGTGACCGCGCCCTCGAAGACGTAGAAATACGTATCCCAGCCGTCGACCGTCGGAAACTCGACACTGGCCCCCTCGGCGAGCCGAACGTCGTGGCAGTGGACCTGGTTGCGGACGAACGCCGGCGCCGCCGTCCCCTCCGGACCGAACAGGTGTCGCCACTCGCCCTCTACCGGCGTCGGAATCGGCTCGTGCTGTATCGTCGGTTCAAGCCCGAGGCTGTGTGGCCGGACGAAGATCTGTAACATACGCAGCGGCGGGTCCCCGGCGAGCGTGCGCTCCTCGTGCCAGAACTCCCGTCCAGCGTTCATCACCAGCAGGTTGTCTGGATCGGTGACCAGTTCGTTGCCCTGCCGGTCGTCGTGGCGCATGACGCCATCGGGGACCCACGAGACGATCTCCTCGTCGCGGTGGGGGTGCATCCCGATGAGCGTGTCCGGGTCCATGAACGACTCGACAACCGTCGCCAGCGGCCCGTAGCCGTGGTCCTCGTGGTCGGGGTGGTTCCGGCCGGGGAAGTTGAAGTGGATGCGGAACTTGCCCTGGTCCTGCGAGATAGTCGTTCTGGGGGCTTTGTACAGCGATTTCGACTGTGTCACGATACCGCAGGTTCGGGCCGGAGCCGGATATACGCCCCGGCAACAGCGCAGCCGGGTTCAGCGTTCCGCGATGATTTCGGTCGCGAACGTCTCCATCGCCGCCCCGGGGTCCTCGGCCTCCAGCCCGACGATGGCGTGGTCGAGCCCGTACGCTTCGAGCCGGCGGAAGTACTTCCGGAACCACTCGACACCGGCGCGGTAGCCAAGATGCAGCGGTTCTGGCTCTGCGGTCGGGTCCTCAGCGAGGGCCACACGGACGGCGATGGCGAAGGGCTTGTCGGTCGTCCGCTCGCGCCAGCGCTCCAGATACGATTCGAGTGTCGATTCGGGCAGATGGTAGAACAGCCAGCCGTCGCCGTGGTCGGCGATCCACTCGTCGGACTGGCGGGCGTTGCCCGTCGGCAAGAGTGGGAGCGTCTCGGTCGTCGGCTTCGGCAGCACGTCGAGCTCGCCGTCCAGACGGCCCCACGACCCCTCGATTTCGGGGAACGCCTCGCGCCAGATGGTCCGAAGCGCGGCGACGCGCTCGCGGACCAGTTCCCCACGCTCCTCGGGATCGACGCCGAAGGCCGGATACTCCGGGTCGCGGTCCCCGGAGGCGACGCCCAGCACCAGTCGGCCGCCGGAGAGCCGGTCGACGGTTGCGGCCGATTTGGCCACGTGGACGGGGTGGCGAAGCGGCAGGACGACACTCGACGTGCCCAGCGCGATCTCGTCCGTGTGGGCGGCCAGATGCGAGAGGAACGGCCACGTGTCGAACGCCCCGCCGGCGTCTCCGAACCGGGGCCAGAAAGTCGGGACGTCCCTGGCCCAGAGGCCATCGAAGCCCAGCGACTCGGCGCGGGTCGCCAGCCGCACCTCCTCGTCGATTGCCGGGGTCGCCTCGCGGACGCCCGTCAGGGGCAGTCCCAGCCCGACGGAGAGTCCGTCACCGTCGAAAAGCCGCCGATAGCCGGCGTTCTCGTAGCCGCGTCGGGTCATTGGCGGCTATACCCGCTGGAGACGTATCCGTGCTGGGGTCGCAGGTTCCGTCGCAGTCCTCGGCTGGAGAGGAACCGTCTGCTGCATACAGGGCGTGTCTCTCGCACAGAATCGTCTCCAGATTCGATGGAATCGGAGCGGTCGAAACAGGGGCACAATGTACCGTCGCGGGTCCGTTCGTATCAGCTGTCTTTTTTCACTTTGTCCAGGTCGACGGGGACATCAGGTGGGTGATCGTCGATTTCGACCGCGACGCCGAAAGAGACGATCGACGAGATTCCCTCCTCGACGGAGAGGTCAAGTCGGTAGACCTCGTCCTCGGACAGGTGGAGAATGAACCCGCCCATAAATGGATTCGGTCCCATCGGCAGGAAGACTGTGAGCATATCGTCCTCTTCCGTTACCCGTTCGATCATCTCTGGGGGGCGTGACGTCTGGAATGCTATCGAATAACATCCCTCTTTCGGATACTCCACGAGGAGTACGTCTTTAAAATTCTGGGTATCCCCTTCGAGCAACATCGTACTGATCTGGTCTAGCGGGCTGTAGATGGATCGAATACCTGGAATCTGTGCCATGGTGGTGTCCAGGCTCCGTTTCAATCGGTCCCCACCGATGCGAGATTCGGTGAACGCCCCCACGAAGAGGATGATACCGAACAGCACGACAACGGCTATCAGCTTTGAGACGAGTGGAGACGTGTCCCCTGGCCCCATCTGAATCGGGATGACCAGTGGATTCAGTAGCTGTGAGAGGAAGTTGACGATAAATAGAAACAAGATTGCGGTGACGAGAACGGGCAGAACAATCGCAGTTCCGGTTACAATCGACTTGCGAAAGTAGTTACGGATACTTAATCTCAGGTTCCCGTATGTCTTGCTATCGTTTCCCACAAATTAGTTCTCTACGATGCGAACTAAAAACTTACCTGTGGCCGTACCTCCCCTGTCGTAGAACGAACAGTGTTGTACTCGGTGAGGCGTCCCGGACCTCGCCCTGAGACGCGCACCGGGGCCGGGCGTACCCTAACCGTCTTTATTTCACGGTACCACGGTACTGTATGACGGTTTCTCGCGAGGTGGAACTGGAGGGCCACATCATCGACTCGGCGACGCTGGGAACCGCCTTCAGTATCGTCATGGACATGGGCGGCTCCTTTACGGTCGAGGCGTTCGATATCGGCCGGCGCAAAGAGGAAGTGTCCTACGCCAGACTGCTCGTCGAGGCCGACGACGAGGCGACGCTGCAGTCTATCGTCCACGAACTCCACCAGCACGGCGCGAACCCGGCCGACCCGACAGATGTGACCCTGGAGCGGGCGCCGGCCGACCGGGTGGTCCCGCACGGATTCTACTCGACGACGAACCACCCGACGTTCGTCCGCTACGAGGACGAGTGGCTCCCCGTCGAACAGATGGAGATGGACTGTGCTATCGTCGTCGAGGACAGCGCGGATCCACCGTCCGTGGACAATGCGAGCGGGCAAAGCCCGCGAGCGAACGGCTCGGATGGCCCACGCGCTTACACCAAGGTCCTGAACGCCGTCGAAGCGGGCGACCGCGTCGTCACGGGCGACACCGGCATCAGGGTCGAACCGCCGGAACGACCTCGGGACTCGGGCGGGGCCTTCGGCTTCATGCAGGGCGGGGTCTCGGCCGAACGGCCCTCCGAGTCGACTATCCGGCAGATAGCGGGCGCGATGCGGGAGACCAACGAGGCGGGTGGGAAGGTCCTCGCCGTCTGCGGGCCGGCGCTCATCCACTCCGGCGCCCGTGAGGACCTCGCTCGCCTCGTTCGAGAGGGCCACATCGATATGCTCTCTGCCGGCAACGGCTTCGCCGTCCACGACATCGAGCGGGACCTCTATGGCACGTCCCTGGGCGTCGATACCGAAACGCTGGACCACGCTCGTCACGGCCACAAACACCACATCTACGCCATTAGCGAGGTCATTCGCGAGGGCGGCATCGAAGCGGCCGTCGAGTCGGGGACAATCGAGTCTGGGGTGATGTACGAGTGTGTCGTCAACGACCGCCCGTTCGTGCTGGCGGGCTCTATCCGCGACGACGGCCCGCTGCCCGACACCATCACCGACGCCGTCGACGCACAGAACGCCATCCGAGCGCAGGCTCACGAGGCCGATATGGTACTGATGCTCTCGACACTGCTGCACTCCGTCGCTGTCGGCAACTGTCTCCCCTCCACGACGCCGGTCGTCTGTGTGGATATCAGTCCCGCCACCGTCACGCAGCTGGTCGACCGCGGCTCCGCGCAGGCGGTCGGGATGGTCACCGACATCGGCACGTTCGTGCCGCTGCTTGCGGATGAGCTGGGCGAGGAGTAGGACCACGAGCGGCCCAACGGGCCGCGAGTGGATTTTTTCGCCCACGTTTTTCGAGGACGGGTGCGCGAAGCGCACCCGACGATGAAAAAGGTGGATCGCGGACGTTCGTGCCGCTGCTCGCGGAGGAACTGGTGGGGGAGTAGAGGCCACGAGCGGCGCGAGCTGGTCGTGGTATGTAGCGAGTAACAACCCCGAAACCACTGGACGTCGAAGTCGCATCACACACTCTTTTCAATATAGCTACTATTCGGGCCATGGTCACTCAGTCCGGCGCAATCGACTTCGGGAAGCGAGTCGTCTCGGACTTCTCCGAGAAGAACGTCTCCTTCATGGCCGCGGCGCTGGCCTACCACGCGTTCATCTCGCTGGCGCCGATGCTCCTCCTGTTGTTTCTGGTCCTGACGACGTTCGGGACCGGGCTGGAGGAGCGAATCGCGGCTATCGCGGGCAGGTGGTTGCCGGGTCCGATAGCAGATATCGTGACACAGCTGTTACGGGGCAACGCTGACGGAACTGGGGCGGGGGTTATCGGGCTCGTCGTCCTCCTGTGGGGGACGCTGAAGATATTCCGCGGGCTCGATACGGCCTTCTCGGAGATCTACGAGACGGTCGATGACAACACGCTGGTGGACAAGTTCCGCGACGGCCTGGTCGTCTTCGTCGCGCTCGTCCTCGCGCTCGTCGCGATGATAGCCTCAAGCATCGTCCTGGGCGGGCTGGTCGCACAGATTCCCTACAGTCAGGCGCTGACGCCCGTGGCGCTGATAGGCGGGCTGGTCATCGCGTTCTACCCGATATACTACGTGTTTCCGGACGTAGACGTCGGCTACCGAGACGTGCTTCCCGGCGTGGTCGTGGCCGCGGTCGGCTGGGGGGCGATGCAGGGCCTGTTCCAGCTGTATCTCTCCGTCGCGGAGCCGGGGTCGGGGAGCTTCTTCGGCGGCGTCGTGGTTGTCGTCACCTACCTCTACTTCTCCGCGCTGGTGCTCCTGCTGGGCGCCGTCATCAACGCGGTCGTCGGCCAGCACTCGCTGGGCGGCCCGGGCGGTGTCGGTCGCTCGGAGGCACACTTCGAGACTGAACGGACGGAGACGCTCGACTCGGCGGAGCTGGTCGCCTACCTCGCAGACCTGCGGTCCGAGTTGCTCTCCGAACACGGGACACGCAGGCGGTCCGACCTCGCCGGGGAGCGTCCCCACCCGACAGGTGATATCGAACTGGTTGAGCGCTCGACGACCGAAGGGGAGTCAAACCAGTGGCAGTTGATACTCCGCTGGCCGTTCTCGGACGACGAGCTCGTCGAGTACATGGCGTCCCGGACTGGCGACGAAGCGAGCGAGCCCGCCGACGCGGGCGCCGCCAGAGGCGAGACGACCGCCGACGACTGATACTACCGGTTGTAACAAACTGACGGAATTCGTCACCCCGGGGTGGCGAATATCTGTACGAACGTACAGCCGGCAGTATGACCTCAGACCCCTTCGAGGTCCGAGCGGTACTCGTTGATAGCGTCGTCCGCGTCGTCGATAGCGTCGGCCACGTCGGCCCCGTCACCGCTCTGGAGGTCGTTCAGCGCCGACTGGATGCGGGCGAGTCGACCGTGGTCGGGGCCGCGGTCGGCGGTCGAGAGCCGCTCTAACTGGCCGGCGAGCTCGCCGAGGCGCTCGCTCGCGTCGTCGTTTCCGGTGTTCCCCGCGGCCGATTCGAGCAGGTCACTGGCTGTCGCGAGTTCGTCGCGTGTCATGCCTTGAGGTTTCGGGATGTGAAGTATAACAGTTCCTTTCGTGGAGGTTCCTGCACCTATCTGTGAGACGGGCCCGATTGCGTCCGCGTCGCACACTGGCGCTCGAGTCGAGGTATCGTCGGCGTCGTATCGGCCGCTGACGCCGCGGTACCCCTGAGGGACGTCTACCCGGAGATCCAAGTAATGGAAAGCGATACATACCGGCAGATGTCGGGACAGGGCTGGGGACCATACGGCTCTGAGGGTGCGTAGCTTCTGTACAGACGACCCTTTCTCGTAACCACTGGGCCAGCTACTGCAGCCGAGCCGGAGCTATCTGGCACGAACCCTTAACCCGTCGTTTCCGAACCAGTAGGACGATGTATCCGCCGGGTCACGTCGGGCTTACCGCGCTCTTGTTCGCGCCGCTTGTGTACTGGTTTCGGGTTCGGGGTCGCCGGGCGGCCGCGACGGAGTGTCTGGGGGTGGCGCTCGCGCTGGCCGTGCTCCCCGACATCGACAAGGTGTGGCCGGGGCTTGTCCACCGCGGTGTCACGCATACACTGCTTGCCGCCGTGGTCGCCGGCGCGCTCGTCGTTCTCCTCTTCCGGGCGCCGGCGGCTGGCTCGCCGGGCCTCGGTGGCGAACATCCCGTCGTCTGCTATCTGGTCGGCGCAGCCGGCGTCGTTTCTCACCTCGTCGGTGACGTCATCACGCCGATGGGCATCCAGCCGTTCTTCCCGGGCTCTCGACTGGTCTACTCACTGGACCTCGTGCAGGCCAGTTCCCCGACGGCGAACCTCCTGCTGATCGTAGCCGGTTGCGCGACGCTGCTGTGCAGTTACCGTATCCCGGTCGGCGCGGTGGTCGAGGCGGGTGGCGCCGAAGAGTCGGCGCCGGTACGCCCGCTCTCAGACCAGCGCTAACCGCCGGACTGCTGTGCCTCGTTCGACCGCGACCCGCGCTGTCGACACGTTCGGCGCCTGCCAACCGTCTCCCTATGCCGGTAGCGACCCTACTGTGGACTGTCAGATGGACGCGACCAAGCAACAACACGAGCTGCACGTCTCGCGCACCGAACACGACGACGGGTGGACGGTCGCCGCGGACCTGCACCCGCTCGCCGACGACGACGTGACCGTCGAACTCATCGATGAGACCGCCGTCGTCGCTATCGACACGCCGATGCTCCGAACCGAAATCGACGTCGACCTGCCCGACAGCAGCGGGACGGCGACGCTGCGAAACGGCGTCCTCGTCGTCGAGCACACCTCGTAACACCGTTTTCTCCGACCGCTCACGGCCGGTAGGAAGTAACGACGCGCGACTCCACAAGAGATTTCACCCGCTTGGCGGTAGCTGTGTGCAATGACAACGCCGCCGGAGAAGCTACCGACGCTCAGTGGCTCCGTGCCGCCGGCACGGGAGTGGGCACGGACGTTCGCTATCGGTATCTGTATGGGCACTGCCGACGCCGTGCCGGGTGTCTCTGGCGGGACCATCGCACTCATCGCCGGCATCTACGGCCGGCTCATCGCGATGATAAACGCCATCACGCCGACCCGCATCGTGACCTTTCTCCGCTCGTTGACGCCGCTTGACGGCGGGCTCGACCTGCGCGGGGCGCTCTCTATCTTCGACGAGATAGATGGCTGGTTCGGGCTGGCGCTGGTCGCCGGCGTCGGGACAGCTGTCGTCCTGGTTACCAGAGCGGTCCACATCCTGAACAAGACCTACCCGACGCTCCTCTTTGGCTTCTTCTTCGGGCTCATCGCCGCCTCCGCGGTGGCCCTGCTGCGGGAGCTCACTGTCGACTCCGCGTTCCAGGTCGCCGCCGGCGTGGTCGGATTCACTATCGCGTTCCTGCTGTCCGGACCCGTCACGTTCCTCGAAAGCGGCGGGCTCGTCGTGATTTTCGTCGCCGGTTCGGTGGCGGTCAGCGCGATGATACTCCCCGGCATCTCCGGTTCGCTCATGCTGGTCATCCTCGGCCAGTACACGTTCATGTCGGACACGCTCAGCCGGTTCATCGACGGCCTCGTCGGGGCCGTAACGGGCGGGGCCACCGCGACGCTCGTCGACGACGCCGTCCTCGTCACCACGTTCATCGCCGGGGGTTTCGTCGGCCTGTTCACCGTCTCGCGGGTCGTGCGACGGGCCCTGGACCGGAACCGTCGTGCGACCATGACGTTTCTCGTTGCGCTGGTCGTGGGGGCGTTGCGCGCACCTGTCCAGGAGGTCCGGAGCGAAGCCGGCTTCTCGACCGAGGTGCTGATTGCCTTTGTCGCCGCCGCAGTGGTCGGCAGCGTCTTCCTGCTCGTGCTGGACTGGTACGCTGTCGACCTCGACTTGGACTCGGTGTGAGTCCGGTCAGAACCCGAACGCACGGCGGTACTGTGGCGGCCCCTCGATGTCGTCGGTCGCGTCGAGCGCCTGTGCCGCGTGGAGTGTGAAGTACGGGTCCCGAAGGTGTTCGCGCCCGACGATGGCCAGGTCCGCCCGGTCATTGGCGATGATGGCCTCTGCCTGCTCTGGCGTGGTGATACCGCCGACCGCGCCGACGGTGATATCGGCCTCGGTCTCTCGGCGGATACGCTCGGCATAGGGAAGCTGGTAGTTCGGCCCTGGGTTCTCAGGCCAGGAGTTCGGGCTGATTCCGCCGCCGCTGACGTCGATGAGGTCCGCGCCCACGTCGGCCAGGTCGTCGGCCAGCCGCACAGAGTCCGCGACGGTCCAGGACTCTCGCTCCGGGAGCCAGTCAGTCGCTGAGATGCGGACGAAGACGGGCCTGTCGTCAGGCCAGACCGCCCGGACCGCGGCGGTGACCTCGCGTGTGAGCCGTGTCCGTCCCTCGAAGTCGCCGCCGTAGCCGTCCTCGCGGTGGTTGGTCACCGGCGAACAGAACTCGTGGAGGAGATAGCCGTGGGCGGCGTGGACCTCCGCGACCTCGAAGCCCGCCGCCAGTGCGCGCTCGGCGGCCGCGCGGAACGAGTCGACGACCGACTCGATGTCGTCTCGGGTGAGCCGCTCTGTCGTCGGCGCCTTGTCGTCGTAGGGCCAGGGCTCCTCGGAGGGGCCGACGACGTCCCAGCCGCCCGCGTCGGGCTTGAGCGGCTCGTGGCCGTCCCAGGGCCGACTCGTCGAGGCCTTCCGGCCGGCGTGGGCCAGCTGGATGCCGGGGACGCTGCCCTGGTCGCGGACGAACTCGGTGATGGGTGCAAGCGCCGCGGTCTGCTCGTCGGTCCAGATACCGAGATCCTCGGGGGAGATGCGTCCGCGGGCCTCGACGGCGGTGGCCTCGGTCATTACGAGCCCGGCGCCGCCGACGGCTCGGGAGGTGAGATGGGTCCGGTGCCAGTCCGTGGCGACGCCGTCCCGTGCGTCACAGGAGTACTGGCACATCGGAGAGACCATCACTCGATTGGGTATCGTCGTCTCTCGCAGCGTCAGGGGGGTAAACAGGGCTGCCATCGACAGACGTTCACCGGCGAGTCTGATAACTGCCGGGGTCCCGGAACCGACCGTTACCGCCAGACGGCGCGGCCAAGACGGGTCTCCGAGAGGTCGAAGTCGAAGCGTTCGGTCTTCAGGAGCCCGGCTCCCAGCAGCGCGGCCAGCGCGACCGGTATCCAGTTGGCGTAGAAGAGGTTGATACCGCCCCACAGGAGGACGAAGCTCACCAGGTCGTCGAGCATAAACTCACACTCCTCGAGCCGGCGCCGCAGGCCGGCCCGGTCGAAGCCGAGGTCGAAACACAGGACGGCGACGGCCCCCGACAGCAGCCAGCCGAGGTAGTTCGACCACGGGACCCCGTAGAACTGCTGGACATCGTAGGCCCAGAACCCGATGCCGACGGCACCGGGGTCTAACACCAGGTCGACGAGGATGACCGTCGCCAGCGTCGCCAGCAGCCGAAGCGGCGTCGATTCGGCCCGCTCACCGAACAGCAGCAGGACCAGCAGGTAGGCGTTCAGGACAAGCGGGAAGAAAAAGACCGGCAGGCCTAGTGGCACCTCGCCAAACAGCATCGGCCCGAGGTCAACACCGTATGTAAATTCGCCGTAAGGCCAGCCGGTGCGGACGCCGATGAGTTCGATACCGTAGGAGTACAGCGTCAGCGCGACGAGTGCGACGGTCGCTTTGCGGTCAAGCAGCGGCGTGACGCCGGCCACCAGCGGCAGGCGCATCACTAAAGTCCCGAAGAGGACGAAGAACGGATTGAACGCCAGCGGCGGCGGTAGCAGCCCCTCGGCGCTGGCCAGCAGCGTCACCGCGCCCACGAGGGGAAAGACGACGGCGATGGTAAAGCGGTGCTCGCGGACCAGCGCGTCGAGTCGCGTGGCCGCGTCGTGGCGGTCCCGCGGCAGTGACCAACTGACCCCATCAGCCATACAGCATCACCCACAGGCCCACGAGCGTAAAGGCCATCCCGACGAGCGTGTTGATGGCCGGATACCACCAGTAGGCCTCGTCGATATCGACGCCGACGGCGAGGATGCCGAAGACGAGCCCCGGATAGACGAGCAGCAGGCCGCCGAACACCCAGTGAGTGTAGGTGAAGACGAAGGCCGCCGAGAGCCAGCACATCACGCAGTAGTAGTAGGTGTTGGACTCGCCCAGGAACGTCGCGGTCGTCTCGATGCCGGCCTCGCGGTCCGGTTCGATGTCGGGAATCGCGGAGAAGGTGTGCATCCCCATGGTCCAGAGCCATGCGCCGGCGACGGCCGTCGCGGGCGGGGCGACCCCCTCGATAGCGGCGTAGGCGACGACGCCCGGGAGGATGTACAGCCCGTTCGACAGCGAGTCCAGAAACGGCGTGGTCTTGAACCGAAGGGGCGGCGCGGAGTACTCTATCGAGAGGGCGGCCCACGCGAGGAGCGCAACCGCGCCCAGAGTCGGAAGCCACGGCAGGAACCCAGCGGCCAGCAGCCCCGAGGCGACGATGGCGGCCACGACGACCCGGTCCCCGCGGTAGCTGACCTCGCGGCCCTCGTCTTTCTTGGGGTTAACCTGGTCGATGTCACGGTCGAAGACGTCGTTGACGCCATAGAGGAAGACGTTCGCCGGAATCGTGAAGTACAGAAACAGCGCGATAGCCAGCGGTGAGAACAGCTCTCCCGGCCCGTCGGCGGCGTACGTGACGGCGACGACGACGGGACCGCCCTGGTAGAGCCAGAAGCGGGGTCGCGAGAGCCAGAAAAGGTAGCCCGGCCGGCTCTCCTCGCCCGGGAGCACGGTACTGAGTCGGTCCGTCACGGTACTCATTCGTGGTCGTCGATGAGGCGCTGTGCCGTGTGTTCGCCGCTGATGAGACACATCGGGACGCCGACGCCGGGCGTCGTAAAGGAGCCGGTAAAGTAGAGCCCGTCAACGGCCGAGGAACGGTTGTTCGGGCGCAGGAGTGCGGTCTGGCGCAGCGTGTGAGCCAGGCCCAGCGCCGTGCCCTCCGTGGCGTTGTACCGCTTCCCGAAGTCGGAGACGGCGAACTGCTTCTCGTAGACGATGCGGTCACGCAGGTCGACGCCGGTGTTCTCGGCGATATCGGCCAGAATCTTCTCGCGGTACTCCTCGCGGACGGTGTCGCCGTCGTGCAGGCCCGGGGCGATGGGGACCAGCACGAAGAGGTTGGAGTGGCCTTCGGGGGCGACGCTCGGGTCGGTCTCGCTGGGCACACAGAGATAATAGGCCGGCTCGTCGGGCCAGTCGGGCTCCTCGAAGATGTCGTCGAAGTGGGGCTCCCAGTCGGTCGGGAGCACGAGCGTGTGGTGGGCCAGCGGCTCCACATCGCCCTCGACGCCCATGTACATGAGGAAGGCGGAGGGCGCGTAGGTCTTTTTCTCCCAGTAGTCGTCGTCGTACTGGCGTTCGTGGTCGGGCAGGAGTTCCCGC
The DNA here is from genome assembly GCF_029338235.1 of Haloarcula rara. Taxonomy (GTDB): domain Archaea; phylum Halobacteriota; class Halobacteria; order Halobacteriales; family Haloarculaceae; genus Haloarcula; species Haloarcula rara. The sequence goes on from NZ_CP119785.1 coordinate 2,673,021, forward strand.
TCGGCGTGGCCGTAGTCGGCGTTGACGACGACCTCGTCGGGGTGGTAGGTGTCGCCGCCGACCGTCTCGACGAGGAAGCCGTCCTTGCGACGGCTTATCTCGGTCACCTCGCTGTCGGTCTGGTAAGTCACACCCATGCTCTCGCCGAGTTCGACGAGCGCGTCGACGACGGCACCGATGCCGCCGTCAGGGTAGTAGACGCCGAGGTTGAAATCGACGTGGCTCATCATGTTGTACAGCGCCGGCGTGTTCTTCGGCGACCCGCCGAGGAACACCAGCGTGTACTGCATTATCTGCTGGAGCTTGGGGTGGGTGAAGTAGTCCTCGACGTGGCCCTGCATCGACCCCAGCAACTGGAGCCCGATTGGCGCGGCCGTCATCACGTCCAGGTCGACCCAGTCCCGGAGCCGCGAGCGGTCCTCGTAGACGAACTTGTTCATCGCCGTCTCGTAGTGGGTCTCACTGGTCTCGAGGTACTCCTCGAAGGCCTCGCCCGCGCCGGGTTCGTAGGACTCGAACAGTTCGCGCATCTCGTCGTTGTTCCCGGTCACGTCCAGCCGGTCACCGTCCTTGAAGTAGATGCGGTAGTGGGGGTCAAGCCGTTCGAGGTCGTAGTAATCGCTGGGTTCCTTGCCGAAGTACGCGAAGAAGCGCTCGAAGACATCGGGCATCAGATACCACGACGGCCCCATGTCGAAGGTGAATCCATCGGCCTCCAGCCGGGAGGCACGCCCTCCGACCTGTTCGTTCTTCTCCAGTACTCGGACATTCGCACCGGCGTCGGCCAGATAGCAGGCCGCCGAAAGGCCGCCAAAGCCGCCGCCCACCACGACAACCTCGTCTCCGGACAGGTCACTCATTGTTGGTCTCTCGGGCCCGGAGCGACAATAAAGGCGCGCCAAACAGGGTTGGTGTGCGAAAGCGACTCAGGGCACTCGCTCCGGTCCGGCATCGCAGATACTCGCGAGGACCGACGGACTTATTAGTAACAACAGGTTTATATCGACTAATGGCTATTAACGACCACTCTATTTTTAATAACTCGGGCGGATACTCCCTGCTCGGGGTCGCGAGTGTCGTCGCCTTGCTCGTTCTGTCGGGCCTCGCGGTCACTGGCGGCGCCCAGAAGGTGCTCGTCATCTCCTGGGTCGCCTTCGTGGCGATGGGACTGGGCGCGTGGCTGGGCGCACGCGCGACGGAGACGAGCCCGTACCGACTCGTGTGGGGGTACGGCCTCGCGAGCGGCGCGATGGTCACCTCGGCGGCAATGTTCCTCGTCCCGCAGGCGATGGGGCTTGGCACCGCCGCCGGCACCCCCCGAATCGGCGGTATCGGTATCGCTGCGGGTATCGTCGCCGGCTACGGGACCCATACTATCGGCCACCGGCTCACCCACGTCGAGACGAGCTTCGATACGACGACGGCGGCGATCACCGCCCACGCGCTGTCGGCTGGGCTCATCATCGGGCTGGTGTACGCCTCGATGCCGTCGCTCGGACTGCTGCTCGGGCTGGCTATCGTCTCCCACAAGGGGCCCGCGGGCTATGCCGCTGCCCGCCGACTGGTCCGTGAGAACAACTCCGCGACCGCGCTCTTGCTCCCCGCGGCCGGCGTCGGCCTCACGGCTATCCCGTCGGCGCTCGCCCCGGTCCCGGCCAGCCCGGCTGCCAACGCTATCGTCTTCGGCTTCGCCGCCGGCATCTTCCTCCACGTCGCGATGGACTTTCTGCCGAACTGTGACGCCGGCAGCGAGATAGACGAGGTCTGCTCGCTGGAGGAACACTCCCACGACCTGCTTGATGAACTCCGGACCCACGGCGTCGGCTCGACCGTCCTCGGCGCCGCCGTCGTCGTGCTGGCGTGGGTCGCTCTCTCGGCGTGAACGGCCGTGAAAAAGGAACGGGGCTGTCAGGAAATTCATCGACTGCGGCCGCTGACTGCGGCCTCGTCGGCGCTGTCCGCACCGCCCGGCGTCAGGCCGCGTATCGTCTCGCCGATGCCGTCCATCGCCCCGCCGGGCATCGACCCGATTTCGCCGAGGATATCGCCGACGAACCCGGGAACCTGCTCCGGGAGGCCGCCCGGCGGGCCGACCAGCGCGACCGTCTGTACTGCGTCGTGTACGACCGTGAGAACCGCCAGCGGGTGTGTTTCGAACATTGCAGTTTCCCCTCGTGACGACATCGGTATAACCGGAGGCGACGCTGCAGTCGATTTCTCACCGAATTTCGGCCGGATTCACCCCGTTCAGACCGAGCTAAACAGTTCGTCTCGGCGGCGCTGTTCGAGGCCACCCACTCACGGCCGTCCCGCCGTGGCGCGCGCCGCCCCGGCGAAAAATGTTTTAGCCATTTGTGAGAACCACGTCGCAGTGAAATGTCTGACCAGTCTGACGAGTCACCCGACCTGACCCCGCAAGAACTCGACCACACGCACCTCCCCGACCAGACGATGTACAAAATCGACGTTGCGGCCGCGAGCCACTTCGAACAGGGCGGCGAGGACATCGAGACGTATCCCCTCGCTATCACGAACGAGTTCAAATTGCTCTACTTCGAGATGGCCCCGGGCGCGACCATCGACTGGCACACCCACACGCCGGCATTCGACGAGGTCTGTCTCTGTCTGGCCGGTGAAGCGAGGTTCACGCTCGAACGCGAGGACGGGAGTCACCAGGTCCTCGAAGCGGAGCCGCGCGAATCGATGTATATTCCCGGTGGCGCGCGTCACAAAATCGAGGCCGTCGGCGACGAGCGCCACGAGGGACTCGTCGCGATGCCGTCGGACCCGGTCGCCAGGGTGGAGATGCTCGAAGGGGCCGCGCCCTACCGGATGGAAGACTGGCCCGTCGCGCTGTGGGTCGACCGCAAGCGGGACGAGGTCGTCGAGAAGGACGACGACGCCGTCTCGACGTAACCGATTATTCCAGCGCGGACATTTCCGAAAGAAATATGTATCATAATCAAGCGGTATATTAGAAATGGGAGTTATACAGGCTCTTGGGAAGCGGATGGCTCACGTCGTTGCTGCTACAGCAGTGCTATTAAGTGGAATGTCTCTTAGTGCCTTTGCGGTTAATTCTGGTCGGTGGCTTCTACTTATACCGGGCCTCCTGCTCCTGGTAGGGGGCTGGATTTACTGGCAAATCCTGGTAGAAATATAGGTATATAATATCAAATAGCCAAATTGGGTCTCATTTATCGACGGTGAAGTCACAGCGACGTGATCCAACAGACAGTGTGACACAGTTGTCGTGGACTCTGGAACTGTCTCTTGGTCTAACGGTTGGTTCGACTATTAATAGTATTCGTGCAATTGACTACTCTGTCACAACTCTCAAAACAATCCGCTAATCTTCCGAGAACAGGTTTTCAGACTGGCATCAGTTGTACTCTCGCCACCGGTACCCACACTCCTGGCACTTGAAAAACCGCGTCGGCGGCTCGTCGGCCGCGCCGGTCTGTTTGATGGTGTACCACGCTTTGGTGTGGCCACAGTCGTCACAGACGACGTCGTCGGCCGTCGGTTTGCCCTCGAAGTTGTCGCCCTCCTCGGTCTCGATGAGCTCGTCGCCGGACTGCTCTTGCGTGCTCACGAAATCACCGTCGCTGTCCTGGGCTGTCGTGTAGCCACAGCTCGAACACTGCATCACGCCGTCTTGCTTTTTCATCATCGACCCGCACTCGTCACAGAACTGCATGTGCGGTAATCGACGACCCCCGCAAAAGTGTCTTACCCCTCGTCTTCGAGTTCGCGCTGCTCGGCGACGACGGGACAGTTCAGCAGCCGGACCGTCTCCATATCGAGGTACTCGATTATCTCGGCTTCCTCGTGGGTGCAGTGGGCGTTTGGCGGGCTGGAGAAGAACTCGCACTGCTCGCAAAAGCGGTGTTTCGACACGTCGGTGTAGCGAGTGCCTTCGACGGTCTTCGTCTCGGGCTCTTCGTCCAGCGATTCCCAGACCTCGTCGGCGTCGACGCTCTCCACGTCGACCGACTCGAAGGCGCTCTCGCCCTCGCCGAAGGGGTTTCCATCGCGGCCCTCCATCCCCGCAAACGGGTCCTCGCCGTCGAGCGGGTCGCCCTCGACCGGCTCGCTGGCACCGCTCCCCTCGGCGGGCGTCGTGCCCGGGCCGCTCTCGAAAGGGTCGTCCTCGTCGATGAACTCCTCCTCGAAGGCGGGCTCGTCGGTGTCGCCCGGGTCGGACCTATCCGAATCCTCCGCGGTCGGCTCATCGCCCCCTTCGGAGGCCCCGTCGTCTGCCGTCTCGTCCGGCCCGACGTCACCGAGGCGCTCGAACGGGTCGCCCTCGCGGTCCGCTGGGTCCTCGAGGTTTTCGAACGGGTCGTCGCCGTCGTCGTCACTCATCGGTCGGCCCCGCCTCTAGCTGTGCGGCGGTGACGAGCGACGCTTTCTTGCGGATGATACCTCCCTCGGGCTTGACGTCCGAGACCGTCGAGCCGCAGTGGGGACACTGCGGGTCGGTGAGCAGTCCGATTTCGACGCTCTCGCCGCAGTTCTGACACGATGCCGATGAGATACCCTCCTGTGCGGCGGCGCGTTTGATGCGGTCTATGGCCTTCTGGTGGGCGTCGCGGCCCCCCTGGTCGTCCCGCAGGTCGTTGACGACCCAGGCGACGCGTTTGAGCTTCTCTTCGGTGTCGTCGAGTCGCTTCTCGAACTCGTTGAAGTAGGTCTCCAGCTCGTCGACGCGCTCGGTCTGGGCGGTCAGGTCACCCTCGAACTCGTCGCGGACCGCGACGAGTTCGCGGTTCAGGTCGGTGACGTGCTCGTCGAGTTCGCCGACCGCCTCGAAGGCGTCGTGGTCTGCGGGCGCCTTGCCGTCCAGTTCGCGTTTGAGCTGGACGACCCGCTGGCGAACGTCGGTGATCTTCTCGCCGAAGTCGTCTTCGACCTCGTCCAGCCGCCCCTCGACGCGGGACTCGACCGCGTCGGTGATATCGGGGAGCCGGTCCCGGACTGTCGAGTCGACGCGCTCCTCGAGGACGTCGTCGACGGCCGCCGCGACGGCGGCGTCGAGTTCGTCCTGCATCGCGTCCTCGACGCGGGCCTCGACGTTGAGCGCGGTCGCCAGGTCGCCCCCGTCACGCTCCGTCGTCGTGCGGTACGCCGCCAGCAACTGGGTGACCAGCTCCTCGCGCGGTTCGCCCAGTTCCCGCGAGCGCTCGTCGAGCCACTCGTCGAGCTCCGGCGGTAGTTCGACGGCGACCACCCCCTCGTCGGTCGACTCACTGGCCATTACGTGCCCTTCTACGGACGAGATAGTTAAGGGTTTGCTGCCAATTTCAGGAGACGAGACTGAGAACTGCTAGCGTATCTTCCGGACGTCGCTGATGTCGAAGCCGGCGTCGCCGAGTTCGGTCTCGAACTGGACGATGTTCTCGTCCTCTATCTGGGAGAGGACGCCGCGGAACTGCTTGACGACGAGCGTCCGGGCCCGCGTGGACCCGCCCGACTCCCAGGAGAACTCCATGGTGCCGTGGGCGGCCTCGGAGAGCTGGCCCGTCCGCGTCGCCGAGAGGGTCTCGTGGTTGAGATGCAGGAGGATGAGCCCGCCCCACTGGTGGGCGGCCTTCTGGATGCCCGAGACGAGGAAGGTGATGTCGGCCCAGTCGATGTCTTCGCCCATCGCCGCCACCAGGTCCGACAGGGAGTCGATGACGACGAGGTTGTTCGGGGCGATGTTGCTGAGTCGATTCCCCAGGGCGCCCAGCAGGTCCTCGCGCTCGTGGCGCGCCCTGAGGTCCTTGATGTTGGGAGTTTCGTCGGCGTACCACTCTCTGGGCACCGGACTCATGTGGAAGTACCGCTCGGACATGTCGTGGAACTGGACACCGGCGAGTCCGGCGTCCAGTACCTCATCGTCCATCGCCAGCCGCATCTCGTCGGCGAGCTGGCCCTCGCTCGCGGTAAAGGAGAGGTAATGGACCGCCTCGGGGAGGACCGCCTTCTCCGCGGGGTCGCCGTAGTAGAGGTCGAACAGTTCGGGGTCCTCCTCGGCCATCCCGTTGATGACCGCGCTGGTGTGCATGAACTCCCGCGAGCCGGCACCGGCCTGCCCCGAGAGCAACACGACGCTCCCCGTCGGCGCGCCCCCGTTGATGATGGAATCGAGCTGCTTGACACCGAAGGGGATGCGGTCCATACACGCTTTCGCTACTGTGACCGCTTAAACGCTTGGCCCGGATTCTGGCCGGCGATAATCGGCATCCTCGGCCAGGGCTGTCACTCGTCGTCGTCGAGCGTTGCCCCGGTGTTTCGCGGAGCGGCCACGTGGACCTCGCCGTCGACGCCAGCCGCCTCCAACGCGTGGTAGCCCGCCTCCTTCGCTTCGCCCATCCCGTCGGTGTCGGTCAGGCCCCACACCGTCGGTCCCCACGAGGACTGGCCCGCGCCGGTGACGGTCGGCGCGTCCGCGAGGTGTTCGACGATGCCGCCCGCGGGCGGCCGGTAGACCCCGCCCTGCTCGTCGGCGTACCACGCGCCGTTCAGCCGGCCGAGCCGCGCGGCCGCACCGCCGAACTCACGCCGGCTGCGGGTCGCGATGGCGGGCAACAACCGGCGGGTGAGCAGTGCGGATATCTGGTCAGCGATGCCGGGGTCGGCCCGCTCGATGGCGGTGCGCATACTGCGGTCCTCGGCGCTCCCGCTCTGGCCGGGGTCGGTGTCGGGAACGACGAGGAGAAACCGCCAGTCTGCGGGGACGTGGTGGCTCGCGACGACGGGTGGAACGTCCCAGTCGCCCTCGGCCGGCGGCTCGTGGGTGAACCGCTCGGTCGGATGGCCGCCGTCGACGACGAACCCGCCCTGTTCGAACGTCGCGACGCCGACGCCGCTGCGCCCGCCCCGCCCCAGCCGCGCGCCACGGTCCGGGCGTCGGCGGTCAGGTCGTGTGCGCGGGCGACGGCGATGAGTGTCGCCAGCGCGAGCTGGGTTCCGCTGCCCAGGCCCACGTGGCGCGGGAAGCGCTGGCGGACCCGTACCTCCGCACCGGCCACGTCCAGCACATCTACCACCCGCCGTGCGTAGGGCTCGGCCGCGTCGTCGTCACAGTCCAGCGCGTCGGCCGGCTCGGCCTCGACGATCAGCTGTGGCTCGTCGAGTGCGAGCCCGACACCGCCGTAGAGTCGCTCGTGGGCCAGCGAGAGGTTCTGGAAGCCAAAGTGCAGTCTCGCCGCCGTCGTGACCGTCGCCATTACCGGAGGGTCGCGGTGGCGCGGAAAAGAAGCTACCGTCACCGGAGGGTTTCGCCAGCGCGACCGGGACGTGGGACGGTACCACGAGTACAAGTTGTTTAAGGTTCCCCACAGCCTTCGACGGTGTATGAGCAAGCAGGCAGAGCGTGAGGGGTCGGGCAAGGACCCGAACCTGCGGAGCACCGAAGTCACCGAGGGCGTCGAGAAGGCGCCCCATCGCGCGATGTTCCGGGCGATGGGCTACGACGACGAGGACCTCGATTCGCCGATGGTCGGCGTCGCCAACCCCGCCGCGGACATCACCCCGTGTAACGTCCACTTAGACGACGTGGCCGACGCGGCCTACGAGGGAATCGACGACGCCGGTGGGATGCCCATCGAGTTCGGCACTATCACCATCTCCGACGCGATTTCGATGGGGACGGAGGGGATGAAAGCCTCGCTCATCTCCCGTGAGGTCATCGCTGACTCCGTCGAACTCGTCTCCTTCGGCGAGCGGATGGACGGGCTGGTCACCATCGGCGGCTGTGACAAGAACATGCCCGGCATGATGATGGCCGCTATCCGGACGGACCTGCCGAGCGTCTTCTGCTACGGTGGCTCTATCATGCCCGGCGAGCACGACGGCCGCGAGGTCACCATCCAGAACGTCTTCGAGGGCGTGGGCGCCGTCGCCGACGGGGACATGAGCGAGGACGAACTCGACGAGATGGAACGCCACGCCTGTCCCGGCGCGGGCTCCTGTGGCGGGATGTTCACCGCGAACACGATGGCCTCCATCTCCGAGACTATCGGCCTGGCGCCGCTCGGGTCCTCGGGCGCGCCGGCCGAACACGAGGACCGCTACGAGATCGCCGAGGAGGCTGGCGCCGTCGCCATCGACGCCATCGCGAACGACCGGCGACCCTCGGACATCCTCACGCGGGAGTCCTTCGAGAACGCCATCGCGCTCCAGGTCGCCACCGGCGGGTCGACCAACGCCGTCCTGCACCTGCTGGCGATGGCCGCCGAGGCCGACATCGACCTCGACATCGAGACGTTCAACGAGATCAGCAAGCGAACGCCCAAGATCGCCGACCTCCAGCCGGGCGGCACCCGCGTGATGAACGACCTCTTCGAGGTCGGCGGTATCCCGGTCGTCCTGAAGGCCCTCCTCGAGGCGGACCTGCTCCACGGCGATGCGATGACGGTCACCGGCGAGACGCTGGCCGAGGGACTCGAACGCATCGACCCGCCGGCTATCGAGGACCTCGACGCCGACTTCCTCTACACCGTCGAGGAACCGAAGAACGAACAGGGCGCCATCCGCATCCTCACCGGCAACCTCGCCCCCGACGGCGCGGTCATCAAGATCACCGGCGAGGACCACCTCCACCACGAGGGCCCGGTCCGAATCTTCGACGACGAGGAGAGCGCTATGCAGTACGTCCAGGAAGGGAAAGTCGAGTCCGGCGACGTCATCGGCATCCGCAACGAGGGCCCGCAGGGCGGGCCCGGGATGCGGGAGATGCTCGGTGTCACCTCGGCGGTCGCCGGCCAGGGCCACGCCGAGGACGTCGCGCTGTTTACCGACGGTCGGTTCTCCGGGGCCACTCGCGGGTTCTCTATCGGCCACGTCGCTCCCGAGGCCTTCGCCGGCGGCCCCATCGCCGCGCTGGAGGACGGCGACACCGTCACTATCGACATCGACGAACTGGAACTCTCGGTCGACCTCACCGACGAGGAGATAGCGGAGCGACTCGAAGACCACGAGCCGGAACCCCACTACGACAGCGGGGTCCTCGCGAAGTACCACCGCGACTTCGGCTCCGCGGCCAACGGCGCGGTCACCAACCCCGGCGCGAAGTGGGATTGAGCGAACCCGAAGAGTTCGCGAGGGTCGGAAGACGCGCGGCGTCTTCCGGAACTGAGCGCGGTCAACAGTTTCCGTCCGGAATACCCTTCTGCCGCTGTGAGATAGTGTACGTCGACCGAAGGGAGCCGTTTCTCGGGACCGACCGGAGGGAGGTCCCGCTTTTTCGCCCACGTTTTTCGAGGAGGGGGGTTGCGGGCCGGTGGCCCGCAACCGTATGACGTGGCGGCGCAGCCGCCACGCGGTGCCCGCAGCGCGCTCGAAGAGCGCGCGAGGACACTCGACGAAAAAAAGCTGGATGCGCAACATAGGAGTACGCTGGGACGGTAATGGGGCGTAGTGACCGAGACGTACGTCTGTTCGCACTGTGAATCGACCGTCACCCGCCCCTTCCAGATACGGTCGATAATCCGCACCTGTGACGAGTGCCATGAGAACGGCCGCTTTCTCCACGAGTCGCTGGTCGAGTCGCTTTCCTCGCTGCCCGCCGACGAACTGCCAGAGGAGTGGGAGTCGATGCCGCTGGACGAGCGGTTCGAGACGGCGCTGCGGGAGGGGCTCATCCGGCTGACCCGGGAGTAGCGGCGTCAGTCTGCGCGCATCGACTGTGACTCCGTCAGGTCCCGTTCGAGCATCTCCGCGTATCTGAGCCGGCGCTGCCGTGCCTGGGACACCGACAGCATCCCACGGTCGTCATGCTTGATGGAGATCGGGTCGTAGGCCGCGACGTCGAACCCCATCCGTTCGAGATAGCCACACAGCGACTCGGAGGCGAGCCCGTCACGGATGGCGGCGTTGACGTACTCCAGCACGTGGGTGAACTCCGGGAGGACGATCTGGCCGTCGGTGACACGGCCGGTCTCGCCCTCGATGCGGACCTCGGCGTCTCTGAGGTGGGCGACCGTCCTGGCCACGGTGTCGGCCAGCGCGACGACGCTGCTGGGCAGGGCGGTGTCCGGTGAGCGCCACTCGACGGTCCCGAACTCGGCGCGGAGCTGGACGGGCGTCCAGACCGCGCTCTCGGGATCGAACGAGGACGTGAACGTCTGTCGGTCGATACCCGCCTCCAGTGCCGCCCGCTCGAACTCCTCGTATCGGCGCTGGAGCCGGCGGTCCCAGTCCTCTCGGGACTCGATGTAGCGCCAGAGCCGCCCCTGATGTGCCAGCCCGTCGTATGCCATCCATCGGTAGAGCTTCGACCGGGCGCCGTCGGCCAGTGGCCGGCCGCGGAACCGACGCGCGGAGTTGACGAGCGCCAGCGCGGGGTCTAACGCGACCAGCGTGTTGAGTTGGTCGATGGCACGCCCCGGGAGCTGTTCGACGTGGATGTGGGTACCCGCACAGTGGCGAACGTACTCGAAGTCCGAGCCGATAATCTCCTGCTGTATCCGCGTCCGCTCGCTGGGCAGGTCCGCTATCTCGTCGTGGTTTAACGGTGTCGCGAGTGGGACCAGCCCCAGGCCGTGTTCGTCCGCGACCGCGAGGACCTTGCCGATGCGCTCGAACAGTTCGGCCCGGAGCTGTGGCGTCGTCTCACACGGTGTCGTCTTTATCTCCAGGACCGGTTCGACGAACTCGCGTTCGACGCCCGGAGCGGCAGCGACGAGCGGACCCGGTTCTGTGAGCCGCCCGTCGCTGTCGATGACCCAGTATTCGACCTCGATGCTCCGTCGTATCGGTTCAGGTTGGGTTTCGGACACGGTGCGTGCGGTATCGGTGGCGTCGCGGCCACCTCGTGCGGTGTCGTTCGGTGCCGGTGGGCCCTGCGACTGACCGACCGGCTGGGTATGTCTCGGCGACTGTTCTCGTGCTCGGCCGACCGTAATCGGGGCCCGAGCGGATAGCGGTCCGTCTCAGCCGTCCGGTGTGTGAAGGATGAGCATATCTTAGCACATGGCAGAGGTTGTGTAAAATATTGCGTACATATGGCCCAAAATTCCTATAATACATTAATATCTACGGGTACTTGCCGAGATACGCTTGATAAATTTACGAAGCGGTTCGGAACCCGTCCTGTCAGTCCGCTCTGAGGAAGCCCGTGTTTTTATATCCGATACCGGGGATTCCGTGTGTATGGGTCGCATACCGACGAGGGGAGCTACTGGTGCCGATGGTCCGCGTTCTCGGGCGTCAGGGGGACCGCTGGCCGTGGCTTCAGCCGGTGATACTCGGCGGGTGAGATAGCGTGGGCGGGTTGTTTGGGTCCAAACCCTCCGACGCACACGTCGTCTGGCGGAGCGGTCGGGACAACGACGGCAAGAAGCGGTTCGACTTCGAGTATCTGGAGCTGTGGGCCGCCCACTTCGGCGCGGACTACGAAGAGTGGGAACGCGTTGACCACGCCCGCGGCGACGAGCCGCGCCGCCAGCACGTCTGTGTCTTCGCACGGACACGCGGCGGCCAGACGGCGGTTTCGCTGGGCGGGGAGTCCTGGGACATGGGCGCCGTCGAGAAACCCCGGACGTTCGTCGAGATAGACGAGGCGGGACTGCTCCGCCTCCAGGGGTGGGCGACCGAGACGACACTGGACGTGGACGAGCTGGTCGTCGACGGTGCGACGCTGAAGCTCCGGACGGCCGACGGGGAGACGAAGTCGGTCGACACCCGGAAACTGGCCTCCCGTCCCGACCGGGGGACGGCGTAGGCGAACGGAACCGAAACCCGTTTTCCGGTCACCCCCCTGCGCCCACTGTATGCACGTCGTCGTCAACGCCGCGATGAGCGCGGACGGGAAGCTCGCCTCTCGCCGGCGCGAACAGCTGGCCATCTCCGGGCGCGAGGACTTCGACCGCGTCGACCAGCTCCGGGCCGACAGCGACGCCGTCATGGTCGGCGTCGGGACGGTGCTGGCCGACGACCCGTCGCTGACAGTCAAGGACGCCGACCGACACTCCGCGCGACTCGACCGGGGCGAACCGAGAAACCCGGCTCGCGTCGTCGCCGACTCGCGTATCCGGACGCCGCCGGACGCGACTGTGTTGGACGACGACGCCGAGACGTACCTGCTCACCAGCGAGGCCGCACCGACCGATTTCATCGAACAGATGGAGGAGGCCGGCGCGTACGTCCTGGCGGCCGGCGAGGACCGCGTGGACCTCACGACCGCGCTTGCGAAGCTCGAGGGCGAAGGTGTCGAGCGGCTGATGGTCGAGGGTGGCGGCGAGCTCATCTTCAGCCTCTTCGGGGCGGGACTGGTCGACGAACTCCGCGTCTACATCGGTGCGAAGGTGCTTGGCGGCCGGGACGCGCCGACGCTGGCCGACGGCGACGGCTTCGTCGAGTCGTTCCCGGAACTCTCCCTGGAGACCGTCGAGCGGGTCGACGACGGCGTGTTGCTGACCTGGGCCGTAGAAGAAAGCGACGGTTAGTGGTCGTGACCGGTCAGCTCGGCGAAGGAGGCGCCAAAGCGCTCCTCGAAGAGGTCCAGCGTGAGCTCTTCGAGGTCCTGAATGCCCTGGTCGGCCTCGCCCTGGCCGTGATGGACGGCGCCGTGGATGCGCTGGGCCAGCCCGAACATCGCGATGTCGCCGACGACGGCCGGGTCCGTCTCGTCGTTCTCTCGCAGCAGGTCGAGCAGTTCGGTCGGCACGGTCAGTTCGTCTTCGTCCTCGTCGCTCTCGATGGTGAGTGTGACAGTGTCGTTTGCCATGCACCCCGATTCGCCGACCGGACAGAAGGGTCTGTCGGGTCAGGGTCCCGGCAACACCCCACTGTGACACAACTTCGTGCCCATCGGTAGCGACGACGGGAGTCCCAATCCCGGTCAGGGGCAGGATCACACTCGGGAGGGCACGAGATGGGGCTACCGCGCGGGATCGATACCGGTGATTTCGATCCGGAATCCGCCGGTCGCGCTGTCGGTCGCCCGGACTGACCACCCGTGGCTCTCGACGACTTCGGCGACGATAGAGAGGCCAAAGCCTGTCCCATCCTCGCGGGTGGTGTAGCCGTGCTCGAAGAGGTCCGCGTCCGCCTCTGCCGGAACGCCGGCGCCGTCGTCCTCGACGAACAGTCCGATGGTGCCTCGGCCGTCAGTCTCGAACGTGCCGACCCGAACGGTCACGGGCCGGTCGTTGTGGTCGGCCGCGTTCCGATAGAGGTTCTCGAAGACGTGCAACAACTGGTCGCCGTCGGCAAGAACGGTCGTCTCTTCCAGGTCATCGAGTTCCAGCGTACTCTCTCCCATGGCCGTGTGGCCCCAGGCCGCCCGGGCGAGTTCGGCGAGGGCAACCGGGTCGGTCGGTTCGACGGCGCCACCGGCGCGGGCTATCGTCAGGATGTCCTCGACTATATCCCCCATTCGGTCGAGGTTCCGGGCTATCGGTTCGAAGTGTTCTGAGGAGAGGCGCTGACGCACCAGTGCCAGCCGACTCTGGGCGACCATCAGCGGATTGCGGAGGTCATGTGAGACGACGCTGGCGAACCGTTCGAGACGCTCGTTTTGCTGCTCTAACTGTCGGCTGTACTCGACCTGTCCGGTCACGTCACGGAAGATCAGGAGCTCCCCTTCGCGGTCGGCCGTCGGAGACCGTATCGGGGACACCTGCACCTCGAAGTGCTGTGGACCGCTCGCTGGAACCGGCTCGGGAACCGTGTCTCCGTCGTGGGCGTCGTCCGTCGCCGGTATCGTCACTGTCTCTCCGTCCAGTCCATCGCCGAGGCGATTCTGCACTATGGGTACGGCTGCGAAGAACTCCGCGACGGGCATGAGTCGCCATCCTCGACTGATGCCGACCAGCCCCCGTACAGCCTCGTTGGTGTCGACGACGCGCCGGTCCTCGTCGAGCATGACTACCGGGTCCTCGAGGGCCTCCATGAGCCGCTGTCGGCCGACGGGGACGACCCGGAACAGTCGATACCGGAAGATGGCGATGGCGAAGGCGACACTCGTGACGAGAAAGCCAAAGTCAGAGAGGGTCCACGACGGGGGAACGATACCGAGAAACAGCAGGGTGTTGACGGCTGCTGGGGTCACCATCCCGACGATGAGCGCCCCGGTCTGGCCTGCCTGGAGGTCAGTTCGGTGTCGGATCAGATATCGAAAGAGGATGGCTGCACCCAGCAACGCGGACGCGTAGATAGACAGCTGGTGTATCAGGAACGGCAGCTTCAGGTCCCGTTCGAGGATCACCCACTGCTCGAAGGTGATGCCCAGCACGGACACCGGCCCCCGCGTCGCGAGGCCGACGAAGTCGTACATGAACTCGGGGGCGAGGGTAAGCACGGCGGTGAGTCCGCCCACGTGGACCGCGGCGAGCGCCACGAACCACCGGTTCACCCAGCCCTCGTTCTCGGTGTAGACGAGGATGAACCAGAGGCCGCTGTAGATGCCAAGCGGGATGCTGATGGCGTTAGAGAAGTTATACCCGAGCTTGAGTAGCTCCGGAACCGTCGTGAGCTTGACGAAGATGACGCTCAGTTCCATCAGCGAGAGCGTCGACAGATACCCGACGAACGCGAACAGCACGGGCGACCTGTCGTGTCGCAGATACCGGTAGACGGCGTAGGTCAGCAGCGAAACCAGCAGACAGAAGATTAGTATATTGACGCCAAGAAGCGGCGTAACCTGGAACACCACGATAGGCGATATTGCGCACGTCGGATAATAAGCGTACTCACAGCGCGGTGGGCCGACTGGGGCCACTGTCCTCCGCTCATCCGTCGGTAGCAGTCACCGCGATACCCACGAGGACAGCGACGCCGCCACCGACGGTGAACAGCGTCGGGGCCTCCGACAGCAAGAGGAAGGCCAGCAGGGTCGAGCCGACGGGTTCACCGAGCAGTGAGACCGAAACGACGCTCGACCGGAGGTGCGCCAGCGCCCAGTTGATGACCGTGTGGCCGAAGATACCGGGGCCGAGCGCGAGACCGACAAAGAGGCCCCACTCCCGGCTCGGATAGCCGGAAAGCGGCGCCCCCTGTGCGAGGACGATGGCGAACAGGACGGCGGTACAGACGCTGTAGACGACTACGACGTAGGGGACCAGCGAGACGCGCTGGCGCAGTGACCGACCGGCGAGGACGTAGCCGGCGGCCATCACCGCGCCCAGCAGCGCGAGGGCGTTCCCGTACAGCGGCGCCGGCCCGACGAGCACGCCGGTCAGCAGGTCGCCAAGCGCCATCACCACCATGCCGGCGACGGCGACGAGGATGCCGCCGACGATGCGGAGACCCAGGCGCTCGTCGAGCAGGAGCCACGCCCCCAGCGCGACAAAGAGTGGCTGCGACTGGACGAGGGTGACGCTCGCTGCCACGCTGGTCCAGGTCAGACTCTCGAACCAGGCGGCGAAGTGGACCGCGAGCGCGACGCCCGACAGCGTCGCAAACAGCAGGTCTCGGCGACCGATGCGGCCGAATTCGCTCCGGTAGCGCCAGAGTGCGACCACCGCGAGCGGGAGCGTCGTAAACAGGACGCGGTAGAAGGCAGCGACGGTCGAGGGTGCCTCGCTGAAACGGACGAGGATGGCCCCGGTGCTGACGGCGACGACGGCGACGGCGAGTCCGACGCCGGGTGGTACCGACTCGTCGAGTGAGGCAACGGCCCCGCGCATCTGTCTCCCGTCCGGTTCACTCACGCAGTTCACTCCCGTCACCGTGTCGTTTCCGCGCTGGCTCGTCGGCCCGTTCGCGACTGACGACCCAGACGCCGGCGCCGATAGTGAGGCTTCCGGCGACGAACCACGCACCGACCTGCTCGTCGAGCAGTGCCGCCGCGAGCCCCGTCCCGACGACCGGCTGGAGGAAGTAGAAGACGGCGACGGTCCCGGCCGGGACGTACTCTAGGCCCTTGTACCAGAGGTACCAGGCCGCGGCCGTCGACCCGAACCCGAGAAACGCGACCGAGAGCAGGGACGGCCAGCCGAGCGGTATCGTGGCGATACCGCGACCCAGATACCACAGTTCGACGACGGCGAGGGCACCAAGCATCGGGGTCGCAGCGATGGTCGAGTAGGTCGCGGCGGAAAGCGCCGAGTACTTCCGGACGACCGCCACGCCCCAGACGGTGTAGCCGGCCCACGCGAAACTCGCCACGACGAGCAGCGCCACCCCGGCGGCGTTCCCGACGGCGATACGGCGCAGGTCGTACTGGCCGGCGACGACGACGGCGGTCCCGAAGGCGGCGAGCGCGATACCGAGCGCTTTCGTCGTCGTGACGCGCTCGCCCAGCAGCGCCCCAGAGAGGAGGACCACGAAAATCGGCGTCAGCACCGTCAGTAGCGAGCCCTGGCTCGCGTTCGTGAGCTCGGTGCCGAGAAACTGTGCCACGATAGTGACGGTCACCCAGCCGCCGAGACCAACCAGGGCCGGCCAGTCCTCCCGATCGGGTGTCGCCGTTCCGTCGCCGACGAGCCGGAAGCCGACCCACAGCGCCGCCGCGCCGAGCGCGACACGGAAGAACCCGAGCGTCACCGGCGGGACGAGCGCGAAGCTCCACTTGCTGACGACGAACATCACGCCCCACAGCACGGCCGCGGCGAGCGGGCCGAGAGCGAAGGCGTATCGTCTGAGCCCCCGCACGGTCAGTGAGTACCGGTCATCCGCCGAGGTAGAGCTTCGACACCTCGTCGTTGTCCAGCAGCGAGTCGGCCTCGCCGCCAAAGCGGACGGTCCCCTGGTCGAGGACGTAGCCGCGGTCGGAGATACCGAGCCCCTCCGTGGCGTTCTGTTCGACCATCAGGATGGCCGTGTCCAGGTCGTTGACGGCCTCGACGTGGCCGAAGACGTCTTTGGCGGTGTTGGGGGCCAGCCCCGCCGACGGCTCGTCGATGAGCAACACGTCGGGCTCCATCACGAGCGCGCGAGCGAAAGCGAGCACCTGTCGCTGGCCGCCAGAGAGGGTCTTCGCTTTCGCCGTGCGCTTCTGGTCGAGCAGCGGGAAGCGGTCGTAGAGCGTGTCCATGACCGATTCGAGGCCGCTGTCGCGGGCGACCCCGCCCATCCGGAGGTTCTCGTCGATACTGAGCGAGCCGAAGACGTTGTCCGTCTGTGGGACGTAGCCGATGCCCTCACGGACGATATCTTCGGGCGCCATCCCGCCAATGTCCTCGCCGTGGTACGTGACCGACCCCTCCCAGGGGGTCAACATCCCGAACACCGTCTTGAGGACGGTCGATTTCCCGGCCCCGTTGGGGCCGATGAGACAGACAATCTCCTCTGCGTCGAGATGTAGCGAGCAGTCGTCCAGTACCTGTACTTCGCCGTAGCCGCTGTCGACGCCCGACAGTTCGACGACGTGGTCGGTCGGTTCGGCGCTCGCGGTCTCCTGGGTCGTGGTAGTGTCTCCCGTCATGGTTATCCGAGGTACGCGTCGATGACGCGGTCGTCGCTCTGGACTTCGTCGGGTCGGCCCTCCATCAGCACCGACCCCTGGTCGAGGACGATGACCGGGTCGGCCAGTTCCATCACGAACTCCATGTCGTGTTCGATGAGCAACATCGTCGTTCCCTGCTCGTTGAGCCGGCGAATCTGCTCTGCGAGTTTGTTCCTGAGGGTGGGGTTCACCCCGGCGGCGGGCTCGTCGAGCAGCAAGATTTCGGGCTCCGAGAGCATCGCACGGGCCAGCTCGACCAGTTTCATCTGGCCGCCAGATATCTTGGTCGCGGGCTGGGTGGCCAGATGGTCGATTTCGAACTCCTCCAGGATGCGGTCGACGTCGGCCATGTTCTTCGACTCGGCCTCACCGACCTCGCCGGGAGCGGTAAACAGCTTCAGGAACGACTCACCGGGCTGGTTGCGCGGCCCGACGAGCATCGCCTCCCGGACCGTCATTCCCTCGAGTTTCCGAGGCGTCTGGAAGGTCCGAATCAGGCCGTGGTCGGCTATCTCGTAGGGCTCCTGGCCCGTGACGTCGGTCCCGTTGACCGAGACGCTGCCCTCGTCGGTCTCGTAGAACCCCGAGATGAGGTTAAAGAGCGTCGACTTTCCGGCCCCGTTCGGACCGATGAGCCCCGTGATGGTGCCCCGTTCGACCTCGAAGGTCGCGTGGTCGGTCGCGACCAGCGCGCCGAAGGTCTTGACGAGGCCGTCGACGCTGAGGACCACGTCGTCTTTCGACATCGTCGCTGCCGTCTCCGTGTCGGTGGTTTGCTCGCTCATTTTTCACCTGCCTTGGTCTCTCGCACGCCCGAATCCGGTTGCTGGGGCGTCTCGTCGACGGTCCCTGGCCAGATAAGCTCACGCTGTGGGGGCAAGACGCCCTGCGGACGGAAGCGCATCAGCAAGACGATGATGACCCCGATAGCCAGGAGGCGAATCGGGGCGGCATCGAGCGGCAGGGCTCGTGTCCCCTCCTGGATAGCGACGATGACGACCCCGCCGAAAAGCGCGCCGCGGTTGGAGCCGCTGCCGCCCAGGATGACCGCGACCCAGACGTAGAACGTCGTGATGGGGTCGAGGTCGCCCGGGCTGACATAGAGGTTCAGGTGCGCGTAGAAGACGCCCGCAAGCGCCATGATGAGGCTTCCGAGGACGAACGACTGCATC
This sequence comes from Haloarcula rara, assembly GCF_029338235.1. Taxonomy (GTDB): domain Archaea; phylum Halobacteriota; class Halobacteria; order Halobacteriales; family Haloarculaceae; genus Haloarcula; species Haloarcula rara. The sequence goes on from NZ_CP119785.1 coordinate 2,691,573, forward strand.
TTGAAGCTGTACGTGTTCTTGCCCAGCGCGCGGGCGAGGTCCTCGTCGGAGCGAATCGTCCGGAGGACGCGGCCCCAGGGCGACCGGTGCGCACGCCGCAGGACCAGGTAGCTCACGCCGACGAACGCGAGCACCAGCGCGACGTTCGACAGCGCCTGCCAGAACGACGTGCTGAGAACCGTAGCACCGGGGCCGGAGCCGAAGACGAGCGTCGGCATCGTCTCCGGGAACGTCCCCAGGACCGGCCATCCGTCGAAGAAACTCGGGATACCTCGGACCCCGGCGCTGCCGTTGGTCCAGTCGTCCTGGTTGAGGACGATGAGGCGGACGACCTCGGCCAGGCCGATAGAGGCGATAGCGAGGTAGTCGGCCCGGAGCCGGAGCGTCGGGATACCGATGAAAAGCGCCAGTATCGCCGCGAGGGCCAGCGCGGCGAGCAGTCCCACGACGGGGGGGAGGCCGCCCGCTATCGGCGAACCGCTCGCGCTGGCCAGCGCGGTGCCGTAAGCGCCGATACCGAAGAACGCGGCGACACTGAAGTTGATGAGGCCGGAAAAGCCCCACTGGGAGTTCAGCCCGAGCGAGAGCAGCGCGTACATCCCCGCGATGCCGACGAGATAGAGGAAGTACGTCGGGGTGAGCCCGCCGGTGAGCAGGCTCACGAGCAGCGCGCCCGCGAACAGGACGACGCCGGCGGTGACCCCCTTCTCGGCGACGGTGAGGTCGGTCCAGTACCCTTTCGGGTCCTCGACGAGCGACATCTCAGCTCGCCTCCCCGGCGATACCGCTCGGCCGGAACAGCAACACGACCACCATGATGACGAAGGCTATCGCGTTGGCGTACTCGATGCCGATGGGGATGCCGATGTCAGACAGCAGCGGGGTCAGCTGGTTTATCATCCCGATGAGGAACCCGCCGAGCATCGCGCCGTACACTGACCCGATACCGCCGAGGATGACGGCGGCGAAGATGAGCAAGAGGAGATTGAAGCCCATCCGCGGCGTGAGCTGGCTGTACAGCCCGAGGAACGCGCCGCCGGCACCGGCGAGTCCGGCACCGATGACCCAGGTCCACAGTTTGATGCGGTCGGTCCTGATCCCGCTGACGCGAGCCAGGTCCGGGTTGTCGGCCATCGCGCGCATCTTCCGACCGAGGTCGCTGTACTGCAAGAGGACGTGCAGGCCGGTGACCAGCGCGGCCGCGGAGACGACGATTGCCACGTCGTGCTGGGTGACCCGGATGCCGTAGGGAACCAGCGCTTCGATGGGGCGAAGCGACTGGATCCCGTACCGCGTGGACTGCGCGCCAAAGCCGAGCTGGACGACCGAGCGGTAGATGAAGGCCAGCCCGATAGAGGCGATGAGCAGCCCGATCGAGTCCAGGTCCATCCCGTCGTAGACGACCTTCTCCGTGACCACCGCGACGAGTGCGGCCATCGCGATTCCGGCCACTAAGGCGACGAAGAATCCGAACGGCAAGCCGAGGACTGTCCCGCCGAGACCGCCGATGGCGCCGAAGGTGACCAGCGACGTGTAGGCGCCGATGGTCATCGTGTCGCCGTGGGCGAAGTTCGCGAAGTTCGCGATACTGTACACCAGCGACAGGCCGATACTGCCCAGCACGATGATGCTGCTGTATACCAGCCCGCTGGCGAGTTGGTCGAGTACCATCGGTCGGTCAGGAACTGATGAAGTCGACGCCCTCGTAGCTGTGGTCCTGCACCTCGAGAACCTGCAGGAAACCGACCGGGTCACCGTTCTCGTCGAAGTCGATGGGCCCGCTGACGCCCTGGTAGTCCACGTCGCTCGGGCCGCCCCCGTCAGAGAGAATCTCGCTTGCGGCCTCGAAGGTCGTTACCTCTTCGCCCTCTGGTCGGGTCACGTCGCGGACCACGTCACCCAGGGCCGCCCCGGTAAAGGAGTCCGCGGCCTGGATGGCCAGCGCCGCGTTGACGACACAGTCGTAGGCGTAGGCCGCCCAGGAGGACGGTGACTGGTCGTACTCGTCCTCGAAGGCGGAGGCGAAGTCCTTGTAGTTCTGTTCCTCTTCGCGCGCAGAGGGGACGACTATCTTCATGCCTTCCATGCTACCTTCGGGAGTGTTCTCGAGGACGTTGTCGCCCGAGACGGAGTCGGCGCCGTACATCATCGGTTCGTAGCCACTGGAGTAAATCTCGTCAACCATCGTCGAGAACTCCGCCTGATAGGTGATAAACAGCCAGGCGTCGGCGTCGGAGCCGTTCATCTCGGAGATGACCGAAGAGTACGACGACTGCTCCTGGTCGTGGGAGTTGTCGTAGGCGACGGAGCCGTCCCAGGCGTCGAGGAACTCGTCGGCCAGACTCTCCCCGTAGTCGTTGTTCACGTACGTGACTGCCACCTCGTCGTAGCCGTCCTCAGCGATGATGTCGGCGAGTGCGGTCGCCTGCGTGCTCCCGGGCGGTGACATACGCAAGAGCCCGGGGAACTCCGTCAGCCCGAGGCCCGTGGAGTTCTGGCTCAGCTGGACCACGTCCGTCCCTTCGATGACGCTCTCGTAGATAGCCAGCGAAACGCCGGAGCCCACCGCACCGATGAGGAAGGGAACCTCGTTCTGGTTGACCAGCTTCTGGGCGGCCGAAATGCCGCCCTGATTCTCGCTGCCGGAGTCCTCGACAGTGACCTGTAACTCGCTGCCGCCGATACCGACGTCGTTGACCGCCGAGACGGCGAGGTCTTTCCCGCGCTGGTTCCGTTCGCCGAAGGCCGAAAGCGACCCCGTCTGGGCGTCGACCATCCCGATTTCGTACGCTTCCTCGCCGCCCCCGGAGCCGCTGCACCCTGCCAGGCCGGCGATTCCGACACCGCCGGTCAGTTTCAGCATCGTCCGTCGGTCTATCGAACCCGTGTTATATTTTCGCATGGGTGATTCAATGGTCACCATAGATGTGCCTCAATGGTGCCCCTACCATGGTCGGGCGAATCTGATTTCAACGGTGATTCAGCCCCGCTCCCGTTGATTTCTTGTCGTTCCTGTCAGAAAGTTTTGGTAGGGTCCGGATATAGGATGGCAGACTCCGTGTGAACGTGTATGATACCCCCTATCGCGAACAACTTCGTGGCCGGTGAGACCGCGAAGGAAGCGCTGGACCACGTGGAAGAGCTGAACGCACGGGGCGTGAAAGGAATCCTCAATCTGCTGGGCGAACATTACGAGGACCGAGCGGACGCCGACGCGGACGCCGAGGCGTACATCGACCTCGCCGAGGGACTGGCCCGCCGGGACCTCGATGGGTGTCTCTCGGTCAAGCCGAGCCAGATAGGGCTCGAAGTGGGCGACCACGCCTTCGAGGAGAACCTCGAACGCATCGTCGACGCCGCCGACTGCTTCGTCTGGGTCGATATGGAGGACCACGACACCGTCGACGTGACCCTCGACGCCTTCGAGCGCCACGCTCGCGAGACGGACGGTAACGTGGGCGTCTGCGTGCAGGCGAACCTCAGGCGAACCGGCGAGACCCTCGAACGGCTGGCCGACTGTCCGGGGAAGGTCAGACTCGTGAAGGGCGCCTACGACCCGCCGGCCGAGATTGCCTACAAAGAGAAGTCGAAAGTCGACGAGATGTACCGGGAGTATCTGACCTACATGTTCGAACACTTCGACGACGGTATCGCCGTCGGGAGCCACGACCCCGCGATGATAGACCTCGCCAGAGAGCTCCACGAGGAACACGGGACCCCCTTCGAGATTCAGATGCTCACGGGCGTACGCGAGAGCGCCCAGTTCGAACTGGCCGAGGAGTACGAGGTGTACCAGTACATCCCCTACGGGAGCAAGTGGTTCTCCTACTTCTACCGGCGTATCCGCGAGCGCAAGCAGAACGCGCTGTTCGCGCTGCGAGCCGTCGTCAGTTCGTAATCTACGGGTCCAGCAGCTTCGCTTCGGCCTTTCTGAGGTGTTCTAGCAGCGTGGTCTTCGAGACGCCGAGGTCGTCAGCCAGCTCGCGCGTGTCACACTGCCGTGGCCACTCGTAGTACCCCGCCTCGCGTGCGTGCTCGAACACGTCACGCTGTTTGGCGGTGAGCGTATCGAGTCGCTGGTCCCGGGCGGTCGTGTCGGCGGCCTCGCCCGTGGTGATGGAGTCGACTGTGACCTCTGCGCCGGCCTGCTCGCGAACCCGCTCCAGGGCGTCGTCTATCTGGGAGCGCTCGTCCACGAAACAGACCTGCCACTCCTCGCGCCCGTTCTCGATGCGGACCGGGGCGTTGTGGACGAAGCCGTGTTCCAGCAGTGTCGGACAGACCATGTCGTCGGGGTCGTACTCGAGGAAGAACTCCCGGACGACGTTCCCAGGGGCGTTGCGCTCGCGCCCGAAGCGCTCCTGGAGTTCCGAGAGCTCGCCGGCGTGCTCGGAGTCCCGAATCGCGTCCAGGAGATCGCTCACCGCCGATTCGTCGTCGGCGAACGCGGTGAACAGCCCCTTGACCTTGCCACTGTGGTTCCCGTCGGTTTTGGGCGAGGTGTAGATGGAGTGGGCCAGCACGCCGCCGGTGGTCTCCCCGGTCGCCTTGATAGCCCAGCAGTTCGGATGCCACAGGTCGAGGGTGAGCCACGTCGGGGTGGTCTGGTCAATCGCAGCCATAGGTACAATTCACGTTGTAAGTGTATCCCTGTGTTGGCATACCAAACCACCACCGACCATGGTCGGGCGAACGGAAAAAACGGCTCCTGTGACTCCACAGGCGCCCTACTGTCGGTGCCCGTCCATGGTCGGACGGGTGTTTTGGACTGGTACGTCCGTATGTGGACCAATGGCAGAGACGTACCAGCACTACATCGGCGGTGAGTGGGTCACCGGCCACAGCACGGAGACGTTTGAGAGCGAGAACCCGGCGACTGGTGAGTCACTGGGGGAATTCCAGCGCGGCACATCAGCAGACGTCGACCAGGCGATTTCGGCTGCAGATGAAGCCTACGAGGAGTGGCGCGAACTCTCTCGTATCGACCGCGCGGAGTACCTCTGGGACGTCTATCACGAGCTCCGGGCTCGGACAGACGAACTCGGCGAAATCGTCACGAAGGAGTGCGGCAAGGAGATAAGCGAGGGCCGGGCGGACGTGGTAGAGGCCGCCCACATGGTCGAGTGGGCCGCCGGCGACGCCCGACACCCGAGCGGCGACATCATCCCCTCGGAGATAGCGGCCAAGGACGCCTATATGCGACGCAAGCCACGGGGCGTCACCGGCTGTATCACGCCGTGGAACTTCCCCATCGCTATCCCCTACTGGCACATGGCCGTCGCGCTGGTCGAGGGCAACACCGTCGTCTGGAAGCCCGCAGAACAGACGCCCTGGTGTGCCCAGATCGTCGCGGAGATGTTCGAAGACGCCGGCATCCCCGAGGGCGTGTTCAACATGGTCCAGGGCTTCGGTGACGCCGGGGCCGCTATCGTCGACGACGACCGCGTCCCGACCGTTCTCTTCACCGGGTCGGCCGAAGTCGGCCACCAGATTGCGGACTCGGTCGGCGGCGAGTCCGGCAAACGGGCCGCCTGCGAGATGGGTGGGAAAAACGCCGTCGTCATCACCGAGGAAGCCGACCTGGACACCGCCGTCCACTCGGCCGTGATGTCCTCGTTCAAGACCACCGGCCAGCGCTGTGTCTCCTCCGAGCGGCTCATCGTCCACACGGACGTCTACGAGGAGTTCAAGGAACGGTTCGTCGAAATCGCGAGCAAGGTCGCGGTAGGTGACCCCCTGCAGGAGGACACGTTCATGGGTCCCCTCATCGAGGGCGAGCACCTGGAGAAAGTGACCGAGTACCGCGACCTCGCCCGCGAGGAGGGCGTCGAGGTGCTGGTCGACCGGACCGAACTGGACGCCGACGAGATTCCTGACGGCCACGAGGACGGTCACTGGGTCGGGCCGTTCGTCTACGAGGCCGACCCCGACGCCGACCTGCGCTGCACCAAGGAGGAGGTGTTCGGCCCCCACGTCGCCCTGCTTCCGTACGAGGGCGACATCGAGCGCGCCGTCGAGATTCAGAACGACACCGACTACGGTCTGGCCGGGGCTATCGTCTCCGAAAACTACCGCCAGATAAACTACTACCGCGACCACGCCGAACTCGGATTGGCCTACGGCAACCTCCCGTGTATCGGCGCCGAGGTGCAACTGCCCTTCGGCGGCGTCAAGAAGTCCGGCAACGGCTACCCCTCGGCCCGCGAGATAATCGAGGCCGTCACCGACCGGACCGCATGGACGCTGAACAACTCCAAAGAGATTCAGATGGCACAGGGACTGTCGGCCGACATCATCACCGAAGACGATGACTGAGACCGTCACGGTCTGCGGGCAGTGTGGGGAATCGGTGCGGCCACGAAACGGCCTCGAACGCTGCGAGCAGTGTGGCTGGGTTCCCCGCCGTGGTGCGGACTGATAGTGATTATTGTAGCGACTTACCTACCAGGCGACCTCGGGGTCGGCGGTATCCGGAAATAATCTACAATAATCACTATGACGCCAGGGCAGTCGTTTTCCCGGAGATAGGTTTCCCCCGCTACGCTCCAGTGCTTTCCTATTAGGGAGTCCGAGAGTTCACATATTACATTATAAGACAAGGAATTTATTACTATTGTCGCAGACAAAAGGATATGGCGCCATACCGTCGCCGATTCATCGGTTCCTGTATCGCGGCCGGCATCGGTGTACTCGCTGGCTGTTCGACGAGTTCCGAAGACGACAGTGAGTCACCAACCGACGGTCAGCCGACGGAGACGACGACACCGGTTCAATCACCGACAGAAACGCTCAGTACGACTACACCAACCCCGTCGACACCGACTGAAGAAGATTCGGGTAGCAGTGAACAACCCAGACTCTACGCCGAGGACGTCGAGGGGACGACTCTCCTCGGTGGCTCCGTGGCGGTATCGGACGACGGAGATACCGCTCTCGCCGGTGCGTCGTGGGATACGACCAACGGCAGGATGGCGGGCGCGGCGTACGTCTTCGAACGCTCGGGCGGGTCCTGGAGCCAACAGGCCCAACTCCTGGCCGACGAGACCAGCGAGCGTGATAATTTTGGCGGGGCCGTGGCGATGTCGGACGATGGGAGTGTCGCCCTCATCGGCGCCGACAACGACGACGACCCACACGGCGCCGGCGGTGGGTCGGCGTACGTGTTCGAGCGAGCGGACGGGTCCTGGAGCCAACAGGCGCAACTCGCGGCCGACGACGGCACCGGTGGCGTGACCGGCACGTCGGGCGGGAACGACTATTTCGGCGAATCGGTGGCGCTGTCGGGCGATGGGAGCATCGCTCTCGTCGCCGCCGCAGACGAAAACGAAAACGGCACAGGGGCAGGGGCAGTATACGTGTTCGAGCGAGGGGATGGGTCCTGGAGCCAGCAGACCAAGCTCCTGGCAGACGACGGTAGCAGGATCGACCAGTTCGGTTCGTCCGTGGGCCTTTCGAGGGATGGGAGTCTCGCTCTCATCGGCGCCTCGCATGACGGCGACTGGGCCGGGTCGGCATACGTGTTCGAGCGCTCGGGCGGGTCGTGGAGTCAGCAAACCAAACTTACGCCCGATGACGGTGACAGTGATGACCGATTCGGCAATTCAGTAGCGATATCGGACGATGGGAATCTCGCTATCATCGGTGCCCTGTTCGACCGCTCTACCGCCAGTGATGCGGGGTCGGCATACGTCTTCGAGCAGTCGGGGGGTTCATGGAGCCAAGAAGCCAAGCTCACGGCCGACGACGGCGACAGTGAAGACCACTTCGGTTCGTCCGTGGATATATCGGGCGACGGGAGTACTGTCCTGACCGGCGCGTACGGTGACGAGGACCCAAACGGCGAGGAAGCGGGGTCGGCATACGTGTTCGAGCGGTCGAGTGGGTCGTGGAACCAACAGGCAAAACTCGTCGCCGGCGACGGCGAGAGTGAAGACGAGTTCGGCGGTTCAGTTGCGGTGTCTAGTGATGGGAGTACCGGTCTCGTCGGCGCCAAATGGGACAACGAACCCGTCAGGCATGCAGGGTCGGCGTACGTCTTCGACATATAGCCACATCGAACAGCCGACAGACTCAGTCGTCGGCTTCCGCGGTGGCTCCGGACACCACCTCGCGTACGAGAACATCCCGTGTATCGGTGCGGAGGTCCAGTTACACTTCGGCGGCGTGAAGAAGTCCGGCAACGGTTACCCTTCGGCCCGGGAAATCATCGAGGCTGTCACCGACCGGACCGCCTGGACGCTGAACAACTCCAAGGAGATTCAGATGGCCTAGGGGCTCTCCGCGGATATCATCACCGAGGACGATGACTGAGGCCGCCACCGTCTGTGCGCGGTGTGAAGAGCGGATCCACTCCCGGGGCGGGGCCCCGGTCTGTGACGCCTGCGGGTGGGTGCACTGCCGTGGCGCGGACTGACCCGCGCTCGTACGGTACGTACCACCCAAGGCGCTTATTGCGCCGGTTAGCTCGCAATACCGACGCCGCCGCCGAGTATAACCTCGCAGTTCCCGCAGGCAATCACGTACATCTTCTTCGGCGCGCCGAGCGAAAACATTTCGGTCCCCTCTGTATCTATTTCGATAAACTCGACATCGTTGTCGGCCGTGATTGACGCCTCACAACCGGGACACGTAGTTTCGTTACTGTGCATTATTACCCCGCGCCATAGGATCCGACGCCGCCACCCAACATTCGGTTACACTGTCCGCAACTCATGATGAAGTAACTGCTATCCATTCCAAAAGTAATGGAAAGCCCTTCGTCTTCATTCATCTCCGTGAACGTAACGTCTCCGGCGGTCGAGACTGTGTTCCCACAGCCGGGACAATGAGCCATACAGATTGTCATCAGCTGACGAGTATATTTATTTTTTTGGGTCGTGGAACGGTTACAACCGGCTGTGATAATGTCCCTTGTCGGCAACGAGAGTCACGGCAGAACGGGAGCCCACCGACAAGCCCACCGCTTCAGCGGTGGGTCGCTGACACTGGTCGTTTCGCAGTGCCGACGACGCGCTCTGTGTCTCGCACTCCAATCGTAGCAGAACGCACAGCGTACACCGCTCCTGCGGAAAAGCGAGGCTACAACGGCAGTATCAGTCGTCGGCTTCCGCCGCCGCTTCGGATTCCGCGTCGGCTTCGGGCAGGTCTTCGAGGTACTCGTCGGCGTCGATGGCGGCCTTACAGCCCATCCCCGCCGCCGTCACGGCCTGCTGGTAGTGGTAGTCGACGACGTCGCCGGCGCCGAAGATACCCTCGACGTCCGTCGCGGTCTGACCGCCGCCCTTGCCGCCCTTCGCGACGATGTAGCCCGTCTCGTCCAGTTCGACGTCGGTGTCTTCGAGGTAGTCGGTGTTTGGTGTGTGGCCGATGGCCATGAACACGGCGCCGACGTCGAACTCAAAGGTCTCGGTCCCCTCGTCGTCGAGGTTCTCGGAGGGGTACCCCTCGTCGTTCCGGGCGAGGGTGACGTGGTCGACGCCGTCCTCCTGGGAGCCGTGAAGTTCCAGCAGCTCCGTGTTGCGCATAATCTCTATCTCGCCGGCGTCGACTTTCTTCTGGACCTTGTCTATCCAGTAGTCCTCGGCGCGGAACTCCTCGCGGCGGTGGGCGATGTAGACGGTGTCGGCGAACTTCGTGAGGAAGTGGGCTTCCTCCATGGCCGCGTCGCCGCCGCCGACGACGAGCATGTCTTCGCCGCGGAAGAAGGCGCCGTCACAGGTCGCACACGTCGAGACGCCATAGCCCATCAGCTCGTCCTCGCCGGGGACCCCAAGCGTGCGGGCGCTTGCACCGGAGGCAGCGATGAAGGCGTCGCAGGTGTAGACGGTCCCGTCCCGGAGCTCCACCCTGAAGGGGCGCTCGTCGTCCTCGACCTCGGTGACGATGCCGTGTTCCAGGTCCGTTCCGAACTGTTCGGCCTGCTCTTTCATCTTGTTGATGAGGTCCGGTCCCGACAGTCCTTCGGGGAAGCCGGGGTAGTTCTCGACCTCGCTGGTCAGCGTGAGCTGCCCGCCCGGCTCGTTGCCCTCCAGGACGAGCGGGTCGTTGTTGGACCGTGCCGCGTAGATGGCTGCGGTGAGCCCGGCGATACCGGTCCCCGCGACGATGAGCCGTCGGTGTTCGATAGCGTCGTCGGTCATGGCTCCCGGTTGGGTACGATTCGGTTTGTAGGTTGCGCTGTCGTCCCGGGCGCACACGGCCTGGGGCGACAGGCTTAGGGCTGCCCCGTCGTTTCCCCGGATATGGCCGCCGACCTTGCGGAGAAGACCGACCGCTACGAGGGACTGCTCGCCGAGGCCGTAGACGCCGCCGAGATTGCCCCGCCCGAGGGGACGCCGATGCACGACGCCGCCCTGGAGTGTGCGGAGATGGCGACGTCGTATCTGGCGGACGGCCGCCACTTCCGCGAGGAGGAGGACCTCGTCAACGCGTTGGCGGCGTTCTCCTACGGACACGCCTGGCTTGACGCCGGTGCCCGTATCGGCCTCTTCGACGTGCCCACAGAGGGGCACCTATTTACGCAGTGAGCAGTCGGAGCCCAATTCTAGTTAGGTTCTAGGAATGATTTACGTACTATCAGTCCTTTGGCTCTCCTGGGTAATATCATGGAGCCAACAAGACGCGGTGTACTGCGGGGTATCGGAGCGGGAACAGCCGTACTGGTGGTCGGGTCCGGGACCGCAGCCGCCCAGGACGACGAGGGAGACGGCGACGCGAAGGTCCGGGTCGCCCACGCGTCGCCGGACGCGCCGAACGTCGACGTGTTCGTGGACGACGAGAAGGTCCTCGAAGACGTGCCCTACACCACTGTGAGCGGCTACCTCGAACTGCCCGCGGACGCCTACGAGGTGACTATCGCGGCCGCCAGCGACGCCGAGGAACCGGACGACGCCGAGACGGTCGTCTTCCAAGAGGACGTCACCTTCGAGGGCGAGGACTACACCGTCGCGGCCATCGGCGAACTGGAGCCAGACGTGAGCGACGAGGAGTTCCGCGTGGCTGTCTACGAGGACAGCCTCGGCGTCCTCGACGAGGACACCGGCCGAGTGCGTATCGTCCACGCGTCGCCCGACGGCCCCCCTGTCGACGTGAGGGTCGTCGACGACGACGGGGCGACAGTGCTGACGCTCGCGGAGGACATCGAGTTCAGCGAAGCCAGCGAAAACGTCGAGGCTGAGTCGGGGACCTACTCCGTCGCGGTGTTCCCGACCGGTGCCGACGAAGACCTCGACGAGGCTGTCTTCGGCCCTATCGACGTCGAAGTGCGTGACGGAGAAGTACTGACGGTGTTCGCTATGGGCTTTATCACCGAGGACGAAGAGCCGGAGTTCGAGCTGGTGACCGCCGACGAGGAAGCGGCGCCGTTCGGTCGGGGTGGCGGCCGGGGACGCGGACCGCCCGAGGACGCCGACGATTGCGACACCGACTCCGACCACTGAGGGCTACACGCTCGTCGGACGAGTAGGCCTGCCTGGCGGGCGTCTCACGGGGTTGCGTAGTGGGTCTGGCTTCCCGAGTGGTAGCTCCTTGCAGCCGCCACTGGAAACTGAACGGGCGCAAAAACATCCGGCGGACGACGCCGTGATTTCTGTCTCCGTGTTCGTCTCTCTCGGATTTCTTCCGGTACTGAGAGCCTAGCTGTCGGCTGTCGCGTCTCAGTAAACTGCGGGAGAAGGCTCGAAAACTGGGGTCATTTGGGTGACAGTCCGGCTCTAGTTAGGTAACTCGCTTTTTACAATATACGCGTTAAGTAGTGGTGTGCGGAAACTGTCGTGACAGCGCGGATAGCGCTCACCGTCGGTACCTCCGGCCTCGCCGGTCCTGACGACCAGCGGCTCCGCGCCGGGCGCTATCGGTATCGTCGCGCTACTGGCGGTCGTCACCGCGGCGCTGCTCGCCGCCCGGAGCCAGTGATAGCCCCGGAACCATCGGACTCCCACAATGCGATCCGGTACCACGGGTGCCGAAATCTTTATATGCTTTTCGGACTAACTATAGGTAAGAGAAAATCGGTAAGTGATGTTTGAACATTACGGATAAGGCAATACCGGTCCCCCACCATCATGAGTGAATCACCAGTACGCAGCAACACGAGGGAACGAACACAGAACAAGAACGTTAGCGAGGAAGTCGACGAGCAGACGGAGGAGCGCCAGGACGTCTGCCCCGAGTGTGGCGGCGATGTCGCGACGGACACCGAACACGGCGAGACGGTCTGTAAGGACTGCGGGCTCGTCATCGAAGAGGACAGCATCGACCGTGGTCCCGAGTGGCGGGCGTTCGACTCCGCCGAGCGCGACCGCAAGTCCCGCGTCGGCGCCCCCACGACCAACATGATGCACGACAAGGGGCTGTCGACCAACATCGGCTGGCAGAACAAGGACGCCTACGGCCGCTCGCTGTCCAGCGAGCAGCGCCAGAAGATGCAGCGCCTGCGCACGTGGAACGAGCGGTTCCGCACCCGCGACTCCAAGGAGCGCAACCTCAAGCAGGCCCTGGGTGAGATAGACCGCATGGCCTCCGCGCTGGGGCTGCCCCAGAACGTCCGCGAGACCGCGAGCGTTATCTACCGCCGGGCGCTGGGCGACGACCTGCTCCCGGGCCGCTCTATCGAAGGCGTGGCGACGGCCGCGCTGTACGCCTCCGCACGGATGGCAGGCAGCCCCCGGTCGCTCGACGAGATGGCCGTCGTCTCACGGGTGGATAAGATGGAGCTTACCCGGACCTACCGCTACATCGTCCGCGAGCTGAACCTCGAGGTCCAGCCCGCCGACCCCGAGCAGTACCTGCCGCGGTTCGTCTCGGACCTCGAGCTCACCGACGAGACCGAGCGCCGGGCCCGGGAACTCATCGAGCGCGCCCGTCGGGGCGGTCTGCTCTCGGGCAAATCACCGGTCGGGCTCGCTGCCGCGGCCGTCTACGCGGCCGCCTTGCTCACCAACGACAAGGTGACCCAGAGCGAGGTCAGCGCCGTGGCCAACATCTCCGAGGTCACGATTCGGAACCGCTACAAGGAACTGCTCGAAGCCGACGACGTTCCGGCGTAGTCTCGATACTACGGCCGACGGAATCTTTTTGTGAGTTCCCGCGTGTGTCATTGTTACACATGGAAGAAGCCTATGTGCGATTACGCTGTCCGGAGTGTGACAAGGACTGGGAGTCGACCCCGTCGGAGCTCCCGACCCACGACACCGTCTACCACTGTCCGAACTGCCACGCAAGCCGTCGGCTCGCCGTGTTTACCCGGACTGACCAGGATCTCCAGACCCTCAAAGGCCTGCAGTAAGTCGGCGTCTAGTCCTCACTCGGCGTGGCTGATTGGGCACCGCAGGCTTCACATCGCAGCACCGTCACGCCGTTCTCTTTCTCCAGTCGCGTATCGGGGAGGCCACACTCCGAACAGCGGACGAAGCCCTCGACGTACGCCTCGATAGCGTCGCCGATGCGGTCCGCGTCGAAGGCGCCAGTTATCCGGGCGCGACCGCTTTCGTCGATGTGTCCGCTCGTGCCGACCTCCCGCTGGAAGAACTGCAACAGATGACTCGGTTCCCGGCCGAGGCGGTCACACAGCGTCTGGAAGTTCTCGACGACGGTGACCGACCCCTCCTGTCGGACGTCCGGGTCAGGGACGGAGAGTCGTTCGTCCGTGCCGGTGACGTCGGACGTCTCGCTCGCCGCTCTGTCGAGCATGTCGTCGTAGTTCATACACGGTGGTCGTCGGGCAGTCTTGAAAAACCTTTCAACCGCGGAGGGGGTTCCCAGACGGCCCCTGATTTCCGGGTGTTCCGGACCTGTTCTTCACGTTCTATCATGTCGGGGGAGTGTGTTAACCCCCCTCAGAGTAGTACTATAACCCCTCGGTTTCTAGCAGAGGGTGACCATGAAGAAGCAGGAGCTTATTCACCTTCACGGCCTGCTTGCACAAGTACAGAACCACTACGAAGCGGAGTCGGGTTCCGAAGTGGAACACGACGAGTACGCCGAACTCGGCGTCAAGCCGACATCGATCCACAAGTCGAAAACAGACCACAAGGCCGCCGTCTTTGCCATCGCGAACGGTATCACCTCGGAGATGACCGCCGAGGAGAAAGAGCCGGTTTCTGCCGCCGCGGACTAAGATTCGATTTTCTCCACTCCGTCTGCTACCCCCGTAGCGACAGCTCACTCGTCGATAAGCTCTTCGAACTCGGGGAGCACGTCCCCTTCGGCCGACTCCGTGTCCGCATCCGCCGTCTCGCTCTCCTCGTCCGTGTCCGTTGCTTCGTCCTCTTCGTCGGGGAGTCGCTCTATCTCTACGATGTCGAGGGGGATGTTCGTCAGTCGCTGCCCGATCTCCTTGCGCGCGATGCGGGAGGCGTGTTCGTCGCGCTCGACGTTGAACACCGTCATCTCCAGTTCGAGCGCGACGAGGCTCTCGTCGGCCGCGATGAAGGCCGGTTCGAGCTGCTCGTGGCAGTGGGGACACACTCGCTCACCCATGTTGATCTCGACGTAGTTCAGGTCCGGGTTGAGCATCTCGCCAGTCTTCGAGATGGCGATGCGGACGGCCTCGTCGGCCGTGCCCACGTCGTAGACCGGGACGGCAGCCTCGACGACAACTCTGCAGTCCATGGCAGTATGTTCACTGGCCAATAGTAAGAAGGTTCGCCCGGCTGACTAGTCGGCGTCGACGTAGTCGGTGTTCCGACGGGGTGGTTCGTCCGAAAACGGCATCGAGATAGACTCGCTGCCGAGAATTGCGAACCCAGCGAAGACGACCAGGAAGCCGACGCCAGCGAGCGGTGCGATGGTCTCGCCCAGCAGCGCCCACCCGCCCAGCGTCGACACGACTGGGACGACGTAGAACACGAGGTTCCCGTTGGTCGCGCCGGCGCGGTCGAGGAGCCCGAAGTAGGCCACATAAGCCACGGCCCCGGCGAAGACGCCGACGTATCCGAGCGCGAGCACGGCGGGGAGGCCCCACTGAATCGCGGCCACGGATTCGCCCGCGCCCAGGCTGAGGACGTGACAGAGCGCCGCACCGACCGGCAGGCCCCACGCCGTTCGGACCGTGCTGTCGAGCGTGCCACCGCTCCGGCGGATGAGGACGCTGCCCAGCGCGCCGGTGACCGCGCCGCCAAAGAGCAACAGCTTGCCGATGCCACCGTCGGCGAACATCGCCGGGTCGGGGTTGACGACCAGTGCGACGCCGACGAGGCCGACGGCGAGACCGACCGCGCCGCGCGCCGAGAGCCGCTCGTCGGAAAGCAGCAGGGCGGCAAAGACGGGGGTCAGAATCGGGTTGAGGCTAAAGAGGATGGCGCCCACGGCGCTGGTCGCGTCCGCCTGGCCCACGAACAGGAGGGCGTTCGTCAGGCCGAGGACGACCAGCCCGGTCGCGAGGATGCCGGCGATATCCTCACGCCCCGGACGCAGCGCTGCGCCCGAACGCGTGAGGAGGACGTAGGCTCCCAGTACGACCGCGGCGACGTCGTAGCGCAGCGCTACGAACAGCAGCGGCGGGAACTGTGCCAGCCCCGCTTTCGTCGCGACGAAGGTCCCACCAAAGAGGACGCTCACCAGCGCACCGAGCAGGATGGTTTTTCGTGATACCAATATTATACTACCTCCCGAGGGAGAGTGGAAGGGCCGGGATACTTCACCAGAAAACCGAAAGAGGGCGACTGTTCCATTGTACTTCCTCGTACGGTGGGCAGCGGTATAGGTCCGTTCAGAAATCCTTACACGTCGACCGAGATCCGACAGCCTACCCCCTCGATTTCACGGCGTGCAAGGATTTCACGACACGAAAACTGTTTGTGTCGGGCCGGTCACCGAGCGGTATGGAGGAGACGCTTTCGGAGATAGAGTTCCTCGCGCTCTCGCCCAACCGGGTCACCGTGCTCGAGTCCCTCGCGGACGGTCGGCGGAGCCGGTCGGAGCTGGCCGAGGCGACGGGGGCCTCACAGGCGACGCTCGGTCGAATTCTCGGCGACTTCGAGGACCGAGAGTGGGTCGTGCGGACCGAGGGTGCCTACGCGGCGACGGCGACCGGCCGACTCGTCGCCGAGGGGTTTCGCGACCTGCTCGACGTGATGGCGGCCGAACGGGAGCTGCGCGACGTGGTCGCGTACCTGCCGACCGAGGCGATGGATTTCGACCTCCGCCATCTGGCGGACGCGAGAATCGTCACCCCAACCGAGACGCGACCGAACGCGCCGCTCCAGCGACTGCTCGGACTCATGCGGGCGGCGTCGTCGGTGACGGCCTTCTCGCACGCGCTCAACGACCAGAGCCTCTCGGTGGTCGCGGACCGACTCGGGGATCAGGAGTTCGAGGCGGTGCTCACGCGGGGCGCCGTCGACTCACTGGTCGCAGACGACACGCTGCGGAAGCGACTTCGTCGCGTGGTCTCGGCCCCGTCGGCCGGCGTCCGGGTGGCCGAGGACGATATCCCGGTGGCGGTCACCATCGCTGACGACGTGGTCAACGTACTGGTCCGGGACGACCGGGGCGTGGTGCAGGCGTCGGTCGATACGACCGACGACGCGGTCAGGGAGTGGGCCGAGCGGCGCTACGAACACTATCGCGTGCACTCGGAGCCGTTGACGCCGGACTCTCTCGAACCGTAGTCCGGGTCCTCACCGCACCCGCCAGACGTCGTCGTTGGGCAGGAACCGTCCGAGCTCCGCCTCCTGTCGGTAGTCCGTCGCCAGCAGCGCCGTCAGCGCGGCCACCAGCGCGTCCTCGTCGGCGTCGGTCCAGTCGGCCGGCTCCTTGATGGGGTAGACCAGCCAGCCGCTGCCCCGGACCTCCGTCGCGTGGAGCCGCTCCATGTCGACGTCGTCGGCGCGCTCGGGCGTCATGTTCGCGAAGACGTGTCTCGTCGCCCGCTCGCCGACAGGGAACAGGACGTGAGAGGTGATGGCCCGAATCTCCGTGTCCAGCAGCGGTTCGTGGTCGGCGTAGTCCGCCGCCGTTGGGTCGCGGTCCCCACACATGTACAGATAGGAGAGGTACGTCTTCTCGACGGTCGGGGGCGTGCCGGTCTCGCTCAGCAGGCCGCCCGCGACGAGCGCCCGCTGGAGTCGTTCGGCGGCCGGGGTCCCGGTAAATGGGATGCCCGAGTCGGTACCGCCGTGGACGCGGGGGTTGTCACCGATGACGTGGAAGTCGGCGTTGGCGTCACCGTACCCCGGGACGAACGGCTCACACGGCGCCTCGAAGCCAAAGGGGTTGTGCAGCGTTGCCGTGATGTTCTTCACGGACGTGGTGAGGAGCGAGGCGGTCAAAACTTCGACGGTTTCCGCCATTGTTCCGGTTCGATGGTCCCGATTCCGTCACGTCTAGCGACGGAGCCGACCGGCGTCCTCTATCGGACCAATAATCATAAGTACCGTATTGGTGTACCCCGGGTATGTCAATTGGTTCTCAATCCCGGAGCTTCGGGTTCTTCGACCGGCTCAAGACGGGCTGGACGCTGACGAAAGATAGCACCGGTGTGATTCGCACACATCCGAAACTGATGGTGTTCCCGTTGCTTGCGGCGATTTCGAGCGTTTTCTTTCTCGTTCTCCTGTTTCTCCCGCTCGCCCTCGCGGGCGTCATCGGCGGTGGTCTGGAGTACGTCGTCCTCTTTGTGTTATACTTCATCACGACGTTTTTCAGCACCTACTTCTCGGCCGCACTCGTCTACGCGGCCAACGAAGCGTTCCACGGCCGCGAACCGGGCATCCGTGACAGTATGCTCGCAATCAACGGTCGACTCGGTCCGATAGTCGTCTGGTCGCTGATATCAGCGACGGTGAGTATCGTCTTCCGGATGCTCGAAAACTCCGACAATCCAATCGCCGGCATCCTGCGGTCGCTGTTCGCCGTCGGGTGGTCCATTATGACGTTCTTCATCGTCCCGGTCCTCGTCTTCGAGGACGTCTCGGCGCGTTCGATGTTCACGAAAAGCGGGGCCGCGTTCCGGAACACGTGGGGCGAAACGCTGGGTGCCGGGTTCGGTATCAGCGCTATCGTCGTGGGCTTCGGCCTCTGTCTGGTCGCTGTGTCGGTCGCGATCTCGCTCCCGGTCGCGGCTTTTTTCCCCGGGCCTGGAATCCTGATTGGGGTCGTCTTAGTCGCGCTCGCGCTGGTGTTTACGTATCTGGTCAGCCAGACAATCTGGGGCATCGCGAAGACGGCGCTGTACGTCTACGCCGACGAGGGTATCAAGCCTGAACAGTTCGACAACTTCGACTTCGAGACGCTCGGCGGTCGAACCGCACAGAAGGCGACGACGGGAACCCCCTCTGACGGAACTCCGAACACGCTATCCTCCGACTGACTTACGGTCACCGCTGGACGGACCCAGTGAACGGGGACAGCGTTACGTTCGTTTCGCGGGGCTCCGGAGGGGTGTCACTGATCGGGGCCGGCCCGCCGGGCAACGCTTTTCTCACCCGGCCCCCACGCACCGGTATGTTCTGGTCCCGGACCGGTGACCGCAGATGAGCCACGAGGACCGCATCGAGGACCTCCGCGAACGAAAGGCAGCGGCCGAGAGAGGCGGGGGCGAGGAGCGCATCGAGTCCCAGCACGAGAAGGGCAAACTCACCGCACGCGAGCGCATCGACTACTTCCTCGACGACGGCTCCTTCGTCGAGATAGACGCGCTGCGCGAGCACCGCTCGACGAACTTCGACATGGACGAGAAACAGGTCCCCGGCGACGGCGTCGTCGTCGGCTACGGGAAGGTACACGGCGAGCG
This sequence comes from Haloarcula rara, assembly GCF_029338235.1. Lineage (GTDB taxonomy): Archaea > Halobacteriota > Halobacteria > Halobacteriales > Haloarculaceae > Haloarcula > Haloarcula rara. The sequence continues at coordinate 2,710,306 of NZ_CP119785.1, forward strand.
GGTCTACGTCTTCGCCCACGACTTCACCGTCTTCGGCGGCTCGCTGGGCGAGGCCTTTGCACAGAAGGTCTGTAAGGTGATGGACAAGGCCATCGAGAACGGCTCGCCCATCGTCGGGCTGAACGACTCCGCCGGCGCGCGCATCCAGGAAGGTATCGACTCGCTTGCGGGCTATGCCGATATCTTCCACCGGAATCAAAAGGCAAGCGGTGTCGTCCCCCAGATCTCGGCCATCATGGGCCCGTGTGCGGGCGGTGCGGTGTACTCGCCCGCGATAACGGACTTCGTCTACATGGTCGAGGAGACCAGCCACATGTTCATCACCGGTCCGGACGTCATCGAGACGGTCACCGGCGAGGAGGTCGGCTTCGACGAGCTGGGCGGGGCGAAGACCCACGCCACCGAGTCCGGTGTCGCACACTTCACCGCGGCCGACGAGAAAGACGCGCTGGACGACATCCGTTACCTGCTCTCCTATCTCCCGCCGAACAACGTCGCGGACCCGCCCCGCGTCGACCCCTGGGACGACCCCGAGCGCCGGGACGAGAGCCTGGTCGAGACGGTGCCCGACGCCCCGCAGAAACCCTACGACATGACCGAGGTCGTCGGGAGCGTGCTCGACGAGGACTCCTTCTTCGAGGTCGGGAAAGACTTCGCCCGGAACATCGTCACGGGTTTTGCCCGACTGGACGGTCACTCGGTCGGCGTCGTCGGGAATCAACCGCGCGTGAACGCCGGCACGCTCGACATCGACGCCTCGAAGAAGGGCGCCCGGTTCGTCCGCTTCTGTGACGCTTTCAACATCCCCATCGTCACGTTCGTCGACGTGCCCGGCTTTATGCCCGGCAAGGACCAGGAGAAAAACGGTATCATTACCCACGGTGCGAAGCTGCTCTACGCCTACAGCGAGGCGACGGTACCGCTACTGACGGTCATCACCCGCAAGGCCTACGGCGGCGCCTACGACGTGATGGCCTCGAAGCACATCGGCGCCGATATGAACTACGCCTGGCCGATGGCCGAGATCGCCGTCATGGGCCCCCAGGGCGCCGTGAACGTCCTCTACAGCGACGAACTGAAAGACGCCGAAGACGTCGAGGCCCGACGCCAGCAGCTCATCGACGAGTACCGCGACGCCTTCGCCAACCCCTACACCGCGGCCGAACGGGGCTTCGTCGACGACGTGCTCGAACCCGCCGAGACCCGGCCACGGCTCATATCGGACCTGGAACTCCTGCGGGGCAAGCGCAAAGACCAGCCCGACCGGAAACACGGCAACATCCCGCTGTAGGTGTGCCGTCGCGGCGGCCGCTGCCCTCGTGGGTCGCCGGGCCGGCCGGGCTTTCCGCCTAGGTTTATGAGGCGAGTCTCGGTATGAGCGAGTATGTTTGATAAGGTGCTCGTCGCCAACCGCGGGGAGATCGCGGTGCGTGTCATGCGCGCCTGCGACGAGTTGGGCATCGGGACAGTTGCGGTCTACTCTGAGGCGGACAAACACGCCGGCCACGTTCGCTACGCCGACGAGGCGTACAACGTGGGGCCGGCACGGGCAGCCGACTCGTATCTCGACCAGGAACAGATAATCGAGACGGCCCAGCAGGCCGACGCCGACGCCATCCACCCCGGCTACGGCTTCCTCGCCGAGAACGCGGACTTCGCCCGGAAGGTCGAAGCCGCCGAGGGGCTGACGTGGATCGGCCCCGCCGGCGACGCCATGGAGAAACTGGGCGAGAAGACGAAAGCCCGCAACATCATGCAGGAGGCGGACGTGCCGATCGTCCCCGGGACCGATCCTATCGACGACCCCGAGCGGGTCAAAGAGTTCGGCGAAGAGAACGGCTACCCCGTCGCTATCAAGGCCGAGGGCGGCGGCGGCGGCCGCGGGATGAAGATCGTCCACAGCCCCGACGAGGCCGAAGAGCAACTGGAGTCGGCCAAACGCGAGGGCGAGGCGTACTTCTCGAACGACTCGGTCTATCTCGAGCGCTACCTGGAGAACCCGCGCCACATCGAGGTCCAGATTATCGCCGACCACGAGGGCAACGTCCGCCATCTGGGCGAGCGTGACTGCTCGCTGCAACGGCGCCACCAGAAGGTCATCGAGGAAGGCCCGTCGGCCGCCCTCTCGGACGAGCTACGTGAGAAGATCGGCGAGGCCGCCCGTCGGGGGGTCCGCGCGGCCGACTACTACAACGCCGGGACCGTCGAGTTCCTCGTCGAGGAGGACCCCGAGCGAGGGCCCAACGAAGAACTGGACCCCGACACGAACTTCTACTTCCTCGAAGTGAACACCCGCATCCAGGTCGAACACTGCGTCACCGAGGAGATAACGGGCATCGACATCGTCAAGTGGCAGATTCGGGTCGCCCAGGACGAGACCCTCAGCTTCGCACAGGAGGACGTCGAGATAGAGGGCCACGCGATGGAGTTCCGCATCAACGCCGAGAACGCGGCGAAGGACTTCGCGCCGGCACAGAGCGGCGAACTCGAGGTGTACGACCCGCCCGGTGGCATCGGCGTCCGGATGGACGACGCGCTGCGCCAGGGCGACGAGCTGGTCACCGACTACGACTCGATGATAGCGAAGCTCATCGTCTACGGCGCCGACCGGGACGAGGCCATCGCCCGCGGGAAACGCGCGCTGGCGGAGTTCGACGTCGAGGGGTTCCCCACCGTTATCCCGTTCCACCGGCTGATGCTCACCGACGAGGAGTTCGTCAACTCCACCCACACGACGAAGTACCTCGACGAGACCCTGGAGAAGTCCCGCATCGAGGCCGCCCAGGAGAAGTGGGGCACGGAGACCGAACCCAGCGAGGCCGACGAAGACGAGGAGGTCGTCGAGCGTGAGTTCACCGTCGAGGTAAACGGCAAGCGCTTCGACGTCGATCTGGAAGAACACGGCGCCCCGCCGATAAACGTCGGCGACGTGGATACGTCGGACGGCGCCAGCCGGCCCGACCGCCCCGGCGGTGGCTCCGGCGGCGGCGGTGGCGGGGGCGGCTCCAGCGCGGAGGGCCAGGAGGTCACCGCGGAGATGCAGGGCACGATTCTCGAAGTGAGCGTCGACGAGGGCGACGAGATAGGGGCCGGCGACGTGCTCTGTGTCCTCGAAGCGATGAAGATGGAAAACGACATCGTCGCCGAGCGCGGCGGCGTCGTCAACGAGGTCGCCATCGGCGAGGGCGACTCCGTCGACATGGGCGACCTGCTCTTTGTCATCGGCTCCGAGTAGCACCCCTCACGTTCACCCGTTTTCGCTGTCACGTCCTGCGATTCCGTCTGCGTCTCAAAAACCCTATAAGAGTCACTGGTAGAGTTCCCGACGATGAGACTCAGACGGACCGGGGCGGTCCTCGCTGTCTGCGTGCTCCTGTCGGTTGCGGGCTGTACGGGGTTGCTCCTGCAGGAGGAGACGCGATTCGTCGCGGGTGAGGCGAACGTGAGCGATGCGGACGAACTGGCCTACACCCACAACACCACCGAACGGCAGAACGTCACACGGTCGGTCGAGGCGGCCGGGCAGGAGCGGGAAGTAACAGTCTCGAACCACGCGGAGCTGTACGTCAACCACACCGCAGACGGCTCACCGGGGGCCGCGTTCGCCGTCGTCAGCTCGCCCCAGGTCCGGCTGTTCGGGGAGGAGATGAACCCGGTCGCCGACTGGTCACATCGGGACATCCTGACGGAGGTCTCGGGGCAGTTCGACCAGTACGAGAACCTGACCGACATCGAGGAACGGGAGACACGAGAGGTCACTATGCTCGGGAAAGAGGCAGACGTGCGCGTGTTCAACGCGACGATGGTCGACGATAACGAGACCAGTCACGACGTGGTCGTCAGCGTCGCGAAAGTGGAACACCAGGGGGATTACGTCGTCGCCATCGGCATCCGGGGGATGAACGGCGCCGACCTCTCGGCGTCAGACGGTGACACCGGCGCCCTCGTCCGCAGGGTCGAGCACAAACGGGGCCCCACCGGCACGCGATGACACGCGTTTTTTAGCCCACCGGGCCAAGCGGTCGCTATGCACGAGACACGCGAGCGGGTGCTTGCCGCCATCGCCGACGGGCCGGTCTCCGGGCCGGAGATCGCGTCGCGACTCGACGTCTCCCGGGCGGCGGTCTGGAAACACGTCGAGGCGCTCCGAGAGGCGGGGTTTACCATCACGAGCGAGGACGACGGCTACCGCCTCGCCGGGGTCCCCGATTTCGGCGGGCCGGCCGTGGCGTACGAACTCGACGCCCCCTTCGAGATAGAGTACCACGACGCCATCCCGAGCACGAACGCCCGTGCCCGCGAACTCGCCGACGAGGGCGCGACAGACGTGGTCGTCCTTGCCGACGAACAGACCGGCGGCCGCGGTCGGCTCGACCGGACCTGGCACTCACCCAGCGGCGGTATCTGGCTCTCGGTCCTCTTTCGACCCGACGTGCCGATGGCGGCCACGCCGGTCTTTACGCTGGCGGCCGCCGTCGCGGTCACGCGGGCGGTCCGGGAGGCGGGCGTCGAGGCGGTTATCAAGTGGCCCAACGACGTGCTCGTCGAGGTCGACGGCGAGGAGCGGAAACTGGTGGGTATCCTCACCGAGATGGAGGGGGAGGCCGACCGCGTCTCGTGGGTCGTCGTCGGCATCGGTATCAACGCCAACGTCGACCCCGACCCCCTCCCGAGCGAGGCCGACGCGACGAGCCTCTCGGCGGTCCGGGGCGAGCCGGTGAACCGACGCCGGTTCACCCAGCGGGTGCTGGAGACGTTCGACACCGTCGGCACAGACCCCGAGGCTATCCTAGCGGAGTGGCGCGAGTACGCCTCGACGCTCGGTCGCGAGGTCCGCATCGACACCCCGGACGGCGAGGTCGTCGGCGAAGCCGTCGACATCGAGTATCCGGGCTCGCTCGTGGTCGAAACTGGCGGTGAGCGTGTCACCGTCGCGGCCGGTGACTGCGACCATCTGCGACCGTTATGAGGGAGCGGCTTCGGCCTCCGTCTCACCCTCGCTGATCGGCACCGTGACCACCGGAACCGGGGCGGCGCGCACGACGCGCTCTGCGACGCTCCCCAGGAGCAGCCGGTCGATGCCACCGCGCCCGTGGGTGCCCATGACGATGGTGTCGCAGTCGTGTTCTCGGGCGTACTCGACGATTTCGCCGCTTGGGTTCCCGTCCCTGATTGCGGTTTCGACGCGCGCGTCGCCGGCGCGTTCGGTGAACTCAGACAGCGCCAGTTCGCCCTCTTCTCGGAGCATCTCCGTCACGCCGTCCCACGTCGATTCGACCGGGAGCGTCGCGAAGCTCCCGGTGTCCAAGACGTAGAGACCGTGGAGTACCGCGTCGTGGACGGTGGCGAGTTCCACCGCGTGGTCCACGACTGACTGCATGCTGGGTGACCCGTCCGTCGGTACCAGTATCCGGTCGTACATACGCTATTGTAGGCCCGCCGACAGCATAGTAGTTGGTATGAGCTACCAAACCACGATTTGCCCTACCCAGCCAACACGACCCGCTCCACGTCGGCGGTCTCGGCCCGGCGGACGACGGCCCGGATCGGGTCGTGGACGCCACAGAGGTTGTCCGAATCGCCGTCGAGCACGCAGAGCCGAGCGGGTTGGCCCGCCTCGACGAGGCCACCGTCTATCCCGGCGATATCGGCGCCGTTGACCGTGGCCATCCGAAGGATATCGCGGGCCGAGAGGTCGTACAGTTGCGAGGTCAGCGCCATCTCGCGGAACATCGACGGGCTGTTGAGAAAGACGTTGTCGGTCCCAAGCGCGACCGTCGTACGCTCGGCCAGCGCCTCGACGGGCGGCTGTCCGACGCCGGTGGTACAGTTCGACCGCGGGCAGACGACGACGGGTATCTCGCTGTCGGCGACCCGGTCCATGTGTAGCTCCTCGGCGTGGACCATGTGGACCAAGAAGTCCGGGACGAGGTCCAGCGCCGGGTTGATGTCGGCGCTATCGACCTCGCCGGCGTGGATGCCAAAGAGCTTGCCGGCCTCGCGTGTCGCCCGGCGCTCGGCCCCGAAATCCGCGTCGTTGGCACCGCTGGCCCCGAATCCGTCGGCCCGCTCCATCGCCTTGACCGTCTTCCGACCGAGGACGACGCTCTCCAGGTCCGACCCCTCAAGCGCGGCCATGATGGCTTCTACCCCGTCGACACCGCCCTCGCGGAACTCGACGAACGCGCCGGTTCCGGACTGTTCCATGTACGACAGCGACCGAGCCATCGCCGCGACCAGTTCCTCGTGGTCGGCCGCTCGGAGGAGGCGGTGTTTCAGCCCCTCGGGCGGGGCGACGAGTTCTTGCAGCGTGAGCCCCTCGCCGGCCTCCTTCGCGATGGAATCGCCGATGTGGGTGTGGGCGTTGACGAAGGCCGGACAGACGATGGCGTCGCTGTCGACGCTGGCTTCCTCGACGGCGGCAATCTCGCCGTCCTCGACGACGACGCGGCCCTCGACCGGCTCGAACTCGCGCCCACTGAGGACGATGCCATCGATAATCATACCAGTATCTCTCTGCGTGGCTCAGTTAAATTCGTCGAGGGTGGCGTGGATACCGCGTCGCACGTCGCGGACGCGCGTCCCGTCCAGGTCCAGCCCGAGCTGTCGGACGGCCGCCTCGCCGACCCGCTCGCTGTCTGCCGACGGCGCGTACACGCCCAGCCGCCACTGGTCCGTCTGGGCGGCCCGGATGGCGTTGACCAGCGTCGACTGCTCGCCCAGCCGACGGACCTCCCCGTTGACGAGCACCCGACTGGACGACTCCGTCATCGAGGGCGCCGCGGGGATATCCAGGACGACGGCCGCGGGCGAGACGTTCGCGGCGTCGGCTATCTCCGCTTCCAGCTCGCGGATATCGTCGTGGTCGGCCGCCAGCAGCTCGTCGGGCACGGCCTGTCGTTCGGCCCACACCGCCCGTTTGAACAGGTCGCGTTCGCTCAGTCGCCGGGCGTACTCGCTCGTGGCGTCGCTCCCGCGCAACCCGACCAGCAGGTCGCAGTCGTCCCACCGCCTGAGTTCCCCGGCGGTCACGTCCGTCTCCCGCAGCAGCCGCTCGGTCCCGCGACGCAACATCGACTTGGCGATGCGGGCGACGTGGTGGGCGTAGACGGTCGGGTTCATGAGCGCCCGCGCGAGCAGCAGCGACTCGGCCGTCTGGACGTTCCCCTCGTCGAGCACCAGGTCACCGTCGACGAACCGAAGCTCCCTGACCAGCCGCTCGTGGTCGATGGTGCCGTAGGGGACGCCGGTGTGGTGGGCGTCCCGAACCAGGTAGTCCATCCGGTCGACGTCGAGTTCGCCCGAGACCAGCTGGCCCAGTTCCCCCTCGCCTCCGACCAGCCCAGCGACCTTCGACGGTGAGAGGTCGTGCGCCGACAGCACGCGCGCCACCTCGCCGCGGTCCAGCAGCTCGGCCACGTCGTCGTGGTACTTGCCCGTCTTCCGGTGGATTATCGCCTCGATGTTGTGGCTGTAGGGGGAGTGGCCCACGTCGTGCAGCAGGGCCGCTGCCCGCACTCGCTCGGCCTGTCGCCCCTCGATGCCGAGATGGGAGAGCGCGCGGTCGGCCAGGTGGTAGACCCCAAGCGAGTGCTCGAAGCGAGTGTGGTTGGCCGAGGGGTAGACCATCGTCACGGTCCCCAGCTGCTTGACCCGGCGGAGCCGCTGGACCGGTGGCGTCTCCAGCAGGTCGGCGGCGACGCCCTCGACCGCGATGTGGTCGTGGACGCTGTCCTTGATAGTCGTCATACTCTCCGTTGACCGGCGGCGGGCAAAACAGTACTCCCGGCAGACGGGCTACAGCCGGGCGACAGTACCCAGTAGCGCATACAGTTCGTCTTCGGTCGCGTTACCTGTCTTGACGGCGTCAAGCGGGTCCCGGCCGTTGTCCGTGACCGTCTCGATGGCGCGTTCCGGACCGTAATCCCGGTTGTAGACCAGCCAGGCGGCCAGTACCTGCCCCGTCCGACCGATACCTGCCAGGCAGTGGACGACGACCGGTTGCTCCGCCGCCCGGCTCTCGGCCAGGAACGGGAGTATCTCTTCGACGAGGACCGTCTCGGGAACCAGGTGGTGGTCACGGACTGGCGCGTGCAGGACGTGCTCTGCCTCGAAGGCCTCGTAGTAGTGGTCGAGGATAGCGCCGCAGTCGTCCAGTTGACAGCCAGTCAGCAGACAGCAGACCCGGTCGATACCTTCGGCTCGCATGAACTCTATCCAGTCGTCGATGGCGGCGGTGTGGTTGGCGGCCGAGTGCCAGCCCGGTGTGCAGGCCCCGTAGACGTAGGTCTCGTCCGGGGCCGCCGGCGCGAATCGGTGTGCGTTCACGGTGGATTGACACCTAACACGTCAACGCAGATGGTCAACTGTATTGAGTCTACCCGCGCAGTTCTCAGCAGTGATTCTACGGTGCCTGAGACGACGGCGGGAGGGCCACGCTTATACCGCCTGTCTCCCCTACGTCGGCGTATGGTTACGTTTCTCGCCGGCGGGACCGGCACGCCGAAGCTGCTCTCCGGTGCCGGCGACGTGTTCGCCCCCGAGCGGACCACGGTCGTCGCCAACACCGGCGACGATATCGAGCTGGGCGGGCACCTGGTCTGTCCCGACCTCGACACGGTGCTGTTTCTGGACGGCGGCGAACTCGACCGGGAGACGTGGTGGGGTATCGCCGACGACACCGCGAAGACCCACGACGAACTCCACCGGCTGGCGGCGGCGGCCGACCTCCCGACCGGCCCGCAGTACCTCCCGGCAGACGCCCAGACCAGCGGGCGCGACATCGCCCGACATCGGCGCTTTTCCGGCGTCGCTGAGTTCATGCACATCGGGGACCGGGACCGCGCGGTCCACGTGACACGGACCTCGCTGCTCGATGCGGGCCATTCCCTGACCGAGGTGACCCGGCGGCTGGCAGATGCCTTCGGGCTCGAGCGGGCCCTGCTGCCGATGAGCGACGACCCTGTGGCGACGATGATTCACACGCCCCAGGGCGAGATGCACTTCCAGGAGTGGTGGGTCGGCCGGAACGGCGCACCGGCCGTCGAGGACGTCGAGTTCCGCGGCGGCGATCGGGCGACGGCGACTGACGCCGTCCTGCAGGCGCTCGAGGACTCCGTCGTCGTGGGTCCGTCGAACCCCGTCACGTCGCTGGGACCGATGCTCGCCGTCGACGGCATCCGCGAGGCCCTGAACGAGACGGACGTGGTGGCAGTCTCCCCGTTCGTCGAGAACGAGGTCTTCTCCGGCCCCGCCGCCGACCTGATGGCCGGGACGGGTCGAGAGCCCAGTACGGCCGGCGTCGCTGAGGCGTACCCCTTCGCAGACGCGTTCGTTCTCGACAGCGACGACGGGACGGCAATCGACCGACCGATCGTCCGGACGGACACGACGCTCGATGCCGAGGGCGCCTCCGAGCGCGTGGCCCGCGCGGTGGCCGACGCGCTCGCGGAGGTGGCCTGATGTTCCGCCCGCGGGTCGCACTGGCGAGTCTCAGCGGGGAGGCCGACGCCGACTGGGCGCGGGCCGTCGCCGACCACGTCGGCGGTGCGTTTCTGGGTGGTATCGCGCTGGACGACGCCACCCGCGCGGCCGCCCGGGCGATGACTGACCGGGACCGCTCGGAGTTCCTTCCCGAGGACCCGATTGCATTCGTCGACACACAGCTCGAAGCACTCGCCGAGGCGCCGCTCCGCGGGGCGTTCAACGTCCGCAGCACGACGCTTGGCCCCATCGAGCTCGCCGCTGGCGTCTGCCGGGACCACGGCGCTGTCCTCGAGCTGAACGCCCACTGTCGGCAGGACGAGATGTGCACCGCCGGCGCTGGTGAGACACTATTGAGGGACCCCGAGGCGCTCGCCCAGCAGGTCCGGACCGCCGCGGCGACGGGCGCCACCGTCTCGGTGAAGGTCCGGGCAGAGGTCGATAGCGTCGACCTGCCCGGACTCGCACAGCGACTCGAAACTGCCGGTGCCGACGCCGTCCACGTCGACGCGATGGACACAGAGTCCGTCATCGCCGATATCGCGGCCGCGACCGACCTGTTCGTCGTCGCGAACAACGGTGTCCGGGGCTCGCGGACCGCACGTGAGTACTTCGAGTACGGCGCCGACGCCGTGAGCGTCGGCCGGGCGAGTGACGACCCGGATGTGCTGGCCGCCGTTCGCCAGACGGCCGAGGACTATGTCGCACAGGAGGCCACGGGATGAGCGACCGAACGTCGGTCCAGAACGCCGAACTGGCCCTGTTGCTCGAGGTCACCGGGACGCCAAAGCCCGGCAATGTTGACCGCGAACGGGACTTCGACGACCTGCGCTTCGAGCACTTCATGGCCGGCGCCGTCGGCGCGCGGCCCGGGCTGGCCCTGGCGGCCGACGGCGAGCCGGTGGGACAGGCGTTCGAAGCCGCCGTCGTCGGCATGGCCGACCAGTCGGCGGGCAACACGCAATTTGGGGCCCTGCTCCTGCTTGCGCCGCTGGTCGCCGCTGCGAGCGAGGGGGACCTGACGCCTGCCGGAGCCGACCGCGTGGCCCGAGGGACAACTGTCGCTGACGCGGCCGACTTCTATCGAGCCTTCGAACACGTCGACGTAGCCGTCGACGACCCGCCAGATGGGATGGAACCGCTGGACGTTCGTCGTGGGAGCGAGGCGATTCCGGAGCTAGAAGCGCAGGGGCTCACGCTGTTCGACGTGATGGCCGAGAGCGCCGACGTGGACGGTATCGCCGCCGAGTGGGTTGGGGAGTTCGCGCGGGTGTTCGAAGCGGCCGAGGCGATACTGGCCGACGACGGGCCGGTCCCCGACCGCGCCGCGCGCCTCTTCGTCGAGTTGCTGGCAGAGGACGCCGACACCTTCGTCGTGACGCGCAACGGCCCCGACGCCGCTGCCGAGGTCCAGCGTCGCGCCGAGGCGGTGCTCGACGGCGAGGAAGATGCAACCGCGCTGGCCGAGGAACTGGTCGCCCGCGATATCAACCCCGGAACGACAGCTGACCTGGTGGCCGGCGCGCTGTTCGTCGCACTCGAACGGGGGCTGGTGGTATGACGGACCCGGCCGAATCGGGCTGGCCCGTCGAACTCGCTGGCGTCACGGAGTCTGTGGTGACGACTCTTGGCCCGAACGACCTCTGGAACGTCGCCGCCCTGGGACTACACGAACCCGACGATGGCGGTCCAGTGACGGCGACGACGTGGGGACGGACCCGAACCTGGCGGAACTTCGACGAGCGCGGCGGGGGGTACGTCCAATTCACGCGGGACCCCGTGGACTTCGCGGAGGCGGCGCTGTCGGTCCGCGAGGAGTCCGAGCCGGTCCTCGCGAGTGCCGACGCGTGGGTCCGGGTGAGCGTCGAGCGTCTGGCCGAGGGCGAGGACGGCGGGACACAGTGGGTCGAGTGGGTGCTCCACCCCGAGGAATCGCGGGTCGAACGGCGCGTGGTCCCCACCACGAACCGTGGCCACGCCGCCGTGGTCGAAGCGACCGTCGCCGCATCGCGGCTGGACGTGCCAGCCTACGACCGCGACGAGATGCTTTCTCGGCTTGCGTACTTCGAGTCGGTCGTCGAGACGGCCGGGAGCGAGCGCGAACGGGCGGCGTTCGACCGTGTGCGCGAGCTCGTCGACGCGGAGTGGTAGCCCGGAGATTGCGAGCAGGCGACACCGTGGTGTTCGGGACGAAACACCGGTTCGTGGTGGCGTGCGGTGTCGCACAACCGCGGGACACGCCACCCGTCTGGTCAGCGCATGGGGCCGTCTGGTCCCGTTCCCGGTGATAAACGTTCGCGCGCGGTCACGAAGTCGAACCCTTTTTGAAGGGCAGCAGGCAACATTGGCGCATGGCAATCAAACCCGCCTACGTCAAGAAGACAGGGCGACTCATCATGGAGAAGTACCCAGACGCCTTCGGCGCCGACTTCGAGCACAACAAGGAAGTCGTCACCGAGGTCACGAACATCGAGTCCAAGGGCGTCCGTAACCGCATCGCCGGCTACGTCACGCGCAAGTACAACCGCCCGGTCGAAGCGTAATCCGGTCTTCTATCCAGTTCTCGAACCCCCCGTAGCGGCAGCTACTGCTCGGCCTGACTCTCTTCGTCCGTCTGGTCGGCCTTCGCCGCCTGGTCCGGGACGCTCCGGCTGTCGGACTGGCGCTTGCGGTGGATGATGCCCTGCATATTGGCGGTGTTGGCAGCTATCTCGCGGAACGCGTCGCCGGTCGCGCTCTCGTCGTCGAGCACGAGCGGTTCGCCGCTGTCACCGCCCTCGCGGACGCTGGGGTCAAGCGGGACTTCGCCGAGGAACGGCATATCGGTCTCCGCTGCGAACTGGTGCCCGCCGCCGCTGCCGAAGATGTCGTGGCTGCCGCCACAGTCGGGACAGACGAACGTGGACATGTTCTCGACGATTCCGAGCACCGGTGTCTCGTGGCGGCCGAACATCCGGAGTCCCTTGCGAGCGTCGTCCAGTGCGACCTCCTGTGGCGTGGTGACGATGACGGCCCCGGAGACCGGGACTCGCTGGAGCATTGTCAGCTGTGTGTCGCCGGTGCCCGGCGGCAGGTCCACGATCATGTAGTCCAGGGTCCCCCAGAGCACGTCCGACCAGAGCTGCGTGAGGACGTTGTCGACCATCGGCCCGCGGAAGATGACCGGGTCGTCCTTGCCGACGAGGAAGTCCATGCTCATCAGCTTCATCCCGTACTTCTCGACCGGGATTATCTCGTCTTCTTCGGTGGCTTGCGGGGACTCGTCAGCGTCTAACATCCGCGGCACGTTCGGTCCGTAGACGTCGGCGTCGAAGAGACCGACACGCGCGCCCAGACGCGAGAGCCCGGCTGCGATGTTCACGGCGATAGTCGACTTGCCGACACCGCCCTTGCCGGACGCGACGGCGATGACATTCTTGACGTTTGGCAGTGGGTCTTCCTCCTCGCTGACGCCGCGGTCGACGCTCGCCGAGAGGTCGATGCGCCGGTCGAGGCAGTCCAGCGCTTCTCGGACGGTGTTTGCCATCCCCGTTTCCGTCGGTGAGTAGGGCGCACCGAGCGCGAGGTCGATGCGTATCTCCTCGTCGTCTATCTCGATGCTGTTCACGAGGCCCAGCGTCACGATGTCGTCGCCCAGGTCCGGGTCCTCGACCGCCCGGAGCCGCTCGCGGACGTCCTGCTCGTTCATACCTCCGGTAGGCCGTGGAGGTGCGATAAGGATTGTGACGTGGGGAGAGAGATGACGACCGCAGGGAGTCATCTCTGAGCGCGCGAGCGGCGCAGCCGCGAGCAGCGAGGGACCGAACAAAGTGAGGTCCCTCGTAGCGGAACGGCGAACCAAGTGAGCCGTGGAGCAGCGAGCCGTCGAACGAAGTGAGACGGCTCCGAACAAGCGAGCGGGGAGCGCAGCGACCCGCGAGCAGAGCGTAGCTAAACGCAACTGGACTACCCCCAACGGCAGTCTGGAGAGATTTGGTACTGTGTTGTCGTTTTATACAGTTGGGGCCAGTACGGCCGCCCGTGCTAGAGGACGGTCACGGTCGCGAAGTCTCACAGGTCCGCGTCTCCCTGACCGACCGGTGTAACTTCGACTGCGTCTACTGTCACAACGAGGGGCTGGGGGACACGCGCGGGCCGATGGAGGCCCAGGACCACGAGATGGAGACCGACGACGTGGTCCGGTTTCTGGAGGTCGCCCGTGAGTTCGACGTCGAGGCCGTCAAGTTCACCGGCGGTGAGCCGATGCTGCGTGGTGACCTGGAAGAGATTATCCGCCGGACTCCCGACGGAATGGAGGTGTCGATGACTACGAACGGAACCTTCCTCCCCGGGCGCGCGCCGGACCTCGTCGACGCGGGTCTCGACCGAGTGAACGTCTCCCAGGACGCCATCGACCAGGAGGCCTTCGCCGAGATAACCAAGAGCGGCGCCTACGACCAGGTCATCGAGGGGGTCGAGGCGGCGCTCGATGCGGGCCTTGACCCCGTGAAGCTCAACATGGTCGTCTTCGAACCCACCGCGGGGTACGTCCCCGAGATGGTCGACCACGTCGCGAAAAACGACGGGCTCCGGCTCCAGCTCATCGAGTACATGCCCGAACTCGTCGGCCGCCCGGAGTGGGCCATCGACATCCAGCGGGTCCACGACTGGCTGGCCGAACAGGCCGACCGTATCGAGGTTCGGGAGATGCACGACCGCAAGCGATATTGGGTGGGCGCCGACGACGGATCGGGCGAGGGGATGGTCGAAATCGTCGACCCGGTCGAGAACACCGACTTCTGTGACAACTGCCACCGCGTGCGCGTGACCCACGATGGTAAACTGAAGGGGTGTCTCAATCGCACCGACGACCTCCGCCCGATGGGCGAGATGACGAAAGACGAAATCCGCGAGACCTTTCGCGAGACCGTGGCGAATCGGGTGCCGTACTACGGCGAGTACATGGTCCAGGACGACGACGGCGAGTGGGTCGTCAACGAGGAGTACATAGAGCGCGGCCCGGTCGAGGAGCCGATGGCCGCCGACGACGACTGACTCAGTAGCCGTAGTAGATGGCGAGTGCCTTCAGGATGCCGTAGATGACGGCAATCGGGAGGACGACGAACATGAGCAGCGGCCGGAGCAGCCCCCACGGAATCAAACCGCCATCGCTCTGATCCGCCGTACCGGTTCGCGTCGCGGTCCGCGCGTCACCCCGCATCCGTTCTGTGTTCGTCTCGGTCTCAGCCGCTGGTGTTTCGGCTTGCGGTGTCTGCATCGGTGTACGTGTCGCAGTCGCCGTGGCTGTTGGCGCTGACGTCGGTGTCGGCGTTGCCGTGGGAGTCGGCGTCGGCGTTGCCGTGGGAGTCGACACCTCCCCGTCGAAGCTTCCGTCGGGGAATGTCAGGTCCAGTCGTTCGACCTCGCTCTCGGGGTTTGGGTCTGTCTCCGCGGCCCGTGGTCCGTCCGCGCTTTCGACGTGGAAGGTCACGTTCGAGTCGATACTGCTACTCACGCGGAGTTTCTCACCGCTGGGGTCGGAGCTCCCGTACTCGCCGTTGGAACCGACGGTAATGCTGTCCTGGGCCTCGCCGTTGGCCACGGCGACGATGACTATCCCCCGCGGGGCGTCGGTCCCGTTCTCGGATTCGGCGACGCCGTAGTAGGAGTTGGGCGGGGCCGGCTGTCCGAGGACTGGTCCCGTTCCGACGGTTGCGAGTGCTATGACAGCGAGAACGACGACGAGTACCACGACTGTCCGTTTTACCTCGGCATTCATTTCAGTGGCTTTGAGTGTGGGTCATCATCCGCGGTACAGCAAAATGCATTGCGATTCAGGCAGCAATCGAGGCGTCCGGCGCGCGGTTTCAGCTCCCCTGGCTCGGTTCGTAATCGGCCGCTTCGACGATGCGGACCTCCTCACCGGACTCGACGTAGACGTAGTACCCCTCGTAGGGGCCGACCTTGGCATCGTTGTTCTTCACGAACGCAGAGGCGTCGGTGGTTCCGCTCGGCTCGCTTAGCGGCTCGGTCTCGTCTCGCTCGTAAATGTCCACATTGCTGCTGCTCACGTCGAACGCGTCACCGACGTCCGAGTTGACGCCGACCTCGTCCACATCGTTCAGATCTGGTGTCGCCCCGATGAGGTTGTACCCTTCGTCGAGATACCTGGAGTTGAGTTCGCCGGTCTCTGCGAAGGTGTATCCGACGCGGGCGGAGTCGTTGACGCCGTTGAGGTAGTAGGCCGAGCCGGCCCGCTTTTCCTCCGGCGTCACCCACGACGAACTCTCTGGGTCGTACGTGAGCGCACTGTTGACGTACTGGTACTCGACGGCGGTGGCGTCCATAGGGGTGGATTCGATCTGGTATCCCGCCTCGAGCGCGTTCGCCTCGTGGACGAGTGTCACTTTGTCGGTCGCGGACTCGGCATCTGCTTCGGTGATCTCGACCGTCGTTTCGCCTGTGGTCGTGCTGTTCGCTATCTCGTTCGGGTCGATGGTGGCGTCGATCTCGCCGTCGTCGACATCGACGGTGAACGCCGTTCCGCCGATATCCAGCGTCGCCTGTTCCGTGGCCGCCCCGGGGCCGCTGGCGATAGCGTTTCCGCGGGCGTCGGTGACGCCAGTGGCGGTCACGACCACCGAGCTGTTCGCGTCTTCGACCACGCCGAGGAACTGCTGGTGGACGTTGAGTTTCTCGACCGAGTCGATAGCAGTCTCCAGTGTCAGCGTGTCGCTGCCGGTCTCGCTGTTCCCGAACGCGTCGGTCGCGTTGACGGTCAGCGAGACGTCCCCGTCGCCCGTCGAGAGTTCGGTGACGTTGAACGAGCCGACGTACGTATCGCCCTCGGACTGCACGAGCGTCACCGAATCGGCGGTGTGGAGCGCCGAGGAGTCGACGGTGACTGTGTCGACGCCGGCTGTCGCGTCAGTGACGGTCGCCGAGACGTCGACCTCGTCGCCCTTCTCGACGGTATCGTCGCCGCTCCGCTCGGTGACGTTGACGTCACTGACCGTCGGCGCGGTGGTGTCGACGGTGTAGGTGACTTTGAGCGTGTCGTCGTCGCTGTAGGCCTGTGGTCCGTCGAGATACGAGCGTTTGTTCCCGGCGTCGTCGTAGACGCGCGCGATTACCTCGTAGCTCCCGTCGTCGGTTATCCCGCTGGTGTCGTACGTCCAGTCAGTCGTGCCGCTTGCGGTCACCCACGTCCGCGAGTCCTGCCAGGTGTCGCTTTCGGGGTCGTAGTACCGGCCGTCGCTCTCGTTCTGTATCGAGAGCTCGACCCTGTCGAGGGTGTTCTCGTCGCTGGCGGTGCCCGATATCGTCGGGAACTCGGTTCGGTTCTCGTTCGGAGTCGGCGAGTCGATATCGACGGTCGGCCGCTTCCCATCGATGACGAAAGTCGTCGTGTCCTCCGCGTTGTCGAACGACGCCCCCTCGTCGGCCATCAGTGTCGCCGTTCCGTTGTTGAGCTCCCCGTTGATACCCAGGGCACCCAGGTCGATGGTGGTCGTGAAATTCGTCGAATCGACGGACTTCGTCACCGTCTCCGCGTTGTCGTTCTCGGGGTCCTGGATGAGGAAGGTGACATCTCCGGTACTGTTCACTGTCCCCTCGACCGTAATTGTCCCGTCCGGTGCGACGGGGTCGTCGGTCACGGTCAATGAATCGGTGGCGACCGCCCCTGTGGCGCTACCGGCGAATGGTGCGGTTGCTGCGGACAGTGACACCACCACCAGTATCGAGAGCGTTATGCCCTGTACAGCCGTTCGTGTATTGTGTCGTATCATTTGTGTTGATACCCAGTCCCCACCTGTGGCGTCCGGCGCCGTTCGGTAGCCTGAATACTCCGGTCTATAATCAACTCACGTCCACACTCTGATTAGTAGTTTTGGCTGAAATTATTACAGATGAAAATATCTCCTGGTCGAAGTGGAACGATATGCTGGGATAACTAGCATTACGGGCGTTGGGGCCCATGTTGACCATCGAGTGGCCGATGAAATCGAGTTCAAAAGTAGATATTCGGCCGAACATGATTTTTCCTGTCACTGTCACACAGCCGACACTGCCATCACTGTCGGTGTCGACATCGCGCGCGTACGCACCGAGCGTCATAGCCGCTACGGTCGCCGGAAAGTGTACGTGACGGTCGCGTCGTCCGCGCGGACATGTATCTCGCCGGCGTCGTGGTCGAATCGGAGTTCGTCGGCTGGGCCGTCGAAACCGTGCAGCGGCATCCCGCTGTCGACACATCCCTCGGCGTCGACGGAGAAAAACGCCGACCGGCTAAACTCCACGAAGAGCGTTCCGTCCCGGGTTTCGGTCACGCGGTCCGTGCCGGCGAACTGTTCGAGATGCTTCCGAAGGGGCTCGCGGTCTGTCGGGTCGACAGTCTCGCCACCGTCGGCAGTGGGTTCGTCGGACATACAGACAGTTGGCATGCCGGCCACTACTGGCTTGTGCCAGTGTCACTCATGGTCCACACTCACGCGTCCGAGCCCCTTCGTTGCGTTTAAATACAACCCCGAGATACGTACGAACAGACTCGTGTAGGGGGACCGGCTCCCGAGTCCGTGTGCTGCGGGCGCGAGTATCAAGCAAGCGTGTCGTGGTAGCCAAGCCTGGCCCAAGGCGCAGGGTTGCTAACTCTGTGGCGTACAGCCTCCTGGGTTCGAATCCCAGCCACGACGCTCACCCAACCACCAACATATGAGTGCAGAAGACCCAGACGCGGGCGAAGACGTGGATGAGGAGGAGGACATCCGCTACTTCGTTCGCATCGGACAGACAGACCTCGACGGCACGAAGTCCGTCGAGCGAGCACTGACAGAACTGAACGGCATCGGCCACCGCGCCGCCCGCATCATCGCCCAGCGCGCTGACGTGGACCGCCGCGCGGTCTTCGGTAAGCTGGACGACGACGTCATCGACGAGGTCGTCGACCAGGTCCAGAACTTCGCCGACAACGTCCCCGAGTGGATGACCAACCACCAGAAGGACTACTTCACCGGTGAGACCACCCACGAGACGGGTAACGACCTCCAGCTCACCCGTCGGCAGGACATCAACCGCATGAAGATGATAGACTCCTACCGCGGCGTCCGTCACAAGCGCGGCCAGAAGGTCCGCGGCCAGCGCACGAAGTCCACCGGTCGTACCGAGGGGACCATCGGCGTCAACGTCGAGGCCATCAAGGAAGAACAGGCAGAGGAAGCTGCCGCGGAGGATGACGAATAATGGCGCTCGGTTCCAACACGAAGTTCTACGAGACGCCGAACCACCCCTACCAGGGCGAGCGAATCGCCGACGAGAGCAACCTCCTCGGCCGCTACGGCCTGAAAAACAAGGAGGAGCTCTGGCGCGCCCAGTCCGAGCTGCGTGGCTACCGCCGCGAGGCCCGGAAACTGCTGGGCAGCACCGAGGGGACCGACCTCGAGGCCGAGGAGTTCCTCGCCCGCCTCAAGCGCTACGGCATCCTCAACGAGCAGGACCAGCTCGACGACGTCCTGTCGCTTGACGTCACCGACGTCCTCGAACGCCGGCTCCAGACGGTCGTCTACCGCAAGGGCTACGCGAACACGCCCGAGCAGGCGCGACAGTTCATCGTCCACGGCCACATCGAGCTCGACGACGCACGCGTCACCCGACCGTCGATGAAGGTCGACGTGGCCGTCGAGAGCTCGGTCGGCTTCGACGAGAACAGCTCGCTGTCGGACGAACTACACCCTGAGCGCGCGGAGGCCCAAGAATGAGCGAAGAGACCGAAGACATCTGGGGCATCGCCCACGTCCACGCATCGTTCAACAACACCATCATCACGATTACGGACCAGACCGGCGCGGAGACGCTCGCGAAGAGCTCCGGCGGGACGGTCGTCAAGCAGAACCGTGACGAAGCGTCGCCGTACGCGGCCATGCAGATGGCCGAGGTCGTCGCCGAGAAGGCCCTCGACCGCGGCGTCGAGGGCGTCGACGTCCGGGTGCGTGGCCCCGGAGGGAACCTGCAGACCTCCCCAGGGCCGGGCGCCCAGGCCACCATCCGAGCGCTGGCTCGCGCCGGCCTCGAAATCGGCCGCATCGAGGACGTCACCCCGACGCCCCACGACGGCACCCGCGCACCCAAGAACTCCGGGTTCTAACCAATGACACAGGATTACGAGGTTGAGTTCGTCGAACGCGGCGAGCGGGAGTCGCTCGTGCTCGTTCGTGGCATCACGCCGGCCTTCGCCAACGGCATCCGCCGGGCGATGGTGGCCGACGTGCCCACGTTCAGCATCGACACCGTCCGCGTCATCGAGAACACCAGCGTGATGTTCAACGAGCAGATCGGCCTCCGACTGGGGCTGGTCCCGTTGACTACCGACCTCGACGACTTCGAGCTTGGTGACGAGGTGACGCTGTCGCTGTCCGTCGACGGGCCGAACACGGCCTACTCCAGTGACCTCGTCTCCAGTGACGCACTGGTGGAACCCGCCGACGACAACATCCCCATCATCGACCTGAAAGACGGCCAGCGCCTCGAAGTCGAGGCCGACGCCGTCCTCGATACGGGGAAAGAACACGCCAAACATCAGGGCGGCGTGGCCGTCGGCTACCGACACCTCCAGCGCGTGGAGGTCGTCGGCGACAGAGGCGAGTTCGAGGACGAGGAACCCAACATCCTCCGGGGCGTCATCGAGGAGGGCGCGGCCGAGCACGCCGCAGACCCCGACGCCACGGACGGTGACCTCGTCCCGACGAGCGAGTTCGGCAACGACCTCACCCAGCGGTATCCGGGCAAGGAGGTCGAGGTCACCGACGTCGAGAACGCGTTCGTGTTCCACGTCGAGACCGACGGCTCGTTTACCACCGACGAACTCCTGCTTCGCGCGGTCGAGACGCTACGCGACCGAGCGACAGAGCTGAAAGACGCGGTCCAACTGTAACGCCAATGTCCCGAAACACCCCTTCGACGCCGATGACCGCCCGCTCCCCGAGCGCGAGGACCGAAAGGGGTTTTACGGGGCATCAAGAACCAACTAATGCGAGCAGGGATAGCCAAGTTTGGCCAACGGCGCAGCGTTCAGGGCGCTGTCCCGTAGGGGTCCGCAGGTTCAAATCCTGCTCCCTGCACTTTTACTCCCAAGGAGGAACCCTATGAGCAAGACGAATCCGAGACTCAGTAGTCTCATCGCCGACCTGAAGTCGGCCGCCCGCAACTCGGGCGGCGCAGTCTGGGGCGACGTCGCCGAGCGGCTGCAGAAGCCGCGGCGAACACACGCGGAAGTCAACCTGGGCCGCATCGAGCGGTACGCACAGGAAGACGAGACCGTGGTCGTTCCGGGCAAGGTGCTCGGCTCCGGCGTCCTGCAGAAGGACGTCACCGTCGCCGCCGTCGACTTCTCCGGAACCGCCGAGACGAAGATCGACAAGGTCGGAGAGGCTGTATCACTAGAACAGGCAATCGAGAACAACCCAGAAGGCTCCCACGTCCGGGTGATTCGATGAGCGTCGCCGAATTCGACGCCGACGTCGTCGTCGACGCCCGCGACTGTATCATGGGCCGGGTCGCCTCACAGGTGGCCGAGACGGCGCTCGACGGGCAGACCGTCGCCGTCGTCAACGCCGAACGCGCGGTCATCACCGGCCGCGAAGAGCAGATCAAAGAGAAGTACAAGAAGCGCGTCGACATCGGCGCCGACAACCAGTACTTCTACCCCAAGCGACCGGACGGTATCCTCAAACGCTCCATCCGTGGCATGCTGCCCCACAAGAAGCAGCGTGGCCGCGACGCGTTCGAGAACGTCCGCGTCTACGTGGGTAACCCGCACGACGAGGACGCCGAAGTGCTTTCGGGGACGTCACTGGACCGACTCTCGAACATCAAATTCGTCACGCTCGCGGAAGTGAGCGAGACACTCGGAGCGAACAAGACATGGTAACGAACACGTCTGGCAAAAAGAAGACCGCCGTCGCTCGCGCCACCATCCGCGAGGGCGAGGGTCGCGTGCGTATCGACTCCCAGCCGGTCGAACTGGTCGATCCGGAGCTGGCTCAGCTGAAGATGCTGGAGCCGTTCCGCATCGCAGACGAGGACCTCCGCGGCGACGTCGACGTCGACGTCTCCGTTGAGGGCGGCGGCGTGATGGGGCAGGCCGACGCGGCCCGCACTGCCATCGCCCGCGGCCTCGTCGATTTCACCAACGACGCCGAGCTCCGCGACGCGTTCATGGAGTTCGACCGCTCGCTGCTGGTCAACGACGTGCGCCAGTCCGAACCCAAGAAGTGGGGCGGTCCCGGCGCCCGGGCCCGCTACCAGAAATCCTACCGCTGAGGTGACCAGGATATGATGGTACCGGTCCGGTGTTTCACGTGCGGTAACGTCGTCGGCGAGCACTGGGAGGAGTTCAAGGCCCGCACCCGCGAGGCCGAAGAGCCAGAGGACCCCGAGATGGTCCTCGACGAGCTCGGCGTCGAGCGACACTGCTGTCGCCGGATGCTCGTCTCGCACAAAGACCTGGTCGACATCGTCGCTCCCTATCAATGAACGCACAGGAAAGCCGATACGAGAAGGCCCGCAAACTGGGAGCGCGAGCGCTCCAGCTGGCCCACGGCGCACCCGTGCTCATCGAGACGGAACACACCCAGCCCATCCTCATCGCGGCCGAGGAGTACGACGCTGGCGTCCTTCCGTTCACCGTCAAACGAGGTGACCACAAATGACGCTAATCACTGACATCCGACTCCGCCGCGTCCTCGACTCGCGTGGCAACGCGACAGTCGAGGCCGACGTTCTCACCGAGAGTGGGGGCTTCGGTCGCGGCAAGGCACCGAGCGGCGCAAGCACCGGCGAGTACGAGGCTCTGGAACTGCCGGCTCAGGAAGCCATCGCGAACGCTCGCGAAGATGCGCTTCCCCGCCTCGTCGGCGAGGTTCACGCCGGCAACCAGCGCGACGTCGACAACGCGCTCCGGGCCGCAGACGGCACGGACGACTTCTCCAGCATCGGCGCCAACTCCGCCGTCGCCATCTCGATGGCGGCCGCCGCGGCCGGCGCCGACGTGCTCGGCGCCCCGCTGTACCAGCACCTCGGTGGCACCTTCCGTGGCAACGAGTTCCCGACGCCGCTGGGTAACATCGTCGGCGGCGGCGAACACGCCGCGGACGCCACCAACATCCAGGAGTTCCTGTCGGCTCCCATCGGCGCGCCGAGCGTCGAAGAGGCCGTCTTCGCCAACGCGGCGGTCCACCAGGAAGTCCACGACATCCTCGCCGACCGGGGTATCCCGGCTGGCAAGGGCGACGAGGGCGCCTGGGCGCCGTCGGTTTCGGACGACGAGGCCTTCGAGATTATGGCCGAGGCCGTCGAGACCGTCGCGGACGACGTCGGCTTCGCTATCCAGTTCGGTCTGGACGTCGCCGGTGCGGAGCTGTACGACGACGAGGAGGACGGCTACGTCTTCGACGACGGCGTCAAGTCGACCGACGAGATGATCGACTACATCGCCGAGAAGGTCGAGGAGTACGACCTCGTCTACGTCGAGGACCCCCTCGACGAGAACGACTACGAGGCCTTCGCCGAGCTGACCGACGAAGTCGGCGACCAGACGCTCATCTGCGGTGACGACCTCTTTGTCACCAACGTCGAGCGCCTGCAGACCGGTATCCAGCAGGGTGCTGGCAACTCCATCCTCATCAAGCCCAACCAGATCGGGACGCTCTCGGACGCCGTCGACGCTATCGAACTGGCGACCGAGAACGGCTTCGAGTCCGTTGTCTCCCACCGCAGCGGCGAGACCGAGGACACCACCATCGCACACCTCGCCGTGGCGACCGGCGCGCCGTTCATCAAGACGGGCGCCGTCGGTGGCGAGCGCACTGCCAAGCTGAACGAACTCATCCGTATCGAGGACAACGCAGTATGAGCGGCAACGAGAAAGAAGGTCTCGACGCAGAGGAGTCGGAGTTCGACCCGTCCGAGGAGGACGAGGCAGAGCCCGACGCCGACGCGGAGACCGAAGAAGTCGAACAGCCCGCCGACGCCGACGAGGCCGAGGCAGCAACAGCTGACAAGGAGGCCGCCGACGAGGTGGCAGCCGAAGCCGAGGAAGAGGACGCCCCCCAGCTCGACGAGGACGTCATGCCCGACGAGCAGAGCGAGGCTGACCTCCTCATCCCCGTCGAGGACTACCTGGGCGCCGGTGTCCACATCGGGACCCAGCAGAAGACCCAGGACATGGAGCGGTTCATCCATCGTGTGAGGACCGACGGGCTCTACGTGCTGGACGTCTCGATGACGGACTCCCGGATTCGGACCGCAGCGGACTTCCTGGCCAACTACGAGCCCGAGCAGATTCTCGTGGCTTCCTCGCGCCAGTACGGCCGGTTCCCGGCCGAGAAGTTCGCCGACGCCGTCGGCGCTCGAGCCCGCACGGGTCGATTCATCCCCGGGACGCTGACGAACCCGGACTACGACGGCTACATCGAGCCGGACGTCGTGGTCGTCACCGACCCCATCGGCGACGCCCAGGCCGTCAAGGAGGCCATCACGGTCGGCATCCCTGTCATCGCTATGTGTGACTCCAACAACACCACGTCCAACGTGGACCTGGTCGTCCCGACCAACAACAAGGGGCGAAAGGCGCTGTCGGTCGTCTACTGGCTGCTGGCCAACGAGACGCTCGACCGCCGCGGTGCCGAGCCGTCCTACGGTCTGGACGACTTCGAATCCGAACTCTGATCGGTCGATTTTCCCTTTTCGCGACGGCCACCAGTGCCGACAGCGGCCGTATTGACCACGGACCGAGCGTGCTGGCCACGCTCGCTGGGACGTGTGACTGTAATCGGGTTTTCACTCACCCAAAGCCATACTACCCCCGACGGTGTAGCGAGCGGCGATGGCAGAACACGACACCCTCCTCAACGCCGTCATCGGCGCCGTCGTGAGCATCGTCCTGAGTTTCGTCCCCTTTTCGACGCTGCTGGGCGGGGCAGTCGCCGGCTACCTCGAGGGCGGGACCCGCTCGGACGGGCTTCGAGTCGGGGCTATCTCGGGGGTCCTCGGCCTGGTGGTCGGTGCCGTCTTCTTCGGGCTCTTCGTCCTCTTTTTCGGCGTGTTCTACGTCGGCTCGGGCGCGCCGGGGGCGTTCGGTGCCTTCGGCCTCCTGTTTTTCTTCTTCGCTGCGGTCATGAGCGCGCTCTACACCGTCGGGCTGAGTGCGCTCGGCGGCTGGCTGGGCAACTACGCGAAGTACGAGCTCGACATCTGAGCGGGCGGCCACCACATTATATATCCGCCGACGTCGACACCCATCGGTATGCGTGAGACCTTCGTCGACGCGGGCTGGGGCGCGCTGGTGACGCTGGCGCTCTCTATTTTCCCGTTCTCCTCGGTCGTGGGCGGGGCCGTCGCGGCCAACCGCCACGGCGGTGGCTACCGGAGCGGCCTGTGGGTCGGGACGCTGGCCGGGGTCGCCGCCATGATTCCGCTGCTTGCGCTGTTCGTCCCGTCGCTGTTCGTCGCCGGACTGCTGGGTGTCGGTATCTCACCGTCGTCACCGGGGTACGGTGTCTTCCTCGCTATCGTGTTCGGGTTCTTCCTCGTGTACACCGTCGGGCTGAGTGCCCTCGGCGGGCTGGGCGGCGTGTGGGCCAGAGGGAACACCGACTGGAACCTCGACCCGGTTCGGTGGTTGTAGCTCGTTCCGGGCCGCAAAGATACTTTAATTATCAGGGAGAATGTTCCCGTATGACCGACCGACGACTGACCCGGCGGCGCCTGCTGAAAACGCTTTCACTGGCAGGTGCGGCCGCGCTCTCCGGGTGTTCTGGGCAGACGTCCCCGTCGTCCACGCCGACTATCTCGGGGACCGAAACGAACGAATCAGCCGACGGGGCAAAAGGCGGGATACCGATGTTCCGCTACGACGCGGCGAACACCGGCCACCGACCGGACGGTACGGGACCGACCGCTGAGGGTACAGAGACGTGGCGCGTCGAGACTGACGGTCCGGTACGGTCCAGCCCCGCAGTCGTCGACGGCAGTGTCTACGTCAGCTCGGTGGACGGGGTCGTCTACGCTCTCGGCGACGGTGGCCGGGTGCGCTGGAATACGGAGATCGGACAAGCCGGAATAAGTAGCCCTGCAGTGGTCGACGGGACCGTACACGTCGGAGGCAGTGACGGTCTCTACGCGCTGGCGGCGGCCGACGGTTCAGAGGAGTGGCAGGTCGACACACCCGGCCCAGTTACCAGCAGCCCCACCGTCGTGGACGACGCCGTCTACGTCGGGGACAACGAGGGTACGTTGCTCGCATTCGAGAGGACCGGTGCGGAACGGTGGCGACGCGAGCTGGCCGGGACAACAGAGCGCAACGGTCGGCGGGACCCATCGGAGAATCGACTGTCCGTTGGCGGCCAGCAGGCACAGTCCGCCGGTGACGCCGTGAGTACGCCAGCCGTCGACGACGGCACGGTGTACGTCGCCACTGCGAAAGAGCTGTACGCCGTCGACGCGGACAGCGGGGAGCCACAGTGGTCGTCCCGGTTCGACACCGCTGCAGGTACGGACGGGAGCCGAGTGGAGCGCCTGTCCGGTGGGGACTCGACAACCGGTGTCGAACGGCTCCAGACCACCAGGACCGTCCCGAGCAGTCCCGCAGTGGTCGACGGGGTCCTCTACGTCGGTCAGTATCCGGATACGGCTGCCGTCGACGCCGCGAGCGGTGAACGTGTGTGGCAGGCTGGCACTCCCTCGCGGACCGATGGGGCCGCGGCGGAACCGCCCCAGTCGCGGCTTCAGGTCGCGACTGTGCTGATGGGTAGTCCGGCGGTGGCGGACGGTCGCACCCTCGTCGGTGGTGACCGATTCGTCGGGCTCGAGACCGAATCTGGGACCGTCGAGTGGGAACGGTCCCTGTCGGTCAGGAGCAGTCCGGCGGTCGTCTCGGAGACGGCGTACGTCGGGACGACGGATGGCAGTGTCGTCGGGCTCGACGCGGAGTCGGGAACCACGGAGTGGAGCGTCGACACAGCCGGGTCAGTCGTCAGTAGCCCCGCGGTCCACGACGGCACCGTTTACGTCGGCGACCTCGATGGCTGGGTGTACGCATTCGAGTAGCAGGGCCGTCGTGGGGACGCCACTCCGCGTGGGAACTGCGCCGTCTCGGTCCCATTTGGCACGCAATTCAAACGTGTTGAGTCCTAACCCGGCCCAATGGCAGAAACGCCACCCGGACCGAAAGGCGAACCGCTGTTCGGGAGCAGTCGGACCTACGCCTCGGACCCGTTCAGATTTATCTCGGCGTTAGAGGACGCATACGGCGACGTGGCCTACTTCGACATGGGCCCGTTGGAGACGGTGATGCTGTCGGACCCGACCGCTATCGAGCGAGTGCTGGTCTCGGAGGCCGACCGATTCCGGAAACCGGACTTCCAGGGCGACGCGCTGGGGGACCTGCTGGGCGATGGCTTGCTGCTCTCCGAGGGCGACACCTGGGAGCAACAGCGTCAGCTGGCGAACCCGGCGTTCTCGATGCGCCGGCTGGCGGGGATGGCCGACCGCATCACCGACCACGCCGAAGACCGGCTGGCCGACTGGTCTGAGGGGGACGTGGTCAACGTCGAGCGGGCGATGACACGGACCACGCTCGATGTCATCCTCGACCTGATGATGGGTGTCCAGCTGAGCGAGGAGCGCGTCGAGACGATAGAGGAACAGCTGCTCCCGCTGGGCCAGCGATTCGAGCCGGACCCGCTGCGTTTCGCCGCGCCGGAGTGGATGCCGATGCCCGACGACGCCGAGTTCGACGCGGCCGTCGAGACCCTCGATGGCATTCTCGACGACATTATCGCGGTGCGCGAGCGGACGGCCGGCAGCGGCGACGACGGCCCGATGGACTTCCTGTCGGTGCTCATCCGCGCCCGCGACGACGGCGTCGAGAGCCCTGAGCAACTGCGCGACGAGATGATGACGATGCTGCTTGCGGGCCACGACACCACGGCGCTGACGCTGACCTACACGTGGTTCCTGCTTTCTGAGCACCCCGACATCGAGCGACGGGTCCACGAGGAGCTGGACGCGGTCGTCGGCGAGGGCCGCCCCGGAATGGAACACGTCCGGGAACTGGAGTATCTGGAGTGGGTCATCCAGGAGGCGATGCGGCTGTACCCGCCGGTGTACGTGATGTTCCGCGAGCCCACCGAGGACGTGACGCTGTCGGGCTACCCCATCGAGCAGGGAATGACCCTGATGTTGCCACAGTGGGGCGTCCACCGCTCTGAGCGGTTCTACGACGACCCCGAGACGTTCGACCCGGAGCGGTGGCGACCGGAGCGAGCGAAAGAGCGGCCCCGCTTTGCCTACTTCCCTTTCGGCGGCGGCCCGCGCCACTGCATCGGCAAGCACCTGGCGATGCTCGAGGCCCAGCTCATCGTCGCGGCGACGGCCCAGCAGTACGAACTGGAGTTTCTGGGCGAGACGCCGCTGGAACTGATGCCCTCGCTCACCGCCCATCCCCGCCAGGAGATGTCGTTCCGGGTCCGCGAGCGGTAACTCGCCGCCGGGTCCGAACTGTTGGAAAGCTTGCACGCTGAGGTGAATTTATAATCACGCACTGTCTGGGTCGAACAACGTGGTCAAATCAACAGTTCGCTTCCCCGAGGCGGTGATGGACCGCGTCGAGGAGATGGTCGAGGACGACGTCTTCTCGAGCAAGTCGGAGTTCCAGCGCTTCGCCGTGGAGTACGTCCTCTCGGAACTCGGCGAGTACGAGGCCGAGATGGTCGACTTCGATGAGATACGGAGCGAACTGTTCGCCTCGGGGCCGGCGACCGCTGACGGCCACGACGACGCCGAACTGAACGAGGCCTTCTACGAGAACGCGGCGCGTGTCAGGCAGTACGCCGTCCGGGGCGATATCGAGACCGCCGAGGAGTACATCGATACGGCCTACCCCGTGACCGACCCGCGCTGTCTGTTGCTCGACGACCTGCTAGAGGCATATCGCTGACCGCCGGCCTGCGTCCGAAAACACCTAACACCCTGCACGCACAGGCTGGGGTATGGTCACGTCGAGCGCTCCCGGCAAGGTGTACCTGTTCGGGGAGCACGCAGTCGTCTACGGCGAACCGGCGGTCCCGTGTGCCATCGAACGCCGGGCCCGCGTCACGGCCGAAGAGATAGACGAAGGGCTGGTCGTCCACGCCGAGGACCTCCAGCTCGACGGCTTCACCGTCGAGTACGTCGGCGACGACACCGACCACCCCGACGTCGACGCGGAGAACTCCCTGGTGGAGGCGGCCACGGGCTACGTCAACGAGGCCGTCGCCCAGGTCAGGGACGCAGCAGACGCGCCCGATGCGGGCTTCGAGATATGGATAGAGAGCGATATTCCGCTGGGTGCGGGTCTTGGCTCGTCGGCGGCGGTCGCCTGTGCGGCCATCGACGCGGGCTGTCGCGAACTGGGCGTCGAACTGTCGCCCGAGGAGATAGCCGACCGGGCCTATCAGGTGGAAGCGGCGGTCCAGGACGGGGAGGCCTCCCGCGCGGACACGTTCTGCTCGGCGATGGGCGGGGCGGTCCGCGTCGAGGGCGACGACTGCCGTCGCGTCGATGGGGTCGGGAACCTGCCGTTCGTCATCGGCTACGACGGCGGGGCCGGCGACACCGGACAGCTCGTCGCGGGCGTCCGCGAGCTCCGCGAGGAGTACGACTTCGCGGCCGACACCGTCGAGACAATCGGTGATATCGTCCGGGAGGGCGAGGCCGTACTGAGGACCGAGGACACGGAGACGCTGGGCGAGCTGATGGACTTCAATCACGGCTTACTCGGGGCGCTGGGGGTGTCCTCTCGCTCGCTAGATACGATGGTCTGGGCGGCCCGCGACGCGGGCGCTGTGGGCGCGAAGCTCACCGGCGCCGGCGGTGGGGGCTGTATCGTCGCCCTCGACGAGACGGACGCCGCACTGACGGCACTGAAGTACACGCCGGGCTGTGACGAGGCGTTCCGAGCGGCACTGGACACCGAGGGGGTCCGGGCGGAGTGACCGTCGTCCTGAAACTCGGTGGGAGCGTCGTCACCGAGAAAGACCAGCCCGAGACCGTCGACGACGACGCGCTCGCGTCGGCCGCCGACGCCGTCGCAGCCAGCGACGAGCGGCTGGTCGTGGTCCACGGGGGCGGCAGTTTCGGCCACCACCACGCCGCCGAGTACGGCGTCAGCACGACCGAAGGGACCCACGACGCGGCCGGGGTCACGGCCATCCACGGCGCGATGAAACGGCTCAACGACGCCGTCGTCACGGCGCTGGCCGAGCGGGGTGTCCCCGCCGTCCCGGTCCACCCGCTCTCGGCCGCGAGTCGAGATGCCGCGGGGGCGCTGGCCCTCCCGACCGAACAGGTTCGGACGCTGCTCGCGGAGGGCTTTGTCCCCGTCCTCCACGGTGACCTCGTGGCCCACCGGGGCGAGGGGACCACTGTCCTGAGCGGCGACGAACTCGTGGTCGAACTCACCCCGGCGGTCGAGGCCGACCGGGTCGGCGTCTGTTCGACGGTCCCGGGCGTCCTCAACGACGAGGGCGAGGTTATCGACCGCATAACGGCCTTCGACGAGGTGGCGTCGGCGCTGGGCGCCAGTGAGGCGACGGACGTATCGGGCGGGATGGCCGGGAAGATACGGGCGCTGCTCGCCCTCTCATCGCCGGCCCACGTCTTCGGCCCCGAAGCCCTCGGCACCTTCCTCGCCGGCGGCGACCCCGGGACGACCGTCGCTGGTAACAACGCGTGATACTGCCGTCGTAACCTATTTGACCGCAGTTATCATTTGTGCGACTATGTCTGCTGCTGGGTTATCAGATGTCTACCGATACGGTGTCCGCTTCGTCGGCTATCTCCTCGCGGTGACGCTGGTCGCCGGTGTCTTCGTGGGCGGCGGTGTGGCCATCGTGGGCACGCAGGGACTCAGCTCCGTCACCGGTGGCGGGGCGACCGGTCCCGTCGTGGCGGCTATCGCGCTCGTCGCTATCGGCGTGTTGCTCCTCCTGTCGGGACTGTCCGGGCTGGCGTACAAACTCGTCGCCGACGCGACGATGGCCGGCCTCGTGCAGGGCCGGGCGGTCGACGTGGCGGCCACCGAGACGGCCGACGCGACCGACGACGAGGAGGCGGCTACCGACGATGACACCACTGAGGATACTGCCGGAGCCACAGGTGCAGCCCCACCGGCCACCGACACAGTGGACGACGAGTCATCGTCCGACGGCACCGATGACGTTACCGAGACGGTCCGGGAAGAACCGGAACCCGCCGAGGGCGGGACTGGGACCGACTCGCCGCCGGAGCCTTCCACCGACGAACAGACCGTCGTCGAGTCCCCTGAGCCAGAGAGCCAGCCCGAACCACCAGCGGACGCGACCGGAACTGACGAAGCGGTCACGCCCGCGGACGCTGCGCCCCGGCCCGACGAACCCGTACTGGACGACGAGAGCGGTGCCGTGACCGAGAAGTCCCCGACGGAGACGACCGACTCGACCGAGTGGGTCGAACAGTCGACCACAGCCGGTGAGGACGATGGGATAGCAGCGAGCGACCCCGAGTCGGCTGGGACGACAGAGAGCGACTCCGGACCGACAGAGACCCAGCCAGAGGAGTGGTCGCCGCCGGACCCGTCGGAGTTCGAGACGGCGGTGCCCGCCGAAAGCGAGGCCGATGACTCCGGGGCCACGGGCCCGACAGACGAGTCCTCGTCTGCCGAAGAGTCGCCGGGCTGGGAGATGGAAGAAAGCGGCGACGAGTCACCGGACACCCCCCGGACGGCCGATGACCTCTTCGGCGAGACGGACGACGACGGCGGAGAGGAGTCGGTCGAGGACGTCTCGGGTCTGTTCTCCGGGGACGAGGAGACACCGGAGGGTGACAGCGGTGACGACGAGGGTCCCGAAGACCCCGACGACGAGCCCGGCGAATCGACACCCTTCGAGACGAAATCCGATAGCGATCCCCTCTCTGACGCGCTCGAGGACTCGTAGTCGCCGACGACTCGCGAGGGCGGAACCCACACCGTTTTATGAACTCGCGTTGTAGGCGCTGATAACCGAGCGCACGGCCGCCCGCGACGGGTCGGCGGCCGGCAGACGACGGGACCAGTCGTCGGGACGCGAGTCCTCTGCGACGGACAGCGAGGCTACGGGCGACACCCGGCCGGCCTCGTCGTCCACAGGAACCGAGACGCCGTTTCAGCCGTTACCGTCGTTGCCAGCCCCGACCGCGTGCTCGCGGGCGGCTCCTACTCGGAGCTATAACCATGGAAGTCGAAATCGCAACAATTGGCGGATACGAGGCTGTGGGCCGACAGATGACGGCCGTCCGAGCGGGCGACGACGTCGTCATCTTCGACATGGGCCTGAACCTCTCGAAGGTACTGATTCACGACAACGTCGAGACCGAGCGGATGCACTCGCTCGACCTCATCGACATGGGCGCCATCCCGGACGACCGGGTTATGTCCGAACTCGAAGGCGACGTGAAAGCTATCGTGCCGACTCACGGTCACCTGGACCACATCGGCGCCATCTCGAAGCTGGCACACCGCTACGATGCCCCCATCGTCGCGACGCCGTTCACTATCGAGCTGGTCAAACAGCAAATCAAGGGCGAAGAGAAGTTCGGGGTCCAGAACGACCTCCAGAAGATGGAGGCCGGCGAGACGATGCAGATCGGCGAGCGGACCGAACTCGAGTTCGTCAACGTCACACACTCCATCATCGACGCCATCAACCCCGTGCTCCACACCCCCGAGGGCGCCGTCGTCTACGGCCTCGACAAGCGGATGGACCACACGCCGGTCATCGGCGACCCTATCGACATGAAGCGGTTCCGGGAGATCGGCCGCGAGGGCGAAGGGGTGCTCTGTTACATCGAGGACTGTACCAACGCCGGTAAGAAGGGTCGAACACCGTCCGAGTCCGTCGCTCGACGACACCTCAAGGACGTGATGACGAGCATCGAGGACTACGACGGCGGTATCGTCGCCACGACGTTCTCCTCGCACATCGCCCGCGTGAAGAGCCTCGTCGAGTTCGCCGAGGACATGGGCCGCCAGCCGGTCCTGCTGGGTCGCTCGATGGAGAAGTACTCGGGGACTGCGGAACGACTGGACTTCGTTGACTTCCCCGACGACCTCGGAATGTACGGCCACCGCAAGTCCGTCGACCGCACGTTCAAGCGGATTATGAACGAGGGCAAGGAGAACTTCCTGCCCATCGTCACCGGCCACCAGGGCGAGCCCCGCGCGATGCTCACCCGTATGGGTCGCGGCGAGACGCCCTACGAACTGGACGACGGCGACAAGGTGCTGTTCTCGGCCCGGGTCATCCCGGAGCCGACCAACGAGGGGCAGCGCTACCAGTCCGAGAAGCTCCTGGGCATGCAGGGCGCACGCATCTACGACGACATCCACGTCTCGGGCCACCTCCGCGAGGAGGGGCACTACCAGATGCTCGACGCCTTGCAGCCACAGCACGTCATCCCGGCCCACCAGAGCCTCAAAGGGTTCTCGCCGTACGTCGACCTCGCCGAGGACTTCGGGCTCAAGGTCGGTCGTGACCTGCATATCACCCGCAACGGGAACATGATCCAGCTCACCGAATAAGTATGTCAGAACGCCATCAGCAGGTCGAACAAGCAATCCTCGCCCGTCGCGAGCGGATTAACGAGGCGCTCCCGGAGGAGCTACCGGTCACCCGGCCAGAGGGACTCTACGAGGCGACTCGATACCTGCTCGACGCCGGCGGGAAGCGGCTTCGTCCGACGGTCCTCCTCCTGGTCGGTGAGTCGCTGCTTTCCGTCGAACCGCCGGAGGCCGACTACCGCGCGTTTCCCACGCTCGACGACGGGGAGGCCGACCTGCTGTCGGCGGCTATCGCCATCGAGGTCATCCAGACCTTTACCCTCATCCACGACGACATCATGGACGACGACGACCTCCGACGCGGGGTCCCGTCCGTCCACAAGGAGTACGACCTCTCGACGGCTATTCTGGCCGGCGATACGCTGTACTCGAAGGCCTTCGAATTCCTGCTTTCGACCGGCGCGGCCCACGACCGGACCGTCGCCGCGAACAGGCGCCTGGCCGAGACCTGTACGCGAATCTGTGAGGGCCAGTCGCTCGACATCGAGTTCGAGGCACGCGATGCGGTGACACCCGATGAGTACCTCGAGATGGTGGAGCTCAAGACCGCTGTGCTGTATGGCGCGGCGGCGGCCATCCCGGCGACCCTGCTGGGCGCCGACGAGGAGACCGTCGAGGCGCTGTACAACCACGGCCTCGACGTCGGGCGGGCGTTCCAGATTCAGGACGACCTGCTCGACCTGACGACGCCCTCCGAGAAGCTCGGCAAACAGCGGGGGTCTGACCTCGTCGAGAACAAGCAGACGCTCGTGACGCTGCACGCCCGCCAGCAGGGCGTCGACGTCGCGAACCTGGTCGACACCGACTCCGTCGAGGCGGTCTCCGAGGCCGAAATCGACGAGGCCGTCGAGACGCTCCGGACGGCGGGCTCTATCGAGTACGCCCGTTCTCGCGCCCAGGAGCTGGTCACCAGCGGCAAGGAGAACCTCGAAGTCCTCCCGGACAACGAGGCGCGTGACCTGCTGTCCGGTATCGCGGACTACCTGGTCGAACGCGAGTACTGAGCGGCGACACTGTTACGCGCCCCCAGTGGAGTTCGGGCTAGTCGTTAGTTGACCGAGACGCTCTCTGCGGCTATCGTCACGTTCGCACCGGGCATACTACTCGTATCGCTCGCGACACCCTCGACGGTCACACAGTCGCCCTCGGAGACGTCGTCTTGGCTCTGGACGAACGCCGTATCGGTGCCGTCGTCGATGGTGAACGACCCCTGACCGGTCTCAGTCACTTCGCCGGTGACTGACACCTCCCCGCTCGCCTCGGCTATCTCCGTCTCGCCGGGGCTACATCCGCTGCCGCCGAGTATCCCGCCACACCCAGCGAGGCCGACCATCAGTCCGACTGCTACGAGCCCGTACGTCCGAACACCTGTGTTTCGAGACATATTTCACAGTAATTCTTGTGATATAAAAATCAACGTGTCGGTGTGAGACACAGTCGAACGGTCCCACCGACACCGGAGAGTTATGTCTGTCTGATACTAACGGGGAGCCGTGACAGAGTTCGTCCTCTACGGCGGCAAAGGAGGGGTCGGAAAGACGACCGTCGCGGCGGCGACCGGCTTGGAACTGGCCCGCGAGGGGTTCGAGACACTGGTTGTCTCGACGGATCCGGCTCACTCGCTGGGCGACGCCGTCGAACAGTCCATCGGCGCCGAGCCGGTCGAGATACGCGACCGGCTCTGGGGCGTCGAAATCGACCCGCAAGCGGGTGTCGACCGCTACGAGGTCATCTTCGAGGCGCTGGCCGAGGAGTTCGACGACGCCGGTATCCACCTAGACGAGGAGCAAGTCGCCGAGCTGTTCAGTTCGGGCGTCTTACCGGGCAGCGACGAGCTCGCCGCTATCGACGGGCTGGCGACGTACGTCGACGACGACCGGTTCGAGCGGGTCGTCTTCGACACTGCGCCGACTGGCCACACGCTCCGCCTGCTCGATCTTCCGCAGGTGATGGACCGCGGGCTGGCGACTGCGCTCGATTTGCGCGACCAGGTCCGCCGGAAGGTCGACACCGCTCGGACCATGCTGTTCGGGCCGATGGGACGCAGACGCCGCGAGGAAGCCGACAGCTTCACCCAGATGCGCGACCGGATGGAACGGGTCGGCGAAGTGCTCCGGGACCCCACCCGAACGGAGTTCCGCGTCGTGACCATCCCCGAGACGATGGCCGTCCGCGAGAGCGAACGGCTGGTCGCCCAGCTGCGGGAGTTCGAGGTCCCGGTGGGGACGCTGGTCGTCAACAAGGTCATCGAGGACCCCGGCGACTGTGAGCGCTGTCTGGGAAAGCAGGCTGTCCAGGAGGAGTCGCTGGCCGCACTTCGGGAGTCACTGCCTGTACTGGCGGTCTGGACCGTCCCCGACGAATCCGGCGAGGTGACCGGACTGGCGGCGTTGGAGCGGATCGGTACACATATTGGCGGCTGACCGAACCCGACGGCGTTTTGAGGCCGCCCACCGGACCGTTCGACCATGGACGACGACTTACGCCAGCGTATCGAGGAGGCCGCCGAGACGAACGCCCTCCTCAACGCGGTCAAACACGACAGTGAGGCACAGGTCGGGGCTATTATGGGGCCGCTGATGGGCGAGAACCCCGAGTTCCGGGAGTACGGCGACGAGATTCCCGGTATCATCGCACCCGTGGTCGAGCGGGTCAACGGAATGGATAGCGAACAGCGCCGAGAGCGCATCGCGGAACTCGCCCCCGAGAAGTTAGACGAGATAGAGAGCGAGGACGAGGGCGACGACCACCCGTTGCCGGACCTCCCGAACGCCGAGGACGGCGAGGTGCGGATGCGCGTCGCTCCGAACCCCAACGGCCCGTGGCACATCGGTCACGCGCGGATGGCCGCCGTCATCGGCACGTACAAGGACCGCTACGATGGGGAGTTCATCTGCCGGTTCGACGACACCGACCCCGAGACCAAGCGCCCGGACCTCGACGCCTACGACGCGATTCTCGACGCTATCGAGTATCTCGGCTTCGAGCCCGACGACGTGGTCAAAGCGAGCGACCGCGTCGATGTCTACTACGACCACGCCCGCGAACTCATCGAGCAGGGCGGGGCCTACACGTGTTCCTGTCCGCAGGGGGAGTTTTCCGACCTGAAGAACAGCGGCGAGGCGTGTCCCCACCGCGAGAAAGACACCGAGACCGTCGCCGAGGAGTTCGAAGCGATGGTCGACGGCGAGTACGAGAGCGGCGAGATGGTGCTGCGGGTCCGGACCGACATCACCCACAAGAACCCCGCGCTGCGTGACTTCGTTGCCTTTCGGATGATAGACACCCCTCACCCGCGCGAGGAGGCGGCACAGTACCGCTGCTGGCCGATGCTCGACTTCCAGAGCGGCGTCGACGACCACCTGCTCGGTATCACCCACATCATCCGCGGTATCGACCTGCAGGACTCCGCGAAGCGACAGGGCTTCGTCTACGACTACTTCGGCTGGGAGTACCCCGAGGTCGTCCACTGGGGCCACGTGCAGGTCGATGCCTACGACGTTTCGATGTCGACCTCGACCATCGGCGAGCTCATCGCCGAGGGCGAACTCGACGGCTGGGACGACCCGCGCGCGCCGACGGTCGCCAGCCTCCGACGGCGCGGCATCCGGGGCGAGGCGCTCGTCGACGCGATGGTCGAACTCGGGACCTCCACCTCCGACGTCGACCTCGCGATATCGTCCGTGTACGCCAACAACCGCGAACTAATCGACGACGACACCGACCGCGCGTTCTTCGTCCGCGACGACGAGGCGTTCGGCGGGCTCGTCGAACGCCAGGTCGTCGGTGGTCCGGACGCCGGCCACCCGCCGCTGCATCCCGACTTCGAGGACCGAGGCCGGCGGGACATCCCCGTCGACCCCGGCGTCGTCGTCGAGGGCGACGACCTCCCCGACCACGGCGACCGCGTCTGGCTCAAGGGCTACGGCTGCGTGCGACACACCCGCGACGCGTTCGAGTACGTCGGTGACGACATCACGGCGGTCCGCGAGGAGGGTGTTGACGTGGTCCACTGGGCACCGGCCGACGGCCCCGAGCTCCGACTGCGAACGATGGACGGCGACGTGACCGGCGTCGCCGAGCCGGGCTATCTCGACTACGAGGCCGACGATATGCTCCAGTTCGAGCGAATCGGCTTCGCCCGCGTCGACCGTGTCGACCCCGACGGCGAGTCGGTCGCCTACTTCGCGCATCCCTAGACACTGAACTCGAACCGGGCACCACCGCTCTCACTCTCCGTGACGTCGACGTGCCAGCCGTGGGCGTCCGCGATGGTCTGGACGATTTCGAGCCCGAAGCCCGTCCCGTCCTCGGCAGTCGTAAAGCCTGATTCGAACACCATCTCGGCCGTCCCGTCCGGGATACCCGTCCCGTCGTCGGCGACGTAGAACCCGTCGGGCAGCGCCCCGACGGTCACGGTCACGGGGTCGGCCTCTGTCCCGCCGCCGTGGGTTACCGCGTTGCTGAACAGGTTTTCCAGTAGCTCTACCGCGCGGTCGGGGTCACAGTCGAGGACCGGTGGGTCGGCCACCGCGAGTCTGCCGGCTCCGGTCGCGACGTTGCCCCAGGCCCGTTCGGCCAGTCGCTCTATCGACACGCGTTCGGTCTCGCCGATATCGCGACCCTGTCTGGCCAGCGTGAGCGTGTCCTCGATGAGCGCTTCCATCCGGGTCAGTGCGCTCTCGGCGTCGTCGATATGGGACGTGACGTCGGCGTCGCCCGCCCGCGCCAGCTGGAGATGGCCGGTCGCGACCTGGAGTGGGTTCCGGAGGTCGTGGCTGACGAGGCTGGCGAACTCGTCTAACCGCTCGTTCTGTCGCTCGAGCCGGCGCTGTCTGGCCTTCTGTTCGGTGATGTCCGCGATGATGGAGACGGTGCCGACGATGTCGCCGTCCGTGTCCCGTATCGGTGCGGCCGACACGCTGGTCGGTATCGTCCGCCCGTCCTTGCGCTGCAGTTCGGTCTCCCAGCCTGTGAGGTGTTTCCCGTCCTGTATCTGTTCGTGCTGGTCGAGTAATTCGTCGTAGTTGTCCTCGGGGAGAATCGGAAGCTGCTCGCCCCGGACTTCGTCCGCCCTCCAGCCGAACAGCGACTCCGCGGCGGGGTTCCAGACATCGACGATGCCTGCCGTGTCGTGGGCGATGATGGCAAGCGGTGAGGCCTCGACGAGCGTCTCCAGGCGCTCGGTCGTCTGTGCCAGTTCGGACTCGATGGCCTTCCGCTGGCTGATGTCTCTGATGATACCCACCCGTCCGACGTCGCCCTCGTGGAGTTCGACCGGCGCCAGGTCCAGTTCGCAGGGGACCTCGGTGCCCGAGTCCGTCCGTACCGTCGCCTCGGTGTGGTCACTGAACCCGCCGTCGGTGACCGTCGGCTCCGGCCCGAGGACCACTGATATCGGCTCGCCGACGAGGGCCTCGCCGTCGTACCCCACCAGCTCCGCGAACGGCTCGTTGTACCGGACGATGCGGTCATCATCGTCGAGGACGTAGACCGGCTCGGTGACGGAGTCGAAGATGAGCTTGTACTGTTCGAGGCGCTGCTCGCGGTGTTTCCGGTCGGTGACGTCCCGAAGCACGACCAGCGTGCCGACCTCGTCGTCGAAGCGGTCGGTAAAGGAAGTCGTCTCGACCTCCAGAAACCGTTCCTCGCCGTCGACCGTCACCGACAGCTCCTCCCAGTCCCGGTGGCCGTCCTCACCGGCCTGTAACCGCTCCCAGTCTTCGATCACCGAGCCGATCGGCTGGCCGACGAGTTCCTCGTCTGCGAGCAGCGTTCTGGCGGCAGGGTTGACGTCGCTGACGCGGCCGTCGACGTCGAGAATCAGAGTCCCGTCGCCCATGGTCTCGACGACGGTCGAGTGAGCCGCCGGGACCGGGTCTAGCGTCTTGAACGTGTAGAGCCCGGCCGCCAGTGCCACGCCGGAGATACCCCAGGCGAAGATTGTCGCGTCCTCTGGGACCTGGAGGAAGTACCGCTGGGTGAGTGCGACGGTCCATGGGGCGAGTCCCGCAACGAGCACCGCCGCGGCCTGTGTCCGGTAGAGGTGACGCGACCGAACGAACAGCTGGATGAGAACGGTGGTCCCGGCCAGGGCCGTCACGAGTATGGTCCCCATGTGTACGAGGAACAGTGGCGTTATCTGTGCCTCGGTGGCGTGGAGCAACGAGCCCATCGTCCCGGCCGCCGGTAGTTCCAACAGCCGCATTCCGGGCAGCAGGAAGCCAACCGCGACGAGGAGCGGGTCGAGCGCGAGCAGTCCAACGATGCGCCGTGTCAGCGACCGGTCGAAGTTCGCAAACTGGAGCGCGGCGTAGAGCCACGAGATAGCGACGACGCCCTGTGCGACCGTCGCGACCTGCCAGTAGAGCACCTGCGACGACAGCGACGTCGCGGCGACGTCTCGGGCGTACGTGAACGCGCCGACCGCAAGCGCCACGTGGAACAACACCAGAGGCGTTCCACCGGGGCTGTCACGCCGGCGCCACGCCAGCGCGACGAACAGTGTCGAGACGCCGGCGAGAAAATACAGGGCCAGAACGAACCGCTCGTACATCAATTCCCTAAATATGGGCTATTTCTCTCCTTTGTTCTATCGATACGCCGTGGGCGGTCGTCAAGCACTATGCAACGTGATATCGGCTGGCAGCTGCCCGGTCGATTGTTGCAAAACCCTATGATA
This sequence comes from Haloarcula rara, assembly GCF_029338235.1. GTDB lineage: Archaea > Halobacteriota > Halobacteria > Halobacteriales > Haloarculaceae > Haloarcula > Haloarcula rara. The sequence continues at coordinate 2,750,118 of NZ_CP119785.1, forward strand.
GCGGCCGTTCCTGAGGGATGTCGAACAGTAGCATAGTTCGTGGTATTTATTACGAACCGCTAGCAAATCTCGAACATAACAGAGGTGACAGCAATGGCGCTTCCCACGACCACACCGAGTTCGTGGATGCGAGAACTCGACCTTCCGGGACAATTCTTCGAGACAGGTGCGGACGACTACGAACTGTACGAGGAAGACGGTGAGTTCGTACTGAGCGTCGAGCTCCCCGGGTTCGACGTTGCGGACATCGACGTCACGTGGGACGACGGCATGCTGAACATCGCCGCGAAGACCGAGGACGCCCAGCGGAACCAGCGCCGCACCTACCACCGGCGCTTCCGGTTCCCCAAGCGCGTCGACGACGAGGCAATCGGCGCTCGGTACCGCAACGGCATCCTCGAAGTCAGGCTCCCGGTCACACAGGGGGCCACGGCCCGGGGCAAGCCCATCGAAATCGAGGGGTGACGCCCCGCGCCGTCGCGACCGATTTGTTGCTTTCGGACGAGTCGACTGTCGCTCTCAACGCGTTTTTATTTCGGCCGACCGGACTGGCGACCGTGAACACACCCGAGGAGACGACGGTCACCGTCAGGCGAGACGTCCCCTTCCACGCGGTCGACGGTGAGACCCTCCGACTGGACGTGTACGAATCCACGGCGAGCGCCGCACCGAAACCCGCTGCCGTGCTGGTCCGGGGCGGCGGATTCACGGTCGGGGACAAGGGCGAGTTCGCCCGCCACGCCATCGACCTCGCCGAAGCCGGCTATCTCGTCGTCGAACCCCAGTACCGACTCGCGCCCGAGCACACGTTCCCCGCGGCGCTGGTCGACGTGAAGGCTGCTATCGAGTGGTGTCGCACCGAGTGCGAGCAGGTGGACCCACAGCGCGTCGCCGCCGTGGGTCACTCCGCCGGCGCGAACCTGGTGGTGCTCGCAGCGGCGACGGCCGACGACCCGGCGCTCGAACCCGAGATGTACCCCGGCGCGTCGTCGGCACTTTCGGCGGTGGTGGGCTACAGCGGTATCTACGATTTCCGCATGGGACTGGACGACCGCCGGGAGACGTACCTGGGCGGCTCACCGGAAGAACTCCCGGCAGCCTACGACCTCGCCTCGCCGGTCGAGCAGGCCGACATGTCGATGCCGCCCACACTCCTGCTCCACGGCGAGGACGACCGCGTGGTCGACCCACAGCAGTCGGCGATACTGGCCGAGACGCTCGATCCGCTGACCACGGTCGACCATCGCGTGGTTCCCGGCGGTCACGGCTTCCCCTTCGACGGGGCTCACTACGAGTCGACATACGACCGCACCGCGGAGTTCCTGAAAACACAACTGGAGACTCCCGAGCCCGGTGTTCGAGACAACCCGGACGGGTACTGACGGATATTTCGACGTCCGCCACGACGTAGCATCACTGTGGACTGTCTCCGTCGCCCGTTACTCGAACGCGCGAAGCGCGCTTTTGAGGCTCAAAAACACCATACTGGCAGCCGTCTCGAAGGCGCATACTCGCCGTCCTAGCCAGGCGTTCGCTTATTCGATAGCGTGGATATCCCCTCTCCAGGTACTGGCGTATATGGTGCCATCGACGATAGCTACCGGTTCACCCGGGTCGGCGTCGATGTCGTACTCCCATTGCTCGCTCCCGTCCGCTGGGTCGAGTGCTACGAACCCATCGAAGTCTCCGCCGAGATACAGACTATCGTCGGCAACTGTTGGGGAGTATTTCGATGTCCCCGCGTCGACCTCCCACTCGATGGTGCCGTCGTCTTGGGCTAGCGAGAACACGCGACCGTCCGCACCGGCGGCGTAGACGGAGTCGTCGTCGACGGCCGGCTGTCGAGTCTCGGTATCGACCTCGGTCCGCCAGAGTCGGGAGCCGTCGCTGGCGTCGATAGCGTATATCGCCGCTCCACCGTCACCATCATACGGCTTCAGACCGCCGGCGTACAGCGCTCCGTCGTGATACACCGGTCGCTGCAGTAATGCGGTGTCATTTTCCATGAAGGACCTGAAATCCTCGACCCATTCCTCGGAGCCATCGTCGCTGTTGAGGGCGTATAGGAGGGCCTCGTCTTCGAAGTAGACCGTTCCATCAGTGACGATTGGCGCCGAGATAGTCCCAGTCAGGTCCTTGTATTCCCAGCGAACGTCTCCGTTCGAGACGTTGAGCGCGAGCAACTTTCCTTTCGCGTCCCCCCGATAGCTCTGGCCGACATACACCGTGTCATCGACTACAGCGACGCCGCACGATGTCTCGAGACTGGTCGTCCCACTGTCGTGTGTCCATAGTTCCGTTCCATCGGCAGCGTCGATAGCATGGACGACACCGACGTTGTCACCGGCGAATACGGTGCCGTCTGCGACCGCTGGCTCTCCCGGGAAGTCGCCGGGGTCGATATCGTACGTCCATAGTTCGGACCCATCCTCGGCGGATATTCCATACACCGTTCCGCTATCCCGTGAGGTCTGGTAGATGGCGCCATCTGCGACGATGGGGCTGTTGTAGAAAGTGGGCTCGAACTTGACGCTCCATTGCTCGGTCGGGTCGTCCGGGCCGGACTCCTCGGACAGATACCCGTTCCGCTCGGGCTTGCCCCCGAACATGGGATAGGAACCGCTCATGCCACTGTTCGATGTGCTTCCGGACCCGTCGCTCGGACTGTCAGTTCCGTCTTCTGTTCCGCCTCCCGTTCCGTCTTCACCACCACAGCCAGCGAATGCAGCGACGCTGCCCGTAAGTACTGTGCTTAGAAACGCGCGACGACCCGTTCGTGAATTCATAATCATAGGTATCGAGACGATCATTTAAAAATAGTGATTATACCGTTAATCTAAACTCTCTAACCCTGGTTAATTCCATATAGAACGCTCACCATCCAGGACGAGTGCGGCTGTCACCGAGAGGCGTTCCGTCAATATGGGCTTATTCTACGTATCAGTCACTCGATTCTGTGTACAGTTCCTCGATACGTGCTGGCGTAGATAGTTCCGTCGACTACTGCAACCGGTTCACCCGGGTGACCATTAGTGTCGAACCGCCACTGCTCGCTGCCGTCAGTCGGGTCGAGCGACACCACCGTATTGTCATCGCCGCTGACGTAAAGCGCTTCATCCGTGAGCGTGGGAGAGAAGCGTTCGGTGTTCGCGTCGACCTCCCACTCGATGGTCCCGTCGTCCGCGGCCAGTGAGAAAACCTGCCCCTCTGCACCGCTAATGTAGACGGAGTCACCGTCGACAGCGGGTTGCCGAGTGTCGGTGTCGACCTCGGTCCGCCAGATTCGAGAGCCGTCGCTCGCGTCGATTGCGAATACGGCACCAGCCCCGTTCCCGTCGTACGGTCCGAGGCCGCCTGCATACAGTGTACCATCGTGATAGACGGGTCGTTGGAGTAGCGTGGTATCCGATTCTAGATAGGTCAAGATCTCTTTGGACCATTCTTCGGAGCCATCGTCGGTGTTTACGGCGAAGAGGGTACCTTCGTCTTCGAAATAGACGGTTCCGTCAGCGACCACTGGTGCGGACATAATTCCGATCGCTTCCTGGTGTTCCCAGCGGATATCTCCGTTCGAGACGTCGAGTGCGACCAGTTTCCCGTTTGCCCCACCTTGATTGGTCTTGGCTACGTACAGTGTCTCATCGGCTACAGCAGGGCCTCTCAACGTTTCGAAATTACTATTGCCTGTGTCGTAGACCCACTCTCGCTTGCCAGTAGCTGCGTCGATGGCGTGAACCTTTCCGACTTTTCCTCCGACGAACACTCTCCCGTCAGCAACAGCCGGTTCTGCTGGGATCTCTGTACTCTCGAGATCGTAGGTCCACAGTTCGGAGCCATCCTCGGCCGATATCGCATACAGCGTTTCGCTGTCACGGGACGTCTGGTAGATGGCGCCGTCTGCGACGATAGGACTGTTGTAGAAACTGGGCTCGAACTCGACGCTCCACTGTTCGGTCGGTTCGTCTGGCCCGGACTCCTCGGACAGATACCCGTTCCGCTCGGGCTTGCCCCCGAACATGGGATAGGAGCCGTCCATGCCACTGCTCGATGCGTTTCCGGACCCGTCGCTCGGACTGTCAGTTCCGTCTTCTGTTCCGTCTTCTGTTCCGTTTCCTGTTCCGTCTTCACCACCACAGCCAGCGAGTGCAGCGACGCTGCCCGTAAGTACTGTGCTTAGAAACGCGCGACGACCCGTTTGTCGACCCATGCGCGTGAATACTCTGGTCACCATTTAAAAGTTTACATCGACACGACCAAATATAATCGAGGTCCCCGGAGATATTTATGAAAATATTAGCATACTGGAGATGCTGAACATACGTCAATATACATCAGCTGAAAGCTGGTGAACGGTTCGACCCCGGAGTGTCGAATCGGGTCGAGAGTAAATTATCGGGGGCGTTAGACGGATTACGGTAATCTCGTACCGGTATCGCCGACCTCCTGGTCGGTCGATACCCGATCCACGGCACGGCGACCCGTATCAGTCGTCCAGGATGTAGTTACAGCTCCCGTCTCCGCCGTCGTATTCGGGGCCGACTGCGCCCCAGGTATCAGAGCAGTCCCACCAGCCACCGCGACTGGCGCTGCCTCTATCGCCGACACCGAGTTTCCCCCTCGGCATACGGAGTTTACTCGGAACGACCGCGACTACAATCGTGGAACTCTCGAAGTTTATCGGTTTCACCCGACCGACTTCGCGCTTGTCATCCTCGATATCGAGTTCGACGGGCCGGTCATCCCGGACGTAGGTGGTCGACCCGGTCGTGCTCGCGTCACCGGTCTCGGCCCGGACCTCGAAGCGGGCGTACTCCCCGTCGACCTGGACGTTCCACGAACTGAGTGTCATAATCCAGTATCCCGGCGGCCACGGCGTTATCGGCAGACCGGGCCACGGGAGGATGATGTTGTCGTACTTCGCTCCCAGTGGCGCGTGGGCGTCGCGTGCCTCCGAGTCCATCGGGCCCGCGTCAGACCGACGGACAGCGGGTGCTTCACTCGCTGAGACACTGGTTCGCGAGAGATAGGTCGGCGACCCGTCCACCTCGTAGGTGACGTCCCCGAGCTCTGGCGAGCCTTCCAGTTCACCGGGCTCTGTGTCGACACCACCGTTCAGGATGTCCTGGGCCAACCCCAGTGATTCGTCGAGTGCGCTGTCAACGCCTTCGACCTCGTCGCCGATACTGGAATCTATCGCGTCATCGACCTTGCCGGTGGCCTCTTGCTGCTGGGACTCGGTGTATTCGGCCCATTCGATGGTCTTGTCGATGTAATCATTCCGCAGTTGTGCCCGTGCTTTCCCGGGTGCACTGTCGTACCTGCTGTCGACGTCTTCGGTGACGTAGTCGTCACGATCTCCTCTGAGATCGGTTTTCATTTCCGCGAGTGGTTCGTCGGACGTGACCATATCCAGTCGACTCTGTGTGACCGCGTATTCCTCGTCGATGACGTCCTGTCTGGTCTCGGCCAGTTCGTCTTCGAGCCAATCTTCCAGCTCGGCCCTGTCGTTCGGACTGACGCTTACGTCTACATCGGTGCTGTATCCGACCTGGTTCTCCATCTCGCTGGTCGACTCGACATCGGTCGCAGTTATCGAGGAACGGATGGCACTTTCGACGTCAGACTCGCTCGGTCCACTGGCACCGAACACCTGATCCGCAGCGTCCTCGTGCACGTTGCCGAAGTTGTTCGTCCCCGCGGGGCCGTCACCACCCGACTCGTAGGCGTTTTCGATGCCGCGTGACCGAATGTCAGTGTCAGTGCTGTGGTCCGCCGTGACGTCGATACTGACGGAGTACTCGATGTCGGAATCGTCTTCGGTCGTCTTGTCCTTAGTCTCCGTGCAGCCGGTTTCGTTCTCGTCCTCACACGGCACTTCGACTTCTTTCTCCCAGTCGGTTTCGACGTGCACGTTGTTATCGACCGTTACGTCCACGTCGTATACGTCGCTCTCCTGGCTCGTGGTTTCCGTCGGGCCGCGGTCGACGTCGACGGTCACCTCGTTGTTCGTTATCGTCTCATCTGTGTCGACTGCCTCCCATTCCGAGCCCGGTGACGGCGCGCTCGGACTGGTACCGCTGCGGGTCGCACCCCCGTTGTCGGTAGCCGAGACGTCGACAGAGTACACCTCATCGATGGTCTCGTCGATTTTCTCTTCGAAGTCCAAGTCTTCACCGTCCGGCCCGGTCAGGTCCGATACCGAATCTTGCTCCTCCGACGTATCGTTGTCCCCGAATCGATCTTCATAGTTATCAGGCTCCTGGTCGCCGGAAATAGACATCTCTTCTTCGACTTCATTTGCAACGTCCGAGTACCCCGACACTTCGTAGTAAGCCGCCTGCGCGAACGGCTCTACGGTGACTGTCTCTTCCTGTGAGAGCGTATCGGAGTTGCTCGTGAGGATGTCACTGGTCATTTCCTGAACCGTCGGTGCGGAGGGGAACGAGCCGTCGGCGTTACCGAAGAACGTCCACGAGAGACCACAGATATTGTCATCGCTGAACAGCTCTTCTGCGCTGGTCCCTAACTCCTCGGAGAGCGCATTTTCCGTCTCGCTGTCTATATCGTCTTCATCGGTGAGATTATCACCTCTACTGTTGGCGTCTTCGTCCGGATTATCACCAGTGTACGCTTGCTGAACAGAGTGCAACGTTGAGTAGCCAAAGCACATCCACCGGCCGTTCATGACCCTGTCGCTCATGGGGTCTTTGGTACCGAACGTCGACTCCTGGACGGAGTAGATGGCGTCGTTGGCCAGGATTTCCGTGTGTCGGTTCTCGTTGACAGTTGGGAACGCTCTGTCCCAGCTACCCGGCTTGGGGGCGCGGTCGAAGTACGTTCTCGCGTAGGCGTTCGGGTACGCTCTGATAGCGAACTTTCGGCCGAATCCGCGGAACCGTTCGTCACCGCTGAAGCCAGGCTCGAAAAAGCCCATCTCGAGGCGGTCCTCGTAAGTCTGTGTGCGCTCGTGGACCTGGAACACGGTCGAGGCCACGGTTACCGACTGCGACTCGGTCTGTTCGCTGAGTACCTCCCCGTCGCGTTCGACGGTGGTCTCGATGCTATCGATGGAGACCTCGACAGTCCCGTTCTCGATGTCGTCGTTGTCGTATCCGGCGTCGAGTTCGACCCTGTCGATAGCGGCCCTGACGCTGCTCTTGCTGTTTTCGACCTCGGGCAGCGAGCTAGAGACAGTGGTGTTCGAGCTCAGTTCCTGGCTCTGATTTTCCAGCTGCGACTGCATCGTCAGATAGATTCGGAGCTTGATGTATCGCTTGAACACCGCGTCCTCGTACCCTTCGTCGCCCGAATCCAGACTGGGCGGTTCGACGCCGTCACTGACCGGCGTTCCGGTCCCGGCCTCGGTCACTGGGGCTCTGGCGCTGTCACGAAACGCCGTGAGCGCGCTCTGGCGGAGTGTCGCCTCCGAAGTCGACTGCCCTCGTTCCATGGCGGCGCCGACGTTTATCTCCGTTTCGGGGTCTTCGCGCTGGTTCAACACTGTCACTGCAGTGGTACTCGTTATCAACAGCAGTACACCTATCATCGCGAACGGAATGCGGGCCCGTTCGTCGAGATTGAACGATATCGTCTTCGGTCGCTTCTTACTCATGTGTTCCAGGTCTCGATAGTTATTGTCACTCGTTCGGTCGATACTCGGTCGGCCAGCTCGGCTCCGCTCTCGATTTCGTCCGCGTCGTAGCTCTCGTTCATGTCCGCAGCGATGGCGCTCGTCAGATTCCCACCACTGGACGTGGCAAGCCGCTCGTTAGCTGTCGTCGCATCGGCACCGGTCCGGCTGAGCGGGTCCGAACCGTCTTCGGGGTCGAAATCTTCGCCCACGATATCAGCCATCCGGAGATAGCGATACACTGCCAGCGACCGCTCGAAGCGCTGTGCTTCGAGCGACAGCTGCATCTCCTCAGGTGGGAAATACCCCTCGATTATCGCTTTGGCGACGGGTTCGGCGGCCGCCTGCCAGTCGATTCTAGACGGGCTGTATGCGCTCTCTATTTTGCTTTCGTCACTCTTTGGAATCGAGCTCGGGACCGTTATCGTCTCCGTGCTCACGTCGGCATCGCCCGGGGGCGTCGGTCCGTACTGCTGGCGACCCTCTATCTCAGCGTCTTCGTACGGACGCCATATCGCGGTGACCCGCGCGTCCGAGTTCGTCGCACTCAACATCTCGAGGGTCTGTCCCTCGACGGCACGCGAGTATCGCACGCCCTCCTTCGTGAGGAGCTCAGTGTCCCCTGCGTCATCGCCGGCCGTGTCATTGAAGCGGGCGTTCACCACAGTCGCGGCCGCTATCTCCCCGGCGACGGAGCCGTAACTCTGGCGTTCGTAGGCGTCGTCGCTGTATCCCTTATCATCGAACTCCTCCTCGTCCCGAATCGGGATCAGCGAGTAACTCGTGTTCATCGTCGTCCCAGCCAGCGTGTTCGCCGTCCGTTCTGCCGTCTCCGGCGTATTGGCACTCCCGGTGTCCAGAAAAGCCATCACAATCCCGATACTCGCCGTAATCAGGAACAGTGCCATCGCGACGTCGACCACGGTGCTGATTCCGCGTGTTCGAGGTCGCATCAGTCCCAGACCTCCACTGTCAGCGTGCCACCGTCTACGTCGGCGGGCCCGACTTCCACAGGAATCGGTCGCTGTGCGCGCTGGGGGTCGTCGGGGCGCTCGACGTCACTCATTCGCTGGCCGTCGCTGTCGAACTTGTGTTCTTCCTCTGTGACGGTCGTGTCACCTTCTAACCTCGTTACGGAGACGTAGACGATGTTGCCCTCCGGGAACGTCTCCGGTGGAAGGCTGGCAACCGGTGAGCCGTCGTCGGGGTATCGACCGTCCTCGTTGATTTCCTCCCAGACCCGATCGAGGGTTACCTGCTCGATGGCCTCGTCGCTGCCGCCCGGCAGTACGTCGGTGATGACGTTCCCGTACATTGCCAGTCCGACTGCGAGGAACGTCACTGCGATGAGCGCCGCTAGCGGTTCTGTCTGCCCTCGTGTCGTTCCGTCAGAAGTCGACGAGCGTAACACTTGCATCACCCCACGTTACCTTTCGAACTCGAAGCTGTCCACTGGCGGACCGCCACGCTGGGTCACCGTCCGAAAACGCGCTGTCCTGTGCGGTCTCAACGTCGGTCCTGAACGTGCTTTTCGACGTGTACGTATCGTTAATTGAACCGCTGGCCAGTACCTCCGCGAGCTTATCGTTTCCGTGAACCGGTGCTAACGTCCCGAACCGAACCGACGATGTCGACGTGCCGTACTGGTTTTTCAGCCCGATTCGTTTCCCATCGACCCAGAACTGCTCGGCTCGGTGGTCCTGCTTGCCGTACTCCTCATAATTACTGCCGGCGACCTCGTTTATCTGGTTCATAGCCCCCTCTGCATCGGGACTTAAGCCGGACGGAAATCCCAAAGCCACACCAGCGACAGCGACACTGATGATGGAGACGCCGATAAACACGTACCAGGCGTCTGCGGGCGCTTCTAAATCCATGCCGAGATTCGATTCGTGATGGTACTTAAATTCAAGCTAGTATAGAGATTATTTCATATGTAATTCAAAAATAATTCCACTCCGACTACACCGGCGCGTCGGAGCCGGCGATGACGCCGACGGCGACGGAGGCGATGAGGTAGATCGGTATCGCGAAGATGAGCGCGCGCCCGACTCGGTAGCCGATGAGGGAGCGGTCGAGGCCGTGACGGAGCGCCATCGACAGCGTCGTCAGGATAACCGCGAGCGTGATGATGTAGACACCGATGACGATACCGAGCTGGTCCGTCGGCAGCGCCGAGCCGCCTTCGACGGCGTTCGCTCCTTCGCCGACCATTCCGCTTGCCAGTCCGACGGTGGCTCCGCCGACGAGCGGCCCGAAGAAGGAGGCCGTGTTCGTGAGCGTCCCGGTCACCATCGCGAGCTTGCGTTTGGTCCGGCGTTCGACTTCTCGCAGCTCCTCTAGGTGGTCAGCCATCGAGACGATGGCCTTCCCGGCGGGCTGGCCCTCGTCGGCCGCGATCGCCAGCAGCGCAGCGGTCCCTTCCGTTCGAATCGAAGGGATGTCCTTGAGCGCTCCGTACTGCCCGAGGAACGCTTCCTCGACAGTTGTCTTGAGCCGTTTCTGGATACCGGCGGCGTCGTCGAACACGTCGCCCGTCTCGCCCGGGACACGGTGGCCTGCGTGGTCGATCGCCGACTCGACGGCCTCGTTCTCGGAGACCTGTCGACCGACGATGTACAGCGCGTCGACCAGGTGCTCCTCTACGTCTTTGACGTACTCGCGGACCTCCTTGATGGGGCTGAAGTACCCGACCAGGGTGAACCCGGCCCCGAGACCGATGCCGGCAAGCGGTGCGAGATGCCTGGAACCGATGATGATTGCCAGTGCCGCCCCACAGACACCAGCGAGTGCCCCGTAGACGAACGGTGGCCAGGTCCGGTCGGGGACGTCGGGATGAGACCGCTTGACGTCAGGCGGTGGGAACGCGACGGGCCGTCGCACCAGCAGCCAGACACTGGCTGCGATGAGCATTATGGGCAAGACGACGTTGTAGACGACCACGAAGAACCAGATGGAGACCGGATACCCCGCCAGGGAGGCGGCCGGGACGAGCGCGACCAGCGCGAGCGGGAGCATGACGCCGAAGGCGTACAGCGCCGTGGTCGGCCCTCGGATGGCCGCGGTGAACTCCGCCATCTGGTCCCGGGTGCCATTTAGCACCGCTGCCATCGCCCGGCCCAGTGTCCGGTCGCGTTCGCCCTCGGGTGCCTCCTGCGCGGCCGACAGCAGGTGCGAGGACCGACGCAGCGCCGGGAAGTCCTCGGCCCAGTCCTCCGCGAAGCTGATGAGCCCGGATTCGGGCGTCCCGATGGATCGGTCGATGTGTGACTCCAGGCTGGTCGCGAGCGGGCCGTCCCCGGTCTCGGCGGCGAACCGAACGGCGTTCTCCGTCGCCGGTTGGATATGCATCCGCAGGACGGCGCGGCCGATGAGGTCCGGTGTCTCACCCAATGCCCGCGTCCGTCGCAAGGCGGCCAAGAGATGCGGCGCCGAGTGTGCCGCGTGCATGACCAGGAAGGAGACGACCACACAGATGACGAGGACGGCCACCAGCGGGACGGGCGTGTAGACGAGCGGCAGCGGCAGGAAAAAGGCGAAGATGCCCGCGACGTAACCGGCCCGAACGAGCTCTTCGGGCGCGTATTCGGGCTCGATGAAGGCGATGGCCTCGACGAGCTCGTCGCTCACGTCGACGTCGTCCGGATACATCGCGGCCAGCGCCAGCACCAGGCTAGCCATCTTTCCCATCGGTACTCACCCCTGTCTGTGGTCCGCATACGCCGGGGCGACTTCGTGTGGCCCCGTCACGCCGTCTTTCGCGAGGTCCTCGATGAACTCCGTGCGCTCGTCGATGTCTGCCCGGATGTCCGCGTACTCCTCGGCCGGGCCCGTCAGTCGATGGATGAGCCGGCTCTCACCCCGGTCGATGCGGCCCGTCGATTTGGCCTGGTCGCCCTCTATCTCGTAGAGGGACTCAAAGTAGATGCCGTCCTCGCGGACGATGACTTCCTCGATGGCCGAGAGCCGTCGCTTGCGTCCGTTGGGGGTCTTGTACGCCTGCACCGTGACCACGAGGTCCGTCGCGCCGAACGACGAGGGCGGGACGTCGAGGTCGGAGACGACCCGCTCGAAGACGGAGTCGGCCCCGTCACCGTGGATGGTCCCGAGCACCGCGTTGGCGTTTGCACCGACGCGCATCGCCTCGTAGAGCACCTGGGCCTCTTCGCCCCTAATCTCACCGACCACCAGCGCCCCGTCCCCGAGACGCAGTGCGGTCTTCAGCGCGTCCGCGGCCGAAATCTCCGGCCCGCTCCCGGTACCCGTCCGGAGCGCCTGTATGTCCCGGTCCACTTCCTGTAGCGGGTTCACCGGCAACTCCGGGGTGTCCTCGATGATGACTGTCCGTGTGTCCGGGGCGAGCTCGTACAGCAGCGTCCCGAGCAGCGTCGTCTTCCCGGCCCCTCGCGTCCCGGCGATAAGTGCCGCTGCGTTGCGCTCGATGGCCACCGAGAGGAACGCGGCCGCCTCGGCCGGCATCGTCCCGTTGGCGACCAGTCCCGGCAGCGTGAACTTGTCGTCGGCCTGTTCGCGGAAGGCGAAGGCGACGCCTTCCGAGACCGGGTCGGTCACCCCGGCGATACGGACGCCGGTACCGTTCTCCAGGTCGGCCTTGGCGTCCACGGTCGGGCTCGCCCGCGAGAACGCCCGCCCGCTGGTCCGGCGGATACGCGAGGCGAGCGCGCCGACGCCCTTCTCGGTTATGTAGACGTTCGTCGTCATCGCCTGGCCGTCTACGACCACGCGTACCGGGTTCGCGCCGACCGGCGAGGTGACGTAGATGTCCGTGACGCTCGGGTCCGCGAAGATGTCCTCGAGGATACCGTACCCCTCCGTGTGTTTGGCGAGCACGGCGGTCAACACCGGGTCGACGTCCTCGTCGGTCACGTGTTTGATAGCCCTCGAAGCCGCCCGCTCGCCCTCGACGATCCCGTTAGCGATGGCCTCGTAGGCGTCCATGAGAACCGTCCGCTCCTCGCTCGACAGCGTGAGGTCCACCAGGTCAAGCGAGTAAAAGGGAACGCTATCGGACCGCTCGTAGATTCTGGCCTCGCTGCCGGTCTCCAGCTCGCGGACTTCCGAGAGGCGTGCGTCTTCGGTCATCGACCGGTCCACGTAGTAGTTGGCGACCGTCAACCCGACGAACGGGGACAACACCTGCTCGTAGGAGTCGACCCCGCCGCCGGCGCGTACGAGTTCGGACTCGATGCCGATGTCGGCGATGGGGCCGACACGCGAACGGAGCTCTGTCGCGACGCTGAGCGGGTCCTGGGACGCCTCGGTCGCCAGCCGCTGGTCTCGCTTACCGACCAGTTCGATGAACCGACCCGCCGCGGTCAGCAAGTCGACACCGTCCTGCAGGTAGCGGTACTCACGTCCGTTGCGGTGGACGTGTATCCGCTCGACCCCCCTGTCGGTCAGTTCGTCGATGACCGTCTGGCGACACTCGACGCTCTCTGCGAGGTCCCCCGAGCAGTCGTCGGCGTCGACGACCAGTGTCCCGTCGTCGACCGACACCGAACAGTCACATGGGTCCTCGTCCCCGTCGCCTCCGAACATAGAGAGGGAATCGAGGCCGAGCATGGACTGCAGTGAGCTAGCGTTTTCCGACATGCCGGGACTCGCCCCGTCTTCGGACTTAAAATTAGGCGCGGGACAGCACGACGACCGCCGTTTCGTTGTGCCGTTGCAGTTCGAGGCGGTAGTCGCGCTCACCGGTACCCCGGAGCGACGACGTGTTCTCGAACTCGTTGTTGACGATGGGGGCATCGATTGTAGTTTGCTGGTCGGTGCCGCCCTCCAGCCGGTAGCGAAGGATGCTGAAGTTCTCCGAGTGTCGCTCGATGCGGAACTTCGCTAACGGTACCGAGGTCAACGAATCGTCCGGGAACGTGAGTGTGACCGACCGCTGTGGGCCCCTGACACCGTCCGGCGGGACCTGTTCGTTTTCCACCAGCGACACGGACGCCGTGGACAGCTCCGAGACCTGTTGCTCGACGATTTTCTCGCTGTTGGTCATCGCACCGCGCTCTATCGCCGGGACGGAGACACCGATGATAGCGACTGTCAGCAACACGGCGACGACTACGCGTATCATTTAAATAGCGACGCGAGGAACCCGTCGTCTTCGTCGTCCGGTTCCTCCTCCGCCGGTGACTCGCCGTTTACGAGAGTGCCGGACCCCCTTGCGGTCGTCGTCACGGGCTTCTCACTGCTCCCGTTCTTGGACTCGTCGTCGCCGAACACGCCTGTCAGCGACGACATCAGGCCGTCCTCGTCGTCGTCGCTGTCCTCGTCCGGGACGATATCTTCGACCGTCTGTTCGAGGTCAGTCCGGCGCGACCCCGTGTCGTTCGCCTGAATCATCGTGTTCTCGGGGCCCTGGTCTGCGTTGCCCGACGGGGTCTGTGCGGCGGTTTCGCCATCGACCGCCCGTTCGAGGTCGTCCACGCGGTCTTCGAGTCGGTCGACGGCCGCATACGCCGCGCCCGCCTGCTGCTCGACGTTCTCGTTGACCGATCGGACGTTGCTCACGTAGCCGTCCAGCGCGTCGTGTATCCCCTCGAGTTCGGCCACCCGTTCTTCGATAGAGTCGAGACGCTGTTCTACCCGGTCTATATCGTCCGCGAGATCTGTCAGGTCGGCGATGTCGTTCAAGTCGTGGTCGCCGTCGGTGACGGTCCGCTCGACGGCGGCCAGTCGTTGTTCGATCCGATCGATATCCGTCATGGCCTGATTACGCACCTCTTTGTACTTAAACCTCAGATTTTCGAGGCGAGAAAAAGCCTCTCAGACGGTGTGGTGTCGGATGACGCGCACTCGGGGCCGACCCAGACCGGGGCGTCACGACACCGTCTGTCTCACTCCTCCAGGGTGACGTCGCTGGCGTTCGGGCTGTCACCGCCGTGGGGCGTGGCCCGCCGCCGTATCTGTGCCGCGTGGACCGTCTCTGTCGAGTCGTCGATGATGACGACCTCCCCGGGGCCGGTCGGCAGTCGCTCCCCCAGCGACGATTTCATGTACGTCGGCTGGGCGGCGTCGAGCGCCTCCAGGTCCACTTCGGAGGTCAGGCGATGGGAGATGAGGATGTCGGACTGGGAGACGGCCACTTCGGGGACGACGCTCGGGCGCTGGGTCGCCATGATCAGGCTCACACCGGGTGCGCGGCCACGCGTGAGGATAGTCTCAAGCGCCGACCGCGCGACGCCCTCGAAGAAGGTGTGGGCCTCGTCGATGAGCACCCACGGGAGCCTGGGGATATCTCGGTCCACCCGAGCGCGGTACAGCGCCTCGCCGATACCGCGGGCGACGGCGTTCATCGGCGCCGAGTCGAGCCCGGAGACGTCGACGACCGTAATCTCGCTCTGGCCCAGGTCAGCCGCGGTCATACCGTCCTCGTCGAAGACGCCCCACGACTCGGCGAGGCTGATGTGGTTGGTCGCGGCCCGCTTGTCCACTTTCGGTGCGTCGGTCTCCTCGACGTGGGCGCGCATCTCAGCGAGCGAGTCGCAGTTCCCGGCGGCCTGCCAGACGAGCCCGCCCGCCCCGCTCTCGGGGGACAGCCCCAGCAGCGCACACCAGGATTTGGGGTCGAGCGACCGCGGCGTCACGGCCGGGTCGTCGACGACCGTCGTCGGCACCGGCTCGCCGTCGGCCTCCTCGCCCAGCGTGTCGAAGACGCCCATGGGGTCGATGATGACCGGCGCGACGCCTCTCGCCCGCGCGAGCGATTCCGCGATGACGCCCAGGGTGTAGGACTTCCCGTACCCACGCTTCCCGACGATGAGCATGGCGTGGGGACCGTCGAGGTCGATGTGCAGCGGCGCGCCCTCGCTTCCGTCGAGGGCACGGTACGACCCCAGGTCGCCGGCGGGCCCGAAGTCGATGCCCTCCTCTCGTCCGATTACGAAGCTCACGACGGCCTTTGCTGCGGATTCATATTTCAATCTTGGCTCCAAAGTTTAAGTCAGAAGACGGAACCAAACTGGGCATGCAGAGGCTGACAAAGCTCTGGCGTGACAACCGTGGTATCGAAGGACTCCCAATCAGACTGGTCATCGCGCTCGTCGTCGGCGTGGCGAGTCTGGCCATCATGACGAGTATTCTCGGCGGACTGCCGACGTTCGAGACGACTGAATTAACATACGAACTTGACGATGGTGAAGAAGCCACCGTTACCGACGCTCAGAGTCGTTCTTCGGCCAAGGAGCTGAATTTCAATGTTGTGGACGAGAACGGTGAACCAGTCAACGGTGTACAGGTAGTCATCGAAGGTGGGTCGGTCTCGACTGTTGGTGGCACGTACGTCGAAAGCACCGGTGAGGATTCGAACGAAGTCGATATTACGTTCGCTGACGACGACGCCTCGTCGGCAAGCCCGGATGTCGAGACTAACCTCCGCGCCGACCAGAACAAGGGGACGCTGAAAGTTTCCCTCCAGCCACCGTCTGACGGGAACTACGAGGACGAACAAGACAACCCGGAGATTCTCGTTACGGCGTAACTCCGGACTGGCGCCCCTTTTTGAGCGGAGTATTCAGCACCAGAAAGCTTATACTAGCTAATTTTGATACTGTAATCATCCTCCATGCTACTAACCAATAGCCGACTTGGGTCAGCCGTATTCACGGTCGTTCTGGTCGTGAGCACGGTCGCAGTCGGGTTCCCGGGAACAGCCGCGGCACAGGAATCGACACTCGACGAGATGGACGGCAGTGGGACCGAAGAGGACCCGTACGTGGTCACTAACGTCGACGAGCTCCAGGCGATGAACGAGGACCGGGACGCCCATTACGTCCTCGGCAACGACATTGACGCTAGCGATACGGAGAACTGGAACGATGGTGCCGGATTCGACCCCGTCGGTGACGACGAGAACAAATTCACGGGGAGCTTCGACGGCCAGAATCATTCGATAAGCGGACTTACAGTAAACAGGCCGACAGAAGGGTTTGCGGGTCTGATTGGCGTGTCTGACGGCACGGTCGAACACCTTTCGCTCGTGGACGCCTCGATGGTGGGAACCGGGAACGTCGGCACTGTCGTCGGGGCAAACAACGGTGGAACCATCCGAAATGTGCACGCGAGCGGTACCGTCGACGGTGAAGTTACTGTGGGTGGGCTCGTCGGCGGTAACAACGGGCGTATCGTCATGTCGGGGGCTGCTGTCGAGGTCGACGCAGAAAAACGAAATTCCGGTGGACTCGTCGGTACACAGGCTGACGGGACGCTCACTCAGTCGTACGCCTCAGGTGACGTGACTGCCAACAAAGTTGTCGGCGGCCTTGTGGGTTCGGCAATTGGTGGCGAAATGCAGTCGGTCTATGCAATGGGCGATGTCGATACGACAAGGAGAGCTGGCGGACTCATCGGGGAAAACCAGGGTACCAGTGTGGTCGAGGCGTATTCGACCGGTACCGTGACCGCTGAGTACAACGTCGGTGGCCTCGTCGGTTGGGTCGAGACCAGAGAAAGTATCCAGCGCACATACACAACTTCTTCTGTGGCAGGAACCGACGATAGCAACGGCCGATATGGAAACGTAGCGGGCCAGGTACTCAATGATGACCCGTTCACCGATATCTACTACGACACGGACGAAGCGACGCTCGAGAAGACGGTCGGAACCGGTGGTGACGACGTTTCTGATGGAGCGATAACGGGAGTATCTACGGACGAGATGCAGGGAACGGCCGCCCGCGAGAACATGGACGCGCTGAACTTCGGGCCGGCATGGACCGCAACCGACGAGTACCCGGTTCACAACTGGGCCGTCGAGAACGTCTCGTTCTCGCTGAAAGACACCCGCGTGGCACGTGGGAACGCCACCGACGCGACGGTCACACTCGACCTCGCCGATGGTCGCACCGTCACGGCAACGGAGACGGCCAGCTACGAGACCAACAACTCCGTCGCGTCAGTCTCGGATGGCACCGTCGAGACCACAGAGACCGGGACGGTGAACGTTACGGCCTCTATAGCCGGCGAGACGAAAACGGAGACGCTGGAGGTGCTCGAACCGCCGAACATCTCTGCGACCGCTGCCTCGATAGACGAAGACCTCGTGGCCCAGGGTGTGACCGTGCCAATCGAGACGACGGTCGTCAACACTGGCGACATCGCCGGTGAGGACACGGTCGACCTGCGAGTCGACGGCGAAACGGTCACAGAGGTCACCGTCTCGGGCGAGCCCGGTGACGAGCAGAACGTCACGGTCGACTGGGAGCCCGAGTCGCTGGGCAGCTTCGACGTCGCGGTGGACGACGCCAGCGCCGGGACGGTCGAAGTGGTCGAACCACCGGAGCTCACAACGGAGACCGCGTCGACGAACGTCTCTGCGGTCAGCGCCGGCGCGTCGGTGCCGGTGTCGGCGACTATCGCCAACGACGACCGGCTGCGCGGGGCGCGAAACACCACGCTGAGCGTGGACGGCGAGAACGTCACGAGCGAAGAGGTCTCGGTCGACGCGGACAACGAGACGACGACATCGCTCGACTGGACGCCCGAGCAACCGGGCACCTACGACCTCGCCGTGGACGGCGTCGACGCGGGTACCGTCGAGGTTGTCCCGGCCGACTCGGTCGCCGTCGAGAACGTCTCTACCCCGGAGAACGCGACCGCGGGCGAGTCCTTCGATGCGAACGTGACTGTGAACAACACGGCGGATATCACAGTCAGCGAGCGGCTGCGACTGACAAGCGGTGGCGAGACGGTCGGCGCGACGAGGGCGGAACTGCCCGCTAACGAGACGACGACGGTGACGGTCTCGGGTGTCGTCGCCGACGCAGGCGAGACGACGCTGTCGGCCGAATCAACGAGCAGTTCGGCGTCGGCCGACCTGTCGGTGCTGGAACCAGCTTCGTTCGCTATCACGGAACTGGACACGCCGTCGTCGGTGACGGCCGGTGAATCAGACAGCGTCACAGCGACCGTCGAGAATCAGGGCGGCGTCGCGGGCTCACAGACCGTGGCGCTGTCGCTGGATGGCGAGGAAGTCACGAGCGAGACGGTCGAGCTGGCGGCCGGTGGGTCGACGACTGTCTCCGGTGACATCTCGCCGTCGTCCGCTGGCGAGTCACAGGTCACTGCAGAGACCGACGACGACAACCAGACTGCGACGGTGACCGTCGAGGCGGCTTCGACGCCCACCGAGTCAGGCGGGACCGACACCTCCAGCGGGAGCGGCCCCGGATTCGGTGTCGCAGCGGCCCTCCTGGCGCTGCTGGCCGGAGCTGCGCTGCGTCGGCGGCGCTGACTGACGACGTTCGCAGCTCCATCTTCTGCTGTCGCGGTCGTGTTTACTTTCCCAGCGATTGGCGCTGAGAGCCAGAAAGCCCCACCCGTAGCCGGTTGATCAGCCGACATGGGTGGGACTGAAAGGGGCCGCGTTCTCGGCGAACCCCGGCGTCCGCGGCTCCGCCGCGTGGCTCGGGAGAGCGTATCTCTCCCGGTGACGCAAGCACCTACTGGAGCGCAGCGAGCCGCGGGAGCCGAGAACGCGGGGGCTTTCTGGCTGTTCGAACTCCAAGTATCTTAATTACACACGACCGCTGGCGCGAGCAGACAGTATTAGTAGCCGGCAGTCCTACCGCGACCCATGCGCGTCGCGGTGGTCACAGTCGGGGACGAACTGCTCGTCGGCGAGACGGTCAACACAAACGCCGCGTGGCTGGGTGAACAGCTGCGGGACCGCGGTGTCACCGTCGAGCGGATGACCACGCTGCCCGACCGGACCGCCGACATCGCCCGCGTCGTCAACGAGTATCACGCCGACTACGACGCCGTCATCGTCACCGGCGGGCTGGGCCCGACCCACGACGACGTGACCATCGAGGGAGTCGCCGCCGCCTTCGGTCGCGAGGTCGTCGAGAGCGACGAGGCTATCGAGTGGCTGGCCGAGTACGGCGGCTACAGCCGCGCGGACCTGACCGAGGGGACCGGCGAGTTGCCGGCGGGAAGCCGGATGCTCCCAAACCACGACGGCGTCGCGCCGGGCTGTGTCGTCGAGAACTGCTATGTCCTCCCGGGAGTGCCCTCGGAGATGAAGCGGATGTTCGCCGAGGTGGCCGACGACTTTGCCGGCGAGGCCCGCCACGTGGTCACTGTGGACGCGGCCGAACCCGAGAGCGCGCTGCTCGACCGCATCGGGAAAGTCAGGCAACTGTTCCCGGTGAAAGTCGGTAGCTACCCCGGTGAGTACGTGACCGTACGGTTCGAGGGGACCAACGCCGAGGCCGTCGAGGAGGCCGCGGCGTGGCTCCGCGAGCGGGTCGACCCCGTCGAGGAGTGAGACGGTCGGTTGTATCGACGGCCCGGACTACCGGTAGAGGTAGGCCAGCCAGCCGAAGGTCAGGGCGATACCACCGAGGCTGACGAAGGCGCCGGCGGCGTTGATGACGTCGGGCTGGACGCCGGTCGCGAGGGGTTCGAGCATACTGCTCCTTCTATGGCCGCTGTCTTGAAAGACACGCTCCCGTGCGGCTTTTGCCGCCGGGCGCAGTACCCGGTGTATGCGCCGTATCGCTGTCGTCGTCAACCCCATCGCCGGGATGGGCGGCCGGGTCGGACTGAAGGGGACCGACGGGAAGGTCGCGGAGGCACGGGAACGGGGCGCCGAACAGCGGGCCCCCGACCGGGCTCGCGAAGCACTCGACTCGCTGGCCGAGGTCGGCCGGGACATCGAGGTGGTGACCTACGGCGAGCCGATGGGCGCGGCTATCGCGAGGGACGCGGGCTTCGACCCGGCCGTCGTCGGTGAGCCCGAGGACGCCGAGGCGACGGCGAGCGCGGACACGCGGGCGGCTGTCAGGGCGTTCGTAGCGCGGGAGGTGGACTGCATCCTGTTCGTCGGCGGCGACGGCACCGCAGTCGACGTGGCCGAGACGCTCGAGGAACTCGACGCCGATACCCCTATGCTCGGCGTCCCGGCGGGGGTGAAGGTTTACTCCTCGGTCTTCGGCGTCTCGCCGCGGGCCGCCGGACGCATCGTCGCGACCTTCGAGGAGACCGAGCCCGCCGAGGTCAACGACATCGACGAGGACGCCTTCCGCGGTGGTGAGGTGGTGACCGAACTCCGGGCCGTGGCGACGGTGCCGGTCGCCGAGCAGCGCCAGTCGGCCAAACAGCTGGGCGGGGGCACCGTCGAGACGCTCGCAGAGGGTGTCGCCGAGAGCGTCGAGGACGGTGTCACGTACGTCCTGGGGCCGGGCAGCACGGTCGGTGCTATCAAGGAACGGCTGGGCTTCGATGGGACGACGCTGGGCGTCGACGTCTGGCGCGACGGCGAGGTTGTCGCGCTGGACGCCGGCGAGTCGGACATCCTCGCGGCGCTCGGTGACCGGAACGTCATCGTGGTCTCACCCATCGGCGGCCAGGGCTTTGTCTTCGGCCGAGGGAACCAGCAGCTCTCCCCGGCGGTCATCGAGCGCTGTGATATCGAGGTGGTCGCCTCCCGCCGGAAGCTCGACCAGCTGGGCGCGTTGCGGGTCGACACCGGCGACCCAGACCTCGACGCCGAACTCACTGGCTGGCTCAAGGTCCGCGTGGGACGGTACGAACGTCGACTCGTCGAGGTGCTGGCATGACGGTCATAGACTGATGTTTCGCCTTTCTAAATGATTGTATATCCTGCGGCAGATTATATGCCGTATAGTGAAGATTAAGGTGTCCCGTGCGTAACCAAGGGCATATGGAAACGCGGAAAGTTCAACGACTCGGGCCGTCGACGCTGGCGATGACGCTCCCGGCCGAGTGGGCGAGCGCCCACAACGTCGAGAAGGGCGACGAAGTGTCGCTGCGGATGGGTGGGAAAGGGACCCTGACCGTGATGCCGGAATCGGTCCAGACCGAGGAGTCTGAGGCCATCATCCACGCTGAGAACTTAGACTCGGACGCCGTCGAGCGCGCTATTGTCGCACAGTACGTCCTCGGCCGGCGCATAATCCACGTCGAGGCGCCAGAGGACCAGACCCTCGAATCCGCACACATCAACGCCGTCTACAACGCGGAGACCCAGCTGATGGGGCTGGGCGTCATCGAGGAGACTCCAAACAGGATAACAATCCGGTGTTCGGTCGACCCGGAGGACTTCACGCTGGACAACCTGCTCGAACGCCTCGAATCGACCGGCTCGACTATGCGCAACGAGGCCGTCAAGGCGCTGGCCCACGGCAACCCTGACCTCGCAGAGCGGGCGCTTAACCGGGAGCGACAGGCCAACAAGATATTCGTGCTCCTGCTGCGGCTCATCTTCACCTCGTACCAGAACCCGAACCTCGCGCGGGCGGTGGGCCTGGACGACGGCTTCCCGCTCATCGGCTACCGCTCTATCGCGAAGAACCTCGAACTCACGGCCGACAACGCCGAGGACATCGCCGAGATCGCACTGGAGACTAACGACCACTCGCTGGACGTCGATAGCTCGACCATGCGGCGCATCCGAGATTTCACCGAGGAGGTCAACGAGATAACCGAACTCGCCGTGCAGGCGGCCGTCGAGCGCGACTACGACACCGCCATCCAGGTCCGCAAGAGCTACGCCGGCATCGACGACAAGGAACACGACATCCTCACCGACCTTCCGGAGATGGACAACGAGGCCCTGCTCCAGGTCCGCGAGGTGCTGGTGAGCCTCCAGCAGACCGCCGAATACGCCGTTCGGAACGCGGAAATCGCGACGAACCTCGCCCTCGACGAGGAGTCCGAACACACGACGATCCAGTAACTGGGCTCGATGAGCGGCGACAGCGACACCGGCAGGTGTCCCCGCGGAGCGTTCCCAGCGGCCCGGCAACTCGCTCAGTACCTCCTGTCCCGACCGGCGAGCGGTCTGTCCCCCGAATGAACTAAGTGCGCCACGACGGAACTCCCGGCCATGACAACTGAGTCGGCTACCGACATGGGCATCGGGCTCGGCGCGCTGTTTGGCATCGTGGCCCTCCTCGGTGCGGGCGTGACTGCCGTGACCAGCTACAACTACGCCATCCGCGACGCACAGGGACTCGACACCGCGGGGCTGTTGACAAACAGCGGACTCGCCTTCGGGGTCGCGATTGTGGCCGCCTCACTGGCGCTCGTGGCCATTCACGTCTACGCCGAATGATGTGGTAAAAGCAACCATTAAGAACGCTCGGCACGTAATTTGAGTATGGTGGATTTCAGCGAGGAGGACCGCCGCATTCTTGAGTACCTCCGTGAGAGCGTCTCGCGCGGGGAGAGCTACTTCCGCGCGAAGAACATCGCCTCTCAGCTCGGGCTCTCGTCGAAACAGGTCGGTGCCCGACTGCCGCGCCTCGCCGAAGAAGCCGACGAAGTAGATATCGAGAAGTGGGGACGGGCCCGCTCGACCACCTGGCGCGTCACCACGAGCTAGGCGGTCACCGTCGGCCAGTCGGTGGATTCATCCGGGTGCACGCCCGATTAACGGTATGACTGTCCGGGTCGAACGAACGATGAGAGTGGCGGCCAGTCCCGAACGCGTCTGGGAGTTCATCGGCGACCCCGACCAGCGTGCCCGGCCCATCAGTGTCGTGAAAGACTGGGAGATACACGACGCGGACAACGCGACGTGGCACGTTTCCCTCCCGATTCCCGTCATCGACCGGACTATCGCTATCGAGACTGAAGACGTCGAGCGACGGGAACCCGAGTACGTCCGCTTTATCGGTCGGTCGAAGGTGTTGCGGGTCCAGGGCGAACAGGAACTAGTGCCAACCGACGATGGCGGCACGCGGGTGACAAACCGATTCATCGTCGACGGCAAACTCCCCGGTGTCGAGCGCTTTTTCAAAAAGAATCTCGACGAGGAGCTACAGAATCTCGAAGCGGCGCTCAGGGAGTACCTGGAACTGGAGGCCTGAACGGTCTCTCACAGCCGTTCAGTCGTACCGAACCGTTCGGCTGCCGATATCTACGGTGCCCCGTAGGCGACCCGTCTCGTAATCGAGAGTTCGTACGCGTCTCCGGAGAGTGCTTTCCGTGCGGCTATCGTATACGTGAAGTTCTGGTACCTGTCGTCCGAGATTTCCCGCTCCTCGACTTCGGAGACCGGCGGCTCGTAGTCGAACGATGCGGTACCGCCCTCGGAGAGTTCGCTCTCCTGAACGGTGACGTATATGTCGATACTCAAGTACGTACCGCTGGGGAACGGTTCGGTGTCGAGGTAGGTCTTGCCGTCGTCCGGAAGGTCCGCGAAGTCGAGGTCAGTGTCTTCGATGCGGACTGTCACGTCGTCGGTGTCGCTGCCGCCGACGAACTCGATGCGGTCGAAGTCCACGGTGAGCGTCTCGAAGTCCTCGGTTTCACTCTCGATGGCGAAGGTGATTTCGGTGTCCCGCTCGGACGACGTCTCGACTTCGGGTAAACTGTCTTCGGTGTTGGTCGGGGTCGCAGTGTCTTCGCCGTCTGGAGTGTCTTCTTCGTCTCCGGTGTCGCCGCTGGTCGGGGTCGCAGTGTCTTCGCCGTCTGGAGTGTCTTCTTCGTCTCCGGTGTCGCCGCTGGTCGGGGTCGCAGTGTCGTCCTCGTCGCCGCCGGTGTCGGTGTCTCCGAAGCAGCCAGCCAGTGCCGTAGTCACTGCCCCACCGGCGAGACACAGGTACTGTCGTCGTTTCTGTCTGGACATATCACGTAGGCCGAGCGCACCCGTTTATTTTTATCGGGCTAGGTGCGTAACCTGTTCTATGAAGCTCGGACTCGCTCAGTTGCGTATCGAGCCGGCCGATATCTCCGGTAACCGACGACGCGCGACCGAGGCCGTCGAGCGAGCCGCCGCCGCGGGCTGTGACCTCGTCGTCCTCCCGGAGCTGTTCACCGTCGGCTACTTCGCGTTCGAGGCCTACCAGCGCACCGCCGAGGGGCTCGACGGCGAGACGCTCGCGGAACTGCAAAGGGTCGCCGCCGACCGCGACGTCGCGGTACTCGCCGGCAGTCTCGTCGAGGACCTCGAACAGAGTCGGGCGGCCGGCTTCGACGTTCCGGCCGACGACGGGCTGGCCAACACGTCGGTGTTCATCGACCGCGAGGGAAACCGGAGAGCAGTCTACCGCAAGCGCCACCTCTTCGGGTACGACTCGTCCGAATCGGAGCTGCTCGTCCCCGGCGAATCGCTGCCGACCGTTGATTTCGGGGGCTTTACCGTCGGCGTGACGACGTGTTACGACCTCCGGTTCCCGGAGCTGTACCGCCGGCTCGTCGAGGCGGGTGCGACGCTGGTGCTGGTCCCCAGTGCGTGGCCCTATCCGCGCGTCGAACACTGGGAGCTGCTCCCCCGCGCTCGCGCCGTCGAGAACCAGCTGTACGTCGCCGCTTCCAACGGCGTCGGCAGCTTCGAGGAGGCGACGTTGCTCGGCCGGTCGACCGTCTACGACCCCTGGGGGACGACGCTTGCGAGCTCTGACGACGACCCCGCGCTCGTCACCGCCGATATCAGTCCCGAGAAAGTGACAGCGACACGCGAGGAGTTCCCCGCGCTTGCCGACCGGCGCTGACCGCGCCTTTTTTATCCATGGGCGCCAATTATTTATTGCCGGCAAGGCGCTTTTCACGTCAACGCCGGTTACTTAGCCCGTCTCGCTGCTCGGCCACACGGCGTCGCTCGTCCGCCAAAGGCTGTCCGGACAGCCTTTCACCGCTCCTCGCCAGCGACGCCTCGGCCATCGCTTCGAATCCCGTCTCCAGCGCTCTCAGGAGCACGTAGCGCTCACGGTGTGCATAAATCTGCTCTGACAAACTGACGGAATTCCACACCCCCCGGAATAGCGAATATCTTTCCGAACGCACAGCCGGCAGTATTAACGGTCGACAGCCCGCGCTATCGCCCGGCGGAAGTGCTCGCCGGTGATGCGGACCTCGTCGGCCCGGTCGGTGGCTTCCGCGGGCCCCAGCTTGTCGGCCATCTCGCGGATGGCGAGCATCGACGCCTCCCGGACCACAGCCTCCAGTTCGGCCCCCGAGTGGCCGGACAGCTCCGCCGCCAGGTCCGTCACGGAGACGTCCTCGGAAAGCGGTTTGCCGCGGGTGTGGACCGAGAGAATCTCCTCGCGGGCCGCGGCGTCGGGCGCTGGCACCTCGACGTGCTGTTCGAGCCGGCCCGGCCGCAGCAGGGCGTCGTCTATCATGTCCCGCCGGTTGGTCGCCGCCAGCACCACGAGGTTTGGGTTCTCGGTGATGCCGTCGAGTTCGGCCAGCAGCTGTGAGACGACCCGTTCGGTCACTTCGTTGCCCTGCCCGCGGTGGCTCGCGATGGCGTCGATCTCGTCCAGGAAGATGATACTCGGTGCGGTCTGGCGGGCCCGCTCGAACAGTTCCCTGACCGCTTCCTCGCTCTCGCCGACGTAGCGGTCCATGATTTCGGGGCCGGCGACGTGGATGAAGTTCACGTCGCTCTCGCCGGCGATGGCCCGGGCGAGCAGCGTCTTCCCGGTCCCCGGCGGACCGTACAGCAAGATACCGCTTGGCGGGTCGGTGTTCGTCGCCGCGAACAGCTCGCTGTAAGACAGGGGCCACTCGATTGCCTCGGTCAGCGTCTGTTTGGCCTCCGTGAGCCCACCAACGTCGTCGAAGGAGACTTCGGGTGACTCGGCGACGTACTCCCGCATCGCACTGGGTTCGACGAGCGCAAGCGCCGCGTCGAAGTCAGACTGGGTCACAGCCGGCCCCTCGCTGTCTCCACCGTCGCTATCGTCATCAGCGTCTGCTGGCGGGTCCTGGCCCCTCGACCGTTCCGACCGTTCGCGCTCGTTTTCGGCCCGGAGCGAGGACATCGCGGCCTCCGTCGTCAGGGAGGCCAGGTCCGCGCCGACGAAGCCGTGGGTCTGGGCCGCGATGCGGTCTAGGTCGACGTCGTCGGTCAGGGGCATCTCGCGGGTGTGGACGTCCAGAATTTCGCGGCGACCGCTCTCGTCTGGGACGCCGATTTCGACCTCGCGGTCGAAGCGGCCGCCCCGACGAAGCGCCTCGTCGACGGCGTCGACACGGTTGGTCGCACCGATGACGACAACGCGACCGCGCTCTTCGAGCCCGTCCATCAGCGTCAGCAGCTGAGCGACGACGCGGTTCTCCATGTCGGCGTCCTCGTCCCGGGAGCCGGCGATGGAGTCTATCTCGTCGACGAACAGAATCGCGGGGGCGTTCTCCTCGGCGCGTTCGAAGGCCTCCCGCAACCGCTCCTCGCTCTCGCCCTTGTACTTCGAGACGATTTCGGGCCCGGAGATGGTGTCGAAGTAGGCGTCGACCTCGTTGGCGACGGCCTTCGCGATGAGCGTCTTGCCGGTGCCGGGCGGCCCGTGCATGAGGACGCCGCTGGGCGGGTCGATACCAAGCTCGCGGAACCGCTCGGGCTCGGCCAGCGGCATCTCTATCATCTCGCGGATGCGGTCCAGCTCCTCGTCCAGCCCGCCGATGTCCTCGTAGCTGACGCCGGTCGCCGTCTCGGCCGTCCCGGCGTTTGCCGCCATGGCAGACGTGGACTGCTCGGCGCTGGCAGCGTCCCCACTGTGGGTTGACTCGTCGATGTTCGGCAACACCGTCACGTCCGTCTGCGGCGTGACACGCACCGCGCCGTCGGGCTCGGTCGAACGGACGATGAAGGTTCCGAGCCCGTCTATGTGGGTCCGTTCGCCGGCCTGGACCATCTGGTCGACCAGCCGCGTCCGGACCATGTGGGCGTACTCGTCGGTGCCGGGCAGTGGCTCCAGGGGCTGGATGCTGATGTCCGTCGCCTCCGTCACCGACCCCGCCCGGACGCGGACGGTGTCACCGATGTTGACGCCGGCGTTGGCCCGCGTGTCCGAGTCGATGCGGACCGTGGCGCCGTCCCCGTCGCCCGGCCACACCTTCACCACGGTCATCCCCTCGCCCTCGATGATGACGGGCGAGCCGCTCAACACGCCGAGTTCGCTACGCACGGACTCGGGAAGGCGTGCGATACCCCGACCTGCATCGCGCTTGTGGGCGCCCTCGACCGTGAGTTCGACGCTCTCGCCGCCGTTCCCGCTCATACTATCGACTAGCTCTCCACCACCCTTGAGGGTTCCCGTTGACATTTCAGATATCTGTCCGGTTCGCGCTGCCAGGGGTCAGCGGTGGTGCCCTCCCTCGCACCGCTCTCGCGAACTGTCGCGGGAAAACAATTTACCGCCCGACGATAGAGTGTCTCACATGGTGGTCACTACCGAGCGCGACGAGATGACTTGGTACAAGTGTGAGACCTGTGGTCTCATGTTCGACGACCAGGCGGACGCGATACAACACGAGGAACACTGCGACGACGAGGACCCCTCGTACCTCCAGTAAGGGGCAATCAGACAGTCGTTTCGGAGGGACCAGTATTACAGTACCTTGCGCTCGGGTGGCTCCAGCCACGCTCTCGACAGAAACGCGCGCAAAAAAGCGGCTCACTCGCAGGGCTCGCTCGCCGCCCTACTCCGCTTCGACGATTTCGAAACTGCGCTCACCCATTTCGTCTTCTTCGAAGACGAACACGCGGCCGTCGGTCACGTCGTAGTCGACGGTCACCTCGACGCGCATCTGGTGGTCTGTGACCGTGACGCCGGGGAACAGTTCGTCCTCCTCGCCGTCCTCTAAGATGACTCGGCCGACGCCGCTCTCCTCGATGATGTCGTCGTGGGTCCGGAGGTCGTTGACGTACACCATGATACCGGATGTCTCCGTCTTGTCGGTGATGAGGACGTGCGTGTCCTTGCCCGGTGCCGTGGTCACGCTCTCCTCGGCTTTCGTGGGGACGCCGTGGTAGAAGGCGGTCCGGCCGTCGAGGTACTCCACGGCGATGCCGTCCTCAGTCAGCTCCACCGAGACGGTGTCAGGCGGGATGTCCGAACGGTTGGTCATACAGGCCGGTTCTCCCTCCGCGGGCAAAAACGGCGCGCTGTCGGAATGACCGCTTTCGCAGATAGTAAATACGCCGGGCCGGGAGAGACGAGCGATGGAAGGGCAAGCACGAGCGCCGGCGGCCGGGACGGTCCTGAACGCGCTGGCGACGGGACGGGGCTCGGCGTTCGCTATCGACGAGTACACCACTGCGACCGTGGAGCTGTCCACGGAGCGCGAGGACGTGACCGGCGAAGTCGCGGGGGCGCCCGACGCCGATACGCGACTCGTCGAACGCTGCGTCGAGTACGTCATCGACGCCCACGGCGGGGCCGTAGGGATGCCCGCGGTTTCGGGCGGGACGGTTCGCACCGAGAGCGAGGTACCGATGGCCTCCGGGCTGAAGAGTTCGAGCGCGGCCGCGAACGCCACGGTGCTGGCGACACTCGACGCGCTCGACGCGACCGAACGGATGACCCGCGAGGACATGGCGCGGCTGGGGGTGATGGCCGCCCGTGACGTGGGCGTCACGATCACGGGCGCGTTCGACGACGCCTCGGCGTCGATGCTGGGCGGCGTCACTGTCACCGACAACGAGAGCGACGACCTGCTGGCCCGGGCGGAAGTGGACTGGGATGTCCTCGTCTGGACCCCCCCGGAGCAGTCGTTCTCGGCGGACGCGGACGTGGACCGCTGCCGGCAGATTGCGCCTATGGCCCGTCTCGTCGAGGACCTAGCGTTGGACGGCGACTACCAGCGCGCCATGACGGTCAACGGGCTGGCGTTCTGTGCGGCGCTTGGCTTCGACACCGAGCCGATAGTCGAGGGGCTCTCGCAGGTCGAGGGCGTCTCGCTGTCCGGGACCGGCCCGTCCTTTACCGCCGTCGGCGACCGCCAGGCGCTCGAACAGGTCAGGGAGTACTGGGACGAACGACCCGGAAAAACCTTGTTGACGACCACGCAAACGGAGGGAACACAGACACAATGAGCTCGAACCCAGAAGAGATGTCACTGGACGAACTGCGCGAGGAGATACGGACTATCGACCGTGAAATCGTCGAGAAGATCGCCCAGCGGACCTACGTCGCCGACACTATCGCTCAGGTCAAAGAGGAGCAGGGGCTCCCGACGACCGACGAGTCACAGGAACAGGCCGTCATGGACCGCGCCGGCGAGAACGCCGAGCGGTTCGACGTCGACGCCAACCTCGTGAAGGCGACGTTCCGCCTGCTCATCGAGCTGAACAAGGTCGAGCAACGGGAGTCCCGCTAGACTTCCTTCAGACCGAGGCTGTATTCGAGTGCCTCATCGACTTCGTCCATACGAGACTCCGGGACGGAGCCGATATCGGTTTTGATACGATGCTCGACCGAAACCGTGCGAATCTGACTACAGAGAGCGACCGAATCCTCTCGAAGCGGGGACTCCGCTGCAGAGATATATACCTCGAACGGATACAGGTCGTCCCCTCGAGAGGTCGTTAGCGGAACGATGATGGTCGTCGGGGCGTTCTCGTTGCCGATGTCGTTTTGCACGACCAGACAGGGTCGTGTTCCCCGTTGCTCGGAACCTTCCGTCGGGTCGAGCGAAACAATGACGATGTCTCCGCGGCGAACGTCCATAGATTACCACTCAGGGATATCACCGAGGTACTCGTCGGCCTCGCGTGAGACACTGTCCATCTCCTCGGCGATGGCTTCGGATTCCGCTGCGCGTCGCCGGTACCCCTCAGCGAGTTCCTCACGGGAGAGGGGCCTTTCGATGATGATTTTCCCGTCTTCCTCGTGGACCAGTACCTCGTCACCGCCGTGGATACCCAGTTTCTCTCGTAGTTCTTTCGGCAGCGTGACTTGCCCCCGTTCACCGATTTTACGCTCCTTGCTTTGCGTCATACATATTCATATCATATTCATACCCAAGCCTCTTTCGCCTCGGAGGGGTCACTCCTGTAGTTCGATATCGAGGGGGTCTTCGATTTCGCCCATTATCGCTTCGAGCGCATCTGTCGCGGTGACCAGGCCGACGATATCCGAGTTCTCGCTCACGAGCGCGAGTTCCTGGTGTTCGTCCTGAAACCGGTCGACGACGTCGCTTATCGGCGTGTCACTGGGGACGGTCATCGGGGTCGCGGCGATATCCTCGACGGTGACCGCCCCACACCGCAGCTCGTCTATCGCATCGACGACCGACGGGACGTAGACGATGCCGCGGAAATCAGTCAGGTCGTCGCCGACCACCGGGAACCTCGTGTGCGGGCTGTTTCCGATCCGCTGGCGGTTGGTCTCGACGGACGCGGTCGTCGAGAGGAACACGATATCCTCGCGGTCGGTCATGACCTCACTGACGGCCTGTTCACCCACGGTGAAGGCGTTGAGTATCTCGGCTTTCCGTTCGTCGGCGATATCGCCCTTATCGAGCGTGGAGCCGAGCCGGTGGCGCAGGTCGGCCCGGGATTCGATGCGGTCGGTCTCTGTTTCGAGCCACGCACCGGTCATCTCGATACCGAACAGTCGGAGCGTCCACTTGGCGACGCCATCCCCGACCCAGATGACCGGGTACAGGATTTTGGCGAACCAGTACAGCGGTGTCGCACCGTACCGGGCGACGAACTTCGTGCGTTCGACGCCGAGATACGTCGGCGTCTGTTCCCCGTGTGTCAGGTGAAGCAGATTGATGATGAGAAACGCGAGAACGCCACCGGCACCGATGGACGCGAGCAACGTGTTCTGGAAAAACGGGTCGATGAGTGTCGCAAGCGCTGGTTCCGCGACAATTCCCACGGCGATGCTCGTCGCGGAGATGCCGACCTGGCAGCTCGTGAGATAGATCTCGAGATCGCTGGTCATCTCCCAGGCTCGCTGTAACCCCGGCGCATCGAATTCTGATTCCGAGTACTGCCGGACCCGGGTCAGTGCGAACTCGATGGCGACGAAGAACCCGTTTGCCAGGATGAGCAAGAGGCCGGCCGTCAGGCGAAGCGCCAGTTCGAGGCCGTTCATATGGTATCACTTCGAACTGTGGTCTCAAGACATTTGACGGCGCCACGTCACACCCACAGATCGATTAACGGGTCCCGAGCGCTCGGCCGGTCGTTCCCCGAGAGTAGTCGTCAGTCGTCGGCGCCGCCGGGACACCACGTCGAAACGGCCCCGCGGGCCGCTGCATGAACGAACGGAACGCTCACAGAACACTGGCCACTGTCAGTCATCTGGTGTCGAAGCGATTACGCTCGTCCATCACTTGCATGGCCGAAACGTTTCAGACAGCGGCCATATCGCCAGAGGGCCGGTACTTTTAAGTCACTCACTCACTTTCTATCTGATGACGCTTCGCTTGGAGGGCCGAAGCGTCAGCGGGGACCAATTCAGGGCGGCAAGCGGCCGCATTTTCGGCGGCCGCTTTCCACTTACTTCGCTGAGAAATGTCAGACAGCCACGCGACCACGGGGTCGACGTATCTACAGTAACGTACAAGCGACGCGTTCTCGGTTACTCGATGGCGAGACTCCCGCCCTCGCTCACGTTCTCCGGCCACTCCGGCTCTACTTCGATGCCCGGCTCGCCGTTCCCGTCGGTCGGGCCCTCGCGTTCAGCTCTGACCTCGAACGCCACCACGCCCGGCGGGCGCGTGCTGACGGATTGGGCGCCCGCACGCAGCGTCACGCCGGTGCCGGATTCCAGCGAATCCGCGAGCGTCCCAAGTACTCCGGGACGGATGCACGACCCATCAGCTTCTCACTTTCGAACAGCGTCTTTTCTGGCAAAGGAGGTCGCGCCAGGAGATACCAGCACCGCCGCTCAGAAGCCGTCGCATGACGGGAAAATGAACTGTCTTCACAACTCCCCGACATGCCTCTGCCTGGATTTAGAAGTACGCTACGACCGGTCCCGGCCACGCACTTGTGCTTGAAACTCGCCAGTCCGACATATTTAAATGGTTCTGTCCCTGATATATGAGTAGACGCAGACGATGTACGATTTGACCGGCTTTCAACGGGATCTCCTCTACGTTATCTCGGGCCACGAAGAGCCCCACGGCCTCGCTATCAAGGAGGAGCTGGAGGCCTACTACGAGAAAGAGATCCACCACGGCCGGCTCTACCCCAATCTCGACACCCTCGTCGACAAGGGCCTCGTCGAGAAGGGCCAGCGCGACCGACGGACCAACTTCTACACGCTGACCCGCCGCGGCCGACGTGAACTCGACGCTCGCCGTGACTGGGAGAACCAGTACGTCGATACCGAGGCCGACGCCTAGGAAGGGTCTTCGGCACCCGGCGTCGGCGCGGGGTCCTCGTCACGCTGGGGCTCTGGCACGTCGTCTATCTCCGGGTCTCCGACATCTTCGCCCACGAGATTCGTCGGGTCGACGCCGCTGGGGCTGGCTTCCCCCTCGACGATGACTGGCAGGACGAATCTGGCGAAGTGCGCGACCAGTACCAGTATCATCGGCGCGAGGAAGAGCCCGTACCACCCAAAGAGGAACGGGCCCAGAACGTACGCGATCATCAGCGTCCCCGTGTGCAGCCCGGGGTTCGAGACGACCTCAGGCGTCGATTCAGCCGTACCGAACGGCCCGAGCGGGAGCGCCCCGCCGCCGGAGACGTAGGGCCGGACGACGAGGTCCGGTATCGTGTCCACGACGACGAACGCGACGCCGACGAAGAGCGCGACGAACCACCACCCCTCGCCGTCGAGTCCCGCAGTGACGGCCAGATAGATGGCCATCGGGACGTAGACTATCTTCATCCCGATGACGGGGATGAGACTCGCCGCCCCCGCGAGCACCCCCGTCAGGGCGGGGTAGGGCACCGAGAGACCAGCCGGTGCGACGACGTCCACGACGCTGAACGCGATCGCCCCGATGGCGCCCGTGACGATGGCGTTCAAGATATTCCCGTAGAACACCTTGTGGAAGCTCCGGTCGACCTCGTGGAAGTAGTGGTCTAACACGCCACGGTGGTCGAGAAAGCCCTTGACCCACTCGGCAAAGCGGGGGCCGTCCCGGAGCAGGTAGAACGCCAGCGCGAACATCACGAACGCGTGGACGAGCCCCGTCCCGACGACGCCGAGATAGCCGACGAACTCTCCCAGCGTGTCGACGACGGTTCCCGGACCGGCCGAAGCCGTGAGCAGCGTCTGGGGGTTCTGAACCACCTCGGAGACGTTGATGTACGGCTCGACGGCGTCGGCGTAGGGCCCGACGTCCGTCGTCTCGGCGAAGCGGCTGAACTCCTGGACCGCTATGGCCAACGTGTAGTACAGCAAGACCAGCACCGGCAACGCGAGCAGGAACAGCGAGAGCAGCGCCGACACCGTCCGCTGTTTCACACGGCGCTGGACCCGGCGGTAGAGCGGCCGTGTCGCGTAGTAAATGAAGATACCGAAGACGAACGTACCGATAAACGAGTACGTAACGAACAGTATCGCGGCGGCCAGTACGACCCCAAAGCCAATCCAGAACGCCCGTGGCCAGTCGATATCTACGTCGTACTCGGCCATGATACGGGATTTCGCTGTAGAAATAAAAAGCTACCTCGTCGGCCTACACGCTTAGTCGCTCCAGGCCATAGGTCTCCCGTGCAGACTTCGATACAGCTGGCCGCCCCGGGCATAGACGAGGGAGTCCTGCGAATCCTCCTTGCGTGTGCGCTGGGGATGTTCCTCGGGCTCGAGCGGGAGTGGTCCCAGAAGGCCGCGGGCATCCGGACGTTCGCGCTGGTCAGCCTGCTGGCGGCCGTCTTCACCGTCACCGAACACGATACCCTGCTCGTTCTGGGCGGGGTGCTGGTCATCGTCCAGGGCATCCTGCTCGCCGTTCAGGGGCTGCGAGCCGAGGAACCGACGCTCTCGCTGACGACGTCCGTCTCCCTGCTCGTGGCCTACGGCGTCGGCGCCGTCGTCGCGGCGGGATACATCCTGGAGGGCGTGACCGTCGCCGTCCTCTCGTCGCTGTTGCTCGTCCTGAAGCGGGAACTGCACAGCTTCGCCTGGGGGCTCAGCAAGCAGGAACTCCGTTCGGGAACCGAGTTCGCTATCCTCGCCTTTGTCATCTATCCGCTGTTGCCCGCCGACCCCGTGCGCATCCCCGGCGACATCCTCAACGTGACCATCGAGCTGCGCGTCGTCTGGCTCATGGTAGTCTTCGTCGCGGGCATCGGCTTCGTCAACTACGCCATCGTCCAGACATACGGCGGTCGCGGTATCGCCGTCACCGGCTTCTTCGGCGGGCTGGCCTCCTCTACGGCCGTCGTCGGGACGATGATAGACCACGTCCGCCAGCAGCCCGCCGCCGCCTCCTACGCCGTCGCCGCCATCCTGCTGGCCGACGCCGCGATGGCGCTGCGGAACCTGCTCATCACCGTCGTCTTCACCCTCGAGAGTGGGCTCTTGCTCGCGCCGCTGCTTCCGCTGGCTGCCGTCATCGTCGGGAGCGTCGCCGTCGCGGCCTACACTGCCGACTGGTCCGAGGAGGTCGAGATGGACCTGACCAGCCCCTTCTCGCTGCGGGGCGTGCTGGCCTTCGGCGGCGTCTTCTTGCTGGTGGTCGTCGTCGGCAGCGTCGCCAGCGCCCGCTTTGGCACCGCTGGCCTCTATGTCACCTCGGCGCTCTCCGGGCTGGTCTCCAGTGCCGGTGCGACCACCTCTGCCGTCCTGCTGTACCGCGGCGGCGCCATCGACGAGACGACGGCGATGCTCGCTATCCTGCTCGCCACCGCGGCCAGCATCGTCGTCAAGGCCGCGATGACCGCCCCGGGGCCCGACCGGAGCTTCGCCGGACGCGTCGCTATCTGGAGTACCGTCGTGCTCGGCGGCGCGTCTGCGCTGGCCGTCGCGATGCTCGCCTAGAACTGGTATCGCCGGTCGTCGTTGTCCTGTGCCTGCGGGAACTGGTTGCCCCCGGCCATCTCGTCGAAGGTCATCCCCGAGAGGAACTCGTCGTAGGTGCAGTCAAAGCCCGACCGGAGGTGAAAGTCCAGGGTGCCGCGCTCGACGGTCGACTGGAACAGCATATGGACGGCCCGTCGGAGTAGTTCGTCGGTGTCGGCGGGGTCCAGCGCGACCGAGAGCATCGCCAGCTCGTTGCGCGTCTCCCGGTCCAGCGACACCGACAGGTCATCGTCGAAGTCAGCGTACCGGTCCTGCATCTCGTCTTGCAGTTCGTCGAGGGTCATGCTTCACCGAAGGGCCAGCCCGTAAAAACGACTTGCGACTCGACCACCACACACAAATCATCGAGGTCCAAAGAGCCGCCAATGAGCGAGCAGACGGGAGACGAGAACTTCCTCCCGAACGACGTACCAGCGGTCCAGAACGCCCTCGTCGAGTGGTACGAGGCCGACCACCGTGACTACCCGTGGCGGCAGACTGACGACCCCTACGAGATTCTCGTCTCGGAGGTGATGAGCCAGCAGACCCAGCTCGACCGCGTCGTCGCGGCGTGGGAGAACTTCCTGGAGCAGTGGCCCACGGTCGAGGAGCTCGCGGCGGCCGACCGCGGCGACGTGGTGGGCTTCTGGACCGACCATTCGCTGGGGTACAACAACCGCGCGAAGTACCTCCACGAGGCCGCCCGGCAGGTAACTGAAGAGCGAGACGGCGAGTGGCCTCGGGACCCGAACGGCCTCTCGGAGCTGATGGGCGTCGGCCCCTACACCGCCAACGCGGTCGCTTCCTTCGCGTTCAACAACGGGAACGCCGTCGTGGACACGAACGTCAAGCGCGTCCTCTACCGCGCTTTCGACGTACCCGACGACGACAGCGCCTTCGAGGAGACTGCCCAGCGACTCATGCCCGAGGGCCGCTCTGAGGTGTGGAACAACGCTATCATGGAACTGGGCGGGGTGGCCTGCGAGAAGGCGCCCGACTGCGACGGGGCACAGTGCCCGTGGCGCGAGTGGTGCTCGGCCTACCAGTCGGGCGATTTCACCGCGCCAGACGTGCCCACCCAGCCGGAGTTCGAGGGGTCGCGCAGACAGATGCGGGGGCGCGTCATCAGCGTGCTCAACGAGTACGACGAACTCGCGCTCGACGAACTCGGGCCGCGGGTGCGGGTCGATTACGCCCCGGACGGCGAGTACGGCCGAGAGTGGCTGCGCGGTCTGCTCTCGGACCTGGAATCGGACGGGCTGGTAACGCTCACGGACGGTGCCGAGGCGACCGTGGCGACACTCAGCCGGACGTAGCCGGCTCAGGACGACTCGCTCTCCTCGCGCTGGACCACGAGCACCGGCCCCAGGAACCGCTCGGCGAGCTGGTCGGCCGGCATCCCGAACACGAAGGTCGTCAGCGACGGGTCGGACTCGCCCATGACGACGGCGTCGAAGTCCTCGGCGGTCGCGGCGATGGCCGCGAGCGGTTTCTCCGCGGTCTCGACGCGCGTCTCGATAGCGGACTCGGGGACGCCGAACGTCGTCAACCGGTCGACGACGCCGTCGAGGAACGTCTCGATATCGTCCATGCTCTCGTCGGCTTCGGCGACGTGGTACAGCGTCACGTCGACGTCCATGGCACCGAAGAGGCCTGCGACGACTTCCGCCAGTCGACCCACCCCGATAGTGCCACGGACGGCGACGAGCACGTCCGTGGGCGGGGCGGTAGCGTTGGGAACGAGGACGGCCAGACAGTCGTGTTCGTCGATTATCCTGTCGAGCGTCTTCTGCCCGTCGTGTGTAAACACCAGCCGCTGGTCGACGGTCGCGCCCGCGTCCTCGAACAGCGAGGCGAACTTCTCGAGTCGTCCGTTGGCGCGCTCCTCGAACTGCATTCGAGCCTGCCCTGTCGCTGTCTGGTCCGGAACGACGTGATACCCGAGCAGGACGACGTGGGCGTTGGCCAGGAGTTCGGGGACGCCTTCGGGAATCGATTCACCTTCGAGTACACGGACCGGGACGAGTACGGATGGTCTGTCAGTCATTGTCAGATTGCTCCTTGCAGCGTGACGTCGCTCGCGTAGTACCGGTACCAGAGATACGAGAGAATCATGACCCCGAGCCCGACGACGATAGAGGCCGGCTGCATGAACGCGACGAGGCCGAAGCTGGCAAGGGCCCCGATAGCTGGGACCACCGGGTAGCCCGGAATCCGATAGCTCGGGGTGTACCAGTCCGGGTTCCGTCGGCGCAACACCAGCAACGCGACACAGATGAGGCCGTACATGACCAGGTGCAGAAAGGAGGCGACCTCCGCGAGGAGCTCGACCTCGCCGGTCGCGACGAGGACGAGAATCGGGCCGCCGGCCGCGAGCAGGGCCACGTGTGGCGTGCCATAGCGGAGGTTCACCTCGCTCGCTTTCCGGGGGAGCAAGGCGTCACGGCTCAGCGCATAGACGGCCCGGGAGGCCGAAAGTATCGACGCGTTGGCGCTGGAAAAGGTCGCCAGCAGCCCGGCT
The DNA here is from genome assembly GCF_029338235.1 of Haloarcula rara. Classification (GTDB taxonomy): domain Archaea; phylum Halobacteriota; class Halobacteria; order Halobacteriales; family Haloarculaceae; genus Haloarcula; species Haloarcula rara. The sequence continues at coordinate 2,787,961 of NZ_CP119785.1, forward strand.
AACAGTATCGCGACCGCACCGGGCAGTCCGAGGAACTCCCGCGCGACCTCGACCATGGCGGTCTCGCCGAAGGTGCCCAGCCGGTCCGCGCCGAACGCGCTCGTCGCGACGAAGATTGTCACGACGTAGAACACGGTGACGATGACGACGGACCCTATCATCGCGCGCGGGAGATTCCGGCTCGGCTCCTTTATCTCCCCGGCGACGGTGGCCACCTGTGCGAAGCCGAGATACGACGTAAAGACCAGCGCGGCGGTGGTCAACACCGGGAACGTTCCCTGGGAGAAGAACACTTCCGGCGCGCTTTGCCGGCCGAACACGCCGAACGCATCGAGGACGCCGTACGTGAGAAACACCGTCAGTACCACGAGCAGAATCCCGACGACGTAGTTCTGGAGTTTGGCGGTGTTCTCGGTTCCGCCGATGGAAAGCGCCGTCAGTACCACCCCGAACAGAAGTGCGATAACGACCACTGGGTCGGCGCCGAGTTCGATGCCGACCTCGGCCAGCACAGCGGTCGCGTAGTGGCCCAGGCCGATGAGATAGAACGCCGAGGCAAACACCAGCCCAAGCCACAGCCCCAGGCCTACAATCGCGCCAGCGGCGGTGCCCAGACCCCGCGAGATGAAGTAGTAGCCGCCCCCGCTCCGTGGCATCGCTGTCGCCAGTTCGGCGGTCGGGAGCGCGACGAGGAGCGCGATAACGCCCCCGATAGCGAACGACAGAGAGGCGGCCGGGCCGGCCGTGCTGGCCGCGAGACCGGGGAAGACGAAGATACCGGCCCCGATCATCGTCCCGATGCCGATAGCCAGCCCGCCGACGAGCCCGATGGTCCGCTCGAGTTCGGTCTCCTCGTCGTGAACGATGGCCTCGTCGGTGACAGTCTCGGGCTCCTCGACCGGCGTCTCACCGGCGACGTTCTCCCCGGACACCCCGGGACCAACAGGCTGGTCGGCCATAGATGTATGTTACCGCACATCTGGGATAAAACCGGTGTCCCGGGCGGGGACGACGCTCCTACTCGGCGGCCCTCCGACCGAGCAGCGGCGCCGCGACGCGTCGGACGGCGTGACTGACTTTCCGCCGGGTCCGGGACCGAGAGTCGTAGTCGATACTGTGGCTGTCGAACCACGCCTGCATGGACGCGGACCCGGCCTCTCGGTCGATACCGAGCTGTTTCGCGTGCTTGACCGGGTGGCGACGCCAGTTGTACTCCCAGTGGGCGTAGACGTCGAGACGGTCGTCGTCATGTCGGCTGAGGATAACGTGGAGCTGTCGGTCCGACAACGGCGCGCTACGATAGGTCCAGCTTCCGTTCGGGTCCGCCCCCACTGGCGGCTGGTGGTACCAGCTGACCGGGCCCCACGCGAAGCCGCCGGTAGACAGCGCCCGCTCGAACTCGTCCATCGGCACGTCGACCGTCCCGGCGTAGCCCGACCGGTGGAGCCGGAACTCCGGCCGGCCGACCCGCCGGGCCAGACGGGTCAGCGGCGGTCCTACGAGGTGTCGAACGCGATACGGAATATCGGGCCGGATATCCGCGATGGTCGGTCGCATGGGCTGACTACGAGTGCGAGCCCTACGAAAGTGGGGACCGGAATTACCGCTACCCCTTTGGATCGTCGCTGTCTGCGTTGACGCATGGCACGACCACACGTCGTCGGGGTCGTTGGCAGTCTCCGCGACGGGAGCTACACCCGCGTCGCCGTCGAACGCGCCCTGGATGCGGCCAGCGAGGCCGGCGCCACGACCGAACTGCTGGACCTCCGCGAGTACGACCTGCCCGTCTTCGACGCGGACGACCGCGAGGCGGGCGACGCGCCCGAACTCACACGCACCATCCACGAGGCCGACTCGATACTGCTCGGAACGCCAGTCTATCACGGCTCGTACTCCGCCCCGCTGAAGAACGCGCTCGACTACTGTAGCTTCGACGAGTTCGAGAACAAGACGGTGGGCCTGCTGGCCGTCGCCGGCGGCGGATTCCCCATCACCGCGCTGGAACACCTCCGCTCTGTCTGCCGGGCGCTGAACTGCTGGGTCATCCCCCACCAGGCCGCGGTGCCGCGAGCCCGAAACGCCGTCGAGAACGGGGCGATTACCGACGAGGGAATCGACGAGCGCGTCGCGCGCCTGGGCGAGGAGGCCGTACAGTACGCCAACATCGAGCCGGACCCGCCGTGTCTGGAGAGCACGGAAAATGTCGGAGCGGGTGATTAGCCGTGCGGACGCTATGTCCAAGCCGTAAGCATCCGGTTCGAAGGAGCAGATGATTAGCCCTGAGGGCCGTGTGCCCGAACTCGTGAGCATCTGCTCCGCAGGTGCAGCGACCGAAGGCGCCGACGATTAGCTGCTCACTGTGTGGTACCGGGCCCCCTCAGATAATGGAGCGGAACTCGCAATTGTCTTACTGACCGAGTCCGCAGACACACCCGTGACACAGTGGGTCGAGACCACCGGCACGGGGCGCGACCGCGGGCCAGTGGCCATCGTGCGCGCCTGGGCGGAAGTCCTCCGGCGACCGCGACGGTTCTTCCGGACCGGCATCGCCCCCGGTGACCAGGCGCCGGGCCTCATCTTCGCCTCGCTGGTCGTCCTCGTCGAGGAGCTGGGTCGCTTTCTCGTCGTCGAGCTCGCGTCACGTGGCCTCGTCTCTACGGGACCGTTCCCCTACCCCGCCATTGGCGACTTTCCACCGGGCGTGGCCGTACTTGCCCTCCTGGGTATCATCGTCTTCGTCGCGCCCATCACGGTCCACCTGACGGCGGCGATACAGACGCTCTTGCTCGTGCCCACCGCGCCCGACCGGGGCGGTATCAGCGAGACGGTCCAGGTCATGTGCTACGCGATGGCTCCCTGCATCGTCGCGGGACTTCCCGTCCCGGAACTGCGCGTCCTCGTCACGCTGTGGGGTGCGGCGCTGTACGTCGTCGGCACGGCCGTCGTCCACGAGCTCAGTCTGCCGAAAGCGGTCGCCGTTGGAGCCCTCCCCGCTGCGATCATCTTCGGCTACGGCTTCCGGGGCTTTGACGCACTGTCGGCGCTCGGGATACTGCCGGCTATAAGTTCGTAAAGATATTCGCACCCCTTGGGTGGCGAATTACTTCAGTTTGTTATAGCCGGCAGTATGAGTGCGAGCGGATTTTAGTACGGAGCCCGAAGGTGGGGTATGCTCACGCTCGACATCGACCAGTTTATGCTCGAACTCAAGGACGGCGCGTTCAAGAACGTCGGCCCGTCGAACAAACAGGCGACGGTCAAGATGTACGACGTGGAGGGAGTCGACGTTCGCGAGTACGGCGACAAGCGCGTGAAACTCGCCTTCGAGGACGAACAGGGAAGCGAGATAGAGGTCGCGCTGTTCCCGGAACAGGCCAGCGCCGTTGCAGACGGCCTGCAACTGCTCGAATCGGAGAGTGAGGTCTTCGAGTGAGGGCCCGGTACGCTCGGGTTTTCTCGCGCGGCGAATTCGACAACAGTTTTAGGCCCCACCTGCTTGCATCGGTCAATGGGTTCGTGTATCATTTGCGGCACATCCGTCGACGGACACATCTGTGACCTCCACGAGGAGGACGCGTTGTTCGAGTTCCGAGGGAATAGCGCCGACCAGCTGAACATTGGTCGATACTACCGCGGCAGCGTGGACGGCTTCGCCGAGTTCGGCGTCTTCGTCGACATCGGCGACAGCGTCACCGGCCTGCTCCACCGTAGCGAACTGGACCAGCGGCTCGACTCGCTGGACTGGGAGCCGGGCGACGAGGTGTACGTCCAGGTCAAGAACGTCCGCGACAACGGCAACGTGGACCTGGGCTGGTCCATCCGACAGGCCGAACGCGAGTTCCGCGGCGTGCTCGTGGACGACCCCGACGTGGGCCACTCCACGCTGCTGGAAGAGGACGAGTCGGGAAACGCTGACGGGGACGGGGCGTCTGCTCAGTCCCCCGACACGTCCGCAGACGCGTCGGACGACACTGCCGCCGAAGACGATGCGGTCGAGGCAGCGACTGACACCGACGCCGCCGAGACAGACGCAGAGCCCGCGGAACCGGAAGCGGGTGACGTGAGTCAGATGGGCGACGACAACCGGGTCTCCGAAGCTGGCGGCTCGTTCGGTTCGAACGGTGACGACGAGCAGTCCCCCGACGAGACGGCCGAGACGGACGCCCCGAGTGGTAGCGCGGCCGTCGTCGAGGCCGAGGAGGAACTGGAGACGGTTCCCGTCGGCGCCCTCGCGGACCACGTCGGCGAGGACGTCCGACTGGAGGGCGAGGTCGTCGGAATCCGCCAGACCTCCGGCCCGACCGTCTTCGAGCTACAGGACGAGACCGGCACCGTCGACTGTGCCGCGTTCGTCGAAGCAGGCGTGCGCGCTTACCCCGACGTCGAGGAGGGCGAGTTCGCCCGGCTTGATGGCGAAGTGCGCGAGCGACGGGGCGAGCTCCAGGTCGAGACCGAGGCGCTCACCGTCCTCGACGACGACGAGCGCGACGAAGTCGAACAGCGCCTCGCGGACGCGCTCGACGACGAGGCCCGGCCCGACGCCGTGGAGCCCCTGGCCGAGGACGACACCGTCGAGGCCCTCTCGGCGGACCTGGTCGAGGCGGCCACCGAGATTCGCAAAGCGGTGCTCACCGAGCGTCCGGTCATCGTCCGCCACACCAACACTGCCGATGGCTATCTCGCGGGGAGCGCGCTCGAACGCGCGACGCTCCCCTTAGTCACCGACCAGCACCGACGCGCCGACGCCCAGTACCACTACTTCGACCGCCGACCGCTGGAGGGCGGCGTCTACGACATGGACGACGCCACCAAGGACGCCTCCCAGATGCTCGACAACCGCGAGCGTCACGACGAGGCCCTTCCCCTGTTCGTCTTCGTCGCCGCCGGCGGCACCCGCGAGAGCCTCGACGGCTTCGACCTGCTGAACGTCTACGGCGCGCCGACCGTCGTCGTCGACGACATCGAGGTCGACGGCGCCGTCACCGACGCCGTCGACGCGGTCGTCTCGCCGAGCCTGGCAGACGCCCCGGACACCACCGCGACGACGCTCGCGGCCAACGTCGCGGCCCACGTCAACGAGGACGTGCGCGCAGACCTCCAGCACCTCCCCGCGGTGAGCTTCTGGGAGGACGCTCACGAGGCCTACGTCGACCTCGCGAGCGAGGCCGGCTACGACGCCGAAGCGCTCGCCCAGCTACGCGAGGCCGTCGCGCTGGAGGCCCATTACCAGTCCTACGAGGACAAGCGCGAGCTCATCACCGACCTCGTCTTCGGCGACGACGAGACCGACGTCGGCGGGCTGGCCGGTCACGTCGCCGAGCAGTTCCGCGAGAAGGTCGACGAGGAGGTCTCGACCGCCGTGGCCAATCTGGAGTACCACACGGTCGCAGAGGCGGACATCGCCGTGCTCGACACGGACGCCTACTCCCACCAGTACGAGTTCCCGCCGGAGACGCTCCTGCTGGACGAACTCCACCGCTCGGTTCGCGACGAGGTCGACGCCGTGGTCGGCGTCGACACTGACACGCTGTACGTCCGGACCGACGCCGACATCGACCTGCACGAACTGGTCGCCGACGTCGACGAGAGCGTGCCCGAAGGCGGTGTCACCACCCGAAGCGTCCGTGACGGCTCGGTCCGCTATCTGGCCGGCGAGCGCGACGCCGTGCTCGACGCGACGCTCGAGCGACTGGCCGACGACCTGTAACGACACAGGATTTTTCTTTCCGACCGCTGTCGACCCTACTGTCGGCTGTAAGTCGCAGAGATATTCGCCACCAGTGGGTGGCGAACTGTTTTAGTTTGTTACAGCCGGTAGTAGCAGATATGAGCGACGGCCCTGTCAATGCTGCCGAACTGGAGTGGACCGAACACGACCGCGGCGACCGCCAGTTCAAGCGCAAGAAACTCGCCGAGGCGGCCGGTGGCGAGAAGCTCGGCACGAGCCTCTACGAGGTGCCGGCCGGCAAGCGGCTGTGGGTGCGCCACTACCACGAGGGCAACGAGGAGTCGATCTATGTGCTCGACGGGGAGGGCACACTCTTTCTGGGTCCCGACGAGACCGAGCATCCGCTCGAAGCCGGTGATTACGTCGCCCTGCCGCCCGGCGAGGAGAGCTGTCACGACATCGAAGCCGGCGACGACGGGCTCCGCCTGCTGATGAGCGGGACGATGGAAGAACCCGACATCACTGTCTATCCCGACCGGGATATGGTCGGCCTCTACGCCGGGTCCCCGCCGGGTGGCGACAGCGAGGAGCGGTCGCTATCGACGTATCTCGACCGGCACGCCGAGCTGGACTACTGGGAGGACTGACTGCCCGAGACTTTCCCGACAGCCTTCTTCGCGCCGTAGTAGGCCCACTCGGCGGAGTAACAGAAGACGCACCCGCGGAACGTGGGGCGTGCGGTGTCGTCGGCGTCGGCGGTTTCAGTACTCATATACGCGTATCTGGGCCGCTCACGACTTCAATCCAGTGGGCGTGTGCGGGCTCGCCGCAGGCCCGAGCGACACGCTTATTCGGCCGTGACAACCAGTTCCGGTAAGCGATGAGCACGGAGACGACGGAGCCAGAGGAGACTGAGGCTTTCCAGCAGGTGTGTGCGGAGCTGGTAGAGCGCATCCTCGCCGGCGAAGTCGAGCGCGACGACGTCGAGAGCGCGAAGATAGACGTCTGCCGGGAGTACTCGGCCCCGAAGGTCCCGCAGAACTCCGAACTGCTCGACTACGCCCCGCAGGAGCACCGCGAAGTGCTGGAGGAGGTGCTCCAGCGCAAGCCGGTTCGGACGGCCTCGGGCGTCTCGCCAATAGCGATTATGACCTCCCCGCACCGGTGTCCACACGGGAAGTGTCTCTACTGTCCCGGCGGCCCAGACTCGGAGTTCTCCTCGGCCCAATCGTACACCGGCCACGAGCCCGCCGCGGCCCGCGGCGAGCAGAACGACTACGACCCCTACGGGCAGGTGACCCTGCGGCTCAATCAGCTCCGGGAAATCGGCCACCCCGTCGACAAGGCCGAGCTCATCATCATGGGTGGGACGATGACCGCCCGGAGCCACGACTACCAGGAGTGGTTCGTCAAGCGGGCCATCGAGGCGATGAACGACTTCGACCCCGAGGCCGACCCCCAGCCAGCGGAGGGCGTCAGCTTCGCGGAGAACCGGGACGACTACGAGTTCCGGTATCTGGAGGACGTCATCGCCGAAAACGAGGCCGCCGACGTGCGCAACGTCGCGACCACCTTCGAGACCAAGCCCGACTGGTGTGACCCAGAGCAGATAGACCGGATGCTCCGCCTGGGCGGGACGAAAGTCGAGGTGGGCGTCCAGACGACCTTCGAGCGCATCAACCGCGAGATGCATCGGGGCCACGGCGTCCAGGCGAGCATCGACGCCAACCGACGGCTCCGGGACTCGGCGTTCAAGGTCGGCTTCCACATGATGCCCGGGCAGCCGGGGATGTCCAAGGAGATGTGCCTGGAGGACTTCCGGCGCATCTTCTCGGAGTCGCGCTGGAAACCGGACTACCTCAAAATCTACCCGACGCTCGTGGTTCCGGGCACTGTCACCTACGACTGGTGGAAGAAAAACGACTTCGACCCCCTGAACAACGAGGAGGCCGCCGAGCTCGTCGCCGAAATCAAGGACATGATTCCCCGCTACACCCGTCTCCAGCGCGTCCAGCGGGACATTCCGGCGGATTTCATCGAGGGCGGCGTCTGGAAGTCCAACCTCCGCCAGCTAGCCTGGAAGGAGATGGAGAAACACGACTGGTCCTGTGACTGTATCCGCTGTCGCGAGGCTGGCCACTCCGAGGAGGTCGCCGAAGACGTCGAACTGAACGTCATGACCTACGAGGCCTGTGGCGGCACGGAGCATTTCATCTCCTTCGAGGACTTCGAGACCGACGTGCTCGTGGGCTTCTGTCGGCTTCGGTTCCCCAATGACCCGGTTCGTCGCGAACTGGAGGACGCCGCGCTCGTTCGGGAACTCCACGTTTACGGCAACTCCGTGGGTGTCGGGCAGTCCGCCGGCGACGGTGACCACCAGCACAAGGGGTACGGCAAGCGCCTGCTCTCGAAAGCCGAGGAACTGGCCCGCGACGCCGGCTTCTCGAAGATTGCGGTCATCTCCGGCATCGGCGTCCGTGAGTACTATCGGAACAAGCTCGAGTACAAACAGGACGGCCCGTACGTGAGCAAACAACTGTAGGGCGTTCGATGGGCCGTATCGTCAGGGAGACACGGATAGAGGCGCCCCGCGAGCGCGTCTTCGACCTCGCGCGTCACGTCGAGGCCCACGTCGCGACGATGCCCGAGGAGCGAGCCGAGGGTGCGACCGGACTGCTGGAACGGGGCGACCGCGTCACCTTCAGACAGCGCCAGTTCGGCGTGCCGTTCTCGCTGACTGCCGAGGTGACCGAGATGGACCGTCCAAGGCGGTTCGAGGACGAGCAGCTGTCGGGCGTCTTCGGCTCGCTGGTCCACACGCACACCTTCGAGCACGTCGAGGGTGAGACAGTGATGACAGACGACGTCCGGTTCACGATGCCGCTGGCTCCCCTGGGCCGACTCGGGGCGCCGGTCGCCCGATTGCGCCTGAAGGCGCTCGTCGACTATCACGCCGAGGCATTGCGAGAACTGGCCGAAAGCGACGGCTGGCGTCGGTTTCTCGACGAGTAAGTGGTGCGTGACAGACAGTTCCACTCACGATACAGTGCCGTTTTGCTCGCCCGTCCCCTCTAGAGAGTATGGTCCGAGAGCTTCGGCCGGGCGTCTGGTTGCTGGAACTGGGCCTGTTCCCGCCGCTGGCGTCGAACGCCTACCTCGTCGATGGGGGCGCGTTCGAGGCGGGGCCGGACAGCCTGACGCTCGTCGACACCGGCCTCTGGTGGAACGAACCCACCGTCCGCGAGGAGCTCGCTGCGGTGGGCTACGCCCCGGCCGACCTCGACCGCGTGCTGGTCACCCACTACGACCTCGACCACGTCGGCGGGCTCAACCGACTCGTCCCCGAGTTCGACGGCCCGGTCGCCGTGGGCCGTGCCGACCTCGACCTGCTGGAGCGACGCGCCCACCCCGAGTGGCTCCACCACAAGGGCCTCTTTCACCGGGTGAGCCGCCGGCTCTTCCCGCTGCCGGACCTCCGGCTCGAACCGCTGGACGACGGCGACACCGTCGGTGGGTTCACGGCCCACCACACGCCGGGGCACAACCCGGGCCACGTAGTGTATCACCACGAGGGCGCGTCGGCGGCCTTTCTGGGCGACCTCGTCTGGGCGGGCGACGACAGCGGCCTGACGACGCCGTTCTGGGGGGATTCCTACGACATGGCCCAGTTGCGCGAGAGCGTCGCGGCGCTTTCCGCGCGGATTCCGGGCTTCGAGGTCGCAGCCATGGGTCACGGCGACCCGCTGGTGACCGGTGGCCACGACGCCTTGCGAGCGCTGGCCGGTCGGCTGTGACACTGGCCGACGGCTCCGGGTTATTTACTCGCGCCGCCCCACTGTTGGGACATGACATCCAAGCTTGCCATCGTCGGTGCGGGTGGGGCGGGTGCGGCCGCGGCCTACGCGCTGCGGGACGCTCCGGTCGAGGTGACAGTCTTCGAGAAGAGCCGCGGCGTCTGTGGCCGCGCCGCCACCCGACGGAACGACGACTGTACCTACGAGTACGGCGCGAACTACCTCAAGGCCGACGACGAGCGCGTCACCGAACTGGTGACCGAGACCCTTCCGACCGACGGGCTCGTCGACGTCGCGGCGCCGATTTACGCCTTCGAACGCGACGGCGATATCGGTGAGGGACGGGACAGCGACGGCCACAAGTGGACCTACGAGTCCGGCATCACACAGCTGGCAAAGCGGCTGTTCGCCGAGAGCGAGGCGACCGTCCACAACGGCGTCAGAGTCGAGACGCTCGACCGCGAGGCCGACGGGTGGCGCGTCCACGACGCCGACGAGACCGACCACGGCCACTACGACGCCCTCTTGCTCACGCCGCCGGCGCCACAGACCGCCGACCTGCTGGGCGAGGCTGACTGGGACCACGACGACTGCCGCGACCTCCGCCAGACCGTCGCTTCGGTCCCGTACCGGACTGTCATCTCCGGGATGCTCCACTACCCCTTCGAACTCGACGTGCCGTGGTACGCCGCCGTCAACACCGACAAGACCCACGACATCGGCTGGGTCGCCCGCGAGGAGTGCAAGGCTGGCCACGTCCCCGACGGCGAGTCGCTCCTGCTGGTCCAGATGAACGAGGGCTGGTCGGTCGCGAACTACGACGCCCACCCCGACCGACTGGTCGAGGAGATTGCCCAGCGGACCGCCCACTTGCTGGACGACGACCGGCTGACCGAGCCCGACTGGACCGACCACCAGCACTGGCGATACGCTCAGCCCGAAGACGGTGTGGACCGCGGGACGCTCGCCCCCGCGGCCGACCACGACCTCTACTTCGCCGGCGACTGGGTGGCCGATGAGCCGCGCCTCCACGCCGCCGTCCGCAATGGACTGGAGGTCGGCGAGACGCTCGCCGAAGAACTCTGAGACGACCGCTCGCGCGTGTCACACAGATGATTCACAACCGAGAGTCACTCCCCGAGACACCGCAACACGCGACAGCGCTGGCCTGCCTCGAAGCCGGTATCGAGGCCGCCCATCCCGAGCGGGTCGTCAGCGCCGCCCTCGAGTTCGACGGCACGACCCTCGAAATCGGGTCGGAGAGCCACGACCTCTCGTCGTACGAGTCGGTCCTGGTCGTCGGTGGCGGGAACGCGGCCGCCCACGTCGCTGCGGTGCTCGAAGACATCCTCGGCGACGTGCTGGACGGCGGTGTCGTCGTCACCGACGACCCCCGGCCGACGACCGTGGTCGACGTCCGCCCGGCGGCCCATCCGGTGCCGAGTCGGCGGGGCGTCGAATCGACGGGCGAACTGCTCGCGCGGGCGGCGTCGGTCGGCCCGGACACGCTCGTCCTGGCCGTCGTCACCGGCGGCGGCAGCGCGTGCATGGTGGCGCCCGCGAGCGGTATCAGCCTCGCCGACCTGCAGGCCACGACGAACGCGCTGCTTGCGAGCGGGGCGTCCATCCACGAGGTCAACGCCGTCAGGAAACACCTCTCGGAGATCAAGGGCGGTCAGCTCGCCCGCACGCTCGCACCGGCGCAGGTCTCCGCGCTCGTCCTCAGCGACGTCGTCGGTGACGACCTCGACGTCATCGCCAGCGGGCCGCTCGTGGCCGACCCCACGACCTACGCGGCCGCCCTCGACGTGCTCGACTCCTACGACCTCACAGTCCCGGAGCCCGTTCGGGAACGACTGGAAGCGGGCGCCGCAGGGGCCATCGAGGAGACACCCGGTCCCGACGACCCGGCGTTCGAACGGGTCACCACGCATCTCGTGGGCACCAACATGACCGCGCTGGCGGCCGCCCGCGAGGAAGCGAGCGAGCGGGGGTACGAGACCCTCGTCCTCTCCTCGCGGATACGGGGCGAGGCCAGGGACGCCGCTCTGGCCCACGTCGCCGTCGCCGAGGAGATTGCCGCGACTGGGAACCCTGTCACGCCGCCGGCGGTCGTCCTCTCGGGCGGCGAGACGACCGTCACCGTCAGCGGTGAGGGGCGTGGTGGCCCAAACCAGGAGTTCGCCCTCGCCGCAGCACTGGCGCTGCCGTCAGCGGCGGTTCTCGGCGAGGGGCTGGACGGCCCCCGCAAACGGTGCTCGCCGCGGTCGACACGGACGGAATCGACGGCAACACCGACGCCGCTGGCGCGCTCGTCGACGGCGACCTCATGACCGACCCCGGGGCCGCCAGCCGGGCGCTCGACGACAACGATGCGAACGCCTATCTGGACAAACACGGTGCACTCATCGAAACCGGCCCCACGGGGACGAACGTCAACGACCTCCGTGTCATCGTCGTCGGGTCGCCCGACTGAGATAGCGTGTCGTCGCTCGCTTCGCAGCGAGGGACTCAGTCGTCCTGGTCTGGCTCGGCGAGTAAGTCCTGCTCGTAGGCCGCGACCGCCTCGACGACGGCGTCAGCGTCGTCGTCGGCCACGTCGAACTCGTCGAGACTCCGGTACAGGAGCTCGACGGCCCGCTGGATGTGTGCCGGGGTGAACGGGACGTCGATGTGGGCCTCGCGAATCGGCTCCGCGTCGTACGTCTCCGGGCCGCCGGCGGCCTCACAGAGGAAGTCGGTCTGTGTCCGCCGGAGCTTTGCCAGGTCCGACCCCTCGAAGAACGGGCCGATGTCGTCGTCGGCAACCAGTCTGTCGTAGAAGTCGTCGACGACGGCGCGGATGCCGTCGTGGCCCCCGAGCCGCTCGTACAGCGTCTCCTGTGCCATGTGAGGATTAACAGCGCAAGCGGACTAAACGATTCTGAAGTGGACCTGTGCTGTCCCGATAGGCATTAGGGCGGGCGCCGACAGCCACCGATATGGACCACAAGCGGGAGCTGACGAGCGTCGACCTCGCCGCCCTGGAGACGGAACTGGGCGAGTACACCGGCGCCAAGCTCGACAAGGCCTATCTCTACGCCGAGGACGACCTCGTGCGGCTCAAGCTGCGGGACTTCGACCGGGGTCGCGTCGAGTTCATCATAGAACTCGGCGACGTGAAGGGCGCGTACGTCGCCGACGCCGACCACGTCCCCGACGCGCCCGGGCGGCCGCCCGACTTCGCGATGATGCTGCGGAACCGGCTGTCGGGGGCCGACCTCGTCCGGGTCGAACAGTTCGAGTTCGACCGCATCCTCGAACTGGAGTTCGACCGGGAGGACGGGTCGACGACGGTCGTGGCGGAGCTGTTCGGCGACGGGAACCTCGCCGTTCTCGACGGGCACGGCGAGGTCATCGACTCGCTGGAGACCGTGCGACTGAAATCCAGAACCGTGGCGCCGGGGACCCCCTACGAGTTCCCCTCCGCCCGGTTCAATCCCCTCACGGTCGACTACGACGGGTTCGTCGCCCGCATCCGCGACTCGGACGCCGACCTCGTCCGGACGCTTGCGACCCAGCTCAACTTCGGCGGCCTCTACGGCGAGGAGCTGTGTACGCGGGCCGGTATCGACTACCACGAAGCGGTCGAAGACCTCACCGACGACCAGCTGGAACGCCTCTACGAGGTGGTCTCGGAGTTTGCGTCCGTACTCCGTGACGGGCCGCTTGACCCGCGGGTCTACTACGAGGAGTTAGACGAGACCGACGACGACGGTGAGCCAGAACGGCGCCGCGTCGACGCCACCCCGGTGGCCCTGGAGGAGTACGAGCACCGCTACAGCGAGCCCTTCGAGACGTTCAACGGCGCGCTCGACGACTACTTCTATAACTTCCAGCGCGAGGAGGAAGTCGAGGGCGGCGAGACGACCAAGCCGGATTTCGAGGGCGAGATATCGAAGTACGAACACATCATCCGCCAGCAGCAGGAGGCCATCGAGGACTTCGAGGCCGACGCACAGGCCGAACGCGAGAAGGCGGAACTCCTCTATGCCCGCTACGACCTCGTCGACGAGGTGCTCTCGACGGTCCAGAACGCCCGCGCCGAGGACGTCCCGTGGGACGACATCCAGGCGAAGTTCGCGGAAGGCGCCGAGCGGGGCATCCCGGCCGCAGCGGCCGTCGTCGGCGTCGACGGTAGCGAGGGGACGGTGACACTGGACATAGACGGGACGCAGGTCACGGTCGACGCGGACACCGGCGTCGAGAAGAACGCCGACGAACTGTACAAGCAGGCAAAGCGCATCGAGGGCAAGAAGGAGGGCGCGCTGGCGGCCATCGAGGACACCCGCGAGGACCTCGAAGCGGTCAAAGAGCGTCGCGACCAGTGGGAGGCCGACGACAGCGGCCCCGACCAGTCCGACGACGAGGCCGATGACGGCGAGCACGAACCGACCGACTGGCTCGCCGAACCGTCGATTCCCGTCCGGAAGAACGAGCAGTGGTACGAGCAGTTCCGCTGGTTCCACACCTCGGACGGCTATCTGGTCATCGGCGGCCGCGACGCCGACGACAACGAACAGATAGTCCAGAAGTACCTCGAACGCGGTGACAAGTTCTTCCACGCGCAGGCCCACGGCGGCCCGGTCACCGTCCTCAAAGCGACCGGCCCGAGCGAGTCCGCAAAGGAGGTCGACTTCCCCCAGTCCTCGCTGGAGGAGGCCGCGCAGTTCGCCGTCTCGTATAGCTCGGTCTGGAAGGACGGGAAGTTCGCCGGCGACGTCTACATGGTCGACCCGGACCAGGTCTCGAAGACGCCCGAGAGCGGGGAGTACCTGGAGAAGGGCGGCTTCGCGGTGCGTGGCGACCGGACGTACTTCGAGGACACGCCGGTGGGCGTCGCCGTCGGCATCCAGTGTGAGAACCGCACACAGGTCGTCGGCGGCCCGCCGGCAGCCATCGAGGACGATGTCGCCACGAGCATCGAAGTCGAGCCCGGTCAGTACGCCCAGAACGACATCGCGAAACGACTCTACCGGGAGTTCAAGTCGCGATTCACGGACGAGTCGTTCGTCCGCAAGGTCGCCAGCCCCGACCTGATTCAGGAGTTCCTGCCGCCGGGCGGGAGCCGGATGGTCGAGAAGTAGCACGGCTCACGCAGGCTTATATACTTGTCGGGCGTAGTATATGTAGGTACAAGACGACGAGCCGCGCGGACAGGGCGACTCGGCGCCGGGTATCGGGAGCCATCATGTTTCAAGAAGCCCTAAACTACCCACGGAACAGCGACAGCGCGGTGAAGAACGTAGCCATCGGGGGACTCCTGCTCTTGTTGAGCTTCCTCGTCGTCCCCGCGTTCTTCGTGCTCGGATACGTCGTCCGAACGCTGCGAACGGTCTTGCACGGCATCGAGGAGCCGCCGGCGTTCGACGAGTGGGGTGACCTGTTCGTCGACGGGCTGAAAGCCTTCGCCATCGGACTGGCGTACTCGCTCGTCCCGGCGGTCATCGCTATCGTCGCTGTCGTCACGAGCGGCGCGACGCTCGGACTCACCGGTCCGGGCCGTAGCGGCGGTCTCGTGGTCGGGCTCATCGCGCTCGGTGCGCTCGCTCTGTTGACCGTCGTCTCGCTAGCGCTCGCCTACGTCCTGCCCGCGGCCGTCGTCGCCTGGGTGCGAACCGACAACCTCGGGGCGGCGTTCTCGCCGGGAGAACTGCGCGTGTACGTCTTCAGCAAGACCTACGCCACCGGCTGGGTCGTCGCCGTCGGTATCAGCCTGCTGGCCAGTATCGTCTCGGGCGCGCTCGGTGCCGTCTTCGTCGGTGCGCTGCTGGCCCCATTCATCACGTTCTACGCGAACGTCGCGGGGGCACACGCCATCGGGACGGCGGTGCGGGAGATGCCCGCCGTCGAAGACGGCAGCGAGATGCCGGTCAGCCAGCCCGCTGACTGAACAGGCAGTCCGGCCGTTTGCCCACAGACGTCTCGTAAATTATATACAACCGACATCTGGATAGAAAGTCGTCTTCCCGGTGACGGAGTGCTGTCTCCAGCACCGGGGGCGGGATACACACCGATGGCTCAGGACACGACGCAGGATTTCGAGGACGCGATTCGCTACCCGTGGACGGGTGACCGAAACGTCGAACGCATCGCTATCGGCGGGCTGCTGGGTATGTTTGGCTTCCTGTTCGTCCCGATACTGTTCGTCTACGGCTACAACCTCAGGGTGCTGCGAAACGTGATGGCCGGTGAGACGGAGACGGCCCCGGCGTTCGACGACTGGGGAGCCTTGCTTGGCGATGGACTGTCCGCATTCGTCATCGGCGCCGTCTACTTCGGGGTACCGTTCCTGCTCGTCGCCGTGGGGTGGATAGCGTCGTTCTTCGCGTTTTTCGCGGGTGCTGGCATTGGGGGCGACGGGGCCGCGTCCGCCGGGGCTCTGCTGGGCTTTTTCGGGCTGTTCGTCGTCCAGCTTCTCGCCGGTGTCCTCTTCCTCGTCGCCGGGTATCTCCTGCCCGGCGCGGTCGCGGCGTACGTGCGGACTGACACGCTCGGCGCGGCGTTCTCACCGTCTACGGTCCGGACTATCGTCACGAATCGGGACTACGCGATAGCGTGGCTGTTCGCGTTCGCTATCAATATGCTCGCGGGGCTCGCGACCAACGTGGCAATGGTCACTATCGTGGGCATCCTGTTCGTTCCGTTCATCAGTTTCTACGGCCAGGTGGCCTGTACCTACGCTATCGGGCGGGGGGTCGCGGAGATTCCGCTCGACGGTGACAGCGACGAAGAGTGGACCGCGAACCAGCCCACGGCCTGAGCGGTGCTACTCTGCGGGGAGTTCCCAGCAGAGCTAAGGATAAAATTTATGCCGACATTTTCTAAAGCGTAAATCGTCACACCGAGCGGTCACGCGACCGTGGCGGTCAATACAAGAGCTATGTTAGAGGACGCAATCGGCTATCCCTGGCGAGGCGAACAGAACGTAGCGCGCATCCTTATCGGCGGGATTCTGGGTGCGCTCGTCTTTTTTATCGTCCCGCTGTTCCTGGGGAACGGCTATCTCGTCAGGGTGGTCCGACAGGTAGCTGTCGGCGACACGGAGACGCCGCCGGCGTTCGACGACTGGGGAGAGATGTTCGTCGACGGTCTGGTGTCGCTGCTCATCATGTTCGTCTACATCCTCGTTCCGTCAGTAGTTTTCACTGGCCTGCTCGTCGGTATCTCCTCGGTACTCGATACCACCGGTACCGGCGGCGGGGCAATCTCCGGGATGGCTGTCGCCCTGTTACTCGTGTTCGGACTGGTCGCGCTGCTCATGGCGCTTGCGGCGCTGTATCTCCTCCCGGCGGCCTGGGCGGCCTACGCGGTGACCGGCAAATTCGGCTCGGCCTTTTCGCCTTCGACGCTCCGGACCGTGGGGGGTGACAAACGATACCTTGTGGGCGTGTTGATTGCGGTCGTTATCCACTTCGTCGTTCAGTTCGTTTCTAACATGATGTTCTTGACTATCGTCGGCATCCTGGTGATTCCGTTCATGGTCTTCTACGGCAACGTGGCCAGCGCCTACGCTATCGGGGCCGGGGTGGCCGAGACGGGACTCGTCACTGACCAGCGCGAACCGGAATCGAATGTCGGCCACTCCCCGTACTGAATAGCAGGGCACTTGAGGCCCGGCGGCGGAGTTCAGGTATGCAGATACAGAGCCGGCAGGCCACCGGCGAGGGTCGCGAGCGCGTCGAACTGGTCCCCGAGACGCTCGATGACCTCTGGCACCTCTCCTACATCGTCGAGCCCGGCGACCACGTCTCCGGCGACACCACCCGCCGCATCCAGCGCAACGACGACAACCTCCGTGACAAGGGCGGCGAGCGAGAGCCGATGTGGCTCGAAATCGAAGTGACCGACGTGGAGTTCGCGAAGTTCGCCAACCGGCTGCGCGTCGGCGGAGAAATCGTCGACTGCTCCCGGGAGGACCAGCTGGGCTTTCACCACACGCTCAACGTCGAGGAACACACCGAGTTGACCATCGAGAAACGGTGGAAACCGGACCAGGACGACCGGCTCGAAGAGGCCGTCGAGTCCACGGAGAACCCAGACGTGGCCATCGCGACGGTCGAGGAGGGTGAGGCCCACGTCCACACCGTCGCCCAGTACGGCACCGAGGAGCGCGCGACCATCACCTCGACGACCGGCAAGGGCGACTACGCCCGGCCGCGCGACGAGCTGTTCTCGGAACTGGCCGACGTGCTCAAACGGCAAGATGTCGACGCCTACATCCTCGCCGGCCCGGGCTTTACCAAACAGGATGCGCTGGATTACTTCAGCGACGCGATTCCGGACATCGCCGAACAGATAACCGTCGTCGACACCGCGGCTGTCGGGGACCGCGGCGTCCACGAAGTGCTGAAACGCGGCGCCGTCGAGGACGTCCAGCAACAGACTCGCATCGCCGAGGAGGCCGACCACATCGACGAGCTGATGGCTCGTATCGGCGAGGGGAGCGAGGTGGCATACGGTCCCGAAGAGGTCGCCAAAGCCGCCGACTTCGGCGCTATCGAGACCTTGCTCGTCCTCGACGAACGCCTCCGGAAGGAGCGGGCCGGCGAGGGCGACTGGGACGTCGACGCCGACCGCATCATCGAGACGACCGAGCAGAAAGGCGGGTCGGTGACGGTCTTCTCGGCGGAGTTCGCCCCCGGCGAGCAGCTCGCGAACCTCGGTGGTATCGCCGCGTTGCTCAGGTACCGACTCGAGTGAGCGCCGGCGGGGAGGGCGGTTCGAAGTATCGATTCTGGTAATCGTCCGGCCCATTTTTTATACTGTTACCGAGTAATAGCAGACGAATCGGGGGGCCACGATATCATGTCATTCGAAGAACAGCAGGATTTCGCGAGACAGGTCGCCGACCTCAACAAGTACGGGCAGGCGCTCAACCGGTGTGAGTCCGTCGAAGAGGTCGTCTCCTTGACGCTGGAAGCGATGTCGCTGCTGTTCCAGTTCTCCTACTCCACGTTCATCGAGGTGCGCGAAGGGGAACTCGAAGTGGTCCACAGCACGAACCCGCGGCTGACACAGGGCGGCAAACCGGGCCCAGTCGCCAGGGAGGCCTTCGAGACGGGCGAGACCGTCACCACCACCGGGACGGAGGCCGGCCTGAATAGCGACTCTGAGGTGACTGCGACGCTCGCGGTCCCGGCACAGGTCGGCGGCGAGGTGACCGCTATCCTCGTCACCCGCTCGACCTCGGTGGATACGTTCGGCGAGGAGTACAGCCGCCCACTGGAGATTCTGGCCTCCCACGCGGCCACGGCCATCAGTAACATCCGCTCGCGCGAACGGCTCGAACGAGCCCGCCAGGACCTCGAGACGCGCAAGGAGATGATAGAGATGTACGACCGCCTGCTACGGCACGACCTGGGGAACGACCTCCAGATTATCGCCGGCTTCGCCGACGCCGTCGCGAGCGAGGTAGAGGGCCAGACCGCCGAGTACGTCGGCAAGATACAGCGGGCCGCCGAGAGCTCCGCCGACCTCATCGAACGGGTCGGCAACCTCGTCAGCACGCTCGAAGAGCAAGACGAGCCCGAGCCACGGGACCTCAGGTCTATCCTCGAGGCGACGGTCACCGAGGTCGACGCGAACTTCCCGGAGCTGACGGTCGATTTCGACCCCGAGGCCGCCGACTATCGCGTCTACAGCGGCGAGTTGCTCGACTCCGTGTTCACGAACCTCCTCTCGAACGCCGCCGTCCACAACGACGGTCCGGTCCAGATGGACATCTCGGTCGAGGAGACGGGCACCGACACCGTCGTCGTCGTGTTCGCGGACGACGGCGCGGGCGTCCCCGAATCTATCCGCTCGGAGATATTCGAGATGGGTGCGAAAGGGCCCGACAGCTCTGGGACCGGGTTCGGGCTGGGCTTCGTCCGCGCGCTCACGGAATCCTACGGCGGCGGGGTGACGGTCGGCGAGAGCGAGATGGGCGGGGCGGAGTTCCGCGTGACGCTCCAGCGTGCGTGACGCTCAGACGCTCTCGACCGTCATCGATACGCCGTCCTCGGCGAAGCGAACGTCGCCGTCGTAGGCCTCGCCCAGCGACGCCAGCATCTCCTCGTGGCGCCCCTCGGTGTGTGGGTACAGGTGGTTCAGGTAGACCCGCCCGACGTCGGCGTCGGCCGCGGCCAATGCGCGTCCGAGGCTCGTCGGTGTGGGGTGGTTCGAGACGTCGACGTCGTCGGGAAAGGAGCAGTCGTGGACGAACACGGCCGCGCCGTCGGCGAACTCGACGAGTTCCGGAAACGCCTCCGAGTCGCCGCTGAGCGCGACCGTGGGTCCACCGCCTGACGGCGTGAGTCGATAGGCGAAACACTGCATCGAGTGGCGGGTCTCCAGCCACTCGGCATCGAAGCCGGCAAGCCGTATCGTCGGTTCGTCGATATCGACCAGCCGAAGGTCCATGCGGTCTTGCATGTACTCGTGGACCGACAGCAGGTCAGAGACGAGCGCGACCGTGCCGGGCGGTCCGGCGATGGTCAGTTCGGTCTCGCCGGCCAGCCAGCGCGCTTTCAGCAGCACGTCGAGGTCCGAAACGTGGTCGAGGTGGTGGTGGGTCAACAGGACGGCGTCGACGCCTTCATAGCCAGTGTCGGTCCGTGCGAGCGCGTCCAGCACGCCGCTGCCACAGTCGACCAGCAGGGCGCCAGCGTCGGTTTCGAGCAGCGTTCCGGACTGTGCGCGGCTCCCGGTCGGCAACGCGGCCCCGGTCCCCAGGAAAGTGAGTCGCATAGCTCGGCTATGCGGGGGGAGGGCCAAATTGGTTGGTGCGCCAGCGGGTGAGTGGGTGGATGGCCGTCGACGGAGGGTCAGAGACACGTGGGCAAACGCGTCATTCGACGGCCTGTGTATGGCTACTGACGGGACTCCCAAAAGGACATCTGAGGCTCAAAAAACGATTTGAGCGACCGAAAGCGGTGGTCACGACGTGTAGGCCCACGTCACACCGACAACGGCGAGGACGAGGAGCCCGCCGAGGAAGAACGCGACCCCCGGTTCGAGGTCGGCCCCGCCGCCACTGGCCACGGTCGTAGCGGTCTCGACCGCCTCCTGTGCTGTCTCGACGGGGGTCGAGGGCTCGGGTGTCGGCGTCTCCGTCGGCGTCTCTGTCGGCGTCTCGTTGGCCTCCAGAATGCCGACGCCACCGCCATCGTCCGTCGGTTGCGGGGTATCGGTCGACGCCGGTTCCGGGGCTTCGGTCGATTCCGCTCCCGATTGAGCCTCGGCCGAGTCTGGAGTCGGAGTCGACTCCGGCGTGTTCGCCGTCTCGTTGGCGCCGGCACCGCCGGGCTCGGAACCCGACCCGCTGGGGCTCTCGGGCGAGCCAAACAGCCCCGGAATCGTCCCGAAGACGGCCTGCACCATGACACTCGCCGCCGTGAGCAGGCCGATAGCGGGGACGAACCGCTCGACCAGCGAGCGCAGCGTCCGCTTGCTGTCGGGCGTCCCGACGAAGACGACGAGCGGGTCCTCCGGCGGCTCGTACACCGTCATCTCCTGGCCCTTCTCGGAGTACTGGGTGCCGGCGACCGCGATGAGCTCCTCGCTCTCTAGCTTCTCCAAGTGGTAGGAGACCTTCTGGATGGACATATCGAGACGATCGGCCAGCTCGGAGGGGGTTCCGGGCTCCTCGTAGACGGCGTTGAGGATGTCGCGGGCCGTCTCCGAGCCGAGTGCGTCGAAGACGGACGCGACGTCCTCGTCGACGCCGACGACCTGTAACTCACCGTCCTGTGAGGTGCTCGTGTCGGGGCCGCGGGAGGGCAGGAGGGACATATCGCAGAGACGAACGGCCAGTGTAATGAATTTCGTGGAGCGGGGTTTGACCGACAGGCCGTGCGGAACCCACTTGTCCGTCCGCGCCAACTGCTATCCAGACGATGGACCCGCGCGAGCGACTCGCCGCGACGGACCCTCCCTTCGACGCGGCGTCGGTCGATATCGACGACGCCGACGTGCTCGAACCGCTCGCGCCGGTGGTCGCGGAGTGGTGGGTCGAGCAGTTCGGCGAGTTCGTCCCCGACAACGGCGGCTTCTTCACGCCGCCCCAGACGGAGGCGATCCCGCTCATCCACGAGGGCACGAACGCGCTGGTCTGTGCCCCGACCGGCTCCGGGAAGACGCTCGCCTCCTTCACCGCCATTATCAACGAGCTGTTTACGAAGGCTCGCGAGGAAAGCCTCGACAACAGCGTCTACTGTCTGTACGTCTCGCCGCTGAAGTCACTGGCCAACGACATCCACCGGAATCTAACAGTACCTCTCGAGGGTATCACAGACAAGCTGGACGAACGGGGCGAGGCCGTCGAGATTCGCCACGCCATCCGCCACGGCGACACGAGCAGCGCCGACCGGCAGGCGATGCTCGAGACGACGCCCCACATCCTCAACACGACGCCCGAGACGCTGGCGATACTGCTCAACTCGCCGAAGTTCCAGGAAAAACTCGAGACGGTCGAGTACGTCGTCGTCGACGAGATTCACAGCCTGGCGGAGAACAAACGCGGCACCCACCTCTCGGTGTCCCTGGAGCGACTGGAGCAGATGACCGAGGGCTCGCCGACGCGCATCGGCTGTTCGGCGACGGTCGAACCGCTGGAGACGGTCGCGGAGTTCCTCGTGGGCCGCGAGGCGCCCGGTGGCGACCCCCGGCCGTACGAAATCGTCGACACCCGCTTCGTCCGAGACCTGGACGTCGAACTCTCCTGTCCGACCGACGACCTCATCGACACGCCGACCAGCGTCGTCACCGACCGGTTCTACCGGCAGCTCCACGAGCACGTCCAAGACCACACGAACACGCTCGTGTTCACGAACACCCGTTCGGGCGCCGAGCGGGTCCTCCAGAACCTCCGGGAACGCTACGACGACTACGACCAGGACAACTCGGGCTGTCACCACGGCTCGCTCTCGAAGGACAAACGCCACGAGATAGAGGGCGCACTGAAAGCGGGCGAGCTGGACGTGGTGACGACCTCGACCAGTCTCGAACTCGGTATCGACATGCCCTACATCGACCTCGTCGTCCAGGTCGGCTCGCCCAAATCCGTCGCCGCACTGCTCCAGCGCGTCGGCCGCGCCGGCCACCAGCTCGGCGAGACCGTCGAAGGGCGTGTCGTCGCGCTGGACCGCGACGAACTCATCGAGTGTGCGGTGATGCTCGGAAAGGCGACCGACGGCTTCGTCGACCGGGTGTTCATCCCAGAGAACGCCCAGGACGTGGCTACCCAGCACGTCTACGGAATGGCCATCAATCAAGTCCGCCCCGAATCTGAGGTCAGGGGTATCCTCGAACGGGCGTATCCCTACCGCAACTACACGGACGAACAGTGGGAGCAGCTCTGTCGGTATCTGACCGCCGATTACCCCGGGATGGAGGACAAGAACGTCTACGCGAAGATATGGCGCGACGCCAACGACCCGCCCGACGGCGAGTACCACTACGACGAGTACGCGGTGGACGAGCCACTCGTCGGCAAGCGCGGCCGGCTTGCGCGGGTCATCTACATGACCAACATCGGGACCATCCCGGACTCCTTTACCTGTGACGTCATCACCCGCAGCGGCGACGAGTGGGTCGGGCAACTGGATGAGTCCTATCTGGACAAACTCGAGAAGGGCGACGTCTTCGTCCTGGGCGGGTCGAACTACGAGTACCGGTACCGGCGCGGCTCGAAAGTGTACGTCGACCCGACGGCGGCCCGACCGAACGTCCCCTCGTGGTTCTCCGAGCGGCTCCCGCTCTCCTATGACCTGGGCCGGGAGGTACTGACGTTCCAGCGTGACCTGCTGGCGAAGCTCGAAGCGGGCGGGCTCTCTGAGGTCCGCAACTGGCTCAGAACCTTCCCGCTGGACGAGCATTCTGTCCGTGCTATCGCGCGGATGTTCAGCGAACAGGTCGCCTACGCCGGCAGTGAGTCGGTCGCGACGGACGAGCGCCTGGTCGTCGAGGAAGCGATGGACCACGACGAGTACGAACGCCACTACCACGTCCACTCGAACTACGGGCGGCGGTTCAACGACGGCTTCTCGCGCCTGCTCGCCCACCGAATCGCCCAGGCCGCCAACGCCAACGTCCAGGTCGCCGTCGCCGACAACGGCTTTACCCTCTCGATGCCGCTCAACCGGAAGGTCGACATCGAGCGCATCGTACGGGACATCGACCCCGGCGAGGTCCGTGGAGACCTGCGTGCGGCCCTTTCCGGGACGGACCTGCTCCAGCGGTACTTCCGCATCAACGCCACGCGCTCGCTGATGATTCTCAAACGCTACAAGGGGTACGAGAAATCCGCGAGCGAACAGCAGGTCTCTGCGGAGATGCTGCTTGGCTTCGCCGAGGACCTCGGGGATTTCGCTGTCGTCGAGGAGACCTACCGCGAGATTCTGCAGGACAAGCTCAACGTCGCCGCCATCGAGGCCGTGCTGACCGATATCGAGCGCGAACGGGTGGACGTGACGACGATTCGCGTGGACTCGCCCTCGCCGCGTGCGTTCGGGCTGGCGACCCTGCTGGCAAGCGACGTGGTCCTCGCCGAGGACGAGTCGGCCGTGCTCGCGGAGTTCCACCGGCGGGTGATAGCGAAAATCGAGGGCGACGACGCAGTCGCTGTGGACGATTGAGGGCGTCGGCGCCGCACAGGACAAACCGCTTCCTGTTCGCTGTCTGGACGAGTCGTAGCTTCGAGGGGTTGCGCGGGGACCGATAGCAACGGACGTTGCGAAACCAGCCTGAGAGGACTCAGTTCATCTCGTCGTCGTCGCTCATCGACTCACCCTCGCTCATGGAGTCCTTTGGCGTCAGCGTCACCGTGATAGCCTCCTCGACGGCCGGGTAGCTGTGTCCGTCGTCGACCTGGCTTATCGGCCGAACCACGCCGCCCTCGTCGTCGCCCTGGTCGAAGCTGTCCTGGGCGGGCGCCTGGTCGGGGCCTTCGCCCGGTGGCTCCGCGTTGGGCTCCGTGCCGGCGTCGAGGAGGGTGACGCTAGCTGTGACGTCGCCGGAGACCGGCTTGCCGTCCTCGGGCCAGAGCGGGATGCCGCCCTCGCCCGCAGAGTAGAAGAGGTCGTTGGACGGGACGAACATACTCGCAAAGGAGAGTTTCTGGCCGGGCGTGGCCTGGACGTCGAACTCGAAGGCACCGCCCGGCGCGATGGGCGGCGCGCCGGGAACCTCGCCCATCGGGTCGTTCGGGTCGGCAACTGTGTCGTCGGGGTCGAACGTTCCAGAGTGAGCGACGCCGTCGTCCATCCCGTCGAGTTCGTCGACGAGTCCGTCTTCGCCTTCGAAGCCGCTGGCATGACCGGATTCGGCCAGCGCTTCGAGCCCGATAGAGGCCGCCTCCCCCGCTGTGTAGATCGGGTTGTCGCCGGAGTGAACCGCGTAGGCGCCCGGCGTGAGCCAGATGGCGCCGCCAGTTGGCGTCTCGGCACCGTAGAAATCCGTGGGCGCGACGTTCTCGATGCGGACGGTGACGGTCGTCTGTTCTATCATGCTGCCCTCGGTCTCGGTCAGCTGCTCGTCCATCGTGGTCATGTTCTCAGCGGTTCCGTCCGCGGTACCACTCCCTCCGGTGTCACCGCTACAGCCGGCGAGGGCGAGCGCGGCCGCACTCCCCGTCGCGGCGATAAATTTCCGTCGAGTCGAACTGTCTGACATTGCGTCTGGCCGGACGGAAGGGCCTTGAATAGGCATTTTTCTACATTCGGGGCGACTCTGTTCCAATTTCCCCCAGACTCTCTTCGGAATCGGTCTCCCCTGCGCAATCGCGGTCCGTACCATTAATCCGGCTCTCGGCCCACGACATCGTATGGAGTCGCTGCATCCGCGAGTCAGACTGCTGTGGACCGGTCGGACGGCCCTCAGTAGCCTGGTTCTCGTCGGCCTGGTCGTCGTCGCGGACCGGTTCGTCCTCTCGCTGCCGGTCGAACTCGCAGTCGCTGGCTGGGTGATTCTCACCGCGCTGGGCGCCGTCCACGCCGTCTTCGCCCACCGAATCTGGCGGTTCGAGCTACAGGACGACGCGCTCTTCCTCGTCCGCGGCGTGGTGACACGAACCGACACGTCGGTCCCGTACGTCAGGGTCCAGCACGTCGACACCACGCGCGGCCCTGTCGAGCGAACCGCCGGACTCGCCAGTGTCGTCATCTACACCGCCGGCTCGCGCGGCGCCGACATCACGATACCGGGACTGCGCCCCGAGCGGGCGACCGAACTGCGCGAACGGCTGCGTGACCTCGCCGGCGAGAGCGAGGCCACGGACGCCGTATGAGACGGCTCAACCCTCTCAGTGGCGCCCTGCGCGTCGGTCGCGGGCTGCTCCAGGGCGCCTTCTTCGGCGTCATCGCCGGGACCACGCTGGCCGGCTTCCTCGGCCTGCCCCCAGCGGCCGCCCCGCTACTTGTCCCGGCGCTGGCGCTGGTCCTCGGGGGCTTCGCGCTGGCGCGATACTACCGGTTCACGTACGAAATCGAGGGGGACACGCTACGGGTCGAATCAGGCGTCATCGCCCGGCAGTCCAGAGAGATACCGCTCGGACGCATCCAGAACGTCGACAGCAGACAGGGCGTGGTGAACCGCGTGCTCGGGCTCAGCGTCGTGGCCTTCGAGACTGCGGGCGGGGCCACCACCGAGGCGACACTCGACGCGGTCGCCGAATCGGAGGCCGACCGGCTCCGCCGACTCGTCCAGCGCCACGGTGAGTTCGAGGAGACGGAACCGGCCGGTGAAGCGGACGCGGACGGCGCCGGAGCGTCGGCTGACCCCACCGCGCGTGCCGACGAGCGGTCCGGCCGCGTCGATAGCGAGGAGCTGTTCAACTTCACCACCCGGGACCTGCTGACCTACGCCGTCGTCTCGGTGCGGCCGGCTGCACCCGCTTTGCTGCTGGTAGGGCTGCCTCTCGGCATCGACGCCCTGCTGACTGTCATCCGGTTCAATCTGGGGCTGGTCGGGGCCCGCCCGACGGTGTCACTTTCCGTCCTGGACGCCCTCGGACCGCCGCGACTGGTGGCACTCGTGGTCTTTACCGCCCTGCAGTTCCTGCTGGCCGCCCTCGTCTTGAGTATCGTGTTGACCGTCATCGAGTACTACGATTTCCGGCTGGTCCGGGAGGGAGATGACTTGCGGTACGAGCGGGGACTACTCCGTCGGTACAGCGGCACCATCCCGCTGTCGAAGGTCCAGACCGTCTCGATACGGGAGAACGCTCTGATGCGCCGGTTCGGATTCGCCACGTTGGCCGTCGAGACCGCCGGCTACAGCGGTGGGAACCGGGAGTCCGGCCAGGGCGTCGCTATCCCGATGGCCCCGCGACCGGTAGTCTACGACCTCGCAGCGGACATCGAATCGTTCGGCGACCTCGACTTCGAGCGGGCGCCGACGCGGGCCCGTCGTCGGTACGCCGCCCGCTTTGCCATCGTCGCCGGCGTCGTGACGGCTGTCGGCTACGCTGTCGATACGTTCCTGTTCGGGAGCGGCTACTGGTGGCTGTTGCTGAGCCTCTTCCTCGTGGTCCCGCCCGCGGCACACCTCCGGTGGCGACACCGCGGTATCGCCCTGGACGACGACGTGCTGGCGACCCGAACGGGGTTCTGGCGCCAGACGACCCGTATCGTCCCGTACTACCGGGTCCAGACGGTGTTCGTCGGCCGGTCGCCGTTCCAGCGCCGGCGCGACCTCGCGACGGTGACGGCGGACACGGCGTCGACGAGCACCATCGTCGGCGGGTCAGCCCGGGCCTACGACGTCGACGACGAGCGGGCCACACAGCTGCGCGAGATACTTCGCGAACGGCTCTACAGCGACTTGTTGGCGAGAAAGCACGACCGCGACGCCTGACTGGCCTTCACGGTCACCGCGCCCATTCGACCATCCGGCCGTAGACGGGGTCGGTCCCGAGGACCTCGGCGTCGCCCACCAGAACGAGCGCCTTCTTCGCCCGGGTCAGCGCGACGTTGATGCGCCGGTAGTCCTCGAAGATGGGGCCTTCGAGCGCGCCGGTGGCGACGAAGGAAACCACGATGACCTCCTTGCTCGACCCCTGGAACCGGTCGACCGTGTCGACGGCCACGTCGGGGAGGCGTCGATTCAGCTCGGCGACCTGCGCGCGGAAGGGCGCGATGACGCCGATGTCCTCGGCGGGCACACCCGCCGACCGGTAGGCTCCGACCACCTCGGCCACGGCGTCGGCCTCCGGGGGATTGGTGTTGCCGGTCTGGCTGCCGTCCGGGTCGACGAAAGCCACGCTGTCGCGCAGATGGGCGGGCAGCCCTTCCATCGCAACGCCGTCGAGATCGTCGATTTGCTGGGCGGCCACCGCGCCCGTCGCCGGGCGTAACTGACCGTCGTAGAACTCCCGCGAGGCGAAAGCCTGGATTCGCTGGGCCATCCGGTACTGGCGGTCCAGCATGACGCCCGCTTCCGGGAACGCCTCGATGAGTCGCTCGAACAGCGACGTCGAGAGGGTCTCGTCGTCGGATTGCACGACGGGCGGGAGCTGCTGGTGGTCGCCGACCAGCACGAACCGGTCGGCGAGTGTCGTCGCCGCCAGCGTCCCCGGCTCGGTCAGCTGGCCGGCCTCGTCGACGACGGCCGCGTCGAACGATTGGCTCTGCATCGCCGTCCCGCCACAGGTCGCGGTCGTCGCCGCGACAACCTGTGCGTTCTGCAGTGTGCCCGCACATTCGTCAGGGTCGCCCGACTGCTCTAACCGGTATTGCTGCATGTCCTCGCGGACGCCGCTCTCGGTACCCACGCGGACGATGTCGGTGTAGCCCTGCTCCTCGAGCGCTTCGATGGCGTTGTCGACGGCCCGGTTGGTAAAGGCCGACAGGAGTACCCTATCGCCCTGTTCGACCAGCGCCCGCACCATCCGGGCCAGCGTGTACGTCTTACCCGTCCCGGGCGGGCCATGCACCAGCGCGAAGTCCTCGGCCCCGACGGCCAGCTGGCAGGCCTCGTTCTGGGCGTCGTTGTTGTCGATGAACGTCTCCGCGACGGGCTCGAATTCGGGCTCTCGCCGGCCGAAGAGCACGTCCTTGCGCTCCGGTGGCTGCGTGAGCAGTGCGTCGTGGAGCGCGTTCTGGAGCCGGTCGGTCGTGATTTCGGAGGGGTAGACGTCCAGCCGACGCAGGTCAAGGGGCTCGTCGGTCGTGACGACGATTTCGCCCTCGCTCAACCGTTGTACTCGCCCCAATTCGGCGTCGCCGCCGACGGGGTCGCCGTCGCTCGCCATCACGTAGTCGCCCTCGCGAATCTTCGAGACGGCGCCGGTCCCTTTCGCTCGAAGTTCCCACTGGCCGCCGTCGAGTTCGGTGCGGCCAGTCGGCTCCAGGGCCACGAGCGCGCGGTCGTCGTCGGCCCGTTCCTCGGGGGTCTGTTCCCAGAGCTTGGCGTACTCGCGGTGGACCGCACGGCGCTCGGCCTCGATAGCCCGGTAGAACCGCTCGAAGTACTCGCGTTCCTCGTCGGGGATGGCCACACCCACCTGCCCGGCCTTTGACTCCTGGTCCAGCCGGCCAGAGACCGCCATACAGGTGTCCTGTTCGAAGCAGTACTCGCACTTGGCGTTGGCCTCGTACCCTGTCGGCACGCCTGTCTCGTGTTCCATCGCCGCGATAGCGTTGCGGGTCCGGACGACGTATTTCAGCAGGCCGGCCCCGATGGAGAACTCCTTTGCCGGCGAGAGGTCCCCGCTCTCCTCGTTCCGGTCGACGGCGGCGTTTTTCGTATAGAGGAGCGTGCCGGTGTCGGGCGCCGCCTCGATTGGCGTCTGTGTCGCGCCGCCGTCGCCGGCCATCACCGCGCTCGCGTCCAGTGACTTCGCCGCGCGCTCGCCCAGCATCAGCGCGTAGGCGGTCGCCTGAATCTTGTCCTGGAAGCGCGGGTCACGTTTGGTGTTCTTGCCGGTCTTGAGTTCGACCGGCATCCCGCGGCGGACGGCGTCGGCCCGGCCCTTCATCCCGTAGCGCTCGGAGATGAGCGTCATCTCGGAGCGCCACTGGTCTTTCTCAGTGAGGGTCCCCTGATTCAGCCACCCTTCGATGGCCTTCGCGTGGTCGCGGACGTCACCGGCAACGCCGTCGGCGGTCCGGCCCAGCAGGCCGATGTCCAGCCCCGCCTCGTGGACCTGGTCCTCGATGGCCGTCTCCACGTCCCGGCCCCGCAGGAGGTCGCCGAACACCTCGTGGACGACGGTCCCCTTGACGAGCGGGTAGGCGAGTTCGGCCCCGTCGAGTTTGCGTAGATAGTACATCCGGGGACACTGCACCCACGCCCGGATGTCGGTCACGTCGACGAGGAACGAGGGCTCGACGACGATAGTCGAGTCGCCGCCGACTGAATACTGCGTCTCGCCCTGGTACTGGCGCTCGTCGGGGTCGTAGACGGCCAGTTCCATCCCGGCGTCGAGATACTCGGCGGTCTCGGTCCACTTGCCCCACAGCGTCACGGTCGTCGGCTCGCCGGCGCCCCTCTCGGGTCGCAGCGTCACCTCACAGAGCTGGCTCTCACCGTACTGCGTGTTGACGGTCTTGGGGTCTTCGACGTCGACGACGACACCGCGCAATTGCACGGGCATCACAACGACTGGGGTCGGAAAAACGCTGTCGGTCAGTCACTCACTCGTTCCCGTCATGGGCGTACTCCCGCAACGTCTCCAGTGAGACGTCTTCGAGGACGTCCTCGCTCGTGGCCGCCAGATTGACCGGCGGCGCCGTGCCGGCCTCGTGGGCCTCTATCCAGCGTGGGACACAGACACACCAGTGGTCGCCCGGCTCCAGCCCCGGAAAGTCAAGCTCCGGCCGTGGGGTCACGAGGTCGTTGCCCTGTGCCTTGCTGTACTGCAGGAACTCTTCAGTCATCACGGCACAGATCTCGTGCCGGCCGGGGTCACGCTGCAGCGGGTAACAGTAGCCGTCCCGCATGAACCCAGTCGTCGGGTCCATCGAGCAGGCGGCGAGTTCTTCACCGAGGACGTTAGTCTCGCTCTCCATGGTTGCCTTCCCGGGCGGCGACCCAAAACCGTTTGGTCGCTTGGCTACTCCTCGCCGTCCCTGAACAGCTCGCCCAGCTCCTCGGCGTCGTCGTCTGATTCCGCATCCGCGTTCTCGCCGGACTGGTCGGCTGCGCCGGCGTCGGTGTCGGACGAGGGCCCCTCGTCGTGCCCGTCGACCCGCTGGCTCCCGGACGGCTGTGGTTCCGGCTGGCGGTCGGCCTGCTCGCTCCCCTGCCCGGCGCGGTCCGTGTCGCCACTCTCGCCAGGCGCATCCGGGTCGAGCTGTGCGGCCCCGCCCTCGACGGTCGAGGTGCCGTTTTCACCCACCGACGGCGCGTCCGGCGAGACGGCGGGCACGTCCACGCTGTCGAGCACCGACCGGACGATGTCGTCGGGGTCGACGTTTTCGACGGTGGCTTCGGTCGTCAGGATGAGGCGGTGGCTCATAGTCGCCCGGGCCATCCGCTTTACGTCCTCCGGCGTGGCGTACTCGCGGCCGTCGATGACGGCGCTTGCCCGGACCGCCTCGAACACACGCTGGACCCCGCGTGGGGAGACGCCAATCTCGGTGCGGTCGTCCTCGCGGGTCGCCCGGGCGAGGTCGACGATGTAGCGGCGCACCTTCTCGTCGAC
Organism: Haloarcula rara; assembly: GCF_029338235.1. Lineage (GTDB taxonomy): Archaea > Halobacteriota > Halobacteria > Halobacteriales > Haloarculaceae > Haloarcula > Haloarcula rara. Next base: position 2,819,087 of record NZ_CP119785.1, read on the forward strand.
GCGGATGTCCTCAGCCAGCTCCTGCAGTTCGAGCACCGTCTCGGGCGTCACCACCGGGTCGACGCTTGGCGCGAGGGTTCGTCGGCTGGCCCGCATCTCCAGTAGGCTCATCTCCCCGTCGACGTCGGGATACCCCATCGAGGTCTTGACGCTGAAGCGGTCCCGCTGGGCTTCGGGCAGGCGGAAGGTCCCCTCCTGCTCGACGGGGTTCTGCGTGGCGATGACGACGAACGGCTCGGGCAGGTCGTGGGTCGTCCCGTCGATACTGACCTGGCGCTCCTCCATCGACTCCAGCAAGGCGGCCTGTGTCTTCGGTGGCGCGCGGTTTATTTCGTCGGCCAGGGCCACGTTCGTGAAGACGGGACCCTTCGAGAACTCGAATCGGCCCTCGTGTTCGTTGTAGATGTTCGAACCGGTGACGTCGGCCGGGAGCAGGTCCGGCGTGAACTGGATTCGGGTAAAGGTGAGACCGAGCGACTCCGCGAGGACGCGGGCCAACACGGTCTTGCCGGTCCCCGGGACGTCCTCGACGAGGACGTGACCGCGAGCGATGACGCCCGCCAGTGTCTCGTACAGGACGCGCCGCTCGACGACGACGGCCTCCTCCACCCTGTCGACGATGTCCCGACAGCGCCCGGCAGCGACCTCGGGCGTCAGGCTCGGTTCGTTCATACCCGTGGGTCGGCCGCCGCTCTCATGAAAGTAGCTCATTCCGCGAGCGAGCTGCTATCGGTCGCTTCCGAGTTTTTTCTGCCCCAGCGGCCCGGATAGAACGCGGTCACCCTCGCAGCCCGACGGCCACCAGCACGACGCCGAGAACTGCCAGCCCCATCGTGGTGGGCGACCCGATTCCCGAGCCGACCGACCGGCGCGCGAGGTCGAGCACCGTCAGTCCGGCGACGGCGACCAGCCCGATGCCGACCGCGACGACGCCGTGGTACAGTTCCAGCCGCCGCGTCTCCGGGATGTGCCCCAGCTCGGCGGTGATTCCCAGTCCGAACGTTCCCACGTCCCAGGCGACGAGCCCGCCCGTGACTGCGGCGAAGACGAACAGCGGCGGGAACCCGTAGATGCCGCCGCCCAGTCCCATCGCGACCAGCCCGGCCGCGACGACTGCCGGCGCGGCGGCCCGGCCGGGGAGTATTCCGACGTAAAAGCCCAGCAGGACACCGGTGAGGACCACGTAGACGACCAGCGGGAGCACCGGGACGAGAAAGAAGAACGTGACGCCGACGTAGCCCAGCCGGAGGAAGGTCGGGATAGCGACCAGCAAGGCGGCGGAGTAACAGACTGCTGCGGCGCCCGCCCCGACCGTCTGCGTCGAGAGGGTCTCGAAGCCCGCGGTCGCACTCCGGGTCACCCAGGCGAGGACCGCCAGGAGCAGGGCCAGCGCGGCGATACTGCCAAGGGGAATCGCCGTCAGTTGGCTCAGCACGACTATCGGCCCGCCGACGAACGGTCCCGACAGGAGCGGCTGTACCGTTCCGGTTACGAGGCCCAGGAACCCGACGACGAGGGCCACCAGCGCGACCGCCGTCACCCGGAGCAGTGTGGATTTGAGCCGCCGGTACCTGGCTCGTGCGGCCTCCCGACGATGGACCGGCGTCAGTTCGATAGCCGGGAACGCCCGGACCGCGACGTAGAGACAGACGGCTGCGATGGCGAGCAGTCCGACCAGGCCGAAAAAGGAGACGACTGGACCGGTCCCACGCGTCAGCGACAGCACTACTTCTCGGCCGAGAAGGCCCACGCCGGCGACGACCCCCAGAACGACCAGCCACACGACGAACAGCAGGTACGAGAGCCCGCTCTCGACGAGCGTCGTCCTGACCGTCGGCTGGTCGAAGGCGTCGTTCCAGCCGGCGGTCACGCCGAACATCGCAGCAAGGCCACCGACCACGAGCGCGGCGACACCGAGGCTCTGCAGGGCCACCAGGCCGCTGACCCCGACCAGCGCGGCGAGGACGACCGCCGCCGGGAGAAAGAGCAGGTGGCCGAGCACTGTGGGCTGCAGGCGGTCCCGGGACAGCAGCGCCATCCCGGCCGACACGAGCCCGACCTGCAGCGCGAAAGAGGTGAACATGAGCGGCTTGCCGACGATGCCGCCGGCGGCGGCGAGCACCGCGACGACGACGACGGCGATGACGGTCAGGCTGGCCCCCGCGGTCGGCCCTCGTCGCCGACGGCGGACGGGTTGTCGAGGCGCGTCCCACCGATGGCCATTCAGGACCCACCTCCCGCGCGGACGCTGTCACCGGCCCGGTGGGCCTCGACGGCGAAGGTCGCTTCGAGGATGGTCGGCAGCGGCGTCCCCGGCGCCAGTCGATGGTTCGGGCCCCGCCGGCCTGACAGCGGGCCAGCCGGGTCCGGCGCCGGACCTGTTCGTACTGGCCGCTGACCGTGTTCGACGCCACGATATCGGGCGAGAGCACCGTCCGTGACTGGCCCGTCCCGGACCACTGTTCGACCATCGCGACCGGCGCGTCGTCGAGCAGTGGCGAGACAAGCACGAACTGGGCCTCCCGCCCGACCAGGCCGCCGAGCTTCCGGGCCTGCCGCGTCGGGTCTCGCTCGCTCGCCGGCGCCGCGTCGATGGCCTCGCCCAGCACCGCGATGGCCCGCGAGCGCTGTTCGCTCCCGCTGCCCGGCGGCAGCCACACCAGCCCGCCCGGGCCGTCGCCGTCGACACCGACGACGGCGACGGCGACGTCGTGCCCGGCGCCCAGCAGCGTGTTGAGCGCCCGCGTCGCCGCGTACGCGCCCAGCTCGACAGCCGTCGGGCGGCCCGGCCCGGCGGCCACCCGCGCGGCTTCCCGGGCGTCCAGCACGAACACGACCGTCGCCGACACCTGCCGGTCGTAGTTGATAGTCGAGAGCTCCCCCTGCTTGGCGTAGCCGCGCCAGTCGATGCGACCGGCGGGGTCGCCGTGGCGGTACTCCCGGGTGGAGTGGAAGGTGAGCCCCTCACCGGGCGAGTCCGTCGTGAGCCGCCCCACACGAGTGTCGCCCACGTCTGACAGCGGCGGCGCGTCGGCGTCCAGCCGACAGACCAGTCGCGTGTCGCCCGCCGGCGTCCGGTCGGCCGTCGCCACGGCCCCCGCGCCGGAGCCACGGACCCGCAGGCGGGCCGGCGGGAAGTCGAACTCGCCGCGGCGGGCCACGACCAGATAGGAGAGGGTCAGCGTCTCGCCGGGTTCGAGCGTCTGTCCGCCCCTCGGTGTCCCTTGCATCACTGCGAGGGCCTCGGGAACGGGGTCGACGACGCGCAGGTCCGAAACCGTCCGGTCTCCGTCGTTGGTCACGGAGAGTGTGACAGTCACCGGGTGGCCCGGCGGTGCGACGCGCGGGTCGACCTGCCGGGTGGCGGTGAGTGTCTCCGGCACGGCGGCCGTCGAGACCGAGCCGTAGGCCACGTAGGCCAGCGGAATCGTCGCGGCAAGGAGCAGGGTCCCGTTGCCCTCGAAAGCGCCGACGAAGCCCAGCAGGGCGGTTGCGACGACCGCCCCGCGCCAGCGGACCCGCCGGACCATCAGTCGTCACCCCCGAACGCTCGGTCGGCCACGCGACCGGGTCACTGTCGCCGTCCGTCGGCTGCGTGTCGCCGTCACGCCCCTGGTCCGCTGTCGACCCCGGGCCGCTGCCCGCGGCCGCCTCGCGCTCCGGTGTCACATCGGATCCGTCCGGGGACGACGCCCCGTCTGGACTGTCTTTCTCGTACTCCGGGGCACCCACCGACGCACCCCCTTCGACGGCCCGGCGCAGCCTCCCGTCGGTGGCCCGCTGGAGGTCGTCGAGCGTCGGTTCGACCACGGGCATCGGCCGGGGAGCCCGCTGGCCGACGACCGGCGGCAGCGCCGCGTCGGCCGCCCGGGCGACGGCCCCGACGGCGCGGGCCGTCCGGTGACGGACGGCTTTCCCGGGGAAGAGCCACGCCCAGACCCGCCGTCGGAGTGACCGTTCCGGGGGGACGACGTTCTCGTCGAGGACGGCCGCGGCGACGGGGTCGTCGGTCCAGGACCCGTCGGCGAGCGCCGCATCGATACGGTCGCTGTCCCAGCCGCCCCGGCGCAGTGCCGCGACGAGCGTCTCCCGAAGCGGCGCTCTGACCGTCGCCAGCCCCGCCTGGACTGTGTCCTCGCGGGCGTCGCTCGCGGCCGTCTCGATGACGTCAGACAGCTCGGTCCCCGAGATGGGGTCACTCTTCTGTGTCGACTCCGGCCGCTCGTCGACGATGGCGCCGCCCTCACTCCAGGGAGGGGGAGCGAACTCACCGCCGCTCGGCGAGTGCACGAGCTTCCAGAGCGCCAGGCCGAACACGAGCAACCCACCGACAACGGCAATCCAGGGCGGGACTCGTGTCGCGGGCTCGGTCGCGAGCAGACCAAGCAGCGCGCCCAGCACCACCAGCAGCGTTCCGAGCCCGGAAAGCAGTATCGTGAGCCGTCTCATTCTCGCTCCTCCTCGGCCCCATCACGGGCGCGCTCGATTTCGTCGATGGCCGTCCGCGCCTGCGACTGGCGCTCATCTGCGGGCCGGCCGCCGTACTCGACGTCGCGGAACGCTTCGGTCAGTCGCTCGACTGGCCCGCGGGGCAGTCCGCGCTCGACGGCCGCCCGGGACACCTCGGCGGGCGTCTTCGTCTGCCAGGTCCCCGGCAGGACCCAGCTCGCGAGCCGTCGCCAGAGCCGGCGTAGCGTCGGCACCGTGCCGGTATCGGTCGACCGGCCTGACCCGGTCGCTGTAGCGTCGTCGGCATCGCCGGCCACAGACGCTGTCGACTCCCGCCCACTGAGCCACCAGCCCAGACAGGCCAGAGAGACCACTGCGGCAGCGACCAGGAAGCCGCGCCCGCCGAAGGCGTAGGTGGCGCCGGCCACGAGCGCGACGGCACCGACCGCCGCGGCGACGCCACGCAGCGGGAGCGAACGCAGCCAGGCCGCGAGTCTGCCGGGAACCGAACGGAGCCAGCGCCGAGTCGCACCGCCAGTCCCGAGAGTGAGGTCGGCAGCGTTCGGAGCCACGCCGCGAGCCGCCGAGCGCCCGCCCGGGTCCAGTCCACCAGCGATTCGAGGGCGCCGACGACCCATAGCACGGCACGGCTGCACCACTGGAGGAACGCGGAGACGAGCCCGACGGTCGTCGCACCGCCCGAGGCGAGGGTCCGTCGATAGCGATACAGCCCGACGAGCAGGACCGAAGCCGCCGCGATACCAAGCCCGAGGCGCTCACCGAGGACGTAGCCGACGTACAGCGTCCAGACGCCGGCCCACCCGTACGCGAGTCGCCGGGCGGCCCCCAGCCGCGCCATCGGGCGGTCACCGCCGTCGTGACGGCTGTGAGAACCGCCAGCAACAGCGTCAGACTGATTGTGAGCCAGTAGGCCAGCCACAGCGGGACGGTGGCCGACTGCGGGCCGACGGCGGCCGTTACCGTCCCGCTGCCCGACACCGGGAGTCGGAACGAGGCCGTCCCGTTCGACCCGGTGGTCCCCAGGCGCTGTCCGTCGAGGGCCACCGAGGCGTTCTCGACGGGGTCGCCGTCGCGTGTCACCACGACGGTCGCCCGCTCTCCGGGGACGACCAGTCGCGGCACGAAGCGAACTGAGAGCTGCGGGATGGTGATGGTCGTGTTGCCGCGGATCTCGCCGCGACTGACCGTCACCTCGGTGCGCTCCCTGTCCGGCACTGTCAACTCGTACCGACCGTTCTCGTCTGTCCGGCCGACCTGGGTGCCGTCGACCGCGACGCTCGCGTTCGGCATCGCCACCCCGGCCACCGTGGCCTCGAGGGTAACTCTCGACCCCGCAACCGGATCACCGTTGATGCGAATTGTGACGTCGCTCGGAAGGTCGTACTGGCTGGAGTTGTTGACGCCAGCCGGCTCGTTCGTCTGTGTGATCGGGGCCGTCTGGATCGCGGGCCCACCGGCTGCGCGGGGTGCAGCCACTCCGACAGCGCCGGCCACACCGACCGCGGCCGCCCCGCTACCGATAGGCGATTCGGTCGCCGGTTGGTCCCCCCGGCGCGGGAACCGACAGGGCTCGTCGGTCGGTGACTCGACTGTCACGTTCAGGTCCGTCACGAACGGGGCCGTCCCAGTCACCGCGCCGCTGTCTCCCGTGCGACCGACGAACCGACCGTTGAACCACACTCGGACGCCGGCCACCGGCCGGGTGTCGACTGTGACCCGCACGGTGGTCTGGGTCCCCGGCTTCGGGCTCCCACTCACGACGGCCACACAACCCGTCTGTGGAGGTTGCGACCGGAGCGTTCGGTTGCTCGGCCAGTGGGTATCGTTCGCATCGGCGGGCCGACGTGTGCTGTTCTCGTCTTCGACGTACTGGGTCCCGTTCTCGTCCTCGACATAGCGCGTCCCGTTTTTCTCGGCGACCCACTGGGTCCCGTTGCGGTCGCTGACCCACCGCGTGCCGTTCTCTTCGACGACCCACTGCGTGCCGTTGCGCTCTGCGACCCACCGAGTGCCGTTCTCCTCGGTGACCCACCGCGTCCCGTTGTGTTCGACGACCCTTCGGGGGCCGTCGTCGTCGCTGACCCACCGAGTGCCGTTCTCTTGGACACGCCACCGATCGCCGTCCTCGTCGGTGACCCAGTGGGTGTCGTTCTCCTCGGCGCCACGGCGGCGTTCGCCGTCGGTGCGCCTCGCGTGCTCGTCGTCGGCCGTTCTGGGCGGTAGTGTGCCTATTTCGCCGCCTTCGTTGCCGTCACCAGCCGTCGGTTCACCCGATGACCTCTCGCCCCCATCACCGTCTTCGCCCTCGCCCTCACCTTCGCCGGGGCCGTCACCGCCCAGCCCCCCTGCGCCGACGACGGGTGCGAGAAACGCCGCCGCGATCAGCCCGAAGATGCAGATGCCGACCAGGAGAAGCTGACGGCTGTCGACGCCGCTGTCACCGCCGTCGCCGCCTGTGGCTCCCACGCGTAGACCCCTCTGATTCGGTGGTCGAAGTTACGTGTCACTGGACCCGGAACTGTAATCAATCCCCGGCATCTGCTGACCGATGGCTTCATTCTGGCCGGGATCCAAAGCCGGCCTATGCGCGTCCGCGACTGGCAGGACATCATCGAAGACGTGATGGACAGCAACGCTGACCCCGGCGGGTGGCGTGCCGTCGGGGGCGACCGTGCGGGGGGTATCGGCGAGGACATGTACATCGGCCACCCCTCGGCGGGGGTGTACCAGCTCAAGACCTACGCCAAGAACCCGATGTCGGTTCAGGGGGTCGGGTCGCAGGTCGCCCGGAAGATAGACGACGACATCGACCCGCTGTTCCCGAACGAGGGCACCGGCGTCTTCGGGGTGCAAAAGGGGCCTGAAGACGAGGACGACGCCGAGGAGAAGGCGAAGAACCTCGAGACGGTCCTCGAAACGCACGCCGACGCGCCGACGACGCCGAGAGCACTCGTCGAGGATATGCTCGACGCTATGGACTCGCCCGCCTACGGCCCCATGGAGTACGACCAGTACGACCGCCCCGACCGGATGGACGACCTGACCGACACCTTCGAGGAGGCCGAACAGCTGCTGGAGGCGGAGTTCGAGGACGTCATCGAGGAAGACGTCGAACGGGGATTTTACTGATGGGTGCCCGCTGATGGTCGGCCCATCGATAACGAAGGCGGACCGCGAGAAGTTCCTCGTCCGGCTGAAGGTCGGCTTCGCGCTGCTTGTGGGCGTCTCGATGGCGATGGTGGCGCTGTGGGGGTCGAGTGGACCGCTGGTCGCGCTGGGCGCCGGCGTCGCCGCGACGCTGGTCGGTGGCTTGCTCGCCGAGTTTACCTTCCCCGACAGCATCGCCGAGACGCCCTACGAAGACGACCGCGAGCGCGGTCAGAAACCCGGAAAGAAACTCCAGGAGCGGCGTGAGGAACAGTCGGCGGAGCGAGAAGAGCGAGCGTCCGACCGGAACGGCCCACGGTAACGACAGCCTCAGTCGAGCACGCGCTCGACCCACAGCCGCGGCGTCTCTATCTCGTCGTCGGTCGGCAGCGTCTCCGGCGAGTCCCAGACCCGGCCGGCGGCGGCGACGCCCCGCATATCGGCGACCTCGTCGAAGAAGGCCTTGCCGCGTTCGTACTGCTGGCGTTTCATGCCGAGGCCCAGGAACCGTCGGACGAGCTGGGCGACTGGCCCACGGCCTTTCCGTCGCTCGTCGACCTTCCGGCGCAGGTCGTCGTACTCGTCGTCGAAGGCGCGGTCCATCAGCAGCTCGGCGTACCCCTCGACGGCGGTCATCGTGGTGTCGAGCTGGCCCAGCGAGTCCCGGTCCAGTTCGCCGCTGGAGAGCTTCTCGATGGTCTCTTCCATCGTCTCCTCCATGTGGTCCGAGAGCCACGGCGCGGCCCCGAACTCGGCGGCGTGGGTCACCTCGTGGAACGCGATCCAGCGGCGAAAGCGGTCCCCCTCGACGCCGAGCTGGCCGGCGACGCGCTGGATGTTGGGTCGGACGAAATACAGCGCGTGGTCGTCGTTGTCCGCGAGCAAGAGCGGGTCGTACTGGCCCAGGACGTTGTTCCCGAGGAAGGAGAGGGCAAAGGCCATCGAGCCGGTGTTGACGACCCGGGCGACGCCCGGGATGAACTCGGCCTGCTGTTCGATGGGGGCCATCACGCGCTCGAAGGTCGCGACGTTGGCGTCTATCCAGTGGTGGCGGTTCTGAATCTCGACCGTCGCCGGCAGGTCGAAGTCGAGTTCGCCGACCGCCCTGACCCGGTCTCGCGCGTCGCGGACGTCCGTGGTGAACCCCTCCGTCTCGGCGTCCGAGAGTGTGAGGTCGCCGGCGTCTGTCGACCCCTTGGCGGCCTCGGCGACCGCCTGCCAGTCTATCGGTCCGTCACCCGTCGCTCCGGCGACGGCGCGGACACTGTGATATAATCCCATACTCGGTCAACGGCTCGGGGCGTCATATGCCTTCGCCTGCCGCTCAGGCTTCCGTCTCGATACCGGTCGCCTCGTCTCTGCTGCCCACCTCGATATCGGACGCCCCGTCGCCGCCGCTCAGCCTCTTCGCAGCCACGGCCGCGACCACGAGCACGCCCAGCCCCAGGACCGCAAACAGGCCAAGCGGGGCGCCGCCGGAGTCACTGTCGTCTGATTCTGTGTCGTCGCTTCCGCCGACGCCGGGGGCGTTGGCCGTAAACTCCGAGCCGTCGAGGTGCAGTTCGAATATCGTGATGTCAACCATACTGACACATCGAGTGCTCGACTCTTAGTGGTTGTGCTATAGTAGCCATTGAAAACCAAAGCACACCCGACCGCACTGCCGTCGTGCGGTCGGTGTGTGAACCGTTTCAATTGTTACGATACCCCTGATATTCATGACCGGCGACGGCAAAGGCGGGGTATGGACGACCGACGACGACAGTTACTGGAGGAACTGCTCTCGACGCCCGGCCCGTCGGGGTACGAGGCGAACAGTCAGCGGGTGTGGGTCGACTACGTGAGCGAGTTCGCCGACGAGGTCCGAACCGACGACTACGGCAACGCCGTCGCGACCCTCTCGGGGGGCGATACCGAGGTGGCGCTGGCCGGTCACGGCGACGAGATCGGCTTCATCGTGCGGGACCTGACAGACGACGGCTACGTGCGCATGGGGCGCATCGGCGGCTCGGATAAGACCGTCTCGCGAGGCCAGCACGTCACGATTCACACCGCCGACGGCCCCGTCGACGGCGTGGTCGGTCAGACGGCCATCCACCTCCGGGAGAACGACGACGACGGCGTTCCCGACGTGGCCGAACAGCACGTCGACGTTGGTGCGAGAGACGGCGACGAACTCGCGGAACTGGTCGACCGCGGCGACCCCATCACGTTCCAGCAGACGATCACTGCACTCGAGAACGGGCGGCTCTCTGCCCGCGGGATGGACAACCGCGTCGGCATCTGGGCGGCCGCCGAGGGGCTGCGACGCGCGGCCAAGCAGGGCGTCGACGTGACTGTCCACGCCGTCTCCACGGTCCAGGAGGAGGTCGGCCTCCAGGGCGCGAAGATGGTCGGTTTCGACCTCGACCCCGACGTCGCTATCGCCGCGGACGTGACCCACGCGACGGATTCGCCGGACTCGCCGGGCAAGCGCTCGACCGGCGTCGAACTCGGTGAGGGCCCGGTGGTCTCCCGTGGCAGCACCAACCATCCGATCGTCGTCGAGGCGCTGCGGGCGACCGGCGAGGACGCCGACATCGACGTGCAGCTGCAGGCGACCGGCATCCGGACCGGTACCGACGCCGACGCCTTCTACACCGCTCGGGGCGGCATTCCGTCGGTCAACGTGGGGCTCCCGAATCGATATATGCACACGCCGGTCGAGGTCATCGACGAGGGCGACCTGGACGCCATGGCGGACCTGCTTGCGGGGTTTGCGGTGCGCGCACCGGACCACGCCCCGTTCGAAGTCGGCGTGTAAGGAAGTCCTACCGACGTCTACGGCCGGTAACGGACCTATAACCAACCGCGTGGGGCCCGATGGGTCATGCATGCTCGCCGCTCGCTGTCGGCGGATTGTGCGACGGATTCTGCCTGGACGGGGCCCGGTTTCGTAGTATGGACTGGCCAGACTCCAGAAGCCGCAGCGCGTGGTGGGCCGTGGCCGCCGTGCTGGGCGCTCTCACTGGCTGGATCCTGTATACGTACATCGGGACGTTCGTCCTAGGCCTGTTCCTCTACTACGTGGCCCGGCCGGCCTACCGCCGGTTCAGAAAGAAGTCGAGGCCCAGTATCGCGGCCGCAACGGCCCTGCTGGCGCTTGCGGTACCGGTCGTGTTGCTCCTGGGATACACGCTCGCCATCGCGGCCCAGGAGCTCGCGCGCCTCCAGCGGACCGTCGACCTCGGCCCCCTGACAGACCAGCTCGAACCGTATCTGGACGTCTCCGGGGTCGTTCAGGACCCGCAGATGCTGCTCCGAAACCCGGATATCGTTGACGCCGGCCAGCTCGTCGCCGAGGGGGCACTGGGGTACGTCCCTATCGTCGGCACCGCGCTCATCAACCTCTTTCTGGCGCTGGCCGTCGCGTTCTACCTGCTCCGTGACGGCCCCCGACTCAGTCAGTGGGTCCAGGAGACGTTCGACGACGGTCAGGGATTCCTGAACGTCTATCTGGAGGCGGTCGACACGGACCTCGGAAGCGTCTACTTCGGCAACATCCTCAACGCCTTCGCTATCATCGTCGTCGCCACGTTCGTCTACATCGTGTTGAACTTCGTTGCGCCTGCGGAGGGGATACCCTATCCCGCACTCCTGGCCGTCCTGGCCGGCGCCGCGAGCCTGATTCCCGTCGTCGGGATGAAACTCGTCTACGTCCCGGTATCTATCGGGCTGTTCACGCGGGCCTTCCTGCAGGGCGACCCGCTGTGGTTCCCCGTTGTTTTCGTCGTCGCCACCGTCGTCTTCGTGGACTTCATCCCCGACCTCGTCCTCCGCCCGTACGTCTCGGGACGGAACCTTCACGTGGGCCTTGTCATGATAGCGTACATCATCGGTCCGCTGCTGTTTGGCTGGTACGGGCTCTTTCTGGGGCCGCTCTTGCTCGTGGTCATCTACCACTTCGCGCGGCTGGTCCTCCCCGTGCTCATCGACGGCGACGGCGTCGAGGCCATACCGGCGCCGACGACCCGGGACCTCGAGGAACGTTCGGAATCCGAAGGGAACGCCGAACGCGACGACGACGGTGTCGACAGCGACCCCGCGTAGCCGTCGGATGTTCGGCTGTTGACCAATGCCGCCCGCCAAGCGGTACGTTTAAGCGCCAGTCACGACGCCAACCGAACATGAGTGGACGACCGCTGGACGTGCTCGAAGCGTCGCTCGGCGAGGCCGTCACCGTACAGCTAAAGGGCGGCGAGATATTCGAGGGCACGCTGACCGGCTACGACCAGCACATGAATCTCGTGATTGAAGACGAAGACACAACGATTATACGCGGCGATAACGTCGTATCCATCAACCCATGACTGGTGCAGGAACCCCGAGCCAGGGCAAGAAGAACACCACGACACATACGAAATGTCGACGGTGTGGCAACAAATCGTATCACACAAAAAAGAAGGTCTGCTCGTCGTGCGGCTTCGGCAAATCGGCGAAACGACGTGACTACGAGTGGCAGTCGAAAGCCGGCGAATAACTCATCACCATGCACGAGAAGTGCGGCGTTGTTGGTATTGCACTCGAAGACCGAGACGCCGCCCGGCCCCTCTACTACTCTCTGTACGCCCTCCAGCACCGCGGCCAGGAGTCCGCCGGTATCGTCACCCACGACGGCTTCCAGCAGCACAGCCACGTCGAGATGGGACTGGTGGGCGACGCCTTCGACCCCGGCGACCTCGAGTCGCTGAACGGCCCGAACGGCATCGGCCACGTCCGCTACCCCACTGCGGGCAGCGTCAACGCCTGCTGTGCCCAGCCCTTTTCGGTCTCGTTCAAATCCGGCTCGCTGGGCCTCTCGCACAACGGGAACCTCGTCAACGCCGACGAAATCGGCGACGAGCTGGCTGACCTTGGCCACGCCTTCACGAGCGACGGCGACACCGAGGTCATCGCCCACGACCTCGCCCGCAACCTGCTGGAGGAGGACCTCGTCCGCGCGGTCAAGCGGACGATGGAGCGCATCCACGGCTCGTACTCGCTGACGATTATGCACGACGAGACCGTGCTGGGCGTCCGCGACCCGCAGGGGAACCGCCCGCTGGTCATCGGCGAACTCGAGGACGGCTACGTTCTCACCTCCGAATCTGCCGCCATCGACACGCTCGACGGGGAGCTCATCCGGGACGTCCGACCCGGCGAACTCGTCGTGCTCCACGACGACGGCACCGGCTACGACACCTACCAGCTCATCGAGCAGGAGAACACGGCCCACTGCTTCTTCGAACACGTCTACTTCGCGCGACCGGACTCCACCATCGACGGGAGTCTTGTCTACGAGGTACGACGTGAACTGGGCCGCAAGCTCTGGGAGGAATCCGGCGTCGAGTCAGACGTCGTCCTCCCAGTGCCCGACTCCGGTCGCGCATTCGCCTCGGGGTACGCCGAGGCCGCCCAGGACGACGGGTCGGAAATCGAGTTCGCCGAGGGGCTGATGAAGAACCGCTACGTCGGCCGCACCTTCATCATGCCGACACAGGACGAGCGCGAACGCGCCGTTCGCCTGAAGCTCAATCCGATAAAGTCGACCATCGAGGGGAAGAAAGTCACAATCATCGACGACTCCATCGTCCGTGGGACCACCTCAAACCAGCTCGTCCAGCTGCTGAAAGACGCCGGCGCCGAGGAAGTGAACGTCCGCATCGGCGCGCCGCCCATCATCGCGCCCTGTTACATGGGCATCGATATGGCCTCCCGCGACGAGCTCATCGCGGGCGACCAGTCGGTCGCCGACATCCGAGAGGAAATCGGCGCCGACTCCCTGTCGTATCTCTCCATCGACGCCATCGCGGAGACGCTGGCGACCAGCAAAGCTGACCTCTGTCTTGGCTGTGTCACCGGGGAGTACCCCTACGACATCGAGGGCGAGGAGACCGACCGCGACGTCGCCCGACCCGACATTAGCGGACAGCCAAAGCCAGCAGACGATTAGGGGGACGTCTTCTCGAGCAGATTCTTCGTAGCAACGAACCTCCAGCGGTTGCTTCGGCCGACAGTGGTTTCCGTCCTGTCATACATTCAACTTGTGTGCACGTACGACAGACCGACCGAACCGCGCACGGGGGCCGACCGTGACCGAGAAAGACGACACCGAGTTCGACGCGACCGACCCCGAGGCTCGCGAAGTCGGCCAGACGGCCGCCACGGACGCCGAGGAGTTCCTCTCACTGATGCCACACTACTACCGGGGGGAAGTCTCGACGAGCGGGAACCTCCTGTCGCGGCTCGACCTGACCATCGACTGGGCCATCGTCCTCGTCACAGCCGTTCTCGCGCTGGCGTTTCAGGGCGGGGACGTGGCCGCGTACCTCCTGCTCATCGGGATACTGGGTGTCACGCTGTTCCTCTTTTTCGACGTCCGTCGCTATCGGGCCTTCGACGCGAGTCGGGCCCGTATCCGCGTCCTGGAGGAGAACCTCTTTGCGAACTCGCTGGACCCCGAGGCGGCGCCCATGGCGGAGTGGCGACGTGAACTCGCGGCGGACCTTCGGACGCCGACGTTCAAAGTCTCTTACTTCGAGGCGCTCTCCCGACGGCTCCGAAAGGTGTACTACCCGCTGTACGTCCTTCTTGGCGTCGCGTGGGCGTTCCGTATCTCGCTGTACACGCCCGAGCAGTCGTGGGTCGAGACCGCGTCGATTCCGGGCCTCGCTGGTGCGCTCGTCGTCGTCACTGTCGCGGTCTTCTTCCTCGTGGTGACCGCCTTCACGTTCTGGCCACAGGAACGCGAGGCGCGTGGCGAGTACCACGGTGAAGTATCCGGGAAATGGAAGCGTTGACGCGTCTCGCTCTGCTCGCGGGTCACTTCGTTCCCCGCACGCTATTTCGCGGTTCTCGCGACCATCGGGAGCGAGAACCGCGCTCACCAGATAACGTACAGCATCGCGTAGACGACGATACCCAGCGAGAACGAGATCAGCCACAGCGTCGCGGCGACCTTTCCCGCACGCGGGTGGTTCGTCTGCGAGAGCTCGGCCACCGGGTAGCTCGCAGCCAGCAGGAGGGTGTAGTAGACCGCCGGGATGGCGACGATGGCGAGCAGTATGTGGATGGCCAGTAGCGGGAAGTAGACGTATGTCTCGACGACGGCCGGCCCGGTGAAGTCCGTCGGGCCCAGCAAGGTGACGCGATAGAGATACAGGACGAGAAACGCCACGAACAGGCCGAAGGTAGCGACCATCAGCCGACGGTGGCGCGCTACGTCGCCGCGACGAATCGCCCGGATACCGGCGACGATAGTTCCGATGGCGGCGGCGCTGACGACGGCGTTGACCGTCGGGATGGCTTCGAGGACCGAATCCGGGGCGCGTGGGAGCAGTGCGCTGGGGATGGCACCGCCGACCGCACCGAAGACTAGCGCCAGCGAGACAACTGTCAGGACACCGGTGACCGCGGGCACCTGCTCGCGTACGTCGAACATAGCTGTCGGTTAGCGATACCCGATAATGTGGGTTGTGAACTCCGCCTACCACAGGAGGTGTAACATCGCGTAGATGACCAGCCCGGAGCCAAACGTCAGAAGCCAGAGCGCCGCGGCCACCCGGCCGGCCCCGGCATGGCGGGTCGCAGGCAGGGTCCCGCGGGGGTTCGTCACCCCGACGAGGAGCGCGTAGTACACCGCGGGGAAGGTTAGTAACGCGACCGCCGCATGGCCGACCAGCAGCGGGAGATAGAGATACGTTTCGACGACCGCTGGGCCGGCAAAGGCCGTGGGACCGACGACCGCCAGCCGGTAGAAATCCACGGTCAGGAAGAGCCCGAACAGAAGAAAGCTGACCACCATCAGCGTCCGGTGGCGGTCGACGTCGCCCGCCCGTATGGCTCGGAGCCCCGCGAGAATCGTCCCGATGGCGGCGGCGCTGACGGCGGCGAGAGCGTGGGGAATCACGGCCATGACCGTCGTGGGGGCACGCGGGAACAGCGCCGACGGCACGACCCCGGCTATCACGACCAGTACGATAGCGAACGAGACCGCCGTCAAGACCCCGGTGAACTGGGGCACGTGGTGGCGCGCCTGGTGCATATTAAATACTTCGTTCGGCGTGGTAAAATCAATTGTGTGGGAGGGTCACCCACACCGAGAGTATCCGGTTCAGGCCGGTCGCGCGACCGAGGCGGCGGTCGCGTTCGCACCATCGGTCGCGTTCGCACCATCGGGCGAGGTCGTGTTGTCCGCTCCGTCGGGCGCAGTCGTGTTGTTTGCCCCGGTCCCGCGTTGTTCGTCGAGCCAGTCGTCGTACTCGGACTGGTTGAGGACGACGACGTCGGCCTGCATTCGGCTGTGGCCCGAGCCACACAGCTCCGCACAGTAGAGCCGGTACGTGCCGGTCTCGGTCGGCTGTGTCCGTGCGACCGTCTCCTGGCTCGGGAAGATGTCCTGTTTGACGCCGAAATCCGGTATGTAAAACGAGTGTATCACGTCACTTGAGCGCAACCGGAACGTGACGTCGGTGTCTTTCGGCAGGTAGAGCGTCTCGCTCGTTGTCACGTTCGAGTCGGGGTAGCTGAACTCGTATCCCCACTGGTAGGTCAGGACGTCGACCTCCATCTCGTCGCCCACGTCCCCCCCGTCGGACGCACCGGCCGCTGCCGGCGAGATGTAGGGGTTCGCCAGCACGAAAAAGCCCGAGACGCCGACGAAAACGAGGATAGCACCGGTCGCCGCGGTCCAGGTGACCTCAAGCGCCGGGTCGTCGATGGTCGGTCTCGGGTCGTCGTTGTTGTGGAAGCGGTAGATGGCGTAGACGAGCATCAGTTCCACGAACAGTGTCAGCGGGAGCGCGACGTACAGCAGCTGTTCGTTGAGCTCGTCGATGGCCGCCCGGTTGACCGACTGGGCGGCCGCGGGCGTGCTGAACACCACCACACCGAGGGTGAGAACACAGAGCCAGGACAGGGCGCGACTGAGACGCATTGGACACAACTTACGGCGGGGGTATCAAATAGCTTGGCCAGTTGCGCCCGACTGTCACCCCGACACATACCGACCGTCGTCGCGTAGTTTTATGTCGATGGCTCCGTGAGAATCGAGTAATGCTTTCACCGACCGATACGCTAACTACTGCGGCTCTGAGGACGGTTCACCGACGATGATGAACCGCGCCGTAATCGAAGGGTCCGCACTGGCGCTTCTCGCGCTTGGGATCATCACGGTCTGGTTTCGGGCCCGCTACAAGGCCCGGCCGGCCAGTGACGGTGGCTACCTCACTCGCGAGGAACTCCAGTTCGAACTCGGCCGCCTCCAGGACGAGGTGCTGCGGTGGCTGACGACAACGAACCACCGCGAAATCGGCATCCTCTACATCGCCTTCGGCACTATCGCGGCCCTCTGGGGCGGGATGGACGCGATGATGCTCCGCACCGAACTGCTGACCCCGCCAGCGGACATCTGGACGCCCGAGACCTACAACGCCCTGTTTACCACCCACGGGCTGACGATGCTCATCTTCTTCGTCCTGCCCGTCTTCTTCGGTATCGGGAACTACTTCCTCCCGCTGCTCATCGGGGCCGACGACATGGCGTTCCCGCGGGTCAACGCCATCGGCTTCTGGTTGCTGCCCCCCGCCCTGTTGATGGCCCGGTTCGGGCTCATCGTCCAGATCGGCGGGCAGGTCCTCAGCCTCTTCCTGCCCAAGGAACAGATTCTCTTCTTCCTCTCGCTCCGTGAGGTCAGCGTCGGGTGGACGCTATACGCGCCCCTCTCCGTGGTCCAGCCAAACCCGCAGATCGACCTCCTGTTGCTCGGCTTGCACCTGAGCGGTATCGCGACGACGGTGGGCGCCATCAACTTCATCGCGACGGTCATCTACGAGCGGGCAGACGGCGTGAACTGGAGCAACCTCGACATCTTCTCGTGGAATATGCTGGTCACCAGCTCCATCGCGCTGTTTGCGTTCCCGCTGCTGGGCAGTGCCCTCGTGATGCTCCTGCTCGACCGGAACCTCGGAACGACGTTCTTCGCCACGGAGGGCGGCGGTCCGGTTCTCTGGCAACACCTGTTCTGGTTCTGGGGCCACCCCGAGGTGTACATCCTCTTCCTGCCGGCGACCGGGCTGATGAGTCTCATCCTGCCGAAGTTCGTCGGCCGAAAGCTCTTTGGCTATCAGTTCATCGTCTACTCGACGCTTGGGCTGGCCGTGATGTCTTTCGGTGTCTGGGCCCACCACATGTTCACCTCCGGTGTCGACCCGCGACTGAAGGCCTCTTTTATGGCTATCTCCATCGCTATCGCCGTCCCGAGCGCGATCAAGGTGTTCAACTGGCTCACGACGATGTGGGACGGCAACATCAGGCTCTCGGCACCGTTTATCCTCTGTGCGGGCGGTATCGGGACCTTCATCATCGGCGGTGTCACCGGGGTCTTCCTCGCAGTCATCCCCATCGACATCCTCTATCACGGCACTTACTACGTCGTGGGTCACTTCCATCTCATCGTCGTCGGTATCATCCCGATGCTGATGATAGCCTCGTCGTACTACTGGTACCCGATTCTGACGGGCCGATGGTACGACCGGCGTCTGGCGAAGTTCCAGTCGGGGCTACTCATCGTCGGGGCCTTCGTCACGTTCATGATTCTGCTGGTCATCGGCGGGATAGGGCTGCCGCGCCGGCAGGCCATCTACCCGCCAGAATATCAGCTCGCACAGCAGATCGCCACCGTCGGCTCCTACGTCATCGGCCTCTCGGCCGTGATGTGGCTCTATAACATGCTCGTCTCGTACTGGCGCGGCGACGTGGTCCAGTCCACCGACCCGTGGAACCTGAAGGCGACGAACCAGTTCACCCGCGAGTGGCAGTGGTTCGAAGAGCGGATGGTCGAGAAGTACGACATGGAACCGGCCCAGCCCGAGACCACCCGGCGCTCGTACGCGCCGGAACTGGAGCCGATGGGGCTGCTCGGCGGCGTCGGCAGTGTCGCCCAGAACGTCTACCGAAACGCCTCGATGGCCGCTGTCGCGGGCTTTATCGGCACGTTCCTGATGACGGGCGGCATCGGGACCGCCATCGTCATCGGTGTGTTAGACCCCGCTTCCTTCGCCGAGATATCGGAGCTTGTCGGGCTGGGGACGAGTGTGATAATCGGCGCCGTGCTGTTCCTCGCCGGCGGGACCATCATCTGGCCGCTCCTCTTTCTCTCCTTCCAGGAGTTCCTGCCCGGGCGGCGGATGTTCGAGACCGGACTGGTGTTCGCGTCGCTGGTCGCGACCGGTTTCTCCGTCGCGTTCTACACGGACCAGACCGGGCTTGCGTTCGTCGGCTACCTGACGTTCGTCTTCGTCGCCCACTGGGCCTACGGGCTCGGTCTGGCAGTGACCTTCCAGTTCCTGCGGTCCCGACGGACCGACATGGGGGCCTGAGATGAGCGACGAGTCGATCCTCTTTACCTACATCGCGCCGTTCGTGGGCGTCCTGGTCGTGGCTGTCGGCATCGGCGCCGCTGTCCCCGGCGGCTACGCCATCATCCAGGAGGACATCACCACCTGCGACCAGCCCACGATGGCAGTCGAAGGGGCCGACGAGACCGTCGAGCGGTTCAACGAGTCACAGCCGCGAAATCTCCCGGTACTCCAGTACGAGAACCTCTCAGAGGCCGAGCAGACTGCGTTCGACGAAGCGCTGGAAGACCCACAGGGCGAGGCCCGCGTCGCCGGTGAGTTCCCGAATGGCGACACCATCCGAAACGGCTCCATCATCGTCTACGAGGGCGAACGCCACTACGCTACCGTCGTCGCGGAGAACCCCTGCTTCGTCGCGCCGGAGCTGCAGTTCCCGCTTGGCGTGTTCGCCATCATCTTCGGCGTCATCGGTATCCTCAGCCCGCCTATCTACCGGAAGCTGGTGGAACTAGAAGAGCGGGCGAACGTTGACGACCGCAGGTAGACTGTCCGGACCGACGTTTTTTGTCACTCGGAATTCCTTTAGTGTGTAAAGGTAGCTTTCCACACGTCCGTCGAACCATCCCTCCAGACCCGGAGACGCTACCGCGAGTAGATGAGCAATTCCATCGGCGTCGGTGGCGTCGGCCTCTTCGTCGGGACACTCACAGCGATATTTGCCCCCAGTACCGTCAGCGACATGTTTCTCTTTGGCGGCGTCGGGGCCTACTATCTCGGTATCTCCTCCTATCTGGTCCTCTGGCGGCGCTCGGGCGTTCGACTGCTGGACGAACGGGAGGCGGAGATAGAACGGCGGGCCAGCCAGATAGTACTGCTCACGCTGATTACGGTCACGCTGTTTGCACTCCCGGCGGACCTGCTTTTCGACGTGACTGGTGACTTCGAGGTTCCGATGGCACTTCGAGGAGCTATCTGGGGGACGCTGCTGCTGGCGTTCGTGCTGGTCGTCTCTGGGTACGTGGAGTCGAAAATGCAGTAACATGTCGCGACTGCCGGGCTTGCACTACACCGACGCGCCGACGTAGAGGACCACGACGAGGAAGATCCACACCACGTCGACGAAGTGCCAGTACAGCGACGTCGTCCTGATAGCGGTGTCGTGGCCCGGGCCGTACTCGCCACGGAGCGAGCGGCCGAAGGCGATGGCGATGAGCAGGACGCCCAGCGCGACGTGGAGCCCGTGCAGGCCCGTCAGACCGTAGAACGCGCTCCCGAGGACGCCGCTGGTCAGCGAGAACCCTTCGACGACGAGCAGTTCGTAGTACTCGTAGACCTGCCCCCCCAGGAAGACGACCCCAAGCACCAGCGTCGCACCGAGCAAGCCGAGGAACTTCTTGCGGTCGCCCGCTTCGAGCGCGTGGTGGCCGTAGTGGATGGTGAAGCTGCTGGCGACCAGCAGGGCGGTGTTGATGAACACGAGCGGCGTCAGCAGGCCGTGACTCGCCTCCCAGGCGCCGGCCCGGACGAACGCGTAGTAGATGAACCCGGCCGAGAACGTCGACAGGTCGGAGGCCAGAAAGAGTATCATCGTCGTCGTGTAGAGGTCGGCCCCACCGGTACCGTGACCGCCCGCCGGGGCGAGAAAGGCCTCGTAGGCCCAGCCAAAGAGGCCCGCGACCATACCGACCATGCCGACGCCGGCGAGCCCGACGGGAATCACAACGGGAACGAGGTCGAGCCCGACGAAGAAGAATCCGGCCCCCAGATACAGCATGCCGGCGCCGACGGCCGCGATGAGCGGCCAGCGGCTCCGGTGTTCGTGATGCTCGTCGTCGTGGTCCTCGGCGGCGTGTTCGCCGCCGGTACTGAGCCAACCAGACATTACCAGTAGCTGGGGACGCTGTCGTTAAATAAGTGGTCGGGTGCAGGTCACGCGATGGAAAAGAATCAGTCCAGCGGTGCGGTCAGCATACGCGCGAGCGAAGCGAGCGCGGTTCACTGCCGAAGCGGGCGTCGCCCGCTGAGGCAGCCTTTTTTTAGCGTAGATTTTTACGGCGAGAGGTGCCCACAGCGGCGCGAAGCGCCGCGAGGACACCCGAGCCGTAAAAAAAGGTACTACTGGAACGTCCGTCCGACCTTGTCCTCTTCGAGGTCGGGTTCGGCGGTGTCGAAGCGCTGTTCGATCTCGTCGTAGCGCTCGCGGGTCTCGTCGGTGACGCTGGGGCCCACTTCGTCGAGCGCGTGCTCGAAGTGGTCCATCGTCACGCGGACGTTTCCGACCGAGTCACCGATGTCCTCGGGGTCGACGCTGTTGATGAACTCCCGGGTCGCGGCCATCGACGCCTCGCGGCAGACGGCCTCGATGTCGGCGCCGACGTAGCCGTCGGTCCGGCGGGCCAGACTGTTGAGGTCGACGCCGTCGGCCAGCGGTTTGTCGCGGGTGTGGACCGCGAAGATGGCCCGGCGGGCCTCCTCGTCGGGCACCGGAACGTGGACGTGCCTGTCCAGGCGACCGGGGCGCAGGAGTGCGCTGTCGATGAGGTCCGGCCGGTTGGTCGTCGCGACGACGACCACGTCCTCCATCTCCTCGATACCGTCGAGCTCGGTCAGCAGCTGGGAGACGACCCGTTCGCCGACACCGGAGTCGGTCTGGCCGCCGCCACGCTCGCCGGCGATGGAGTCTATCTCGTCGAAGAACACCACCGTGGGGGCGTTCTCCCGGGCCTTGGCGAACACTTCGCGGACGCCCTTCTCGGACTCGCCCACGAACTTGTTGAGCAGTTCGGGCCCCTTCACCGAGATGAAGTTCGACTGGGCCTCGTTAGCAACGGCCTTCGCGAGCAGGGTCTTGCCCGTGCCCGGCGGGCCGTACAGCAGGACGCCCTTGGCGGCATTGAGGTCCATCGCCTCGAAGACGGAGCCGTACTCCAGGGGCCACTGGATGGTCTCGCGGAGCCGTTCTTTGGTGTCCTCGAGTCCGCCGACGGAGTCCCAGGTGACGTCGGGGACCTCGACGAAGACCTCGCGTAGCGCGGAGGGCTCGATACCCTTCATCGCGTCCTTGACGTCGTCGTCGGCAATCTCCAGCTTCTCGAGCACTTCGGCGTCGATTTCCTCCGATTCGAGGTCGAGCTCGGGGCGGATGCGCCGGAGCGCGTTCATCGCCGACTCCTTCGTGAGCGTGGCGAGGTCGGCGCCGACGAAGCCGTGGGTGTTCTCCGCGTAGCTGTCGATGTCGATCTCCTCGGAGAGGGGCATCCCGCGGGTGTGGACCTGGAGGATCTCCTTGCGGCCCTCCTTGTCCGGGACGCCGATCTCTATCTCGCGGTCGAAGCGGCCACCGCGGCGCAGCGCCGGGTCGATGGCGTCGACGCGGTTGGTCGCGCCGATGACGATTACCTGCCCGCGCTCCTCGAGCCCGTCCATCAGGCTGAGCAGCTGGGCGACCACGCGGCGTTCCACGTCGCCCTGGGTCTCACCGCGCTTGGGCGCGATGGAGTCGATTTCGTCGATGAAGACGATAGCGGGGGAGTTCTCCTCGGCCTCTTCGAAGACCTCACGGAGCTGTTCCTCGCTCTCGCCGTAGTACTTCGACATTATCTCCGGGCCGGAGATGGTGGTGAAGTACGCGTCTATCTCGTTTGCGACGGCTTTCGCCATCAGGGTCTTCCCGGTCCCCGGCGGGCCGTGAAGCAAGACACCCTTCGGCGGTTCGATGCCCAGTTGCTGGAACAGCTCGGGGTGGCGCATCGGCAGCTCGATCATCTCGCGGACCTGTTCGAGTTCGTCGTCCAGGCCGCCGATGTCCTCGTAGGTCACGTCGGGCGACTCGGGACTTGCCGCGCCCTCGCCTTCGCGTATCTGTTCGGCGGGCTTCTCGCTGACCTGAATCTCCGTCGAGTCGGTGACGACGACGGTTCCGGACGGAGCCGTCTCGGCGATTCGCAGCGGAATCTTCTGGCCTGACATCGAGGAGAGCGGCCCGAGGCCGAAGCTCACGGGCACGGTCTGGCCCTGCGTGACGGCCTGGCCGCTGAGGTTGTTGCGAATCATCGGCCCGACGTTGCCCCGGACCCGGAGGTTCTGGGGCAGGGCGACGGTCACGCTGGTCGCGGGCTTGACGTCGGCCTTCTCGACGGTCACGGAGTCGTCGATGCCGACGCCGGCCTCCTGGCGGAGTTGGCCGTCGATTCGGACGATGCCGTTGCCGTCGTCCTCGGGGTAGCCCGGCCACACGCGGGCGACGGCGCGGTTCTTGCCCTCGAGGACGATGTAATCACCGTTCTCGAGGTCCATCTCGTCCATGGCGGCCCGGTCGATGGCCGCGAGGCCGCGTCCTGCGTCTTTCTGCTTGAGGGGTTTGACTGTGAGTTTCATCTAGTGTGCCTCCTCGTCTGACAGTTCGATAGTGAGAACGCCGTTGTTGATAAACGCCCGTGCGTCGCTCTGGTCGGGCAGGGGCTGTTCGTACTGCTCGTCACCGGTGACGAGAATCACGGTGTCGTCCACGACGTCCACGGTGGTGTCGTCGGCGACGCCCACGTCCGCAGCGAGCACGACGTGGTCGTCGTACTCGAATCGGCGGACGGACATCTCGTCGAACAACTGTTGGTCTGTGTTCATGCTAACTATAGGTAAGTGCGATAAGTATATAAATCTATCGCCTAGAACCACCCTATAGCGGCGATTCTAGGTTAGTTGCTTGAATGCGGTTCACACCGTGGGCGTATGACTCGGGTGTTTTTATTCGCTGTGTTTGCGTAGATGCGTGTATGGACACAGTCGCACACCACGGGCGGACCACGGCCTACCGGAACGCTCCCGGCGACGGGTCTGGTCCGGTGGCGCTCTACGTCCACGGGAGCGGTGGGACACATCGGCTCTGGAGTCACCAGTACCGACCCGAGGGACCGGCACACCCGGCCGTCGCGCTCGATTTGAGCGGCCACGGCGACTCCGAGGACGTCGCGACTGTCCCGGGCAGCGACACGCTCGACGCGTACGCCGAAGATGTCGCCGCCGTCGCCCGCGCGACCGACGCCGACGTGCTGGTGGGCAACTCACTCGGGGGCGCAGTCGCCCAGTGGGTCGCTCTGGAGGCCGACTGGCGGCCCGACGCGCTCGTTCTTTCGGGGACCGGCCCAGCGTTACCCGTCTTCGACGGACTACTGGCGTGGCTCCAGGACGACTTCGAGCGGGCTGTCGACTTTCTGCACGGGCGCGACCGGCTCTTTCATACCGACGACGAGTCACTGCGTAGCCCCTCTCGGGACCAGCTCCGCGCTGTCGGGCGCCGCGTCACCCGCCGGGACTTCCAGACCTGCGACCGGTTCGACGTGACTGGCCGACTTTCGGCCATCGATGCGCCGACGCTGGCGCTGTGTGGCGAACACGACAGACTGGCCCCCAGGAGCGACCACGAGGCTCTCGCCCGGGAGCTTCCACTCGGGGAGTTCGCCGTCGTGGCCGACGCCGCGCATCTGGCGATGCTGGAGCGGCCGTCGGCGTTCAACAGCGTCGTCGCGGGGTTTCTCGCGGACGTGCTCGGGGCTTAGTCGGCCCAGTAGTAGCGCGGGCCCAGGGCGAAAAACAGGAGCGCAACGGCGAGCATCAGCCGCGGGAACGCCCGACCGAGCGCGGTCGGGACCACGACGGCCCCGAAGAGGACGACACCCATCGGCCCCACCGTTTTGACGCCGGGCTTGGGATAATCGAAGGGCGAAACCTGCGCGACCGCGAGCACGGCCGCACCCACCGTGATAACAACGGGGCCGGTTATACCGGCCAGATAGGCCGTCGCCAGCAGTATCGCCCCCAGGGAGTTGGGCATCCCCGGTCGCTCCTCGGCGCCGTCGAAGTAGGTCGTATAGAAGGCCGTCCGGAGGATGGAGAAGACGGCGTACAGCGAGGCGACGGCGAGCAGACCGACGGAGACGAGCGCGGGCGGCTCGCCGACCGCGCCGTAGGTCGACCGCAATACGACGTAGACGAACAGGCTCGGCGTGACACCGAACGAGAGCACGTCAGTGATGGAGTCGAGGAGCGGCCCCACGTCGGAGCTTTCCCCGTTACGGGCCGTGATACCGTCGAGCGCGTCGACGATGACCGACAGCAGGATGAGCCGCGCGGCGAGGTGGAGGTCGGTAAATGCCACGACCCCGGCGGCGAAGCCGACGACCGCGTTACACAGCGTTACGGCGTCGGCCCGGCTGAGTCGGCGATGCACCCTGAAGCTCATGGTTGGCGGTGGACCACCGGCTACATGAAAGAGTCGAAAGCGGACCGCCGTTCGAGACGCGCTCTGGACCACATGTCACAGTAATTGTCATTGATGTACACACAAGTCATTTATACGTGAGAGTGAGTCCTGAACAACAAGGGTAGTATCCATGTGGGGAGTAGCATCAGGGCCGGGGAGTGGGGTGGCACGGAGTGAGCGCTAACGAAGACACCCTCCAGCCGGAGCTGTCGCTGGAGCAGGGGTCACAGCTCCTCCTGTCGCTGTCGTCAATGCAGTCGCCGATCGCTCACCTGCCGGCCGACGCATCCCGGAACGTCATCGTCGTCTCCTCGAAGCCGTCGGCGACCGTCGCCGACCGGCTCGCAGACGAGGGAGCAGAGCTTTCGGCCGTCGCTCACATCCCGGTCTCGGGAGCCGAAACGGAGTACGAGGGACCGATGTGGACCTGTGACCCGCTTGTGCCCGACGACCTCACCGGTCTGAGTATGCGTCTCTCCAGGGCGTTCGAGGCTCTCGGTGAGGACGGCTATCTACTCGTCGAGAACCTCAACGTCTTTCTCATGTACGCCGCGGAGGACCGCGTGGTCCGGTTCGTGGACCACCTGACGGAGCTGGCCGAGGACCACGCCATCACGGGAATATATACGCTGGTCGGGGACGCCGTCGGCGAGGAGACCTGTGACAGGCTCCGCCTGAGCGTCGACGCCGAAGTGGACCGCCGCTGAGCTAGCGGATGTCGTCGTCTGTGAGTTCTCTCGCACGGCGGGACAGCCCGACGTTCATCTGCTCGAAGCCGCGGCGAATCCGTCGTTCGAACCGGGCCAGAACCGGGCCCGCCATCGCCCCGCTGAACTGTTCGGTCTGGACGAACCGCGTCCCACCGCCCTCGAGTGGCTCAAGCAGGAACGCGTGGTCGGCCTCGACACCGAACAGCCGCGAGCGCCATCGGAGCGCCCGCTCGGGTTCGACGGCCGTAATCTCCGGGGCGATAGGGACGCTCGGAAGGCCGGGGATGGAGAGCCACACGGCGACGGTCTCGCCGACGGTGAACTCGCCACGGACCGAGAGCAGCGTGTTCCACTGCGGGTAGGCCTCGGTGTCGGTCAACACCGACCAGACAGTCTCGGGGGCGGCCGGAATCTCGACGGACACGCTGACCTCGGGCATCGCCCGGGTTACGGTCTCAGCGGTGAAAAGGCCCCGGACACTGTGCAGTCATGGTCCGAACCGAGGACGCCCGTCTGACGCGCAATGAACATTTAATACCCGCCCGGTACTGAGACGGGGTATGGAAACTGAGAAGATTCCTCAGGAGATTACGACGCTGGTGGGTCGGGAAGTGTATTCGAAAAACGGGGTCTTCGTCGGCGAGGTCGAGGACATCCGCCTCGACCTGGACCGACAGACTGTCACGGGCCTGGCGCTGCACCAGCTGAACAACGAGCTGTTCTCGTCAGAGGCACGGAGCGCTCGCGGGGTCATTATTCCGTACCGCTGGGTCCAGGCCGTCGGTGACGTAGTCATCGTCAACGACATCGTCGAACGACTCCACCAGCCAGACGACGAGACGGACGAAGAAGAGGTCCCGGCCTAGTTCCCGTTCGAGCCCTCGCCGCTATCGACGCCCATCGCCTCGAAGAGTTTTCGTTTGACGGCTTCTTCGGTCAATTCCAGCAGCGTGTCGCGGTTGTCGTCGCTCGTATCCAGCCCGGTGAAAATGCCCAGCGGAATCTCGACGCTGGCGTCCGTCGAGTGGCCCGCCGTCTCGCCCATCTCGCCGAAGGCGTCGGCGAGCACCTTCCCGATGTTCATACGGATGTCCTTCGAGCGAGCTGCGAGGTAGATTGTGTCGTCGGCGATAGCGAAGACGGCGGTGGTGGTGATACCTTCCAGGTTGAGGAGGTGCTGGGCCGCCTGTGAGAGTGCATCCCTGTCGCGGATGAAGCCCGCGTTCGAGACGAGATGGCTCCCCTGAACCTCTCGGTTCCTGATGGCTTCGGCGAGGACGTCCAGTGTCTCGGGACTCATCGACGGCGACTCGACCTGTTCCAGGGTATCGTGGTCGGCGAAGGGGTACAGATAGGCGGCAGCAGTCAGGTCCGCCGGCGTCGTGTCGCGTTTGAAATCCAGCGTCTCGGCGCGAATACCGTACAGCAGCGCCGTGGCAACGGTCTGGTTGAGCGTGAGGTCGAGCTCCTGGATGTACTTCGTCAGAATCGTCGAGGTCGCGGAGACGTTCGGCCGGATATCGGAGAACGCGGCGTCGTACTCCTCGTCGTGCTCGTAGTGGTCGATGAGGATGTCGATCTCGTCGACGCTCACCTCACCCCCTTTCGCCACGTCGACGAGTGCGAACGTATCGAACTCGGACAGCTCGACCTCATCGCGAGAGGCGAGCTCGATGCCAAGCAGGTTCACGAACGCGCGGTTCTCCTGGTGGCCGATTTCGCCCTCGTAGATGATATCCGCCTCGACGTCGCGACTCTCCGCGATGGCCCGCAGTGCCGCCGCCGACGCGATAGAGTCAGGGTCCGGCGAGCGATGGATGAGAATCGCCATCCGCTCTTCGGTGGCGTCGATGACGTCGCCCAGCTGTGAGGCCTTGTACTCCAGTTCGCCAGTCTCCAGCGCACGGAGCGCCGAGTCGGCAATGACCGCCGAAGGGTTGATAACCACGTCGGCACCGAGTTCGGTCAGTTCGTCGGCCGAGACGGGGTCGTCCGCGCGAGCGACGATAAACTGCTCGCCGTCGGCTGCGCGGATGTTCCGGACTGCCTCGGCGTTGGCTGTCACGTCCGGTGACATGATGAGGATGACGTCCCGGTCGTGGACGGTCTCGGCGACATGTTCGTCCTCGATGTCGGCCTGCTGGGCGTTGAGGTCCTGGTCGCGGAGCGCTTCGACGCGACCCTCGTCGGCGTCCAGAATCAGGACGTCTTTCCCTTCGTCGACGAGTTCCTCCGCCACGGCGTGTCCCACGCTCCCACACCCGAGGATGGCGTAGGTAGACATCGACGCCATCGTAATGCCACTGGCAGCACTCATTGGCAAGCAGTGTGGTCGGCACACACTTATATTACACCGTCTCCGCGGTCTGTCACGAGACCAACCGCAATTGTCGCTGGGCCCGCACGAAGATGAAAACGTGACCGCCGGCCGCCAGGCCGAAAGGAAACGTATATACAAACCCCTCCGTAATCGATACACGCAGGGCCGGTAGCTCAGTCTGGCAGAGCGACGGCCTCTTAAGCCGTCGGTCGAGGGTTCAAATCCCTTCCGGCCCGTTTTCCTGCGAACGGCAGTGAGCAGTGACAACACCAGTAGGGTTTGAATCAGGGAAGAGCTTCGCTCTGACCGTGGTTCAAATCCCTTCCGGCCCGTTTCTGCGACGAAACTACGTGAGGAGCAAAGCGGCTATGAAGCGGTTTGAACCCCGATGACGCAGCGGTCGAACGAAGTGAGACCGACCGTCTTCCGACGGTTCAAATCCCGAGAGACGACGCCGTCTCTCGACCTTCGCAAACCCTGCGGGTTCGCTCAGTCCCTTCCGGGCCGTTTTCCTGCGAATGATAGGGTGGCGCCCCCACCACAAAACATTTTCAACTGAATGTCGAACGAGAATTAATGCTCCTCCAACTATTGCAGATACCGGGTGGCCCCGAGTTGCTCATCATCTTCCTCATCGCGTTCTTCCTGTTCGTCATAACGGTCGGCATCACCTACTGGGTGTACACCGACGCGACGGAACGGGGCAACGACAACGCTACTCTCTGGGCGATAGCGACCTTTGCGGGACTGTTTATCCTCGGCCCGCTCGGTGCTGTGGTCCCGCTTGCGTACCTGGTGGTCGGCCGCGAGTAGCCTCACGCGAGCCGCCGTCGCATCTCGACGTGGGGGATGCCGGCTTCTTCGAACTGCTCGCCGACCGACTCGTAGCCCAGTTTCCCGTAGAACCCCCGGACACTGACCTGGGCGTGCAGCGTCGCCGAGGTCGCTCCAGCGTCCCTGGCTGCCGACTCGGCGACGTTCATCACTTGGCGACCGAGTCCTTCGTCGCGATACTCGGGGCACACCGCGACGCGCTCGATTTTGGCCGTCGACGGGTCGGGAAAGCGAACGCGGGCAGTGGCGACCGGGTCAGCGTCGTCGGTGAAGACGACGTGTGTCGCCGCGTCGTCGCGGCCGTCCATCTCGACGGCCTCCTCGACACCCTGTTCCTCTATGAAGACCCGGCGCCTAACAGTGTGGGCCAGCGAGATAGTGTCGGCGTCACTGCCGACGTGACGAGTGTAGTTGGTCATACGAAAACTGCGGCGGCTGCGCTGGAGAACGTTGTGCCGGTACTCAGTTGTCGGGGCTGTAGTTCGGCGCTTCGTCCGTAATCATCACGTCGTGGGGGTGACTCTCCTGGTGGCCGGCCGAGGAGACGCGGACGAACTCCGACCGCTCCTTGAACTCGGGGATGGTCTCGGCGCCGACGTAGCCCATGCCCGACTGCATCCCGCCGACGAGCTGGTGGAGCTCGGAGGCGAGCGACCCCTTGTAGGGGGTCGCGGCCTCGACGCCCTCGGGGACGTACTCCTCGCTTTCGTCGTCCTCTTTGAGGTATCGCTCGCCGCCGCCCTCGTTCATCGCGCCGACAGAGCCCATGCCGCGGTACTGCTTGTACTTCTTGCCGTTCATCTGGATGACGCGGCCGGGGGCCTCGTCGGTACCAGCGAAGTACGAGCCGAGCATCACCGCGTCCGCGCCGGCGGCGATGGCCTTGATGGCGTCTCCGGAGTACCGAATACCACCGTCGGCGATGACGGGGACGTCGTGCTGGCTGGCCACGTCGGCGACCTGTGAGACGGCAGTTATCTGGGGCATCCCGGCGCCGGTGACGACGCGGGTGGTACAGATAGAGCCGGGACCGATACCGACTTTCACGCCGTCGGCGAAGTCGACGACGGCCTCGGCGGCCTCGCTGGTGCCGATGTTGCCGACGACGACGTCTGCCCCGACGTTCTGTTTTATTTCGCGGGCGCTGTCGATGACGTTCGCGTTGTGCGCGTGGGCACAGTCGATAAAGAGCACGTCCGCGCCGGCCTCGTCGGCCGTTTCGGCCCGGTCGACCTCGAACGGTCCGACAGCGGCGCCGACGCGGAGGTGGCCGCCGTCGTCGCGGGCGGCGTCGTCGTACTCGCGGCGCTTGAGCACGCCGCGCATCGTGATGAGGCCGACCAGTCGGTTCTCGTCGTCCACGATGGGGACGCGCTCAATCTTGTGGTCGTACATCAGTTCGAGCGCTTCCCGCGGGGTGACGTCCTCGGAGGCGGTGATGACCTCGTCGGTCATGGCCTCGGTGACGGCGTCGGACTCGCCGACCTCGAGGTACGGCCGGATGTCGGTCCCGGAGATGATACCCAGGACCTCGCCGGTCTCGTCGTCGACGACGGGGGCGCCGGAGACGCCCTTCCGGTCCATCATGGTGTCGACCTCTCGGACGGTCTGTTCGGGGTGGGCCGTGACGACGTCGCGGATGATGAGCTCGTCGTAGCGCTTGACGCGCTCGATTTCGGCGGCCATCTCGTCGGCGTCCATGTTGCGGTGGAGCACGCCCAGCCCGCCCTGGCGGGCCATCGCGATAGCCATGTCACTCTCGGTGACAGTGTCCATCGCCGCGGTGAGCACGGGGACGTTCAGCTCGACGCTCTTCGAGACGCGTGTCGCCGTGTCGGCTTCGTCCGGCTCGACCCGGGACTCTTTCGGCCGCAGCAGTACGTCGTCGAAGGTCAGCGCCTCCGGAACGCGGAGTTTCTCGGAGAAAGGCTCGGAATCGTTCGCCATGTAAGTCGTCCATGACCGCCGGCCAAAAACGTTGCGAGACTCCTGTGGACTGTGGTGGGGTCGCATACCGTAGGGGCTGTGAGGGGGGTGTCTGACGTTGTGACTGAGAGGGCCTGCCTACCCTGGCTGTGCGTTTGTGGGTTGTTTTCACATTTGCCGACATCCCGCTACACTCGTCCAGTTGTATGTGTCTATTTCCCACGTTTCACGGTGCGTGGTCCCGCCTCTCACACAACGCTTATACCCTTTTGAAAGTTAATTATAGATATGCGCTGCTCCCACCCCACCAGCGACCTCACCGACCGGCAAGCCCCGTGTGCTACGACGTCGGCAAACACATTTTCGGTGGGCTTCGGGACGTGGAACCGCCAGTCCGGCGGTGTCGACCACGCGGCAGCCACCCGAGGGGAATCGGGGTATCCCCAGCACTGACACGCGATGAGTAGCTCCAGACACCCGGTCGCGCTCGACATCGAGCGGCAGGTCGGCCGCGGCGGCCGACTGCTCGCGACGGTGATGGGCCTCCCGCTCGTGGACGGTATCTTCCCCGTGCTCGTCCTCGCGGGCGCGCTTACGACCTGGACCGGTATGCTCGAGGTCGGCCTGCTCGTCTTCGGTGGCTCCGCGATGGTCGCAGTCGTCCTCGCGGAGATGGACGGCACGCCCCGGCAACAGGCCAAAGCCGTGTTGCTCATCGGCGCCGTGCTGATTCCGGTGGCGATACTCGAAGCCGCCCTCGCGCCGACCATCGCCGGCGTCGTCCACCTCGCGACGTTCGAGCGCTTCGCCGGCATCGTCATCCTGGCCATCGCGGCCCAGACCGCAAGCGCCCGCATCGGCGAGGTGCTCCCCGGCCCGCCATCATCGTCGGCCTGGGCCTGCTGGCCAGTGTCGACCCTGCCGGCGCGGAGCTGGTGGTCGAGGCCAACCCCGAGATGCTGGCCCGCGCCGCCGCGACCGCCGGTATCGGTGTCGCCTTCGCCCTCGTGGTCGCGCTCGCCAGCCCGTGGCTGCGCAACGCTGTCGACATCGACCGGTTCCGCTTTGGCAGCGCCGTCGCCCTGGGCGTGCTCGCACTCTCCGTGCTCGGCCTGCTCCCCACCCAGGCCCCGGTCGCCTTAGCAGTACTCGGCGTCACCGCCCTGCTATCCTTCGACCCGGAGAACGCCCGCACGCGACACCAGGAGTACCACCCCGACGCGGTGGATCTCACCGCGGCGTTCTCCGACGGCGGCGCGTCACAAGGAGTGGCCGCAGACGAGCGCACCGACGACGGCGCGAAAGTGGAGTACGACCCGGACCAGGAACGCGCGCCGTGGCTCTAGGAACGACTTTCGCCTGTTTTTGAGATTCCATCGTGAGTGCTGACAGCCAGAAAGCCCCCATGCTCTCGACTCCCGCGGCTCGCTGTGCTCCTCGGCCTTCGGCCTGCGGTGCTTACTTCGCCGGGGTTCGTCGAGAGCATGGCCCCTTTCAGTCCCACCCGTAGCCGGTTGGTCAAGCAGCGCTGGGTGGGACTGAAAGGGGCGGCTGGCTGAACGAAGGTGGACGACGTCCTCGCGAGAGCTCCGCTCTCGCGGGATGATGAAAATCGCTTCGCGATTTTCAGATCACAAGGACCACAGCGAGCGCAGCGAGCGAGGACCGCAGCGAGGCCCCCGAGTTCAGCCAGCCGGGGCTTTCTGGCTGTTTGCAGTGGCGTTACCTGGTTCTGGTGCGGAGACTTTCTGGCTGTCAGGAGTCCGATTGAGAACCTCATAGGTCAACGCCAGCCTCGCTGCAAGAATTGCTAGAGGGGAAGATTTAGGCGGCCGACGCTCCGCTCTCCGGTATGGCCGACAACCGCGTGGTACAGGGGCGTATGCAAACCCCTGCGAGCCTCGCCGAACTCATCGAAGGCGAGAGCGTAATGGACGCAGAACCGATTGAAGACGCCGACCGGGAGTGCCCGGACTGTGGCGAAAACGTCCTCTCGGTGGGCTATATGCCCTCCGCGCTGGAGTTCGTCACGGGCTACAAGTGCCAGGAGTGCGACTGGTCGGAGACCGACCGGGACTGAGCGAACGCGTAGCGTTCGCGAGGGTTGGGAGACGCCTGTGTCGTCTCGCAGGACTGAGCGGAGCCTTCAGCTCCGATGGTCGAGAGACGCCTCGCGTCTCTCGGGACTGATACTTCCAGCGGCGGCGGTCCGTCCCGCAATCGAAATCCCTTTAGTACTAATCGGCATACGACGGAGTGCGGGGTCGTGGCCTAGTCCGGGAAGGCGGCTGACTCCAGAGGCCACGCGCCAGGGACGACAATCCGAGGGCTGATATACTGAGCGACCGGCTGATCACCGGCTCGCGACGATGACCCTCTGGAGTTCCGAGGCGCTGGTTGGAGATATCAGCCGATCGGGGGTTCAAATCCCTCCGACCCCATACCGTTTATAAAGGTAGCAGTAATTTTTGCTGCTTCCTTCACCGAGGTGATGAGCGATGAGCGGCGTGATTGCCCCCGACGAGGGGCTGCCGCTCATCTGCGAGTTCTGTGGCTGCGTGATTCCCGAGGACGGGCGCGACTGTCCCGCCCTCGATGACGGGAGGTGCCGTCCATGAGCCCGCAGTGCGACAACTGCGGGGCACACGTCTCCCCGGTGTTCAAACGCGCCCGGAGCGACAACGACGGCGTTCTGCACGGCTGTCCGGAGTGCACCAGCCCAGCGACCCGTGCCCGTGACTGTGCCGGCGTCTCGTCGGCTTACCAGCAGCGCACGGACCCGGACGGACAGACCATCGCGACTGACGGAGGTGACGTGTAGATGGCGGTCCGTCAGGTCGTCGAGTGTGGGCAGTCGGCCCAGCTCGTCGACGGGGCCGGGCTGTGCCCGCGGTGTGGCCTGCCCGTCGCTGGCCCGTCCCACGACACGGGAGGCGTCTGAGATGCCGTCACAGAACCAGCCTGCCGACACCAGCGACCGGCTCCGCTGTCCGAGCATCGTCGAGCGTATCGGCGAGGACCCGGCCCGCTGGCTCGACTGGGACCTCCTGGCCGACCCCCAGCGTGCCGAGATGGTCCGGACGCTCATCGACGGCATCGAGACCGTCGAACGGCTGCGAGCGTGGCGCGCTGTCGAGCGGAAGCTCGCCAACGACGACCACAACGACGGCGCCCGGAACCCCCTTGAGGAACCGCGGGCGGCCATCATGCAGCGCCTGGACCAGCGCGAGGAGTGGCTCGAACTCCATGGCGAACGGTGCGACCGGCTGCCCGACGAGATCGACAAGTCCTGTGAGTGCTGTGACTCCGATGGCTTCGTGACCGCTGCCGAGCTGCGGGAGCGCCGCGAAGAGGAGTCTGCCCGGCGGATTTCGGGATACGACCCTGCCGGCGTCGACACCAGCAAGACCTCGCCCAAGACCGAGGCGACCGGCCTCGATGCCTTCGCGACTGACGGGGGTGTCGAGCAGTGAGTTACACCTTCCGGCTCGGCTGGTATCTCTGCCCCGAGTGTGGTTCTCGCCTCGAAGAGTCCAGTGGTCCCGACGGCCTCCATGCCTGCCGGTGTCCAGAGTGTGAGTGGGGAACTGTCTACGACCCGAACGCCCACGAATGGGCTCGCGATGAACTGGAGCTTGTTCCGACCGAAGAGCGCTCGGGGTGGTCGGCGTGAGCCGAGTCGAACCGGCGACACACGAAGCGCTGGCCCACCTCTACTACGCCCCGGTCGACACGGGCGACGACGCCCTGGTCGATTACGACGGCCTCGACCCGTACTTCGCGCTGACGAAGCTTCTCATCGCAGAGTACGACGGCTACGCCGAACTCCAGGGCGTCGAAATCAACGGCGAACTGTGGGATATCCGGCTGAACTATCACCAGTCCGGTATCGCGCCCCGTCCTCAGGACGACCTCGACGTCGAGCGACTGTACGAGCTGGATATCAACGTCTCGGGCTACGGCGAGCGGAAGTGCCACTACACGGTGAAGCCGCGGTTCCCCGAGATGCGCCACCACGAGTCCGGTGACCGAATCACGACACCGTTCGACCACACCGACCCCGAGACTGGCGTCTGTGTGAAGTGCCAGCCGGCGAACATGGCACTCGACGAGGTCGCCGACCTCTGGCCTCGGTTCGTTTCCGAGCTTTCGATGAACGCCGGCCAGGGCATCTACCACGGCTACTTTCAGGCGCCGTTCGACGGCCGGATTTCAGCGCTGGAGCGGTATGTCAGGATCACTCGCACGATGAACGAGAAGCTCATCAAGACCGGTGGCGTGCTCGACCGGATGGCGATGCTCCTGTCGGACGCCGACGGGACGAAAGGCGAGTACACCTGGGATAACGAGCGCGAACGCGGGTATCACCACACGGTCAAACACGGCTCGACCGGCGCTCGCGAGTTGATACAGCACCATCGCCTCGGTGGGCAGGTCAAGAGCTACCTGCCCGAGAACCCGGAGAACTTCGAGGAAGACGATGCGATGTACCACCCGAAGGTCGGGACGAAGTTCGTGAAGGGACGTACCGCCAGCGGCTCGGTGCCATGGTCCGAGCGCCACGACGTCGTTCGCGAGCTCGACGAGCGACTCCTGTCGATTCTCTCCTGGGCCGACGTGCCGACCCAGGCCGGCGGGACGACCTACATCTCGGACTGGCACTTCGACGCCGAGGCTGCCGACTCGCCCGTCTCGGTTCACGAGACGCCGCTGCCCGAGCTCAAGGCTCAGCAGGAGCACCTGTTGATGACGGTGCTGCGAGACATGACGCCGGCCGACCAGGAGTTCACCGAGACCGTCGCGACCGACGGCGGGATGCACGTCGACGAACTCACCGAGGAAACCGGCTACTCGCGTTCGGAGCTGTATCGCGCGCTCAAGCGCCTGCCCGGCCTGCTGGAGAGTGACAACGGCCACGTGCAGTTCACCAGCGAGAAGCTCCGCCAGGAGGTCTCGGCGCTCATCGAGTCCGTCGAGTCCAGCATCGAGTCGGCCGTCGACCGCGCGGCGAAGATCGTCGACATGGACCTCCGCCAGTCGGCCTCGTCGGCCTTCGACCGCTGGCTCGCGAAGTACGGCGCCGAGGTCGACTGGCCCGACCACGAGGGCGAGACGCCCGTCGTCCGCATCGACACCGTGCTCTCGGAGTACAAGAACACGAACTCGCTGCCGTACTACGAGCCGGTGTTTCAGGAGATGATTGACGCCTGGCGTCGCGACGGTCGCGACGTGGCCGACCTGCTGGCAGCGACGGTCCACGTCAATATTAGCGGGAGCGAGATGGAACGGACGCTCGCGACGCTCCGGTAGCGCGGCCCTGGCGAGAGGCATCACTGTCGTTCGGTTCCGTCTTTTATATACCAGTCGTCGCGTGACGGCCTAACCCCCATTTCCTTTGCAGTCGCTACCCCGCCTGTTCAGCTGTTCTCGCCAGTTCTGTGTCGCTCGCTATCCCGCTCAGCGGGACGCACCCCTTAGCGGGTGTGCCTAAGGGCACGCCCCTGCGGGGCGCAAAAATACACACCGCTCCGCTGCCGCAGACTCCAGATGAACCAGTAGAAACGAAGGGGTTCAGACGCCAGTGCGTCGCCGCCCACACGCCGGGCACCACTCACACGCCTGGATGGCCGCACAACGGATGCACGCGACCATCGCGTCGTCAAGCGTGCTCACGGTCTGAGCCTCCTGGCGGCCGACGAGACCGCGTTCCCGAGCTGGCCGTTCCCGAAGCGACGGTACGCGAGATAGCCGACGCCTCCGACCAGCACCACACCGACAACTGGCGAGCCGCCACCGCCGTCGGACCCGGTCGGGCCTATAAATCCGCTGGCAGATTCACCGTCGAATCCGGTCGATCCCTCGAAGGTCGACCCGTTCTCATACTCGCCCGAGTAGTCGAACGTCCATCCCTCGTCAGCCGCAGTTCCGTTTGTCGCGTTCGACGGGATTTCCGTCTCGTAGTAGCTCGTCGGGTCGTCGAACTCGCGAGTCTCGTTGTAGACTACGCTGCCGGTGTCATTCTTTATTTCGAGGTTGACATTCGTCACCTCCTCGTCAGTACTGAATCCGACTCCTGTGCTGTTCCCGTCGGTCAGATTGTTCTGTGAGTCGTTGATTCGAGTGAGATGGGGTTTGATGCCCTCCTCGGTCGTATTGCCGATGACCTTTTGGCGCGGTCCGCCGGGTTTGATCGTCAAATCCGACGGATAGTACTTACCTCGGAACTGGTATTGCGTCTCCCAGACAGCGCCCGATTCCGACCGAACAGTGAGGCCATAGTACGTTTCTTTCTCCAGTGACGCACTGATTTTGTCGTCGCCGTTGAACTGGTTGGATATTGGGTCTGTATCACTGCTGAAGCGGGCCGTACTCGGGTTCTCGAACAGGTTTTGCTCGGTCTGGTCGTCGACGGAGACGGAGACTTCCTTTTTATCCTCTGAGGAACTCCCAGTATTCACGCTATCCCCTGTTGCGAATTTGTCGATAGTGAAGGACGCCCCGTCACCGCCCACCCGGAATTCAGCAATGTCTGATACTCCAGAGTCCCGAGTGCTAAATCCATCTTCAGAGGCTATTGTTTCCCCAGTATCTGCTCTCACAACCTCTGCGTCGAATGTGGAATCCCCGGTTGAGGTTATCGTTACTATATAGGGAACATCCGACTCGGCTTCTACCAGTGGGTAATTGACAGTATCAGGGAGCTCAAGCGTTATATCGCCATCTATGATTCCCACAGAGGTAAGTAAATACCCACCACTCCCCCAAATTGAGACTTGTTTGGCGTTCGGGGATTTACTTACATCGTCGGCTTTAATCCGAAATGATAGTGACTCCGAGTTTAGGTTGTCGTACTCTATTCGTTGGTAGGCACCGGCTTCGTATCTGAGCGAGCGATCTCCTTCTAGTGGGTCATCAGTTTCCGCCTTCCATTCCGAAGCGTCAGTATCTCCTGTCCAGCTACCCAGCAAAGGGTCATCCTCAAAGTCTTCGAATACCGTTTCATCCGAACTCGCACCTACTTGGCCCACCGAAGCGTAGTTAGCGACTGGGACAGCAACGGTTGTTAGCACTATTCCGATTGCCAGGGAGGTTTTTGCCAGCTGCCGAATCTCAACCGTTCCGAGTGCCGACCAAATCAATCGGTCAAATCGACCATAGCACGCCAGCGCGACAAGCCCGACTATCAGACTGGTCGACGCCAATTCCGCCCAGATGACGCCTTCAGGCAGTAAAGACTGTGACACTGCCCATGCGTCTGTTAGCGCATTCAAGACGAGCGCACTCGCAGGCACAGCCGCCCAGCGACGGTTCGCGTACCGATGAAGCAACCGATAGAGCCCCGAGACAAGTAGCGCAGCCAGAACGCCCCATCCACGCATTCCAAGTGTCTCGATAAGCCACCGCGAGACGGGATTAGTCTCGGTCGCCATCCCTGTCCCGACCATGAGCGCCGTCATCGAGACCGCGACCCACGAGGCGACGTGTGCCGTCGCTTCGAGTCGCCGCAGTGTCACCGCATCGGTCAGTTTGCTGTACCACGTCCGTAGCTGCTTGCTGTTGTACATCTCAGAGTGCCTCCGTCAGTTGGTTGAATGCCTGTCCGACCTCGACGACGCCGCTCACTGAACCCAGCACCAGTAGCGCGAGCACGATAGCGCCGACGACGGCGAACGTGCGCGAGTAGCGAGCGATGACCTGGAAGACGCCCGCGAGCTCGTGGAGATACCACAGCCCGACGACGCCAGCCGTGAGGACGCCGATGACGACACCTTCCAGCCCGAGGACGCTGCCGAGGAACCCGAACACGGCTTTCGCGATTTCGTACGCGACCACGCTCACGCACCTCCGCTCGCGAAAACGCTCGCGCGGGGTCGGCATGCGTGGCTCCGCGTCTGGCCGCACACAGTACTGTATGCGCCCAGACACCCGCCCGCCCGGGGGGACCCCTGTGCGCCCAACAGATACACGCGCGCGTTAGGCAGCGCGCTCGCGCTCGTCGAGCGCGCGACGTGCGCCCGATATCGAATTCGAACCCCGGCCTTCGAGCGTCGAGTTGTTTTTAAAATCGAACTCGAGCTCATCGACCCACCTCGATTTTGAGCTTGTAATCGGTCGGACTCGGCATATCCTTCCAGCGGAAGGGGTCGAAATGCGTCTCGTTGTACATCAGCGCCTTGCCGATGGGGAACTCGTCGGTCATCTCGTAGTTCATCGGCACCGTCTCGAAGCCGACCACGTCCGTCGAGGTCGTCGGATTCGCCGTCCCTGGCATCTGTATCCGCCAGCGAATCTTGTGGCGAATCGCCTGGTGGATGTCGACCTCGCTGTGACCGAACAGAAAAATCGAGAGGCCGAACTTTCGAGCGTCGACCCAGAGGTCTTTCAGCAGTTCGACTTTCTGGTACGTGCCGAACTGGTCTTTACGCGCGCTCTGCGGTGCGATATCGCCTATCTCGTCGCAAATCCATGTCGTCCAGTGGTGCGGGCCGTGGTTCACACGAGCGAGCGCCCACGCGAACCACCAGTGGTTCGCCGGGTCGCTCTCGTGAAACAGCGTGTCGCGCTCCGGCGGCGTGTCGTAGACTTTCTCTGGGTCCTTGTCGAGAATCTCCTGACAGCCCCGAAGCTGTGGGTCAGGGTAGACGACGTGGAACTGCCCCGCGTCGAGATGGTTCCGGTTGAGGTCCACCGGGTCGCGGTAGCGTCGGACCTCGCGAACGATTCGCTCCAGCTGGTCGATGTCCAGCTCCGCCGCCGGGTCCGTCGGGTCCTTGCTCTCCAGGCGGACAGTGACGTCGACGCCTTTGGGCAGGCACAGCACCGTCCAGGGCGCGAGTGGCAGCCACTCGCTCCGGCTCGTCGAGCCCCGCCAGACGACTTTCTCGTCGTTGGCTTCGAGCATCCGGACCGCGATGTAGTTCCCGAACGTCGACTTCCCCTTCCCTGGTTTCCCGCGGGCGAGGAAGTCCGTGCCGCCGGCTATCAGGTCGCCGCCAGCGTCCCAGGAATGTTCCCAGCAGTTCGGGATGACGCCCTCGTACTCGAAGGCATCTGGGTCCCAGGCCGGAATCCCGAACGTCTCGCGCATCGAGCGCGCATCACTCCAGCGCGACGTGTTGCCCGTCGCCTGGTAGGTCGTTCGGACCGGTTCGTCGAACTGGTGGAGAATCTCCTCGGTCAGCTCGGCGTCGGCTGTGTCGTCGGTACTCCAGTCTATCGAACTCATGCGAATTG
Source organism: Haloarcula rara (assembly GCF_029338235.1). Taxonomy (GTDB): domain Archaea; phylum Halobacteriota; class Halobacteria; order Halobacteriales; family Haloarculaceae; genus Haloarcula; species Haloarcula rara. The sequence goes on from NZ_CP119785.1 coordinate 2,859,362, forward strand.
GGCCTCCTTAGATTCGGTTTCGGCGTCTGCGACCTCCGCGGCGTTGTTGGCGAGTTTGCGGATGCCGCGTCGGAAGTTCGGCAGGAGCTTGTCGGCCGCCAGAATGCGCCGGGCGCGCTCGTGCTTGGCCGCCTGCCCGCACAGAATCTCGACGGCGACCTCGTCCCGGACGAGCTCGCGCATCCACGCGCCCGAGGCCTCGCCATAGCTCGCCATAATCACGTCATCGAGCCACCGCGAGATTTCCTCGCGCTCGTCGAAGCCATCCAGCAGGTCGGTCAGCGCGGTCGCCTGGCGCTGGTCCCACTCACGCAGCGACGGGCGCATCGCGACCGCCGACTGCTTGTCCGGGGCGTGGGCGTCCTCGTCCTCGGCGCTGTCGACGTACTCCGTGGCGCTGGTCCGGAGCGTCCGGAACGCGTGCTGATAGGCGCTGGTGACGTGTTCGGTCAGCCAGAGCTCGCGGCCGCGTCGAGCGCGCTCGTCGTCGATGCCCTCGTGGGGACGCACCGATGCGACGACGAACATCCCGAGCTTCTCGCCCATCAACTCGCGGGGCAGGTCCTCGTAGACCTGCGCGTCTATCTCGCCGATTGTGCGGACCGTAATCTCCTGTAGCCACGTCAGTAACCTTCGCTGTGACCTGAGGCCGCCGCGGTACTCGTCTTTCAGGTCTCTGATATCGTTGTGTAGCGTGACGAGCGCCGGTCGGTAGTTCTCGAAGGCGGCGCTACTCATCGTCATCACCCCGGTGGCCGTTCAGCCGTTCACCGTCGCCCTCGTCAGCGTCCGAGGCGACGCTCGCCGGGACCTTCTCGTCTCGGTCGAGCAGCTTCTCGAAGACCGTCCGCTCGTGGTCTTTGACCTCGCGGTCGATATCGCGCTGTTTGTCGATGCGCTGCTCGTCGAGCTTCTCTTTGAGTTCGTCGAAGTGTTTCGCGTCGTCGACGTCCTCCTCGAAGCGAGCCATCGTGCCGTAAGCCGTCCGAAGATGGGCGGGCGCGGGGTTGACCGCAGCCACGCCGTCAACCGGCTCAAGCGCCCAGACGGCGAGACCGGCAACTGTGAGCACGGCCGTTGCCAGCGGCCAGACCGGTCCCGTGATTGTGCCCGACAGCAGCGCCCAGGCCGACAGACAGACGCCCCCGCCGACGAGCGCGTACTGCATCGCGTGCTCGCGAGAGAGTTCGGGCAGGTTGACGCGCCAGCCCTCCGGCGAGTAGTGCAGTATCTCGTCGGCTTCGGGGTCGGTCAGGAACCACTCGTCGAACTGTCCCTGCATCGGGACTCGCGTGCGCAGCTCCTCGACGTTCTCGATTTTCGCGGCCTTCCCGAAGACGCGGGCCAGGAACGGGAACAGGCCGGGTTTGACGACCTGGACGCTGCCGTCGGGCGTTCGGACTATCTTCTCCACCTGTGATTCCGCGTCGACGATATCCCACGCCTCATCGCCAGTCGGTGAGTCCGTGTACGACAGCGTGAGTCGCGTAAACAGCGCCTTCGAGACGTTCGTCTCGTAGGTCTCCAGCAGGATGATAGCGAAGACGCCGACAACGTACAGCGCCAGGATAATCGGCGCGTTGACCACGAGGTTCGCGACGCTCTCGTACAACACCAATGCGCCCAGGCCCGTTCCTATCGACAGGACGATGAGCCACGGCGCGTAGCCGTACTGCGGGCCGATGCCGGCCGTCTCCAGCGCCCGCTTTATCGCCCACCCAGCGGCGAAGCCGCCGACGATGATGATCAGCAGGAAGTCGGTGACGACCGACGCCAGGTAATCGCCCTGGCTGTTGATGTCGGCCGACTGCGTGGTCGCGATACTCTTGTGTGCGAACGTCCATCGCGCGTAGTCTTCGCCCTCGATCCACATCGTGACCTGCGTGGTCTCGTCGTTCTGGCGCAGCGGGATTTTGACCGTGGGCCGACCACGCTCGAAGGTCACCTCGTGGGTAGCAACAGAGACGTTCCGGGCGACCGGTTCCTCCGTGGTCGTGTTGCCCTGACGGACCGTCTTGGTGCCCTTCTCCCAGTACGCGACTTTGACCTTGTGGTCGCGGTCCTCGAAGGTCCACGTCCGCAGGTAAATCGCGTTCCGGCCGATGGTCGTCCCCGGCGCGAGGTTCTTGCTCCCCTCGTCGCTGCCGGGTTCGGCGAACGGATTCGAGGCGGGCCAGTAGACTGCCCAGTAGGCGCGTTCTTTCCCCATCCGGACGCCATCCGGAGAGTTGGCCTGCCGGGCGCCGTTGCGCTGGAGCTCCTCCAGCGTCAGCTCGCCGTCGTCGCTGGCGTTGCTCGTGTTGTCCGCGGTCGGCGTCGCCGTCGGGGTCGGGCTCTGCTGGGCCCCGACGGTACCGACGAGCGGTGCCGCGACCAGCAGGAACACCGCCAGCAGCGCGATGAACGTTCGCATCTTACTCGCGTTCCTCCTTCTCGACGATCCAGTGGGCGCCGACGACGAACGCCGCAGCCGCCAGCACCGGCACCGGGTCCGAGACAACCGGGCCGCCGCCCATCGGCGACAGCAACAGCGCCACGGCGACACTGGCGACCGTGGCGACGGCCATCGTTCCCGAGACGAGGAACGACGCGGACCCGGTGTCCGAGCTCGTCGAAGAGCGGATGGTCGGGTCGTCGCCCTCGCCGAGCAGGCGCTCGATGGTCCAGTAGACCAGGATTGCGCCCAGCAGTAGCGCGCCGACCAGGCGGATGCCGGTCAGCGGGATGGCCTCAAGCATCGCTGCCCTCCAGCTCCCGCGCCCGGTTGTCGACGTGCTTGAGCCCCACGAGCGGGCCGGTCACGGCGACCAGCGACGCCGCCGCGAGTATCGACGACCCCATCGCGGTGGCGTAGCCGGCGAGCCAGCCGGCCGCGCCCATGCTCCCCAGGACCAGCGTGGTCTCGGGCAGTAGCTCGCGGTCAGCGAGCGTTCGGAGTGCTGGCGAGTCAGCCCGGTCACTCGACACGCTGGCTCACCTCCGCGGTCGCCGCGGTCGCCTGGTGGTCGTCGCTGGTGATAACCGCCCGCGTGTCTTCGCTGGCGCACTCGCCCGAACAGTAGAGGTGTTCGGTCGTCTGGCGCTGTGCGACGACCGACACCGGTCCGAGCGAGATGCGACGCGGCCGGCCACTCATGCGGACGAGGACAGCCTCGTCGGCCGTGTCTCGGCTGGAGTGTACCCGGACGTGTGCGCCGCAGTGTTCGCAGGTGCCCTCCTCGTCGGGCGTGGCGTTGTCGTGGGCCAGCGCGGCGCCGATGAGGGCGACGAAACCGCCACCGACGAGTCCTGCAATCGGGTCCGCTCCGGACAGCAGCCACTCACCGGCGCTGGTGGCCACGATGCCGATGCCCAGGACCGCCAGGCCAACACCGAGCCAGCCGCCGACCGAGAGGTCAGACAGCCGTGCGTCGTCGACGCTAAGAGCCAATGCTGTCCACCCCCTGGGCGATGAACACGATACCGACAATCGCCAGCGCGATGCCGATGTACTGGTCGCCAGTGATGACGATGCCGCCAGAGATGCCGAGCCAGCCGAGGCCGATGGTGCCGAGGTTGCTCACCGTGAACGGGTGCGCGACGACGAACTCGAACACCATGCTCGTGATGTCGGCGAGCTGCAGGAGTCCGGTCGCGCCGGCCGTGAACGCGCCCAGCACGATGGCGAACGTCCAGCGACCGGTCCGGGCCGCGGCCCGGCCGATGTCGTCGCCCGTGCGTCTGTAGGCGACGAAGAACCGAGCCAGCAGGATAAGCCCGCCGACGAACATCGCCAGCAGCAGGCCGCCGATGATATCCAGCGGCCCGAGGTTCGTCAGTGGCATCGTGCCACCCCCCGGGTGCGGGTGGTATTACGCGCTCGACGTGAGCGGTGTCGGTGCGTCTCTCGATGCGTCTCTTGGTGTGTCATCTGTTTTCGCTCCAGTTTTTGATGCGGCCGTACATCCGGTACAGCAGGACTGCGACGTAGACGATGGCACCAGCCACGAGGAGTTGCGTGCCGAGGCTCTCGTAGCCGAACTCCGGGAGGATGGTCGAGGCCATCGTCGCGATGGCAGGGAACCACAGTCCCGATGTGTCGATGATAATCGTCCAGAGGTCGAGCGGGAGATAGCCGATACTCCCGAGTGCGCTGCCGATGACCGCGACGGCCGTGTACGGACTCTGCAGTAGTTCTTGTGCGTCCATGCTATCTCAGCCCCAGGAGGTCGACCAGGGAGGAGCCGAGCGGCAGCTCCCCAATCACAGCGATAAGCAGGCGATACGTGGCGTACAGCAACAGCGCAGTCAGCGCGGCGCCGATGGGTGGCCCCAGCGGGCCAGCAGCCATGACAGTCGTCGCGACGGCGTTCGTAAACACGCGTCCAGCGCCCAGAATCGGCGTCGTAACCGTCTGGAGCGAAGTGACCAACAGGATTGCCGAGCCTCGGAAGTAGCCCGCAACGGTATCGAACACCAGCAGTATCGAGCTCACGAGATACTCGCCGAATCCGAGTGCGGTCGCGACGAGATACGTCGAGATGAACCCGAAAATGAACCGTCGGGGGTTCCGGGCGAACTCCGTCAGTGTATCGACGAATCGGACCAGTGGCGCCAGTCGCCGAACTACTTCTGTCGCCGAGAGGTCGTCATCTGACACGGCTGACCACCTGCGCTATCGAGTACGTCGTCGCGAGCACGATGGCTATCGCCACGAAATAGCCGAACGGGCCAGCCGACGTGACGAAGCCTATCGCTCCGGTCCATGAGGCCTGGATTATGCTCGGGAGTGCGCCGTAGACGACCGCTATCAGGTCGCCGTAGTAGTTCCCGAGGAAGCTCAGGAACATAATCGGGATATCGGCCAGCGAGAGGAGCACGTCGACGGCGCCCTGGAAGTACGCCAGTACCGAGGCGCCAATTAGCACACTCCAGAGGCGACCCCAGCGGACGCGAACGCCGTTCTCTCCGACAAAATCGCCAGCCTCGACCATCCTACTCCTCCTCCTCTTCGGGGCCGGTGAAGCCGGGCGTCGGGATGTCGAACGGGATGCCGGGCACGAAGTTGCCGGTGCTGTCCTCGCTCACGTACGCCGTGACGAGCCACAGCGCCAGCAACACGGCGCCGACGCCGAGCGCAAACGTGAACGGCCCGATGTTGAACGCACCGTCTGGACCGATAGAGAGCGCTGTCGCCAGTGCGCCGAACTCGATTATCTGGCCGGCGCCGCCGAAGATAGCACCCACGAGGTCGCCGCCAGCGTTCGCGAGCGCTGACAGCGGGATGATAATCACGTCAGCAACCGTGATTATGCCCGATGCGATTGCGGAGCCGATAGCGAGGAACACTGCGCCGAAGCCCTGGATGATGATGCTGGCGAGATTGTCAGCTTCGGCTGCCCGGTCGAACAGATCGCTGACGCGTCCGCCACCTGCTCCAGAGGCAGACATGCTATCCGCTCCCGAAGATGCGTCGGAGTCCCAGGCCGCCGACGATGGCCGCGCCAGCGCCAGCGATCCAGCTGAGGATGCCGCTGCCACCGGAGCCGCCGGTCGGCCCGAACGCGCCGCCAGTCGCCTGGAGCGCACTCACTTCGTCGTCCTTCAGCGAGACGACCATGTGGACGCGGTAGGTCTCGCCCGACGCGGCAACGCCGATGGTCGCGGTCTCGTTGACCGAGCCCAGTTCGCTCTTCCAGCTCGTGTAGTCGTCATCGCTCAGGTTGCCGAAGCCTTCGTCACTGTCGACGTTGGTGGCGACCTCCGCGGTCGCGTAGCGGTCCTCGACGAATCCCTGCTCGTACTCGACGGTCAGGTCGCCGTGGCTCAGGTCGATAGCCGACGGGACCGAGAGGTCGGCGTACAGGTCGAGTTCGCTCGGGTAGGAGCGGTCGCTGTCGCCGAACTCGGTCTGGTAGTCGCCCTCGTCGGTGAGGTCGCTGAAGCGGTACTCGACGTCGTAGACGCGCAGGTCGTTGATGGTCGCGTCATCGTACATCGGCCCGAGCGAGTCGATGCTCGTGAGGTCAGCGACGCCGCCCTCGTAGTAGTTCGTGACCGTCGTGTCCTCGCCGTCGCGCTGAATCTCGCCGAGGTCGCGCTCGCTCTTGCCGTCCAGGTCGAGCCCGGCGATGGTGACTTCGGCGTCAGCGTCCGACGTGACCACTTCGACGTGGGCGATTTCGTCGAGGTCGCCGGAGCCTTCGAGGTCGTCGACCTTGCTCTGGAAGACGTAGCCGTCGCCGGTGCTGTTGGCGATGGTCGTCTCGCCGTCGGCGTCGGCGCTCTCGGATATGTTGGCGCTGCGGTAGTCGCCGTCCTCATCGACGGCGCGAATCTCGACCTCGCTATCGGCCGAGAGTTCGTCGACGTTGACGACCGCCATCATGACCCGCTTGTTGGGGTCGCTGTCGATGTCGATGTCGTCGCTGATGTTGGCCGTCGCAGACTCGCCGGAGGCCGCAGTAGCGTCGATGTTGACGCGCTCGATGCCGTTACTGTCGGCCTGCGACACGTCGACGCTGGAATCTGTGTCCGATTCAGTCGTCCAGTCGCTTGAGTTGGCCCACGTTGCCGAGTTGCCGCTCTCGTCGGCCGTTCGCGGGAACTGGTCGTAGGCGTCTGCGTCTATCTGGTCGAAGCGCACACCGACCGGCGTATCCTGTGAGTCGTTGACCGTCGCCGGGAGTTCGGCGATGTTGCCGTCGTCGTCGTAGTACTGCAGCGAGCTGTTCATCTCGCTGCGGTCGTGTTCAGCGACGGTGAGCTCGTCCTCGTGGATTGTCGGGTCGGGTGTCTTGTCGTTCTCGAAGTCCAGGTCTGGGCCGCTTGCCGACTGGGCGGCGACGAGCCCGGACGTGCCGGTAACTACTGTCAGGGTCAGGAAAACCGCGAGTATCGCTTTTCTCATTCGTTGTGGTGGCGGTTTCGGGCGCCAGCCGTGGTCGTCGTCGATGCCTGCGGGAGAGACTGCATTACAGCCCTCCCGCCAGGAGCGAGGCGCCGATGTCTCGGGACGCGCCGGCCGCGTCTCGGCGATGCCGAGCGCGTCGCTCCTCGCTCAGGTCTCGGTAGTCGATTCGCCAGTTCGGAGGGTTAGGTTCGCCCGCGCCCTCTTGTGGTTCAGTGCCGCGTTCGTGGTCGTGGTCCATGGGTAGGGGTACGACCCGCGGGTTCGCCGCGGGCTATTCGCGCGACCACGGTGTCCGGTAAAAAGGCGCGTCTGAGTGCACTCGCGTGTCACCGCAGGTGCCACGTAAGTTACGTTTAAGTGCCAAGCCGTGGCCCTCCGCGTGACGATGCAAAAGCTACAGAATCGGGATGGGTCCGGCGTCGTGACGATTCCCAAAGACGACCTCGAACGCGATGGGCTCCTCGATGACGATGGCGAGCCCTCGGAGCACCATCTGACCGTCGACCGACTCGGCGAGCGGGCCTACGTGGTCCGTGTCTGTGACGGTGACGTCCCCGAGCTGGCTGAGTGTGAGGTCGTTCGGCGATTGGCCGCCGAGCGTATTCTCGACGAGGACGTGTTTGGTGAGCGGCGAGGTGAATGATGCCGGATATCGAGCACAGCCGCGAGTGTCGGAACTGCGGCGCGGAGATCTAACAGTACGAGCGGTGGCACGAGTGAGGGTACATCCCGTGGGGTGTGTCGTGAGCGGCACTATATTTATTCAGCATCCATGACTACCCTGATTCAATGTTTCAGTCGGCCTATAACGGCATTCCATGGTGGACAGAGCCAGTCTTGATGATTATGGGTTTCATCGTGTTTGTAGCCGTTGTCTGGGGAATCTTTCGATAATCGGGGTGTCTGCTAACGTCGTAGCTCTTGAGGAACGGGAAATGAGGTTACCGTATCTCAACCTTCTGTCGAACGTCAATCTCCAGCGATAGCGCCCGGTCCAGGGCGTCGGCCAGCTCGCGCTGCTGGCCACGGGTGAGGTCGTCCCGGCTCAGAAAGTCCTCCAGCACACCCGCGAGTCGGGCCATATCGTCACAGGCGAGCGCTACGGCATCGCTTCGGTTCCGGTCGTAGAGGTCGGCGGCGCCCTGGATAGCGTCGAGGCGGTATTCGTTCCCCTCGTCGAAGCGAATTCTCATCGATTTTGGCCGGTCACGTCCCATGCTCGTGAACACGAGCGCGATATCCTAGATTTTTGCGGTGACTGAAACGGCGATTGCTTATATACTCACTCCGAATCAGGTAGGTTGTCGGCCGTGAACGAGCAGGCGCGACCGTCGCGACCGGGTGCTGGTGAACACGGCGAGCGACCGTTCGTGTTCATATTCGGGATTCGGCTGAAATCGAGACGCGACCCCTGGGAGATAACAATTGTAGAAGGGCAGTCGAGTTGTTATTCGTTGTCTCGGTATTGGTCACTATCTGTAGTTCCTCGTCCACTTATTTCTAAAACTTTAGTCGCCAATTCTGACGTTCTACTGGTAATAATCCCAACTAAAGAAATAAAAACCGCTCCCAAAAACAGGAAGACCATAATATAATCTTCGCTATTCATATTGTATATCAAACCCAGAATTCCGAGCAGGTGAATCAATATTAGAACCACAAATGCAATAGAAAAGTAATGATTGAGCTGCTCTAATTGTGGTCGGTCATAATCAAACATATCCTCTTCCAGCTCATGTTGGTACTTTAGAGCGAATTCGATTGACGGGTAGATTAGCCCGCAGAGTGCGAGAATTAGATAGAGTAACTCACCAGTATAGTGAAATAGATAACCATGAATGACTGAGGGGTATAGGAGTAAAACGGCCGTGTGTTCTTCAAATATATAGGGAACATCACTCACAGCCATATACGTGGCCAAAATAAAGCGAGGAACGACATAGTATTGAATATTTATAACATATTGGAAACTTGCTAGAAGGTCATCTACTCCAATCGTTCACTTTCACTTCCACTCTGCACCCGTGGCTCGCCCTCTTTACAGAATCCTTGCTCTAGCAGGGTATGGGAGCGACCTACGACGACGAGGTAGTCAGAGACCACGAACTACATACCCACAAGCAACACTGGACGACGATCGTCCTCGAAGAACAGGACGACGGCAACTGGCTCGCCACCCAGGGCGGCGTTGCCGTCGAGGGTCACGGCGAGACCGCGGCCGAGGCGGCTGCCGAGTACTGTCGGAAGATTTCGGAGGCGGGCGATGAGTAAGGCCAGTCAGTCCGAGCTGTCCGTCGAGTATCGGTGCCGCGCCTGTACCCATGCATTCGCGGATTCGCTGGTCGGTGTGGTCAATTGCCCTCGCTGTGGGTCAATCGACAACCACGAACAGATCGGCCATGGGCTCGAATGAGCGACTCTCCAAGCAGGAGCGGAATAAAATCTCCCGCCAGATAGCGAACGGCTGGCGGATGCGGTGTCCACGCGGGCACGCCTCGATCCAGGACAACGACGGCCCGACGGTCTACTGCGGGGCGTGCAACGAGGGGTATCACTACGCTGAGCTGATGGACGCCAGCGAGTCGGGTAATACGGTGGTCGTCACACCGCCCGAGCAGCGCGACCGATGATAACCGATGCTCGGGCGCTACGGCCCGATTTCCTGCCGCGTGACTTGCACCACCGAGACGGTCACATCGACCATCTCTCCGCCGTGCTTGCCCCGTCGGCGCTGGACCAGGCTGAAGACGTGTGTCTGTTCGGTCCCAGCGGCGCCGGCAAGACGACGCTCGCCAAGTACACGATATCCCAGCTGGAACGGGAGGTACTGGACTTCCGGTGGGGGTACGTGAACTGTATGGCCGACAACTCGCGGGCTGCAGTGTTACACGAATGCGTTCGCGAGATTGGACTCGGGGCCGACCTGAAGCGAGAGGGAACACACTCCTCGCGAGCGTTGGACCGATTGCGTCGGTGTGAGGACCAGATTATACTCGTCCTGGACGAGATAGCCGTTCTGGATGAGCAGCCGCTGTTGGCGCTGTGGGAGGTGCCCAACGTCTCGCTCGTGTGTATCACCATCGACGAGGACGAGTGGTTCACGGCACTCAGCTCACAGGCAAAATCTCGGATGCAGAGCGCAGCGACGATACGGCTGGACAAGTACAGCCACGGTGAGCTGGTCGATATCCTCGAGAGTCGGATTGCGCACGGGCTGATCGGGTCGCGTGTCGACGATAGTGCCGTCGAGTCGATTGCCGACCTCGCTGCCGGTGACGCTCGGCGGGCCATCGCGATTCTCCGCCGGGCAGCTGACCGAGTGGAGACGCGCGAGTTACGTCGGCTGACGACCGGCGTAGTCGACGACGTCGTCGAGGACGCCGAGGCCGAGATGCGCGAGCGCCGTGTGCGTTCACTCGGGACCCATCAGCGGCTGCTGTATCAGATTATCGACGAGGCCGGCGAAATTGGAGCGGCGACGCTGCACCAGCGGTACGAAGCGCGGTCGTCGTCGCCGAAATCACGGCCGAGTCGTCGGCGGTATCTCAAGAGTCTCCGGCAGTACGACCTGATCGAGACGACTGGAAGGGGGTCGGCGACTCGGTACTGTTCACTGGGATAATCGACAGACAGCGCCGTTCCCGTTCACTCCCGTTCACGTCCCGTTCATCGGCCGAATATAGACCGTTCTGGACCTGAATCGCCCGATCTGGGCATGGATTTTGGCGATTTTCGGCTCCCGTTCACGCGGCCGCTTCAGCGTTTTACTAGTCGGTCTAGTTCGAGTCGGTGTATGGCGCGTACACAGCGACCGACGCGGAGTATAACCGCGAACATCGACGGCGAGACCGTCACCATCCGAGTGTTCGATACCGACCCGGAGTACGCCAGTCGTATCGAGGTCGACGCTGGCGAGAAGTGGCTGTTCGGTATCGACGCAGAGGGTGTGCCGTCGCCGCTCACGACGACTGCGGCAGCCGAGCTGCACAGTGCTGTCGACCCACCGGTGTGGGTCCTGGACCTGCTTGCCGACCATGCGGGCGTTCACGTCGACGAACTGGGGGCGGTCTGACCGTGGCCGACGCCGTCTTTCCCTTCCCTGGTGGGAAAAGCCGGCTGGCTTCGTGGATTCTGGAGCACGTCCCGGAGCACCGCTGTTTCGTAGAGGTGTTCGGTGGCGCGGCTGGTGTGCTGGCGAACAAAGACCCCGAGACGAGCACCGTGGAGGTGTACAACGACCTCGACGAGGACCTCGTGCACTTCTTTCGCGTGTTGCGGGAACAGCCCGAGGAGCTGGTCGAGTGGCTCTCGGCGGTCCCGTACTCGCGGGCGGTCTATTCAGAGTGGGCGAAAGCGTACTATCGCGGGTACCGCCCGAAGGACGATGTCAAGCGGGCCGGCCAGTTCTTCTATCTGCGCTACACGCAGTGGGGTGGCGGGTACGATTCGGTCAACGGCTTCGCGACGAGCAAGGTCTCGAGTCGGGCGGTGAGTTTCTCGAATAAGATTGAACGGCTTCGGGAGTTCGCCGAGCGATTCGACGACGTCGTCCTCGAGAATTTGCACTGGCGCGACCTCGTCGAGAAGTACGACGACGCGGAGACGGTGTTCTACTTCGACCCGCCGTACGTGGGCGCCGAGGCGTACTATCCGGCCAGCGATATCGACCACGGCGAGCTGGTCGAAGTGTTGGGTGGACTGGATGGGTATGGGCTCTGTTCGTATCAGGAACTGCCCGACGGCGCTAGGGAGTTCGAGGTGCTGGCGCGGGGCGAGAAGACTTCATCAACAGCGGTAAGAGCGGGTCAGCGAACGAAAAGCGACAGCATCTGCTGTTGAATTACACGCCATCTTTGGGCTAATATCGCCACCTGGCGGTTCCCCGATGGACTTATTTTCCTGACCAATTTGCTAGGCTAGAAATGGCCGGTGTCGTGATTTTCACAGCAGGGCGCGAGGACGCCTACGAGGACTATCTCCGCTCGGTCCAGGAAGGGTACCAGCCGTCGGAACTCAGTGAGTTTCTCGACGAGGAGTTTACCGCCAGAGCCAGTGAGGATGAGCCGATTCGTCTCTGGGGGACCTCTGTCGCCGACAAGTGGCAGAACGTCGAACAGGGTGATATCGTTCTCGTGTACCGTGACGGTGGCTTCATCGCGCAGGCACGAGTCCTGAACACGCTCGACGATTTCGACCTCGCCGAGCATCTCTATGATATCGAGGGGAACCCGTGGGACATCGATAACGCGTGGCAGTATCTCACTTTCTTCACTGACTTCGAGGAGATAGACGTCGACATCGAACCGTTCAACGAACTCGTCGGCTACGACGAGAGTTACCGACCCCAGGGATTCACTCGTGTCGCTGACAGTCGGATTCAGGACGTGCGGGAGGCCTACGGGTCGGTCGAGACGGCGATTAGCGAGCTCACCGAATCGGGGTCGAAGGTGCACATCGTCGACGATGATGAGGACGACGATGAGACCGACAGTGAGAACGTCGAGATGGCACTGGGTTCCCGCCTCGTCGACGCCAGTCGGGACGGCTCGGACCCGGACACCTTCGAGCAACTGGTTGCGAAGGCGTTCTCACGGCTGGGTTTCGACGCGCAGTGGATCGAAGGCGGTGACGACACCGACGTCCAGGTGACCGACCCGGTCCACGCGATTATCGAGGTCAAAGCCCGCGGTAGTGGGTCGTTACAGTCGCCAGATGCCTCCCGAATTCGCGGCCACCGGGACGCACGCGGGGCCGAGCACGCGGTGGTAGTCGCGCCGGGCTTCCGGCCGGCCGCTATCGACGACGGCAACCGGGACGGGCTGGTGTTGCTGGACGCCGAGCGGCTGGGGGCGCTGGTCGAGCGAGCGGACCGCTACGGGCTGACGCCCGAGGCAATCGCGCCGGTGTTGTTCGAGCCGGGGGCGTTCCAGGACGACCGCCTCGACGAGATCGACGACATCATCGGGGCTCGACTCGCGGCCGCCGAGCAGCTGGTGGCCGTCCTCGACGCGCTGGAGCGGGGCGGCGGGTGGCACACGGCGACCGAGATTCATCACATCCTCGTCGGGATGCTCGACGACGGCGTGCCCGACACTGCGGCAATCGAGGACTCGCTGGTGATGCTGTCGCATCCGGCGCTCGGGGTCGTCGAGCGGGGCGAGGACGGGTATCGGCTGACGACCTCTGCGGCGGTTGGGCGGGAGGTCCTGGAGAAGTATGGTGGTCTATTTGTAGAGGATTCTGTTGCGCATGGTAGCTGAAGTAGAGTCGACCAACTAATCATCGAATTGTATCGCTCAACCCGGAGTAAGGAGATTAGACAGTCAGTGTGTTCCCGTTGAGACGTAGCCACTCACGTCGGTCCTCGTAGTCGGGAATAACTGAACCCACTGTGTTCCAGAACCCTGCTGAATGCCGGTCATGTTTCGTGTGGGCGAGCTCATGGACGACGACGTAATCCTGAATCCGAACGGGGGCAAGAACCAGCCGCCAGTGGAGACGAATAACACCGTCCTCGTATTCGCCCCAACGGTCGTCGAAGTCAGTAACTTCCACGGATACGTCGGTTGCCCCAAGTTTCGGTCCGTGGGTCTCAAAACGCTCTCGCAGTTCGTTCTCTGCTTGCTTGTAGTACCAGTCGACCACAGCCTGTCGCTTCCGCCGGACACTCACTCCGTCAGCGGGCTTGTCGAATCGGTGGACTTGTAGAGTAAACTCGTTCCCGTCGAACGAAACCGTCGGTTCGGGGACATCGGCCTCCTGAACCTTCAAACGATACTGACGGCCCCGATAAAGTAGCTTCTCCCCACTCAGGAACTCCTTGTCTAACGGCGGGTCAGACTGCTCGCCGAGTCCGTACAGCGTTTCGAGTATCCACGGCTGTTTGTCATCAAGTGTTGACTCAACATCCGAAAGTGTCGCACTCATCGGTGCCTGAACGGTCAACTCCATTGAAGAGTCGATTGACAGCCCGATTGTCTCGCGGTCTTCCGACCAGTCAATCTCGTAGGGAACGACAGTCTGGCCGATGTGGTATTGGCGGGTCATTTGTAGTGGGCGCGAGCGAGTTCAATGACGCTGTTTGTCAGGGCGTCTCGTTCTTCGCTGGTCAGATCGAGGTCAGACTTGTAGAGTTGAATCTTCACCTGTTTCCGGAGCTTGTTCTGTACGTTCACCTTCTGTTTCCACTCAACGACGGAGACGATGTCTTCGACTTTGGCGACGATTTCGCCGGTCAGTTCGAGGAGTCGTTCCTCGTCGACATCCCGGTCGTCCGTTCGGAGCGTGTCTTCGAGGGCGTGGTAGAACGACAGTTCTGTCGAGTCGTCGAGACCCTTCTCGCGGGCCTGCTGATCGCGGTTCCGCATCTCGCTGAGGATATCCCGTAGCTCTTCGATGACTTCCCGGTCGGTCAGGCGACTCTCCTTGTACTGTTCGATGAGTTCCTCGACGCGTTCCTGTAGGGACTGGTAGTGGACAGGGTCCTCGTCATACCGGACGTTGATTTCGTGTTCGAGAGCGTGGCGCATCTCACTGGCCCTGGCCTCGTCATCCTGTAAATCGTCTAGCCGGCTCTCGAACTCTCCGCTCTCCATGACTGAGACCGGCTCATCGTTGAGCACCTCGATACCGGACGACCGAATGTGGTCGTGGATGAGCTTGCGAACCTTGGCCCCACAGCCTTCGAGATTCATCGAATCGTCGCGGTAGCGTTCCTTCGCCCGGCCGTAGATGTGACTGAGACGGTCAAGGTCCTGTTTGTAGGGGTTGGCAGCGGGGTCGGGGAGGACAATATCCATTAGCTTCGAGAACCGCTTGAAGGCGTTCATAAAGTCGATACGGGTATCCTCGGGTTCGAGAGTTTGAAGACACGCCTCAACGTCGTCGAGATCTTCGAAGAACGAGACCGTCTTGTTGTGGGCGGCTTCGAGTTCCGGTTCCTTGTCCTCGAAGGGAATCATCGCCCGTTCCACGTCGTCGGTGCTGAACATCGCCAGCGCCTCTTTCAGGTCGTCAGAGACGCCGTAGTAGTCGACAATTAGACCGTAGTTCTTGTCCTCGAAGGGCCGATTGACCCGCGCGATTGCCTGTAGGAGATTATGCTCGCGGAGCGGCTTATCGAGGTACATCACTTGCGCGACTGGAGCGTCGAACCCCGTCAGCAGCATATCACAGACAATGAGCAGCTCCACGTCGCCGTGTGGGTCGACGAACTGTTCTTTGTAGTTGCTGAGTTCGCTGTCCGACGGTGCCCAGTGTTTGACCTCCTCGGGGTCGTTGTGATCGTGGGAGATGACGACGCGTGACTCCGGGCCGTTGAGTTCATCCAGTCTCTTCTTATACCGGATGGCGGCGCGTTTGCTGGGCGTGACGACGAACCCTTTGAACGGCGGGGCTATCTGGTCCTCGAAGTGGTCGACGATGTCCAGAGCGACGCGTTTGATTCGAGACTCGGCTTCAGCGAGGTCCTTCTCGCGGGCGTATCGCTTCTTGATTTCGGCCTTCTCGTCTTCGTCGTACTCGTCAAACACACGGTCAAACACTCTATCGAGGTCCGCGCCTTCGAGGTGGATGTCGGCCAGTCGGCCCTGATAGAGTATCTCGACGGTCGTGTCGTCTTCGAGCGACTGGTCGATGGTGTAGGTGTCGACGTAGTTCCCGAAGGTCCGGCGAGTGTCCCGCTCGTCCTTCTCGATGGGCGTTCCGGTGAAGCCGACGTAGAAGGCTTCGGGAAGAGCGGTCCGCATGTTGTTCGCCAGCTGCTTGTACTGGGTCCGGTGGGCCTCGTCGACCATCACGTAGATGTCCTCGTCGCGAGACAGCACGGGGAACTCGTCTCCCTCGTCGTCCGTGGTCTGGAACTTCTGGATGAGCGTAGTGATGGTCTCTCCGGCGTTGTGCCGGAGCTTCTCCCGGAGGTCGTCGATGTCTTTGGCCTTCTTTGGGTTCGGGAAGCCACAGCGTTCGAAGGTGGCGTGAATCTGGTCGTCGAGGGCTGAACGGTCAGTGACCAACAGTAGCGTCGGGTCGGGTTTCGCCCGGCGGAGTTTCAGCCCGAGGAACAGCATGGTCAGGGACTTCCCCGACCCCTGAGTGTGCCAGATGACGCCGCCCTGTGCTTCCTGTCGGCCGCGTTTGTCGATTCGTTCTAGCGCCTTGTGGACAGCGCGGTACTGCTGGTACCGGGCGACCATCTTCACGGTCCCGCTTTGCTTGTTCTCGAAGACGGTGAAGTGGCGGAGCTGGTCCAGCAGGCGCTCTGGTTCGAACAGCGCGTACAGCATCCGGTGCTGTGGGGAGACGTAGTCGACGCCGAAGCGGTCGGCGAGTATCTCGTCGGTCGCAGGGTAGGGGTCTCGCCAAGGCTTATACTGGTTTTTCGGCGTCTTGTAGGTCCCCATGACCGCGCCTTCGTACCACGTCGCCACAGAGAACTGGTTGTAGCGGAACAGCTCTTCAGCGCCTTCGCTCCCGGTCTCTGTCCGTTCGTTCTGATACCGCTGAAGCTGTTCCAGCGCGTCGCTTCTGGGTTCGGCGACTGTCGGTGACTTACACTCCATGACCCCCAGTGGAAGCCCATTGACGAACAGGACGATGTCGGGCTTGATGGTCTCGACAGTGCCTTCCACACGGAACTGGTTGAGCGCGAAGAAGTCGTTGTTTTCCGGGGTCTCGTAGTCGATGAACTTCACCGTCTGGTGTTTCGCGCCGTGGCCGCGGTCCTGTTTGACCGAGGTGTGTCGGACGAGCTTCTCGTGTATCTCTTCGTTCTCGTCCATCGCGCTGGTCCCGGCAACCTGCTGAATCTCGCGGACGACCTTATTCAGGTTGTTCTCGGTGAGCCACGGATTCAGGTCTTCGACGGCGTCGCGGAGTCGTGGTTCAAGTACAGCCGAGGATTCGGTCTCACGGGGGTCTTCCCACATCGTTTGTTGCTGGTCGACGACATCCCACCCGAGTTCGTGGAGGGTATTGAGAGCAGGACGTTCGGACTCGGTGTACTCGTTGGGCATTACTCGGGGTTGACGCGAACCTTGCCAGTCAGAAGGTCCTGCATGAGGCCGCGTTTAACATTTTTTAGTTCTCTCATGTACGACCGTTCCTCGTCCAACTTTTTAGAGGCCGAATCCAGTCTTTCGGTGATCTTTTTTTGTTCTTTCAAGCTGGTGGGGTGAGGAATTGGCACCTTTCGCAATGCACCCAATGTGATTTCATTAAATGTGGATCCCTTTGTCCGAGCGTCTATCAGAGATTGGACGACATTTGACCGGATTGCCCACAACAAATACCGGTTATCTATCGAATCATCAGGCGAAATTCGAGCAGTACCTTGCGTAAGGTTCCCCCCGTCTAATTCTGGTGGAACTTGGTGTACGACACCGACGGTAGCTCGAATGGCAATTACGAGTTCTCCTTCTCGGATTTCCGAACGACTGTAATCTTCGGCGATTTCTGATGAAGTTCGGCTTAATCCTTCTAATTTTAGTTCTCCATCCGTCATATCTCCCGTCTTGATATAGGGAATACCATCCTCAACATGCGGCCCTGCTTGCACAATTCCGTATGTTACATCCTCTTGGCAGAGTTCTTGTAGCGATGATACTTCCCAACCAGATGGAATCTTACACCGCCTGACTTCATCATACAGCCCTGGATTGGAATTAGGGGATGGACGTAACTTCCCTTGCTCGCTTATTCCACGTGGAATAAAGTCGTTCAATAACCCACGTTCTATATCTTCCGTCCTATCAATTATCTTGTTAGTTTGTTGTATCTGCTCTTCAATTTTGGAAAGGACCTCCACGATACGGCGCTGTTCAGATAATGGTGGCAAAAGTAGTGGCAGAGACTTCAGATCTGAAGTTATCATCCCCTGGATAGTACTTCCCTGACTGTACCTATCCCGTATTTTTGACTGGTTAAAAAGCAGATACCAAGTAACGAAGTCGGGATCTACACGTTCTTCGTCGAGAACTATTCCCGTCAAGTCCTGGCTGATGGCAATTTCCTTTGTCGTTCGACCAACATTAGCGACATTTACACGGGTTCCAAACAGGATACTTCCCTCTGGGACGAGAGAAGCAGAGCTACTCTCAAGCCCTTTTTTTGTAATGAAATCCTTTTCTCCGTCGAATTGAGGCCCCTCAACAACAGCGCACGTCGTCCATGGAATACTGCCGCCCCAGTAATCCTCGTTATCTGAGTCTGGCGTACCGCCAGAAATGAATCTCGACGCTACTTCATCAATCGTTGTTACTGTCCACTCTTTCGGTATTGCGAGTTTCTCAGGTCCGATTTGGACGATTTGATGTCCCTCCCGAGAGGGGTTGGAATCGCTCGATATCTGACTCATTTGTATTCCAGTTCCTCCATGTACTCTTGTAGTTCAGCGTCAGTCTGTCGACGTTCCTCGACCAGGCGATCTAACTCTTGGAGCTTTTCACTCACGTCGATGGGGTCTTCCGGTTCAGTCGTATCGACGTACCGCGGGACGTTCAGATTCCAGTCGTTCTCTTCAATCTCATCCATGTCCACCAGCCTGCTGTGGTGGTCCTCTTCACGCCCTATGAGGTGCGTCTGAGCAAGGTAGTCGAGACCCGCTTTGGTTAGCTCATTCTGGTTGGAAAGTTCCTCGAACACCTGTACGCCGGACTCCCGAAGCGTCTGGTCCTCGGCATAGATGAACTGGACCTTCCCCTCCAGTTCCTCTGGCTTGTCCTTGTTCAGAATCAGGATACACGCCGACGATGAGGTATTATAAAACAGGTTTTCCGGCAGCGCGATAACTGCTTCAACAAGGTCTTCTTCTAAGATTGGCTTGCGAATTTTCTTTTCCGACCGCGACCGGAACAGGACGCCGTTGTCCATGACGATACCGGCCTTGCCATCCTCCGAGAGGGAAGCAAGCATCAACTGAATCCACGTCCAGTCGCCGCGGTTCGACGGCGGTAGACCGTATTCGAAGCGATTGTACGGTTCGTTCTCTTGGACCCACTCCTTGCTCCATTTCTTCTGGTTCCACGGGGGGTTGGCGACGACGCGGTCGAACTGTTCGAGTTCGTCGTGTTCAGTGACGAACTTCGGCTCAGTAATTGTGTCTCCCTTCTCTATAGTGGCGTCCTGAAGCTCATGCAGCAGGACGTTCATCTGGCCGATAGCCCACGTATTGAGGTTCTTCTCCTGACCGTACAGAGAGATATCGTCGCGGTCGCCGCCTTCTTCTTCGACGTGCTGGGCGGAGTATATGAGCATCCCACCGGAGCCACAACAGGGGTCGTAGACGCGGTCGCCCGAATCGGGGTCGACACACTCGACGAGTAGCTGGACGACTTCGCGGGGCGTGTAGAACTCGCCGCCCTTCTTGCCGGCGTCGTCAGCGAACTGGCGGATGAGGTACTCGTAGGCCCGGCCGAAGATGTCCGGGTCGTCGAGGTCGGCGTTGCGGTAGCGGTGCTTCGAGAAGTGGGTGACCAGCTCATCCAGCGTCGCGTCGGCGAGGCGTTCCTTGTCGTTGTAGTCGACGGTGGTGAGGACCCGCTCGGCGATGGCGTCGTTCTCGTCCTCGACGGCTTCGAGGGCCTTGTTCAGTGCCGCACCGATGTCGGTGTCCTGTTCGGCGATGTGGTCCCACCGCGCCCGTTCAGGGACCCAGAACTCTTCGTGGAGGTCGCGGTCGTCCCGGACGATCTCCTCGTCGATACCAGTCTCTTCGATGATCTCCTCGGTCTCCTCGTCGAACCGGTCGTTGATTCGTTTGAGGAAGAGCAGTCCAAAAATGTAGTTCTTGTAGTCAGAGGCGTCGATACTTCCGCGTAGGATGTCGGCAGCTTCCCAGAGATGGGAGCGTAGTGTATCGAGGTCCAATGTGTCGCTGGTATCGCCAGCGACTCCCGGTAGCGTCTCTTGTTCGGGCTCACTCATGCTGGTCAATTCATGAGTGAGTCACGGGAAATAGCTTATTACTAGTAGCGGGACGTCGGCAGGTTCTGGCGGTGAAACTACTGGGTAATTCCCCGGGTGACCAGCCCAGCTGGTCGTGGCACCACTCGATATGTGGGCGTCGCATCGAGCTGATACGGAGTGCTGGCGGGCCGTCGTTGGGGTTGTCCAGATTGCCGTCGCCTAGGAGGAGCCCCCGGATGGTCTCGTGGTGGGTGTCGTCGAGGTCGCGATAGGTACAGGACTGGTTGCGGGCCCAGTGGCCCGCGAGGCGCTGGAAGTCGGTGTCACACTGGTGGCAGACGCCGCCGCGGTCGTCGACGATCCACTCGGTCATGGGTTGGGGGATGAGTGGTTGAGAGAGTAAATATTGATGGGTATCAGTATGCCGGAGCAGCTCAGTACCGTTTTGAAGTTTAACAAACAATAACCTCGTCAAGGAGTCAGTTGTCACAGCAGACCTAGACTTAAGTATTAAGTCAAACTGTAAACGGTTGTATGGACCAAGAGCACCTTGACGATTTAGCGGATAAAATCGCGGATGGTAAATGCGTCTTGTTTACTGGTGCAGGCGTGTCTATCAATGCTGGTGGGCCAAATTGGGATACTTTGTTACAAGACACTATGCAGCATTTTGAGTATTCTACTAGATTAGCCGAACCAGAGGATCTAGATGGTGAGCATGAAATTGAACACTTTCGTGTATTCTCCGATATTGTCCGAAAAAATTCTGCAGAAGAGGTACACCAATTTGTCCGTTCAGAATTGGAGGATATTGAACTCAGTGAGCCCGTAAGATCTTTAGCGCGGCTTCCTTGGCATGCAACATTCACTACGAATTATGACCGCTCTTTAGAAAACGCATTAATTTCCGAACAGAATAACCAAAATATTAGAGTAATTAAAACAGGTGATGAATTCCCGTCTACTGGTCATCCTGCCAATCTACTTTGTGTTAAATTGATGGGAAGCCTTGAGATCCCAGCTGGAGAGAAAGGCTCAATGGTTATTACGAAGGGTGAAAAGACCAAAGCTTTTGACGAAAAATCCAGAATTTTCGATGTATTGATGGGACAGGTTTCGAACCTCTCTGTTCTATTCTTGGGGTATTCTTTCAGAGATGACATTTTTACAAACCTTCTAGAGCGAGTAATAGTCGACCAAGGCGAACCAAAAGTAGATCACTATGCGTTATTCCGAGATTGGGATGATTATGATGAAGATGACCAATATTATTTAGAAAGCAGAGGAATTAAGCCAATCTCTGGAAATTTATCAGATTTTGCACCTGCCCTAATAGACGAGGTATCTGCAAGGGATCCAGATGATCCCAGAATCAAGGGGGTCCGAATCGGGAATAGTGTAGTAAAAGTGTCAAAAGATGATGTGGGCGAATTATTGGAGACACAAAACCCGATATTCAAAGATAGATTTAAAGAAGACATTTCTGCAAAGGACTTTTTTAAGGGAAAATCTGATAGTTTCTTACCATTTGACAAAGGGATGCATTTCCAGAGGGACCAAGAAGATAAAATCCTTAATCGCTTTCATAAATCAAATACCTCTATAGCAATTGTCTCTGGGCCACCAGGTGCAGGGAAAACTTTCCTAATTAGATCTGTTGTTGAACGACTAGTTAGAGAACAATATGCGCTCGCAATGGAGATTCTTAGTTCGAATCCTGAACCAATTCCAGACTCGTCTAAAGTCAAACAGTTCATTTCAGCAGTTGATTCTGAGACAAGTAAAAAAGGAGTTGATGGACCTGACAGTTTAGTGCTATTTTCGACCGGATATGTTGAAGATCGTCATCTCTTCAAGTTCGAAGAATTGCAAGAGTCTATTGATATAGACATTTATCTTTTATTTGAAACTTCTACCGGATATTCACAACCAAGTGGTCTAAAAACCGTTCTTGAAATATTCGATATTAATGAGAAAGTTAGTAAAGAAAGAGAAGAGGAATTTAAAGACTATATAATTGACACTACTAATAGCACAAAGTTAGAGTCAGTAAGTGCCCCTGAAGTCGACGCAATTTACGAGGATGATAATCGCTTCCTCCCAGTAATGTATAGGGCGGTACACCCAACAAAAGAGTCAGTTAATCAGATAATAAATGAGGAGCGAGACTCCATAGAATCTGATGTTGTATCTGTATTATTAGAATATGTCGCTGTGGCGTCATCTGTTGAGATCGACATCCCTCTCCCAGTCTGCGTAAAAATCCTCAACAAATTCCATGGTTTTGACCTATCATATCAAGAGCTTGAAGAAGATATAAGAGAAGAAGGTAGCTCTCTAATAAACAAATCGTATGATTCAAGAGGCACACACTATGTTTCACTTTATCATTCGGTTGTTTCAGGACATATTTGTAAAACTCTGAATCAAGATAGAATTGACCAGCATCTGGTTCGAATGGCAAAGGCAACAGACCTCCGTTTGGATTTACACGCAAATTTCGCTCAAGAATTGCTGATATTCAAGGGTTCAAAGAAGTATCCTTTGTCGGAGGTCCCATATTCAGTAGAAGCGCTTGAAAAAGCATTTGAAGCAAAAAAAGAAGAGCAACCTGCGAGACCGATTATTCACCATATGGCGAAGTTCCTTTTCGAGATTGGCAAAGACTCTACTGTATACTTGGACCTATTAAAAGAGGCTAAACAGGAGTCTGATGAGACCTATGCCATGGATGAACCGGTAGAAAATATTCTCACTACTCTAGCTGATTTAACTTGGAAATCAAAAAAGGAGTCGCTAAAAAACCGTCAATATCCCAACGAAGAGATAGAAGAAATATTCCGTCATCTACGCAAAGCGAGATCGATTGAAAGTGGATTGTATTCCTACACCAACCAAGCCAAAATACTGGCTGAATTAGCTTCGGCAAAAGAGGGAGATGAAAAAATGAAAATATTCAATGAGTGCCTTGAAGTAATCAATAGTGGGTTAAAAAAGGATGCTGACCGTGAAGGCAAGCGTATGCTAAAAGAGGCTCGGGTGAATATTTGGCAAGATATTGAGGAAAATTTGGAGAAAGCAAAGGAATATGCAGATGATTTAATAAGAACGGAGGATGACGGTCGAGGTTACTATATTTTGGCTAATGCTGTATACCATGAAGAAAAAGATTATGAACAGGCCTTAGAATACCTCAGCACTACTTTATCAGCTGGATCCTACCCTACCGGGGCTTTGGCACTGAAAATCAAGATACTATTAGAATTAGATTCCGAGGACTATGACCAACTGTATGATCTTGCTAAAGAGTTAGATCGGAGAGGTGGGTATGAGGGGGACTGGGAATCGGTTTACCATGTGGCTTCAATTTATTGTATAAATGGTGATGTTGATAGAGCCGATAAGAAGTTTGAAGAAGCATTCCGCATGGCACCTGATTCGGCAAAGTATAGGGCCGATATTCATTGGATGGATGGTGGTTCCCGAAAAACGTTCACTGGCAAAGTGAGCGAGGCGTCATCTACTCGTGGGTTCATTTATGACCACGGTATCGACGGAGTTCGAAACAGGTTGTTTTTCGATCCGCGAAAAAAGAATACACAAAAGGATCTTAGGTCTGGTATGCCGGTAGAATTTGAATTGGGGCTGTCTCCTAAGGGGCCCCGTGCTTGGGACGTTCGACCCCAATAGTTTGGAGCATTTTCAGCGTAATAATCTGAGTCCATATCTCAAAAAGACCGAGTACGAACCTCATGAGACGTTTGATTATGGCCAAATACGGGCCTGCGTCATCGCCCAGCAGATTTTGGTGGCTTCCTCGCGCTAGTACGGTCGGTTAGCCTTATATCAACGAAGATATTTCTTCTCGATAGGAAATTTTAATTGATGGTCAAATACGCCCCATCGACGTGATTACTTCTCGCCCAGTCACGCGCCATGTGCAGCCGGTCCAAACCGCCTCTACACGCTCAAAACCACCGTCCGAGCGCGGCTCGAACTCGACTTTCCGCTTCGGACCACGAACAGGCTCGTAGACGAACCCCCTCGCATCCGCAACCGACGAGCCGTTCATGGGTCCAGCCCCCGCTTCAGGTCACCGACGAGCGACCCACCAACACGCGGGCCGACAGCCCACCCACGCTGTCCACGCACGTGTTCGCACCAATCAGCCAACGATGCACACGGCGTCTGGGCCAGCTCGAACTTCTCTGCCCCATCAACCGAACAAACATCGCGAGGCACCACGGCGACCGCGCGCTCGTAGCTGTCCCAGTAGTGCGCGCAACCGTCGCCGTCGACGCCGATGAAGAGACCGGGCGATTGCGTCAGTAGTTCGCGTGCGATACGTTCTTGTGAATTCGCTTGCGTAGTAGCCATTGGTTCTTACCTGGAACCACGCGCCTCGGTGTACCAGCACCGGGGCGATTTCGTGAGAAATCGACCAGCGGCGCGTGTGTTCCTATGTAGTAGTCACTATCCGTGGGCACTTAGACTTTGTGTTAGCAAACACAAAATAGGGCTAGCTATTCGTATTCTTCGACAACTCGCTGTTTGCCCTGCTCAGATATCAAGTAGTTCGCTCTACCGCCTTCATCTGGCCCCATCTCTTCAATATCTCCGTCACGGTCGATAGACACGCGTTTCAAGTCGCCAGATTCCACCAATCCAGACAGTTTGTTCTGGAGAGTGCCGTAAGAGAAGGTAACATCCTCATTCAGAACCATTCCGCCGAAAACCTGCCGCGGCTGGAGAGGGATATCATACTCCGACATAAACCTCAGAATCTGCAGCTCTGTGTCAATCTTCGGCACATCCCCATCATCAGAGGCTCCCATATTGTCTCCATCGGATTCCCTCCAGAAACTATTGCTGGCACATTTCTGTATTTGCTCAACCATATTTATGTTTGCTAACGCAAAATACTAAGTAGTTGCGCCCTTGACTGTCTGAGCAGGTCGACGCGGTCGCTCCTCGGGTGTCGCTCGGAAAACCGAGTGCGACGCCGTGGTGCAACACGGGCGCCGCGTCGGTCGAAACAGCATGAACGCCATCGCCACCGGGAGTCTTGAAACCTCCCCACGATTGCACCGCCGACCGACCACGTACTCGGGTAGCCACCGCTCCCGTTCACGTCCCGTTCATTCCCAAATCACCAGAGGGCGGCGTTCCCGTTCACTCCCGTTCACGTCCCGTTCACGGGTGAAACGGGCGATAGAACCACTGAAAGGCCGAAGCTCGCCAAACTACCGGCATATTTTGCGCTCCCGTTCACGCGGCCGCCGCAGACTCTTGGCGGCATCGCACTTCCGGCCCACCATGGGTGAGACGGCATGACCACGTACCACGAGCTGACGGGCTTTCGCCGGGACTGCCTGCAGGCCATCGCGGCCGTCGACGAGGAGCCCTACGGCCTCGCGCTGAAGGCGTGGCTCGACGAGCGCTACGAGACCGACATCGGCCACAGCCGCCTCTACCAGAACCTCGACCGGCTCGTCGAGGACGGCCTCGTGACGCGCGAGCCCATCGACGACCGCACGAACGCATACCGCCTGACCGACGCCGGCCGCGCAGTACTGCGGGCCCAGGCCCGCGACCTCGCGGACGTGACCGACGACGCGCCGCTGGTCACCGACGGCGGCGAGGACGAACAGGTCCCGGCGGTCTTCCAGACCTACGAGGACGGCGCCGAGTTCGAGACCGACGAGAGTGGGGCCATCACCAACCACGACGAGCTGGTCGAGGCCGGCCAGACCTACCGCGAGATACGGCTCCTGTCGCGCCAGACCGTCGAGACCTACGACGTGACCGTCGTCGACGAGGCCCACTCGCTGTGGTGTGACGCAGTGGCCGACCTCGACCCGGGCGAGTCACTCCGCGCCGACGAACTGCGAGGTGAGACCGATGACTGAGTGGACCTGGCGCGATTTCGACACCCACCTCATGCAGGAGGGGACGACCCGCAACGACTACTTCCACGCCGTCACGTCCTGCCCGCGCATCAAGGACCCCGAGCTGACCGTCGACCGCGAGGCGTCCTACGTCGCCTACCACGAACCTGAACCGTGTGCGACCTGTCACCCAGAGGTCCCGACCGGCGACGGCGCCGACGAGCTGGTCATCGTCTCCGCGCGCTCGGATCGCACGCGGTACCACCGTCGCGAGGACTGTTACTACGCGGCCCAGATGCCCGAGAGCGAGCGCATCCGCATCTCGGAGGCCAACGAGGAGGGGCTGGAGGCGTGCAAGCGCTGTGCGGCCCACGAGCGCGAAGACGTCCAGGACATCGAGGTCTGTCCCGAGTGTGACCGGACGATGATTCAGTCCATCGTCGGCTCCCAGCGGACCGCCTCGAAGGTCGACGCGGACTGGCGCTGTAACGCGCCCGACTGTGGCGCCCGGTTCGACGAGCCGGCTGTCCGGCCGCGCAAGCGCAGCAAGGGCAACAACCCCGGCGGGCTGGCGGGGAAGCTCATGCAGGCCGACCCAGAGGACGTGAGCGCCGAGCACGCGGGGGGTGGGTCGGCGTGACAGGCGACCTCCGCAGCCCTGCCGAGAAGCACCTCGCTGGCGAGACCGAGGTCGAGTTCCAGTGTGGCATCGCCGCGAGCGACCACATCGACCCATCGGAGCCCGAAGCCTGCCCACACGAACCCGAGACTATCGAGCTGGACGAGCCAGCCTACGTCGACGAGAACGGTCGGATTCATCTCTCGGGCCGGCCGGTCGAGTGTCCCGAGTGTGGCCAGCCCTTCGAGTTCGAGTTCAACGGCGTTCGGGTGATGTTCCCATGACCGACTACGGGCTCGATATCGACGAGGTCGGCGTGCCACGCGGCGAGGGAGAAGCCTGGGACGACCTCGCCGACCGGCGCCGTCGCGAGCGTCGCCAGTCGTTCGCCTGTGCACTCTGTAACGAGTCTCACGACTCCCGCGGCGACGCCACGCGGTGCTGTTCAGAGCGGTTCGAGTAACACGACGGTGCGGCTGGGCCCACTGGTGGCGGCTCGGTTCGATTCCGAGCGGGCCTCTCGACAGCGGGCGTGTCTAGCTTGGAACCCTGGCACGCCCGCTGTCGGGGAAGAGACCCATGCAAACACAGAGCGAATATCATACTGAAACTGTCGGTGGGGTGGTCGACGAATGAGCGACGTCGACTGGCCGGCCGGCTTCGAACGAACCGACCCCGAACAGCGAGACACGAACGGGAAGTACCGCGTATCACTCCACGAGGCCGTCGACGAACTGGCGGTGGAACTGGACCGGTTGGATGTCGACGACTGGCGACTCGAGACGGCGATGCGCCACCAGTCCAGGAATCCGAACTACCCGTACGCGAATCAGTCCGAGCCAGCGGATTCCAGCGTCGTCCTACGCTGGTCGATGGACGGCGAGCAGTTCGCCGTCGCCTGTGACGCGTACAGCCGCGTCCGTGACAACGTGCGAACCGTGGGCCTGTACGTTCGCGAGAAGCGCAAGATGGAGGCCCGCCCGGTCACCACCGGCGAGAGCGAGTTCGCGAACGCTCGCCTGCCGAGTGGCGAGGATGGCGCTATCGTCACCGACCGGTCGGCCCACGAGGTGTTAGGTGTCGACCGCGATGCCACGCCGTCCGAAATCAGACGCGCCTTCCGCGAGCGGGTGAAGGAGGCCCATCCGGACCACGGCGGCAGCGAAGCCGAGCTCCAGAACGTTCGGGAGGCCCGTGAGGTGTTGCTCGATGATGAGTGAGTCGCCATCGACACACAGTGACTCGGCTGGGAGGTCCCGATGACGGCGCCGCCTATCGATAACCCCGGCGACCTCTCGGTCCGCCAGGTCTACGAGCAGTTCCTCGACGCCAAGCAGCTGGACTACACGGAGGAGACGCTGCGGGACTACGAGACCCGTCTCCGACAGTTCGTCCGCTGGGCCGAAGACCAGGAGGACATCACCTGCATCGGCGATATCACCGGCTGGCATCTGGAGCAGTTCAAACTGTACCGCCAGGGGCAGGACCTGGCGCCGACGACGATGAAGGGCCAGATGACCTCGCTGAAGGTCTGGCTGGAGTACGCCGCCGGCATCGAGGCCGTCGACGATATGCTGCCGTACAAGGTCAACATCCCGACGCTCAGCCGGCGTGAGGAGACCGACGACACGCTCCTCGAACCCGATGAGGCCCACCGCATCCTCTCGTACTATCGGGAATCACGCGTCGAGTACGCGTCGAACGGCCACGTCGCGCTGGAGATCGCGTGGTACACCGGAGCGAGATTGGGGGCACTCCGGGGCATCGACCTGGAGGACTACGACCCCGAGAAGGAACTCATCTGGTTCCGCCACCGACCGCCGGCGACACCGCTCAAGAAGAAGGACCAGGGTGAGCGGCCAGTCGGCCTCCCGACAGCCGTCTGTGAGGTCCTGGACACGTACATCGAATCGGTCCGGACGCGCAAACGAGACGACAACGGTCGCGAACCCCTGTTCTGTGGTCGCCAGGGCCGGCTGGCCCAGTCCACACTCCGAAACTGGCTCTATTCGGCGACCCTGCCGTGTGTCTACACCGCCTGTCCGCACAGCAAGGAGCCACGGAGCTGTAAGTGGACCCAGCTGAACCACTCGAGCAAGTGTCCGTCGTCACGCTCGCCCCATCAGATTCGGACCGGGAGTATCACGTGGCAACTGAACCGCGGTCTTTCCTTCGAGGCTGTCGGCAAACGGGTCAATAGCGACCCGGATACGCTGCGCCGATACTACGACAAGGCAGCTGAGGTCGAGAAGCTCGAAGCCCGCCGTCGCGATTTCGTCAGCAAACTTGGATTCGCCGACAATGACAATTAGAACCATCGCGCCGTCCGTCGAATCGCAAATATACCTATCAATTCCTCGGGAACGCCTAACCCTCCGACCCCACTCCGTTCTTCAAATTTTCTAAAGGTAGCAGACATATAGCGGCTGTTTTCGGATTTTCTGCGGAGGGGGGAGTTTCATACTAACAGTTCTGCCAGTTCAGCGTGGTCAGCGTGAGTGTAATATTATGCACGATAGTTCATTAACACATGCTCTCGGATAGTCACAATTGTTTCAACTGGTAGACACGTACCGCTTCGTAATCTGCCCCGGGGTCTCACTTACCGAAAAGTGCGAGAACAAGAACGAACAGGTCGCACTTGATAGCTCGTATCTGATTCTGATGACGATGTCCGGCGTGCTTGCCGGCGTGGCGCTCCTCACAAACTCGATTCCAATCCTCATCGGCGCGATGGTCATTGCACCGGCATTGACGCCGCTGGAACTCGTCTCCGCTGGCCTTGCTGCCAACCGGTTTGATCGAGCCGGATTCGGGGCCAAGGTCGCGTTGGTCGGGCTGTTGGCCGCGACTGCGGGGGCTATCGTGACGACGGTGACACTGAACACGACAGGCGTGCTCCCGCCTGCGGAGAACCTCATCGATAAACCGCTTCTCGAGCAACGGATTACGGCCGGCTGGTTCAGTGTCGTTGCTGCCGCCGCGGCGGGTATCGCAGCGGGGGTAACGACTGACAGGGAACGGCAAGACACGCTCGTCGGCGTCGTCGCGGCCCTCGCACTCGTCCCGGCCGCCGCTGCCGCGGGGATAACGTTACTATCACGAGCGCCGGCCAGGGCCAGTGGCGGCCTACTCCTGCTGGTCCTCAATGCAGGCATGGTCGTGATAACCGGGACGGTGACACTCTGGCTCGGCGCTCGTGGCGACCGGGAAGCGGACACAGCCAACTAGGGATGCGATGTACCTCTCGCCTGTTTCGAACGCCCATACCCAATCCGGCGATGAGACCGGCTGGGCGTCGGTCGTCACGCTGTGACCGATTCGTTGATGGTGGCTATCGCGCAATGTCGCCACGTGAGTGCTGGAGAACCGATAGCGGGTCGGTGTCCATTCCTCCCTGGTGGCGACACCCCAGAGCTATACACCCGGAGGCGAACACATAGCCGTGCCCGACGACCTCCCGAGCGACGTCCACGCAGTTCTCACACAGCTCCTCGACGAGACCGAAGCGGCGATACAGGCCGAGGAGTTCGACACCGTTCGACAGACGATTGAAACCGCCACGACAGTCAGCCAGAATAAGCTCCCGGAGAGCGACCGCCGGGCGCAGTTACTGCACGGCTGTGGAGCGGTCACCGCTGCGATAGCCGCCGAGGACGGCGTCGACGCTGACCTCACAATCGAGTACGTACGAGCGATGGCCCAGCGACTCCCACAGTGACCACGCCTCGCCGCGTTCGGTGACCGTTCTGCTCACGTCTCTATCTCGTTCTCCGTGCAAATTTCGACGAACTCCCCAAGTGGCAACAGCGCGTCGGGCTCGATAGAGATGAACACACCTCGCATCGACCCGCGGACGAAGTGGAAACACATCGCCTCCTCGAAGCTGTGCATCGTACAGTCGAGGCGGCCGACGTCGAAGACGTCTTCCAGATACTCGGTTCCCATCCCCTCCAGAATCAACTCCTCGTGTATCTTATCGAAAATTCGGGGTTTGGCTTTGATATCATCGCGCTCGTAGACTAGCTCCCATTCTTTCTCCTCGTATGTGGCAACGGCCCGGAGATTGTCGCCGACCTCGCGCTGGAGCGCTTCGAGGAGTGCCATACAATAACATACAGGGAAAGAACGAATAAAAACACGGGTTTCCAGAGCGGGTCGTCAAAACCACCGAGAAGTAGCGGGAGAGTCCGGTGGGACACACGCCTACACACTGTGTCGATTGGGTGTTCGGTGATTGTACAAATGCGAGCCGAGAAAATATGAGTTATCAGTCTGGAGAACACGCGTTCAGGTAGCGAGAGAGAAAGCATGTCAGGGAAATATGATCTTGTAATCGTCGGCGGGGGAATCAGCGGGGCATCGCTGCTGTACACGACCGCGAAGTTCACCGATATCGACTCTATCGCGCTCCTCGAGAAAGAAGAAGAGGTCGCGGCCATCAACTCCCACCACACGAACAACTCCCAGACGCTGCACTTCGGCGACATCGAGACGAACTACACCCTCGAGAAGGCCGAGGAGGTCAAGGAGGGCGCCGAACTGCTTGCGGGCTATCTCGAAAATTACGACCCGGACCGCGAGATGCACGCCAAGCGCTCGAAGATGGTGCTGGCAGTGGGCGAGGAGGAGGTCCCACAGCTCGAACAGCGGTACTACGACGAGGGCTTTGGCGACCTGTTCCCGAAGCTCCGGCCCATCGGCCGCGACGAGATCGCGGACATCGAGCCGAAGGTCCTGGAGGGTCGGGACCCCGACGTCGATATGCTCGCGCTCCAGACGCCCGACGGCTACGTCGTCGACTACGGGCAGACGACGAAGTCCTTCGTCGAGCAGGCCGAGGAGGAGGCAAACGTCGACGTCTACACCGGGACAGAGGTCACGGACATCACGCCGACACTCGACGGCTACACCATCGAGACGACCGAGGGCCGCTTCGACTGTGATGCGACGGTGGTCGCCGCCGGCTCCCACAGCCTCCAGATGGCCAAGGAGCTGGGCTACGGCGAGGACAAGGTCTTGCTCCCCGTCGCGGGCAGTTTCTTCCTGGCGGACGACCTGCTGAACGGGAAGGTCTACACCCTGCAGATGAAGAAGCTGCCCTTCGCGGCGGTCCACGGCGACGCCGACGTCCACGACGACTCCATAACCCGTTTCGGTCCGACGGCGAAGCTCGTCCCGGCCTTAGAGCGGGGCAACATCTCGACCGTCTCCGATTTCCTCGACGTGTTCGGGCTGAACGCCGCCGCCTTCCTCAGCTACGCCAACATCCTCTCGGACAAGGTCCTCCTGCCCTACGTCCTCCGGAACCTGCTCTATGACCTCCCGGAGGTCGGGCCGCGGCAGTTCCTCCCGCACGTCCAGAAGGTCGTCCCGAGCGTCGAACTGGACGACATCGAGCGCGCCAAGGGGTACGGCGGTGTCCGTCCACAGATCGTCGATACGAAGGCAAAGTCCCTGGACATGGGCGAGGCGAAGATCGTCGGCGACGACGTCATCTTCAACATCACGCCGTCGCCGGGGGCCTCGACGTGTCTCAAGAACGCGATGCGGGACACCCA
Organism: Haloarcula rara; assembly: GCF_029338235.1. Classification (GTDB taxonomy): domain Archaea; phylum Halobacteriota; class Halobacteria; order Halobacteriales; family Haloarculaceae; genus Haloarcula; species Haloarcula rara. The sequence continues at coordinate 2,891,225 of NZ_CP119785.1, forward strand.
CACCCTCCTGGACTTTCTCGACGGCGAGTACGAGTTCGACGAGGCGGCCTTCCGCGAGGAAACTATCGGACACTTCCCGTACGGTGAGGGCGTCCAGGCGCCGAGCGCCTCGGATGGCGACACCGTCGACGAAGTGCCGGCCAACGACGACTGAACCGCCGGTGCGCCCGACCCGACCGACCCGCTCCTGATATCTGTATCGCTACGTTTTCCCGAAGTCGCCGCGGAACGTTCTGCGACACAACGACAACTGAGAACGACCACTGTCGTCTCGGCGCCCGCGAGAACCCTCGAATATCTGCGTAGTGACGGCAACGAGCGCCGAAAAAAGAACTTTCTTATCGGGAGCAGTTGATTCGGACCTTGGGGGGCCTGGATGTGGCATAGTGCACCCGCCAGTACCCCCTGATACGACCGGCGAGCCTCGCGGCCGTCCGTCGGCGCCGCGGACGGAGAGGTTTTCACAGACGACGTGTATCACCCTGCTATGGACGCCGCGCGACTGCCCGGCACCGCCCGCCCCGACCAGGTGGTCGCCCACGTCGATATGGACTGTTTCTACGCGGCCTGCGAACAGCGCCGGGAGCCCGACCTGGACGGGGAGCCACTGGTCGTCGGGATGGGCTACGAGGGCGGCGAGACCCACGGTGCCGTCGCCACGGCGAGCTACGAGGCCCGCGAGTACGGCGTCGAGTCGGCGATGGCCATCTCCGAGGCGCTCGAACGGCTCCCCCGGCGAGCCGACGCCGAAGATGAGGACGCCGAGGCGACGGGCATCTACCGGCCGGTCGATATGGACTACTACGAGTCGGTCGCTGCGGAGGTCAAGGAGATACTCCACGCCGAGAGCGACACCGTCCGGGAGGTCAGCATCGACGAGGCGTACCTGGATATCACCGACACCGTCGACTGGGACGGAATCGCCGAGTGGGCGAGCGAGCTGCGAGCCACCATCGAGTCCGAGGTGGGCGTCGTCGCCAGCGTCGGCGTCGCCCCGACCATGAGCGCCGCGAAGGTGGCCAGCGACCGGGAGAAGCCGGACGGACAGGTGGTCGTCGAGCCGGGCGAGGTACGGCCGTTCTTCGACGACCTGCCGGTCGAGGAGGTCCACGGCGTCGGGCCGGTGACCGCCCGGGAACTGGCCGGACTCGGTATCGAGACGGCCGGCGACCTCGCCGACGCGGACCCGGAGGTTCTCGAGAACCGTTTCGGGGAGCGCGGTCGCGAGATACGCCGGTACGCCCGTGGGGAAGACACCAGGGAAGTTACCCCGCGTGGCGACCCAAAGAGCCTCTCACGGGAGTCCGCCTTCACCGAGGCCGTCGAAGACACAGACGAGAAACGGCGGAAAGTCACCACGCTCGCCAGAGCCGTCGCGGACCGGGGGGGCCGGAAGGGCGCTCGCTACCAGACCGTCGGCATCAAGGTGGTCGAACCGCCGTTCGATATCAACACCCGCGCACGCTCGCTGCCGGGCCCCGTGGCGGATGCGGACCTCGTCGAGTCCATCGCGCTCGATTTACTGGGGGAGTTTGCCGACCGGCCGGTACGGAAGCTCGGGGTCCGCGTCTCGAACCTGGACTTCTCGGCCGGCGAGCAGGCCAGTCTCACCGGATTCGAGGGCGCGGCCGGCGGAGGGACCGACGAATCTGCCACCGAACCCGACCGAAGGGACATGGAACCGGACCCGGAGCTGACGGCGGACGGACAGGCGAGTCTGACTGCCTTCGACGGTGACTATTCGGGTCCGAGCGAGGACGCGACGCCCGAAAGCGCCGCGGAGACGGACGCATCCGAGCGGGACCCGGACGGGCAGGCGTCGCTTGGCGACTTCGGGTAGGCAGTCGGAAAGCGGCCCGGGGGCTTAGGAAACACCGTTCTCCAGGTTCTCCAGGAGCTTGCCCACGAACAGCCCCGCTCTCGGCGAGATTGTGTCTTCCTCGGGGACAGTCGTCGGATGGGCCGCGAGCGTCTCGACGAACTGCTCGCTGTGGGTCATCGCCGACAGCATGTCGACCACGTCGACGACGAGGCCCTCGTCGGAGGTGTCCATCCCCGGATACCGCTCTTTCTGACTCTCGGCGTAGGTGATGGTCCAGGCCGGACCGCCCACCGCGGTGACGATATCCTCGAGCGGGCCGACGGCCAGCCGGCCCTCCGGCGTGCCGACGAACACGGTATTGTCCTCGACAAACGTCTCGTAGCGTGCCATACAGTCCCACTCCCGCGCTCGGGTCGAACGAGACACGCCACCAACATAGCCCTTGTCACGGGCCGTCACACGGAACGATGTCGGGTCTGGACACCAGCGACTCCCCAGGTCGGTATCCACTGCCCAAAGGCGCTGGCGAAGGTATCGGCCCGCTGACGCTCGTCTGACGGAGAGTTATGGGGCCTGCACCGCTCTCTGTGGACAAGAACGCATGGCAGAGACTGAACACATCACCGTGGCCGACACGAGCGCCGGGCCCGGCGGGATAGAAGACCCAGGCCAGTCCGTCGACATCCCGGTGGTGGAGCTACTGACCGGCCGGGGGTTCATCACCGGCAAGTCCGGTTCGGGCAAGTCAAACACCACGAGCGTCGTCGCCGAGAAGCTGCTGGACAACGGCTTTGGCCTGCTCATCGTCGATATCGACGGCGAGTACTACGGCCTCAAAGAGGAGTACGAGATACTCCACGTCGGCGGCGACGAGGAGTGTGACATCCAGGTCACCGAGGAACACGCGGGCAAGATAGCCTCGCTCGCGCTCGAACAGAACGTCCCCATCATCCTGGACGTCTCCTCGTTCCTGGACGAAGAGGAGGCAGAGAGCCTGCTGACCGAGGTCGCCAAACAGCTGTTCGCCAAGGCCAAAAAGCAGAAACAGCCGTTCCTGATGCTGGTCGAGGAGTGCCACGAGTGGATTCCCGAGCAGGGCAGCATGGGCGAGGTCGGGAAGATGCTCATCAAAATCGGGAAGCGCGGGCGGAAACACGGCCTGGGCATCGTCGGCATCAGCCAGCGCCCGGCCGACGTGAAAAAAGACTACATCACCCAGTGTGACTGGCTGGTGTGGCACCGACTGACGTGGAACAACGACACGAAGGTGGTCGGGCGCATCCTCGACAGCCAGTACGCCGACGCCGTCGAGGACCTAGACGACGGCGAGGCATTTATGATGACCGACTGGGCCGAGCAAGTCAGCCGGGTGCAGTTCCACCGCAAGCAGACCTTCGACGCCGGCGCCACCCCGGGTCTGGACGACTTCGAGCGCCCCGAACTCAAATCCGTCAGCGAGGACCTCGTCTCCGAACTCGAGACCATAAGCGAGGAGAAACAGGCCACTGAGAACCGGATCTCGGAACTGCGCGAGGAACTGGACAAGAAGAACTCCCGCATCGCCGAACTTGAGGCCGAGCTGCAGGACGCCCGGGACCTCCAGCGGATGGCCGAGCAGTTCACTGACGCGCTGCTTTCTCACGTCGAAGGGTACAACCCAGGCCGCACGGCGAAAGACGAGATGCGGCGCAAGCGCGAGCGGTTCGCGGACCCACCGGCGACAGAGGGCGGCGGCGGGACCGCGACGGCTAGCGGTGAGGCAGCCGACACCGACGCGGAGGATGACCCGCCGGACACGACCTCCGGTGGCGGCTTCGGCGACGCGTTCAGCGCCTTCGCCGACGACGACGTCGCGATGAACGGGGGAGCGAGTCGAGCAACGGCGCCACAGCGAACGGCGCCAGCGCCGACGGCGCGACGAAGAACGGGTCCGGCCCCGAGGACACGACCACGCAGGGGAGCTCCGACGCGGCCCTGGAGGCCGCGCTCGCGGCCGTCGCCGAGGAGGACGCAGGCGACGATGAGCACTCCGACGAGCCAGAAACGGAGAAACCCGCCGCGGTTCGCGACATCGAGGCCGACATCCGGGACCTGGACGAGAAGACCGGGCGGATGCTCGCCTACTACAAGGAACACGGCCCGGGCACGCCGCTTAACGCCCACTTCTCCGCGGGCGGGTCGGGCGACCGGACCGCCGCCTACGCTCGGAACCGGACGCTTCGGCTCCGCGGGCTCATCGAACACGTGGGTCGCGGGAAGTACGACTACCGGTTGTCGGCCCTGCTGTGCGAGGAGGGCGAGGACATCGACGCCGAGACGGCCACCGAGTACGCGTCACAGATTGAGCGGACCGTCGTCGACGACGAGACGAGCTGAGCAGTCGATTTCTCGCAGCTGGTGCTTACCGTCAGTCGGTCGAAAAAGTGTGTGCGTTTGCCGGGTCGAACGTCAGTTCAGCGGCTCGACGAGGTCTTCCAGGGCGGCACGCGGGTCGTCGGCCTTCGCGACGCCGCTTGCCAGCAGGACGCCGGTCGCGCCGAGGTCGCTGGCGGAGACGAGGTCCTCGCCGGTCGAGATGCCGGCGCCACAGAGCACGTCCACGTCGCCGTCCACGCGGGCTGCGGCGTCGACGGCGCCGGTGACGATGTCGGGGTCGGCCTTGCTGACGGGCGTGCCGGTGCCGATGAGCTCCGGCGGCTCGACGGCGACGGCGTCGGGACCGAGCGCCGCGGCGGCGCCGATCTGTTCGGGGTTGTTCGCACAGACGATGGTCTCCAGGTCCGCGCGGTCGGCCGCGTCGAGCGAGGCGTCGATATCGGCCAGCTTGAGGCGGTTCTCGGAGTGGTTCAGCATCGTCCCCTCGGCGCCGGCGTCGGCGACGGCCTCGGCGAGCGTCGAACCGGTGTGGCTGCCGTGCTCGTTCGGGCTGACGTGCTGGGCCCAGGTCTCGACGCCGGTCTCGGCGACGGACTCGATGTTGGCCGCCTGGGGGGCGACGGCGACGCGGACGCCGGAGTCGTCGGCGACGTCGGCCGCGGCGGTGGCTACCTCTATCGGGTCACACGGATACGCCTTGAGGTTGACAAGGACGAACATGGATGAAGACGCGAACGCCGGGGGGAAATAGATTGCGTGTTCGCGGTTCCCTCCGCCGCCAAGCAGTGAGGATTAAGAGACTGCGGCCTGTAGCCATCGAGAGATAACCCGTGAGCTCAGGCGACGCCCCTCCGACCGTACTCATCGTCGAGGACGAACAGCACCTCGCGGACCTCTACACCGACTATCTCGCAGACAGCTACGACGTCCTGACGGCCTACAGCGGCGAGGAGGGTATCGAGCGCCTCTCCGAGGACATCGACGTCGTCCTGCTCGACCGCCGGATGCCGGTCGTCTCGGGCAACGAGGTGCTGGCAGAAATCGAGGAGCGGTCGCTCCCCTGCCGGGTGGCGATGGTGACCGCGGTCAACCCCGACTTCGACATCATCGAGATGGGCGTCGACGACTACCTCGTCAAGCCCGTCACCCGGGCGGAACTCACCGAGGTCGTCGAGCGCCTCCAGAAGATAGCCGCCTACAACGAACAGCTCCAGGCGCTGACCACGCGCAAGCTCAAGCGCAACGTCCTCCAGGTCGAGAAGACCCAGACGGAGCTCGAACGGAGCCAGCGGTACCGACAGCTCCAGAACGAAATCGCCGAAATTGCCGACCGCGTCGACGAGTTGGCGGCCGACCTCGACGTCGAAGAGAACGACCTGCGGCTCTAGTCCTTTCGCTTTACGACGTCACCCAGCGTGTAGCTCCCGTCACTGGAGCCACTCGACCACTCCTCGTCGTCGGCGCTCCCGCCCGCGCTCAGGTCGATGCCGAGCGATTTCTCGATTTTCGTTCGCACGTCGTCGCTGGGCAGTGAGTTGCCCTGTTCGAGCTTCCGGATGAGGCTCGCTTTCTCGTTGAGTTGCTGGGCCAGCTCTTTCTGGCTCAGCCCCTTGGACTCCCGGGCCGACCGTATCTGGTCGTCGAAGTCCTGTGCGATCTCGTCCATCTCGTCGAACATATCCCGTCGACGGCCGGAGCCGCCGCTCGAGGAACTGGACGAGGACGAGCTGGACGAGGACGACCCGCTGGACCCGCTCGACGAGGTCGAGTACTTCGTCGACGTGGACGAGGAGGAGTCCTCTGTCTTGAGCTCGGTACCGAAGTCGGTACACTCGTCACAGACGTCGAGTTCGGCCCCCTCGATTTTGACGCGGTTCGGAGAGGAAACCTCCTTGCCGCACATCTCGCACTGAACCATACGGCGAGGTTCGAGATGGTCCCGTATAAATGGTGCGCTGGGGTAGGAGAGGTGTCAGTTGTTCGTGTCGTCCCTGGCAGCGAGACCAGTAGCCGCCAGCATCGCTGCGTATGCAACTCCGACGTGTGTTCAATCCAGCGCCTTCATCGCGTAGTAGAACCGCTGGAGTGCGGTGACGTGACCGACGACGGCGAAGACGACGAGCAGCCAGCCGACGGGGTCGAGTCCGAGTCCGACTGGCCGGACGAACGCGGCGATACCGGTCACGACGCCGACGAGCGCGAGGCGGTCGGCGCGGCCGAGCAGTCCGCCGTAGACGCGGTCGAGCCCGACGGCCTGTGACTGGGTGCCCAGATAGGAGGTCATCAGAACGCCCGTGACCGCAGCGATGCCAAGCGCCCACTGCCCGATGCCCGCCGCCAGGCCGACGATGATGACGATGTCGGCGTAGCGGTCCAGCACGTGGTCGAGCAGGTCGCCGGCCGAGGAGGCGACGTTCAGCTCCCGGGCGAGCGCGCCGTCGACGAGGTCGAGCCAACCGTTCAGGAAGACCAGCACGGCGCCGGCGAGATACAGCAGCGGCTGGCGGGGAGCGACGGCGTAGACGCCACCGGCGGCGACGGCGAGGGCAAAGGCGATGACGCTGACGCCGTTTGGCGAGAGGCCTACCGTTCGGGCGGCCCCGACGAACGGGTCTAACGCGCGGTCGGCCACGTGGCGGAATCTATCGAGTGTCATAGCCAGTCGACGTAGGAGACGGTGCCGGCGCTCGGTTCGCGCTCGCCCGCGACGACGGCCGCTATCTCGGCGGCCACCTCGCTGGGCTCGCGGTCGGTCGTGTCTATCTCGTAGACGTTCTCGGTGCCGTGGTGGTGGACGGCCTCCGAGAGGACGACGTCGAGGGCCTCGGACTCCGCATTTTCGTAGGCCTTCGAGTCAGAGTCCCCGCGCTCGCGGAGACGGGAAACGACGGTGTCGGGATGGGCCCGCAGGACCACCACGCGGTCGGCCTCGAAGTTGTGTGCGAGGTGCGATTCGACAATCACGTCCTCGCGGCCGTCGAGCCACTCGGCGAGGGCGTCCATATCCGCGACGAGACTGCCCCGCTCCTCGTCGGTGCCCGTCGAGAACCCCTCCGATTTGATGACGTCGTTGAGGTTAATCACGTCGCGGTCTGTCTCCAGTAGCTCCGTCGCCGTGGTCTTGCCCGTCCCCGGGGTGCCGGTGACGGCGATTCTCACTGGCCGACCTCCGCGATAGCGTCGTTGAGGACAGAGACAGCCTGCTTCGTGTTAGGCTCCGTCCCGCAGGTGATTCGGATGCACTCGGGCAGGCCAAACGAGGAGCAGTCACGGACGATGACGCCCTCGGCCTGCGCGTAGTCGGCCACCGCAGCGGCGTCGCCGACCTCGGCGAGGACGAAGTTCCCGGCGCTGTCCCAGGTCGGGGCGTCGAGTTCCTCGTAGATGTACTCGCGAGCCCACGCGGCCGTCTCGACGCTGCGCTCGACGTGGTCGTCGTCGGAAAGCGCCGCCAGGCCAGCCCGGCAGGCAAGCTCGCTCGCGGAGAAGGGCGTGTTGATGCGGGCGTAGGCGTCGGCCCACGTCTCGGGAACGAGCGCGTAGCCCAGTCGGACGCCGGCCAGCCCGTAGGCCTTCGAGAACGTCCGCAGCAGCGCCACGTCGTCGCGCTCGTCGAGTAGCGGGCGTGCGCTCGGGCTGTCGGTGAACTCGCCGTAGGCCTCGTCGACCAGTGTCAGCGTCTCCTCGTCTGTTCGCTCGGCGATTTCGCGGACGGCCTCGGTCGTGAACTCCTTCCCGGTGGGATTGTGCGGGCTGGTCAAGTAGACGATGCGCTCGCCGTCGTAGTCTTTCAGCACCGCGTCGGCGGTCTGGGCGAAGTCGTCGGCCTTCGAGAGCGTGTACTCCTCGACCTCGCCGTGGTGATAGCGAGCGCTCATCGGGTAATAGGCGAAGCCGGGCCTGGGGACTAGTACCTCGTCACCGGGGGAAAGCATCGCCCGGGCGAGACAGTCCAGCGCGCCGTCGCCGCCGTTGCCGAGCCACACCTGTTCGGGGTCGGCGTCCCACATATCGGCGAGACGCTCGACCAGGTCGGCGTGGGACGACTTCGGGTAGTGGTGCATCCGCTCGGCCGACTCGCGGATGGCCTCGACGGCTCGGGGACTGGGACCGAACATGTTCTCGTTCGACGATAGCTTCACCATCGCGTCGGGGTCCAGACCGAGCTCTCGGGCGACTTCCTCGATACCGCGACCCGCCCGGTAGGCGGTGTGCGCGGAGAGGTCCCGTGGGTTCATGTACGGGCCAAGCGGGCCGGACGGCTTAAGCGTGCACATGTGGCCCGACACTTCCCGTGTGCGCGCTCGTTATCACGAGCGATACCCGTGGCCGAAAGGGTAAGACAGTATGGGGTGAGTGTCGGGTAAGAGAATGCCACTGCTCATCGACGTCAGGAAGCTCTCGCTCATCACTGACCTCATCCAGGACGGCGCCGAGCAGGTGGCCGGGTCGCTGGCGGAACTGGCCGGCGTCGAGGCCAGCGTCGACATCAAGAGCCTCTCGTTTGTCCAGCCGGACGATATCGTGATGGAGATGGGGGCAGGACAGATTCACAGCGCGCGAATCCGGCTCACCGAACCGCCCTACGGGGTCTTCCTGATGACGTTCTCGACGGAGACGGCGGCGGAAATCGCGCGGCTGATGACCGGAACGCCCGTCGACGGCGAGTTCACCCAGCTCCAGTCCTCGGCCCTCCAGGAGATGTGTAACATCCTCACTTCCGGCTTCATCGACGGCATCGCCGACACCCTGGAGACGACCATCGACATGGGGACGCCGACGGTGGAAGCAGACAGCGCGGCAGCTATCGCCGACGCCGCGCTCTCACACGTCCGACGGGACTCCCTGACCATCGTGCTGGACTCGCTCGTCGATATCGAAGAGACGGACGTGGCCTTCTCGCTTCGGATCTTCCTGATTCCGGACCCCGGTTCCTTCGTCCACCTCATCGACCAGCTCGACCGTGACGTGGAGACCGGCGAGCCGACGAGTTCGGAGACCGCCGCCGTCGAGAAGCTGGATATGGACGCCGACGTCGGGGTTTTCGACGACACCAGCACGTCGAGCGGGCGCGGGGACACGCACGAGAGGTAGTAGCCGTGGTGCCGCGCTCGATTACATGACGTTCAAGGGGGAGTGGGCTAACCGCTCTGTATGAGTCTCATCGACACCGCGATGTACGTGATACATCTCGTCTTCGCGGGGCTGTGGTCCGGCACCGTCCTGTTTACCAGCTACGCCGTGATTCCGGCGGCGCTCGACGGAGACCTCCGTGCTGGGTCGCTGGCGGCGATGACCGGGAAACTGAAGACCGTCTCCAGAGCGAGTTCGCTACTCCTGTTGCTCTCGGGCGGCCACCTCGCCGGGACCCTCTACACGGTCGAGAGCCTCTTTGGCTCCACCCGGGGGTACCTCGTTGTCTCGATGGTCGCGCTGTGGTTCGTGCTGTCCGGACTCGTCGAGGTCGGCGCGTCGAAGCTCTCGGACGGGACGGCCCAGCAGAAGGTCCGCCAGCCCGCCGCCGAGGCCCGTCCGTTCCTGCTTGGCGCGTCGGTGGTCGCGCTGGCCCTGCTGGTGGTCGCCGGGCTCCTCCTCGGGCTGTAGTCCTCAGCGAACCGGAATCGTCACCGCGACGGTCGTCCCGCTCCGGTCGGCTCGGATGTCGACGTCACCGCCGACGTGGCTGACGAGCCAGTAAGCGAACCACAGGCCCAACCCCGACCCGTGTTCAAGCGGTTTCTCCGTGCCCGCCCGAAGGACGCGCTGCTCTCGGTCGGGGATACCAGGCCCGTTGTCGACGATAGTCACCGTCCCGGTCGACCCGTCCGAGGCCACGTGTATCGCGACGCGCGGCGTGGCCGCCTCGGAGTGGGTGACGGCGTTCTCGACGAACTCGCGGACGGCGGGAATCGCCTTTGCGTCGACGGAAAGCGGCTCCGACGGTCCGTCCTCAATGCTGATTGCTGCCTCAGGGTTCGACTCGGAGACGTCTTCGGCGATGTCCGCGACGGCTGTCATCAGGTCCGACTCCGCCCCCGGTTCCGCCAGCGAGCTGGCGAGCAGGTGCTTTACGCGGTTGGCCTTCTCGCTGATACCGAGAAGCGACGCCATGCTGTCGCGAATCACGTCGAGATGTTCGACAGCCGAATCATCGTCTATCTGGTCTTCGAGCACGTCGGCGCGCCCGACGATCGTCGTCCCGCTGTTGCGGAGGTTGTGACGGAGTATCCGGTGAAACACCGCGAGCTGTTGCTCGCGCAGCCGCCGGTCAGTTATCTCCTCCTGTATCCCGACGAACCCGCGTATCTCGCCGTCGTCTGCTTCGATGGGCGAGATGGTCTGTGCGGCGATGAACCGCTCGCCGGATTTCCGTTCGTTGACTATCTCGTCGGCCCAGATGTCGCCGCTCCGTATGGTCCCCCAGAGCTCGTCGTAGAACGTCTCGTCTTGTTCACCCGACTTGAGGATGCGCGGGTTCCGGCCCTCCGCCTCGTCGGCCGCGTATCCGGTCATCTGCTCGAAGGCCGGGTTGACGTACTCGATAGTTCCCTCCGGGTCGGTCACGAAGATGGCGAGACCGGCGTGTTCGACCGCTTCCTCGAACCGGCGCAGTTCGGCGTTGCGCGCCCGGAGGTCCCCGGCGAGTTCCTCCGTCTGTGACCGCCGGACGAGGAGGTTCGACAGGGTCCGGAAGAAGGCCTGCCGGTCGACCGGAGCCCGAACGACCTCGTTGACGATGAGCGGGCGGTCGGTGTCGTCGATGTCGGGCAGCGTGACGCTGACGGGACTGCGGTCCCGGCGGACCAGCACCACCGGACAGAACACCGGGTCGAGGTCGCGTTTCAGCTGTGCCAAGCGCTCGCGGTACCGCGAGAACGACGCGTCGTCGACCACGTACAGGTCGGCCTCCCGGACCGCCTCGTCGGTGACCGTCTCGTGGCGTTCGCCCACCAGCGTGGACAGCGCGTCCCGGTTGGCCTCGTCGGCCAGGAGGAGCTGGACAGTCGCCATCGCTCAGTCAGTCTCGGAGCGTTCGGGGATGCCCTCGAACACCCCGTGCATTCCGGAGACGGGCTCGCCGACCTCGAGGCCATCGGCCGTAATCTCGAACCGACGCGGGACCGTCTCGAACCCCCCGACGCGCTTCTTCAACACGCCGACGACCCGCTGGAGCTCTCCCTCTACCTCGATGTAGTTCTGGAAGACGATGTTGTCGGCCAGGTAACTGACACTCTCGCTCGTGGGCTCGGGCAACCCGGTCACCTCACGTCGCTGGTCGACCAGAATCACTGACGCGTTGGCCCGGACGAGCCCCTGGATGAGCGCCCTGAGCCTGCTGCGCAACTCGACGCCGTCCTCCCCGCCCTTGATGGCGTTCTTGTACCCCGCGATGCCGTCGATGACGACGAGTTCGACGTCGTGGTCACGGACGTGGGCCCTGACCTGATGGGCGAACTCCTCGGGGGACAGTGCCAGAGCGTCTATCTCCTCGACGAACAGCGACCCCGCCTCGCGCAGGTCCGAAACCGGGAGGCCGAACGTCTCGGCCCGATAGACGAAGGTCTCGATGGACTCCTCGAAGAGATACGCGAGCGCCGGCTGCCCCGACGCGGCCGCGTTCGCCAGGAACTGCGTGGCAGTGGTCGACTTGCCGACACCGGCCGGACCGCTGAGAATCGTCACCGTCCCGCGTTCGATGCCGCCGGCAAGCAGAGTGTCGAGTTCTGGGAGCCCCGAGCTGAACTGCGTCGGCTCGAACAGTCGGTCGCCGCCCCCGTCGGCGCCGGTCGGGTACACCTCGACGCCGCGTTCGCGTATCTCCATCCCGTGTGAGCCGTCCCGTTGCCCGACCCCCCGGTGTTTCGGGACACGGATTCGCCGTCCCGCCTTCTCTCCGTCGTGACTGAGGACGACGACTCCGTCGCTGAGGGATTTGAGCTGCGTGTCCGTCCGCTCGCTGGGCGTCTTCGTCGCCAGGACAGTCGTCCCCCGGTCTTTCAGGAAGCGAGCGAACGAGATGAGTCGCTTGCGGAACTGGTACTCCGTCGGTTCGAGATACTGGAAGTGGGTTATCGGGTCTATCAGGATGCGGTCCGGATCGACGGCCTCTATCTCCCGTCTGATGTCCGAAATCAGGTACCCGTCCTCGATGTCCTTCGGGTTGACCACGTCGTACGACCCGGACTCGGTGAAGAACTCCGATTCGGGCCCGACGTCCAGAAACTCGGCGTCCTCGATGTCGATGCCGAGGTTCGCCGCGTTGGCACGGAGGTCGGGGGCCGACTCCTCGCTGTGGATGAACAGGACCGTCTCGCCGGCGTCGATGCCCGCTCTGAGAAACTGCGTTCCGAGCAGCGTCTTGCCAGACCCCGGTGGCCCGATGACGAGGTAGAGCCGGCCGTCGACGAACCCGCCGTTGAGGAGCGAATCGAGGCCGGGAACGCCGCTCGAACGCTGCCTGAACCGGCGGCCGGACGGATTCATACCACGGTATTACCCACTCCAGGATATAAATGCTCCAGTCGGTTCCCGGGAGATGAACACGCCGACGACCTCCCCGAGCGCTCTTTAGAGCCGCTCGCCGACGTGGTCGGCGCATTTCAGCGCCAGCGCGGCGATAGTGAGCGTGGGGTTCATCGACCCAGCGGTCACGAACACCGAGGAGGAGGCAATAGAGAGGTTCGAGTGGTCGTGGCTCTGCATCTGCGGGGTCACGACACTCGCAGACGGGTCGGTCCCCATCCGGGTTGTCCCCATATGGTGGTAGGCCGGCCCGGAGCCGCCGTCGACGTTGGCAGTCCAGGCGATGTCGACGCCCAGTTCGTTCAGGACCGCATGCTGGATGGCGTTGGCCCGCGAGATAGAGCGTTGCACCCGGTCGCCCCACGACCACTGGATGTCGGGGACGGGGTTGCCGTGGTCGTCCGTCGTGGTCGTATCGAGCGTGACCCGGTTCTCACGTCGGGGCGCCATTCCGACCAGCCCGCCCATGGCGATGCTGTTGCCGTAGGCCGACCGGAGCTGGCCGAGCATCGAGTCGCCCCAGTCGTCGCCCTCGAGCGCGATCTCGACCGGCGACGGACCGGCGTAGTTGAGAAACTCCAGCTTGATAGGCGAGAAGGACTCGTCGCTCTCAGCGACGAACGTCTCGCCCGTCTCGACGTGTTCGACGGCGCCGCCGGGGTCGTCGTAGAACTGGTGACTCTCGCTGGTGATGAAGCCGACGTGGTTCTGGCGGGTGCGCTCGTCTACGGTCCCTCCCGCGCCGGCAAAGAGGTGGTCCATGAAGTACCTGCCCACGGCGCCCGACGAGTTGGCCAGCCCGTCGGGGTGGTCCTCGTTTGCCGACAGCAAGAGGAGGCGGGGAATCTCGATGCCGCCCGCGGCGAGGACGAACTCCCGTGCCTCCTGGCGGTGTTCCGTCCCGTCGGGGGTGACGTAGACGGCGGCGCTGACCCGGCCGTCGCCGTCGGTCTCGAGGCGCTGGACCGGGACCCGGTCGATGACTGTCGCGCCCGCGGCCTCCGCGTCCTCGATGTGGACGGTCGCGTCGTACTTCGCGCCGGAGGGACAGACCGGCTGACAGGTGCCGTAGCCGACACACTGGCTCCGCCCGTCGTAGGACTCGGAGTTGCGGGCGTTCGGAACGGAGTGCATCGTGATGCCGAGGCGCTCACAGGCCTCCGCGAACAGCGAGTCGCTGTAGGAGGGTTTGAATCCCGGCATCGGCCAGGTCGGGTCATCCCGCAGGGGCGCGAAGGGGTTGTCTCCGGTCCCTGCTACGCCCAGGGCCTTCTCGGCCTCGGCGTAGTACGGCCGGAGGTCGTCGTACTCGAGCGGCCAGGCCGGGTCGTCGTTGTCGTGGCTGCCGTCGAAATCGCTGGGATGCATCCGCATCACCATCCCCTGCCAGTGGAGCGTCGACCCGCCGACGCCCTTGACGCGGGCGACGTTGAGCGGGTAGGTCCGCTCGCCGGTGTTGGAGTAGTCGTCGCGCTCGCCGCCCATCTCCCAGACGCTCCCGGGTTCGCCGGGCCGAATCGACTGCTCCAGCTGCCCCTGGCGTTCGTCGAAGTCGAAGCGACGGCCGGCCTCCAGTATCGTCACGTCGTGGCCGTCGCTCGCGAGGCGGTTCGCGACGAGGGCGCCCGCCGGGCCCGCACCGACGATACAGACGTCCGCCCGGTCGGTTGGCGCTCGTTGCATCGCGTGTGGATTAGGCAAACCTAAACTTAGGCGTTGCCATCGATGGGCGGTAGTTGCCACCGCTGATTCCGGGAATTACGGAATCTTGACACTGTGTTCGAGCGTGCCGATGCCCTCAATCTCGACTTCGACCTGGTCGCCATCTTCCAGCGGACCGACGCCGGCCGGCGTCCCGGTGGCGATGACGTCGCCGGGTTCCAGCGTCATGTACTCGGTTATCTCGGCGATGAGTTCCTCGACGGAGAAGACGAGGTTGTCACGCGAGGAGGACTGCTTCGTCTCCCCGTTGACCCGACACTCTATCGCGGCGTCCTCGGGGACGTGTTCCGGCGTCGCGACCATCGGGCCGATGGGACAGGCGTTGTCGAAGGCCTTGCCACGGACCCAGTTTTGCTCCTTGTTCTGGTCGTCCCGGTTCGAGATGTCGTTGACGCAGGTGTACCCCGCGACGACGTCCATCGCACCGGTCTCAGAGACGTTCTTACACTGCTCGCCGATGACGACGCCCAACTCGGCCTCGTAGTCGATGCGCTCTTTCCCGGCGGGCATGGTCAGCGTGTTCCCGTGGGAGGCGACGGCGTTCGGTCCCTTGAGGAACAGCATCGGCCGCTCCGGAATATCGCTCCCCATCTCCTCGGCGTGGTCTGCGTAGTTGCGCCCCAGACAGACTATCTTCGTCGGCTCACACGGCGGGAGGATATCCACCTCCGCGGGGTCGTAGCTCTCGTCCCCGAACGCGATGCGGCCGTAGGGCCCGGCGGCCGCAGTGACCACGGGCTCCCCGTCTTCGATAGCCCAGCGGCCGCCGCGGACGTTCCCGGCGGAGTCGCGAAATCGGACGCGTTTCATGTTTCTGGCGACTCGGCGGCGACGGATAAGCGTTTAGGAGCGACTAGCTACCAGTCCGCACGGAATTCGACAGAAGTCTAACAGCGACTCGTCGCCTGTTCAACCGCAGCCTTGTTCTACCGGTGGTTTTCACTCAAGAAAACTGGTCGACCCAAAGCCAGAAAGCCCCCGAGCTAAGGACTTCCGCGACTCGCTGTCGTCCGAGGTTAGCGTGCCGGGGCTTGCTGGCTCTCTGAACTGTTCTCTGCCTCATTGCACACTACTTCTGCGGACCGACCGAACTGCTTTTGAGAGGCCGCGGGCTACGCTCGCTTCATGAACGTCCTCGTCGTCGGTGCCGGGTCGATGGGGCAGTGGTTCGCCCGGACGCTGTGCGAGCACGCCGACGCGACCGTCGCCTTCACCGACACCGACAGCGACGCCGCCCACCGTGCCGCCGACCGCGTCGGCGGTCGGGCCGTCCCCACCGACACCGGGGAGCGGTTCGACGTGGTCTGTCTGGCCGTGCCGATGCCGGTCGCCCGCGTCGCCATCGAGGAGTACGCGTCGCTTGCCGCCGAGGCCGTCGTCGACGTGACCGGGAGCATGACCGACCCGCTCTCGGCGATGGCTGAGACGGTCCCGGACCGTCAGCGCGCGAGCCTCCACCCGCTCTTTGCCCCGGCGAACGCGCCGGGGAGTATCGCCGTGGTCGCGCCCGCTCGCGGCGACGCCGTCGACGCCGTGCTGGACGCGCTCGCCGCCGCCGGCAACGACACCTTCGAGACCACGTCGGCCGAACATGACCGCGCGATGGAGTCGGTCCAGGCGACGGCCCACGCCGCCGTGCTGGCCTACGCGATGGCCAGCGACGAGGTGCCCGAGCGGTTCCACACGCCCGTCTCCGCGGGTCTCCAGTCACTCGTCGACCAGGTGCTTGGCGGCGAAGCGCACGTCTACGCCGATATCCAGCACGCCTTCGAGGGCGCCGACGCCGTCGCCGAGGCGGCCCGAGAACTGGCCGACGCCGACCACGACGCGTTCGTCGAGCTGTACGACGAGCTATCATGAACCCCGAAACACGACAGCAGATACGCGAAAACGCCCAGTACCTCCGCTCGGTCCGCCCGCTCGACCCCGAGGAGATATTCGAGTACGTCGAGGGCCAGCCCCACCCCGCCGTCGTCCGGCAGGTGCTCCGCGAAGAGGCCGTCGACCTGGCCCTGGTCGAACGCGAGGACGGCACGTTCGTCCCGGCCCCCGAGGGGCCGCTCTCGGTGTCGGTCCACGGCGTCGAGCGGTTCCCGCCCGAACACGAACAGCGCGTCGAGGCGCTCCTGACCGACGCCTACGGCGACGACTGGGCCGACGGTGACAGCGGTGACCGACTCCGCGAGCGGGTGCGGGACATCAAGGAGCGGTATCTCCACCGCGAGCGCGTCGAGTACGACGCCCTGTCTGCCCACGGCTACGCCGTCTACCACCTGCCCGACTACTACGCCGTTGCCACGTACGCGCTGGCCGAACTGGCCGCCGACGGGCTGCTCCCGTCTCGGCTGCGAGTGCTGGATGTCGGCGCAGGTGTCGGTGGGCCCGCGCTGGCCCTGGCCGACCTGGTCGAGGCGGCCGGCGGCCTGCTCGACTACCACGCCGTCGAGCCCAGCGCGGCCGCCGACGTACTAGAGGCCGTCGTCGGTCCGGTCGATGGGAGCCGTGACGTGACGGTCCACCGCGAGACTGCGGAGGCGTTCGACCTCGACGGCGCGGTCGCTGACGGCGGCCCGTTCGACTTGCTGCTGTTCAGCAACGTACTGAACGAACTCGACGAGCCCGCGGCCGTTCTCGAACGGTATCTGGACGGCCTGGCCGCGGACGGCACCGTCCTCGCGCTGGAACCCGCCGACCGGAACACCGCGACTGGCCTGCGCGAGATAGAGCGCGCTGTCGCCGACGACGGGCCCGCGACGGTGTACGCACCGACTATCAGGCTCTGGCCCCACCAGTCTCCCGACAGCGAGTCGTGGTCCTTCGAGGTCGAGCCGGATATCGAGGTCCCGCCGATGCAAAAGCGGCTGGACGACCCGGCCGGTGGCACCGGCGAGTTCGTCAACGTCGACGTCCAGTACGCCTATAGCGTCCTGCGAACGGACGGCCGCCGGGCTATCGATATCACGCCCGACCGGGCCACCCACGCACCGATGGCCGACGCCGAGAACTACGTCACCGACCGGGTGAACCTGCTGGCTATCAAACTCAGCCACGACCTCTCCGAGGAGGGGTCCAACCCGCTCTACCTGCTGGGCGACGGTAGCCAGCAGACGGACCACTTCGCCGTCGTCACCGACCCCTCGCTGCTGAACGACGACCTGGGGGCTGCAGAGTACGGCGACCTGCTCTCGATTCAGAACGCGCTCGTCCTCTGGAACGACGACGAGGAAGCCTACAACGTCGTGGTCGACGGCGAGACCACGGTCGACCGGGCGCGGTGAGAGCTGCGCGTCTCAGTCGGCGCCGGGCTCCAGGACGACCCGAAAGCGGGCCTCGTTTGCGAGCATCCGCTCGTAGGCGTCTTCGACCTCGGTGAGCGGATAGGTCTCTATCTCCGGCGTCACGTCGCGGAGGGCGCTGAACTCCAGTGTGTCCTGTGAGTCATGGGCGTGGCCTGACGCCCACCCTTCGACGCCCGAGCGTGCGCCGACGAGCTGCTGTGCGTCGACCTCGATGGGTTCGCCCGGGACCCCAACGACCACGACCGACCCGTCCGTGTCGAGGCCGCCGACGACGGAGCTGATGGCGTCGCTGGCCGGCGCCGTCCCGAGCACGACTGACGCGCCGCCGAGTTCCTGGAGGCGCTCTGCCGGGTCGTGTGCAGTGGTGTCGACGAAGTGGTCCGCGCCGAGCTCCATCGCGAGCGACTCCTTGTCGCCGCTCCGTGAGAGCGCGACCGTCTCGAACCCCGCTGCGTGTGCGTACTGGACCCCGAGGTGGCCGAGGCCGCCGATACCCTGCACGGCGACGAGGTCGCCCGGTCGTGCGTCCGTGTTCCGCAGGGCGTTGAACGTGGTGACACCGGCACACAGGAGCGGCGCGGCGTCGGCGGCATCGAGGCGCTCGGGGACGGCTGCGACGGCCTCGGCGGGGACCGTCACGTACTCGGCGTAGCCGCCGTCGTAGGTGAGCCCGGTTATCTCGCCGTTCTCACACTGCTGGAAGTCGCCGCGGCGACACGGCTCACAGCTGAAACAGTGACCGCCGTGCCAGCCGACGCCGACACGCTCGCCTGCGCTTAGTCGGTCGACCCGGTCGCCGACGGTGTCGATACGACCGGCTATCTCGTGGCCCGGTACCCGCGGATAGCTGACACCGGGATACGTCCCCTCCTTGACGAAGGCGTCGCTATGACAGATACCGCAGGCATCGACCTCGATGCGGACCTCGCCAGGCCCGGGCTCGGGAATCTCCCGCTCGACGAGTTCGAAGTCCTCTCCCGCGGCTGGAACGGCGACGGCTTGCATTTGTTGAGGCACGGTAACAGGTAGGCTGGGAATACAGGAAAAGACGGGGGTTGCGAAACGGAGTCGCTCCCGACGGACTGGACAGCGACGTCACGCGACTCGACCCCGCAGCCAGGACCCTGACAGACGATACCACACCTACCAGTCAGTGGGGTTTCTGGCAGGGCCACAGGCGGCGTACTGGCGGGCCGACCACCCTGTCGGCGGACGCCGTCCCACTCTCAGTGGACTGCTTTGGACAGTTCGGCCCCGGCTTTGAACTTCACCTCGTTCGATTCGTCGGCGGCACCGACGAGATGGAGGACCGGCGCGTCGAGGGCTGTCACGACGCAGTGCGGGGTGACAGTGGCGTCGCCGTCGTCACAGTCGCCGCTTCCGGCGAGGGCTTCCCGGGACTGGACGCCCCAGCAATACAGCTCTCCGTCGGCCCTGCAGACCGGGTGGGAACCGTCCGGAAGGTACTCCGCGTCCGGGTCGTACGGCGCCTTGACCGTCATGTCCGCGTACTTCGTCCGCCCGGGCCGTTTCCGGCGCTTGCTGTCATCACCCGTCGAGTTGAGCTCGACACCGCCGCTCTCGACGTCCGAACGCGTCACTCCCGCGACGATGTTCGGGCCGTCGGCAACCAGGAGGGTCGCGGTGTCCTCGTAGAGTGCGCCGTCGTCGAGGAGCCACCCACCCGCGAAGACGAGCTGGTCCTCGTGACGAATCCGTCGGACGTAGAACAGCGCGGGCATAGGGAGTGGACACTCCGGCGGCCTCGCCGCCGCTGGACAGACCAGCGTCGGCGTCACGCTGGCCTCGCCAGCGCGCCGCTCCTCGCCCCAGGAGTCCAGCGTCTCCGGGACCCTCACCGAGCCGTCGTCGGAGACAAACAGCATCGCTGCCACGTCCTCGGCCGCAGGTGTAGCGCCGGTGACGACGACGCCATCGGAGGTCTCGAACGCGGCCACGGCGCGCGTTTTCTTCTTTTGCTCGTCGAGGGTCGCCGTGAGGAGGTCCCGACACGCCAGGTCCCGGTGGACCGCGACCGTCCGGTCGCTCTCCCCGCAGCGCTCGGCGCCGCGTTCGCCGACGAAGTAGTCCAGCACGCGCCGGGGCGTGAGTTCGTCCGCCAGCGCGGTGTCGCCGCCCCGGACACGGGCATCGGGGAGGCTGACGACGAAGCGCTCGCCGATGGTCGGCTCACCGTCGAGATACTCGTAGAGGGGTTCGGCGGCGTCAGAGATGCCGTCGCCGTCGCTGTCCAGGTCCTCTGACAGCCGCTCGATGTCGCTGTCGACGATGCGCCGGGCTTGCTGGAGCGAACGGGCTGCCTGGTCCCACTCCCCGGCGTTCACGCTTGCGCGGGCGTCCTCGGCGAGCCCCTTGCGTATGTCGGCGTTCTCTCGGACAGTCATGCAGACGTCCGAGGGACAGCCGTCGAGTTCCGCCCGGACTTCGGTCGTCGCGTCGGCGAAGGCGTCGAGGGCTTTCTTCGCGTCCGTTTTCGACTGGTTGGCGACGGCGTCGATAGCCCCATCCAGGTGGACCGACAGCCCTCGCTCCATGTCCAGGACCAACACGAGCACGCCAGTGTCGCCGTCCTCGTCGTCGGGCCCCGGCCACCAGACGGAGCTCGGTTTGTTCGAGCGCGAGGAGTTGTAGTCCCGGGCCTTGGTGGGCGCGCTCGTACTCCACCCCTCGATGTCGATGCTCCGGGCGTCGGCCTGCAGGGTCGGCGGCACGTACCGGACCTCGACCGTACCGCTCCGGTAAAGCTGTCCCCCTTCGCCAGCGTCGAGCGTGTCGTCGCCGGTGTAGAAGGCGGCCGGGGCCGCGGTTCTGGCCGTCACCACCCGTTCGCTCGCGCTGCCCAGCAGCTCTTCGAGCGCGGAACAGCCGGCCAGCGCTCCCAGTGCGAGGGCCCCACCGGCCGCGAGAACGCCTCGCCTCCTCGCGAGATGCGCTCCGCTGTCGCCCCGTTCTATATCTGTATAACTTCTCAAGTTCATTACCATATAATATAATTCACGCATATATATCGTAGTATGCTTTTCGTCTGTCCATTCCCGGCCAGTTCGGACCCAAGACACACGGAGTTGCGAGGCGGTGAGCCCAGTTAGCCGCGCGCTCGGAGCGGACCCCCCAGGCAGTGGCTTTTTCTCCCGCAGGGCCACAGACGGCGTATGGACGAGCCGACCATCCTGCTGACGAACGACGACGGTATCGAGGCCGACGGGCTTCAGGCAGTATACGAGGGGCTCTCGGCGGTCGGCGACGTGGTGACGGTCGCGCCGGCGACCGACCAGAGCGCCGTCGGACGCACGCTCTCTCACGAGGTCGACGTGTGGGGCCACGAGATGGGCTACGTCGTCGAGGGCACACCATCAGACTGCGTCGTCGCTGGCCTGGAGTCGCTGGCGCCGGAGACGGACCTCGTAGTCGCGGGGTGTAACCGCGGGGCCAACCTCGGGGCCTACACCCTGGGACGGTCCGGAACCGTCAGCGCCGCCGTCGAAGCGACCTTTTTCGACGTGCCGGCGATAGCGGTCTCGATGTACATCCCCGTGCGCGAGGACACGGACTTCACGGCGATAGACGATGGTGACCTGCGCTACGACGAGGCGGTCCGGGCGACGCGGTACCTAGCCGAACACGGCATCGAAGCCGGCGTCTTCGACCAGTGTGACTACCTCAACGTCAACGCGCCCGTCGCCGACTGGGGCCCTGCGCCACTGGTTGTCACGCGCCCCTCGCTCGAATACGAGATGACCGCCGAGCGCAACGGCGACGCCGTCACGCTCCACGACCGCATCTGGGAGCGGATGGCTGACGGCGATATCCCGGACCCGGAGGGGACCGACCGTCGGGCCGTCGTCGACGGGGCCGTCAGCGTCTCCCCGCTGACGGCGCCCCACACGACCGAACACCACGACGCGCTCGACGAACTGGCAGACGGGTACGACCCGACGGCCTGATACTGCCGGCTGTAACGTACTGACGTAATTCGCCACCCCGGGTGGCGAATATCATTGCGAACTTACAGCCGGCAGTATGACCGCACCGACAGCGACGACCCACTGGATTGATAGGCCTCGATAAATCAGGAACAGAGGATGGCCACGGTTTCGAAAGAGCGGGCCGGATACGGGCGGCTGCTGCTCGGGGTGGGACTCGCAGTCGTCCTGCTCGGCGGCCTGTTTCTCACGCTCGACGTGCACGCGATTCTCGGGGCCCTCTCGGACGCTGACCTCCGGCTGGTGGCGCTGGCGGCGGCGCTCTCCCTGCTGGCCCAGCTGTGCTGGAGCCTGACGACGACGACGATTCTGGAGGGCGTCGACGGGTCGCTGCCGCGGCGTCGCATCCAGCTTGGCTACCTCTCGGGGACCTTCGGGAAACAGGTGCTGCCCTTTGGCAACGCCGGCGGGTCGGCGATACTGGCCTACGTCATCGCCGAGGACCTCGACCGTCGGTTCCGGGATATCTTCGCCGCGGTCACCGCGAGCGAACTGCTGGTGTTCGTGGGCTCGGTCGGCGTCGCGATGATAGGCCTCGTCTCTTTGTTCGTCAGCCCGTACGCCGGGCTGCCGAAACCGCTCATCCTCGCGGTGTTGACCGTCACCGTCCTGGCGCTTTCGGTCGGTGGCGCTCTCCTCGCCTATCGAATCCACGTGGTCGGGACCGTCGTCGAACGCGTGGCCTGGCTCCTCAGAGCGACCATCGGCCGTATCTCGGTCCGGGTCCGTCGCTCGCTCGCGCCCGACCGCGTCCGCTCGGGGACCGACTCGTTCCTGGCGGCGTTCGGGACGGCGACGGGGGAGACCCGCCGGCTCGTCGTCGCAGCGACGGTTGCGGTGCTTGGCTGGCTCGCCTTCTCCATGGCGCTGTACGTGGGGCTGCTGGCGGTCGGCGCGCCGATACCGCTCGGCTTCGCGCTGTTCGTGACCCCGGCCGCCGGGGTGGTGACGCTGCTACCGACCCCCGGGGGGCTTGGCAGCACCGAGATCGGGCTCACTGCGGCCATCGCGGTGGTCGTCACGACCCCGCCGGCCGTCGTGGCAGCCGGCGTCATTATCTTCCGGCTCGTGACCTACTGGCTGGTGGTCGCCGCCGGCGGGCTGGCCTCGCTGTATCTCTCGGCGACCGTCTGGCACGCGCTGGACTGAACGGGCTGTTCGGCACCGAACCCCAGGACGGCGGCAACCGTCATCAAAGAATATACTGTTGGCGCAACTCTTGCAAACCATGCACGAGACCGTCGTCGAGATGTTGGCGCGAAACGCCGAACACGCGGAGAAACCGAACGCGCGCTTCGACGACATCCAGAACACCCAGTTCCCGGACGCGGTCACCATCTGCTGTTCCGACTCCCGGGTCCTGCAGGACGATATGTGGGGTAACGACGTGCCCGGCGAGATATTCACCGTCGGCAACATCGGCAATCGGGTCACACAGCCCACGAGTATGGGCCATCTCGTCTCCGGGGATGTGATGTTCCCGCTCTGGAACACCGACACCAAAGTCGCCGTCGTCGTCGGCCACACTGGCTGTGGCGCGGTCACGACGGCGTTTCAGTATCTCACCGAGGACGTCATCCAGCCCCGCGGGGTGAAATACTGCCTGGAACAGCTCAAACCACACCTCAAGGAGGCACTGGAGGTCCTTCCTCAGGACGAGCTCTCCGACGTGGCCGCCATCAACCACCTCGTCGAGTACAACGTCGACCACCAGGTCAGCCGCCTCGTCGAGAGCGAAGACGTTCCCGAGGGCGTGACCGTCGTCGGCGCCGTCTACGACTTTCAGGACGTCTATTCGGACCAGCGCGGGACGGTCCACGTCATCAACGTCGACGGGGAGACCGACGTGGCGACGCTGCGCGAGGCGAACCCGGACATCGCCGACCGTATCGGTCGCCTCTGGGAGTACGGCCGGAGCCTGCCCGCGGAACAAACTTGAGGGCGGCGGCCCGAGAACGGGTATGAAAATCCGTGGGGACCGCGAGTGCAAGTCCTGTGGGACCCGGTGGTCCTACTACGACAGCGGGAGCGTCGCCTGTCCGGAGTGTGGGAGTGTCCACAGCGTCGGCGTCGACGACCCGACCGAACACACCGACAGCCCGGTCGAACTGGACCTGACGCCGCTTCGAAACAAGGTAGACGAGGTGACGACCGACGAACTCGCCCGGGACGCCGCCGAGGCCTGCCGGGAGTACACCCGGAAACGGGGGTTCATCGACACCGGCCGGCTGCAACCGCCCGACGAGACCTTCGTCGCCGCCACCGAACTGGGTGCGGTCGCCGCTGCGTTCGCCCGGCGGGCCCGCCCGAGCGACGCCGCGGAGCTGTACGTCCTGGACCTCCTCGGCGGCGCGGACCGTGGCGAGCGGCCCGGCCACGAGGCCGTCCCCGACGCGTTCCGCGCGGCGTTCGGGCTGGCGATGGCCGACGCCGTCGACAGCTACCAGCGCGACGTCCGCAGCTACCTCGACGACAACCCGGACGAACACGCGCGGCGGCTCTCGGGGCGGATTCGGGACCACCGCAAGCGAATCGAGGCCCTGGACGGCGACGTCGACCCCGCCGACGCGAACCGCCTCATGCACGCCGCCCGCGACCTGGGCCGCTATATCAACGGCGACGAGAACGCAGCGGTCACCGCGGACAACTGGCTGTCGGGGCTGGAGGGGGACGTGCTCTAGTCACGCCGGTCCTCGGTCGCCGGTCCCTGTTCGAGGTCGGCCGTCGTCTGTTCGGTGGCCGCTTCGGCGGCCTCGGTCTCGACCGGGGTCGCGCCGCCGCGGTCGGAGTAGTTCGTCCGCCCCTCGCTGTCCCGGGGCATCTGTGAGAGTATCATCTGTCGGACCGATTCGCCGGAGTCGAAGGTGTCGTCGATGTATCCGAGCAGTTCCTCGACGGAAATCGGGTCCGCGTTCGTCCGGTCGACCTCGCGGTCGCCGTGCCACTTGACGAGTTCCGCGGTCGTGATCGGATACGAGATATCTTCGAGGACCGGATTGATGCCGGTGAAGTCCACACCTTCGACGTGTTCGGGGTCGTCCATGGCAGCGGTACGGCGACCTGACTCCCCAGTCTAGGGCTTGCGAGCGAAAGGCGAGTTTTGCCCGCTCAGGGTAGGTCGACGTCGACGTCGTGTTGCAGGCCGGTGGCTTTCACCGTGTTGTACAGCAACATCGCGCGGGTCATCGGGCCGACGCCGCCGGGAACGGGGGTGATAGCGCCGGCTTTCGCCTTCGCGCTCTCGAAGTCGACGTCGCCGACCAGCTCGTACCCCTTCTCGTTGTCAGCCTCCACGCGGTTGATACCGACGTCGATGACCGTCGCGCCTTCCTTGACCATCTCGCCGTCTATCATCTCGGGGACGCCGGCTGCGGCGACGAGGATGTCCGCGTTCCGGGTCTTCTCGGCGAGGTCATCGGTCCGGGAGTGACACACCGTCGTCGTCGCGTTGCCGCCCGGCGCCTTCTGGATGAGGAGGTTCGCCATCGGCTTGCCGACGATGTCCGAGCGACCGACTACGACGGCCTCCTTCCCTTCGGTGTCGACGCCGGCCGACTCGATGAGCTTCTGGATACCGTGGGGCGTGCAGGGCTTGTACCGGGCGTCGCCGGCCACGAGCCGGCCGACGTTCTCAGGGTGGAAGCCGTCGACGTCCTTCCGGGGGTCGATAGCCCGCAGCACCTGCCGGTCAGAGACGTGGTCCGGAACGGGCATCTGGACGAGGATACCGTTGACCTCGTCGTCGTCGTTCAGGTCGGCAACGGTGTCGTACAGCTCCTCAGCGTCGGCCTCGGGGTCGATTTCGATGTCCAGGGCCTCGATGCCGACCTCCTCGCAGTCGGACTGTTTCATCGAGACGTACGTCTCGCTGGCGGGGTCGTCGCTCATCAGCACGGTCGCCAGTGTCGGGGTGTGGCCCGCGTCGGCCAGCTGGTCGATGGCCGTCGCGAGGTCGTCCCGAATCGACTGGGCGACGGCGTTGCCGTCGATTATCTCGGTCATACCAGACAGGGGACGCTCCCGGGGCAAAAGGGTCACTATACGAGTGCCCCCCGCACATCGCGACTTCGGCAGACGGCTACTGTTCCGACAGCGCGTAGACGGCGCCGTCGTGTCCGCCGACGTACACCGTCCCGTCGACTACTGCCGGGGTCACCCGGTGTGAGTCCCCTGTCTCGTAGGCCCACTGTTGTGTTCCGGACTCGGCGTCGACCGCGTACAGGCTGCCGTCTATGCTGCCGAAGTAGAGCGTTCCATCGACCAACAGGAGTCCGCCCCAGATGTTACCGCCGGTCTCGAATTCCCACTCGGCCGAATACTCGTCCTCGGGAACCGCCAACAGCGTCTCGCCGTTGGTGACGTAAATGTAACCGGCACCCACGACCAGCTTCGAGTTCGCCCGCACGTCCGGGCCGTAGCTCTCCGTCTCCTCGCCCGTGGACGCGTCGATAGCTACCAGGCCGGCGACGAGTTCATCCACCGCCACGTACACTGTGCCATCGACGACGACCGGATAGGAAAAGGCGCCCGCACCCGAATAGGTCCACTCCATGTCGCCAGTGGCGCCGTCGAGGGCGTACAGTTTGTGGTCCTCACCCCCGGACACGCCGGTGCCAAAATAGAGGGTGCCGTCGGCCACTGCCGGCGAAGTGTGCAACACCTTGTCCGTCTCGAACTGCCAGCGCTTGTCACCGGTCGTGGCGTCGATGGCATACATGACCCCGGATTCCGCCGAGATGTTTCCGACGCCGACGTAGACGGTGTCGTCAGCGACCGCCGGAGCCATCTTCACGGACTCGCTCGTGTCGAACGACCACTGCTCGTTTCCGGTGTCGGCGTCGATGGCGTACAGGTTGTCGTCGTCGCTGCCGACGTAAACGGTGCCGTCGGCGACAGCGGGCGCCGACTGAACCCGGTTATCGGCTTCGAACCGCCACTGCTCGGACCCGGAGCGCGCGTCCAGGGCGTAGAGATTCTCGTCGTCACACCCGATGTAGACCGTACTGTCGACGACCGCTGGCGCGGACCACACCAGTTCGTCGAGGTCGAACCGCCACTGCTCGGTCACGCTCTCGGTCGGTCCTGTCGTGTCCAGGGTGCCCGTGTTGGCCGCGTCGGCGCGGTACATCGGCCACTCGCCGTCGACTGAGCCGGAACTGTCCGGCGACTCTGTGGGGCTAGTGGCAGTTCCCCGTGTCCCCTCGTCAGTTCCCCCGCCGGTACAGCCCGCCAGTCCCGTGATACCCGCCCCGACGGCGGTAACCAGATATCGTCGCCGCGTCGTTCGTCCGGCCATTATATCTCCCCGCTCAGATGGAGCAATAAAAACAGTTGATATTTCCGGCAACTGATTCGGAGGCCGATGGAGGCCTGTTCACGGACAGTCGCGCTCGTCGACGGCCCGGCGTTCGCGCCCCGGTCTGACCGCGTTCGTCTCGCCGCCGGGCACCGTAACGGTCATCACCCGCCCGCCGTAGCCGTGGGTCTGGTCGTGGCCCCGAACCACCACACACGAGACGCTGCCGGGGACCGATATCGTCTCAGAGCGGGTGAACGGCTCGGTGCTGTGAGCGTGCAGGAGGTCGCGCCGCCCCAGCTGCTCGCCGTCAAGTGTCTCGACCTGCCACCAGTTCGCGTAGCCGTCTTCGCCGTCATCGTCCTCAGAAATCGGAGATTTCTAATGGGCTGCACAAGAGCTTCGCTCTTGTGAACGTCGTGGTAGAGGGTCACGTCGAACCGGTACTCTCCGTCGCCCTGGTCCTCCATAGCCACCTCGGTGACGTTGGCCTCCCGGAGGTCGAGGTCCCGTGTGACCGTCCCCGAAGCGCCGGTTTCGGTCCCCTGCTCGTCGCTGGAACTCGAACAGCCAGCCAGCGACGAGAGCAGGACCGCACCGCCGCCGAGCACCGACCGCCGTGTCGGCGTGATCATACGCTTCGTTCACAACCCGGCAACAAAAATCACCGGCGGGTGTGTACCGTCGCTGTCCTGCGGTCCGGATAAAAAAGGCCGTCACCTGCAAGCACCAGCGTCTAGTAGAATGACTGATACAACCTGACTGTGTATCAACATATTGACTTGCTGTCACTGGTGGGTGACGGCGTATGACCGATACAGACGACCCCAATATCGTCCTGTTCGTGATGGACACGATGCGGGCCGCCGAGACGGTGCCCGCCGACCCCGACCTGACTCCGAACCTCGCCGCACTCGCCGAGTCCGGCGCCGAGTACACGAGCGCATTCGCCACGGCGCCCTGGACCCTCCCGTCCCACGTCTCGATGTTTACCGGGACCTACCCGTCGAAACACGGTGCCCACGCCGACCACACCTACTTCGACGGCTCGCTCCCGACCATCGTGGACGCCTTCGCCGACGCCGGCTACGAGACGGCCGGCGTCTCGAACAACGTCTGGATAACCGACGAGTTCGGTCTCACCGATGGGTTCGACGTGTTTCGCGACGACTCCGAGCGGACCGACGCCTGGAGCGGCACCGGCTCGCTGGGCCACCGGGCGACCAACGCCGTCCGCCGGAGTCGCCTCGGGGGACCGACCTTCGAGCGGCTCCGACGGCTGGTGACCGTCGGCGGCGAGACCGACGACGGCGCGGCCGCGACGGTCGACTGGGTGGCCGACTGGCTGGACGGACGCGATTCCGACGACCCGTTCTTCCTGTTTGCTAACTGCATCGAGCCGCATCTGGAGTATCGCCCGCCCGCGTCCTATGCCCGCGAGTTCCTCCCGGAGGGGTGGAGCTACGACCGCGCGATGGCGCTGCGACAGGACCCCCGCGAGTACGACGTGGGTCTCTTCGACTACACCGACGAGGAGTGGGAGGTCATTCGGGCGCTCTACCGGGCCGAGATATCCTATCTCGACACCCAGGTCGGGCGTCTGCGGGCCGTCCTGGAGGCCGCCGGTGAGTGGGACGACACCGTCTTCGTCGCCGTAAGCGACCACGGCGAGAACGTCGGCGAACACGGCTTTCTGGGTCACCAGTACAGCCTCTACGATACGGTGTTACAGGTCCCGCTCGTCGTCCACGGCGGCGACTTCTCGGCCAGGCACGTCCGCACCGACCGGCTGGTCCAGCTCGCCGACCTGGCCCCGACGCTGCTTTCCGCGGCGGGTATCGACGCCCCCGACCTGCGGTCGGCGTCACAGGCGCTGTCCTTCCACCCGACCGACGGTGTCGAGCCCCGCTCGCAGGTCATCGCCGAGTACATGCGCCCACAGCCGGCCATCGATGTCCTGGAGGAGAAATTCGACAACGTCCCCCAGCAGCTCTATGACTACCAGCGCACGCTGCGGGCCGTACGGACGGACGCCTACAAGTTCGTCCGTGCCGCTGACGGGGCCGAATGGCTCTACGACGTCCGCGGTGACCCGGGGGAGCGAAACGACATCTCGGCGGCGAACCCGCGTCGGACGGCCGAGCTGGCCGCCACACTCGACGAGTGGCTGGGGAGTTTCGACGAGGCCGAGGCCGACGGCAGCGTCGACGTCTCGGACGCGACCGAAGACCGCCTCGCCGACCTGGGTTATCTCTGATGGCCGAGACGACCCGACCGAACGTCCTGCTGGTCTTGACCGACCAGGAGCGCCACGACCTCGTCGACCCCGGGGGCGTCCCCGTCGAGACCGAGGCCATCGACGGGCTGGCCGCCGATGGCGTCCGCTTCAGCCACGCCTTTACCCCCATCAGCATCTGCAGCAGCGCCCGGGCCTCGTTACTGACGGGGCTGTACCCCCACAACCACGGGATACTCAACAACGTCCACGAACCGGACGCCGTCCGGACGGACCTCGCCGAGACTATCCCGACGTTCGGGACGGCACTCCGTGAGGCGGGCTACCGGAACGCCTACGTCGGGAAGTGGCACGTCGGCCGGACGGAGACGCCCGAAGACTTCGGCTTCGACTACGTTGGCGGGAGCGACGACCACCACGACGAACACCTGGAGTCGGGGTTCGAGAGCTACCAGCGCGACTACGGCGTCGACCCCGAGGCGGTCGAGCCACGGGACCCGGTGTACGCGACCTTCGACGACTCGCGTGACCTGCTGGGCGGGACACTCCCGATTCCGGCCGAAGCGACCCGCTCGGCGTTCAATGCCGAACTGACGCTCTCGCGGCTGGAACAGCTCGCAGACGCCCAGGAGCCGTTCTTCCACCGCGTGGACTTCCAGGGCCCACACCACCCGTATCTCGTCCCGGAGGCCTCCGCCTCGCTGTACGACCCCGACGAGCTCGCTCCCTGGCCGTCGGACGCCGAGACGTTCGACGGCAAACCCCAGGTCCAGGCGAACTACCGCGACTATCGCGGCGTCGAGGAGCTCGACCGAAAGGAGTGGGACCGCCTTCGGGCGCTGTACATGGGCTTCATGCACCACATCGACGACCAGATAGGCCGTATTCTGGCGAAACTCGACGAGCTTGGCGTCGCCGAGAACACGCTCGTCGTCCACGCTTCCGACCACGGCGACTTCACCGGCGGCCACCGGCAGTGGAACAAGGGGCCCATGATGTACGACGACACCTATCGTATCCCACTGGTCGTCCGGGGGCCCGGCGTGGCCGGTGAGGGGCGTGTCTGTGACGACCTCGTCTCGCTGATGGACCTCATGCCGACGTTTCTCGAGGCGGCCGACGCGCCGGTGCCCGCGGACCTCGACGCGGAGAGTCTCTGGCCGCTGCTGGGTGACGAGGACAGTGCGAGCGGCCGTGACGCGGTCTTCGGCGAGTACCACGGCGACGAGATGGGGCTGTACTCCCAGCGGATGGTCCGGACGAAACAGTACAAGTACGTGTTCAACGCGCCCGATATCGACGAGCTGTACGACCTCGACGCCGACCCCAACGAGCTACAGAATCTCGTCGACCACTCCGACTATCGCGACGTTCGCTCGCGGCTGCGCGAGCGGCTGGCCGAATGGATGCACGAGACAGATGACCCCATCGCACAGTTCACGACGCGACATCTGCACGGGACGTGAACTCGGCGACGGGACAACAACCGATTTGCGGGCGCCTTACTCGTACAGCGGGTACTCGTCGGTGAGTTCGTCGACGCGTTCGCCGACTTCGGCGACCACGCTCTCGTCGTGGGGCGCCTCGACGACCTCGTAGATGAGGTCGGCGACCTCGCGGCAGTCGTCCTCGTCGAAGCCACGCGTCGTCAGGCCGGGGGTGCCCGCGCGGATGCCCGAGGGGTTGAACGCCGAACGCGTCTCGCCGGGGACGGTGTTGGCGTTGAGGACGATGCCAGCCTCCTCCAGTGCCGCTTCGACATCCTTGCCCGTGGTGTCCGGGTGGGACGGACGCAGGTCGATGAGGACGAGGTGGTTGTCGGTGCCATCGGAAACGAGGTCGAGGCCGTGTTCCTTGAGTCGGTCGCCGAGGGCGACGGCGTTGTCGACGGTCTGCTGGGCGTACTCCTCGAAGGCCGGTTCGAGGGCCTCCTTGAAGCCGACGGCCTTGCCGGCGACGTTGTGCATCAGGGGGCCGCCCTGGGAGCCGGGGAAGACGGCGGCGTCGATGTCGTCGGCGTACTCCTCGTCACACATGATGATGCCGCCGCGGCCGGCCCGGATGGTCTTGTGCGTCGAGCCGGTGACGAAGTCGGCGACACCGACGGGCGACTCGTGGACGCCCGCGGCGACGAGTCCGGTGATGTGCGCGATGTCGGCCAGATGGTAGGCGCCGACTGCGTCGGCGGCCTCCTGGATGCGACCGAAGTCGACCTCGCGCGGGTACGCGGAGTAGCCCGAGACGATGATGTCCGGCTCGAACTCCTCGGCGTGCTCGTGGAGGCCCTCGTAGTCGATGTAGCCCGACTCCTCGTCGACCTCGTACTGCTCGACCTCGTACACCTGACCGGCGAAGTTCGCCGGGTGGCCGTGTGAGAGGTGGCCGCCGTGTGTCAGATCCAGTGAGAGAATCTTGTCGCCGGGTTCGAGGACGCCGAGATAGACGCCCATGTTGGCCTGCGAACCGGAGTGGGGCTGTACGTTGACGTGGTCGGCGCCCCAAAGCTCCTTGGCGCGGTCGATCGCCAGCTGTTCGACGTCGTCGGCAAACTCACAGCCGCCGTAGTAGCGCTCGCCGGGGTAGCCCTCGGCGTACTTGTTGGTGAGCTCAGAGCTCTGGGCTTCCATGACCGCCTCGGACACGTGGTTCTCGCTGGCAATCATAGCCAGCGTGTCGTTCTGGCGTGCCCGCTCGCCTTCGAGTGCGTCTGCGACAGCAGGGTCCGCTTCGCGGACGGTGTCGTAGCTCATGTGAGTGGGTCGGGACCGGCCCGTCAATAATCTACCCTTTGCCCGTGACCGTGTGAGCAGCTGGCAGATTTTCATCCGGACACGGACCCGGATTATGTCAGTAGGAAATGCGTACCTGGTTATCAGTACGTATATAATGAATAAGCCTACAGTACATAGTACATGGTCTCTTGGGGGGTGGCAGGTACGGCCGCGGAGCAGGGGACTGCGGCCAAGACTGCACGACAGGACCGCTCAGGAGTATCGACAGTCCTCGCGCAACTGAACGAGCGACGGGAGTGTCCACCTGAGACGATTCCGCGTGCGACGACCGACTGCGTACGCGGGCGGACCGCCCGCCTCCGCGTCCCCGGCACGGAACCCACGGTTGCTGCGCTTGACTGTGACGCCCAGTATACACTGACTAGCCCCTCTGAACTGCCGGAGGGTGCGTATCTTCTCTCGGTCACTGTCCAGACCGCAGACGGTACTCGCGACGGGAGCCCCCTGACGACACAGCAGGGGCGTATCCACGTCCGCTTCGACGGCCCCGCATCACTGCGGCCCACGGCGGGCGACACGATCGTGTCACTGTGGGACTCACAGCAGGTGTCTGTCGGCGTCGGCGAGTCGACGTCTATCGGCCCGGCCCACATCGAGGTGCCGGAAACGCCCCAGGGGCTGGCGACGGGTATCTCACACATGAGTGCGGCCCACCACACGCTGAGCCCGTCACGCTCCCATCCCGGCCAGCGTGGCCACCCGCCGCTGTTGACGACAGGGGAAGACACGGCTATCCCGACCGAGCTGGCGAACACGAAGCCCGAGACGGGTATCGAACTGCGGGCGCCGGCCTGTGTCGAGTCGCTGTTCGTGCTGGCGCCGCTTGCGTACTACCTGGGGGCCGACGTGACAGTCGGCGACCGGAAACGGGTCGTTCTCACCGCTGCGGACGCCGACGTCTACCACGAGTTCGGTCCGTTCCCGGACTTCCAGGACGAGGTGGCGTCGATGGTCCAGCGGCTGTTCTATCTGGACTGTCTTGTCCGACGGATGAATCCCGAATCCGACCCCGAACTGCTGGAGCGGTGTTCGCTGGACCCGGAGACAGTGCGGTCGTTGTCACCGGCGGGGCGCCTGGAGCGGTATCTGTCGACGCCGACCGACGCCGTCGACGCCGCGGTGCCGGAGTGGCACCTCTCGACGCACACGCAACCGTCGCTCGAACGCGCTCGCTGTCTCCCTTTCTTGCTCGATAAGCTCTCGCTCATCTACCTCTCGAACGGCTCGGAACTGGAACGGTGTGACCTCCTGGAGAAGACACTCTCGGACTCGTACACCCGGGGAGAGGCCGAAAAAACGGCGATGGTGGAACCGACCGGCGGCGTCGGACGCGTCCACGGCTGGCTGGCGCCCGGGACGCCCATAGACGCGTTCAAGACGACCCCCTCGGCCTACGAGAACCGCTACCGCTATCGGAAGAAAGAGACCGACCGGCTCCAGCTGTCCGTAGTGTTGAACGACATGGAGATGTCGGACGAACGCCACGCCGTCTCGGAGATATACCGGGCGGCCGACCTCCCGATGGACGTCACCGTCTCCAACCGGCTGACGACGGGCGAGCTCGCTGACGTGTTCGAGTCGGAGAACGATTTCGTCCACTTCATCGGCCACTGTGAGGATGACGGCCTGTGCTGCCCGGACGGGACCCTCTCGATGTCGTCTCTGTCGGAGTCACGCACGCGAACGTTCTTTCTGAACGCCTGTGGCTCCTACCAGCAGGGACTGGCCCTCATAGAGCAGGGTTCCGTGGCCGGGGCCGTCACGTTCGCAGACGTCCTCGACAGTCACGCAGCGATGGTCGGGACCGCCTTCGCCAGGCTGCTCTCGAACGGCTTCAGCATCCAGCGAGCGCTGCAACTGGCCCGGCGTCGCATCATGATGAGCAAAGACTACGCCGTCGTCGGCGACGGTACGTACGCGCTGCTGCCGGGGCCGACAGACCCCGTCGTGGTGATGGTGCGTGAGGCCGATAGCGGCTACGACCTCACCTGTGAGGTGATGACGCCACAGGGGGCTGGCGAGAGCTACGACCTCCCAGTCGACGGCGAACGGGCCCTCAACGGGACCGCGACCGAGCACACCGTCTCGGCGGCGACGCTCGTCGAGACGCTCGAATCGAACTCCCTGCCAGTCATCTTCGAGGGCGACTTCCACTGGTCTGAGGACCTCGCTGCGAGATTGGATCCGGATTTCTAACGATTTAGATACTAGTTACAGACCGACCAAAGGGCAGTCATTCGTCGTGAATCAGCACTGTTATTGTCAAGAGGACGTACATAATATTGGTAACTGATAGATATATTTGTACTGATTTGATAGTCGATATGAGAGTCGAAGCGACGAAATCAATGATAATCGGCCGATGAAATTAAATGTTTATCCCGTCAATAGACAGTATAGGTCAATGAGTACAACCCTACTGCAAGACGATATCGGCTCGATGCTGTCCTCGGTGTTCGAGGAGACTGACTCACCGATTTACGTGGTGAACCCGTCACAGGAGACTATCTCGGCGCTGATGACGACGCTCGACCGTCAGGAAGTCGGTGCTGAAGTGCGCGTCCTCGCCGACGAGCGGACACTGAAAGACGTGATGGACGACTTCCTCGTCGCGAGTACGGCGGCCGACCTCGTCGAGGACGGCACACTCTCGATGCGACTGCTCGAGACGGTCCCCAATCACTCCGTCGCCGTCACGGCCGACGGTGTCTACGCGCTCGTCACTATCGGCGACGTCGTCGGCGGGCTCGGGACCGACGACGACACCTTCGTCGACGACGCGGAGGCGTACTACGAGAACACCTGGGAGAACGCCGAGGCGTACTCGCTGCGCACCCCCGCCATCTCGCGTGTCCGGACGACACTGGAGTCCGAAATCGGGCCGGAGACCGCCGACGACTTCGACAGCGTGCTCGGCTCGCTGGCGACCGCCAGGGGCGACGGTGACGGTCTCGACGAAGTGACCATCAGCCTGCTGGTGGCGGCCCGGAACAACGAGCTGCTCTACGACATCAGCAAGTGGGGCGAGGACGTCGGGCTCGCGAGCAAGGCGACCTTCTCGCGCACCAAGACGAAGCTAGAGGACATGGGCCTCATCGACACGGAGAAGGTCCCCATCGACGTGGGCCGACCGCGCCTCCGTCTGATGCTGGGCGACGAGCGGCTCGAAGATGCCGACGGCGACGAGCTGGCGACGGTCGCCCAGAGCCTGCTGGCGGCCTAGGTTTTTCTCCCCTTGTCGTCTCAGTGGGGCTATGACAACTGTCGAAGTCGTCGGGAACGGCCCGGCGGTCGAGTCTCTCGTGGCGGCCCTTTCCGACAGCCACGCCAGCGTGCGTCGAGCCGACGACCCGCTCGTCAGACCGGCCGACCTCGCGGTCGTCGTCGACCAGGTGACATCGGACAAGTTCGGGACCGCAAGCGACCGCGCCGGGGAACTGGGGACGACGTGGGTCGCAGTCGAACTCGGCGGTGTCGGCGGGGTCCCGGTCGTGGACGCCGCCGTCGCCGGCTTCGGGCCCGAGACGGGCTGTTATCACTGTCTCACAGAACGTGTCCGGGCGAACGTGGACCAGGGACAGGCCCCGACCGAGGCCCCGGACAGCGGAACGCAGCGCTTCGCGGGTGCCGTCGCCGGTCGGCGCATCGAGCGGGCCCTTTCGGGGACGGGACCCCTCCCCGGCACCGTCGTGGAACTGCCCTTCACGGAGCGGCAGTTCCTGCCTGTTCCGGGCTGTGACTGTGGCGGCGCGCGGACCTGGACCCTTCAGGGAACCGACCCTGATTACGACCGGGACGCCCTCGCCCGGGCCGAGGGCGGACTGGACGACCGCGTCGGCATCGTCAGCGAGGTGGGCGAAGCCGAGTCGTTTCCGGCGCCGTACTACCTCGCGACGGTCGCGAACACGGAGCGATTCAGCGACGTGAGCGCGTCACAGCAGGCCGCCGGCGTCGCGAGCGACTGGGACACGGCCTTCATGAAGGCGCTGGGCGAGAGCTACGAGCGATACGCCGCGGGCGTCTACCACGCGGACGACCTGCCGATGGGGACGGCGACCGACGTCGCGGACGCGCTTGCGCCTGCCAGCTTCGTCCGGCCCGACGATGGCGGCGTCGACGAGGTGTTACAGTGGCTCCCCGCACACCACCTGGAAAGCGGGAACGAGGTCGACGTGCCCGCCGAGACGGTACTCTATCCGCCGCCCTCGCAGGCGGTCAGACCGCCAGTGACGACCGGGCTTGGACTCGGGAGCACGGAGACCGAGGCCCTGCTATCGGGGCTGTACGAGGTCGTCGAGCGCGACGCCGCCATGCTCGCGTGGTACTCGACGTACGACCCGCTGGAGATCGTCGTCGAGACCGAGGCCTACGACGTGCTTCGGCGCCGCGCTCGGTCCGAGGGACTGGACGCGACGGCAGTGTTGCTCACGCAGGACGTCGACGTGCCGGTCGTCGCCGTGGCGCTGCGGGGCGAGGACTGGCCCGAGTTCGCGCTGGGGTCGGCAGCCGGGCTGGACCCGGCCGACGCAGCCGTCGGGGCGCTCGAAGAGGCCCTGCAGAACTGGCTCGAGCTCCGTGGGATGGGCCGGGACGGCGCAGGCGAGGCGGCCGGCGCCATCGGTCACTACGCTGGCCGGCCCGACGACGCCGCGTCACTCCTCGAGGCCGAGACCGCGGTGCCTCTGGCGAGTATCGGCCCCGACACCGTCCCGGACGACGGGACGGCGGAGCTCTCGATGCTCGTCGAGCGCGTCACCGAGGCAGGGCTGGACCCCTACGCCACCCGGCTCACGACGCGGGACCTCGAACAGTTGGGCTTCGAAGCCGTGCGGGTCCTCGCACCGACGGCCCAGCCGCTCTTCTTCGAGGAGCCGTATTTCGGCGAGCGAGCCGAGCGAGTGCCCGACGAGCTCGGGTTCGAACCCCGGCTCGACCGGGCGCATCACCCGTTTCCGTAGCTGTCTCGACGGTCGAGACCGTCTAGATGGCGAAGGTGGCCCGGAGCATATCCCGGGTCCCGGGACCCAGTCCGACAGCGGTGACTGCCACGAGCAAGAGCAGCGCGTAGCGGGGGCTCTCCTCGAGGAACTCGTCGTTGAACAACCAGACCACGAGCGAAGCGACGGCCAGCTTCACGAAGAGGAAGGGCCAGGAGGTGCCGATGGCGGCGGTGAGCCCGGCCGGCTGGAGCGCCTCGGTCGTCGAGATGATGAAGGCGTTGGCGGGGTGTTTGGGGTAGTACGTGAGCGGCACGCTCAGAGCGTCCAGCCAGTCAGCCAGGATGACGTTGGCGACGCCGTCGATGGCGTGGCCCCAGATGACCAGTAGGCCGATGTAGCCCGTGCCGCTGTTGACTTCGGGCGCGTAGTTCTCGAACAGCCAGTAGAGACCATAGGAGAGCGCCGACGCGATGACCACCGTCGAGACGAGCACGGAGAGGTACAGCGTGGAGTACTCTGTCGTCAGCGCGCCCATCGTCAGGTAGGCGAGCGTGAGCGCGACTAGCGCGACGCCGACGCCGGCGGTCGCACGGTAGTAGCTGTCGACGACGCCGCGGCGGTCGAGCTCCAGGCAGGCGAGCAGGGAGACCAGCGTCATGAGGAAGACGGTCCCGTAGATGACGGGGCTGATGATGACGGAGCTCAGGGGGTACTGCACGAGCGGTTCGACACCGGCCTCGACCGCCCGGTCGGTGCCGTCTTCGACGACCCGGAGCGCGCCACCAAGCAGCATGAACGGGACAAAGGCGAAGTAGAGATTCGGGTCCCCGGCTATCTCCAGGCGCTCGAGCAGGAGATAGACGCCGACGAGCATGTACACCAGAATGAGCATATACCCGATCTCTGAGACGATGGTGTAGCCGGGCTCGGCGACGATAGCGCCGCTCTCGACCGCGGCCGAACAGCCCTGATACAGCGGTTCCGGGCCGCTGTCGGTCATCACCGCACAGCTCGCGGCCTTCGCGTCGGCGTACACCGGACCCCAGAAGTAGTGCCAGAGGAAGCGGTCCCAGACGCGTGTCGGCATCGCGACCGCCGCGCCGGCGGTGGCGACGACGATACCGACGAAGGAGGCGACCCAGAGCCGGGCCGGCCCGTACTCCTCGCTGAGTCGCTCGTAGGTGTTCATGGCCGTGTGACCGGCGGGCGTCGATTTCAGGCTTCCGGTCGCGTGTGCGCCGGACGTCGAACCGTCACAACCTACTCTAGCGCTTCGTTCGCGGCCGCGACGAGTTCGTCGTGGGCCTGACCGTTCGAGGCGACGAGGCCGACGCTGTCGTGGGTCCAGCGCTCCCCGTCCAGGTCCGTGACTCTCCCACCGGCCTGGCGAACCAGGTGGACGCCGGCGATGGTGTCCCAGGGGTTTGTCGACGTCGGGCAGACCGCCCCCTCTATGGCGCCGTCGGCGATAAACGCGAGCGTTGCCTGGAAGCTACCGATGCGTCGCATATCGCCAAAGCGGGAGACGACGGCGGTACAGAGCCGTCCGAACTCGGCGCGGTCGTCGAGCTCCCACCAGCCGACGGGGGTCACGACGAACGTCTCGGGGTCGGTGCGGTCGCTCACCGACAGCGTCGTCCCGTCACGCGTCGCGCTCTCCGGACCGCCGGCGTAGAGGTCCCCCATCGACGGCATGTACGTCGCCGCACCCACCGTCTCGCCGTCGGCCATCGCAGCGACACTGGTCGTCCAGGTGCGCAGGCCGCGAACGTAGTTCGTGGTCCCGTCGATGGGGTCGACGACCCATGCCGTCCCCGTCTCC
The DNA here is from genome assembly GCF_029338235.1 of Haloarcula rara. GTDB lineage: Archaea > Halobacteriota > Halobacteria > Halobacteriales > Haloarculaceae > Haloarcula > Haloarcula rara. Next base: position 2,930,057 of record NZ_CP119785.1, read on the forward strand.
GGCACGGACTCGACGGGGGTCGGCTCGGTCTCGACCGTCTCGGGCCCTGACCGCGAGACCAGTTCCTCCTCACAGAGGAAGCGGTCGTCCGGGAACTCTTCCCGAACGGTGGCGACCACCTGCGACTGGGCGTCCCGGTCGATTTCGGTCACAACGTCGTTTTTGCTCGATTTCGTCTCGACGGTGACCGCCTCACGGAACTGGTTCCGTGCCACGACACCCCCGGCCCTTGCGGCCCGCTCGGCGAGCGCAGTGCGGTGTAGCGCATCCGGCATAGATGCCCCTGGCAGCGGGCCGGCTTTAGCGGCTCGGTCTGAGGCAAGTCGGGAGATGGGACCACTGCCGGCGCTACGTTCGTGAAAGAGGAGTCTTCTCGGGAGATAACCCACACCAGTCCGGTAGAGCCGGTAGGATTACTCTGCGTCCTCGACGGCGTCGAGAATGGCGTTAGCGATATCGCGCGCCTCGGACGGCGTATACATGACCTGGTTACCCAGCGATTGCTCGATGCGGACGTACTCGTCGTCGGCTTCGATGGCGAAAAACGCCGTATTCTCCAGCGGGGGGACCCCGAGACCGGAAGTATCGGACTGTTCTGTGGCCATGATAGAGTGTTGCACACGGGCACGTATAAAGTTAGTTATTATTCATGGAGATTACCAGCCAGTACTGGATAGCTGCCGCCGTGACCAGTGGCTGCTCGGGTCCGCTCTCGGTCAGAATGTTGCGAGGGAAGACCGCTCCACGCGGGCTTCCGCATCGGCGGGAGTTGCACCCACAGCGATGCGAGGGAAGGGATTTGAACCCTTGGACCACCGGAAGACTCGCTTGCTCACGGTTGCACCGTTCGCCGCTTCGTCTTCCGAGCAGTCGCTCGCGGTTTCACCGCTCGCGACGACTCTACAGGAGCGGATCTTGAGTCCGCCGCCTCTATTCGGTGAGTCTCATCAGAAGTTGTTGCGAGGGAAGACCGCTCCACGCGGGCTTCCGCATCGGCGGGAGTTGCACCCACAGCGATGCGAGGGAAGGGATTTGAACCCTTGGACCTCTACAGGAGCGGATCTTGAGTCCGCCGCCGTTTCCAGGCTTGGCTACCCTCGCACGCGCTGTATGCAGTTCCCACAAGTGACGCGGGGGTATAAATGTCGTACGGAAACAGCGACGAGTCGCTCGCGGTCCTGCGTGGGACCGCTAGATTGACCCCTCGGGCGGCCGACACTCCGGCATGGACGAACACACGCGCGACGACAGCGTCGGCCCGCCGGCCGGGAACCCGACGGGGTGGCGAGCCGACGGGCAGTGGGAACACGCCACGCTGCGCCGGGCGGTCGTCCACGGCGTGGCGCTGTTCAACGACGGCGAGTTCCACGACTCACACGACTGTTTCGAGGACGAGTGGTACAACTACGGCCGGGGCAGCACCGAGAGCAAGTTCCTCCACGGGATGGTCCAGGTCGCCGCCGGCGCGTACAAACACTTCGACTTCGAGGATGACGACGGGATGCGCTCGCTGTTTCGGACGGCGCTGCAATACTTCCGGGGCGTACCAAACGACTATTACGGAGTAGATGTGCTCGGCGTGCGAACCACCATGTCGAATGCCCTGACGGACCCTTCAGTGCTGCATGGCTGGCAGATTCGCCTCGACGAGGGCTATCCGGTCGCGGACGAATCTAACTACGCGTACGCCGAGCAATTAGAGTGAGAGGCACTCGACGTCTCTCACTGGTAGCGTCGATCCCGCCCGGCCCTCACCACAGCAACCCGCACGAACGGTCTCAGGCGTCCGGCCCGTCGTACTGAGTGAGGACCGTCGAGTCGTCGCCGTCGGAGGAGTCCCAGACGACGCTGACCTCGCAGTCACTCGTCACGCTGAGGGAGACACTCGTTCCAGCACTGACGTCCTCGACGCCGGTCGCGTCGCTCCAACTCGTGTCGGGAACCGTCACGTCGGTCTCGACGCCGTCGAGTTCCACGATACCCGAGCCGCGGAGAAACAACAGCGCTGCGTCGGCGGTGTCGCCCGCCGTATGCGTGACTGTCAGGACGCCGTCGTCCGAGCCGCCGGTCGCAGACGTGTCGTACTCGAACTCGAAGGCTATCTGTGGGGGAGGGGAGCTACCCCCGGAGTCTGAGCTGGTCACGCCCTGGCTCCAGATGACCCAGCGGCTCTCGTACGCGCGCAGTTCGTAGGTTTCAGTCCGTTTGCTCCGGTCGGTCGCCGTCTCGTAGACGAGGTCGGCTTCGACGGTCGCTGACTCGCCGCCACGGTCGCTGACCGTCGTCGCACTGATAGTCACTTGCCCCTGGAAGGATACCCCGTCCTCGGTCGGCCGTGCGTCCGAATCCGGGTGAAAAACCGCCTGCATCCCGTCGATATCGGCCTCGTTGTACGCCTCCCAGAGCGTCTCGACCGGTGTTGTCAGGTCGCTGTCGGGATTTTCGTCTACTGCTTCCGTCTCAGTTCCAGACTCGGTCCCCGTGGACGCAGAGTCAGCGGGCGCTCCGTCCGATTCGTCGGTGAGACAGCCGGCGAGTGCCACGGACTCACACACACCCGAGAGCTGGAGGAAACGGCGTCGTTGCATCGTGTAGCTGATGAATAATGTCGCCTTACTAAAGGCGTACCTATCACCGCCCGGGACCACAGCGGAATCCACACGACTCTAATAGCCGGGTGGTCACGTACAGATAGATGCGAGTGGAGCAACTGGGCGAAGGGGAACCCGATATCGCCGTCGTCGGCGGCATTCACGGCGACGAGCCCTGTGGCCGTAACGGCATCGAGGCGGTGCTGTCGGACCCGCCCGCAGTGTCCCAGCCCGTGAAGTTCATCGTGGTCAACGAGCGAGCGCTGGCGGCGGGCGAGCGCTACCTCGAACTCGACCTGAATCGCGTGTTTCCGGGCGACCCCGGAAGCGACGTCTACGAGATGCGCCTGGCCGCCGAGCTAGCCGAGGAACTGCAGGGATGTACCGTCCTCTCCCTGCACTCCACGCAGTCCTACGACGGCATGTTCGCGCTGGTCGACGAAATAACTGACCTGGCCCGGGAGGTCTGCCCGAGGCTCTCGGTCGACGCGGTCGTCCGAACCAAGGGGAACAACGAGGGGCGGCTGTTCTCGGTCGCCCCGTCGGCCATCGAAATCGAGTGTGGCTACCAGGGGTCGCCCGAGGCCGCCGCGAACGCGGAGCAGGTCATCCGGGAGTTCCTGGCCGCGCTGGACGTTACGGACGAGCCGTCACCGGTCCGGAACGAGTCGCTCCCGGTGTTCCAGCTGGGCGGTCCAATCCCCAAGGACGCCGCCGCCGACGAGTACGAGGTGTTCGTCCAGAATTTCCAGGAGGTCGCCGCGGGCGACCCAATCGCCGCGGCGGACGGGGAGACGATCTACGCCGACGAGACGTTCCATCCCGTTCTGCTCTCTGCCGAGGGGTACAGGGACGTCTTCGGCTACATGGGGAGTCACGTCGGGACGCTGGACTAGCCGGGGTCAGCTATCCTTCAGGCGTCCTCGGGCGCCTCGAACTCGACCATCGTGAGGTCCCGGTCCAGCATGCAGTAGTCGTGTGGCGGGTCGCCCAGCACGTCGCTGATGCGGTACTCGGTGTCGAAATCAGCGCCCTTGGGCTCGCAGTAGGGGTGGCTCGGACACTCCGTGTGCGGACAGGGGCCGGCCAGTTCGGCCTTGCTGCCGGCGAAGGCGCCCTTGGTCGGGACGTTCACCCGGATAGCGGCGGGCTCGACCTCGACGGCGCGGACGCCCCTCTCATGGACTGCACAGTCGAGCGTCTGGCCGCTCTCGCGGACCTCGGTGATTCGATACCGGCGACCTGGCGTGAGATTCAGGCACTGGTCCCGATAGGGACACCCTGCACACCCCGACGCCTCGCCGTGGTAGACGAACTCCTCGTCGACCTCGGCGAGCCGGGTGCCGACGAGCGTGACTGTAGCCATGGCTGACTGTAGAAGGGGCGCGAACGTAAGTGTCAGGCTCGGCCTGTCAGTTCGTCCAGTTCGTCCAGATACGCCTCGCGGGGCACCTGGTACAGCGACCGGAAGTCGAACTCGCCGGCAGCGAAGTCGTTTGCGAGCGTTACCGCGGCTTCGACGGCCCGCTCGCGGTCAGCCACAACCTCGGCCTGGTGGTCCACCTCCGGTTCCAGGTAGAAGGTCACGTACCAGTCCTCACCGGAGCGGTCGGCGCCGGGGCGACGGGTCCGCTTGCCGTGGGTGAGATAGATGGTCGGCAGGCACGGGGCGGGGAAGGCCTCGCTGTCGAAGACGTCGGGACGGTACGCGAGGATGAGTTCCGTCTCGGTCTGGTTCCACACCGTCCAGTCCTCGGCCAGCGCCTCTGTGTCCATACTCGGGGGCTGTGGCTCGGCGGTCAATACGCTGTCGGCTGTCCCCGGCTCCGATTGCTTATAAACTACATACCAGAATACTGCTTTGGTATACCATACCGGCGCTCTGCCGTCTCTCGGTTAACCCGTAGATATCCGGGTAAGATTCCCGGTGTTTTATGTACTGTGGCAAAAGGCTCTTATTGTTGAAGCTCTCATGTGATAAATAGTATCGGAACCACAGTCGAAGGCTGTCGCCCGTTACCAGGAGGGTGGAGCGGTACCGTCCCACCCCGCCAGCATTCACATGGTATCGCTTGCCAAACGGCCCGAACGGACGGGTCATGCCGCGGCTCCCGCTGATTCCCGGTCGGAGCGGCGGCTGTTACAGTTGGACTGTCCCCGAGGCGTTTGCGTGGCGTCGATTGCGTCGCGTGAAGAACTAATCGAGATAGCATGAGTCAGAACAAAGAGACACTAGAAGCACTGAGCCAGGAGTACCAGGACACGATTCCAGCGGACCTCCGGACCACCCGGACGTTCGACTGGTACCTCGACCAGCTGTACGAGGACCCACGAATCGCCCGCAACGCCCATCAGCGCGTGGCGGATATGTTCGACTACTACGGCACCGAGTACGACGAGGACGCCGGCGTCGTCGAGTACAAGATAGCCAGCGAGGACCCCATCACCGACGGCGAGAACACCTTCTACGGCCGGGAGGTCCACGAGGCCATTCACGAGTTCGTCAATAAGGTCAAGTCCGGCGCCCGTGGTCTGGGCCCGGAGAAACGCATCAAGCTCTTGCTGGGTCCGGTCGGCTCCGGGAAGTCCGACTTCGACCGACAGGTCCGGCGCTACTACGAGGACTACACCCGCGGCGACGAGGGTCGGATGTACACGTTCCGCTGGACGAACCTCTGTGACGTCGTCCACGACCAGGACCCCGCCGACGATGTGGTCCGCTCGCCGATGAATCAGGACCCGCTCGTCTTGCTGCCACAGGACCAGCGCGAGAAGGTCATCGAGGACATCAACGAGGAGCTAGACGCTCCCTACACCATCCGCAACGAGCAGGACCTCGACCCGGCCTCGGAGTTCTACATGGACAGGCTACTGGCGTCCTACGACGACAACCTCCAGGAAGTGCTGGAGAACCACGTCGAGATAATACGGTTTGTCGCCGACGAGAACCAGCGCCAGGGTATCGAGACCTTCGAACCCAAGGACAAGAAAAACCAGGACGAGACCGAACTGACCGGCGACGTCAACTACTCGAAGATAGCCATCTACGGCGAGAGCGACCCCCGAGCGTTCGACTACTCGGGTGCGTTCTGTAACGCGAACCGCGGTATCTTCTCCGGCGAGGAGCTGCTCAAACTCCAGCGGGAGTTCCTCTATGACTTCCTGCACGCCAGTCAGGAACAGACCATCAAGCCGAAGAACAACCCCCGGATCGACATCGACCAGGTCATCGTCGGCCGGACGAACATGCCCGAGTACCGGGACAAGAAAGGCGACGAGAAGATGGAGGCTTTCAACGACCGGACCAAGCGCATCGACTTCCCCTATGTCCTCCAGTACGAGGAGGAAGCGAAGATATACCGGAAGATGCTCCGGAACGCCGACCTGCCGGACATCCAGGTCGAACCCCACACCCTGGAGATGGCCGGTCTCTTCGGCGTGCTGACCCGCATCGAGGAGCCCGACACCGAGTCGGTCGAGCTGGTCCAGAAGGCCAAGGCCTACAACGGCGAGATAGACGAAGCCGACGACATCGACGTCAAGAAGCTCCGCGAGGAGGCCGAACAGGCCGCCGATATCCGCGAGGGGATGGACGGCGTCTCGCCCCGCTTCATCGGCGACGAGATCGCCGAGGCCATCATGGACTCGATGCATCGCTCGCGGACCTTCCTCTCGCCGCTGACGACGTTCAACCACCTGGAGGGGAACCTGGAGAACCACGGCTCCATCGACGCCGAGTCGTTCGACCAGTACTACCGGTTCCTCGAACTGGTGCGCGAGGAGTACAAGGAGCGGGCCATCGAGGATGTGCGACACGCGCTGGCATACGACATGGACGAGATACAGCGCCAGGGCGAAAAGTACATGGACCACGTGATGGCCTACATCGACGACGACACCGTCGAGGACGAACTCACGGGCCGCGAACAGGAGCCCGACGAGCAGTTCCTGCGCTCTGTCGAGGAGAAGCTCAACCTCCCCGAGGACCGCAAGGACGACTTCCGCCAGGAAGTATCGAACTGGGTCTCCCGCCGTGCTCGCGAGGGTGACACTTTCAATCCACAGGACAACGACCGCCTGCGCCGCGCCCTGGAGCGTAAGCTCTGGGAGGACAAGAAACACAACATCAACTTCTCCGCGCTGGTCTCCAGCGGCGATATGGACGACGACGAGCGCAACCAGTGGATCGACGCCCTCATGGAACAGGGCTACTCCGAAGAGGGCGCGAAGGAAGTCCTCGAGTTCGCCGGCGCGGAGGTCGCCAAAAGCGAGATGGAGGAGTAGATGAGCGGCGAGGAGTACATCGACCGCGCCGACGAGGCCCTCGACGCGACCTACGAGGAGCCGATGGCGCTTTCCGAGTACGTCGACACGCTCCTGGAGTCGCCAGGAATCGCCTCGCACGCCTCGAAGTACCTGCTCGCGGCCATCGAGACGGCGGGGACCCGGACCGTCATCGAGGAGGGCGACGAGAAGGAGCGCTACCGCTTCTTCGACGACCCGCACAACGACGGCGAGCACGCCATCCTGGGCAACACCGAGGTGCTCAACGCCTTCGTCGATGACCTCCGCTCTATCGCGGCGGGTCGGGGCAAAGACGAGAAAATCGTCTGGCTCGAGGGGCCAACCGCGACGGGCAAATCCGAGCTCAAGCGCTGTCTCATCAACGGCCTGCGCGAGTACTCCCGGACGCCGGAGGGACGCCGGTACACGGTGGAGTGGAACGTCGCGGGCGCCGGCGGCAGCGACAGCGCCCTGACCTACGGCGACACGCCCATCCAGGACGAGGACGACTGGTACGAGAGCCCCGTCCAGGTCCACCCGCTGGCGGTCTTTCCGAAGGACGTCCGCGAGGACCTGCTGGCCGAAATAAACGACCGACTCGACGACCACATCGAGGTCCGCGTCGAGGGTGAACTGGACCCCTTCTCGCGGGAGGCGTACAACTTCCTGGAGGAGCAGTACCGACGGGCCGGCGAGGAGAACCTCTTCTCCGCCGTCACCGACCCCTCGCATCTGCGAGTCAAGAACTTCGTCGTCGACGTGGGTCGGGGAATCGGCATCCTCCACTCGGAGGACGAAGGGACGCCCAAAGAACGGCTCGTGGGGTCATGGATGCACGGAATGCTCCGCGAACTCGACTCGCGGGGCCGGAAGAACCCCCAGGCGTTCTCCTACGACGGCGTGCTCTCACAGGGCAACGGCCTGCTGACGGTCGTCGAGGACGCCGCCCAGCACGCCGACCTGCTCCAGAAGCTGCTGAACGTCCCCGACGAGAGCCGCGTCAAGCTGGACAAGGGCATCGGGATGGACGTCGACACGCAGCTTGTCATCATCTCCAACCCCGACCTGGAGGCCCAGCTCAATCAGCACGCCGACCGGGAGGGCCAGGACCCGCTGAAAGCCCTCAAGCGCCGGCTCGACAAACACGAGTTCACCTACCTGACGAACCTCTCGCTCGAGTCGCAGTTGCTACGACGGGAGCTCACGAACGAGACCAGCGTCTGGGACCCGGACTCCTGGGAGGAACTGGAGACGTGGATTCAGGAGCCGGTGCGCGTCGCTGTCAGGGACGACCTCGACACGCCGACGGAGAAGGACATCGCGCCCCACACTATCGAGGCAGCAGCGCTCTACGCGGTGGTCTCCCGGCTTGACAGCTCGACTGTCCCCGCTGGACTGGACCTCGTCGAGAAGGCGCTCCTCTTCGACCGCGGGTACCTGATGGAGGGCGACGAGCGCGTCGACATCGGCGACTACGACGTCGAGATAACGCCCACGGACGGCGACCACGGCATCCCCGTGACCTACGTCCGTGACGTCGTGGCCGACCTGCTCCACGAAGCGCAGGACCGCCACCACCCGGACCTGCCAGTTGAACACGTCATCATGCCGCGGGACGTGTTAAACGCCATCGCCGAGGGGCTACAGGACGCGCCGGTGTTCTCGCCCGGCGAGGCGACCGAGTACGAGGAGCGCGTGGTGCCAGTGAAAAACTACATCTTCGGCGAACAGGAGCAGGACGTGCTGGCCGCCCTGATGCGTGACAAGCGCGTCGACGAGTCGACGGTCGAGGAGTACATCGAGCAGGTGTACGCCTGGGCCTCCGACGAGCAGCTAGAGAACGAGCGTGGAGAGTACGTCGACCCGGACCCGCTGAAGATGAAGGTGTTCGAGATAGAACACCTGGGTCGCTTCGACGAGAAGAACTACGAGGGCAACGAGGCCGACCACGCGGTCACGAAGTTCCGCACCGACAAGATAATCACGGCGCTGAACCGCCACGCGTGGCAGCGCCGCGACGAGGAGTTCCGCGTCGGCGACGTCTCGCCCAAGGAGATTCCGGTCATCAAGACCGTCCTTGGCAGCCACGACTGGGACGACGTCAGGCGGACCTACGAGGACTTCGACCCACAGCAGTGGGACAACCCGCCGTCGGGCACCGAGACGGCCGCGCTCAAAGCAGAGACTATCCAGAACATGATGGAGATGCACGGCTACAGCGAGGCGGCCGCGGAACTGACAAGCCGCCACGTCATGAGCCAGGTGAGCTACAGATGGGACTGAAAGACGACCTCGAACGGTACCGCGAAGTGGGCGAAGAGCGCCGACAGGACCTGGCGGAGTTCATCCAGTACGGCGACCTCGGGCAGTCGCGTGGCGACGAGGTGAAGATACCCATCAAGATCGTCAACCTCCCAGAGTTCGCCTACGACCAGCGCGACAAGGGTGGTGTCGGCCAGGGGGAGGGCGCCGAGGAGGGCGACCCCGTCGGCCAGCCACAGCCCCAGCCCGGGGACGGCGAGGAGGGCGAGGACGGCGAGCCCGGCGAGGAGGGCGGCGAACACGAGTACTACGAGATGGACCCCGAGGAGTTCGCCCAGGAGCTCGACGAACAGCTCGGGCTGGACCTCGACCCCAAAGGGAAGAAGGTCATCGAGGAGAAGGAGGGCGACTTCACGGACATCACCCGTTCGGGGCCGTCCTCGACGCTGGACTTCGAGCGGCTGTTCAAGAAGGGGCTCAAGCGCAAGCTGGCGATGGACTTCGACGAGGAGTACATCCGCGAGGCGCTGAAAGTCGATGGATGGGGGCCGGCCACCGTCTTCGAGTGGGCCCGCGAACAGAACATCCCGGTCTCGAAGGCGTGGATAGAGGACGCCTACGACGACCTGCCGACCGACGAGAAATCGACGTGGCGTTCCATCGAGCAGATGGAGGCCGAGGTCGAAAAAGTCGACACCTCGACGCGCATCCGCCGGGAGGGGGTCGACCAGATTCCGTTCCGCCGTGAGGACGAGCGCTACCGCTACCCGGAGGTCGTCGAGGAGCGCGAGAAGAACGTCGTCGTCGTCAACATCCGCGACGTGTCCGGCTCGATGCGCCAGAAGAAGCGGGAGCTGGTCGAACGCACCTTCACGCCGCTTGACTGGTATCTCCAGGGCAAGTACGACAACGCCGAGTTCGTCTACATCGCCCACGACGCCGACGCCTGGGAGGTCGACCGCGAGGAGTTCTTCGGCATCCGGTCGGGCGGGGGCACCCGCATCTCCAGCGCCTACGAAGTGGCTGCGGAGGTCCTCGAAGAGGAGTACCCCTGGAGCGAGTGGAACCGCTACGTCTTCGCCGCCGGCGACAGCGAGAACTCCTCGAACGACACCGAGGAGCGGGTCATCCCGATGATGGAGGAGATACCGGCGAACCTCCACGCCTACGTGGAGACCCAGCCGTCGGGCAACGCAATCAACGCGACCCACGCCGAGGAGGTCGAGCGGAACTTCCGCGACTCGGACAACGTCGCGGTCGCCTACGTCACCTCGCCGGAGGACGTTGTCGACGCGATCTACGAGATCCTCAGCACGGAGGAGTCAGAATGAACGACGACAGATTCCGGAAACAGCGCATCGCCGACGAACTAGCGGAGCCGGTCAGCGAGGCGAGCAACCTCGCCGAGCGGCTGGGGCTGACCCCGTACCCGGTGAACTACTGGGTGGTCGACTACGACGAGATGAACGAGCTTATCGCCTACGGCGGGTTCCAGAAGCGCTACCCGCACTGGCGCTGGGGGATGCAGTACGACCGCCAGCAGAAACAGGGCCAGTTCCTCGGCGGGAAGGCCTTCGAGATCGTCAACAACGACGACCCCTCGCATGCCTTCCTGCAGGAGTCAAACACCCTGGCCGACCAGAAGGCGGTCATCACCCACGTCGAGGCCCACGCGGACTTCTTCGCGAACAACGAGTGGTTCGGCCTCTTCAGCGACGGGGCGCCGCCGCGGGCGGCGGGCAGCGAAGACGACGGCCGCGGGCCGGACGCCGCGGGCATGCTCGCTCGCCACGGTGACACCATCCGGGAGTATATGCAGGACCCCGACATCGACCGGAGCGAGGTCGAGCGCTTTATCGACCACGTCCTCTGTCTGGAGGACAACATCGACCAGCACCAGCCGTATCGTCCGGTCGAGACGGCCCGCGATAGGTTAGAGGAGATAGAGGGCGTCGACGTCACCGACCAGCTCGACGAGCTGGACCTCTCCGAGGAGGTCAAACGCCAGGTGTTCGACGACGAGTGGCTGGACGCCCAGTCAGACGAGGACAACGGCGCGACGTTCCCGTCCCAGCCGGAGAAGGACGTGCTCGGGTTCATCCGCAAACACGGGATGGCCTACGACGAGGACGCCGAGAAGGCGGTCGAGATGACCGATTGGCAGAACGACGTCCTCGAACTCATGCGTCGGGAGGCGTACTACTTCGCCCCCCAGAAGATGACGAAGGTGATGAACGAGGGGTGGGCCGCCTACTGGGAGTCGCTGATGATGACCGGCGAGCGCTTCGCCGGCGACGATGAGTTCATCCTCTACTCGGACCACATGGCCCAGGTGCTTGGCTCGCCGGGGCTGAACCCCTACAAGCTGGGCCTCGAGATATGGGAGTACGTCGAGAACACCGAGAACCGTCGGGAGGTCGTCGAGCGGCTGCTCCGGACCGAGGGCATCACCTGGCGGACGTTCCACGACGTCGTGGACTTCACCGAGGTCCAGGACCACCTCGAACCGCCGACGTGGTTGCAAAACGTCGCCGGCCACGTCGACGAACTCGACCCCGAGGACCCCAGAATCGACGCCGAGGGACTCGTTGCGGCCCGTGAGGGCGAGTTCGACGTGGCGAAGTACCCCTGGAAGGTGCTGACCTACGAGGGGCTGGCCCAACGGCACTACTCGCTGGTCAAGCCCCAGTATCGGGGCTTCGTCTCCCGTGTCGGCCAGGCCGAACTGGAGCGGGTCTCCAGGTACATGTTCGACGATTCCCGATACGACAGCGTCGCCGAGGCGCTCTCCGACGTGGAGTACACTCGCGGCTGGGACCGGATGCGCGAGATTCGCGAGAGCCACAACGACGTGACCTTCCTCGACGAGTTTCTCACCCAGGAGTTCGTCGACGACAACGACTACTTCACCTACGAGTACACCCACGCCTCCGGCGACTACCGGGTCACCTCGACGGACCACCAGGACGTAAAGAAGAAGCTGATGCTCTCGTTTACGAACTTCGGCAAGCCCACCGTCGTGGTCCAGGACGGCAACTACCGGAACCGCAACGAGCTGCTGCTCGCTCACCAGTACAACGGCATCATGCTCGACCGCAACCAGGCCACGGAGGTGCTCAAACGCGTCTTCGAACTGTGGGGCCGGCCGGTGAACCTCCTGACCATCGTCAAGGAGTTCGACGACCACGACATCGAGGTCGCCAAGCGCCGTGACCGCGAGCCCGAACCCGAAGAGGTCGGGAAACGGCTCCGGTACGACGGGGAGGAAGTGACGGTCGACGACGTCCAGTGGAGCGACGTAGAGCATCTCGCGGCGACTGATATCGACTACAACACGAAGCCCGACGAGTGGCTGGCCTGAACGTCGGGTAGTCCCCGGAAGCGCTCCTGTTGACAAGAAATCATGTGTCTCTGCCGGCTGGACGGCCGCTATCCGAACCAACGACAACGCGGTGTTCGCCCTCGTTCAGAAAGCCGGCTCGCCGGTCGAAACCGTCGATAGCTTCTTGTAGTCTTTCGACCAATAAATTTAATAACTAACTCGAAATGCCAACCCTCTATGGGGTCCTCAGCGTGGAGCCAGACGCGGACGAGCAGGCCATCGTCCGCGCGTACCGCAAACAGGTGAAACGCCACCATCCGGACGTCACCGACGAACCAGACGCTGGCACACAGTTCCAGCGCATCACTACGGCGAAAGAAGTGCTCACTGACGCGGACGAACGGGCACGCTACGACCGACTGGGTCATGAGACGTACGCGAGGCGATATCTGGACGACAGCTGGGTGGTCGAGGAGACAACAGCGCCGACGGTCGACAGCAGCACTGCCGCCAGTGAGACCATCAGCGAGGCCGCCCAGCGGATGGCAAACGAGACGGCACAGGCAGCGACAGCGTCCAGCACCCCACAGCAGGCCGACCGACAGGACGGCTACGCCACGGCGTCAGAGTTCTACCGACCGGGCCAGCGTGTCGGTGTCGAATCCAGGGGTGGACTCGGACGAACGCTCGCCGCCGTCCGCGACGTGCTCCCCTGGGTGCTGGCCCATCTGGTACTCTTGGGGGGCGCTATCACGCTGGTGGCAGTGTTGTTGACCGCTGGCGGCGGGGTCCCGTCGGTTGCGACGCTCTTCGTCGCCGGCGCGATGGTCGTAGCCACTGCCGGCGTGTCGGCGCTGCATCTCAGTGCGGCGCTGTTCCGGTAGCCCCAAAGGGAAACCCGTTTTTCCACCGGTCTCGAAGCCGAGGTATGAACGTACGCACTGTCGCCGACCTCGGGCCGGACGAGCGGTCGGCGCTGTTCGACCGCGACGCCGGCGTCGAGGCGGTCCGCGACGACGTGGCCGACATCGTCGACGCCGTCAGCGAGGAGGGCGACGTGGCGCTTCGGCGCTTCGCAAGCGAGTTCGACGACGTCGAAGTGGGCAACATCGACATCACTGACGCCGCCGAGCGCGCCTACGAGGAGCTAGACGACGAGTTGGTCGCGGCAATCGAGGACGCCGCCAATAACATCCGTGCGTTCCACGAGCGCCAGCGGCCCGAGGACTGGCGCGACGACTTCGAGGGGCGGGAACTGGGCCGGCGCTTCAGCCCGCTCGACAGCGCCGGCGTCTACGCCCCCGGCGGGACCGCGGCCTATCCCTCCAGCGCCCTGATGGGCGTCATCCCCGCGAAGGTCGCCGGCGTCGAACACGTCGCCGTCGCGACGCCGCCCGCCGAGGAAGTCAACCCCGTCACGCTGGCGGCCATCCACGTCGCCGGCGCCGACGCCGTCTACCAGGTCGGCGGCGCACAGGCCATCGCCGCGCTCGCGTACGGCACCGAGACGGTCACCAGTACCGACATCGTCGTCGGGCCGGGGAACCGCTGGGTCACGGCCGCCAAGGCCGAGGTTCGGGGCGACGTGGCCATCGACTTCCTCGCCGGTCCCAGCGAAATCATGGTCGTCGCGGACGGAGCGGCCGACCCCGAACTCGTCGCGGCCGACCTCGTCGCACAGGCCGAACACGACGAGAACGCTTCCGTCGTGGCGGTGACAGACAACGAGGAACTGGCCGAGGCCGTCGCCGAGGCCGTCGAGAGACAAGCGGCTGACCGAGAGCGCGAAGCCGTCATCCGCGGCGCGCTCGACAACGACGCCTCCGGCGTCTTCCTCGCTCGCTCGATGAGCGAAGCCGTCCTCTTCGCCGAGGAGTACGCCGCCGAGCACCTCTCCATCCAGGCCGAGGACGACGAAGCGCTGCTCGAGCGAATCCCCTCGGCGGGTTCGGTGTTTCTGGGCCCGTACAGCCCCGTCGCCGCCGGCGACTACGCCGCCGGAACCAACCACGTCCTGCCGACCGGCGGCGCCGCCCGAGTGACTGGCGGACTCTCCGTCGATACGTTCGTTCGCTCCACGACGGTCCAGCGCCTCTCGGAGGACTCCTTGGGCGAGCTGCGCGAGACGATTACGTCGCTCGCAGAGGCCGAGGGCCTCGAAGCGCACGCCGAGAGTGTCAGGAAGCGATTCGAGTAGCGCGGGCAGCGCCCTGCCCGCGAAAACCCAGCGGGGAGCACAGTGACCCGCGAACAGCGAGCCAACGACCAGCGGGAGAAGGCTCGGTCAGCCCCCCGATGCAGTGTCGCCATCTGACGGCCGTCCCGCCCGATAGACGTAGTAGCCGACGGCGACCAGTAGCAAGCTTACGGCGAGCCACTGGAGGTTGTACTGGCCGCCCTGTGAGAGCGGCTGGTGGAGTCCGAGGAGCATGTGGTCCACGACGGCATCGAAGAGGTCGAAGACGCCCACGCCGACGAGGGCTGCCCCGGCCAGCGGCCGTATTGCGAGCGGCCTGCTCCGTTGCCGTTCGGCCCGCCAGACCAGGCCGGCGCCGACGCCGATAATCGCGAGCATCCCCAGCGAGAAGAGGCCGTCCGCGAGAACGTTTGTCCGCAGGCCCGCCACCGTGTCCATCGGGTAGCGACCGGAGAGCAGGTGGTGCCACTGCAGGACGTGGTGGAGGACCAGTACGTCGATAAGCCCGCTGAAGCCAAAGCCGAACACGCCGGCGCCGACGACGCCCCATCTTTTCGTCGTGTGCACGTTCTCGGCGGCGGTCTGTTGATTCATACCCTGTGTTGCCCGGCGACGCGCTTGCCCAGCGGGCTTGCGACTGCTGTCAAGGTACACCGCCGGCGTGAGTATCGCGAGCAGCGTCAGGGTTAACAGGGTCGGGACCGCACCTAACCGTATGAGCGGCACTATCGAGGGTGAGCCAGAGCTCGGCGGGGAGAACGTCGGCGTCACGGAGGCGGCCGCCGAGGAGGCACTGGACCTCATGGAGGGCGAAGGCATGGACATGGACGAGGCCGGCCTCCGGCTCTACGTCCAGCAGGGCGGCTGTGCCGGGCTCTCATACGGGATGCGCTTCGAGCACGAACCGGAAGAGGGCGACACGATATACGAGCGAAACGGCCTGCGCGTATTCGTCGACGGCGCGAGCATCGACTACATCGAGGGCTCTGTGCTGGCCTACGAGGGCGGCCTGCAGGGCGCGGGGTTCCACGTCGAGAACCCCAACGTGGTCAGCGAGTGCGGCTGCGGCGAGTCGTTCCGAACCTGATTACTCTTCTAACTCAAAGGCGACTGTCACTTCCGCCTGGTACTCCCGCCCGTCGGCGCTGGCTATCTCGACGCCCAGTTCGTCCACTTCGACCCACATCAGATTGTCCAGCGTCGCCTCGGCGCGCTCGATAGCGTCGTCGGCGGCGTCGTCGAAGCTCTCCGGACTGGTCCCTATCAGCGTGATTTTCTTGAACACCATGGCGTTCTGAAACGTCGGACAGTTGAAATATAAAACTACGGTCGCTAGCTCGCCCGCCCGTCGAGCCACCCCTCGACGACGCCGACGACGTCGGTCAGGTGGGCGGTCCCCCAGATGGCGACGATGACGGCGCCGATGCTGTCAAAGACGAGGTCGAGCATCGTGTCTTCCAGCCCGAACTGGGTGAGGACCGCCGTGTTCCCGGTCGCGTCGGCCGCGAGTCCGATGGTGAACTCGAGGACCTCCCAGACGACGCCGAAGGCCATGACGAACATGAGAATGAACACGAACATGAACCGCGGCGGGACGTAGATATCCTCCGAGTGTCGGTCGAGCGCCCGCACGGTCGTGTAGCCGATAGCGGCGACGATAGACGACGAGAGGGCGTGGGTCAGGTGGTCCCACCACCAGATGGTCTTGTAGAAGTTCGCGTCCGCCCACGGGAGCCCGATGACGCCGACGGCGTGGAGGAAGACGGCGGTCGTAATCCACAGCGTCAGCGCGGGGTCGAGCGCGATGCCGTAGTCCCGTTCGAGCAGTGCCGGAAGCTGGGTGACCAGCAGGCCGACGCCAGTGTTGACGATGACGCCCGTACTGCCCGTGAGGATACCGATAGCGAGGATGACCACCAGTAGGACCTCCATCACATACGTCGCCTGGCGCTGGCGACGCGGGCCGATGCCGAGTTGGTCGCGGACCCTCACGCCTGTACCTCCTCGGGGACGCGCGCGGTGCCTATCTGGCGACCGACGTAGACGGCAAAGAGCAGGCCCGCACCGACCCCGGCGATGGTCGAGGCGACGAACTCCCACATCAGGGCTTCCTCGATAGCGTGCTCGGTGAGCGCGGGGTCGAGGATGAACGTCGTCCCGAACAGCCGGTCGGCGCCCCAGCGGAGGACGGCCCAGACGCCGGCCGTGGCCAGCGTCGACACGCCCACGAAGACGACGGCGAAACGGGGCGTCATCTTCACCGGCGTGAACAGCTGTAGCTCGACGGCGACGATGAGTGCGATGGCGGCCACCGAGAGGTACGTCGCGAGGTTGCCGGTCACCGGCACCGTCGCGAACAGTCGCCCGACGACCGGGAGGGCCGCCAGCAGCAGAATTTCCCAGGGTAACATCGCCTGGGCGTTTCTGTACGAGAGGGGGGGCAAGAGGACGATACCCGCCAGCGCAACGGCGAAGGCCGTCGCCAGCAGTTCACTCGCGACGACGCTTCCCACGACGACTGCCAGTACCAGCGTGACGACCAGCCACGCGAGGACGGCGTTGGTCCGCCTGTCGCGCAACAGCACCGTCACGTCTGCGCTCATGCCACCCACGTCAGGGCGAGCGTGCAAAACACTGTCGCCGTCGTACGGATTGTCGTCGCGGTGTACTGATATGTGCAGGCTCGGAGGGCAGTACTATCCGGAAAGAGGAGACACCTGTCCGCCTCACAGGACACCGTAGGCTATCGCGTACGCGACGGCGCCGACGGTGACGGCGGCCAGTCCGGTGACCGCCATCCGAAGGGGGTCGAACTCGCGACCCAGCGTGCGCACTGGCGCGCCGACCACGCCGACAGCGAGGACGCTGAAGACGAAGTGGGCGGACTGCTCCAGCGTCGGTGCGGGCAACAGCAGGGCGGCCACGGCATAGCCCGCACCGAGCGAGGCTCGCGGGCTGACCAGCGACGGTAGTCCCCGGTCGGTCAGCCGGGCGTACGCCAGGACGGCCAGCCAGATGGCAGCGAGTTCGACCGCGAAGGCCGCGAGTAGCTGTCCCGTCGGGTCCGGATGTAACGCCACGCGTTCGGTCACGAGGACCACATCGAACGGGTACAGGAACGGCGGTGGGGAGCCGGTAAAGAGGTCGCCGAACGGATGCGAGAGGAGGCCGACCAGTGCGGCACCCAGCAGCGGTCGGGGCGAGACCCCCTGCCGGTTCGCGATGGCGGCGACGACGAACCCCGAGACGGTAAACACCAGTACGACGGCGCCGCCGACGGCGCCGCTGACAAGCGAGCCGACGAAGACCAGCACGACGGCGAGCGAGAGCGAGAGGGCACGTGCCGGGCGCGTCGCGACGACCCAGCAGTAGACGGCCACTGCGAGCACCGCGCCCATCACGAGGGAGTGTGTCGGGCCGCGGTGGATGACGTTCGCCGTCTCCCAGAACACGTCCGGGCCGACTGTCTGGGCCGACCGTAACAGGAGTCCGATAGGCGCGTATACCACGTCGACGTCCGGCACAGCGGCAAACAGCCCAGCGACGAGACCGTAGCGCAGCGCCCGCTCGCGGGGGACAGCAAACCGTTCAGCCAGGGCCACGGCGAGGGCAAAGGCCAGCAGTGCGTGGCCGATGAACATAGACTCAGTTGGCCGTCAACAGATATAAATATCCCGTGTCAACGGCTGTGACACCTGAAACCGGACGCACTCTGAACTGGGCTTCGTCCAGTTGTCCGCTAGCTCGCCGTTTGCCCGGACGACGGTGTCGGCTACGGTCTGACGACGTCGTAGCCGCCGTCCTCGCGGACGCCGATGACCGCCCAGTCGTAGCCGACGTCCATCCGCGAGAGTCGGTGGCCGACTTCCGGGGCCTCGGCTGCCTTCGCCACGAAACAGTGCATCTCTCCCGATTCCGGGAACGCTGTGTCGCCTTCGAGCACTGTCACGCCCACCTCTCGCCACTTATGGGCTGCCCGTAGTCCGTTCTCAGTGCGCGACACCGTGTACCCGATATCGTCGAATATCGACCGAGCCCGCTCGTCTAGTGATGTGCTAACGGCCGCCATCTGTGAACCCCTACCAGTGGGTGGGTGATAAACGTTCCCACTAGAAAAACCGCTGACATCAGGGGGGCCTGACTACTCGTGGGCCGCGTCCCACTCGTCGGCCTTCTTGAGGTTGCTACAGTCGTTACAGCGGATGCGCCCCATCGAGTCCATGGCGTTGTTGAACGTCTCGCAGTTGTCACAGAAGTAGCCCCACCGCCGCTCGCGTTCGTCGTCGAGATAGACGACGTAGAAGGGGCCTTTCGTCCCGATGTCTCCGTCCTCGCGGTCGACGTAGAGGGTCCGGCCGTCCGGACCTGTGCGTTCGTCCATAGCGGCCTGTGGTGAGCCAGGTGGGTAAAGGGTATGGGACACACAGCGGGCGACGGTGGCCGCCGCCGTGTGCTACGCTGTCAACCGGATTCGGCTTCGAAAGCGCTTTTAGGGCCCGTGGCACACAGACGATTACAGCCTGCACCGGGTTGATGATGCTCCCAGCCTTCTCAGGACCAGCACGCCACCGGGGTGTGCCGCGGGATTTCCCGCGAACGGCGGGGGAGCCTGAGCCTGCGTGCAGGAGGTGACCAACACATGCCAGTATACGTAGATTTCGACGTTCCGGCCGACCTCGAGGACGACGCTCTCGAGGCGCTGGAAGTCGCACGAGACACAGGCACAGTCAAGAAAGGAACCAACGAGACGACCAAGGCCGTCGAACGGGGCTCTGCCGAGCTCGTCTTCGTCGCCGAGGACGTCCAGCCCGAGGAAATCGTCATGCACATCCCCGAGCTGGCCGACGAGAAGGGCGTTTCCTTCATATTCGTCGAGCAGCAGGACGACCTGGGCCACGCCGCCGGGCTCGAAGTCGGCTCCGCCGCCGCCGCTATCACCGACGCCGGTGAGGCCGAGGCCGACGTCGAGGACATCGCCGACAAGGTCGAGGAGCTCCGCTGAGGTGACCAAAGATGAGTGCTGAGGAATCCGAAAGTAGCGGCGCCACGTCGGCCGAGGTCATCGAGATCGTCGGCAAGACGGGGATGCACGGCGAGGCCATGCAGGTCAAGTGCCGCATCCGCGAGGGCGAGAACCAGGGCCGGATCATCACCCGGAACGTCCTCGGTCCCGTCCGCGAGGGCGACATCCTCCAGCTCCGTGAGACGGCCCGCGAAGCCGACTCCATCGGAGGACAATAACGATGCCCCGAACCCGAGAATGTGACTACTGTGGGCAGGACATCGAGCCCGGCACGGGTACGATGCTCGTCCACAACGACGGCTCGACCACGCACTTCTGTTCCTCGAAGTGCGAGAACAACGCCGACCTGGGCCGCGAGGCCCGGAACCTCGGCTGGACCGACGCCGGCCGACAGACCACCGCGGCCGAGCAGCAGGCGGCCGAAGAGGCCGCAGAGGAAGCGGAAGCCGAAGCGGCTGCCCAGGCGGAAGCCGAGGAAGCTGCGGACGACGCTGCTGACGAGGAGAGCGACTCCGAGGACGAAACGACCGAGAGCGACGACGCAGACGCAGACGAGTCCGCCGCCGACGACGCGGACGACGAGGAAGAAGCTGAAGAAGCCGAAGCATAAAGCCATCGGCGTTCGACTTTTTTCGTAGATGCCTGAAACAGAGCGTACCTTCGTCATGGTCAAACCGGACGGTGTCCAGCGCGGGCTCATCAGCGAGATACTCGAACGGTTCGAGAACCGCGGCCTGAAAATCGTCGGCGCGAAGTTCATGCAGCTGGAGCGTGAGCTCGCCGAACAACATTACGCAGAACACGAGGGCAAGCCCTTCTACGACTCGCTCGTCGAGTTCATCACCTCCGGTCCCGTCTTCGCTTTGGTCCTGGACGGGCAGGACGCCACCCGCCAGGTCCGCCGGATGATGGGTGCGACGGACCCGGCGGAGGCCGCGCCCGGCACCATCCGCGGTGACTACGGGCTGGACCTGGGTCGCAACGTCATCCACGGCTCCGACCACGAGGACGAGGGAGCCAACGAGCGCGAAATCGAGCTGTTTTTCGACGAGGACGAGCTCGTCGAGTGGGACAAGATAGACGGCTCCTGGCTCTACGAGTAGCGAACTCATTTTCAGGCCGGAGACCGTACCCTCGCCCATGAGTCGCACACTCTATCAGCTCGACGGCTGTCCCTACTGCGAGAAAGTGGCCGACCGGCTGGACGAACTGGGCCTCGACTACGAGAGCGAGTGGGTCGAGGCGCTGCACTCGGAGCGCGACGAGGTCAAGCGGGTCTCGGGACAGCGGGCGGTCCCGGTGCTGGTCGACGAGGACCGCGGTGTCACGATGGCCGAGTCCGACCGCATCCTGGAGTTCGTCGAGCGGTCCTACGTCTAGTCTTCGCTCTCGAACTCCAGGGCCGCGCCGTTGATGCAGTAGCGCTTGCCGGTGGGCTCGGGGCCGTCGTCGAAGACGTGGCCCAGGTGTCCCCCGCAGTTGGCACAGACGACTTCGGTCCGGCGCATTCCGTGGCTCTCGTCGAGTCGGGTCTCGACGGTGCCCTCGTCGTAGACATCCCAGAAACTTGGCCACCCGGTACCGGACTCGAACTTCTCTTCACTGTCGAACAGCGCTGTCCCACAGCCCGCACAGGTGAACACGCCGTCGTCTTTGGTGTCCAGCAGGTCGCTGCTGAACCGGGGTTCGGTCCCGGCTTCCCTGAGGATACGGTACTCTTCGTCGGTGAGGAGCTCGCGCCACTCTTCGTCGTTGTTCGGCACGTTATCGGCCTGTTCGCTCATACACGGGGTACGTACTGGAGGCTCATAAGCCCACGTCGGCAGGCTCCCGTGTGCCGGCTGTTTGGAAGGAGCGTTCGAGAACGCAGCGGAGGAACTCGTCGGCGCTGTCACGCTCCGGGTCCCTGCCACGCCCCGAGGACGGCGGTGTCGCCGTCGGCAGGCTCGACCCAGACGACGCGGATGGTCCCGCTGTCGAGCGTGGAGTCGTCGCCGACGACCGTGAACTCCGAGCCCTGCTCGATAGCGCCTCCGACCCACTCACTCCCGGCTGCAGTGCTGTCGAGGGCGTAGGACTGGATTCCGGAGCTTCGCAGTCTCCCGCTGTCGTTGCCCGGTGCCGGCCGGAACTGCCTGTCGGCTCTGACTTCGACGGTACTCGGGTCGAGCGTCTCGCCGCTCTCGTGGACGATTGTCAGATTCCCGTTCCCCACCTGTGAGTACTCGTAGGTGAACTCCACCTCCGGCGGTGTGGTATCTGTCCGGTCCCCCAGCCCGATGACGAACGCTGCGGTGGTGACCGCCAGCACTATTGAGATGGCGATCAGCAGAGTGGCCCCCACCACTTGCGATACCTCGCCCTCGCCATTGAACAGCTTCCTCCCCATTCACTAACAAGTATTTGTCCCAACTATTATAAATTCTGCTAAACCTATATTAAATTTATTTCGGTCGTTCAGCGAACGGCGAGCTGGCGGGCTAGCAACGATTCGCCCGATATCGCGCTCGTGTCGCGAGGGAGCGACGATGGGTCAGGGTGTGGGCGTCCGCTCGAAGTCGACGGCGATTTGCTGGCTTGCGAGCACCGCGTCCCCAATGGCCTCCGACGCCGTGTCGTGGTCGGTACCGTCCGCCACGTCGAGCACCTCGCCGAGGGCATACAGCTGAAACCGGTTCGTGTAGGGCTGGCCGGGTTGGGGACACGGTGGTTCGTACCCGACCTCGCCGCCCTCTGGTCGCCCCTGGGCGGCCCCACCCAGCGACTGGACCGTCGCCGAGCGCGGGAGTCCCGCTGGAATCCGCTCTGTGTCCGGGGGGACGTTCCAGAGTGTCCAGAAGATCGGATCGGTGATGCCCCCGCTGTCGTACTCCGCGACGATGGCGAGGGCCTCGGTGGGCTCAGGGACGCGCTCGAAGTCGAACGGAGGCGACTCTCCGGCGCCGTAGCAGGTGAACCGATCCGGCAGAGACCCGCCCGGGTCCAGCGCCGGACTCGACATCGTGAATCCTCCAGGTGTTTCTTCCGATTCACCCACACAGCCGGCCACTGCCCCGGCAGCTATCGGACCCACCGTTCGTAACAACCTGCGGCGTCGCATAGCCACGCTCGGGGGCCACGCTACTTTGTCGCTTTGGTCACACCACCAGATTTCCGTACGGTCCAGCCGATTTTCATAATTTGGTGCGCATGTTTTATTAACAAACGTCATCCACAGCCGCTCTGATAACAGTTGAATTAATAAATGCGCGCGAGCTAGCCTGAGTAATGACGACCGAGGACCCCGACGAACCCGACGGCGGGCCAGAGACAGGGGGCGAGACGACGGACCGAGGAGACAGCGCGGTCAGCCAGTTCGACGTCCCCGAGATGGACTGTCCCGCCTGTGCTGGCAAAGTCGAGTCGAGTGTCGAGACGCTCGACGGGGTCGAGACAATCGACCCGCAGGTGACGACCGGGACCCTGACCGTGACCTACGACGCAGACGCGACCGACACGGCGGCGATAGCCGAGCGAATCCGGTCGGCCGGGTACGTCGTTGCGGAGCCGACGGAGACGCTCCGAGTCTCCGTGCCGGACATGGACTGTGCGTCCTGTGCGGGCAAGGTCGAATCCGCGCTGTCGACCGTCGAGGACCTCGAGAGTGTGGAGACACAGCCGACGACCGGAACAGTGGTCCTGACGCGGACCGGGGCCGAGCCGACTGACGACGCGATCGTCGCCGCGATAGAGCGTGCGGGCTACGACGTCGAAGGCACTACGGGGGCGACCGACGAGTCGAGCGACGAGGAGCTCTGGACCAGCCCGCGGGCGCTCAAGACGTGGGCCAGCGGGGTCGTACTGGCGGTCGGACTCGTCCTCGAGTTCCTGATACCGGGGACGAACGCACAGGTCGGGACGGTCCTGGGCAGTGCCCTCCACGTGGCGGACCTGCTCTTCCTCGTCGCCGTCGCCGTCGGCGGGCAGGCCATCCTGCGCAACGGCTACTACTCGGCGCGCAACCTGAACCTCGACATCGACCTGCTGATGTCCATCGCCATCCTCGGGGCGCTGACAGCCAGCCTGGCCTTCGGCGAAGCGCTGTACTTCGAGGCCGCGACGCTGGCGGTCCTCTTTAGCATCGCCGAGCTCTTAGAGCGGTACTCGATGGATCGCGCCCGGGATTCGCTGGAAGAGCTGATGGACCTCTCACCGGAGGAGGCGACGGTCCGGCGAGATGGTGAAGAGGCGGTCGTCCCGGTCGATACCGTCGACGTGGGTGAGCGCGTCGTCGTCAGGCCCGGCGAGAAGATTCCGCTGGACGGCGACGTCATCGACGGCGAGAGCGCCGTCAACCAGGCGCCCATCACCGGCGAGAGCGTCCCGGTCGACAAGACCGTCGGCGACGATGTGTACGCCGGGACTATCAACGAGGGCGGCTACCTGGAAGTCCAGGTCACCTCGGCCTCGGGCGACAACACGCTCTCGCGCATCGTCGAGATGGTCGAGGACGCCCAGTCGAACAAGACCGAGCGCGAGCAGTTCGTCGAGCGGTTCTCGGCGTACTACACGCCCGTCGTCGTCGCTTTCGCCGTCCTCGTGACCCTCGCCAGCCCGGTCGTCCTGGGGACGACCCTCTCGACGGCGGTCGTCTACGGGCTGACACTGCTGGTGCTCGCCTGTCCCTGTGCCTTCGTCATCTCGACGCCCGTCTCGGTCGTCTCGGGCATCACGAGCGCCGCGAAGAACGGCGTCCTCATCAAGGGCGGGAATCACTTAGAGGCGATGGGCGAGGTCGACGTGGTCGCCTTCGACAAGACCGGGACGCTCACGAAGGGCGAACTCACTGTCACCGACGTCATCGCGCTGAACGGCAACAGCGAGGACGATGTCCTGCGCTGTGCCCGCGGCCTGGAGGCCCGCAGCGAACACCCCATCGGCGAGGCCATCGTCGCCGAGGCCGGGGAGGGCGGCGAGCGCGATATCGACGCGTTCGAGAGCATCACCGGGAAGGGCGTTCGCGCTGAACTCGGGGGCGTCCCGCACTTCGCTGGCAAGCCGGATCTCTTCGAGGAACTCGATTTCGACCTCTCACACGTCCACGCGACGACCGACGGCGGGCTTGTCACGAAGACCGCCCAGCAGCTCTGTGAGCGAAACAACTGCCTGGACCTGCTCGACGAGGCGGTCCCCGAGCTACAGTCCGAGGGTAAGACGGTCGTCCTCGTCGGGACCGAGGACGAACTGGAGGGGGTCATCGCTGTGGCCGACGAGGTCCGACCCGAAGCCCGCGCGGCGGTCGAACGGCTCAGCGCCCTGGGCATCGAGAAGACGGTGATGCTCACCGGCGACAACGAGCGCACCGCGGGCGCCATCGCCGAACAGGTGGGCGTCGACGACTACGCGGCGGAACTGCTGCCCGACGAGAAGGTGGCCCACGTCGAGCGCCTCGACGGCGAGACTGACGGTGGGGTCGCCATGGTCGGGGACGGTATCAACGACGCGCCGGCACTGGCAACCGCGACGGTCGGCGTGGCGATGGGCGCGGCCGGCACCGACACCGCGCTGGAGACGGCAGACGTGGCCTTGCTCTCGGACGACCTCTCGAAGCTCCCGTACCTCTATGACCTCTCCGGGCAGGCCAACGGCGTCATCCGCCAGAACGTCTGGGCCAGCCTGGGCGTGAAGGCGGTCCTCGCTCTTGCCGTCCCCTTCGGATACGTCCCCATCTGGCTGGCGGTCCTCGCGGGCGACGCCGGGATGACGACAGCCGTCACCGGGAACGCGATGCGACTCTCCAGCGTTCGCGCGGACGCCCTCGACGTCGAGTCGGAGTGATCACCGGCCCGGCAGCGGGCAGAGAGTCGCCGTCAGCACGGCGATCTCGTCGGTGTCGTTTTGGGCGCCGTGGACCTGTCCACGCTCGTTGCAAACGACGCCTGGCGCCGAGACAGTCTCGGTCTCATCGTCGCGCTCGACCCGCACGGTCCCCCGGAGCACGTGGAAGACGTTCGTGGCATCAGTGTGTTCGTGCGGTTCGATACTGGCCCTGGGCCCGAGCGCGAACGCCTTCACCAGCACGTCGTCGGTCACTGCCAGTTCGCCGCTGTCGACGGCGCCGGCGTCGGGCGTCGCGCCGAACTCGGAGAGCAGGTCGAATCCCATGCCGGCACCTCACTCCCCATGCCTGTAGCCGTGGTGGACGCAACTGGTTTGTGTATAGATATGTTATGTCTATAATATGTATGACGCAGTGCTGCTCCCGACGGACGGCAGTGAGGGGACTCGGGCCGCGGTCGAACACGCCATCGACCACGCCAGGCAGTACGACGCTGCGTTGCACGTCCTCTACGTGGTCGACGCCCGAATCGGTGTGGCCCGCGAGACGACCCCCGAAGTCATCTTCGAGGAACTCGAAGACCAGGGCCGTCGGGCTATCGAGAGCGTGCAATCACAGGCCAGGGGGGCCGACGTCGAAACTATCGAAGGCGTCGTCGCCCGTGGCGATCCCCACCAGGCGATTCTCGACTACGCGGCGGCGGAGGATATCGACCTCGTGGTGATGGGCACCCACGGTCGGACGGGACTGGACCACTATTTAGTCGGTAGCGTGACCGAGAAAGTCGTCCGACTGTCGGACGTGCCAGTTCTCACTGTCCCGCTGCCGGAACCCTGATCGTCCACATCTTTTTATAATCGGTGGCGAACAGTACGCTGTGATGGATAGTGGGGACCGCGTGACGTCCGCACTGGACGCGCGATACCCGGTGACGCGGCGGCTCGTGCACGCCGAGGCGGAAAGAGAGAGCTGTGACGTGGCCATCAGTGCGGTGCCCGACGTGTTAGACGTGCCTTTCGGCGGGCGCTGGCTGTCCGACAGCGAGCTCATCCCACCCCTGGGCGAACGAGGCGTCCTGAATCTCGCCACCCCAGACGCCGACGCCTTCTCTCAGGACGAACTCGATGTCGCGCGCGTCCTGTCGGCGAGCATCGAATCGGCTCTCGCGATCGCCGACCGCATCGTCGCCGCCCACGGCCGAAGGATACGCCCCGGCGACAGCGTAGAGCGAAGCGACCGCTTGGAGATTTTCGGCCAGACCAGGTCGGTACCGCCGTTCCAGATGGAGTAACAGCGATGACCGCCGATTCTGTGATGCCGCTCTGTGTCGGCCTCGCGATGGTCGTGGGTGCCGTCGTGCTGGCGTACCCCGTCCCGCTGTGGCTCCGGGGACTGGGCGTGGCCGTTGGGCTCTTCGTCGGCGTCTCGGCCGCGCTGTATACGCTTACTGCTAGCGACCTGGAGTACTGACGGCGAAAAATCGCACTGGATACCATTCGAACAGTCAGTTGCAAGCCAGGGGTGGGAGTGTGAACCGGAGCCAGACGGTCGACCACGAATAGCGCCGTCGCTGCGACTGGCAGGATTCAAATCCCACTTCGCAGCTTTCGCTGCTCACGTTCGTTCACAGCAGAAAGCCAGGGGTGGGATTTGAACCCACGAACTCTCGATTACAAGTCGAGTGCTTGGACCACCCAAGCTCCCCTGGCGCGTATCCATCAGTTGTCGGGGGACGTTTTAAGCGGTGTCGTTTTCCGTCGACTTTTCGAGTGTCAACCGATGGGGGGTGTAGCCGTGGGCGGCGTAGAACTGGCGGGCGGCGTCGTTGTCGGCCATCGCCTCCAGCTGGACCACCGTCGCGCCGTCGTCGACCAGTCGGTCCTCAGCGGCCCGGAGCAGCGCGCTCCCGATGCCCTCGCGACGGGCGTCCGGCGCCACGTAGAGGTTCTCGACGAGGCCCGGCGTGACGTCCTGCTCGTACCGACCGTGCTCGACGGTGAACATGACGAAGCCGACGACGCGCTCCTCGAGACGGGCCACCAGGAGGTCCTCGGCGACGATACGCTGGACGACCGTCTCGCGGATGACGGCCCGGTTCTCCGGGCCCAGAAGGTGTGACCCGTACGAGCGCTGGTCCCGCGCGAGGTCGACCCACATATCGGTGAGTCGGTCGGCAAGCGCCGTCGACGGGGTCGATATCTCCACGGCTCATATGGGTTCCACGGGCGCAAAACTGTTAGCCCCCTACGACGGCAAGTTCGCGTCCGACAGTTGCGCCCCCGCCCCAGAGACAAGACTCCTGTTCGGAGGCTCGGTCTCCGCGACGCGAGTCTTCGGAAGAGTTCGAGTCCCCAATATTATATTTTATTGCAGAAGCCAGTAAGCAAAGCGTATGGACGACTGACGTCGGCGGCTACTCGTTGCACTGGGAACCGCGACAGCCGGAGCGGTAGCAGGGTGTTCGGGCGGGTCGAACGACGCTGGCGAGCAGAACGGGACGCCGACTGCGTCCGAGACACCGACTGAGGATACTATGGCCAGTCGAGACCCACCGGCCGAATAGACGGCCAAGGTACGAGCCGACGGCGAGGATACGACGGACTCGTTCGGGGGCGCCGTTGAACTGTCCGGCGAGGGGTCGCCGCTCGTCGTCGGTTCGCTGGGCGACGACCTCGCCACCGGCGGCTGGAAAAACCCTTCTGTGTACGTCTTTTCGCTCTCCGACGGCGAGTGGACCCAGGAGGACAGGCTCACGCCGGAGGGCGACCCCGGAGAAATCTACTTCGGGAAGGCGCTGGCCCTCTCGAGGGACGGGAGCGTGGCTCTCATCGGTGTGTTCAAAATCGGACACAGCGCCTACGTCTTCTCGAAGTCGGACGAGTCCTGGGCACAGGAAACGAGGTTCAGTGGCGACGGGGGCCGGTTCAGCGGGTTCGGGTACGACGTCGGCGTATCGGACAGCGGGGGCCGGGCAGTCGTGGGCGCCCCGGCCGAAGACGACACCGAACGTGAGGGGTCGGGAGCGGTGTACCCCTTCGAGTAGCCTTACACGTCCCGGCAGTCGGCACAGAGCAACTGCCCGTTCAGTGACGCCAGCGAGCGAGTGAGCGTTCCACAGGCCGAACAGATGCCCTGTTCCTCGAAGGAGTCCTCTGCGGCCGTCGTACCGTCGGCGGTCGCCTGCTCGGGTGTCGCCATAGCGGCCTCCTCATCGAGTGCCTGCGTCCGTTCGCTCTCCAGGCGCACCGACGAGAGGATATCGTGACTGGTCAGCGTTCCCAGCGGTTCGCCGTCTTCGACGACCACCAGCCACTGGGTCGCATAGGTGGCCATCCGGTCACGCGCTTCCGGAAGCCTGGCCTCCGGGTCGATGGACGGGTACGACTCGGTCATCACGTCGGCGACCCGTGCTTCCGCTGGGGCCCCCTCCGAGACGAGATGCCCCAGGATATCCGCCCGGGTCACGACCCCGACCGGGTCGTTGCCTTCCAGAACCAGCGCTGTCGGTTCACCCTCGCGGACCAGCAGCTCTGTCGTCTCGACGAGCCCGTCCGACGCGCTCGCACCCACGTACTCACGGTTCATCACCTCCCGGACAGCGACCGGGTCGTTCATACGTGAACGTATGGCACGAAGTCGTCTAAAAGCTACCTCCGCCAGTGTTATGGTGCGTGCCACCGAATACCATGGTCGGTTCACCGGAGCAGTCGGTCTATCGGGGATCTTCCTCGCTGCTCAGACCTCGCTACTGCTCGCGGGTCGTTCCTCTGCGCTCGCTTATTCCGAGGAATCTCACTGCGTTCGATTCCTCGCTACTGCTCTCCGGCTCACTTCGTTCGCCGGTTCCCCTCGAGGCGATTCGCTTCGCTCATCGCCTCGCTACTCGAACCGAACTGTCGCCCCGTCTGCCCGGCACTCCTCTAGCGCGTGTTTCGCGTCCATACCGGCGTCGGCGGGCGTGCGTCCGCGGCCGACACCGACCTTCAGCTCGACGTCGACGGCATCGCGAACGTGGTCACAGGCGTCCCTGTAGTCCGCCTCGTCGAGGTCGGGACACACCGCGATAACGTTGTCACCGCCGACGAAGAAAGAGAGTGAATCGTGTGCCTCGCGCATATACTTCATCAGCGAGGCGTACCCCTGTTCGATCTGAATGAATGTGTCGAACTCGTTGAGCTGGTCGGTGTATTTCTCGGTCGCGTCGTCGACGTCGAAATGGGCCAGCTGGACGTCGGTGTCGGTCCGGAACTCGTCGTCGATGGTCTGGCCTCGCAACACCTCCCGGCGGCCGTCGTCCTGTGCGCTGCCGGCTTCCTGCAGTTGCTCTGTGGCGGTCCCCAGCGCCGACACCGGGGTCGTCCCCGTGGCGACCGAGAGGCT
This sequence comes from Haloarcula rara, assembly GCF_029338235.1. Lineage (GTDB taxonomy): Archaea > Halobacteriota > Halobacteria > Halobacteriales > Haloarculaceae > Haloarcula > Haloarcula rara. Next base: position 2,959,934 of record NZ_CP119785.1, read on the forward strand.
CATCGTCACCGGGTACCGGTTGCCGACGGACTCCTGGATGAGGGCGTGGTCTGCCTCGTCAAGCCCGTTGGTCACGGCAATCATGTTGTCGAACCGCGAGAAGAAGATGTAGCCGTCGCGGTTCCCGAACAGTTGAGCGAGGTCGGCGTACAGTCGGGACTGCAACGTCTGGAGGTCGACTTCGCGGCGCGGCTCGGGCGTCACTGTCCACGGGCCGTAGTTATCGATCTGGATGTGCGTTACCTGCGTGTTCGTCACTACCGGGGGTTTGGACCCGACCGGTATTGATGTATCGGAACCGGGTCAGTATCACGCCTGTCTGGCGATGCCGTCCGTTCGGAGCTCGACCGCGCCGAGCATCGAATCGTACGCGACCACTTCGGTCGCCATCAGCTTCGGGATGTGGTCGGTGAACAGTTCCGCCGCCATAGCCTCACGCTCCGATTCCGGCACTGCCGACACTGGACACCCCTCGCGGTCGGCGACGACTGCCGCTGCCAGGTCTGACACCACGACTGGCTCGTCCCGGTCCGCTATAATCGCGAGCGCTCGGCGCCTGGTATCGTCGGATAGCAGGTCCTCGACCACCGCTGGCGGCAGGTCGCTACCGATGTCGCTGTCGGCGTTCTGTGTCGCCATACAGGTATCTACGCCGGCACCCCACAAGTATGTGTCGTGAACACATACCACAATACCGGAGACGACACCGTCAGGCGTGTTGCAGTCGGTAGGGCCACAGGTCCGCCTCGCGGAGTGCCGCACCGAGCGCCCGGTGGAACTCCGGGAAGTCCGCGAACTCGGACTCGTCGACGTGCTCGAAGATATCCGCCACGCTGACGACGGTCTCGTAGTCGATGCGGACTGGATGGTCGCCGTAGGCTGAGACGTACTCCTCGGCCGAGAGCGGGAAGTCTTCTTCTTCGTCGATCTTCTTCGCGAGGATGGCGTGTCCGTACTTGCGCCGGCCCTCGCTTCCCTCTTCACCGTCGGGGTCGTGTGGCCACTCCATGTCCGGACCTCGGGACACCGGCACAAAAAGGGTTGCTCTCCGCGGCTACCAGGGGTCGAAAGTCTCCGGTTGCCCACCGCCGCCGTCGCCGCCCCGGCGCAACAGGAGCAAGATGGCGACGAACGCCGCCAACGCGATGGCGAGCCCACTGACGACGTAGAGCGTGTTGATTCCGAAGACCGTCGACGGGACCGCATCGATCGGTCCGCTGTCGTCACCGCTGTCACCGCTCGGGGTCGCAGCGGCAGTACCGGTCGGAGTCTCGCTTGCCGGCCTCGATTCGGTCGGCTGCGTGGCCGCTGCCTGACTCTCCGAAATGAAGACAGAACCGACCGAGGTCCTGTTGAGTCTGAGGTTGTAGCTCCCCGCCTCGGTGACCCCGTGTGTCAGCGAGATGTTCGCGTCGCCACTCGCCGGTACCGCCACCGTGGTCCGGTTGACGGATTCGCCGTTGACCCGCATGACACCGGTGTAGGTACCAGCTATCGGTGCGGCGTTTCGCAACCGTGCATTGACATACAGTCGTGGGCCGTCGGCGCTCAGTGTTATCCCGTACGACGTGTTCTCGATAGCGATGTCCGCGGTCATACGACCGACGGCGTACGTCGTCCCGCGTGTCATTGTCGCCTCGTAGACGGTCCGGTTTTCCTGCTGAGCGGTGACGCTCGTCGACAGCGGTTCCCAGACTGTGCCGTTGTGCTGGTACACCGTCACCTCGTCGCGCTCCAGCGTCGAGTTCGCCAGCACGGAGTCGTTGACGCCGATTCGCACGGTCGATTCTTCGAAGCCGTCGTCGCTCTCGAAGTCGATGACGCCGAACACCGTCGACTGCTCCGGGGCGGGCACCGACGCAGGCATCACAGAGCGGTTGGTGTACTCCGTGAGATACTGCTGAAACGCAGTTTCCCCCGTCGTCGTCGACCAGTTCTGGAGGGCGAACGTGCGGTTCGACGATGGGATATCGAACCCGGTCGGTCCGGTCGGCGAGACCCCGTTGGCCCTGACGTCGATGCGACGCTGGCTCTCCGTTTCCGAGGTGACCCGAGCGCGGGCTGGCTGCACCGTTATGCGGCCCGCTTGGTTGCCGTTAACTGTGATTCTGTAGGTCCCCGGCTCGTCGAAGCTGATATTCGTCGAGACCCGCCGGTCCGTGTTCGCCGGAATCGTCACGCGAATTTTCTCGAACCTGACGCGATCACGCTCGAATTCGAAGGAGTATCCACCACGGGAGTCACCGACGTTCACCGCCTCGGCGCTCACGGTTACGTTCTCGCCCACGGTTACTGTCGTCGCGGAAACCTCGGCGTTCCGGAACCCGATCGCCGACTGGGCGGCCGCCACGGAGGCAAACATCGACCCGACGATGAGGACGACCAGACCGAGGGCGAGGACCCGATGCCCGCACTGCGTTAGAGACCCATCTGATAACTGCATCTGCTTGTGGTGAACCGGACCAGTAATATAAAACCTCACGATGGGAGGAACCAATCGTTTATTTGATACTACGGGCCGGTCTTCGGCTTCAAATCGCCAGGATTCTGTTTGCTCCTGGCGTAATCGCTCGCGGCAAGAATACGGTGGGGCTGGGAGTGAGCGAACGCAAAGCGTTGCGAACGTCGAGAGACGCGAGCGCCTCTCGGAATTTGAACCGGAGGAAGACAGTCACTCACTTCGTTCGCGCTGTGTCTTCCAGGGCTCAAGTCCAGTTGCACCGCTCACTGTCGTTCGCAGAGAAGCGGTGGGGCTGGGATTTGAACCACGCGAAGGTGGTCACTCGCTTCGCTCGCGCTCCACCTTCTCTACTTCAAATCCCAGGTGATGTATTTGCCACTCACGGGTTGTTCGTGGCAAAATACGGTGGGGCTGGGATTTGAACCCAGGAATCCGTGAGGATACCTGCTTTCAAGGCAGGCGCAATAGGCCGCTCTGCCACCCCACCGCAGGCAGTCATAACGGGGGTTTGCCCTAAGGCCTGTCGATTACTCGCGGACAAGACCGTCGGCAGTCACGCGCAGCCCGAACTCGTTGATGAGCGTCGTCGTCCTGGGTGGTACTACCCGATCGGCCCGGTGGCGGGCACGGAGGAGCGGAACGACCGTCTGGAGGTCTGCCTGCGTCTCGACGACCGGTGTCGTCGGCAGGAAGTCCACCCCGAGGTCGGCGTCCATCGCTCGGTCGGTGAGTGTCTCGACGGTCGGGGTCGCGTCCGCGTCCTCGAAGTCTATCGGTTCGGCGAACCCGGCGTAGTAGACGCGACCGTCGGTCGACGGGCCAAGCACCACGCCAGAGGAACGCAGTTTCATCGCGGCGCTGTCGATAAGTTGGCGCGTCAGCAGACCGGCGGTCGGCGTGACCGCAGCGGCGGTCTTGACTCCCTCACGTTCGAGCAGGTGCGTGACAGTGTTGCCGACGCGGGCTGCGTGCGTCGAACCGACCTGGACCTCATAACGGGCCTCGTCGGGCGCGTCGAGCGCCGCATCGAGCGGTTCGCGGACGGCCGCTTCGGGATCTACGACGTCGGGCACCTGTTCGGCGGGCCGGTAGTTCACCAGTAACTCGGCACCGCTGGCCTCGACGGCGCGACAGACGTCGGTGAGCATCGCCGTGTACAGCGCCGTTGCCTCCGATTCGTCGAGCGGTCCGCCGGCCAGTCCAGGCAAGACGGCCCCTTCGACCGGGGGATCCGCCAGTACAGCAACCGTGGTCATATCCCCCTTTCGGGGCGACGACGGTTAGTCGGTTCCGGAGTCGCCGGACGAACTATGTGACTCCGTGACACTGTAACGGTATGCAGGTCCGCGAACTCATGTCGACAGAGGTGGTCACCGTCGGTCTCGAGGCGACGCTGGCCGACGCCGCCGACAGACTGCTCAATGCGGGCGTGGGCTCGGTCATCGTCGTCGAGGACGGCGAACCTGTCGGCATCGTCACCGAATCAGACGTACTCAGAGCCGCGCGGGACACGGGGAACGCGCTCCGGGATATCGACGTGCGCGAGGTGGGCCACGGGGCTGTCGTGACGACCTCTCCCTCGAAGGCAGTGACCACCGTCGCCCGGCTGATGGCCGACGAGGGGGTCAAGAAGGTCCCCGTCATGGACGGGCTCGATCTGGTCGGCATGGTGACACTGACAGACATCGTCTGGGCGCTCCCGTCACTGCGAGCGGAGACGACGGCGATGGAGGCGGTCCGCGACAGGTGGAGCCCGAGCTGACTGGGCCCAGCGGCCCGGCCGTGGTATAGCGTAACAAAACTGATTTATATATTGTCCGTAGTTTTTCATGTTACCAACAGGTGTGGGGGAAAATGCACACGACTGATGTATACCGCTGTGACGGCTGTGGGACCGAGTACCGCGTCGCCGGAGAGGGACACCCGACGGTGCTCTGTTCTGAGTGCAAACAGGTGGCGACACCCCACGGCGACTCGGTCGCCGGGCGGGAGTACCACGTCGGCCGCGCGAAATACGTCGAAGGCCGCCGGCGGACCACCGAGGCGATGCGACGCTTCGAGTCGGGACAGATGACCCTCGCGCGCGGCGGCTTCAACGACGCGGCCGGCGAGTTCGAGGACAGCGTCGACCACTTCACGGCAGCGGTGTCAGGGGCCAAAAGCGAGTCGGTCCGCGAGGCCTGCGAGCGGGCGCGCAAGAAGGCGACCTGTCTCTGGCAGGCCGTCGAGTGGCTCGGCGGGGCGACCTACGCCAGCGAACAGGGGGATACGGACCGGGCGACGCGGTACCGCGAGGACGCCCAGCAGCGGCTCCGGGCCGCGAAAGCGTACGGCGAACTCGTCGCGCCGGAGCAAGTCACCGAATAACTGCCGTCGGTCCTCGGCAGACCCGACGGCTTGTCTCCGATGCCGTCGGTCCTCGGCAGACCCGACGGCTTGTCTCCGATGCCGTCGGTCCTCGGCAGACCCGACGGCTTGTCTCCGATGCCGTCGGTCCTCGGCAGACCCGACGGCTTGTCTCCGATGCCGTCGGTCCTCGGCAGACCCGACGGCTTGTCTCCGATGCCGTCGGTCCTTATCGACCCCGCCGCCCTTTCGTCTGGCGGTAGTCCTGGCCCAGCACGTCGCTGAAGTGGTCGAGGAAAGCGGTGCGTTCCTCGTCGGTCTGTTCGACCGGCGGAATCATCGGGAGAATCTCGAACCCACGCCCGCGAATGGTCGTCGCGTGGCGCTCCTCGATATCGAGTTCGTCCTCGCTGAGCGTCGTATACTCGAAGGCCAGCTCCTCGAGGGGGCGCTGGCCCACCGGGAGGAGGATTTCGGGGTTTATCATCCGTATCTCGCTGTTGAGATACGGCTCGCAGTTGACCACCTCCTCGTCGGTGGCGTCGCGCTCGGGGTGGCGACAGCGCGTGACGTATGTTAGAAAGGTGTTCTTGAGTTCGGGCTCGGCGGCGTCGGGGTCCTCGACCATGTCGACGGCGTCGAGGATGTCGAGCAGTTCCCGTTCCTGCTCGCCGGTAAAGGGGATACCCGACTCGTCGGCCCCCGCCGCGGGCGAGTCACCGAGGACGATGAACTCCGCCCCCACGTCGCCGTAGCCGTGGACGACGGTTTCGCGGGAGTCACACAGCTCGGGGCAGTTCTGGCACTGTTCGTCCATACCGAAGGGGTTCGACATCGAGTCCTGGTTGGCGTCCATGCTAATCCTCGTCGATGGTTTTCGCGTGCGTCTCGGCGTCTTCGGGGTCGTTCTGCGGGCTGGAGGGATGGTAATCAGTGTCGTACTCACCGGCGCGGCCGTCGAGCCGGTCGGGGTTGATGCGGCCGCCAAGCAGCATGAAGTCGAGCACGGTGCAGTACAGCATTGCTTCGACGACTGGGACGGCGCGGGGCGGGAGCACGGGGTCGTGGCGGCCCGTCACCGTTATCTCTTTTTCCTCGCCGGTCTCCCAGTCGACGGTCTTCTGGGTCTTCGGGAAGGAGACGGGCGCGTGCCAGGTCACCTCGCCGTAGATTGGGTCGCCGGTCGTGATGCCGCCCTGGAGACCACCGTGGTCGTTGCCCGCGGGGACCGGGTCGCCGTTCTCAGCAAACTCCCAGTCCTCTGTGTACTCGGAGCCACGCATCGTGCGGGCGTCCCGGCCGACCCCGAGCGCGAGGTCGGTGACCGCGGGGATAGAGTACATCGCCTGGCCGAGCCGCGAGGGAATCGAGTCAAAACGGGGCGCGCCCAGCCCGCGAGGGACGCCCTGACATTCGAAGTAGATAGCGCCGCCAATCGAGTCGCCCTCCTTTTGGTGTTTGTCCGCGAGGTCGCGCATCTCCTCGGCGGCCTCGGGGTCGGCACACCGGACCTCGTTTTCCTCGCTGTGTTCGAGCATCTCCTCGAAGGTCACGTCCTCGGCGACCACGTCGCCGATCTGGCAGACGTGGGCCTTTATCTGGACGTCGTACTCGGACTGTTCCAGGACCTGCTTTGCGACGCCGCCGGCGGCGACCCAGTTGACGGTCTCGCGGGCCGACGAGCGGCCGCCGCCGCCCCAGTTTCGCGTGCCGAACTTCGCGGAGTACGTGAAGTCGCCGTGGGAGGGGCGCGGGGCAGTGATGAACGGCTCGTACTTGCCCGAGCGGGCGTCCTTGTTCTGGATGACCATCCCGATGGGCGTCCCCGTGGTGTAGCCGTCCTGGATGCCGGAGTTGAGCTTTACCTTGTCCGGTTCGCCACGGGAGGTCGTAATCATCGACTGGCCGGGTTTGCGCCGGTCTAAGTCCTTCTGTATCTCCGCTTCGGAGAGTTCGACGCCAGCCGGGACGCCAGAGACCGTACAGCCCATCGCTTCGCCGTGAGACTCACCGTATGTGGTCAGCCGGAAGAGCCGGCCGAACTCGTTGCCGTTCATTACGAACCTCTGGGGGGCGGGGACATTTGAACCTTGTAGATGTATGGGGCCATCGCCTGGGGCCAGAGTGTTGGAAAAAATACATATGTGCCGGTAGAGTACTGACATAGAATGTCAGTCATCACCGAAATCACAGTCGAGGAAAGCGAGTTTCTCCTGGGGAGAGTCCTCGCACGGGATTCCGTGGCGGACATCGAGCTGGAGCGAACGGTTCCGGCATCGGGACAGGTGATGCCCTACATCTGGGTGACGGGACGGGACCTGCCCGAGTTCGAGCGGCGGGTTCGAACAAGCCCGCACGTCGCGCGGCTGGTCGCCGTCGACGTGGTCAACAATCAGGGGATGTACCGTATCGAGTGGGCCGACAACGGCGAGAGCCTCGTCCACGGGCTCGCCGAGACGGGGGCGACGATTCTGGAGGCTCGTCGCAACGGTACGTGGGAGTTACAGCTCCGGTTCGAGGACTACGGCGGCCTGGCCAGATTCCACACCTACTGTCGACGCGACGGGATTGAAATCTCGCTGGACCGGGTCTACTCCCCCGAAGAGCTCGAACAGAGGGGCGGAGACGGACTCCGCACCGAGCTGTAGGCCAGCGGACTACCGCTCGACCGCGCCGCCCAGCGATTCGAGCAGGTCGAAGAAGTTCGGGAAGGAGACGTCAACGTGTTCGGCACCCGTCACGGTGGTCTCGCCGTCGGCGACGAGGCCGGCCACGGCCAGTGACATGATAATGCGGTGGTCGGCCTTGCCGTCGACCGTCGCACCCTGCAGCTCCGAGTCCTCACCGTAGACGACGAGTTCGTCCTGTTTCTCTTCGACTGTGGCGCCCATCTTGGTCAGTTCCTCGGCCATCGCGCTGACGCGGTCGGTCTCCTTGTAGCGGACGTGTTCGGCGTCGGTGATGCGGGTGACGCCGTCGGCGGCCGCGCCAAGCGTCGCGATGGTGGGCAGGAGGTCCGGCGTGTCCTCGACGCCGACCTCGATACCCGAGAGCTCGCTCTGCTCGACCGTAATCTCGCCGCTCTCGCGGTCCCACGAGAGCGTCGCGCCCATCCGGTCGAGTATGTCGACGATAGCGGTGTCGCCCTGCGCGCTCGGGACGGCCGAGGTGACGGTCATCCCCTCCGGGGCTGCCAGTGCACCCATGGCGAGGAGGTAGCTAATCGAGGAGAAGTCACCGGGGACGTGGTACTCGCCGCCCGCCGGGTCGTATGACTGACCGCCGGCGACGGTGAAGCCGTCCGTTGTCCGCTCGGCCGTGACGCCGTAGTCGGCGAGCACTTCCAGTGTGATGTCGACATACGGGGAGGATTTGAGCTCGGTCGTCAGTTCGATGTCGATGCCCTCGCCGGTGACGGCGCCGGCCATCAGCAGGGCGGTGATATACTGCGAGGAGACGTCCCCGGGGATGGAGACAGATCCGCCGTCGACGGCGCCGCCGACGACCAGGGGCGCCTGCCCGTTCCCGCGTGTACTCTCCGCGCGGCCGTCCAGTTGCCCGATGGCGTCGAGCAGCGGGCCCTGGGGCCGAGAACGGAGCGAGTCGTCGCCGGTCAGGACGGTCAGACGGTCCTGCAGCGCGGCCGTCGCGGTCACCAGCCGCATCGTCGTGCCGCTGTTTGCACAGTCGATGACAGTGTCGGGGGTCTCCGGGCGGCCATCGAAGCCCGTGACTTCGATAGCCGACTCGTCGCTGCGGTCGACACTGCCGCCGTAGGCAGTGACCGCTCGCATCGTCGCCTTCGTGTCGGCGCTGACGAGCGGCGCTTTGACCGTCGCGCCGCCGGCGTAGCCCGCTGCGAGGATAGCCCGGTGCGTGTAGCTCTTCGACGGCGGGGCCTGTGCGGTGCCCGAGACCGTCGACGTGCCGATGGTGATATCCATGGTCAGGCGATTGCGGGCGGGCGACAAGAGGCTACCGCTCCCGGCACTACAGCCGGACCGCCCCGGCGACGAACGCGACCATCCGGACGGCAACGGCGACGTGTATCATGACCTGGGCGCCCTGTCCGAGGGCGGTGAGCCCGAGCGGCGGTGCGATGGCGACGACGGGAACGAGCATCACGACCAAGACCACCGCAGAGAGTACGGTGAAGTTCCCTACCGGCCGGTCAGTGAGTCTGACCAGCGGCGGCCGGTGGACCAGCGCCGTCGCCGCGTCGAGCCGTTGCTTCATCCCGCCGGAGAAGTCGGCGGCGCGCTCGTGGTAGCGGTGTGGTTCCAGCTGCTCCCCTGACTCACTCGACAGAGATGTCCACGGTGTCACTCGCCCGCGTCCCGTCGGCGAAGGTCACGGTCAACTGGACCGTGTACGTGCCGCGCGTGTCGAACTGGACCTCGGCGTAGTCGTCGTACTCTAGGATGTCCGCACCCGACCCCGAAGGCTGGGCGATTATCGAGAAGTCCGCGTCCGTGACGGTTCCGCCCGACGTGTCATAGGAGAGCTCGACACTGGCCTCCCCGTACTCGTCAAGCGTGACCGGTCCCCCGTCGTACTGTCTCGTTGCCGTCGGCTCGCTCTCGGACGGCGTCGAGGTGGCCGCCGCTGTCGCCGCCGTGTCAGTCAACCCCGGTTCACTCTCGGTCGGCTCCCTCCCCGCCCCATTACAACCAGGAAGAAGGCCCAGGGCGACACTCACGATACCGAGAAACGTCCGACGGCTCCCTATCGTGGGCACAGGCACCTGTGGCGGGAAAATAGCTGTTCCGGCCGCTACATCGCCTCACTTCGTATCGGAATGGCTGTGCTCTCTCCCAGTTCCGTTTCGTCGCCAGTTTACAGCACCGTCCGGGCCTCGATAGTATGCGTGTAGTCGTCGTCGACGTTCGAGTGGACGGCGTCCGTGACCTCTCTTGGGGTCCCACAGAGCGCCCGAGAGTTGGATGCCGAACAGCGGTCGTCTCCTGCCGGTGGTAGTGAATCACCCGCCAGTTGCCGGATTGCGTCGTCGGCCACAGGATAGGCAAGAGTCAGCAGACGGCGGTAGCCCTTTGCCGTCCCCGCCCCGACTGGCTGGTATGCCCGACTTCGCCAGACTCGACGCGTTTCTCGACGAGACCGATATCGAGGGGTACCTCATCGACGCGGACTCGACGGATTCCGACCAGTACTACCTCTCGGGATTCGACGCGCCGGACCCCTTCGTCACGCTGTACGACGGGGAGACGCACCTGCTCTTTCCCCGGAGTCTGGAGTTTGGCCGGGCCAAACGGGAGTCGCGTGCCGAAACGGTCGAACGCTACGTCGATTTCGACCACGCCGAACTGGTCGAGGAGCACGGTCCTGAGGCGGCGGTCTCGAACGTCCTCGCCCGGTTTCTCGACTCCTACGGCGTCGACAGCGTCGCGGTACCCGCGCGGTTCCCGCTGCGGACTGCCGACGGCCTCCGGGCCCAGGGCGTCGACGTGACGCCCGACACCGACGGGGCGGTTACGGAGATTCGTGCGACCAAGACCGACGAGGAAATCGAGCACGTCCGGGCGGCCCAGAAAGCGAACGAGGCGGCGATGCGGGCCGCCGAGGACCTGCTGGCCGATGCCGTGGTGGGCGAGAACGGGGACCTGGAACACGACGGTGCGGTACTGACCAGCGAGCGGGTCAAAGAGGAAATCGAGGTGACGCTCTTGCGGAACGGCTGCTCGCTCGACGAGACCATCGTCGCCTGCGGGGCCGACGCGGCGGACCCCCACGACCGCGGTAGCGGGCCCCTGAACGCTGGAGAGCCCATCATCGTCGACATCTTCCCCCGCGACAAGACGACGAAGTACCACGCCGACATGACCCGGACGTTCTGCAAGGGCGAGCCGGGCGAGACCGTGCGGGAGTGGTACGACCTGACCGAGCGGGCGAAGACGGCCGCCTTCGACGCGCTGGAACCCGGCGCGACGGGCGAGGACGTCCACGACGTGGTCTGTGACGTCTACGAGGCGGCCGGACTGCCGACGTTGCGTAGCGACGACCGCGCGGAGACGGGCTTCATCCACTCCACCGGCCACGGCGTCGGCCTGGACGTCCACGAACTCCCGCAGCTCTCGCCCTCGGGCGGCGAGCTCGAGCCCGGCCACGTCGTCACCATCGAGCCGGGTCTGTACGATCCCGACGTTGGCGGCATCCGCATCGAGGACATCGCCGTCGTCACCGAGGACGGCTACGAGAACCTCACCGAGTACGAACAGCGGCTGGTCGTGTGAGTGTCTCTCAGTAGGAGCCAGGTCCGTTCGGGGATAAATCATGAACTTTTATTATAGATGGGGCGAAAGCAGGTGATACATCATGCTTGTACGCAAGCTCGCCACGCCCCGGCCCGAGGATTCCACGACCGACCACCGCTGCGACCCGACACGACCCCCCGGATGACAACCACGATAACCACCCCGACCGACGACGAATCGTATCCGACCCCCGAGTTTGGCACCCGTTCTACTGACGGTGCGCCGCTGATGTTCTCACCGACCAGCACGGCGACAGCCGGCCACTTCGACACCGAGGCAGACGAGCCTCGCTGAGTAGCGCTGTCGCTGGCGGCGTGACACAACCGTTTTCCGCCCACGTGGCATGGCTCAGATATGGCCGATTACACCACGGTCTCGATACCGAAAGACCTCGCCGAGCGCGTCGAGGAGACTATCGAGGGGACCAGCTTCTCCAGTACCTCGGACCTGGTCCGCTTCCTGCTTCGCAGTATCGTCGTCGAACACCAGCGCGAAGGGGAACTGACGGAGGCACAGTTCCAGGACATCACTGACCAGCTGCGGGACCTGGGCTACCTGGAGTAGCGGACCCGCTAGGCCAGCGATTTCTCGGGCGGTTCGATATCCAGAATATCGACCTCGACGGTCCGTCCCGACCGGTCGAACGCGCCGAAGCTCTCGGTGTCCCAGGGCGGGATGGCGACGAAGATGACCTCGTGGAGGTCGTCAAGCTTGCTGACGCCCATATAGCCGTCGGGGTGAGAGACGAAACGGCCCTGAGTCTGCCCGGCGGGCGTCCCCAGGTCCATCCCGAAGACTGCGTTGACCGACCCCCCGGCCGACGGGAGATAGAAGTCGGTAAACACCGGTGTCTCGGGGTCGAGGCCGGCGTCAGGTAGCTGCCCGGCTTCCGTGACCGCCAGCGAGATAGTCACGTCGTTCGGCTCGGCCTCCCTGGCCATCCGCAGCAACGTTTCGACGAGACCGCGTGTAACGTACACCACACCCAAATTTCGTGCGGTGGTCGTATAATCCCGTCGCCGGCTGGCCCGGGAACGCGACGCCGTCGCCGGCTACCCCAGGACAAAGGACTTCAGATTCTTGACGTAGAGCCCCGGCGTCCGGCCGCGAGACCCCCGGACTGCGTCCGCGAGCGCGCCGCTCGCGTCGTCCATGATACCGTGACCGTGGCCCACGAGCAGTCGCTCCGGAGTCAGGCGGTTCAGCTTCGTCGGGGGCGTCAACCGCAGCATGGGGTGGACGCCCAGCCGCTCGGTCCCCGCCAGGAAATAGTCAGCCGTCCCGACGGCCTCCGGGACCACCAGTGTATCGTCCTCGTCGCCGTACAGCGCCGCTTCCTTCCAGAAGGCGTTGCTCGTCAGTTCGTGGACGCCGTAGTCGGTGTCCGGAATCTGGCGGTGGACCCGCTCGGTGGTCGCGTCGATGTCGGCCTCGACGCCGGCCAGGGCGTCGGGGACGTAGACGGGCACGTCGTGGCGCTTCGCGATGGTCGCCGAGTCCCGCTTGTGGCGGTCAAGGAGGACGATGACGCCGGCCACCTCGCCGAACTCCGTGAAAAGGTCGTCGATGCCCTCGGCGTCGACCGGGTCGACGACGATTGCGCCGGCGTCGGTCCCGAGCACGTGGCTCGCCCGCTGCATCGTCTCCTCGGGGTAGGCAATCCAGCTCGCGCCCCGGTCCCAGCGGTTCGTCTCCGTCCAGTCCGTCGCGGTGCCGTCGCCTTTCATTGGCATAGTCGCTCTTCGGGCTCGGCGAAAATAAAGGGTCTATCTAACCGATGGGGACTCAGTCGGACCATTCGCTGTTGAGCCCGCCGCCGCCGGTCACGAACCACCGGGCTGCGGTGTAACAGACGCCGACGAAAACCAGTATCGCGACGGCCGATTCAATGCTGTCCGTACCAATAATTCTCGAGGAACTCATATGGTTCCACTGAAAAGACAGAGAGAACACTGGTCAGATGGGAGTTCGCTACGAGCTATCGGTGATCTTCGAGAGCGATTCTGATGGTGTTTACTGTGCGTGCTGACCGCGCTGAGAGAAAATATTATACGGAGTACAAGAGGAGCTTACTACACTATCCGATGCAACGTCGTTCGATTCTCTCCCGTCTCGGCGGCGGACTGACAGTTACCGCGGTGGCCGGACTCGCCGGCTGTTCGGGTGATGGTTCCGAAGCCGGCTCCGGCGAGGCCGTCGAATCCAGCGTCGACGGACTGACCGTAATCAGCCACGAGGAGGGGGCTCCAGACGGGGTGACGCCCCCGGAGCGGAGCTTCGTGGTCAGTCTGATTATCGAGAACAGCGGCGATTCCGAGACTGACCCCACTGGCTACGATGAGGAGCTGAGGCTGTTCGACGAGTCCGACACCAACATCACGCCGAAATTGACCAGTGTTCAGCCGGCCGACATCGAGCTAGCTCCCGGAGAGCAGAGGCAGCTAGCGGTATCCGGCGTGTTCGAGGAAGACAGCGAGTACGCACCCGATGACGTAACCCGCTACGAGTTGTCGCTGACGTGTACTCAATTCTCTGACGGCACGTACTGTGAGTGATATCTATCCTCGAGTCCTATTTCTCCACAGGGCTGGGGAGACGGCAGTCCTGGTATCAGTGGGTCGTCACAGAGTTTCGAGGCGAAAGCCCACGACATCGGTCGTGGGCTTTCGGGCTGTTACCGCTGTGAAGTACCTGGACGGACGGTCGAGCACTCGATGCCGACAGTTTTGACCCACGCCGACTAAGGTCCACTATGCTCTCATCGCCCGAGTGGCTCGCCCTGGAGGTGAAGTATCCTGACCGGCTCACCGCCTTTTACGACGCCTTTCTCGAACTAGACGTCCTCGAAGAGCGTGACGGCGAAACCGTCCTCGCAGCCGGCGAGACTGAGCTCCGTCTCCGTGCCCCCGGCGACGTCCCCCGCGGTGGCCTCCATACCCACTACGCGCTGACCGTGCCCGACAGCGAGTACGACGACTGGCACGACCAGCTGGGCGAGCGGTTCGACCTGGTCGAACACACGTTCGGCGACGCGCGCTCGCTGTACTTCTACGACCCGGAGGGTAACTGCGTGGAACTCGGCGAGCGACCGCTGAAAGCTCAAAGCAGTGGCGTCACGGGACTTTTCGAACTGGTCCTGGAGGTCGAACAGCTAGACGGGGCCGTCGAGTTCTACGAACGGCTCGGCTTCGAGACCGTCGACGACGGACGCGAGGAGGGTCGGGTCCGGCTCACCACGGGCAAGTTCGACCTGGAACTGTGGTCGCCGCGGCTCGGTATCGCCGATGCCCGGGGCGGCGTGCACGTTGATTTCGGCGTCGTCACCGACGACCCCAGCTCAGTCGCCCGCGAGGTGGCCGACGACGCGCTCTCGGTCACGTCGGTCAAAGACGGCGTGCGGATTCGGGACCCCGACGGGCACTACGTGACGCTGGTCGGCTGAGTCAGGTTTCGAGGCGACTCTTGTCGATCCGGACGCTCGCCGGCGTCACGATGAGAAAGCCACGGAAGTGCATCAGGTCGCCGCCGGCGTCTTTCACCGGTCGGGCAAAGCCCGACGCAAGTTCGTTCAGGTCGCCGTCGACGTTCAACACGAGCACCTGGCCGTCCTCGATAGCCTCTACCCACTCCGCGTCGTCGGTCGTCCCGTCCAGCACGCCAAGCACGACCCGGTGGCTCCCTCCGGTCTCCTCGTCGGCAGCCATCTGGTCCTCGACCGCTTGCAGGTCCAGTCCCTCGAAATCACTCATGATGCAAACGGACGCGTGCGACCAGCAAAAATCTGCTCCCCGCGTCAGACGCCTGTCGTGCGAGAGGCTCGGCAACGGCGCCGACTAGAGGTTCCCCCGGAGATAGATTTTCTCGTCGTCCTTGGTGTCGACGGCGTCCTGATGAACTGTGTAGTCGTCCTCAGTGGCACTTCCCCAGCCGAGGTCCGAAAGCACAGACTCACCGAGACTCGGGTCGGGATTGACAGACAGCGTATCCCTTTCCACAGCGGTCACGCGGCCGAGTGTCGTCTCACTCGCATCGACTACTGTCTTCCCTTTGTCGTCCTCGGTAAATGTAACTGTCATCACGGCAATCAATGGTGTGCCTGTAATAATATCTGCTGCCTGCAGAGACAGGTTCGGTGGAACGAAAGCCCCGCAACTCGTCCGAACACCGCTCTCATAGCGGTATCTGTCGTTTCGAGGGGGCGTTGACGCCGCGGCGATGAACAACTATAAGTACGGGAAGTGACCACTAACACCTGCTTATGTCCAACAACGAGGGCACGTCGGGATCTCCGGCGGATCGAGTTCTTCCAGGGCACACTGGATTCCACGTCTGAGATAACAGACGCACGCATATTCGACACCACACTGCGCGACGGTGAGCAGTCGCCACGCACGTCGTTCAACTACGAGGACAAACGCGAGATAGCGGCGATACTCGACGAGATGGGCACCCACGTCATCGAGGCCGGGTTCCCCGTCAACTCCGACGCGGAGTTCGAGGCCGTCCGCGACATCGCCGAGTCCACGCACGTGACGACCTGCGGGCTGGCGCGTGTGGTCGAGAAGGACATCGAGGCGGCTCTGGATTCGGGTGTGGACATGGTCCACACCTTCGTCTCGACGTCCGACGTACAGTTACAAGACTCCATGCACGCGACCCGCCAGGAGGCGCTGGACTCGGCCGTCGAGTCCGTCGAGCGCATCACGGAGGCGGGCGCCGAGTGCATGTTCTCGCCGATGGACGCCACCCGCACCTCGGAGGACTTCCTCATCGAAGTCATCGAGGCGACGTCGGACGCGGGGGCCGACTGGATTAACATCCCAGACACCTGTGGGGTCGCGACGCCGCGGCGGTTCTACGACCTCATCGAGATCGTCGACGCGCATACGGACGCGCGCATCGACGTCCACACCCACGACGACTTCGGGTTCGCCTCGGCGAACGCCGTCTCCGGGTTCGAGGCGGGCGCGAGCCAGTCACAGGTGTCGGTCAACGGTATCGGCGAGCGAGCGGGCAACGCGGCCTACGAAGAGGTCGTGATGGCGCTGGAATCGCTCTACGACGTGAACACGGGCATCGATACGACCCGTATCACGGAGCTGTCCCGTATCGTCGAGGAGAAGTCGGACATCCCGGTGCCGGCGAACAAGCCCATCGTCGGGCGCAACGCCTTCTCCCACGAGAGCGGTATCCACGCCGCGGGCGTCATCGAGAACTCCGACACGTTCGAGCCCGGCGTCATGACCCCCGAGATGGTCGGTGCCGAGCGCGAACTGGTGCTTGGTAAACACACCGGCGCTCACTCGGTGCGCGAGCGGCTGGTCGATGCGGGCTACGCCCCGACCGACGCCGAAGTACGAGAGGTGACCCGCCGCGTCAAGGAGTTCGGCGCGGAGAAACAGCAGGTCACCATGAGCGAACTGGAGCGGTTCGCCCAGGAGGTCGGCGTCGACGAGGAGAGCGAGGAGGTCCGGGCGTAGGCCGATGACCTCGGTTTCGGTCGCGACTACCTGCCACCAGCCGCGGGGCCCCCGGAGTGGCCCGTACGACGCCGTTCGGCAGTATCTATCACAGAACGTTTATTACCCAGCGCCGACAGAGAATCGACGTGATGACAGCGCGCACTGGAGATTCGGTCCAGCGACCCGCCAGCGGCGCGCTCCTTCTTCGCGGCGTAGGTATTGTAGGGGCCTTCTAGCCCCGCACATCCCACTCCCGTCGCAGCCGGTACCGACTATCCACCACCCACCAGATACCCCAGCAATGCACACAGCAACCACACGACGACCGTATCGACAGCACACCACCGGAGGGGAGTTATGAGCGAACACGCCAAAGCTCCGGCCGACGAAGAGACGACCGCGGACGAGACCGACGAGCAGGCGCCCGTCACCACTGGCGCCCAGTCCGTCGTCCGGGCCTTGGAGAACGCCGGTGCGGAGTACATCTTCGGCGTTCAGGGCGGGGCCATCATGCCCGTCTACGACGCGCTGTACGACTCCGACCTCAACCACGTGACGATGGCCCACGAGCAGGGGGCGTCCCACGCCGCCGACGCCTACGGCATCGTCACGGGCAAACCCGGCGTCTGTTTCGCGACCTCTGGACCGGGCGCGACGAACCTCGTCACCGGTATCGCCGACGCCAACATGGATTCGGACCCGATGATCGCCCTGACCGGCCAGGTCCCAACGGAGTTCGTCGGCAACGACGCGTTCCAGGAGACCGACACGGTGGGAATCACCCAGCCGGTCACCAAGGAGTCCTACTTCGCGGCCGATTCGGACACCGTCGGCGACGACGTCGGCGAGGCCTTCGCGCTGGCTGATGCCGGCCGACAGGGACCGACACTGGTCGACCTGCCCAAAGATATCACGCAGGGCGAGACCGACGTCGAGCCCGCCGAGGCGACGACCCCTGACACCTACGACGTCCAAGAGGAAGCTGACGACGAGGCCGTCCAGGAAGCAGCCGAAGCCCTGGCGGCCGCGGACCGGCCGGTCATCCTCTCGGGCGGCGGCGTCATCAAGGCCGACGCCTCCCCGGCGCTCCGTGAGTTCGCTATGGAATACGAGATTCCGGTCATCACGACGATGCCCGGCATCGGGTCGTTCCCGGAGGACCACGAGCTCTCCCTGGAGTGGGCCGGGATGCACGGGACCGGCTACGCGAACATGGCCATCTCGAACACGGACTGCCTGCTGGCCATCGGCACCCGCTTCGACGACCGCCTGACCGGCGGCGTCGATTCGTTCGCCCCGGACGCCGAGGTCATCCACGTCGACATCGACCCCGCCGAGATCTCCAAGAACATCTACGCGGACTACCCGCTCATCGGCGACGCCCGGGAGGTCCTGCGCCAGCTGTTCGACGCCATGCCACGGGCCCCCGACGTCGACGAGTGGCGCGAGCAGTGCCAGACCTGGAAAGACGAGTACCCGATGACCTACGACACGCCCGACGACGAGCCGCTGAAACCCCAGTACGTCGTCGAGAAATTCTCGGATATGACGCCGGACGACACCATCGTCTGTACCGGCGTCGGCCAACACCAGATGTGGGCCTCCCAGTTCTGGGAGTACACCGAACCCCGCACCTGGGTCTCTTCCCACGGCCTGGGGACGATGGGCTATGGCGTCCCCGCGGCCATTGGCGCCAAACTCGCCGCCCCGGACCAGGAGGTCGTCTGTTTCGACGGCGACGGCTCGTTCCTGATGACGGTCCAGGGCCTGTCGGTCGCGGTCCGCGAGCAGCTCGATATCACCTACGTCGTCCTGAACAACGAGGCGGTCGGGATGGTCCGCCAGTGGCAGGACGGCTTCTACGAGGGCCGCCGGATGGCTTCGGAGTATCCGTGGATTCCGCAGTTCGATAAGCTCGCCGAGGCCTTCGGCGCCCGCGGATTCCGTCTGGAAGCACAGGAAGACGTCGAAGAGACCATCGAAGCGGCGCGCGAGTACGACGGCCCGAGCGTCATCGACGCCCACATCGACCCCGGGGAGAACGTCTTCCCGATGGTCCCGAGCGGCGGTGACAACGGGAAGTTCGCGCTGCAGGAAGACCACCTGGAGGAACTCTAATGACTGGCGGAATGCCTGGCCCCGCGCCACACGACCGGATGCACCCCACGGGTCGACGGAACAAGCAAGGTATCCGAATCGACCCCGAAGCGGAAGTGACCCACGAGCCCCGACAGGCTGTCCTGTCGGCGCTCGTCAAACACAAGCCCGGCGTGCTGTCTGAGGTTTCGGCCCTCTTTTCGCGCCGGCAGTTCAACATCGAAAGTCTCACCGTCGGGCCGACGGTCGATGACGATACGGCCCGGATGACCATCCTCATCGAGGAGCCCGAGCCCGGCATCGACCAGGCGAAAAAGCAGCTCCGGAAGCTGGTCCCCGTCATCGAGGTGACGGAACTGGACCCGACTGCGCTCCGCCGGGAGCTCGCGCTCATCAAGGTCGGTGGGGAGAAACCGGACGACGTCAACGCCGTGGCGGAGATGTACGACGGGCAGGCCGTCGACGCCTCCACGGATTCGGTGACGGTCGAGATCACGGGCAGCAAGCAGAAAATCGACGCTGCCGTCGAGGCGTTCAAGCAGTTCGACGTGCAGGAGGTCGTGCGGACGGGGGCCGCCGCGCTGGAACGAGGCCCCACGACACTGGAGAAACATGACTGACGAACTCACGACAGAGGTCTACTACGACGACGACGCCGACGTATCGCACGTAACCGACGAGACAGTTGCAGTACTTGGCTACGGTTCGCAGGGCCACGCCCACGCGCTGAACCTCCACGACTCCGGTGTCGACGTCATCGTCGGCCTCCGCGAGGGTTCAAGCTCCCGGGAGGACGCCGAGGCGTCGGGCCTCACCGTGAAGACGCCCGACGTGGCGGCCGCCGAGGCCGACCGCGTCGTCATGCTGGTCCCCGACACCGTCCAGCCCGCAGTGTACGAGGCTATCCAGGACGGCCTGGAGCCCGGCGACACGCTGCAGTTCGCCCACGGGCTGAACATCCACTACGGCCAGATAGAGCCCCAGGAGGGCGTCGACGTGACGATGGTCGCGCCGAAATCCCCGGGCCATCTGGTCCGCCGGACCTACGACCGCGGCGAGGGCACCCCCGGTCTCATCGCAGTCTATCAGGACGCCAGCGGGGACGCGAAGGAAGGCGCGCTCTCCTACGCGAAGGCCATCGGCTGCACGCGAGCGGGCGTCATCGAGACGACCTTCCAGGAAGAGGTCGAGACGGACCTCTTCGGCGAGCAGGCGGTGCTGTGTGGCGGCGTCACCGAGATGGTGAAGGTCGGCTTCGAGACGCTCGTCGACGCGGGCTACTCCCCGGAGATGGCCTATTTCGAGTGCCTGAACGAGCTCAAGCTCATCGTCGACCTGATGTACGAGGGCGGCCACATGGAGATGTGGAACTCGGTCTCGGACACCGCCGAGTACGGCGGGCTCACCCGCGGTGAGGAAGTCATCAACCGCGAGGGGATGGAGAAGATTCTCGAGGAGATACAGAACGGCGAGTTCACCCGCGAGTGGATTCTCGAGAACCAGGCCGGCCGACCGAGCTACAAGCAGTACCGGCAGGCCGAACAGGAACACGAAATCGAGCAGGTCGGCGCCGGCCTGCGCGAGCTGTTCTCCTGGGGGGAACAGCAGGAAGAGGCGGAAGCCCCAGCGGACGATTAACATGACAGAGCAGATGAAAGACGTGGACCACACGCATCCACACACGAACGAGACGTTCGGCGCGGCCTTCACCCGCGGCCCGGCAGTGGCGGCCGACGGTGGTGAGCCGTCCAGCGGACGGCGAGCCTCGTCGGAGCCACGCTCCGACGGTGGGCAGGCTGACGCCGACGAGACGACCCAGACGATGGCAGATGTCGACCACGACTCCGCCGACGAGGGCGTCGACCGCGCCTACGAGCGCGGCACCGAAGGACGTGATGAGACCGTATGAGTGAAAACACGCTGTACGACAAGGTATGGGACCAGCACAAGGTAACGACCCTGCCCAACGGGCAGGACCAGCTGTTCGTCGGGCTCCACCTCATCCACGAGGTCACCAGCCCGCAAGCGTTCGGGATGCTCCAGGAGCGCGGCCTGGAAGTAGCCCGGCCTGACCTGACCCACGCCACGGTCGACCACATCGTCCCGACGGCGAACCAGGACCGGCCCTACTCCGACGACGCGGCCGAGCGGATGATGGCCGAACTGGAGGAGAACGTCCGCGACGCGGGCATCCAGTTCTCCGACCCGACGACGGGCGACCAGGGTATCGTCCACGTCATCGGGCCGGAGCAGGGCATCACCCAGCCCGGCAAGACCATCGTCTGTGGCGACAGCCACACCTCGACCCACGGCGCCTTCGGCGCCCTGGCGTTCGGTATCGGGACCAGCCAGATCCGCGACGTGCTGGCCACCCAGACCATCGCGATGGAGAAACAGAAGGTCCGCAAGATCGAGGTCACCGGCGAACTCGACGAGGGCGTCGAGGCCAAGGACATCATCCTCGAGATTATCCGCCGTCTCGGGACCGAGGGCGGCGTCGGCTACGTCTACGAGTACGCCGGCGAGACCATCGAGAACCTCGACATGGAGGGGCGGATGTCCATCTGTAACATGTCCATCGAGGGTGGCGCTCGCGCGGGCTATGTCAACCCCGACGAGACCACCTACGAGTGGCTGGAACAGACGGACTACTTCCAGGCGCACCCGGAGAAGTTCGACGAGCTGAAGCCGTACTGGGAGTCCATCCGCAGCGACGAGGACGCCGAGTACGACGACGTCGTCGAGATCGACGCCGGCGAGCTGGACCCGGTCGTCACCTGGGGGACCACCCCCGGCCAGGGTATCGGCATCGACGACCCGATTCCGGCGCCCGAGGACCTGGCCGACGACAAGGTCGACACCGCCCGACGCGCACAGAAGCACATGCGCGTCGAGCCCGGCGAGTCCATGGAGGGGTACGACATCGACGTCGCCTTCCTGGGTTCCTGTACGAACGCCCGCCTGCCCGACCTGCGCCGTGCCGCCCGCATCGTGAAGGGGCGCCAGGTCGACGATTCGGTGCGTGCCTTCGTCGTCCCCGGCAGTCAGCGCGTCCAGCACGCTGCCGAGGAGGAGGGTCTGAAGGACATCTTCGAGGAGGCCGGCTTCGAGTGGCGTAACGCCGGCTGTTCGATGTGTCTGGGGATGAACGAGGACCAGCTGGAGGGCGACGAGGCCTGTGCCAGTTCCTCGAACCGGAACTTCGTCGGCCGCCAGGGGAGCAAGGACGGCCGCACCGTGCTGATGAACCCCCGGATGGTCGCCGCCGCGGCTATCAACGGGAAAGTCTCCGACGTGCGCGACATCAAGGAGGTGACCTTAGCATGAGAAGCGAGACGCTACGCGTCTCGAAGACGCGAACGGGCGGAGCCCGTGAGCGCGCCGTGCGACCTGCTCAGCGCGAAGCGCTGGAGGTGGTCGCATGACCGACGCGACCGAGGAGATTCCGGAGGTCGACTACGTCGAGGGCACCGGTGTCCCCATCCGCGGGAACGACATCGACACCGACCAGATAATCCCGGCCCGCTTCATGAAGGTCGTCACCTTCGACGGGCTGGGCGAGTTCGCCTTCTTCGACCTGCGGTTCGACGACGACGACAACGAGAAGGACCACCCGCTCAACGAGGAGCGGTTCCAGGACGCCAACGTCATGGTGGTCAACAACAACTTCGGCTGTGGCTCCTCTCGCGAGCACGCCCCGCAGGCGCTGATGCGCTGGGGTATCGACGCCATCATCGGCGAGGGCTTCGCCGAGATTTTCGCGGGCAACTGCCTCGCGCTCGGCATCCCCACGCTGACGGCCGACCACGAGACCATCAACGAACTCCAGCAGTGGGTGGACGACCACCCCGACGGGGACATCGAGGTCGACGTCGCCGCCGAGACGGTCCGCTTCGGTGGGAAAGATATCAGCGTCTCCGTCGACGACGCCCAGCGGAAGGCCCTCGTCGAGGGCATCTGGGACACGACAGCGCTGATGAAGGCAAATCGTAACGCAATCGAGGAGACGGCCCGGAATCTGCCGTATCTGGACCATACGCGGTCGGACGTCGAAGCGGACGACTAGCCGCGAGGGCTTTTATGCCCGAGCTGTAGGCGTCCGCTTCGCAGAAGCAGACGATTAGCCACGAAGCGGTTTATCGTTGAGCCCTACGCGTCCGCTTCGCGGAAGCGGACCACTAACGGCGCTCGCTGTCTCGCATTCTCCGGCTGTCGACGGCAGGTTCGTTCACCAGCCGACCGCAGGTTCTGCCCGCGGTACTGGCTCCCGAGCCCCTGTGAGCCGACAGCCTGCGAACGGCGCCGGCGGGCTGGCCCGAAGTGGCGGCCAGTACCCGCTCACTACCCGATAAGCAGCCGCTAACAAACAGACCCGACTCGCCAGAGTGGGTATGGCCACCATCGACTCCGGCGAGCGGTCTCCACTCGCGGGATTCCGCGTGACAGGACAGACACTCCTGATGGTCGGATTCACGCTAGTCCAGACACTCACACTGGGGCTATGGCTGACCCTCGTCGCGGACGCACCGCCCATCTCCGCCCCCTCCGCCGTCGGGCTGGGGGTCCTCACCATCGGCCTGGTGGTCGAACACGTCCTCACGGACGCGACTGTCAACGGCGTCTCGGCCTCGGCGCTCCCCGGCAAACAGGCCCTCGTCGTGAGCGGTTCCGAGGCACTTCTGTGGGTACTGTGGCTGGGGGTCGCCCAGCGACTGGGCGGGGTCGACGGAATCCTCGCCGCGGGGGCGCTGTTTTCGGTGTTGCTGGTGCCCCTGCACACCGTCGAGGACAACGTCTTGCGCGGCGTCGCCCCCTTCGAAACGGTCGTCGACCTCGGGACCGCTGGGTTCAGCGTCGTCGAGGCCATCGGGGCGACGGTGTGGCTCCTGCTCGTCTTCGAGGGCGAGCAGTTCAGTGGGCTGCTCGCGGCGCTAGGATTGGGCGGTGTCGACCCGTCGGCGGTCGGCCTGGCGGCGCTGGGGGTCATCCTGCTTGTCGAGCACGATATCGGTGTGGCGCTGGCGAGAGCAGACTGAGTGGCGGGCTTCGGGCAAGCGGCTGCTTCTGTGTCGTGAAATTTTCTCGTCTGCTCACGTCGTCTGTGATATCAGTATATTTATCCATATGATTACGTACACCTTCTATAGGTGACGACAAGATGGGAACAAGACGGACCTTTCTAGGAGCTGTGAGCGCTGCGGGAATCGTTGGACTGGCGGGCTGTAGCGGCGGTGATTCCGGTAGTGAACCGACGGATAATGCAACCGATGAGCGGACTGACGAGGACGACGGCGGTGACGAAGCGGCCGACGCAGGCGTCTGGCTGTCGAAAGACGGCGGCGCTCGCAACTCGAGTTCGAACACGGCGATGGCGGGGCCCGCTTCCGAGCCGTCAGTCGAGGGGCTGTACGAACCGGATGGGTTCGACGACCTGGCGAGTGTCCCGATCGTCGAGGACGGAGTGGTCTACGCGGTCGCGGGCGAGACGTTACTGGCAGTCTCCGAGGAGGGTGATATCGAGTGGGAGTTCGAACTGGGCGACTCGGCGACGGTCGGTGCTACCACCCCTGCAGTCCGGGACGGGACCGTCTTCGTACCGACGTACAGCTCGCTCGTCGCGGTGGCCGACGGAGAGCGCCAGTGGGCGGTGAACCCGGGGAACGGTCCAGATGCCAGCCCCGTCACGACGGCGGAGGCGGTGTACCTCTCGACCGGGGACGCTGTTTACGCCTACAGCCACGACGGAGACGAGCGCTGGGCCGAGTCCACCGACGAATCAGTGGGCCGACCCGCCGTGGAGGGCTCGACGCTCTATCTGCTCAGCTCCGGGTTCGGGACGAACGTCGTCACTGCGCGTGAGACGAGCGACGGGAGCGAACGGTGGTCGGTAGAGCGACCCGTGACCGATTCGGTGCCGGTCGTCGCCGACGGGACGCTGTACGTGGCCGAGAACGCCAGCGAGGGGACCGCTGTCGTGGCGCTCTCGGGTGACGACGGTGACGTGATATGGGAATCCGACCCGGTCGCCGGGCGAGTGTCGGGCCGCCCCGCTGTCGCCGACGGTGTGGTCTACCTGAGTTCGACGGAGGAAGTCCACGCGTTCGATGCCGAAGACGGGTCGGCCGTCTGGGACTCGCCGTACGTCACGACGGCCACGATGGACGACCAGGTCCGGGCCGACTCGAACTCGGTGTACTTACACCAGAGCGGGTCTATCGTCGCCGTCGACCCGTCAGACGGTGAGCAGCGCTGGTCCGCGACCTTCGACGACAGCTCCTACGGCGGGTTTGCCGGTTTCTCTGTCGCTGCAGGCCGCGTCTACGTCGCTGGTGACGAACTGTTCGAACTCGCCTGAGCGGAACCGAACCATTTTCACTTGACGCCCGCATCTCCGGGGACATGACACACGAGATTGCGGTCATCCCCGGTGACGGTATCGGGCAGGAAGTCACGCCCGCCGCCGTGGACGTACTGGCGGCGATTGACTCGGTCGACTTCGACTTCGTCGAGGCCGACGCCGGTGACGCAGTCAAAGCCGAGACCGGCGAGGCGCTCCCCCAGGAGACTCGCGATATCGCCGCCGACGCCGACGCGACGCTGTTCGGCGCGGCCGGCGAGACCGCCGCCGACGTCATCCTCCCGCTGCGAGAGGTCGTCGGCTCCTTTGCCAACGTCCGGCCCGCCCGCTCCTACCCGGGCCTGGACGCCGTCCAGCCCGACACAGACATCGTCTTCATCCGCGAGAACACGGAGGGCGTCTACTCGGGCATCGAGAGTGAGATAACCGAGGGCGTGACGACGCTGACCCGCGTCATCACCGAAGACGCCTCGGCGAAGATAGCCGAGTTCGGCTTCGACTACGCGAGACAGAACGACTTCGACGACGTGACCATCGCCCACAAGGCCAACGTCATGCGCGAGACGGACGGCCTGTTCCTCGATGCGGCGAGCGCGGTCGGCGAGGACCGTGGCGCGGACTACGACACCGCGCTGATGGACGCGCTGGCGATGCACCTGGTCATGACGCCCGAGGAGTACGACGTCATCATCTGTCCGAACCTCGCCGGCGACGTGCTCTCGGACCTGGCGGCCGGACTGGTCGGCGGACTGGGCCTGCTTCCGTCGGCGAACGTCGGCGAAGAGAACGCCCTGTTCGAGCCCGTCCACGGCTCCGCGCCGGACATCGCCGGCGAGGGCATCGCGAACCCCTCGGCGATGATTCTCTCCGCCGCAATGTTGCTCGACCACCTGGGTTACGACGAGGAGGGCGACCGGGTCCGGGCCGCCGTCGAGTCGGTACTCGAGTCCGGCCCGAAGACGCCGGACCTTGGCGGCGACGCCGGCACTGATGAAGTCGCGGCCGCTGTGGTGGACGCGCTGTAAGCGAGTCCGAGCGCCACGGGCGACCTTTCGAGCAGAAACGAACAGAATCGGACGGAACTGCTAAGTTCGAGGCGGCCCAATGTTTGGGCAGATGCTCCCCGCCGAGCGAAAACGCACCATCGTCCAGCTTGTGACCGAACAGGACGGCTGTTCGGTCGCGACGCTGGCCGACGAACTTGAGTTCTCGAAAGCAACTATCCGCCGTGACCTCCAGGACTTAGCGGCCGAGGGGCGAATCGAGCGGTCCCACGGTGGCGCGGTCCCCGTCTCGTCGGCGGGGCGCGAGCGGTCCTACGACCAGCGCGAGGTCGACCATCTGGAGGCCAAACAGGCTATCGCGGCCCGCGCGAGCGAAGAGATACGCGACGGCCACGTGGTCTGTTTCGACGCAGGGACCACGACGACGGAGGTCGCACGAGCCGCGCCCGACAGCGGCTACGTCGGCGTGACGAATATGCCCGAACTGGGCCTGGAACTGGCAGACAGAGACGTCGACGTGAAGCTGACCGGCGGGACCGTCCGCCCGCGCAGTCACGCCTGTGTGGGGCCAGCCGCCGAGTCCTTTCTCGACCAGCGCAACTTCGATATCCTCTTTCTGGGGGCCAACGGGGTGACCGCCGACACGGGGCTGTCGACCCCCGACGAGGACGAGGCTGCGGTCAAGCGCGCCATGGTGGCAAACGCCCGGCGCGTCGTGCTGGTGGCCGACAGCTCGAAGTTCGGCGAGCGCAGTTTCGTCACCGTCGCCGACCCCGACGAGATCGACCTGCTGGTCACCGACGAGGCGCTCCCGGGCGAACTCGCGGACGCGTTCGCCGAGGCAGACGTCGTCGTCACAGGGGGCAACTGATGCACCTCACCGTGACGTTCAATCCGGCAGTCGACCAGACGCTGCAGTTCGACGAGCCGATGGCCCACGACCGGGTTATGCGCGCCGATTCGGCCCGCTTTGACGCCGCCGGGAAGGGCGTCAACGTGGCACAGTTCCTCACCGCGCTAGATACCGACGCCGTGGCTACGGGCGTCCTCGGTGGGTTCACGGGCCAGTTCATCCGCGAGCGTCTGGCCGCCGACGGCGTGTCGACCGCGTTCGTCGAGGCGGACGGGCCGACCCGGCTGAACACGACCGCGGTCGCCGACGGGGCCGAGTACAAGCTCAACCACGACGGACCGGCCGTCGACGGAGAGACGGTCACGGCAGTGGTCGAGACAGTCCGTGAGCGCGACCCGGACACCGTCGTGGTCAGTGGGAGCCTCCCGCCGGGTGTGACGACCGACGCAGTCGACGCCGTCGCGTCGGCCGGCGGCTGGGACACCGTCGTCGACATGGATGGCGACGCGCTCCGGGCACTCGACGAACGGTACGCGCTCTGTAAACCCAACCGCGAGGAGCTGGCCCGGGCGACAGATGCCGACGTCTCGACGGTCGAGGGCTGTGCGCGGGCCGCGTCCGAGTTCCGGGCGAGGGGTTCGACCGCGTGCTGGCTTCGCTGGGCGGTGACGGCGCCGTGCTGGCGACGGACTCGACGACGCTGCACGCCGGCGCCATCGACGTGGACGTGGCTGATACGGTCGGGGCCGGCGACGCGTTGCTCTCCGGGACACTCGCCGCGTGGGCCGACGGCGCGGACGACGCGACTGCGCTGCGAACCGGCGTCGCCGTCGCGACCCGTCTGGTCGAACGGCCCGGCACGTCGCCGCCGGCGTTCGACGGTCTCGACACCCGCCGCGAGGCGGTCTCCGTTCGGGAGCTATCTGTCTGAGGGCCCCCGCGGCCGAACAGCCTTTATATTCATATACCATTGTGTGGATATCGATGGGAGCGCGTAGCCTCGGCGGTGACCGTGGGATGTCCGAGTCTATCGGCATCGGACTGCTCGTCGGAATGACCGTCGTCGTGACGGCGGTGGTCGGCGTGAACGTGCTCGTCGTCGGTGAGGGCAGCGGTGACGGGATTCCACAGGCGAACTTCACCTACGATTACTCCGACGAAAACGGGCTCTTGCTCGTCACCCACAGCCGCGGCGACCCGATTCAGGCCGGCCGGCTGGAGTTCGAGGGACCGCGGGGCGAGCCGAAGGCAAACTGGTCCCAGCTGGCGAATACGAATCAGACGGAGATGGTAGACGAGGGCTCTATCGTCCAGCTCGGCGAGGGGGGCGCCTGGGGGCAGCGCGTCGGCTCCAGTGACACCATCACAATCTACTACAACGGCAGCGGGAACCGGACAGAACTCGATCGGTGGGACGGCGCCGAGAACACTGGTTTATAACGGTTCGTCTCAGTCCGCCGGAATGACGCTCTCCCCGTCAGCCACTGCGGGGCGACCGTACCAGTGGTCGAACGAGAGCGGCCCGGCGCCGAGCGTGAAGACGGCAGAGACCATCCCGAAGAGCGTGACGTGGGCCAGCACCGGGTCGTCGGGCAGGCCAAAGAGGGTCAGCGTAAACAGGATGAACGCCGTGGCGGCCATGCCGCGGGTAAAGAAGCCCGCGATGAGCGCGATACCGACCGCTATCTCTGTGATGCCAGCGCCGACGACCCACAGGCCGGGGTCTACGGGGACAACGGCCGTGAGATTGTATTTTTCGACGACTTCCAGGACACTGGAGGGCTGGGAGAGCTTCTGGATAAGCCCCAGGTAAATGAAGGCTGCGCCCATGCCGACGCGGAGGATGACCGGGACGTAGGCGCGGAGCGGTCGCGTCCGCCCATCCAGGTAGGCCTTCAGGTGGTGAATCGGGTCGATACGCCCGTATATACTCCCGTCGGTGCTCGCGACCTCGAGCAGCATATCGTCGGCGCTGGGCCGCCCGCCGCCGAGGACGAACAGCGCGAGAAAGAGCGGGACGTACTCGATAGCCAGAAAGACGCTCGGCTCGGTCGAAAGCGCCCAGGCGTAGGTCACCAGTCCGAGCGTTGCAACGATACGGGTCGCGAGCCCGAACAGCGTGAAAAAGCCAAGCGCGATAAAGAGGACGCGCAGTAACGGGTTCGCACCGACGTTGAACGTCACCGTCGGAGCGAATATGTACCCCTGGAACCCGGCCCCGATGAGCGGCATCCCGACGGCGAGTCGGAGCATCCACGGGATGAGGTCGCCGTAACTTGCGAGTTTGTCCCGCAGGACGACGATATCCGTGATGGTCGGTCGCACGTAGAGGTACGCGGCGATACCGACGACCGTTACCAGCCCACTCCCGAGAAACAGCGCCGCGTTGAACGGGTCAGACAGTACGCCGACGGTAAAGGTCACTGCGTCTCTCGTCTCGGCGCCCGGCTCGGTCACGTAATCGACATGGGCCCTGACCGGCCGGCTGACGATAGCCGCCAGGAAAACTACTGTTGCAGCAATCGCTGGACGCGCAGTCATTACAGCCCCTAGACGGGCCAGAAACCTAATTCTGTTCCTCTCTGGAGCAAACGATTTTCGATAGTGTCCCAGTCACAGGGACTCGAGTACTGTCCTGCTACGGGGCAGGCGGCACGCTCGCGGTGGCGAAACCAGGCTCGACACGGCGGCTGCGACCAGTCAGCCATGATTTCTCAGCACTTTGACAGTGACTGACACAACTCGGCGAACGCTGGGCGGTGGAATTATGTTTGGGCCAGTTGTACCTACTCCCCAGTGAGCGTCAACATCGAGACAACGGTCGTCGACCGGGGCAGCGACGAGTACGTCGACGCAGCGTGGCAGCTCAAGGAGGATATCCGCCGCTCCGAGGGTGTACTCCGTCAGCGACGCGGCTTCTTCCGCAGCGCCTATCGCCGTTCGACGGTCTATCTCTACCTCGACCGCGCGGCCGACGCCCTCATCGGCTTCGCCGCGGTCCGCAGAGATGGCTACATCCTCTTTCTCGCCGTCGACGCCGACTACCGCGGCCACGGCTTCGGCAAACGTCTCATCGCCCGCGTCAGCGAGGACTACGGCTCTGTCACCTGCCACGCCCGGTCGACAAACGAGGAGGCGCTGGAGTTCTACCAGCACATCGGCTTCGAAGTACGTCGCCGCATCGACAACTACTACGAGGACGGCGGGGACGCCTTCTATCTGAAACTCGGCGACGATTCGATCACCGAGAAGCTCTCGAAGCTGTTGCGGGGCTAGGGCTCGCTGTTCCTTCGGTGACAACTATAGACGGTTCTGGCTGTCGAGAGTGTGGTACCGGATAAACGGCGGTCTGTCCGATAACACCAATTCACCCTACTCCTGCAGCCCCTAGACGAGAACCCTTTTGAACCGCTCTGTCCAACCACTGCCCGATGGACGAGCGGACCCGCGAGTACCTGCGCGGTCGCTTCGGTGACCACTACCGACGGTCGTCGATAACGCCGCCGCCGGCCGCGAACGAACGCGAGTGGGGCTTCATCCCGTGGACGGAGGGCCCCGGTGAGACGATGGTCCGCCACCGGTCGCTGCTGGATCTGGGCAACATCGAAGACTTCCTGGCGCGCAAGAAGCCTCGCCACATCTACTTCTCTGCGGGCCGGTACGACGACCCGAGCGCCTCGACGATGGGCGACAAGGGGTGGCGCAACTCCGACCTTGTCTTCGACCTGGACGCCGACCACCTCCCGTCGGTCGTGCTGGGCGAGGACACCTACGGGGAGATGCTCGAAAAATGCAAAGACGCACTCATGCGGCTTCTGGACTTCCTGGACGACGATTTCGGGTTCGAGGACACGACGGTCGTCTTCTCCGGCGGGCGCGGGTATCACGTCCACGTCCGGGACGAGCGGATTCGCGGCCTGGAGCGGGACGCCCGACGTGAAATCGTCGACTACGTGCGGGGCATCGGCCTGGAGTTCGAAGAGCTCGTCGAGGTGGAGACGGTCGCCGGGACGGCCGGTCGGTCCAGCCCGGCCGAGAAGCGCACCCTGCCCACGGACGGCGGCTGGGGCGCTCGCGCCCATCGGCATATCCTCTCGCAGTTCGACGAGTGGCTCGCGATGGACGAAGCGGAGGCCATCGAGGCCCTCCAGCGGTACGACCGCATCGGCGAGGGGAAGGCCACGGCCGCGCTCAACGCGGCCCGGAACAACTACGAGGGTCTCGAAGCGGGCAACATCGACGTTCACTCGGCGGTGTACCAGATAGCACAGGTGCTCGCCCAGGAGGTCGTCGCGGCGGACAACGCGCCCATCGACGAGCCGGTGACGACCGACACGAACCGACTCATCCGGCTGCCGGGCAGCCTCCACGGCGGTAGCGGGCTGGCGGTCCAGCGCCTGGAGCGCGAGGAACTCGCCGATTTCGACCCGCTCTCCGATGCCGTCCCGGAGACGTTCAGGGGCCACGAGATAGCCGTCGAAGTGACCGAAGGCGGGCTGGTTGAACTGGACACGGCAGAACACGCTGGGGATAGTTTTACGGTGGAGGCGGGTAATCAGACAGTACCAGAGCACGTGGGCGTGTTCCTCATGGCCCGCGGGCGTGCACGGAAGGCACAAGAATGAAACTCGACGAACTCCAGTCGGTCCAATCCCGCGAGCGCCAGACTGACCAGCTCCAGCAGCTGCGAGCGACGTTTTACGAGGAGGCCGGTAAGTTCGTCGCCCAGCTGCGCGAGGAGCGCGACCGCGCCGCCGAGCGGGCCGACGACCCCTTCGACGCGCCGGAGGTCAACCGTCTCACGGACGACATCAAGACGGCCGAACAGACCGTCGAGGCCATCTACGAACGCCGGGTCGGGAAAATCGTCAAGATGGCCTCGCTGGCGGCAGCCGATATGCCCACAGAGGACGGCGGGCTCACACAGGAGGAGCGGGAGCTCTTCGAGACGATGGTCGAAGCCATCCAAGGGAACCGTCGGCACGTACTCGACGTCATCGCCGGCGAGTCGCCGGCTGGCGCCGTCGGCGACGACGACACGGAGACGACGTCGCCAGCAGCGACTGACGCCACACCGACACCGGCGCCCGACGACGGCGAACCGAGTCCGGCGAAGCCGGCCGACCCCACTCAGGCCGACGACAGTGAACCCGCAGTCGACGCGGCCGACATCATGGGCGGTGGCGACGGCTCCGCGACGCGGAGTGGGGATGCCGGCCCGACTGAACCGGTGTCCCGGGACGGGGGCCGACAGAAATGGCCGGTACTCCACCCGGCGAACCGACCGCCACGCCGGCGGAGTCGGCCGAACGGCCTGCCGCGGAAGCGCGCTCGGCGGTCGACGGCGGACACGAGGTCAGCGGAGTCGAGGACCGCGAGGAGCCAACTGGGGCCGACACCGACGTGGACCGCAAGACCGTCCGTATCACCGACGACGTGGGCGAGATATTCGGCGTCGATCAGCGCTCCTACGACCTCTCCACGGACGACGTGGTGACGCTGCCGGCCGACAACGCCGACCCGCTCGTCGAGCGCGACGCCGCCGAGCCACTGGAGTAGGCTCCGCAGTTTTCTTGTCGTCCGACCGATGACCGTCAGGTATGTCCACTGCTGGGACCACCGACTGGACAGACCCGGGCTACGTCGCCACAGTCGTCGGTGTCCTCGCTGTCGGCGCGCTGGTGTTTTACGCAGAACTCGTCAGTTCGACGCTAACTGCTCAGACTGTCGTTTTCGTCGTCCTCTGGGTGACGCTGCCGATGACCGTCGCGCGCGTCGTTGCACGCCGGTGGCTGTGAGTGGCGACGGTAACTATTCCCCGTGAGCGGTGCAACTGGCCTGTATGACGACTGCCGTGTCACTCGACCGCGACGATATTCCGGGCGTCCTCGCCGCCGTCGTCCTCGTCAACCTCGTCGGCAGCGCCCCCGCTGCACTGGGCGGGCCCGGCTCGGCGTGGTTCCAGTCGCTCGCGAAGCCTGCCATCTACCCGCCCCCGTGGCTGTTCGGCGTGGTCTGGCCGCTGCTGTTCACGCTGCTTGGCGTCGCGCTGTATTTCGTCTGGCGGGCGGACCACCCCGGTCGACGGTTCGCGCTGGGGCTGTTCGTCGCGCAGATGGCGTTCAACGTGGCCTGGACGCCCGTCTTCTTCCGGGCACAGAACCTCGCGCTGGCCCTCGCCGTCATCGGCGGACTGCTGTTGCTTGCCGTCCCGACCGCGGTGGCCTTCGGCCGTATTCGACGGACTGCGGGACTACTCGTCGTGCCGTATCTGCTCTGGGTGGCCTTCGCCGCGGTGTTGAACTACCGGTTTCTCGCGCTCAACTGAGTGTTACCGCGGTTCGGGCCGCGTCCCGAGCGTAATCTCGACCGTCTGTCTGCCGCCGTCCCGCTGGACCGTGACCGAAAGCGTGTCGCCGGGGCTCGTCTCCAGGGCGAGATACGCCGCCAGGTCTTGCCGGGTCGGGGTCGGTGTGTCGTCGAGCGCCGAACCACGTCCCCGCCGGTGCCGACCTCCACGCCGTCGACCCTCGCCGTACCGGTGCTCCCTTCCAGCACGCCGTCGGAGGGGCCGTCGGACCGGACGGAGTTGATGTAGACACCCGAGGCCTGTTCGAGGTCGTTGGCCTCGGCGATTACCGGGGAGACGTTCGACAGGCCGACGCCCATGTAGGGGTGGTCGTACGAACCGTCCTCGATGAGCGCGGGAATGACTCGCTGGGCCAGCTGCGCGGAGATGGCGAAGCCGACGTTGTCGCCGCCGCCTGAGTTGATGACCCCGACGACGTTACCGTCGAGGTCGACCAGCGGGCCGCCGCTGTTGCCGGGGTTGACGGCCGCGTCGGTCTGGATGCCGGCGGCGATGGAGAAGTTGTTCGCCCCACGGAGCGTCCGGTCGACGCCGCTGACGATGCCCTCGGACACCGACCCGGAGAGGCCGAAGGGGTTGCCTATGGCAACGACGCGGGTCCCGATAGCCGGCCGGCTGTTCACCCAGGTGAGGGGGTCGGAGGCGTCCGGTGTATTCTCGACGTCGATGACTGCCAGATCGCTGTAGACGTCCGTGCCGGCGACGCTGACCTCGCGCCAGTCGGTGCCGACGTAGCGGACGTAGACGGTGTCGCCGGCGTCGACGACGTGTTCGTTAGTGACGATGTAGTTACCGTCGATGAGGAAGCCGCTGCCGGAGGAGGGTCTGGTGGTGTCGTCGTACACCTCAATCGAGACCACGCCGTCGGCCACGTTGTCGTAGACCTCGGTGTAGACGCTGCCCTCGCCCTCGTGGTCCACACCGGCGCCTGTCTCGCTCGGTCTGTCCGGCGACGGGGCCCGAGACGCGTCGGTGTCGGTCCCATTGGACTGGTTCGTGGACGTCGTCAGCGACTGACAGCCGGCCGTCCCGGCCGCTCCGAGTCCGACTGCGGCCAGCAGCGCCGGCGTGACAGCCCATCTGGATCCATGTCCCGACGTAGGGAAAGCGGGTGAATAAACCCACGGCCTGTCCGGCGACAATCGCTAAGTAGCCGGCTAACAAACGTGGGCTATGGCCGACGGAACGTCAGGCAACTCGCTCCCCTCACCTGGGTTTATTCTCCCCGGAATTCGAACCGCGGTGGAGATGGCGCTCGTGGCGACGATAATCGCGCTCTTTGGACTGCCGACGGAGGACCCGCTCGTGCTCGCGGTCGTCATGTTGTCGGCACTGGTCGGGATGGTCGTGACCCTGTTCTGGGCGCTGAACCGCCACATGCGCCGGTGGATTCGCTACGCACAGGGCAAGCCCACGACGCTGACTGCGTTCGACTGACCGAGTTCGCCCGACCCGCTATCGGTGTAGCGATTAAGTGGCCGCGCCGAGTAGTAGCGGCCGAATCATGCAGCTTACTTGGCATGGCCACTCTACCTGGCACGTCACAGTCGACGGCACCGACCTCCTCATCGACCCGTTCTTCGGTAATCCCAAGACGGACACAGACCCGGGAGAACTGGACCCGGACTACGTCCTGTTGACACACGGCCACGACGACCACGTCGCCGACGCCGGCGAGTTCCCGGACGCGACGGTCGTCGGGACGCCGGAGGTGACCGGCTACACCGTGCGTGAACACGGCATCGACGAGGACAACGTGGTCGGGATGAATCTCGGCGGGACCGTCGAATGCGGAGACGCGTTTGTCACGATGCACCGGGCCGATCACACGAACGGCGTAGGCGAAGGGTTCGAGACGCCCGGGGCGGGAATGCCCGCTGGCTACGTCATCTCCGACACGAAGCCGACACAGGTCAGCGACGCCGAATCGACGACGTTCTACCACGCCGGCGACACCGGGTTGATGACCGAGATGCGGGAGGTGATCGGGCCGTACCTCGAACCCGACGCTGCCGCGCTGCCGGCCGGCGACCACTTCACCATGGGGCCGATGCAGGCCGCCATCGCCGCCGACTGGCTGGACGTCGACTACGCGCTCCCGATGCACTACGACACGTTCCCGCCAATCGAGATCGACACGGACGACTTCGTCCGCGAGGTCAAAGCCACCGGCAGCACCGTCGAACCTGTGATTCTGGACGGCGACGAGACGTTCGAACTGTAGCTACTCCTCGCGAACCTCGACGCCCGCCGTTTCTTCGAGCGGCTTGATGACCGCCGTCATGTCCTCGCCGCCGTAGCCGCGGGCGCGGGCGGCGCTGAACGCCTCGCGAGCGGCGGCCGTCTGTGAGAGCGGCGCGCCGACCTCGCCGGCCCTGTCCAGTGCCAGCGAGAGGTCCTTGAACTGGTAGTCGACGGGGAAGCGAGGCGCGAAGTCGCCCTCGCCAACGGTGGCGCCCTTGATATCGAACAGCGGGCAGTCGAGCGCGCCGTTTTCGACGACGGCCCTCATTGCTTCGACATCGAGTCCGTTGGCTCGCCCGAAGACGAGCGCCTCGGCGAAGGCGGCCATCGCATCGCCCAGCAGGAGGTTGATGAACAGCTTCATGTTCGTCCCCTGGCCCACCTCGCCGCAGTGGACCACCGGCTCGCACATCGCCTCGAGAATCGGGCGAATCGCCTCGACGACCGACTCGTCACCGCCGGCCAATCCGACCAGCGTCCCCTCCTCGGCTGGGCCGACGGTTCCCGACACCGGAGCGTCGACGAACGCCGCACCGTTCTCGGCCACCAGGTCCGCGGCGGCCATCGTCTCCGCGTAGCCGATGGTGCTCATCTGGACGAAGACGGTCTCGTCGTCGAGTCCTCGAGGACGCCGAGGTCGCGTTCGAGCACCTCGGCCACCGCGTCGCCGTCGCTGACGATACAGCAGACCACGTCGGCCCGCTCGGTCAGGTGTTTCGGCGAGTCGGCCACGGAGACGCCCGCCGCCGCGAACGGTTGCTCGCGGTCGGTCGTCCGGTTGTAGACGACGAGATCGAAGCCAGCGTCGTCGAGGTTCCACGCCATCGGTGCACCCATCGCGCCCAGGCCGATGAAGCCGACAGTCGTCATGTGTGTCCCTACTGCCGGAACGGTCTTGAATCCCGGGCGAACACAGGGTCGAGCACGTATCAGTCAAATTTATACGCTGGAGACCCACCGGCCGTACGTCATGGCAGATATCGAAGTCACCAGCACGTGCGAGGAAGGGTACACAGTCGAGAGCGTCATCAACGGCGAGTGGGAGCTCATCGTCGACGCCCTGAACAACGACGGCCCGAACCCCAACGAGGTCCTGGCGGCCGACTACGCGTCCTGTTACATCCCGGCGCTGCGCGTCGCCGCGGGCAAGTACAACTACGACGACATCGGCGAGGTCGAAATCGAGGTTGGGGCGGACCTCGACGAGGACGACGACCTCGAGAACATCGCGTTCGACGTCACAGTTGAGGAGTCCCTGGGCGAGGAGGAACAGGACATCGTCGAGCTCGCGGAGGACATCTGTCACGTCCACTCCGCGCTAACCGAAGCGCTACACGCCGAGATTACGATCGAGTCGGGCGTCTGAGAGCGCGCTCGGACGCGGAAACCCTCTAAAGTGTGGCCGCCAATAGACAGGTATGAGCGACGACTGGACCGGCCGTATCGCCGGCGAGCGGATGACCGTCGACAGGCAGTTCACGGACCGCATCGAGGCCTCCTCCTTCTCCAACCAGCAGTGGGGCCTCGTGATGACTGCCGTCGAGTTCGACATCGAGGGGGCCGACGAGCCCGAGACGGCGACACTCGTCGCTGACACGTCGAAGCTCCCGTCTATCATGCCGGAACTCGACAAGGTCGGCCAGGGCGGTCCGATGGGTGGCGTCCCCAGCGGCAGCGACTCCCGGGACAGCTCCGGGAGCGGCGGCTTCCTGTCGGGCGTGAAAGCGGCGCTCGGACTGGCCGGCGGTGGCGGCGACGACGACCGAACCGAGGAAGCCGAACAGCTCGCCCAGGCCTACGCCGACGAGTTACAGCAGAAGCTGGAGTCCAACGGGCGCTGGGAGAGCGTCTGCGAGCAGGCCGCCAAGTGAACTCGCCACCGAGACGAGACACGCACCGACCACGTGGTCGGGCGTTCTGTGGGTTCCGGTGCCTACTTAGTACTCGTCGCCGCCGTGGAACAGCGTCAGCTCCTCGGCCTCGTAGATGTTGATGAGCTCGGTGACGAGTTCGTCGTATGACTCGTCCTCTTCGCGGAGGCCGTCGAGGCGTCGAACCGTCTCTTCGTCTAGTTCAACTGTCGGCATGGGAGGACGTTGACTCCCCAGCTACATAACCCCGATGGACCGGACAGAAACGAACACGAACGCGAGTAAAAACACAGAACCGAAATCTGTTAATGTGCCTTCTGGGTAGTTCATTCCCATGCGACCTCTTGGAGACTCACCGCTCGTTCGTAACGACAAGACGCTTGTGCTGGCACACGATCACGGGATGGAGCACGGTCCCAAGCAGTTCTCGGGCGTCGAGGAACGCCTCGACCCGAACCAGATCTTCGAGATGGCCACACACGACGCCGTCACGGCGCTTGCAGTGGGGAAGGGGCTGACCGAGACGTACTACCCGAGCTACAAGGACGACGTGAATCTCCTCGCCAAGCTCAACGGCGGCTCGGACCTCTGGATGGGCGACCCCTACTCCGCGCACAACTGGACGGTCGATTACGCCGCCGAGCTGGACGTCGACGCCATCGGCTACACTATCTACCCCGGCGTCAACAAGGAGCCGGAGATGTTCGAGGACTTCCGCCCGGTCCAGGAGTCCGCCCGCGACCACGACCTCCCCATCGCCCTGTGGGCCTACCCGCGCGGCCAGGCCGTCAAGGAACACCGCAGCAAGGAGATAATCGCCTACGCCGCCCGCCTGGGGCTCGAGCTGGGCTCGGACTTCACGAAGGTGAAGTACCCCCGAAGCAAGGAGAACATGGAGTACGCGGTCAATTCGGCCGCTGACAACCGCGTCCTGCTCTCCGGAGGGTCGAAATCGTCTGACCGCGAGTTCCTCGAACTCGTCGAGGAGTGCATGGACGTCGGCGTCGCCGGCCTCGCCGTCGGTCGCAACGTCTGGCAGCGAGAGAACCCCTACGAGATGCTCGATATGCTCGAGCAGGTCGTCTTCGAGGGCGCGAGCGCAGACGACGTCCTGTAGATGGACGACGAGACGCGGCGAGCCGTCGAGACCGCTCGCAGGCAACTGCCCGACGACATCGACCCGCGTCGTGTCGTGTTCGGCTTCGACGGCTACCTCGACCGCGTCCGCGAAGTCGTCGCCGACCGCACCGACCCGACCAGCTACGAGCGGCTGCCACGGCTCTCGGACTTTCGCGACCGGCTCGACCGTTCGGTCGAGGCGGGTAGCTCGCTGTCCTACGAGTGGCTCGAAGACGGTCGGCGCACCGGCGGCCACACCTGTCACCTGTCGCGTGCCTTTGGCACCTGGGCGTTCTCGCCGACGCTCGTCGGGATGTACGGCGACCCGGTCCACGAGACCTTCGAGCGGGAGTTCGGCGAGTACGACCTCCACTCGATAGGAGAGCCCGGCGTCACCGACGCCGTCGAGTTCGACGACGGCAAGCTGATGCTGACCGAAATCGGCGATACGATGACCCTTGACTGGGCCGGGCTTGACGACCGCTTCGGCCACGACCGCCTCGTCGAGCGCCTCGGCGGTGCAGCGCTGCTGGGCGTGGGCTACTGGTCAGAAACGCCACGCCTCCCGAGCGTCCTGTCGGGGCTCAGAGAGCGCTGGGCCGACATCGAGGACCCCCCGGAGACGGTGCTGGTCGACCCCGGCGACGTCAGGAAACTCGACGCCGACCGACTCCGGTCTGGCCGGGAGGCAATCGGCGAACTTGGCGACGTCACCGACGTGGTCGTCTCGGCCAACCGCGCCGAGACGGACGTGCTGGCCGACGCCTACGACGGCGAGGCCGACCGCGACTTCGCGGCCGCCGCCGCGACCGTCTTCGACGCGGTCGAACCGACCTGGTTCGTCGGCCACGGCGTCGACCGTTCGGTCGTCGTCACCGCCGACGACACCCACAGCGTCGCAGTGCCGGCCGTCGAGGAGCCCGAGCTGACGACCAGCTCCGGCGACCACTTCAACGCCGGGCTCGCGCTGGCCGCCATCACGGGGCTCGACCCCGCCGCGGCGGTCGTCGTGGGCAACGCCGTCGCCGGCCACTTCGTCCGCACCGCCGACCAGCCCTCGCTCGACGAGGTCCGGGCGTTCGTCGAGGAGTACATGGCGAAGTTCTGAGGCGGGCAGGGACAACACCACGTGCTCCGCTACTCGGCCAGCAAAGGCGCTCGTAGCCGATTTAGCAGTCAAACGGGGGGACTGAAAGGGGCGAGCGGCTGGACGAAGGCGGACGATGTAAGCACTGGACTGAGCGAGCGTAGTGAGCGAAGGAAGCGCGCAGCGAGTCCTCCGAGTTCAGCCGCTCGGGGCTTTCTGGTTGTTGCTGACAGTCTCTCCGAGAGCATTCAATCGTGCGTTGATTGCTAGCCGGCGAGGGGAAAACACATATCCGTCCGCCCCGCACCCGGTTGTATGATCGACGAGACGGTCGCAGAGATAGAGGAGATGCAGACACACAGTTCCTCTGTCGTCGCGATCAAGGCAGCGACGGCGCTGCGGGAGCTGACCGACCGGGAGTTCCCGACTGTCGAAGAGTACGTGCGCACGCTGGAGCGCAACAGCCGCGCTCTGCGGCGTGCCAACCGGTCGCACGCCTCGTTGCACACCACCCAGCAGGAAATCGTCGATACGGTCGCGGACGCCGACCCCGACGACGTCTCGACGGCCAAGGGACTGACAGTGGAGGCCATCGACCGCGTGGTCGGCGACGTCGAGGCGGCCAAGGACCGTGCGGCCCAGCGTGGGGCCGACGCGCTGGCCGACGAGGACGTGCTGTTCACGCACGACTTCTCCTCGACAGTGCTTGCAGCTATCGAGGCGGCCGTCGACGACGGCGCCATCTTCGAGGTGTACGTCTCCGAGTCCCGGCCGCGGTACCTGGGTCGCAAGATGGCGCGAAGACTGGGAGCCATAGACGGTGTCGAGGTGACACTGCTGGTTGATGCGGCGTCGGGGTACTACCTCTCCGAGGCCGACCGGGTCGTCGTCGGGATGGACTGCATCGTCGACGAGACGCTGTACAATCGCATCGGCACGTATCCGCTGGCGACGGCAGCGGCCCAGGAAGACGTCCCGATGACGGTCATCGGCGCCGACTCGAAGTTCGTCGACGGCGCCTTCGCCTTCGAGACCGAGATTCGCTCACCCTCGGAGGTCCATCGCGAACCGGCCGACGAGTTCACCGTCGGCAACCCGGCCTACGACGCGACGCCGCTGTCGCTCCTTGACTCGATTGTCACCGACAAAGAAACGCGCGACCTGCGTTAGTTTCCGGGAC
Organism: Haloarcula rara; assembly: GCF_029338235.1. Lineage (GTDB taxonomy): Archaea > Halobacteriota > Halobacteria > Halobacteriales > Haloarculaceae > Haloarcula > Haloarcula rara. Next base: position 3,000,658 of record NZ_CP119785.1, read on the forward strand.
GGCTGCTGATAACAGTGTGACACCAGGGGCACCGAAAGGCCTGCCCCTCGTCGGTCTGTTCTACGTCCCAGTCGCCGGTGACCGGGCTCTCGTGGCCACAGGAGGGACAGAACAGCGAGGTCTTCTGTCGGCTCTCGGGAGGCGGTGCAGTCGCGGTCGCGTTCGCGGGGACGGACTTGGTGGAGGTCATTGTTGGACACCACGGCCTGGACAGTGAAATATGTGTTGGGGAATTGTTTGATTATTCACGCAGAACCGCTACGTCTTCCAGAAATAATCGGTATACTTTGTATGATACCTGTACTCACGGGACAGACAGTGTATCACGTACGGAGTAGACGGTCGGTCACATATACATCCGGTCGTCAGGCATCGCGGTCTCGTCGGCCGATTCGATGCGTTCGGCCAGCGCGCGGTACTGGGCCTCGACGGTGGCGGCGAACGCCTCCAGCGGACCCGTATCGACGTCGATTTCGTGCGTCTCCGTCAGTGCCTCCAGCAATCGGATGGCAGCGGCCGCGTCGGGGGCCTGGGGATGGGCCGGCGTGGTGAACACACCGACTGGAAGGTCGTCGTCGATACCGCTGGCTACGAGCTCGGCTGTGACGCCGTCGAGGAAGCCGGTCCCCATCGGTCGGACGTCGCTGTCGGCGAGATAGCGCTCGCGGTAGTCCTCGGTCGCGATGTAGAACGGGACGTGGTCGTCCGGCCCGTGGGCGACCGGGACGCCAGAGAGGACACTGAGACTCTCAGAACCGAGTCGGTCTGTGAGCGCCAAGACGGCGTCTGCGACCCCCGGGACCGCCTCGACCGGGACCATGCGTTCCCCGACGACGACACCGAGAGAGCGCTCTTCGTCGACATACAGGCGCGTGTGATGGCGCGGCACGCCGCCTTCGAAGGGCGTGATGTGGGGCGGGCCGGCGGCCTCGAGATGGCCCGCCTGCCGCATATCGAGCTGGTCCGAGAGATAGTCGACGGCGGTCAGGCCGGCCAGACCGTACTCCGTGAACCCGACGACGAGCGTGTCGATATCGCCGGCGTCATCTGTCACCGCGAACTGCGGTGCCGAGCTGTCGGCACTGGGCATGGCCCCATCTTCGACAGCCCGCGGCTTGCCTTTTTCGAGGGGGAACGCTTTTCTCGCCGTATCCACCACTGTGTTCCATGCATCCCGGTCACGTCTTGCTGTTGCTGCAATCGTCGAGTGCAGCACCAAACGGGACCGGACAGGCGTCAGACCTGACCCAGGCGATACTCTCGTGGCTACCCTTTGCTGTCGACCTGTGGGTCGCCCGCGTACTCTCGACTGTCATCATCGTCGTGCTGACCTTGGCGGTCTCGCGGCTCGTCGTCCGGCTGTTCGGTCGGCGCATCGCCCAGTGGTTCCGTCGGCCGAGCCTCACACGGACGGCGCTGCGAGGCACTCGCATGAGTATCTATCTGCTTGGTCTCCTTTCGATACTGGGCGTCTGGGGTATCAGACTCGGCGATATCACCCTCTCTGTCGCGGTCTTCTCTGCAGTGGTCGGTGTCGTCGTTGCCCCCATCGTCGGGAGCTTCATCTCCGGCATCTTCCTGCTTGCCGACCAGCCCTACGAAATCGGCGACATGATAGAACTGGCCGACCGGGACCAGCGCGGCTTCGTCGAAGACATCACGCTCCGACACACGAAGATTTTCACCCTCGATAACTCCTTTCTGGTCATCCCGAACGGGTCGATGCGGGACCGTGACGTCGTCAACTACTCCGCCGAAGACCCTCGTATGCGGCTCTCACTCGACGTGCTGGTCACCTACGAGAGCGACATCGAGGAGGCCCGGACCATCATCGAACGGGCGGCCCGCCAGGTCGACAACGTCATCGGCGGCGGCCCGGACATCCGCGTCGGTGCGGCCCGCTACCCCGCGTCGCCGACCTGCTACATCAACGAGTACGGGGACCACGGCGTCCTGTTGACCCTTCGCTACTGGGTGAGCGAACCGTACAAGCTGCTTGCGGCCCGTTCGAATGTCCAGACCAACCTCGCGGCCCTCGTCGACGACGCCGACGTGGAGTTCGCGTACCCCCACTCACATCTGCACTTCGACGAGACGAGCGGTGCGATGGAGGTGTCGATGGCCGAGCAGCGAGGGCGGGAGATTGGTGTCCCCACCGACGGGGGCGAGCCGGGGCCGTCCGCCCCTCAGCCCACTGAGGCCGACGGGGAGTGACGCGGCGCCCCGTTCGAGGAGACGGTGACGATATCGCAGTCGAGTTCCTCCCGCAGGAAGCGTTCGATGTCGGGGTCGTCGACCAGCCGGCGAACCATCTTCCGCCAGCGGCTGGCCTGTTTCGAGCCGATGACGACGATATCCGCGTCGTTCGCGGCGACCTCGTCGAGAATCGTCTCCTCGACGAGCATCCCCGACCGGACGATATACCGACTCCGGGGGACGTGGCCGAAGGCCTCCTCGACGGCTCGTTTCAGTTCGGCCCGCGAGACGCGGGTGCTCTTCTGGTAGAGGTTGACGTGGAGGACGGTGAGGTCTGCGTCTTCCCCCTCGGCGATTTTGATTGCCTCGGCAAGCGTCCGTCTGGAGTCTTTCGTCAGCGGATAGCGGACCGGGACCACGACCTGTGGCATTGAAATCACCAACGCTGTCGGGGGGTAAAACCCTAGCGTCCCAGCTATCAGTCCCTGGTATGGCGAGTGGACCGGCCGCCTGGGGCCGGCTCCGCCCGACGCACCACGACCGTGGGGACCGCCTGACCAGTGAGACCGGCGTTCCGTCAGTTCCATGGCCGCCCGTCTCGCAGGGCCGGTATGGAACTGGCCCGGGCGCTGCGTGCCGAGGCCCAGCGAACGAACGAACGGCGGGTGCTCGTGCTGGCCGGCGACCCCCAACTGACCCGCGAGCGAGCGGCCACGGCGCTGGCTGGGACCGATATCCCGGTCGAGGAGACGACTGTCCTCGGTCCCGAACCGTTCGTCGACTGCGAGCGCCACGAGCAGCGCCGGGCGGCCGAACTCCTCGGGCGGACCCAGTCGGCCGTCGTCGTGGACGGCCACGAGGCGTGCCGCCCGAACGCGCTCGGGACCGCCGTCGGCGCCGTCGACGGCGGCGGATTGCTCCTCCTGTTGACACCGCCCCTCGAGGACTGGCCGGCGCGCCGGGACGCGTTCGACGACTCGCTCGCGGTGCCGCCCTTCCACCGTGACCAGGTGACCGGCCACTTCCGCCGTCGGCTGGTCGAGACTATCCGAGCACACCGCGGTATCGGCGTCGTCGCCGTCGACGGCGATGGCGACACCGTCGAGCAATCCGGGCTGACCGACCCGCCGCCGCGTCGACGCCAGCGGGCGCCCGACCCGCCGGCAGACCACACCTTCGCCGGGGCGACCTACGGGGCCTGTCACAGTGCCGACCAGCGCGACGCGGTCCAGGCCCTCGAAGCGCTCGCCGAGCCCGGCCACGCCGTCGTCGTCGAAGCTGACCGCGGTCGCGGGAAATCCAGCGCCGCGGGGCTGGCCGCCGCGAACCTCGCCCGAGACGGGCTGGACGTGCTCGTGACCGCCCCGCAGTACCGGAGCGCCGGGGAGCTGTTCGCCCGCGCCGAGGCGCTGCTGAGAGACGCTGGAGGTGTCGGTCGAGGGCGACCAGGATGCCGCCCCCAGCGATTGACCGTCAGAACGGCGACCGGCGACGAGGGATGCATCCGTTTCGAGCCGCCGTCACGGGCGGTCGACCTGCCCGGCGAGCCCGACGTCGTGCTCGTCGACGAGGCCGCTGCGTTGCCGGTCCGACGGCTCGAAGCGCTGCTTTCGGCCCCCTCAGCGGCCTTCACCACGACCGTCCACGGCTACGAGGGGCCGGCCGGGGGTTCTCGGTCCGCTTTCGCGACCGGCTCGACGACGCCGACCACGCAGTCGCCGAGGTCTCGATGACCGAACCGATACGGTACGCCGACGCAGACCCCGTGGAGGTGTGGGCGTTCCGGGCGCTCATGCTTGACGCCCGGCCGCCGGTCGCACAAGTCGTCGAGGACGCGACTCCCGAGACGGCCACCTACCGCTGTCTCACGTCGGCGGACCTGCTTTCCGACGAGCACCTGCTCCGGGAGACGTTCGGGCTGCTCGTGCTGGCCCACTACCGGACGGAGCCGACCGACCTCGCGCGGCTCCTGGACGCCCCGAATCTCACCGTGCGGGCACTGACCGAGCGTGGCCACGTCGTCGCCGTGGCACTGCTGGCCCAGGAGGGCGCCCTCGACGCCGAGACGCGCGAGCGGATGTACGAGGGCGGCCGAATCCGTGGCAACATGATTCCGGACGTACTGACGACACAGCTCCGGGACCGGGACGCCGGCGTACCCGTCGGCCAGCGCGTCCTCCGCATCGCCACACACGGCGCCGTCCGTTCGCGTGGGCTGGGTTCGACGCTGCTCTCGGAGATACGACGGGAGTTCGCCGAGGAGATGGACTGGCTGGGCGTCGGGTTCGGGGCCACGCCCGAACTCCTGGATTTCTGGCGGGCGAACGGCTACCGGACGCTGCACCTCTCGACCTCGCGCAACGACCGCAGCGGGGAGTACTCGGCCGTGATGATGGATCCCTGCAGCGACGCCGGCCGCGAGCTTTCGGCCCGTCACAGCGGCTGGTTCTGTGACCGCATCGGCGCCACGCTGACTGACGCGCTCGACGACGCCGAGCCCGACGTGGTCCGAGGCGCGCTCGCGGCCGCCGAGGCCGAGCCTGGTCTCGACCTCTCGGCGTGGGAGTGGCGCTCGTCGCCGGCCTCCCGACTGGCGCGTCCATCCTCGATACGAACCCGGCCCCGTTCCGCCGGCTCACACTCCGGCACCTCGTGGCCCTGGCCGAGCCTGACGCCCTGTCGGCCCGCGAGGAGCGACTGCTCGTCCGGAAGGTGTTACAAGCCCGCCCGTGGGGCGATGTCGCCGACGGGATGGACTTCGTCTCCGAGCGCGAGTGCAAGCGGGCCGTCGGCGGAGCGGTCGAAACGTTGACACGCCTCTACCCCGAACAGTAGTCACCTGATGTTTCTCACCATCGACACCGGGCTGGTGGTCCTCGCGTTCCTCTTGCTCGTGGCCGGGGTCGTCGGCAGTCTGGTCCCGCAGGTCCCGGGCGCCCTGCTCTCCCTCGTCGGCGTCTTCACCTACTGGTACGCGACCGGCGAGCCCGGGCTCGGGCTGCTGGTCGCGCTCGTCCTCGTCGGCGTCCTGACCTGGGTCGTGGACTGGTTTGGCGGGGCTATCGCGGCCCGCGCCGGCGGGGCCTCGAACACGACGGCACTGCTCGCGGGCGTGGTCGCGCTGGTGCTGTTCTTCCTGACCGGCCCGCTGGGCATCATTCTCGGCGTCGCCGCGACGGTCTTTGCCGTCGAGTTCTACCGGCAGCAGGACGCCCGGCAGGGACTGAAAGCCGCCCTCGTCACGACCGCCGGGATGCTGGCCTCGAGCGTCGCGCAGGCGCTGCTGACCGGCTCGATACTGCTCGCGATGTTGGGCGTCGCGCTGCTATGACGACCTGCGACGCAGACGGCTGTGAGCGAACCGCGGCGGTGCGACTCCGGATTCCGTGGACCGACGACCGGCTGGTCTGTCCGGCCCACGCACGCGGTCCCGCGACCGAGGACGGCGTGGTCCCGGAGCCGCTGTCGGGCCGCGAGGGCGAGTGGCCTCACAGTAGCCATTGAAATCCAATGCACACCCGATCGCACGACGGTAGTGCGATCGGTGTGTAAATCGTTTCAATTGTTACTGTGGAGCTCGCGGGCCAACATCACCTCGTCGGCGTACTCGTCGCCGAGTTTGTAGTGATCCGCCCGGACCGCTTCGGTCTCCCAGCCGTGGGCCTCCAGGAACTCGATTGCCGCTTCGTTCGTCGAGGGAACGGAGTTGTAGAGCTTCTCAGTGCCCCGCTGGGCCGCCCACTCCGTGCCACGCTCTAGCAACCGACTGCCGATGCCCTGGCCGCGGTACTGGGCGAGGACGCCCACCGTGAGTTCGGCCGTGTGGCTGAGCTTCGTCGTTTCGGGCCGTTCCAGATGGACCCAGCCCACCACGTCCCCGCCCACGGTGGCGACGAAGAAGATGCGCGACTCCACGTCGTTGTGGCGCATGATGACGCCCTCGCTGTCGACGATGTCCGCGACCGTCTCGGCGTCGACGTACTCCCCGCTCCCGATGGCCGCTCGAATCGCCCCGACCAGTCCGTCGAGGTCTTCCTGCCGGGCCTGCCGGATGGTGAACTCCGCTTGCGCCGTCTCGTAGGAGTGGGTCTCCGTGTCCTCGTAGGCGATACGCAGCTCGTCCGCCTCGCGTGTCACCATCCCCTTGCGCCTGAGAATGACGAGGTGGTGGCCGAAGGGATGCTGTTCCATGCCCAGCGCCCGGCGAACCTGCTCGGCATCGACAGTTCCGCGTGACTCGACGTACTCGTATATCTCCCGCCTGTCCGGGTGGTCGAACCGCAGTGGCTCGGTGAGTTCCATGCTCCACGGTACCACGCCCCAATACGTCAAAGGTTATCGCGGACACCGTGCGAGGTTGTTCCCAGGTGGCTCCCCCGCTATCGGTCCGGGACGCCGGTGAGTACCGCGGCCACGTCTCCGATATCGCGGGTGTCGACCAGCAGCTCCGCGGCGGTTCGGACCGGATACGTCCCATCGAGGTCGACGCCGTAGCAGGCGCCGTACAGCGAGAGCCATCGGTCAAGCGCCGTTTCGAGTCGCTCGAACTCTGCCTCGTCGAAGCGGTGCCAGGCGTCGCCAGTGCGGGCCTCACAGTAGAGGGCGACCGTCGGGCCGACGCCCCGCCGGAGGAGCTCCTCGGCGCGGGCCTCGTCGGGCGGGTCCGGGTCGAAGCCGTCGTCGGTCCGTTCCGCCCGGCGGTCCAGTTGTCGAACCCGGACCGAAATTGCCTTGCTCACGCCTGCTCACCCCTGGTCGAAGTCCACGCCCTTTCCGCCGGCGGGGTGTTCCCACTCGGTGTCGGCGACGACGGCGCAGGTGCCACACTCGACGCAGGGCTGGGTGTCGAGGCTGACGAGGTGTTCCTCGTGACCGTTGGTCCGGACCCGCTCGTCGCGGTAGCAGCCGCCGCCGAACTCCTTGGCGCTGACCGGGCAGGCGGTGACGGCCGTCCCCGAGGCCCCGAAGGAGTTGTCGACCAGCCGGATGTGTGGCTCGCCCACGTCGTAGGTCAACTCGCCGATGCGCTCGTCCAGTTCGGGCGGGTCGACGCGGCTCTCGGCATCGACGGCCTCACCCAGCTCCTCGCCGATGACGGTCGGGAGCATCACGTAGGGCAGTCCGGTATCGGGAACCATCGCGACGAGCCGGGGGGAGTTGTAGGCGCGTTCGAGGAGCCCGGGCGCCGCCCGCAGACCGAGCCGTCCCAGCGCGGAGTCGGCGACGGCGGTGGCGACCCTGTCCACGGCGTCTATCTCGCTGAGGCGACCGACCAGGTCGTAGCTACGGGGCCGCAGCTTCGCCATGACGCCCTCCTCGCGGAGTTTCCGCTCGTAGAACTCCCCTGCGCGGTGCGGGTCGCCCCGCGAGCGGGCGTCCGCGAACGCTTCGGCGGCGAGCGCCCCCGCCGAGACGGCGTGGTTCATCCCCTTGATGATGGGGCCCTGGGCCTGCATCTGGCCGGCCGCGTCACCCACCAGGACGAGTCGGTCATCGTGGGGCGATTCGTGGGCCACCTTCTTCGAGTCCGGCACGAGCTTGGCGCTGTACTCGCGCTCGCGGTACTCCTCGCCGAGCCACTGGGCCAGCAGGGGATGAGTGAGCAGTGCGTCCAGCAGTTCCTGCGGTTCTGCGCGCTCGTCGGCCAGCGAGTCGAGGTGGAAGACGGTCCCGATAGAGAGCGACTCCCGGTTGGTGTAGAGGAACCCCCCGCCCCGCACGCCGTCGAAGAGGTCGCCCGAGAACAGGTGGGCCTCGCCCTCGTCGGGGTCGATGTCGAAGCGGTCGTCGAGGACCGCGGGGTCCATGTCGACGACGGCTTTCACGCCCTGGAACCACTCCGCGGGGTCGTCCCAGTCCATCAGGCCGGCGTCCCGGGCCAGCTCCGAGTTGACGCCGTCGGCGGCGACGATAAGGTCCGCTTCGATGGGCGCTAACTCCTCGGTCCGGACGCCGACGATTTCGCCGTTCTCTCGCAGGAGCCCAGTGACGTGTATCTCGGTCAGCAGCCCGCCGCCGGTCTCGCGGGTGCGCTCGTGGACGCGCTCGGCCAGCCACGAGTCCATCGGCCGCCGGAGCACTGAGTCGGCCCAGGCGGTGTCGTGGTGGTGCAACTCGCCGATGTCGAACGTCTTCACCCGGTCGCCGGCGACGTTATGGATGTAGTTGTCAGTGACCGGCCGCTCGGTGGCCTGCTCGCGGAAGCCGGGGAAGAGGCTCTCGATGGTGTAGGGCGCGCTCTCCTCGGCGTAGATAACACCGCCCGAGACGTTCTTCGAACCGGCGTCGACACCGCGCTCCAGCACGAGCGTCTCGACGCCGTTTCGGGCCAGCGCGGCGGCCGCGGCGGCGCCGCCGGGCCCACAGCCGACGACGACGGCCTCGTATCGCTCGTGCTCAGTCATCGCTGGCCTCCATGACCGGGGCCAGTCGCCCCGCTTCGACGGCCTCGGTGAGTCTGGGCAACACCTCGAAGAGGTCGCCCTCGATTACGTAGTCCGAGAAGTCCCGGATGTCCGCGTCGGGGTCGGTGTTGACCGCGATGATGGTGTCTGCCTCGTCACAGCCCACTTTGTGCTGGATGGCCCCCGAGATACCGGCGGCAATGTAGATATCGGGCTCGACGACCTGGCCGGACTCGCCTATCTGGCGCTCCTCGGTGACGTAGTCCTCGACGTGGCTCTCGAAGGCGTACGAGGAGGTGATGACGCCACGGGAGAGCCCGAGGTCGGCGTCGTCGAAGGCGTCCACGAGGTCCAGCGCGAGTTCGACACCCCGCGTCGGGTCGTCCGCGATGCCCCGGCCGACAGCGACGACGACGTCGTTGCCCGCGAGGTCGACGCCACCCGTCAGCCGCTCGACGTCGGTCACGTCGACGGTGAACCAGCCGTCGTCCAGTGCCATCTCGTACTCGACGACCTCGGCTTCGCGGTCGGGGTCGGGGTCTGGAACCGGGAAACTCCCCGGGATGACGCTCGCGCCCTGCGGGTGGAAGTCCCGGTCCGGTTTGTCGATACACAGAATCGTCGAGTACTCGAATCCGGAGAAGTCCGGTCGCTTCATATGTAGTACCCGGTCGAACTCCTTCTTCTCGCCCGCCTGACCGACTTTCGCCGGGTTGGATATCACTTCGCTCTCGATGTACAGCCCGGAGCAGTCCGACGCCAGCCCGGAGTCCAGCGCCCCCTGAACCAGCGCCGAGAGGTCCCGGCCGTTGTTGGTCGCCGGGAACAGCGTGTACCGGGGTTCGTGGTAGTCCTTCCAGCCGACGGTCTCGTGGCCCTCGCTGGCCAGCTCCCCGCCGGCACGCATCATATCGACCACGATTTCGGTGTATGGCGTGTGTCGGAACCGCTCCAATCGACTGTCTTCGTGATAGACCACTAGGTCCGCGCCGCAGGCGATTACCTCGTCGACGTAGTCGCTCGCGTCGGCGCCGACGAGGACCGCCACGACCCGCTCAGAGCTGTTGTATCTCTCGTTGTAGTCGTCCATCAGCTCGCGGGCCTTCCCCAGCATCTCGCTGGAGACCTCGGCGAGGGCGCCGGCCTGCGTCTCACAGTACACCCACATATCGCGGTAGTCGCCGCCGATGGTCCCCTCGACCCACTGCTTCTCGTTGGTCGGGTGGTCGAGTTCGGGATACTTCTCCTCGGGCGGGACGGTATCGACGGGTTCCTCGTGTGCTTCGCTGCCTTCGAGGGAGTCGATACGGCCCTCAATTTGGGTGATTGCACTGGCGCGGTCTGGGCCCGACAGCTCCCGTTCGAGGATATCGCGCAACACGTCCGCGTCGTCTATGCTCCTGACCATGTTGGCGACGTCCGCGACCGAGCGTTCGGCGAGGTCGACGGTCTCGGGATCCAGGTCCTCGTCATCGTCCCCGGATACCTTCTCGATTCGGTCCTCGATGAGCGTCTCGACCGGCGGCCGACCGTCGCCCTCCCGTTCGAGTTCGAGCATCGCCCGGAGTTCGTCGGGGTCCTCGATTTCCTTCAGCTTCGGTCCCAGGTCGGCTATCTCGTACTCGCGTGGGTCCAGTTCGGGCATCGTCAGTCACCCGCCGCGTACGGCGTGAGTTCGGAAAGGACCGGTTCGAGCTCGCTCGGCCGCGAGCCGTCGACCACCGTGGCGTCGCGCTCGGCGGGCGCCTTCGGGATAGGGTCCACCCCGGCGACGATGGTGGGCGAGCCGTCCAGCCCGATGTAGTCCGGGTCGAGGTTCAGGTCCTCGTGGTCCCACACCGTCAGGTGGTCTTCCAGGTTCCGGGCCCGCTGCTGTGTCGCATCCCGGAGGTCCTTGTGAGCCAGCCGATGGCTGGCCGTTCGATAGGTCGGCTCGAACTCCGGGTCGGCGACGACGAAACACGGGAGCGGCGCCTCGACGGTCTCCACTTCGCTCGCGTCGCCGTCGACGAGTCGCTCCGCCCGGAGCCGACCGGCCGCTGCATCGACGTCGAGCGAGGTGACGTGGGTCACCAGCGGCCAGCCCAGACAGTAGGCGGTCTGGGGCCCGGTGTGGCCCGTCTCCCCGTCGGCGGTCTTGAACCCCGCGACGACGAGGTCAGGTGAGTCAGCGAGCCGCTGGAGGCCCGTGGCGACGGTCATCGCCGTCGCCCAGGTGTCCGCCGCGCCCATCTCCCGGTCCGAGAGGAGATAGCAATCGTCGGCGTAGACGTCTTCCATCCCCTCCCGCAGCACGTCCTCGTACCCCGGCGGTCCCATGCTCATGAGCGAGACTGTCCCGCCCGTTCGCACCTTCGCCTGCAGCGCCGCCCGCAAGGCGGGCCTGTCGTTCGGGTTCATCACCGTCGGCGTCTTGCCGCGTTCGAGGTGGCCGTCCTCGTCGAAGGAGACCTGCTCCTCGCGGAAGTCGGGGACCCCTTTGGTCAGCACTACTGTGTTCATTGGTATCACAACCCTCGGTAATGGGTATTACCGGGAGATGGCAATAAGCCTACATTCGAATTACGTACCGAGAAGTAATGCGGACAATCGTGGTAGCCGAGCGGTTAAAATCTCCACTGAGTGCAGTGGACTGACTGTGTGCTCTATCCCTGGCTCCTCAAAAACTGGTGGTAGAGCTTTGTTCTTTAAATCCGATTAAACAAAGGTTTATTTAATCACGAAATGGGTTCTATCTGTGATGAGCAGGCTATCGTATCTCTCCCGACGAGAAGTGCTCGCTTTGATGGGGGCGAGTACACTGACGCCGCTCGGTCGAGCTCAAAGTACAGGGACGGACAGCGATCGGTCGATAGGGTGGCCACAGCACCGAGGTGGGTCGAGACGATTACAGACCGTCGGAGGGACTTCGGCACCGATACGGGATCTCGAAACAGGCTGGTCGTATCCCCTCACCGAGGAGGAGAACGTACCGCACAATCGGGTTTCCGGATCTCTCGATTCGTCGACCCTGACGGCGCCAGCGGTGACGGACGAGGAAGTGTACGTCCAGCGACCCGACGGCATCGCCGTGTATGACCTCCTGACTGCGTCCGAGAAGTGGTACAAGACCGACCTCGGGACAGTCGAACACACGCCCACTGTCGGCGACGACCACGTGTATGTCTATGGGGACGAGTTGTACGCCCTCTCGCGAGACGACGGGAGCATCGTCTGGTCGAAAACAGTCACCGAGGTGGCCGAATACGATGAGAACTCCCGCGGAGCTGAACCGAAATTCGGGAGTTATCCGACGGTCTACGGTGATCGGGTTTACGTAACGGTAGAGTATATCGTTGGAAACCCAGGTGGAGAGGTAATCGCCCTCGATACTGACGGGACGGTCCAATGGCGAGAGGACAGCCTATACAACCCCTACAGTATAGCAGTAAGCGACGACACGGTGGCGGTCCATTGGTGGATGAGCAAAGGGACTTTGAGCGAAGTCGGGACTGACACTGGGGACGCCTTCGAGCGTTCGTGGGCAGAGCTCATAATGGACCTCGGTCACACGATTAGCCTTTTTCAGGGGTCAGTCTTCCTTTCGAGCGACGATAAATGGTCCGCAGTGTCGAAGTCTGACGGGACTGTACTCGCCAACAACCACGACGAGTCTACCTGGGGTTACACAGGAAACATCCACAGTGACATATCTTCGCCTGTTTTTCTGAACGACAACATGTATCTACTGTTTTATGGTGATGATAAGGACGACTTTTATCTCGAAGCGTGGGACCTGTCGGCTCGTGAGGGCGGCCAGCTGGCGTTTAGCGCCGACCTTCCCCTGCCGGCGGAAAACGGGGTCACTGAGGCGCGGTTGAGCGCGGCGAACGGCGTTATCTACGCGCAGTTCCTGACCGACGACATCTCCACCTACGATAACGAAAACGGGTGGGTGTTTACGCTCGACCCGACCGACGGGACGGTCCAGGAGAAGTGGGAAAGCAGGGAGTTCATGAGTCGAGCCATCCCAGCCAGCCCGGGTCGACTCACGTTCCTCGAGAGTCACGGGACCGTCGGCGAGGACACCTCTCCTGTGCGACTCACGGTGCTCTCGGGGACACAGTCCTCGACCGACGACCCCCTCTCCGAGGAGGTGGTACAGGAACACTACTGCGATGCCGTTCGAACGCTACGAACCTTCGAGCGCGACACCGACGTGAGTTCGTCGACCGTGGCCGACCTGAGCGAGGCCCTGAAGAGCTATCGGGACGACCCCGGGATACCGAACACGGAGCGGCGGGAGCTACTGGATCGGTCGAAGTGGGCGATGGAATCGTATCTCCACGGCCGTTCGCTCATCGGGGACCCGCCGCTGGACGGCGACATTACCGCGCCGGAGGGGTGCTCCGGTGGCGCTATCGAACTGCCACACTCGGAGTTCAACGTTCTGAAGACGACGCTGGAACTGCTGGTGGCGATCGTGTTACAGACCAAGCTGATCGAAAAGATTACCGATAACATCTCGGCCGGCCTCGGGAAACGCATCGACGACCGACTCAACGATGTCGTAACCAGATCTCATGATGCTATAAAAGAGGTGTCGGAACCGCTCGCCGAGGAGTTATCTGGCGGGCTGGTCAGCTACACGCAAATCTTATACGAGGCTCTGGTCGATATCGCCAACGGCGAAGACATCGACGACCAGGGAGAGGTCGAGAACACGCTGCAAGGGGACGCAGCGGACAAGTTCGATTCGATCGTGGCCCAGTTCGCCGGGGACCTGATGGAGACGGCCGCGTTCACCGAAATCATGAACAACGCCGACGAGAAACTGGAGGAAATCCGGACGTCACTGTCGCCCGAAACTGTCGGTGGTTTGGATGGGGGGTACACCGGGGCCGGGCTCGGCTACCAACACGCCCGCGACGAGATGGTCGAGATAGCCACTACGGTCCACGAGCAGCTCGAGGTTATCAAAGAGACGCTTACTGATCTGGACTTCTTCGGTTCGATACTGGCGATTCTGGACTTCCTCAACGACGACGAGGACATTCAAATCGAAGACATCGCTGGACTGATCGAGCCGATTTATTCGGCCCATTTCGCGTACGCACAGCGCGTACTGGCGCGTTCAGGCTTCGAACTCGGTGTTGCCGGTGTGCTTGACATCGCAGAGTACAGTCAGAGCGGTCTGGATAGTGCTATAGCCGGAACCCCACTGCCAAACCAATGAGTGAAATCACCACACTGCTGGACGAGTTCGTATCTGCTGTCGAAGACGACGACGTCGAGGCGGCGTCGACCGCCGTCTCGGATATCACCTCGACGTACGAGGACAGCGCGCTGAGTGAGCGAGCCGCAGCGGCTCGGCATCGGACCAAGCGACAGACGGAGCCAGTCGCGAAACGGACCCGAACTGAGTGGATCGAACAGGACGTCCGGGACCGACGAGACAAGCTACAGGCGTTCCAGGACCCACACGCCGGTATCAGCGTCGCCCGGTCGGCCTTCCTCGGACAGGCGGAGATATACACGGAGACGGACGGTGCCGTCGGGCGGGAAAGCGCGAAGACGATAGCCGAGGACCTCCGCGAGCTCGAATCGGAGGCACAGACGGCCCGGGAAGAGGCCGATTCGGCGGCTACCGACGTCGCCGTTCCACCCACCGTTCGTGTCATGACTCCCGAGACGGGAGAGCTGTCAGTCGGCGAAACCACGGTAGCGGTGCCGGTGACGAACGCGGGCGATCAGAGCGCCTCGCCTTCGCTCACGGCGAGTGTCGAAAGTTCGGGGTTGTCCGTCTCGGCCCCAGAGGCAGTCGGACCGCTGTCGACCGAGGAGACGACGACGATTTCGCTGTCAGCTACTGCAGAGTCCGCCGGAAGCTACACTGCTCGCTTCGAGTTCGATTACGAAGACGACCGTGTCACCACTGACGCTATCGTACTGACCGTCGTGGGCGAAGCGAGTGGCGAGAGAGCCCAGCAAACGGAACGGGCGACGGGAACGCAAGCGACCGAAAACGGCGGTTCAGATGACCTCCCGACTACGGAGGTACTCGTCGGAACCGGCGTCGCGACGGCCGCCGGTCTCGCGGCGTATCTCAAAAAATCCGGGGACGAGGACTAGAGCCGACCCGCTCGACCGGGGTCGACGTCGATGGCGTCGACGGGACAGACGTCCACACACAGCATACAATCGATACACTGGTTCTCGTGAGCCGGGTCGGCCTTTATCTCGCTCTCGGGGTGGTCGGGGGTGTCCACCCACTCGAAGACGTCGACGGGACAGTCCTCCAGACAGGCGCCGTCGGCGATACAGATGTCGAAATCAACGGCGACGTGTGTGCCGTGAATACCGAGCGTCTCCGGTTCCTCGACGGGACCCCAGACGTCGTGACCCTCGTGCTGTTCGACGATGTCACGACTGGTTTCGAACTCCGGGTCGATAGCCATACCGTTCGTTCGACCTGGCACGTACTTAACTCTTCGATAGGACCCATCCGGGGGCGTTCGGATCGGCCGACCAGAGTTTTAGTTACAACTATTTATCACATGATATATTTTAATACCAGTTACAAATTTTTAAGACCGGAACTTTTTAATCTACCTGAGATTACTATTATATCGTTCGAGTGGGTGTGAAAAATGGGGCAAGTAAACCTGACAAGTTGTACTGAGTGTGGTGGGGACATCCAATCCAGTAAGAACGAGCAAATCTGTACCGAGTGTGGGCTCGTCTGCAGCGAGGACAATATAGACCGTGGGCCGGAATGGCGGTCGACGGGGAGGAGTCGGAGAAACGCCGAACTGGCGCCCCCTGACGCGGTCCCGACACGACCGCGGCCTCTCGACAGAGATCGGGTTCGGGACCGGCACTGAGGTGTCGGGCTCACGGCAACGCCAGCTCGTCAGGATGCGCCGACAGCACAATCAGGCGCGCCTCTCATCGAAGAGCGAGCGAAACAAGATGTACGCCTACACCGAGATTCGTCGACTCGTCTCGTCGCTCTCCCTGCCGGATTCGGTGCGGGACCAGTCCTGTGCGCTCTTTGACTCCGCACAGAACGAGGAGCTGCTCTGTGGTCGCTCGCTGGAAGGGTTCGCCGCGGCCGCCGTCTACGCGACCTGCCGGTCCTTGTCTATCTCCCGGACGATGGAGGAGATAACCGAGGTCTCACGAGCCAAACGGACGGAGCTGAAAGCCGCCTACGACGCGCTCAACCGGGATCTGGGCCTGCCCGTCGGCCCCATCAAACCGACGGAGTATCTCCCGCGGTACGCCTCCGAGCTGGACCTAGAAAGCGGCGTGGAGAGCCTGGCCCGCGAATACGCGGTCATCCTCTCAGAGAACGGTAAAGTCGGCGGTAAAAACCCAAGCGGCGTAGCCGCCGCCTGCCTGTACAAAGCGGCCTTCGAAGAGAACGTCGACCTCACCCAGAGCGCTGCCGCCGACCTCGCGAACGTCTCCCGGATGACGATTCGCTCGACGGTGAAAGACCTGAAACCTCTCGTTTGAAGCGGCCGACGCGCCGAGTATACCAGCGCTATCGTCTGTCCCGCCCAGCCTTCGGACGGATAGCGGTAGTCCTTCCGTCTCGGAGCCGAAACGAGGGACCGACAGCCCGTCTCGTACTGCCGACTGTAACAAACTGACGTAATTCGTCACCCTGCGGTGTGAATATCTTCACGAACACACAGCCGGCAGTATCAGTCGCCGATGATTTGCTGTGTCGAGAGGTCGAGCACTATCGATTCCGACGGCGCTCGCTCACGGCGGGACTTTGGAATCATGAGCCGGTGGTCGACGGCGTCGGTCTCCGTGGAGACTTCGAGGTCGAACACCACGTCCGCGAAGTACTCTGTCGTGCCACGGTTGTTGGTCTTCTCCGGCCGGTCCAGACAGTGAAGCATCGCAATGCCGTCCGTCTCCTGCATCACCTCGGTTACGGTGTTGAGGAACTCGTTGTACCGCTGGGGCTGTTGCTGTTCGAGCAACCACATCGAGTCGATGATGAGGTTCGCTCCCTCTGGCAGCTGTTCGACGAGTTGCGTCGCCTCCGCCAGCGGATCCCCCGCGTCGAGCGCCCTGATAGTCGGCTTCCCCGCCGACGCGATAGTGGAGTCGATGGCGTGCTGGACGACGGACTCAGAGCGCTCCGTCGTGAGATACAGCGTCCCACGCGTGGTCGTCAGCTCGTAGAGCAGGAACTCAGAATGCCCGTCCGGGTCGGCGGTCAGCGCGACGACGGTTCCCGGAAGCAGCCCGCCGTCGAGTGAGCTGTCGATGGCCTCGACGCCGGTCGGCAGCCGCTCGACGGTCTGGTCGCCGGTGTCCCAGGCCTCGTCGCCATCCGTGGTCTTGATTCGCCCGACGAGGTCGTCGTAGGCATGTTGTACGTCAGACGATTGCAGCGGCCGGCTCCGGTCCGGAACCATCCCGAGTACCGGGACGTCCAGGGACGCCTCGACTTCGTCCGGAACCGCCTCACAGCGGTTCAACAGAACACCCACGACCGGTACGTCCAGACGACGGGCGATGTCGATGGTCGTCTTGGCGGCACTCACACTCCGGTTCGTGCCGTCCGTGACGACGAGAATCTCGTCGGCAACCGACAGGGGCTCGACCACGTCGGGTCCGGCGCCCGACGGGCAGTCGACGACCAGCTGCGGTTTTGCGTGTTTGAGCGTCTCCAGTGTCGACTGGAGATCGACGCTCTGGGACGACCGCGGCGCCGGAAGCACCATCGCGTCCTCCGCACGGACGCTCGTCTGTGCGACGTCGGTCGGCGAATCGTGATTCTCGACGGCGGCGATCGTCGGTTCCGGCTCCAGTCCGGCGGTCACGTGCAGGTCGGGCAGCTGACGGTCGGCGTCCACTGCCAGCGTCGGTGTCCCGCCTCGTGCGAACGCTTCGGTGATGCCAAGCGCAGCGGTGGTCTTTCCACAACCCCCCTTCGCACCGGCGATAGCAATCATACTGAGAGTCGCCGCCTCTTCCTTTTGAACCTACACACTGTATCCGGAGGTCATCCACCGGTCGCTGGCCGTTCGGACAGACAACTGTGGTCCGGAGAAATGACAGCGCCTGGGTCTCAGCGTCCGGTGTTGCCAATCGAGTTTCGCGCGCCACCGCCACGCTGTTCGCACTCCTGTATCGTGCGTGCCAGCTCAGTGTATCGTTCAAGCGCCTCGGCGTCCGGGTCAGCCTGACGTACTGGCATGCCGGTCTCCTGTGCCGCCGCCACGGCCTCGCTCTCCGGGATTCCGGTCGTCGGAACGCCGAATTCGTCTTCCAGTCGGTCAGGCATCTCGCTTTCGGGTCCGGCCTTGTTGAGCGCGATGGCCGCCACCGGCGTATCGAGGTCCAGTGAGAGTTCGCGGGTCTGGAGCGCGTTCAGCAACGCCGGCTTCTTCGGCGTCGTGACCAGCAGGACAACGTCGGCGCTTGCCACTGGGACGCCGACGTCACGCGCCAACCCGGCCGGCGTGTCCACGACGACGTGTTTGTATTTCCGGTCGAGGAGGTCGAGCGTGCGGGGCAACTCGTCGAGTTCGGCGGCCCGAGCCCCTCGAGTGTCCGCCCACAGGAGAGGACCCGGACCGAGCCGAGCCACTCGACCGCGTCCATCGGTGCGGCGCGACCGGCCAGAACGTCGTGGATATCCGGCCCTCGACCCCGCGGGAGGTCCGAGGTCGCAAGGTCCGCGTCGACCGCGACGCCGTCCAGTTCGCGGGCCAGGTTGAGCGTGGTCGTAGACTTGCCGACGCCGCCTTTCCCGCCGGTGACTGTGATTATCATTGCTCTTCGACCATGATGTCGGACGGAGGTGACCACTCGTCCAGTTCCGCCAGCACTGCCTCCTCACGTGTGGCTGTGCCGGCATCTTCCTGTCTGGTCACCGAGACAAGTTTCGTCATCGAATCGGTCGGTTCGACCGGCGTCGCAAAGCCCATACCGCGGGTCTGTCCGGGCAGTATCGTCGTCTCCCACGTCTCTTCCCCCCATTCGGGCGACCGGCCGCTTCCGGACCGAGGCTCCCACATCGGCCCGTCCACGTTGGCACGCATCCTGACCGTCTGTGGCGTCGACCGCGTGTTCGTGACCTGTGCGGTCACGAAGGTCACGCCGGCCCGCCGGTCGGTAGACGTTTCGACTCTAACCATACGGTATCTCGCTTCGCCTTCCGATAAAAAGGTCAACACGCCCGTGACGGTGGCCGCCGTCGGTCAGTCGTCGCCGACGGCCTCTACTTGCTCTGCCGACTCGTCGACCATCCGGCGGGCACGTTCCCTGTCCGCTTCGTACTGGTCGAGCCGGGCGATATCGGCGGGCGTCCCGATGACGTACGCGACGTCGCCCGCCTGCAGCGTCTCACGCTCGGCCGGGAACGGGATGGCGGTCCCCGCGCGGTCGATGACTGGGACACTGACGGGCAACCAGCCCGCGAACTCGCCTTCGAGCGGGCCGCCGGCCTCGACTATCACTCGCGTCATCGTCTCCTCTACGTCCCGGATGACGGGGATGAACTCCGCCAGGTCGCTGGACGTGTCCGGGTGTGTCACCAGGCGATACTCCTCACTCTGGTCGAGCTTGGCCACGTCGCCCTCGTCGACGAGCAGCGTCGTCGTCTCGCCGTCCGTCGAACGGAACTCGCCTTTGGTGACGAACTGCTCGGTCTCGCCAGTCGTCCAGACCTCGACCGGATCGCCGACACCGGCCTCAGGGAGCGGCGTCGCGCGGACGGCGACACCGGCCGTGTTCGGCGGCAGCGAGGCGCAGCCCGGAGGGTTTCACACCGACGCTGACCCGTTCGACGGTCCCGTCCTCGGCGAGGGAGACATCGACGTAATCGAGGTCAAAATCCTGTTGAATGCGGGTCTCGAACCGCGTTTCGAGGTCCTCGACATCGAGCCGCCGCGGGAAGCGGAACCGACGGCCCGCGAGTTCGGCCTTCAGGTCGTCGTCGGCCGACAGGTAGCCGTCCGCGTCCGCTATCTGGGTCGGTGCCCGGAGTTCGACAACGAGCCGAGCAGACTGGAGCAGGTCGACAGCGTCCGTCTGTGCATCGAGATGCGTGATGTCGAAGACGTCACAGCCGATACGGTCACCGATTCGGCGACCGAACTCGGCGGCGCCGGCGCTGACGACGAACGTCCCGAGCAGGAAGGCACCGGTCCCGTAGTGGGCCAGCCCGGTGTCACCGACGAGGGTCCCCGTCAGCGCGCTGTCGACGGCGAGCCAGACGGCGATAAACGAGACGCCCAGCAACATCCCGGCACCGGCGGGGAGCTGTCTGGTGGTGTACTGCCGGAAGACGAACGACAGCGCTGACGCGGTGACCAGGGCGAGCAGCCCGAATCCGAGGATACTCAGTATCGCCGTCTGTGTCCAGCTGGTGACTATCTGGAGCACGACGAGCCCGGTCATTGACCCACCCCCACGGTCTCCTCGCCGGAGACGATTCTGTCGAGGACCGGTCCATCGCCGAGGACGAACGCGGCGTCGCCGTTCAGGTGGCCCGGCGAGAACGTCCAGTTGCTGTCGGCAGCGCCGCCGTCGTCCGCCGCACGGAGCGCGAGCACCTCGATCGGTTCGTCGGTGGCCTGGAGTTGCTTCCGGGTCCGGTCGTCCAGCAGTACCTTCCGGATAGAGTGGCCAGCCCGCACCAGCAGCGAGAACGCGCGGAACTCCTCGCGGGCACCGGCCGGTTTCACCGAGAGTGTCAGCTCCTCGGACTCGAGCAGCGTGCTCGCGTCGATAGTCGGGACGGCCACGGTCGCCAGCCCCCGACCGCCAGTCGACGGCGTCTGCGCCGTGGCACCGTCCCACTGGTCGTCGGCCACCTCGTCGG
This sequence comes from Haloarcula rara, assembly GCF_029338235.1. Classification (GTDB taxonomy): domain Archaea; phylum Halobacteriota; class Halobacteria; order Halobacteriales; family Haloarculaceae; genus Haloarcula; species Haloarcula rara. The sequence continues at coordinate 3,021,094 of NZ_CP119785.1, forward strand.
TCGTGCCCAGGACGACGCCGTCGACCGTCTCCTCACCGGCCGTGACGGTCACCTCGTCGCCGACCGACAGTCCGGTCGGCAGCAGCGTCTCGACTGACACCGCTCGCCAGCCGTCCGGGATGCTCCCCGCGAGGTTCCTAGACGGCGGTGCGGCGGCGATGGTCGCGGTCCCCCTGGCGTCGACGGACACGTCGACCGCCGGCAGGTCGTACGTGCTCCGGAGCCGGTCCTCCAGCCGGGCCTCCATCTCGACGATGGGGATGTCGGCCGGTAACTGCCAGCTCTGGTCTGCCAGTTCCGCGCGAAGGTCCGCCTGCAGCGGGGAGTACCCGTCGACGTCGCGAACGTCGCCGACGGCCGAGATAGTTACGTGACCCTTGCCGTCGACGGCCTCAAGCGCTGCCGGCGCCAGCGGCCGCTCCCGACTCGTCGGCTGGGAACGGTCGCGTGGCAGGCGCTCGGCCAGCTTCGACGCCTGGCTGTTGGCGTACATCGAGACCAGTCCGATGACGAGCGCGGCGGTCAGCAGTCGCGGGAGCACGGCCACGGGCTCCGCCGCGACCGTCGGCAGGTTGATAAGTCCCGTGACGATACCGCCGGCAAAGCCGAGTGGAAGCGCACAGACGACGACCAGTGGCGGGGCGAGTTCCGTGCCCTCTACGTACTGGAACGCGAACGCGATCGCTCCGACGCCGACCACTGGCACGAGGCTCATCAGGAGTCCGTGCGAGATGCCAAGCAGGACCTCGACCGGGAGCGGTGCCACTGTCACCGCCCCCCTGTGCGTGGTCGCTGCCAGGGGGCGCTTACAGGTGACGAGATAGTAACCGGTTGCATGCCGACCTTGGACTCCCCATCGGATTTAAACATTGGCGGCAGGGCGGGGAACACCACACTACCACCGAGTCTCTCGGGCCAGCCGCGACCGCTCAGTTCTCGTCTTCTTTCACTTCCAGCCCCCGAATCTCGTCGACCTCCAGTCGCCACGCGGTTATCTCCTCGATACCCTCCGCACGCTCGAAGTCCGTCGAGAACCAGGCGTTGTCGTCCAGCGTCTCGACGGCGTGGTCCCACTCGCCGCTGTCCCGGGAGAGCGCCCGCGCGGTCCCGGTGACGGCGATGGACTGCCAGTCGAATCGCCCGCCGATATCTGTCACGAGCAGGCGGGCCCGCTGGCCGTCGTCGACAAAGTCGAACTTGGTGTTCTCCGGGCTGTCTCTGATGAGCGCGAGGAAGACGTCGTCGCCGTCGTACCCGAAGGAGACGGGGATGCTGTACGGTTCGTCGCCCTCGGCCAGCGAGAGGACGCCCCAGCCGCTGTCGGTCAGCAGTCGGTCGATGTCGCGGCTGTCCATCGGCGTGCCCATCCACTGGCCGTATGTCTCAGTCGGCATAGCAATGACTACTACCTGAAGTGACATAATTCATCGCCGACCAGCGAAGCCGAAACCGAGCGGAGTCAGCGCATACCCGGCGGCGGCCCGTCGTCGCCGAAGTCCTCGTCGTCGTACTCCTCTTCCAGGTCGATGCCGGCTTCCTGTCGGCGGCGGCGTACCTCCTGGAGCTGACGCCAGTAGTACACCGTGCCGACGCTCCCGACGACGATGGCGACGAGCGCGAGGCCACCGAAGACGTAGAGGTCACGCTCGAGGTAGAAGCGGACCCGTATCGCGCGGGACTCGACCGGCTCCGACCAGGTGACGGTCATCCGGTCGGTCGTCGCGTTGGTGTCAGTCTCGTAGTTCCCCGGCGTGACCTGCGACAGCAGCGGGATACCGACCCGTCGACCCGGCGGGAGCGTCACCGCGTAGGTGTACCCCTCGGTGTACACCGGCGTGGTAAACGATTTGCCCTGACGCGGCGCGGTGTAGGCGACCTGGCCGCTGCTGTCGTTCGGGAGTTCGATGACGGTCGAGCGCCCCGTCTGTCGGGCCGTCAGCGAGGAGTTCGCGGGGCTGATGACCGTTCCGTTATCGAAGCGAAAGCGCAACGCACTGACGGGGACGCTCTCCTCGCGCCCGAGGTCGTCCCGGTTGTGGATGGTGTACGATGAGTTGTTCGGGATGTCATAGACCGCCTGGTAGGAGGTGCGGTTTAGGGTTATCGAGGCGTTGGTCTCCGTCTCCCAGTCGTAGGTGGCGTTCTCGTTCAGTTTCCCCTCGTCTACCTCTTCGGGGCCGAAGAGACCGGTACAGCCGGCCAGAGCGACCAGCGCGAGCACGGACAGGAGGGCGAGGTGGCGACGTTGCATGACTCAGGGGACGACAGCGAGTAGTTCCGACGGCATGAATCGACCGATGTCGGAAAGCAGCCCCGGTGCGTCGGTGTCCGGGTTACAGATGATACTCATCTCCAGCAGACCGAGCCGCTCGACGGTGACGATGTCCTGGGCGTGACCCGACTTGTTGACAGTCGCGCGGACCTCAGAGCGGGTGGCGCTGTTGGTGTTGACGCGGCCGTTGCCGTGGTCGCCGCCGCGTTTCCAGTCGTACAGTCGGTCGACCTCCTCGTCGGCCAGTCGGGGTTCGGAACCGGCGACAAAGCGGAGCGGGAGGTGCTGGACCAGCCCGAACCGCTTGCGAATCTGGTGTGGCGTCCCCTGCCCGAGTTCGAGGTTCTCGGCGGGAATCTGCACGTCACCGGCGGGCCCGGCGTCCAGCACGAAGCCGTCGTCGTCCCACGAATCGAGGGTGCCGACGTACGTCTCACCGGCCTCGTGGGTGGGGACGACCTCGCCGAACTCCTCGCGCAAAACGTTTCGCGCGACGACTTCGTCGGGGCCTGTCACCGTGACCACTGGGAAGTCGTCCTCGCGGTGGCCGATATCGAACTCGACGTCGAGGTCGCCAAAGCGGTCGGTCACCAGCCCGCGCAGACCGTCGAGTGCACGCTCCCGGGCGTCGCCCGTCACGTACACTTTAGAACCTAGGACGACCATCAGGCCTCGGCGTCCACGTTCAGTTCCGACCGCAGCTCGTCGATGCGGCTCTCCATCGCCGTCACGAGGCGGGTGTTCTCCATCGCTTCGACCTGGTTGCCACACTCGGGACACTCGAAGCCGAACTCCATCGCTTCGCCGAACTCGAAGCGGATACCACAGTGCTCACAGAGGTAGAACTCGTTGTTGCGCTCGTACTCCCGGCGCTCTTCGAGCCCCTCCAGCAGCCGGTACATCTCCTCTTCCAGTTGCTCGGGAATCTCCTCGTACTGGAACGTCCAGAGGTAGGTGAGCCAGCCGGAGTCCTCGTCGCGAAGCCGCCGGTAGGCCGCCAGGTCGTTCTCGTAGAGAATAAAGAGCGCGCGGCGCACGTCGTTCAGTTCGAGGCCCAGCTCCTCGGCCAGCTCCTCGTCGGTCACTTCGCCGTCCGGCGGCGCGGCGGCGACCGGCATCCCTTTCGGTCCGACCAGCTCGTGGAGGTACTTCTGTATGACGGGGTCCTCCAGCAGATCCTCAAAAGCCATTACCTGGTCTTCGGGGGGTCACGTGGTTAAAACCATCGGAGCGCTCGTTAACACTCGCGCTCCGTGATTCGCAAACGCTGCGCGTTTGCTCACCTCCGCTCCGTTCGCTTCGGCCCACGGAGGGTGATTCGCGAACAAACCGCGTTCGCTCATCATCGGGTCACGCCCTTGCGGGCGCCCCGTGGCTCGCAAACGCTGCGCGTTCGCTCACCATCGGAGTGCTCGTTGACACTCCTACTCCGCCCAGGGCCCGACACCGGCGAACCGACCCAGCAGCCAGCCGATGGCGAAGGGCGCGACGATGGCGAGACAGGCGAGTCCGACCCAGCGGGCTGGCGGGGGCTGGCTGGCCAGATAGACGAGATAGACCGTGCCAAGGATTGGTACGAGCCGCGACGACGAGAGGAAATCGAGCAGTGACATCTACCGGCTCACCGGACTCGCTCAGACATCCTCGACGTCCTCCGGGTCGACGACCTTCTTGCCGGTCTCCATGGGGACGACGACCTGGTCGGGGTCGTCCCACTCGCGGTCGAGTTCCGCGCCCTCGAAAAGCCGGTCCAGAAAGACCGCCAGCGAGGCGATCTCCGAGTGTGGCTGGTTCGTGACGCCGACGTTGTAGTCGGCCCGCTCGTACACTTCGAAGGGGACCTTCTCGGCACCGACGACGACCAGCAGCGGCTCTGTCTCGTGGTCGGTCCGGATGTCGCCCTCGACGTCCTGGATCGACTCGCCGTACATCGTCAGGTGGACCACGGTGCCCGAAAAGTCGCGGATGCGGCGCTTTGGCTCGTCGGTGGTCGCCACGTCGAACGGGCCGCCAAAGCGGTCGGTGATATCGACGACGGTGTCGGCCCGGCTGCTGGCGGCGCCGGCCAGGACGACCCTGTCGGCACCCAGCGCCCGCGCGGTCAGTCCGACGTGTGTCGTGATACGTTCGTCTCTCCCCGGGCGGTGACCGAGGCGTAGGACCGTCACGTCGGGGCTGTCTCTCATCCCGACCTCGCGGCTTCGATGGCGTCTCTGACTGGTTCGTAGGCGATCTCTTGCCACTCGACCTGGCTACCGTCGACGAACACCGTCGGCGTCCCGGAGACGCCGCGGTCCTCCCCGGCCTGCTTGTCGGCGCGGACAGTCGGGTCGTATTCCCTCTCGGTCGCGGCCTGTCGGACGAGGTCGCCGTCGACGCCGACCTCGTCGGCCAACGAAGCGTACCGCTCGGAGCCGAGATTTGACTGGTCGCGAAAGAGTGCCTCGCTGTACTCGTAGAACGCCTGCGTGCCGGCCTCGGCCTGGACCGCGCGGGCGGCGCTGGCGGCCTGCCACGAGACCGTCTGGTCGACCGGAATGGGGAAATCGCGGAACTCGTAGCGGACGGTCCCCGATTCGAGGTACTCACTCGCCAGTTTCGGGAACACCTCGACCGAGTAGGTCGCACAGTGCGGGCAGGCGTAGTCCGAGTAGGCAGCGACGGTCACGTCGGCATCGGGGTCACCGGCAACTGGCGTCGGGAGCGGCTGCTCGTCCGACGGGGTGGCCGTCTCGGCGATAGAGTCGTACTCAGTGGACTCTGTCGTCTCCCCGCCCCCGCTCGAAGAACAGCCTGCGCTTGCGGCCGCGACCGCGACACCACTGGCGATGAACGCGCGTCGACTCAACCGTGTCATAATTTAGCGTTACCGGTGACCCTATATAACGGCGTTGTCAGCGACCCACCGCTGAAGCGGTGGGCTTCCGCGCTGTTACCGCTGTGATTACGGTATCGCAACGATTTTTGAGGTCGGTACTGCAGTCACCCTATGCATATAGAGGACAAGCGAATCGTCGTCACCGGGGGCGCCGGCTTCATCGGTTCGCACCTGGTCGACCGGCTGGTAGCAGACAACGACCTGCTGGTCGTCGACGACGGGTCCAACGGCGAGCGCGAGTGGGTACACGACGACGCCGAGTTTCTCGGCGGGGACCTCACCGACGAGGCGGTCGTGGCCGACGCCATCACAGCAGAGACCGACCTGGTGGTCCATCTGGCCGCGTCGAAACTCGTGGATACGGACATGCCACGCCGACAGTTCACAGACAACAGCGAGATAACGTACAACGTCCTCGAACGGATGGACGAGGTCGGCGTCGAGAAGCTCGTCTTCACCTCCTCTTCGACGGTGTACGGCGAGGCTCCCCGCCCGACGCCCGAGGACTACGCGCCGCTTGAACCTATCAGCGTCTACGGCGCGACCAAGCTCGCCGAGGAGTCGCTCATCTCGACGTACGCCCACAGCCACGACCTCCAGTCGTGGGTGTTCCGCTTTGCCAACATCGTCGGCCCGCGGCTTCGCGGGGCGGTGATTCCGGACTTCGTGGAGAAGCTCCGTGAGGACCCAGAGTCGCTGACGATTCTGGGCGACGGCCGCCAGGAGAAATCGTACATGCACGTTTCGGAGTGTCTCGACGCGATGGTCTACGCCGTCGAACACGCCGACGCCGACCACAACGTGTTCAACCTCGGGACGCGGACCACGACCTCCGTCGACCGCATCGCCGACATCGTCGCCGACGAGATGGGGCTCGACCCGGCGTACGAACACACCGGCGGCGACCGCGGCTGGACCGGCGACGTCCCGCGGATGCGCCTCTCCATCGAGAAGCTGGCCGGGCTGGGCTGGGAACCCGACCAGTCCAGCGACGACGCGGTCCGCCAGTCGGCCCGCGAGCTCATCGAGGAACTCTGAACGGGCAACTCCACTGACCACCGACCGGTGGCTATTATACGGGCGGTACCACAGGGAGTGACATGGATATACGTTCACGACTCTCCGCTATCGAGACCGAACGGGCGCTCTTTGCCGTCAGTGCCATCGTCACCGGCGTGCTGACGGTGCTCGTCTTTCGCAGTGGGTACGAGGACCAGGGGCCCTCTTTGCCGCCTTCTCCATCTATCTCGGCGGCGCGCGCAACTCCCCTTGTCAGAGACAACGTGACACAGTACAAGCGAACCGGCGCGATAGCCCTGGGCGGGGTCGGTATCGTCGCTATCATTATGGGCATCAGCTCCGGGCTCCCCTACCTCTTCATCATCGGCGCTATCGCCGCGATGTTCAACCTGTTCTAGTCGGCCGGATAAGTCCCGGTCAGCTCCGCTTTCCCGACCATGTGGCCGCTTGCCGCGTCGTAGAGGTCGTCTTTCGTCGCGTCCGGCCCCAGGTCCAGGTCCGTGTCCAGCGCGTACAGCAGGAACCGGTAGGTGTGTTCCCGGTCCGGCGGGTTCGGCCCGCCCCAGCCCGTCTCGCCGTAGTCGTTCTGTCCCTCGATTGCGCCCTCGGGGGTCGTCCCCGCCGGAATCGACTCCGTCTCCGGGGGTATCGACCAGCACAGCCAGTGGTTCCACACTCTACCGGCCGGCTCCTTCGCGTCTGGGTCGTCGACGACGAGCAGCAGTGACTCGGCCGCCGACGGCACGTCGTGTATCTCCAGTGGCGGGTTGGTGTTGTCCTCGGTGTAGCCGTACTCGGTGGGGATTCGCTCGCCGTTGTCGAACGCCGGACTCGTCAGGTCGAGGTCGGCCATGGTAGCACTTCGCAGGCCACGGCCAAAAGCTCCGTCCCGGTACCCATTTGCCCGTCGACCGCCAACGCCAGCGCGTGCAAGTCGTCGGCTATCGCGCCCGGGTCGAGAACCACGCTGCCCTCCTGCTTTCCGAGGACGGCACGGTCACCGTCGAGCGGCTGGACCCGGGAACGTCGCTCTCCTATCGCCTCGGGGAGCGCCACTGTGCCGGCGCCGTCGAGCGCGTCGATACCGGGGTCGCCCGTCCACCACGGCTGTGACGCCGCCGCCGCGCCCTACTGCGCCGAACACACCAGCCGGTGGCCCTGTGCGCGCTGTACCGGCGACTGCGGGAAACCCATCGAGGCCTGCGACGAGGAACACGGCGTCTATCTGGCCGCCTTTGCGCCCGAGACGGTGAAGGTGGGCGTCACTCGCTCGTGGCGACTGGAGACGCGGCTCCGGGAACAGGGGCCGACCGGGCGGCCCACCTCCGGACCGTCGCCGACGGCCGCATCGCCCGGCAGGTCGAGGCCGACATCGCCGCCGACCTCGGTGACCGCGTGCGCGTGCCGACGAAGATAGCCGGCCTCGCCGACAGCGTCGACGAAGCGTTCTGGACGACTCTCTGTGCCGAGTACGACCCGCTTTCGACCTACGACTTCGACTACGGGCTGACTATCGCCGACCGACCCATCGCCGAGACGCTCGCGACCGGTACTGTGGTCGGGACCAAGGGTCGCGTCGCCGTCCTGGAGAACGGCGGCAGCGTCTACGCCGTCGACCTGCGGGATCTCGTAGGGTACGAACTGCACGAGGGGGCCAGCGACCGCGACCTCCAGTCGAGTCTCGGCGCCTTCGGCTGAGCGGGCCATCCACGGTCGCAGCCGTCGGTGGTCACTCCGCCCGTTCGACGAACAGGCCCCTATCGTCGGGCTGTTCATCGCTCGGACCCGCTGGAGCCCGAAAAGCGACACACAGCGGCAAGCCGTTCTCAGCTGCTGGGAACTGCCCCGATTTCCTTTGCTGGTAAAGGTCCTATATTCTAGTTGATGCCGCTGATAGAATGGGACGAACGGCGGTACAGCACGGGTATCGACCGATACGACAACCAGCACAAGCGGCTGTTCGAAGTGCTGAACCAACTCCACGATGCGATGGAGGAAGGCCATGCCGAAGAAGAACTCGGAGACGTGTTGCGTGAGCTAGAGCGCTATACCGAGTACCACTTCACCGACGAAGAAGAGTTCATGGAGGGCTGTGGATTCGCCGACGACTGCTCGGAGTGTTTCTTCGGTCACCAGGAGATGCACGAGGAGTTTGCCCAGAAAGTGACCGAACTCCGGAAAAAGCACGAAGAGGGGAGTACATCACGATGGAGGTACTGGAGTTCGCCCGCGACTGGCTCGACTCCCACATCGCTGGCGGGGAGCAAGACCAGAGTTACGGCGAGTATTTCGCCTCCGAGGTCGACGACTACGACTTCTCTTCGCACCACATAGACGAATCGACGTTCCAGTAACCAGACCGATACTCCCCGAGTGCCGTGACCAAACACCACTACATCAATTCCAATGGGCTCGCAACAGACGCAAGAACCGCCGAGTGAGGACGCTTTGCTAGAACAGGTCGATGCCGAAGCGGCAGTCGACGAGATGGAGCTTACCCCCGAGAATATTCAGACGCGGAAGGAGTTCGTCGGGTTCGATGACGGGGATGTAAAGCGCCTGCAGGCGCTCGGGCCGGCGGTTCAGACGGCCGAGGACGACCTCGTCGAGAAGTTCCGCGCGACTCTGACAGCCGATGACGGTGCCGAAGATGCGGTCAGTAGCTCACCGACCGACATCGGGGAGTTGGCGGCCGTCCAGCGAGCACATCTGGATGCGGTCGTGAACGGCGAATACGGGGAGTCGTATTTCACCAGCCGAGCGGGTGTCGGAGCGTTTTTTGATGAGTTCGGGATTCCACTCCGGTACCATATCGGCCAGCTGAGCGTTCAGTTCGAGATACTCTCCCAGGCGGCCACGGAACAGGTAGAAACAGAGGTGGAGCAGATACTTTCGGAGGCGGGCGTTTCGGATGCGACCATTCAGGCAGTACACGAGGAGATACAGCACAACAACGAGACGTTGCTGTCGGCAGTACGGCTGTTAACTCTCGACTGCCAGACTGTCGTGGAATCGGCGCTCAGTAGTCGTGAAACGACCTACGAAGCAGAACTGGAACGGCGACAAGAGATCGCCGAAGACTCACGTGAGGCGGTCACCGAACTCAAGAGTTTAGCCGGGGAGGTGACGACTGGGAGTAACGAAATCGCGGACCTCACGGCTGAAGAAGCGGAGAACGTATCAGACATACAGGACGAGATGGCGACGCTCAGCGCGACAATCGAGGAGATCGCGGCGACCGCAGACCGTGTCGAATCGGTCAGTGGCCGTGCGGCAGAGGCTGCAACTGCGGGCCAGGATTCAGCACAGGACTCGGTAGAGATACTGGAGGCGATCGAAGCGGAAGGCGAGGCAATCAAGGACAGCATCACCGAGCTACAGACCCAGGCCGAACAGATTGGCGAAGTCGCCGACGTAATCAACGACATCGCCGACGAGACGAATCTCCTGGCGCTGAACGCCGAGATCGAGGCTGCCAGGGCAGGTGAAGCAGGGGCCGGGTTCAAAGTAGTCGCAGACGAAGTGAAGGGGCTTGCCGAGGAGTCACAGAAGCAGGCGACGGAAATTGAGGCCAAGATAGCCGAAATCCAGCGCGTCATCGACGAGACGACTGCGAACGCCGAGACGACGGTCGAATCGATCGACACCGGCATCGACCGTGTCGAGCAGGCGATGAATCAACTCGACGAAATCGCGGAGATCGTCGACGAGACTGCACACGGGACCCAGGAAGTGTCCGAAGCGACGGACGAGCAGGCCCGCTCAGCGGAAGAAGTGGCAGCGAAAATCGATGAGACCGCCGAGAGGGTCACGGCGATAGACGACGAAATTCAGGATATCGCGAAATCGAGCGAACAGCAGTCTGCAAAAGTGTTCCAGATAACGTCCGATCTGAAGCAACTCTCGGAATCGTTCTCGAAGTGATACCGGTGTCGTCGCGTCCCGGTATCCGGTGACGCTCGGCCGGAAGAGCACCGGCACATAGCGACACCGGTCCGTTCGACACGACAACCCTTTTCCGCCGGCCAGTCGAATCCGGATTCATGGCAGACGACGAATCTGAGAACGCAGACGAGTCGGCCGAATCGAGCGAGAACGGCGACGAGGAGAAGTCCTTCCGCGAGCGCGTCGAGGAGATTCGACAGAAGCGCGCCGAAGAAGGCGAAGGTGACGGCGAGGGGATGAGCCGCGAAGAACGCATGGAAGAGATGATGGGCGGCGGTGGCGGCCCCGGCGGCATGGGCGGCGGCGGCAACCCCTTCGCCCAGATGATGGGCGGTATGATGGGCGGCGGCCCCGGCGGCATGGGCGGCGGTCCCGGCGCCGGGCCCGGGCAGGCACAGGAAGGCGGCAGCGACAACGAGGAGATGGTCCGTGAGATGCGGAAGCTCCGCGACGAGGTCCACGATATGCGACGGACGCTGGACCGTATCGCCGACGCGCTCGAAAACTGATACTGCCGGCGCTTCCGTTTTCTACGGCTTCGAGAGCGAGAAGCGACAGTGACGGACAGTCAGTCCTGGTAGGCCAGCGTCATGACCCACTGAGAGAAGGTGTCGTCGTGTGGGTCGACCTCCTCGTCGCCGATAAAGGGGGAGAGCTGGTCGCCGGCCATCAGCAAGGAGAAATCGAGGTCCCTGGCCGCGGGCGTGAGGAAGTAGGTGTTGTGGCCCTCGTAGACGGTGTCCTCGCGCTGGATGAGTCCCTTATCGAAGAGGGACTCGACGATACGACTGCCCTTCCGGGAGGAGACGTCCAGTTCCTTCCAGAAGTCGCTCTGATGGATGCCGCCGGACTCGCGGATGAGTTCCAATCCGGCCCGCTCGTCCTCAGAGAGGTCCGCCTCCGACGTTGCCGAACTCATATACTACAACGTCCGCCGGTGGGCCGCTTAAATCTGGCCTTCCACTGCACGATAGTCGGTCTTGCAGGGCGGCCCGTCGGCGAACTCGTATCGGGAGCTCTCACCGAGCGTGACGAGCGAAGAGGACCGAGTCCCGAAACCGTCGCCGTGGACACAGACCCCGTAGTCGTGGTCGGCGATGGTCTCGCCCGCCCGGTCGAGCCACGAGTCGACGCCCTCGCCGGGTTCGACCTGCATGGCTTCCCGCAGCTTGTCGGCGTTGTTCGCCTGCCCCTCGGCGGCCTCGGCGCGGACCTGCGGAATCCGGTAGTCGCCGTCGGCCCCGACGTTGACCACGACGTGGACGCCGGGCTGGAGGTTCCGGACCGCCAACTGGCCGTCCCACTCCAGCAGGACGGCGGCGTTCTCGTCGGCCAGTAGGAGGTTGAAGCCGTCGTACTCGGCCTCCCGAACCGCGCCCTCGACGGCGCGGGCGGCGTCCTCGGCGCGCTCGTGGCTCAGGCAGTCCCGGACGAGCAACCCCGGGACCGCTCGCCGGCGAGGTCGGCGTCGACCCAGCGGTTGGTGACGGCGACGAGCAGGCCGTGTTCGTTGTACCCTTCCCAGGTCCCCTCGGCCTCCCCGTCGGCGGGCGCGACGACCTCCGCGCCCCACTGGCGTCGTTCCGGTGGCGCCGACGGTCGGTCGAGCAGTTCGTCACGGTTGGCCGCGAACGCGACCGGCGTGGCTTCGAACACCTGCCAGGCGAGGACGATGGTACACACGGGCGGTCGTACGCCCCCGGGGGCAAAAACGGCTTTCCTGCCCGGACTACGACTGTAGCAGCCGCTGGACAGCGTCCCGGTCGACCGTCCCCGAAGGCGTCCGGGGCAGCGAATCTACCACCCGAACCGTCTTGGGGACCTCGTAGGTGGCGAGGTCCGACCGGCAGTGAGCCAGCACGGCGTCGTCGCCGACATCGCCGACGACCAGCGCCGCGACCCGCTGGCCCCACTCCTCGTCCGGCTGACCGACCACGGCGGCGTCCTCGACGCCGGGGCAGTCCCGAATGGTCGACGCGACGGCGGCGGCGTCGACGTTCTCGCCGCCGGTGACGATGCGGTCGTCGACCCGCCCGACGACCCAGAGTCGGCCGTCCTCGTCGCGGTAGCCGCGGTCGCCCGTGTGGAAACCGAACTCGCCGAACGCGTCGTCGGTCGCCCGGTCGTCGAGATACCCCGGCGTGACGGTCGGCCCCGAAACCACGAGTTCGCCGCGGTCGCCGGGGTCGGCTGGCTCGCCGTCTACGAGGACGGTCACCGTCGTGTTGACGAGCGACTGGCCGACGGTGTCGCGGGACTGGCCCGCAGTGGCTGGCAGGGCCGTCGCTATCTGGGAGGCCGCCTCGGTCATCCCGTAGGTCGGACAGACCGGGATGTCCCTGGCGAGACAGCGCTCCGACGAGCTCGGGGTCAGCCGGGCCCCCGCCCAGCAGGACAGACCGGAGCGCGTCGCCGGGCACCCAGCCGGTATCGACGAGGCGCTTGCACATCGTCGGGACGAGCGAGACACCGGTGACCCCGTGGTCGTCCATCACGCGGGCCGTCTCGCCCGGCTCGAACTGCCGCTGGACGACGACCGCCGTTCCGTACAGCGCCGACCGGATAAACGGCGCCAGCCCGCCCATGTGGTAGGTCGGGAGACAGACCAGCCAGCGGTCCTCCGGGACGACGCCCAGCCGGAACGCCGAGGCGGTCGCGCTCGCGACGAGGTTCCCCAGCGTCAGGCGGACGCCCTTTGGCTCGCTCGTCGTTCCCGAGGTGAACAGAATCAGGGCAGTCTGGTCTTTCGATAGCTCGGCCGGTGTCACGTCCGGCGTCGGCGCACATCAGCCAGCGCGTTGACAGCCGCTGCGTCGGCCTCGTCGACCGAGACGACGGGGAATCTGCGACTTCGGCCGCCAGCGATTCCGTCTCGCGCTCACAGACCAGCAGGTCGGCCTCGAGCGCGTCGAGCTGGGTCCGAGCGTCTCTGGCGCGAGTTCGACGTTCAGCGGCACGAACGTCCGCCCGGTCCGCATCGCGCCGTAGAGCAACTCGGCGACCGCCGGTCGGGTGTCGACCAGTGCGGCGACGCGGCCGCCGTCAGACGCACAGGCGGCGTCGAACGCGGCCGCGACCGAATCGACGGCGGCGTCGAGTTCGCGGTAGGTCCGCTCCTCGCCGCGGTCGGCGTCCACGATAGCGGTTCGCTCGGGCGTCGTCCCGGCGCGGTGGGCCACCAGGTCCCGGGTCGGCCACTCGACCGGCTCACGCATCCGGCCCCACCTCGTCGGGGTCGAGTCCGAGTCCGTCACGCTGGGGGACCGTCATCTCGCCGTCGGCGACCGTCGTCGGGTCCGGCGCGAGGTCACGCGCCAGGCGGTCGCCCGTGGCCAGCCCGCAGGCACCGATATCGGGGACGGCCGCGGCGACGTGCAGCGCCGCCAGCCGGGCGAGGACCCCGTC
>NZ_CP119786.1 GCF_029338235.1 Haloarcula rara
CCCGCCGAAGCCCCGGCGTCGGTACGGCGTCGGCCCCCGGCTAACGGTACGTGCGTGCCCGTCGGCCTCGGCCACGAGTGGGACGAACCCGACCGCTCCCCGGGGACGTGTTCGCGGACGAGTTCGGTCAGTATCGACACGGCGACCGGCGTCGCTGCCGGGGCCGTCACCACGACGCCGTTGCCGGCGCCGAGGGCGGGCGCGAGCTGCAGAGCCGCTGTCGCCAGCGGGGCTCGAACGGACGGACGACACTGCACGACTCCGAGCGGGACCGCGGCGACGAGGAGTTGTCCCCGGCCCCCTGGCCGTCGTCCAGGTGCGGTAGGCCCCGGTGAGCGAACGGAGCACGTCGGCGACGCGGTCGAACTGCCTCGCGGCCGTCGCCGCTTCGTCGCGGGCGCTGGTTATCGGGACACCGGCCTCGCGGACGAGCGCGTCCGCGAGTTCGTCGCTCCGGTCCCTGATTCCACTCGCGATGGCCCCAGACCAGTTCGCGCGCTGGATGACGGCCGTCTCAAGGTCCGTCGGGACCGCCCCGCTCGCGGCGGCCACCGCGCTGGCCAGCGTCGTCGCGTCGCCGGTGGCGACGGTCGCGAACACCTCGTCGGTGGTCCGGTCGACGACATCGGTCGACCCGCTCCCGTCGCGGCGTTCGCCCGCGACGACCGGTCGAACCCGCCGTTCGGTCTGTGTAACGTCCATCGATTACCCCTCCAGCACGTCGTCGGCCGTGGCCTCCTCGAAGACGACCGATTCGAGCTTATCGAGGATGTGCCGGGGTCCTCGCGCTGCCAGACGTTGCGGCCGACGGCCAGCCCGGAGACGCCGACGTCCATGCAGTCAGAGACGAGTTCGAGGAAGTCGCGGTCGGAGGTCTTCGACCCGCCGGACAGCAGGACGCGGTTGTCCGCTGCGGACCGGACGGCGTGGGCCATCGCGTCCTTGCTGCGGGGGTACTTCACCTTCGTGAAGTCCGCGCCCAGTTCCAGCCCGAGCCGTGCGGCGTAGGCGATGATGTCCTCGCTACGATGTGACTTGACGGCCTGCCCGCGCGGGTACGCCCACATGGCGATGGGGAGGTCGTGGTCGCGGGCGGCCTCCTGGACCGGGCGGAAGTCCTCGAACATCCGTGGCTCCTCGTTGACGCCGGGGTAGATGGTGTAGCCGATGGCGTCGGCACCCAGTTCGGCGGCGTAGTCGACGGTCCAGTTCTTCGGCGAGTAGGGGTCGCCCATCCAGAGGTCGGAGCTACCGTTGAGTTTGGCCAGCAGGTTCACGTCGTCCTCGTAGCTGGGGTAGTAGGTCTCGGCCAGTCCCTTCCCCACAGCAAGCGCCGTGACGGCGTCGTGGGTGGCCATCTCGAACACCTCTCTGGGGTCGAGGCGTTCCTCGACGCCGCTGAACTGTTTCGGGCCGTGTTCCAGGCCGTGGTCGTGAGCGAGTACCAGTGTCTTGTCGTTGCGGACGAGCGGTGAGTCGGTGAAATCGTACATATGTGTCTGTTGGGTGTCTGCGTGCGTTCTGCGGTCGGGTGTCGGTGCGTGGCCGCGGGTCGGCGCGTCGACGACGAGTCGTCGGGCGACTGTCGGCGACGGAGTCAGCTCAGCAGGCGCTTGAGGCGGGCGACGAGACTCTTCGAGCGGTCGCCGCCGCGTCGCACGTCCGGCGAGCCGCTGTCGTGGTCGGCGTCGTCGGCCTCGTCGATGGCGACCTCGCGTTCGGTGTCGGGGTCGCCCTCGGCGGCCGCCTCGGCCTCGTCCATGAGGCCCTCGACGTCGTTGACGGCGGCCTTGATCGTCCCTGTGACCAGCGGGAGGTCCTCGAAGCGGTCACGATTCACCGAGGTGTCAGCGGCGATGATAGCGGCGTCGGCGGTTTCGATGTCCTCGGCCGAGAGCTCGTTCTCGGCGCCCATCGCGCCCTGAATCTCGACTTCGATGTCGTGGCCGCGTCTCTTGGCTTCCTGTTCTAAGTTCTCGGCGCCCATCTGACTGTGTGCGATACCGGTCGGACAGGCGGTGACTGCGACGAATTTCATTGTATTGTCTCGTGTAGTTCGCTGCGTGTTGCGACACGACGAGCGCTGTCGGCACGCTCTCGTGCGGCGCTGTACTCGGTCTCGCCGACGGCGACTTTCACGTCGGGGACGGTGACGGCGCTCATGCTGAGTTCGTCCAGTCCGAGCCCGACCAGGAGTTCGGTGACGTCGGGGTTGCCGGCCATCTCGCCGCACATCCCGACCCAGGCGTCGTTCGCGTGGGCCTGCTCGACTGTGTGGCCGATGGCCCGGACCACGCCCGGATGCGTCGGGTCGTGGAGGTCACCGACGCGCTCGTTCTCGCGGTCGGCCGCCATCACGTACTGCGTGAGGTCGTTCGTCCCGATAGAGAGGAAGTCGACCCGCCTGGCGAACTCGTCGGCCATGAAGACGGCGCTCGGTGTCTCGACCATCACGCCAAGCGACGGGCGCTTGTAGTCGACGCCGCGGTCCGCGAGGTCGGCGGCGGCGTCGTCGACTGCCCCGATGGCGGCCTCGAGCTCCTCGACGGTCGCCACGAGGGGGAACATCACGTTCAGCTCTCCGGCGCCATCGGCGGCCGCCCGGAGTAGCGCCCGCAGCTGCGTGCGGAACAGCTCGGCGTCGGGGTCCAGCGAGCGCCGGATGCCCCGCTCGCCGAGGAACGGGTTCTCCTCCTCGGGGAGGTCGAGATACGGAATCTGCTTGTCCCCGCCGATGTCCAGTGTCCTGACGACTACGCGGCCGTCGGGGAAGGTGTCGAGCGCGTCCCGAACGGTCTCGTACTGCTCGTCCTCCTCGGGCGGGGACTGGCGGTCGAGGAAGAGGAACTCGGTGCGGTAGAGCCCGACGCCGTCGGCGCCCCGGCCGCCGCCGGCTCCAGCTCTTCCGGGCGGCCGACGTTGGCGGCGACCTCTATCTCGCGACCGTCGCTCGTCGCGACCGACTCCGGGATGACGTCTGCGCCCTCCTCGGCCCGCGCGGCCTCGCGTTCGGCGTCGTCGGGTTCGACGAGTAACTCGCCGGCGTCACCGTCGACGACGACCTCGGTGCCTTCGGCCACGTCGGTCAGCCCTTCGCCGAGGCCGACGACCGCCGGCAGCGCCAGCGACCGCGCGAAGATGGCGGCGTGTGAGGTCCGGCCTCCCGTTATAGTGGCGAAGCCCGCCACCGTCTCGGGGTCGAGTTGAGCCGTGTCGCTCGGGGTGAGCCGCTCGGCCAGGACGACACTGTCCTCGGGCAGGTCGGCCAGGTTAACCCGGTCGCCGCCGGTCAGCAGTCGCAGCAGGCGGTCCCGCACGTCTCGGAGGTCGTCGGCGCGCTCGGCCATCCGACCCTCCATCCCCTCGAACTGTTCGATGTGCTCGGCGAAGGTGTCGTCGACGGCGGTGGCCGCTGGGCCCCTCCTCGATGCTCGCTGTCACGGCCTCCTCGATGGTCGGGTCCTCCAGGAACTGGATGTGGGCGTCGAAGATGGCGGCCTCGTCCTCGCCGACGCGCTCGGCGGTAGCGTTGCGCTCGCTCTCCAGTTCGGCCCGGGCGGTCTCGACGGCGTCGGCAAAGCGGTCGCGCTCGGCGGCGACGTCGACCGGCTCGTCCGCGTCGGGGAGCGTGATTTCGGGGTCGTACCAGACGACGGTGCCGAGACCCGAGCGGGGCGTCGCGCCGGTGCCGGTGAGTGTGCGGGATGCCATGGCTATGCCTCAGTTCGTCCTCG
This sequence comes from Haloarcula rara, assembly GCF_029338235.1. Taxonomy (GTDB): domain Archaea; phylum Halobacteriota; class Halobacteria; order Halobacteriales; family Haloarculaceae; genus Haloarcula; species Haloarcula rara. Next base: position 3,735 of record NZ_CP119786.1, read on the forward strand.
GGGGTCGTCAGTATTCGCTCCAGTTCGGAAAGCACCGCCTCGGCGTCGGCTCCGTCGGCGACGAGGCGGAGTTCCTCGCCCTGGCCCACGCCGAGGCTGGTGACGGCAATCATCGACTGGGCCGGCACGAGGTCGCCCTCGGGCGGGCCGACCTCCACGTCGGCCTCGTGGTCGTTGACGGCCTCGACGAACAGCGCCGCGGGGCGGGCGTGCAGCCCCGCTTCCGGGACGATTTCGACGATACGTTCTTCGCTCATGCAATCGCCTCCCGGAGTGTCGCCTGGACCTCGCTCTCGTCCTCGGCCGCGTGCAGGCGTCCACGCACGTCGTCGTGCATCAGGGCCCGCGACAGCGAACTCAGTATCTGCAGGTGGTCCTCGCCGCCCTCCTCGGGGACGAGTATCAGGAAGATGAGCGTCGCCGGCTCGTCGTCCATCGACCCGAAGTCGACGCCCGTCTCCGAGCGGGCAAAGGCCAGCGAAGGGCGGTTCACGGCCTCGGTCTTGGCGTGGGGGATGCCGATACCCATTCCCACGCCGGTGGTCGTCTCCTCCTCGCGGGCGAGCAGCGCGTCGAGTGCCGTCTGGCGGTCCTCGACGCGTCCCGACTCGACGACGAGGTCGAGCAGATACTCGATAGTCGCCTCCTTCCCCGCGGGCGGTTCGGACAGCGAGATGTGACTCGCCGGAATCAGTTCGTCGATGTCGTCTGTAATCTGGTCTGTCATTGGTGTTAGTCGTCGCTCGGCTGTGCAGTGCCTGTGCCGGACTCGGTACCGGCCTCAATGCGGTCCTCGAAGTCGGGCTTGAGGAGGAGCGCGACGGCCGCCGTGACGAACGAGCCCAGCACGATACAGGCCAGGAACATGAACGGCTTGTTCGACAGCGGAATGACGAAGATACCGCCGTGGGGCGCGGGCATCGTCACGTTCAGCGCCATCGACGCCGCGCCGCCGGCGGCGGAGCCAGCCATCACGGCCGGGATGACACGCAGGGGGTCGGCCGCGGCGTAGGGAATCGCCCCTCCGTGATGAACGAGAGGCCCAGCACGACCCCGCTCTTTGCGTTCTCGTACATCTCGGCCGCGTACTTGTGCGGAGAGATGAAATTCGAGATGGCCAGCCCGATGGGGGGGACCATCCCGCCGATCATCACGGCCGCCATCGGCGCGTAGATGCCCTCGGTGATGAGCCCCGTCGAGAAGACGTAGGCGACCTTGTTCACGGGGCCGCCCATGTCGAAGGCCATCATCCCGCCGAGGATGAGCCCGACGAACATCGCCTGCCCGCCCTGCATCCCTTCCAGGAACCCGGTCAGACTCGCGTTAGCGAGCGCGACCGGCACGCCCAGCACGAACAGCATGATAGGCGTGAGGACCGCCATTGTCGCCACGGGGATGATGAGCACGGGCATCATCGGGGCCAGAAACTCCGGGACGTCCAGTCCCTTGAACCAGCGGGCGACGTAGCCCGCCAGCAGGCCGGCGACGATGGCGCCCAGGTAGCCGGCGCCGGCCTCGCCGCCCGCGACGCCGATGACGGAGGCGGCCTCGGAGACGACGACCCCATCCTGGATGATGAACGACAGGAGGAACCCGGGCGCAAGTCCCGGGCGGTCCGCGATGGCGTAGGCGATATACCCCCCGAGAATCGGGACCATGATGGTGAGGCCGGCAGTGCCGACCTGCGCGAGGAACCAGCCGGGGGAGCCGGTGTTATCGAAGACTGCCTGGGTATCCCCCACCGCGTACGCGAGGGCGAGGAAGATACCACCGATTGTGACGAACGGAATCATGAACGACACGCCGGTCATCAGGTCCTCCTTGACGGAGGTCACGTGCGACCGGAGCAGTCGTTCGAATTTGGGGCTCTCTGACATTGCGACACCTGCGGCTACGTCCACTATCTACCATAAAAGTTAGCGTTTTTGCACGACAACGATTGGTATTGATGCTTATAGGGAATTGAGTGACTGGTTCTGTATGGAATGAGGGGTGGGGCGCGGCTGACCTAACAAGCATATGCTTGTTATTATGTCCTCCTGTAATCAACTAATTACGGCACCACCGTCGCCGCGCGCGTCCCAGCGTTTAAGATTGCGACCGTCAGAGGTAGAGCTATGCACCCGGCGACGACGGCCGATGCGGACGCGACCGTCAGGGTCGAGAACATCGGTGGCATCGACTCGGCAACAGTGGCGCTGTCGCCGGGCGTTACGGTTCTGGCCGGCCGGAACGCGACCAACCGGACCTCGTTCCTGAAGGCGATGATGGCCGCGCTCGGCAGCGACTGGACCGCGGTGAAAGGGGACGCAAAGCAGGGGGCGGTCTCGCTCACGCTGGGCGAGCAAACGTACGAACGCCAGCTCACGCGGGCCGAGGACGGCATCGTCAGCTCCGGCGACGGACTGCTCGCGGACCCGACGCTCGCCAATCTCTTTGCGTTCCTGCTAGAGGACAACGAGGCGCGCCAGGCGGTCGTCCGGGGGGCGGACCTCAGGGACATCATCATGCGGCCGGTGGACATGTCGGAGCTGCGACGTGAGATCCACCAGGCCGAGCAGCGCAAGGCCGACATCGACGACGAACTCGACGACATCGCCGACCTCAAACAGCGTCTCCCCGAGCTGGAACAGCGCCGCGAGGCCACGACGGCGGAGATAGCCGAGGTCCGGGAGGAACTGGCCGCGGTCGAGGACCGTCTCGACGAGCGGGACCTCACGGTCGACCTGACCCAGTCCAACACGGAGGCACTGGAGACCAGGCTCGACGAACTCCGGGTGACCCGGGAGGAGCTGCGTCGTGTCAGGGCCGACATCACGACCGAACAGGAGAGCCTCTCAGCGCTACGGGACGAACGCGGCCGGCTCGCCGCCGAACTGGCCGGCCTCCCCGACGCGCCGGCCGACCGGCTGTCAGAGCTAGAGGACCGCCTCTCGGCCCGCCGCGAGCGCAAGCGCGAGCTATCGACGTACACCTCACGGCTCCAGACCATCATCGGGTTCAACGAGGAGTTCGTCGACGGCGAGCACGACCGTATCACGGAGGCACTCGGGCGGACCCCAGAGAGTGTCGGGGACATCACCGACCAGCTCTATCGGGGCTCGAAGACGACGTGCTGGACCTGTGGTTCGACTGTCAAGCCGTCACGCTTCGAGCGCACGCTCGACAGTCTCCGCGAGCACCGAGCGGAGACCTTCGCGGAGATAGACGATCTGGAGGCAGAAATCGAGGACCTGTCCGACGGGGTCACCCGCATTAGGGAGACGGTGGACCGTCGCGACCAGCTCACTGACACCATCGAGGAGGTGGACACGGAGATTGCGCGCCGCCAGGAGACGCTGTCGGACCTGCGCGAGCGTCGGGATAACCTCTCGGCCAGGGTCGGCGAACTCGAAGCCGAGGTGACGGAGCTGCGCTCGGCCGAGGTCGACGAGGTGCTCGACCTCCACAGCGAGGCCAACGAGCTGGAGTTCGAACTCGAATCTCTGGAGTCGACGCTCGAAGAGATAGAAGCGGAGATAGCGACGGCAGAGGCGGAGATACGACGGGACGAGGCCCTCGTGGCCCGCCGTGAGTCAGTGGTCGACGAGCTCATCGACCTGCGAACCCGCATCGACACGCTGGAGACGAAGGCGACGACGGCGTTCAACGAGCGGATGGCCGACCTGCTCGACATCTTAGAGTACGAGAACGTCGAACGCATCTGGCTCGAACGGCTCGACGGCCCCGCAGACTCCGTGGCCACTGTCGACGCCGAGTCGGTCATCGAGGGCTCGGAGTTCGAACTCCACGTGGTCCGCAGCTCCGACGGCGGGACCGTCTACGAGGACACGGTTGCGCACCTCTCGGAGTCCGAGCGGGCCGTCACCGGGCTCGTGTTCGCGCTGGCCGGCTATCTCGTCCACGACGTGGCCGAGCAGGTGCCGTTCATGCTGCTCGACTCGCTTGAGGCCATCGACGCCGAGCGAATCGCCGCGCTGGTCGAGTACTTCGCCGCTGAGGTACCGTATCTGGTCGTCGCCCTGCTGCCGGAGGACGCCGCGGCCCTGCCGGACCGCTACGAGCGGGTCCGGAACATCGGTCAGGGCGAATCGCAGTCGCAGTGACCGCGGTCCAGCAACTCCCCGACGGTGTACTGGGCGCCACAGTCCTCACAGAGCACGTCGACGCTGACGAGGACGCGGTACTCGCCCACCGAGAGCCGACCGGCCGCCCGCAGTCGGTCGACAGTGTCCTGGACCACCCGCTCGACCCGGCTCTGGAGCCGGTCGATGACGGAGCGTTCGCGCTCGACCCCAGCGGACTGCTCGTCGCGTTCGTAGCTCGCGCCGCGAACTTCGGTCAGGTAGTGCCGTATCGACTGGTAGCTGACGAAGTCCTCCCGCAACGTATCGACGTCCACACCCGCGGCTTCGAGCCGATTCTCGGCCTCGACTCGACGCCCGGCGCTCACCGACTCATCGGTGAGGAGCCGGTAGTAGTTCTGTGCCTCCCCGTCGACGACGTCCATGCCGGCGTCCCGGACCGCCGCCAGCAACAGTGCTCGATTGAACCGGTCGGCGAGGTCGCGCAGGCTCTGTCGCTCGCCAGCCTCGCCCAGCCAGGCGGCCTCCAGGTCCGCGCCGAGCGGGGGCAGGTCGTACGCCTCGATGAGCCGCGCGACTTTCGAGCGCGGCTCGGAGCTGTCCGGACTCATTGGTCGGTCCAGGGGAGCGCAGGGCAAAGGCGTTCTGTCACGGTATTCAGACGGCGTCGGTCCGGAACCGTTCGATATCGAGGTCGACCGGTAACGAATCGAAGTCGTCGTCGGCCCCCACCAGCAGCGTCGCGTCGCGCTCCGATGCCAGCGCGACGGCAGCGGCGTCGGCCAGGGAGATATCACCGTCGGCCTTGATCTCCCCGGTGTGTCGCCAGTCGGCCCGGGCGAGTGTCAGTCCGTTCCGCGTGAGCGTCCGGAGGTCCCGGTCGGCGGTCCGGAGCGAGGCTGCCGTCGGTTCGTCGTCGGGCGTTCCCTCGAAGCGAGCGACGAGATAGTACACTTCGCTGGCGTTGGTCTCGGCCAGATACCCCTCGACATCACCCGCCGACACCTGTTCGAGGAGTGTTCCGACCCGCTCGTGACCGCGCTCGTTGTACAGAAAGGAGATGATCGCTTCCGTATCGAAGACATAGCCGTCGCTCATCTGTCACTGGGCCGCAGGTCGTCAGCTCGGTCCGCCTCGCGTCGCTTCTCGGCTTCCTTCTCGGCTCGAACCGTGGCCAGAACCTCGCCCGGTTCACCCTCGCCTGCGTGAATGCCGTGTAGCTCGGTGAGACCTGGGACCGGCTCGATGACGATTCGGCCCTCCTCCTCGTAAATAAACACCTCTCCGGGGCTCTCGATACCGAACTTCTCCCGTAGTGGCTTCGGAATCGTCGCCTGCCCCTTCTGTGAGACGCGGACTACCTCCGGGTCACTTGTACTACTCGCCATAGCTAGTTGTACTGTTATTGCAACGTATTACTAAAGCTGTCGCCGGACGCGGTAGCGTTCGGACCGCCGTGCCAACTGTTTTGTTCGCCCGCGGGGACTCCAACCTGTGACCGACGCCGACGCGACACTCGCCGCCACCCCGCCGATGGGCTGGAACTCCTGGAACGCCCACAGCTGTGCGGTCACCGAGGACGACATCCGCGCCGCTGCGGACGCGCTGGTCGAGACTGGACTGCGCGACGCCGGCTACGAGTACGTCGTCGTCGACGACTGCTGGATGGCCGACGAGACCGACGACGCGGGTCGACTGGTGGCCGACTCAGAGGACTTCCCTAGCGGGATGGCGGCTCTGGCCGACTACGTCCACGACCGGGGGCTGCAATTCGGGCTCTACTCCTCCGCGGGCAGTCACACCTGCCAGGGGTACCCGGCGACCCTTGGACGGGAGCGACTGCACGCCGAACAGTTCGCCGACTGGGGCGTCGACTTCCTGAAGTACGACAACTGCGGGGACCACTGCGGGCGCGACGCCGTGGACCGCTACGGGGCGATGGGCGAGGCGCTCGCGGCGGTCGACCGCGACATCGTCTACAGCATCTGTGAGTGGGGGCAATCGAACCCCTGGGAGTGGGGCCGGAACGTGGGCGGGCACTGCTGGCGGGTGACCGACGACGCAGTCGCGACGTGGCACACCGTCGACGACGAGTTCGGCCTTGGTATCGCCGACATCATCGACCGCGTGGCGGTGCTGGATATCGCGGCGGCCCACGGACCAGGGGGGTACAACGACCCCGATATGCTCCAGGTCGGCAACGGGCCCGACTCGGCCCAGTCACAGCACGAACCGACCGACATCGAGCGGCCACTCTCCGACGTCGAGAACCGGACCCACTTCGCGTTCTGGTGTCTGCTCGGCGCGCCGCTGTTCGTCGGCACGGACCTCACCGGCCTCTCCCAGGACCTGCTCGACCTGCTCACCAACGAGCGACTGCTCGCTATCGACCAGGACCCACTCGGGCTCCAGGGGACGCCAGACCGGCGCGACCCGACCCGCGAGGTCTGGAGCAAGCGCCTCGCTGACGGCGCCGCGGTGGCACTGTGGAACCGCGGCGAGGAGCAGGCGGAGATACGGACGCACGTCGACGAGACGTCGGTCCCGACGGCCGGTGAGCGATACTCGGTTCTGGACTGCTGGACCGGCGAGCAGTGGGAGTCTTTCGGGGAGCTGTCGGCGACTGTCGAGCCACGAGATACGGCCGTGTTCCGCGTGACACCGACCTGAGCGCCCTAATCGGCGGCGTCGAGCACTTCGTAGCCGATGTTCGCCCCGGCCAGGGCGTCGGTGTGGGTCGAGAGCTGGTCGGCACTGGCGAGCAGGAGTACGTCCTGGCCCTTCGTGGCGGCCTCCTCGACGGCGGCAACGCTCCCGTAGCGGATGTCGACCTCGATGTCAGCGGCCCGTGCGGCGGCTAGCGCCTCCACACCGGCGACGGCGATGAGGTCGTGGTCGGTCGCCAGCTGTGCGATGCGGTCGGCGTCGACGGCCCCGCTGCCGTCGTTCTGGACTCGGGGAATCGACACTGCGGTCACGTCGCCGAGGTCGTACTCGACGACCCCCTCGACGTTGGTGATGCCCAGGTCCGTCCCCGCGGCGGCGTCGGTCACCGCAACTGCGGTTGCGTTGCCAGCGTCGCCCGCGACGGCGCGCAACACGCCCTCGCGCATCGTCACGGAGACGGTCTCGCCCTCCTCGATATCGCTCGTCGCGAGTACCGTCTCGATGTCGACCTGGCCAATGATGTCCTCGGAGACGTGACCGACGAAGCTCCGCAGGGAGTCGGTCTGTGAGATGAGCCAGTCGACGCCCTCCTTGGTGACCTCGTAGCGCCCGCGGCCATGCTTGGTGACGTGTCCTTCCTCTGAGAGCCCCTGGAGGTAGTCGCTGACGGCCTGTGAGGTGATGCCGATGGCGTCGGCTATCTCCTGCTGGCTGACCGCCGGCTGGCGCTCCGCGACCTCGACCATAATCTGGTATCGAGTGGCGGTCCGCTTGCTCCGGAGGACGCCGAACTCCTCGCTGCCGTCCGAACGCTGTCCCATTGTCGTCTCTCGGGGCCACGTTGTAAAGTAGTTTTTCGTTACCGAAGGCCAGATTGGTCCCAGCCGGCGCACAATCGCCGATAGCACAATAATAATTGGAGTAATACAAGCACAATTGTTTTATGCGCCACACGAGATTGTACTCGCCATGGCACACGTCTCGTTGCCCCACGACGCGAAGGCCGGGCCGACGAAGCCGGAGGTTCGGGCCGTCCTCGCGAGCAAGCTGGCGCTTTCCCCGACCGACCACTTCGTCGAGGTCGGCTCCTGTACCGGTGCGGTCACCATCGACGCGGCCAGGCGCGCCGGCCAGGTCACAGCGCTCGAACGCAAACCCGAACGCCTCGAGGTGACCCAAAAGAACCTCGCCGCGAACGACACCGAGGCCGAGGTCACACTCCGAGAGGCCGAGGCGCCCGAGGGACTGCCCGACGACGCTGACGCGCTCTTCCTGGGCGGGAGCCGCAACTACGAGGCCGTCCTCGACCACGCCGTCGAGACGGCCGTCGACCGCGTGGTGATGAACGTCTCCCGGCTGGAGGTCGCCGGCGCGGCCACCGAGGCGTTCCGCGAGCGGGACCTGTTGGAGGAGGTCCTCCAGTTCCAGGTGAGTCACGGCTACGAGCTTGCCGGGGCGACGAGCTTCGATTCGGAGAACCCCGTCTACATGCTCGTCGGCAGTGCGAGCGACGAGGTGGCGGCCGACAGCGGTAGTGGCGTTGGCGCCCCCGGCGATGGCTCGGAGGGCGACCGATGACTCTCTACGGCGTCGGCCTCGGCCCCGGACAGGCCGACCTCGTGACGGTGCGGGGCAAGCGCGCGCTGGAGAACGCCGACGTGGTCTACTCGCCCGGCCGGCTCTCCCGGACGGTCGCGACGAAACACGTCCAAGAGGAGCGTATCGGCGACCTCGACTTCCCGATGACGCGCGACGAGGAGAAGCTCCGCGAGGCCTGGAAGGCCGCCGCCGCCGAAATCGCCCCGCAGGCCCGCGAGGGCGACGCCGCCTTCGTCACGCTGGGGGACCCGAACGTCTACTCGACCTTTGGCCACCTCCGTCGCACGCTGGCGGCGTTCCACCCCGAGGTCGACCTCGAGGTGGTGCCCGGCGTCAGCGCGGTCACCGCCTTCGCGACGGCGCTGGGCGTCGAGATTACCGCGGGGTCGAGTCTGGCCCTGCGGGAGGCCGACGGCGGCGTCTCGCCGACCGGCCCAGACCGGATGATTCTGTTCAAAGTGACCGACGCCCCGGCGACCCACGAGGGCCTCGTCGAGGCGGGCTACGACGTGACCTACGGCCGCCGGCTGTTCATGGAGCAGGGCGAGACCCACGTGACGACGGACCCGAACGATATCGACGAGCGCGATTACTACACCCTCGCCTACGCCGAACGACCCGACGCTCGCGTCGAGCAGGCCACCGATGCCTTCCTCGAAGGGGTCGACAGTGCCGGTGTGATATCCGACGGGGGAGCGGCCAGCATCGCCTGCCAGGAACGCTCCGAAGGTGTACTGAGCGGCGACGAGGTGGCCGAATGACGGACGACCAGTCGGAGACCGACCCACAGGACGCCATCGACGCCGTCGCGACCGACCGCGACGACCGCGTCTACGACCACAGCGCCGGCGACGAGCAAGAAGGCATCCCCTTCGTCGGCGCCGGTCCGGGCGACCCGAAGCTGTTGACCGTCGCGGGCCGGGAACTGCTTTCCGAGGCCGACCTCGTGGTCCACGCCGGCTCGCTGGTCAACAGCGAACTCCTTGAGGAATACTGTGCCGACGCCGAGACCGTCTCCTCCATCGGCAAGGACCTGAGGAGCTCATTCCGCTGATGCGGGACGCCTACCAGGCTGGCGACACAGTGGTCCGCCTCCACAGCGGTGACCCCGCCATCTACGGCGCGGCACTGGAACAGATGGACGCCCTGGAACACGAAGGGGTGCCAACCTACATCGTCCCGGGCGTCACGTCGGCCTTCGCGGCGAGTGCGACGATGCGGACCCAGCTGACGCTGAACGAGGTCGCCAACCACGTCGCGTTCACCCGCCCGCAGGGCAAGACGCTGACCGAGGAGGAGGACCACATCTCGGAGTTCGTCGGCATGGGCGACGTGACGACATGTATCTACCTCGGGACCCACGCGGTCAGCGAGACGATGGAGCGGCTTCTGGGCGATGGCCACGACCCCGAGACGCCCGTCGCTGCCGTGTATCACGCGTCTTGGCCCGACGAGGACGTCATCGAGGGGACTATCGGGACCATCGGGGAGAAGGTCGAAGACGCGGGCTACCGCGCCTCTGCGATGGTGATAATTGGGGATGCGGTGGGCGGCGAGGACTACGAGCGCTCCTTCCTGTATGGCGGGTGGGCGAACCGGGGCGAGGATGCTTCCGAGTCATCGGGGAGGCCGACGACTAGCCGGATGTGCCGTCGTTTCTCGAGTTCACTGGAACCGCCAGAAAGGACGTGTCGGCGATACCGCTCTGGACCGCCAGAAAGCCCCCGCTGGCTCGGCTCGCGCGACTCGCTGTGCGCTTCCCTCGCTCACTGCGTTCGCTCGCTGCAGTGCTTGCGTCGTCGGGCGTCCCCGAGCCAGCGGCCCCTTTCAGTCCACCTGGACAGCACTGCACAGCACCGCGGGCCAGACGGCTCCCCAACCGATTCGCTCCCTGCGGTCGCTCATCCCTCGCACAGTTCCGGCGCGCCACGGGGGCGCGCCAGCGCGCGCCGTCCGCACCGTAGTACAGACGAGTTTACAGACGAGTACGCTGCAGACGCGCGACCGTTCGGCCGGCAGTCGCGTACAGACCGTTCGCCGGCCGGGAGATTCCAATGAGTACTGACAGCGACAGCGATTCCGGTTCGAACAGTTGCAAAGCGCCCGACTCCGACGGGGAAGTCGCGGAAGAGATAGCGATCGTCGCCTTCGAGCGAAAGCTGGACACCGCCGAGGACATCGTCGACGGCATCGGCGACCGCTACGAGTCCGTCGATATTCTGGAGTACCACGGCGACGTCTTCGAGGAGCACTGGGGCGAGTACGACTGCTTTATCGGGCTGATGGCAAGCGGCATCGCGATGCGGAAGACGGCCCACCTGCTCGACGACAAGTGGGACGACCCCGCAATCTGTGTCGTCGACGAAGAGCTCACGTGGGCCATCCCCATCACCGGCGGGCACCACGGCGCGAACCAGGTGGCCGACGACCTCGCCAGTATGGGCGCGGTGCCGGCGATGACCACCGCCAGCGAGGCCGCCGGCAAGCAGGGCGTCGAGAAGCAGGCAAAAGCGCTGGACGCCCACGTCGTCAACGGCGACTCGACGGTGGCGACCAACCTCGCCGTGCTGGACGACGAACTCGGGCCAATCGAACGCCTCGACGGCCCGAAAGCGGTCCTGGTCGACGACACCGTCAGCGTGCTCAAACGGAACGGCGACGACGGCGTCGTGCTGGGCTGTGGTTCGGTGGCAGGCGCCGACGTCGAGCAGTTCCACGCCGCCTGGGACGCGGCCCTCGAAAAGGCGGGACTGGACCGCTCGGATGTGGAGTTCGTCGCGACCGGGACCCGCAAAGCCGACGAGGCGGGGATGCTCGAAGCCGCCGAAGCGTGGGGGCTGGGCGTCGTCGCCTTCGAGAAAGCGACCCTGGAAGGGTTCGAGGGCCCCACCCCATCTCGGTCGAAGGAGCTCATCGGCTGGCCGGGCATCGCCGAGGCCAGTGCCATCGCCGGCGGCCGCGAGCACGACCTGCTGGCCGAGAAGACCAGATACGACGAGGCCGTGACGGTGGCTATCGGGCGATAGCCCGGCCGGCGACGCTGCTAGTCGGGTGCCACGGGCGGAGCCGTATTCCGGACCGTCCTCAAATTATAGAAAGTGCGAGGCGAAAACCCACGGCTTTAGCCGTCCCCAGAACGCTCCGCGTTCTGGTGGGCTGCACAAGAGCGTCGCTCTTGTGAACGTGGGATGAAGCCGACAACTGGGAACCAAACCACGTGACGGTAGCATACTGACTCCCCGATATTTAAGAAAAATCAGACCGACAAATAAGATATGGAGGTGCGGCGCACTGTCACCGTTGCACTCGACGTGGACAGCGACGCCGCCGCACTTCTGGAAGACACCGTCGACACGTTTCTATGGTCAGTGCAGTACGTCGTCGACCACGCTTTCGACGGGGAGTACGTCACAACCAGCAAGACCACGCTGGACGAGGAAACCTACGACGACGTGCGCGAAGCCACGGACGGGTTCAACGGTGGACTGGTGCAAGCTGCTCGGAACAAGGCCGCCGAAGCCTGCAAAAGCGTCGTTGCCAGCTGGAAAAATGGCAAGAAAGCGTCGAAACCTCACTTCAGTAGTCCGCACGTCGTCTACGACAAGCGTACTGCGACGTTCCACGACGACCACGTGAGTCTCGCCACCACAGAGGGCCGCATCGAAGCCGAGTATGTCTTACCCGACGAGGAGAGCAACACACCGCACTCCAAGTACCTCTTCTCAGTCGAGTACGAGACGACGGGTGCGGAACTGCACTCCAGTGACGGCGACTGGATGCTTCACATCCACTGCAAGAAGGACGTGGAGTCCGACACGTCGGAACAGGCAACCACCGAGAACGGAACGGTTCTCGGGGTTGACCTCGGCGTGAACACCCTCGCCGTCACCTCAACGGGCACGTTCTGGACTGGTGACGAGTTCAACCACTGGCGGCGCGAGTACGAGAAACGGCGTGGTGACCTCCAGCAGTGCGGGACGCGCTGGGCACACGAGAACATCCAATCTGTCGGTCGAAAAGAAGACGGCCGGTTCAAACTGATGCTGCATCGCATCAGCAACGAACTCGTCGCGGAAGCCCGCGAGAGCGGGTGTTCGGTCATCGCGTTCGAGGATTTGACCGACATCCGCGAGCGAACTGGTGCGTCGTGGGGACACAAATGGGCGTTCGACCGCCTGTACGAGTACGTCGAATACAAAGCCGAAGCATACGGTATTGTGGTGGTGCAGGTCGATCCGAAGAACACGAGTCGGCGGTGCTCGCACTGTGGGTTTACTCATCCAGACAACCGGGATGGCGACGCGTTCGAGTGCCTCGACTGTGGCTACGAGAACCACGCGGACTACAACGCTGCGAAGAACATCGGTTTGCGGTATCTCCGTCGCACCCAAACTGGCGGCGACGGAGGCGCACCCTTGGGCGTGCGCCTAAACAGCGGGATAGTGAACGTGAACGGAGGCTATTCTCCTGCCTCAACTGAGGCCAGAACGGGAGTCCACGCTGAATCCCACGGCTTTAGCCGTGGGTAGCTCAATCGAGCGCTAAATCAAGATATAAATATTAATCCAGGTGTAAACATAGGTAATAACGACGGTGATAGATATGTCTCGGGTCCTTCAGTTCATCGACGAACACGGTGACCTCATCATCAAGCTGGAAATGTGTCTGTTCGGTGTGGGTTTCCTGATACTTTACGTGTTCGGTGAAGAACGGCGGGGGAGTCTCGAATGGTCGTATGCAGAGATACTCGGGCTCGGGGGACTCGTTGCCCGGCCAGTGTCTCTCTCGATGCGTATCATGGGCGTCGCGTTCCTGCTATTGGTGGTAACGTTGGTCTTGTCGGGGCTGGCCGGGGGAGACGACGAGACCGAGAAGTCCTGAACTGGTTTCAGGGTAGCGGGTCGGGGTCGGTGACGACCTCGTCGCCGTTCCACCGTTTGACCGCTGGTCCGCTCTGTGGATAGGCACCGATAATCCACCCTCTGGTGGGGTTGATGACTACTTTCATCTGTGTGATGCCGTAGTCGAATCCGTCCGCTGTCGGGTCGTAGGTAATCTCCTCGGATATCTCCGAGATGACGTTGTACGGATACGCACGCTCCGATGGATACCGTGAACGCCGGTACTGCTCGAACTCGGACTGTATCGCGGCGCCGATGAGTAGACTGACTTCCGTTTCGGACATCCGGTTCGGGAGTGACACGGACGGTCTGCACTCGCCGGCGGGTATCGTCGCTCCCGTCGGGAAGAAACTCGATATCCGGTCGCGACCGCGCGTCCCGGTCACGTACCGCTCCCTGATGTACGCGTACCGGTTCTCGACCATCAGATAGAAGTATCTATCCGCGGCAACCACTTCGAGGGCCACGTCCTCGGGGTCGACCGTATCGGGGAACGCCCTTATAAATCTGACTGCGTCATCTACGTTAGAGGCTTTATCCAGTACGTACGCACCGTATTTGGTGCGTCTCACCGCTGACCTGAGCTGTTGCTCGGGTAGGTTGTCCAGGATGCCCGCCTCGTCGAGGACCTTTATCAACCACCTGTGCTTGTCCGGGTTCCGTCTGAGGAAATTTCGGATTTTACTGACCGCTCTGGACGCGTCGCCGGGACCCGGAACGATCCCGGCAGCGGAGAGCGCGACTCCGATTGGGTTCCCTTGCCTGATGTTTGCGGCCAGGTCCCGAAGGTCGGCGCCTGTTCCGAGGTAGGGAATTGACGCGCCCAATATATGTCCCGCGACGTACGGCGGTGTATCGCTGTAGGGTGATTCCCAGATACCGCCGTCGGCTCCGGTGTCACCCCGGATGACGCCGTCCCGAAACGCGGCGGCGCGTTCACTGTCAGAGAGGCGGTTGGGTTCGTACGGCTCGAGCGGGTCGAAATCCTCGTGGTCGGCGAATTCGTCACCGTCGGTGTTCGATGCCAGGGGATCGACACCCAGCGCACGCTCGGTGTAATCGCTCAGCCCGGAGCCGGAGCTGTCCAGTAGGGTCGGGTCACTGTTCATCAGATAGTACTGGGCATCGTTGTCAGGGTGCGTGACAAACTGGTCGACGAGTATCTCCTCACCGTCTTCGAGTCCGTCGCCGTCAGTGTCGGGGTCGAGCGGGTCCGTTTCGACGGTCCGCCCATTCCCGAGTGGGATGCCGTTGAGTTCGATCGAATCAGGAAGCCCATCACCATCAGTGTCGGAGTAATTCTCGACGACGGTTCCGACCTCGACGCTGTCGATTTTCAGTGTCGTGCCGCCCCCGGCGCCGAACGAACACGCAGTCCCATCGTTGAAAAAGACAGGACGGGGTTTCACCTCGAAGACGACGGTGACCACACCATCGACCGACGCCTCTGCTGTGACCGACCCGCTCGCTTCTCCCGTGGCCTCGGGTTCGAACCCCGTCCCAGTTGTCGAGTCGCGAACGATATCCCGATTAGCTTCGTCCCCGTCTTCGAGGATGTAAACGTCAGTGTGGTGCACGTTGTCCTCCTGACCGAACGGGACACGCTCGAAGTCGAATCGGACGTGGACATCGCCGGTGAACTCGCCTATCGTCTGAAATGCGACGGCCTGGTAACAGCCGTGGGCCTCCAGCTGTAACTGCTGGTTCGCAACCGAGACGTCTCCGTAGTGGTTGATGGGGTCGAACACGCCATGGCGTGGTCCAACCTCTCCCTGGTTCGGGTCCCAGGCACCAAGTTCGTTGTCAAAGAAGTTATCTCTGAGAAACGGTACCTCGACAGCGTCTGGCGTCTGGTCGTTGCAAGGCATCAGTTCTCACCTCTCCGGTAACTGCCTAGCCGACTCGCTTCCGGTGTCGTCGTCAGTGGCTCTCCGTCCGCATCGAGTGGAATCGGTGCCGTTGAACGCAGCTTTTCCTCCCACTGGTCGGGGTCGAAAACCGCGTACAGGCCACTGGTTTCGAACTCTGCGCGTACAGTCTCCGCATCCGTATCGACGGTCGAGTCGAGTGCGACGAACGTCTGGTACGCTGGGTCGTACCGATGGATACGCAACGATTCCTCCTCGCCGGCGACGTCGGAATTGTCGTAGCCGACTTCGAGTTCGCCCGTCTCGATATCCCGCTCGTTCCAGACGTGGATGATGTCGCTTGCAGCTGTGGTGTCGATTGCGTCCGTCTCGAACGCTGGCGGTTGCTCTTTCTCGACACCGAGTAGCTGTGGATTGATTCCCTCCCCGGTCACCGAAACCCGGGCATCTCCCGAGTCCGATTCGAGGGTGGCCGTGTTCTGCTCGTCCGGTGGATACTCGCGTTCTTCCGGCGGTTCGACACCGAGGTCGTCGTATCGTTCCTCGATTTCACTTTCCGGGACAGAAAATGGTTCGAGCCGGATTTCACCCAGTGCATCGGTGTCCGCACCGACTGTGACGACCTCCTCTTCGTACTGTGATGCGACGATTCTGATGGACCCACCTGCGGTCGGGGAAGCAATCATAAACGTCCCATCCTCGCCGGCCGACGCGAACGCTGTTCCGTCAGTGGTCTCTGACTCGACGACCGCCCACGGGAGCGGGTCACCTGTATCGTCCCCAACTATCTGTCCAGTGACCTCACTATCCTCGGGTGGGTCTGGATCCGAATCAGTTTCGCTCCCGGCTATCTCCTGGAGTGCCTCGTCGAATTCGTGTCTGACCTGTTCGTTCTCGAAGACCTCCTCCGGTGGTTCCTCCAGCAGTGCAGCCAGCAACTCGGTATCGCTCATCGTGACACCTCCGCGCGAACAGTGACTGTCTCGGAAACCGACGGTGGATCGATAGACCCGTCCGCTGTTGCAGCGATACCGAACACCTGATGGGAACCGACGGGGACTGAGACTGGCGACGTCGGGTCCCTGTCTTGCGGAATGATTCCGATTGCGAGGTCCGTGTCGGGAAACACAACCGGATCAATCCGCAGTTCGATATCCTCTGTGCCCTGGTTTCCAACAGTGAACACATCGGTAATGACTGTCGTCGCCTGTGCGTTGAGCCCGCCACCGTCCACGCTCTCGTTGTTTTCGCTTATGGTCAACTGTAGCTCTCCGTGCTGTGTTTCGGTCGCGTAGTCTCCGTTTCCCGCCGGACCGGAGACCGGAGATAGCCGGACAAATGCCTCCGCATCACCGGTCACATCGACGACAACGTTCCGGTCCGCTTCGACGCCCGAAAACGCTCCCGTTCCGAGCACGGCAACGCCTGTACTCGCTGTTATCCCCGTTCCGAGAAGAAATGTTCGTCGTTTCATTGGATCACCTCCCAGGCCCAGCGGCAGAATCGAACTGCCGTGTAGACTGATTCAGTCCGGACACCAGTCTGGGTATCATCAAGCATTGGCTGCACGTTTCTGTGCGACGGTCTCGGCCCCCCTCGGAACGTACCTGCTGCTCACACCATTCGGATAGCCTAACTCGCATGGTGGCCACGTTCCGGTGGACCGAGAGCCCGCTCATGCTCCAGCCCTAGTCCTGGACGTACGCGTTGATCGTCACCGAGCCGTCGAACGATTCGAGGCTGCTGAGATCGTTCTCCAGCCCCTGGAATCGCACACCAACGCGAGTGAGTGCCTTACCCGGTGACACACGAGGGAGGCCTCCGGTCTCCCCACCGACCGATTCCTGGTTCAGTGAGAGGCCGCCTGACGGGACGATGTCGTCCTCGGCTGCGTAGAAACTCATCCCGTCCGGGGTGTCCGTAATGCCGACAACGACCTCCTGGGTGCCCTGGTTTCGGATTTCGAAGAGGTCGTCGATGACAGTGTCTGCGTTCCGGTTCAGTCCCTGTCCGCCTGCTTCCGTCTCGGTAAAATCGAGACTGAGTGTTCCGGTCGTCTCATCTACCTCGACGTATTCCTCACTGTTTGGGGTCTCCTTCGGGACGAGAGCGAGTAACGCATCTGTGTCGTCAGCGACAGAAACGTCCAGAGTACGTTTCGCCTCGACACTGGTGAACGCGCCTGTCCCGATAGCTGCCGTACCGGCGGCGGTGAACGCTCCGGTTCCGATGATGAACTTGCGTCGGTTCATGTCTCTCACTTCAGTTTGCTCGTTCGCACGTGCCCAGGTGGGACGCGCTTGGTTCCGGTATAGATTTTATTAGTATTGTAAATTCCTATTCGAAAGGAAGTCTATCTCCGTTTGAACGGTTTTATGCTACGCCAGAGAGTGCTTCAAAGACATATTGAAGAGCGATGTCCGCGATAGTAGCTCCGCGACGGTGGGACGAAATTGTCACCACGGACCGGATTTCGGTACAACCAGAGCGTGTTCTCGGTCAACGAACACACTCAGCACTGATTCCCGGTCAGCTATCGATGCCATCCAGTTACCGTCGTGTTCCGGCTCGGTCGTGCGGCGACAGCCCGGTTTCCGGAACGGGAACTGCTGATCGCCGTGCAACGTTACACGGGTTGCAAGGGGGAGACGGGGGTTCCGCTGAAAACAGGCGCTAAGCACCTCTGGAGGGTTCGTTCGAATCTTTGCCTCGTGGTCTCGATTTCCGGGTGGCCCCGAGTCAGCGCCTGCACTGACTGTAGACGCCGCTATCGCCCTCCCAAGCCCACGCAAAAGACCCGTCGGGACCACGACGACACCGTTCTCCCGTGATGATTTCCCCATACTGCCCGTCTCACTCTCCTCGCCACTCTGTTTGTCACGAAAACAGAGGTGTGGCTCCCCTCCAGAAGCGGGCTATCTGAGCGGAACGATTGCTATCGGACTTCACGAATCCGTCTTCCGTTCCCCGCTCCGGGCCAGTCGTTTCACGGGGAGTAACGATACTTCGACAAATATATGCAGTGCTGCAAACCCGGCGAGCAGTTGTAGGTCGGTGTAGATCGTCGTATTCAGAAGTCCGGTAGCCCAGAGCGTATAAAATATCCCGATGGTAACGAGTATCTCCGGTCTTTTCCGGGACATATATTGAAACAAAATATCCGAAATATAAATTCGTGACGGCGTCTCTTTCTCTCCGATTCGAAGGCAAACTCGACACCCCGTTGCCACGCTGTGCCGATGTCAGGATAGTCGTTCACGACAGCCCTACGCGTTGAAGCGATTCTGTGACGAGAGTGGCCCCCCAACAGCCCTGACGCACGAAGAAAACCTAGCTTGGTGTAATACAAACAAAATTGTTTTATGCGAAAGCTCCGTTGTAGACGCTATGTCTCATAGCACTGCCCCTGGACCGCCTGCCGACCTCGGCGGTGACCGATGAGCAGCGACCGCCGCAGCGCCGAATCGGCCGTAGACGCGACGGCGACTCCGCCAGACGGCTACGGCACCCTCTACGTCGTCGGCATCGGTCCCGGACTCCCCCACCACATGACCCAGCGGGCGAGTGACGTTATCAGGACCGCCGACACGGTCATCGCGTCGAACCTCTATCAGGAGTTCCTCCGAAAAGACGGGACGCTGCCGCCGGCGTCGTCGGCGCTGGAGGACCGCTCGGACGACGGCGAGGTGGCCGACGAGGCGGGCACCGTCCTGGAGCGTCCCGACGGCTCCCACCAGACTCTGATTCGCTCGTCGATGGGCAAGCAGGTCGAACTCGCCCGTGAAGCCTTCGAGCGGGTCCGGGCCGGCGAGGACGTGGCCCACGTCTCCGGGGGCGATCCGAACGTCTACGGGAAATCCGACCTGATGTTCACGATGGCCGAGGCCGACGACGCCGACGACGTGCCCATCGAAATCGTCCCCGGCGTGACGGCCGCCCTCTCCGGAGCCGCGAATCTCGGCGCGCCGCTGTCGAACGACTTCTGTACCATCTCCCTGTCGGACAAGTGGCGCGGCTGGGACGAGATCGAGGAGAAGCTCCGCGCGGCGGCTATCTCCGGGTTCGTCGTCGTGCTGTACAATTGCTGGCGGGATTACGAGCAGGCCGTCGAGGTGCTCCGAGAGGAGCGGGCCGACGATGCGCCCGCCGCGATCGTTAACGACGCCGGCCGCGGCGCAGCCGGACGGAATCTCGACGACGAAACGGAGACCATCACGACGCTCGGCGAACTGCCCAAGCACACCGAGGAGGTCGGCGGGATGGGGTCGTCCATCGTCGTCGGCACACACGAGACCGAGGTCTGGGGCAACGACTACCGCGACTATCTGGTCACCCCGCGTGGCGGGCGTGACGTGGAGGACTTCTGAACTATGAGCACCGACAACACCGAATCGACTGAATCGAAGTGTGGAGCAAGCGAGGCGCGAAGCGCCTCGGGCGAGACGAGCGGCGAAGCCGCGAGTCAGGCATCGACGACGGAAACAGACACAGAGGCGAGCACCGACGCGTCCCCGAAGTGCGGCGCGAGCGAGACGGCAGGGAACTCGACGGAGACGAGCACCGAAAGCTCCTCGAAATGTGGAGCGTCTTCGAGTTCATCCGGTTCCAGCAGCAGTTCCTGCGGAGCCAACAGCTCCGACGAGGAAGAGGTCGGCGCGACCGTCGACGATTTCGAAGCCGACCCCGGTCGGCTCGTCGCCGTCGGCCTCGGCCCCGGCCAGCCGGAGGGGATGACCGCCAGGGCACGGTCGGCGCTGCTGGAAGCCGAACACATCGTCGGCTATACAACCTACGTTGAACTGCTCCCCGACGAGGTCGTCGAGGGGGCCGAGGACATCTACAACACGCCGATGTGTGGCGAGGTCTCCCGCACGGAGGAGGCCATCGACCGGGCGCTTGCCGGCAACGACGTCGCCATCATCGGCAGCGGCGACCCGAACGTCTACGCGCTGGCCGGGCTCGCCCTCGAAATAATCGAATCGAAGGGCGCGACGGCGTCGATGCTCGACTTCGACGTGGTGCCGGGCGTCCCGGCCGCCCAGTCCTGTGCCGCACGCGTCGGCGCGCCGCTTGTCAACGACACCGTCTCGATCTCGCTGTCGGACCACCTCACCGATATGCCGACCATCGAGTCACGGCTCCACGCCGCCGCCAAGGAGGGCTTTACCATCTCCATCTACAACCCGTGGAGCCGCAAGCGCCGCGAGAACTACGAGAAGTGCTGTGAGATACTGCTCGAACACCGCGACCCCGAGACGCCCGTCGGCGTCGTCCACGCCGCCGGCCGCGAGGACGAACAGGTCGAAATCGTCGAGCTACAGGAGCTCCCGGAACTGGGCGAGACAGACCTCGTGGACATGACGACCACCTTGCTGGTCGGCAACGAGGACACCTACGTCTGGGACGACCGGATGGTCACGCCACGTGGGTACGAGACGAAATACGATTACTGACAATGTATACAGTAACTATCGACCGCGATGCCTGCGACGGCGTCTTCGCCTGTCTGGTGCGGGACGACCGCTTCGTGGAAGACGCCGACGGACTGGCCGCCATCGAGGTGGACGACGAGCACGCTATCGCGGCGACGTTCGACGACGACCACCGGGGCGACGCCGAGCAGGCGGCCGACGCCTGCCCGCTGGACGCCATCACCGTCGAGGACGCCGAGACCGACGCGCCGCCCCAGACGCTCGAACCGACGGAGGCCGGTCGATGAGCATCGAGACCGGCCCGCCAGCCGACATGCTGGCGGCCCACCCCGAGACGGCGTACTTCTGGGGCCGGGTCGCCGGCGACGGCGCGTGCGGACAGAACTGTGTCACCGTCCGGACGACCGACGAGACCGCCGCTCGCCGGCTCGCGAGCGTCGCCGGCGCCGAGCGCACGGACCAGCGTATCGTCGAGCGCCAGTACGCCCACGACACCTCGATTACCCGCCGGGAGGAGGAGTACACGGTCCAGGTCGTCGGGCCCCTGGCCGAACGGGCCAGCGGGGCGCTGGGACTGCCCTTCGAGGGAGAGTCCGGCGGCTACCGGCTGGACCCGCTGGCCGACTACGACCGGCAGCTGCTCCGCGGGCTCGTGGAGGGCTGTGGGACGGTCTGTTTCAAGTCAGACGACGACGCCGTCGGCCTCTCCTTCGTTCACGAGAGCCGGGGCCTCCTCCGGACGATACAGTCGCTGCTCGAGGATATCCCGGTCGCGGCTCCCTACGACGACTGCAGCGACGCCTCCTCGGGGTACTGGTTCGGTGTCGACGACGACGCCGTCCCCGCCGTCGGCGAGTGGCTCTACGAGGGGAGCGAATCGAGCGGGCTCTTCGCCCCGAGCCGTCGGCGCAAGCTCCGCAAGAGCATCGAACGAGTCCGATGAGCGAAGCGACCACCGCTCCCGAGGGCCTCGATGACGAGGCTATCCTGCTTGCGGGGCACGGCTCCCGCCGCGAAAAATCAAACGAGCAGGTCCGCGAACTGGCCGCCGAACTCGAAGGGCGGCTCGGTATCCCGGTCGACGCCGCCTTCCTCGAGCTGGCCGAGCCGGCCATCGACGACGCCATCGCCGGGCTCGCAGCCACTGTCTCGCAGGTGACGGTCGTCCACCTCTCGCTGTTTGCGGCCAGCCACGTCAAGAACGACGTGCCCCTGGCTGTCACGCAGGCCCGCGAGCGCCATCCGGAGCTGACCATCAACAACGGCGCGCATCTGGGCGTCCACCCGGCCATTCTGGACCTGCTGGACGACCGAGCAGCGGCCGTCGAGGCCGAACTCGGCGTGGACCGAGAGGCCGACGACGTCGCCGTCGTCGTCTGTGCGCGTGGCTCCTCGGATCCCGACGCCAACGCCGACGTCCACAAGCTCGCGCGGCTGCTGTACGAGGGACGGGACTTCGGCCGCGTCGAGGCCTCATTCATCGGCGTCACCGAGCCACTCCTCGATGAGACCCTTCACGACGTGGCCAAGACACGTCCCGACGCCGTCGTCGTCCTGCCGTACATGCTCGGTGACGGCGTGCTGACGGGCCGTATCAAGGACGGTGCCCGCGAGTTCGACGAGGAGTACCCCTACGTCGATGCCGGCTTCGGTGAACCGCTGGGGACAGACCACAGGCTGCTGGACGTGCTGGGCGACCGCTGGCAGGAGGCCCGTACGGGGAGCGTCGAGATGTCCTGTGACACCTGCAAGTACAAGGTCGAACTCGACGGCTACGAGGACGACACCGGGGGCGCCCGGGCGATGTTGCGGGCGCTGACCCACCAGGCCGAACACGAAGACCGCGAGGACGTCGACGACGACCCACACGTCCACGACGCGCCCGAGAAACACGTCGCCGTCTGTACGAACCAGACCTGCGCCGCCGACGGCGCGCCCGCCGTGCTCGAACGGCTGCGCCAGGCCGCCCGCGACAGCGACCACTGCGACGCTCGTATCACCCGGTCGTCCTGTCTGGGTCGCTGTGGCGAGGGGCCGATGGTCGCGGTCTACCCCGACGGGGTCTGGTACGGCGACGTCGGCGAGGACGACGCCGACCGACTCGTCGCCGACCATCTGGACCGGGACCGCATCGTGAGCGAACTGGTCGACCAGACGCTGTAAGTAACACCACAACAATACGATACCTATGAGCTGCTACGAAATCGAGGCCCTTCGACTCGGCCTCATGAACGTTCTCGGTACCGAAGACGACCACGCGCGCCAGCACGCCGAACAGGAGCTGGAGGGGCACATGACCGGCCCCATCGAGGCGCTCGCGAACGCGGAGACGCTCGCCGCCATCGAGCGCCACCTCGACGCCGCCCTCGTCGACCTCGAAGAGGGGATCGCCCGCACGGACAGCGACAGCGCGGAGTACGACTACATGCGTGGCCGGCTCGTCGCCGTCAGGGACGCCGAACGCGCCGTGAGCCGCATCACCGCCCAGGGCGAGAGCGTTCTCGACGGTCTGGGCGAGGCCCACGACGTGCTCCACGAGGCGTTCCCAGTCGATGAGTGAGCAGGCGTCGGCGGCACCGCTGGGCGAGATTCCCCCGGCTCGTTCCCGACAGCAGGGTCGCCGCTCGGCCGTCACGCTTTCCGACGGGCTGGCCGTCGTCGGGACACACGAGGGCACCCTGCTGGGCTTCGATGTGGGCGGGAACGGACCGCCGACGAACCGGTGGCGGCAGGCGACGTCGGGCGAGCCCAGCGTCGTCGCCGCGACGCCCTTCGGTGGCGTCCACTCCGGCGGCGGTCGCCGCTCCGCGTCTCGGGCCGTCGGAGGCGTGGTCGTCGGCGAGCGCAGCGCCCGCGGCGCGGTTCGCTGTCACGACCGCGACGGCACCCTCCGGTGGCGGTACGACACCTGCAGTGACGTGGGCGACCCCCAGTCCGACACCCGCTTTTGCAAGCCGTTCGTCGCGGGGCTGGTCACCGACGGCGACCGGTGTTACGCGGCCGCCAGGCGGTACGAGCGCCGGCCCGACCAGGCGACCGAACGCCACTTCGAGAGCGTCGTCTACGCGTTCGGGGCCGACGGAACGGTCGAGTGGACCTACCACACGGACGCGTCACCGATTTCGCTGTCGGTCCGGGAGGACCGCCTCGCCGTCGCCTACAACCGGTGTCCCGGGGACCACCAGCACGGTCTCGTCGTGCTCGACGCTATCGACGGGACGCCGCGGTGGATGTGGGATCCGGGGACCGACGGCCAGCGTCGCGTCGGCGACGTGGCCCTCCTCGAGGACGGGGCGATCCTCACGAGCCACGGCGACTACCACGGCTACCGTCTCGGGCCAGACGGCGCGGAACGGTGGCGTCTCCCGCTTGCGACACCGGACGCTATCGACGGCGAAGTCGTGTACGCCTATCCGAATCACGTCCACGCCACGGCGTCGGGCGCGGTGTTCGTCACTGGGAACACCTACCCCGAAGACGGCCGTGAGACCGATGTCCGTCACCCCGAGGAACACACTGCGGTCGGTGTCTCGCTCGACGGACACAGACGCTGGTCGGCCGACGTGGTCGGCTTCGCCAGCGGGCTCGGCGCCGACGGCGACCTGCTGGCCGTACCGGGCGCCCAGCATTTCCGCGACAGGGACGGCGACACGCACGCGCTCCGCGTTTTCGATATCGCTACCGGCCACCTCGAAACGTTCGAGACGGCGGGCGTCGTGACCGCGGCAGCGGTGGACAGCGACACTCTCGTCGCCATAGAGGAGCCGGTCGTCTACCACGACGAGGGCCGCGAGCGGGGGGCCTACCGGCTCCACCGGACCGGCCGATAACTCCGGGACAGGCGACTCGTCCCGTCGGTAGGCTACATACAGCGGGGCTGGCAACCGCTTTGCCGGAGCACATCACAACAGGGTGGCCGCGTGGTTCGGCTTCGGCCAATTCCCCTTACCTGTAAGGGTGTGTGGTGAGTACTATGGCATCCCTTCTTATAGGCAAGAACGATGCGTATGCAACAGACCGATTCGCCCACCGATAGCAGTCCGGACCCGGAGACCTGGCTGCTCTCGAATCTCCCGCACACGACCTTCTCTGAGGACGCCTTCGCCTACCTGGACACCGGAAGCGGACACAGCACGCAGTTTTACTCTGTCGAATGGCTGGCCGAGGAGTTCGGCGAGATAATCGCAAACGCGGACCATCCCAAACAGCAACTTCTCACTGCGGCACTCGAGGACGTGCCAGCGGAACTAAGGCGGCTATTCGGGCAGATAGATGAGTAGGCGGCGTCCAGCCACGAGAACGGTTGTGCAAACGTTCCGCGGCCAGAGAGATATTATATACCGACAGAACGTGAGTGTATCATGAACGGACTGGCTTCGCTCCGGGCCGGCCCAGTAGGCGGGCCTGGGAACCGAGAGAGTGCTGTCGCTGTCGGCGTGATGTGTCCTCCGAGAGGCGTCGATGAGTACTGATTCCGGGGCTCCTGCGAGCGACACTGACGCCGTTTACGGGGCTCTCGACCGCGTCGACGAAGCCGTCTGTGCTGTCGACACGGAGTGGCAGTTCACGTTCGTCAACGCCGAGGCCGGGGCGTTGCTGGGACGTGGGCCCGAGGAGCTTCTCGAGACGACCATCTGGGACGCCGTCCCGCATGTCGGGGACGGTCGCGTCGGCGGGAAGCTCCGGGAGGCCATGCGGACACAGGCTCCGGTGCGATTCGAGAGCTACAGCGAGGAGCGCGAGCGGTGGTTCAGGGTCCGAATCTATCCGTCTGAGGACGGACTCACCGCGTTTTTCTACGATATCACCGACGAACGGGGCGCCGCGCTCGACCGACAGCGGCAACGGCGCCTCTTCGAGACCGTTTTCGAAGGCACAGAGGACGCGCTGGTCGTCGCCGACAGCGACCGGTGCATCACGGATTTCAATCCCGCTGCGGCCCAGCTCTTTGGATACGATGTGGCCGATGTCGTCGGGGAATCGATAGCGATTCTGTACACTGACCCGTCTGATTTCAGGCGTCAGGGCGCCGAGCGGTTCACCGAGCAAGGGTACGACGGAACCGAGACCTACGTCGTCGAGTACCAGCGTGCCGATGGGACCACCTTCGAGGGTGAGACACTCGGGACGCCCCTGCAGGCCACCGACGGCGAGACGCTGGCCTCACTGTTGTCGGTCAGAGACGCGAGTGCACGCATCGAGTGGGCCCAACAGGTCGAGGCCCGCACGGACGCGCTCCAGGCCTTCCACGATATCACGACGGACGACTCCCGACCGTCCGCGGAGCAAATCGCTGCGCTGCTCGAACTGGGGGCCGACCACCTGGGACTTGACGCCGGGGTGCTCTCGTCGGTGGCCGACGGCGCGTCAACGGTCGAATACGCCTACGGTCCCGACGGCCTCGCCCAGCCGGGCGACCGGGTCGACACGGCCTATCTCGTCGGTACCGATGACCTGGTGGCCGTGTCTGCTGTCGAGGCGAGCGACCGGTCGCCGGGTGACACAGACGGGTCCTACATCGGGACCAGCGTCGTCGTTGACGGCGACCGATACGGGGCCCTCGAGTTCACCGGGGCGACGGAGCGGTCGGAGCCGTTCACCGAGGGTGAGAAGACGTTCGTCCGCGTGCTCGCACAGTGGGTGGGCAAGGAGCTCAGCCGCCAGCAGAACAAGGAACGGGCCGCTGCGAACCGCGACCGGCTCCGACAGATTATCGACCTCCTGCCACAGCTCGTGTTCGCCAAGAACAGGGACAACGAGTACATACTGGCGAACCAGGCGACGGCGGATGCCAACGGTCTGCCCGTCGCGGAAATCGAGGGGGCGACCGACAGCGACCTCGTCTCGTCGCCGGCCGAGGCCAGACAGTTCCAGGCGGACGATATCGCCGTCATCGAGTCCGGCGAGCGAAAGGAGATCGCAGCCGAACCGATGACTGTCGCTACCGGTGAGACACGGACGTTCAAGACGACGAAGATTCCGTACGACCCGGTCGGCAACAGCGACGAGGCGGTGCTGGGAATCGCGACGGACATCACGGCGGCAAAAGAGCGCGAGCGAGAACTCGAGGAGACCACACAGCGGCTCACCGTCGCCCTCGCTGGGACGAACGCGGGCGTCTGGGAGCTGAATCTGGACACCAAAAGCGTGGTCTACACCGATTCGATGAAACAGCTCTTCGGGCTTGCGTCGGGGGCCACGGAGAGCACCTTCGCGGAGTTCATCGACCTCGTCCACGAGGACGACCGCGCGACGGTGCGTGATTCCCTGCAGCAGATACGCGAGGACGGCGACACGTTGCAGATAGAGTATCGGGTGAGGCAGGACGACGGCAACTGGATGTGGGTCGAAGCCCGCGCCGAGTTGCTCGCAGGCACTGAGACGGCCCGCCGACTGGTCGGTATCGCGACCGACATCACCGAGCGAAAGGAGCGTGACGCCGAAATCGAGCTCCAGTCGGCGGCGATGGAGGTGGCGATGGACGGCATCGCCATCCTCGACGATGACGAGTACGTCTACATGAACGAGGCCCACGCGGCTATCTTCGACTACGACCCCGACGAGCTCGTCGGTGCGGAGTGGCGAGACGTCTACGGTGGGGACGAGATAGCGCGCCTCCAGAAGGAGGTGTTCCCGGTGCTCGCGGACGCTGGTGAGTGGCGCGGGGAGACTCTCGGGCGGAAACGCGACGGCACGTCGGTCCATCAGGACCTGGGGCTCTCGGTCCTCGAGAGCGGCGAGTTGATATGTACGAACCGTGATATCACGGCCCAGAAAGAGCGAGAGCGCGAGCTCCAGCGCCAGCGCAGCCAGCTCAGGGCGCTGTTCGACAAGTCCCCCGACGGTATCATCGTCCACGACGCCGAGGGGGCTATCCTGGACGTGAACGACACGGTCGTCGAATCGCTCGGGTACGACCGTGAGCGGCTGTGTTCGATGTCGGTCGCCGATATCGAGGTCGGTATCGAACCGTCCGAACTCCGCGCTGTCTGGTCGGAGATGGACCGCGATGACATCCTGAAAGTCGAGAGCGAACACCGCCGACAGAACGGTGAGACGTTCCCGGTGGAGGTGTGGGTCAACAAGACCGAGGTCGACGGTGCGGAACGGTTCATCGCCGTCGACCGGGATATCACTGAGCGGAAGCGACGCGAAGCGGAACTCCGGACGGTCAAGGAGCGACTCGACCTGGCCGTGGAAGGGGCAAACCTCGGCGTCTGGGACTGGGACATGGAGACTGACGAGGTCACGTTCAACCAGCAGTGGGCGTCGATGCTCGGCCTCTCACTGCCGGATATCGAACCGACACTCGACACCTGGGAAGACCGTGTCCATCCGGCCGATGTGGCTGCTGTCGAGGACGAACTCGGGGCACATATCGCCGGGGAGAAGGCGTTGTACGACTGCGAACACCGGATGGAGACGGAGAGCGGTGACTGGAAATGGATACGGGACGTCGGGAAAATCGTCGCCCGCGACGACGACGGCGCCCCGTCTCGTGCGGTCGGTATCCACCTCGATATCACCGAGGAGAAGGAATCGAAGCTCAACCTGGAGGCCGAGCGGGATATGTTCGCCCAGGGGCCGGCCGTCGTGTTCAAGTGGCGCAACGACGACGGCTGGCCGGTCGAGTACGTCTCCGGCAACGTCGCCGACACATTCGGCTACACCGCCGAGGAACTGGAGTCGGGTGCGGTCCCCTACGCGGACCTGATTCACGACGACGACCTCGACCGAATCGCCGAGGAAGTCGGCGTCCAGAGCGACGGGACCGTCGACCGGTTCACCCACGAGCCCTACCGGATGGTGACCAGGAGCGGTCAGGTGCGCTGGGTCACAGACAACACCAAGATACTCCGTACCGACGGCGAGATAACCCACTATCTCGGGTATCTTATCGACATCACGGAACAGAAACGACTCGAGACATCTCTGCGGGAGAGCGAACAATCACTCCGGGAGCTCACCGAAATAGCGTCAGATACCGACCAGCCGTTCGAGGATAAGCTCCGAGCGCTGCTGGAACTGGGGACCGAACGGCTCGACATCCAGTACGGGTTCCTGAACCGAATGGAGCAGGGGACACAGCACATCGTGCAGGTGGTCGGGGACCACCCCGACCTCCGGGCCGGTCGCTCCGTACCGGAATCGGAGACGTACTGCCGCAAAACCATAGAGCAGGAGGTGACGCTGGGCATCCGGGACGCGGTCGCCGAGGGCTGGGCGGACGACGCCGCCTACGAGCGGTCCGATCTGGGGTGTTACATCGGCGGGACCGTGACCGTCGACGGCGAAGCTTACGGAACGCTCTGTTTCGCGGACCGGGAGAGCCGTGACCACGCTTTCGACGAGACCGAGCGGGCGTTCGTCGAACTCCTCGTCCAGTGGATAAGCTACGAGCTGACCAGCGAGACCTTCGAGCGGAAACTCCGCGATATCAACGAGACGGCACAGCAACTGATGACCGCGGAGTCGAAAGCCGAAATCGGCTCGCTGGTGGTCGAGAACGCGAAGTCGGTGCTCGACATGCAGATGACGGGTGTCTGGTGGTACGACGAGTCGACTGAACAGCTGGTCCCGGAGTGTATGAGCGAGGAGTCGGCGGCGTATATCACGGAACAGCCGACGTTCGAGCGCGGGTCCGGGCTCGCCTGGGCGGCCTTCGACAGCGGAGAAGTCCGGGTGTACAACGACCTGTCGACGGCGTCCGGGCTCGTGAACCCGGACACGAAGCTCCGCTCGGAAGCGTCTGTCCCACTGGGCGAGCACGGTATCATGACCGCTGGGTCACTCGAGCCGCGGGCGTTCTCCGAGACGGATATAAACCTGCTCGAAGTCCTCTCCTCGACGGTCGAAACGGCGCTGACCCGCGCGGAACGCGAGGCGGTGTTGCGCCGGACCCAGGCAGACCTCCAGCGGTCCAACCGTGAACTCGAACAGTTCGCGTACGCGGCCTCACACGACCTGCAAGAGCCTCTCAGGACTGTATCGAGCTATCTGACGCTCATCGAGCGGCGATACGGCCACGCGCTGGACGGTGACGCCAGTGAGTTCATCGAGTTCGCCGTCGACGGAGCCGACCGGATGCGCGAGATGATTCAGGCGCTCCTGACCTACTCTCGGGTCGGGACCAGCGACGACGCCTTCGAACCGGTCGCCCTCGCGGCGCTTTTCGACCGGGTGACCGACGGGCTCGAGGTGAAAATCGCCGAGACTGACGCGACTGTGTCAGTCCCGGCGACGGCGGCCACTGTACGGGGTGCGGAGACCCAGCTCTTACAGCTCTTCCAGAACCTCGTCGAGAACGGTATCAAGTACAACACGGGGACCCCGGAGGTGGGTCTCGAAATCACGGAGACCGACGGGATGGTCAGCGTTGCCATCAGTGACAACGGCATCGGGATGGCCCCGGACCAGACCGACGCCATCTTCGAGGTGTTCCAGCGGCTCCACACGAACGAGGAGTTCGAGGGGACGGGTATCGGCCTGTCTATCTGTCGGAAAATCGTCGACAGACACGGGGGCGATATCCGGGTCGAATCTTCGCCCGGAGACGGCTCCACGTTCACCGTGACGCTTCCGGCCGGTGGTGAGCGCAGTGAGTGACCCGGAGACTGGTCCGGACGCGCCGCGGGTGGTGTCTATCGAAGACAACCCCGGTGACATCCGACTCATCGAAGCGGGTGTCACTGCTGCCGATAGCGATATCGACCTGGACCAGTACGACACCGGGCCGCGGGCGCTTGCGGCACTCACAGACACCGAGGGCGCTGTGAGCGACCGACCCGAGTTACTCCTGCTGGATATGAATCTCCCGGGCCTGTCCGGACTGGAAGTACTGCAGCGGATACGTGGGGCCCACTCCGCCGACACACTGCCGGTCGTCGTCGTCTCCAGCCTGGAGAATCCCGACGATATCCACCGAATCTACGAGGCATCGGCCAACGGATACATCAAGAAACCGACCGACCCCGACGAGTTCATCCGACGGATCGCCGGCGCAGTTCGGTTCTGGGTCACGGGGACGGACGGGGACCACTGACCATGACAGACGAACACACGATACTATTGGTGGAGGACAATCCCAGCGACGCGCGACTCATCGAGGAGTTCCTCAAAGAACAGACCCAGACGTTCACGGTTCGACACGTCGACCGCCTCGCCGAGGCAACCGAGGCCCGGGACGACACGGTAGATATCATCCTGCTGGACCTCGACCTCCCCGACAGTGGCGGGTTCGAAACGCTCGAGACGATGCTCGATGTGGCCGGGACCGAGCCAGTTGTGGTCCTCACCGGGCTAGACGAGGACGGTGTCGGTGTCGAAGCGGTCGAACGGGGTGCTCAGGACTTCCTCATCAAGACCGACCTCGGCCCGAAACTCCTCGGCCAGACTATCAGATACGCCATCGAGCGCGCCCGCCAGCAGGAGGAACTGGAGCAGCGAAACCGGGAACTGGCGCTGCTCAACCAGATTGTCCGACACGACATCAAAAACGACCTGACCGTGATTCTCGGGTGGGGAGTGGCCCTCCGGGAGCACGTCGAGCCGGCCGGCGAAGACCACCTGGACCGCATCATGCGGGCCAGCGAACACATCGAGGCCATCGCCGACACCGCTGGGGATTTCATGGAGATACTCGACGGGGAGGAACAGCCAGAACTGCACCCGATATCCCTGCCGAGTGTCCTCGAGACAGAGGTCGCCAAGGCCAACTCGGCCCACGCTGACGCGACGATCACCGTGCCGGAGTCGCTTCTGCCGGGGCTGCAGGTGACCGCCACTGACCTGCTCTCCTCCGTGTTCCGGAACCTCCTGAACAACGCCGTGATACACAACGACAAGGCCGAACCCCATGTCTCGGTCGAAGTCGAGACCGACGCCGACCGGGTCGCGGTCCACGTCTGTGACAATGGCCCGGGCATTCCAGACAGTCAGAAATCGTCCGTGTTCGGGCAGGGCGCGATGGGAGAGCAGAGCCACGGGTCGGGCATCGGGCTCTATCTGGTAGATACGCTGGTGGCGATGTACGACGGCACCGTTCAGATTCGGGACCGCTCCGATTGGGCTGGCGAGCCGAACCTTGACGGTAGCGTCTTTTCGGTGACGCTTCGTCGTGTCTGAGTCTGTCGGCAAAAGCCGACACTGTGGTGAACTGTTCATCGCCAGGCCGTCTATCGGACACAGTAATATGTCAGCTGGACGTATATTATCGCATGGTCCAGCACACCGAGGGAGCGGTCCGAATCCCCGTCGACGGCATCGAACTGGAGGCCAGCTTCGATGTCCCCCAGGGTGCGCCGGGCGTGGTGGTCTTCGCCCACGGGAGCGGCTCCAGTCGCAAGAGCCCGCGTAACAACTACGTCGCCGAGGTCATCCGTGAGCGCGGTCTGGGGACGCTCCTGTTCGACCTCCTCACAGAAGCCGAAGACCAGCAGCGACAGAACCGCTTCGATATCTCACTGCTAGCCGACCGGCTTGTCTCGGTTACCGAGTGGGTGTGGGAGCAGGACTCGGAGCTGGCAGTCGGCTACTTCGGGTCGAGTACGGGCGCCGCCGCGGCGCTGCGCGGGGCGGCGCGCTACGGCACCGACATCGACGCAGTGGTCTCGCGGGGCGGGCGCGTGGACATGGCGGGGGACTCGCTTGCTGATGTCACGGCACCCACGCTGTTTATCGTCGGCGGCGCCGACAGCGAGGTGCTCGCTCTCAACAGGGAGGCGTACGACCGGCTCACCTGTGACCGTTCGCTGCACGTCGTCGAGGGCGCCGGTCACCTCTTCGAGGGCGACGACGAGCTCGGGGAGGTCGCCACGGTGGCCGCGGACTGGTTCGAGGAGACGCTTCGCTGACCGCTCTAGTACCGCTTGCCGGACCGGTACCAGCAGCCGGCGCCGACGACCGACCCGAGCGCGCTGGCGACCAGGTCGGCCAGTTCCGGGACACGACCGGGGACGTACCGCTGGCCGACGCCGATCGCCAGGCCAAGCAGGACCGACCCACAGACTGCGAGTCCGCCGGCGCGCCGCGGGGCCACTCCCTCCGCGGCCAGAGCGTCCGCAAGCGCCGCCGCGAAGCCGGCGTGGCCGAGATAGTGCAGGAGTTTGTCGGGGCCGACGCGCTCGAAGGCCTCGTGGCGCTCGAACGGCGACGGGATAAGCGACCCGAGCAAGAGGACGAGGCCCGCGAGGAGTGCAGTTCGCCGTGGTGACTCACGCGAGGACCGGTCGGGAGACATAGGGCGGTCTTCGCAGCGCTGATAAATTAGTGTCCGGCCGGTACTCAGTCAGCGCGGACCTGGTGGGGCGTTGACTCGGTGACTATCGCGGGCTCGCCCAGCCAGGTGTGGACGGCCGCGATAGTCGCCCACAGCCCGAGCTGACCGAAGACGACAGTCCACCGGTAGGCGGCCGCGAGTGCCGGCGGGACCGGTCCGCTGACGGCGTTTGCCGGTGCCAGTGCGACCGGGACGGAAAGCAGGGCAAGCGGGAGGGCCGTCGCCGCCGCAGTGGCGACCGGGTGTCGATTCGCCGTCCGTCGGTACGCCACCACGCACGCGGCCGCGACGAGCGCTCCGGCGGCCATCATCCCGGCGTAGAGAGCCATGCGCGTGTCGGTCGCGAGCGCCTGCTCGACGCCCGGCGGCTGGGGCGGCAGGAGGAGCCACGGCGCGCCCGAGATGGTGAGAAAGCCCGCGGCCGCGAGTGCAAGCCGCTGGGTGACACCACGCCCCGGCAACACCGGTTCGAGGAAGTAGTAGCCGATACCGAAGACGGCGATACCGAAGAGGAGCCCCCAGAGGACGCCGCCGCCGACGCTGACGGCCGCCGTCGTGAGGCCGTCAACGACCGGCCCACCGCCGTGGCTGTGCCCGGCTTCGAAGGTCTCCAGCCCGGCCGTGAAGCTGTTGCCGACCGTCGCCTGGAACAGGCCGTATCCGAGCCCGCCGACGAGTCCGGCGACAGCGCCGCGCTCGAGGTACTCAGTCCCCATCAGTGGCAGGTGATGCCGGCGCCGTGACGGAAGTTGTGCATGGCGTCGTGGACCATCGGGTCCTGCACGAACAGGAGCGTAAAGCCAAGCGCGGCCACGAGCGCGAGGCCCAGCGCCATCTGGGTCCCGGAAAGTCTGCTGGTAGCGATATCGACACGACCGCGAACGGTATCTGTTTCGGCCTGCATTGAAATTCTAATTGTAGTAAAGACAACTAAGATTGTAAAACTTCCGACCCTCACCTGGCGACGGCGTCGATGCGCTCGGCGGTCAGGGCCGACAACGGGACCACGGTGGCGTCGGTCGCCTCCGCGATGGTGTCGGTCAGGGCCGCCCGCCCCTCTGTGCCGGCGTTGACGACGATGGTCCGGTCGGCGACCGCGCCCAGCCGACTGGCCGCCTCGCGGGTCGCCTGGACCGGGCTCCCGTCGGCGGTGTTGGCCCGGCCGTCGGTGACGACTACGGCGACGGCGGCGTCGGGCTCTGCGGCGTTCAGTACCTCGGTCGCGGTGGAGAGCCCTGCCGGCAGGGGCGTCCGGTCGCCGGTGGGCAGGTCCTTGAGGTGGCGGGCCGCGAGGGAGACGCTGTCGGTCGGCGGGAGCACCACGTCGGCGTCCTCGCCCGCGAAGGTGACGACGCTGACGGCGTCGCGGGCCTGATAGGCCTCTCGCAGGAGCTCGAGCACGCAGCCTTTCGCCGCTCGCATCGCCGGACGCATCGACGCGCTGGCGTCGACGGCGAAGACGACCAGCGTCTCCGCGTCGCCCGCCCGCACTGACTGGCGGAGGTCTCGCGATTCGACGCCGTCGCTACCGCGCCGGGCGGCGGCTCTGACCGATGCGGCCGCGTCGACCGAGCTGTCGGACGATGCCCGTTCGGTCCTGACGGTGGCGCCGCGGTCGGTATCGGTCGCGCTCGCGTGACCGCTCGCATCGGCACCGTCGGTATCGACCGCGGGGGCGTCGACCTCGGGGGCCGTACTCTCGCCGATTTCGGCCCGTGACTGGCCTGGCAGCAGCGGTGTCGCCGTGCCGGCCGTCTCCTCGTCAGCGTCCGCCGAGTCGTCATCGCCACGGTCGTCGCTGGCAGTGGGCCGTTCGTCTCCCTGCCCGCTCGCCTCCGCTTCGGAGGGTGTCCCATCGCTCTCGGCGCCGTTGCCGTCCGCCGGCTGCTGGTCTGGTTCTCCCTCGTCGCCGTCGCTTCCGTCGGTGCCGCTCCCGTCCCCGTCGGTGTCCTCCTGGCTCCCAGGCCCGTCGCCATCACCTGCCGTTCCATCTCCGTCTCCCCCGTCGCCGTCTCTCTCGTCCGCACCATCCGTCTGGCCGTCCGCCTCGTCCTCGGCTTCGGATTCGCCCTCGTCGTCCCCACTCTCGTCTCCGTCGTCGAACTGGTCGTCGAGGACGTCCTCGACGGTCGGTGCGTCCTCGAACGGGGTGGATTTGAGCCGGTGGGGAAGCGCAAAGCGCGCGGCACGTTCGACGTCCGGTTCGAGGACGCTGGTCCGGTCGTCAAGTGCGGCGAAGGTCCGGGCTGCGCGGGCAGTCGAGATATCGCCGCGGTGGCCGTCCAGTCCCGCTTCGCGACAGAGCTCTGCTATCTGTTCGCGAAACTCGGTTGGCAGGGCAACCTCGGGCAATCGCTCGCGGGCGGTCTGGAGTCGTTCAGCGGCCGGTCGGGTTCCGCCGGCGGCACCGCCGTCGGTCGCAGCGGCATCGCCCAGCGCCCGGTCGATGATGGCCACGCGGTCATCGATATCCCCACAGGCCGTGACCTCGGTCTGGAGCGCGAAGCGGTCCCGCAGTTGCGGGCGCAGGTCTCCCTCTTCGGGATTCATCGTCCCGACGAGCGTGAACTCGGCGGGGTGGGACACCGTGACACCGTCGCGTTCGACGCGGTTGACGCCGCTGGCGGCGGCGTCGAGGACGACGTCGACGAGGTGGTCGTCGAGCAGGTTCACTTCGTCGACGTACAGCAGTCCGCGGTTCGCCCGCGCGAGCAGTCCCGGGTCGAAGGTCGCCTCGCCGGCGAGTGCGTCCTCGACGGAGAGGGTCCCGACCACGCGGTCACGGGTCGCCCCGAGCGGGAGCGTCACCAGCGGCGTGGGCCGGTGCTCGGCGGGCGGGTCCGCTCGCTCGCGACAGTCTGAACACTGCCGGTCCGGCTCGTCTGGCGGACAGCCGTACGGACAGTCCGCGACGGCTCGCTGCTCGGGCAACAGCTCGGCCAGCGCTCGCACGGTCGTAGATTTGGCGGTCCCCTTCTCGCCACGGATAAGCAGCCCGTCTAGCCCTTCGTCGGCCGCGACGGCGAGTAGTCCGTCTTTCAGCTCCTGCTGGCCGACCACGTCGTCAAAGGCCGGTGCCCCCGAAGCCTTTTTGTCCGCAGCGAAATCAACCATACTTGCACTAATCACAATGGAGTTTTAATAACGTTATGCCACAGCTCGGACTCTACACCGCGACGGAGAACGAACTCGGGGCCGTCCAGCGGGCCGCGGGCCAGCTAGACGCCGACCTCGTCGTCCGCTCCGAGAGCGACCTGGACGACGAACCCGCCGTCGATTCGTTCATCGAGGAACTGACAGACGCGACCGCCGTAATCCTCTGGCTCCACGGCGCCGAAGACAGTATGCCAGGCTACGAACGGGCTGTCGAACGGTTGCGCGAGGCCGGGGTCCCGCTGGTCGTGAAGGCTACCGGCGACGCCTTCGCCTACGACGACACGTCGGTGCCGGCGAGTCAGCGCGATACCGTCTACGACTATCTGGAGAAGGGCGGGGCGAGCAACGTCGCGAACTGCCTGCGCTATCTCGTCAGCGAGTACGGCGAGGCGGACCCCGCCTACGACGACCCCGTCGCGCTTCCGACGGAGGGCGTCTACCATCCCGACTACCCGGGCGCGAGCTACGACGAGCTGCTGGCGACGTTCGACCCCGCGAAACCGACCGTCGCGGTCTGGTTCTACGAGTCCCACTGGACTCACGAGAACACCCGCTACGTCGACGCGCAGGTCCGGGCCATCGAGGCCCAGGGCGCGAACGCCCTGCCTATCTTCTGTGAGCCAGCGACCGACACCGAGGGCCAGTGGAGTGCCGAGCAGGTGACCGAGGAGTGGCTGCTGGACGCGGACGGGAATCCCACAGTCGATGCCGTCTGTTCGTCGTTCATGTTCTCGCTCTCGATGGACGAACGCGGCCGCGATGCCGACGACGAAGGCCAGTCCGCTCAGGACGTCTTCCTCGATAAACTGGGTGTCCCGGTCATCCAGACCGTGACGACGATGCGCTCGCGCTCGCGCTACGACAGCAGCGACACCGGCGTAATGGGGTTCGAACTCGCCCTCTCGGTCGCGCTGCCGGAGTTCGACGGCAACGTCATTACCCATCCGATTTCGGGGAAAGAACGCACCGAGGACGCGGCCGACATCGGCAGCGCCCCCAAGCAGCATTTCCCCATCGACGACCGCATCGACCACGTGGCCAGACTCGCCGTCAACTGGGCCGAGCTGCGCCACACGCCCAACGACGAGAAGCAGGTGGCCGTCGTGCTGCACAACTACCCGCCCAGCGACGACGGCATCGGGACCGCGTTCGGGCTCGATTCACCTGAGAGCACGGTCAACTTGCTGGAAGAGCTGGACGCTCGTGGATACAGCACGGGGCCCACGATGCCCGACAGCGGCAGGTCCCTCGTCGAGCGCCTGACCGCCCAGCTCACGCTGGAGGACCGCTGGGTCGCCCCCGAGGACGTCCGTGAGCTGAGTGTGGATACTGTCGCTCCCTCGCAATACCGCGCGTGGTTCGAGACACTGGACAGTAGCTTCCGTGAGAACGTCCTCGAGGAGTGGGGCGAGCCACCGGAGCGGCCCTTCGCCATCCCCGGCGTCGAGTTCGGCAACGTCCTCGTCACCGTCCAGCCCCCGCGCGGGTTCGGTATGGACCCCTCGAAGGTGTATCACGATTCGGACCTGCAGCCGCCCCACGACTACGTCGCCTTCTACCGTTGGCTGCGCAACAGATACGAGGCCGACGCGGTGGTCCACCTGGGGACCCACGGTAGCCTGGAGTGGCTGCCGGGCAAGACCGTCGGGCTGGACGGCGAGAGCGCGCCCGACCAGCTCATCGACGATATCCCGAACGTCTACCCGTACATCGTCAACAACCCCGGCGAGGGGACACAGGCCAAGCGGCGGTCCTATGCCGCTATCGTCGACTACCTCACGCCGGTGATGGCCAACGCGGGCACCTACGACGACCTCGCGGACCTGGAGGAACTTGCCGACAGGTATCGGGAAGCTGGCATGGAGGACGCCCGGACCGACGACGGCGAGCATCTCGAGCAGCGAATCTGGGAGGTCGTCGACGAGATGGATCTGGCCGTCGAGCTGGGTATCACCGGCGAGATAGACGAGAAAGCCAACGTTCGCGGGCCTGAAGAAGCAGGCTCGACGCTGGCTGAGGGTTCCGTTGACGGAGCCGAGGTTTCTATCGACGAACTCGTCGAGCGCGTCCACGAGTATCTGACGGACGTAAAGACCACTCAGATTCGCAAAGGGCTCCACACGATGGGCGAGCCGCCAACGGACGACCGGCTGGTCGACTATCTGGTCGCGCTCACCCGCCTCGAGAACCCCAGTGCGCCCTCCCTCCGTGAGAGCGTCGCGGGAGTGCTCGGTGTGGACTACGACAAACTCCGCAACGCGCCGGGCGAGTACGACGAGGCGCTGGGGATGACCTACGCCGAGGCCGCCGACCACATCCACGAGACGAGCCTCGAACTGGTCGAGACGCTGGCCGAGTACGACTTCGACGTGCCCGAGAGCGAGCTGGCGGACAACAGCAGCGAAGTGAACATGAACCTCCTCGTCGTCGACATCGACCCGCTCGGGGACGCTCGGGCGCAATCGGGCGCCCACGACCAGCTCCGCGAGGCGCTTGCGTACATCTGTGAGGAAGCAGCGCCGCGAGTCGCCGGCGCAGCCGAGGAGATTCCACGCACTGCGGACGCACTGGCGGGTGAGTACGTCCCGCCGGGCGGCTCCGGCGCGCCCACCAGAGGCGGCGTGGACCTGCTGCCAACCGCGCGGAACTTCTACACGCTGGACCCGCGCAAGGTGCCCGCCAAGACCGCGTGGGACGTGGGCAGCGAGGTCGCCGACGGCGTGCTTGAACGGCACGAGACCGAGGCAAGGGAGTACCCGGAGGAGATAGGCGTCGTCGTCTGGGGTACGCCAACCGTCCGCACGCGCGGGGAGACCATCGCACAGGTGCTCGCCCTGATGGGCGTCGAGCCGGTCTGGAGCGACGCCGGCCGCGTCGAGGACGTCGAGCCGATTCCCCTCGAGGAACTCGGCCGGCCGCGTATCGACGTGACGACCCGCGTCTCGGGCCTGTTCCGGGACGCGTTCCCGGCGGCGGCGAGCGTCGTCCACGACGCCGTCGACGCGGTGGTCGACCTCGACGAACCACACGAGATGAACTACGTGAAGAAACACGTCGAGGAAGAGACCGACGACCTCGTGAACGAGGGGATGGATGCATCTGACGCCGAGAGCGCTGCGAAAGCCCGCGTCTTCACCACCCGGCCCGGCGGCTACGGCGCGGGCACGAACAAGGCCGTCGACGAGGGCAACTGGGAGGGCCGCTCGGACCTCGCGGACGTGTACGTCCAGTGGGGCGGCTACGCGATGGGCTCTCGCGGCCGGGTCAGCGAGGCCCACGACGCCTTCGAGCGCCGCCTCGGCAGCGTCGAGGCCACGGTCAAGATAGAGGACACCGCCGAACAGGACGAGTTCGACAGCTCGGACTGGTACGCGTTCCACGGCGGCTTCATCAGCGCCGTCTCGGAGATTTCCGGGACCGAACCGGCGTCGTACGTCGGTGATTCCTCCGACCCCGACAACGTGGACGTCTACACCAACGAGGAGAAGGTCCGCAAGGCGATGCGGGCCCGCGTGCTCAACCCGAGCTGGCTCGAATCCATGGAGGAACACGACTACAAGGGCGCCGGCGACCTCTCGACGACCGTCGACGTGGTGCTTGGCTGGGACGCGACGACCGGCGTCGTCAGTGACCGGCTCTGGGAAGACGTGGCCGAGCAGTATGCCCTCGACGAGGACCGCCAGGACTGGCTCAAAGACGTGAACCCCTGGGCTTTAGAGAGCATCACCGAAACGCTGCTGGAGGCCATCGACCGCGGGCTCTGGGATGCGAGCGACGAGATGGCAGACTGGCTAAGAGATATCAACCTCGCTGTCGACGGTGACCTGGAGGCGCGTGCCGGTGCCGCCGACGGCGAGGGGGTGACGAGTGATGACGACTGACGATGACAGTGAGTCGGCCGACGAGACGAACTTCGAGGAGTACGCCGACCTCGGCGCGACGACCGGTGACGCGATGGACATCGCCGAGACGAGCATGGACCGCGTCCGCGAGCTCGTCCCCGACGAGACGCTGGGTGACCGCATCCGACAGAAAGCCGTCCACGCGACCGGCGACCCGGAGTTCCAGCATCTGGTGCGCTTCTCGGGGGCCGAGGAATCGGCCGTGGTCCGCGCTGGCGCCCGCGCCGTGCTGGCTGAACACCCCATCGTCACGGACATCACGATGGTCAAGTCCGGCATCACCGGCCGGGGCCACAGCTGTGACGTGCGAAAGGCCATCGGGAACGGGGCCGACCTGGCCGCCGAGACGGGGATGACCCGGACCGCTGCGTCGGTGCTTGAACTCGACAAACAGGGTGTCTACGACAGGGCCATCGCGGTCGTCGGCAACGCGCCGACCGCCGCGCTCGCGCTGGCCGACTGCATCGAGGATGGGACCCGACCCGCCGCAATTGTCGCCACCCCCGTCGGCTTCGTGAAGGCGGCCACGAGCCGCGAACGCGTCCGCGAGGTCGCCGAGGCGTACGGCGTCCCAGCCATCACGACGGTCGGTCGCCGGGGGCAGCGGGCTCGCCGCTGGCCTGACGAACGAACTCGTCCACGTCGCGAGCGACGCCCGCGATGGGAGCGTCGCCGTCGAGACGGACGCAATGGCGGGTGCGGACTGATGGGCGAGGAGTACGACCTCGAGGCGGGCCCCGACCCCGCGACGCTCGCTGCGTCGGCACCGGAACGACCGACCCAGACGGGGACCGACCCCGTCTATGCCGTCGGCATCGGGCCCGGAAACACGGAATATCTGACCGGGCGCGGGAGGCGAGCCCTCGAGGAAGCCGACGTCGTCGTCGGCTTCGAGACCGTCGTCGAGTTCGTAAGCGAGGCGACCGACGCCGACCTGCTCACCTGTGGCTATCGGGACGAGGCCGAGGCGCTCTCTCGCTTCGGCGACCGGGTTGCGGCCGGGGCGAGCGGCGTGGCGGTGTTGATGGGTGACCCGAACCATTCGGGCTATCAGTTCGTCGGGAAGGTCCAGCGGGCGGTCGAGGCCCCCGTGCGTGTCGTCCCGGGTATCTCCTCGCTGCAGGTGGCCGCCAGTCGCGCGCGGACGCCGATGGAGGACACGGAGTTCGTGACGCTGCACAAGAGCGGTCCCATCCAGGCGGACCTCGACCGACTCAGGGACCATGTCGGCCAGCGCCATCTCCTCGTCCTCCCTCGGCCGTTCGACTGGATGCCCGGCGACATCGCCGCCGACCTGTTGGAGGTCGGCGCCGACCCGTCGCTGTCGGCGCTCGTCCTCGAACGGCTGACCCACGACGACGAGGCCGTCACGCGGACCACGCTGGAGGCGCTCGCTTCGTCGGCCGGCGGCGACGGCCGCGAAGAGACGCCCTACTCCGACCTCTCGGTGCTGGCAGTGCGGGCCGGGAACGACACAGACTGAGTATTGTCCCTGCGTTCGAGGTCTCTTGACTGCGTTTCTGCCGGCTTCCTCGCCCTAGCTGTCCGGTGCCAGGACTCTCACTGCTCGCCGAGAGCCCACTCACCACAACCTATTTGATGGACCCCGTCATCGTCTAGCCCAAGAGAGATTGGGGT
The DNA here is from genome assembly GCF_029338235.1 of Haloarcula rara. Lineage (GTDB taxonomy): Archaea > Halobacteriota > Halobacteria > Halobacteriales > Haloarculaceae > Haloarcula > Haloarcula rara. The sequence goes on from NZ_CP119786.1 coordinate 45,260, forward strand.
AGAACAAATGAAATTGTACAACACCCGGGCGACATGACGAACGAAACGATACTCCTGATCGGGCGTGCCACCGACGGACTGGCGGCGCTGCTGGAGACCCACGCCAGCCGACTCCGCGAGCGCACCGACGTCGAATCCGTCGCGGTCGCGACGTACGCGGACGAGCCGGTTCGCGAACTTACACCGCAACTAGATTCGGTGACGGCCGAGACGGTGTACGCAGTCCCGATGGTCGCCGCGCACACGCGGGACACGACGACCGAGATACCGGCCGCGCTCTCGGCTGTCCCGGGAACGGTCCACTACTGTGAACCGCTGGGCCAGAGTCCGGCGATAACGGACGTGCTCGCACAGCGGGCCGGGACGGAGGTCACGCCCGGCGAGGACGCCTCGCTCGTCCTCGTGAGCTTCGGCAGTAGCTCGAAACCCTATCAGCGCCAGACGACGGACTACCACGCGAGCCGGCTGGCGGCCCAATCGGCGTACGATTCGGTGTTGACCTGCTATCTGCTCCAGAACCCGGCCGTCGAGTGTGTCCGCTACAACGTCCCGACCAGCAACGCGGTCGCTGTCCCGCTGTTCCTGGGCCGCAGTGAGGTGACTGAACGCCGGATTCCGGCGGCGCTCGAACTCGACCGCGGCGGCATCGCGTACGCGGACCCACTGCTGGACCATCCGGGTGTCACCGACGCTATCGCCGCCGAGATAGAGAAACAGCGCACGCTCGCCGGCTCGTCGGAGCCGGTGTCGTCCTTCGAGGCGACGCTCACGGAGACCCAGCGACCGGTTGTGACCGACGGCGACGGTCGGTCCCGATAGACAGCCCACTTATTTTGCCGCCGCCGCGAGCACAGCTATGGAGGTGTTCGTCTACGGGACGCTCACCGAGCCGTCGACTGCCGGGCGTATTCTGGACCGCTACGAGTTCGACGGGCGGGCAGAACTCCGAGGACTCCACCGCGTCGACGGTGCGTATCCGACCCTCGCCCCTGGCGGGCGCTGTGAGGGGCGTCTCCTCTCGACGCCCGAGGTGGCGACCCTCGACCGGTACGAGGGCGTCGACCGCGGACTCTACGTCCGTCGGTCTCTCTCCGCCGACGACGGTTCCACTGTCCAGTGTTACATCGGCGACCCGGCACAGCTCGGCGTCACCGCTACGTGGCCCGGAACGGGGCCCTTTGCCGACCGCGTCGACCGATATCTCGAAACCAGCGACGTCGTCGTCACTGTTTGGTAGTCCCGCAACGTCCGCTCCCCGCCGGCCGGTCTCACGCTATACAATACAGACGTCTGTTACAGACGACTGTTATAGCGAGTGACCGTCTCCACATTGCGGGCAGTACAACATCCCGTCTTTGATGAGTAACAGCGACTTCTCGCATTTGCTGCAGCGGCTAGAGAGTGATACGCCGTCGATTTCGTCCGTGACGGCGGCCAGCGTCGTTTCCATACAGTCGATGCGCTGCTCCGCTCTGAGGACGCGCTCCGCGAGTTCTTGTTCTGACAGCGACTCGGCCAATGTCTGTCCATCCATGGAGACGTGTACACTCTTCCAACAGATAGACCCAGTACCTTATCTTTGCACGTGGTAACTATCTGGAGCGCTCACGGCAGAATCCCGTAATAGCGATGGTAAACAGTCGGATATATGATAGTAACTGTGGGCGGACACTCGGAGTGGTGCGCCCGGCCAGGCGGGCACTTCAGACCACGCGCGTGTGGGGCGGGCTAGTCCAGTTTCCGCTCTGCCTCGGCCACCGACGTCGCTGTCTTTCCTTCGTATCCCGCCTGCCGGGACCGCCGCTGGAACGCGTTCTCGGTGACGGTGCTGGTCTCCGCCGCGACGACCCGGACCACGTCGCCGACGCCCAGCTCCTTCAGCTTGACCTGCGCTTCCTGAATGGGCTTTGCAGCCTCGGGCGAGGGCGGCGTGAACTCGGAGATATCGTTGATGATGCCAAAGCCGTCGTCGAGGCTCCCGGCCGCGTCGATGGTCTCGTCGGCGGCGGTCTGCATTTCGTCGGCTGTCAGTGTCCCGCTGAACTCCAGATACAGCGTGTTCACGGTCGTGTCAGCACGGATTTCGTAGCTCGCGTCGGCGTTTTCACCCGACTTGGAAATTGTCGACATCGTACTATGAATATTCATGGGGTGTGAACTTATAATGGTCATACCTACACGGAGCAGTGGCCAGCTTGTCACGGACGGTTCGGTCGCTGCTATCACAGCAGCGTAGTGACTGTCATGCCCGATGGGGAGCGCCAGCCCCTCGTCGACTGACAGCGCGGGCCCGGCCGAAACCGACAGCGCCCCCCAGGTCGGGCCGGCGGGACTGACAGACGACAGCGACCACGAGTTTGCGTACCCGGCCGGCCAGCCGCGCGCCGCGACAGTGACTCCCGCTTGCCGGTCTGGCTGGAGACCGTAGGCTACTGCGCCCGGTGACCATAGCCGTCGGTCCAGCTGGGAAAACGTTTCACCAGACTAACTCGTATGATGTCGCGAGATGCACTCCCCACGTCTGTGTCACGTGACGGCCGCGAATCTGCAGCGAGAAATCGGGCGACAGCCGGTGAGCGCCACGCCTGTGTGCGGATGGTAAGCCCGGCTCGCGTGGACGCCGCGGTCGATCTCGCCTACGGCGGGCTGATACTACTCGCCATCGCTCTCATCGCGACTGTCGAGTTCGGTATCGGCATCGCGTTCGGCGTCGGCGTGTTCTCGGCGTACCTCCTCCACGTCGTCTGGAAGATGGCCCGCTTCGACCCGGACTGGATGACCAGGGTCGTCGAGGACGCCATCGACGACTCCGTCGAACGGGCGATGGACGAGCAGGTCGGCGAGCAGGTCGAGGACTCCATGGAACGGGCGGTGAACGGCACCGTCGAACAGGTGGTCGACGAGCGCGTCGCGCGGCAATTCGACGAGACCATCGGCGACCAGCTCGACAGCGTCGAGGCGCGGGTCGAGGCCGTCGACGAGCGTCTCGACAGCGCCGGGGCTGACTCGCACGTCACCAGGGCCGCCGACGAACCCGGGGACCGATGAGCCCCGATACGGTCAGCGAACGACGGTGACCGGCACCGAGGCGCGACGGAGCACGGTTTCCGCGACGTTGCCGACCAGGAACCGGTGGCTTGCGCGGTTCCAGTCGGCGCCGTGGCTCCCCAGCACCACGGTGTCGTAATTGTCGGCGCGGTCGAGGATGTTCCGGGCCGGGTGGCCGACGCCGACGACGGTGCCGACCTCGCGGTCGTGGTCGGCCGCGCGCCTGCTGGCGCGTTCGAACACCGGTTCGGCCCGCTCCCGGGCTGCGTCGTCCAGGTCGTCCTCGAGTGCGAGCCCGGCGGCCTCACCCATCAGCATCGAGGGCACGCCGACGACGTGCAACACGGTGACCTCCGCGTCCGGGAAGTTCTCGAGCGCGTACGCGAGCGCGTTCCCAGCGGGGTCCGAGTCGTCCATCGGGACGAGTATCCGCGAAATCATGCCTGTGGTAGGGCTCGTATATATAAATATACTGTCACGTGGCGCCGGGGACCAGCCGAAAGAACACGTACGCCAGAGCTGTCGACATCGTCGGCCCGATGACCCACATGGAGACGTACTTGATGACGGCCCGGGGGTTGAACAGTTCCCGGGCGTCGAGCACCGGCTGTGGCTCGGGCTCGCCGATGGGCGCCGCAGCCCTCTCGGGCGCGGTATCGGCCGTGATGGCTCCCGGAGCGATTTCGTGGTCGGCGGTGTCGCGGGTGACGGCGCCACGGACGGTGATCGGTCGGGTGGCACGCCCCCAGCCGAGACCGACGATGGTCATCACCGTCCCCATAACGAGGCTGATGGGGATGCCTATCCAGGAGAGCAGCGTGGTGATCGTCGAGGCGGTCACCATGACGAAAAGCGCCGCGAGCAGCGGAATCTCGCTCAGCTCGCCCCCGACCGAAGTCATCGTCCGTCGCGCGATGGTGAACCCGCCCAGCCCGATGGCCCCCGTCGCGACGAGGATGCCGACGTCCGTCCCGAGATTGCCGCCACTGACCAGCGGTGCGGCCGCGTTGGGCACGTTGCTCGCGCCGGCACTGAAAGCCATGTAGCACCCGATGGTGAGGACGACGACTGTCGTCACCAGTTCTCGACCGGTCGTGTTCGGGCCGAGAGCGGGTCGGGGCAGGCGCCCCTCGCGGTCGAGGACGAGCAGCGGTCCACGGGACGTCTCGATTTGCACGCGACGGTCGATTACCGGATAGACGTATCGGCCGACCGTCACACCGATCCAGAATCCGAGGACCGGTGTCACGACCCACCACGAGATTATCTCGGCGATGGTCCGGTAGTTCAGCGTGTCTGTCGCCAGTCCCAGCCCGGCGATGGCACCGACTGTGGTCATCGACGTCGGCACCGGCACCCCGAAGATGTTCGCGACGAGAATGCCCAGCCCGATGAAAAAGAGGACTGCCACACCCGCCGACAGCGAGAGCTCCATCGTGATGATACCCTCGCTGAGCGTCGTCATCACGTTCCGGCCCACCGTCCAGCCGCCGAGGAAGACGAACACCGTCATCACCCCCGCCGCCGTCGATTTGCGTACGATTCCCGCGCCCACCGAGGGTCCCCACGTTATCCCCGTGGAGGAGCCCCCGATGTTGAACCCGACGAACACCGCGGCGACGACACCGAGTGCCAGGAGGTACTCGACCATCTGTCCGTCTAGGCGGAGCGGGACGGGATAAAATATAGCACAGCTGACTAGTTTGCCAGGCTGGGTCGCTAACGCGGTCAAGCGGTCCGGTGGGGGAACTGTGGGGCCTGGTCCCGAGCGACGGATGGAGTTACGGAGAACACATGGCTTGCCCCGTCGTGGGACCGTTGCCCTTGTCGTCTCTGGGAAAGCGGTGGACATAATCCTGCTTCTGTCAGGTACGTACCAACTGCTCGAGCGGCCAGACGGGGGTGAAGGCCGTCGGGTCCTGGAGGCAGACCCGCGAGGGTCCGGGCGGCAGTGTTTTGCGCTATGGGCACCGACAGACGGTCGTGACTGGACTGCGATTTCTGGCCTGTGACCATTGTGGAACGGTCCACGCGGAGCCGACCACCCCGAGCCGGTGTCGCCACTGTCGTGCCGACGGGCTCGTCGATATTACCGACCGCGTGCAGGGCGACCGATACTTTACCCGACCGACACGGTCCTGACGACGGCCGTCTCCGCAGCCAGGGCGGTCGCAGACGTCCAGGGACCTCACGAACCGAAACACCCCAGACACCGGACCGGCCGGACCAGCGTGTGGCTCCGTAGAACACACAGGGAACGGGTCCCACAGGTGGCAGACACGGTGGTGAGTTCCAGTTCCCGTACCAGACACAGCGCTGTACAATTATGAGCTTTCTGGGGCCGTTACTGCCGTTATGGGCGGTTTGAAGAAATGAGTGGCTGGCATCGGGCGCCAGCCGAGTAGGGTGCCTCTGACAGCCGGCTTTGAACGGCGATTACCTTCTGGTCCATAGACACATAAACGTTCCAGTATCCCACGTGTCACTTTATATTTCAGGGCCACACATCGCGAGTGGCTCACTCGATACGTCCCGGACCGGTAGCGATGTCCTACCGCGGATGGGGCGAGCGTGACCAGTGCCCACCCCGAGCCAACGGGCCCGGCCCATACGTATAGGGTAGCAGACACGATGCGCGATGTTCTGGGCGATGCACTCGGGCCCGTCATGGAGAAAGGTTCCCGAGCGTATGACGGTTTTGCCTGTATTATCATGCTAGTTTCGACGGGGACGGCCCGCTGTCGCGGCCAGCTAACCAACACTCGGAAGGTTCGGCGCTCCGTTGGTTAGTGTATGACCGACCGCTCACACGCCTCCCAGGCCCGTGACAACCTGGAACGGATCGACGTCGACGACGACGCGGAACTGGCGACGCTTCGAGCGACAGCCGTGGACGCCGTGGACGAACTCACCGACCATATCGAGGCGACCAGCGAGGACCAAGCGTCCGTCGAAGCGGACACGCCGACGTCGTGGGACGAAGGGGAGTGGGAGCCCTCGGTCGAGTCCGCCCGTGAGAAAGCCGGGGTTGCCCCGTCGAAGGGGACACTCACCACGAAGACTATCAACGGCCGCAACTCCTACTATGTCCAGTAGCGGGACGGGGACATGGTGAGGAGTCAGTACGTCGCGCCGGTCGACCCCGCCTGACGACCTCGCTCTTGTCCGATATCGACGACGAACCTCGAACGCGTGCCAGGCTGGACGAGTACGACGGCTCGGACCGACGAGCTCGCACGATGGCCAGTGACAAGCCAGCGCCACCACGTTCGGGAGCTGAACTCTCCGTGGCCTGTCTTTTTGTTAGGTACACAACGTATATGCGCAGTCCCCGTGATGGCAACCTATGTTCCGCCCCCGGGTCGTGCTTCTGGTGTTCTGTTGCAGTCTGCTCTTTCTCGCCGGCTGCGGGGGTATCGTCCAGACCGATGGCGCTGCTGTACACACCACTTCGACAACTACACCAGGGTGGAACAGCACGCTCGAGGTCCACTACATCAACGTCGGACAGTCGGTGAGTACGCTCGTCGTCAGCCCGACCGGCGAGACGATGCTCGTCGATACCGGCCACTACAACGACGACGGCGAGTACGTGTTACAGTATCTCCAGTCACACAACGTAACGCGAATCGACCAGCTGGTGGTCTCGCACAACGACGCCGACCATATCGGCGGCAACGCGGCCATCATCGACTACTACGAGACGGAGGCCGACGGCATTGGCGCTATCTACGACCCGGGGATAGCGGCGAGCACGCAGACGTACACCGAGTACCTCGACGCCGTCGAGGAACACGACGTGACGCTGTACGAGACGCGTGAGGGCGATAGCATCCAGTTCGATGGCGTCGACGTCCAGGTGCTCGGTCCGCCCGAGCCGTACCTCGAGAGCGAGGCCCGCAACGAGAACAGTCTCGTCCTCCGACTCGGCTACAACGAGACGAGTTTCCTCCTGACCGGTGACGCCGAGGACGACCAGGAAGCGTATCTCGTCGAGACGTACGGCCAGCAGCTCGACGCGACGGTGCTGAAGGCCGGCCACCACGGCTCCTCGAGTTCGACCAGTGGGGCGCTGCTGGATGCGGTCGACCCCGGCGCGGTCGTGATATCCAGTGCGTACGACTCCCAGTACGACCACCCAACTGCGGCGGTGTTAGACCGGTTTGCGACGCGGTCGATACCGGCCTACTGGACCGCCCTACACGGAGATATCGTGCTGGTCAGCAACGGGACCACCGTCTCGGTTCAGACACAGCAGGCCGCCCCCACGGACCCGACCGTACTCCGGGACGGCGACCCAATCGAGCCAGGGACTGGTGGTGCTGTCACCGAACGTGAGCGGCTAACGGGAGCGGCGGCGGTTTCGCCCGCGCCAGTCGCGACGGACGGCGGTGGAGGGAATTTGGTTATCGAAGAAATCCACGCCGATGCAGCGGGAGACGACCGGGAGAACCTCAACGACGAGTACGTCGTGTTCGGCAACGATGGGGACACGGACCTCGATCTGACGGGCTGGACGGTCGCCGACGAGGTCGACAAGACGTACGAGTTCCCAGACGGCTACACGCTGGCTGCTGGGGACAGCGTCACCCTCTACACCGGTGCTGGCACCGACACCGACGACGAACTGTACTGGGACTACGGGTCGCCAGTCTGGAACAACGCTGGTGATACGGTGACCGTCCGAAACAGTGAGGGGGATATCGTCCGAGAGGAGACGTACTGATGACTGTCACTGTCGACCTTGCCGATGGGACGTACACGGCTGTCGTCGATTCCGTCGAGGACGGTCTGGCGACGGTGTTCTTCGAGGCCGACGGCGACGAGGTCGGGAACGCGGTCATCGACGCCTCGGCGCTACCCGACGACGGACGCCACGATGATGCGGTGTTGTCGGTGACGGTCGTCGATGGTGAGCCGGGCACGTGGGACTACGAGGCCGAGCGGACGACGACGCGGCGCGAGCGGACACAGAATCGGTTCGACCGACTCGCCGAACGGCCGCCTTCTGGTGAGGACGAATAGGGCCTAGCGGTTGGGTGGCCAGTTACAGCGGCGACAGCGGTCGCCATCGCTCCGGTCGATTCGGTCGCGGAGTGTCGCCCACGTTCCCTCGACGGTGTCTCCATCGGGATTGGCGCCACAGCCACGGCTGCCGACGAGATGCCAGGTTCCTGACGACTCGGTCTGGGCTGCCTGCATGGGCAGTGGGTCTCAGGTGGACGGTATAGTTGTGGCGACGTGGTGGCGCAAGGTAGGCACACTTCTACCGGACTGTGGCGATATCACCGCAGCCGTGGGCTCCCGGCGTCGGGACGATATAGCGGTCTCTGCCGCCCACGTCCTTTACTACCAGTGGGCATATAGCTTGGCGTGTGAAGCAGTGCCCCGAGACATCGACGCTTGCTGATACGGGCGAGTTCTCCGGGCACGTCTGGGTGCAGGAACTCCCTACCGGCGGCCAGTTCCGATTCACAGTCGCCCCCTCGGGGTTCGTGACCTTCGCGACACCGGATGGGTCGTTCGATGCGGCGGCCGCGGTACCAGTGGCGTTCCGACGGGCAGCCCACAAGATAGAGGCCCAACTGGACCGGGACGCCTTGCAGGCTGCGACGGATGCCCCGGACGAAATCACGTTCTGTGGCATCGCCACCCGCAACGAGGGTATCGACTACGACTGGGAGGCAGTACCGGCCTTCGTCGGCGTCGACGTGTGGTCCGGCCGGTCGGGGACGTTCCTGTCACCGGACGCGGCGACCGGGGTCTTCGACCGACTAGGGGTGCCAGCACTCCCGGCGGTCGAGAAAGAACAGCCGGCGGCACACACCGATTTAGGCCGGTTCGACGAGTCGGCCGGGTTCCCACCGTCGGCGTGGCGCGACGGCCCGGCGGCCGGCGTCCTGATTCGGGATAAGGCCGGGAATCGTGCCGCAGCGTGGCGTGTCCAACCCGGCGACGAACCGTCGGATGCAGCGCGCCACTCGGCCGCGGAGCTGGCCGCGGCGTATGCGACTTCGGAATGCATCGAGCAGACAGTTGCGGCGATGCCTGGCGATGGGACATCGACCACAGTGGCTGGAATTCGTGACCGGCTCGTCGCAGACGTTGCCCGTGAGGCGTATGCGGAACTCTTCGCGGACGGAGCGTTCATCGCCTCACTCACTGCCTTCGAGTCGGCCGTCGCCGAGCGCGTCCACCGGTATCAGTCTCCCGCCGAGTAGGGTTCGCTCATCCGTGGTGGCCCGTTACCCGGTGAACTCCGTCGGCAAGTCGGTACCGGGATTCCTTGCCGTCGTCGCCTTGAACTCCGCGAGAAAGCGCTCGCCCCACTGGCTCGCCCCGTCGAGACACTCCCTGCAATACTCTCGCGTGAGAAGCGGTAGCAGGAGAGAAGCTGGCGCACCTCGTCGGCCGTTTTGGCTTTGACGTTGCGCTGATTGACCGTGCCCGACTCGACACGTTCGAGCAGTCCCCCGTCTCCGTCTCCTCGCAGAGTTCCTCGACCTGTACACGGTCTGCGTCGAGGTGGCCAGCCATCGAGCGAGGATAGTTCCACTCGCCGGTGCCGATGTGGTAACAGACGAGATACGCGACGGGATTTGCCGTGTTGTGTCTCCTGTGATCGCCCAACTCGTCGTGGCATCGAACGTGTACCGATAGTACTCATGTCACACCATGCCACAGACATTTAACACTGTCCGGTGAAGTATCAACTGGGAGGAAGGTAGTGCGTCTCCCCGATGCCTGGACAGCTACCGCCGATGCTCCCACCGAATCCCCCCATGTGTCTCCCATCCATCTTTTAATTCGGGAGTAGACCCTCATGCTGAGCTGGTCTGTGATAACGCAACCCATATTTCGTTATACGCTCGTTGCCAACAATGAACAATACCGGTCGAATCTGTATCCCGTCACGGGGCTCTTATCGTCGAGACGCAACCATGATGGCCTCGCCATGTGACATTCGCGTGTCACTATCGTCGTATGTGTCGTTATCGCCCTCGCTGGTGGGCCGATAGCGACGACCGCACAGGTTCAGTCAGCGGCGGGTATCGACTCTACTGTTCGTGCTGGAACTGGCACTCCTATAACGGCCCCGACAGCGAACGTCACTCGTTCCGTGCAGGTCGATTTCTACCAGGGGTCGACCAGGGGTGAGTTCACAGTCCGTGTCGTCTACCATGCACGGTCGACCAGCGAAGCCGAGGCGGCAACGAACGGAACCTTCGACCCCGTCTGGTTGGACGGTGAGGAGCGCCTGGAACGAATCCTCGCTGAGAACGGCGCGGACCCATCCACATTGACGGATGGTTGACAGTCGGTACAACACAGGGACTCGTTGACAGTCGGGGACGAACCGAACAGACCGCCTGAACACGGATGGGTGCTTCTCAAATACCGAGCCACCTGGGATGGGTACATTGCGCCCGGCGACAGTCTCGCACTCAGCGATGCGTATGCGACTACTTTCGCGAACAGCAGCGCGGGTTCTGGCTGGCGCTTCGACGTCGTTATGCCGAGGGACTGGACTGTATCGACAGTCAACGGCGACCCAATCACCAGGCCTACAGGGCATATCGCGAAGCGATACCGCTGGTCGGATATTCGACAGCCCACCACACCGTTCCTGGTCGTCGAGTCGCCCACCACTCCGACGGTCGGGAGTGACGCTGCTGGCCCACTCGGCCCGACTGGGAGAACACTCCTCACCTTGCTGCCCTTCTCGTATGCGGGCGAGTTCTCCACCGGGAGTAGCTCAGACGTATATTTCCCACATCGGCCACTGCGGGGCTTTCGAGTGCAAGCTAAGTGTTTTCGAAAGTGGGTCAGCAACCACTCGTTATGCTGCACATACGCATCGGCTCCGAATATTGTTCACAGTATACTAACCCACATCGACGCCCTCGACCATCGACATGACCGTCCAATCCCCTCGCGGAACACACCATCGACGTTCGGGAGGGCCCACATGAGCGACGAGTGGGACGACGTGAGTTACGTCATCAGCTCCAAGTACCGTGTCGATACCCTCGACAGACTGCAAACGGGTCCTGCGACACCCTCGCTCGTCGCGGCCGACACCGACCGTGCCATCGCCCACATCTCGCGGGCCCTCCAGGAACTCCAGGACGAAGGACTGGTCACGTTACTGGTCTCCGAAGAACGCCGGAAAGGACGCGTCTATGGGGTAACTGAGAAGGGGGCAGACGTCATAGAGAAGATTCACGCCCAGGATATGGTGTGAGCGAGTTCTTCCAGTACTTCCCGAAGGGCCCTGGGGTTCCGCAACGGACAAGTCCCACCCCACTGACCTAGCGCGGTCAGGGCGCTGTCGTGGCAGGCCAAAAGCCAGCGATGAGGTCTCCCCACGGACGTACGTCGTGTTCGGCTCACACGAGGCACTCGCCCGTCCAGCCATCGCGCTGGAGGTCGTTAGCTGGGCCGGTGAGTCGGCGGTTTCGGGGGCACTGTTCTTTGGCGTGCCGCTGGTTGGCCTCGCCAGCAGCTTTGCGCTCTACTATCCGCGCCGGCTGGACGATGGCTGGAACCCTCGTGACGACTGGCTGTTCGGGGCTCACCTGGCGCTGGGTGGGTTGTTCGTCGCGCACTTCCTCTTCCTGGCCATGCTGGGTGACATCGGCGGACTACTGACGGTGGGCCTCCTGGCCCTCGTTGTCTGGCGTTACCGTCCTGACGACGGGGTGGTCGCGGGTGTTCGCGAATTCGTTGCATCGGCACCCGGGGCGGTCCAGTCACCCGAGATAACGGACGAGCGACTGACTGCAGTGGCCGTCGCCACCGCGTTCGCGGCACTGACAGCTGTCGTCGCGATGGATTACCGGGGGACTATAACGTCGTGGATATTCCTCGTCACCGCTGGCAACATCCTCGTGTCGTTTCCGGTCCTGGCTCTCCTCGTCTCCAAGCCCCGCCTGTCGGTAGCGAGAATCGCCCTTATCACGGGCCTCACGGGGATGGTGTGGCTGTACGTCTTCTCTGGGGAGGTCGATTCGGGCGCCCTCGGCGGAGGCGGTTTCCTGACGGGTCTCCTGGTTTTCAGTTTCGTCTTCCTCCCCTCGCCCCTGTTCTACGGTACCCTCTGGCTAACGGCAGAGTGACCGTCAGTCACTCGGCTCTATCGCGGCCGGAGCGGTGGGTACTCGGCCGAACGCGATAGCGGTCTCTTGTGGCACCCGACCAATCCGCTTTCGCTCCGCACTCAATCGCCGGTGTCTGGAGTCGCCCAGTGCCGACCTGGACCTGCTGTCAGAAGTTATAACATGCCGTCTCCTGATGTTGCTCCTGATACGATGGTCGAGCTGCTAGCCGTCGTGGGTATCGGTGTCGCTGTATTCGTCGGGTTCAACATCGGAGGGTCGTCTACGGGCGTGGCGTTCGGGCCGGCTGTCGGTTCACGCCTGGTTCGAAAGACGACTGCGGGAGCGTTGTTCGTTGGGTTCGGGTTTCTGGGAGCCTGGACCGTCGGCCGGAACGTCATCGCGACGATGAGCAGTAGTATCGTGCCGGCGACCCAGTTTACGCCCATCGCGAGTGTCGCCGTGCTGTTTTTCACCGGGGCGTCGCTGTTGATATCGAATCTCTACGGCGTGCCGGCCTCGACCTCGATGACCGCTGTCGGCGCCATCGTCGGCCTGGGCCTGGCCTCGGGCACCCTGAACCAGGCGCTGATGTTCGTCATCGTCTCGGCGTGGATTGTCGCCCCGCTGGTGTGTCTGGTTATCGGGGTCGTCGTCGGCCGGTATCTGTACCCGTATCTCGACCGCTACATCGCGTTCACAACGTTCGACCTCCACTTCATCCAGCTCGACCGGTCGGGCGCGATTCCGCGGCCCTCGATAAACCCGAACGCGTCACCACAGGACATCGTCGGCTCGCTCTCGGTGGTCGTCATCGGCTGTTATATGGCGTTCTCGGCAGGGGCGTCGAACGCGGCGAACGCCGTGGCCCCTCTCGTCGGTGCAGGGGGGTCCCTCACAGTCGACCAGGGCGTCATGCTCGCGGTGGCGGCTTTCGGGCTGGGTAGTTTCACCATCGCCCGTCGCACGCTGGAGACAGTCGGAGACGATATCACGGAGCTGCCGTTCTCGCGTCACTGATCATCTCCATCGTCGGGGGAACGGTTATCACTATCCTCTCCTATCTGGGGATTCCAGCGAGTCTCGCAGTCTCGACGACGTCGACGATTATCGGGCTCGGGTGGGGCCGGGCGAGTCGGGCAGCCACACTGGCGGAGTTAGCGACGCCATCGCCCGACGGGCCGGAGTTAGACGTCACGACAGGCGCACTGGTGACCTCGCGCGCCGAGGACGCTCCCGCTGGCCCGACTATCGGGGACATCGCGCGAGATGAGAAGCCGGCAGAGAAGCCAGAGGAGGTTCCGGAGGTCCCGGATGTCGGCGCCGAGGGGCCGGCCGACCTCGACCAGCGGAGTCTCTTCGACCCAGCGGCGGCCAAGCGTATCGTGACGATGTGGGTGTTGACACCGTCGCTGGCCGTTGTGACCTCGTATCCGGTGTTCGCGTTCCTGCTGTGAGCAGGACACAGCACTGCTGGCAGGTCGACAGTCACCTGTCACTGTCGAACGTGAGTTGTAACGATTCGCCGGTGGTAGGTACTGTTCGTGAGCCACCCGTCTTCGAGCCCTGCCGCCACCCAGTACGGTTTGACGACTGCTCGTCTGCAGGAATCGCCGACCAGCCGCTGCTGTGACTGGCCTCCATGGTGCAGTCGGACTTTTCGGTGTCAAGCAGAGTGGAAACAAGCGATACTGGTTTTGTCAGTTAACTCATATGTCCTCGCAGGCGAGTCCCAATGCCTGAGGAACAACTATTCAAAACCGAAGAACAGACCGAGAGAACCGCTATCGCGCGAGCCTTACGTGAGGCAGCGGCCGAGATCGAATCCGGCGATGTCCAGTTGCTGAGCGGTTCACAGAAACAGAGCGTGACTGTCCCGGAGCAACCCCGTTTCGAGGTCGAACTCGAACGGTTGACCGATTCGGAAACGGGAGCGCAACGATTCGAACTCGAGTACGAAATCAGGTGGACGGAGTAACACCCCCGGTGTCGGTCACGCCAGGACGGTAGCCACTGGATAACTCGAGATGCGGCTGCCGTTATCTCTTCGGAGGGAGGGACCGGAGGAACTCACCAAAGACCGATTGACAGTGCTCACAGAGCGTGTACGTTGCGTACGCGGGTAGTTCGTCGCCGACGCGCCGATAGAGTTCTATGCCGAGGCCTGCCCGGGGAGTCCTGTCCGCACAGAAACTGCAGGTCGAGGCCACTATCTGGTAGGCGTCGCCGATGGCGGCGTCCGTACGGATTTGCGGCTGTCCGTGTGTGTGCCAGTTTGTGAGCAGTGCGACCACCTCGCTCGCACAGTCCGGACAGAGCGTGAGGCCGCCGTCGCTCGGAACACCGGCCGGCACCGACGTCGCCTCGCTGGGATAGCACTGGAGGGCGAGCAACTGTTCGGTCAACAGATAGCCACAGAACGTACACGACACCCTCTGTGAATCGATTCCGGACGGCTGGCTCGGCTGGCTGCTCATAGGGGAGCTATGCCTGTGTTCCACATAGAACTGCGTCAGACAGCCGTCATCTGGTGACGGAGTTTACGGTGTACGTATCCGCATACGATCGACTACCGACAGGCGACTTTCCGTTCGGAGATAGATAGACAGTCGACGGAAATACCGCTGGACAGCGAACGCTTTAGCGAGTTTCCCCTGTACGAACTCCCGACGAAGCACCCGAGGCTGGCCAGCAGCCGACACTCATCGCCCCCAGTGACAATGAGGAGAATCAGGCTCCGAACGGGTCGCCCTCACTGAACTCTTTGTACCACGCACTGTGAATAGCGATATGACACTCGCTCCGGCTGTGGTTGTTCTTCCAGCGTTCACTGACGCGGAGTACACCGGTGACGCGTCGGAGGTCGCCCCCTGGCATGAACGGTACGACTTCGACCGTCAGGTGGCTATCGCCGGCTGTAAACACGAGCTACAGTATGCCAGCGCCCCCGACATCGCCCTCGTCCCGACCGGAATCGGCAAGAGTGCGGCTGCAACGACGGTCGCCGCGCTCGCAGCTGGTGACGAGGTCGCACTCGAAGACGCGACGATACTGACCGTCGGAATTGCCGGCTGCAATCCTGCTGCTGGGACAGTTGGCAGTGTCTTCGTCACGGACCGGGTCGTCGACGGCGATATCAAACTCCGTATCGGCGAGACTACACGCCGGATGCAGTGGCTCGTCGATGAGTACATCTGGGAACTCAACGCCGACCTCGTCGAGCGGGCGATTGGGGCTGCACAGGACGTGTCGCTGGCGGATAGTGCGCGTGTGCAGGCGATTCGAACCGACTACGACGACAGCCGGTCCCCGACTGTCGACACTGGAGCGACTGTCTGTGGCGACGAGGTCTACCACGGGACAACCGCAGCCACGCAGGTCGCGCAACTCTGTGCATCGTATGGTCTCACTGCGTTCGCAACGACAGAGATGGAGGACGCCGGGACGGTGACAGCACTGGAGCGGTTCGGACTACTCGACCAGTACATTTCCGTTCGAGCCGCATCGAACTTCGACCGCGAACCAGCGGGCGGTGATCCGGTCGAGAGTATCGAACGCGATGTCTTCGAGTTGGGCGCGGAGAACGCAGTTCGCGTCGGTCATGCAATCGTTCAGGAGTTGCTAGACTGAACTGCACTTCTGTAACACCCGGCAGGATGTACCAGACTGTCCCCCAACAGATTCACAATCGGACAGCGGGTCTCGACCGTCGAACCCCCGTGCCGGCCAGAGATAGACACGTGCGCGACCGACTGCACCAGCGTCGCCGACAGGCCCGTCCCCCACAACAGTTGTGGCGATCCCCAGTGTAGGGACCCCATGGACGTAGACACGCGCTGCCAGCTGTGTGAGTCTCGACCGGCACGTCAGGAGTGTGACCGCTGTGGGACGGCCGTCTGTCGGCTCCATTACGACGGCGAGATGGGGTTCTGTGCGGACTGTGCAGCCAGGGCAAAGCCCGACGACCGACGAGGGGACACGTTCCGGTTATAGCTTGACTGGGCGGCAATCTATCACGCTCACTCCGTCGGGTGCGTTCCGCGTTTTCGGTCGAGAGCCTCGGATGGAGTCAGGGTCAGTCTATGGTTCGACGGTACGAGGTGTCGAGAATATGAACTACTCCTTACACTTTTGCCGGTGTGGAGCTTCTATTTCGTATGGAGAATTTCCGCTGGCCACAGATGTCCGAAGACGAATTGACCGCGTTTCTCGGGCACGGCGGGACGGGCGTCATCTCGTTTTCGACGAGTCGCGACGACCCCCCATACGCCACGCCGGTGTCGTACGGGTTCAACGCGGACGTGAAACACTTCCATTTCCGGCTTGCGCTCCCACCGGGGAGTGAGAAGGAGTCCCTCGTCGCTCAGCCCGTCTCCTTCGTCACGCACAACCAGACAGACGAAGGGTGGCGGAGTGTCGTCGCGACCGGTTCTCTCGAGGACCTGACGAACGAGCCCCACGAGTCGAGCGCCGTCCAGGAACGATGGGGGGTCGATATCCCACTCGTCGATATCTTCGAGGAGCCCCCAACGGATGTGGCTTTCCGTCAGTTCCGTCTGGTTCCCGACGAACTCACCGGCCGCAAACAGATCAGCGACGCGGAATGACCGTCCGCTATCCGTCTGCTACTAGCGGCTGGATACGACTCCCGGCCACCCTGTACAGGGGGAGAACGCTTTGGCTGTGTTGCATCGAGGGGCAGTCCCACACGCTACGTCCATCCACTGGGGGCGACACCGAGTCTCACCACGATGGGGCGATACGCGAAGACGATGGCGAGAACAATCGCTAATTCGGCCCAGAATCCGACGTCGCCCACAGCTGCTTGAACGACCGTCAGGACCAGAACGACCAGAATCATCAGCGCGATGTAGTGTGGTGCGAGTTCTTTCAGTGCGTCGACATTCATACACTCTCTACGGGGCGACTCCTCTCAAATCTTGCCTCTATGATGGGGTATCGGCTGTCTGCATGGCGCTCGCTTCCCGACCCGGCGTTGCGGCTGTCCGAAAGTGTCGTCAGTAAGAGATTTGACGTGGCGCGACGCTACGGCCGGACGTGACCGGAGAAATCGACGACACGGCCCGAGCCCTGTCCAGCGTGCAGTCGAACGGGGACCTCGACACCGTTGAGATTGTCGAAGTCACCGAAGAGAGTCACGAGGTCTGTTTCCACCTCCAGTTGCCGGCCAGCCCAAACTTCGAACAGCGGTTCAAACGCCCGCCGGTCTGGGGAGCCAACTGCGAGCTGAAACGACTTCTGGACGCGTACGGCCTTTCGCCGGACGAAATCGAGGATATAGTCGGTGAACAGGTCCCAGTCACCCGTGAGGTGGTCGACGGGACGTTACACTTCGAGATCGACTTAGAGGCACTCTCACCGGACTAACCCACCCAGTGAGACACCACACCGGGAGACAGCTAGCGCATCTATCGGCTGCCCAGTGTGCAAACGCGTCGGCAACCTGCGGTCTGCGAGGCTCATTTTTACGCTCGCCACTGGGTGTTTATATCGTGTCTCGAACGTGGGGCAGCCGGCCGGGATGAAGCGCCCAGGAGGGTGCCACGTGACCGCGCGCGGGGCCGACCGGGGCGCTGCCGTGGCTCTCGGGCGGTCCATCATCTCTCACTCGTCAAAACACTCCAGTACGTGCCCACTGTCGAGCGGGTTCGGTTGCAGGACCGACTCGTCCCGCAACCGGCCCCGACGCTCCGCCCGCACGATGAGTGTGTTGTCGACGTAGTACGACGCATAGATGGTCGATGAGTCGGCGACGACCGAATCGGTTTCGAATCCGTAGCTGTATCGAAGTCTGCCGATGACCGACGCCGGCGGTGACTCGAAATACGTGGGCTCACCGACGCCGAAGTAGATATCGGTCAGTTCGCTCCCATGCTCTTCGAGCAGCCAGTTGGTCCGATATGCGCTCTCATACGCGGCGATATAGTCAGCCATGGCGCCCGTCTCGCTGACTGCTGGTCTGGTATCTGGGTACGCCACCGGGTCGACCGCTCCGCTCTCGCTATCCGGATTCGGGCGGGTTGGGTCGACACAGGACGGGCGTTCGCGTTCCGGCGTTCCCGGGGTAGCCGTGGATGTCTCGCTTTGGGTCGGTCGAGCGGTCTGCGCTGGTGTCGTGGTCGTTTGCATCGAGGAACACCCAGCGAGGCCGCCGAGGATAGCAGTCGTCGCGAGGAACGAACGCCGGTCCATGCGGGTCGTTTACTCCTGATTACAAGTTCTTTGTGGGGACAGGTTGGTGGTAGTGAATCTGCATCCGGTGATTTCGGCATACTGGGCGTTACAGTTGATTATTTTATAGGTCTGTTGCTCTTTGTGACCACTGGAGTCACCACAACCAACAAGGAAGTATGCCTGCTGCGCATCAATTATTATAAATTGTATATCGCTATACAAAATCTATCTATGTCGATACGACGACTACGCCGGCTCAGGATTGTCCTCGATATTTCCTGACGCCAGAAGCGGACGTCCGACGGTGAAACGGTCATTTCAGGGCGGTAACCCTCGCATGGGTGCTCACTCTCCAGAACTATTGACAACCAGGATGGGAACCTGATCGGCCCGTAGAAGCGCCTCAGTCGTGCTTCCGAGGAGAATCGTCTTGAAGGCCGATAGCCCTTTCGCACCCATGACGACGAGGTCGATGCCTCGCTCATCGCTGTATGCCAGAAGCTCTTCGTGTGGGACCCCTTCTCGAATCGATGTGACAACGGATATATCGGGTTCTCCTTCCGACGCGATGGTCGTCAGAGCTGCCTCGCCATCGGAGCGAAGATTCTGCCGTACGGTGTCGGGATCGACAATCGCGTTATCGTACCCTGTTCTGGTTTCGATAACGTAGACCGCATGGAGTTCTGCTCCGGACTGCCGAGCCAGGTCGAGCGCCTGGCCTGTCGCGCGCTGGGCATTGTCACTTCCGTCCGTTGCGACGAGAATCCGGTCGTACATCACATCGGACTACGCGGGAGGGGGCAAAGAAACGGGGCTATACTTGCACTAGCATTGTCAGTCATTCCCGAGACCCGTCGAGTGCGACCAGCAACGCGGTCGCCCGAGCAGTCGTCCGATATTTTCGCCATTTCCCGTCCTTCCGTCGGCGCAGCAGTCCGGCGTCAGTGAGCTGAGAGAGCGCGTGACTAATGGCGCTGTCGCTGACGTCGAGCAGCGGTGAGAACTCACAGACACAGAGCTCCCCGTCGGCGACGTGCAGGATGCGGACAATCTTGTACCGCGTCTCGTTGGCCAGCGCGGACAACACGCCTACGTCCGCTTCGAGATCGGGACCGCCCGCAATCGCGTCCAACTCGTCGAGCTCATCGAGCCGTTGGGCAACCGCCTCGTCGCCACAGCCACCGCGTTCGTCGGAAAGATACCGCTGTAATCGCTCGGTCGATGACATGCGGCTAGATTGAGGAGATAGTAAAGTAAGTGTTGTGTAGTGCACGCTGTGAATCGGTGAGGACAGGATACAAGACAATTTAGGGTATTCTCAGATATAATCCACGCATGGAGGTCCGTATTGTGGCTCACCAACGCCACACGAGACGGCCACCACACACGGAGTCAGCGTCTCACGGGCGGAGGTGTCGCTGCTGGTGGCCGCGTTCACGTGGGTCAGCTACGAGAACTCGAACCGGTTTCGGGTGCGATGGACAGCCATAGCGACGCCCTCGATACCGAACAGGTCGGCGTTTCGAAGGTCAGCTGTGCCACCGGCTGGCCGAACAGCCTACACGACTACTGCTGGAACGACCACGAGGGAGTGTACATCCCCCTTGACGGGCACGGAACGGTCATCGCAGACGATGAAGCGGTGACAATGGTGGCCGGTGATACGAAGTGGATGCCACCGGATCCGACTCGGCAGCGACGGAACGGTGAGACCGAAAGCACGTTTAGCCTCGTCAGTGCGCCCACGTCGCGCTGCCGGACGAGACCGCGTCCCGAAAATGAATCGTGGCCGACCGATCGCTTCGGAGGCTGACCGAAGGGTTGAAGTTTATCTGAAGAAATGTTCAAATGAATTCGGCAGTATAGTTCCGCCGAACGTGCGGAGAGTATGTCCGCATCCGCGGTTCGATTGAACGGAGATACGATTCCAATGACTGAACTCACCCTGTACGAAGAAGCGATGTGTTGTTCCACCGGCGTCTGTGGACCGGACCCCGACGACGAACTCGTCGAGGTCAGCGCCGCCCTCGACCAACTCGAAGACGAGTACGACGTCGAGGTGACGCGTGCGAATATGCAACACAACATCGAGCAGTTCCTCGAGACCCAGCGAATCGCTGCCCTGGTCGAGGAGCACGGGCCGTCGATTCTTCCGATTACCGTCGTCGACGACGAGATCGTCGCCAAAGAGGCGTATCTCTCGTACGACGAACTCGCATCGACTATCGAGAATTCCGCCGAGCCACAGGAAGCGTAGATGGCCACAACACAAACACCAGCCAGAGAAATTGTCGAACCGACTAGCGAAGATACGGAGTTCGTCTTCTTCAGCGGGAAGGGCGGCGTCGGCAAGAGCACTGTCAGCTGTGCCACGGCAACGTGGCTCGCAGACAACGACTACGAGACGCTGCTGGTGACGACCGACCCGGCACCCAACCTCTCGGACATCTTCGAGCAGGATATCGGCCACGAGGTGACCGAAATCGAGGATATCGACAACCTCTCGGCCATCGAAATCGACCCCGACGTCGCAGCCGAGCAGTACCGCCAGGAGACCATCGAACCGATGCGGGCGCTGCTCGACGACGAGGAACTCGAAACCGTCGAGGAGCAGCTCAACAGCCCATGTGTCGAGGAGATAGCCGCCTTTGACAACTTCGTCGACTTCATGGATAGTCCTGAATACGACGTGGTCGTCTTCGATACCGCGCCGACCGGTCACACCATCCGCCTGATGGAACTGCCTTCGGACTGGAACGCCGAACTGGAGAAGGGCGGCTCGACCTGTATCGGGCCCGCCGCTTCGATGGAGGACAAGAAGGCTCAGTACGAGCGAGCCATCGACACATTACAGGACGACGAGCAGACGGCCTTCGCCTTTGTCGGCAAGCCAGAGGAGTCCTCGCTCGAAGAGATCGAACGCAGCGCCTCGGACCTGGGCGAACTCGGCATCGAGTCACAGCTACTCGTCGTCAACGGCTACCTCCCCGAATCGGTCTGTGAAGACCCATTCTTCGAGGGGAAACGCGCAGACGAACAGGCGGTCATCGAGCGAGCGCGAACTGAGTTCGATGCCGACGCCACGGCGACCTATCCCCTCCAGCCCGGCGAGATTGCGGGTCTGGACCTGCTCTCAGATGTCGGCGGCGTCATCTACGACGGCGAGGAGGCCACCGTCGAAGTCGGCTCGGCCACCGACGTCGAGACGGACCAGTCGGTCGACGTCGACGCGCTGGCCAACCCCGACTCGGTCGCCGAGCAGCTGACGCCCGGCGAGGAGACCCGCTATCTGTTCTTCACCGGGAAAGGCGGTGTCGGCAAGAGCACCGTCGCAGCGACATCGGCGACGAAACTCGCCGAAGCCGGCTACGAGACGCTCGTCGTCACGACCGACCCGGCGGCACACCTCGAAGACATCTTCGGCGAGCCGGTCGGTCACGACCCCACGTCGGTGAGCCAGGCGAACCTCGACGCGGCCCGAATCGACCAGGAACAGGCCCTCGAAGAGTACCGCGAACAGGTCCTGAGTCACGTCCAGGAGATGTACGCGGACAAGGAGGACACCGAAATCGACGTCGAGGCCGCTATCGCCAACGTCGAAGAGGAGCTGGAGTCACCGTGTGCCGAGGAGATGGCCGCACTGGAGAAGTTCGTCAGCTACTTCGAGAAGGACGGCTACGACATCGTCGTCTTCGACACTGCTCCGACGGGGCACACGCTCCGGCTGCTCGAACTTCCGTCCGACTGGAAGGGGTTCATGGACCTCGGGTCGCTGACGAAGGGGGCCGCACCGGCGAAGGGCGACCAGTACGACGAGGTCATCGAGACGATGCAGGACCCCGAGCGCAGTTCCTTCGCGTTCGTCATGTATCCGGAGTTTACACCGATGATGGAGGCCTATCGGGCGGCCGAGGACCTCAGAGACCAAGTCGGTATCGAGACGGCCTTCGTCGTCGCGAACTACCTGCTACCCGAGGCGTACGGCGACAACGCCTTCTTCGCGAATCGGCGGGCGCAACAGGAGAAGTATCTCGGCGAAATCAAGGACCGCTTCGAGACACCGATGATGCTCGCGCCGCTGCGACGGGACGAGCCGGTCGGACTGGACGAACTGCGTGCCTTCGGTGACGAGATTACCGGGCTCTCAGACCTTGAGCGGAAGCAGGGGGTGGCCCTCTCATGAGCGAGGTTCAGTCCGGCGAGGAAGCTGTCGAGGAGCAACTCCGGACGTTCATGAAGACGCTCACCGATTCTGAGACATATCAGGAGTTCGTCGAAGCCAGTGAGGCGCTCGAAGAAGACTCGGAAGCGTCGGCGCTCCTCCGGGAGTTCCAGCAGAAGCAACAACAGATGCAGCGAGGTGGGTTCGACCAGTCGCTCATGAGCGAACTCCAAGATCTCAAGGCGGAAATGGACGAAAATGACACCCTGGAGCGTCATCGTGAGGCACAGGAAGCGCTCATCGAACTCTTGCAGGAGACAAACGACGTGATAAGCGAGCAGCTCGGTCGGGAGTTCGCCCAGTCAACCGGAGGTGGGTGCTGTTGAGCACCGCTGACGAAGACGTGCTGGCGGCCGCCGAAGCGCTCGGCGAGGAACTGGCGGCGATGCAGTCCGAGACGACTGAATTCGAGTTCGAGACAGTCCTGATGCAGTGTAACGAAGCCATCAGCGAGGAGACAGGGGTGCAGTACGGTGATGCCTGCGGTGCCGGTGGGAGCTGTTGAGTAGACCACGGTACCACAGATAGAGCGAACTTGCAGGAAGGTTCGTGAATCGGTGCATTCGACTTTTCCCTGACGGTGTTGGAGCGAATAATCGAATTGGATTTTATCGAATTGAAGCTGCCCGATTATTCGCGAGTGAATATGGTGGTGTGATTTTAATCTACTGAATTAGCCGATTTATAGCCACTAATAGGAACTTATGTGGACACTATACTCGGGCCAGAGTAGTAAAGTAGCCAAAGCAAATCGAATTCTACCGAAACGTTTTAGTCTTAATTCGGCTTTTCTCGATATGTATGTCAGCCCGAATTGTTGCGACGAACCGTAATACATCGTCTCGGACGACCCAGCCGCCGACGGACCCCTGGGAACCGGGAGGAGACCTATGAACATCACGATCTACGGGCCGGAGGGGTGCAGTAACTGCTCGCAACTCAAAGAGAAAACCCAGGCTGTCGTCGAGGAACACGGGTTCGAGGCAGAGGTCACAAAAGACGGCGACGCGGCCAAACTCGCCGCCAAGGGAATCATGTCCACACCGGGATTCGAGATTGACGACGAGATAGTGTTCAGCGGGTCGAACCCGTCCAAGGAGGAACTGGTCGAAATCATCGACGACTGGGCATAGATGGTCTTCGACCAGTTCGCGACGGCCGTCGTCGATTTCCTCGGCCTCGAGGGGGCGCTCAGAGCGGCAGTGCACTTCTGGGTGTACGACACGCTCAAAATCACCGCAATGTTGCTGGCCGTCATCTTTGGCGTCGGCTACCTCCGAACGTACTTCCCGCCCGAGAAGATCAGAGCCTATCTCGAGGGCAAGCGTGCCATCACCGGCTACGCGATAGCGGCCGGTCTCGGTATCGTGTCGCCCTTTTGCTCGTGTTCAACGATTCCGATATTCCTCGGGATGGTTGGTGCCGGTATCCCTTTCGGCATCACGATGACGTTCCTCGCGGTCTCGCCGATGATCAACGAGGCGGCGCTTGTCGTCCTTCCCGGTGTTGTGGGTTTCAGACTCACCGCGCTGTACGCCGTCAGTGGCGTCACTATCGGGATGACGAGTGGCTACTTACTCAACAAAGCCGGGATGGACCGGTACATCAAGGAGTTCGAATTCGGGGATACCGACGTCGATATCGATGAACCGACTCGGCGCGAACGGGCCCAGCAGGCCTACGCCGAGTCCAAAGAGTTGCTCCGGGAAATTATGCCGTATGTCGTCGTCGGTATCGGCCTCGGCGCTGTCATCCACGGTTACGTCCCGCAGGAACTCGTGACGTCGTATCTCTCCGGGCCGCTAGGGGTGCTCGGTGCTGTCGCTGTCGGCGTCCCAATTTACACGAACATTCTTGGCGTGATTCCCGTGGTCGAGTCGCTCATCGGCAAGGGCCTTCCCATCGGTACTGGATTAGCGTTCATGATGTCGGTCGCGGCTCTCTCCCTGCCGCAGTTCATGATTCTGTCGAAGGTGATGCGAAAAGAGCTGATAGCGTCGTTCGCAGTCACGCTCGGCAGCGGGATACTCTTCATCGGACTGCTGTTCAACGCCGTCATCTAGACCACAAGGTATAGGTTCGAAACCGAATAATTCCGATACGTCTGAGAGAGCGGCCGGATAGACGGTCAGTGACGGTACCGCTGCGACGTGACACGGCCTCTGCGACGTACTCGGAGTGTCCACCTGTGAAATCTACAGATTCAATCCCGACCTCGACGCGACAGACGCTCGAACGGCTCTACGAGAACCCGGAGACGAGAGTCACGTCACTGTTCGAGATGGACGTCGACGATGAGACGGTCGAGAACAGACTCACAGTGTTCAAAGCGCTCGCGAACGACCATCGGTTACGTATCCTCGAGGCGCTCCGGGACGGCGAAATGTGTACCTGCGAACTGCAGGTTGTCCTAGATGCCCCGCAGTCGACCGTTGCGAGCCATCTTCGCGAACTGACGGACGCAGGGCTCGTCAAAAAACGACGAGAAGGGAAGTGGACGTTTTATCGAATCGGGGACACCGCAGTTATCCAGTTGCTGTCGCTTGCGACGGCCCTCACAGAGGATAGCTGACGGTGCCGCGCCAACGGCCAGTAGCGGCGAGAACGCCCGTCGGGGACGGCCACGATTGGTAAGTTTATATAGTGTCTCGTCGACCAGCTCGGACAAACCGTTCAATCCTGCGTCGTTCGCTACTCGGTAACTTCGGTTTTCACGACAGTCGCTGGCCGAGTCGTCAATCGGAGGACGCGGTCCGTAACACTTCCGAGTAGCGCGCGATATTCTTCCGGCCGCCGTTTGGTGCCGAGCACGAGCAGGTCCGTATCGTTACTATCGGCGTACTCGACGATGGTCTCGGCGGGGCGACCGTGGTGGATTGCCGTCTCGATGTCGACGCCGGCTTCGGACGCTCGGCTCCGGAGCGCCGAAAGCGTCTCTTCGCCGTGTTCTTCGAGGCCGTGTTCGGGACCTTCGGCTTCGTCGACGTACTCGTCGCCGCTGTATGCAGTCACGACGTCCTCGTCGACGACGTAGAGGACGTGGAGGACAGCGTCGTGCGCCGCTGCGAGTTCGAGTGCGTGCGTCGCAGCTTGTTCAGACGCGACAGTGCCGTCGGTCGAGAGCAGTATTCGGTCGTACATTCGTTCGGATTTCAGCGGCGGCCATAATAAATTCCAGTTCTGATTCCCGACACTCGGCAGGGATATAGCGCAATTACAGTGGTGATCGACGCCACTGGTACTGGGAATCTAACGAAGTAGGCCATCATCAGAGAATCCTGCGACAGTGCACAGAGAGATTTGCTGGCGGGCTAGTTCGACTCCTGACGACTGAGTTTCGAACGACGCTCTTCGAATTCCTCTTTAGTGAGGTCGCCACGAGCGTAGGCTACCCGGAGTTCCCGGAGGGCAGGGTCGGTTCTGGTCGACGATGTAGTCCGACCGGCAAAGGCGCGATACAGGAGGTACCCAATCCCGCCGAGAACGAGCACCCAGACGAGCATCATCCCGATGCCCCATAGTGGTGAGAAACCGCTGGCCATCCCGCCGTTCCACCACCAGCCCATCATCCCCATCATCGGCATCGCAAGCGCCATCGTCAACACCGGCAACAGGACGATAACTGCAAGGACCAGCAAGACGGCGCGGAGCAGGCCATCGGACGTCTGGTCGACGGACATGCGACTATCGAGTTCCGTTGCCGACTGTCGATAACACCCGTTCCAATCGGTTGCGGACGTCTGTGACAATCGAGTCGAGCGCGTCAACGGCCAGCTCACCCGCATGGTCGAAGTCACCTGCCACTGACGTTTCCATCGTGTAGCTCATACGCCATGGTACAGTTGTTGGATATTTAATAGTAATGTCCAGATGAAGCACGCGTGGGTACAGTGTCTGCGTTATCGGTACGACGCCCGTTTCACGAGGACCGTTCTATCTGTTCGCGCCGTCGTTCGAACTCCTCATCCGAGAGTTCGCCACGGGCGTAGCGTTCGCGTAGGACCTCCATCGAGCGCTCGCCGCGCTCATCGTCCCGACCCGCCCAGAGCGTCCAGCCAATATACAGCGGGAGAGCGACCAGTAGCCCCATCCAGAGGAGTCCCCAAAGCCCCATTGCGCCGCCAAAGAGGCCCCAGCCGCCCCCACCCATCATGCCGCCGCCATAGCTCCCGCCACCGTGGCCAGCCGCTGTTCCAGTCGTCGCGACCAGTAGCGGGATGGCGAATATCGCGAGTCGACGAGCAGTGCGTCCGATGTGAGTGGTGAGTTGCGTCATTGTCTTGCGTTGGTCGGTGTGGTGTTCGGTTGGAACGCTCGAAACGGGGAAGCCCCTCATACTGGTGGCTGTAAC
The DNA here is from genome assembly GCF_029338235.1 of Haloarcula rara. GTDB lineage: Archaea > Halobacteriota > Halobacteria > Halobacteriales > Haloarculaceae > Haloarcula > Haloarcula rara. The sequence goes on from NZ_CP119786.1 coordinate 72,174, forward strand.
AAACTGAAGTAATTCGCCACCCCGGGGTGGCGAATATCTTTGCGAACTTACAGCCACCAGTATCAGCAGTGGCCCTGTCTGTACGTCCCCCTATCGTGGCGATCGTCGTCAGCGTGGTCCTGGGCCACCTCATCGACAGTCACGCCCATGGTGGACTCCATCCACTCGACGGCACCGGGACCCATGTGGTCAGTCATGTGGCCGTCCATCCCGGTCGCCCAGTCGTCGGTGGTCTCGTCGTACGGGGGCGCGTCATCTGCCGCCGTGTCGTTGCCGTGTGCGCTCCCCAGTCCCGGGGCCAGCGCGAGGCCGACGATTGCGAGCGCCACGAGCAGCCAGCGGCCGATGGTGAAGTTGGTCATTGTCTTTCGCCTCAGGTAAGCGTAGGACCCCTCAGTGGTTATCACAATGGGTGTGAACTGACACAGGAGAGCGTTCGAGAGTGTTTATAGAGCGTTCTAATCGACTCTCAGAAACAGGACCGTTCATACGTGCCGAATTCGGCTGTGTAATGAATCCCGCTCCACTAGAACTTCGACTGGCAGGAGAGGCAGGACTTACCCGAGGCGTCTCAGTTCGAGAGATTATCGGTTTGACCACGCGCACAGAGGTCATACCAGATGGCTGGCGCGCCCGTTGACAGCGAAAGGACGCCGAGCAGTATCGCGAGCAGCCAGTCCAACTGCCATTCTCGGCTGGTCGTGACCCACGTGATCAATCCCAGGCCAACCGTGCCGAGGGTTAACTCCTTTGACTCTCAGTTAGCCCGTCACTCGGATAGACACGATACGTTCGCCCCTGGCGCTCGCGGTACAACAGACCGCGCTTTTCCAGGGCACTGACCGTCTGGCTCACCTTGCTCTTCGAGAAGTCCGAACGGTCGCGCAATTCAATTTGCGTGAGGCCGGGTGAGGACAGTACCGGTTCGAGAATTCGGCGTTCGTCTTCCGGCAGGAGCTCTAACACACGAGCCTGTGGTTGGGTGTCTTGAGGTGTCTCGCTATCCGGTTGTTCCTCCGGTGATGCAATGCTCTCAGAACTATCCGCACTCGCTGCTGTGGCCTGCGAACGGGTGTCTGCATCTGGGTTAGTGAACTCATCTCGAACGAAGAGATACCCGCCGCCAACGACAGCGGAGAGAAAAAGCGTCCCGAAGACGTACAAGAGCGGGCTCGTTCCGTGAGTAGCACCCATCGACGACCCCATCCCTATCATCGAACCCATCTGTTCGAAAGCGCGCTGTCGCTGGTATGCTTGCCAGGTGAGCACTCCGCCAAAGAGAAAGATGGCCGCGACGAGGACGCCGGCAGCCATATCTGCACGCCGGCGATTCATCTCTCACACCCCGCTCTGGTGTATCGCATGATCATATGCAAGCGTCTGTGAGACGGCGGTGTACCAGTTTTGATTACCATTTGAACGTGTCCCGTACTGACTGAACCGCAAGCCGCGACAACAGCCGTGTCGGCCCCCTCTTCGGGACCTCCCGAAGGGTATCAACCGTCCCTGGCGGCTCAGCCCCGCCAATATTCAGTTCCCAGTTCGTCTCGTTTGCAAAGCGGTCGACGGCTTGCTCCGCCTGCCGTCGCACCTTGTCGACGTTCATCGTTACCGGGTTCCCGTCTCGCACGACGACGGCTCCGTCGACGATGACCGTCTCTACGTCGGCCGGGGCGGCGTTGTTCACAATATGTGCGGGGATGTTGGTTAGCGGCGTGAATTTCGGCTTCTCCATATCCAGAAGAATCAAATCCGCTCGCTTGCCGGGTTCGACACTCCCGATTTCGTCGCCCACGCCGAGAGCCCGTGCTCCCTCGATAGTGAGCATTCGGACGAGCTCCATCGACGTGTACTGTCCCGCGGTCCGCTTGAGGTTGGCTGCGAGGCGAGCCTGTCGCGCTTCGCCCAAAAGGCTGTAGGAATCGTGCCAATAGTGGTCGTCGATTCCCAGCCCGACGTCGACGCCCGCCGCCCGTAACTCGGGCACCGGTGTCCACTGCATATCCGCGTCCGGATTCCAGTAGGAGAAGACAGAGGGACAGTGTGCGACAGACGCACCTGTCGCGGCAGTTCGCTCGATATCGTCCTCGTCGGCGACACGGAAATGTGCCGCGAGTAGGCGATCATCAAGGAGACCAACATCGTCGAGCAACGCAAGCGAGTCCGTGGCGCCGTTGGCTCGTGCCATCGTGTTACTCGCCTCGAGCTCGAGCAGATGAGTATGCACGAGTACGTCGGGATACTCGGACGTGAGCGCCGCTGTCCGCTCCCAGAGCTCGCGTGTACACGACCAGTCGTCGTGTGGGCAGATAGTCGCTCGAATGCGACCGTCGTAGGTGTCGTGATACTCCTCGATAAAGCGGCGAGCCCGGTCGAACTGTTCGTCAACGGCCTCGTCCCAGAAGAGGTCCGTAAGTACCGGGCCGAAGAACCCACGAAGCCCAGCCTCGCCAAACGCCTCTGCACCGGTATCGGGCTGCACGTCCATCGAGTTGGACGTCGTAACACCGGCAAGCGCGAAGTTCAGCGCAGCTAATTCGTATCCCGCATCCACGAGATAGTCGAACTCGCCGTCGGCCAGGCGACCAAAGATAGCGGTCATGCTTCCCATCATCTCCTGGAGACTGCGGTCGCTGAAGGCGCCAATCAGTGGTGTCATCTCCAGATGCGTGTGGGCGTTGACGAGTCCCGGCATCACGAGCTATCCACCGCCGTCGATTATTTCGTCGGCAGCAATGCTTGCGTCGCCGTCGCTGGCCTTTCGAACTTCTGTGATGTGTCCGTCGTCGACAACGACCGTCCCACGCTCGTAGAGTCGGTTGCGCTCGTCGACAGTCAAAACGAACGCATCGTGGACGACCAGGTCATCGGTCACGCTCAGTCACCCCCGCAGTGAATTCGCTGGGGCATCGTGTCCCTGATGTTAGGGGGTGAACGCGGAACGCTAACAGGTGTGGCGATACGGACTGCTGTCTCTCGTTGATGCGCTGTGGCGGGATTCTGTTAGTGGTCATGGCTGCCAGCCTCACCTCCTTCAGAAACTTGTGGGTGTAGGTCTGAGAAATCAGTCGGACGTTCCTCGAACGACTCCTTGCAGCGTTCTGAACAGACGTAGTACGTCTCGCCGCCATGGGTGAGACAAGGGCTGCTGTCCAAAGGAAGCCGAATCCGATCCGTAAGGATTCGAACATCCCATCCACGATGGCAGCTTGCATATATAGACTAACACAGCCCTCTCTTTTCTCAATTGTTCATAATATTGGTAGCTCTGAGCTCGTCAAAAATTTGTTTTCAAAAGCGCGGTCCGAGGACCACAACCACTGTTTGTGAACAAGACCTATGCACCTACTGCGTCTTCTGTGTCTGGGTCATCAGACCCGCTCGCTCAACACCGCAGGATGTACTCTCTGATTTTCATCCGGTACACTCTGCTTCGATTCCAAATCTATACCCCCCAAATAGTTTCGATAATAAATGATAATCCGAATAAAAGAGCGGGACGTATTTGCTAATGTATGTCTACCACTATCACCGTCGAAGGGATGACCTGCGGACACTGTGAACAGACAGTCGAAGATGCGATAGAGGACGTCTCCGGCGTCACAGGTGCCGCCGCCGACCGAGACGCCGAACAGGTCACTGTCGAGGGGGACACTGACGTATCGAGCCTCGTGGCGGCCGTCGAAGATGCGGGATACACCGCGAAGGCCTGACCGACGACGTACTGACAACCATCCCGTCGTTCTCATTCGAGTCTTCCTGCCGACCGAGGACGATAGTGTCGGCGTGTAGATAGTACAATGGGGAACGGTAGCAATAGACAATTTATGAATAACCACCCAACCCACGATCCCCCGGACGAACAGCCCCCGGACGAACAGCCCCCGGATCACCCTACTGTCCCGCAGTCAGAGGACCCTGTTGCCTGTTGCCGCATCTGTCAGCTCGAATCTTCCGGCGATAGAGATGACACATCCAGTAGCGAGCACCAGCACGCCCATCCACAACAACACAGTCCCCGGACCCATTCCGATTCCAGTGTCGAACAGGAGCTGCTCGAAGACGAGACCGAACAGGCCGATGAAGCCGAGCGGGAGTTACACGAACGAACAGAACACGGCGAGCATACGCACGATAGTGACGACGAAGACGGCGACCAGGCCGATCACGACGGCCACGGTGGGATGCACGCCGGTCACGAACAGATGTTCCGCCGTCGGTTCTTCGTCTCGACGGCGCTGTCGATACCCGTACTCCTGTACAGTCCGTTCATACAGGGGGCACTCGGATTCTCCGCGCCGGCGTTTCCCGGAAGCAGTTGGATAACGCCCGTCTTCGCGGTAGTCGTGTTCGCTTACGGTGGCGTTCCGTTCCTCAAGATGGCGGTTCCTGAACTGAAAGACCGGTCGCCGGGGATGATGACGCTCATCTCGATGGCGATCGTCGTCGCATTTCTCTATTCCGTCGGCAGCCTATTCATTCCCGGTACGACGCCGTTCTTCTGGGAACTGGTCACGCTGATAGACATCATGCTGCTCGGTCACTGGATCGAAATGCGGTCGGTGCGAGCCGCCTCCGGTGCGCTCGACGAACTGGCCAAACTCATGCCCGATACGGCCGAGCGAGTCACCGGGAGTGGCGAGACCGAGGAGGTGCCCGTCTCGGAACTTCAGGACGGAGACGTACTACTCGTCCGACCTGGAGCAAGTGTTCCAGCCGACGGAGAAGTCGTCGAGGGGGCGTCCTCGGTCGACGAGTCGATGATTACGGGGGAATCGCGACCCGTGGACAAGGAGGAAGGCTCTGATCTCGTCGCTGGCACGGTCAACCAAGACGGGAGCCTCCGTGTCCGCGTGACGAAAACGGGCGACGATACCACGCTCGCCGGCATTATGCGGCTTGTCGAGGACGCCCAGCAGTCCAAGTCAAAGACACAGCTGCTCGCCGACCGGGCGTCCGGTTGGCTGTTCTACGCCGCCTTGGGTGTGGCGGCCATCACGGCCGTGGCGTGGGTCATCGCAGTGGGACTGAACATCGCCGTACTGGAACGCGTCGTAACGGTGCTCGTCATCGCCTGTCCCCACGCGCTCGGTCTTGCTGTGCCGCTCGTCGTCGCTATCAATACGTCGACAGCCGCTCGAAACGGGATGCTCATCCGCGACCGCATCGCTATGGAGGAGGCCCGGAATCTGGACACGGTGATGTTCGACAAGACCGGGACGCTCACGAAGGGAGAGCAAGGTGTCGTCGGGGTGGAAACGGCTGATGACTGGTCAGAACAAGAAGCGTTCGAGGTCGCCGCAGGCGTGGAAGGTGACTCAGAACACATGATAGCCCGTGCCATTCGGACTGCTGCCGAAGAACGTGGCGTCCAGCGAGCGAGCGTCTCGAACTTCGAGAATCTCCGCGGTCTCGGGGTCAAGGCAACCATAGACGTAGAGCCGCGGAGCCGCTCTGAACAGGCGAGCGGGGAGGGCGAGGCGGGGACCGCCTCGAATGCGAACGGCGCGAGCCGTGAGCACAGCGACCCGCGAGACGGCGAGCTGGTCCATCTTGGCGGCCCCAACTTGGTCGAGAAACTCGGCATCGATAGACCCTCGTCGATAGCTTCCTTTGCCGATGAGGCCGGCTCGAACGCCCAGACCGTCATCTATCTCATCCGAGACGAATCAGAGGTGGTTGCTGCGTTCGCCCTGGCGGACGTCATCCGGGAGGAAAGCAGACAGACTATCGACGCGCTGCACGCGATGGACATCGAGGTGGCGATGTTGACCGGTGACTCCGAAGACGTCGCGAAGGCCGTCTCCGAAGAACTCGGTATCGACCAGTACTTCGCTGAAGTGCTCCCCGAGGAGAAAGACACGAAAGTCGAACAGCTCCAATCCGAGGGAAAACTGGTGGCGATGGTCGGCGATGGCGTCAACGATGCGCCGGCGCTGACCAGGGCAGACGTCGGGATAGCCATCGGGTCCGGTACCGACGTGGCAATCGAGTCGGGTGACATCATCCTCGTCGAGAATAATCCTCGCGACGTCGTTCGGCTCATCAAACTCTCGAAGGCGAGCTACCGGAAGATGCAGGAGAACCTCGTCTGGGCGACCGGGTACAACGTATTCGCGTTACCCCTCGCAGCCGGCGTCCTCGCACCGATAGGTATTCTCCTGTCGCCGGCCATCGGTGCGGTGTTCATGTCGCTGTCGACGGTCATCGTCGCCATCAACGCCCGCAGACTCCGCGGAGTCGATCTCTCGTGATTGACGCGTTTCGCCAGTGGGCCTTCGACCGTCGCGACCACGCGCACAGCCAGCGCGTGTACGACTGGTGGAGCCGGCACGACCGGGTGTACGCTGCGTTCGTCACGGCCTTCCTTTTCGGTCGAACGGGCGAATTTCGCGACCGGACGGTCGACGCCCTCTCGTTGGACCACGGTGATACCGTCCTCGATGTCGGCTGTGGTCCCGGTCCCAACTTCGGACGACTTGCCGACGCTGTTGGCCCGACTGGAACTATCGTCGGCGTCGACGCCAGCCCCGGTATGGTCAAGCGAGCGAGGGACCGCGGCGAACAGTTGAACTGCGAAGTCGAGGTACTTCGAGCGGACGCCCGGAGACTGCCATTGTCGAACGGTCGCTTCGATGGCGTGTGCGCAACACTGTCCTTGAGCGCGATGAGTGATGTCGAGGCGGTCGTGTCCGAAATGTCTGACGTACTGCGCCCAGGGGGACGCACTGCAGTTCTCGACGCTCGGTCATTCCAGACGGCACCGCTTCGCTGTCTCAACCCACTCATCGAAGGTGTCTCGGCTTACAGTACAAACTGGTATCCCGAAGCCCCGATCGTCCGATCAGTCGAAGAGACGTTCGCATCGGTTTCCAGCGAGACGTTTCACGGTGGGACCGTCTATGTAGTAACGGGCACAAAGCTAGCATGACATTTCCATAGAGTGGGGCCTTCAGGGGCACAGAATAATCACCTGCAGACTACTCGGCGGATTACACCGGTTGTTTGGTCCCAGAGGAAATCATATCGATATCTCGCTTCGGTTACACTCTAGTTAGTTATTTAGGCGAGAAAATTAATACGGTATGGTAACTTTAGCTATCTTATTTTTAATAACCCTTTTAGTATCTGCTCGCCTCGATTGTTAATGTAATGGCATACCCCTGTTCCACCTGCGATGCACAGTTCCAGAGCGCCGCCGGCGTCACCCAGCACGTCGCGCTCCACCACAACACGTGTGCAGAGTGCAACGAAGAGTTCGAGGAGACAGACTTGCTGCGCGAGCACATCCACGAGAACCACTGAGCGGCGTCTCGAAACCAGCACTTCTACAAAGAGACTTACCACCCTGACAGCGTCAGCCTCAGGACGTCCCACTATAGCGGGGGGTTGCTCGCCGCGAATCAGCCTGGTCTGGCGGATCGAGCAGCCGTTCGGCGACACGACGAGCGCCTATAACGTTTCGAGCGAACGGGCCCACGCTGGGTTCGGCGAGCGCACCCGAGACGTACACTGGCGACGGACTCCCGTCGGTTCGCTGCCACGCCAACGTCCGGTCGTCGAGCACAGGGAAGCCGTTCGTCCCGCGCTGGAGTGACAGTGACTCCGCAACGGTACTTACGAGCGGGTGGTCCAGCACCGGGTCGAGTCCGGTCGCCAGAATCACCTGCGCGTTCGAATCTGTGGTGCCGTCAGCAAATCGAAGCAGTAGCCCGTTCTCAGTAGCGTGTGCACAGACGATTTCCCCAATGAGGACGTCGAGAGCCCCGCAGTCGCGTGCCTCGTCCAGTCGTCGCTCGACGTACGGTGGAATCGTCGCATCGTTTCGAGCGGCCCGTACCCGGTCGTGGCGTGCCTGTGACCCCGGTGGCAGCGAATGTAGCTCGCGTTCGAGGTGGCGCCAGTTGAGCCAGTACGGGTCCGCTTCCGACAGCGCACTCGCCAGCTGGTGGCGCGATAGCAGCGTCACACTCGTCTGTTCCGAGAGGGTACAGGCCAGCTGTCCCGCAGTAATACCGCCACCGACCACGTATGTCTCGCCGTCGAACGCGGCCGCCGTCGACGGGTCAAACTCACCGTGCCAGACGTGTGTGATCGGTGCGCCGTCGGACAGCCCCGCCGCCCACTCAGGGTACGTCGGGTCGGCGCCGAGACCGAGCGCGAGGATGACACGCCGGGCCTCGAATCTGGTGTCTGGCGTCTCGATTTGCAGACTGTCATCACTACTGTCGATACCAATCGCCCGCGTCTGTCGGTGACAGTCGTCGATGTCGGCACGGTCGATGACGGCACGAGCGTGGTCCAGGAAGAGATCGAGTGTGGGTCGGCTCGGGTAGTCGTCCGTCGCGACGAGTTCGGCTCCGAGTCCGGCCCCTTCAGCGAACGATTCAAGCGAGAATGGTTCGGAGTCGATGTGTTGGACGAACGTCGAACGCAACGTCTTCATCCCGCACTGACGGGCCTTCAGTTCGAAGGACGCGAGCAGTTCGTCACGTGGCTCGACGATTCGGACCTCGTCGTGGCAGTAGCCACCGTCGGCAAGGAGGTAGTTCGCCAGACACGTGCCGTGGATGCCGCCGCCGATAATGACGTACTCGTAGGGCTGTCGACCAGCCGACTCGGTGTCGCCCTGCCCAACAGTCACTCGTTCTCACCGCCATCGGCTTTGAGTCCGGCCTCGGAGTGACCGGGTCGCAGTCGGCCGAGGCGGCGCAGGCTCGGTACCAGTTTCTGGACGGCGAGCGTCGCCACGTAGACCGTGAGGGCCGTGACGACGATCGAACCGCCGGCCGCGACGCCGTAGTTGTACGAGAGGGTCACACCGGCTATCGCTGCGAACTCACCGGCGAGTATCGCCAGCAGGATGGACTGCCTGAAGCTACGTGCGACCTGCGCCGCCGCAGCGACGGGGACGACGAGCATCGCGGCGACCAGGATGACGCCCATAATCTGCATCGCACTGACGACGACCAGTGCCGTGAGCACGACCATGAGCCGTTTGTACAGACGGACGTTCAGTCGGGCCGCCTGCGCAGCGGTGGCGTCGAACGTGACGTACAGAAGCGGCCGGTACGTCAGCGTGACGAGGCCGACGACGACGAGGCTCATCAGGACGAGGAGACCGACGTTCGCTGTCGAGACGGTCGAGAGACTCCCGAAAAGGTAGGCGTCGATGCCGACGGAGATGCCGCCGTCGGTCGCTGTGATGAGGATGCTTCCGACGGCGAATCCGCCCGTCAGCACCATCGCCAGCGACGTGTCGGTGTACGCACCCGCGTGTTCGACGAGTAACTCCACGAGCAACGCGGTCCCTATCGCGACGACAAATGCAGTCAGCAGGGGTGACAGCGCCAGCGAGAGGGCCGAGTTGAGGAACAGACCGACTGCGACGCCGGCGAAGGCGGTGTGAGCGAGCGTATCACTGAGCATCGCCATCTCACGGTGGACGAGGAAGGTCCCGACCAGCGGGCCGATGACGGCGATGCATATTGCGGCGAGGTACGCCCGCTGCATGAACGGGTAGCCAAGCATCGGCGCCCCGAGGACCTCTGCCAGCAGGTCCATGATGGGGCCGACCACGTTGTCGAGGAACCACTCGATAGTGCCGGTGACGGCGAGCCACAGGACTGGGAGTTGGGCGAGTGGCGTTCCAGCTGCGCGAACGTGTGTCAGAAACATGGTCAGTGGTCGTGGTGCAAGACGTGCTGGTCTTTTCCGTAGGCTGCCGCGAGGGCGTCTGTCTCGACGAACTCGCTGGGGTCACCATCGAAATACAGCTGGCGGTTGAGACAGGCGATCTCCGTCGCGTACGTCGTGACGACGCCGATGTCGTGTTCGATGAGGACGACTGTGAGCCCGGCCGCGTTCAGATCTTCGAGCAGTCCGTAGAACTCCTCTCTCGATTCGGCGTCGACGCCGACCGTCGGTTCGTCGAGTGCGAGCAGGTCGGCTCCCGAGGCGAGCGCGCGGGCGATGAAGACACGCTGTCGCTGGCCACCGGAGAGGCGGCCGACGCGGCGGGTGTCGAGGTCGGCGATACCGACCTGTTCCATGGCCACCTCGACAGCTCGCCGGTCCTCGGCTGAGAACCGACCGACGAGTCGCTTCGGGTAGCGACCCATTCTGACCACTTCGCGGACGGTGATCGGCATGTCTCGTCCCGCTTCAGTCGCGTCCTGTGCGACGTAGCCGATTCGCTCGCCGTCGTCGAACGCCGCCGCTGGCTCGCCGAACAGCGAGACAGTTCCATCGTCCGGGCGACGGAGTCCGAGCATCAAGTCCAGCAGCGTGCTCTTGCCACTTCCGTTGGGGCCAACGAGTCCGAGGAAGGCACCTGGCTCTACGTCGATAGACACCGAGTCGAGAACGGGAACGTCACCGTAGCTGAAGGAGACATTCCGGACGCTGATGAGCGAACCCGTCGATTCATCTGCCTTGCTGGCGGCCGGCGTCATCTGCATTCCTCCGCATCGACGAAGGAATCACCCGTCGCGGTCATCCAGGCCGTCGTCCGGTACGGCTCTGCCACGTCCGGCGGATACACTGTACAGGCGGTCCCATCGGGCCGGTCGACGACGAGTCCCACGAGGTCCGGCCGTTTCTGGTCGGACGGGCCCGGCTCGGCGTGTCCGTGCCACTCGGGTTCTGGGGTGTTATACCTGGAATCGTTCATTACGCGTCGAGGGCCGTCCTGAGCGTTTCGAGGTTGACGTTCTCCATAATCTCGACGTAGCCCCAGTCTTGGTCAGCCCACTCCTGTGTCTGGCCGGGGATCGGGGTCAGCGGGAGGACTTCGGTGGCATCGGTCTCCGCAACGAGCTGGTCCGCCGCTTCCTGGGACTCCAGCGGGTCGGCACAGACGTACTCGAGGTCGTGTTCAGCGATTATCTCTTGTGCGCGTTCGATATCCTCTGGTGTGGGTTGGTCGTCCGGTGAGAGTCCGGTCAGTGTCTCCACCTCGAACCCGTAGCGCTGGCCGAGATACTGGAAGGCGTTGTGGCCGGCGACGAAGACGACGTCTTTCGAGGCGTTTTCGAGCGTCGACTGGAAGGAACTATCGAGTTCGTCGAGGCGGGACCGATACGAATCGGCGTTGTCGGCGTAGGCACTGGCGTTGTCGCCGTCGACGTCAACGAACCCGCTCCGGATGGTACTTACCGCCTGCTTCGCCCGCGTCGGGTCAAGCCAGAAGTGCGGGTCCTCGCCGCTGTGGTCGTGGCCGTGCTCGTCCTCTCCCTCGTGCGTTCCCGTTTCGTGTTCTTCCTCGTGGTCGTGGTCAGATTCAGATTCGTGTTCGCCTTCGTGGTCATGCTCACCTTCGTGCGTTCCCGTTTCGTGTTCCCCCTCGTGGTCGTGGCCACCAGCGCTCTCGGTCACTTCGGGGTCGACCGACGACTCGCTCTCGTCGGTGAGAGCGGCGTCGAACTCCGACGGGACGTGCTGGCTGAATAGGACGTAGTGACCCGACGACGGGATATCGAGCGTGTACGTCGATGCACCCGAGTCGGCGAACTGGAGATGATAGAGACTCTCCGAGGAAGGGGTGAGCGTGCCACCGGTCTGGACCTCTGAGTGGGCATCGTGGTCCGACTCGTAGAGCGTGTGAGCCGTCTCTTCGACGTGATGGACGCCGTGGTCTCCGCCCTCGTCGGTTTCGAGGACGGCGAGTTGCATCTCGGGGTCCGGCCCCGGTTGGAACGTGTACGTGTACGAGCCTGCATCCAGGTGATAGAGGCCGGCCCATTCCCATGGCGTCTCGCCGCTGTGGTCGTGTTCGCCTTCGGATTCGTGTTCCTCGTCGTGACTCTCTTCTTGCTCAGATCCGTGGTCGTAGCCGCCTTCGATACGGTCGATACCGGAGCCTGCAGCGAGGAGGGAAACGTCGGCGTCGTCGTCACGGAGGGTGGTTACGATGTCGTCTGCCCACGGCTGGAACCCCTCCACCCCGTAGATGAACAGGTCGGATTCGCGAATCGTTCCCTGAATATCCGGCCCCGGTTCCCAGCCGTGGCCGTGTTGCCCGACCGGGACGAGCGTCTCCGCCGTCGTCACGTCCCCGGCGACCTCACTTGCGAAGTCGCCGAACACGAAAAAGGAAGCCTGTGCTGTCGCTTCGCTATTCGAGCTGCCGCCACCCAGGCACCCCGAGATGGCACTGATCGAAGCGGCACTGAGTCCAGTCGCGATGAGTCGTCGTCGAGTGTACTGCGGCATGTATTGTTAACATTAGCAGACTAGATAATAAGGGCTATGATTTTAGACTACTAATTTAATAATAGCAGCTAATTTGAGTTCAGTATTGCTAAAATAGGCTGGCGTAACTAAACCTGTCTCCCAAATTGCCAAACGTTGCTATCACCGGTTCCGTATTACATAAGCGCGAGAAGGGTGCTAACAGGTGTTTAGTAGCTATGGCCCCGAGATACGGTTGCAATGTGTCACTGTTTCAGCGACCTGAGCGAGATGAGCGAGGCAGAGCGAACCGAACTAGTCGAGGAACACTCGACGGACGAACTTCGAGCGGAGTACTCCGCCGAAGAACTAGAGACGCTGGGTGTTACCGCCTGATACGGGTTATTGTAGCGATTACCGAGACGACGTCGACCGATTCGAGCCGGCGCCGACCGCGAACCGTGAGCAGGTCGGTCGCACCCGGTCCCAGCCCATTTCCGTAGAGTGTCATTCGTCGTCCTCGTAGCTCTCGACGCCGTCCTGAACCACTTTTTCCGCGAGCACGGCACACGGTATGCGCATGGGCGTCAGATCGATTCCCAGAAGATTGAGGGCGTCCTCCCGGTCGAGGTCACGAACCTCCGAGAGCGTCATTCCCGGGAGTTCCTCGGCAAGCAGGCTCGCGCTCGCAATGCTGATCGCACACCCCTCTCCAGTGAATGCGACCTCTTCAATCGTTTCACCGTCCTCGGCGAGTCTGAGGTCGAACGTCAGTAACCCACGACTGAAGTCGTGGGCTTGTCAGTGGACTCCCCTTCTGCCGTCGATTCGACGGAGGCGTGGAAATCGCCGTTCAGGTTCAACGCCCCTGACGCAAGCGCACACTGACAGGGTGCGCCTCCACCCGAAGACTTCTGCCCCGAGTGGAGACGGTTGAGTAGTTTCCGAGCGATATTCTTGCTCGCGTTGTAGTCCGCGTTCAGTTCGTACTCGCACTTTTGACACACGAACTGGTGTTTCGACCGCCTATTATTCTCGTGGGTAAACCCGCACGAGGAACACCGCTGAGACGTGTATGCAGGACTCACCTGTGCAACCTCGATACCAATCATCTCGGCTTTGTATTCGACGTACTCGAACAGGCGTCGGAACGCCCATGCGTGGAATCGCTTTGCACCGGCCATCCGCTTGCGAATGTCGGTCAGATTCTCGAACGCGATATGCGTGCATCCGTGGTCGCGGGCTTCTTCGAGAATCTGGTTCGAGGCTTGGTGTAACTCGTCCTGCATCCAGCGGTGTTCGCGGTCTTGCATCGACTGAATCGACAGGTGTGCCGACCGGGTACCTGCTTCTTGCATCGAGCCGCGAGCCCTCTCATATTCTCGCCGCCGATGGTTCATCTCGTCGGCGTTCCCGATGAATTCGCCAGTCGACGTCACGGCGAGCGAGCCGTCCACGTTCAGGTCAACGCCAAGGACTGTTCTGTGCTTGGCGTCCTCAGAAGTAGTCGTAGACGACTCTTGTTCGCCTGCAGTTCGGCGCATCCGTGCGTGGAGGTAGAACGACTCCGTGGCGCGGTCGTACTGCAACGTGGACATTCGGAACTCGTAGTCCTCGTTCAGAAGGTACTCACCAATCGGCGTTCCCTCTGACTCGTCGGGAAGCACGTAGTCGCACTCGACGCGACCGTTTACTGTTGAAAGGGAAACGTAGTCGCGGTGGAACGTCGCTGAACGCTTGTCATAGACGACGCTCCACGCATCGAAGTGCGGTTGACTGGTGGTGTCGCCTTTCTTGAGTCGGGCGACACCGCTTTTTGTAGCTTCGATAGCCCGTCGAATACCCTTCTGGACGAGGTTGGCAGTCAACTCCGTTTCGTTGCGGAGTTGGTCGTAGAGGGCGCGCTCGGCTTTCTGTTTCGAGGTTATGCAGTAGTCGTTCGGGTGTCTCCACGCCCACGCTGCGGTGGTGTTCGCACAGTGGAGAAACTGGTTTTTGGTTTGATGGAGGTCGTCGCACCGCTCGTCGGGTACATCAAGTTTGACTTTGACGGTGCGAATCACATCCTCCATCCGTATTTCACATATCACCGTTATTCTTTATAAAATCTATGACTGGCGTGGTGGAGTCGGGTGGCTATCGCTCGTGGTTTGTTTCGGGTCTTGTCAGATTCCTCCCACGGCTAAAGCCGTGGGCTTCCTCCTTGTGTATCTGTGATCCAGGATCACCTCTTGATACATTTTCGAACCCTCCATCTACTCTCCCTCGTGCCGGGTCGCGAGGCCTGCGAGATGCGATGCCTCTTCGGTTATTAGTTCCGTTGTCGCGAGCGATACGGCGTTCTCACTTCCTGGCAGGACGAACACCGGGATGTCACGGGCGATACCTGCCGTCGCACGGGTCGAGACAATCCGACTCCCCACTTCGTCCCAGGAAAGCCAGCGGAAGGCTTCGCCAAACCCCGGTAGTTCCCGGTCGAAGAGTTCCCCGACCGCGTCGGGGGTTACGTCGTCGGCGGTCACGCCCGTGCCGCCGGTCGTCACGACGACGTCCACGTCCGGCCGGTCCAGACACTCGCTAACGGCGGTCTTGATGCCGAGGTAGTCGTCTGGGACCAGCGTCCGAGCCGTAACGACGTGGCCCGCCTCGACGAGGATACGGGCAATAGCGTCGCCGCTGGGGTCCGGTGGTGCCATTTCGACCGTCCCGCCACGAGAGGATGAGATAGTCACAATTGCGACACCGAGCGGGTCCAGCACGTCGTGCCCGTCGGCATCGCTCGCGCGTCGGTCCTCGAGCGGCGGCAGTTCCCGACGGTTTGCAATCATTGGGTATCACCAATCACGAGCCGCTGTTGCATGGGCGGTTTCGACCAGTCCATCGTCCCCGGGAACGGATTGTCGAACACCTCCCAGTCCTCGTCCATCGCGTCAGCGTCCACGAGACAGTCGTCGAGCCCGTCGACGATGGCGGATTCGTCCATTCCGGCACCGATGAAGACCAGTTTACTCTCGCGGTCGCCCCACTCGTCGTCCCACTGGATATCGGACCGCGATTCGCGGTAGGATGCCTGTCGGGGTTCCGGAAGTGTCGCCGCCCATCGGCCGTTGACATCGACGTGAATCTCCGTCCCGGCCTGGCTCATATCCAGTGCGAACCGCTCGCGACCGGCGACCCACATGTGGCCTTTCGAACGGACGACGGTCTCGGGGAACGAGTCGAGCCACGCGCGGAACCGCTCGGGGTGGAACGGTCGTCTGCGCTCGTAGACGAACGAATCGACACCGAACTCCTCGGGCGGGTGCAGATGGTCGTGTTCGTCGTCGTGGTCGTGTCCCTCATCGTGGTCGTGGACGTGTTCGTCGCCATGGTCGTGGCCGTGTTCGTCGTGGTCGTCGTGGTCGTGACCGTGACTGCCGTCATCCGTGTCGGCGTCATGCTGATGTGATTCGTGGTCCCCACCGGCCTCGTGGTCGGGCGAGAGGGCCTGTTTCCATCGGGAGGCGTAGCTCGCCTCGTTCCGGTCGAACCGACCGGTTCCGAGGACCCGCTCCGGGTCGACAGCGCTGTTGACAGTGCCGACGATGTCGATGTCGGGGTGCAGCGTCCGGAGGACGCGTTCGACGGCCCGTCGTTCCTCTTCGGAGACGAGATCACACTTGTTGAGCACGAGTACGTCACAGAACTCGACCTGTTCGGCGAGGAGGTCGGAGAGTGGCCGTGCGTCGTCATCAGTCGACTTTATCGGGTCGCCCCGGACGAATGCCCGGTAGAACTGCGCGGCGTCGACGACCGTGACGGTCGTGTCGAGCTCGTACAACTGCGCGGCGCGTGCCGGTTCGAGAAACCGCTGTGCGATCGGGACGGGGTCGCTGATACCCGAGGCTTCGATGACCAGGTGGTCGAACTCGGCGTCGAAGGCGAGCCGGCGCAGCTCCTGGTCGAGTTCGTTCTGGAGCCCACAGCAGATGCAGCCGTTCGAGAGCTCCGTGATGCCATCGTCTTCCATCGAGAGTTCGGAGCCGTTCTCGATGAGCTCGGCGTCGACGTTCATCTCGCCGACGTCGTTGACCAGCACCGCGATGTCGTAGCGGTCGCCGCCCACAGTCAGCAGGTGGTTCAACAGCGTCGTCTTGCCGGCACCGAGCCCACCGCTCAGGATGGTGACCGGCGGCTGGTCGTCGATGCTCATCAGTCGTCGGCCAAGGCAAGTTCGCGCTGGTCGTCCGGGCTGAACGGGTCGGGATACGCATCCCAGTCCTCGTCCATCTCAGCATCAGAGAGGACACAGTCGTCCAGCCGGTCGGTCAACGTCTCCTGGTCGAACTCTCGGCCGATGAAGACGAGTTCGGTCCCGCGGTCGCCCCACTGGTCGTCCCAGTCCTCTTTGATACCGGGTCGAGCAGCGAAGTATCGCTCCTGCTCGGCTTCCGGAAGCGTCGCGATCCACGTCCCTTTCGACCCGGCACGGACGGACTGGCCCGCTTTATCCAGCCCCATCGCGACGTCCTCGCGACCAGCCGACCAGAAGAAGCCCTTAGCGCGAACGACACCGTCCGGGAGGTCGGCGAACAGCCGAGCGATTCGCTCCGGGTGGAACGGTCGGTCGGCGTCGAAGATGAACGAGGTGACGCCGTGTTCGTCGGCGGCCGACTCGTGATGGTGACCGTGCTGGAGTTCTCGCTTCCAGCCGGCCGACTGACTGGCCTCGTCGAAGTCGAATCGGTCTGTGGCCAGTATCTCCGTCGGGTCGACGGCACCGTGTTCCGTCCGAATTATTTTCGCCCGTGGTTGGAGCGCCTGCAGGACTGCCTCCATCTCTTCCAGTTCCTCGTCGGGAACGAGGTCACATTTGTTGAGCAGGAGGACGTCACAGAACTCGATCTGGTCCATTAACGCCTCCTCGGGGACACGATTGCCCTGCGGTTCGATGTCGTCGTCGGTGAGCGCCTGGCCCGAGTCGAAGCCCTGCCAGAAACTGTGTGCGTCGACGACGCTGACCATCGTATCGAGTTCGTAGACGCCCGTGGGGTCGAACTCCGCGTCCTCGAACCCGCGAGCGAATGTCTGGGCCACCGGGATGGGTTCGCTGATACCGGAGGACTCGACGAGCAAGTAGTCGAAGTCCCGCTGGTCGGCCAGCCGGCCAACCTCGTCCAGCATGTCGCCCCGCAGGCGACAGCAGATACAGCCGTTCGACATCTCGATTATCTCCTCGTCGCTCTGTGAGAGTTCGGACTCGCGCTCCACGAACTCCGCGTCGACGTTCACCTCGCCCATATCGTTGACCAGGACGGCGGCGTTCAGTTCCCCTTCGCTCGTCAGCACGTGATTGAGCGTCGTCGTCTTGCCAGCACCGAGACTACCGCTCAGAATCGTCACCGGAATCGGGGTGTTGCTCGAAGCCATACCTGAGTTATGAATCTACTAGATTAAAATACTAATTATTATGCTGTTCTGGCCACAGTCATAATAGCAATTATCAAATTAGGATTCTGAATTATTGTATGAGCGTTGTGAGCATCTCGATGTCCGAGGCGCTACTCGACCGCCTCGACACGTTCGCCGACGAGCACGGATACAGCGGTCGCAGTGAAGTCTTCCGAGAAGCCTCACGGACACTGCTCGAAGAGTTTCAGCAGGGAGCTACCGACGGCAGTGCCCACTCCTGCACGGTGACAGCAGTGTTCGACTACGGCCAGTCAGCAGTGCAACAGCAGCTGACTGGGATACGACACGAGAACGACGGCATTGTCTCTGGAACGACGCACGCACACGTCAGCAACGAGTACTGCATCGACTTGTTCGTGCTCAGCGGAACTATCGAAGAGATAGCCGGGTTCGTCAATACGGTTCGCGCGGTGCCCGACCTTCGGACGGTCGAGTATTCGATACTACCGCTCGGTGTCGAGCTCTCCGAGCAAGCCCTTCAGTAGAGTACGCTCAGCGTATCACAGAGAGAACCCCAACCCTGGGCCGAACACCCGAAAGTGGTCGATACAGGTGGTGCAGTGACCGGTGAGCATTCGCGCGAACGGAGTGAGCGCGATGCACTGAACGCTCGGCTTCGCCTCGCGTTCAGCCTTTTTAGCGTAGATTTTTCCGCCGAGTGGGTTGCGGGCCGACGGCCCGCAACCGAACGACGTAGCGGCTTCGCCGCCACGCGGTTCCCGCAGCGAACGAAGTGAGCGAGGAAACCCGAGGCGGAAAAAGGTACGTTTGCAGGCCTATCGAGCAACCAACTCAATCAGCTATCGACGAAAGAATCTCGTGAGTCTATGATACGTCTACGGCGTCAGTGTTCGGCGAGCAACATTAGTTTGACCCGACTCACAGCATCGAAATCGCGGAGCCGATAGGTGAGCTGCCGGACACGTTCGGCCGGACCGCGACAGAACACCGTCTCGAGACACCACTCGCCCTCGTGAATATGGTTCGTCGTCGTGATGACGTCTTGGAACTGGTGTTGCACGTCGTGGACGTCCTCGATGACGGCCTCGTGGGTGTAATCGAACGCGATAGCGACCACGACGTCGCCCTCGATATCTTCGAGTCGTGTGTGTGCCTCGATATACTCCTGCATCGCTTCGCGGACACCGCGTGAACGCGAATCCAGCCCCTCTTCTTGCCAGGTGTCGTCGAATTCTTCGATCAAGTCGTCGGGAATATTGAAGCTCGTTCGCACAGTGACTCACCCGCCTGGAAGTCGGCGTCGCTGACACCCACCGCTCGCAGCGGTTCGGGCAGTACACAGCTGTGACCAGCGACGCACAGGCCCGGTTCGACGCCGTCGGACCCCGGTCATTCGTCGTCTCCACCGTCCGGTTTGACAGTCTTCGAGGGAGACCTCGACACGTCTCGATTGTGCTTCCGACGCGCCTGCTCCCGTCGGAGTCGAACACCGACTTTCGCCGCGGCGTAGATGCCGATTGCGACGAGGACAATCGCACCACCCGCTGCGATATCGTAGATGTACGACAGTGTCACACCGATCGTTGTCGCGAGGAGGCCCGCACACACCGCAGCCCCGACCGAGCGCTTGAAGCCACGCACAGGTGTCGCTGCGGCCACCGGAATAACGAGCATCGCGGCGACCAGGATGACGCCCATTATCTGCATCGCCCCGACGACGACGACAGCCGTCAGAACGGCGAGCAACTGGTTGTAGCGAGTGACGTTGAGGCCTGCTGCACGTGCACCGACCTCGTCGAAGGTGACGTAAACGAGTGGTCGATACGCAACGGTGGCGACGACTACCACGACTGCACTCAAGACCAGCAAGATTCCCGCGTTTAGCCGGGAGACAGTCGCGAGCGAGCCAAAGAGGTAGGCGTTGATGCCGACGGAGATACCCCCGTCAGTCGCGGTTATGAGGACGCTCCCCACCGCGAACGACCCCGTCAGCACGATAGCCAGTGACGTGTCCCGATAGGCGCCGGCGTAGTCGACCAGCGTCTGGACGAGCAACGCGGCGACGGCGGCGACGAACAGGGCCGAAAGCAGCGGTGGGACCACGACCGAATACGCGGCGTTGACGAACAGCCCTACAGCGACACCGGCAAAGGCTGAATGTGCGAGGGTATCTCCAATCATCGCCATCTCCCGGTGGACGAGGAAACTCCCGACGAGTGGCCCGATGACAGCGATACAAATTGCTGCCAGATAGGCCCGTTGCATGAACGCGGAGCTCAGTATACCGATGCCAGTGAGCTCGGCGAGCAGGTCGAGGACGGTTCCCCACAGATCGTCGAGGAGGAACCGCAGAATCCGGTCGACAGTGCCGACCTGTCCGGGAGCCAGAAGCTGACCGAGTCCGGAAAAGAGAAGCGCTATCATCAGTGGTGGTGTTCGAGGACGGAGGTTGCGCCACCGTAGGCGTCCGCCAGCGCGTCGGTGTCGACGAACGCCTCGGGGTCGCCGTGGAAGAACAGCTCCCGGTTGAGACAGGCAATCTCCGAGGCGTGTGTCGTGACGATACCGATGTCGTGTTCGATGAGGATGATAGTGATTCCGTCCTGGTTGAGTTCGTGAAGCAGGTGATAAAACGCGTCCCGTGACTCCGCGTCGACGCCGACTGTCGGCTCGTCCAGTGCGAGCAGGTCCGCCTCGGAGGCTAGCGCCCGGGCGATAAAGGCACGCTGGCGCTGTCCGCCCGAGAGCCGGCCGATGCGACGGTCGGCGAGGTCAGCGATATCGACCCGGGCGAGCGCGGCGTCGACTGCGTCGCGGTCCGCACTCGTGAACCGTCCGGTCAGGTTGTGCGGATATCGCCCCATACGGACGGCTTCCCGGACGGTAATCGGCATCTCGCCTGTCGTGTTCGTCACGTCCTGTGGGACGAACCCGATTCGTTCGCCGTGGCTGGACTCGTGGGCCGGATCGCCAAACAGTGTCACCGTCCCGCTGTCGGGGCGACGCAGCCCGATCATCAGTTCGAGCAGCGTCGTCTTCCCCGAACCGTTCGGGCCGACGAGCCCGAGGAACTCGCCCGCCTCGACGTCGACCGTCACCCCCTCGACGACCGGGGCGTCGCCGTAGGCGAACGTGACGTCACTGACTTCGAGGATGGCCATTATGCGTCGAGTGCGCGCTCCAGCGTAGGAAGGTTTACGTTTTCCATGACCTCCACGTAGCCCCAGTCCTCGCTCTCCCACTCCTCGGTCAGCCCCGGCATCGCAGTCAGGGGCAGGACCTCTTTGGCGTCGGTTTCCGCGACGAGTTGCTCTGCGGCCTCCTGGGATTCAAGCGGGTCCGCACAGATGTACTGCAGCCCGTGGGTTTCGATGACCTCCTGTGCACGGTCGATATCCCGAGCCGTCGGGCTGTCGTCAGGCGAGACATTGGTGAGCGCCTCGATTGTGACACCGTACTGGTCACCGAAGTACTGGAACGAGTCGTGTCCCGCTATAAGGAGCACGTCCTGTGACGCCTCGGCGATGAGCGTTTCTACCTGTTCGTGGAGCGCGTCGAGCTCGTCGCTGTAGGCCTGTGCGTTCTCGACGTAGGCATCCTCGTTGTCGGAGTCGACATCGACGAATCCGTCCCGGACCGTCTCGGTCGCCGCTTTCACCCGGAGTGGGTCCATCCAGAAGTGCGGGTCCATGGACCCGTGGTCGTCCTCATCGTCTTCTTCGTGCTCGTCGTGGTGTTCCTCTTCGCTGTGGTGTTCCTCTTCGCTGTGGTGTTCCTCTTCGCTGTGGTGTTCCTCTTCGCTGTGGTGTTCCTCTTCGCTGTGGTGTTCCTCTTCGCTGTGGTGTTCCTCTTCGCTGTGGTGTTCCTCTTCCTCCTCCTCGTGCTCGCCGTGGTTGTGGTCCGCTCCGGCCTCAAGGAGGTCCAGTCCCGAGGTGACGTCCACCGCGTTCAGGTCCGGGGCATCGACATCGATGTCAGTGAGTATATCATCGACCCAGGGCTGAAATCCCTCCATCCCGTGCAGTAACAGCTCGGCGTTGTTGATGTCTTCACGGACACTCGGTCCGGGTTCCCACCCGTGACCGTGCTGTCCGACCGGCACGAGGAGATTCGTCGACGTCGTGTCGCCGGCGACGTGTGCAGCGATATCCCCGAACACGAAAAATGAAGCCTGTGCTGTCTCTGATTCGGACGACGCTCCATCACCGATACAACCGGCGAGTGCGCCCGTACCGGCTGCCGCCGCCGTCGAGGCCAGCAACTGCCGTCTGGTGAGTTTCATAGGTAGTTGTTAATTCTGTATTCGAGTATAATAATCCTTCTATTCAAACTCATGGGCAATACTAATAGATATTATCTATATCTAATCGATTGTGATAGTGGCCGCTGCCCGATATACCGTCGCTATGCCTCCGTAGAGCAGTCTGTGGCTGTGTGAGCGACCGGAACCAGTGTGTAATCTACAGAAACGTCCTCGTCGGCCCCCCTGACGGTCGCAACGAACGACATGAACACGTCGTACTCTGCTTCGAGGACGAATGTCTCTACACAGCCTGTGGCCCCTTTGAGGCAGTTGTGTGAGTTAGAGAGAATCGCCACCTCGAACTCGTGACGGATATCCATCATCCGGCGTTCTATCGCTGGTTCGTCGTATCCAAACACTGCAGAGACTGTCGCTAGGACTCGCTGCCCCTCGTATTCGGTCTGCTGATACTCTTCGAGCAATGACTGACACGCTTCTCGAATGACCTCACTGCGTCCGCTGTACCCGTGTTCTTTGGCGAACGTATCGAGGTCGTCCCGGAGACGCTCCGTCATCGAGGAACTGACGATGGGCATATATTAAAATATAAGTCGAAGATAATAGAGATAACGTTTTGAGAATTTGGAGTTAATAATTTTTGCCTTTTATACTCTCTTAACTAGTGTCAGTTACGTGGCTGAATTCAGCCCGGATACATGCGACGTAGTCGACGAACTCCTGGGACGTCCGCTCGCGGGGGCGGTCAACGTCGACGGTCACTGTCGACTGAACGGACCCAGGGTCGTCATCTAGCACCACGATTCTGTCGGCTAGTTTCACCGCCTCGTCGATATCATGGGTGACGAAGACGACCGTCTGTTGGGTTTCGGCCCAGATATCGAGCAGTTCCTCGTGCAGTCGGTCCCGGGTACGGGCGTCTACGCTGCCGAAGGGCTCGTCGAGCAACAGTATCTCCGGGTCGACGGCGAGCGCACGAGCGATACCGACGCGTTGTTTCATTCCCCCGGAGAGTTCCTTGGGATACGCGTCTTCGAACTCCGACAGGCCAACGAGGTCGAGAAGCTCCCGTATGCGCTGTTCGCAATCGGGACACTCACACGCTGGCCGGTCGAGGCCAAAGCGGATGTTCCCCCGGACCGTCCGCCACGGGAACAGCGCATACTCCTGAAAGACCATTCCCCGGTCCAGCCCGGGGTCGGTGACCCGGTCCCCGTCGACCAGAATCGAGCCACTGTCGGCATCTTCGAGGCCCGCTATTGTCCGCAACAGCGTCGTCTTGCCACAGCCCGACGGGCCGACGATACAGCAGAATTCACCCTCGCGAACGGAGAGGGAGACGTTCGAGAGTGCCTGAACGGAGTCGTAGGCCTTACTGACGCCGTCGACGACGATTTTCCGACCGGAGTCGGCCGGCTCCGACGACTGGTCACTTAGCGCCACGCGAGAGCCCTCCGTTCGAGCAGCCGAAAGCCGACGTCCATCGTGAGAAAGGCGAGACTGATGAGAAACATGTACGCGACGCTGGTCTCCATTGCAAGGTTGTTCGCGGCGTTGATGATCTCGTAGCCGACACCGGGCGCTCCAAACAGTTCGGCCCCGACGACAATCATCCAGCAGCGTCCGATACTTGTCCGGAAGCCCGTCAACAGTTGCGGGGCGGCACTCGGGAGTGCGACCAGCTTCAGCATCGAGAGGTCACGTTCGACGCCTAGCGTTGAGGCGGCATCGGTCAATTCGTCGGAGACGCCCTCGACACCGCCGTAGGCAGCGTAGAAGTTGATCCAGAACGCGCCGACGAAAACGATGAAAGCCGCACCAGTGTGGTGAATACCGAACCAGACGATAGCGAAGACGACCCACGCCAGCGGTGGAATCGGCCGCAGTACTCGGACGAGTGGGCGAAGCCAGTCGTCCAGCACGCCGTGCCAGCCCATCGTCAGCCCGAGGCTACTGCCACAGACGGCACCCAACAGCAGGCCCGGGATGTAATGAAACAGCGTCTGTGTGAGATGTGCGAGTCCCGTCGGTAAGACGAGCTCCAGTCCGGCGAGCGGGGCGACGATTCGTGTCGAGGTCGTGAACAACTCGACGAAGGCGCGTGCGGAGTCGACGGGCCCCGGGACCAGGTACGACGGCTGCGTCGTCAGCGCGCCGACCCACCAGACGGCTAGGAATATCGATAGACCACCGAGACCACGGAGATATCGCGGCATATCCCACTCGACGCCCGTCTCCAGCAGCGTCTCGGAACCGGTGTCGGTCGGCGTGGTCATGAGTCGATAGCGTCGTAGGGGCCAAAGGCGAACAGGTCCTCGGTGGGAATCGGCTCGTCGATATTTCCGACGTTCGCGACGAACTCACCCATCGTCGCGGTCTGGTCGGTGATAGTATGCGGATCCGAAATGAAATCCGACGCCTGTGACTCGATGGCGGCTTCGGCGAGTTCGTCGCTCACACCCGAGCCGATGACCGACGCGGCGTGACTCGCGGCCTCGTCCGGCGAGTTCCCGGTGAACTCGGTGGATGCGGTGTGCTGCTCGACCAGCGATTGTGCGATATCACTCGCGTCGATGACCCGTTGATTCGCGTAGAGGACCGTCACCGGATGGTTCTCCAGGACATTCCCCGACCATTCGAGCTCCGCGTATTCGTCTTCCCGACCGATTATCGTCGCGAACGGCTCCTGAATTATCGTCGCATCGATATCGCCCGACTGGATCGTCTGGACGGCCTTCGCCGGTGGGACTTTCGACTTGTCGATGACGGCGTCCATCTCGCCCGCACCGAGGTCCTCCTGAATCCAGTAGCGTACGACGATATCGGGGACACTCCCGTCCGGCGGTGCACCCAACCTGACTTTCCGGTCGTTCTCGCGCTCGAAGCGGTCGAAAACGGCTGGGCCGTCTTGCTCGTACAGTTCGACGAGTTCGCTCGTTCCCATGATCTTGAACCCGTTTCGTGAATTCGCAGCGAGAACGCCTGCCTGTGTTCCTCTGTCGGCGAGTACCATCGCCGGAGTGATGCCAAATAGCGCGACATCGACGTCACCGCTGGCAAACGCCGTGACAACGCTCGGTCCGGAACTGAAGCGCTCGACAGTGACCTCCGCTGGGACGTCCTCGTAGTACCCCTCTCGTTCCATCACGTAGTGTTGCATATTCGGGTAGATGGGGACATATGCGACAGTCATGGAATCGAGCGAACCAGTACCCTGCCCGAGACAGCCAGAGAGCGTCGTCGCAATCGCACTAGCGCCGGCCGTCTGGAGCAGTCCTCGCCGCGTGATATGTGCCATCAGTATTGTTAAACTCCGACTTCAATATAATAATACCTGTGATTTTGGCCTTCGCGAATAACATAACTGGCACATCATAGGCGCCCCTCTCGTTTTCTCTCGAGACTGACGGGGCATGATACGGAGCGGACACCGACGCTGCCGTTCCTTCTGGGACTCGTTCAGCTGTGGCTGGCAGCGAAGCTACCGAAATTCTGTATAGGAGCCTCCAAACGGTCGATTTGCCGCGAACGGAAACTCAGTTCATGTCCGCGAGCGGCCCGAAATCGTCGACGGGCAGCACGGAGTAGTCGATAGTCAGCGTATCTTTGGTCGCGCGGATCTTCCCGACAAACGTGGATATCTCTTCGAGCGAGCCTTCGAGGACGAACAGCTCCATGCAGTGGTGACCACCGACGTGACTGTGGAAGTTCGACGCGACGATGCCCTCATGTTCGTGGCGGAGATGCATCATCTTCTCTTCGACGCTCGTCGTCTCGTAGTCGAAGACGACAGTGACGACACCCATGAGGTCTCTGTCTTCGAGTTTTTTGTCCTCGAACTCTCCGAGCAGATTACGGCTTGCCTCTCGAAGAACTTCACTGCGACCCGTGTATCCGTGGTCCTCGGCGAACTGGTCGATGCGGTTCAGCAGTTCTTCCGGCATCGAGACACTTACAACACTCATATAACAAGATAGGCCGCCTCAAATATTAAAGGTTATTATACACAGCGCGGTGGTTGCGGTAATCACGGGCGAGTCACTCATCGCGACAGCAAGAGATCAGCACACATAGAGACGCCAAGCGTTGCAAGGTGGTGGACTATGTTCAGCTCCGCTACGTCGGAGGATCTGGCTTCTCGAACGGTTCACGTTCTTGAGCGGGCCAGGAGCCGCTCGTGACACCGTGGGCTTCGAGCGCCGACCAGCGACTCGCTCTGCGCGAGAGGCCCGACTCGAGAGCCAGCGCTGCGACCCTCGCTGGTCAGTTGACAGACATATATTCCTCGACGAGTGCCGCCTCCGCCTGTCGCAGCCTGTACGAGACCGTCGAGCGGGGCCAGTCCAGTTCCGCGGCGAGCTCGTCGAGGGTCGTCTGGCGTGGCGTTTCGTAATACCCTTTCTCCGCCGCAAGTTCGAGCACACGGCGCTGTTCGGGTCGAACAGAGATCGAGTCGAAGAGCGCGAGCAAGGGGCCCGACGCGTCGCTGACGTGGTCGAAGTGAAAGGAGAGTCCGTCCTGGAAGAGGCTGCCGAGAGTGTCGTACAGCATCCCGACCTTCTTTTCGTCCTCCATGAGGATTCGCCAGCGTTCCGTGTTGCCGTTACGGGTGACCTCGAAGAGCAACGCACCTGTGATATACCGGTTCGTGATCGTCGGTATCGAATCGCAGTGGATGAGCTGTTCGAAGTAACTGTAGACGAGACTCCGTCGCGAACCGTTCTCGAGCACGTCACTGTAGCGGCGCCCACCACAGGCGCGGTCACTGATAGTCAACTGATCGTACGTCGAGTCAGTTAACAAAGCCGTCGCCTGTTCGACGACTGAAGAAGGGCCCGTTATCCGGTCTAGCTGCCAGAGCTGTGCGTTACCCATCGAACAGAGAAACGTCGTCGACCGGGCGTCCGGCGTCTCGATGAACAGGTCCATCAACTCGTCGGCATCAGGTTCGTACCGGATTTCAAAGACGAACTCCCGCATCTGTGCCCACTTACGTGTCGAGCGTACAGTCAATTTCGGTTCGCATCTTCGCCACC
This sequence comes from Haloarcula rara, assembly GCF_029338235.1. Classification (GTDB taxonomy): domain Archaea; phylum Halobacteriota; class Halobacteria; order Halobacteriales; family Haloarculaceae; genus Haloarcula; species Haloarcula rara. Next base: position 99,054 of record NZ_CP119786.1, read on the forward strand.
GGCGGCCGCAGGTGCGCACCGATACTCGCCGTACGTGGGTGGCGAATACCGTCTATTTGGTATAGCCAGCACCACGAGCGGATGACCTGCGAGTGGGCGGACGGTGACCGGACAGGGACATTGTCGCTTGACAACGAAGGGTTCAGAAAGCTGGAGATATTAGATCGGATATGGGCAGTTCCACCGCTGACGGCTCGCTCCCGTGGTTCGTCAAAGGCATTATCGGTATCGCAGTGCTGGTCGCCATTTTTATCATCGGCATCGATTTGCTCACCTTCGCTGCGGCCTGGTAACCGCGTCTGTCGTCGCCGGAGTAGTGCCGTCCGACAGCGGTATTGTCAGGCGACAGAGATAACCTTAAGTAACAGAATCCGATTACCTTAGTTAGGTCAGCACGAGAGTTGACCCAGTGTGCCGAGAATGACTCCCCAGTCGAAATACGCCCAACCGTCCGTGGCAGACGCACTTGTCACGCCAGGGTGGCTCGAAGAACGGCTCGAAACGGTCGCAGCCGACGATCCCGAGCTCCGCCTGATCGAGGTCGATCTGAACACCGACTTCTACCAGCAGGGACACATTCCCGGTGCCGTCTGTATCGACTGGCGACGCGAGTTACAGCACGAGATAAAAAGAGATTTGCCATCGAAGGAAGCGTTCGCGGACCTCCTCGGTACCCATGGCATGACCGAAGATTCAGCGATCGTGTTGTACGGGGACAACTCGAACTGGTTCGCCGCGCATCTCTACTGGATGCTCACCTACTACGGACACGACGATGTGTATCTCCTCGACGGTGGTCGGAAGCACTGGCTCGAATCGGGGCGACCGACGACGACCAGTGTGCCGTCGTACACGCCGCGCTCGTATCGTCCGGACGGGCCTTTCGAGAGCGTGAGAGCGTATCAACACGACGCCGAGCGTGCGCTATCCAAGCCGACGGAACTCGTCGACGTCCGGCTGCCCGGGGAGTACGAGGGAGCGCTCATCACGCCGCCGGGAATGAACGAAACCGCCCAGCGGGGTGGCCATATCCCCGGCGCGAAGAATATAGTCTGGTCGGAAAATCTCCAGTCTGATGGGCGGTTCAAATCAACCGAGACACTCGCGGATCTCTACCGAACTCGGGGAATCGATAGGGACAGCGATGTCATCGTCTACTGCCGAATCGGTGAGCGGTCGTCGCTGACGTGGTTTGTGCTATCTGAACTACTGGGGCACCCCTCAGTGCGGAACTACGACGGTGCGTGGATCGAGTGGGGCAACCTCATCGGTGCCCCCATCGTTACCGGTCCCACTCCTGGCGAGTAGTTGCCACTGCCGGCATGTCGCCACGGCGGACTTGTCACAGGACAACCAGGGGTCTAAGTCAGGGAGGGCGTGACTTTCCGATATGCTCTCGGAGCCTGTCTCGCGATTGCCACTCGTCGGGCTGCTCGCGATTCCGTTCGCGGTCGCATTTGTCGTCGCCCTCGAACCGGTCGCCGTCCTGGCGGTTGTCAATACGGTCCTCATCGTCGTCGCGGTCCGAATCATGTTCGGGTCCGACGACCTCGAATCCATACAGCGCGGGTTGTCCCGGATACGATGATGGCCGGCGGCCACGGCGTGGGTGCTGTCACCGGCGACGTCGGTCTCGTTGTCTTCGCCCTCGTCGGACTGCTCGGCGGCGCGCATTGTCTTGGAATGTGTGGCCCGCTGGTCACGCTGTACGCCGACCAGCTGGGCGACGACGGCCCGGTCTCGTGGGGCGAAATCCGCCAGCATCTGCTGTTTAATTTCGGTCGGACGGTGAGTTACGCGCTTATCGGGGCGCTCATGGGGCTGCTCGGAACCGTCGTCTACGACACTGCAGCGGTCGTCGCACTGGCCGACAACGTCCGGGCCGTCGCCGGCATCGCCGTCGGTGGGTTCATCATCGTGACCGGTGGGATGTATCTCCGGACCGGGACGACAGCCGGCGCCGTGGGCCGCCTCGGGTCCGGGTCGCTGTTCCAGCGACTCAGTATGGGGCTTCATCAGCACGTCGAGCGGTGGGTCGGCGGGCCGCGTATCGTCGCGCTGGGCGCGGTGCACGGCCTCCTCCCGTGTCCGCTGCTGTATCCGGCGTTTCTGTACGCCTTTGCCGTCGGCTCGCCGGCCTACGGCGCGCTCGCGCTGTCGGTACTCGGACTCGGAACCGTCCCCGCGGTGTTCGGATACGGCGTCGCGTTCAATTCGATACCGCCCCGATTTCAGTCCCGGCTGCATCGCACGCTCGGCGTCGTCTTCCTCGTCCTTGGATACCTGCCGCTGTCGCACGGACTGATAATTCTGGGATTCGACCTCCCACACCCGTCGATTCCCATATATCAGCCCCTGGGGTGATTCAGTGGGCGACTGCACACTCTGTGGGCTGCCGACGCCGAATCCGCCACACACCGCCTCGGACGTCGACGGCAAGTACTGCTGTCAGGGCTGTCTCACCGTCGCTGGGACACTATCGGAGCACCCGAGCGACGCCGACGTGGAAGAGGAACTCGACACCGGCCCGGCGACGGCGGACGTCGATGGAGACGAGGCATACCTCGACGTCTCGGGGATGCACTGTGCGACCTGCGAGCAGTTCCTGGAGACGACGGCGACCGACCTCGACGGCGTCCGCGCGGCCGAAGCGAGCTACACGTCGGGGATGGTACAGGTCGTTTACGACGCGGACCGAACGGACGCCGCGGCCGTGGCCGAGGGCGTCACGGCTTACGGCTACGAAGCCCGCGAACACACGACCGACGAACCGGACGACGACTACCGGACCGAAGGGCGACTGCTCGTCGGCGGCTTTTTCGGGATGATGGTGATGATGTGGTACGTCCTCTTTCTCTACCCGGTCTATCTCGGCGTCGGGCCGGCCGGTGGTCTCGTCGACCTCTCGGGGCCGGCCGGCGGGTTCCTGCTTGCGAACGTCTGGGTCATGGCGACCGTCGTCCTGGGGTATACGGGCTATCCGCTCCTCCGGGGGGCCCTGGTCAGCCTCCGGGTCGGCCAGCCGAACATGGACCTGCTGGTCGCCGTCGCGGCGACGACGGCCTACGCCTACAGCACGCTCGCGATGGCGCTTGGCCACGTCGACGTCTACTTCGACATCGCCATCGTGGTAGTGCTCGCCGTCACCGTCGGGGACTACTATCAGGAGCGGGTCCGGCGGCGGGCCACCGGCCGGCTCGCTGAAATCACTGACGAGCGCAGTGATACGGCCCGGCGTCGCACCCCGACGGGCACGGAGACGGTCCAGCGGGACGCGGTCGAGGGCCACGACGAACTGGTAGTTCGGGAGGGCGAGCGGGTCCCCGTTGACGGCCGCGTCGTCGACGGGACGGGCGCAGTCGACGAGGCGCTGGTCACGGGGGAATCGCTCCCGGTCTCGAAGGCACCAGGCGACGAGGTCATCGGCGGCGGGGTCCTCGTCGACGGCGGGCTGGTCGTGCGCGCCGACGCGGAGCCGACGAGCACCGCCGACCGACTGGTCGAGACCCTGTGGAACGTCCAGAGCGCCGCGGCCGGCCCCCAGCGGCTCGTCGACCGTATCGCGGCGGTGTTCGTGCCGCTCGTGTTCGCCCTCGCGGGCTTGACGACCGTCGGTCATCTCGCCGTCGGGGCGGGCGCTACTCCGGCGTTGCTGACCGGGCTGACGGTCCTCGTGGTCTCGTGTCCGTGTGCGCTCGGGCTGGCGACACCGATGGCGGTGGCCGCCGGCATACGCGACGCGCTCGCAGACGGCGTCGTCATCACCGACAGGGACGTCCTCCAGACGGCCCCCGAGATAGAGACGGTCGCGTTCGACAAGACCGGGACGCTGACCACCGGCGAGATGACGGTGCGAGACGTCGTGGGTGACGAGGCGACACTGGCCTACGCCGCAGCGGTCGAGCAGTTCGCGACCCATCCCGTCGCCGAGGCCATCGTCGACGCAGGCGACCCCCGTGACGACCCAGTCACCGACTTCGAGAACTACCCCGGACAGGGCGTCGGCGCGACTGTCGGGGACCGGGACGTGCTGGTCGGCGGGCACGGCCTGCTTGCCGACCGCGGCTGGACAATTCCGTCGGAGCTCGAAGAGCGCTACCGCTCGGCGCCAGCCGCGACCGTCCCGAGCTACGTCGGCTGGGACGGCCGTGTCCGGGGGTCGTCGTCGCCGGCGACGAGTTCCGGCCCGAGTGGGAGTCCGTCGTCGGGGAACTGGCCGAGACACACCGCGTCGTCGTCATCACCGGTGACGACCCGGATGCCGCCCGCCCGCTCGAGGACGACCCCGCCGTCGACGAGGTGTTCGCGGGTGTCCCCCGGAGGCCAAGGCGGCCGTCGTCGAGCGGCTGACGGCGACGGAGACAGTGGCGATGGTCGGTGACGGGAGCAACGACGCGCCCGCGCTCGCCGCCGCCGACGTCGGTATCGCGATGGAGCGTGGCACCCGCCTCGCCGTCGACGCGGCGGACGTGGTGGTCACGACCGACTCGCTGACACCGGTGCCGTCTGTCTTCGATACGACTCGCGGAACCCGCCGGCGCGTCCGCGAGAACCTCGGCTGGGCGTTCCTCTACAACGGAATCGCCGTCCCGCTGGCGGTCGCCGGACTTCTCAACCCCCTGTTCGCGGCCGTCGCGATGGCGACGAGCAGCCTGCTCGTGGTGCTCAACTCGACGCGGGCCGTCACCGACCGCGGGGGTGGCTGACCGGCGGTCGCCGACGGATTGTCCCGTGACAAACTAGGGTTCAAGTCTGTAAGGTCAATCCAGTCGAACCAGAATGGGTACTACCGAGAAACGAGTAGCGAGCGCGGGGGCGTCGGCCAGGCGAGTCGGACGTGCTGGCCGCCGGCGCGCCCGGAGAGTGGTTCTTTGCGGGGTATCGACGGCGGTCACACTCTCGACCGCCGGCACGGCGAGCGCACAGGACGCCGGTGGTGGTGCGGCGGGCGGAGGCGGCGGCTCCGGGCTCTACGTCACGGCCGCCGCGCTCGCGCTCACCGGGCTCGCCATCGGCGCGGTCTACCTGTTCAGCTGGCGCGACCGGCCCGAACAGCGTTTCACTCCCGCGACACCGACGGAAGACAGGGTCGTCAACCGCCACACCGGGCCGATGTACGAGTCCGACGTCGCAACGAGCGAGACGGGGTCGGTCGACCACGACGCGTTCGACCCGGTCGGGACCGGACTGCTGCTCGCGATGTACTTCGCTGTCATCGCGGTCATGTGGCTGTTCATGTACTTCGTCGAGTTCCTCGCGAACGGGCCAACGGTGGTGGGCTGACATGCACGTCCACCGATTCGAACGCCTGTGGCTGGTGGGTGCGCTGACCCTCATCGTCCTCTTTATCGGGACGGTAACCTACGGGGCCGTCGGCGCCGGCTACGGTATGGTCGACGACACCGGCGGCGAGGTCGACCCGACGAACACGACTGAAAGCGAGAACTTCCGGTCGCCGGGCGTCTACAACGGCAGCGAGTCGGACCACTACGACGTCTACATCGAAGCCAAGCAGTTCCTGTTCGTCCCCGGGACGAGCGACCCCGTTCGGGTGCCCGCAAACAGCACCGTCACGTTCCACGTGACCAGCACGGACGTGATGCACGGCTTCGAGGTGGTCGGCACGAACATCAACACCATGGCGGTTCCCGGCCAGGTCGCGACGGTCACCGTCGAGTTCGACGAACCCGACGAGTACGGGCTCGTCTGCAACGAGTACTGCGGGAACGGCCACCACGATATGGAGGGGTCCCTGGAGGTCGTCCCACCCGCCCAGTTCAACGAGAGTGGGGTGAACTGAGATGGCACACCCACACAGGTCCGAGACACCACAGAGGTACGAGAAAGAGGAGACGCAGCTGAAAGACCGGCTCGCCTTCATCGACCGGTACCCGAACGCCGCGCGGGTCACCCGCCTCTCGCTCGGGGTCTCCTTTACCGCCCTGACTATCGGCGCCGTCCTGGGAATCGTGCAGGCGCTCCACCGGACGAACGTCTTCCGAGGGCTCATCAGCTCGGGCGATTACTACTCCGTGCTGACGGGCCACGGCGTCTTGCTGGCGCTGTTTTTCACCATCTTCTTCCTGACAGGCATCTTCACCTGGGGGACCAGCCGAAGCCTCGGCCGGGAACTGCCCTCGCCGCGGTTCTCGCTCGCGTGGTTCCTGCTGATGCTCTCGGGGGCGGTGATGACGTCGGTGGCTATCTTCGGCGGGCTAGTCGGCCAGATACCGTTCTCGGCCGACGTACTGTACACGTTCTACGCACCGCTGCAGGCCCACCCGCTGTTTTACGCGGGCCTTGCGGCATGGCTCGTGGGGACGTGGCTCGCCGGGGCCGACTGGATACGTACGTACTACCACTGGCGACAGGACAACCCCGACGAGCGCATCCCGCTGCAGATGTTCATGATTATGACGACGATGCTGATGTGGTACATCGCCACGCTGGGTGTCGCCGTCGAGGTGCTCGTCTTCCTCCTGCCGCTGTCGCTGGGGCTCATCGAGAGCGTCGACCCGCTGCTCACCAGAACGCTGTTCTGGTTCTTCGGCCACCCCGTCGTGTACTTCTGGCTGATGCCGGCCTATTTCGCGTGGTACACCATACTGCCCAAACTGTCGGGCGGTCGGCTGTTCAGCGACCCGCTTGCCCGCGTCGTCTTCATCCTGTTCTTGCTGCTGTCGACGCCGGTGGGCTTTCACCACCAGTACGCCGACCCCGGCGTGCCGGAAGGGTTCAAGTTCATCGCCATGACCAACACGATGTTCCTGTTGCTCCCGAGTTTCCTCACCGCCTTCACCGTCGTCGCGAGCATGGAGTACGGGGCTCGCCAGCGCGGCGGGTCGGGGTATCTCGGCTGGCTCAAGGCCCTGCCCTGGGGGAACCCGGCCTTCGCCGGCTGTGCGCTGGCCGGGATGATGTTCGCCGCCGGCGGCTTCTCGGGCATCATCAACGCCGGGATGAACATCAACTCCCTCATCCACAACACGCTGTGGGTGCCCGGACACTTCCATCTGACCGTCGGCACCGCCAGCGCGCTGACGATGATGGCGATAAGCTACTGGCTCTACCCGCAGATAACCGGCAAGCGACTCCAGTTCTACGGGGTCGCACAGATACAGCCCTACGTCTGGTTCATCGGCATGGGGCTGATGTCCAACGCGATGCACCGTGCAGGACTGGCCGGGGTGCCCCGGCGGACCGCCGAACCGCAGTACACGCAGTTCGACTTCGCGCCGGTGCTTGGCTCGATGTCGGAGATGCGCCTCCAGATAGCCATCGGCGGGACGCTGCTGACGCTGGGCGCGCTCATGTTCGTGTTCGTGATGGCCGGGACCTGGATGGCCGAACGCGGGCGTGGACGGCTCCGCGTCGACAGCCACCTCCCCGAACCTATCTCCGGGGCCACCGACAGCCCGCGCGTGCTCGACAACGTCAAGCTCTGGTTCGTCATCGCCGTCGTCCTCGTCGCTATCGCCTACGGGTTCCCCATCTACTCGATGGTCGCCGACGGCGTCTTCAATCCCGCCTCGGCCCCGTTCCCGGTCTGACACACGGTCATCGCCGGCCGTTGTCTCAGGCCAACCTGGGGTTCATCGCCGCCGTCGATAACGTCCAGATGAATGTATTCGAGTAGCCCGACGCGGTGGTCGACCGGTCGTAACGGACCCGCTCTGGCGAACCGTGCCGAGACCGCGGTCGACGGGGGTGGACGATGAGCCGACGCGTCGTCGTCGTCGGCGGGAACGCCGGCGGGATGGGCACCGCGACCAGACTCAGGCGGCTGGACGAGGAGGCCGACATCGTGGTCGTCGAGGCAAGCGACCGCGTCTCGTATGCGAGCTGTGGGCTCCCCTACCACCTGGACGGGCAAATACCCGAGGACGACCTTGCCGTCCTCGAGCCCGAAACGGTCGCCGGGATGTTCGACCTCGACGTCCGGACAAACCACGAAGCGACTGGTGTCGATACCGATGTCCGGACGGTGACAGTACAGTCGGCTGACGGAACGACGGAGCTGTGCTACGACTCGCTGGTGCTCTCGCCGGGTGCAGCCCCAATCGAACCCCCGATAGACGGCCTCGACGCCGTCGAGACCCACTCTGTCCGAACAATCGACGACGTGACGGCCATCCGGGAGCGTGTCGAGACAGACGGGGTCGACCGGGCGCTCGTGGTCGGCGGCGGTTACATCGGGCTGGAGGTGACCGAGACGCTTCACGAGGCCGGACTGTCCGTGACGACCGCCGAGATGGAGTCACAGGTGATGCCCCAAACGCTCGGACCCGCGATGGCCGCTCACCTTCACAACCGCATCCGAGAGGCCGGCGTCGACCTGCGGCTGGACACCACCGTCAGTGCGCTTCACCCGGGCGAGGAGACGACCGTAGAATTCGCAGCTGGCGAGACGACGGGCGTCGACCTCGTCGTGCTGGCGGCGGGTGTCAGCCCGCGAACCGACCTCGCCGAGGACGCCGGTATCGACATCCACGACTCCGGCGCGATACGCGTCGACGAGCAGTTGCAGACCTCCGAGCCGGACGTGTACGCGCTCGGGGACGCCGCGGCGGTTCCGGCGGTCGGCGGCGACCACGGCTGGGTCCCGCTGGGCGGGCCGGCCAACCGCCAGGGCCGCGTGCTGGGAACCGTACTGGCCGGCCGGGACGACACTCTCGACCCCGTACTCGACACCGCCGTCGCGAAGGTGTTCGACCTGACGGTCGGGACCGTCGGCGAGACCGAGGACAGCCTAGACGACGCGGCCCTGGAGAAAGTGTACGTCTACCCGCCGACCCACGCGGAGTACTACCCCGGAGCCGAGCGATTCTGGCTGAAGCTCCTGTTCGACCCGGCCGACGGAACCGTTCGCGGGGCCCAGAGCGTGGGCCGCGACGGGGTGGACAAGCGAATCGACGTCGTCGCGACCGCGATGCAAAACGGCGCCGCGGTGTCGGAGCTCGCACAGCTGGACCTCGCGTACGCGCCGCCGTACTCCTCCGCAAAGGACCCGGTCAACATGGCCGGGATGGCCGCCGAGAACGTCGTCAGGGGGCTCGTCGACGTTGTCCACTGGCACGACCTGGACGGCGAGGTCCCGCCGCTGGTCGACGTTCGCCCGCCGGAGATGCGGGCGGCAGCGGGTCACATCCCCGACGCCCGCAACGTCCCGCTGCCGGAACTCCGTGAGCGGACCGACGAGTTCCCCGACGAGGTCGTCACCTACTGCAAGATGGGCCAGACCTCCTACGCCGCCGGTCGCATCCTCGAACAGCACGGTGTCAGGGCGGGGAGCCTGAGCGGGGGCTACGCCCTCTACGAGGCAATACAGCGCGACCGGGCCGCCCGGGCCGACCCGTCGCTGGTCGCCGACGACTGACCGCGCCCGGGATTGTCAGGCGACAACTCAGGGTACAGGGGTCTCCGACACCGACCCTATACGTATGTCGCTGGGTGACAAAGTGAAACGCCGGGTACTCGGCTGTCGTATCTGTATTCCGGCCCTGTTCACAGCCGGTATCGCCTCCACTGCTATCGTGTACGGACTGCTGACCGACGATATGGTCACCGCGCTGGGCGCGCTCTTGCTCGTCCCGAGTGCGATACTGCTGTTCGCAATCGGCCTCCGACGGGAGAACACCGTGCTATCGGACCAGCGGACGAGGTGACCGACGTCGTCGGCACTGGTACCGACCTGCACTCTGAGGTATCGCCAGCAGCAGGACGCTCGAATCAGTCCGCTCACACTAGTTACCGTCCAAGAAACCGCTTTTGTCGTTCGGCCCCGAACCGCCACCTATGACATCTGAAACCGGTTTCAGCGGGACCCTGGAATCACAGACCAAAACATATCTCGACCGGCTGACGCTGTGTAGCACGTACTTGCCCGACCTGCTCGAGGCGTACGCGAGCGGCAGCGAGACGGAACAGGTCGTCGAGCGGATAGAGGAGACCGAAAGCGAGTGTGACGACCTCCGACGGTCGATCACGGCCCTGATTGCGAACGCTGACTCCCAGGATATCGGCCTGCTCAGCACCCGAATCAAGTTCAACCAGTCTGCGCTACTCAAATTCTACAAGGACCTCGATATCGTCGCTAACCACACCGAGCGTATCGCACAGGAGCTCACGATGATACGACCCGCGCCTGATGTCCATAGCTACGACGGGCTCCAGGAAATGGCCGCGGTAATCGTCGAGATGGCGGAAGCGCTCGCAGACGTCGTCACGCAGTTCATACAGAGTCTCGCCCGGACCAACGCCACGGCGACGCTGACCGATGGCATAGAGCAAATTCGCGATTTCGAGAGCCAGTGTGACACTATCCGGAACGATGTCATCAAGAGCGCCTTCGAAGACGACGTCGAAGACCCGCTCGTCTACCGGGAGTTCGCCGTCCTGCTCGACGAGCTCGCGAACACGGTCGAGGACCTCACCGACCAGATTACGGTTATTTCGAGTGAGGAACCCGGTATCGTCACTGAAGCAGACCCCGACTCCGAGAACTGAGTCCGTCGGGTCGCTCCATCGCCAGCCGTTTGGGGTCTCCGTTCGCAGTCTCGCAGGCCGTTGTGCCCGGCGTTGTTGCTACGGATTCACTGCAGACGCAATGAACGCGCAGCCTGCTACTCACCGACGCTCGGCCATGCGCTGCTGTATCAGTCTGTCGACGTTGTACAGCAGCGCGCCGACGGAGGCAAGCACCGTCGCCAGATAGACGATGAGCTGCGGTGGGCCGGAGGCCATCCCGCCCAGGGCCGCCCCGGCAAATCCCACCGCGATGACCTCGACCCAGGTGACGACGATACGTGACAGCAGCAGGGGTTGCCCCACGTCAGTACGCCTCCTCGGGGGTGATGGGGCCGCTAAAGGCCGAGTACAGCACGACGAAGTACACCGCGACCAGCGGCAAGAGTAGCGACGCGCCGATAGTCATCAGGTTCAGCGGCAGCGTCGAGACGATGGTACCCCTGACGGTGGCGCCCGCGGCCGGATCGATTGCGGGGTACATGAGTATCGCGACGACGGCGACGAGCCCGTAGGTCATGACCGCCGCCGCCCCGAGGGCTCGAAGGCTCTGTTCGCGCCGGAGCGCCACGACATAACCCGCTGCGAGTCCGATAGAGGCCACCACGAGGGCGATGATAACGGGATCCAGCAGCGCCGAAACGCCCTCCGGAAGCCGAACAGCGAGGACGGCGAGCGTGACGACGACGGCGAGCAGATAGCCCACGGTCGCGGCCGTGCCGTAGGTCGTCACCGCCTCGGGGAGTCGCTCGCGGGCTTTCAGCTGGAGGAACGCCGCCCCCGAGACGACCGTCAGCAGGGTCAGCGTGACACCGACGACGGGGCCGACGAGGGTCAGCGACCGGCCGCTGCCGACGAGCCAGTTGCCGGCGAAGACGCCAAGCAGGAACGGGGCGAGGACGCTGCCGGCGACAAAGGCCCGTCCCCACCACCGCTGCCACCCCGCGTCGTGGCGCTGTTCGTACATCTCCGGGGCGAGCCCGCGCAGGATGAGCGCGCCCAAAATGGCGAACATCAGGAGGTAGTGACGGCTGAACAGACCGGCGTAGGCCGGCGGGAACGCGGCAAAGAGCGCCCCGCCGAAGACCACCAGCCACACCTCGTTGCCGTCCCAGAATGGGCCGATGGCCGCCAGTACGGTCTCGCGTTCCTCGTCGGTCTCCAAGAGCGCGAATATCGCGCCGGCCCCGAAGTCGAAGCCGTCTAGGAAGAGAAACGTGGCAAGCATCGTAAATATCAGGCCGAACCACAGCTCCGGCAGCGGGAGTCCAAAGAGCGGGCCGGCCGCAAGCGAGTCGACGCTAGTCATCGTCGACCGCCTCCGGGGTCGACTGACTCGGACTCGGGCCCGGGCCGGGCGTCGGCGTGTCGTCAGGGACGGCGCGGAGCTCGTCCCGGCCCGGCGGCCCGTTCCGGATAATGCGCCAGACGACGTAGGTGTACAGCCCCAGCAGCGTCGCGTAGACTCCCACGAAGCCGACCAGCGTGATTGTGGCCTCGGTCCCGGTGAGGCCCGGCGAGACGCCCTCACTGGTCCGCATCACGCCCTGAATGACCCACGGCTGTCGACCGACCTCCGTGACAATCCAGCCCAGCTCCACGGCGAGGATGCCCAGCAAGGACGACCCCATCAAGGCCTTGTGCAGCAGACCGTCCTCCAGCAGCTGGCCCTTGTACCAGCGGTAGCCGCCCCAGAGGGCAAGCAGGATGAACCAGAAACCCAGCCCGACCATCGCGCGGAACGCCCAGAACACGATGGCGACGGGCGGGGCCTCCGTCTCGAAGTCGTTCAGGCCGCGTATCTCGGCCGTTGGATCACCCCCGCTGGCCAGCCAGGAAGCCCCGCCCGGTATCCCGATGCCGAACAGCTCCTTCGCTCGCGGGTCGGTGAAGCCGTCGACGCTCGTCGGCACGGCGACGATGTACTCGGGGACGTAGGACTCGGTCTCCCAGACGGCCTCCATCGCGGCGAACTTCTGTGGCTGGGTCTCGGCAACGTGGCGGCCGTACATGTCGCCGTGGAGCACCTGCAGCGGCGCGGTGATGAGCAGTGCGATTAACCCGATTTTCAGCGTCGCCTCCCAGAAGTCCACGTTCTCGACGGGGTAGCCCCAGACGTGGTGGCGGAAGACGTAGTAGGCGCCCACGCCGGCCATGAACAGCGCGACCGACTCGACGGCCGCGTTCTGCATGTGGACGTACATGTAGGTGAACCGCGGCGTGAAATACGCCGCCATCGGGTCGACGAGGTGGACGACGGTCTGGCCGTTCTCGGTCGCGAGCTCGTAGCCACGCGGGGTCTGCATCCACGAGTTCGCGATGAGAATCCACACCGCCGACAGCCACGTTCCCAGCCCGACGGCGATACTGGAGATGAAGTACAGTTTGTCGCCGACGCGGTCCCGGCCGAAGACGAACACGCCGAGGAAGGTCGCCTCCAGCATGAACGCCATCATGCCCTCGACGGCCAGCGGACCGCCGAACAGTTCACCCGCCGCGGTCGAGAAGGCTGCGAAGTTCGTCCCGAACTCGAACTCGAGGACGATGCCGGTGACGGTACCGACGACGAAGGAGATGGCGAATATCTTCGTCCAGAAACGACGCAACTGTTCGTATATCGGCTCTCCCGTCCGGATGTCCTTCCACGTGAAGTAGATGAGAAACGGGGCGAGGCCCATGCTCATCACGGGGAAGATGATGTGGACGATGGTCGTGACCGCAAACTGTAGTCGACTTGCGATAACTGGGTCTATCATGGTCTGTAACAGGGTTCTGCGGGGTCTGAGCGCTATTCGAGTGTAGATGCGAGGAAGCCTTAGATTCAGTTTTGTCCTGTGACAAGGAGGGGATTTACTGGGAGAGTGGCGTTGTCCAGATATGGAAACTCGCCTGGCAGTGCTCGCGCTCGTGTCGGTCGTGACGGCAGTCATGGCCGTCCGGGCTGTCGTCGCCGTCCAGAACGGCGAGTTCGGAACCGTCGGTCGACAGGTAGGGGTCGGCGCCGTCGTGCTGGCCTTCGGCGTGGCACTGGTCCGATACTGGGACCAGGTCGGCCGATAGCCCCGGTAGGCGAGTCACCGCATGGCTCCGGACGGTGTACGTCTCGAGGCAGCGAGGACAGTAGCGCCGTGCGAGCAGGCACTACAGCATGATTTATCGTGGTCGAACTGTGCCGTTTTTATTCCGCAAACACCTTGATGGGGATGAGACTGCACGTGACGCTTGAACGGATACTGTACGTCGGGACCGATGGCGACTACCGGACGGCGATCGAAACCGAAACTGACGGCACGGTCACAGTTCGCTCGAGAGAGACTGCCGAGAGTGTGGACGTAGCCGACGGCCAAGCAGGTGACGCCGTCGTCGTCGACACGGCCGGCGTCGAGGAGCCAGTTGGGACTGTCCGGTCGCTCGCAGACCGGACGGAGACGACGCCGGTCGTGGCCGTCGTCGAATCGACGACGGACCCCGTCCTGGTGTTTGATGTCCTCTCGGCCGGCGCCGACGATTACGTCGAACGCGACGCGCCGAGCGGCCGACCCAGGCAGTTGGTCGCTCGCCTCGAGGCGACCCTATCGGCCGCCGAATCGGTCGCTGCTGACGACGTGGCGAAGCTATTCCAGCGGGAACTGGACGCACGGCGTCGGACGGAACAGCGGTTGCGGACCGTGCTGGACCGTATCCCGCATCCGGTGTTCTACCGTGACTCTGAGGGTGTCTATCTCGGGTGTAATGCCGCCTTCGAGACGCTCTGTGGGCAAGACCGAGAAGACATCATCGGGCACAGGACGGACACGCTACAGAACGAGCAACTGGCTGAGGTCTGTGCGCGACACGACGAGAAAGTCCGCCGGACGGGGGAGAATCAGGTAATAGAGACGACGGTGACCGTCGATGGCGAACAACGACACGTTCGCGTTCAGAAGGCCCCGCTATCGGACGAGGAGGCGGGCATCGAAGGTATCGTGGGCAGTGTCGAGGACGTCACCGAACAGCGACGACAGAAACAGAAGCTCGAAACGCAGACGGAGAACCTCGAGATCTTGAACAGCGTCACCAGACACGACATCCGCAACGACCTCCAGGTCGTCCTCGGGATGGCGGAGGTGCTCCGCGACCACGTCGACGAGCAGGGGCTGGAGTACCTCGACACGATGGTGACCAAGGGCCACCACGCTGTGGACATCACCCGGCAGGCGCGTGACCTCACGGAGACGATGCTGGAGTCGGAGTTCGGAACCGAGCGGATACCGCTCAAGTCCACACTCGAGACACAGCTCGACGAGATTCGCAGCACCTACAGCCGGGCAATCGTCACTGTCGAGGGGGAAATCCCGAGCGTCTCGGTCCTCGCGGACGGAATGTTGGCCTCGGTGTTCCGTAATATCCTCGCAAACGGCATCCAGCACAACGACAGTTCGGTCCCGCGGCTCCGCGTGTGGGTTCAGACGACCGAGGAGCGAGTCACGGTCCACATCGCTGACAACGGTCCGGGGATTCCGGACGAGCGGAAAGACGAGATATTCGGGCGCGGCGAGAAGGGACTGGAGAGCTCGGGGACCGGTCTCGGCCTCTATCTCGTGGATACGCTCCTCGACCGATACGACGGGGACGTCTACGTCACCGACGGCGAGGACGGCTCGGAGTTCGTTATCACGCTGCAACGGGCCTGACAGTGCGTTTCTTCGATATGTGGTAGCAGTACACATTGCGGTCCCGAAGTGTTTTGCACGCCAGGCACAATTTAATACACGAATGTCGCTACCTATCGACCCACAGCAGTTCGACCCGGCGGATATCGGTGAAGTCCAGGCGACCCTGGAGATGGACCACGAGACGGCTATCGAGCACGTCCGTGACGTGTTCACCGAGGCCGGCTTCGGCGTCGCCACGGAGTTCTCGCCCTCGGAGATGCTCAACGAGAAAGTCGACGCCGGCCGCGACCCCTACTACGTGCTGGGCGCGTGCAACCCGGCCGTGGCCGACCGGGCCCTCGACGCGTCGGACAAACGGATGGGCGGCCTGTTCCCGTGTAACGTCGTCATCTGGGAGGAGGAACCGGGCCTCCAGCGGGTCTACCACGTCAGCATCATGCGCATCGCCCGGCTCGTCGGGATGGCGCCCGACGACGAGACGATGGCCGATATCATCGCCGACACGGGCGAGCTGGTAGAGGCGGCCTTCGAGAACCTCTGACGATGGGCCACCACACCTTCGACGCCGACCGCGCGGCGACACTGGAAGCCCCCGAGCAACGGTACCGTGTCCTCTCCGCCGAGGAGCTACGCTGGGCGCTGGACTGTGCAGCCGACGACACGGTCGTCGACCTGGGCAGCGGGACCGGGTTCTACACCGACGACGTCGCGGCCGACACCGGCGAGGTGTACGCCGTCGACCTCCAGCCGGAGATGCACGACTTCTACCGGGAGAAGGGGGTTCCGTCGAACGTCGAACTCGTGACCGCCCCGGTTGACGAGATGCCCCTCGACACCGGCAGCGCCGACAGGGCGTTCTCGACGATGACCTACCACGAGTTCGCGACGGCGGCGGCAATCGAGGAGATACGCCGCGTGCTCCGACCGGGCGGGCGGCTCGTCATCGCGGACTGGGCCGCCAACGGGGAAGGCGAGCAGGGACCGCCCCTCGCCGAGCGCTACGCGCTCACGGACGCGGTCGAGATGCTCTGCGAGCACGGCTTTTCCGTCGAGTTCGAGGCCGCGCGACCGGAGACGTACCTCCTCGTCGCGACGGCAGACTGAACGGGCCACTCACCCGCCAACCGACAGCCCGGCCCACAGTTGTACGGCGCCCGCACAGACCATGACAGCCCCCGCTATTCGAGTGACTGCGGCGCTGGAGATATCGATACCGCCCGACAGGATATCTGAGCCGTACCCCACCGCCACGGTCGTCCCGAGCATCGGGAGCGCGACGCCCAGGGCGTAGGCCGTGACGACTGTCGCGCCGGCGAGCGGCGCCATCGCGAGGGCCTGTGCGACCACCGCCAGCAGGAGGGGAACGGTACATCCAACGGCGGCGACGGCGTAGACGGCGCCGAAGGCGAACACGCCTGGCAACGTGTTCCGACGGCGCGGGAGCGACACCCGTATCGACGGTGCCCGGTCGACCACCGTCACGAGGCCGAGCGCGATCAGCAGTGCGCCGACGGCGGGTTCCAGTCCGGCCACCGACGCCACGAGTCGACTGCCGACAGCGTAGACGCCGACCGTGAGCGCCGCGAAGACGGTGAGGACACCCGCAGCCGCTGCAGTTCCCTGTCGCATCGGTCGGGTCGACGCCCGTCCGCCGTGCTGGTCGGCGTAGTAGGCGACGTACCCCGGCAGGAGCGGGAAGACACACGGGGAGACGAAACTCGCCAGTCCCGCGCCGAACGCAAAGGCGAGCGTGGCCCCCGCCGTCATCCGTCGGTCACCTCGGTGACGGCCGCGACCAGGCTGGCCGCGTCGAACCGCCCGGTGTGTCGCCAAGTGACCCCGCCGTCTGGGTCGAGCACGAGCGTCGTCGGTACCCGCGTCGCGTCGTAGCGCTCGGCCAGTGTCGTCCCGTCGTCCAGCCCGACGGCCCAGCGACCGTCGTGGGTCCGCCACCACTCGCGCACGTCGTCCCGTGTCACCGACAGGCCGACCGGCTCGCTCGTCACCGACAGGAACGACACAGCCCCGTCTAGCCGTCGCCTGGCGGTCGCGAGTGTCGACATCTGGTCAGCACAGACCGAGCAGGTCGTGGCGAAAAATTCGAGCACCAGGGGCCGGTCGGCCGGCGGGACGGTGACCGTGCCGGCCTCGCTCCCCGGCGCGGCCAGCGTCTCGACTGCGACGGGGTCTCGGGCCGCGTCGCCGGACAGCCACGGGCCGACGTACAGCCCGCCCGCGCCCAGCGCGGTCGTCCCGGCGACGCCGGCGAGGAGGTGACGTCGGCGCATCCTAGCTGGTCTGCTCGACGACCGTCTCCACGTCCGAGAGCACCTGTTTCGCGTCCGGCTGTTCGGTACGGTACGCGCGCTCGACGTACCCGTCAGGGTTGACCAGGAACGTAAGCGAGAGGTGCTTGAAATCGTACCCCTCCACCCGGGGGCTCTCCTCGGCCCCGACGCGCTCGAAGGTTATACCGAGTCGCTCGTCGACGACCCGCTCTGCGTCCGCGGCGTCCTCGGGCCGGAGGAACTCCCAGTTGCCGGCGTCGAGGGCGACGTCCATCCGTTCCGCGTACTCCTGCAGCGCCCTGGCGTCGTCCCGTTCCGGGTCGAACGTTATCGCCAGAAAGCGGACCGCGTCGGCGATGTCCCGCTCGATAGTACCGCGCTGGACGCCGACCAGCTGGCCGACCAGCTGGACACACTCGGCCGGGCAGGTCGCGAAGAAGCCGGTGACGACGAGCGTCTCGTCCAGTTCCTCGGTGGCAACCGTCTCACCGGACAGCGGGTTCGGGAGCGAGAACGCGGGCAGTGACTGGCCGTGAGCGGGATACGGGAGCTCCTCGCTGTCGAACTGGCGGTCGGCCGGCGGGTCGAGCACCACGTTCGACCCCGAGCCGTTCCGTAACCGACTGAGACAGCCGGCGACCGCGGCGGTCCCGGCCGCTGTGACACCCTGAAGTAGCTGTCGCCGTCGCATCGGTTGGGATTGGGAAATCACGCCCAAAAGCAGTCTGGTGGGCCTCTCGAAACGGTTCGACGGTCGTACCAGACCGGGTTTCATCGAGGCTCTCGTAGCCGTCGATAGATGGGTCCCACGCTATCGACGTGGCAGACGGTAACGGCACTGGGGGTGGTGGTCACGGTCGTCGTGTTCGGCGCCGCCTTCGCGGTCGACCTCGGCAGCGAGCGCCCCGACCCCGTCCCGTTCGACCAGACAGTCCAGCGCGGGATGACGATGGCCGACGAACAGCGCGCGCTCAGTCGGGATATCAGCGTTCCGCGGGTGCAGGTGTTCTACTCGCAGTACCGCTACGTCGTCGGCTACGAGGGACTCGACCGTGCGGTGACGGCCCTCACCGAACCGGGCCACGAACAGCAGTTCGGCTACCCGCTCGCGGTGTACGTCTCCGACTACAGCGACGCCGAGGCCCGCTGTAGCGACAGGGGCACACTCGGGACCGAGGGGTCACCTGACTGGGTGGCCGCGAGCGACGCCCACTTCGTCGTCGACGGGACCGCGCGGGGCCCGGCGGGGCCCGTCACCGTGCCGTTCGGGAGCCGCGACGACGCCGACGCGTTCGCGGACCGGTGTGGCGGCCGCGTCGTCGACTGGGCGACCCTGCGGAACCGGTCGTTCGAGCGCGACGGGGCGACCACTGTTCGGGACGCGGTCGACGACCGGCGAGCGGGCGCCAACGCCAGCGTCCGGGCCGCCCGCGAGCGCAGCGCTCGACCGGTGTCGGTCGTCGTGGGCGAGGACGCCCCGACGGTCCAGGCCGCCGTCGAGGCCGCGCCGCCGAACACGACCGTGGTCGTCCCCGATGGCACCTACCGGGAGCAGGTGACCGTCGAGAAACCGATAACGCTGCGCGGTCGGGGGCGACACTCGACGGCGGCGGTAACGGCTCCGTCGTGACGGTCCGGGCCGACCGCGTCGGCCTCGTCGGGTTCGACCTGCGCGGCGTCGGGAACCAGACGGTCGGCAATCGCTCGGCGGCCGGTGACGCCTGGGACGCGACCGTGACCGCGGCCTACGGGAACAGCGACGCGGCGGTCACCGCGCGCACCGCCTCGGCGCTGTACGCCGCGAACCTCTCGGTCCGGACGCCGTCGAGCGGGCTCGTCCTTCGGCGGACCCCGGCCGCCGTCGTCGAGAACGTCACGGTCGACGGGACCGATTACTGGGAGGACGGCTTCATGGGCGTCGTCGGGATGCACGGCGACATCGTCGTCCAGAACAGCCGGTTCCGCGGGGGCCGCGACGGCGTCTATCTCCACCGCGCCGACGGGACCGTAATCCGGGACACCACCTTCCACGAAGGTCGCTTTGGCGTCCACCTGATGTACACCTCGTCGGCGCTCGTCGCGGACAACACGGCCCGCAGCCAGCTGTACTCGGGCATCGTCGTCATGACCAACCCCGAGGGCAACGCCGTCGTCGGCAACGACGTCCGTCACTCCGGCAGCGGTATCATGATGGCCGGTAGCCGGAGCTACGTCGCCCACAACGCCATCGCGAACACGTCGAGAGGACTCTCGACCAACGCCGGTCGCTCCCGCTACGAGCACAACGTCATCTACGGCAACGAGATCGGCCTCAGCGCCGCGACCGTCCTGCCCTCGAACGTCGTCAGGGCAAACGACTTCGTTGCCAACGACAAACACGCCGTCTCCGGCCCGGGTCCGTTGCGTCGATACACTCACGACGGGCGAGGAAACTACTGGAGCGGTGCGTACGACCTGGCCGGCAGCGACGACGGAACGCTGACCCGGACCTACTCGCCGACCGACACTGTCGACCGGCGGCTCCACCAGACCGACGCCGCGGTCGTCCTCCGCTCGGCACCGAGTGTCCGCGCTCTCCGGTCGCTGCGGGGCACCACACCGGGCTTTCGCCGCGGGAGTATCGTCGACACCCATCCGCTGGCCGAGCCAGCGAACCCAGACACGCTCGCTATGCTACGAAACGAGACACAGACGGAGGTAACGCCGTGACCGCTGCACCGTACCTGTCGACCAGCGACCTGACGAAGTCATACGGCGACGTGACCGCCGTCGACGCGGTCACAGTCGAGTTCCCCGATACAGCCGTGACCGGCCTCGTCGGCCCGAACGGCTCCGGGAAGACGACCCTGATAGAACTACTGCTCGGTATCGAGCGCCCGACTCTGGGGTCCGTCGAGTACGGTGGCCCCGAGGAGGTCCGTCGCTTTGGCTACCTGCCACAGCGCCCGACCTTCCGGCCGGGCTTTACCGTCGCCGAGACGGTCGATTTCTACGCCGGGCTGGTCGGCGACGACCCGGACCGGCTATTGGCGAACGTCGGGCTCGAGGCTGTCGCGGACCGACCGGTCACGGGCCTCTCGGGCGGAATGACGAGGCTACTGGGTATCGCCCAGGCGCTGGCCGGCGACCCGCCGGTAGTAGTGCTCGACGAACCGGCGAGCGGGCTCGACCCGGCGATGAGCGAACGGATATTCGGGGTCGTCGAGGACATCGCCGCCGAGGGGCGTGCCGTCGTGTTGAGCTCGCACGAGCTCCCCCTGGTCGAACGGACCGCCGACCGCCTCGCCGTCCTCGAATCGGGGCGGCTCCGCACGACGGGAAGCCCGGCAGAGTTGCGAGAACAGACCGGCGGGCCGCTCCACGAGACGTTCACGTCGCTGCTAGCGGGGGACACCGGCGTCGTCGCAGCGGGAGGTGACCGATGACGGCGGCCGACGGCGTCTGGCGCGTGTTCGCCCGCGAGGTCACGGCGGCGCGACGAACGCGGACGTACCTCGCGCTGGCACTCGTGACGGCCGTCGCCGTCTTCGGCGTCGCCGTCGCCGGCGGCGGGCCGACCGGCGGCTACGTCCCCACCGTCATCGACGTGCTCCTCGTCGTCGAGGTGCTCGTCCCGGCGGTCGCCTTCGCGGTCGGCTACCGCGCGATGGCCGACCCCATCTCGCGGGGCGAACTGGACGTCATGGAGACCTATCCGCTCCCGGCGTGGGGGTACGTCGGCGGCACCTACGCCGGCCGTGCGATGGTGCTCTCAGTCGTGGTCGGTGTGCCGCTCGCAGCGCTTGGCGTCTACGTGGCGACCACAGCAGGGCCGGAGACGACGGTGTTCGCGAGCCACCGCGGGGTCGATTCGCCGTGGCTGTACCTGCGATTCCTCGCGCTCACGCTGGTCTATGGGCTCGTCTCGCTGTCGCTGGTCCTCTTGCTGTCGGTGATCGCCGGCTCTCGCGCTCGCGCGCTGGTGCTGGCCCTGGCCGGGCTGCTGGTGCTCACCGTCGGCGGGGACGTCGCCGTGTTTGCAGCGCTGGACGGCGGGACGGTCACGAGTGACTCGCTCGGCGGGGCGCTGGCGGTGACCCCGGCTGGGGCGTACCGCGGGCTGGTGTTCGACCAGGTGCTGTACGTCGCTGTCCCGACCAGGTCGTCGTTCGTGCCGGGTCGGCTGGCGACCGGCGCGTTGCTGTGCTGGTGGGGGCGACCCTCGCCGGCGCCGCCGTCGTCGCAACCCTCCGCTAGTCGGGGTCGGACAGTCCCCCGTCGACGAGTCGGGTGAAGCGGTCGACGAGCCGGTCGGCGAGCGAGGGTGTCACCTCACCCAGCAGGCGGCGGGTCTCCTCGGGCCGGACCAGTTCGACGACGACCCTGCCCCGGTCACCGTAGGATTTCTCGACGACCCCCGCGTCGGCGAGCGACGAGACGTGCCAGGCGACCGTGCTGCGACTCACGTCCAGTCGGTCGGCCAGTTCGGCCGCCCCCAACGGGCCGTCCTCGATGAGGTGAGCGAGCAGGGCCCGGGCCGTCTCGCGCCGTGCGAACGCCAGTGCGCGGCGTTGCCACGGGTCGAAGGACCGGTCGAAGTAGTGTGTCTGGCCGCGAATCTCCTCGGCGACGACGTCCCCGGCCCGGACGAGCTTTCGGAGGTGGTACTGTGCCTGTCCCGTCGCGATGTCGAGGTCGTCCCTGACCGCGGTGAAGTGGACGCCAGGATTGGCTTCGACGTGTTCGTGCACGCGCTCTCTGACCGTGGACATTCGACATCCCGGACTTACCGTACCAGTAAAAACAGGCTGTCGCCTGTTCTCAACTCGCAGGAATCCCCTCACCCGCTACTGACGAGTTCGCGCCGGATGTCCTCCGCAGGGAGGGTCTCTCCGCCGTACTCCTCGGCGAAGGCCTCGGCGTCGCCGCTGTCGCTGAACGGGACGATAGCGGTCCCCATCGCGCCCTGGACGTCGGAGTTCGCGACGACTGTCAGCTCAGACGTCTCGGCGAAGGCCGTGGCGTCGAGGTGGTGTGTCAACACGGTGGCCCCGCCGTCGGTCCGCACGTCGTAGTCGACGCTGCTGTAATCGGTCAGGAACGTCGCCGACGGCGTCCACCCCTCCTGTTCCTTCGCGAAGCGGTGTCGATAGGTGCAGGTCGTACTGCAGAACGTGACCGGGGTTTCCCGCCCGCTCGGCGTGGCATCCTGGTAGAACGTCTCCCCGACCGGTCCGGGATGGTCCGAGATCACCATGCCACACTGTATGCAGTTCTCGTCGTCAGCAATCGAGACGGGTTCGGCCGTGTCGCTGTCGCCCTGACAGCCGGCGAGGGCCAGAAGCGTCGCCGTACCGGCGAGCACGTGTCTGCGGGTCGGACCCCCCGTACAGTCAGCCATACGCCGTACTACTGCAACAGGCAAGAAATGGCTCTTGGTGCGGTCGTCGAAACAGAACTCACTCCGGTGACGGCGGTCGGTCGACGGCGGCGACGGCCCCGAGAACGAGGAGCGCAATCGCGAGGTCGACGCCGTGGCCGGCGAGGTGATGGACCGGCATCGGGACGGCGCCAAGCGCGGTCCCGAACCCCAGCATGGACCGAGCGACGAGCAGCCCGATAGCGATGGTCAACAGCAGATAGGGCCTGCTCCGACGCCTGAGCGTGCCGGCGGCGGCGACAGCGAAAAGTGCCAGCGTCCCGAGTGTCGCGAGTCCGATGAGGACCAGGAGTGCCGTCGCCTCGCCCCAGCCGAGCCAGTCACCGATCAGTCGGAGCATCCCTCGCCGTGGTAGTTAGTCGGTGACCGCCGAAACAGTTTCGACAGCGACGGCGGCGTGGGCCAGCCGACACAGCGGCCGGCGAGCGCGCCAGTATTGTATCTTTTGTGCAAAACAAATAAGCCCGAGGAACGCGTTGTCTCCGCCGATGACCGACGAGCTAGAGGAGATACGACAGCGCAAACTGGAACAGCTCCGGAACGGCGAGCGACAGACGGGTGACAGCGGACAGAGCGAGGCGTCACCGAGCGAGCCAGTCCACGTCGACGCCGCCGAAGCGTTCCAGGACATCGTCGCTGATGGGGTCGTGCTGGTTGATTTCTACGCCGACTGGTGTGGGCCGTGCAAGCAGCTCGAACCCATCGTCGAGCGCGTGGCGGCCGGAACCGACGCCACGGTCGCGAAAGTCGATATCGACGCGAACCAGGGCCTCGCGGCCCAGTTCGGGGTCCGTAGCGTCCCCACCCTGTTGCTGTTCGCAGACGGTGAGCAGGTCGAACAGCTCGTAGGCCTCCAGCAGGAACCACAGCTGCGCTCGCTCATCGAGCGGTACAGCTGAGAGCGGTATCTTTCTTGGGAGAGTTGTACAATAGCAACCTTATTGTCGATGGGGCGCTACATACATGTATGGCTCAAAATGTCGGTGCCACGGACGGGCGCGTCAGAATCGGCCTGGGCGCCATCGCCGGACTCGTCTCGCTCGCGGTACTCGCGGGCGCACTACCGCTCCCGTCGCTTTCCGCACCTGTGCTGGGACTCGGCGCGGTGATACTGATTGGGACCGGCCTCACGGGCTTCTGTCCGCTCTACTCGGTACTGGGGATGAATACCTGTCCGGTAGACAGTCGGTAACGAGACGCGAATTTTCTCTTCGCGGTCACGGAACGGGAGATGGCCATCAGTTTCTGGCGACTCGGCCGAGCGACCGGACTATCGAGAGCGCGTAGCGCACTCCCAGGAGGAAGTCGCCGCTGCGAATCCCGTCCCAGACGTCGTGTCGGTCTACGGGACCGTTCGCGTCGGCCTCGCCCAGCGCCCGTAGCAGGACCTGAATCCCGCTTCGGGTATTCCCATCGGCCGCGGAATCGGCGAGCTCGCCAAGCGACGACCCGGTCCGGGCCAGCTCGGCTATCATCTCGTCGTCCATCGCGGACGTCCCGAGGTCGGCCACCTCTACCAGTTCGTTGACCGTATCGAGGTTCCGGACGAACGTGGCAAACGCCTCGGGGTTCTCCTCGATGGCGGCGGTCAGTTCCTCGGTCAGGTCGTCGGTCGGTGATTGTTGTTCACTCATTGGTAGTCACCTCACAGCAGCCCCCGCGCGGTCAGCCAATAGGACTCGTTGTAGGCGAGCTTCGACCAGTGCATGGCCTGGGTCGGCTCGCTCGGCTCCGGCGGGTTCTCGTAGTCGAATTCGACGAACGTCGCGTCGTCCATCCCGGTCTCTATAAAGCAGATAGTCTTGCCGCCGTAGACGGCCGTCGCCGGCTGGCCTCGGACCTCGCTGGCGATGCGCTGGCCGACGACGTTGGCCTGGTAATGGGCGGCGCTGCCGGCTTTCGGCACGCCGGTCTGTGCGGCGTCGCCGATGGCGTAGATATCCTCGAAGCCGGTCGCTTCGAGCGTGTGCTGGTCGACGTCGACCCAGCCGCCGTCGCCCAGACCGGCCGTCTCTATCAGGTCGCTCCCGGTGTGGGGCGGGATGGCGACCAGCAGGTCGTAGTCCAGTTCCGTCCCCTCCATCGACGTGATGGTCTCCGCGTCGGGGTCGACCGATTCGGCGTTGAACATCGTCTCGATTCCGATGTCGCGTTCTTCCAGTCGTGGTCGGGCCCACTCGGCGATGTGTTCGTTCCCGTGGACCCGCATGATGGGGTAGGTGTACGTGACGTCGACGTCGTCGCGGCGGCCCCGCTCGCGGAGCCAGTCGTCGACCATGAAGACGAACTCCAGGGGTGCGGCCGGACACATATGAGGGGTCCCGACGACGGAAAGCACGATATGGCCCCCCTCTAGCGTGAGGAGTTCGTCCCGGAGCGCCTGGGCCCCGTCTTCGCCGTAGAAGTGGTGGCCACCCTCGACGAGTCCGGGCACGCGCTCCGGGTCGAGCTGAGAGCCCGTCGCGATGACGAGTTTGTCGTACTCGACAGGCTCGATGGCGTCGACGAGTTCGAGCTGGCGGCGCTCGTGGTGGATGTCGTAGACGTAGTCCTGCCGGATGTCGACGCGGTCGTCGACGAGCTCACGGAGCGGCCGCCGACCGTCGGCGGGCTCCCGTTGCCCGAAGGCGACATAGAGCCAGACGGGCTTGTAGACGTGGTCCGGGCCGTCGTTGAACAGCGTGATGGCTATCTCACCGGCATCGAGTTCCGCTCCGAGCTCCTCCGCGAGGTTGTTTGCCAGCACGGTGCCGCCGGTTCCGCCGCCGACGATTGCGATGTGTTCGGTCATAGTTTTCGTACGTGAATCCTGTAGTGGTCGCCCTCGTCGACGATATCGGTGACCTCGTTTCCGGACTCCTCGGCCCACTCCTGGACCTCCGTCTTCGAGTTGTCAGCGTCGCTCAGCAAGGCGACGACAGTGCCGGTGTCGACGGCCCGTATCTCCGCGATGAGGTCCATCAGCGGGCCCGGACAGGTCGCACCCCTGGCGTCGACGGTCGTCTCAGCCTCGGCCGAAGTCTGGTTCGTAGTCATGGGTTCTCACGTAGTAGTAGGCGAGCGAACCATTTAATAATGTATGGTTATTCCAAGACCGTGAGAACAGATAAGCGGCTCCCGAGCGGTCCAGCCAGATAAACAGACGAGCGAGCGCAGCGACCGGAACAGTCGTTCAGTCCCGGTACCGTTTGAGAACGAGGACCAGCAACGCGAGCACGAGGACCACCTGGACGGCTTTGTCGACGTAGCCGACGAGCGTGTAGTTGCCGGCCTTTATCACGACCCACAGCGGTATCTGGACGGCCGTGTACGGTATCGCCGCGACGGCGAGCGCCTGTCTGCGGACGCCGCGGACGTACAGCGCCGCGCCGCCCAGAAAGCCCAGGCCCGCGAGCACGAGCGGCGGCGCGCCCTCGACGATACCGGGGTAGATATGTGTTACTGCCGTGATAGCGACGAGGACGACGATACCCTGTTCAAGCCCGGTTAGCGACACTCCCCGTCCATCGACCGAGCGCGACTGTGTTGCTGTCACGGTCGAGAGAACGTGGGAGACGTACATGTAGTTGTAGTTGGCACACGACAGCGGCCGAGTTATACCTCATTGTATTGTGCTAACTGTACATTTTTGTATCGGCAGACAGTGGTCAGATGTACGGCGTCCGTCGCGGTGGTGCCGACCCCGGGGCCGCGTGACGGGACACCGACACACAACTATGATACCGAGACTCTTCGAGACGCTGAAGGCCAACCTCATCTACGTCGTCATCGCCTCGCTTGTCACCGGGCTCGCGTTCGGTCAGGTGGCGGGCGAGGGAACCAGAGCGTTGTTACAGACGGCCATCGTCCCGGTGCTGTTTCTGATGGTCTATCCCATGATGATACCCATCGACTTAGACGAGATACGCAATCTGCAGGCTCACGTGCGTCCCGTGGGGCTCAGTCTGGTGGTGAACTTCCTGGTTTCGCCGCTCGTGGCGGTCTTGCTGGCCCGGGCCTTTTTCCCCGGGAGCGTCGAATACACGGTCGGGCTCTACTTCATCGCCCTGATTCCGACCTCCGGGATGACCGCCGCCTGGACCGGGCTGGCCGACGGTGACCTGGAGTCGGCGCTGGTCGCCATGGCGGTGAACCTGCTCGCCGCTGTCGCGATACTCCCTGCCTACCTGTCCCTGTTGATACCCGGAAGCGTCGGCTTCGAGCCGACGGCGCTGTACCGACAGCTCGCGCAGGTCGTCGTCGTGCCGATGGTGGCGGGCAACGTCACCCGCCGTCTCCTCCTCCGTCGGTACGGCCCGGAGAGGTTCCGCCAACTGAAACCCACGTTCGGCGGGCTCAGCTCCGTCGGCGTGATGCTCATCGTGTTCATCGCGATGACGATGCGGTCGCGGGCGATTCTGGCCGACCCGGTCGCCTCCGCCAGCGTCGTCGTCCCGCTCGTCGTGTTCTACGTGGCCGTGGTTGCCGTCGGGTCCGGACTGGGGCGTGTCTTCCTCGACGACGCCCAGCGGGTCGCGCTCGTCTACGCCACGAGCATGCGGAACCTCTCTATCGCCATAGCCATCGTCGTCGCCGCCGAGACGTTGCCGACCGGAGCCGTGTTACCTATCGCCCTGGCGTACATCCTCCAGCCACCGCTCGGGGTCGTCTACATGCACTACCGGCGCGATGTCGTCGGGGAAGGGATGTCCCTCAGGGAAGCCGCCACCAGGTTGATGGGAATATAAAAACGCTTCGTCGAAAGTAATGTTTTGAGAATGCTAAAAATATATTATTATACTGAGGTCCAATCTTGAGACGCAATGGTAGTTGAGACTGACGACCTACGGACGGAGCTCGAAGAGAAAGGTGAACTGATGCTCGCTGTATCGGAGTTCGACGAACCGCTGGAGATGCATCTGCACGACACGGAAATAGCGGACGAAACCGTCCGGATTCAGCTGACCGACGGTGTTCTAACGTTCGACATCGAGGAGGTCGTTGCCGTGTGGCACCACACGCACTCGCTCGCTGACTTCGGACTCGACGACTGAGACTGACAGTCCTGGCCAGTGGGCGGTTCCCACCGCGGGGTCGTCGGACGCCCGGCTGGTTGCAACCCCCGGCAATACACGTCCTCGCGTTCAGTCCCCTCGATTGTGCGGCTCGCGTGGTCGCTCACCACGGCTGGACGTGCGGGAGCGGAACGGCTGGAAGCGCGATACCGAGCTCGGCGAGACCGTGCTGGAGTGGGATGTACCCCAGCATGACGAACGCCACACCGAGCCCACGGTGGAGCCACCGCCGATTGCCGACGTTCAGCCCCTCGAACACCGTGCCGGTCACGAAGACAGCCGGAACGGTGCCGAGGCCGAACGCGGCGAGCGCCGCCGCGCCACCCAGTGCAGACCCCTGCACGAACGCGTACAGGTACACCGGGTACAGCAGCGGACAGGGCAGGAACCCGTGGACCGCACCGAGCCCGGCGATGCGGTAGTCGCCGACCCACTCGTCGACCCGCGAGAGCAGGGCGTGCCGAACCGGGTTCGTGACACGGTCGATACCCGGTATCGAAACGGTCCGCGTCTCGCCAGTGACGTAGCTGAGGCCGACGGCGGCGACGGTAAGACCCACGATGACACCTGTCACGGCGCGGACCTCCGTTGCGACCATCGTCACGTTCCGGGCGCTCAGGAACGCGAGCTGGCCCGCGAGACCGAAGACCCCACCCAGTAGCGTGTACGTAGCCGTACGTCCGAGGTTGAACACCGCGTGCTGCCTGATTTCCCAGAACGAGAGGATGTCGTCGCGCCCGTCCTCTGACATCCGGTCTGCGTAGATAGCGACCAGCGGCCCGCACATGCCGATACAGTGTGCGCCGCCGAGCAGGCCGGCGAGTGCCAGCACCGGCAGTCCGAGCGTCTCCGTTCCCAGGAGCGGATTAGCTGGCGTGCAGGACTGCATCGGTCAGGTAGTCCCCTCGAGGACTCCCTCGGTGCGGAACGGTCTCTCGGGCCGCAGGAACCGCCAGTTTCCAGCCGATATGTCTGGCTGCATTCGATCCCAGTCGCTCGGATCTGGGAGTTTCCCACCCCCGGACTGGTGGTCAGCCTGCGGGCCGAGGACCGTCTCGTCGCCGCCGCTCCCCCAGAGCAAAGCGGTGGGAGGGACGACGTTTCCGGCGGCGACACCGAGACCGGCCAGGAGGCAGCTCCGTCGCTGCATGGTTTTCTCTTTCTCGCTGGCGGAGGTAAGCGGTCTGGTGGGGCTCTCGAAACGGGACGACGATTCTACCAGACCGACTTTCATTGTCGCCGACGGAGACCCGAGTATGCGAGAACGAACCATGAGAGGTCTCGACAGACGGACGATGCTCGCACTGCTGGGGAGCGGTGCCGCCGGTTCCCTCGCGGGCTGTGGCGGCAACGGCGACGGTGACTCGACCCCGACGGCGACGGGGAGCGACAGCGTGCCCGAAGAGTACCGGACAGCGACGGGTCTGAGTGGCGAACAGCGCGACCCCGATTCCCTCTCTTCTCAGGGGGCAGTGAACTACCAGTCCGACCCAGAAGACGGAAAGCAGTGTTCGGGCTGCAGCTACTACATCCCCGACAAGAACGGCGACGGACTCGGCGCCTGTACCATCGTCGAGGGGACGATCGACCCCAGCGGATACTGTACGAGCTACGTCGCTCACGAGAGCGAGACCGACGACGGTGACGCCCGCTCAGCGGTCGCGGTTCCCGACGATGCCCGCTGTGCCGTCTGTGAGATGAAGGCCGCAAACTTCCCGGAGTGGAACGGACAGGCCGTCCACGCCGACGACACCCGAGCGTTCTTCTGTACGTCGGGCTGTGCGACGACGTACTACGCCGTTACAGGGCAGTTCGCAGAGACCGATGCAGACGTCGACGGCCTGTGGGTCAGGGACCTGAACTCGCGGGACCTCATCGACGGAACGGCAGCGTACTACGCCCTCGAGACCGACGCTGACCGTCTCGACGACCCCATGCGGGTCAATCCCGCCCCCTTCGAGGCCCGCGCGGACGCCGTCGCTTACGTCGACGAAGTCGAGTCACTCACCGAGGACGACATCGTCGAGCTGTCCGCGTTCGACCGCGCGCTGGCCGAGCAGTACCGCGGCCAGCTGCTCGAATAGCCCGGGCTCCTGGCAGCAGCGGTCAGTGGCGCTTGCCGCCCACGGTGGTAACCTGGACCGGCCAGACGACCGTGGCACCCACTCCTGGGCAGGGAGGCCCAAGCCGCGACGCCGGATACCCCGTGTCCAGACGACTGCTCGGGGAGGCGACCTGTTCTCGATATTGTATAGTACACCCAAAACTATTCTATACTGACGACGTAACCACAGCCGATGACCGCACTCGACCACCCACAATCGACCGACCAGCTGACGCCGGCCGAACTCCGGGCCGACATCCCCGCCCTGCAAGACGGCGTCTACATGAACTACGGCGCCCATGGGCCGAGTCCACGGTACGTCGTCTCGGCCGCCCAGGAGTTCCTCGCGGCACACGAGTTCGAGTCACCCGTCGGGTCGGACCCCTACGGGATGGCGTTCGACGCCTACGACGACGTCCGGGCACGGGTCGCTTCCTTCGTCGGCGCATCGGGCGAGGAGATCGCCCTGACCGAGAGCACGACCGCCGGCATCAACGCGGTCGCCGACGGCCTCGGACTCGGCGCGGGCGACGTGGTCGTCCGGACCGACCTGGAACATCCCGCCGGCGTCCTCCCGTGGCAGCGACTCGAACGCGAGGGCGTCGAGGTGCGTGTGGTCGAGACCACGGACGGTCGGCTGGACCGTGAGGCCTACAAGACAGCCGTCGCTGGGGCCGACGTCGTCTGTTTCAGCGCCCTCACGTGGACCCACGGCACACGGCTCCCCGTCGCCGAGCTGGTCGATATCGCCCACGACGCGGGAGCCTTCGCACTCGTCGACGCCGTGCAGGTCCCCGGCCAGCTGTCGGTGGACGTGTCGGCGTGGGGAGCCGACGCGGTCGCGGCGGCCGGTCACAAGTGGCTGCTGGGCCTGTGGGGCGGCGGGTTCCTCTACGTCGATAGCGACGCGGCAGAGCAGTTACAGCCCCGAACAGTGGGCTACCGGAGCGTCGAGACGCCGACCGCTGACCCGTTCGCGTTCAAATCGGGCGCCCGCCGATTCGAGGTCGGCTCGGCGAATCCGGCGCCACACGTCGCTCTCGGCGAGGCCATCGAAACGGTCAGTGCGGTGGGCATCGAGCGCATCGAGTCACGTATCCACCGTCTGGCCGGCCGACTCGGGGACCAGGTCCCGTCCGAACGGCTTTTGAGTCCAGCGACGCCCGAATCCGGGCTCGTGACCATCGACGTGGCGGCCCCAGCGGAGATAGTCGAGCGACTCGCGTCCGAGGGTATCGTCGTCCGGTCGCTGCCCGACCCGTCGGCTGTGCGGGCATCGATTCACGCGGTCAACACCGAGCAAGAGGTAGACCAGTTGGCCGACGCGCTCGCCGAAGAGTTCTGAGACTAAAAGCGTCAGTCCGTCCGGTCGGGGCGGCGCTGGTGGGCGGCGACCAGCCCGAGGAAGTTCCGGAACACGGTCGTCGCCACGCTGGCCGCCTCGACCGACTCGTCGGTGAGCGTCGCGCGCACCGATTCGAGCCGGTCCGCCGAGAGGTCCTTGTTGCCGATGACCCACTCGGCGGTCTCGCGGTCGTACTCCGGGTGGAACTGGACGCCGTAGCGGGCGCCGAGCCGGAACGCCTGAATCCCGTGGTCGTTGCGCGCCAGTTCGACCGCCCCCGACGGGAGCTCGGCGACCCGGTCTGAGTGGGTCTGGAAGGCGGTGAAGGATACCGGAACGCCCGCAAACAGCGGGTCGTCGCCACGCCGGTGGACCGTCCGGTAGCCCAGTTCGTGCTCGCCCATATCGACCACGCGCCCGCCAAGCGCCTGCGCGAGCAGCTGGTGGCCCCAGCAGATGCCGAGGACAGGCACGTCCGCACGGTGGACCTCGCGGACCCACGACGTGAGGTCGTGAATCCAGTCGTGGTCGTCGTACACTGAGGTCTGGGAACCGCTGATGACGACGCCGTCGTACGCCCGGTCGGGGCCGGTCGGAAGCGGTGGGAACTGGCCGTCGCTGACCTCGTACACGTGCGTCTCGGCGTCGAGTGAGCGTGTCAAATTGCGTTCTGCGGGCGTGTCACCGACCGATGCGTCGACGATTGCGATTGTTGTCTGGCTCATGATGCGTTCAGTACTGCAAAGGGTGCCCTGTGAACGTGGCCGCTCAGACCAGGAGCTGGATGTCGGACTCGGCCATGTGCTGGAGCGCGGTGGCCGCGCCGACGCCGACGGTGACGTCGTCGTGGAAGTCGTCCTCGTCGTAGTCCATCAGTTCGATGGTCATCTGGCAGGCCTGCAGCTCGACGCCCTGGTCCAGCGACAGGTCGATGAGCTCCTTGATAGTCGCCGTCCCGTTCTCGTCGATGCGCTTTTCCATCATCCGCGTCGCCATCCGGTCCATCCCGGGCAGTGCGGCGAGCGCGTTCGGCATCGGCATGTTCGGGTTGCCGACCGCCGAGAGCTGGAGCTTCTCCGATTTCTCCTCGTGGAGGATATCCAGCCCCCAGAAGGTGTGGAAGACGACCACGTCCCAGCCGAAGGCCGCCGCCGTGCTGGCGAGGATGAGCGGCGGATAGGCCATGTCGAACGTCCCCTGGGTGGCGACGATGGTCATCTTCTTCTGGTCGTCGTCGGCTTCGAGCTCGGCGACGCTCTCTTCGAGCTCTTCGATTCGAGCCAGGAGCTGTGCTTCGGTCATGGACTCGTCGTCGCCGGTCGAGGGTGTATCCGTACTCATCTCAGTTGGTTTTCTTGACGTAGTGTTTGTACACGTCACCGTCCTCGACCTGTTCGAGCAGTTCGACGCCGCTGGTCCCCTCGGCCCAGCCGTCGATGTCGCTCATGCTACCGCTGTCCGTCGATAGGACCTCCAGTACGCCGCCTTCGGCGATGTCGTCGATTGCGGACTTGGTCTTGACAACCGGCATTGGGCACGATGCACCTTTCACGTCGAGCGTCTCTGCGATGTCGAATGATTCACTCATTGTTGGAAGGACTCCAGGTGGTGTATTGGAGCTACTGCACAATATTCGGTGCCAGGTTAAAACATTGTCGATTATTGTACTCACCTCGAACTATTACCCCTACCAGAATCGTCCCAGACCTACTCCAAAGCCTCTAATAGCCGGTTTTAGGACATAGATCACGTCCAAGAGGGCTGCTATTCGGACATATAGTATTGTGTGTATTGGGAATTTCTATACAAACTCTTTTATGCATCAACCCTGTAGAAGGGGGTGTACCACATGAACGCTGACGACTTCCCGACGCCGGACGCAGACGTCGAATCGGTCACGCCCGAAACGCTGAAAGGACGCATCGACGACGGTGAGTCCGTCACCATCCTCGATGCGCGTATGTCCTCGGACTACGACGAATGGCGTATCGACGGCGAGAACGTCGAGTCTATCAACGTCCCGTACTTCCAGTTCCTAGAGGACGACATCGACGACGAGGTCTTCGAATCAATTCCCGACGACCGCGAGCTCACAGTCCTCTGTGCCAAGGGTGGCGCAAGCGAGTACGTCGCGGGCACGCTCGCCGATGAGGGCTACGACGTCGACCACCTCGAAGACGGGATGAACGGCTGGGCTCGCATCTACGAGACCGTCGAGGTCACCGACTACGACGGGGCGGGGACGCTACTGCAGTACCAGCGCCCCTCCTCGGGCTGTCTGGGCTATCTCGTCTACGACGACGGCGAGGCCGCTGTCATCGACCCGCTGCGCGCCTTCACCGACCGCTATCTCGACGACGCCGAAGAGCTCGGGGTCGACCTGCAGTACGCACTGGACACGCACATCCACGCGGACCACATCTCGGGCGTGCGTGACCTGGCCGGCGAAGGCGTCGAGGGTGTCATCCCCGCAGCGGCCGTCGACCGCGGGGTCACTTACGCGGACGAACTGACGACCGCCGACGACGGCGACGAGTTCCAGGTCGGCGACGCGACCATCGAGACCGTCGCGACGCCCGGCCACACGACCGGGATGACCTCGTATCTCGTCGACGACAGCCTGCTCGCTACCGGCGACGGGCTGTTCATCGAGAGTGTCGCCCGTCCCGACCTCGAGGAGGGCGACGAGGGCGCACCCGACGCCGCCCGGATGCTGTACGACTCGCTGCAAGAGCGCGTGCTCACGCTGCCCGACGACACGCTCGTCGCCGGCGCACACTTCAGCGACTCGGCCGTCCCCGCCGACGACGGCACCTACACCGCACCCATCGGCCAGCTCGTCGCGGAGATGGACGCGCTCACGATGGAGAAAGACGACTTCGTCGAGACGGTGCTTGCCGACATGCCGCCGCGGCCGGCCAACTACGAGGAGATCATCGCGACGAACCTCGGACAGAACACCGTCGACGACGAGGAGGCGTTCACGCTCGAACTCGGTCCCAACAACTGCGCAGCGAGCCAGGAATCGCTCGCGGGTGACTAAGCGGCGATGGTAACAGACCCAGTTCCGCTGCAGGTGGCCGCCGAGCTGTTCCCGAACGGGATCTCCCGGTATGCCGTGGGCGGGCTGCTCGTCGGCCTCGGGGCGGCCGTCATCTACGTTGGCACCGGCATCAGTGCCGGGGCGAGCACGTTCCTCGAGTCGACGCTATCGTACGTCTCCGGCCAGTCGCGGTTCCAGCAGTACGTCGCCTCGCGAGACTGGCGGGTCGTGTTCACGCTCGGCATCGTCCTCGGGGCCGCAGTGTATGCGGTCGTCTATCAGGGCGGCGCGTGGACCACCGACGTCGCCTGGTGGCGGCTGCTCGTTGGCGGCGTCTTCGTCGGCATCGGGACCCGTGTCGGCAAAGGGTGTACGTCGGGCCACGGCGTCTGTGGCGTCGGCTCAGCCTCGAAGACGTCTATCCTGGGCGTGGTGGCGTTCCTTGTCACCGCGATCGTGACGGCACAGATAGTCGCCGCACTGGGGGTGACACCGTAATGGCGTCAGCCACTGACCGCCACCCGCTGTTCATGCCGCTCGTGCTGCTCGGCGGGCTGATATTCGGGTTCGGGCTCGCCTACAGCCACATGGCCCGCCCGGAGGTCGTGTTGAACTTCCTCCAGTTCGAGGACTTCGGCCTGCTGTTCGTGATGTTCGGCGGCGCGGCTGTGACGGGGGTCGTCTTCTTCGTCATGCCGCGGGTGCTCGACCGGGCGCCCCTGACCGGCGACCGCTTCGAGCGCCGGCTGAAGTCTTTCGACCGCAACGTGCTGATCGGCGGCGGGATATTCGGCGTCGGCTGGGGGCTCTCGGGCATCTGTCCGGGGGCCGCCTACGCCAGCCTCGGTATCGGCAACGTGGCAATCCTCTGGGCGCTCGGGGGGATGTTCCTCGGCGCGTACCTGCAGGGCTGGTGGCGGAGCCAGACGAGTAGCGCCGACGCCGCCCCCGCAGGCGCGGACTAAAGCTCGGTTTTCATTCTCACTACCAATGGAACTCGCAGTCATCGCGCTCTTCCTGATCGCCGGTATCGCCAGTCTGTTCATGTCGTGGGTCATCGGTGCCGGCTCCAGCGGCGCAACCCCCTTCGCGCCCGCCGTGGGCGCCAACGCCATCTCGACGATGCGGGCGGCCTTCGTCGTCGGGATCTTCGGACTCGCGGGTGCGGTGACCCAGGGGGCGAACGTCTCGGAGGCAGTCGGGCGCGGGCTCGTCGGCGGTGTCAGTCTCCCCGCGTCGGGGGTCATCGTCGCCCTGTTCGTCGGGGCCGGGCTCATGGCCGTCGGCATCTACACCGGCTACCCCATCGCGACGGCCTTTACCGTCACCGGCGCGGTCATCGGCGTCGGGATGGCCATTGGGGGGACCCCGGTGTGGGCCAAGTACCAGCAAATCGGGACCGTGTGGCTGCTGACGCCCGTCGTCGGCGGCGCCGTCGCCTACGGCATCGCGAGCGTGTTGCCGCGGGCGGACGCCCCGGAGCGGATGACCATCCCGGCTCTGGCTGCACTCGTCGGTGTCGTCCTCGCGAACGTCGACTTTGCCTTCCTCGGCCCTGGCGGTGAGCCAGGGTCGGTTACTGCCCTCGGAGAGCGGCTGCTCGGTGTCAACGGGGTCGCGGCGACAGCGGTCCTCTCGGGGGGTGTCGCACTGGCCGTCGCGAGCCTGGTCTACTGGGACGTCCGTCGCGACGAGGCGGGGGGCCTCAGACGCGTCCTGCTGGTTCTGGGCTCGCTCGTGGCCTTTTCAGCCGGCGGGAGCCAGGTCGGACTGGCCGTCGGGCCGCTGCTCCCGCTGCTCGACGACGTGGGTATGCTCTCTCCCGCTGTCGTCCTCCTGGGCGGCGGTCTGGGAATCCTCGTGGGCTCCTGGACCGGTGCCCCCCGGATGATAAAATCGCTCTCGCAGGACTACTCCTCGCTGGGCCCGCGCCGGTCCATCGCTGCCCTGGTTCCGAGCTTCCTCATCGCACAACTCGCCGTCTTGCTGGGCGTCCCGGTCTCGTTCAACGAGATTATCGTCAGCGCCATTATCGGGAGCGGCGCCGCGGTCGGGGGCAGTGAGGCCATCGACCCGCGGAAAATAACCGTCACGGTCGGCGCGTGGGTCGGCTCCTTCGCCCTCTCTTTTGCCCTCGGATTCGGGTCGATGACCGCTATCGGGACCGTTTAGCGGCCGTTTTCAGGCGGTTCGGGGCGGCGGGACGAGGAAGACGTTCCCGCTCGCACGGGCCACGATGTCCTCGGAGACGCTACCGAGCAACAGCCGCCGCATCCGGCTTCGGCCCCGGGAGCCGACGAGCGTCGTCGTCGGCGTCACCGCGTCTTCGACGGCCAGAATCTCCTCTGCGGGGTCACCCTGTCGAACCTCGACGGTCGTGTCGATGTCCCACTGCCCGAGCGTTGAAGCGAGCTCGTCCAGCTGGTCCCCAGGGTCCCCGTCGGTCGCGCCCGGGTCCTTGGGCGATTTGACGTGGACGAGCGTCGCTTCCTGCGTGGCGTGGCGCAGATACGAGAACGCGTCGAAGGCGCGCTCGGCGTTCTCGGAGAAGTCGGTCGCATAGAGCACCCGCTGGAACAGATGCTCTCTGAGCACTTCGGGGTCGTCAGCCTCGCGTTCGACCCGGTTGACCAGGAGCGGCACCACGGTCGTCCGCGCGAGGTTCCTGGCCGTCGACCCGATGACCCGATTCTCAAGCGGGCTCTGACCGCGGGAGCCGATAATCGTCATATCCACCTTCTCGGCCTCGGCGAGCCCGTTGATACGACGGTGGGGCGTCCCCCGAACGACGTGCGTCTCGGTCTCGAACCCCGCGTCCGCCATGACGTTCTGATAGCGAGCCAGCGCCCGCTCGCGGCGCTCGCTGAAGTTCATCCCCGGCATCCCGGCGTGGACGTTCGACGGGATGACCGTGACCAAGTGAATGGTGTCGACGCCGATGCGCCCGAGACACTCCAGACACGTTTCCGACGCTATCGCCGCTTCGCTTGCCGCCGAGAGGTCTGTCGCATAGATGGCCCTCATACGCGTGGGTACGTGACCCACCATTAATATTGTTTGTATTAGACAATACTCTTGGCGACGTCGTCCCTGCCAGCCGACGGCCGCTCCTGTTCGTCCTGTACCGGCGACCGGCAGTCACATACTATGTCGTGGGGCGCGCGCGAATTTATTTCACAAGGGAGAGGCAGTTGTAATCGTTACGGCCCGATGGCCGATATCCAGATAACGTATGCAAATATTCCAGTGGGTTAGCGGTCAGATTCTCTGCAGTAATATTGTGTCTATCGCCCAAAACCGTTATCAGTACCCTCCGGCTAGAGGGAGACGAGCAGAAAAGTATGATCTTCGCACAACAGAACAATTCCGGAGGGACGTATCGATGGTAGACCTGGCGGCGGTCGCAGCCGGCGGAGCGAACAGCGTCGACGCAGCCGTGCTCATCGGAGTCGTGCTGCTCGAAGCGGTCCTCCTCTACATCGGCTACGGTGCGGTCGAACAGGTGTTCGGACACCGCGTGGTCGACCGACTGAAGGGAGAGTGAGAGATGGAGATACTGGGTCTCGGTCTGGGAATGGTCCTCCTGTTCATCGGGTTCGGGCTGCTCATCGGCGTCCTGTTTGGCTTTTTCGGGATGGGCGGGTCCTTCCTCGTCACGCCGGCGCTGCTGGTGATGGGGTATCCCACCCGGGTCGCCGTCGGGAGCGGGCTCGCGTTCGTGTTCGGGACCTCCGTCATCGCGACGCTGAAACACCGTGATATGGGTCAGGTCGACTACAAACTCGGAGTGTTGATGATTGCCGGGACGACCGCGGGCATCGAGGCCGGCAAGGAGATCGTCATCCACCTGGAGTCACTCGGAATGGCCGGGAGCATCATCAGTGTCACCTACGTCTTCCTGCTGGGTGGCATCGGGGCCTTCGTCACCTACGAAGCACTGAAAGGCGGCGGTGGCGGCGGCATCGACCACGACCAGGCGGACGCCGAAGTGGACGACGACGACATCCCGGAGATAGCGAAGAAGATACAGTCCTATCGCGTCCCCCCGATGATGTCGCTCCGTGGCGGCGTCAGCGTCTCGCTGTGGCTGATACTGGCTGTCGCTTTCGTCACCGGCCTACTCTCGGGCTTTCTCGGCGTCGGCGGCGGGTTCATCCGCATGCCCGCGCTGTTTTACCTCATCGGGGTCCCGGTCCCCATCGCTGTCGGGACTGACCTCTTCGAGATCGTCTTCTCGGGCGGACTGGGGAGCTTCCTGTACGCGATGGACGGCGGGGTCGACCTCTCGATCGTCGTGCCGCTGTTAGCCGGCAGTGCCTTCGGTGCTCGAATCGGCTCGGCCGCGACCAGCATCGTCGACGAGGACGAGATCAAGGTGTACTTCGGGCTGATGTTGCTGGGCGGCGCGCTCGCCGTCGCGGTCCGCGAGATAGGCAACGTCTACGGCATCGAGGTGCTAAACACCGTCAGTCTGGTGCTCATCCTCGGCTCCGCGCTCATGGTCAGCGGGGCCGTCGTCTACAGCAGCGTCACCGCCCTCCGCGAGGAGTCACAGTCGTCCTCACCGGCCTGAGGTCGTTCGTACACAATTGTGCGAACTCTACACAAATCTTTTTACAGACACGGCCCCTCCGTCTAGCTAGAACAATGCCTGACTCGATGACCGAACAGCTACAACAGGATATGGAGTGTGAGGGGCTGCTTGAGTGTTTCCACGGGCTCAAACAGCTCGACAAGGAGTGCTTTCAGGCCCTCGTCAGCGCCGACGAATCGCTCACTGTCGACGAGATAGCCGATGCCGTCGACCGCGAGCGCTCGACCGCCTACCGGGCCGTCCAGCGCCTGCTCCAGACGGGTTTCATCCAGAAAGAGCAGATTAACTACGACCAGGGCGGCTACTACCACGTCTACCGCCCCACGGATCCCTCGAAGATAGCCGGTGAGATGCAGCGGATGCTCAACGACTGGTACGCCAAGATGGGCCAGCTCATCGGGGAGTTCGAACGGAAGTACGAGGACGAAGCCGAGTCCCCGCCGCAAGCGCAGAGCTAGCGCGGCGGTTTTGCGTCAGTGCACGGTAGTTTCGTATCGTTCGATAATTGTATTGTATAGTATACCCACAACTCTTAAACACTCATGGCCCCTACCCTACGGTGATGACAACTGATACTGCAACAGAATCGGACACGGAACCGAGCGGCGAACCAGTGAGTGTTTCGAGCGGCGAGCAGCTCGACGACCTCGTATCGACACACGACGCCGTGCTCGTCGACTTCTACGCCGACTGGTGTGGCCCGTGCAAGATGCTCGAGCCCGTCGTCGAGCGGCTGGCCGCAGAGACAGACGCTGTCGTGGCGAAAGTCGACGTCGACGCGAACCAGCAACTCGCCAGCGCCTACGGTGTTCGCGGCGTCCCGACGCTCGTCCTCTTTGCCGACGGCCAGCAGGTCGAGGAAATCGTCGGTGTCCAGCCCGAAGACCAGTTGCGGTCGCTCGTGGCCTCCTACACCTAAATGAGTGACTCACGAGACCTCGTCATCGCCGGGTCGGGCGTCGCCGGGCTCTCAGCGGCGGTCTACGCCGCCCGTGCGGACCTCGCGCCGCTCGTGCTCGAAGGCGACGAGCCCGGCGGACAGCTGACGCTGACGACCGACGTCGAGAACTACCTCGGCTTTCCCGACGGTATCGGCGGTATGGAGCTGATACAGCGCGGGAAAGAACAGGCCGAACGGTTCGGCGCGACCTTCGAACACGGCCGTATCGAGGCGGCCACGCTCGACAGCGACCCCATCGAGCTCTCGCTTTCGTCCGGCGAGACGATACGGACGCGTGCCCTCCTCGTGGCGACGGGTGCGAGCGCGCGCTGGGTCGGGGCGGACAACGAGGCCGAGTTGATGGGCTACGGGCTCTCGACGTGTGCGACCTGCGACGGCGCCTTCCATGGAGGGAACGACGTCCTCGTCGTCGGCGGTGGCGACTCCGCGATAGAGGAGGCGCTGTTCCTCGCGAAGTTCGCCGATTCGGTGACGGTCGTCCACCGACGTGAGTCCCTCCGGGCGTCCGATATCATGGCGCGGCGCGCACGCGACCACGATGCTATCAGCTTCCGCTGGAACACCGAGCTGGAGGCGATTCACGGGTCCCAGGCTGACGGCGTGACCGGTGCGACGCTCGTCTCTCACCCCGACGGCCATCCGACGGAGCGAGCGGCCGACGGGACGGTCGTCGACCGCGAGACCGTCGACGTCCAGGGCGTGTTCTACGCCA
Source organism: Haloarcula rara (assembly GCF_029338235.1). Classification (GTDB taxonomy): domain Archaea; phylum Halobacteriota; class Halobacteria; order Halobacteriales; family Haloarculaceae; genus Haloarcula; species Haloarcula rara. The sequence goes on from NZ_CP119786.1 coordinate 139,753, forward strand.
TCGGCCACACGCCGAACACGGCGTTCCTGACCGACACGGCCGTCGAACTCGACTCGGAGGGATACGTGGTGACCGAAACGGACGCCGCTGGTCGGATTACGGCCGAGACTGGCGTCGACGGCGTCTTCGCCGCGGGCGACGTCGCGGACCCGACCTACCGACAGGCGATTACCGCCGCCGGCACCGGCAGTATGGCGGCGCTCGATGCCGAGGCGTACATCGAGTCCCGGTCGACGGACCAGCCGTCGAGCGCAGCGGGAACGCCGACGACGACCACCCCCTCTGGATGAGCGCGACAGGCTATGCCGGTCCGGCACAGCGCTTGGCGCGGTCGGATAGTCGTGTGCGCGGCGCTGGAAGCCGTCGAAGGACACACCGCGAGTAGTGGCACACAGAGCCGCCGCAGCTGTCGCCAGCGCAGTCGAGAAAAGCAGCTGGGAGGTTACTGGTCACCCGTGCGCACGGTGAGCACTGGGATGTCGGCGGTCCGAACCACCTTCTCGGTAACGCTCCCGAGGAGGTAGCGGTCCACGCCGGTCCGCCCGTGGGTCCCCATCACGAGCAGGTCCGCGCGCTCCTCGTCGGCGTAATCGAGGATGCGCTCGTAGGGGGTGCCACTGAGGACCGCCGTCTCGACGACCACCTCGTCACCGATCGCGTCGGCGACCTCGGAGACGACGGCCTCGCCGTGCTCGGCGATGACCCCCATCCGCTCTGGGTCTTCGTTGGTCATCCCGGACGACTGCGTCTCGTCGTGCTCGCCGACCATGTCAGACTGTTCGACGTCGTCGTGTTCCTCGTGGATCAGCCCCGACGGTCCGAAGTCATCCTGGGCCACGAACAGCACGTGCAACGTGGCGTCGTACTGCCGAGCGTGGTCGACGGCGTGGTCCAGGGCCGCGTCTGCGGCCTCGCTGCCATCGGTTGGGAACAGGATGCTCTCGTACATGGGCCTCCAATGTGAATGTTGGTTGGCCGAACTGTTAAAAATACGGGCCGGATAGCTAGACCCGTACCGAGGCGGTCCGACGACCACTTCTATGCGGGCGCGGCCACCGGCCCGAAACTGGCCCAAGACGGTCGGTCTATCCGCGAGTCAGCAAGACCGAATCCCTCCACACCGTGTGGTTGCAGCGGTAGTGGTCGCTAGCTGAGCGAGTCGAACCCTTCCTCGCGCATCAGCTCGGCGACCCGTTCGGGGTGGCGAAACGCGGCCAGCAGCGCGAACTCCCGGGCGTCGGTCTTCGAGACGTCGTTCGCGCCGAGCTCCGCGGCCAGGGCGTGTCGGAACTCCGCTTCACCGTCGGCGACCTTGTCACGGACGTGTATCTCGAGGCGGGTGTCCCGCTCGTCGCCGACGTTGCTCCGGCGGACGAAGTACGGATAGCGCTCCCGGCCGCTGGGTTCCGTCGTGGCTGTCGTCCCGCCGCTCGGGACGTCCGAGTCGGAGTCGGCAGTGGACTGGTCAGGGGCGGTGGTCGGGGGGCTTTCGGACCCCTGCGGCGACCGCTCGTCGCCTTCGGCCGAACTCCTCTTCGACGCCGAGCTTTCGGCCGCTGACTCCTCGGACGAGTCGTCGCCGTCGAAGTTGAGGTTCCCGGAACCGGACTTGAAGTTCGTCACGCCGTCGTCACCTCCCGCTCCTCGGAGAGGTCGATCTGTCGACGCTCGTCGTCCCTGACATCGATGTCGAGGACCGGCTCCACCTCGGCGTCGAAGGTCTCCGTGGCGAGGAAGTACGCGAGTTCGTACAGCTTCCGTAGCGTCTCGATTTCACGGTCCCGGACTCGGCGCTGGCCGGGTTCGCTGACCATCTCGCCGTCGCGCTCGAAGGTCTTCCAGCGCTCCTCGACCACCTTGAACGCGGAGCCGCGTGCCTCCCACATCGCGTCCATGAGGCTCTCTCGGTCGCCGATGCTGACCGGCGTCGCGAACTCGGGGGTCGACTCGAACTGGTCGCGGTACTGCTGGTGGGCGTTGGTCTGGCCCACGCCCGAGGGGACGACACAGGCGAGGCCGACCTCTATGTCCAGTTGCGTCTCCATGTTGCCGACGAGTTCGCCCAGCCCATCGAGGCTCAGATTGCCCTTCCCAGCCGGTTTGACCGGCGCGACCAGCGTGCGAAGCGCGAAGATAGCGTTGTACAGCAGGTCCTCCGCGCGGGCGTTCGGATCGATGAGTATAGCATCATACTGTTTATGAAGTTCCTCCCGCTCCCACAGCAGGTCATAGAGGAGCTCGAACCGCGGGTACTCCTCGCGGCTCATGTTCTGCATCCCCGTCTCGTAGGATATCTTCTGCTCAAGATTCGAGGTGAAATCGCCCAGCATATCGTGGCTCGGGATGATGTCGACGCCCTCGGCGGTCGTCTCGATGAGGTCTGCGAAGAGACCATCGGGCATATCCAGTACGTGTTTGACGAGGTTGTCCGCGTCCGGATCGCTCCGACTTTCGCCGGCGTCGAAGAGGCTGGTCAGATTCCCCTCCTGTGGGTCCAGGTCGATGACAAGCGTCCGCAGCCCCATCCGCTGGAGGGCCACCGCGAGGTTGGCTGTCATCGTCGTCTTGTACGTCCCGCCAGACTCCGAGTACACGACGGCCGTTATCATAGTGGGGTCTGTTGTGTGCCTATCTCATAAATCTGTGTCAGACATTTGTGCCAGGTATCTGTAATTGCTGTCTGTAACAGTTATCTGTAACTAACATATGAGACGCTCGCTGTACCGTGTTTTTCAGAACAACAAGAGAGTTGTGGCGTAAATCTGTAACAGACATCTGTTACAGTCTTCTACAACAGATATCCATCCCAGAAAATTGTGTCAGACGTCTACAACAGAAATCAATGAGTAGCATCTGCCACAGGTCACCGGGACAGTAGCCCCGGCTATCGGGAACAGACGACTGTGACAGACCGACTCGAGTGACTGCTCGATATCGACGCGCGGACAGACGACACCAGCCCAGAGGGGACAGAGCCAACAATAGGCATATATCACAGATATCTGTTACAGACAGTCGTGGCAGAGTGCTGCTACTGTGGGCTGGGCCGATACCCCAACGAGGGCGCCACGGTCGACCAGCAACCACCGGTGTCGCAGTGTACGACCGAGTTCCGAAAGGACCGTCAAGCCTGGGTCCGTGTCCCGAACCGGCGGACCAGCACCGCCACGCCGAGATACAGCGGCAACACGCCGACAGCGAGGGCCGCGATGTATCCCCAGTCGAGAGGACCGAGTGGCACGGTCCCGAAATAGTCGTTGAGCGGCGTGTAGAGAACGGCGAGTTGCAACGCGAGCGAGCCGGCGACGGCGGCGGCGAGCCAGCCGTTCGACAGCGTCGGCGTCTCGCGGAGCCACCGGATGACGTAGAGCTTCTCGAACTCCAGGACGACGAAGGTCGTAAAGACCATCGTCATCACGTATGCGGTGACCGACGGGGCGCCATCGAGCGTGAACAACAACAGCCCGAGAATGGCGACTGTAGAGACGGTTCCGAGGCCGCCGATGAGTCCGAGCATCTCCGGGTCGACGATACCGCGGTCGGGGTCCCGAGGGGGCTGCCCCATCACGTCGCCACGCTGGGGGTCGGCACCCAGCGCAAGCGCGGGCAAGCCGTCGGTCAAGAGGTTTATCCAGAGCAACTGGACCGCCGGGAGGACGAGATACCCGAGAAGTGAGGCGAGAAAGACGATAGCCACCTCCGCGACGTTCGCACTGAGGAGGTAAGCAACGAACTTCCAGACGTTGTCGAAGATGGCGCGGCCGCGCTCGACGGCCCGCTCGATAGTCGCGTAGTCGTCGTCGAGCAGGACGATGTCGCTTGCTTGCTTGGCCACGTCGGTGCCCCGAACACCCATCGCGACCCCGATATCCGCGTTCTTCAGCGCGGGCGCGTCGTTGACGCCGTCGCCGGTCATCGCGACGATGTGACCGCCCGACTGCAGCGCCTGGAGGATACGGACCTTCTGTGCGGGAGAGGTGCGGGCGAAGACGTCGACCGACTCGACGCGCTCGCGGAGCTGTTCGTCGGTGAGGCCCTCGATATCGCGACCGGTCGTTACCGCCCCACCGAGTCCCAGCGACTCGCCGATAGCGGCGGCGGTGCGGGCGTTGTCGCCAGTCACCATCTTCACCTCGATACCGGCCCGCTGGGTCGCATCGACCGCCGCGGCCACCTCCTCGCGGGGCGGGTCGAGCATCCCGACCAGCCCGACAAACGTCAGTCCGTCGCTGATGTCGACAGGGTCCCCGGTGACGTCTCGCTCGACGATATCGCGCTCGCCGACGGCGACTGCGAGGACCCGCAACGCGTCGTCGGCGAAGGCGTCGACGCGCTCGTGGATTCGGTCGGCGTCGGTGTCGGTCAGCGGTTCTGGCCCGTCCGCGGTGAGCACCCTCGAGGACTTCTCGACGACCACTGTCGGAGCCCCCTTAACGAAGACCTCGTCGTCGTGGACGGTCCCCATCCACTTGCGCTCGGAGGAGAACGGAATCTCGCCGGTTCGGGGTCGCTGCTCACGGAGAGTCTCGACGTCGATACCACGCTTCTCGGCCGCCAGAACGATGGCCTGCTCGGTCGGGTCACCCGATTCGGCGGTGGCGTCGTTGCAGAGGGTCCCCGCCCGGAGCAGCCGGTCCACACGCTCGGCCTCGGGGCTATCGGCCGAACCACCGGGCGAGACGACGCTGTCGTTGACCCAGCACCGCGTGACCGACATCCGCCCCTCGGTCAGGGTCCCGGTCTTGTCCGTACAGATGGTGTCGACAGCGCCCAGAGCTTCGACAGCGGGGAGCCGGCGGACCAGCGCGTTCGCCTCGGCCATTCGCCTGACACCCAGCGCCAGCGTCAGCGTAACCACCGCGGGCAACCCCTCGGGGACGGCCGCGACAGCGAGCGAGATGGCCGTCAGCGCAGACTGGACCGGGTCCGTCCCGCGGGCGAGCAGCAGCGGGACGACCAGTGCCGCGAGGACGATAACACCCAGACCGAGCAGCCGCCCCAGCCGGTCCAGCTCGGCCTGGAGCGGTGTGTCGGTCTCGGCCGTCCCCGCGAGTTCGCCGGCGATAGCGCCGACCTCGGTGTCCATCCCGGTCCCGGTGACGACGGCGACGCCGGACCCGCGGGAGACGTTCGTCCCCCGGTACACCATCGATGGACGCTCCGCGAGCGGCGTGTCCGCTGGGACCGGTGGCACCGACTTCGAGACCGGCACGCTCTCGCCGGTGAGAGCCGCCTCGTCGACCTCGAGCGAGCGGGCCTCGAGGAGCCGGCAGTCCGCCGGGACGACGTCGCCGCCGGCGAGTTCGACGACGTCGCCGGGGACGAGTCTGGGTGCGGGCAGGGAGACGGGCTCCCCGTCGCGACGCACTGTGGTCGTCGGCGCCGCCAGTTCCCTGAGCGCGGCCAGGCTCTCCTCCGCTCGGTAGTCCTGCACGAAGCCGAAGAGGCCGTTAGCGAGGACGATAACCGCGATGAGCACCGCATCCACCGCGTGACCGGCCCACAGCGAGAGCGCGGCCGCGACCACCAGCACCCAGATGAGGACGCTGTCGAACTGCGCGAGGAAGATGTCGGCGGCGCTTCGGCTCCCGCCCCCTTCGACCTCGTTCGGGCCGTAGGCGTCGAGTCGCTCGGCCGCCTGGGTCTCAGACAGCCCCGTTCGGTCGGTGTCCTGGGCCGCGAGGACAGCCGCTGGAGCGTGGCTGTGGGGCTGGTCGGCCGCGGACGGGTCCGAGTCCGTCGTCATCGCGAAATCAAGGGGGCGTCCCCTGAAGGACCTCGGCTACGGTTTTGTGTCTGGCGTGCAACACGTTCGAGTATGGCACCCGTCAAGCGGCTGGTCGTCGACATTCTGAAACCACACGACCCCCCACTGGCCGAGTTCACCGCCCACGTCGCCGACGTCGGGAGCGTCGACGGCGTCACCGCCTCGCTCATCGAACACGACAGGGAGGTCCAGAACGTGAAACTCACCGTCGCCGGCGACGACGTCGACGTCGACGCGACGGAGGCCGAGGTAGCGGCCCTCGGCGGGACCGTCCACTCCGTCGACCAGGTGTCCTGTGGTGACCGGGTCGTCGAGGACCGCCCGGTTCCACAGGACCGCTGAGGAGCCGTGCCCTCGATTCGCGACACAGTGGGGCGGCTCCTTGGCGACGAGGACGTGCGGTCGATATCGCGCCGGTACTTCGTCTCCAACGGGTTCGACGGGACGCTGACCTGCATCGGCGTCGTCGTCGGTGCCGTCCTCTCGGGGGTGCCCGACGGGGTCACGGTCGTCAAAATCGGGCTGGGGGCGGCAGTCGGCCTCGGGACCTCCGCCCTCTGGAGCGTCTGGGAGATAGAGCGCGCCGAAACGAGAGCCGAGATGCTGCGCATCGAGCGAGCGATGCTCGTCGAGCTGGACGACACACGATACCAGCGGGACCAGAAGGGCGAACAGCTCGTCCACGCGACGCTGAGCGGCCTGGGACCCCTCATCGGTATCCTCGTCCCGCTCTCGCCGTTCCTCCTCGAAGGCACCGTGGTCTCGATGGTCGGGGCCGCCCTCCTCGCGGTCGCGCTGGGCATCGCCATCCTGGGCGTGTTCGGCGCGTACATGGGGTCCATATCCGGTCAGCGATGGTACGTGGCGGCGGCCCGTATGGCGCTTGCGGGCCTCGTCGTCGCCGTCATCAACGTCTTTCTCCCGGGGTAACCGCGCCCTCACTCAGGATTGAACGCGACCGCTCAGTTCGTCCGGAACCAGTCGATAGAACTGGAAGTCGACGTCGCGGGTGGGGTGGTCGAAGATTCCGACGAGCGGAATCTCGACTCTGTGTAACCCATCGAGGGTCTCGGTCTCGATACCGGCGCGCTCGACGTCTTCGAGGCGTCCCGCCGCGACGACACTGTGCCAGTCCTCGTCCGTTCGGTCGAACGTGACGAACGTGACATCTCGGTCGGGCAGCGGGCCCTTCGAGTGGGACTCGCCCACGGCCAGCCGGAAGTAGAAGGTCGCTTCTGCGCTGTCGTAGCCGTACGAAACTGGGACGGCGTGGGGCGGCCCCTCGTCGGTGGACAGCGAGAGCACACCCGTCCCACCCCGCCCGAGGAACTCGTCCCGTTGCTCGTCTCCCATCGCGACGCTGGTAGTCGACATAGTTGTTACGTTGACAGGAAGGGGCATAAGCCCACGGGACCCGGCCGTCGTGACACCGGGGCTAAACGAAACCGATGTAACGGTCGATGCGAACTAGTCTCGTGATGACAGACCCCGAAAACGAGCGCTCGGTCATCCGCGCGGGCCGTGACTTCGAACAGGCGTACCGACTCGACGCGAGCGAAGCCGGCGAGTTCCTCATCGCCATCGGCGAACAGCTGCGCGACGGCGACGAACTCACTATCGTCGAGGACGAGTGGGAGCTCCCCTTCGCCTTCGGTGAGCCCGTGGAGCTGGAGATAGATTTCGAGGGGATGGGCGAACCCTCCCTCGAACTGGAGGTCGAACTGCCGGGCCGTACCGACGAGCAGGCACCCGGCGTCGAGTAGCCGCGCTCGTCCCTGGCGCGGACTTACCGGCCGATACTCCGTCGAAGCCAGTCGTAGCTATCGCGAACGACAGGCATCCCGTCGTAGACCCACAGCGCGACAGCGAGCGCCCACAGCGAGAGAAAGACCAACAGTCCCCGTGAGAGGTCACCCGACAGGACGGCCGCTGCGATACCCTTCGCGTAGGGGACCACGTTACTCGTGAACTCCCCGACGAAGCTCTCTCCTTGCGACCCGCCACCGGCCGTGAGTGGCCAGAGAAGCGTATCAAGCTGGAGATCCCCGGTGGCGAGGTACGCCGGGACGATATCTCCGGGAAGGTGCAGCAGGTAGCCGGCAGCGAACGCCAGACCGAGCCGTGGTCGTCCCCGACACACGGCGACGACCACGGCGGCGACAGCGAGCGGGACCGCGGTGAAAATCGAATGCCCCAGCGTTCGCCCGCCTTCGAGCAGTCCGAACTGCCAGGCCAGCGGTTTGTCGATGAGGTCCGGAAGGAGAGCGCCGAACGCGACGAGAACTGTCTCTCGGGTCGTGGGAGCAGTTCGCGAGAACACGTGTGAGACGAGAGAGAACCCGATGTACGCGACGATCGCGTGTGTCCAGGGCATCATTGTGGTGGCGACCCCTCGGCGATATGTCACGGACTTGTCGCCCCAGCGATAAGTATGTTCGCGAGAGAGCGCAATCGGGAGGAATGGGCCTCCGAGAGTACCGGTCACAGCGACGAGGGCCATTGTTACGATAGCTGAACGCTCAGCGATGACGTGAGACCTTATCTGACCTCGGCGCCCCGAACGTTCGTCTTGACGCTCCGGAGTCCCTGTTTCGCTTTCTGCTTCGAGGAGTACCCTTGCCCGCCGTCGGCGATTATCTCGCCGTTGTCGTGGCGGAGCCGCCAGCGCCACTTCGCGGCGACGTCAGCGAACAGCTCGAAGGTCGCCTTGCTGGCGCCTTCGTCTGCCTCGGGCTCGTCGTCTTTCGACTGGTCGACGACGTGGGCGCCCGGCGCGTTCGTCCGGACGCTCTCGAGGCCCTGTTTGGCCTTCTGTTTCGAGGCGTACCCCTCACTGCTGTCGGCGATGATGTTCCCGTTGTCGTGGACCAGCCGCCAGCGCCACTCCTCGGCGTTGTCTTCGTAGAGGTCGAAGGTCGCCTTGCTCCCGGGAGCGTCCGTGTCGACGGTCCCCTCCTCGGCCGGCCACTCCATCTCGATTTCGAGACTCATCGTCTCGCCCTCCTGTTCGAGTTCGACCTCGAATTCCGGGTCGGCCGGCACCTCGACGGTCACCGTCTGTTCCTCGTCGGCCGGAATCGGCTCACCGCGGCTGAGTCTGCGGGCCAGTCGGCGGAAGTACGTCGCGAGGCCGCGACGGGTTCGTGTCTCCTCGGATTCGTATAGTGGCTCGTCTGACATACAGAGTGGTAAACAGATGGAAAACATATAGTCGTATCCCAGAACCGGGCCCAATCCTTTACCTGTCCGGCCACCCGAGAGGTAAGCGAGTAGATGAACCCCACAGCGCCACCGCCGGCGGAGCCGGATGCGGAGCCGCCGGTCCCCTGTGACGCCTGCCGGAACGCGCTCGCGTCGGTGTCACGGGACAGCGTCGCCTTTCTGCTGCTGGACCAGTTCACCCTCCCGGTTGTCGGCTGTCGGGACCACCTGGAGCAGTTCCGGGCCGTCTGTGGTTTCACGACGGACGGCCGGGCGGAACTGCTTTCCCACCAACCGGCCGGCGGCATCACCTGTCCCGCCTGTCGCCGCTCGTCACACGCCGCAGGCCACGCGATGGTGCCGGTCGAGGGCGGTGCGGCGGTGCTGCTTGGCTGTCCGGACCACCAGTCGGAAATCGCCAGCCGGTACCAGGCCGGGCAGCGTACCCGGCGTCAGTTGACCGACGACCTCGACTCCTTTCGCTCCGTCTGACGGTCGGTCCGGCCTCAGAGAGCGATGAACGCGGCCACGCCGAGACAGACAACGCCGACCCCCCGCGTCGCCCACACCCACCACTGTGAGATGGGAGCGTCGCTGCCGTACTCACCGCGACGACGCCGCTGTCCGGGGCCGCCCAGTACGGACAGTTTGATCGCCGCGCGCGGGGCAGCTAGCAGAAAGAGCCCCAACAGCACGCCCAGTCCGACCGCGAGCCACTGTCGAACGTCGACCATCTACGAGCGGAGCCGCTCGATGCGTTTCTCCGTCGGCGGGTGGGTCGAGACTATCTTCGAGAGGAAGCTGTCCGAGCCCCCGAAGATACACAGCGCGCTGACCTCTTCGTCGACCGCAGAGTGGCGGGCCCGCTGGTGGCCGCCGGATATCTTCTCCAGTGCACGGGCGAGCGGGTCGCCACTGCCGATGGCGTCCTTAGCGTCGGCGTCGGCCACGTACTCCCGGTACCGGGAGATGGCGAGCACGAACAGCATCACGAAGAACTGGACGATGTTCCCGACGATAATGGCCAGGAAGAAGTCGGTGATTTCGTTGTCGCCGGTAGCGAAGACGACAATCTGGGCGGCGATACCGACGATGGAGGCGATACCCTGGCCGATGACCATGGTGACCACGTCGCGGTTGGCGATGTGGGCAAGCTCGTGTGCGAGGACGCCCTCGAGTTCGTCGTCGTCGAGCAGCTGCATCAGCTCCGTCGAGACGACGACGACACCGGCGCCCTTGCGGCCGACGGCGAAGGCGTTCGGGACGCCCATCCGGGCGACCATCAGCCGTGGCTTCTCGATGCCCATATCACGGGAGAGCTGTCTGACCTGCTGATGAATCTGGGGGTACTGCTCCTCGGGGAGGTCCTCGGCGCGGACGCTACGCAGGGCCCCCCACTTGCCGATCTTGTACTGGAACCCGATGAGCAGCACGCTTCCCGCGACCGCTATCGGCCAGATACCTGTGCCGTAGGCGGCCATCGCGAACGCGACGACCACGAGGTAGAACCCGGCGAGGATGGCACCGACGACTGCCATCCGTATCTTCAGGCCAACGTGTTTCATATGGGAAGTACTTGGAAACTGAGACATATAAACCCGTTTGAACACGACGAATGGAACCACGGCACGGCGACTGTTCCGACCGGACGCGACTGTGGGGATGTCTCAGGGCCGGCAGCACCGCTTGCTCGACGTGAGCGAGTGTCAGTCGTCGGCGGTCGGAACGGTCTCGCGTGCGGGTCCCTCGTCGCCGACAGCGTCCATACCGACGGTGTCGGCGTAGTAGACAGCGAGGCTGGCGGCCGCGCCCAGCGACAGTGACTGGGCGATAGCCCGCTCACTGTCCGGACCGTCATCGGGGTGGTGGCCGATACCGAGCCCTTCTGAGCGCAGTTCCCGGTGTGACAGCGACGTGAGACGCCGCTCTCGACACGCAGCTGTGAGAATACCGGATTCGGGATAGGTAGTAGTGACGGCGTACCCGTGGAAGACCCGGTCCGCCGAGATGATGGCCCGGACCGCTATCTCGTGGGTCGCCTCGTCACCGGTGGCCCTCAGCACGAGTTCCGGGAGCGAATCGAATCGGTGCGTGACCTCCGGCAGTGTCGGATACGTAATCTCCAGGTCCCACGCGGCGGGGATATTACCGATGACGTCGAGGAGAATGCGCTGGTCGGTGGTTGGTGTATTGTCTGTCATAAGGACAGCAGCCTGAGGCTCTGTACCGGTCAAAGAGTGAGCGGTGAATCTAAACATTTCGAAGTCGGTGCGGACGCGACACTGTCGTCGCGAGGTTCGCCTTCGAGGCAGTCTGCGGACTCGACGAGCACGCCGTCGCATATGTTCGAGGCGGCCCTGCCGCCCGCGGCAGGGGCTGGGACCAGGCTGCCCCGCCCCAACTGGTTTGGGTCAGAACCGTCAGTACGGACGTATGAAGCAACGGAAGAAACACAAACTCGCGGACACTGCCCAGCAGATAGTGGGCGGGTTTCTGCTCGCCGGTCCGTTCGTCGTCACCCAAGAAGTCTGGCTGCTCGCACGGAACATGACGATGTTCCACAGCTTCTTTCTCGTCGGGGCCATCATGGCCATCGGCTACGGCGGCCTCTACGGCGCCGACAACGACCGTGACCCCAGAACCGAGGCCGCCTTTGTCGGTATACCGGTGCGATTCATCTCGGTGATGTTCGTCGCCTTCGGCTCCGTGGGCACGCTGGCCTTTGCCATCACCGCCCCGGACCTGTTCCTCGAAGAGCTCCCCCCACGGACGACGTTGCTGGTCACCTTCCGGGCGCTCAGCGTGGCCGCGGTCTTCTCCGTCGTCGGCGCGGTGACGACGGACAGCCTGTTCTAGTCGCCCCGAAGCACGTCGAGGGTCTGGTCGTCGACGTACTGGCCCTCACGGCCCGCGGTGTAGGCCTTGGCGATAGCGATCGCGCGGCCGGTCTCTGAGTCGCCCAGGGTGGGGGTCAGCTCGGACTGCAGCAGTTCAGTGGTCCAGGCGCAGTCCTCGTATTCGATGTCACCGCGGACGAGCGCCATACACAGCGAGACGACGATACTGTGCATCGCCGACGTGACGTATTCGGTCTCGGCACCGGCGACGGCGGCCAGCCGGTCGACGTCCACCTGCGACTGGCCGATGGTCGCGGCGAACAGCACGGCGCCCGCGCCCAGTTCCGCGGCGGTGAACTCCTCTACGTCGCCGTCGAAGCGCTCAAGCGAGCGGCGGCTCTCGGAGAGCACGGCCTCCGAGAGGCCCAGCTCTTCGGCCACGTCCTCGACGATGTCCTCGGGGTCCCGCCGCGGGATATCCGCGTCGACGGTCCCGTCGAGGGTGTCCAGCCACTGTGCGATGACGCGGGGTTCGAACGAGCGCAGTCCCGCCACCTCGACGATGTCGGCGTCCCCGCCGCTCATCCGTGCAGCAGCGACCACGGTCGTGGCCGCGAGCTCGGCCGCGTCCTCCACATCGGCGCCCTCGACGGCGTCACTGACCATCCCGCGGGCGAGCAGCCGGGTCGATGAGCCGATATCAAGTTCCTCGACCAGTGCGTCTATCTCGGTCTCGACAGCGTCGACGGTCAGCGCGGCCCCGGTCTCGTCGGCGCCGGCCGGAATCCAGACGTCGACGGAGCCGGCGCGCTTGCGCTGGACCGCCCCGTCGTCTGCCAGCGCTTTCAGGGCGCCTTCGGCGGCCGTCTCGCTCGTGTCGTGGGTCTCGGCCACCTTCGTCGTGGTCGGAAGCTCGTCGGGATAGACGGACTGGACGGTCTCCAGGACGGCCTCCCCGTCGGCGGTCGTCGTCGACGAATCGGACGAACTCGACGAGCCGGCAGAATCAGACGAACTCGACGAAGCGGTCGCGCTTTCGCCACTGCCGGCGCCGTCCGCCGCGGTCGCCGACGTCTCGGCCGCAGCGTCGGTCTGGCTCTCGTCGCCCGGCTGGTCCGGTGCCTGCGAGGCCGGCACCACCCGGTAGCGGTCGTTCCCAAGCCGGTCGTCGAGCAGGTCCTGGAGGTCCTGACAGCGGTTCCGAACGGACACTTCGCTCGTGCCGGACACCTTGCCGAGCGTGCTTTGCTCGTAGTTGTCGTCCAGGCCGTTGACGAGGGCGGCCAGCGAGAGGACCCCGCCGGCCGTCGCTGCGGGTGCGGGGCCGCCGGAGACGACGGTCGGGTCGAGCGCGAACGCGTCCTGCAGGAGTCGGTGCGCGACCGTGACGAGCTCTTCTGGCATATCGACGGACTCGCCGAAGCGCTGGACCAGGGTGTTCGGGTGGGGCGGCACCTCGGCGATATCGAAGTAATCGGAGACGGCCTCAAGCTGCTGGGTAGTGATGTTGATGTCGGCGTCCGGCGCGTCGACTGCATCCGACCACGCGCTCGCGATGTCCTCGTCGCGGACCGGGAGCCCGTCCTCACGGGCGGAAAGCGCCAGCGCCGCGGCAGCGGTGTTATCGAGCCGGTCCTCGTTGACGTCGGGCTCGTTGCGGAGCTGGTCCAGCCGGACCAGTGTAATCTGCATCGTATTGTTGGGTATCTGCAATTTCTCGCACACCGTCACGAGCCGATTTTGCACTGAGTTATCTGAGGTACTCGCCATTATACCCCGTTGTGCTCTTCTTGGTGTTAAGTTTTGCATACTGCTAGCGAACGCGACCCACGCACCAGTCGATGGGTCGACGGTCACGGACGGACCCGCCGCTGGGGGCGCCTGGGCGAGAACGAGGCAGCCAGACTGGAGTGGCCACGCCCTGTTCGGGCGTCCGCAGGGCCGCGCCGTCGGTCGTCTCCGTCTGGACGGAGCCGGGAGAAACCGAATCGGCCAACAAGTCCGGGTACTCACAAAACAGCTCGTCCGAATTAGACCGATATCGGGTCAGCAATGCTCGACAGGGTCGCCATAGTCAGGCGGCGCGGCCTGTCGCGCTCGACCGGTCCGAGTGTTTCCCCCCCGGCGTGGAAGGTTCGGCTGTAGTCCTGCCAGTCCCCCAGACGCGCAGTCGGGTCGAGGACGTCTCGCTCGCTGAACCCGGTGGGCTCGTCCACGACAACGACGGTGTCGGCCCCCGGTGTGTCACCGATGTGTTCGAGCATCAGTCGGTCGCCGTGGCGGTGACCGTATCGTTCAGTCACGTTGAGGACGTCACCGGCCGCAAAGCCCGCCAGCGCCTCCGTGACTCTGTACCCGTTGGGTTGCATGGTGTGAGCAGCGGTAGACGCTTCGGCCGGAAAAACGTATTCGAGAACTAATTATTGTGCAGTATCACGAACGGTCGCCCTGGTCGACGCCGCCAGAGACCGGCGGAGCGGGCCGCTCAGACCTGCTCGAATCCCTCCAGCGCGACGGTAATAGTCCCTCCCGCCGGGTCGGCCCGGACGCTGTAGGCCGTCGGGTGGTGACAGTCGTGGGGGTAGACGGCCGGCTGTGGGACGTCCGTTCGTTCCGTGCCCTCGAGTTCACGCAGGTACTCACGGGTGAGCATCGGCTCGACGAACGCCAGTTCGGGCTCGCCGTCGACGCCGACAAACCCCTGGATGAGCGTGTTCGTGAACGCCCCGGGATTCCCGGGGAGTTCCGGCGCGTCCGCCGGGGCCAGATGCTCGCCCATGTCTGTGATGTATCGCTCGGCCGCGGCGTCAGGCGGGGATCGATTGTAGCCCGAAGGTATCTGCTCGTCTGGGATACCGTCGTACGGCGCGTATTCGGGCCCGTCGATGGCGTCGACGGTGTCGGTCCCGAGCATATGGAAGTGGACGTCGAAGTGCGGTTTCGCCCAGGCCCCACCGCCGCCGGGGTGGCCGTCGGGGTTCCAGTTCAGGCCGAGAAACGTAAACGGGGTCGCCTCGGCGTCCGGGAACGGAACGAAGAACTGGAGCGACTCGCGGCGGTGGACCTCCAGCGCCTGACCGGTCGGTGCGTACGTGTCGTCGTAGGTCGGGTCATCGATGGTCCGGTCCGCGGCCAGGTCGTCGGCGCTGGGCAGCGAGCCGGTCACCACCTCGCGGTCGAACTCGACGCCGTGGTACTTCGGGACGCCGTCTGGTGTTGCCGTCGTGAACGGGGTGACCTCGCCGCCCCCGAGTGTGACGGCCTCTCCGTAGGTCGTGATACCCTCGGGTGGGAAGCCGTCGCCGTCGTCGCCCGACGCCCCGGCAGCGACGGAGCCGCTCGCGAGGAGCGTCCCGGCCGCAGCGGCCCGCAGTAGCTGCCGCCGGCTCAGTTTCGGCTGTCGATGCGTCCCGGTCGGTAGACTCCGCTCTGACATGTGACTTCCTGTACCCCGACGGTCACTCGGCACGTCGGCGGTCTATCCGACACCTCCAGCCGAAAGTGTAATACATTTGTGGTGATTCGGGAGTTACACCGCTGAATTTGTGGCAGTATCTCTAAATGTATCGTGCCGACGGTCGAACGGACAGCCGGCCCACTGTGCTGTGACCGGCGGTTTGTTCAAGATGTAACTACCCTAATATTCATACAGGGACGCCTGTGTATGAGGGTGCATGGACAGTCCGATCCGGGTGCTCCACGTCGACGACGACCCGGACTTCAGAGAGCTGACCGCGGAGCTCCTCGAGCGGGAGAACGACCGCATCACCGTGACGACAGCACCGGGGCCCGAGGCGGGTCGAGAGCGTCTGGAGTCGGCGGAGTTCGACTGTGTCGTCTCCGACTTCGATATGCCCGGTGAGTCGGGTATCGCGTTCCTCGAGACCGTCCGTGCTGACTACCCCGACCTGCCCTTTATCCTGTTTACCGGCAAAGGGAGCGAGGAGGTGGCAAGCGACGCGATATCGGCCGGCGTCACGGATTACCTCCAGAAAGCCATCGGCTCCGAACAGTACGAACTGCTGGCCAAACGCATCGCCACGGCAGTCGACCAGTACCGGACCGCCCGCGAGCTGGAGCGCCAGAACGACCTCTTCGAGAAGGCCGAGAGCATCGGCAACGTCGGTGCCTGGGAGTACGACCTCGTCACGGACACCTCCTACGTCTCCGACGAGGTGTTGCGCATCCACGGACTGGGCATCGACGAACATCTCACCCCCGAGGAGACCATCGAGTATTTCCACCCCGAGGACCGCGGCGAACTCCGAACGGCGTTCCGCGGGGCCATCGAGGACGGTCGCTCCTACGACCTGGAGCTTCGGATGCGGGACGCCGACGGAACACAGCACTGGGTACGGACGCGAGGGGAGCCACAGTCGGAGGACGGCGAAATCGTCCGTGTCCGGGGTATCCTCCAGGACATCACCGAGCAGAAACGGCGTGAAAAGAAGCTCGAACGCCAGAACGCACGGCTGGAGGAGTTCGCCCACGTCGTCTCCCACGATATCCGTAACCCGCTGCAGGTCGCGAGCGGGAAGCTCGAAATCGCCAGACAGACCAAGGACCCGGCGGCGTTCACCCAGGCCGAGGACGCCCTCGCCCGCATCGAGACCATCATCGAGAACATCCTCACACTCGCGCGCCACGGCCGGACGGTCGACGAGACCGAACCAGTCCAGTTGCGGGACATCGCCCGGGAAGCGTGGGAGACTGTCGAGACCGAGGGGCTCACCCTGTCGTTCGACACCGAGGTCGAGCTGGCGGCCGACAGCGACCGGCTGCGACAGCTCCTCGAGAATCTCTTTGCCAACACTGTCGAACACGGCGGGGGCGCTGAGACCATCAGAATCGGCGAGATTCAGCCGCTGTATACGGCGACACGCACCAGTGGCGACACCACCACGGGATTCTACGTCGCCGACGACGGCGGCGGCATCCCCGAAGACATCCGCGAGGAGGTGTTCGACTCGGGTTTTACGACGGCGGCAGAGAGCACCGGGTTCGGACTGGCTATCGTCGCACAGATCGCCGAGGCCCACGGCTGGGACGTGACCGTCACCGACAGTCACGAGGGCGGCGCCAGGTTCGAGTTCACGGAACAGCCGGCCGGTGGGGGCGAGTGAGACCATCGCGACGGTGAGTCACTCGTCGGGTCGTGTAGGTGAGACGAAACCGTCAGGAACTGCGGAGTTCTGGAGTACAATCCGACGAGGGACGGACAGCAGGGACCGCGAGCGCGGGGCCAGCGTCCCCGTCGGAACGTCGTATCAATACCCTACCCATAATTCAACCGACACTTATTCTTACTGGCCGGCCGTATGCCGCTCAGCCTCGATTTTAGCCCGGAAACAGACGGACTACTTCCCAGAGCCGCCCGTTCGAGCGAAGGTTCTTGTTGTTCGTTTGAGAAGAACCGCGCAGCATGGCAACCATCGTCATCGGGTCAGTGCCGACAGAGGAACTCGCACTCACTCACACGTTCGCAGAACTGCCCGACGTGACCTTCGAGAGCGAGCGGATCATCCTGAGCGGTGACGACGCTGTGATGCCGTTGCTGTGGGCCCGTAACGCCGACCGAGAGCCCCTCGAGGCGGCCATCGAGGGCGACCCGACCGTGAACAACGTCACGTTGCTGGCCGATTTCGGCGACGAGTTGCTCTACCGGATGGACTGGGTCGACCGGGTGCAGCTCCTGTTGCATATGCTTACGAACTCCGAAGCGACGATACTGGACGCCCACGGCCGACACGGAGGGTGGCGTGTCCGGGTGATGTTCCCAGACCGGTCACACCTCTCCGAGACCCACGAGTTCTGCAAGGCCCACGGGATGGAGTTCACCATCGAGTCGATTCGAGAGATGGACGGCCAGCCCTCGGGCCGTTTCGGCCTCACCGAGGACCAGTATCTGGCGCTCATCACGGCCGTCGAAGAGGGGTACTACGACGTGCCCCAGCAACAGACCCTGGAGGAGCTGGCGGAGGAATTCGAGATATCACACCAGGCGCTCTCCGAACGGCTCCGGCGAGGGACCGAATCGCTCGTGGAGGACACGTTACTGGTCGGAACGCCATCGGACGGCTAGCTGAGCCGCCGGAGGAGCCGTACCAGCACGGAGGCGACGACGCCGACGCCGCTAACGCGGGTCGATAGCGCCGCCGCCCCGAGCAAGAGGGCGGCCGCCCAGTGCTCGCCGCGGCGCAGGGCCATCGCGGCGTCAACGAGCGTGGAGATGATAGCGAGGTTTCCGAGGGGCGACCCCTGTGTCTGTGTTCGCATCGTAGCCACAGGTTCGCCACCGACGAGTGAGAAGGCTCCCCCTGTGTCTGCGGGGAGTTTTTACCCGCTGAATCGACGGCTGGCCGACACCGCGCTCAGGCCTGTGCCGTGTAGCCGGCGTCCTCGACGGCCGCCACCAGGGCGTCCGCGTCGGCGTCGCCGTCGACTGTCGCGGATTCGCCCTCGCGGTCGACGCTGACCTCGGTGACGCCCTCGACGTCACGCAGTGCGTCCGCGACGCTCTGTTCGCAGTGCTCGCAGCTCATGCCCTCGACGGTCAGTGTCGTCGTCATACACGCACCTGTTGGGCCGCCGGCGTTAAGCCGATTGTCCCTTCGATTTCGGTGATAGGTGGACACATTCGCTTTCGGATTCGAAGTCATATCGGCCGGGCACTTTTACCGCTTCACCGAGTGGGGAGACGTATGCGCGACCTCGACGAGACCGACATGGAGATTCTGGAGTTGCTGCTTGCCAACGCCCGGCGGCCCTATAGCGAAATCGCTGAGACGGTCGGCCTGTCGGCGCCGGCCGTTTCCGACCGCGTAGCCCGTCTGGAGGAGGCCGGCGTCATCAACCGGTTCACGCTCGACGTCGACCGGTCCCAGCTCCGGTCGGGGATTCCGGTGCTGGTCTCCATCGAGCCGAGCACCGACGACCCGGCGGCGTTGCGCTCGTCCTTGCTGGAGACCGACGCTGTCGAGCACGTGTTCACGACCGCCGAGGCCGACCTCGTGGTGTTCGCCCGCGTCCCGGACAACGACATCGCCGGGTGGCTCGCGGACACGGTCGATATGGACGACGTCAGCGACTTCGAGGTGGAGCTGCTGGCGGGTGCCGCGTGGTCGCCCGACCTGGGCGGGACGGAGTTCGCACTCTCCTGTGCGCAGTGTGGCAACACCGTCGACAGCGAGGGGACGGCGGCGCGTCTCGACGGCTCGCTCTACCAGTTCTGCTGTCCCTCCTGTGAGGCACGCTTCGAGGAGAAATACGCGGAGCTACAGGAGGGTGCGGACTGAGATGGCCCGTCAGAAGCCGGTAACATCGGTGTCAGCGCGTATTAAAGTGCGAGGAAGGCCTACCAGATGATATGACAGTCTCCACACCCGGCATCCATCACGTGACGTGTATCGCGGGCGACCCGCAGCGGAACATCGACTTCTGGGTCGAAACGCTGGGGCTCCGGCTCGTCAAGCGGTCGGTAAACCAGGATGACCCCGGGACCTACCACTTCTTCTTCGCCGACGCGGAGGGGACGCCGGGGACGAGCATGACTTTCTTCCCCTGGGAGGGGATGCGCCAGGGGAAGGTCGGCTCGGGACAGGTCGCCCGCACGGCCTTCCGCGTGCCCGAGGACAGTCTCGACTACTGGGAGGACCGCTTTGACGAGTACGGCGTCGACTACGAGGACCGCGTCGAGCGCTTCGGCGAGACCGTCCTCCCCTTCTCGGACCCCGACGGCCTGCCGGTCGAACTGGTCGCGGTCGAACTGCCCGAGGACGAGCCGACGGTCCCCTGGACCGAGTTCGTCCCCGAAGCGTACGCCATCCGTGGCTTTCACTCCGTGACGCTGTGGCTGGCCGACCCCCAGCGGACCGAGGAGCTACTGGGTGAGATGGGGCTCGAGGCGGTCGGCACCGAGGAAGCCGAGGGTGACACGCCCGGTGACGAACGGACCCGCTTTGCCGCGGGCGGGCCGGTCGGCAAGTACGTCGACGTGCTCCCGACGATACAGGGCGGTCGGCAGGGTCACGGCGTCGTCCACCACGTCGCCTTCCAGACGCCGACCGACGAGGACCAGATGGCGATGCGGGACGTGATACAGTCGGACGGGCTGCGCCCGACCCAGCAGATAGACCGCCACTGGTTCCGCTCGGTGTACGTCCGGGAACACGGCGGCGTCCTCTTCGAGCTGGCCACGAGCGGGCCGGGCTATACGAGCGACGAACCGCTCGACGAACTGGGCGAACGGCTCGTCCTCCCGGGGACGTTCGAGGAGCGGCGCGAGGAGATAGAGGCGCAACTGACCGAGATTACGGTGCCGCGTGCCGAGTCGGCCCAGGCCGACGACTGATACGGACTGCTCTAGAGATTTACCGCTCCGACCGCACGACGGCGTGCGGTCGATGCGGAACAGACCTATAACAGTCCGTATGAGCGCGTTCGGGAGTCGGTGGTGGAGACGGCTCTATTGGCGGCGGGCTGCGATCACAGCTCCGGCAGCGTCAGTCGCCCGGACGATACCCCCGGCTCAGGAGGAGACAGACGACGTTCAGGACGACCAGCAACGGGAGACGGACAGGGGCCGACGTGGCGAGGTCTGTCACGAGGCCGGCGACGATGATGAGCGGGAGGACGATAGTGCCCCAGAACGCCGAGGCGCGCAGCAATTCGGCTGCGTAGCTCACACACGCGACGACACCGGTGACAAAACGCCGGAGCGCCCCCGCTCCCAGCGGGTCCAGTCCCAGGCCCATACTGTGGGACCCAGGGCCGTGGTGCAAGAGTAAGCGGCCTATAACGAGTGGCCGGCCTTGCGCGGGCTAGACAGCGGTCACCGAACAGTGGCCTCGCCGACGGTCTCGGCGAAGGCGACGGTCTCCTTGACGTCGGTTATCTCCACCTCGACCCTGTCGCCGGGTTTCGTACCCGGAACGATGACGATGAAACCGCGCTCGACCTTGGCGATGCCGTCGCCCTGGTCGCCAAGCGTGTCGATAGAGACCGTGCGGACCTCGCCTTCCTCCACAGGGGGTCCCTGTGCGTGTGACGGCGCGGGGTCGGCCCGTGACACCGAAGAGGTATCCGGGGACGGGGCGGTCTCCGTCTGTTCGTCCTCCTCAGCGGCCAGGAGCGCGACGCGGTACGACGTGCCCGTCTCGATGGAGCCGTTCTCGACGAGTTCGGACGGGATAGCGACGGTGTAGCGGTCGCCCTCGTCCTCGACCGACGTCTCGAATAACAATCGAAGCGAATCAGATATCTCTGTCATTGCCTCCTCTTCGGACCCCAGGGCTAAATCCTACCGGAATCGTCCTGTATAATTCGACTGGCCGTCACGTTCGGCTCCGGAGGGTGCCGGAGCGCGCTCTTCGGCCAGTTCAGGTGTCAACCGACGGCCAGGAACCCCGTGGTGTTTTTTTCGCGCGCTGCCTAGTCGGTGGTATGGTCAGCTCACTGCCACTGTGGCTCTGGTACGTGAGCATTCAGGTCGTCTCGGCGGCCCTCCTCGCCGCCACCGGATATCTCGTTTACTCACAGCCGGAAGCACACCACCAGCGTGAGTTCGTCGGCTACGTCGCAGTCCAGGCGTCCTGGCTTTTCGTCGCAACCGCGAAGTTCCTCGTCGGGCCGCCCGAACTCAAGTACGCCCTGAGCCTGCTGGCCGACCTGCTGGCCGTGGGTGCCATCGCGGCCATCGGCTACTTCGCGACGGTGTACACGAACCGCTCGCTCTCGCTCCGGCGGCCACAGAACGCGCTCTTTGCGGGGTGGCTGGTCGTCGCTGTCGGGGGTGTCCTCACACAGCCGGTGTTCGGGTTACAGTATGCCTCGGTCACCTACCACCGGGAGCCCGTCGCGTATCTGGCAGTCACGCCCGGGCCGGCCTACCTGCTGGGCTCGGCGGTGGCCGTCGCGGTCGTGCTGGTCAGCCTCGTCTACCTGACCCGGCTGTTCATCAGTTCGACCCACAGGCCGACCAGTTCGGTGCTGTTGCTGGTCGCCGCAGCGGTCGCCTCGTTCCTGCCCAACCTGGTTTCGACGCTCAATATCGTCCCGGTGCTGCCGGGCTATGACTACACAGTCTTTGGAATCGTCCCCCTGACCGTCATCCTGGGGTACACGGTCTTCTTCAGGGGCGAACTCGACCTCGCACCGATGGCCCGCGCCGAAATCGTCGACGATATCGACGACGTGTTGCTCGGGCTGGACGACGCGGGACGAGTCGTCGATTACAACGCCGCCGCCGGGCCCCTCCTCCCCGAGGACGTGGACACGCCCGTCGGGACGCCGCTGTCGGAGCTGCTACCCGGTCTGGCCGCCCAGGTGCCCCTCCCAGCGGCCGGCGAGGACGACGTCTCGGCCACCTACACGACGGTCGTCGACGGGCGCCGAACCCACTACGCGGTGTCGGTCTCGCCGATTGTCGAGCGGGGCACCGTCGCCGGCTATACGGTGGTCCTCCGGGACGTCACCGCGGTCGAACGGTCGAAGCGGGAGCTACGACGCCAGAACGACCAGCTGGAGCAGTTCGCGAGCACCGTGGCCCACGACCTCCGGAACCCGCTGCAGGTCGCAGACGGCGCCGGAACACTCCTCCGCGAACAGCTCCGGGCCGCCGACGGTCCCGAGGCGGCCGCTGCGGCCGACCACATCGACCGGGTGACCGGCGCGGTCGCCCGGATGGACGACAGACTGGACGAACTGCAGACCCTGCGAAACACGCCAAATCCGTGACCGAGACCGAGCCGGTGGCGTTCGGGGCGGCTGTCCGGGGGCCTGGGACGAGGTCGACACCGCGGAGATGACACTCGACGTCCGGGCCGGCGGGACCATCGAGGCCGAGCGTGGGCGACTGGCCAGCGTCCTCGAACAGCTCGTCCGCCACAGCCGCGAGCGAGCGGCGGCCCGCGTGGCGGTCACGCTCACCGAGTCGGGGTTCACGTATCGGGACGACGGCCGACTGATTCCCGCGGCCGAGCACACGGAAGTGTTCGATTCCGACACGACGACCACCGGACAGGGTGTCGGGCTCGGGCTGGAGATAGTTCGGACGCAGGTCGAGTCCCAGGGATGGTCTATCTCCGTAGAGCAGGCCGGTGAGCGGACCGCCTTCGTCGTCACCGGTGCCGAGACCACGGTGGAAACGGAGGCTCGAAGATGACCGGCCCTCTGCTCGCGCAGCCGGAGCTACATCCCATCATGGCGGTGTACGTCGGCCTCCTGGTCGCGTCTATCGTCGTCCTCGCCCTGTTGAACGTGTGGGTCGTTCGGGGCCGGTCGACGACCCGCATCCGGGCCGTCCTGCCGCTCCACACCGTCGCGATGGTGTGGGCGGCCGTCGCCGCGCTCGAACTGCTCGTCGTCGACCCGACGCTGGGCCGCTGGCTGGTGTATCTGCGCACCGCCTGCTCCTATCTGGCGGTGGTGCTGTTCGTCTACTTCGGGACGGTGTACAGCGGCCGCTCGACCTCGCTCAGACGACCGTTCAACGCCCTCTTCCTCGGTGGGATGGCAATCGGGTTCCTGGGGCTGGTGACCGACCCGTGGCTCGGGTTGCACTTCGACCCCCTGGTGCGTGCCACGGAGCCGTTCCCGTACTACCGCACCGGCTTCAGCCCGCTGTGGCAGTTCAGTTTCGTCCTGTCGTATATCGGTATCGCGGTGTCGCTGTACTACCTGACGGAGCTGCTGATCACCTCCCAGCACCGGTCGCGACGACCGCTTCTCGCCTACAGCGTCGGTATTCTGGTCGGGCTCGTGCCCGGCGCGGTCACGTTCGTCGCAGAGGTACCGACGTTGCCGGGGTACGACCACACCGTCATGGGGCTCGGTATCGTCAGCGGTGCGACGTTCGTCGGTGCGTGGCTCGGGATGGTGGAAATCGCGCCCATCTCCCGGGACCGGCTGCTCGAGACCTCCGGCGACGGGCTCGTGGTCTGTGACGACACCGGGACGGTGGTCGACCACAACGAGGAGTCCCGGAGGTTCTTCACCGGCGAGGGAGCGCCTGTCGGGTCACCGCTTGCGACGGTCGCACCCGCGCTGGCTGCGGCCCTCGACGACAGCGGCGGGAAGATAACTGCCCGGGAGGACTCGGGCTCGGATACCGAGTTCACCCAGGACGGGCGGCGGTACTCGGTCGTCATCTCACCCGTGACCGACGGAGAGGCGGTCTCGGGGTCGGCACTGCTGGTACGGGACGTGACCGAACGCGTCGAGAACCGGCGGGAGCTGCGACGCCAGAACGAGCAACTCGACGAGTTCGCGAGCAGTGTCTCCCATCACCTTCGGAACCCGCTGCAGATCGCCGCCGGGCAGACCGAACTGGCCCGGGACCGCATCGGTGAACCGCCGCCCGAGGGGGTTGACATCGGCCGACTCGACGACCTCGAGGGCGCACTCGACAGGATGGCGGCCATCATCACGGACCTGCGGACGCTCGCCGAACAGGGCAAGTCGGTCGAGTCCACCGACCCGGTCCCGTTCGACCCGACGGTCCGGACCGCCTGGGGACACGTCGACACCGACGGCGCGACGCTCGTAGTCGAGCGCGACGGGACGATAGCGGCCGAACAGAGCCGACTGCTCAGCGTCCTGGAGAACCTCATCCGGAACAGTGTCGAGCACGGAGCCGCCGAGTCAGGGGACACGGCGGCCGCGGACCTCACCGTCACGGTCCGTCTTACCGACGACGGCTTCGTCTTCGAGGACGACGGGCGCGGTATCGACGCCGACCGCGACCGGCTGTTCGATTACGGCTACACCACCAGCAGCGAGGGAACCGGCCTGGGTCTGCGCATCGTCCAGACGATGGTCCAGTCCCACGGCTGGTCGATACGGGTCGACCCCGAGCACGACGGGGCCCGCTTCGTGGTCAGCGACGCGGTCACGAGCGTCGAGCCAGCGGAGGCGTCGGTGGCCTGGAATAAGCAGTGAACAACAGTATCGGAGCCGAGCCGCCGTCCGTCATGAGCCTGCTCACCGTCCTCCCGCTGGCAGTCGTTATGGTCGCGGGTCCGCAATTTCTCAGCGCCATCTTCCTCGCGACGAGCGACCAGTGGCGACGCAACTCTATGGCCTACGTCACCGGCGCGGCCCTCGCTATCAGCCTCGTCGTGACGGCGGCGTACTTCCTCGCGAGCGGCACGCGGTCGCTCGGGGCCTCGAACACGACGCTTACCTGGGTAGTTCGCGTCGTACTCCTCGTCGTTGCTATCAACGTCTACCGTACCCGAGAGACCGCCGAGCCACCTTCGTGGATGGGGACGTTGACCGGGTCGAACCCACGGTTCTCATTCCGCCTTGGCTTCCTGCTGTTGGGTTTCTTTCCGACGGACCTTCTCACGTCTATTGCCGTCGGGACGAGCCTCTCCAGCGAGGGCGCACCGCTGACCGACGCGGCAGGCTTTCTGTTCGTAACGCTCGGTCTACTCGTCCTACCCTCACTGACGGTGGTGGCGCTGGGCGAGCGCGCCGAGCGACACCTCCCGAAAGCGCGAGACTGGATGACCGACAACGCGTGGATCGTCACCGAGTTCGTCATCGGTATCTTCATCGTCCTCACTCTGACGTGACTACTGTGCCGTGTAGCCGCCGTCGACGACGAGGTTGTGGCCGGTCACGTACGACGACTCGTCGCTGGCGAGAAAGAGAGCGGCATCGGCCACGTCGCCTGGCTGGCCGTCCCGTCGAAGCGGTATCCCGTCTTCTATCGTCCCCGCGACCGCCTCGTCTTCCGTCGTCATCGTCGTCTCGATGACCCCGGGGTTGATCGCGTTGACACGGATGTCGGCTGGGCCGAGTTCGAGCGCGAGCTCCCGCGTGAGATTCGTGATAGCACCTTTCGAGGCGCAGTAGGTCGACGCGTTCGGGTAGCCGACGAGCCCCGCAACCGAGGAGAGATTGACGATGGTGCCACCGCCATCGTCTCGCATCACGTCGGCGGCGAGCTTGCTCCCGAAGTACACCCCCTTCAGGTTGATGTCCATGAGCCAGTCGTAGTCCGCCTCGTCGACCGTCTCGATCGGCGCACTGGCCGTGAACACGCCCGCATTGTTGACCATGACGTCGAGTCCGCCGAACTCGTCGGTCGCGGTCGCCACGGCGTCGTCGATGTCCGCGACGACGGAGACGTCCGTCTCGACGAACGCCGCTCGCTGGTCGGTCTCTTTCTCGATCCGCTCGTGGGTCGGGTCACCGCCCTCACGGGGGTCCTCGCGGACGTCCGCGACGACGACGTCCGCACCTGCCTCGGCGAACCGCAGCGCGATTGCGCGGCCGATACCGGACGACGCCCCCGTTATGAGTGCCGTGCGATCGGCTAATCTGTCAGTCATATGGGTTCACGTGTGAGACGTCGGCTGGGGACGATATAACCGTTAGCCAGCCAACAGCATCGCGAGGTGGATGTCGATAGCCCGGCGGTGGCGCCGAGGTCCTACGAATCGTCGTCGAGCGCGGCCGCGACGGCCTCCAGGTGCGCTTTGCGGAAGGCGGTCTGTGTCTGCTCGGGGTCGTCGGTCTCCAGTTCGCCGATAGCGGCGAGGATGCCGGCCCGCATCTGTGGTTTCGAGGGGAGCCTGTCCGTGTCGATATCGTAGCCGACGGCCCCACAGATTGCGGCCAGGGACTCCTTGGTGAACGCCGTCGACTCCGGGCGCTCGAACCGGCCGACCGCGGTCCTGATGTCGTTCCGTAGTTCGTCGACAGTCGGTGACATGCGTCGAGGACCGTCCGGGTCGGTGGTGTGGCTTGTGGTTTCCTCCCGGGCGTCGTCGACCACGGCCAGGGCGGTATGGTGGCCCAACCGACCTGTAACGAGAGGTTTCAGACTGTTCCACGTGGTCTATGGGGCCAAAATGCGGGACGCCAGAGGGCCCACTGGCCAGAACTGCCTCATGTGAGAAGCGAGTGGTCACCGCAAGGCCCAAGACACTCCTAATCGCAGAGATACATATATGCATCACCCTGGACCGCCACGGTTCGTGGCCGCCGGTGACGAGATAGAGCTCGCACCGCGTGACCCCGACCCGTCGGCGACCTACAGGTGGCAGCTCGTACAGACTCCCGAGGACTCCGACGCGGCCGTCGGCGACGAGCCGGTCGAGCAGCTGGTCCCGGACGTGCCGGGCACCTACGTCGCGGAGCTCACCGCGCCCGACGACACCCATCGCCTGACCGTGCGGGCATTTCCCAGCGCGCTCTCCCCGGCCGGCGTTCCGGGAGCGTCCGGCTCCGGGTTCTCCGGTCGCCGGAGCGGCCAGGTCAGCGGCGGTGTCTCCGGCGGCGTCAGCGGCGGCCGGAGCGGGTCGGGCAGCTACGGGGAACTCGCCACGCGCGAGAAAGGCGAGGGCGGGCGCCCACGCCTGACCCTGACGCCGGTCGTCGAGGGCGACGACGCCGTCGTCAAGGCCGACCCCCAGCCACACCCGAACGCGACGGAGACGGCCGACGACCTTGAGGTGGAGTTCCTGCTCGACGACCGCGACGACGTCGACCCGAGCGCCGTCACCGTCGACGACCGGGAGCTGCGTGTCCCGCTTTCGGCCGTCGGCGACCGACTGCGCGTGCACGCGGTCGCCATCGGCGAGGACGGGTACAGCGTCGCAGACGCCGCGGAGTTCGAACGGGACGAGGAGGAGCTCGCGACCGACGGCGGCACCGCCGTCCAGACGGGCCAGACAGTCACCACGAACCAGCCGTACCACCCGCCAAAATGGGCCGAGGAGTCGGTCATCTACGAGATATACATTCGCACCTTCGGCGGCGAGGAGGGCGAGGCGTTCGACGCCATCGTCGACCGACTCGACTACATCGAGTCGCTGGGCGTCGATACCATCTGGCTCACGCCGGTGCTCCAGAACGACCACGCGCCCCACGGCTACAACATCGTCGACTTCCTCTCCATCGCGGACGACCTCGGGACCCGGGCGGACTACGAGCGCTTCATCGACGCGGCCCACGACCGCGGCATCAAGGTGCTGTTCGACCTGGTTGCCAACCACTCGGCCCGCACGCACCCGCACTTCCAGGCCGCGGTCAACGACAAGTCGAGCGAGTACCGGGACTGGTACGAGTGGCGCGGCGACACCGAGCCGGAGACGTACTTCGAGTGGGAGCACATCGCGAACTTCAACTTCTCGCACCTGCCGGTGCGCCGGCACCTGCTCGACGCCGTCGAGAAGTGGCAGCCACTGGTCGACGGGTTCCGCTGTGACATGGCGTGGGCGGTCCCGAACAACTTCTGGCGGGAGGTCCACGACTACTGCAACGACGTCGACGACGACTTCCTCCTGCTGGACGAGACCATCCCGTACATCGCGGACTTCCAGGCCGGCCTGTTCGATATGCACTTCGACTCGACGCTGTATTTCTCGTTGCGCCAGGTCGGCGGCGGCGAGGACGCCGAACTCGTCCTCGACGCCATCGACGAGCGCACAGAGGCCGGGTTCCCCGACCACGCCTCCTTCATGGTGTACGCCGAGAACCACGACGAGACCCGCTACATCGTCGATTACGGCAAGGAGGCCGCCGAGGCCGCCGCGGCCGCGACCTTCACTCTGCCCGGCGCACCGATGGTGTACGCGGGCCAGGAGTTCGGCCAGCGCGGCAAACGCGACGACCTCGCGTGGGACCACGCCGACGACGAGATGCGCGAGTTCTTCAGTTCGCTCGCCGACGTGCGCAAGCACACCCCGGCGCTGTCGGCCGACGGGGAGCTCCACCGCGTCGACTACGCGGTCGAGGAGGGCTGGGACGACCGCGTGGTCGCCTACGCCCGTGCGACCGAGGAGGCGGCCGTCGTCGTCGTGCTGAACTTCGGCGAGGAGCCCGCGACGGTGACGGTCCCGGAGGAGGCGGCCGACCACGATATCGTCGCCGACGAGGACGTCGGTGCCGATGGGTCGGCCGTCACGGTCGACAGTGCGGTCGTGCTACCGGCAGACAGCCTCGTCCAGTGACCGAACCGCGACGAAAGTAGCCGACGGGGACGAGACGTTCGGGGTCGTTCCCACGCCAGCCGACCGGCCTGCAACATTGTACGAAATCGTAGGGATTTATTGAGAGCGTTGTCTTGTGGTAGCTATGCGACTTACGACAGCGCTCAACGAGTACAAAAAAGCTCGTGGTGAGCGCTTCCCCGAGGAGAGCAAGACGGTCGGCGGCTCGTTCTCGGGGCATGGGGACCGCCTGGTTCATATCGGGGAGCACGGTTCGTTGCGGGACTACTCCGATTCGCTATCCGGACTGTATGGTATCGACCGCTCCCAGCTGGGTATCCAGATCGGGGACGAGACACGCTGGTTCAGCGACCTGGACACTATCAGACAACACTACTACCGGGACACACGCCTGGTGGAGACCGAGTACGACGCCGGCAGTTTCACCGTCCACCAGTACGACCTGACACTCGGACGCGCCCACGCGACACACGTGGAGGTGCGCGGGACCGTCCCGCAGGGCGCGAAACTCGTCGCCTTCGTCACGATGGCCCCGGAGGGCAAAGACACCGGCGTCGGCGCCCTCATCCACGAGGACAGCGGCCCCGATAACTCGCGTGTGCTCGAGGTCTACCACCGCCAGGAGCACGACTACATCACCGCCTCGACGGGACTGGACGAGGTCCACGGGCAGCGGCCCGAGCGGCTCGGCGAGATACTCGACGACGAGCCCATCTACTTCCCGCGTCGACGGGGGACCGAACGGCGCGACCAGACCCGCCTGACCGGTGACTTCGTCGTGACGGCGCCACTGGAGGCGGTCGGACGCTCCAACAGCACGACGCTCATCACACAGCTTTCGGACCACTCGGAGGTCGACCGCCAGCAGGCGATGGCCGACGTGAGCATCTGTGCCGAGTCACACTCGACGGCGTCGGACCTGCGGGAGTCGGCTCGTGAGCGGACGCGCATCGAGGTGCCAGACTCGCTGCCCCGCGCTGACAGCCTCCGGACGGACCTCCGCGTGATGGACCTGCTGTCCTCGCCGTCGGGCGGGCACATCGCCGCCCCCGAGTTCGACCCGTTCTACGAGAACTCCGGCGGGTACGGGTTCGTCTGGTTCCGCGACGACGCCTCGGTCTCGCGACACCTGCTAGAGGCCAGCGACCGGCTCGACATCGAGACCGACGACCTGCTCGAAGAGAGCGCACAGTTCCTCTGTGACCGCCAGCTCGCCGACGGTACCTGGCCCCACCGCGTGTGGGCCACCGACGGCTCGCTCGCCCCGGGCTGGGCGAACGCGAACGTCGAGCACAACGACGAGTCGCCCGAGTATCAGGGCGACCAGACCGCGACGGTGACGGCGTTCCTCGCGAACCTGCTTCGCGCCCGGCACGGTCGGCTGAGCGACTCGCTGACCGTCCAGATTCGGGACACCATCGTCGAAGCGGTCGACGCGCTCACCCGCGACGTGGCCGACAACGGGCTGCCCTCCGAGTGTCAGAACGTCTGGGAGGACTCCGTCGGGCAGTTCGCCCACACGGCGGCGGCCTACATCGAGGCCTTCGCGGCGGTCGCGCGGGCGCCCATGACCAACCAGATAAAAGAGCGCAGCCTCCACGGTGCCGACCGCGTCATGGACGGGCTGGAGGAGCTCTGGGACGAGGAGATGGGCGTGTACGTGATGCGCCTGACCGACGGCGAGGTGGACCACCGAATCGACGCCGCGGCGCTGAAGCTCACGGACGCCTTCCGCGCGTACGACGCCGTCGACGACGTCGAGCTGACCGACGAGCAGGTCGAGCGGCTGGCCGACCACGTCAGCACGACGCTCGACACGCTGTTCCGGAACCCCCCACACAGTCAGGTCGCGGGGCTCATCCGCTACGAGGGCGACCGCTGGCGGATGCAAGAGCAAGACGGCGAGAAGATATGGTCGGTGACGACCGGTATCGGGGCGGTCTCGGCCGCCCAGGTCGGCGTCATGCTGAACGAGCGCGGCGAGAACGGCGACGCCTACCTCAACCGTAGCAGCGACCTCTACGAGCTCATCGCCGACGACGGCCCGATGGCGACCGACGCGGGCTATCTGGCCGAGCAGGCCTTCGACTCGGGGGAACTCGACAGCGCGACGCCGCTTGGCTGGTCGCATGCCATCCGGCTCCACGCGACCGCCCTGCTCGATGACCTGAACGCGCTGCCGACCACCTCCTCGACGACCGAGGCGCCCGACGAGATGCCGACCTGGACGACGGGCGAGAAGTTCGGCGTCGGCACCGTCGCCGACCACGCCGAGACCGACCCCTCGCGGGTCTGGTTTACCCTCACCGAGGGCGCCCTGACAGAGGCGCGGTTCCCACAGGTCGACCTCCTGAACCTGCGGACGCTTGATTTCATCATCCGGTGTAACGACGAGTCCGACTACGCGGTCCGGACCCACAAGGAGGACCGGCGCAACACCGACACCATCGAGCGCCGCGTCGTACCCGCCGAGGACGACGCCTTGCTGTTCCGTCACATCTTCACGGAGACGGGGGACGGCCAGGGCCACGCCTGGGAGCTGACCGTAGACTACGCGACGGACCCCGAACACGACGCCATCCTCGCGAACGTCGAGTTCAGCGCCGAGGACGACCACAGCTACGACGTCTTCTCGGCCGCGAACATCTCGCTGACGAGCACGAACAGCGTCGACCGCGGGCTCCGGTACGGGGAGGAAGGGAAGTTCCACCTCGTCGCCCGCAACCCGGAGGCCTACACGGCCGAGACCCACAACGAGTTGCTGGTCGACCAGAACGGCGACGCCCTCTCGGTCGCGATGGCGATGGCCGCCGAGGGCCGGTTCGACTGGGCGACGGTCGGAGCGGCCGGCAGCGAACGGCTCGACGGCCTCTACACCGAGGGCGAACTCCCCGAGCCCACCGAGTCCGTCGACGGGGAGAACATCGTTCTCATCGGGCGGCTTGGCACCGGCGAAACAGCCGAGGAGACAGTCGCGCTCGGGTTCGCCCGGCGGGCCGACACCGCGGCCGCGCTCGGTGAGGCCGACGGGGCACTCGACCGCGGCTTCGAGACGGTCAGAGAGGCCTACGCGGAGAGCTGGGGGGAATACCTCGCGGACAAGGAGCTGCCCGACTCGGTCGAGGGGCACCCGAACCTGGCCAACCAGTACCGCACCGCCATCATGACCCTGATGGCGGTCGAGGACAAGACCTACCACGGCGCCTCCATCGCCTCGCCCTCGGTTCCGTGGGGCGAAGCGGTGTACGCCGGCGAGCCGAAGAACTACGGCTACAACTTCGTCTGGTCGCGGGACCTCTATCAGGTCTTTACCGCCTTCGACACCGTCGGGGCGCTGGACATCGCGGCCCAGCAGCTGGAGTACATCTACGAGTACCAGCAGGACGAGGCCGGCTTCATCCCGCAGAACACCTACGTGAACGGGACCACCCGCTGGGGCGGCGAGCAGATGGACAACATCTCGTTCCCGCAAGTGATGGCCTACCACCTCGCGGAGGCCGGCATCACCTTCGACGATGTGAGTTATAGCTACGAGAACCTCCGACGGTCGGCCGACTACGTCGCCCGCAACGGGCCACAGACGGCCCAGGAGCGCTGGGAGGAGGAGGCCGGCTTCTCGCCGTCCTCTATCGCCGCCGAGATATCCGGGCTGGCCTGTGCGGCCAAGCTCGCGCTGGAGGAGGGCAACGAAGCAGACGCCCTTGTGTGGCTCTCGCTGGCCGACCACTGGGCGAACAACGTCGAGGACTGGACGGCCACGGAGACGGGGACCGAGCAGCACCAGAACACGCCGTACTACACCCGCATCACGCGGGACGGCAACCCCGAGGCCGGCCACCTGCGGACGCTCGCCAACAACGGGCCGACTCTGGACGAGCGCAACATCATCGACCACGGCTTCCTCGACCTCGTTCGACTCGGCATCAAGCCGGCGGACGACGAGGTGATGCAAAACAGCGTCGTCGAGGTCGACGACACCATCCGCGTCGACGTCGAGGACGCGCCGGGCTTCTACCGCTACAACGGCGACGGCT
The DNA here is from genome assembly GCF_029338235.1 of Haloarcula rara. Lineage (GTDB taxonomy): Archaea > Halobacteriota > Halobacteria > Halobacteriales > Haloarculaceae > Haloarcula > Haloarcula rara. Next base: position 172,553 of record NZ_CP119786.1, read on the forward strand.
ACGGGGAGCGGGGCCGCGAGGACCCCGGCGCGCCGTGGTCCGTCGAGCACAAGGGGAAAGGTCGACTGTGGCCCCTCCTGACCGGTGAACGCGGCGAGTACGAGCTGCGCCTGGACGAGCCCACGCTCGAGCCGAAGGTCGCGCTGCGGGCGATGGAACACTTTGCCAACTCCGGGCGGATGCTGCCCGAGCAGGTGTGGGACCGCGAACACGAGACCGACTACAACTGGGAGTTCGGCCAGGGGACCGGCGGCGCGACGCCGTTGGCCTGGGCGATGGCCCAGTACATCCGACTGGCCCACAGCGTCAGCGCGGGCACGCCCGTGGAGACGCCCGAATTCGTCCACGAGCGCTACCGCGAACAGGCACTCAACGAACCCGACCGCAGTCCCGCTCTGCGCGTCGACACGCAGTTCCGCGGCAACGAAATTGTCGTCTCCGGCGAGACGACCGGGGTGAAGGTCGTCATCAAGACGCCCGTCGAGAGCGTCATCGTCGACGTCGAGGACGGCGACTTCGAGGAAGCGCTCGACGTCGAACCCGGAGAGAACCAGATTATCGTCGCCGCCGCCGACAAGGCCGATCTGGAATCTGCCGGCACGACCGTCTGGCGGATGAGCCTCTAGACCGGCGACACCAACATCGGGGTTTTTTCCACTGTCGGTGCAAGGGGAGCGACGGCACTTGGCTGGGCGACGGTATCGTGGTTGGAGGTGACGGACGAAGTACCGTGGCCCGTCCGACGGAGACCCGAGGCAGCACGTGACCGATGGAGGTGGCTGCCGGTCCGCGCCCCGGCGACGGCAGACCCTATAACCCAGTGATATGTTCTCGCTTCCGGTAGTAAGGCGTTCCTACAGCCCGATATTGACCTATTGTTCGGACGTGTTACGTATATATCACTTGTCGAAAACCGAAACAACCGGTACGTAACTGCCGAGTCATCTCGGGGTGCTGGGAAGGGAACGGGGTAAACCCGCATCCGCCCAGGTGTATATGGTCAGAAATGCTATTTGTGTAGCTTCATCCTACCGAGATATGGCACGAGATGATACCGGTGGCGACGCGGGTAACGAACACCATACCAGTCGGCGGGCGGTCCTGCGGGCGGCAGGTGCTGCGACGCTGGCGCTCGGCGCGAGCGGCGTGGCGTCGGCCCAAACGGACACTGAGACGGTCGTGGACCTCGGTAACGAGGGATTAACCGACGGCGACTCCATCGACTCGTATCTGGAGACGCACCTCGCCGACGGCGTCGAGGTCCAGATTCCGGCGGGGACCTACACCTACACCGGCGCCGGACTGGGTGGGGAGTACGCGAACGCCGCACTCGTGGGCTCGACCGACGGCGTCGAGTTCCAGCGCCCCGAAGACCCGGAGACGACGGTCACTCCGTCCATCACCGCTACCGGTGGCACCGTTCGAATCGAGAACATCACCGTCACGGGCGAAACCGGGCAGGCCCAGTCGCGCTGGGAAGTGGGCGCCGCCGCCGACGCGAGCGTCCACCTGCTGAACGTGAACTTCCCCGACGGCTCCATCGAGTCCTCTGAGTCGATGGGTGTGTACGCCCAGGAGAGCCACGCGGGGCTGTTGTGGGTCAAGAGCTGTCACTTCGCCTCCTTCGCGAACGTGGCGCTGCACGCCTCGGCCCCTGCCGGGTCGGGCGACGGCCGCATCGTCGTCGAGGACTGCAGCTTCGTCAACACCGGCACGGCCGCCGTCAGGGTCGGGCCGGACAACACCACGGTGCGGGGCTCGTACTTCGAGGCGACCGCGGCCGCGCCGGCCGGCACCGACGGGACCAGCCAGCACGGCGTCCAGGTCCCGGTCTCCGGCGGGAACCTCACTGTGACGGACTGTGACTTCAACTGGGCCGGCCCCGGGACGAGTGTCGTCGACTTCGCCGGCGGCGGCGAAGGCGGGTCCGGGACCCTCTCGGACCTGCGCGTGGGCTACGGCGACCAGGAGACCCTCTTTACCACGGGCTGGGAGATCGAATCGGGCTGGACAGGCGATACAATCAACGTGAGCGAGGCCTAACACAATGGCATCTATTCCATCTGACCGACCGGGCAACGAGCTAGTCGAGCTAGACGTAAGCAGCGGCGACGACCTCCCGAGCGCCATCCAGAGCGCGCTCGGTGACGGCGTTCAGGTGTACATCCCGCCGGGAGAGTACACCGGGAACCACTCCGACCTGGACTTTCAGGCCGACGATGCGACCATCTACGGTGACCCGGAGGGGGTGTCCATCGAGTGCAACCACGACTCCAACGCGCGGATGGACACGAGCGGTACCCTCCGTATCGAGAACATCGATATTCTGGGCAAGAAACCCGAAGAGCAGGTCAAGATAGACGTCGACCTCAGCGGCGGCCGCCTGGAGTGGGTGAACTTCAACTTCCCCGACGGGACGGCGAACCCTACCGACAGCTACGTCGCACGCTGTGACAGCGGGACTGGCGAGCAACTGGTCCAGAACTGCTACTTCGGTCCACACGGGAACTCCGCGTTCTACTACTCAGAGCGCAACACTGAGGAGATGCCAGTTACCTTCCGCGGCTGTGCGTTCCACAACTGCGCCGGCCCCATCCGGGCCGGCGGCGTCACAGTGGAGGACTGTATCTACCTCGCCGACGGCACCGTCCCAAACTTCAAGGAGGAGGGCAGCAGCTCCGAGGACCGCGGCACCCCGCGGATGTTCAAGTTCGAGGGCGGCGGCGAGACGGTCATCGAGAACTGCGACGCACTCGTCACCGAGGACGCGGGGCCGGCCGACGGCCCGTGTGTCGACTGGGGCGGCGCCGCGACCGACTCGAACACTATCGAGGTGTCCAATTCCCGCTTCGGGAACTTCGCCGGCCGTGAGGCGTTCGACACGGCGAGTGCGCCCGGCGGCGTCGCCGGCGACTCCTCGCTGTCGAACGTCAGCGTCGTCAGCGACCAGCTGTTCTCGGGCGACGAGATACCCGGCGACGTCACGGACGGCGACGAACCCCGCACCGACATCGAATCCCGACGCTGGAACCCGCTCGAAGGCTCCAGTGGCGGCTCCGACGACGGGGGCGAGACGTTCGGGCTACCCAGTTCCTTCGACGTCGTGACCGGCGAGGACGCCACCGCGCCGGCGACGGAGTACGAGGTCTGGACGCCCGTCGAGAACCCCGAACCGCCCGAACCTGTCACCGACGGCGGTGACACGGGAAACGAAAGCGGGGGCCAGAGTGAGCTAGTCATTCGCGCGAGCCCCGACAACCCCGATACGAACTGCGACGTCTCGGTGACTGCGGACGGCCCCATCGAGTTCGACGACGAGGCCGAACCCGGCACGGACACCATCGTCGAGAACGACGACGGTAGTTATACAGCGACCAGCGTCGAGATGAACCCCGACGCACTGGACTCCTATCTGGTGGCCGGCACGGTCACTGGGGTCTCCATCACCGATGGCTACGAGGCGACGCTGACCCTCGACGGTGAGGAACTCGACCTCGCCCAGTTCGGTGTCGACGACGAGGGCGAACCGCGTGAGCTGGTCCTGGAAGCCAGCTCCGACAACCCGGACACGAACTGCGACGTGACGGTGACCGCCGACGGGCCCATCGAGTTCGGCGAGGAGGCCGAACCCGGCACGGACACCATCGTCGAGAACGACGACGGTAGTTATACAGCGACCAGCGTCGAGATGAACCCCGGTGCGCTTGACTCCTACCAGGTCACGGGCACCATCACCGAGTTCGTCGTCACCGACGGCTACGAGGTCTCGGTGACCCTCGACGGGGAGGCGGTCTCCATCGCCGAGCTCGTCGGCGACGGCGAGGACACCTCGACCGGCGGGGATGAAAACGACGACAATAGCGACGGAAGCGGCGGCAATGGCGGCGGAAACAATGGCAACGGTGGCGGAAACGGCGGCAGTGACGGCTCCAGTGGTAAGTCGGACGACGCCTCGCCCAAGGTGCTCGTCATCGACAGCAGCGCGACGCCGGACGAGCCCATCGAGTACGAGTTCACCGTCACCGGCGAGCTGTCCCGGGACGCGGACCGCTCGACGGCGGCCAACGAGGCACTGACGGAGGGGCTGACGGCCGACAGCATCGACGGCGGCCGAGCCGTCGGCGCCGTCGGAGACGGTCGTGACGCGTTCCGCTTTACCGGGGACGTCCAGTCGCTGTCCCTGAGCGGTGTCGGTATCGTCGAAGTGCAAGACGAGTAAGTCGCTTCGAACGGCAGTCCGACCAGCGGACCAACTGGGCACCCGCGGCCTCAGACAGCTCCGATCAGCTGTCGGACGCGGTTGCGGTTATTTTTGAGGAGGTAGGCCATTACCGCACCACCCCGTGGGAGGGTCTGTAGCTTCCCCGTCTCCGTCGGCGGCGTCGGCGTGAAGGCCGGGTCGGCGAGACGCTCGACGCTCTCGGTCAGCAGTCCTCTGGCGACGTCGACACACCGCTTGCGGATACACTGGTAAGTGTCGGTATCGTCGATATCGACGTGTTCCAGCACGACGATACGCCCACCGTCGAGCGTCTCCGAGAGCCGCTGGACCGTCACGCCGATGCGGTCCTCGTCGGCCAGGAACTCCCAGAAACCACCGGGTCGTCCGCGGTACCGACGGATATCTCCGAAGTGGTAACTCAACACGCCGTGGGTCGGTGCCTCGAGCACCTCGCCTTTGAGGATACCGAATCCGAATCGGACCGCCAGGTCCGCCTCGTCGGCGATTCGCTCGACCGTCTCTGCCGGGAGCTCGTTGCCGAGTCCGTCGGCCGGCACCGGCCGGCAGTGTATCCACTCAGCGCTCGCAACACCGGCAATCGTCGTGATAGGGACCTGTCGCTTGTACGCCGGGTCAGGCGTCACCGTGCGAGCGACCCCGACCAGCGACCAGAGAGGGTATTCGCTGAACCGGTTCCTGGCGTCCCGGACGTAATCGGCGAGCCCGTCGCGGCGGGAGACGCTGTCGCGCAGGACGACCGTCGTTATCTCGGCGTCCGTCTCGGAGACCATCCGCTGGAGCGCGTCGCGCTGCCACCGCGGCAGTGTGGGACTGTTCACCAGCAGTGTCGTCGAAAGCAGCGTCTCCGCCGTCATCCGACCCCGAACCTCGTCTCGATTCGCGCCTGTGGCGCTCGGACGCTCGTGGAGTCCCGTTCGCGTGACCGGCCTGGCATCGTCTGTACGTGGCCGGGCAGTCAAGCAAAGTAACAATCCAGTTAGCGCCCTGACCGCGAGGTATGTTGCGATTACAGGGCTTCCGGCCGAAGCCGCGACGCCGCCCTCACCCCGGCGGACTTACCGAATCGTCCGGTCGGTGACCAACATCAGTTCCGTGGCGATGTCGGAGTCGAATCCCGCCGAGGTCACGCGCCACCGCCAGTTCCCGGTGGCCGTGCCCGGGGTGTTGAAGCGGGCGTCGCTGTCGAGGCCGAGCAGGTCCTGCATCGTCGTCATCGCGATGACGGCGTTGGAGTTCCACACCGCCTCTATCATGTCCCACTCGATACCCTCGCCGTCGGTCCCGAGGTTGTGCTTGAGACAGTCACGCTGGCGGTCGCCGAGTTCGCGCCAGTAGCCGACGAGCGTGTCGGTGTCGTGGGTGCTCGTGTAGCCGACCGACTGCTCAGGGTAGTTCATCGGCTGGTACATGTGGCCCTGCTCACACCAGTCGGCGTACTGCGGGACGCGCATCCCCGGGAAGTCGTAGTGGTCCCGCAGCGAGGCGATGCGCTCGTCGAGGAACCCGAGGTCCTCGACGAGGAAGGGGAGCTCGCCGAGATGGTCCCGCATCCGGTCGAAAAAGTCCCGACCGGGACCCTCGCGCCACTGTCCAGCCGCTGGGCTGTCGGCCTCTGCGGGGATGGCCCAGAACTCGTCGAACCCCTTGAAGTGGTCGATGCGAGCGATATCGACCTGGTCGAACAGGCGGTCGAAGCGCTGGCGCCACCACGCGAAGTCGTTCTCGCGGCAGGTGTCCCAGTCGTAGACGGGGTTCCCCCAGCGCTGACCGTCGTCGCCGGGGTTGGGCGGGACGCCGGCCACCTCCGTGGGCTGGTTGTGCTCGTCCAGCCGGAAGACCTCCGGCGCTGACCAGACGTCGGCCGAGTCGAGCGCGACGTAGATGGGGAGGTCGCCGACCAACTTGACGCCCTGCTCGGCCGCGTAGTCGGCCATCGCCTGCCACTGGTCGTCGAACACCCACTGGACGAACTTGTGGTACCGTATCTCCTCGGCAAGCTGGTCCCGACGCTCGGCGAGCGCATCGGGGTCCCGGGTGACTAACGGAGCTGGCCACTCGGTCCAGAGCTGTCCGTCGAACTCAGCTTTCAGCGAGATGAACAGCGCGTAGTCGTCCAGCCACTGGGATTCGGCCTCGCAGAACGCTTCGAAGGCCTCCAGGTCGTCACCGTTCGGGTCACGCTGGAACGACTCAAACGCCGACTGGAGCTTCGACTGTTTGAACTCGGTGACCTCGTCGTACCGAACCTCGTGGGGCGAGGCGGCCTCGGGCGGGTACAGCTCGCCCTCGTCGAGGTAGCCCCGCTCGGCGAGGTCCCCGAGGTCGACCAGTATCGGGTTCCCGGCGAAGGCCGAGTACGCCTGGTAGGGAGAGTTGCCATGCGCGCCCGATGTCGGCCCGAGCGGGCAGAACTGCCACAGCGACTGGTCTGCCTCTGCGAGGAAGTCGATGAACTCCCGGGCCCCGTCGCCGAGGTCGCCGACGCCGTGCGGGCCGGGGAGCGATGTGAGATGGAGAAATACGCCACTTTGTCGTTCGAAACGCATACACTCGGCTTCCAAGCACAGCTATTTCAAGCTTTGTCCGGGATGAGTGAGGCGAGGCCGGCAACGCGGCCAGCAGTCGCTGTCTAGCTGTCGAGTTGCCGTTCCATCAGCCCATAGTTCCACTGGTTGGCCTTCCAGAGCGCGTCGAACACCGTTCCGAGTATCGGGACCGAGCCGATGACGGCGTCGACGGCCACCAGTGAGAGCATCAGCAGGAGTGTCCGACTGGGGACCCCGAGTCGATAGGCCTCGACGACCGGATACAGCGAGAGGACCGCACCGGCGGCGTCGCCCGCGACGGGAAGGATGCTCAAGATTGGGTCGAGCCCGATACGGACCTCGGTGCCCGGAATCCGCACCGCCTCGTCGAGCAGCCGCGTAACCGTCTGAACACGCTCCAGGGTAGCGGCTTCGTCCGCCGTCAGCGAGGACTGGGACACCGTCAAGTTCTGTCTCATAGATACGATACACGCGCCGCGGGGATAGGTGTGTTTCCCGGCAAGGTCGTTTCTGTTTCCCGGCTGCATCGTTTTAACCAACAAATCGTCGAAAATGGCCGGAGTGTTGGTTAGCGACTACTACTGGGTATCCAGTTCGCTCTGCCCGAATGCGACGCCGACATTCCGACCAGCGCTTCCCGACCACCACAAACGTATTTACCGCATTGACTTGATTTACGAATACGGGTTACTGATATGCCACCGAAAGTTTTGATGCTCGGCTGGGGGTTCCCGCCGAACATCACCGGCGGACTCGACACGGTCGTGGGCGAACTGTACGAGCAACTCGAACCGCGCGACGACATCCAGTTCGAACTGGTGTTGCCGGACGAATACGCCCCGGAAGACAGAGCGGGCATCCACGGGGTACCGACCGGCCAGGGCGACATCATCACGCGAATCGGCCGACTTGCCGGTGAGTTCGCCGACATCGCGTCCGATTTCGACATCATCCACACGAATGACTGGTTCGGCTACAACCCCGGCACGCGAGCCGCCTCGACCAGCGACGTCGAGTGGGTTACCTCCTTCCACTCGCTCTCGCAGGACCGCAACGTCAACCCGCCGGAGCGGGAGGTCCAGACAGAACAGCGGGTGGCAAACCGGTCGGACCACCTCGTCGCCGTCAGCGATTTCACCCGGCGTCGAATCAAGGAGTTCTACGACGCTGACGCACGGGTCATCCACAACGGCTTCTCTTCGGTCGAGCCGACAGGCGAAGATATCAAGGCCAAGTACGATATCGACGGGAAGATGCTGTTTTTCGTCGGCCGACACACCGACCAGAAGGGGCTCTCCTATCTTCTGTACGGCCTCTCGAAACTCCGCCGTGACGACCTGACACTGGTGCTGGGCGGGACTGGCCACCTGACCGACCAGCTCAAGCGCTTTGCCGAGCTCCTCGGTATCGAGGACCAGGTCATCTTCGCCGGCTTCCTCGCCCAGGAAGCACTCGGGGACTACTACGCCAGTGCGGATCTGTTCGTCTCCCCGTCACTGGCCGAACCGTTCGGCATAACCATCGTCGAATCGCTGTCAGTCGGGACCCGCGTCGTCGCCTGCGAGAGCGGTGCCGCGGAACTGCTACCCGAGGATTGTGTCATCGAAGTCGAGCCGGATTCGGACTCCATCGCCGACGGCATCGAGCACGCGCTCGCGCTGGATACCCCCATTGAATACGAGGAGCGGACCTGGGAAGACGTGGCTGACGAACACGTGGAGTTCTACAACGAGATTCTGGAGTAGCCCAGCGGCGAAACGCCGGCCGTCAATTCGAGACCACGACGACAGTGAGACGGGCCGCTATCGGAGAAAGCGGATGTCAGTTATCGGTTCCGGGTGGACGATGAAGTAGCCGCCGGCCGTCGGCTCCATCCCGGTGACCGACGAGGCGTCGGGATGGGTCGAGTACGGACTCTCCTGGGCCCCGCTCCGAGGTTCGTAGGGGCTGTCGTAGGCCCCACCGCCCGGTTCGGCCTCGCGGTCGAAGTCTTCCGGCGGGAGGTAGATCTTCTCGCCCGACTCCGACCGGACGATAACAGCCGTGTCACGGTCACCCGTGACACGGATTTCGGTCCGGCCGTTACCGATGTCCATATCGAAACCGACCGATTCGAGCGGCGTGTCCTCGTTTTCCGAACTCTCGCTCATGGCGGAAGAATGGAGGGTCATTTACTTAGTCCTTCGCCACACCGTCGCGGTCGCTCGTAGAACACGGCCGCAACCGACCGTGACCAGCAACTGGAGCCAGCGACCACGGAACTGTCCGCATACGAAATACATCGTGTGAGTCGAACCGGCCCGGTCGAGACGTGTAGTCAAGTTCTGACCTGTTGGTGAGTACGTGAGTGCCGACACGGGTGTACGTGAAACGACCAAGAATATCACCCAGACACGAGCAGGTTTGAGCGAGAGCGTGGTAGGTTCAGTACAATGATTGATACGACACAGATACAGATTGCTGCCGTCGTGTTCCCGATTATCGTCCTTATTACGAACTTCGCTATCAATTCCGTAACAGACGAGGACGACCGGCGCTATCGGATTTTCGTCGGTGGGATGGGAATACTTGGGCTACTTACGGCGATGATCGCCGCGATGCTCCTGTTTATCGGCGGATTTCTCGAACTCCAGTTCGTCGTCGCCTACCGCTTTCTGGTGGTGTCGGTGGTCGTGATATTCTTCCTCTCACTGGGAATCATGGTCCACGAGCTATCGCGAGGACTCGATGCCGACGCCGACAGGGTGTACGTCTTCGTCGGAATCGGCGTGTTCGTCAGCCTGTCGGTCGTTCTCCTGCGTGTGCTGTGAAAACATGGGAATGTGATAGATGAGGAATCGGTAACGGTGGCCCGAATGGAAGGTTTAACCAACAGATTGGGTTTTGCGGGTCGGCTGTTGGTTAAGAGTGAGTCAGAGGGAGTTCGTACAGAACAGCCCACTGGTCGAGACCGTTGCGCAAATTGTCAAGTAGAGAATTAAGAGCATGATTTGTGAGGGGACACACCCACCCCACTGGTTCCGCTGTTAGCGAAGAGAAGACGGCACCACCCCCATGGGAGGGGGTGCCTTGTCATTCTGTGAGGAACGGCATACGGATGTGGTTAGCGAGCCATCTATTTAAGCTTATTTGCTAGAGATAGAACCTTATGCAGAAGTACCCTAAAAGAGTAGAACAACGCCCAGCTACCAAGTCACAGCTAGCTTTAACAGCTACCGTTCACAGCTACCACCCACAGCTACTACCTACAGCTACAGCAAATTGTAACTAGCTACTGCTCTGCTCACAGCTACTGCTCACAGCTACTGCTCACAGCTACTGCTAACGGCTACTGCTAACGGCTACTGCAGACTGCTAACAATACAACACTGCTCAAACTACTACGTACCGCACATAGCTACTGTAGACTGGCTACAGCGTCTATTTAACGGACGAGACTAGCACGAAACTCTCACAAAACTCGAATGAAGGTAGTACAATGCGACATTGCGGGCGACAACTGCGGGACACTGGCTCACTCTCGAGTCAGCCCGAAACGTAGAGTCCCACCCTCCTCCATCTATCGCTAACAGCGGAACCAGTGGGGTGGGTGTCTTCCCCGACAACACCCTGGTTTGCGGTGTTTGACCCTAACAGCGGAACCAGTGGAGTGAATGCTATATAAACAAACTCGAACAGCGGAAGCAGCGGAAGCAAAGGAACCAAAGGTTAAGTCCTTCCCGCTCCGAGACCAAATCGATGAGTGACCTCTCGTTTACGCCGACGTCGTCGATATTCGAGAAGCGTGAGGCGCTGCTGGAGGAGTGGACGCCCGAGGAACTCGTGGGACGTGACAACGAACTCCAGCGGTACCACGCCGCGTTACAGCCGGTAATCAACAACGAGAGTCCCTCCAACATCTTCCTCTACGGCAAGAGCGGCGTCGGAAAGACTGCCGCGACCCGGTATCTCCTCAACGCGCTCAAACGTGACGCCGCGGACGTTCCGGAACTGGACCTCCACACCATCGAGATAAACTGTGACGGACTCAACTCGAGCTACCAGGCCGCAGTCGCTCTCGTCAACGAACTTCGTGACCCCGCCAAGCAGATCTCGAACACCGGCTATCCCCAGGCATCGGTGTACCAGTTCCTCTTCGAGGAGCTCAACGACACCGGTGGCACAGTGCTCATCGTCCTTGACGAGGTCGACCACATCCAGGACGACTCGCTGCTGTATAAGCTCCCGCGGGCGCGCTCGAACGGCGACGTGACGGAGGCGAAACTCGGCGTCATCGGCATCTCTAACGATCTCGACTTCCGGAACCAGCTCTCCTCGAAAGTCCGTTCCAGCCTCTGTGAGAAAGAGGTCTCTTTCTCCGCCTACGACGCCCAGGAGCTCCAGCTCGTCCTCCAGCAACGCGATTCGGTGGCGTTCAAAGACGGGGTCCTCGACGACGGTGTGGTCCAGATGTGTGCTGCATACGGCGCCAAGGACTCGGGGGACGCCCGGCAAGCGCTCGACCTCCTGCTCGAAGCGGGTGACCTCGCCCGGGAGTACAACGACGACCTCGTCACCGAGGCCCACGTTCGCGAGGCCAGACAGCGCCTCCAGACGGATCAGGTCGTCGAGGGTATCAGGAACTACTCCGACCACGGCCAGCTCGTCCTGTACGCGCTGACGTTGCTGGCCGAGCGGGACGAAACGCCGGCGCGGACGAAGGACATCCTGGCGGCCTACAAGCAGGTGGCAAAGGAGAACGGTATGGATCCGGTCTCACTGCGGTCTGTCCGGGACTATCTCGGCGAACTGGACCAGCTGGGCATCATCTCCTCGACGGAGTTCAACCGAGGCAAAGGCGGCGGCAAGTACAAAGAACACGAGCTGGAGCAGTCGGTTTCGTCGGTGAAGACGGGGCTCTCCGAGATTCTCGACGCGACGCCCTGACCCCACCGCTTCCGCTGTTACCGGCGCTGATTGTCGCCTGCCAGTCACGGGTCGCCAGTTACCACTCCAACACCACTGGTTCCGCTGTTAGCGACGCCCCTGTAACCCGGCGGCGTCTTTCTGACGACCTGGTGTCACTCCCAAGCGACTGTGACCAATGAACGGTAAGTGTGCTAGCATTCGACAGGGGATAATACTCGCTTTCTGCCGTGGTATGACCGATAAGCTGTTCCATCGGATGGCACCACTCCACCGCTTCCGCTGTTAGCGCTCCTGCTGGAACGCACCCCACCGCTTCCGCTGTTAGCGCCGTGCGGGGCAATCACCACCAGTCGCGTAGTTCTGTACCACAGCTTCCGCTGTTACGACCGGTCTACCCCACCGGTTCCGCTGTTACAGCTATCGGATACCTCCCACCGCTTCCGCTGTTAGCCACACCTTCGCCACGCACCAGACTCCGCCGTTGGGACTGCCCCGACTCACTGCCGATTCCGCTTGCTCTGGAACACCATCGCTTCCGCTGTTAGTCGAACGAGGGGTCAGGATACCCCACTGGTTCCGCTGTTAGCGGGGACAGCAGGTTCCTTCGCCGCAGTTAGATGGTCTCACCGAACAGTCTTGCACTGCTGATTCCTGGCCTATACACTGCTGATTCCCGGCCTAGCTCGTCGGGCTGTACGGGGACGGTGGGCGAGGGACTTGGTCGGTCGTATTAACCAATATCCCCGCCAACACACCCGGAATGTTGGTTAAATACCGACCCAGTCGGACTCGATAAGTCTGACCTCGGAGACATCGCCAGACGGTACCCACCCGTGACACCCAGTGTGACGCCCGGATTCTCGATACCACATCACTGATGGGTCGACCGAGCCAACTGAATTCGGGAGGGGCTCTTTTCCACGCGGAGCGCGAACGTCGCGTATGGACATTCGAGAGGCGACGCCGGCAGACAGCGACCGCATCGGGCGCATCGCCGAGAGTTCGTTCAACTCGTCGTTCGCGCTCAGCCCGGAGGAGATTGCAACGCTCGTCGAGGAGCGATTCTCCGAATCGGCCCTGGAAGAGCGGCTGTCGGATTCGGACGGCTGGTTCCTGGCGGCGGAGACGGAGCTCGACGGCGAGACTATTTTGGGCGGGTTCTTGGACGGCACAGCGGCCGGGCGCATCCGTTGGCTCCACGTCGACCCGGAGGCTCGCGGGCACGGCATCGGGACGGCGCTGGTTGAACACCTCCGAGCGGAGCACGGAGACCGCCCACTCGCCTGGGAGGTCCTTGACGACGCCGTGGAGGGCGTCGGGTTCTGTGAGCAGTTCGGACTCACCGAACAGGGCCGAGATTCACTCGAAATCGGCGGTCACGAGTACGGTGTGACCCTCTACGCCGAGGGCGAACGGGTCGAGGAATCGAACGAGCCGGCGGTCCCGGTTCCAGCGTCGGTCAGCGTCGAGGGCGAGGCCCGTCCGCTCGACCGCGACGACCCGATTCCCGGCCGAGAGGCTCCGTTCTTTCGGACCTTCGTGTCGGGGGACCGCGAGTCGGCGTACGGCTACTTCTGTTCGCAGTGTGGAAGCACCAACGTGACCGCCGATGGGCTGGACCGGCTGGAGTGTGGGGACTGTGGCAACGTCCATCTGGCCGACGAGTGGGACGGTGCGTATCTCTGATGCGGTGGGGCCCCTGCTGTCGGCCGGGAGTTCTCTCGCTGGGGCTGCCGTGAGCCATCCGCTCAGTGCGCTACAGGTTCGGGGACTGAGACTGGACGGTGTCGGAGACCTCGCTGACGACGCCGCCGAGTAGGACCAGCGTGTCGTCGAGGGTGACGATACCACGGAGCGCGCCGTTGTCGTCGACGATCGGGAGCCGCCGGATTCCCTCGTCGCTCATGACCTGGATTGCATCGAAGATGTTCATCGATGGGTCGGCCGTGAACACGTCGCCGTGGAGCAGGTCATCGGCCGTCAGCTCCGTGATGTCGGGCTTTTCCTCCAGCGCGAGCGCGACTGTCCGGTCAGTGATGATACCGATCGGGCGGTCATCTTCGACGACGACGACAGAGCCGACGTCGTTCTCGGCCATCTGAGCGACTACCGTCCGAACCGGCGTGTCTCGCTCAGCGGTGACGACGTCCTCGGTGATGATCTCGTTGACCCGAATGGGTTTCAGGAGCGGTCGCTGTGGGCCCCGACCCTGCGGTTGAGGTTGCGGCTGGGCCCCTGACGGCTGTCCGAACTGCGCCGGGCCGCCGGCGGCTCCGTGTGTGGGCTGTGCAGACTGCATCTGCTGCTGTCCAATTGCCTGGGGCGGCTGTTGCTGGGACTGCTGTGGCGGCTGTTGTTGCTGAGACTGCTGTGGTGGCTGTGCTTGCTGGGCGAACTGTTGTGGCGGCGAGGGCTGTCCCTGCTGCATCGACTGGGTCTGTGGTGTGGGCTGGCCCTGTTGCATCGACTGGGGTGTACTCTGTTCTTGCTGGGCTGTTTGTGGTGTGGGTTGGCCCTGTCGCATCGACTGGATTGGACCCTGGCTTTGCTGTGCTCTCTGTCCGTGCTGTGATGTGGGCTGGCCCTGCTGCATCGACTGGGGTGTGCCCTGTCCCTGTGGCGACTGCTGGGATTGCTGTGGTGGCTGCTGGCCGGGCGGCTGGTTCGGTATCGACTGTTTCCTCTCGGGGTCCTCTGCCGGTGTGTATCCGTGGTTCGGTGTCATAGTGATGTATACGCTCCAGTGATGTACGGCGACTGAACAGTTCAATCTAGTGTCAAATAAACCTTGCCGAGTGTCCGCTTCTGACGTTGTTCCTACCGACCGTCCGTCCAGCGGCGTCCGACATCCCGTAGCACGCCTAACACTCTCAGCGGCCCGTACTAGCTCGAAAAGGCAGTCCTACTGCCGGTAGCCCAGTAGAAACAGACGAATCGTCGAGCGATTTTATGTAACTCCGCAGGAAGCTACGACCACAGGACCGGCGGGAGGACAGTATGACATCAGACGACACTGACACACAACAGGAAACCGACCCGGACGCGGAGGGAACGGCGTCCAGTGAACGAGAGTCGAACGGCCCGACGCGCGACCCGGAAACCGGAGAGTTCCGCTCAACAGACGAACAGTCGGACGACGAATCGGACCCGACGACCGAAATGCGAGAAACGGAGCCCGAATCAATGGACGAACAACACGACCAGGAGTCCGAATCGATGGACGAACAACACGACCAGGAGTCCGAATCGATGGACGAACAACACGACCAGGAGTCCGAATCGATGGACGAACCACACGAAGCGGACGGCGAAGAACAGGCGGAGGAAGTAGAGGCCGACGCAGAACCACAGGCGGATGAGGCCGACGCGGAACCACAGCTGGAGGCGGAGGAGGCCGAACCGACAGATGCGTCGGAGGGCGAGCGGGAGACAGCGGATTCGGAAGCCGAACCGGGGATGGAGACGACGACGTCGGGGAACGTGCAGGCGTCCGGCACCGAGCCAGCCCCCGAACCGTCGACAGCCGGTGGTGCCGCCCCGCACCAGTCGGCGCGGGGGACCGTTTTCGTTCCGAACCCGAACGGGTATCCGCGACCGCCAGCGACGTACCTGCCCGCAATTCCGTGGCTCCGGCTCCCGGTCCGGCCTCCGGCATACGAAACGATTTCGGTGTAACGGGCACGGTCTGTCCCCGGATTACGGGAGCGGTGCTCCGGCAGCCTTCCCCGCGCCACAGTGTGCCCTGTTTTAACAACTCAATTACTGTGAAGAGAGCCGTTCGGGACGGAAATCCGACGCTCGAGGCGATACCACTCGCGGGCATTATATGATGGCATACTAACCTTTTACAGGGGTGCGGTCGTACCCCGGAACGGAGTCCCAGTATGAGCCAGTCCCAACAGTCTATCCAGCAACAGCCGTCGGCACAGTCCAGATCCACCGGCACCGGGCAGTCACAGCCACCCAGCGCGAAACCCGGCCAGCAGTTTCCGACACGGAGCTACCTCCCGGACGAGGTCCGAACGACCAGCATCGGCCTCCTGAATCAGGCGCTGGCCGACCTCTCTGCGGTAACCATGCAGCTGAAACACGCCCACTGGAACGTGAAGGGAATCGAGTTCTACCAGCTCCACGAGCTGTTCGAGGACCTCTACGAGAGCTTCGAGCCACATATCGACGCCGTCGCAGAGCGCGCCAGCGCACTGGGGGGTCGGCCGATGGGCACTGCCGGCGCCGTCGCCCAGCAGACGACGATTCCCCAGTTGTCACACGCCGGCGTCGACGGCCAATCGATGCTCCGGGAGATAGCCGACAGACTGGCCGTCCTCGATGCGACTCTCTACCAGCAGATCGAGACCGCCGACCAGCAGGGGGACCTCGACACCGCCGACCTGCTCAACGAGGTGTCCCGTGACGTGACCAGAGCCCAGTGGTTCGTCGAGTCACATCTCCAGGTGCCACAGTCACAGGGCGCTCCCGACCAGCGACGGTAACGCGCTGACCTCGTGGGTTACTATCGAGGTCGCCAGCCGGGCGCTTCTGACCGACTCGTCCCCGAACCGAAACTGTCACACGAACAGAGTTTTGACGGCCCGGCCCGAATCACAGGTATGACTGGACGAGGCGAGCAACCCGAGCACGAAGCAGACGCGAAAGCGACCGAGAAGGCGACGGCGCTGTCGTTCGGTCAGGTCCTGTACGACGATGCGGGCCAGCCCGTCGGGAGCGTCCGCGGGATGGAGGCCGGCGGCGTCTTTCTGACGACCCGGGACGGCGTCGAGTCGTTCAGTGTCGAGCACGTTCGCTCGGGCCACGCGTTCGGTCAGGCGGAGCTCATGTGGCGCTGTCTCGACTGTGGCGAGATGGGCGACATCGGCGACAGCCTCCCGGAATCGTGCCCGAACTGCGGCGTCGAGCGGGAACAGCTGATGTACTGGACGGAGGACTGACCCGCTGGCCGGCCTTTTTTCGTCAAACCCACCACTCGGGGTGACAGAGACTATCACGAAGAACCAGTCGACAGCACGGCACCGCCGTCCCGCTGGTCGCTGGACGGCGGAAAACTATCGTCGGTCGGTCAGGTCCGGTTTACCGGCCGGGCTGGCCGGGGCCGCGGGGTGGTTGTTGCATCTGCTGTTGCTGTGCGAGTCCGCCCCCCTGCTGTGGAGGCGCTCCCTGTGGCGATCCGCCGGCGCGACCCTGCTCGGGGGCGCCTGCGGGCTGTGGGGCCTGCTGGACCATCTCGTCGGGGAGGACGAAGTGTAGTTCTGTGATGGGGACGAATCCGTCGGCCTTCCGCTCCTCCTCCTCTTCTTCCTCGTCTTCCTCACCGCCTTCGGCCGCCTGCTCCATTTCCTCCTGGAAGAACAGGACGCCGGAGTCGATAGCCTCGAAGTCGGCACACTGTATCGTGGTTCCGTCTTTACAGATAATTTGCACGGTGAAACACCATCTTCATTTTCATATGGCTGACAAATAAGTACTACCGAGCTAGCCCTGGTATCACCCGATTACTTCGGTACGGGACGGCGATACGGTGGAACGGGACCGTTCTCAGGCCTCGTCGACGGGGGGCTCTTCGCTGGACGCCTTCTCCTCGGAAACGTCACCCTTGATGGCTATCTGGCGCCGGGACTGCTGGGGCTGCTCCTGGGCCGGCTGCTGGGGCTCCTGATACGGAGCCGGTTGGATCTGCTTCTGGCCCGGCGATTGCTGGGCCGGTGGCTGCTGCATCTGAGGCTCTGGCGGCTGCTGGGACTGCTGTGCCGGTGGCTGCTGGGACTGCTGTGCCGGTGGCTGCTGGGACTGCTGTCCCGGCTGCTGGTGCATCTGGGGCTCTGGCGGCTGCTGGGCCTGCTGGCTCGGTGGCTGCTGGACCTGCTGTCCCGGCGGCTGCTGGGGCTGCTGTCCCGGCGGCTGCTGGGACTGCTGTCCCGGCTGCTGCTGCATCTGGGGCTCTGGCGGCTGTTGGGACTGCTGGCCCGGCGCCTGCTGGGACTGCTGTGTCGGTGGCTGCTGTATCGGCGTCTGAGCCTGCGGGCTGGTGGGCGGCTGCTGGGCCGGGGGCTGGGCCATCGGCTGCTGACCCTCGGCGGCGTTTCCGGGCGGGAGCTGCTGGGGGCCGGCCTGAAGCTGCTGTTGGCCGGCCTGGAGCTGCTGTTGCCCGATGTTGCCGGCCTGCTGAAGGCCCTGCTCGGTCATCTGGGTGGCCTGCTCGATGCCCTGCTCGGTCATCTGGGCGGCGTTTTCGGCGGCGCTGTCGACCGTCTGGAAGTACGTGTCCAGCGCCTCCCGTGTGAGCTCGGTGCTGCGGTTCCCGAGCCAGCTGGTCATCTCCAGTCCGTTGAGGAAGAGCTTCCCGGCGCTCTTCTGGAATTCGATGGACTGTTTCAGGGGAATCTCGACGGCCTGGTCTAGCGCCTCCTGGCCGATGTCGAGGGCGTTTTGCTGCATTTCGATTGCGTTGCTCATCAGCTGGTTCGTCTGTTGCATATCGGATTGACTCATAGTGTATCGTGAGGCGTAGTCGACGCGCGTTGTGCACACAGATCGGGCCGCGCCCGAGGGCGCGATGGAGACCGTGACCGGGCCGTCCGTGGTTCACCGGACAGTTCCCGGCGACGCGCTACACCTCGGTAGTGTGCATCGGGGAGGATGGCGGTGGCAGTATTAAACCGAAGACACTGTTCAGCCAGTAAGCGTCAATCCCCACCACGATGGCAGCGCAGATACTGAGGTTCGGGCGATATACCAGTGACATTGCCATCGCTGCCGGTCGACAGATGGGTCGACGGAAGAATCCGCTTACGACTATATCACCGGGTCGGTCGGGTGGGCTGCTGTGGCGGCACGATGGCTATCTGCCCGTCGCTGTAGACGGTCACCGTGTGATTCCAGACTGTGAACGTGAGGTTACCGTTGAAACGCCGCTCGGCGTCAGATGTGGGTTTGAACAGCTTGTCGAGCGCGTCGGGGTCGATGTAGTCGTACAGTGTAAAACCCGTATCGGTGACGTCGACGCCGCTGATGTCAGATAGCGCGTGAGCCAGTGTCGTCGTGAGTTCCGCAGGTCCGTCGAAATCGTGTTTGACGTAGTACGTCCCTGAATTCTGGACCGTGTGCTGCTGGGGAGTTTGTTTCGCGTGTGCCTCGTTACGATACATTGATTGTGACACTCTCACATTGCCTTCGGGGTAATAAAAGCTTTCCCCTCAGTATACCCCTCTATTGAGGGCAAAAAACGCATGACAACGGCCGGACCGATTCGGCTCGGCCGGCGTCGCTGCGGACCGCCCGTTCCCGGGTAATATAGACCTATTGCGGTTTGAACCGTCAGGCGCCGAGGTCCGCCTGGCTCACATAAGGTTCCTTACTCGGACTCGGGGCCCATTCGCAGGACGACCTGGTCGTCTTCGACGTGGTCGATGTGGTCGGTGTCCAGCAGGTAGCTGTCATCGTCGTCGTGGTCGCTCCACCCCAGCACCGTCCTGATGCGGTCAGTTACCGAGGGATGTGGGTTGACGTACATCTGCCCGTCATCGACGTCGACGACCATCCCGACCTCCTCGCCGTCGGGATTGACGACCGTCTTCCCCTCGTCTTCCTCCCGTGGCGTGACCCTGACGTCCTCGTCGGCCGCCGTCGGTTCGGCCACTTCGGATTCGGACATCTCCTCTTCCCCGGTCACCGAACCGCCAGCTGCCGGTTCCCCGGCGGCCGGTTCCGTGTCCGCAGTGGATTCGGTCTCTGCGGCGGCGACGGTCGCCGCGAGGTCGACGTCGTACTCGTCCTGTTCGACGATCTCGCTATCGACGACGGTGTGGGAGATGGCGTCGGTACTGACTGTCTCGGCGTCGGAGACCTCCCCGAGTATCCGTTTGTCGACCCGCATCTCTTCGTCGATAGTCTGGCGTCGCAGCAGGTTCGTCTCGATGACGTCGTCTTCGCGGAACTGGCTCTCGACGCGGCCGTGTTGGACTGCTTCGGCCGCCGTCTCCGGCGACTCGACGAGTTCGCCCTTTAGCACGGTCTCCGTGACGCCATCTATGTCGACCGTGTCACGCATCGTATCGCTCTCGACGGTCTCTGTCTCCTCGACGTCGGTCTCGACGACCTGGCTCTCGATGGTGATGCGCTCGACAACGTCCCGCGTGACCTCCCACACCTCGTCGACGTCTATCTCTACGTCGTAGGGGTCGGACAGGTTCGTCCCCGGCTGGAACCAGGACAGGTCCGTGGTCGACTCGTCCGCCGGCTCCGCTCGTGTCACAGAGCACTGGTCCACGTCGGTCGACAGCAGTGCCACGTCGACGATGTCGCTCTGGATAATCTCGCGACCCGCAATTTCGCTCTGGACGGTCGCCTCTTCGACGACGACGTGCTCGACGACGCGCCGCTCGGTTATCTCGCTTTCGACGGTCTCGCCCTCCATCAGTGCCTCCTCGACGGCCTCGCTCTCGACCGTGGCGCGGCTGATGACTTCCGAGCGGTCGACCACGTCGATATCCGTCGTCGAGTCGCCGCCTCGAACCACTATCATCCCCCGGTCTCGCAGCTCTCGCTCGAACTCCGTCCAGTCCATCTCCTCGTGGTCCGTGTGCATCTCGTCCTCGGGCACGACATCGAGCCGGCCCTCTCCCCCGCCTTCCCGACGGACCGGTACCAGTGTCTGTGTCCCGGACCACGATTGAATCGTGTCCGCGTTTGCGGATACCTGACTCTCCGTATGCGTGTTGCTCTCTCGTGACATCGAACACTCTTCGGTCTTCTGACGTTTAAGTCCCCGGACAGATACTATCGGTAACAGGCGTATTACCGACTTTGGCGACCGATTTGGGCAGTCTTACTGGGAGTCCGACTCCCAGTCTGGGGCGCGTTCCTGTCTGAACCGGTCGATGTTGTCCCGCGCGACCGAGAGCTGTCGCTGGACGACACCGTCTGTCTGGTCGCCGAGTTTCACGAGCTGGTGTTCCAGCTGTTCGAGCCGGTCGCCCTCCCGGACGTCGTCGTCGAGGGTCTCCTCGCCCGCGAGTCCGGACAGCGCCTGGACGATGGACTGGCATTGCTCGTGGACGGTCGGGTCGTCGGTCCGTTCGCTGGCTGTCTGGACCGCATCGCGGGCGATAGCGAGCCGTGATGCCATACGAACTGTAGGCAGTCCGGACGGAAACAGATGGGGGTCGACCAACCCTCTCTCAGTCGTCGGCCGCCGCGGGCTCGTCCCCGGTCTCGCCGTCCTGCTCGTCCCGCATCCGGTCGAGCGTGTTCATCACTGGCGCGGCGGAGATACCGTGCAGGAAGAGCGAGGCGACCACGATAAAGCCCAGGAGCGCCCACAGTTCCTCCGCGGCCACGATGAGTTCGTACTCCCTGAGCGACGCCGAGTTGAGCGCGTAGGCGAGATAGAAGAAGGAGCCGATACCCCTGATACCGAACGCGGCGATGACGGCCCGCTCGGCGAACAGCTGGTCGTTCCCGACGCTCGCGAGCAGGCCCGCGATCGGCCTGACGACGAGGAGTACCACGAGCCCGACGACCACGTAGGTCGGCGTCAGCGGCGCGAGCAACCCCTGGACGAGCACGCCGCCGAATAAGACGAGGACGGTCGCCATCAACAGTCGTTCCACCAGCACGGCGAAGTCGTGGAGCTTCTCGTAGTAAGCGTGCTCCCACTCGTAGTGACGCAGCGTCAGGGCGGCGACGAACACCGCGATGAACCCGTAGCCGGCGACGAGTTCCGTGGCCGCGTACGCGAGCAGGGTCGCGGCCAGCGCCTCCGCGCCCTCCATCACACGGGAGAGCTGGCTGCTCGATGGCCGACCGAAGATGAACCGCGCGATGAGGTAGCCGACGACGGCCCCGCCGATGATACCGACACCGATCTTGTAGATGACGTAGAAGCCGACCCACTCGAGCAGCCACCCGCTCCGCGAGAGGTCCAGACTCGCGCCGGCCATCAGGATAGCCAGATACGTAAAGGGGAAGGCGAGCCCGTCGTTGAGCCCCGCCTCGGAGGTGAGCGCGAATCGAATTGCCCCCTCCTGGTCTGTCGGGTCGACCTCCTCGTCGACGTCGGACGCCGGCGGCGTGGCCTCGACCGAGGACGCAAGCACCGGGTCAGTGGGCGATATCACGGCGCCCAGCAGCACCGCGACCGGGATGCTGAGCCCGAGGACACCCCACCCGAGCAGGCTGACGGCGACGATGGTAAGGGGCATCGTGATGGCGAGCAAGCGCCAGGTCGGCGACCAGGCCTGCCAGTCGAAGGGTCGGTCGAGCTTCAGCCCGGCGCCCATCAGCGAGATGATGATGACGAGCTCCGTCAGCCGCCTGGTCGCGTTGGGGTGCGAGACCGGGTCTGGGACTGTGACGCCGGTCGGCAGCGCGAAGACGAGCGCCCCGAGACCGACGTAGAGCAGGGGAAACGACATCGGTTTGTCCGCCAAAACTCGCGGTAGCACGACGGCTCCGAGAATCGAGAGACTCGTCACCAGGAGCGCGATCTCGTAGGCCGCCATAGCTAGGGTACCCCGGTCGGCCGGAAGGTCCTTGTGCCGCGGTGCGGCGATTGGGGGTTACGATTAAGGTTCAACCCGATCACTGTCCCGCAACTGCGCCCCCTCGTCTCCGGGCCCCGACTCGGGCTTTGCCTCCCAGCTCTCCGGGTCGATGTCAAGATCCGTCTCCACGACGCCCTGGTCGCTCCCGGACCCGATAGTAAAGGGCCCGGCAGCGAGTGTCCGCAGTGTGATGGCGGCGATGCGGAGCACGTGGGCGGTGAGGACGATGTACGGTGCCAGCGAGAGCGTGTACGCGGCAAGCAGGAACACTGACTGGCCGGAGAGCAGCCCGACGGAGGACTCCGGCATGATGGTCTCGTCCACGGCGAGCATGAGATACGAGATGACGATGATGACCGGGAGCGAGACGTAGAGGAGCATGCCGGACAGCCGCGCGACCTCGCGCTTGTAGTACAGCGACTGGAAGTACTGCCGCCCCGTCGCGAACAGCTTCAGCGTGTCTATCAGGTCCGTCAGCGCCTGGGACTGCTCCTGTGTGAGCGCCTCCTCGTGGCGGTTCTGTATCCGCCGGGCTGTGTTGAGCTGCCAGGAGTGGTCGTAGTTCAGCCCGGCCGAGAGCACCTTGAACGTGCCAAACCGGGCGCCGTCGAGGGTCGTTCCGGCCTGCTTCGCCTCCGAGAGGACGGTCTCTGTCAGGCGGCGTATATCCTGGGTGAACTCGTCGTTGTCGGCCCCCTCGGCCACCTCCCGGAGCGTTCGCGTCTCCCGGTAGATGGTGTAGAGGATGACCTCCAGGAACGCGGCCGGCTGTCCGGGACTGCCCTCGACCTCCGCGAGGTTCTCCGCCTTGCGTCGGAACTCGATGGAGGCGTCGATGCGTTCCTGGGTCGTCTCGATGTCGGTTATCTCCTCGGAGAGGACGATGGAGCTGATAGAGGAGACGACGGAGACGATGAGGATGGCGCCGCTCAGTAGCACCGAGAACAGCGTTCTGACCGTCGCCGTATCCGAGAGCAGCCGCTCCATGTCCAGCGGCCGAACGAGCGCGAGCGAGGTGAACCCGAGGAACACCCCCCCAAGCAGGGCGAGCGAGACGACTGACCGCCGGCCCCAGAAGACGACCCACATCGTGACTCGGTTGGACCGAAGCCAGGTTCCGACCGCCGACAGCGGCACCGTGACTACCCGCGTGATATCGCGCCAGGATCGTTGCTCGTCGCGGCTCATACCCGGCTCCGGCCGGGCTGGGGCGAAGTTTGGTGCACGCTGCTCAGTGGTGGCTGGTTGTGACGACCCGGTCCTCGAACAGGCCAGGCACGGGCTCGCCCTCCGCCTCGTCGCTGGGCGTTACCCACCCGAACTCGCCCGCCTCGCTCGTCTGTTTCGCTAGCAGGTCGGTCATCGTGTCCCGCCATTCGGCTAGTGGCCGTGAGAACCCACTGCCGGCAGTTGCAAGGGCCCCTGCCGGCAGCGCAGCCGAGACTGCGAGCGCCCCTGCCGTTGCCAGCAGTAGCTTGAATTCACGCCGGCGCGTCTACTCGCTGCTTCTCTCACCATGGACGACTCCCTCTCGCCTCCCGACCTACCCGAAGGGAGGCACGAATCCGTCTGGTTCCCGACGTCGGACCGGACCGACTACGAGCCGCTCGACGGCGACCGTACGTTCGACACCGCCGTCGTCGGCGGCGGTATTGCGGGTATCACGACCGCCGCCAAACTCGACGAGGCCGGCCAGACCGTTGCCATCCTGGAGCGGGACCGTATCCTCGACGGCACCACCGGACACACGACGGCGAAGGTCACGTCACTCCACGGCCTCGTCTACGACACTCTCATCGAGAATTTCGGAGCGGAGAAGGCCCGCCAGTACGCCGCTGCCAACCAGGCGGCCGTCGACGACATCGCCGCGACGGTCGACCGCCGGGATATCGACTGTGGCTTCGGTCGGGCACCGGCCTACACCTACGCGAAAACTGAAGAAGAACGCTCCAGCGTACGGTCGGAGGTCAACGCCGCCAGGCGACTCGGGCTCCCGGCGTCGTACGTCGAGGAGACCGAGCTGCCCTACGAGGTCGACTCGGCGGTGCGGTTCGACGACCAGGCGTATTTCCATCCGCGCCAGTACCTGCTGGAACTAGCAAGCGACGTCGCGGCGGGTGACAGCGCCGTCTTCGAGGAGACGACTGTCGGGGGTGTCGAGGACGGCACCCCCTGTCGCGTCGAGACCGACCGCGGGACCGTCAGGGCCGACGACGTCGTCGTCGCCTCACACTTTCCCGTCGCGGACGACGCCCTGTACTTCTCGCGGCTGCGCCCGAAGCGCTCGTACGTGGTCGCGGCCCGCCTCGATGGGGCGCCCCCCGAGGGGCTATACTACCACGCCGGCGAGCCGTACGTCTCGGTCCGGCCACACGCCACGAACGACGAACTGGTCTTGCTGGGCGGACAGAACCATCGCACCGGACACGGGGACAGCACCGAAGAGCGCTATCGGCGCCTGGAACGGCAGGCACACGAGCGCTTCGACGTGGCGTCCATCGAGTACCGCTGGGCGACCCAAGACTACGTCTCGGTGGACGGGGTTCCGTTCGTCGGCAACGCGGCGCCCCACATTTCGAACGTCTACGTGGCCACCGGCTTCGGCGGCTGGGGGATGACAAACGGGACGGCAGCAGGGCGGTTGCTGGCCGATACGATTCTGGACCGACGGTCGGCCGCCCGCGACGTCTTCGACCCCAACCGGTTCACGCCCCTCGCCTCGAAGTCCGACCTTCTCTCACACAACAAACACGCGATGAAACACTATTTCGAGGACTATCTCGGGAGCCAGCCGGCCCTCGATACCGCTGACCTCGACCCCGGCGACGCCGGCGTATACGAGGTCGACGACGACCCGCTCGCGGTGTACCGCGACGACGACGGCGAGTTACACGCCCGCTCGGCGGTCTGTCCTCACAAGGGCTGTCTCGTCGCCTGGAACGACGGCGAGCGGTCCTGGGACTGCCCGTGTCACGGGTCCCGTTTCGACGTCGGCGGCGAGGTACTCGATACGCCGGCCGTCCACGGCCTCGACGATGTCTCGCTCCCGGATGGGTCAGATACCTGACTGCGGCAGCCGGCGTCCCTGTTCGGTCGCTGGCTCATAGTCACGTCAAAAAAGTGCGGGCACGTCGCCCGCCCCTCGCAGGCTCCGCTTGGAATCGAGGCGGCCGTCGCTGTCGGCTCCGTACTGCTCGCCCACCGGTGCCAACGCCTCGGTGGGTCGAAAGTGAACCGCTCAGTACTGCTCGGACTGCTGCTCCTGGGAACGTTGCTGGAGCTTCAGCGCGCCCTGCTGCTGGGAGGGGTGCTGCTGGCTCTGTGGCTGTTGTCCGGACTGCTGTCCCGGCTGGTGCTGGGGCTGTTGGGACTGCTGCTGTGGCTGCTGGCGCTGCTGCTGGAACTGCTGGGAGGGGAGCTGACTCTGTGGCTGCTGTTGGCGGCCCTGCTGGGGCTGCTGTTGGCGGCCCTGCTGGGGCTGCTGCTGGAACTGCTGGGACGACTGCTGTTGTCCGACCTGCTGGGAGGGTTGCTGGCTCTGTGGCTGCTGGGAGGGCTGCTGGCCCTGGGGTTGCCTGGACGACTGCTGGGGCTGCTGCTGGGGCTGCTGCTGGAACTGCTGGGAGGGCTGCTGTCCCGGCTGCTGGGACTGCTGCTGTGGCTGCTGGCTCTGTGGCTGCTGCTGGAACTGCTGGGCGGGGAGCTGACTCTGTGGGTGCTGTTCGCGACTCTGCTGGGGCTGACGCTGCTGTTGACCCAACTGCTGGGAGGGCTGTTGACTCTGTTGTTGCTGGGGCTGACGCTGTTGGGACTGCTGACCGAACTGTCCGCTCTGCCCGCTAAAGAGGGAGCTTTCTCCGAACCCGTGCTCCGCTGTGAGGCCCTGGCTCTGCTGTCCGTACTGCGGTGTGTTCTGCTGGCCCTGCTGGTGCTGCCCTTGCTGCTGGTTTTCGTGATATGTCATGGTTCAATGGGTGGGGTGCGGCGTTGACGACGCGACGGCGCCGTCCCGAGTAACCCGATTGCCTCGCCGGAATATGCGACGCTGTGAGAGGGGACGGTGCCGTGGTGTCTCGCCGCTGCTCCCGTCAGAGGGATTGACCGGTCCTGATAAACCCGTTGCGACAGTTCAGATGCGTATACGGCCACTACCGCCCGCAAGAAGGTGCTACTCGCCGTTTTCGGTATTGTCGACTGTCGTCTCTCCGCTCGACGTTTGCCCACTCCCCGGTACCGACCTTCCCGGGCCCGTTCTCGACCACCGTGACGACGAGCGGCCGACTGCGTGGGCGCGGCGTCTGGGTAAAAAATTGGACGTTCCCGAAGTGGTGTTGGACGCGACTGTGCAATCCTCGACCGTTGGGGAGCTTACTGCGAGAACTGTTGGGACTGCCCGCCGCCGAACTGCTGGTTCTGCCCGCCCTGCCCGGAGAGCTGCCGCGCTATCTGGGCCGACTGTGGCAACACGGCGGCACACTCCTGACAGTGGGAGTGCTGGTGCTGTCCACATTCCTGTGCGCAGGCCTGTGCGGCGCGCTCGAAGGTCTGGACGAGCTCCGATGTGAACCGCGAGGAGCGCGGCCCGAGCGCGAGGAGGGTCTCGCCGATCTCTACGACGTCCTCACACAGCTTGATACACTCTATCATGTTCGGGTCCGCTTCCTCGATGCACTTGTCGGCACACCAGCCACACACCTCGATGGCCTGTGCGACCGCCCCGAGGCTCTGGCGGTACTGCTGTGGGAGTCGGCCGGCGTCCTGCTGCTGGGCGCCACCCTGTTGTTGTAGGCCGCCACCTTGCTGCTGGGCGCCGCCTTGCTGGTGCTGCTGTTGCTGATGCTGCTGTGGCTGCTGGGCTGTCTGACCGCTGGTGTACTGTGATTCCTGAGACATCGCACCCGCCAGTTGACTGAAGGACTGAATATAAACGGCCGATTGTTCATGCTTCTACAGTAGTGTTACCGTCGATAGCCCCAGCGTGTCGGCCACCAAGTGCTCTATAGTAATACCCAGGTTCGACGACGGGCGACCGGTCCGGGCGCTTGCTTGCGGTTCTGACCCCGGTGGTAAGCAGCGCTCCGATTACAGGAGGGCTGGGACCAGTGCGTCGAAGACGTGTTTCTCCGCCTTGCGGAGGTGCTGGTGGAAGGTGGGGGGAGCGATGTCCAGCGAGTCGGCGACGTCCTCGCCGGAGACCGTCCGGGGCCACTCGAAGAACCCAGCGCGGTAGGCCGCCCGGAGAACTGCCGACTGACGGTCGGTCAGCTCGTCACTGATATCGAGGGCGGACGACGACGTCTGGACCGCTTCCCGGGTGGTCTGGCGCCGAGTCAGCATCTCCGCCGTGGGGTATACCGCCTGGACTGTGTCGATGACGCTTCGGACGTCCCCGCCGGGTGGGAGCTGCAGCGTCATGTGGTAGCTCCCCTCGTCGATACCGGCTTCGACGACCCCGCCGCCGGCGTTTGCCAGGGCCGAGAGCACTGGCGGGTCCCGCAGCCGCGCCTCGAAACTCGTCACGTCGTCGCTCTCCCAATCGTGTATCTCGACGCCCTTCCAGTGCTCCATCCGGTCGACGATGGTCTCCAGCAGGTCGGCGCCGTCCCTGGTGACCGTCCCGTAGACCAGATACTCGCTATCGCTCACCGGAATCGTCTCGTCGAGGGTAACCGTTCCGCTGCCGTCGTCGATATCGAGCATGGCACCGATATCCCCGATGTGAAAGCCAAGTTCAGTCACCGTATCGGACATCAGCGCGCGCTTGCGCTCGACGGCCGCGATGGCGTGGCCGACGATTTCGCCAAGCTGCGTGATGACGGTGCGTTCACGGCCGCTGATGCCCTCTGGTCGGTCGGCATAGACGTTCAGAACGCCGTAGACGGTCCCCTCGTGAGCGATGGGGATTGCGGCCGAGGACTGGTAGCCATAGGCCTGGGCGCGGTCACGCCACGGTTCGTACCGCGGGTCCGTCTGGATGTTGTGGCAGGTCTGGGTCTCGCCCGTGCGAATCGCCCGGCCCGTCGGACCGCCGCTGCGTTCGTCGTTCGGGTCGACCGAGATGGTCGTATCCTCGAGGTAGTTCTCGACGCCGGCCTCGGCTCGCATTCGGACCGTCTGTGACCGGTGGTCGACGTCGCCGATCCAGGCGAACTCGTAGGAGTCGGTCGCGGCCAGGTGCGCACAGACGACCGACTCGATCTCGTTTCGGGTGGACTGGTCGATGACCGCGTCCGTCGTCACGCGGACGACCTCCTGGAGATTGGTCAGCGCGACGAGTCGCGCCCGCTGGCTGACCAGTCGCTCCTCGTCGGCTCGCCGGGTTATCGCCGAGGCAAGGATGTTCGCCACCGACTGGACGAAGTTCACGTCGTGTGTATCGAACACTTTGGGCACGGTGTCGTGTGCGCTCAGTATGCCCCACGGGTCGTCGGCGGTGCCGATGATGACACTGATGCCGCTGCGCACGTCGTGGTTGGTCAGCAGTTCGGGACCGCTGAACCGGCGCTCTCTCCGCAGGTCCTCGACGACGATGGGCTCGTCCGTGGCCAGGGTGTGGGCCGCCTGCGAGTCGTCGTCGGTCGCCGACACCGTTGCCGTGCCGACAATGCCGTCCCGCCAGCCGACACCGGCGCGCAACAGCAGCTTCTCGCCGTCCTCGTCCAGGTCCAGGACCTTGCAGTAGTCCGTATCGAGCGTCTCGGCGACGCCGTCACAGGCCAGCTGCAGGACCGACTCGATGTCACGGTCCGCCAGCGCGAACTGGCCCAGTTCGGTCACGATCTCCTGCTGACGGACGCGGCGTTCGAGGTCGGCGGTCGTCCCGCTGTCACGCCACCAGATACGTGCTTTCGCCCCCACTTTCTTGGTCTGGAGGAGCCCCTGGTCGGACAGTTGACTGAGCCGCTCGTAGGTCGTCCGCCGGGACACCGACAGCTCGCTTGCGACTTCGCTCGTCGTGAGCGGCGCTCCCGTTCGAGCCCGGTCGAACACAGTCAGCGTCTCCTGTAGCTGGGGGGACACCCCCTGGAAATTCATATACATTGTCACGTTTGCCAGGGTGATGAACGTTCCGTTGTCGGGGACTGTCCAGCCCGGCTGCAGCGGTTCGGATTTCGGCGTTTGGGCCTGTCTGCTAGACGGGACCGCGACCCACGACGACGCCGTCGGTTGCGACCGAGCCTATCCGATTAGGCCGTGTACATTACTCCATACTGCTACTTGAGAGAGATATCGGACGGTCCGAGAGCGAACACATGAACCTACAAACTGTCTCAGACATCGACGAAACGACTCAGCACCGACTGCTCGCAGACGAGCAGCGACGATTCGTTATCAGGTCGCTCCAGACGGCCCGTAACGGTGTCGATATGACGCTCGACGAGATTACGGCACATCTCGAACGGGCGGTCGAGCGGACCGGGAGCGAGCAAATCGGTAGCCGACGGGACCTCCGCTGTCGGCTCCACCACGTGCACCTGCCGATGCTGGCAGCAGCGGGGCTCCTCGACTACGACGCCAAAGAGAAGCGCGTCAGCCTCGGAGCGCCGTGGGCGGTCACTGCCCCCGCCGAGACGCTCTGAGGTTCGTCCCTGACTGTCTGGCACCGCCGACGGTACCGCGAGGGGTGAACAGGGTGGTTTTCAGTTGTCGACGTCGGTCCCGCCGTCGGACTGGACATCCGAGGTACCGTGGCGCTCACTCGACGGGCGACCGCCGTCCGCCTCTTGTCGCTGCGGATTCGGGGTCGCCTCCGAGACGTTCCCCATCCACTGGTCGATGTTGTTCGAGACGTAGGTGTGTGCGCCCCAGCCGAAGGCGATGCCGGCGCCGAGGGCGATGGCCGCCGCGAGACCCCAGGCCAATGCCCGGGCGAACAGGTAGAGGATGCCGACGTCTATCCCCATCGTGTCCAGGCCGATGACGATGGCCGTGAAGTAGAGGAACATCCGGGTCCCCGTCGCGAACCACGACGTGTACTCAGTCTGGGTGGCCGCGCGGGTTCGCGTGATAGCGTCGCCGATGAAATCGGCAACGATGAACCCGCCGATGATGACGGCCAGCCCGGCGATGAACGACGGGATGTAGGAGACGACGGTCTGTATCCAGTTCGAGAGCGTCGGGATGGCGAGGACGTTCGCGGCCGCGAGGATGGCGATCGCGTAGACGAACCACTTGGTGATAGCGCCGAACGTTCGCGAGACGGCGTCCTCTGACCCGCCCATCATGCGGCCCAGCGGCGTCTCTAACACCATGCGGTCGACCTCGGCGCGGTCTGTGAGTCCCTTCACGGCCTTGGCCGCGGCGACGCCGACGATCCAGCCGATAAGGAGGACGATGATCGCTGCCGCCACCCGTGGGAGGAAGGCGACTATCTGTGCAACTGTCTGTTCCAGGAACTCGGGTATCTGCAACTGGAAAGGTTGTAATAGTGACATATTTTGCTGCACTCCGTATTGTAGCGCAGACGGCTAAACGGGCGAGTTTGCGACTGCAAGCAGCTACTCGGACGCCGGCCGTGTGGGCCGTCAGCCCCCCTGTTCAGCGCTCGCGATAGCTCGCGCGGAAACGTACGTCAGCAGGGCCAGCAGTACAAAGGGGAACACGGTCAGGAAGTGCATCAGCACGAACATCCCCGGGTCCCACTCCCAGGGTCGGAACAGGCTATACAGCAGGACGAAAAACAGCAAGATTCCCATCGGGATGAGATTCACCGTCACGTCGAGGAGGGTATCGAGGGTGGCCCAGTCCTGCTGGTCGCCGGCCTCTGTCCGGACGGGTTCGTCAGCCATACTCGAGCTACGTACCAGCCACCGAAAAGTATTGCCTGTACAACATATCACTGGCAAATGCTTTTCGGTCGGCCGGTCGATTCCTCCGTATGGAGGTCCCACCACTGGCGAGCACCGAAGGCGCATACTGGTATCTCATCGGACTCATTCTCCTGCTGGCGCTCGCCTCGACGCTCTATATCGCGGGCGTCATCGTCGGCTCGCTCCCGGACCCATCGAGCCTCTTCTATCTGGTTCCCGGCTGGCTCCTGTGACGCCGACTCGCTCACAGCGACTGGTCGCTCTCGGACTCACCCTCCTCTGTCTCGTCCTGTAGTGACCCGCCGCGGTCGCTGTAATCCGTCCGGCCGACGGCCTGGTCCCCGACCATGTTGAGGACGGCTTGCTGGACCTCGTCGGGGGAATCGTACTCGATGGTGTCTTGCTCCTCGGCCACTTCACGCTCGGCGAGGACGCTCGAGAGAGACTCCTCGCCTTCGGCCAGGTCCAGCTCCTCGTCGCCGTATTCTTCGAGCAGCTGCTCCTGTGTCGTCGGATAGTCGTGGTTCTCGAGGGCCGTCAGCAACCCACCGAACTCGACGCCCTGTTCGCGCGATTCGCTCCCGGACTCCGCGTCAGAACTATCGTTTGACATACACCATCTTCCGCTACCAGCCACAAGGGTGTTGTGCTGTTGACACGCTCGACACGAAAAATTAACACTAATACTACTGTTATTCTTTGGTTTCACTCGGTTCTTGGCATCACACTGTGGGCGGCCGTCTGATTGCCGAGACGTACCTTGACACGCCCCTCGGCTCGAGTAAGGCGTCCCTACCGCCGATAAGCCTCGATATCTCGACCACCTGGGGTCGGCACAACGCTTAAATACACTTTACTGACAATTCATTGGTGTGAATCCCAGTTGTATCGCACACGAACTGGCCGCCGCCGTCACCGCCTATGAGTGACGGCAATCAGGTGACTGTCAGCGGGGAAACGAGCTGCGCGTGCAAGATCGGGCGGACGGCCGAGACGTACGGAATCGACGATATCGACGGGCTGCTTCGCGACCGGCGGGCCGAGGGCGCGAGTCTCCGCCGTCTGGAGACCGTCGTGAACGAGACCGTCCTTCGGGCGGCCCTCGAAGACACTGGCGCCCACGTGCCAGGAGCTGTCACAGACATCTACCGGACGCTGACCGACGCGAAGACGAGCGCGGGCGTTCGGACGGAGACACGGGCGTGGCTGTCACGTGTCGGCGTCGACCCAGACGACCTCGAGGGCGACTTCGTCTCCTACCAGACCGTTCGCACCCATCTCCGGGAGTGTCTCGACGTCGATACCACCCGTGAGACCACGCTGTCAGTCGACGACGCCGTGGGTACCATTGAGTGGGCGCGCTCCCGGAGTGAAAGTATCGTTCGCCGGACCGTCGAACGACTCGACGAGACTGACGGCTTTCACAGCGGCTCCGTGGACGTGACACACGTCGTCCGGGTCGCCTGTGGGGACTGCGGGGCCAGCTATCCGGTCGAGCGGTTTCTCGAACGAGGTGGGTGCGACTGTGGCGGCGCTGACCAGTGAGGCGACCGACAAGGAGTTATGTGCTCGGTTTGACGGACTGAATAATGGCTGACAGCGACGAAACGCCGCGGGTGGTCGTCGAGAACGTCGGCGGTATCGACGCCGCCGAGGTCGAGCTGTCCGACGGCGTCTCCGTACTGACTGGCCGGAACGCGACGAACCGGACCTCGCTCCTGCGGGCGCTCGGTGCCGCGCTGGGCGGGGGCACCGGCGCCCTGAAAGCCGACGCAGACCGGGGGTCGGTGACGCTGTCCCTCGGCGGGACCGACTGCACGAGGACGTTCGAGCGCGACGGCGACTCGGTCTCTGTCGGTGGTGAGCCCTACACCACGGATACGACGCTCGTCGACCAGTACTGCGGTTTGCTGGCCGACAACCCCGCCCGCCGGGCAGTGACCCGGGGGGACGCCGACGCGCTCCGGTCGTTCATCATGGCGCCCGTGGACACCGACGCACTGGAGGCGGAGATTCGACGGACGCGGCAGGCTATCGAGTCGCTCCGGGCGGACCGCGAGGAGACGAAACAGACGATAGCGCGGCGGGAGTCACTGGAGCGACAGCTGGCCGACCACCGCGAGGAACTCGCCGAGGTCGACGAGGAACTCGACGCCGTCCGGGCGGCCGTCGATGAGTTCGAGACCGACCTCGAGGCCGTCGAGCGCGCCGAAGACGTGGTCGCGGAACTCACCGAGGCCCGAGCGGAATACGAGCGGGTCCGGGACCGACTGGAGACCCAGCGGGCGGCCGTCGCGTCGCTCCGGGACGAACGAGCGGCCGTCCGCACCGAACTGTCAGAGCTGTCGGACCCGGACGTGGACAGAGAGGGGGTCGAAGCCGAGATAGCGCGGCTCCAGCGACGTAAGCGTGACCTCGAGACCACGATATCCAGTCTCCTCTCGGTCGTGGAGTTCAACGAGCAGGTTACCGGCGACGGGGAGCTACCGGGGCCTGGCGACGCCGTCGCGGACCCCACGACGGGGAGCGTCGAGTGCTGGACCTGCGGGACGGCCGTGGACCGGGCGACCATCGACGACCATCTCGAGGACCTCCGCGGGGTCATCGACGAGAAGCGGGCCGAGCGCAACGAGGTCCGCTCGGCGCTTGCGGTCAGGCGTGCCGACCTGTCCGACCACCGCGAGGTGGCCGACAGGCGCGGGGAACTGGAAGCTGAAATCGACGACATCGAAGCGGAGATAAGGGACCGCGAGGCGGCCATCGAGGAGCTGGCAGACCGGACCACGGAACTCGACAGCCGCATCGAGGAGCTGGAGTCGGCCGCCGAAGCCTCCGACGAACTCGGGGAGAGCGCAATTCTGGAGCAGTATCGCCGCCGTTCGGAGCTCGCCTACGAACGGGACCAGCTCGAAGAACAGATTGCGTCCGTGGAAGCCGAGCTCGCGACGGTCCGCGAGGCGGAGTCCCGGCTCGAGGATATCGAGGACCGTCTCGAGGACCGCGAGGCGGAACTCGAACGCGCTCGGACCCGTATCGAGGAACTGGAGCGGTCGGCCGTCGAGACCTTCAACGACCACATGGAGACGGTCCGTTCGCAGCTTGGCTACGAGAACATCGAACGGGTGTGGATCGAACGTATCGTTTCCGAGGACGCCGACACCGGGTTCGCCCTCCACGTGGTCCGGTCGCGGGCCGACGGCACAGTCTACGAGGACACGGTCGACCACCTCTCGGAGTCGGAGCGGGAAGTCATCGGGCTGGTCGTCGCACTGGCGGGGTATCTCGTCCACGACGCCCACGAGACGGTCCCGGTGTTGCTGCTCGACTCGCTCGAGGCCATCGACGCCGACCGTATCGCCGCACTGGTCGAGTACTTCGCCGACTACGCCGACCACCTCGTCGTCGCCTTGCTTCCCGAGGACGCCCAAGCGCTGCCGGACGAATACGAGCACATCGAGATCGGCGGGGCGCCAGCCTGACTCGCAAGCGACTGGTCTGGTGCCCGTGAGTACCTATCGCAACTGACTACTGCCGGCTGCGTTGGACTCTAAATAATAAATATCCCGAGTATGATATAATTCTGGTATGAGGGCCCTCTTCTCCCGCCCCAACGACTGTGTCAGTCGGTCGGGGTAACCGGCGGCACCGACCCGTCCCTGGCTGTGTCAGTGCGCCCACCACTCGGAACGGGAGTCGCCCCAGCGTTCTCGTCGGCGTCTCAAGCGCTCGTACCACAGTTTCAAATGCATGGCTACGAAACTGTGAGTGTGAATACCGAGCAGATCACCGCCGACGACATCATCGACTGGACCTCGCTCGGCGATATCGTGGCGTCGTTCGAGAAACGCGGCCTGGAACCGCGACCGGGGATGGGCGCCCAGAACGAACGGTTGCTCGGTATCGGAAACGACGAGTATATCGTCGTCATCGAGGCGTACCCGGACGAATCAGTCGACGAGTACGTTCCCGAGAGCACGTCCCGACACACGAACATCGTCGCATCGAACGACTTCGAGCAGTTCACGTTCATCTCACGCATCCGGAGCTGGCAGGAGCAAAAGCGCGGGAACGTCCAGTATCAGAAGTTCTCCTTCGAGAAGGAGGCGTTCCGACAGGGGCTGGATAACGAGGCCCAGATTCTCCAGAACATCAACGCCATCCAGTACCAGTCCTCGACGCCGCCTATCGAACGATTCCGACAGGGGTCGAAACGGGCACTCTCCTACGTTCGGAACCTTATCTAAGCATATCAGCAGGCTTACTGCTTGAGGGAAATACTAGTACCTAATCAGAAACGCTCGTCTGGCTCACCCGACTCGGTAGTATCGGCCGACCCGACGGCGTGCTCGTCCGCGTACGGGTTCACGTCACCGTCCGCCGTCAGACCGACAGTGACCGCCGCTGTCAGCTGATTCGCGTCCGTGACGTCCGCGAGCAGTCCGAACAGGTGGGCGAACAACTCCGGCCGGCAGTAGGCTATCTTCACGCCGGCCTCGTCAGCGTCGCCGTCGCGCGGATACTTTTACTCAACGTGCTCGGGACGAACCCGCTACAGTAACACGTCTCAGACCTGTGGCTGGTCGACCACGCAGTCGCCACAGCGGGGACAGAGCAGGCGGCGTCGGGCAACCCGGTCGTCACCGGTCCAGTCGCCCTCAAGCGGGCTCTCGTGGTCGCAGGTCGAACAGAACTGTCGGGTCTTGGCGGGCCGAAGGTTGCGTCTCTGTTCGAGGGTCATCTTGTGGGGGTGTAGGAGTGCCCGACGGTGGCACAGCAGGCGTTCAGGAGGACGAGACCGACGAACACGACAGGTGTCGCCGCCGCGATGCCTGACAGCAACACGGCGACGATGAAAAGGGGCAGCGGGATACTCGCCCAGAAGGCCGCGCCGCTGACGGCTCGCCGGAGCCTGCCGACGAGGGCGCTGGCGTCGGTGGTGAGGTCGGGTATTCGTGGGGTGGAGGGGTCAAGGGTGGGCATTGAGCGTCGCCTATCTCCACCATAGTTACATATAAACACCAGACCCCTAGGGTGGATTCAGGATTCTTTACCGTGTTACCCTTTTTTCAGCTTATTTTACCACGCAATTGGAACCGCTAAAACGTTCTCATCGACGCCGAGAAATTTTATCGGCCTGTCTGTGAGCGTTACATCTCTCGTTAGCCGACGGCGGTCTTGGTGGTGCACCCGTTCGACGCTTCTCACCCCGCTGAAGACGCTGACGTGGGTCCCAGGGAACGACCATGGGGGAGTGTTCGAACCGCGACAGTCTGGCTGGCGATTTAGGCGTCCCCGCAGGCTGTGTCCCACGTTATGAACTAGCTTACGCCTGTTTAGCAGTTTTTGGAACCCAGTAACTAACACGATGGCAACTCTCTCGTTAGTAAATAATACGTATATGACACTCGCTTTTGCCCCGGATACCCATCGGCCCGTGACACCACTCCTGGTCGGCGATGATTGAGACGCTGCGCTCGCTGTTCTCGCGGAGACGGACCGTCGTCCACGAGTGTCGCCAGTGCGGCCACACCGTTGACGGGGACACCGGCCGCTGTCCGGTCTGTGGGACAGAGAGCATCGCGCGATACGCTGTCGAGTGACTGCGAGGGAGGCCGCTCCGTCGGCGGTCCCGCGACGTATCGGATGGATTTATTTCGGGTGACTCGGAACAGGACCCCATGTCAGGGCGACAGACGCGGCGACGGTACCTCGCGACACTGGGGGTGGCTGGGGCGGCCGCGTTGGCTGGCTGTTCCAACGACTCCGATAATCCCACCCCGACCGGTGGTCCCTCTATCCCCGAAAGCGTCGGTCGCTGGCCGTCGTTCGGCTACGACACCGCCAACACGGGGGCGGCGGCCGACGAGACCGGCCCGACGGCGAACGTCATCGTCCAGTGGGGATATCCCACTGGCAAGCAGGTGTTCAGCTCGCCCGCTATCGTCGACGGGAGCCTCTACATCGGGAGCAACGACGGCTACGTCTACTGTCTCTCGGCTGTCGACGGCACCCGGCAGTGGCGGCTCCAGACTGGGGGGCTGATACGGTCGTCGCCGGCCGTCTCGGACGGGACCGTCTACGTCGGGAGTTTCGACGGGTATCTCTACGCCCTCGGGGCCGGCACGGGGGAGGTCACGTGGCGCTACGAAGCGGGGGCCTCGGACAACCCGCTGGTAGACCGTGCCCCGGTCCGGGCATCGCCGACAGTCGCGGACGGGACGGTGTACGTCGGCAGCGATAGCGACCGGGTCAGCGCTGTCTCGACGTCGGACGGGAGCGAACAGTGGACCACCGGGACCGATGGGTCGGTGCAAACAACGCCCGCGGTTCTCGACGGTAGCGTCTACGTCGGGGACAACGGCGGCACTGTCACCGCCCTCTCGGCTACGGACGGCAGCGAGCAGTGGACAGCCGACGTCGGCGACGATGTCACGGGCTCGCCGGCCGTCGCGGACGGGCGCGTCTACGTCGGAACTGACGGCGGCGACGTCGTAGCCCTGTCGACGTCGGACGGCAGCGAGGCGTGGCGGTACGGGACGGACGGGCCGGTCCACTCCTCGCCGGCCGTCGCCGAGGGGACCGTCTACGTCGGAAGCGACGACAGCAGTGTCACCGCCCTCTCGGCCTCGGGCGGTGCCCAGCAGTGGTCCTTCGAGACCAGTGACACGGTTCGGTCGGCCCCGTCGGTCGTGGACGGCAACGTCTACGTCGGCAGCAACGACAACCAGCTGTACATCCTATCGGCGAGTGACGGGACCGTCCAGTGGGAGCTGTCGACCGGCGGTCCGGTGGCGTCCTCACCGGCCGTGGTGGACAACGTCATCTTCGTCAGCAACGGCGACGGCAACGTCTACGGCATGACGGCGCCCTAACTGTTCGAGACCGGCTCGACCCCGGTTTCCTCGGCTTCGGGCAGCGGTGGCACGTCGGTCCCGGGCGTCGAGACCGCTGCAGTGGCGGCGACGACGCCCGTGTGCAGGGCGACAGATTCGTCGGCGCCGACGTCTCTGGCCGCAAGGACGCCCGAAAGCAGCGCGTCGCCAGCGCCGACCGTATCGACGACCTCGCAGTCGATGGCTGGCTCGTGGACGACGTCGTCCGCTGTGACGAGAACGGCGCCGTCTGGGCCCAGCGAGGCGATGACACAGTCGAATCCAGTCTCTCGGAGGGCTTCAGCGGCCGCGACGGCCGATTCGCGGTCGTCGACGGGCCGATCCGTCGCCGCTTCGAGCTCCGGGGCGTTGGGTTTGCAGATGGCGTAGTGCGCGTCAAGCTCTCGCAAGAGCGCGCCTTCGACGTCGACAGCGGTCTTCCAGGGACCGGCCCGGGCGAGCCGGTCGATGGCGTCGGTGTCCAGCCCCGGTGGGAGGCTGCCTGCGACGACCACGATATCTGGTGACAGTGACGCGAGTCGCTCGATGATGGCCGCCACCTCCGCGGCGGAGACTACCGGGCCGCGCTGGTTGAGCTTGTACTCGCCGTCGGCGGCGAGGACGGTCGAGTTGAGCCGCGTCGTCCCGTCGATATCGACGAACCGGGACTCGATACCCTGGGCCGCCAGCCGTTCGGTGACGAACTGCCCGAGGAACCCACCGACCACGCCGGTCGCGACCGTCTCGGTCCCCATCGCGGTGAGGTACTTCGAGACGTTGATACCCTTCCCGCCGGCGTCGAACTGCGCGTCGTCGACGCGGATGACCTCCCCTGGCGAGAGCGGCTGCTCGGTGCTGACCGTCTGGTCCACCGCCGGATTGAGCGTGACGGTGGCTATCATCACTGGAGCACTCGCTTGGTTCGGGTCAGCCGCGTCACGGTCTCTCGCACCCGTTGGTTACCGGGGCTGGGCGGTCGTTCGTCGGACACATCGCCGCCCGCGTGGACGCTGATAGTGGCCGCGTCGACGGCGTCTGCCACGTCCATCGCCAGGCTGTGGCGGGCGGTGAACACGCTGACTGCCTGTGACGGGCTGTCGGCCGCCGGAAGCTCCGGGGCGTCCGTGTCGGACTCGAACGGGCTCACCGGGACGATGGGCGTGGGCTGGTCGTCTTCCAGGAGCGCCGCGTCGGCCGGCACGTCCGAGAGGACGGTCGGCTGGAACTCGCGGCCGTCGGCACCGCCCCCGCGGACCAACGTCGCGCCTTTCGTCGTCGCGTCGTCGACGAAGTACGCCAGTCGCTCGGCCTCGGCGACGTCCCGCTGTGGCGCGACCGTCGTAGTCGCGTCGAACAGGTCGCCATTGGTCCAGTTGGAAAGGCGGTCGTCGAGACGCTCGACCAGCTCGTCCTGTATCGACGCGTGGGCGAGGACGTGGCACGTCCCCGCGAGGCGGCGCTCGACGGCGCTGGGTCCGTGGTCGGCGATGGCGGCGGCAGCGGCGTCGAGGTCCGCGTCCGCGAAGACCAGTGTCGTCGTCCCGCCGCCGAGGCGCTGCTGGAACCGCGTCACCCCAGGGGCCCCCGCCGAAGCCCCGGCGTCGAGTACGGCGTCGGCCCCCCGCTAACGGTACGTGCGTGCCCGTCGGCCTCGGCCACGAGTGGGACGAACCCGACCGCTCCCTCGGGGACGTGTTCGCGGACGAGTTCGGTCAGTATCGACACGGCGACCGGCGTCGCTGCCGGGGCCGTCACCACGACGCCGTTGCCGGCGCCGAGGGCGGGCGCGAGCTGCAGAGCCGCTGTCGCCAGCGGGGCTCGAACGGACGGACGACACTGCACGACTCCGAGCGGGACCGCGGCGACGAGGGAGTTGTCCCCGGCCCCCTGGCCGTCGTCCAGGTGCGGTAGGCCCCGGTGAGCGAACGGAGCACGTCGGCGACGCGGTCGAACTGCCTCGCGGCCGTCGCCGCTTCGTCGCGGGCGCTGGTTATCGGGACACCGGCCTCGCGGACGAGCGCGTCCGCGAGTTCGTCGCTCCGGTCCCTGATTCCACTCGCGATGGCCCCAGACCAGTTCGCGCGCTGGATGACGGCCGTCTCAAGGTCCGTCGGGACCGCCCCGCTCGCGGCGGCCACCGCGCTGGCCAGCGTCGTCGCGTCGCCGGTGGCGACGGTCGCGAACACCTCGTCGGTGGTCCGGTCGACGACATCGGTCGACCCGCTCCCGTCGCGGCGTTCGCCCGCGACGACCGGTCGAACCCGCCGTTCGGTCTGTGTAACGTCCATCGATTACCCCTCCAGCACGTCGTCGGCCGTGGCCTCCTCGAAGACGACCGATTCGAGCTTATCGAGGATGTGCCGGGGGTCCTCGCGCTGCCAGACGTTGCGGCCGACGGCCAGCCCGGAGACGCCGACGTCCATGCAGTCAGAGACGAGTTCGAGGAAGTCGCGGTCGGAGGTCTTCGACCCGCCGGACAGCAGGACGCGGTTGTCCGCTGCGGACCGGACGGCGTGGGCCATCGCGTCCTTGCTGCGGGGGTACTTCACCTTCGTGAAGTCCGCGCCCAGTTCCAGCCCGAGCCGTGCGGCGTAGGCGATGATGTCCTCGCTACGATGTGACTTGACGGCCTGCCCGCGCGGGTACGCCCACATGGCGATGGGGAGGTCGTGGTCGCGGGCGGCCTCCTGGACCGGGCGGAAGTCCTCGAACATCCGTGGCTCCTCGTTGACGCCGGGGTAGATGGTGTAGCCGATGGCGTCGGCACCCAGTTCGGCGGCGTAGTCGACGGTCCAGTTCTTCGGCGAGTAGGGGTCGCCCATCCAGAGGTCGGAGCTACCGTTGAGTTTGGCCAGCAGGTTCACGTCGTCCTCGTAGCTGGGGTAGTAGGTCTCGGCCAGTCCCTTCCCCACAGCAAGCGCCGTGACGGCGTCGTGGGTGGCCATCTCGAACACCTCTCTGGGGTCGAGGCGTTCCTCGACGCCGCTGAACTGTTTCGGGCCGTGTTCCAGGCCGTGGTCGTGAGCGAGTACCAGTGTCTTGTCGTTGCGGACGAGCGGTGAGTCGGTGAAATCGTACATATGTGTCTGTTGGGTGTCTGCGTGCGTTCTGCGGTCGGGTGTCGGTGCGTGGCCGCGGGTCGGCGCGTCGACGACGAGTCGTCGGGCGACTGTCGGCGACGGAGTCAGCTCAGCAGGCGCTTGAGGCGGGCGACGAGACTCTTCGAGCGGTCGCCGCCGCGTCGCACGTCCGGCGAGCCGCTGTCGTGGTCGGCGTCGTCGGCCTCGTCGATGGCGACCTCGCGTTCGGTGTCGGGGTCGCCCTCGGCGGCCGCCTCGGCCTCGTCCATGAGGCCCTCGACGTCGTTGACGGCGGCCTTGATCGTCCCTGTGACCAGCGGGAGGTCCTCGAAGCGGTCACGATTCACCGAGGTGTCAGCGGCGATGATAGCGGCGTCGGCGGTTTCGATGTCCTCGGCCGAGAGCTCGTTCTCGGCGCCCATCGCGCCCTGAATCTCGACTTCGATGTCGTGGCCGCGTCTCTTGGCTTCCTGTTCTAAGTTCTCGGCGCCCATCTGACTGTGTGCGATACCGGTCGGACAGGCGGTGACTGCGACGAATTTCATTGTATTGTCTCGTGTAGTTCGCTGCGTGTTGCGACACGACGAGCGCTGTCGGCACGCTCTCGTGCGGCGCTGTACTCGGTCTCGCCGACGGCGACTTTCACGTCGGGGACGGTGACGGCGCTCATGCTGAGTTCGTCCAGTCCGAGCCCGACCAGGAGTTCGGTGACGTCGGGGTTGCCGGCCATCTCGCCGCACATCCCGACCCAGGCGTCGTTCGCGTGGGCCTGCTCGACTGTGTGGCCGATGGCCCGGACCACGCCCGGATGCGTCGGGTCGTGGAGGTCACCGACGCGCTCGTTCTCGCGGTCGGCCGCCATCACGTACTGCGTGAGGTCGTTCGTCCCGATAGAGAGGAAGTCGACCCGCCTGGCGAACTCGTCGGCCATGAAGACGGCGCTCGGTGTCTCGACCATCACGCCAAGCGACGGGCGCTTGTAGTCGACGCCGCGGTCCGCGAGGTCGGCGGCGGCGTCGTCGACTGCCCCGATGGCGGCCTCGAGCTCCTCGACGGTCGCCACGAGGGGGAACATCACGTTCAGCTCTCCGGCGCCATCGGCGGCCGCCCGGAGTAGCGCCCGCAGCTGCGTGCGGAACAGCTCGGCGTCGGGGTCCAGCGAGCGCCGGATGCCCCGCTCGCCGAGGAACGGGTTCTCCTCCTCGGGGAGGTCGAGATACGGAATCTGCTTGTCCCCGCCGATGTCCAGTGTCCTGACGACTACGCGGCCGTCGGGGAAGGTGTCGAGCGCGTCCCGAACGGTCTCGTACTGCTCGTCCTCCTCGGGCGGGGACTGGCGGTCGAGGAAGAGGAACTCGGTGCGGTAGAGCCCGACGCCGTCGGCGCCCGGGCCGCCGCCGGCTCCAGCTCTTCCGGGCGGCCGACGTTGGCGGCGACCTCTATCTCGCGACCGTCGCTCGTCGCGACCGACTCCGGGATGACGTCTGCGCCCTCCTCGGCCCGCGCGGCCTCGCGTTCGGCGTCGTCGGGTTCGACGAGTAACTCGCCGGCGTCACCGTCGACGACGACCTCGGTGCCTTCGGCCACGTCGGTCAGCCCTTCGCCGAGGCCGACGACCGCCGGCAGCGCCAGCGACCGCGCGAAGATGGCGGCGTGTGAGGTCCGGCCTCCCGTTATAGTGGCGAAGCCCGCCACCGTCTCGGGGTCGAGTTGAGCCGTGTCGCTCGGGGTGAGCCGCTCGGCCAGGACGACACTGTCCTCGGGCAGGTCGGCCAGGTTAACCCGGTCGCCGCCGGTCAGCAGTCGCAGCAGGCGGTCCCGCACGTCTCGGAGGTCGTCGGCGCGCTCGGCCATCCGACCCTCCATCCCCTCGAACTGTTCGATGTGCTCGGCGAAGGTGTCGTCGACGGCGGTGGCCG
This sequence comes from Haloarcula rara, assembly GCF_029338235.1. Taxonomy (GTDB): domain Archaea; phylum Halobacteriota; class Halobacteria; order Halobacteriales; family Haloarculaceae; genus Haloarcula; species Haloarcula rara. The sequence continues at coordinate 215,490 of NZ_CP119786.1, forward strand.
CTGGGTGCCCCTCCTCGATGCTCGCTGTCACGGCCTCCTCGATGGTCGGGTCCTCCAGGAACTGGATGTGGGCGTCGAAGATGGCGGCCTCGTCCTCGCCGACGCGCTCGGCGGTAGCGTTGCGCTCGCTCTCCAGTTCGGCCCGGGCGGTCTCGACGGCGTCGGCAAAGCGGTCGCGCTCGGCGGCGACGTCGACCGGCTCGTCCGCGTCGGGGAGCGTGATTTCGGGGTCGTACCAGACGACGGTGCCGAGACCCGAGCGGGGCGTCGCGCCGGTGCCGGTGAGTGTGCGGGATGCCATGGCTATGCCTCTAGTTCGTCCTCGGGGGTCGTCAGTATTCGCTCCAGTTCGGAAAGCACCGCCTCGGCGTCGGCTCCGTCGGCGACGAGGCGGAGTTCCTCGCCCTGGCCCACGCCGAGGCTGGTGACGGCAATCATCGACTGGGCCGGCACGAGGTCGCCCTCGGGCGGGCCGACCTCCACGTCGGCCTCGTGGTCGTTGACGGCCTCGACGAACAGCGCCGCGGGGCGGGCGTGCAGCCCCGCTTCCGGGACGATTTCGACGATACGTTCTTCGCTCATGCAATCGCCTCCCGGAGTGTCGCCTGGACCTCGCTCTCGTCCTCGGCCGCGTGCAGGCGTCCACGCACGTCGTCGTGCATCAGGGCCCGCGACAGCGAACTCAGTATCTGCAGGTGGTCCTCGCCGCCCTCCTCGGGGACGAGTATCAGGAAGATGAGCGTCGCCGGCTCGTCGTCCATCGACCCGAAGTCGACGCCCGTCTCCGAGCGGGCAAAGGCCAGCGAAGGGCGGTTCACGGCCTCGGTCTTGGCGTGGGGGATGCCGATACCCATTCCCACGCCGGTGGTCGTCTCCTCCTCGCGGGCGAGCAGCGCGTCGAGTGCCGTCTGGCGGTCCTCGACGCGTCCCGACTCGACGACGAGGTCGAGCAGATACTCGATAGTCGCCTCCTTCCCCGCGGGCGGTTCGGACAGCGAGATGTGACTCGCCGGAATCAGTTCGTCGATGTCGTCTGTAATCTGGTCTGTCATTGGTGTTAGTCGTCGCTCGGCTGTGCAGTGCCTGTGCCGGACTCGGTACCGGCCTCAATGCGGTCCTCGAAGTCGGGCTTGAGGAGGAGCGCGACGGCCGCCGTGACGAACGAGCCCAGCACGATACAGGCCAGGAACATGAACGGCTTGTTCGACAGCGGAATGACGAAGATACCGCCGTGGGGCGCGGGCATCGTCACGTTCAGCGCCATCGACGCCGCGCCGCCGGCGGCGGAGCCAGCCATCACGGCCGGGATGACACGCAGGGGGTCGGCCGCGGCGTAGGGAATCGCCCCCTCCGTGATGAACGAGAGGCCCAGCACGACCCCGCTCTTTGCGTTCTCGTACATCTCGGCCGCGTACTTGTGCGGAGAGATGAAATTCGAGATGGCCAGCCCGATGGGGGGGACCATCCCGCCGATCATCACGGCCGCCATCGGCGCGTAGATGCCCTCGGTGATGAGCCCCGTCGAGAAGACGTAGGCGACCTTGTTCACGGGGCCGCCCATGTCGAAGGCCATCATCCCGCCGAGGATGAGCCCGACGAACATCGCCTGCCCGCCCTGCATCCCTTCCAGGAACCCGGTCAGACTCGCGTTAGCGAGCGCGACCGGCACGCCCAGCACGAACAGCATGATAGGCGTGAGGACCGCCATTGTCGCCACGGGGATGATGAGCACGGGCATCATCGGGGCCAGAAACTCCGGGACGTCCAGTCCCTTGAACCAGCGGGCGACGTAGCCCGCCAGCAGGCCGGCGACGATGGCGCCCAGGTAGCCGGCGCCGGCCTCGCCGCCCGCGACGCCGATGACGGAGGCGGCCTCGGAGACGACGACCCCATCCTGGATGATGAACGACAGGAGGAACCCGGGCGCAAGTCCCGGGCGGTCCGCGATGGCGTAGGCGATATACCCCCCGAGAATCGGGACCATGATGGTGAGGCCGGCAGTGCCGACCTGCGCGAGGAACCAGCCGGGGGAGCCGGTGTTATCGAAGACTGCCTGGGTATCCCCCACCGCGTACGCGAGGGCGAGGAAGATACCACCGATTGTGACGAACGGAATCATGAACGACACGCCGGTCATCAGGTCCTCCTTGACGGAGGTCACGTGCGACCGGAGCAGTCGTTCGAATTTGGGGCTCTCTGACATTGCGACACCTGCGGCTACGTCCACTATCTACCATAAAAGTTAGCGTTTTTGCACGACAACGATTGGTATTGATGCTTATAGGGAATTGAGTGACTGGTTCTGTATGGAATGAGGGGTGGGGCGCGGCTGACCTAACAAGCATATGCTTGTTATTATGTCCTCCTGTAATCAACTAATTACGGCACCACCGTCGCCGCGCGCGTCCCAGCGTTTAAGATTGCGACCGTCAGAGGTAGAGCTATGCACCCGGCGACGACGGCCGATGCGGACGCGACCGTCAGGGTCGAGAACATCGGTGGCATCGACTCGGCAACAGTGGCGCTGTCGCCGGGCGTTACGGTTCTGGCCGGCCGGAACGCGACCAACCGGACCTCGTTCCTGAAGGCGATGATGGCCGCGCTCGGCAGCGACTGGACCGCGGTGAAAGGGGACGCAAAGCAGGGGGCGGTCTCGCTCACGCTGGGCGAGCAAACGTACGAACGCCAGCTCACGCGGGCCGAGGACGGCATCGTCAGCTCCGGCGACGGACTGCTCGCGGACCCGACGCTCGCCAATCTCTTTGCGTTCCTGCTAGAGGACAACGAGGCGCGCCAGGCGGTCGTCCGGGGGGCGGACCTCAGGGACATCATCATGCGGCCGGTGGACATGTCGGAGCTGCGACGTGAGATCCACCAGGCCGAGCAGCGCAAGGCCGACATCGACGACGAACTCGACGACATCGCCGACCTCAAACAGCGTCTCCCCGAGCTGGAACAGCGCCGCGAGGCCACGACGGCGGAGATAGCCGAGGTCCGGGAGGAACTGGCCGCGGTCGAGGACCGTCTCGACGAGCGGGACCTCACGGTCGACCTGACCCAGTCCAACACGGAGGCACTGGAGACCAGGCTCGACGAACTCCGGGTGACCCGGGAGGAGCTGCGTCGTGTCAGGGCCGACATCACGACCGAACAGGAGAGCCTCTCAGCGCTACGGGACGAACGCGGCCGGCTCGCCGCCGAACTGGCCGGCCTCCCCGACGCGCCGGCCGACCGGCTGTCAGAGCTAGAGGACCGCCTCTCGGCCCGCCGCGAGCGCAAGCGCGAGCTATCGACGTACACCTCACGGCTCCAGACCATCATCGGGTTCAACGAGGAGTTCGTCGACGGCGAGCACGACCGTATCACGGAGGCACTCGGGCGGACCCCAGAGAGTGTCGGGGACATCACCGACCAGCTCTATCGGGGCTCGAAGACGACGTGCTGGACCTGTGGTTCGACTGTCAAGCCGTCACGCTTCGAGCGCACGCTCGACAGTCTCCGCGAGCACCGAGCGGAGACCTTCGCGGAGATAGACGATCTGGAGGCAGAAATCGAGGACCTGTCCGACGGGGTCACCCGCATTAGGGAGACGGTGGACCGTCGCGACCAGCTCACTGACACCATCGAGGAGGTGGACACGGAGATTGCGCGCCGCCAGGAGACGCTGTCGGACCTGCGCGAGCGTCGGGATAACCTCTCGGCCAGGGTCGGCGAACTCGAAGCCGAGGTGACGGAGCTGCGCTCGGCCGAGGTCGACGAGGTGCTCGACCTCCACAGCGAGGCCAACGAGCTGGAGTTCGAACTCGAATCTCTGGAGTCGACGCTCGAAGAGATAGAAGCGGAGATAGCGACGGCAGAGGCGGAGATACGACGGGACGAGGCCCTCGTGGCCCGCCGTGAGTCAGTGGTCGACGAGCTCATCGACCTGCGAACCCGCATCGACACGCTGGAGACGAAGGCGACGACGGCGTTCAACGAGCGGATGGCCGACCTGCTCGACATCTTAGAGTACGAGAACGTCGAACGCATCTGGCTCGAACGGCTCGACGGCCCCGCAGACTCCGTGGCCACTGTCGACGCCGAGTCGGTCATCGAGGGCTCGGAGTTCGAACTCCACGTGGTCCGCAGCTCCGACGGCGGGACCGTCTACGAGGACACGGTTGCGCACCTCTCGGAGTCCGAGCGGGCCGTCACCGGGCTCGTGTTCGCGCTGGCCGGCTATCTCGTCCACGACGTGGCCGAGCAGGTGCCGTTCATGCTGCTCGACTCGCTTGAGGCCATCGACGCCGAGCGAATCGCCGCGCTGGTCGAGTACTTCGCCGCTGAGGTACCGTATCTGGTCGTCGCCCTGCTGCCGGAGGACGCCGCGGCCCTGCCGGACCGCTACGAGCGGGTCCGGAACATCGGTCAGGGCGAATCGCAGTCGCAGTGACCGCGGTCCAGCAACTCCCCGACGGTGTACTGGGCGCCACAGTCCTCACAGAGCACGTCGACGCTGACGAGGACGCGGTACTCGCCCACCGAGAGCCGACCGGCCGCCCGCAGTCGGTCGACAGTGTCCTGGACCACCCGCTCGACCCGGCTCTGGAGCCGGTCGATGACGGAGCGTTCGCGCTCGACCCCAGCGGACTGCTCGTCGCGTTCGTAGCTCGCGCCGCGAACTTCGGTCAGGTAGTGCCGTATCGACTGGTAGCTGACGAAGTCCTCCCGCAACGTATCGACGTCCACACCCGCGGCTTCGAGCCGATTCTCGGCCTCGACTCGACGCCCGGCGCTCACCGACTCATCGGTGAGGAGCCGGTAGTAGTTCTGTGCCTCCCCGTCGACGACGTCCATGCCGGCGTCCCGGACCGCCGCCAGCAACAGTGCTCGATTGAACCGGTCGGCGAGGTCGCGCAGGCTCTGTCGCTCGCCAGCCTCGCCCAGCCAGGCGGCCTCCAGGTCCGCGCCGAGCGGGGGCAGGTCGTACGCCTCGATGAGCCGCGCGACTTTCGAGCGCGGCTCGGAGCTGTCCGGACTCATTGGTCGGTCCAGGGGAGCGCAGGGCAAAGGCGTTCTGTCACGGTATTCAGACGGCGTCGGTCCGGAACCGTTCGATATCGAGGTCGACCGGTAACGAATCGAAGTCGTCGTCGGCCCCCACCAGCAGCGTCGCGTCGCGCTCCGATGCCAGCGCGACGGCAGCGGCGTCGGCCAGGGAGATATCACCGTCGGCCTTGATCTCCCCGGTGTGTCGCCAGTCGGCCCGGGCGAGTGTCAGTCCGTTCCGCGTGAGCGTCCGGAGGTCCCGGTCGGCGGTCCGGAGCGAGGCTGCCGTCGGTTCGTCGTCGGGCGTTCCCTCGAAGCGAGCGACGAGATAGTACACTTCGCTGGCGTTGGTCTCGGCCAGATACCCCTCGACATCACCCGCCGACACCTGTTCGAGGAGTGTTCCGACCCGCTCGTGACCGCGCTCGTTGTACAGAAAGGAGATGATCGCTTCCGTATCGAAGACATAGCCGTCGCTCATCTGTCACTGGGCCGCAGGTCGTCAGCTCGGTCCGCCTCGCGTCGCTTCTCGGCTTCCTTCTCGGCTCGAACCGTGGCCAGAACCTCGCCCGGTTCACCCTCGCCTGCGTGAATGCCGTGTAGCTCGGTGAGACCTGGGACCGGCTCGATGACGATTCGGCCCTCCTCCTCGTAAATAAACACCTCTCCGGGGCTCTCGATACCGAACTTCTCCCGTAGTGGCTTCGGAATCGTCGCCTGCCCCTTCTGTGAGACGCGGACTACCTCCGGGTCACTTGTACTACTCGCCATAGCTGGTTGTACTGTTATTGCAACGTATTACTAAAGCTGTCGCCGGACGCGGTAGCGTTCGGACCGCCGTGCCAACTGTTTTGTTCGCCCGCGGGGACTCCAACCTGTGACCGACGCCGACGCGACACTCGCCGCCACCCCGCCGATGGGCTGGAACTCCTGGAACGCCCACAGCTGTGCGGTCACCGAGGACGACATCCGCGCCGCTGCGGACGCGCTGGTCGAGACTGGACTGCGCGACGCCGGCTACGAGTACGTCGTCGTCGACGACTGCTGGATGGCCGACGAGACCGACGACGCGGGTCGACTGGTGGCCGACTCAGAGGACTTCCCTAGCGGGATGGCGGCTCTGGCCGACTACGTCCACGACCGGGGGCTGCAATTCGGGCTCTACTCCTCCGCGGGCAGTCACACCTGCCAGGGGTACCCGGCGACCCTTGGACGGGAGCGACTGCACGCCGAACAGTTCGCCGACTGGGGCGTCGACTTCCTGAAGTACGACAACTGCGGGGACCACTGCGGGCGCGACGCCGTGGACCGCTACGGGGCGATGGGCGAGGCGCTCGCGGCGGTCGACCGCGACATCGTCTACAGCATCTGTGAGTGGGGGCAATCGAACCCCTGGGAGTGGGGCCGGAACGTGGGCGGGCACTGCTGGCGGGTGACCGACGACGCAGTCGCGACGTGGCACACCGTCGACGACGAGTTCGGCCTTGGTATCGCCGACATCATCGACCGCGTGGCGGTGCTGGATATCGCGGCGGCCCACGGACCAGGGGGGTACAACGACCCCGATATGCTCCAGGTCGGCAACGGGCCCGACTCGGCCCAGTCACAGCACGAACCGACCGACATCGAGCGGCCACTCTCCGACGTCGAGAACCGGACCCACTTCGCGTTCTGGTGTCTGCTCGGCGCGCCGCTGTTCGTCGGCACGGACCTCACCGGCCTCTCCCAGGACCTGCTCGACCTGCTCACCAACGAGCGACTGCTCGCTATCGACCAGGACCCACTCGGGCTCCAGGGGACGCCAGACCGGCGCGACCCGACCCGCGAGGTCTGGAGCAAGCGCCTCGCTGACGGCGCCGCGGTGGCACTGTGGAACCGCGGCGAGGAGCAGGCGGAGATACGGACGCACGTCGACGAGACGTCGGTCCCGACGGCCGGTGAGCGATACTCGGTTCTGGACTGCTGGACCGGCGAGCAGTGGGAGTCTTTCGGGGAGCTGTCGGCGACTGTCGAGCCACGAGATACGGCCGTGTTCCGCGTGACACCGACCTGAGCGCCCTAATCGGCGGCGTCGAGCACTTCGTAGCCGATGTTCGCCCCGGCCAGGGCGTCGGTGTGGGTCGAGAGCTGGTCGGCACTGGCGAGCAGGAGTACGTCCTGGCCCTTCGTGGCGGCCTCCTCGACGGCGGCAACGCTCCCGTAGCGGATGTCGACCTCGATGTCAGCGGCCCGTGCGGCGGCTAGCGCCTCCACACCGGCGACGGCGATGAGGTCGTGGTCGGTCGCCAGCTGTGCGATGCGGTCGGCGTCGACGGCCCCGCTGCCGTCGTTCTGGACTCGGGGAATCGACACTGCGGTCACGTCGCCGAGGTCGTACTCGACGACCCCCTCGACGTTGGTGATGCCCAGGTCCGTCCCCGCGGCGGCGTCGGTCACCGCAACTGCGGTTGCGTTGCCAGCGTCGCCCGCGACGGCGCGCAACACGCCCTCGCGCATCGTCACGGAGACGGTCTCGCCCTCCTCGATATCGCTCGTCGCGAGTACCGTCTCGATGTCGACCTGGCCAATGATGTCCTCGGAGACGTGACCGACGAAGCTCCGCAGGGAGTCGGTCTGTGAGATGAGCCAGTCGACGCCCTCCTTGGTGACCTCGTAGCGCCCGCGGCCATGCTTGGTGACGTGTCCTTCCTCTGAGAGCCCCTGGAGGTAGTCGCTGACGGCCTGTGAGGTGATGCCGATGGCGTCGGCTATCTCCTGCTGGCTGACCGCCGGCTGGCGCTCCGCGACCTCGACCATAATCTGGTATCGAGTGGCGGTCCGCTTGCTCCGGAGGACGCCGAACTCCTCGCTGCCGTCCGAACGCTGTCCCATTGTCGTCTCTCGGGGCCACGTTGTAAAGTAGTTTTTCGTTACCGAAGGCCAGATTGGTCCCAGCCGGCGCACAATCGCCGATAGCACAATAATAATTGGAGTAATACAAGCACAATTGTTTTATGCGCCACACGAGATTGTACTCGCCATGGCACACGTCTCGTTGCCCCACGACGCGAAGGCCGGGCCGACGAAGCCGGAGGTTCGGGCCGTCCTCGCGAGCAAGCTGGCGCTTTCCCCGACCGACCACTTCGTCGAGGTCGGCTCCTGTACCGGTGCGGTCACCATCGACGCGGCCAGGCGCGCCGGCCAGGTCACAGCGCTCGAACGCAAACCCGAACGCCTCGAGGTGACCCAAAAGAACCTCGCCGCGAACGACACCGAGGCCGAGGTCACACTCCGAGAGGCCGAGGCGCCCGAGGGACTGCCCGACGACGCTGACGCGCTCTTCCTGGGCGGGAGCCGCAACTACGAGGCCGTCCTCGACCACGCCGTCGAGACGGCCGTCGACCGCGTGGTGATGAACGTCTCCCGGCTGGAGGTCGCCGGCGCGGCCACCGAGGCGTTCCGCGAGCGGGACCTGTTGGAGGAGGTCCTCCAGTTCCAGGTGAGTCACGGCTACGAGCTTGCCGGGGCGACGAGCTTCGATTCGGAGAACCCCGTCTACATGCTCGTCGGCAGTGCGAGCGACGAGGTGGCGGCCGACAGCGGTAGTGGCGTTGGCGCCCCCGGCGATGGCTCGGAGGGCGACCGATGACTCTCTACGGCGTCGGCCTCGGCCCCGGACAGGCCGACCTCGTGACGGTGCGGGGCAAGCGCGCGCTGGAGAACGCCGACGTGGTCTACTCGCCCGGCCGGCTCTCCCGGACGGTCGCGACGAAACACGTCCAAGAGGAGCGTATCGGCGACCTCGACTTCCCGATGACGCGCGACGAGGAGAAGCTCCGCGAGGCCTGGAAGGCCGCCGCCGCCGAAATCGCCCCGCAGGCCCGCGAGGGCGACGCCGCCTTCGTCACGCTGGGGGACCCGAACGTCTACTCGACCTTTGGCCACCTCCGTCGCACGCTGGCGGCGTTCCACCCCGAGGTCGACCTCGAGGTGGTGCCCGGCGTCAGCGCGGTCACCGCCTTCGCGACGGCGCTGGGCGTCGAGATTACCGCGGGGTCGAGTCTGGCCCTGCGGGAGGCCGACGGCGGCGTCTCGCCGACCGGCCCAGACCGGATGATTCTGTTCAAAGTGACCGACGCCCCGGCGACCCACGAGGGCCTCGTCGAGGCGGGCTACGACGTGACCTACGGCCGCCGGCTGTTCATGGAGCAGGGCGAGACCCACGTGACGACGGACCCGAACGATATCGACGAGCGCGATTACTACACCCTCGCCTACGCCGAACGACCCGACGCTCGCGTCGAGCAGGCCACCGATGCCTTCCTCGAAGGGGTCGACAGTGCCGGTGTGATATCCGACGGGGGAGCGGCCAGCATCGCCTGCCAGGAACGCTCCGAAGGTGTACTGAGCGGCGACGAGGTGGCCGAATGACGGACGACCAGTCGGAGACCGACCCACAGGACGCCATCGACGCCGTCGCGACCGACCGCGACGACCGCGTCTACGACCACAGCGCCGGCGACGAGCAAGAAGGCATCCCCTTCGTCGGCGCCGGTCCGGGCGACCCGAAGCTGTTGACCGTCGCGGGCCGGGAACTGCTTTCCGAGGCCGACCTCGTGGTCCACGCCGGCTCGCTGGTCAACAGCGAACTCCTTGAGGAATACTGTGCCGACGCCGAGACCGTCTCCTCCATCGGCAAGGACCTAGAGGAGCTCATTCCGCTGATGCGGGACGCCTACCAGGCTGGCGACACAGTGGTCCGCCTCCACAGCGGTGACCCCGCCATCTACGGCGCGGCACTGGAACAGATGGACGCCCTGGAACACGAAGGGGTGCCAACCTACATCGTCCCGGGCGTCACGTCGGCCTTCGCGGCGAGTGCGACGATGCGGACCCAGCTGACGCTGAACGAGGTCGCCAACCACGTCGCGTTCACCCGCCCGCAGGGCAAGACGCTGACCGAGGAGGAGGACCACATCTCGGAGTTCGTCGGCATGGGCGACGTGACGACATGTATCTACCTCGGGACCCACGCGGTCAGCGAGACGATGGAGCGGCTTCTGGGCGATGGCCACGACCCCGAGACGCCCGTCGCTGCCGTGTATCACGCGTCTTGGCCCGACGAGGACGTCATCGAGGGGACTATCGGGACCATCGGGGAGAAGGTCGAAGACGCGGGCTACCGCGCCTCTGCGATGGTGATAATTGGGGATGCGGTGGGCGGCGAGGACTACGAGCGCTCCTTCCTGTATGGCGGGTGGGCGAACCGGGGCGAGGATGCTTCCGAGTCATCGGGGGAGGCCGACGACTAGTCGGATGTGCCGTCGTTTCTCGAGTTCACTGGAACCGCCAGAAAGGACGTGTCGGCGATACCGCTCTGGACCGCCAGAAAGCCCCCGCTGGCTCGGCTCGCGCGACTCGCTGTGCGCTTCCCTCGCTCACTGCGTTCGCTCGCTGCAGTGCTTGCGTCGTCGGGCGTCCCCGAGCCAGCGGCCCCTTTCAGTCCACCTGGACAGCACTGCACAGCACCGCGGGCCAGACGGCTCCCCAACCGATTCGCTCCCTGCGGTCGCTCATCCCTCGCACAGTTCCGGCGCGCCACGGGGGCGCGCCAGCGCGCGCCGTCCGCACCGTAGTACAGACGAGTTTACAGACGAGTACGCTGCAGACGCGCGACCGTTCGGCCGGCAGTCGCGTACAGACCGTTCGCCGGCCGGGAGATTCCAATGAGTACTGACAGCGACAGCGATTCCGGTTCGAACAGTTGCAAAGCGCCCGACTCCGACGGGGAAGTCGCGGAAGAGATAGCGATCGTCGCCTTCGAGCGAAAGCTGGACACCGCCGAGGACATCGTCGACGGCATCGGCGACCGCTACGAGTCCGTCGATATTCTGGAGTACCACGGCGACGTCTTCGAGGAGCACTGGGGCGAGTACGACTGCTTTATCGGGCTGATGGCAAGCGGCATCGCGATGCGGAAGACGGCCCACCTGCTCGACGACAAGTGGGACGACCCCGCAATCTGTGTCGTCGACGAAGAGCTCACGTGGGCCATCCCCATCACCGGCGGGCACCACGGCGCGAACCAGGTGGCCGACGACCTCGCCAGTATGGGCGCGGTGCCGGCGATGACCACCGCCAGCGAGGCCGCCGGCAAGCAGGGCGTCGAGAAGCAGGCAAAAGCGCTGGACGCCCACGTCGTCAACGGCGACTCGACGGTGGCGACCAACCTCGCCGTGCTGGACGACGAACTCGGGCCAATCGAACGCCTCGACGGCCCGAAAGCGGTCCTGGTCGACGACACCGTCAGCGTGCTCAAACGGAACGGCGACGACGGCGTCGTGCTGGGCTGTGGTTCGGTGGCAGGCGCCGACGTCGAGCAGTTCCACGCCGCCTGGGACGCGGCCCTCGAAAAGGCGGGACTGGACCGCTCGGATGTGGAGTTCGTCGCGACCGGGACCCGCAAAGCCGACGAGGCGGGGATGCTCGAAGCCGCCGAAGCGTGGGGGCTGGGCGTCGTCGCCTTCGAGAAAGCGACCCTGGAAGGGTTCGAGGGCCCCACCCCATCTCGGTCGAAGGAGCTCATCGGCTGGCCGGGCATCGCCGAGGCCAGTGCCATCGCCGGCGGCCGCGAGCACGACCTGCTGGCCGAGAAGACCAGATACGACGAGGCCGTGACGGTGGCTATCGGGCGATAGCCCGGCCGGCGACGCTGCTAGTCGGGTGCCACGGGCGGAGCCGTATTCCGGACCGTCCTCAAATTATAGAAAGTGCGAGGCGAAAACCCACGGCTTTAGCCGTCCCCAGAACGCTCCGCGTTCTGGTGGGCTGCACAAGAGCGTCGCTCTTGTGAACGTGGGATGAAGCCGACAACTGGGAACCAAACCACGTGACGGTAGCATACTGACTCCCCGATATTTAAGAAAAATCAGACCGACAAATAAGATATGGAGGTGCGGCGCACTGTCACCGTTGCACTCGACGTGGACAGCGACGCCGCCGCACTTCTGGAAGACACCGTCGACACGTTTCTATGGTCAGTGCAGTACGTCGTCGACCACGCTTTCGACGGGGAGTACGTCACAACCAGCAAGACCACGCTGGACGAGGAAACCTACGACGACGTGCGCGAAGCCACGGACGGGTTCAACGGTGGACTGGTGCAAGCTGCTCGGAACAAGGCCGCCGAAGCCTGCAAAAGCGTCGTTGCCAGCTGGAAAAATGGCAAGAAAGCGTCGAAACCTCACTTCAGTAGTCCGCACGTCGTCTACGACAAGCGTACTGCGACGTTCCACGACGACCACGTGAGTCTCGCCACCACAGAGGGCCGCATCGAAGCCGAGTATGTCTTACCCGACGAGGAGAGCAACACACCGCACTCCAAGTACCTCTTCTCAGTCGAGTACGAGACGACGGGTGCGGAACTGCACTCCAGTGACGGCGACTGGATGCTTCACATCCACTGCAAGAAGGACGTGGAGTCCGACACGTCGGAACAGGCAACCACCGAGAACGGAACGGTTCTCGGGGTTGACCTCGGCGTGAACACCCTCGCCGTCACCTCAACGGGCACGTTCTGGACTGGTGACGAGTTCAACCACTGGCGGCGCGAGTACGAGAAACGGCGTGGTGACCTCCAGCAGTGCGGGACGCGCTGGGCACACGAGAACATCCAATCTGTCGGTCGAAAAGAAGACGGCCGGTTCAAACTGATGCTGCATCGCATCAGCAACGAACTCGTCGCGGAAGCCCGCGAGAGCGGGTGTTCGGTCATCGCGTTCGAGGATTTGACCGACATCCGCGAGCGAACTGGTGCGTCGTGGGGACACAAATGGGCGTTCGACCGCCTGTACGAGTACGTCGAATACAAAGCCGAAGCATACGGTATTGTGGTGGTGCAGGTCGATCCGAAGAACACGAGTCGGCGGTGCTCGCACTGTGGGTTTACTCATCCAGACAACCGGGATGGCGACGCGTTCGAGTGCCTCGACTGTGGCTACGAGAACCACGCGGACTACAACGCTGCGAAGAACATCGGTTTGCGGTATCTCCGTCGCACCCAAACTGGCGGCGACGGAGGCGCACCCTTGGGCGTGCGCCTAAACAGCGGGATAGTGAACGTGAACGGAGGCTATTCTCCTGCCTCAACTGAGGCCAGAACGGGAGTCCACGCTGAATCCCACGGCTTTAGCCGTGGGTAGCTCAATCGAGCGCTAAATCAAGATATAAATATTAATCCAGGTGTAAACATAGGTAATAACGACGGTGATAGATATGTCTCGGGTCCTTCAGTTCATCGACGAACACGGTGACCTCATCATCAAGCTGGAAATGTGTCTGTTCGGTGTGGGTTTCCTGATACTTTACGTGTTCGGTGAAGAACGGCGGGGAGTCTCGAATGGTCGTATGCAGAGATACTCGGGCTCGGGGGACTCGTTGCCCGGCCAGTGTCTCTCTCGATGCGTATCATGGGCGTCGCGTTCCTGCTATTGGTGGTAACGTTGGTCTTGTCGGGGCTGGCCGGGGGAGACGACGAGACCGAGAAGTCCTGAACTGGTTTCAGGGTAGCGGGTCGGGGTCGGTGACGACCTCGTCGCCGTTCCACCGTTTGACCGCTGGTCCGCTCTGTGGATAGGCACCGATAATCCACCCTCTGGTGGGGTTGATGACTACTTTCATCTGTGTGATGCCGTAGTCGAATCCGTCCGCTGTCGGGTCGTAGGTAATCTCCTCGGATATCTCCGAGATGACGTTGTACGGATACGCACGCTCCGATGGATACCGTGAACGCCGGTACTGCTCGAACTCGGACTGTATCGCGGCGCCGATGAGTAGACTGACTTCCGTTTCGGACATCCGGTTCGGGAGTGACACGGACGGTCTGCACTCGCCGGCGGGTATCGTCGCTCCCGTCGGGAAGAAACTCGATATCCGGTCGCGACCGCGCGTCCCGGTCACGTACCGCTCCCTGATGTACGCGTACCGGTTCTCGACCATCAGATAGAAGTATCTATCCGCGGCAACCACTTCGAGGGCCACGTCCTCGGGGTCGACCGTATCGGGGAACGCCCTTATAAATCTGACTGCGTCATCTACGTTAGAGGCTTTATCCAGTACGTACGCACCGTATTTGGTGCGTCTCACCGCTGACCTGAGCTGTTGCTCGGGTAGGTTGTCCAGGATGCCCGCCTCGTCGAGGACCTTTATCAACCACCTGTGCTTGTCCGGGTTCCGTCTGAGGAAATTTCGGATTTTACTGACCGCTCTGGACGCGTCGCCGGGACCCGGAACGATCCCGGCAGCGGAGAGCGCGACTCCGATTGGGTTCCCTTGCCTGATGTTTGCGGCCAGGTCCCGAAGGTCGGCGCTGTTCCGAGGTAGGGAATTGACGCGCCCAATATATGTCCCGCGACGTACGGCGGTGTATCGCTGTAGGGTGATTCCCAGATACCGCCGTCGGCTCCGGTGTCACCCCGGATGACGCCGTCCCGAAACGCGGCGGCGCGTTCACTGTCAGAGAGGCGGTTGGGTTCGTACGGCTCGAGCGGGTCGAAATCCTCGTGGTCGGCGAATTCGTCACCGTCGGTGTTCGATGCCAGGGGATCGACACCCAGCGCACGCTCGGTGTAATCGCTCAGCCCGGAGCCGGAGCTGTCCAGTAGGGTCGGGTCACTGTTCATCAGATAGTACTGGGCATCGTTGTCAGGGTGCGTGACAAACTGGTCGACGAGTATCTCCTCACCGTCTTCGAGTCCGTCGCCGTCAGTGTCGGGGTCGAGCGGGTCCGTTTCGACGGTCCGCCCATTCCCGAGTGGGATGCCGTTGAGTTCGATCGAATCAGGAAGCCCATCACCATCAGTGTCGGAGTAATTCTCGACGACGGTTCCGACCTCGACGCTGTCGATTTTCAGTGTCGTGCCGCCCCCGGCGCCGAACGAACACGCAGTCCCATCGTTGAAAAAGACAGGACGGGGTTTCACCTCGAAGACGACGGTGACCACACCATCGACCGACGCCTCTGCTGTGACCGACCCGCTCGCTTCTCCCGTGGCCTCGGGTTCGAACCCCGTCCCAGTTGTCGAGTCGCGAACGATATCCCGATTAGCTTCGTCCCCGTCTTCGAGGATGTAAACGTCAGTGTGGTGCACGTTGTCCTCCTGACCGAACGGGACACGCTCGAAGTCGAATCGGACGTGGACATCGCCGGTGAACTCGCCTATCGTCTGAAATGCGACGGCCTGGTAACAGCCGTGGGCCTCCAGCTGTAACTGCTGGTTCGCAACCGAGACGTCTCCGTAGTGGTTGATGGGGTCGAACACGCCATGGCGTGGTCCAACCTCTCCCTGGTTCGGGTCCCAGGCACCAAGTTCGTTGTCAAAGAAGTTATCTCTGAGAAACGGTACCTCGACAGCGTCTGGCGTCTGGTCGTTGCAAGGCATCAGTTCTCACCTCTCCGGTAACTGCCTAGTCGACTCGCTTCCGGTGTCGTCGTCAGTGGCTCTCCGTCCGCATCGAGTGGAATCGGTGCCGTTGAACGCAGCTTTTCCTCCCACTGGTCGGGGTCGAAAACCGCGTACAGGCCACTGGTTTCGAACTCTGCGCGTACAGTCTCCGCATCCGTATCGACGGTCGAGTCGAGTGCGACGAACGTCTGGTACGCTGGGTCGTACCGATGGATACGCAACGATTCCTCCTCGCCGGCGACGTCGGAATTGTCGTAGCCGACTTCGAGTTCGCCCGTCTCGATATCCCGCTCGTTCCAGACGTGGATGATGTCGCTTGCAGCTGTGGTGTCGATTGCGTCCGTCTCGAACGCTGGCGGTTGCTCTTTCTCGACACCGAGTAGCTGTGGATTGATTCCCTCCCCGGTCACCGAAACCCGGGCATCTCCCGAGTCCGATTCGAGGGTGGCCGTGTTCTGCTCGTCCGGTGGATACTCGCGTTCTTCCGGCGGTTCGACACCGAGGTCGTCGTATCGTTCCTCGATTTCACTTTCCGGGACAGAAAATGGTTCGAGCCGGATTTCACCCAGTGCATCGGTGTCCGCACCGACTGTGACGACCTCCTCTTCGTACTGTGATGCGACGATTCTGATGGACCCACCTGCGGTCGGGGAAGCAATCATAAACGTCCCATCCTCGCCGGCCGACGCGAACGCTGTTCCGTCAGTGGTCTCTGACTCGACGACCGCCCACGGGAGCGGGTCACCTGTATCGTCCCCAACTATCTGTCCAGTGACCTCACTATCCTCGGGTGGGTCTGGATCCGAATCAGTTTCGCTCCCGGCTATCTCCTGGAGTGCCTCGTCGAATTCGTGTCTGACCTGTTCGTTCTCGAAGACCTCCTCCGGTGGTTCCTCCAGCAGTGCAGCCAGCAACTCGGTATCGCTCATCGTGACACCTCCGCGCGAACAGTGACTGTCTCGGAAACCGACGGTGGATCGATAGACCCGTCCGCTGTTGCAGCGATACCGAACACCTGATGGGAACCGACGGGGACTGAGACTGGCGACGTCGGGTCCCTGTCTTGCGGAATGATTCCGATTGCGAGGTCCGTGTCGGGAAACACAACCGGATCAATCCGCAGTTCGATATCCTCTGTGCCCTGGTTTCCAACAGTGAACACATCGGTAATGACTGTCGTCGCCTGTGCGTTGAGCCCGCCACCGTCCACGCTCTCGTTGTTTTCGCTTATGGTCAACTGTAGCTCTCCGTGCTGTGTTTCGGTCGCGTAGTCTCCGTTTCCCGCCGGACCGGAGACCGGAGATAGCCGGACAAATGCCTCCGCATCACCGGTCACATCGACGACAACGTTCCGGTCCGCTTCGACGCCCGAAAACGCTCCCGTTCCGAGCACGGCAACGCCTGTACTCGCTGTTATCCCCGTTCCGAGAAGAAATGTTCGTCGTTTCATTGGATCACCTCCCAGGCCCAGCGGCAGAATCGAACTGCCGTGTAGACTGATTCAGTCCGGACACCAGTCTGGGTATCATCAAGCATTGGCTGCACGTTTCTGTGCGACGGTCTCGGCCCCCCTCGGAACGTACCTGCTGCTCACACCATTCGGATAGCCTAACTCGCATGGTGGCCACGTTCCGGTGGACCGAGAGCCCGCTCATGCTCCAGCCCTAGTCCTGGACGTACGCGTTGATCGTCACCGAGCCGTCGAACGATTCGAGGCTGCTGAGATCGTTCTCCAGCCCCTGGAATCGCACACCAACGCGAGTGAGTGCCTTACCCGGTGACACACGAGGGAGGCCTCCGGTCTCCCCACCGACCGATTCCTGGTTCAGTGAGAGGCCGCCTGACGGGACGATGTCGTCCTCGGCTGCGTAGAAACTCATCCCGTCCGGGGTGTCCGTAATGCCGACAACGACCTCCTGGGTGCCCTGGTTTCGGATTTCGAAGAGGTCGTCGATGACAGTGTCTGCGTTCCGGTTCAGTCCCTGTCCGCCTGCTTCCGTCTCGGTAAAATCGAGACTGAGTGTTCCGGTCGTCTCATCTACCTCGACGTATTCCTCACTGTTTGGGGTCTCCTTCGGGACGAGAGCGAGTAACGCATCTGTGTCGTCAGCGACAGAAACGTCCAGAGTACGTTTCGCCTCGACACTGGTGAACGCGCCTGTCCCGATAGCTGCCGTACCGGCGGCGGTGAACGCTCCGGTTCCGATGATGAACTTGCGTCGGTTCATGTCTCTCACTTCAGTTTGCTCGTTCGCACGTGCCCAGGTGGGACGCGCTTGGTTCCGGTATAGATTTTATTAGTATTGTAAATTCCTATTCGAAAGGAAGTCTATCTCCGTTTGAACGGTTTTATGCTACGCCAGAGAGTGCTTCAAAGACATATTGAAGAGCGATGTCCGCGATAGTAGCTCCGCGACGGTGGGACGAAATTGTCACCACGGACCGGATTTCGGTACAACTAGAGCGTGTTCTCGGTCAACGAACACACTCAGCACTGATTCCCGGTCAGCTATCGATGCCATCCAGTTACCGTCGTGTTCCGGCTCGGTCGTGCGGCGACAGCCCGGTTTCCGGAACGGGAACTGCTGATCGCCGTGCAACGTTACACGGGTTGCAAGGGGGAGACGGGGGTTCCGCTGAAAACAGGCGCTAAGCACCTCTGGAGGGTTCGTTCGAATCTTTGCCTCGTGGTCTCGATTTCCGGGTGGCCCCGAGTCAGGGCGCCTGCACTGACTGTAGACGCCGCTATCGCCCTCCCAAGCCCACGCAAAAGACCCGTCGGGACCACGACGACACCGTTCTCCCGTGATGATTTCCCCATACTGCCCGTCTCACTCTCCTCGCCACTCTGTTTGTCACGAAAACAGAGGTGTGGCTCCCCTCCAGAAGCGGGCTATCTGAGCGGAACGATTGCTATCGGACTTCACGAATCCGTCTTCCGTTCCCCGCTCCGGGCCAGTCGTTTCACGGGGAGTAACGATACTTCGACAAATATATGCAGTGCTGCAAACCCGGCGAGCAGTTGTAGGTCGGTGTAGATCGTCGTATTCAGAAGTCCGGTAGCCCAGAGCGTATAAAATATCCCGATGGTAACGAGTATCTCCGGTCTTTTCCGGGACATATATTGAAACAAAATATCCGAAATATAAATTCGTGACGGCGTCTCTTTCTCTCCGATTCGAAGGCAAACTCGACACCCCGTTGCCACGCTGTGCCGATGTCAGGATAGTCGTTCACGACAGCCCTACGCGTTGAAGCGATTCTGTGACGAGAGTGGCCCCCCAACAGCCCTGACGCACGAAGAAAACCAGCTTGGTGTAATACAAACAAAATTGTTTTATGCGAAAGCTCCGTTGTAGACGCTATGTCTCATAGCACTGCCCCTGGACCGCCTGCCGACCTCGGCGGTGACCGATGAGCAGCGACCGCCGCAGCGCCGAATCGGCCGTAGACGCGACGGCGACTCCGCCAGACGGCTACGGCACCCTCTACGTCGTCGGCATCGGTCCCGGACTCCCCCACCACATGACCCAGCGGGCGAGTGACGTTATCAGGACCGCCGACACGGTCATCGCGTCGAACCTCTATCAGGAGTTCCTCCGAAAAGACGGGACGCTGCCGCCGGCGTCGTCGGCGCTGGAGGACCGCTCGGACGACGGCGAGGTGGCCGACGAGGCGGGCACCGTCCTGGAGCGTCCCGACGGCTCCCACCAGACTCTGATTCGCTCGTCGATGGGCAAGCAGGTCGAACTCGCCCGTGAAGCCTTCGAGCGGGTCCGGGCCGGCGAGGACGTGGCCCACGTCTCCGGGGGCGATCCGAACGTCTACGGGAAATCCGACCTGATGTTCACGATGGCCGAGGCCGACGACGCCGACGACGTGCCCATCGAAATCGTCCCCGGCGTGACGGCCGCCCTCTCCGGAGCCGCGAATCTCGGCGCGCCGCTGTCGAACGACTTCTGTACCATCTCCCTGTCGGACAAGTGGCGCGGCTGGGACGAGATCGAGGAGAAGCTCCGCGCGGCGGCTATCTCCGGGTTCGTCGTCGTGCTGTACAATTGCTGGCGGGATTACGAGCAGGCCGTCGAGGTGCTCCGAGAGGAGCGGGCCGACGATGCGCCCGCCGCGATCGTTAACGACGCCGGCCGCGGCGCAGCCGGACGGAATCTCGACGACGAAACGGAGACCATCACGACGCTCGGCGAACTGCCCAAGCACACCGAGGAGGTCGGCGGGATGGGGTCGTCCATCGTCGTCGGCACACACGAGACCGAGGTCTGGGGCAACGACTACCGCGACTATCTGGTCACCCCGCGTGGCGGGCGTGACGTGGAGGACTTCTGAACTATGAGCACCGACAACACCGAATCGACTGAATCGAAGTGTGGAGCAAGCGAGGCGCGAAGCGCCTCGGGCGAGACGAGCGGCGAAGCCGCGAGTCAGGCATCGACGACGGAAACAGACACAGAGGCGAGCACCGACGCGTCCCCGAAGTGCGGCGCGAGCGAGACGGCAGGGAACTCGACGGAGACGAGCACCGAAAGCTCCTCGAAATGTGGAGCGTCTTCGAGTTCATCCGGTTCCAGCAGCAGTTCCTGCGGAGCCAACAGCTCCGACGAGGAAGAGGTCGGCGCGACCGTCGACGATTTCGAAGCCGACCCCGGTCGGCTCGTCGCCGTCGGCCTCGGCCCCGGCCAGCCGGAGGGGATGACCGCCAGGGCACGGTCGGCGCTGCTGGAAGCCGAACACATCGTCGGCTATACAACCTACGTTGAACTGCTCCCCGACGAGGTCGTCGAGGGGGCCGAGGACATCTACAACACGCCGATGTGTGGCGAGGTCTCCCGCACGGAGGAGGCCATCGACCGGGCGCTTGCCGGCAACGACGTCGCCATCATCGGCAGCGGCGACCCGAACGTCTACGCGCTGGCCGGGCTCGCCCTCGAAATAATCGAATCGAAGGGCGCGACGGCGTCGATGCTCGACTTCGACGTGGTGCCGGGCGTCCCGGCCGCCCAGTCCTGTGCCGCACGCGTCGGCGCGCCGCTTGTCAACGACACCGTCTCGATCTCGCTGTCGGACCACCTCACCGATATGCCGACCATCGAGTCACGGCTCCACGCCGCCGCCAAGGAGGGCTTTACCATCTCCATCTACAACCCGTGGAGCCGCAAGCGCCGCGAGAACTACGAGAAGTGCTGTGAGATACTGCTCGAACACCGCGACCCCGAGACGCCCGTCGGCGTCGTCCACGCCGCCGGCCGCGAGGACGAACAGGTCGAAATCGTCGAGCTACAGGAGCTCCCGGAACTGGGCGAGACAGACCTCGTGGACATGACGACCACCTTGCTGGTCGGCAACGAGGACACCTACGTCTGGGACGACCGGATGGTCACGCCACGTGGGTACGAGACGAAATACGATTACTGACAATGTATACAGTAACTATCGACCGCGATGCCTGCGACGGCGTCTTCGCCTGTCTGGTGCGGGACGACCGCTTCGTGGAAGACGCCGACGGACTGGCCGCCATCGAGGTGGACGACGAGCACGCTATCGCGGCGACGTTCGACGACGACCACCGGGGCGACGCCGAGCAGGCGGCCGACGCCTGCCCGCTGGACGCCATCACCGTCGAGGACGCCGAGACCGACGCGCCGCCCCAGACGCTCGAACCGACGGAGGCCGGTCGATGAGCATCGAGACCGGCCCGCCAGCCGACATGCTGGCGGCCCACCCCGAGACGGCGTACTTCTGGGGCCGGGTCGCCGGCGACGGCGCGTGCGGACAGAACTGTGTCACCGTCCGGACGACCGACGAGACCGCCGCTCGCCGGCTCGCGAGCGTCGCCGGCGCCGAGCGCACGGACCAGCGTATCGTCGAGCGCCAGTACGCCCACGACACCTCGATTACCCGCCGGGAGGAGGAGTACACGGTCCAGGTCGTCGGGCCCCTGGCCGAACGGGCCAGCGGGGCGCTGGGACTGCCCTTCGAGGGAGAGTCCGGCGGCTACCGGCTGGACCCGCTGGCCGACTACGACCGGCAGCTGCTCCGCGGGCTCGTGGAGGGCTGTGGGACGGTCTGTTTCAAGTCAGACGACGACGCCGTCGGCCTCTCCTTCGTTCACGAGAGCCGGGGCCTCCTCCGGACGATACAGTCGCTGCTCGAGGATATCCCGGTCGCGGCTCCCTACGACGACTGCAGCGACGCCTCCTCGGGGTACTGGTTCGGTGTCGACGACGACGCCGTCCCCGCCGTCGGCGAGTGGCTCTACGAGGGGAGCGAATCGAGCGGGCTCTTCGCCCCGAGCCGTCGGCGCAAGCTCCGCAAGAGCATCGAACGAGTCCGATGAGCGAAGCGACCACCGCTCCCGAGGGCCTCGATGACGAGGCTATCCTGCTTGCGGGGCACGGCTCCCGCCGCGAAAAATCAAACGAGCAGGTCCGCGAACTGGCCGCCGAACTCGAAGGGCGGCTCGGTATCCCGGTCGACGCCGCCTTCCTCGAGCTGGCCGAGCCGGCCATCGACGACGCCATCGCCGGGCTCGCAGCCACTGTCTCGCAGGTGACGGTCGTCCACCTCTCGCTGTTTGCGGCCAGCCACGTCAAGAACGACGTGCCCCTGGCTGTCACGCAGGCCCGCGAGCGCCATCCGGAGCTGACCATCAACAACGGCGCGCATCTGGGCGTCCACCCGGCCATTCTGGACCTGCTGGACGACCGAGCAGCGGCCGTCGAGGCCGAACTCGGCGTGGACCGAGAGGCCGACGACGTCGCCGTCGTCGTCTGTGCGCGTGGCTCCTCGGATCCCGACGCCAACGCCGACGTCCACAAGCTCGCGCGGCTGCTGTACGAGGGACGGGACTTCGGCCGCGTCGAGGCCTCATTCATCGGCGTCACCGAGCCACTCCTCGATGAGACCCTTCACGACGTGGCCAAGACACGTCCCGACGCCGTCGTCGTCCTGCCGTACATGCTCGGTGACGGCGTGCTGACGGGCCGTATCAAGGACGGTGCCCGCGAGTTCGACGAGGAGTACCCCTACGTCGATGCCGGCTTCGGTGAACCGCTGGGGACAGACCACAGGCTGCTGGACGTGCTGGGCGACCGCTGGCAGGAGGCCCGTACGGGGAGCGTCGAGATGTCCTGTGACACCTGCAAGTACAAGGTCGAACTCGACGGCTACGAGGACGACACCGGGGGCGCCCGGGCGATGTTGCGGGCGCTGACCCACCAGGCCGAACACGAAGACCGCGAGGACGTCGACGACGACCCACACGTCCACGACGCGCCCGAGAAACACGTCGCCGTCTGTACGAACCAGACCTGCGCCGCCGACGGCGCGCCCGCCGTGCTCGAACGGCTGCGCCAGGCCGCCCGCGACAGCGACCACTGCGACGCTCGTATCACCCGGTCGTCCTGTCTGGGTCGCTGTGGCGAGGGGCCGATGGTCGCGGTCTACCCCGACGGGGTCTGGTACGGCGACGTCGGCGAGGACGACGCCGACCGACTCGTCGCCGACCATCTGGACCGGGACCGCATCGTGAGCGAACTGGTCGACCAGACGCTGTAAGTAACACCACAACAATACGATACCTATGAGCTGCTACGAAATCGAGGCCCTTCGACTCGGCCTCATGAACGTTCTCGGTACCGAAGACGACCACGCGCGCCAGCACGCCGAACAGGAGCTGGAGGGGCACATGACCGGCCCCATCGAGGCGCTCGCGAACGCGGAGACGCTCGCCGCCATCGAGCGCCACCTCGACGCCGCCCTCGTCGACCTCGAAGAGGGGATCGCCCGCACGGACAGCGACAGCGCGGAGTACGACTACATGCGTGGCCGGCTCGTCGCCGTCAGGGACGCCGAACGCGCCGTGAGCCGCATCACCGCCCAGGGCGAGAGCGTTCTCGACGGTCTGGGCGAGGCCCACGACGTGCTCCACGAGGCGTTCCCAGTCGATGAGTGAGCAGGCGTCGGCGGCACCGCTGGGCGAGATTCCCCCGGCTCGTTCCCGACAGCAGGGTCGCCGCTCGGCCGTCACGCTTTCCGACGGGCTGGCCGTCGTCGGGACACACGAGGGCACCCTGCTGGGCTTCGATGTGGGCGGGAACGGACCGCCGACGAACCGGTGGCGGCAGGCGACGTCGGGCGAGCCCAGCGTCGTCGCCGCGACGCCCTTCGGTGGCGTCCACTCCGGCGGCGGTCGCCGCTCCGCGTCTCGGGCCGTCGGAGGCGTGGTCGTCGGCGAGCGCAGCGCCCGCGGCGCGGTTCGCTGTCACGACCGCGACGGCACCCTCCGGTGGCGGTACGACACCTGCAGTGACGTGGGCGACCCCCAGTCCGACACCCGCTTTTGCAAGCCGTTCGTCGCGGGGCTGGTCACCGACGGCGACCGGTGTTACGCGGCCGCCAGGCGGTACGAGCGCCGGCCCGACCAGGCGACCGAACGCCACTTCGAGAGCGTCGTCTACGCGTTCGGGGCCGACGGAACGGTCGAGTGGACCTACCACACGGACGCGTCACCGATTTCGCTGTCGGTCCGGGAGGACCGCCTCGCCGTCGCCTACAACCGGTGTCCCGGGGACCACCAGCACGGTCTCGTCGTGCTCGACGCTATCGACGGGACGCCGCGGTGGATGTGGGATCCGGGGACCGACGGCCAGCGTCGCGTCGGCGACGTGGCCCTCCTCGAGGACGGGGCGATCCTCACGAGCCACGGCGACTACCACGGCTACCGTCTCGGGCCAGACGGCGCGGAACGGTGGCGTCTCCCGCTTGCGACACCGGACGCTATCGACGGCGAAGTCGTGTACGCCTATCCGAATCACGTCCACGCCACGGCGTCGGGCGCGGTGTTCGTCACTGGGAACACCTACCCCGAAGACGGCCGTGAGACCGATGTCCGTCACCCCGAGGAACACACTGCGGTCGGTGTCTCGCTCGACGGACACAGACGCTGGTCGGCCGACGTGGTCGGCTTCGCCAGCGGGCTCGGCGCCGACGGCGACCTGCTGGCCGTACCGGGCGCCCAGCATTTCCGCGACAGGGACGGCGACACGCACGCGCTCCGCGTTTTCGATATCGCTACCGGCCACCTCGAAACGTTCGAGACGGCGGGCGTCGTGACCGCGGCAGCGGTGGACAGCGACACTCTCGTCGCCATAGAGGAGCCGGTCGTCTACCACGACGAGGGCCGCGAGCGGGGGGCCTACCGGCTCCACCGGACCGGCCGATAACTCCGGGACAGGCGACTCGTCCCGTCGGTAGGCTACATACAGCGGGGCTGGCAACCGCTTTGCCGGAGCACATCACAACAGGGTGGCCGCGTGGTTCGGCTTCGGCCAATTCCCCTTACCTGTAAGGGTGTGTGGTGAGTACTATGGCATCCCTTCTTATAGGCAAGAACGATGCGTATGCAACAGACCGATTCGCCCACCGATAGCAGTCCGGACCCGGAGACCTGGCTGCTCTCGAATCTCCCGCACACGACCTTCTCTGAGGACGCCTTCGCCTACCTGGACACCGGAAGCGGACACAGCACGCAGTTTTACTCTGTCGAATGGCTGGCCGAGGAGTTCGGCGAGATAATCGCAAACGCGGACCATCCCAAACAGCAACTTCTCACTGCGGCACTCGAGGACGTGCCAGCGGAACTAAGGCGGCTATTCGGGCAGATAGATGAGTAGGCGGCGTCCAGCCACGAGAACGGTTGTGCAAACGTTCCGCGGCCAGAGAGATATTATATACCGACAGAACGTGAGTGTATCATGAACGGACTGGCTTCGCTCCGGGCCGGCCCAGTAGGCGGGCCTGGGAACCGAGAGAGTGCTGTCGCTGTCGGCGTGATGTGTCCTCCGAGAGGCGTCGATGAGTACTGATTCCGGGGCTCCTGCGAGCGACACTGACGCCGTTTACGGGGCTCTCGACCGCGTCGACGAAGCCGTCTGTGCTGTCGACACGGAGTGGCAGTTCACGTTCGTCAACGCCGAGGCCGGGGCGTTGCTGGGACGTGGGCCCGAGGAGCTTCTCGAGACGACCATCTGGGACGCCGTCCCGCATGTCGGGGACGGTCGCGTCGGCGGGAAGCTCCGGGAGGCCATGCGGACACAGGCTCCGGTGCGATTCGAGAGCTACAGCGAGGAGCGCGAGCGGTGGTTCAGGGTCCGAATCTATCCGTCTGAGGACGGACTCACCGCGTTTTTCTACGATATCACCGACGAACGGGGCGCCGCGCTCGACCGACAGCGGCAACGGCGCTCTTCGAGACCGTTTTCGAAGGCACAGAGGACGCGCTGGTCGTCGCCGACAGCGACCGGTGCATCACGGATTTCAATCCCGCTGCGGCCCAGCTCTTTGGATACGATGTGGCCGATGTCGTCGGGGAATCGATAGCGATTCTGTACACTGACCCGTCTGATTTCAGGCGTCAGGGCGCCGAGCGGTTCACCGAGCAAGGGTACGACGGAACCGAGACCTACGTCGTCGAGTACCAGCGTGCCGATGGGACCACCTTCGAGGGTGAGACACTCGGGACGCCCCTGCAGGCCACCGACGGCGAGACGCTGGCCTCACTGTTGTCGGTCAGAGACGCGAGTGCACGCATCGAGTGGGCCCAACAGGTCGAGGCCCGCACGGACGCGCTCCAGGCCTTCCACGATATCACGACGGACGACTCCCGACCGTCCGCGGAGCAAATCGCTGCGCTGCTCGAACTGGGGGCCGACCACCTGGGACTTGACGCCGGGGTGCTCTCGTCGGTGGCCGACGGCGCGTCAACGGTCGAATACGCCTACGGTCCCGACGGCCTCGCCCAGCCGGGCGACCGGGTCGACACGGCCTATCTCGTCGGTACCGATGACCTGGTGGCCGTGTCTGCTGTCGAGGCGAGCGACCGGTCGCCGGGTGACACAGACGGGTCCTACATCGGGACCAGCGTCGTCGTTGACGGCGACCGATACGGGGCCCTCGAGTTCACCGGGGCGACGGAGCGGTCGGAGCCGTTCACCGAGGGTGAGAAGACGTTCGTCCGCGTGCTCGCACAGTGGGTGGGCAAGGAGCTCAGCCGCCAGCAGAACAAGGAACGGGCCGCTGCGAACCGCGACCGGCTCCGACAGATTATCGACCTCCTGCCACAGCTCGTGTTCGCCAAGAACAGGGACAACGAGTACATACTGGCGAACCAGGCGACGGCGGATGCCAACGGTCTGCCCGTCGCGGAAATCGAGGGGGCGACCGACAGCGACCTCGTCTCGTCGCCGGCCGAGGCCAGACAGTTCCAGGCGGACGATATCGCCGTCATCGAGTCCGGCGAGCGAAAGGAGATCGCAGCCGAACCGATGACTGTCGCTACCGGTGAGACACGGACGTTCAAGACGACGAAGATTCCGTACGACCCGGTCGGCAACAGCGACGAGGCGGTGCTGGGAATCGCGACGGACATCACGGCGGCAAAAGAGCGCGAGCGAGAACTCGAGGAGACCACACAGCGGCTCACCGTCGCCCTCGCTGGGACGAACGCGGGCGTCTGGGAGCTGAATCTGGACACCAAAAGCGTGGTCTACACCGATTCGATGAAACAGCTCTTCGGGCTTGCGTCGGGGGCCACGGAGAGCACCTTCGCGGAGTTCATCGACCTCGTCCACGAGGACGACCGCGCGACGGTGCGTGATTCCCTGCAGCAGATACGCGAGGACGGCGACACGTTGCAGATAGAGTATCGGGTGAGGCAGGACGACGGCAACTGGATGTGGGTCGAAGCCCGCGCCGAGTTGCTCGCAGGCACTGAGACGGCCCGCCGACTGGTCGGTATCGCGACCGACATCACCGAGCGAAAGGAGCGTGACGCCGAAATCGAGCTCCAGTCGGCGGCGATGGAGGTGGCGATGGACGGCATCGCCATCCTCGACGATGACGAGTACGTCTACATGAACGAGGCCCACGCGGCTATCTTCGACTACGACCCCGACGAGCTCGTCGGTGCGGAGTGGCGAGACGTCTACGGTGGGGACGAGATAGCGCGCCTCCAGAAGGAGGTGTTCCCGGTGCTCGCGGACGCTGGTGAGTGGCGCGGGGAGACTCTCGGGCGGAAACGCGACGGCACGTCGGTCCATCAGGACCTGGGGCTCTCGGTCCTCGAGAGCGGCGAGTTGATATGTACGAACCGTGATATCACGGCCCAGAAAGAGCGAGAGCGCGAGCTCCAGCGCCAGCGCAGCCAGCTCAGGGCGCTGTTCGACAAGTCCCCCGACGGTATCATCGTCCACGACGCCGAGGGGGCTATCCTGGACGTGAACGACACGGTCGTCGAATCGCTCGGGTACGACCGTGAGCGGCTGTGTTCGATGTCGGTCGCCGATATCGAGGTCGGTATCGAACCGTCCGAACTCCGCGCTGTCTGGTCGGAGATGGACCGCGATGACATCCTGAAAGTCGAGAGCGAACACCGCCGACAGAACGGTGAGACGTTCCCGGTGGAGGTGTGGGTCAACAAGACCGAGGTCGACGGTGCGGAACGGTTCATCGCCGTCGACCGGGATATCACTGAGCGGAAGCGACGCGAAGCGGAACTCCGGACGGTCAAGGAGCGACTCGACCTGGCCGTGGAAGGGGCAAACCTCGGCGTCTGGGACTGGGACATGGAGACTGACGAGGTCACGTTCAACCAGCAGTGGGCGTCGATGCTCGGCCTCTCACTGCCGGATATCGAACCGACACTCGACACCTGGGAAGACCGTGTCCATCCGGCCGATGTGGCTGCTGTCGAGGACGAACTCGGGGCACATATCGCCGGGGAGAAGGCGTTGTACGACTGCGAACACCGGATGGAGACGGAGAGCGGTGACTGGAAATGGATACGGGACGTCGGGAAAATCGTCGCCCGCGACGACGACGGCGCCCCGTCTCGTGCGGTCGGTATCCACCTCGATATCACCGAGGAGAAGGAATCGAAGCTCAACCTGGAGGCCGAGCGGGATATGTTCGCCCAGGGGCCGGCCGTCGTGTTCAAGTGGCGCAACGACGACGGCTGGCCGGTCGAGTACGTCTCCGGCAACGTCGCCGACACATTCGGCTACACCGCCGAGGAACTGGAGTCGGGTGCGGTCCCCTACGCGGACCTGATTCACGACGACGACCTCGACCGAATCGCCGAGGAAGTCGGCGTCCAGAGCGACGGGACCGTCGACCGGTTCACCCACGAGCCCTACCGGATGGTGACCAGGAGCGGTCAGGTGCGCTGGGTCACAGACAACACCAAGATACTCCGTACCGACGGCGAGATAACCCACTATCTCGGGTATCTTATCGACATCACGGAACAGAAACGACTCGAGACATCTCTGCGGGAGAGCGAACAATCACTCCGGGAGCTCACCGAAATAGCGTCAGATACCGACCAGCCGTTCGAGGATAAGCTCCGAGCGCTGCTGGAACTGGGGACCGAACGGCTCGACATCCAGTACGGGTTCCTGAACCGAATGGAGCAGGGGACACAGCACATCGTGCAGGTGGTCGGGGACCACCCCGACCTCCGGGCCGGTCGCTCCGTACCGGAATCGGAGACGTACTGCCGCAAAACCATAGAGCAGGAGGTGACGCTGGGCATCCGGGACGCGGTCGCCGAGGGCTGGGCGGACGACGCCGCCTACGAGCGGTCCGATCTGGGGTGTTACATCGGCGGGACCGTGACCGTCGACGGCGAAGCTTACGGAACGCTCTGTTTCGCGGACCGGGAGAGCCGTGACCACGCTTTCGACGAGACCGAGCGGGCGTTCGTCGAACTCCTCGTCCAGTGGATAAGCTACGAGCTGACCAGCGAGACCTTCGAGCGGAAACTCCGCGATATCAACGAGACGGCACAGCAACTGATGACCGCGGAGTCGAAAGCCGAAATCGGCTCGCTGGTGGTCGAGAACGCGAAGTCGGTGCTCGACATGCAGATGACGGGTGTCTGGTGGTACGACGAGTCGACTGAACAGCTGGTCCCGGAGTGTATGAGCGAGGAGTCGGCGGCGTATATCACGGAACAGCCGACGTTCGAGCGCGGGTCCGGGCTCGCCTGGGCGGCCTTCGACAGCGGAGAAGTCCGGGTGTACAACGACCTGTCGACGGCGTCCGGGCTCGTGAACCCGGACACGAAGCTCCGCTCGGAAGCGTCTGTCCCACTGGGCGAGCACGGTATCATGACCGCTGGGTCACTCGAGCCGCGGGCGTTCTCCGAGACGGATATAAACCTGCTCGAAGTCCTCTCCTCGACGGTCGAAACGGCGCTGACCCGCGCGGAACGCGAGGCGGTGTTGCGCCGGACCCAGGCAGACCTCCAGCGGTCCAACCGTGAACTCGAACAGTTCGCGTACGCGGCCTCACACGACCTGCAAGAGCCTCTCAGGACTGTATCGAGCTATCTGACGCTCATCGAGCGGCGATACGGCCACGCGCTGGACGGTGACGCCAGTGAGTTCATCGAGTTCGCCGTCGACGGAGCCGACCGGATGCGCGAGATGATTCAGGCGCTCCTGACCTACTCTCGGGTCGGGACCAGCGACGACGCCTTCGAACCGGTCGCCCTCGCGGCGCTTTTCGACCGGGTGACCGACGGGCTCGAGGTGAAAATCGCCGAGACTGACGCGACTGTGTCAGTCCCGGCGACGGCGGCCACTGTACGGGGTGCGGAGACCCAGCTCTTACAGCTCTTCCAGAACCTCGTCGAGAACGGTATCAAGTACAACACGGGGACCCCGGAGGTGGGTCTCGAAATCACGGAGACCGACGGGATGGTCAGCGTTGCCATCAGTGACAACGGCATCGGGATGGCCCCGGACCAGACCGACGCCATCTTCGAGGTGTTCCAGCGGCTCCACACGAACGAGGAGTTCGAGGGGACGGGTATCGGCCTGTCTATCTGTCGGAAAATCGTCGACAGACACGGGGGCGATATCCGGGTCGAATCTTCGCCCGGAGACGGCTCCACGTTCACCGTGACGCTTCCGGCCGGTGGTGAGCGCAGTGAGTGACCCGGAGACTGGTCCGGACGCGCCGCGGGTGGTGTCTATCGAAGACAACCCCGGTGACATCCGACTCATCGAAGCGGGTGTCACTGCTGCCGATAGCGATATCGACCTGGACCAGTACGACACCGGGCCGCGGGCGCTTGCGGCACTCACAGACACCGAGGGCGCTGTGAGCGACCGACCCGAGTTACTCCTGCTGGATATGAATCTCCCGGGCCTGTCCGGACTGGAAGTACTGCAGCGGATACGTGGGGCCCACTCCGCCGACACACTGCCGGTCGTCGTCGTCTCCAGCCTGGAGAATCCCGACGATATCCACCGAATCTACGAGGCATCGGCCAACGGATACATCAAGAAACCGACCGACCCCGACGAGTTCATCCGACGGATCGCCGGCGCAGTTCGGTTCTGGGTCACGGGGACGGACGGGGACCACTGACCATGACAGACGAACACACGATACTATTGGTGGAGGACAATCCCAGCGACGCGCGACTCATCGAGGAGTTCCTCAAAGAACAGACCCAGACGTTCACGGTTCGACACGTCGACCGCCTCGCCGAGGCAACCGAGGCCCGGACGACACGGTAGATATCATCCTGCTGGACCTCGACCTCCCCGACAGTGGCGGGTTCGAAACGCTCGAGACGATGCTCGATGTGGCCGGGACCGAGCCAGTTGTGGTCCTCACCGGGCGACGAGGACGGTGTCGGTGTCGAAGCGGTCGAACGGGGTGCTCAGGACTTCCTCATCAAGACCGACCTCGGCCCGAAACTCCTCGGCCAGACTATCAGATACGCCATCGAGCGCGCCCGCCAGCAGGAGGAACTGGAGCAGCGAAACCGGGAACTGGCGCTGCTCAACCAGATTGTCCGACACGACATCAAAAACGACCTGACCGTGATTCTCGGGTGGGGAGTGGCCCTCCGGGAGCACGTCGAGCCGGCCGGCGAAGACCACCTGGACCGCATCATGCGGGCCAGCGAACACATCGAGGCCATCGCCGACACCGCTGGGGATTTCATGGAGATACTCGACGGGGAGGAACAGCCAGAACTGCACCCGATATCCCTGCCGAGTGTCCTCGAGACAGAGGTCGCCAAGGCCAACTCGGCCCACGCTGACGCGACGATCACCGTGCCGGAGTCGCTTCTGCCGGGGCTGCAGGTGACCGCCACTGACCTGCTCTCCTCCGTGTTCCGGAACCTCCTGAACAACGCCGTGATACACAACGACAAGGCCGAACCCCATGTCTCGGTCGAAGTCGAGACCGACGCCGACCGGGTCGCGGTCCACGTCTGTGACAATGGCCCGGGCATTCCAGACAGTCAGAAATCGTCCGTGTTCGGGCAGGGCGCGATGGGAGAGCAGAGCCACGGGTCGGGCATCGGGCTCTATCTGGTAGATACGCTGGTGGCGATGTACGACGGCACCGTTCAGATTCGGGACCGCTCCGATTGGGCTGGCGAGCCGAACCTTGACGGTAGCGTCTTTTCGGTGACGCTTCGTCGTGTCTGAGTCTGTCGGCAAAAGCCGACACTGTGGTGAACTGTTCATCGCCAGGCCGTCTATCGGACACAGTAATATGTCAGCTGGACGTATATTATCGCATGGTCCAGCACACCGAGGG